>NZ_JAOWID010000030.1:0-1932744 GCF_030332285.1 Citrobacter sp. Cu096
CATCAAATAAAGTGAAGAAGCCCATCCTGCCGGATGGGCTTTTTTGCGTCTGTGCGCAGTGAAATCCGCCGGCTGCGGCGTGCCTGCCTTATCCGGCCCACAAAAGTCCGCACTATATCTGATCGATAACTCGGATCTATTCCTCGAACATATCTGAATCCTTTCTCTGCTAATTAAAACCGTGATCTTTCTCGCACAATAAAGCATAACAAATGTATAACATTTGATTCACCAAAAAATACACAACCATCATTGATAAATTCATGCGATTGTTGGCAGGGGTACAATTTTAATGGCTGATAGCAGTGTAACTGATAACGGGGCGCTGACAGACGGCGATACCCGTCGCCGTATATGGGCGATTGTCGGAGCATCATCAGGGAATCTGGTCGAATGGTTTGATTTCTATATTTATTCTTTCTGCTCTCTCTACTTTGCTCATATCTTTTTTCCATCTGGAAACACCACAACGCAACTCTTACAAACCGCCGGCGTTTTTGCTGCAGGTTTTCTGATGCGACCGATTGGCGGTTGGCTGTTTGGCCGCATCGCAGATAAGCATGGGCGTAAAAAATCTATGCTACTGTCCGTTTGTATGATGTGTATGGGATCGTTGGTGATCGCTTGTCTTCCGGGATATGAAACCATCGGCACATGGGCTCCTGCGCTATTGCTGCTGGCAAGACTCTTTCAGGGGCTGTCTGTCGGGGGGGAATACGGAACCAGTGCAACTTATATGAGTGAAGTGGCCGTTGAAGGTAAGAAAGGTTTTTATGCTTCATTCCAGTATGTGACGTTAATTGGCGGGCAGTTACTGGCATTGCTGGTTGTGGTCATATTACAGCAAACGTTAGAAGATTCAGCCCTAAGAGCGTGGGGGTGGCGTATTCCCTTTGCGCTGGGAGCCGTGCTGGCTATTGTTGCGCTATGGTTGCGTCGCCAGTTGGATGAAACCTCGAAACAGGATGTTCGCGCGCTGAAAGAAGCGGGATCTCTGAAAGGTCTGTGGCGTAATCGTAAAGCGTTTATCATGGTGCTTGGCTTTACCGCTGCTGGCTCGCTGTGTTTTTACACGTTCACAACCTACATGCAAAAATATTTGGTTAACACCGCCGGCATGCATGCCAACGTAGCCAGTGGGATTATGACAGCCGCGCTGTGCGTGTTTATGCTGGTGCAACCGCTGTTTGGTGCTCTGTCAGATAAGATTGGCAGACGTACTTCAATGCTGTGCTTCGGCGCGTTGGCCGCGATTTTTACTGTTCCCATTCTGACAGCATTGCAAAGCGTGACGTCCCCGTACATGGCGTTTACTCTGGTGATGTGTGCCTTGTTGATCGTGAGCTTCTATACATCAATCAGCGGTATTCTGAAGGCTGAAATGTTCCCAGCGCAGGTGCGCGCTCTGGGGGTTGGGTTATCTTATGCGGTGGCTAATGCCCTGTTTGGTGGTTCAGCCGAATATGTTGCGTTATCCCTGAAGTCTGTCGGTATGGAAACGACATTCTTCTGGTACGTTACAGCGCTGGCAGTCGTCGCATTTTTGGTATCATTGATGCTGCATGGGAAGGGGAAAGGTCTGCGCCTCTAGTAATGTGCCAATTGCCAGACCGCATAGCCGGTAGACGCGCCAGCAACATCCCAGGCGAAGTCCTTCCAGCTCCAGCCACTCCCAGCGGGGCGGCTGTCCCACAGCTCTTTTGACGCGCCCAGGCTGACTGAAAACATCAGGCCGATAGCCGCACTGCGATCGCGGCCGTTGCCCTGATGTTGGGCATATTCGTTTCCGGCTGCGGCAAGCATGGCGGAGGCGATAAAGTGTTGAGCCTTGTCTTGCCCACTCCAGCGGTCGTTAGCCATGTGGCTGCAGCCAGAAATGACCAGGATACTGGTAAGAATCAACAGACGCACCGTGGCCTCCATAGGAAAAACCCCGTCACTGGACGGGGTCTTGGTTACAGAATACGGCTAATTAATCTGTCGATACGAATACGGCGTAGTCGACGGATGAGCTTACGTACTTTGACTGGATAGTCGGCAATGCTCTGCAGGTCGCGATAGTGCTTAACGACGGTGGTATGCGTGCGGATGAGCTCCAGCTCTTTATCGCGCTGGGGAGTCAGCTCTTGCTTAGGATCGTGGATAAGAATGGCGTTTTCCAGATCCAGACGCCAGGCGCGAGGGTTAAGGTTGTTGCCAGTCAGCAGCATCCATTTATCATCAACCCACATGCCTTTCAGATGATAAGTGTTGTCATCATCTTTCCATAAGCGCACGACCAGCTGGTCGGTATTCACGTAATACTGCAGTCTGCTCAGGAAACGGCGTAGGTTAATTTCATACAGATAAGGTAGCGCGCCGATGATCTTAAATGGCTCATCTTCGGGAATGAAAAAGTCGTTGGCGGTTTTATCACCGACAATAATTTCGACCTTTTTCCCTTCACGCAGCAGCTGAATGATATTGCGCACCAGTATAGCTGGCAGGTTGAAATAAGGGGTACAGATTGTCAGCTTGTGCTCCGCGCAGGGCATAAGGTGGAAAATGGTCTTATTTAACAGACTGGATTTTCCAAGGCCCACCAGAGGCGTAACCGAAAGCTGTTCATTATCCGCATCCCCCTGAAAATGGAATGACGCATCACGCAGTTCCTGACGGTACAGGCGGATGTCATTTTTAATTTCCGGGCTTTTAGGGCGATTGATATCATCAAGGCGATTAACGCCACGACCGTTCATCAGGTTCTGCGTAACCCAATCGAACATAATATCGGCCATTTGTGCGTTGCGAATCAACTGATAACGGTCATAGCGATATTTATCATGCTGATGCAGATAAACATCGTTCAGACTGGCCCCGCTGTACAGGACGCTATCATCGATGATAAAGCCTTTGAAATGCAGGACGCCAAGCGCTTCGCGGGTGTTAATCGGAACGCCGTAGACAGGGATATCAATACCCGGATTTTCCTGCGCCATTCGGCAATACCAGTCAGCGTTGGTATTCGATGCCGCGGCACCAATACGTCCACGCTGGGCTCGGTGCCAGTCGACAAGCACCCGTACATCCAGCTCTGGACGCTGCCGTTTTGCCGCATAGAGCGCGTCGAGAATGCCTTTGCCACCGTCATCCTGTTCCAGGTACAGCGCAATAATGCAGATCCGTCGCGTCGCGCTGGCTATTTTTTCCAGCAGAGTCTCCCTGAAATTAGCGGGAGCATAAAAGAAATCTACATCATCAACTGACTGAGAAATCTTGGGTAGTTGGGCAAGGTGTTGTTGATGTTTATTACGCTTAAATTTTGACAACATCACAGTGCATTTCTTCTCTGTTCATTGGAGGGTCCTCTGTGCTATGCAGACGACATAAGCGGGCAATGATACCACCAGTACCCATTAATGTGGTCAACATTTCCAGTACCTTACTCACGATTCCTCGAATTGGGCCAGATCAAGCGTTAGCCCAACAATTCCCTCTTCGAGTTGGACGTCAACGACAAACCCGAGTTTTCGGGCCAGGGCGACCATCCCACGATTGTTTGGCATCGTAATACCATTCAAACGTATAAGTCCGTGATCTCGGGTATATGAAATTAACTTTTCCATCAACCGACGACCCAGCCCGAGCCCTTTGAGATCTGAACGTACCAGCACGGCAAACTCGGCGTCAACGTTATCAGGATCCGAGATTGCCCTCGTTACGCCGAGGATCTCTTGCTGATTATCTTTACAGCGTACTGCAACGAAGGCCATTTCCCGATCGTAGTCGATCTGCGTCATATTGGCTAAATCTTCATGGGTAAATTCGTTGATCTCACTGAAATAGCGATAATAAAGATCTTCTTTGGTTACCTGAGATATGAACTGCTGCAGATGAGGTTCGTCCTCCGGTAAAATGGGACGGAACAGGCAGCGTTCCCCGTTTTTCAACTCCACCCATTCTTCAAGCTGATGGGGGTAGGGACGGACAGCCAGTCGGCTTTCGTTGTCCCCCGTAAAAGGGGCAATGTCCAGTGTGACATCCAGGGCGGTAAATTCACCGGCGGAGGCCAGCAGCGGATGAATATCCAGCCGCTGAATTTCCGGACAATCGACGATCAGGTTGGAGACCTGCACCAGAAGCTGGCTTAACCCGGCGATATCCAGCGGGCGTAGTGCGCTGCGAGCGCGGATCTTTTTATTTTTGATTCCCTGGATAACCAGATAACGTGCCAGATTCATGTTCAATGGCGGCAAGGCCACCACGGCTTGCTCTTCTGGTCGCCACTCAACTCCGCCTTCGCCCAGCATAATCAACGGGCCAAATACCGGGTCGTGTTCAACGACAACGCGTAGCTCCTGAGCGCCAGCGCGATTTGCCATACTTTGTACTAATAAACCGTGAATGCGTGCCTGCGGCCAGGCCATTTTCACCCGATCAAAAATCGCATTGGCTGCCTGCTGCACCTCTGTTGCTGTACGCAGGTAGAGCATTACCCCCTGAACTTCCGATTTATGCGGGATATCAGGAGAACGCAGCTTGAGCGCCACTGGGTAGCCGATTTGCTCCGCGATGTGTACGGCCTCTGCACTGTCGCTGGCGATCCATGTCGGCAGTGTGTGTAAGCCATAGGCCTGTAAAATTGGCTGCACTTCATGGGTATCCAGCGACGTTGCGCCTTCTGCAATCGCCTGTTGTAACAGATTATGCGCTTCGGCGGTGTTGGTGGTCAGATTGTCGGGCAGCGCAGGCGTTTCACGCAGTTGCTTCTGGTTGCGCCGGTACTCCACCATATGCATAAACGCCGTGATGGTGCCTTCTGGCGTGCGGTAGGTTGGTAATCCGGCTTCGCTAAACAGTCTGCGTGCTTCCTGTGAGGAAAACTCTCCGCACCAGTTGGTCAGCAACGAGACGAACTTGCCGCGCGGATGATGCTTTACTGCTTCGATCAACGCTTGCGCGCTTTCGGTTCCTGGGGCGGCTGCGCTGGGTGAGTGAATCACCATTAGCGCGTCGAAATCCTGGCTGGCAAGCAAAATATCCACTGTCTTAACATAGTGCTCGCTGCTGGCGTCGTCCCGCAGATCCAGCGGGTTGGCGATGTCAACGTGTTCAGGTAACGCATCGCGTAATTTCTGGCAGGTATCTTCACTCAATGTCGCCAGCTTGCCATTTTTTGACCACAGTTCATCTAATGCCAGTGCGGCAGGCGCGGCTCCATTGCTAATGATCATCAGCCTGTCGCCACGCAGCGGGCGCATGTGGCTCAGGGTTTCCACTGCTGAGAACAGCTCGTGAGTGTCTTGTACGCGTAATAAACCGGCGCGCTGAATAGCTGCATCCCACGCCGGATCCATCCCTGCGCTGGTATGCAGCAGGCGCTGAGCCGCCGGACTGCGACCACTTTTGATCACCAAAATGGGTTTGTTGCGCGACGCGCTACGTGCGGCGGAGACAAAGCGGCGGGCATCGCTTAAATGTTCGAGATACAGCAAGATCGCACTGGTTTTGCTGTCGCGGGCAAGGTAATCAAGCAACTCATCAACGTCGATATCCAGGCTGTCACCCAGCGCGATAAACCAGGAAAAACCCATGTCGCGCTGCTGTGCCCAGTCCAGAATGGTGTTAGAAATCGCCGCCGACTGGGAAATAAATGCCAGCTTACCGCGCTTGATGGGGACGGGGGAAAAGCTGGCGTTAAGCCCCTGCCAGGGCGCGAGAAGCCCCAGACTGTTGGGACCCAACAGACGTATGTTGTAGCGTGAAGCGCAGGCCAGCAGCTCCGCGTGTTGCGTCGTGGGAGCCGAGAGAATAATGCAGGTTTTACAGCCTTTCTCGCCAAGCGCTTCGAGCAACGTCAGGTTGCGGCTGGCATTGGTGCACAACACGGCGAGATCGGGGCTAAAAGGCAGGCTGCTGATATTGGGCCAGGCCAGTACGCCCAACACCGCTTTCCAGGCGGGAGTCACAGGTAAAACAGGTCCGTTGAAACCACCTGCAAGCAGATTACGCATCATCAGGTAACCCGCGCGATTAGGCTTCATTGACGCCCCAATCACCGCAATAGATTTCGGTCGCAGGAGTGCTTCCAGACCACGCTGACTCATATCGGCTTCCTTAATGACACCAGTGACCGAATGATTTTAAACGCTTTCTGGCGAGTCTGCTGTGACGCTTCCCTGATGTTGCGTTTTTCCTGCCAGGTAGCGTGTTTTAAAACGCGTGAAGTGCTCACCTAATCCTTCGGCTGCCTGCGTATCGCCTGCCAGATCCAGTAAAGCGATTGCCACTTCGGCAGTGCAATATTGCCCCTCGGCATGAACTTCGCGCAGATGGTAAGCGGAAAGGCGTGACAAATCGACGGAGATCACCGGCAGGTTATCAAGGTACGGGCTTTTGCGAAACATTTTGCGTGCCTCAGGCCAGGTGCCGTCGAGCATGATAAACAATGGGGGCTTACCGGCTGGTGGCGTGAAAATCACTTCACGCTCTTCACCCGCATAGGAGGCCGGGAATACAACCATCGGCTGGTAATCCGGATTTTTCACCAGTTCCAGCAGCGCCTGCGGTGGCTCGGTACGTGACCACTGAAAAGCCGTTGTTTCGGGGAGGATATCGGCAATTAAACGCCCGGTATTGCTGGGTTTCATCGGTTCAGTATCAAACATCACCAGGCAAAAACGGCTTTTCGCCTGAGCTGGTGTCAGCGTTTCACACAGGCACAGTTTCAGCGGTAGCAGGCAGCGCTGACAGCGACGGATGCGATTACCTCGGGCAAGAAAAGGGCGCGTGGCGCGCGCAAGACGCTCGGCACGTAACTGGAGAACGGCGTTATTGGTCATGGGGAAGCACGTTGAAAAATACTATTGTCTCAAAGGACAAAACGGGGCACAAGATGTGCCCCGCAGAGTTTATAATGATTCGTTAAGCCAGCTATCAAACGGGGCCTTAGGTACGGCACCATTAAGCATGTCGACGATTTCACCTTTTCTGAAGATCATGATGGTCGGAATGCTGCGGATACCGAAGCGGGCGCTGAGCTCACGTTCGGCTTCCGTATTCACTTTCACAAAACGTACTTTACCGCTACGCTCTTCCGCGACATCTTCAAAAATTGGGGCGAAGTTGCGGCATGGACCACACCAGGGGGCCCAAAAATCAACCACCACCGGGAGATCGTCTTTTAACAGTTTATCCAGTGTTTCACCGGTCGCATTGATCACCTCCCCATCAAACAGATCGTGACCACAGCGTCCGCATTTAGCCGCTTCCTGGACACGATCGTCGGGGATGCGGTTGATAGCCTGGCAGCTGGTACAAACGGTATTCATAACTAACCTCTGGATGAGTGGAGTGGACTTCCCGGCAGTAATGCCAGTATGTTTCTATTATGTTACATATTATCAGGGAGTCTGTTCTAAACAACAATGCGTTTTATTCAATGAGTACAATAGTCCTTAGCTTTTAAATGAAATAATGGCTAACGACGTGCACATCGGGTAATCTGCGCGCTTCGCGCAGAGCAGGTGGAGAAAAACATGAGCGACGAACTGAAGAACAAAAACGGCAAGGTCAAAGTGATGTACGTCCGCAGTGACGATGACTCGGACAAACGCACCCAAAATCCACGTACTGGTAAAGGCGGCGGTCGCCCCGGTACTTCCCGAGCCGAAGGCGGTCGTCGCCCTGCCCGTGATGACAGAAAGGGTCCGAACAGCGAACGAGGCCGTGAACGTGGCCGTGACCGCGATGTAGAACGCGACCGCAGACGTGAAGATTCACCATGGCGTACCGTGTCCCGCGCACCGAGTGATGATGCACCGGAAAAAGCCGATCACGGCGGTATCAGCGGCAAAAGCTTTATCGATCCGGAAGTATTACGTCGCCAGCGCGCGGAAGAAACGCGCGTTTACGGTGAGAATGCCTGCCAGGCTCTGTTCCAGAGTCGTCCGGACGCTATCGTCCGCGCCTGGTTTGTTCAGAGCGTAACCCCGCGTTTTAAAGAAGCATTACGCTGGATGGCGGCAAACCGCAAAGCCTACCACGTGGTTGACGAAGCCGAACTGGCGAAAGCTTCCGGCACTGAACACCATGGTGGCGTCTGTTTCCTGATCAAAAAACGTAACGGTACTACCGTTAAGCAGTGGGTGAGTCAGGCGGGGGCGCAGGATTGCGTACTGGCGCTGGAAGACATCGCCAACCCGCATAACCTGGGCGGCATGATGCGTAGCTGTGCGCACTTTGGTGTGAAAGGCGTGGTGGTGCAGGATGCGGCGCTGCTGGAATCGGGTGCGGCTATCCGTACTGCTGAAGGTGGAGCAGAGCACGTTCAGCCGATTACCGGTGACAGTATTGTCGATGTGCTGGACGATTTCCGTAACGCAGGTTACACGGTAGTGATGACCTCAAGCGTGAAAGGCAAACCGCTGTTTACGACCACGCTGCCGGAAAAAATGGTGCTGGTATTAGGGCGTGAGCGTGAAGCTCTGCCAGAAGCGGCATGTTCAGCCGACGACCTGTGCGTGGCGATTGACGGTACCGGCAAGGTAGAAACACTCAACGTTTCTGTCGCGACCGGCGTACTGCTCGCGGAATGGTGGCGTCAGAACAAAGCCTGATAATAAAAATGCCAGCGAATCGCTGGCATTTTTTTACTCGCTTTCTGCGGGTAATACCGGCATCCAGTCAATCGGTTTTTCACCTCGTTGTTCCAGCCATTTATTAGCCAGTACAAAGTGATTGCAACCAAAGAACCCGCGATGCGCAGAGAGCGGTGATGGGTGTGGCGCTTTCAACACATGGTGACGCTGCGCATCTATAATCGCGCCTTTCTTCTGTGCGTGAGAACCCCAGAGCAGGAAAACCACGCCTTCCCGATGTTGATTAATCAGGCTAATCACTTTATCGGTAAATGTTTCCCACCCGAGACTGGCATGCGAATGAGCCTGGCCGGCGCGGACGGTAAGCACGGTGTTGAGTAACAGTACGCCCTGGCGTGCCCAGCTTTCCAGATATCCGTGCGTGGGGCGGGTGAAGCCGGGAATTGTTGCTTCCAGCTCTTTGTACATGTTCAGCAACGAAGGCGGAGTGGCAATCCCCGGACGAACAGAGAACGCGAGACCGTGTGCCTGGCCTGGACCGTGGTAGGGGTCTTGTCCCAAAATGACGACTTTAACGTCGCCAAGTTCGGTAAAGCGAAATGCGTTAAATACATCTTTTTGCGGAGGGTAAATAGTCATACCCGACTGACGCTCGCCCGCTACTGTATGCAGCGTGTTAACAAAATAAGGCTGCTGTTTTTCTTCAGCCAGCACATCGTGCCAGGTTAATTCGGTGGCCATCTCGCTCTCCTGCGAATTTTCAATCCCTCTAGCTTAACTGCTTCTTTCGGCGTCGCAAAATTCTGTACGTTTCTCAAGGGGCTACCCCTTAAGGATAGTTGAAAATTTATGTAAAAAGTTTAGTGCCGAATATGGCGTAAGTTGATGTAAAACAATAAAATCCACCTATCACCACTTTTGATGTGTGGTTTTTGTTGATTTAAATCAAAGATTCAAGGGTGGGTGAGGGGTATATATACACTCAAGCAACAATGGTTTTACCAATTGGCCGGATGACGGCCAACCGAGATCAAATAATTTTGCCGGGGAGGCATCAAATGATTACAGGTATCCAGATTACTAAAGCTGCAAACGACGACCTGCTGAACTCTTTCTGGCTGCTGGACAGCGAAAAAGGCGAAGCACGCTGCATCGTTGCGAAAGCAGGTTTCAATGCCGATGAAGTCGTTGCCGTCAGCAAACTGGGTGAAATCGAATACCGTGAAGTACCGGTAGACGTACAGCCGGAAGTCCGTGTGGAAGGTGGTCAGCATCTGAACGTAAACGTTCTGCGTCGTGAAACGCTGGAAGATGCGGTTAAGCATCCGGAAAAATATCCGCAGCTGACCATTCGTGTTTCAGGTTATGCAGTGCGTTTCAACTCTCTGACTCCAGAGCAGCAGCGCGACGTTATTGCCCGTACCTTTACTGAGAGCCTGTAAGGTTCACGGGGAATAACCCCGTCCAGCAGAGAATCTATAAGCGGAAGATGCCAGTGCGTCTTCCGCTTTTTTATATCCGTTAGTAAAAAATCCTCACCGCACAATACACCAACAGTAATGCCAAAATGATATTCAGCTGCCGACCGTAACGGCGAAAGATGCGCTGAAAAAGATGGCCCGCCAGCGCCCAACAGGCATTCCCGAAGGTGCCGATAAGCGCCAGAAGAAGACTCACTCCAATCAACCACTGCGCGTCCTGCGTATACGGCAATACAAATGTGGATAACGCGGTAATGCCGTACAGAATAATTTTGACGTTAACAAACTGCAGGCCAAAACTCGCCCAGAAGCTAATGGGTTCTGACTGTAAACCATCGTTTGTCGCCGGGCTGGTGGCAATCTTCAGCGCCAGCCACAGAATATAAGCGGCTCCGGCCCAACTGAGCCAATGGATGATGGCCGGGTCTATATTCGCCAGCGAAAACGAAATCCCGGCGCACATCAGCATGACGATTAAAAAACCAAGACTCATTCCGGCCAGAACGCGCGTACTCTGACGAAAACCGTGTGACGTTGCGGCACTGAGCGCAAGGATGTTGTTTGGCCCGGGAGTTAACGCGGTAATCAATGTATAGGTCCAGAATGCACTTAAAAGGGTGGGGGTCACTTGTTATCTCCTCTGTTTTGGTAGACAGTACCCGAGATAAAACATTTAAAAAAATGAATGTTTTTGCATTCTGAGTTCGATATTTTCGATGGGTTGGTGCGGATGGATTTACGTCGGTTTATTACGCTAAAAACAGTGGTAGAAGAAGGTTCATTCCTGCGGGCTTCACAAAAGCTTTGCTGTACGCAGTCAACGGTTACCTTTCATATTCAACAGCTTGAGCAAGAACTCTCGGTGCAGCTGTTTGAAAAAATTGGTCGCCGGATGTGTCTTACCAGCGAAGGAAAACGGCTGATGCCGCATATACATGACCTGACGCGTGTGATGGCCTCAATTCGTCAGTCCGTACAACAGGATGCGCAGCCGAGCGGCGATCTGCGCGTCGCCACCGGTGAAACGTTGCTGGCATATAAAATGCCGCAGGTTTTACAGCGATTTAAACAACGCGCGCCCCATGTGCGGCTGTCCTTACAGTCGCTCAACTGTTATGTCATTCGCGATGCGCTACTCAGTGATGAGGTCGACCTGGGCGTATTTTATCGTGTAGGTAATGACGATGCCCTTGAGATGATGCCGCTTGGCGATCAGTCTCTGGTGTTAGTGGCTTCGCCGTTGCTTCAGCAGATTGATTTTACTCGACATAACCAGCACATTCCCTGCAGCTTTATCATTAATGAGCCGCAATGTATTTTCAGACAACGCTTCGAGGGGTTACTGCGTAAGCGTCAGATTACGCTGGAAAATACCATTGAGTTATGGAGTATTGAGAGCATCAAGCAGTGCGTATCGGCAAATCTTGGGGTCAGCTTTTTGCCGCATTTTGCCGTCGAGAAGGAACTACATTCAGGGGAATTGATTGAATTACCGTTTAGTAAACAGCCCGAGTTAATTACGGCATTGTGCGGCTATCATGCCGGGAAAGCCGTTAGTCCGGCGATGCGGGTGTTTATTGAGTGTATTGAAGAGAGCTTTGCGACGCATGAAAAAAAGCCGGGCTAAATGGCCCGGCATTCGGTTACTCTTTGTCGGATTGCTGGGGAACA
The DNA here is from genome assembly GCF_030332285.1 of Citrobacter sp. Cu096. Classification (NCBI taxonomy): domain Bacteria; kingdom Pseudomonadati; phylum Pseudomonadota; class Gammaproteobacteria; order Enterobacterales; family Enterobacteriaceae; genus Citrobacter; species Citrobacter sp. Cu096. The sequence goes on from NZ_JAOWID010000030.1 coordinate 11,732, forward strand.
GCTCCGCTCGGCTTACGACGTTTGCCGATATTTTTGGCGTCGCGGTGACGTTTCTTCACGCGCGGTTTCTCTTTTTCTTTGGCTTTTTGCTCGGCGCGCTTCGCCAGTACTTTCTTGGATGGCTTGCCGTTAGATTTCTCACTTGGCGCGCGCGTGGTTGGACGCAATTCGTCGATGACGCGTGCTTTCAGTGGCTCGTCAATATAGCGGCTCGCTTTGCCAAGCAGCAGGTGATCATGCGCTTCAACCAAAGAGATTGCAGTACCTTTACGGCCTGCACGACCGGTACGGCCAATGCGGTGCAGATAAGCATCGCCACTGCGCGGCATGTCGAAGTTAAACACATGGCTGACGTCAGGAATATCGATCCCACGAGCGGCAACGTCGGTGGCAACCAGCACATTCACACGACCATCAGTCAGGCGTTTGATCGCTTCATTGCGTTTGTTCTGCACCATCTCGCCTTCGAGGTAGCAGTTATTGATGCCCGCCTGGCGCAGCCAGCCTGCCAGCTCGTGCACACGCTCGCGTTTACGTACAAAGACAATCGAGCGGGTCGCTTCTGGCTGTTTTAACAGATGGATCAGCAGGGCAGTTTTGTGCTCGATGTCATCGGCACGGTAGTAAAACTGATGGATCTTCTTGCGTTCGCGGGTGGACGGATCCGCCGAAACTTCGACAGGATCTTCCAGCAGGCGCTCGGCAAAGTCTTTGATCGCATCGCCTTCCAGCGTGGCGGAAAACAGCATCGTTTGCTTGCGCCAACGGGTTTCACCCGCGATATGCTCAATGTCCTGGGCAAAGCCCATATCCAGCATACGGTCTGCTTCATCGAGGATCAGCGTCTCAACCGCATGGCAGTCGAAGTTCTCTTCTTTAATATATTGCAGCAGACGACCGGTGGTAGCGACCACGATGTCCTGGTTTTCGCTAAAGACTTCCATGTGGTTCATGTAAGCCACGCCCCCAGTAATAGTCGCGATATCCAGATGTGTATTCTTCGCCAGTTCACGGGCATGTTCAGCAACCTGCATCGCCAGTTCACGCGTTGGCGTCAGAATTAAAATGCGTGGCGGACCCGATTTTTTGCGCGGGAAGTCGAGCAGGTGCTGCAACGCTGGCAGCAAATATGCCGCCGTTTTACCGGTGCCTGTCGGCGCAGAACCGAGTACATCACGGCCATCGAGCGCAGGCGGTATGGCGGCAGCCTGAATGGCGGTCGGGCGAGTGAAACCTTTTTCCTGGAGGGCATCCAGAAGGCTTTCATCGAGTTCAAGTTCGGAAAAAGTCGTTACAGTCATGTTCTACCTCTGAGTGGGGCGCTGATTATAGACGTTACGGCTGCAATCTTCATCTGTTTGTATGGATATACCTTCTCAGGTATTGTTTTTATCCTATGTTATCGTTTTTTTTCCAGGAAGGTTGTTCTTCATGCCCCAGTCTACATCCGTACTTAGACGTAATGGATTTACTTTTAAGCAGTTTTTTGTGGCACACGATCGTTGTGCAATGAAAGTCGGAACGGACGGCATTTTATTGGGGGCCTGGGCGCCCGTTGCTGGTGTTAAACGAATCCTGGACATTGGTACCGGGAGCGGTCTGTTGGCGCTGATGCTGGCCCAACGTACTGATGAAAACGTCATCATTGACGCCGTAGAGCTCGACGTTGACGCCGCGCAGCAGGCGCAGGAGAACATCGCGCAATCTCCGTGGATGCATCGTATGAACGTGCATACGGAAGATGCCCAACAGTGGATACCGCGCCAGACCGTGCGTTTTGATTTGATCATCAGCAATCCTCCCTATTATGAACAGGGCGTGGAATGTGCTACGCCGCAGCGCGAGCAAGCACGCTACACCACCACGCTCGATCATCAAGCATTGCTTACGCTGGCGGCGGACAGCATTACGGAAGACGGTTTTTTTTGCGTGGTGCTACCGGAGGAGATTGGTAACGCATTTACTCAGCTGGCACTTGGCATGGGCTGGCACCTGCGATTGCGCACGGATGTAGCAGAAACCGAGGCCCGTCTACCGCATCGGGTATTGCTGGCATTCTCCCCGCAGGCCGGGGAGTGCTTTAGCGACAGACTGGTGATCCGTGGGCCAGACCAACGTTACTCTGAAGGTTACACGGCACTGACCCAGGCGTTCTATCTGTTTATGTGATGACTGAGCGGCGAGAGAATTGACGGGCCTGCCTCTGGAAGCTGTTCTGGATAATCCAGCGTGTAGTGCAGGCCCCGACTCTCTTTGCGCATCATCGCGCAGCGGACAATCAGCTCAGCAACTTGCACCAGATTGCGCAATTCCAGTAAGTTGTTCGACACACGGAAATGCGCATAATACTCGTCGATTTCCTGTTGCAGCATGGTGATACGGCGCAGGGCGCGTTCCAGACGTTTAGTGGTGCGCACAATACCGACGTAATCCCACATAAACAGCCGTAGCTCATGCCAGTTATGCTGAATGACAACCAGCTCATCCGGATTTTCTACCCGGCTTTCATCCCAGCCTGGGAGCGTGCTGACGCCGCGCGCATAAGGCATACGCCTGTCGATATCTTCCGCAGCGGACCAGCCGTAAACCAGGCACTCCAGTAATGAGTTCGACGCCATTCGGTTAGCACCATGCAGGCCGGTGTAACTCACTTCGCCAATTGCATATAGCCCGTCGACATCCGTACGACCAAAGTCATCCACCATCACCCCGCCGCAGGTATAGTGCGCGGCAGGAACAATGGGGACCGGCTCTTTGGTCAGATCAATACCCAGTCCCAGCAATTTTTCGTAAATCATTGGAAAATGCTGACGAACAAATTCTTCGGGCTTATGGCTGATGTCGAGGAACATACAGTCAGCGCCAAGGCGCTTCATTTCGTGGTCAATGGCGCGGGCGACAATATCTCTGGGAGCCAGTTCGCCACGCTCGTCAAAATCGGGCATAAAGCGTGAACCGTCCGGGCGCTTCAGGTGTGCGCCTTCGCCACGTAGCGCCTCGGTCAGCAGAAAATTGCGTGCCTGCGGGTGATACAGCGCCGTCGGGTGAAACTGGTTAAACTCCAGATTGGCGACACGGCATCCTGCACGCCAGGCCATCGCAATGCCGTCGCCCGAAGAAATATCCGGATTTGTGGTGTATTGATACACTTTTGATGCGCCACCGGTAGCCAACACTACTGACTTCGCATGGCAGGTCTCAACGGCTTCCTTATTACGGTTCCAGATCCAGGCTCCGACAACCCGACGCGTTCCCGGCAGACCGATTTTATCAGAGACAATCAGGTCGACGGCATTGCTGCGTTCGAGAACCCGGATGTTGGGATGATTTTGCGCCTGGCTGACGAGGGTGGTTTCAACTTCTTTGCCGGTGGCATCCGCCGCATGCAGAATGCGTCGATGGCTATGACCGCCTTCACGGGTCAGATGGTAACTCTCTTCACCGTTGGGCTGAACCTGCGTATCAAATAAGACACCCTGATCGATAAGCCACTGAACGCAGCTACGGGCATTACTGGCGACAAATTCCACCGCATGGCGATCGCACAGGCCGGCTCCGGCAATCAGCGTATCTTCAACGTGGGAGTCGATGCTGTCGGTTTCATCAAACACCGCGGCAATACCGCCCTGGGCGTAAAACGTTGAACCTTCGCTGACCGGACCTTTGCTCAGAACAATGACCTGATGTTTTTCCGCTAGCCGCAGCGCCAGCGAAAGTCCAGCAGCTCCGCTGCCAATGATCAGCACGTCACAGGATAATTCAGGAGTCGTATTCATGTTTTTTGTTTAATTTACTAAACAGTGTGTGGTCACCATAGCACCACATTGGGCGATACTGCACGTTTTATTTTTATATGTGTTGCAATGACTAAACATGATAGAAAAGCGTGACGAGGGTGAAATGAGCAAAAATATTTTGTGAAGCAGGCCGTTAGCATCAGATTATGTGATGAAATAAAGTGCCCGTTGGGTTACTCTGCTGGCGGTGAAATGGGCATTTCTTACAGATAGTGCGTTGATTGGGTTATGTAGACTTATAATGAGATATAAGACCTGTCTACAACATGACAAACAAAAAACAATGCGTAACGGAACTTTACGAAACTTGAGCACTCTAAGCATTTGCTTGCTCATAGTGAAGCTGATGGAGTGGCGTTTCGAAAGCGCGTGGAAATTTGGTTTGGGGAGACTTTACCTCGGATGAGCGAGCAGTTAACGGACCAGGTCCTGGTAGAACGGGTCCAAAAGGGAGACCAGAAAGCCTTTAACCTACTGGTAGTGCGCTATCAGCATAAGGTGGCGAGTCTGGTTTCTCGCTATGTACCGTCGGGTGATGTACCCGATGTCGTACAAGAAGCATTTATCAAGGCCTATCGTGCGCTGGACTCGTTCCGGGGGGATAGTGCTTTTTATACCTGGCTGTATCGTATTGCGGTCAATACAGCGAAGAATTACCTGGTCGCTCAGGGGCGTCGTCCACCTTCCAGTGATATAGATGCGATTGAAGCAGAAAATTACGAAAGTGGCGGTGCGCTGAAAGAAATTTCGAACCCTGAGAACTTAATGTTGTCAGAAGAACTGAGACAGATAGTTTTCCGGACTATTGAGTCCCTCCCGGAAGATTTACGCATGGCAATAACCTTGCGGGAGCTGGATGGCCTGAGCTATGAAGAGATAGCCGCTATCATGGATTGTCCGGTGGGTACGGTGCGTTCACGTATCTTCCGAGCGAGGGAAGCTATTGATAATAAAGTTCAACCGCTTATCAGGCGTTGACGATAGCGGGATACTGGAAAAGGTATTAGGCATGCAGAAAGAAAAACTTTCCGCTTTAATGGATGGCGAAACGCTGGATACTGAGTTGCTCAAAGAGCTGGCTCACGACCCGGAAATGCAAAAAACCTGGGAGAGTTATCACCTGATTCGCGATTCCATGCGAGGTGATACCGCCGACGTTCTCCATTTCGATATTTCCGCCCGCGTAATGGCCGCCATCCAGGATGAGCCAGTACGTCAGACGGTGCCATTGATTCCTGAGGCCCAGCCAGCACCGCACCAGTGGCAGAAAATGCCGTTCTGGAAGAAAATGCGTCCGTGGGCCGCGCAGCTTACTCAAATGGGTGTTGCCGCGTGTGTATCACTTGCAGTTATTGTTGGCGTCCAGCACTATAATGGGCAATCTGAAACGTCCCAGCAGCCCGAAACACCGGTATTTAATACATTACCGATGATGGGTAAAGCCAGTCCGGTAAGCCTGGGTGTACCTTCTGACGCGACGGCCAGCGGCGGTCAGCAACAGCAGGTACAGGAGCAGCGTCGTCGTATTAATGCCATGTTGCAGGATTACGAACTGCAACGTCGACTGCACTCTGAACAGCTTCAGTTTGAGCAGGCCCAAACACAGCAAGCCGCTGTACAGGTGCCAGGAATTCAAACTTTAGGAACGCAATCGCAGTAATGAAGCAACTTTGGTTTGCCATGTCACTTGTGGCTGGTAGCCTGTTCTTCTCTGTCAACGCCTCGGCCAATCCTGCGTCCGGGGCGTTGTTGCAGCAGATGAATCTGGCCAGCCAGTCGCTAACCTATGAGCTGTCATTTGTCAGCATCAATAAACAGGGTGTTGAATCCCTACGTTATCGCCATGCTCGCCTGGATAACCGTCCGCTAGCACAACTGTTGCAAATGGATGGGCCGCGCCGGGAAGTGGTGCAACGTGGCAATGAAATCAGCTATTTTGAGCCAGGTCTTGAACCGTTCACGTTGAATGGCGACTATATCGTTGACTCTCTGCCATCCCTGATTTATACCGACTTCAAACGTCTTGCTCCCTACTATGATTTTATCTCAGTAGGCCGCACCCGCATTGCCGACAGGCTCTGTGAAGTGATCCGCGTGGTAGCCCGAGACGGTACGCGTTACAGCTATATCGTCTGGATGGACACGGAGACCAAGCTGCCGATGCGTGTTGATCTTCTTGACCGTGATGGCGAAACGCTGGAACAGTTCCGCGTCATCGCCTTTACCGTAAACAACGGCGTCAGCGACAGCATGCAGACGCTGGCAAAGGCCAATCTGCCGCCGTTGCTGTCAGTTCCTGCGGGAGAGAAAACCAACTTTAACTGGAGTCCGTCGTGGTTGCCGCAAGGCTTCAGCGAAGTTTCCAGCAGTCGACGCCCGTTGCCGACGATGGATAACATGCCGATCGAATCGCGGCTTTATTCTGATGGCCTGTTTAGTTTTTCTGTGAACGTAAACCGTGCGACGCAAAACAGCGCCGAGCAGCTGCTGCGTACCGGGCGTAGGACGGTCAGCACCAGCGTGCGTGACAACGCGGAAATTACGATTGTGGGCGAGCTCCCACCACAAACGGCGAAGCGTATCGCGGACAATATCAAGTTCAGGGCAGCACAATGATTAAAGAGTGGGCGACAGTCGTCTCCTGGCAAGATGGCCTGGCGACGGTTAGCTGTGACGTTAAAGCATCATGTAGCAGCTGCGCTTCCCGGGCTGGATGTGGGAGTCGCGTGCTGAACAAACTTGGGCCACAGACCACACATACCATTGTGGTGCCGAGTGACGAACCCTTAACACCCGGACAAAAAGTTGAACTGGGCATTGCCGAGGGTAGCCTGTTGGGATCAGCGATGCTGGTCTATATGTCACCGTTAGCGGGACTTTTTCTTTTCGCGGCGTTGTTCCAGGTGCTGTTTGGTTCCGACCTTGCGGCGTTAAGCGGTGCGGTACTGGGTGGCGTGGGCGGATTCCTGATAGCCCGTGGATTCTCTCGTAAGCTTGCTGAGCGTGAAGCTTGGCAGCCGGTCATTCTGAACGTTGCTCTCCCGCCCGATCTCATTCGCATTGAAACCCAGCAGTGATACCTTTGCCGGAGGGGAGGTAACGCCATCCGGCAAAAGTTTCACCGACTTTGCGTAGTTGTTTCCAGTTCCCACTATCCTTGCTCTATGAACATTTCCTCGCCTCAGCGTTGTAGTGTAGAATGCGGCGTTTCACTTAAACAGACGTTAAGCTCAGAACAGCGACTTCTCAGAGCCTGCTCAGGCGGGCGTAAGGCACAATAATTACACTATATGAAGAACATACGTAACTTTTCAATCATAGCTCACATCGACCACGGTAAATCGACGCTGTCTGACCGTATTATCCAGATCTGCGGTGGCCTGTCTGACCGTGAAATGGAAGCGCAGGTTCTCGACTCGATGGATCTTGAGCGTGAGCGCGGTATTACTATCAAAGCGCAGAGCGTGACGCTCGATTTCAAAGCATCTGATGGTGAAACCTATCAGCTTAACTTTATCGACACCCCGGGCCACGTTGACTTCTCGTATGAAGTTTCCCGTTCGCTTGCCGCCTGTGAAGGCGCACTGCTGGTGGTTGACGCCGGACAGGGTGTCGAAGCGCAGACCCTGGCTAACTGCTATACCGCCATGGAAATGGATCTGGAAGTGGTGCCGGTTCTGAACAAAATCGACCTGCCAGCCGCCGATCCTGAGCGCGTAGCAGAAGAGATTGAAGACATCGTCGGCATCGACGCGACTGATGCGGTTCGCTGCTCGGCGAAAACCGGCGTGGGCGTGACCGACGTGCTGGAACGTCTGGTGCGCGACATTCCGCCGCCGGAAGGCGATCCGGAAGGTCCGCTGCAGGCGTTGATTATCGACTCCTGGTTCGATAACTACCTGGGCGTGGTTTCGCTGGTGCGTATTAAAAACGGCACCATGCGTAAAGGCGACAAAATTAAAGTGATGAGCACCGGTCAGGTCTACAATGCCGACCGTCTGGGGATCTTCACACCAAAACAGGTTGATCGTACCGAGCTGAAATGCGGCGAGGTAGGTTGGTTGGTGTGTGCAATCAAAGACATCCTCGGCGCACCGGTTGGCGATACCCTGACGCAGGCACGTAACCCGGCAGACAAACCGTTGCCAGGCTTTAAAAAAGTGAAGCCGCAGGTGTACGCTGGTCTGTTCCCGGTGAGCTCTGACGACTACGAAAACTTCCGTGACGCCCTCGGCAAGCTGAGCCTCAACGACGCCTCCCTGTTTTATGAACCGGAAAGCTCGACCGCGCTGGGCTTCGGCTTCCGTTGTGGCTTCCTTGGTCTGCTGCACATGGAGATCATTCAGGAACGTCTGGAGCGTGAATACGATCTGGATCTGATCACCACCGCGCCGACCGTAGTTTACGAAGTTGAAACTACGGCGAAAGAGACTATCTACGTCGATAGCCCGTCCAAGCTGCCGCCGCTGAACAACATCTACGAACTGCGTGAGCCGATCGCTGAGTGTCACATGCTGCTGCCGCAGGCTTACCTTGGCAACGTGATCACCCTGTGTATCGAGAAGCGCGGCGTTCAGACCAACATGGTTTACCACGGTAACCAGGTGGCGCTGACCTATGAAATCCCGATGGCGGAAGTGGTACTCGACTTTTTCGACCGTCTGAAGTCGACTTCTCGCGGCTATGCGTCGCTGGACTATAACTTTAAACGATTCCAGGCGTCTGACATGGTGCGCGTTGATGTCCTCATCAACAACGAACGTGTCGATGCGCTGGCGCTAATCACCCACCGCGACAATTCCCAGAGCCGTGGCCGCGAACTGGTTGAGAAGATGAAAGATCTGATCCCTCGCCAGCAGTTTGATATCGCGATTCAGGCAGCCATTGGTACGCACATCATTGCGCGTTCAACGGTTAAGCAGCTGCGTAAAAACGTTCTGGCGAAATGCTACGGTGGCGATATCAGTCGTAAGAAAAAGCTGCTGCAAAAACAGAAAGAGGGTAAAAAGCGCATGAAGCAGATCGGTAACGTCGAACTGCCGCAGGAAGCCTTCCTCGCCATTCTGCATGTCGGTAAAGACAGCAAATAACCTTAAGGAGTTGGCATGGCGAACATGTTTGCCCTGATTCTGGTGATTGCCACACTGGTGACGGGCATTTTGTGGTGCGTAGATAAATTCATCTTCGCACCAAAGCGCCGGGAGCGTCAGGCAGCAGCGCAAGCTGCTGCAGGTGATTCACTGGATAAAGCAACGCTAAAAAAAGTAGCCCCTAAACCGGGCTGGCTGGAAACTGGAGCATCCGTTTTCCCGGTACTGGCGATTGTGCTGGTGGTACGTTCATTTATTTATGAGCCGTTCCAGATCCCGTCAGGTTCGATGATGCCGACGCTGCTTATCGGGGACTTTATCCTGGTGGAGAAATTCGCCTATGGGATTAAAGATCCTATTTACCAGAAAACGTTGATCGAAACTGGCCATCCGAAACGCGGTGATATCGTGGTGTTTAAATACCCGGAAGATCCGCGTCTGGACTACATCAAACGCGCTGTCGGTTTACCGGGAGACAAAGTGACCTACGATCCGGTGGCGAAAGAGGTCACGATTCAGCCAGGATGCAGTTCTGGTCAGGCGTGTGAAAACGCGCTGCCGGTGACGTATTCGGATGTTCAGCCAAGTGATTTCGTGCAGACCTTTGCCCGTCGTAACGGTGGGGAAGCGACCAGCGGCTTCTTTGAAGTTCCTCTGAATGAAACGAAAGAAAACGGTATTCGCCTCTCCGAGCGTAAAGAAACGCTGGGTGAGGTAACGCACCGCATTCTGACCGTGCCAATCGCGCAGGATCAGGTGGGAATGTATTACCGCCAGCCTGGCCAGCAACTGGCAACCTGGATCGTCCCTCCGGGACACTACTTCATGATGGGTGATAACCGTGACAACAGCGCGGACAGCCGTTACTGGGGATTTGTGCCGGAAGCGAACCTGGTGGGTAAAGCGACCGCTATCTGGATGAGTTTCGACAAGCAAGAAGGCGAATGGCCGACCGGTGTACGTTTAAGCCGTATTGGTGGTATTCACTAATCGCTGATAATCGTTCACGTTGTCGTCATTATGGCGGCAGCGTGAATTATTTCTCGGATAAATTCCCGCAGACTAACGACATCCCTTGTCGTTGTGTATAGAATATTCCCCCGAAGTTTTAGGTTGGCACCGACAGGTTGCCACGGCACACGAAACAGCGTTGGTTTGTATATAAATGCATTTAGCTAAAGCCAAATGGCTAAGCGAAGTGCGTATATCAGGTCTGTTTCGTGTGCTGAATTGTTGACGCATTCATTTATTGGTATCGCATGAACCCCATCGTAATTAATCGGCTTCAACGGAAGCTGGGCTACACTTTTAATCATCAGGAGCTGTTGCAGCAGGCATTGACTCACCGTAGCGCCAGCAGCAAACATAACGAGCGTTTAGAATTTTTAGGCGACTCTATTTTGAGCTTTGTTATCGCTAATGCGCTTTATCACCGTTTCCCGCGAGTGGACGAAGGTGATATGAGCCGCATGCGCGCAACGCTGGTTCGCGGCAATACGCTTGCTGAATTAGCCCGTGAGTTTGACCTCGGTGAATGTTTACGTTTGGGGCCTGGTGAGCTGAAAAGCGGCGGCTTCCGCCGTGAATCGATCCTGGCTGATACCGTTGAAGCTTTAATTGGCGGCGTCTTCCTCGACAGCGACATTCAAACCGTTGAGCAACTGATCCTGAACTGGTATCAGACTCGTCTGGATGAAATTAGCCCAGGCGATAAACAAAAAGATCCGAAAACGCGCCTGCAGGAATATTTGCAGGGTCGCCACCTGCCGCTGCCGTCTTATCTGGTGGTGCAGGTTCGTGGTGAAGCACACGATCAAGAATTTACTATCCACTGCCAGGTCAGCGGCCTGAGTGAACCGGTGGTTGGCACAGGTTCTAGCCGTCGTAAGGCTGAGCAGGCTGCCGCCGAACAGGCGTTGAAAAAACTGGAGCTGGAATGAGCATCGATACAACTTACTGCGGATTTATTGCCATCGTCGGTCGTCCGAACGTCGGCAAATCCACCCTGTTAAATAACCTGCTTGGGCAGAAGATTTCCATTACCTCACGTAAGGCTCAGACAACACGTCACCGTATTGTTGGCATCCATACTGAAGGCGCGTATCAGGCGATTTATGTTGATACCCCGGGCCTGCATATGGAAGAAAAACGGGCGATCAACCGCCTGATGAACAAAGCGGCGAGCAGCTCGATTGGTGATGTTGAACTGGTTATTTTCGTTGTGGAAGGCACCCGCTGGACGCCGGACGACGAAATGGTGCTTAACAAGCTGCGCGACGGTAAAGCCCCGGTTATTCTGGCTGTGAACAAAGTAGACAATGTTCAGGAAAAAGCCGATCTGCTGCCGCACCTGCAGTTCCTGGCAAGCCAGATGAATTTCCTCGATATCGTCCCGATCTCTGCCGAGACGGGTTTGAATGTGGATACCGTTGCGGACATCGTACGTAAGCATCTGCCGGAAGCTATTCATCACTTCCCGGAAGATTACATCACTGACCGTTCTCAGCGTTTTATGGCTTCTGAAATCATCCGTGAAAAGCTGATGCGTTTTCTGGGGGCTGAACTGCCGTATTCTGTCACCGTGGAGATTGAGCGTTTTATCTCTAACGAGCGCGGTGGCTACGATATTAACGGTCTGATCCTCGTTGAACGTGAAGGACAGAAGAAGATGGTTATTGGCAACAAAGGAGCCAAAATTAAAACCATCGGCATCGAAGCGCGTAAAGACATGCAGGAGATGTTCGAAGCGCCCGTTCACCTCGAACTGTGGGTGAAAGTGAAATCTGGCTGGGCCGATGACGAACGCGCGTTGCGTAGCCTCGGTTACGGCGACGACGTCTAAACCCATCTTCTGAAACACGGCGAGTATATGGAAGGATGGCAACGAGCCTTTGTCTTACATAGTCGCCCCTGGAGCGAAACCAGTCTCGTGCTGGACGTCTTCACGGAAGAGTCGGGTCGCGTGCGCCTGGTGGCTAAAGGCGCACGTTCCAAACGCTCCAATCTTAAAGGCGCACTCCAGCCTTTTACCCCGTTGTTGCTTCGCTTTGGTGGACGTGGAGAGGTCAAAACCCTACGTAGTGCTGAAGCCGTTTCTCTGGCACTCCCTCTTAGCGGTATCACGCTGTACAGCGGCTTGTATATCAACGAACTTATCTCCCACGTCCTTGAGTACGAGACCCGCTTTTCTGAACTCTTTTTCGATTATCTGAACTGTATTCAGGCGCTGGCTGGCGCCACAGGTTCGCCAGAACCCGCGCTGCGTCGTTTTGAGCTGGCTTTACTTGGACATTTGGGATACGGCGTCGATTTTACCCACTGTGCGGGCAGCGGCGAGCCGGTAGACGACACCATGACCTATCGTTACCGGGAAGAAAAAGGGTTTATTGCCAGCGTTGTTATTGATCACAACACTTTTACGGGACGCCATCTCAAAGCGCTTGAGTCGCGTGAATTTCCCGATGTCGATACGTTACGCGCCGCGAAACGCTTTACCCGCATGGCGTTAAAGCCGTATCTTGGTGGTAAGCCGTTAAAAAGCCGGGAACTGTTCCGGCAATTTATGCCAAAACGAGCAGTAAAAACAAATAATGATTAACGAGGATTGTCATGGCTGAATTACTGTTAGGCGTCAATATTGACCACATTGCCACATTACGTAATGCACGCGGTACCGCATATCCGGATCCGGTTCAGGCGGCATTTATCGTTGAACAGGCGGGCGCGGATGGTATTACCGTACACCTGCGTGAAGACCGTCGTCATATCACCGACCGTGACGTACGTATTTTGCGCCAGACGCTGGATACGCGCATGAATCTGGAAATGGCGGTCACCGAAGAGATGCTGGAGATTGCCGTTGAGACTAAGCCGCATTTTTGCTGCCTGGTGCCGGAAAAACGTCAGGAAGTGACTACTGAAGGTGGTCTGGACGTCGCCGGCCAGCGAGATAAGATGCGTGATGCCTGCAAACGCCTGGCGGACGCAGGCATTCTGGTTTCGCTGTTTATCGATGCCGATGAAGAGCAGATTAAGGCTGCTGCTGAAGTCGGCGCGCCGTATATCGAAATTCACACAGGCTGTTACGCCGATGCGAAAACCGACGCTGAACAGGCCAGCGAACTGGCGCGTATCGCCAAAGCGGCAACCTTTGCCGCCAGCCTTGGCCTGAAGGTAAATGCAGGTCACGGCCTGACATACCATAACGTTAAAGCCATCGCGCGAATCCCGGAAATGCACGAGCTGAACATTGGACATGCCATTATCGGACGCGCGGTGATGAGCGGTCTGAAAGATGCAGTTGTCGAAATGAAACGTCTGATGCTGGAAGCGCGTGGCTAATGGCGATTCTGGGATTAGGCACGGATATCGTGGAGATTGCCCGCATTGAGGCGGTGATCTCCCGTTCCGGCGACCGTCTGGCAAGACGTGTGCTCAGTGACAACGAATGGGCTATCTGGGAGACGCATCAGCAGCCGGTGCGTTTTTTGGCGAAGCGTTTTGCGGTCAAAGAGGCGGCAGCAAAAGCCTTTGGGACGGGTATCCGCAACGGTCTGGCATTTAATCAGTTTGAAGTCTTTAACGATGAACTCGGTAAGCCGCGTTTGCGGTTATGGGGAGAGGCGTTAAAACTGGCGGAAAAACTCGGTGTCGCACATATGCATGTGACGCTGGCTGATGAGCGTCACTACGCCTGCGCTACGGTGATTATTGAGAGTTAAAGTTTGTCTGCGTGATGCATCAGGACAAACTTATCCCACAGCTGCTCTTCCGTTTCGATATGTGCCGGATCTTTCAAAATAGTATTGGGGATCGGGCACACCTTCTGGCAGGTTGGCGTGTCGTAATGGCCTACGCATTCCGTACATTTGTCACTGTTAATCTCGTAAATGCTGTCACCCATCGAAATTGCCTCATTCGGGCATTCGGGCTCGCACATATCGCAATTGATACACTTTTTAGTGATTAACAGGGCCATCAGGAAACTCTCAAAACATCACAAATCGGGCGGGCATTATACGCGCATTCTTTGCTCAGACCAGTTTTTTTACCAGTGCTTCGCTGTGGCGAATGCGTTCCGGAGCGTGCTCAAGATCCTGCTGTACCAGTGCCATAAACAATAAATCAGTCAGCATCATTTGCGCATGCGTAGAGGAAATCGCTGCGCTGCGCGTAGCCTGCTCCTCAGCAATCGTATACAAACAATGAGTTGCCCGTTGCTGCAGGGCGTTCGGTGTAAATCCGGTGACGGCGAGAATTTTGGCTCCGGTGCGCAATGTTTCGTCCGCAGCCAGGTTGAGCTCACGGCGTTCGCCGGTATACGAAATGGCCAGCAGCAGATCGTTGGGCGAAAGCGCCTGCACTGCCGCCAACAGGGCGTGCATATCGCGTTCAACCACCGCGTTAAAACCAATTTTCAGCAGCTTCCAGGCAAAATTCTGTGCCACCAGACCCGATGCGCCAATCCCGGTCACGATAATGCGCCGGGCTGAGCGCAGCATCATGACGCTCTCCATCAGTTTCTCTTCGCTGTTGACGTCCAGCGTCGCATGCATCGCCGCCACGTTCTCCTGAATCAACTTTTCTCCCACCAGACGCATAGGGTCGTCACCGCGAATCTGATTATGCACCGGAATGGAGTGGGGGTTAGGGTTGCTGGCCAGCGCTTCGCTAATCGCTAGTTTGAGTGCAGGAAATCCTTTAAAACCCATCTTTTGCGCGAACTTCACCACGCTGGACTGGCTGACGCCCGCCTCCGCGGCCAACTGCTGCGAACTGAGATGCCGCGCACTATCCGGCTGGGCAAGGAGATAATCCGCAAGTTTTTTATCGCTCTGCGCGAGGTCTGGGTAACGCTGACGAATGCGAATTAAACAGTTCATGCTGTCTCCTGGCGAAAACGTGATGGCGATTACAAAACAAAATTTCATTCGCCTTGATGAATATAATATTCCATTATGGCAGATTATTATGAATTAAAAATTCCTAAGGACCAAAAAATGAATCTCGGTGCATTAGTTTCAGAAACCCGCAATCCACAGACCATGGACCTGGATGCGCTCTCCACGCTGGAGTTGGTTCATCGTTTTAATCAACAGGATACGCTGGTAGCCGAAGCAGTAAAAGCAACTCTGCCTCAAGTTGCGTGCGCGGTCGATGCGGCAGCTAACGCGCTAAAAGCAGGTGGCCGCATTATTTACATGGGGGCGGGTACCAGCGGGCGTCTTGGGGTGCTGGATGCATCTGAATGCCCACCGACTTTCGGCGTTCCGCACGGTCTGGTGGTTGGGTTGATTGCCGGGGGGCCGGGCGCGCTGCTGAAGGCGGTTGAGGGTGCGGAAGATAACCCACAGCTAGGTGAAGACGATCTGCGCGCGATCAATCTCACCGCACAGGATATGGTCGTTGGTCTGGCGGCTTCAGGTCGTACGCCGTATGTGATTGGCGGACTGAAATATGCGCGTACGGTAGGTTGTACGACGGCGGCTATTTCCTGCAATCCGGATTCACCAATTGCACATGAAGCGGATATCGCTATTTCCCCGGTGGTGGGTCCGGAGGCGCTGACGGGGTCAACGCGACTGAAATCCGGTACCGCGCAAAAGCTGGTGCTCAATATGATCTCCACCGGAGCGATGGTGAAGTTCGGTAAGGTTTATCAGAACCTGATGGTGGATATGCAGGCAACCAACGTCAAACTGGTCGATCGTGCGTGCCGTATGGTGGTTGAAGCCACGGGCATTGCGCGTGAACAGGCGCAAGCGTTGCTAAAGCAGACTGATTTTGACGTTAAGCCGGCTATTTTAATGGCGCTCACCGGCCTGGACGCCGCTGCCGCTCGCGAAAAGCTTGCCGCTCACCAGGGTTTTTTACGCGCGGCGTTAGAACACTAAGAGGTGTATATGGATAAGACGGCGGTGCTGGCCAGCGATATTCTGCTGGGCGTTGGCGGAGAGAAAAATATTCTGCGTCTGGAAAACTGTATGACCCGCGTCAGGGTTGAAGTTCAGGATGACGGGCTGCTCGATATCCCTCGTCTCAGGCAACTGCCCGGCGTCAGCGGCTACGTGAAGCAGGGCGCGCAGCACCAGATCATTGTCGGCCCCGGTAAAGCGGCCAAGGTGGTGGATGCTATGCGCTCTCTGATTGCTGATGGCGGCGAAGGCAGAGATACGAATGATATCGAGCGCACGAAGTCAGAGGCCAAAGCGAAGTACAAAGCGCCCATGAGCGATGCGCTGCGTAAGTTGGCGAACGTCTTTATCCCTCTTATTCCAGCTTTTATCGCTTCTGGTTTGATCACCGGCATTATTAACATTCTTAAGCGACCGGATATCGTCGGGGATTTTGCGACCCACTATCCAAATATGCTTGGGCTGATGGGAATATTTGGCAGCGCCGTGTTTGCCATCATGAATATTCTGGTCGGGGTGAATACCGCCAAAGTATTCGGCGGTTCTCTGGCGATGGGCGGGGTGATGGCGGGGATCCTCTCCAGTCCGCAACTGGCACAAATCACGCTGTTTGGCGAAGCGTTGCAGCCGGGACGCGGCGGGGTGATCGCGGTACTGCTGGTGGTTGCGTTGATGTGCTGGATAGAACGCAAATTCCGTGAGCTGTTGCCAGAATCGCTGGAGCTGATCCTAAACCCACTGCTGACCACCATTATCACCGGGGCCATCGCGATTGTTGCGCTGCAACCACTTGGCGGCTGGATTTCTGAATCTATTGCTCATGGCGCATCCTGGGCTATTGATCGCGGCGGTTTTCTGGTGGGGGCCGTACTGGCTGGGACTTTCCTGCCGTTGGTGCTCACCGGACTTCATCAGGGATTGGTGCCGATCCACGTTGAACTGGTACAGGCGCATGGTTATAACGCGCTCTTTCCTATCCTGGCGATGGCTGGCGTCGGGCAAATTGGAGCTTCCATTGCCGTGCTGATGAAAACCCGTAACGCACGGCTTAAAAAAGTGATCAAAGGCGCGCTGCCGGTTGGACTGCTGGGCGTTGGCGAGCCGCTGATTTTTGGCGTCACGCTGCCGTTAGGTAGACCGTTTATCGGTGCCTGCCTTGGCGGTGCGGTAGGCGGAGCGCTGATTAGCTACTGGAAGGTGGCGACGGTTATCACCTTTGGTATCTCAGGATTACCGCTGGCACTGACGATTGTTGCCGGAAAAGTGATGTTCTATCTGTTAGGCTATCTGGTAGCAGTTATTGCCGGGTTCCTGTTTACCTGGCTATTGGGGTTCAACGATCCAGAGGACTAAGGTTTGACCAATCACCCGCGCCGCGTTGTTTTTTTTGATTTGGATGGCACGTTACACCAGCAGGATATGTTCGGTAGTTTCATACGTTATCTGCTACGTCGTCAGCCGCTGAACGCGCTGCTGGTGCTGCCTCTGCTACCGGTGATTGCGCTGGCATTGCTGATTCAAGGGCGTGCCGCCCGCTGGCCAATGAGTCTGCTGTTGTGGGGATGCACTTTTGGTCGCAGCGAGGCGCGTCTGAAAGCGCATCAGTCCGACTTTGTACGCTGGTTTCGCAGTAATGTGACGGCGTTTCCGCTCGTTCAGCAGCGCCTGACAACCTACCTGTTAAGCTCTGATGCTGACATCTGGCTTATCACCGGCTCTCCGCAGTCACTGGTCGAGCAGGTTTACTTCGACACGCCGTGGCTACCGCGTGTCAATTTGATTGCCAGCAAAATGGCGCGGGGATACGGCGGGTGGGTGCTGACGCTGCGCTGCCTCGGCCATGAGAAAGTGACTCAACTGGAGCGGCAGATTGGCGCACCGCTGTCTCTTTACAGCGGCTACAGCGACAGTAAGCAGGACAATCCGTTGCTCTCTTTTTGCCAGCATCGCTGGCGCGTCACGCCGCGCGGAGAGCTGCAACAACTCGAATAGAGTAAACGATAGCGTCTGTGTATAATGCGCCCGCTTTTATTGGTGGAGTAACCCCTTTGTCTGAAGTTGAATTTAGCCACGAATACTGGATGCGTCATGCTTTAACGCTGGCTAAGCGCGCCTGGGATGAGCGTGAAGTTCCGGTGGGTGCAGTATTGGTGCATAACAACCGCGTGATTGGCGAAGGCTGGAACCGTCCGATCGGCCACCATGATCCGACTGCTCACGCTGAAATTATGGCGCTGCGTCAGGGGGGCCTGGTACTGCAAAACTACCGTCTGTTAGATGCCACGCTGTACGTCACTCTGGAGCCGTGCGTGATGTGCGCAGGCGCGATGGTCCATAGTCGTATCGGCCGGGTGGTTTTTGGCGCACGCGATGCGAAAACGGGCGCTGCCGGGTCATTAATGGATGTGCTGCATCACCCAGGAATGAATCATCGGGTTGAAGTGACCGAAGGCGTGTTACGGGATGAATGCGCCACGCTGCTCAGTGATTTCTTCCGCATGCGTAGGCAGGAGATCAAAGCGTTGAAAAAATCCGCCAATCAGTAAATACCAATCAGGCTACTTATCCTCTTTCTTTTGTGCTGAAAACAGCAGCGAAGGGGAGTGCGACAGGTAGTTTGACGATGTCTGAGTCAGAAAGGCTGAAAGCGGAAATTTATCTTTACCCACCAGCTCAGCCGGTGACACCGCCGGATAATCCTGAGCCAGTTGCATTTTTTCCTGCGCCTGTTTTTCTTTCTCCTGCAGATACCCCACCAGGCTAATCTGGTATTTACGGATATTTTCCACATAAGCGTAGGCTTCGTGACCACGCGCATAGCCATAGGTCAACTTGCTGTAATACGGCTTTTGGCTGAGTAGTGGCAGTCGCTGTTTTACGTCGGACCAGCTGTTCGGATTGCCTTTTGTTTTCACCGTCAGCGCCCGGGCATCCAGCATGTGCGCATAACCCATGTTGTAGGCCGCGAGCGCAAACCAGATACGTTCCCCTTCGGGAACGGTATCCGGCACTTTACTCATCATATCCTGCAAATACCGCGCGCCGCCGCTGATGCTCTGTTCTGCATCGGTACGGTCAGTTAGCCCGAGACTCTGGGCGGTATTTTTGGTCAGCATCATCAGCCCGCGTACCCCAGTCGGGGATGTGGCCTGCGCATCCCAGTGCGACTCCTGATAGGATATTGCGGCGAGCAGTCGCCAGTCTATCTCCTGCGCATACTTCTCAAAGAGCGGCTTGAGGTCCGGCAATACGCTGTCTACAGCACGCAAAAAGGTGCGGGTATCAACATAGTCAAAATCATCGCCATGCCCAAGATACTTCTCTTCCAGCCGCGCCAGAGAACCATCTTCATTCATGGTATTAAAGAAATCCAACAGCGCGGCAGACAGCGTGTTGTCATTGTCCAGACGACTAAACCAGGTCACCGGTTGTTCGTCGGAAACGTCCAGCGCCACGGCCAGCTCAGGATGAACGCGCTGGTATAAACTGATGGCGACGGAATCGGCAATGGTGTAATCCAGCTTTCCGGCGATAACATCATCAAGCAGTTCAGTGGTCCCTTTTTTGTCATCGACCTTCCAGCTCAGCTCGGGGAATTTTTTCTCTTTTAGCTGTTGGAGATCGTTAACCACCACATGTCCTGGGGCGATAGTCAGTTGGCTTTCGTTCACGGTGGCGAGCGTGCGCGGGCGGTATTGTCCAACCCGATACACCAACTGTTGTGAAACTGAATAGTAGGTCGGTCCTGGCTGGTAATTTTTTACCCGCTCGCTGTTATAGACCAGACCTGCGGCTAACAGATCGGCATTACCGTTATCCAGGTCGTCGAAAAGCTGGCTAATGTTCTGGCGCACTGTGACGTTTAACTTCACGCCCAGGTAGTTGGCGAACGCCTGGGCCAGTTCATAATCCAGACCGAATTTTTTGCCGTTGAGGGTTGCGTAAGTTAACGGCGAGTCGAGGGTACTGACGCGCAGCTCTCCCCGCGACTGAATGGCGGCGATACGATTTTCGGCTTTACCGAACCAGGGGATAGATGGCCAAAGGGCCGCTGCCAACAACAGCGTTAATATGCCGATGAACAGATAATTAATCTTTAATTTTTTCAATTAGTTAATTCTCTGAACCGTACGTTTTCTCTGCCTGCTGTGGTGCTGATTAAGAAGTGAAGTCGTCATTAATGAGCGGCATTTTGCTTAAACTTGCGCCAGTTGGCAACTTATTCAGAAACCAGACCGCATTTGATGATAAGAAATGGTCGTGATTTTATTTCGACGCAAACGGTTTCGTCGGCGCACCAGATTCTTTATAATGACGCCCGTTTCCCCCACTTGGGCACACCGAAAGCTTAGAAGACGAGAGACTTATGATGGAAATTCTGCGTGGTTCACCTGCACTGTCTGCATTCCGTATTAACAAACTGCTGGCACGTTTTCAGGCTGCCAACCTCCAGGTCCACAATATTTACGCCGAGTACGTCCATTTTGCCGATCTGAATGCACCGCTGAATGAGGACGAGCACGCACAACTAGCACGTCTGCTGAAATATGGTCCTGCTCTTCACAGCCACGCCCCTGAAGGCAAACTGCTGCTGGTTACGCCTCGCCCTGGCACCATCTCCCCGTGGTCTTCTAAAGCGACTGATATTGCCCACAACTGCGGCCTGCAGCAGATTAGCCGCCTGGAACGTGGCATTGCCTGGTATGTTGAGGCCTCTACGTTGACCGCTGAGCAGTGGCAGATGGTTGCCGATGAACTGCACGACCGCATGATGGAAACGGTTTTCCCAGCACTGAACGATGCCGAAAAGCTGTTTGTACATCATCAGCCAGCACCGGTCTTAAGCGTTGATCTGCTGGGTGAGGGACGCCAGGCACTGATCGACGCTAACCTGCGTCTGGGCCTGGCGCTGGCGGAAGACGAAATCGACTATCTGCAGGATGCGTTCACCAAACTGGGACGCAACCCGAACGACATTGAACTGTACATGTTTGCGCAGGCAAACTCCGAGCACTGCCGCCACAAGATTTTTAACGCCGACTGGATTATCGATGGTAAACAGCAGCCGAAGTCGCTGTTCAAGATGATCAAAAATACCTTCGAAACTACGCCGGACCACGTGCTGTCTGCCTATAAGGACAACGCTGCGGTAATGGAAGGTTCTGAAGTGGGTCGTTACTTTGCCGACCACAAAACCGGCCGCTACGATTTCCATCAGGAGCCAGCCCACATCCTGATGAAGGTAGAAACCCACAACCATCCGACGGCTATCTCTCCGTGGCCGGGTGCGGCAACCGGCTCCGGCGGCGAAATCCGCGACGAGGGGGCTACCGGTCGTGGTGCAAAACCGAAAGCAGGGCTGGTGGGTTTCTCCGTTTCCAACCTGCGTATTCCAGGCTTTGAACAACCATGGGAAGAAGATTTTGGTAAGCCGGACCGTATTGTTACCGCGCTCGATATCATGACCGAAGGGCCACTGGGCGGCGCGGCGTTTAATAATGAATTTGGTCGCCCGGCGCTGACGGGGTATTTCCGCACCTATGAAGAAAAGGTTAACAGTCACAACGGCGAAGAACTGCGCGGTTACCATAAACCGATCATGCTGGCAGGCGGGATCGGTAACATCCGTGCCGATCATGTACAGAAAGGCGAGATCGTCGTTGGCGCTAAGCTGATCGTCCTCGGCGGGCCGGCAATGAACATCGGTCTTGGCGGGGGTGCGGCCTCTTCTATGGCTTCCGGCCAGTCTGATGCGGACCTCGACTTTGCCTCCGTACAGCGTGACAACCCGGAAATGGAACGTCGTTGCCAGGAAGTTATCGACCGCTGCTGGCAGATGGGCGATGCCAACCCGATCCTGTTTATCCATGACGTTGGCGCTGGCGGCCTGTCAAACGCCATGCCTGAGCTGGTAAGCGATGGTGGTCGCGGCGGTAAGTTCCAGCTGCGCGATATCCTCAGCGACGAACCGGGCATGAGCCCGCTGGAAATCTGGTGTAACGAATCCCAGGAGCGTTATGTGCTGGCGGTTGCCGCTGACCAGCTACCGCTGTTTGACGAACTGTGTAAGCGCGAGCGCGCGCCGTATGCGGTGATCGGTGAAGCCACCGAAGAACAGCATCTGACACTGAGCGATAGCCACTTCGACAATCAGCCGATCGACATGCCGCTCGATGTGCTGTTGGGCAAAACGCCGAAAATGACCCGCGATGTGCAGACGCTGAAAGCCAAAGGCGATGCCCTGAATCGTGGCGAAATCTCGATTGCAGATGCGGTTAACCGTGTGCTGCATCTGCCGACTGTTGCTGAAAAAACGTTCCTTGTGACCATCGGCGACCGTACCGTTACCGGCATGGTCGCGCGTGACCAGATGGTGGGGCCATGGCAGATCCCGGTCGCCAACTGCGCGGTCACTACCGCAAGCCTTGATAGCTACTACGGTGAAGCGATGTCTCTTGGCGAGCGCGCGCCAGTCGCATTGCTCGACTTCTCTGCCTCTGCGCGTCTGGCTGTAGGTGAGGCGCTGACCAACATTGCGGCAACGCAGATTGGCGATATCAAACGCATTAAACTGTCGGCTAACTGGATGGCTGCTGCGGGTCACCCTGGCGAAGACGCCGGACTGTACGAAGCGGTAAAAGCCGTTGGGGAAGAATTATGTCCGGCGCTTGGCCTGACCATTCCGGTGGGCAAAGACTCTATGTCGATGAAAACCCGCTGGCAGGAAGGCAACGAACAGCGTGAAATGACCTCGCCGCTGTCGCTGGTGATCACCGCCTTTGCCCGCGTGGAAGACGTGCGCCACACGATTACCCCGCAGCTTTTTACTGAAGACAATGCCCTGTTGCTGATTGACCTTGGTCTTGGTCACAACGCGCTGGGTGCAACAGCGTTGGCGCAGGTTTACCGTCAACTGGGCGATAAGCCTGCTGATGTGCGTAACGTTGAGCAACTGAAAGGCTTCTACGACGCCATTCAGGCGCTGGTGGCACAGCGTAAGCTGCTGGCCTACCACGACCGTTCAGACGGCGGGCTGCTGGTTACGCTGGCGGAAATGGCCTTCACCGGTCACTGCGGTATTGAAGCTGATATCCACTCTCTGGGTGACGATCGTCTGGCTGCGCTGTTTAACGAAGAGCTTGGCGCGGTGATTCAGGTTCGCGCAGCTGATCGTGAAGCGGTTGAGGCGTTGCTGGCTCAACATGGCCTGGCCGATTGCGTGCACTATCTGGGGAAAGCCGTGCAGGGCGACCGCTTCGTGGTTGAAGCTGACGGTCATGCGGTGTTCAGCGAAAGCCGCACCACGATGCGTATGTGGTGGGCGGAAACCACCTGGCAGATGCAGCGTCTGCGCGACAACCCGGAGTGTGCCGATCAGGAACACGACGCTAAAACCAACGATGCCGACCCTGGGCTTAACGTTAAACTGTCATTTGATATCAATGAAGACGTTGCTGCTCCGTACATCGCCACTGGCGCGCGTCCGAAAGTGGCCGTGCTGCGCGAGCAGGGCGTTAACTCCCATGTCGAAATGGCGGCAGCTTTCCACCGTGCGGGCTTTGACTCTATTGATGTACACATGAGCGATCTGCTGGGGGGACGCATCGGCCTGGGGAATTTCCAGGCGCTGGTAGCCTGCGGCGGCTTCTCTTACGGCGATGTGCTCGGCGCAGGGGAAGGTTGGGCGAAGTCAATTCTGTTCAACAACCGCGTGCGTGATGAGTTCGAAACCTTCTTCCATCGCCCGCAAACGCTGGCGCTCGGGGTGTGTAACGGTTGCCAGATGATGTCTAACCTGCGTGAGCTGATCCCGGGAAGCGACCTGTGGCCGCGCTTTGTACGCAATCACTCCGATCGTTTTGAAGCCCGCTTCAGTTTGGTTGAAGTGACGCAAAGCCCGTCTTTACTGCTTGCCGATATGGTGGGTTCGATGATGCCGATTGCCGTTTCTCACGGCGAAGGTCGTGTGGAAGTGCGTGACGGTGCGCATCTGGCTCAGCTCGAGAGCAAAGGTCTGGTGGCCCTGCGCTATGTTGATAATTTCGGTAAGGTGACCGAGACCTACCCGGCTAACCCGAACGGTTCGCCGAACGGTATTACCGCTGTTACCACGGAAAATGGTCGCGTTACCATTATGATGCCGCACCCGGAACGCGTGTTCCGTACCGTGAGTAACTCCTGGCACCCGGAAAACTGGGGTGAGGACAGCCCGTGGATGCGCATTTTCCGTAACGCGCGTAAACAGTTGGGTTAATTAGCCTGTAATCATTAAGCCCCTCTTCGTGAGGGGCTTTTTTTATGGCGCAGACCAATTAAGGCGTTCACGCCGTCATCCGGCAATACCTCAGCGCTTATGGCACAGAATTAATGTGTCTCGAAATCCCGACATTGGCGGGGTTGGAGTGTCGCCAAAAAGAGACATTTAATTATATGATTTACAATGAATTTGTTTTTAAGTGCTACAGGTGTTGCTGATTGGCGACGGTATGGGTAAAAAACGGACAATATCATTTTTCAGATAAATAATGATATTTTCTATATATATCATTGTGTTAATAAAATGTTTTGAATATTGGCACAGATGCTGCATAATATTAATCAGTGGCTCATTCACCTTCTTATGTCAGCCCCTTCGGGACGTGCTACATAAACTTCGAATGACGCACAACAAGGTGCCTGCCGTCCAACATCTGATATTAGCGTAGCTATATCAACCTTCGGGCGAAACGTCGAGTTAGGCACCGCCTTATTCCACAACAAAGCCGGGTTAATCCCGGCTTTGTTGTATCTGGCGTTTCCCTCAGTTAGCATCAACCTATTCCTGTCCATTGAGAGTAACGCCTTGAAGCGCTGGTCAGTTTTTCCCCGATCTTTACGTCAACTGGTGACGTTGGCATTTTTGCTTATCCTGTTGCCGTTGTTAGTTTTGGCCTGGCAGGCGTGGCAAAGCCTGAATGCCCTGAGCGCGCAGGCGGCTCTGACGAACCGAACGACGCTGATTGACGCCAGACGCAGTGAAGCGATGACCAATGCTGCCCTTGAGATGGAGCGTAGCTACCGCCAATACTGTGTACTTGATGACCCAACGTTAGCTAAGGTTTACCAGAGTCAACGTAAACGCTACAGCGACATGCTGGATGCGCATGCAGGCGTGTTGCCGGATAACCGGCTCTATCAGGCGTTACGCCAGGACATCAACGATCTCGCGCAGTTGCAGTGTCGTAACAGTGGTCCTGACAGCGTGGCGGCCGCGCGGCTGGAAGCGTTCGCCAATGCCAATACTGAGATGGTACAAGCGACGCGGACTGTCGTCTTTTCTCGTGGACAGCAACTACAGCAGGAGATAGCCGAGCGAGGTCAGTTCTTCGGCTGGCAGGCGCTGGTGCTGTTTCTCGTTAGCCTGGCAATGGTGCTGCTGTTTACCCGCATGATTATCGGTCCGGTGAAGGGTATCGAACGGATGATCAACCGTCTGGGAGAAGGGCGCTCGCTGGGTGATAGCGTGTTATTTACCGGGCCCCGTGAGCTGCGATCCGTGGGGCAGCGTATTATCTGGCTGAGCGAACGTCTTTCCTGGCTTGAGTCGCAGCGGCATCAGTTTTTACGCCATCTTTCTCATGAGCTGAAAACACCGCTGGCGAGTATGCGCGAAGGTACCGAATTGCTGGCCGATCAGGTAGTGGGCCCGTTAACACCGGAGCAAAAAGAGGTGGTCGGTATTCTCGATGACAGCAGCCGCAATCTGCAAAAACTGATTGAGCAGCTTCTCGATTACAACCGCAAGCTGGCGGATGACGAGGTTGAGCTTGAAAGTGTAGAAATCGCCCCGCTGGTGGAAAACGTGGTTTCTGCGCATAGCCTGCCCGCCCGCGCCAAAATGATCCATACTGATGTTGCGCTTGCGGTGAACGCCTGCCTGGCAGAGCCGATGCTATTAATGAGCGTGCTGGACAATCTTTATTCCAATGCGGTGCACTACGGCGCTGAATCCGGTAACATTTGGATCCGCAGCAGTTTGCATGGCTCAACGGTATATATTGATGTAATGAATACCGGCACACCGATCCCAGAAGCAGAACAGACCATGATCTTCGAGCCTTTTTTCCAGGGGAGCCATCAGCGAAAAGGGGCGGTAAAAGGAAGCGGGTTGGGGCTGAGCATTGCCAGAGATTGCATCCGCCGTATGCGGGGCAAACTGTATCTGGTTGATGACCATGCGCAAAACGTTTGTTTTCGCATAGAACTGCCGCTAGCTGCTGCGAAAAATCACTAAAATAAACCTAAGTCTGGTGAGTATGCCTTACGTTGTTGTCAGAATGCTTAAACGACATTTTTTCCGTCGCGTTATCCTCGCAAGCCTGCCGTGTCTGGTGCTGGTTGGCTGCGTTCCGAACGCGGTGAATCATATCATCGGCGATCCCTCGCAGGAGAAAATTCCACCTCATCAACTTGCTGACTACCTTGCAACCGAGTGTGCGGATATCTGGTCGCTAACGGGTCAGTCCACGGATACCAACCCGCTGTATTGGCTGCGGGCGATGGATTGCGCCGATCGCATGATGCCTGTGCAGGCGCGCAGTGAGGCCAGTGCTCAACTCACGGATACCTGGCAGGGCGCTTTCAAACGCGGGATCCTGCTTGATAACGCCCGTATTACCCCGCCTGAACGGCAGGAGGCAGTTACGCGTCTCGATGCGTTAAGTCCACAAATTCCGACTCAGGTTCGACCGCTTTATCAGGCCTGGTTTCGTAACCAACTGTTGCAATTACAGCTTGTTGAAGAACGCATGCGTTACAGTAAGCTCCAGCAGGCGTCAGACAGCGAGCTCGATACGCTGCGTCAGCAGCAACAGCATTTGCAGTCCCAGCTCGATCTTACGACCCGCAAGCTGGAGAATCTGACCGATATTGAGCGCCAGCTTTCCACGCGCAAACCCGCCGGTAACTACAATCCTGATGCGCCGCACGGGAACGATAAACTCACTACACCTGATAACGAGGACGGTGCCACGCCGCCTGCCGATGAGGTAACGCCATGATAAGCCGTAAGCCCGCGCATTTGCTGCTGGTGGATGATGATCCGGGGCTGTTGAAATTACTCGGTATGCGACTGACCAGCGAAGGTTACAGCGTCGTGACTGCGGAAAGCGGGCAGGAAGGGCTACGGGTACTGAATCGCGAAAAAGTGGATCTGGTCATTAGCGATCTGCGCATGGATGAAATGGACGGCATGCAGCTGTTTACGGAAATCCAGAAAGTACAGCCGGGAATGCCGGTTATTATCCTCACCGCTCACGGCTCCATTCCTGACGCCGTAGCGGCGACGCAGCAAGGGGTCTTCAGTTTTCTCACCAAACCGGTCGATAAAGACGCGTTATACCACGCAATTGACGGGGCGCTGGAACAGTCTGCGCCTGCTACTGATGATAGCTGGCGTGAGTCCATTGTCACCCGCAGTCCGCTGATGCTGCGTTTGTTGGAACAGGCGCGAATGGTGGCACAGTCGGACGTTAGTGTACTCATCAACGGCCAAAGTGGGACCGGGAAAGAAGTTTTTGCTCAGGCGATTCACAACGCCAGCCCGCGTAGCCACAAACCCTTTATTGCCATTAATTGCGGCGCGTTGCCGGAACAATTGCTGGAGTCTGAACTGTTTGGCCATGCGCGCGGCGCTTTTACCGGCGCGGTGAGTAATCGTGAAGGGCTGTTTCAGGCTGCGGAAGGTGGGACGCTGTTTCTCGATGAGATTGGCGATATGCCGGCACCGTTGCAGGTTAAATTACTGCGCGTGTTGCAGGAACGAAAAGTCAGACCGCTGGGAAGTAACCGCGATATCGACATTGATGTGAGGATAGTTTCCGCGACGCACCGCGATTTACCCAAAGCCATGGCGCGGGGAGAATTTCGCGAGGATTTGTACTATCGCCTCAACGTGGTGAGTCTGAAGATCCCGGCACTGGCCGAACGTACGGAAGATATTCCGCTGCTGGCAAACCATCTGCTACGCCAGTCTGCTGAACGACATAAACCGTTCGTGCGCGCCTTTTCAACCGATGCCATGAAGCGGTTAATGACCGCCAGTTGGCCGGGCAACGTGCGTCAGTTGGTCAACGTGATTGAACAGTGCGTCGCGTTGACCTCTTCCCCGGTGATCAGCGATGCGCTGGTGGAGCAGGCACTGGAAGGGGAGAACACCGCGCTGCCGACCTTTGTTGAGGCGCGTAATCAGTTTGAACTCAATTACCTGCGTAAGCTGCTGCAAATTACCAAGGGTAATGTGACCCATGCGGCGCGAATGGCTGGGCGCAACCGCACTGAGTTCTACAAGTTGCTTTCTCGCCATGAGTTAGATGCAAACGATTTCAAAGAATAGTTTTCCGGATTATGTTACGTTTATCCGATCAAAAGACAGGCGACCTTTTCAAGGAATAGCATGAAAAAGATTGATGCGATTATTAAACCCTTCAAGCTGGACGACGTCCGCGAAGCGCTGGCCGAAGTTGGCATTACCGGTATGACTGTAACAGAGGTCAAAGGCTTTGGCCGTCAGAAAGGCCATACCGAGCTGTACCGCGGCGCGGAATATATGGTGGATTTTCTGCCGAAAGTAAAAATTGAAATTGTGGTTACCGACGACATCGTAGATACCTGCGTCGACACCATTATTCGTACCGCCCAGACCGGCAAAATCGGTGACGGTAAGATTTTTGTCTTTGACGTGGCTCGCGTTATTCGTATTCGTACCGGTGAAGAAGACGACGCGGCAATCTAAGCCGCGCCGTGCTTGCCGAATGGCGGTGTAAACACCTTCTCAGGCCTACAATATCTCGTAGGCCTGAGAAGCGCAGCGCCATCAGGCATAACGTAATTACAGAACTTTATGTGGGCCGAAACATTCGTAATGAATGTTCTCGTTTTTTACGCCCAGACCAACCAGCTGCTTTGCGGCAAACTGCATAAAGCCAACCGGACCGCACAGATAAAACTGCATCGCCGGGTCGCTGATTGCGCCTTCCAGTTTATTCAGATCCATCAGACCTATACTATCAAACGCACCTTTCGCGCGATCAGCTTCGGTTGGCTCGCGATACCAGGTGTGTGCGCTAAAGCGCGGCAGCGTTTTGCCGAGTTCATTCACTTCATCGGCGAAGGCATGGACATCACCGTTTTCAGCCGCATGGAACCAGTTAACCTGCGCCGCATGGTTTGCTTTCACCAGCGTATCCAGCATCGCCAGCATTGGGGTCTGACCTACGCCTGCGGAAATCAGAGACACAGGGGTATTAGTCGCGACATCCATAAAGAAATCGCCCGCAGGTGCGGCTAAGTGAACAACGTCGCCAACATTCGCATGATTGTGCAGCCAGGTGGAAACCTGACCACCGTCTTCACGCTTAACGGCAATCCGATAGCCTTTGCCATCAGGTTTACGGGTCAGTGAGTACTGACGAATTTCCTGATGCGGGAAACCTTCCGGCTTCAGCCAGACGCCCAGGTATTGCCCCGGATGATATTCAGCTACCGCGCCACCGTCGACAGGCTCAAACTCAAAGCTGGTGATAAGCGCGCTTCGCGGCGTTTTTGCCACGATACGGAAAGGTCGAGTACCTTCCCAGCCGCCATTTTTATTGGCATTTTCGCTATAGATTTGCGCTTCACGGTTGATGAAAACGTTCGCCAGTACACCATACGCTTTACCCCACGCATCCAGGACTTCCTGGCCTGGGCTGAACATTTCGTCCAGCGTTGCCAGCAAATGACCACCCACGATGTTGTACTGCTCTGGTTTAATCTGGAAGCTGGTATGCTTCTGCGCGATTTTCTCAACCGCTGGCAACAGCGCCGCCAGGTTTTCGATATTGCTGGCATACGCGGCAATCGCGTTAAACAGCGCTTCGCGCTGATCGCCATTACGCTGGTTACTCATGTTGAAAATTTCTTTCAGCTCTGGGTTATGCGTAAACATGCGATCGTAGAAATGGGCGGTCAGCTTCGGACCTGTTTCAACCAGCAGGGGAATGGTGGCTTTAACTGTAGCGATGGTTTGTGCGTCAAGCATACGGTCTTCCTTTATCTGAGACTTTAATGATGTATGTCAAATGCATCTTATAAAA
The DNA here is from genome assembly GCF_030332285.1 of Citrobacter sp. Cu096. Taxonomy (NCBI): domain Bacteria; kingdom Pseudomonadati; phylum Pseudomonadota; class Gammaproteobacteria; order Enterobacterales; family Enterobacteriaceae; genus Citrobacter; species Citrobacter sp. Cu096. The sequence goes on from NZ_JAOWID010000030.1 coordinate 41,647, forward strand.
AATACCCCTGCATTGTAAATGGTTCTTTGTAACTTTGCGTTGTAAAGGTTACATCGTGAAAAATCTGCATCACAAACCTGAAAAGAAATCCGTTGAAATTCAGCAGACCTTTGTTCTCCAAAGCCTTGCGTACCGTGAAGGTAATCGTTTGCGTAAAATCCTTTGTCAAGACCTGTTATCGAAGAATGATTCGGTTATACTGTTCGCCGTTGTCCTACGGACCGCCTTTTAAGGCCGAAAATTTTATTGTTAGCTGAGTCAGGAGATGCGGATGTTAAAGCGTGAAATGAACATTGCCGATTATGATGCCGAACTGTGGCAGGCTATGGAGCAGGAAAAAGTACGTCAGGAAGAGCACATCGAACTGATCGCCTCCGAAAACTATACCAGCCCGCGTGTTATGCAGGCGCAGGGTTCTCAGCTGACCAATAAATACGCTGAAGGTTATCCGGGCAAGCGCTACTACGGCGGTTGTGAGTACGTTGATATCGTTGAACAACTGGCTATCGATCGTGCAAAAGAGCTGTTTGGCGCTGACTACGCTAACGTGCAGCCGCACTCCGGTTCTCAGGCTAACTTCGCTGTTTACACCGCTCTGCTGCAACCGGGCGATACCGTTCTGGGTATGAACCTGGCACAAGGCGGCCACCTGACTCACGGCTCCCCGGTTAACTTCTCCGGCAAACTGTACAACATCATTCCTTACGGTATTGATGATTCCGGCAAAATTGACTACGAAGATATGGCGAAGCAGGCCAAAGAACACAAACCGAAGATGATCATCGGTGGTTTCTCTGCTTACTCTGGCGTGGTTGACTGGGCCAAAATGCGTGAAATCGCTGACAGCATCGGCGCATACCTGTTCGTTGACATGGCGCACGTTGCGGGTCTGATTGCCGCAGGCGTTTACCCGAACCCGGTTCCACACGCACACGTTGTCACCACCACCACCCACAAAACTCTGGCGGGTCCGCGCGGCGGCCTGATCCTGGCGAAAGGCGGTGATGAAGAGCTGTACAAAAAACTGAACTCTGCGGTGTTCCCAAGTGCGCAGGGTGGCCCGCTGATGCACGTGATCGCGGCGAAAGCCGTGGCGCTGAAAGAAGCAATGGAGCCTGAGTTCAAGGTTTACCAGCAGCAGGTTGCTAAAAACGCCAAAGCGATGGTGGAAGTGTTCCTGAACCGTGGTTACAAAGTGGTTTCTGGCGGTACTGAAAACCACCTGTTCCTGCTGGACCTGGTTGATAAAAACCTGACCGGTAAAGAAGCTGACGCTGCGCTGGGCCGTGCCAACATCACCGTCAACAAAAACAGCGTGCCGAACGATCCGAAGAGCCCGTTTGTGACTTCCGGTATCCGTATCGGTTCTCCGGCAATCACTCGCCGCGGCTTCAAAGAAGCGGAAGCGAAAGAACTGGCTGGCTGGATGTGTGACGTGCTGGACAATATCAATGACGAAGCCGTAATTGAGCGCGTCAAAGGTAAAGTTCTGGACATCTGCGCACGCTTCCCGGTTTACGCGTAAGCGTCAATAGTTAGCTGTGAAAAAGGCCGCGAATGCGGCCTTTTTTATGTTCGATATCAGGCAGCAGTCATAACGATTTCAGCGCCACGCCTTCATCACACAACGCTTCCTCGCTCAAGGCTCGCTCTGACTGAATAAGCTTACGCAGTACACGCACTTCGCGCCCGTTGTTGAGCGCGGCTGCGCCAATTATCGCTCCATCGCGCAACTGGAGCCAGATTGCTTTCCCCCTTTCAGGGTTGCCACGACATAGCCATGTTTGCCCCTGCATTTCGCCAATAAACTGCAAATTATCGCGATATTGGTCGGTCCAGAACCAGCCTGGTGTCTTGTGGGGCAACGGCTGGTTGAGCATTGCGGCGGCGGCAATCTGTGCCTGATTATTGGCATTTTCCCAGCTTTCCACACGGACTAACGAACCATCGGGCAAGCGCATTATCGCCACATCACCGGCGGCGAAAATGTCCGGATCGGAGGTGGTGCAGGCGCTATCAACGATAATGCCGTTAGCCGTTTCCAGACCGGCGTCGCGGGCCAGCGCATCATTCGCCACGATACCGATGCCGTATACCACGGCATCGGCCAGCAGCGTCTCGCCGTTTTGCAGCGTCAGCGAGAGAAACTCCCCCGCTTCGGCGTGTTCAATGGTGCTGTTGAGTAACACCCGCACGCCCGCCTGCTGGTGGCGGGCAAGCAGGTAGTCGCGCACCGGAGCAGGGGCGTTGCGGCCCATTACCGACGACGCCATCTCGACCACTGTCACCGTGCAGCCGCGTTGTGTGGCACTCGCCGCCAGTTCCAGGCCAATCGTGCCCGCACCGACGATCACAATTGCCTTACCCGGCTGTAGCACGTCGCGCAGGCGTTCGGCGTCTCCAGCATGGCGCAGCGTAAAGCAACGCTCGCCCAGCTTATTGAGCAGTGGCAAAGGCCTGGCAGCGGCGCCGGTGGCCAGCAGCAACTGCGACCAGCGGTAGGTTTGACCATCGGCCAGCGTTAGCGTACGCGAGGCGCGATCAATCTGGCGTAACGTAACGCCGAGATGCAGTTGCACGTTGTGTTCCTGCCACCAACTGGCGGGGAGTACCGGCTGAAGCTGCGGGGCATCGTCCAGCAGCATGGCTTTGGAGAGCGGCGGGCGTTCATAGGGTAGATGCGCTTCGTCAGAAAAGAGGTGTAACGGCCCGTTAAACCCCTGCTGGCGTAGCGCGGCGGCGGCCATTGCCCCCGCCTGACCGCCGCCGATGATGGCTATAATCTGTTCACTCATAACGACTCCCTACAGATCCAGCCCGGCGGCAACGTGACGAATACCTCGAATCCCCAGTCCGGCATCAGCGTTGATCATCACGCCGCTTAAGGTGCGGTTGTTGCGACGCGACGCCAGCATCACGTACGGTCCGGTAAAGTCGGCAGGGTCGGGGAAGAACTGGAGCGGCAGAATCGCGGCGATTTTCTCCGGCGTCAGCGACTGCATAATCGAGGTATCGCTTTGCCCCAGCGCCTGTGGGCCGCGCAGATCGGTGGCCATACCGCACGGACCGACACCGTTAACACGTACCTTTGGTGCCAGCTCGTAGGCCAACTGGCGAATCAGCCCGGTAGCTGCATGCTTACTGGCGGTATACAAAGGACCGCCGCCGCCCGGGTACCACGCGGCGTTGGACAGGGTAAAGATAATGCTGCCTTCGCTGGCGATAAGCGCTGGGGCGCAGGCTTTTGCACCAAGCAGATAGCCGAGCACATTGACGTTAAATAACTCGTGAAAGCCGCTCTCCAGCGCCTCAGCAGAGGTGTTCACCAGCGTTGCGTTATGATCCCAGATGCCCGCATTGCCAATAAAACAGTCCAGCTTGCCAAACGCGGTGAGGATTTGATCGACCGCACGCTGATAGTCGGCGTAGCAGGTGACGTTGCCCTCTATCGCCAACACGTGTTCACCAAAACGCTGGCGCAGGCTGGCAACTTTGGCTGGCGACAGTTCGAGCGTGGCGACCTTCGCGCCTTCTTCAATAAAGCGCTCGACCAGCGCCAGGCCGAGGCCGGAGCCACCGCCGGTAATAAAAACCACGTTATCGCGTAAATCGCTCATCGGGCGTCCTCTGGAATATCAACAAATACATCGCTGCCTTCCACGTAAACCGCGTAAGTGGTCAGCGGATCGGTGGCAGGTAAGCACAACGCCTTGCCGGTTTTCAGGCAGAAGCTGGCCGCATGCAGCGGGCATTCCACCGTGGCATCGTCTTCCAGATAACCTTCGGACATCGAGGCATTACCGTGGCTACAGCGATCGTTAATGGCATAAAACTCGCCGCCAACATTGAACAGGGCGATGACGGGCGAGGTTTCCAGCCGGAGGGCTTCACCATCCGGCAGCTCCGTGGCGGAGCAGGCAAATACACGGCTCATCAGAACAGTACACTCAGGTTATGGGAGGTGATAACCGCTTGATCCAGCACGATCTCACGCGCCAGTAAGCGCCACTCATCGCCGGGCAAACGACGCACTTTGTCCATGCGCGTACCGACGTAAAACGTCTCGTCCCGCTCTTTTTGCGCGCGATACAGCAGATAGTTGAGGCGCACGGCGAACACGTCCGGTTGGTCGGTTTCGCTGATTTGTAAGTTGTCAATCAGATGACGGGTGCGGGAAGGTGGCTCCTCCGCCCAGGCCATGCCGGTTTCCAGCCGTGCGATGCGGCGCTCAAGCTGGTCTTTGTTATCGTTGAAAATCCAGGTGGTCGGCGGCTGCACGCCTTTGCGGCGGTCGCGGGTCTGGGCATTGACCGTGGTACGCATGGTGTAGCGAATGTCGTCATCGAGCAGCGCCAGCCAGTCGCGAAACTGCCAGTCGTCCAGCAGACGTGCTTCTTCATACAGAAACTGGCTGATGCGATGATGCAGCTCAAGAGAAACTAACGCGCTCATTTCATCACCTCCTGCTGGTAAGCGGCGGTTTTGTCGTGCACATCCTGCCAGCTTTCGCTGCTGAGCAGATCGGCCCAGCGCTGATACATGCCGCGCGCGGCGGTTTCCGAAAAGATGTAGTTGGTGATCCCCGGAATACCGTCTTCGCGGCGCTTTTCCTGGCCTAAGCCCATTTCGAGGCACAGGTTAGTGTTGCGTGCCCGGTGACCCTTCAGCAGTTTTTGAATCTCGCACCAGTTTTCCGAGTCGTCCTGTTCAAGGAATCCGGCCGGACCAAAGGCGCGGGTGGCGCTGTTTTCAAATGCGGCTTTCACCTCGTCGGAGGCGGCTTTATCAGTAATACAGAACGCCCACACTTCAACCCGATCCGGTCCGCGTGGGTGCCAGACGCGCAGCGTGGCGGTACCGTTCAGCCAGGAAAGCGTGGGGAAAATGTTGTTGTGACCGGCCAGGCGCAGGGCGCGAACCTTGCCCAAGCGTTGTTCGGCTTCCGTGTAGGTGTCACGGTAGTAACTGGAGACTTCGCCGTCTACCCACACGTTGGCATCGGGATTCTCAGTAAAGAAAAATCCGCTGCCGTGCCCGTCCTGGCCGAACTGTAGCGCATCTTTGGCGGTTTCCCACACCGGGCGGGCAGTCTGACCATCGCCGAGGCGCTTATCGCTACCGTCGTCTTTCGCCCCCAGCACCTGTACCGCAGAGGCATGGCTGAACAGCGCGTGATACTGGTCGCTGGCGAACTGTTCGGCGGGGAATTTCCAGTTGCAGTCGATAGTCCACTTCTGGACGCCACCGACGATTTCGGTGCCGCCTTCACGGCGGTCGAGCACGCCATCGAGATACCAGGCGATATCGCCGAGATAATCGCGAAGCGTTGGTGCGGTGGTATCCCAGTTGCCGAAAATCAGCCCTTTATAGCTCTCGACGCCAGGGACTTCGTTCAGTCCCCAATGCGATTTGCATAAACCTTGCGGATAAGCGCGTGGTTCCAGTGGGACGTCGATCAGCTCGCCGTTAATGCCGTACGACCAGCCGTGATACGGACAGGTAAAGGCACGAGTATTGCCGCAGTCGGCATAGCTGACGCGCATCGCGCGGTGGCGGCACTGGTTGAGAAACGCTTTGATGCTGCCGTCTTTCTGGCGGACTACCACGACTGCATCTTCGCCCATGTAAGTGTTAAAAAAATCACCGGGTTTGGGAATTTGGCTTTCGTGGGCGAGAAACAGCCAGCAGCGACCGAAGATGCGTTCCAGCTCCAGTTGGTAAATTTCAGGGTCGGTATAAATCCGTGGGGTTACGCGACCGTTTTTCGTGTCGATCAGTTGGTAGATGTCTAAATTTGAGGGTGTGGTCATATTTTTTAATCCTGAAAGCTAAGATGTATTGACCTTCATTTTTTGTGCCATAAGGATGTTGCTGGTTAGTTATCAATCTGTGAAATAGTAAATTTCTACCAGTTGAGACATTTTTTCGATAACAAGGAGAAGGGCATGGAACTGAGGCACTTACGCTATTTTGTGGCGGTGGCGCAGGCGCTGAATTTCACCCGAGCGGCAGAAAAATTGCATACCTCCCAGCCGTCGTTAAGCAGTCAGATCCGCGATCTGGAAACCTGCGTGGGCGTTCCGTTACTGGTGCGCGATAAGCGAAAAGTTGCGCTAACGGCGGCGGGAGAGTGCTTTTTACAGGATGCGCTGACGATCCTCGAGCAGGCGGAAAACGCCAAAGTTCGCGCCCGTAAAACGGTACAGGAAGATAACCATTTTGCTATTGGTTTTGTCCCTTCTGCAGAGGTGAATTTACTGCCGAAGGTGCTGCCTTTATTTCGTTTAAAGCAGCCGGATACGCATATTGAACTGGTGAGTTTGATAACCACTGAGCAGGAGGAGAAGATCCTGCGCGGCGAGCTGGATGTGGGCTTAATGCGCCACCCGGTTTACAGCCCGGAGTTGGACTATCTGGAGCTCATTCATGAGCCGTTGGTGGTGGTGTTACCGGTGAATCATCCGTTAGCCAATGAGCCAGCGATCTCCGCAGAGCAGCTGCACGGGGTGAATTTTGTCAGCACCGATCCTGCGTATTCCGGCGCGTTAGCGATGATTGTCAAAAACTGGTTTCAGCAGCAGAAAAGCCAGCCCAATATTGTGCAAGTAGCGACCAATATTCTGGTGACGATGAACCTGGTCGGTATGGGGCTGGGGGTGACTTTGATACCCGGTTATATGAATAATTTTAATACCGGGCAGGTGGTTTTTCGCCCTATTGTTGGCGATGCCCCAACCATTGCTTTGCTGATGGCGTGGAAAAAAGGATCGCTCAAACCGGCACTGACCGATTTTATCGCCACGGTACATGAACGTTTGGCCGTGAGTCTGAAGGTATAATGGTTACAACTCGTTGAGCTGCGACTCGACATACAGATAGCCAATTCCCATGAGTTGCTGGGCGCGATTGAGCTGGCCGAAGCTTATCTGAGTCGCTCTGGCGCGCGGGTTATCACCGTGATCAAATGGGTTAAACCCAGTTTGCTGCACCAGCGTATTAAGCCAGCTATCGCCGAAAGCGCAGCTACGTCCGTACAACCATATTTGGTTAATATTCAGTATATTCAGAAAGTTATATAAACTTAGCCCAATGGCGCTGGCGGCATGCTCGGCCCAGGCCTGAATACGAACATCACCGTTCTGCCAGGCAGTAATAAGCTGGTCGGTGGTGAGCGTTTCCGGATCGTAAAGGGACGTCGGCTGCGATTTCATCCATACGCGGGCCTGTTTTTTCAACGCGCTCAATGACGCTACCGTTTCCAGGCAACCATAGCGACCGCAGTCACAGGCAATTCCATCGGGATGAATGATGGTGTGTCCAATCTGACCGCTGCCATACAGACTACCGCGCCAGATATTGTCGTTTATCACAAACGATGAGCCGATACCGTAATCAACGTTAATCACGCAAAAATCACCGTTAGCCGCTGGGTTTTGCCATTTTTCGGCCAGAGCCAGCATCACGCAGTCATTGTCCAGGCGGACCTGAACGCCGAGCATCTCTTCCAGCAGATATTTTATTTCCACCGGTGTTTTCCACGGTGCCTGGGGCATGGTTTTTGATGCGCCGGTGATCGGATCAACCTGGCCGTGAACGCCGAGCGCCAGATTAATCGTGACTTCGGGAAATTGTCGACGGTATTCCCGCCAGTGTGCAGCCAGGGCCGACAGCAGCGCTTTGGGCGTTTCCGGCTTGATGACCTCATGACGCCAGGCGCCGATGGCAACCAGCCGTGCGTCTGCCAGTTGACTGGTGATGCTGGTAGGGGTGACGTTGATACATAGCGTCCATGGGCCTTTTTCTGGCAAATGATAACTGCCGCTGCTCAAACCGCGCTGGCTTAAGGTTTCTCGCGAGTGGCTGATTCTCCCTTCATCCATCAGCTCTTCGAGGATATTGCTGACCGCCGGGATCGACAGACTGGTGAGCTGCGCCAGCTGTGATTTGCTGAGCTGCTTTTCCCGCCAAAGGTGCGATAAAAAGATCTGCTTATTCGCCTGACGAACCCTGGCGTTGTTGAACCCCGAACGTTGCATTCACTTAACTCCCTTAACTATATTGCGTGAGCATTGCGCATTTTACCGCCACTTAACTGCCGCAGAATAGCATCAAGTTGAATTTTTACTTTTGTTTATTGAGTGGAGAGCGGCATGTACGGTTCAGTTAAAGTCTGGCAAGAAACGATCACCCTCCCAACGTGGACGGCGGGTGAAGAAGACGCTAACCCCATGTTTCTGGAGAAAAGGGTTTATCAGGGATCTTCTGGCGCGGTGTATCCGTATGGCGTGATTGATACGCTGACCGGCAAACGTGAAATGCGCGACTACAAGGCGGTGTGGATGGAGAATGACTTCATTCGCGTCATGCTGTTGCCGGAGTTAGGCGGGCGTATTCATAGAGCGTATGACAAAGTACAGCAGCGCGATTTTGTCTACTACAACGAAGTGGTGAAGCCCGCTCTGGTTGGTTTGCTTGGACCGTGGATCTCTGGTGGCATTGAATTTAACTGGCCGCAGCATCATCGCCCAACCACTTTTATGCCGGTCGATTTTACGCAGCAGCAGGGTGAGCATGGCGAATATACTGTATGGATGGGTGAAGTAGAACCTATGCGCGGTTTACAGGTGATGACCGGATTTACGCTGTATCCGGATCGCGCTCTGATCGAGATAACCGGGAAGGTGTTTAATGGTAACGCCACGCCGCGCCATTTTTTATGGTGGGCGAATCCAGCGGTGAAGGGCGGTGACGATCATCAGAGCGTGTTTCCGCCGGATGTGACCGCAGTATTTGACCACGGTAAGCGCGATGTTTCTGCATTTCCCATTGCCACCGGCACATACTACAAAGTGGACTACTCGGCTGGCGTGGATATCTCGCGCTACAAAAACGTTCCTGTACCGACCTCCTACATGGCTGAAAAATCAGATTATGATTTTGTTGGTGCATGGCATCACGGTGAGCGAGGCGGGCTGCTGCATGTGGCCGATCATCACGTTTCGCCAGGGAAAAAACAGTGGACCTGGGGCTATGGCGACTTTGGCGTTGCCTGGGATCGTAACCTTACCGATGACAACGGTCCGTATATTGAACTGATGACCGGGGTCTTTACCGACAACCAGCCGGATTTCACCTGGCTTGCGCCGTATGAAGAGAAAGTCTTCGTACAAAACTTCCTGCCCTACAGCGAACTGGGCATGGTGCAAAACGCCAGCACGCAACTGGCACTGCGCCTGGTACGTGAGAGTAATCAGCTATCTGTGGGGGTTTATGCGATTGCGCCGCTGTGCGACGTGCAGGTTACGCTTTCTGCCGATGGGCGACCGTTCTATGAGCACACGCTGACCCTGGAGCCTGGACAAAGTTGGCTGGCTGATGTGTCTGACAATAACCATGCGCGGGTAACGATGACTGTCACTGGTGCCGATGGTACTTCGCTTTTGCAGTACAAAGAGCACATCGCGCAAGAGTTACCACTACCTTCAGCGGCCGTCGCGCCAGCACGACCAGAAGCGCTGTCTAATACCGATGAACTCTATTTCATTGGTCAGCATCTGGAGCAGTACAACCACGCCAGCCGCTATGCCGAAGATTATTATCGTCGCGCGCTGGAGGTTGACCCGCTGGATTATCGCAATAATGTTGCCCTCGGAACGCTGGCGTTAAACCGCGCGGACTGGGGGTTGGCAGAACATTGTGCGGGCAAAGCGCTGGAGCGAGCGCATAAGCTCAATAAGAATCCACGGGATGGTGAGGCCAGTATGTTGCTGGCCGCCGCACAGGAACGTCAGGGCGATGATGACAGCGCCTGGGATAACTATTTTAAGGCAAGCTGGAGCGGTAACTGTCGGGATGCGGCATTCTGGTCGTTAGCGCGTCTGGCGATGAAGCGTCAGGACTACGCCGGTGCACTGGAAAAGGTCGAGCAGAGCTTACGCTTTAACGGCAGTAACAACCTGGCGATGGGGCTAAAAGCGCTGGTGTTGTCCAGGCTTAATCGTCGTGAACAAGCGCTGGACTATATCCGCCAACAGTTGGTGGATTATCCGCTCAGTTATACCCTGCACTATGCGCGCTGGGCTATCTGCCAGGATGAGGCGACGGCGCAAGCACTGATTTCGATTACCGGGTGTCGCGGGACCAATGCGTGTGAACTAGCGGGCTGGCTGACCTCTTTCGGACAAAAGGATGCTGCCCGTGGTGTGCTGGAACTGCTCGACAGCCAGGAAACGCTGCCGATGCTGTGGCGCGCCTCACTGAGCGACGACCCGCAACCTTTCATTGAGCGAGCCCGCGCGTGCCTGCAAAACCGCGTCCGTTTCCCTAATACGCTGGATGAAGTGCAGATGCTGCAGAGCCTCGAACAGAGCGCATTTGCTCGCTATTTACTCGGTTGTTTCTGGTACAGCAAACGACGTTATGCCGAGGCCGTTGACTGCTGGAAATTTACGCTTGCGCAGGAAGCCGATTTTGCCCCGGTGCATCGTTTACTGGGTATCTACGCCTGGAACAAACTGCACGATGCGCAGCAGGCGAAACAGTATCTGTCGCAGGCTGTGGCGCTGGATCCGCAAAATGCCCGCTTCCTGTTTGAACTCGACTATCTCAATAAGCTGATGGCACAACCGGTTGAACAGCGCCTGCAGCGACTGGAAGCTAGCAAAGAGATTGTCTTCCAGCGTGATGATCTGACGGTGGAACTGCTCAGCCTATGGAATGGATTGGGGCGCTATGACGATGCTGCCGCAGTATTACGCGAGCGGGTGTTCCATCCGTGGGAAGGCGGTGAAGGCAAAGCCACCGGGCAATATCTGCTTAATCAATTGCATCGCGCGCTGGCTGCCGTGCAGTCCGGCGACCCGCAAACGGCTATTATGCAGCTGCAACAGGCGCTGCACTATCCGCAAAACCTCGGCGAGGGACGTTTACCCGGACAAACGGATAATGACATCTGGTATTTGCTGGGGCATTGCGCGCAGCAACAAGGCCATTTTGACGAGTCTCAGCGCTACTTCTCCCGTGCGACGCGTGGCGGTAGCTCGTTGGATGCAGGACGTTACTACAACGACCAGCCAGTGGACTATCTCTTCTGGCAAGGAATGGCGCAGAGAAAACTTGGCGAAGATGCAGAGGCGGATGTTCTGTTCAACAGCTTCCTGCAATGGGTTGAGTTGAATCGCGAGAACGTGCCGGATGTCGATTTCTTTGCTGTATCGCTACCCGATCTGGTGGTGCTGGATACCTCTGCACAAGCAAAACACCAGCAACACTGCCTGTTTATCAATGCGCTTGGGCATCTGGGGTTGGGAAATAGCGCAGCCTGTCAGCGTGATCTTGATGAACTCCTGCAACTTAATCCGGCGCATGACAAGGCATTACTGCTGCGTCACGCCATTAACGTAAGGCTTTTCCAGTAATACCTGAAATGGGTGGGGGCGACCTCACCCGAAACCTTCTGTCCCCTGCGTTTCCCTGAAAGAGGAATCATAATGAATAACGCGCAGACACATTTAAAGATTGGTTACGTCTGGACTATCTGCCTGGTTGCGGCCTGCGGTGGTTTACTGTTTGGCTATGACTGGGTGGTAATCGGCGGGGCAAAACCTTTCTATGAAGCGTATTTCTCGATTACCGATCCGGCGCAATCCGGTTGGGCGATGAGTTCCGCGCTGGTCGGTTGTGTATTTGGTGCACTGATTTCCGGCTGGTGCGCCGATAAGTTTGGTCGAAAGATGCCGCTGATTCTCTCGGCGATCCTGTTTAGCGCTTCCGCATGGGGAACCGCCGTCGCCAGTCATTTCGACATGTTTATTGTCTATCGTATCGTGGGTGGTGTTGGGATTGGTCTGGCGTCTGCGCTAAGCCCGCTGTATATCGCCGAGGTTAGCCCGGCGGAAAAGCGAGGTCGCTTTGTTGCCGTTAACCAGCTCACCATTGTGATTGGCGTACTGGCGGCGCAGCTTATCAACCTGATGATAGCCGAACCTGTCGCCACAGGCGCCACGCAGCAGGCGATTGTGGAAAGCTGGAACGGTCAGACGGGCTGGCGCTGGATGTTTGGTGCGGAATTGGTGCCCGCAGTAATTTTCCTGGTACTAATGTTCTTTGTGCCTGAATCACCGCGTTGGTTGGTGAAAGCAGGCAAAGTCGATCGTGCTCGTGCCATGCTGCAGCGCATTGGTTCGGCGGAATATGCCGGGCAAACGCTGAAAGAGATTGAACATACATTGCAAAAAGATAACCACAAAGTCGCGTGGTCAACGCTGTTACAACCACAAATTAAACCGATCGTGATTATCGGTATGGTGTTGGCGGTGTTCCAGCAGTGGTGTGGGATCAACGTTATTTTCAACTATGCGCAGGAGATCTTCGCCTCCGCCGGATTCGACATCAACGGTACGTTAAAATCGATCGTGGCGACGGGGATCATCAATCTGGTCTTTACTCTTGCCGCCCTGCCGTTAGTGGACAAAATTGGCCGTCGTAAACTGATGTTGTTCGGCGCGTCAGGATTGACGGTTATCTACGTACTCATTGCCGGGGCATACGGGTTGGGCATTATGGGCTGGCCGGTTCTGGTTCTGGTTCTGGCGGCGATCGCGATTTATGCCCTGACGCTGGCCCCGGTGACCTGGGTGCTGCTGTCGGAGATTTTTCCCAATCGCGTACGCGGGCTGGCAATGTCGCTCGGTACACTGGCGCTGTGGATTGCCTGCTTCCTGCTAACCTATACCTTCCCGCTGCTCAATGCGAGTCTTGGCGCGTCGGGAAGCTTCCTGCTGTACGGTGTGATTTGCGCGATGGGCTTCATCTATGTTCTGCGTAATGTACCGGAAACCAAAGGCGTGACGCTGGAAGCGCTGGAGGAGCAACTGGCGGCGCAGCATACAAAAGTTGGCGCATCAGCTCAACCGCGAAACGCCCGCTGATGGATGGTCTGCTGACGCTACAAAACGCACATCTGCGGATGTGCGTCGATCCGCAAGGCGGTTCGCTATTGAGTCTGGTGTCGTTACAACATCAACAGGCCGTTTTACGCGAAGGCCAGGGCCAGCAACCGGGGGATTGCGGCTTGTTTCCGATGCTGCCTGTCGCAAATCGGGTAGCGGGCAATCGTTTTAAGCTACGTGGTGAAGAGGTGGTTTTACCTCAGCATGACGCAGATGATACTTTCTTCCTGCACGGTGACGGCTGGTTGCAACGCTGGCAGATTATTACCGCTACCCAAAGCGGCTGTTTGCTGCAGTTGCGCAGTTGGCATCCCTGTGGCTACGATTATACGGCGCAGCTTTGCTATCAACTGGAAACCTCAAGCCTGCATGCCTCGTTGACGCTTACCCATTGCGGTGAGCAGCCCATGATCTATGGCTGCGGGTTTCATCCATTTTTCGCCTTTGATAAGCACAGTACGGCGCAGTTCACCGCCAGCGGCTACTGGCCGGAGGGGGAACAGCATCTGCCGCTGGAATGGCAAAGTGTCCTTCCGCCAGCAGCGGATTTCATGCGCGCGCAATACGGTGAGGATCGCTGGCTGAACGTCGGTTATTCTGGCTGGAGCGGACGGGCTGTTATTCAGCGGAACGTGATGAAAATCACGATTTTAGCGCAAACTCCGTGGTTGATGCTGTTCAGAATGTCGGGTGAGCCGTTTCTGTGCCTGGAGCCGCAGACGCATCCGGTGAATGCCCACCACATGCAGGGGCAGCCGGGGTTGCAGGTTTTAGCGCAGGGAGAACGCTGCCATTTTACGATGCAAATTTGCGTCGAATAGGGCCAATATCATGTTATCTGCGTGTTAATGCACTCTTGCGCCAGCCAGCGTTTGTCGCCAGACTATCGCCACCAAACGGGAGGGATTCATGGCTTTGCATTCCACGCGCTGGCTGGCGCTCGGTTATTTTACTTACTTCTTTAGCTACGGTATTTTTCTGCCTTTCTGGAGCGTCTGGCTCGAAGGGCTGGGACTGACGCCGGAAACGATTGGTTTACTGTTGGGGACTGGGTTGATTGCCCGTTTTCTCGGCAGTTTACTGATTGCGCCGCGCGTAAGCGATCCCTCTCGTCTGATCTCAGCTTTACGTATTTTGGCCCTGTTGACGCTGGTGTTTGCGCTGGCCTTCTGGGCGGGAACCAACGTGGCGTGGCTGATGGTGGTGATGGTCGGCTTTAACCTGTTTTTCTCGCCGCTGGTGCCGCTGACCGACGCACTGGCCAACACCTGGCAAAAACAGATAACCATGGATTACGGTCGGGTACGGTTGTGGGGATCCGTGGCCTTTGTGATCGGCTCTGCGTTGACCGGTAAGCTGGTGAGCCTGTTTGACTATCGGATTATCCTGGTCCTGCTGTCGCTTGGCATCGCCTCGATGCTGCTGGGCATGATGATTCGCCCGACCGTGCAGCCCGCAGGTGAAACCCGTCAGCAGGAGAGTGCGGGATGGCCCGCCTGGCGCGCGCTGATAACCCAAAGCTGGCGTTTTCTGGCCTGCGTGAGTCTGCTGCAAGGCGCGCATGCGGCTTATTACGGTTTCAGCGCCATTTACTGGCAGTCTGCCGGGTATTCCGCTTCGGCGGTGGGCTATTTATGGTCATTAGGTGTGGTGGCGGAAGTGATTATTTTTGCGCTCAGCCATAAGTTGTTCCGCCGCTTTAGCGCCCGCGATCTGCTGCTGCTTTCCGCCGTTTGCGGCGTGATTCGTTGGGGGCTGATGGGCTGGAGCACAGAGCTCCCGTGGCTGATTGTGGTGCAGATCCTGCACTGTGGCACCTTTACAGTCTGTCACCTGGCGGCAATGCGCTATATCGCGGCGCGACAGGGCAGCGAAGTGATTCGTTTACAGGCGGTCTATTCCGCGGTGGCGATGGGCGGCAGTATCGCCATCATGACCGTCTTCGCCGGTTACCTGTACCAGAACCTGGGCAGCGGCGTATTCTGGGTGATGGCGCTGGTGGCGCTACCGGCTATCGTGCTGCGCCCGAAAGTGGTGGCGCAGCCTGCGACGTTATGATTCGAGGATTTTGCGGATCTGCTGCTGCTGGTGAGACGTCAGCGCCAGATCCGCATGAATCAACGGCGGTGAAAACAGCGGCAGCGGCGTAGTGTATGGTGTGACGATCAGCGTTACACCGCGCGGCGCGCCCTCTTTTTGAAAGTCCTGCATTGGCATATGTTTTACGTTGAGCGGCAGCAGCGTTAGTTCGCGCAGCTGTTGTTCTATATGCATTTCGAGTTGTTCGTTACTACCGGTCAGCAGGATAATCTGCTTCTCGTGCAAATCCTTCTCCTGCATCAGCCACGCACCGAAAATAACCGCCACCAGCCCGATCTCTTCTTCTGAAAACTGCACGTCGTATTCCGCTTCGAAGCCGTGTATCGCCTCGCGGGTGGTACGTACCAGTCGGGGATAAAGTCGGCTGAACTCCTCCGGCAGTGTGTTATCAATGCCAATGGCAAACACGCTACGGTTAAGCGCCTGGGCAAGATGAATATAAAGCTGGTCATTCAGTCCTTGCTCATCGCTGAAGCGGACGTTGCCATACTCGCGAAAACGCAGCACCAGCCGAGCAATAGCAAGACGCAGGCGACGATCCTGCTGGTGATTATCGCGGATAGGGTCGGGGATGCGGATCATTGAGAATAACAACGCCATAAACAACGATTCGCCCAGCGGCGCACTTTGCATGACGTGGCGCTGCCAGTGGCGGCCAATTTCCTCGGCGAGCGGATACTCAGCGCAGGATTGCGCCCACCGTTGCTGGAGCGGATTAAACTCCGGGGTGATCCCTGCGTGATGTTGCAGCAGGCAATACTGTAAATACAAGCGCAGGAACTGAATATCACGGCACTCAAAGGGTTTTTGCAAGCGCCGGGAACAGAGGTTAATAAGCGCATGCAGGTTGGTGTCGTCATACAGCGTCCGCGCAATACCTCGTTGTTTCAGCTCCATTTTTAATGCGGGCGTGAAATGCTGGGCGATAAAAGTCGGGCAAATTCGCAAACCACGGCGCAGCCACTGCAACAGACACAGGCGCTGATTGAGCGGAGTTCCTTCGATCGTATAGCCACCATGTTGCGCGATGGTAATCGCGAGTCGATGATAACGCTGGATTTCGAGTCCTGCGCCAATAATATCTTCCTGGACCGTGGCATCATCAACGCCATTGAGGCTGGTAAAGGTTTGAGCCGTAGCGATTTGGCCGGGCAGGAAAAGCGTCAGCAGTACCTGGCAACGGCGCTGGGGAGCGGAAAGTACAGATGGCGGAGCAAGCGTTGACATCATCTGTAGGATCTCCCGTAAGTATGTTTGATAAGAATAGCTAAAGTTTGCTCATAGATTTGGGGAATGGAATGCTTTCCACCAGGAATGCTGGAGGGCGTCACAGAATTTTTCACGTGGGGATCAGATAGCGGGAGTGGAACGCAGCGCGTTAATCCGCTTTTTCACTGTTTTATCTTTTGTTGAGATATAAAAAATGCCAGAGGGGGTAATGCTGGCGGAGGGTGGTATGAACATGCTCTCGCAGAGAAAGGGTTCCGTTCACCTCAGCAGTGTCATTTCTCTGAAGCGCTGATACCCTTAACACGTTCACAGGGAATATCGTTTCAGAGAAGTGAAAATTTTAGGTGAACGTAGCAATACGACGGAGGCAACAAATTCATTACCTCCGTAACAGCTGTCTGGCGTTACCGCCCACGACTTAGCGTTAATCCCACATCGCCGCCCGGATGGACCGCCAGCAGCGTTTCCTTTGAGTAGCCGCTCTCGCTCATCAGACAGGCACAGGCGGCGTCAAAGATAGCCAGCACCAGTAAAATAGAGGTGGTAGCCAACATGTTCAACGGGTCAGCCTCTCGCTGGACACCGGTGGATATCACCAACCTCGACGCTTTAGCGATGGCCGAATCGGCGTTTTCAGTCACGCTCAGGATTGGCACATTCCTCGCTGTTAGCCCTGGCAGCAGTCGGGTGAGTTCATCCGAATTTCCCCCACGCGACAGCATAATCACCAGGTCGTTAGCGCGTAAGAAGCCCAAATCGCCATGCGCTGCATCCGTCGCGTTGAGATAAATCGCCGGACGTTCCACGCAGGCAAGCATATGCGCGACTTTACGCGCCGCAATACCGGATGTACCGACGCCGGTAACGACGATTTTACCCTGACAACCGCGCAACTCCGCCATCAGCGACTGCCAGAGCGGTTCAGTCAAATGCTGCCCCAGACCCGCAAGGGCATCGCTATAGAGCTGGAATACGCCGCTGGCCTGAGACCATGAATCACTCATGCGTCCTCCTGCATCAACTGGCGGTATTTCATATGGTCCTGATACATCTCGTGGAACACCCGATATTTGCGATCGTAGTACTGCTTGATGCGATTGGTCTGCGGGGTGACCGTTTTACCAATCCGGCTCATTGCCGACATCGCTTCCGGGAAGGTGTCGAATACGCCTGCGGCGATAGTCCCCATCATGGCGCCGCCCAGCAGCATGGCTTCGCTTTCTTCAGGCAGTAGCATGGCGCAGCCAGTGGCGTTGGCATGCTCCTGGACGAAGATCGGGTTTTTCGTTCCGCCGCCGCTGGCCATAATCGTATCGATGGTATAGCCGCTTTGATTCATCGTTTCAATAATATGGCGCGTTCCCAGCGCAATAGCCTGGATGGTCGCGAGGTACTGTAGCGCCATATCTTCCGGCGTGCGCGACAGTTTCAGTCCGGTGATCCCCCCCGTGAGTGTGGGGTTGGCACGCGGCGAGCGGTTGCCGTGGAAATAGGGCAAGATGTGCATGTCGCGGGTCAGAAAGGCGATATCTTCCGGCTCTCCGGCCATTTTACGCAGCAGCGCATTCAGTACTTCATAAATGGTTTGCCCCTGAGACTTCGCCTGGGTCAACAAGGTTTCGTAACAGGGATGCGACTGAATTACGTGGTCGATTAACGCCCCGGTTGCTGACTGTCCACCTTCGTTGAGCCAGTACTCCGGCAGTACTGCTGAGTAGTAAGGCCCCCAGACACCGCCGATAAAACGTGGCTCTTTGGAAATCGCCATGTGCCCGGTGGAGGTGCCGCCAATCAGTGCGACGCGGCGATCGAAATCAGCCACCTCGCCGGAAACACCGCAGGCACCAAGCGTGCCGAGCGTACCGGCGTGGGCATCGATGATCGAGACGCTGACCGCGGTTCCGGGTATCAGCCCCATTTCGCTGGCGGCGCGTGCTGACAGCCCGTGACCAAGCGGTTCGCCCATAGTTTTCACGTAACGGCCAATTTTGGCGGCATCATGTTCCAGCAAGTCTTCCAGCCCAATCTGGCGGAAATAGCTGGCATCCCATTTGTCTTCATGGCCCATGTAGGTCCATTTGCACACTGTTGAACACAATGAGCGCGTGTCATCGCCCGTTGCGCGCCATGTCAGGAAATCGGGCAGGTCAAAGTAATAACCTGCATTGGCCCACGTATTGGGCATATGTTGCTTCAGCCACAGCAGCTTTGGCGTCTGCATTTCCGGCGAAATAATGCCGCCAACGTAGTCCAGCACCCGATGATGCAGGGCGTTGATGCGTTCGGCCTGGGTAATCGCGCGGTGATCCATCCACACAATGATGTTTTGTTCACTGCGCCCGGACGGGCTGATGGTCAGCGGTTTACCTTCTTTATCCAACACCACCAGTGAACAGGTCGCGTCAAAGCCCAGACCTTTCACCTGGATAGGGTTGATATCCGACTGGTTAATCGCATCGCGAACCGCGTTACACACTGCCTGCCAGATGTTATCGGAAGACTGCTCAACAAAATCGGCCTGCGGACGGTAAATTTCGATGGCCCGACTGGCCTGACCGACCATTCTGCCGTTGAGATCAAACACGCCAGCGCGGGCGCTTCCGGTTCCGACATCCACACCAATAAAGTAACTTGCCATAATTTTTTCTCCTGAAATCAGGCTTTACGATTCTGTAATGCGATAAAGAGGATCAGCACCGCGCCCCACAGCGCCATCGTCAGATAGCTGCTAACCCCCAGCAAGTTAAGGCCGCTTTCCAGCATTTGCAGCACAATCAGCGCCAATACCAGGCCGATAATGCGTCCGAAGCCGCCATCCGGATTGATGCCGCCGAGTACGGAGGCAAGGATGGTGACCAGCAGGTAGGACTCACCGTATCCGGCTTTTGCCGAGTTGAATTTCGCCATCATCAGAATGGCGGCGACCCAGCCGAGCAGGGCTGAAATAACGTACACGGAAATTTGTACCCGCACGGTATTCACGCCGCTGTAGCGGGTAGCCTGTTCATTGGAGCCGACGAGATAAAGACTGCGCCCCAGCGTGGTGTGCTCCAGCAGTACCCATAGCAGGATTGCCACCAGGAAAAAGAGCAACAGCGCCACCGGAATACCCGCAATCGTGGCGTTGCCAAGATACTGAATGGCAGTCGGGAAACCCGAAATCACCGTCCCGTTGGAGAGCAGAATATTCAGCCCGGAGATAAGTGTCATCGTGCCGAGGGTGGCGAGAATCGGTGAGACGCCGACCCAGGCAATCAGCGCGCCGTTGAGCGTACCGATAGCCACCGCCACGGCAGCGCCTGCCAGCAGCGCCAGCACCAGAAACAGCGGGTTATCCGGATGGGTGACGATAATCGCTGCCATCACCAGCGAGCAGGCGTTCGCTCCGGCAATAATTGACAGGTTAATGCCGCCGGTCAGCATGGTCATACCCATTCCGAGGGCCAGCATGCCGAGGATCGGTAACTGTGAGCCTATCGACTGGAAGTTAGCGACGCTAAAAAAGCGGCTGCCAAGCAGGGCTGAGAAGACCACGGCAACGACCACAATAATGACGCATTGCAGACGAATGATGGCATCACCGGGTAAAAATCTGGCGATTGTTTTCATCTCAAAGCTCCCTTGCCAGTTTGCGTTTTTCGTTCCAGGCCGTGGCACTAATGCTGACCAGGATAATGGCACCGCTGAACACGGTGTGCCAGTAAGAGGAGACGCTGAGCAGCGTCAGACCATTTTGTAAGAAGGCGAGCAGGACAACGCCGAGCAGGGTTCCGGTCAACGTACCGCGTCCGCCGCTCATGCTGGTTCCGCCGAGTACGACCGCCGCCAGCACCGTCAGCTCAAAACCGAGCAGCGAATTGGGCGCAACTGACTGGGTAATTTGCGCCTGAACCACGGCGGCAATGCCTGCCAGAATACCCATGTAACCATACACGTAGAAATGCAGCTTCAGCAGGTTCAGACCGAGGCGTGACGCTGCGTCGCGATTACCGCCCATGGCGTAAACCTGACGGCCAAGACGGGTATAGTTCATCAGCACAGCGGTAAAGACGATCACCGCCGCCAGGCACAGCAGAGGCAGGGTCAGGCCGTAGTCGTAGCCATCTGCCGCGGTGAACGACAACCAGTTAATGCCGTTCATAAACCAGTCAGGGAAACCGTACAGCCAGGTGCCTTTGGTGGTGTAAACCAGAAGGCCGTAGTAGACGTTAAGCGTGGCGATGGTAATGATGATTGCCGGAACGCGCAGCCAGTAGACCAGGAAGCCATTAATCAGCCCAAGAAGCAGCCCCACCGCAATCGCAATGGTTAACGCCAGTGCGAAGTTGCCGCCGTGGCCGATCACCCAACTGGCCATCGCATACTGGGCAATTGCGGTCATCGCCGGAAATGAGATGTCGATCCCGCCGGAAATCAACACCACAAACAACCCGCAGGCAAGAATGCCGAGAATCGCGTAGCTGGTGGCCACATCTGTCAGATTGCCGAGCGAGAGGAACTCATCGGTGCTGACACTTAGCCCAACCGCCAGCGCCACGACCAGCAGGCCCAGCCAGAATTCATGTTGCCCGATTAAACGGGAGAGATGCATCTTATTCATTGATTACCTCGACCACTTCAGCAATCTCCTCTTCACGGCAGTGATGAGGATTAAATTCCGCCACCAGCCTGCCGCGACGCATCACCAGCACGCGGTGGCTGTTGTAATACGCTTCCGGAATTTCATCGCAAATCATCAGCACCGCCATACCTTGTTCCGCCAGATCGCGGGCGATCTGGTAAATACCCTCTTTGTTGGCGATATCCACGCCAACAGTCGGGGAGTCGAGGATCAGAATGCGCGGATTGGTTGCCACCCATTTGGCAATGGCGATACGCTGGGCATTGCCGCCGGAAAGCGTTTTGACCGGCAGGTGCGGATCGGACACTTTGATATTCAGTTCGCGGATTAAATCGGCGACCAGCTTTTGCGCTTTACGATGATCGAGCAAGCCGCTACCGGTGTGCAGCTGATCAAAGACCGTGACGATGGTGTTGTCGTAGATCGACTGCTCCATGATCAGCCCCTGCGTCAGGCGATCTTCTGAGACGTAGCCGATCCCGTGCTTAATGGCGTCGTGGTTATTACGAAGCGTGACCGGCTGACCGTTAATATGCATCTCGCCGCTTTCCGGGTGCGTCATGCCGAACAGGCTCAAACAAAGCTCGGTACGCCCGGCGCCCAGCAGGCCGACAATGGAAACAATCTCGCCGCCATGCAGCGACAGATTAATGTTTTGGTATTTGCCTCTGCGGCTGAGGTTGCGCAGCTCAAGCAGGGGTTCTCGATCGTCGAATGATTTCTCCGGCAGCGGGCTGTAGTGGAAGCGTTGTCCGGTCATCAGGAAAGCCAGCTCGTGGCTGTCCAGTTCGCTGGCAGGGTACGTGCCCACCAGTTTGCCGTCGCGCATCACGCTGATGCGGTCAGCGACTTCCATTACTTCATCCAGGCGATGGCTGACAAACACCACGCAAATGCCAGCCGCTTTCAGTTCGTTAACCACCTTCAGCAGGCCATTGACCTCCTGACGGGTCAGCGAGGCGGTGGGTTCATCCATAATGACCAGACGTGCATCGGCGGCAATCGCCCGGCAAATGGCGACCAGCTGTCGGTCGGCAATCGAGAGTTTTTCAACTTTTTTGTCGGGATCGATGTTCACACCGATACGCTTCATGGCTGCCAGCGCCTGCTGTTTCATAGCACCACGACGCACCCAGATATCACCGCCCGGCAGATAGCGGTTGACCGCGATATTTTCTGCGACGCTAAAGTTGGGGAACAGCGACAGGTCCTGATAAATAACCTGAATGCCATAATGGGAAGATAGCTGCGGCGTCAGGTGATGGAACAATTTTCCGTCGAGTAAAATCTGCGCGCCTTTTTCCGGGTGATAAACCCCGGAGATCACTTTAATAATGGTGCTTTTACCACAGCCGTTTTGACCCGCCAGACAGTGAACTTCGCCTTTTCTCAGCGTCAGATTCACGTTATCCAGCGCCAGCACGCCCGGGAATTGTTTGCTGATATTCTCAAGAGTGATAAATGCGGTGGTGTCTGTCATGGACAATACCCCTGCGAGCGCCCTGACGGACGCTGAGTGTTAGTTTGGTTGATAGCGCCGACCAGACGGTCGGCGTTAAGGTTCCCTGGTGTTGGCTAAAGCCTTAGAAACCAAGTGATTGTGCGTTGTCTTTGGTGACTTCGAGGATCTTATTAAAGCGGATCACTTTCTTCTCCGTGTCGATATCGGCTTTCCCTAAACCGTCGATACTCAGATCGGCATTGACTTCTTTGCCCTGCAACAGCTGATCGGCGACCGTTACCAGCGCATAGCCCGCATCTTTTGGATCCCACAGCAGCGCTTTTTTGATATCACCGCGCATCAGGTAAGGCGCAGCTTGTGCTGGCATGGCGATCCCGACGACGGCAATTTTATCTTTGGCGCGTTTTTTCTGTACAGCCTGACCCGCACCGATTGGACCCAGCGAGCCGAAACCAATAATCCCCTTCATCTGCGGATAGGTTTTCATCAGATCCAGCGTTGTGGCGTAGGATTTATCGATGCTTTCCGCAACCGGCAGACGTGAAGTGACTTCGAACATTTCCGGATATTTTTCTTTCTGGTACTTGATTGCATAATCCGCCCACGCGTTATGCAGCGGGACCGTCAGCGAACCAACATAGATGGCATAACCCCCTTTGCCGCCCATGTTTTTTGCTAGCTCATCGACGTTGGCTTGTGCGTATTTTTCACTATCGATGGTTTCGATATCCCACTGACCGATTTGCTCGTCCGGGGATTCGTGCGTCAGGACCACAATGCCTTTATCGCGCGCTTTTTTCAGTACTGGCTCAAGAACTTTGGCATCGTTCGGTACCACGATGATCGCGTTGACGTTTTTGGCGATCAGATCCTCAATCACTTTGACCTGCTGTGCCGGATCCGGCGTAGACGGACCGGTCTGGTAAGCGTTCACATCCAGTTTTTTTGCTGCTTCGTTAACACCGGTTTCCATGCGGTTAAACCAGGGAATACCGGTGACTTTGGCAACCACAGCAATTTCATATTTTTCCGCCGCAAAGGACGTGCCGGACAACATGCATGCAGAAACCAGGGTTGCACTGAGTAATGCGAGTTTGAATTTCATAGTTGTACCTTTTGTAGGGGGCAGGACATGTCACGGCGTGAAGTTAACAACGAATGGAAGAGGGAATGAACCACAAGTTTGATGAATGTGATCTATATCCGTTATTGTTAATTTGTGGAAAATAAACAGTTATATTTTGGTTAAAATTGAGCGGATTTTTATTGATGAGAATGAATTTAAAGTTAAAAAAACATTAAAATTAAACCATTAATTAACATTTTATTTTCATTTAACTTAAGTTGTGGCGTAAAAAAGGGATTTAGGCTGACATTGATGAAGAATAAATTATCGAAATTGAGAACTGAATCGATACCGGAAAAGGGTGCTCAACTTTTTTTCGTTCGATGGTATCCTCGGCACACTTGCGCCAAATACGGCATCATTATTTGTGGCGGTGTTGATTTTTAACGTGGAGAACTCATGCAAGGCGTTAAACGTATCATTATGACGTTGTTTCTCGCTGTCCTGTCCTTTGGCGCAGGTGCGCATCCCCACAGCTTTATTCATCTGAAAACCGAAGTCGTGAGCGAGAATGATCGGTTCGTCGCGCTGAAAATGCGCTGGACGATGGATGAAATCACGTCGGCGGATCTGCTTTACGACGCGGGGAATGCTAAACCTGGCGATGAAATTTGGAAGAAACTGGCGGCGGAAGTGATGGCCAACGTTCTCGGGCAGCACTATTTCACCGAAGTGTGGCACGATGGGAAAAAGGTAAAGTTTAAAAACAGACCGACGGAATATGGCATGGAGCGTGAAGAACACCAGGCGGTGCTGACGTTCGTTCTGCCGCTGGCCGAAGCTCAACCACTGAGCGGTCAAAAATATACTATTTCAACCTTCGATCCGACCTACTACGTCGATATGAGCTATGACAAAGACAGCGACGCCCGGCTTTCGCAGACTATAAGCCAGCAATGCCATATTTCAATGCATACGCCGACGCCGAATGAACACATGCTGAGCTTTGCGCAGTCGCTGGATAAAGAAGACGCTCCGCCGGAGGATATGGAATTGGGTAAACAGTTTGCACAGACGGTGACGCTGCAATGTCAGTAGTTTATCAACAACGCGCAGCCAGACGCCGTTGGCTCACGCTATGGCCGCTGGCGGTCTTTTTGTTGCTGGCGACAGGCGGGGGGCTGTGGCTATGGCAAGCCTGGCCTCAGGTAATGATGCAAAGTGTCGTCTGGCAGCGCGACGTTAACCAGCAGATGAGCGGGTTGTTGAAAGCGGTTGCCGCGAATCCCACTCGTGCGGGCGGATCTCTGCTGCTGTTTAGCTTTCTTTATGGGGTATTGCACGCATTGGGGCCGGGGCACGGCAAAATTGTCATCACGACCTGGCTTGCGACGCATCCGTCGAAGCTCAAGTCGAGCATTGGGCTGACGCTGGCGTCTTCACTATTGCAGGGGCTGGTGGCAATAGGACTGGTGGTTGTAGTCCTCACGGTGCTTCAACTGCCTGCCCGGCAGCTGCATATGAGCAGTTTCTGGCTGGAGAAGGGAAGTTATGCGCTGGTTGGCATGTTGGGCGTTTTATTGTGCGTCCGTGCGCTGAAGAAATTGCGCCAGCTGCTGCGTCGCCCGAAATTCACCGCCTTTACGCCGTACCATGTGCATCACGAGGGCTGCGGTTGTGGGCATCAGCATTTGCCCAAGCCGGAACAACTGCAAAGCGGAGATGACTGGCGCGCGCGGCTGATGATTATTCTCTCCATGGGCATGCGTCCCTGCTCTGGTGCAATTATGGTGCTGCTGTTCAGTAAAGTGGTTGGCGTCTTTAGCTGGGGCATGGCGTCGGCGTTGGCGATGGCGGCAGGAACCTCTTTGACGATTACGTCACTGGCTCTGCTGGTACACAGTTTTCGCTCACTGGCGGTGAGACTTAGCGGACATAAAGCGCCGGTGCTGTGGCGACAGATTGGCTGGACAACGCTGGCATTAGCCGGTGGTGCAGTGCTTATTGTTGCTGCGGTAGTGATGTGGATGAGCGCGGTGCCGGTAGGGCGAGGGATAAGACCGTTTTAGGTTAGTGAGCGGAATGGTATGACTTGTAGGCCGGATAAGACGCGAAAGCGTCGCATCCGGCACCACAGCAGATTAACGCTTCAGCGCATCGCTCAGTTCGTCACGCATGTTAGCCAGCATGGCTTTAACAACGCGCGGGTTACCTGCAACGATGTTGCCGGTCGCCAGGTAGTTATGACCACCGGTGAAGTCGCAAACCAGTGCGCCGGCTTCACGCGCAATCAGCTCGCCTGCGGCGAAATCCCAGGGTTTCAAACCAATTTCGAAGTAACCGTCAACGCGCGCAGCGGCCACATAAGCCAGATCCAGCGCAGCAGAACCCGTGCGGCGGAAGTCAGCGCACTCGGTAAACATTTTGCCAAGAATTTTCATATAAGAAGCAGCGTGCTGCTTCGCTTTGAACGGGAAACCGGTGGCGATGATGGTGCCGTCCAGATCGCGGGCGGTGCTGCCACGCAGACGATAGCCGTTCAGCTGTGCGCCCTGGCCGCGAGTTGCGGTGAACAGTTCGTTACGCATTGGATCGTAAACAACGGCGACTTCAGTACGGCCTTTAATGCGTACTGCGATGGATACCGCGAAGTGCGGCAGACGTTTTACGAAGTTAGTAGTGCCATCCAGTGGATCGATAACCCATTGAACATCCTGATCTTCACCAGCGTGCTCACCGCTTTCTTCGGTGATGATGGTGTGCTGTGGGTAAGATTTGCGAATAGTTTCGATAATAATCGCTTCGGCGGCTTTATCGACGTTAGTCACGAAATCATTGCTGCCTTTCTGGCTGGTTTCTACAGAGTCGGGGGTTTCGTAGTGTTTGGCAATTACATTACCCGCCTTGCGCGCTGCGCGCACGGCGATGGTCAGCATCGGATGCATCGGTCTCTCTCACTGGATGTTAAAGAACGGGAAAACGGCGCAGAGTATAGCAGCGAGTTCGGAATATGTCTTCGTTTTATGATAATATGGTCGAATAATCTTTAGCCGAAGAAATACAATGCTGCAAAATATTCGAATTGTGCTGGTGGAAACCTCTCACACTGGCAACATGGGCTCTGTAGCCCGCGCAATGAAAACCATGGGTTTAACCAATCTGTGGTTGGTAAATCCACTGGTTAAACCGGATTCCCAGGCCATCGCTCTGGCGGCAGGTGCCAGCGATGTGATCGGCAGCGCGCAGATCGTCGATACTCTCGATGAAGCGCTGGCAGGTTGCAGCCTGGTGGTAGGCACCAGCGCCCGCTCCCGTACGCTGCCGTGGCCGATGCTGGATCCGCGCGAATGCGGCTTAAAAAGCGTCTCTGAAGCGACGAATTCGCCCGTGGCGCTGGTGTTTGGTCGTGAACGCGTTGGCCTGACGAATGAAGAACTGCAGAAGTGCCATTACCACGTCGCTATTGCCGCGAACCCGGAATACAGTTCGCTGAATCTGGCGATGGCGGTACAGGTCATTTCTTATGAAGTGCGCATGGCCTGGCTGGCGACGCAGGAAAGCGAGAAGACCGCAGAATACGAAGACGCTGAGTACCCGCTGGTCGATGATTTAGAGCGTTTTTACGGTCATCTGGAACAAACGCTGCTGTCGACCGGGTTTATCCGCGAAGGGCATCCGGGACAGGTGATGAACAAGCTGCGCCGTCTGTTTACGCGCGCACGTCCTGAGAGCCAGGAGCTGAACATTTTGCGCGGAATTTTAGCTTCAATTGAGCAACAGAATAAAGGCAAGTAAACGTAACGCCTCCGGCAAGTAAAAATGGCACTGAAGGTTAAATACCTGACTAAATTAGTCAAGTAAATAGTTGACTGATTTAGTCGGGAATGTCAGACTTGCCCCTGCTATGCAATACCCCCATTTTACAATAAAAAACCCCGGGCAGGGGCGAGTTTGAGGCTAAGTAAGACATGAGACTGACATCAAAAGGGCGTTATGCCGTGACCGCAATGTTGGACGTTGCGCTCAACTCCGAAACGGGCCCGGTACCGTTGGCTGATATTTCTGAACGTCAGGGAATTTCCCTGTCATATCTGGAGCAGCTGTTTTCCCGTTTGC
Source organism: Citrobacter sp. Cu096 (assembly GCF_030332285.1). Taxonomy (NCBI): domain Bacteria; kingdom Pseudomonadati; phylum Pseudomonadota; class Gammaproteobacteria; order Enterobacterales; family Enterobacteriaceae; genus Citrobacter; species Citrobacter sp. Cu096. The sequence continues at coordinate 69,192 of NZ_JAOWID010000030.1, forward strand.
GTAAAAACGGTCTGGTTTCCAGCGTACGTGGGCCAGGCGGCGGGTATCTGCTGGGTAAAGATGCCGGCAGCATCGCAGTAGGTGAAGTAATCAGCGCTGTGGACGAGTCAGTAGATGCGACTCGTTGCCAGGGCAAAGGCGGTTGTCAGGGCGGCGATAAATGCCTGACCCACGCGCTGTGGCGCGATCTCAGCGATCGTCTGACCGGCTTCCTCAACAACATTACGTTGGGCGAACTGGTGAATAATCAGGAAGTCCTGGATGTGTCTGGTCGCCAGCACACACATGACGCTCCACGCACTAATCGTGCACAAGACGCGATCGACGTTAAGTTACGCGCATAATTTGCCCGTTATATTTCGTGCCGCAACTGCGTTAGCCGCACTTGCTCGCCCCAGTCACTTACATGATGTAAGCTCCTGGGCACTCTCAAGTTTGCCGCCTTGCTGCAACACGAACTATTTAGGGTAAAGATAATAAGATATTAGAATCAGGCCGGGGTGCCAGACGCCCCGTTAACTCGGTCGTACATCCAGCCGGTTGCCTGATTCCTTGCATTGAAGCGATGTACGGAGTTTATAGAGCAATGAAATTACCGATTTATCTCGATTACTCCGCAACCACGCCGGTGGACCCGCGTGTTGCCGAGAAAATGATGCAGTGTCTGACCCTGGACGGAAACTTTGGTAACCCAGCTTCCCGTTCACACCGTTTTGGCTGGCATGCTGAAGAGGCGGTTGATATCGCCCGTAATCAGATTGCTGACCTGGTGGGTGCCGACCCGCGTGAGATTGTTTTCACCTCCGGTGCGACCGAATCCGACAACCTGGCGATCAAAGGTGCAGCCAACTTTTATCAGAAAAAAGGCAAGCACATCATCACCAGCAAAACCGAACACAAAGCCGTGCTGGACACCTGTCGCCAGCTGGAGCGCGAAGGGTTTGAAGTCACCTACCTCGCCCCGCAGCGTAACGGCATTATCGACCTGAAAGAACTTGAAGCGGCAATGCGTGACGACACCATTCTCGTCTCCATCATGCACGTGAATAACGAAATCGGCGTGGTGCAGGATATCGCGACTATCGGCGAAATGTGCCGTGCGCGCGGCATCATCTATCACGTCGATGCAACCCAGAGCGTGGGCAAACTGCCTATCGATCTGAGCCAGCTGAAAGTCGACCTGATGTCCTTCTCCGGTCACAAAATCTATGGCCCGAAAGGTATCGGTGCGCTGTACGTGCGTCGTAAACCGCGTATTCGTATTGAAGCCCAGATGCACGGCGGCGGTCACGAGCGTGGCATGCGTTCCGGTACACTGCCTGTGCACCAGATCGTTGGTATGGGTGAAGCATATCGTATCGCCAAAGAAGAGATGGAAACAGAGATGGCGCGCCTGCGCAGCCTGCGTAACCGTCTGTGGGACGGCGTGAAAGATATGGAAGAAGTGTATCTTAACGGCGATCTCGAGCAGGGCGCACCGAACATTCTCAACGTCAGCTTCAACTATGTTGAAGGCGAATCGCTGATTATGGCACTGAAAGATTTGGCAGTATCCTCCGGTTCTGCATGTACTTCTGCAAGCCTGGAGCCATCCTACGTGCTGCGTGCGCTGGGGATGACCGACGAGCTGGCACACAGCTCAATTCGTTTCTCTTTAGGTCGTTTCACTACCGAAGAAGAGATTGACTACACCATCAATCTGGTTCGCAACTCCATCGGCCGTCTGCGTGACCTTTCCCCACTGTGGGAAATGTTCAAACAGGGCGTGGATTTGAACAGTATTGAATGGTCACATCACTAATTCGGCACCAATAAGGAGAATTCATCATGGCTTACAGCGAAAAAGTAATCGATCATTACGAGAATCCACGCAACGTGGGCTCTTTTGACAACAGCGACGAGAACGTGGGCAGCGGCATGGTGGGTGCACCGGCCTGTGGCGACGTGATGAAGTTGCAGATTAAAGTCAACAATGAAGGTATCATTGAAGACGCGCGTTTCAAGACTTACGGCTGCGGTTCCGCTATTGCCTCCAGCTCTCTGGTTACCGAATGGGTGAAAGGGAAATCTCTGGACGAAGCACAGGCGATTAAAAACACCGATATCGCCGACGAGCTTGAACTGCCACCGGTGAAAATTCACTGCTCTATTCTGGCTGAAGACGCAATTAAAGCCGCGATTGCGGATTACAAAAGCAAACGTGAAGCAAAATAATTAAGAGTTGAGGTTTTATTATGTCGATTACCTTAAGCGACAGTGCAGCAGCGCGTGTAAATACCTTCCTGGCAAACCGCGGTAAAGGGTTTGGTCTGCGTCTGGGCGTGAGAACCTCCGGCTGCTCAGGTATGGCCTATGTACTGGAATTTGTTGACGAGCCGGCGGCTGAAGATACCGTGTTTGAAGACAAAGGCGTTAAAGTTGTGGTCGACGGTAAGAGCCTGCAATTCCTCGACGGTACGCAGTTAGACTTCGTCAAAGAAGGTCTTAACGAAGGGTTTAAGTTTACTAACCCGAATGTGAAAGACGAATGTGGATGTGGCGAAAGCTTCCACGTATAACGTGCGTCACCCGAAAACCCCACCGTGGCTTTGCTACGTGTGGGGTTTGTTCTAACAGGCTACCCTGAGAATGTTATGGACTACTTCACCCTCTTTGGCTTACCGGCCCGTTATCAGCTCGATACTCAGGCGCTGAGCCTACGTTTTCAGGATCTACAACGTCAGTATCATCCTGATAAATTCGCCAGCGGTTCCCAGGCGGAACAACTTGCTGCGGTTTCGCAGTCCGCCACGATCAACCAGGCCTGGCAAACGCTGCGTCATCCTTTGATGCGCGCGGAATACTTACTGTCTTTACACGGCTTTGATATCCGTAGCGAGCAACACACGGTGCGCGACACCGCGTTCCTGATGGAACAGCTGGAGCTGCGCGAAGAGCTGGACGAAATTGAACAGGCAAAAGACAGTCAACGTCTGGATACGTTTATGCAACGCGTTAGCGAAATGTATAACGTACGCCATCAATTGATGGTGGAACAACTGGATAGCGAGACGTGGGACGCGGCGGCAGATACCGTGCGTAAACTGCGTTTTCTCGATAAACTGCGAAGCAGTGCAGAACAACTCGAAGAAAAACTGCTCGATTTTTAATTTCCGGAAGCGAAAATGGCCTTATTACAAATTAGTGAGCCTGGTCTGAGCGCCGCACCGCACCAGCGTCGTCTGGCGGTAGGTATCGATTTAGGCACCACCAACTCCCTGGTTGCGACCGTACGCAGCGGCCAGGCCGAAACGCTGGCAGACCATGAAGGTCGCCACCTGTTGCCGTCAGTGGTTCACTATCAGCAACAGGGCTACTCTGTCGGTTACGATGCCCGCGCCAATGCCGCGCTGGATACGGCAAACACCGTCAGTTCGGTAAAACGCATGATGGGCCGCTCTCTGACGGATATCCAGGCGCGTTACCCGCATTTACCTTATACCTTCCAGGCAAGCGAAAATGGCTTGCCGATGATTGAAACCGCTGCCGGTTTGCTTAATCCGGTGCGCGTCTCCGCTGACATTCTGAAAGCGCTGGCCGCGCGGGCAACCGAATCGCTGTCCGGAGAACTGGACGGCGTGGTGATCACCGTTCCGGCTTACTTTGACGATGCACAGCGTCAGGGGACCAAAGACGCCGCGCGTCTGGCGGGTCTGCACGTATTGCGTTTGCTGAACGAACCGACAGCTGCGGCGATCGCCTATGGCCTGGACTCAGGTCAGGAAGGCGTGATCGCCGTCTATGACCTTGGCGGCGGCACGTTTGATATTTCTATTCTGCGCCTGAGTCGCGGCGTGTTCGAAGTGCTGGCGACCGGCGGTGATTCCGCGCTCGGCGGCGACGACTTTGACCATCTGCTGGCAGATTACATTCGCGAGCAGGCGGGTGTTGCCGATCGCAGTGATAACCGCGTACAGCGCGAGCTGCTGGATGCCGCGATTGCTGCGAAAATCGCGCTTAGCGACGCCGATTCTGTGACGGTTAACGTGGCGGGATGGCAGGGTGAAATCACCCGTGAAACCTTTAATGAACTCATTTCCGCACTGGTTAAGCGTACGCTGTTGGCCTGCCGTCGCGCGCTGAAAGATGCGGGCGTTGAGCCGCAGGATGTGCTGGAAGTGGTGATGGTCGGTGGTTCAACACGCGTGCCGCTGGTGCGTGAACGCGTCGGTGAATTTTTTGGCCGTACGCCGCTGACCTCTATCGACCCGGACAAAGTGGTCGCTATTGGTGCGGCAATCCAGGCAGATATTCTGGTCGGAAATAAACCGGACAGCGAAATGCTGCTGCTGGACGTTATCCCGCTGTCGCTTGGTCTTGAAACCATGGGCGGTCTGGTGGAGAAAGTGATCCCACGTAACACCACGATTCCGGTGGCGCGCGCGCAGGATTTTACCACCTTTAAAGATGGCCAAACCGCGATGTCCATTCACGTGATGCAAGGCGAGCGTGAGCTGGTGCAGGACTGCCGTTCCCTGGCGCGTTTTGCGCTGCGCGGTATCCCGGCGTTGCCGGCGGGTGGCGCGCATATCCGCGTGACCTTCCAGGTGGACGCCGACGGCCTGCTCAGCGTCACCGCGATGGAAAAATCTACCGGCGTTGAGTCCTCAATTCAGGTTAAACCGTCCTACGGTCTGACCGACAGTGAAATCGCCTCCATGATTCAGGATTCGATGAGTTTTGCCGAGCAGGACGTTAAAGCGCGTATGCTGGCAGAACAGAAAGTCGAAGCGGCACGCGTGCTGGAGAGTTTATCCGGTGCGCTGAACGCTGATGCCGCGCTGTTAAGCGCCGCAGAACGTCAGGCTATCGACACCGCCGCCGCGCATTTGAGCGAGGTTGCACAGGGTGACGATGTTGACGCGATAGAACAAGCCATTAAAAACGTAGACAAACAAACCCAGGAATTCGCCGCTCGCCGCATGGACAAATCCGTCCGTAGCGCGCTGAAGGGCCATTCCGTGGACGAGGTTTAATATGCCAAAGATTGTTATTTTGCCTCATCAGGATCTCTGTCCCGATGGCGCAGTTCTGGAAGCTGAGACCGGCGAAACCATTCTTGACGTTGCCCTGCGTAACGGTATTGAGATTGAACACGCCTGTGAAAAATCCTGTGCCTGCACAACCTGCCACTGCATCGTACGTGAAGGTTTTGATTCTTTGCCGGAAAGCACAGAAGAAGAAGACGATATGCTGGATAAAGCCTGGGGACTGGAGCCGGAGAGCCGTTTAAGCTGTCAGGCGCGCGTCACCGAGGACGATTTAGTGGTCGAAATCCCACGTTACACAATCAATCATGCACGTGAGCATTAACAGAGGGTAGTATGGGACTGAAGTGGACCGATAGCCGTGAAATTGGCGAGGCGCTGTACGACGCGTTCCCCGATCTCGACCCTAAGACCGTTCGTTTCACCGATCTGCACCAGTGGATCTGTGACCTGGAAGAGTTCGATGATGATCCGCAGGCATCGAACGAAAAAATCCTTGAGGCCATTTTGCTGGTCTGGCTGGACGAAGCCGAATAAGTCAACGGGCTGCCCACGGGTGGCCCGTTTTCCTGTATGCGCGAAAATAAGGATAAATAAAATGACAGAAGCCATGAAAATTACGCTTTCCACGCAACCCGCCGACGCCCGCTGGGGTGAAAAGGCGACATACAGCATTAATAATGACGGCATTACCCTGCACCTGAACGGAAAAGATGACCTCGGCCTTATCCAGCGCGCTGCCCGTAAAATTGACGGCCTGGGTATTAAACATGTCCAACTGGAAGGTGAAGGCTGGGATACCGAACGTAGCTGGGCGTTCTGGCAGGGCTACAAAGGACCAAAAGGCACCCGCAACGTTGAGTGGGCTGCTCTGGACGAGACACAGCGCAAAGAGCTGGATAACCGTCTGAAGATTATTGACTGGGTGCGCGATACCATTAACGCCCCGGCAGAAGAGCTGGGCCCGGAACAGCTGGCGCAACGCGCAGTAGACCTGCTGTGTTCTGTTGCCTGCGATAACATCTCTTATCGGATCACTAAAGGCGAAGATCTGCGCGAGCAGAACTACATGGGATTGCATACCGTAGGTCGTGGCTCCGAACGTCCTCCGGTGCTGCTGGCACTGGATTACAATCCAACTGGCGATAAAGAAGCTCCGGTTTATGCCTGTCTGGTTGGCAAGGGAATTACCTTTGACTCCGGCGGATACAGCATCAAGCAAAGCGCATTTATGGACTCGATGAAGTCTGATATGGGCGGCGCGGCAACGGTGACCGGCGCGCTGGCGTTCGCCATCACCCGTGGTCTGAACAAGCGCGTGAAGCTGTATCTGTGCTGCGCGGATAACCTGATCAGCGGTAACGCCTTTAAGCTCGGCGATATTATTCACTATCGCAACGGTAAAAAAGTTGAAGTGATGAATACTGATGCTGAAGGGCGTCTGGTGCTGGCCGATGGCCTGATCGACGCCAGCGCGCAAAAACCAGAATTGATCATTGATGCTGCCACGCTGACCGGTGCGGCAAAAACGGCACTGGGCAACGATTACCACGCGCTGTTTAGCTTTGATGATCAACTGGCTGCCCGTCTGCTGGCAAGTGCGGCGCAAGAAAACGAGCCGTTCTGGCGTCTGCCGTTGGCAGAGTTCCACCGTAGCCAGTTGCCGTCTAACTTTGCCGAGCTGAATAATACCGGCAGCGCGGCTTATCCGGCGGGTGCAAGCACTGCGGCGGGCTTCCTGTCCCATTTCGTGGAAAACTATCAGCAAGGCTGGCTGCACATCGACTGCTCTGCAACCTATCGCAAAGCGCCGGTTGAGCAGTGGGCTGCGGGCGCAACCGGTTTAGGTGTGCGTACTATCGCGAATCTGTTGACCGCATAATTCATGATTGTATGGCCGGATGGCGCTACGCTTATCCGGCCTACATGTATTTACCCAATTTGTGATCCTTATGTCCGAAACGAAAAACGAATTAGAAATCCTGCTGGAGCAAGCGGCGACAGAGCCTGCGCATCGTCCGGCATTTTTCCGTACTTTACTGGAGTCTACCGTCTGGGTGCCAGGTACTGCCGCAGAAGGTGAGACGGTGGTTGAAGATAGTGCGCTCGACCTTCAGCACTGGGAAAAAGAAGATGGCACGACCGTGATCCCGTTCTTCACCTCTCTGGAAGCCTTGCAGCAGGCGGTTGAAGAGGAGCAGGCATTTGTTGTCATGCCTGTGCGCACGTTGTTTGAAATGACGCTTGGCGAAACGCTGTTTCTCAACGCGAAACTGCCGACCGGCAAAGAATTTATGCCGCGTGAAATAAGCCTGCTGATGGGAGATGAAGGGAATCCGCTCAGTACCCAGGAAGTACTGGAAGGCGGTGAATCGCTGATCCTCTCTGAAGTCGCTGAACCTCCGGCGCAGATGATTGACTCGCTGACCACGCTGTTTAAAACCATTAAACCGGTAAAACGGGCATTTCTTTGCTCAATCAAAGAAAGTCCGGATGCCCAACCCAACCTGTTGATTGGCATTGAAGCCGACGGTGATATTGAAGAGATCATTCATGTCGCGGGCAGCGTGGCGACTGATACGTTGCCAGGTGATGAACCGATTGATATCTGCCTGGTGGTCAAAGGTGAGAAGGGCGTGAGCCACTTTATCACTGAGCACATCGCACCGTTCTACGAACGCCGCTGGGGCGGTTTCCTGCGCGACTTTAAACAGAATCGGATTATCTAAATTGTAAGCCGGATAAGCGAAGCGCTATCCGGCATTTCCAGCTTTATAATACCGGTTCTACCGGTAAATCGTTGCGAGCACCCCACTCGCTCCATGCGCCGTCATACAACGCGACGTTGGACACACCCAGCGTGGCAAGTGCCAGCACCACCACGGCAGCCGTTACGCCTGAGCCACAGCTGGCGATAATTGGGCGGTCAAAGCTCACGCCGTGGCTGAAGAAGATAGCATCCAGCTCTTCGGTGGTTTTCAGTTCGCCGTCACGAACCAGTTCGGTCCACGGCACGTTAAGCGCACCGGGCACATGACCACGCTTGAGGCCTGGTCGCGGCTCATCAACTTCGGCGTTAAAACGCGCTGCCGGGCGAGCATCGACAATCTGTGCGGTTTTTTCATGGCTGGCCAGCAGGACATCGGTCACCCGCACTACGGCCTCTGGCGTAAACGCAGCGTCAAACTCGCCTTCGGGCAAATCAACGTTCCCTTTCTGCAACGGTAACGCATCACGCTGCCAGCTCGCAAAACCGCCTGCCAAAATGGAGACATTTTCGACGCCAAACGTGCGCAGCATCCACCAGGCTCGCGGGGCAGAAAACAGATTGCCATCATCGTAGATGACCAGGTGTTTATCCTGATGTACACCCAGCTCGCGCATGGCTACGGCGAAAGCCTCCGGACGTGGCAGCATATGCGGCAACGCAGAAGTATGGTCGGAGAGCGCTTCGATATCAAAAAAGACCGCGCCAGGGATATGGCCGGCGCGATACTCCTCGCCAACATCGCGTTCTTCCTGTCCTGGAGGAGCCATCCGGGCATCAATAATTTGTATTTCCGGATCGTCAATGTGTTCGACAAGCCAGTCGGCAGCGACAAAGAAGGCGGTGGTCATAGGCATCTCCATTTTTACCAGGTTTCGGCAAATTGTCGGCTGTTTACCGTAAAGCGACAAGTAAAAGAGGCTGATTTGTCAGGTGGACCCACATTAATCACGAAAATTCAGACAACAACATCTCATTACTGACTTCCACCGCCTGAAATCTGACGCATAATAGTTGTTCTACGTAGCTAACGGGCCACTCAGGCCAGGGATGAAAAATGAAACGATTACACGTAGTGGCCTGTCTGCTGATATTGGCGTTGGCGGGGTGCGATAATAACGATAAGCCGTCGATGGCGGCAAAAAATGATACGCCCGCCCCACAGACCACGTTGGCAAAAGATCCGGCGCAATTACATAAGCTGATGCAGCAAAGCCAGGGCAAGCCGCTGACGCTGCTGGATGCCTCAGAAGTCCAGTTGGATGGTGCGGCGACGCTGGTGCTGACTTTTTCTATTCCTCTCGATCCTGAACAAGATTTTTCTCGCGTACTACACGTGGTTGATAAAAAAAGCGGCAAAGTGGATGGAGCCTGGGAACTGGCGCCAAATTTGAAAGAGCTACGCTTACGCCATCTCGAACCTAATCGCGAACTGGTGGTGAGCATCGAGCGTGAGTTGCTGGCGCTGAATAAAGCAACGTTCGCTATCGACTATGAAAAAAACATTACCACCCGCGATGTCCAGCCAAGCGTAGGCTTCGCCAGTCGTGGCTCGCTGCTGCCAAGCAAAGTGATTGAAGGGCTGCCGGTGATGGCCCTTAACGTTAATAGCGTGGATGTGAACTTCTTTCGCGTTAAGCCTGAATCGCTCGGTGCGTTTGTCAGCCAGTGGGAATACCGCAACTCGCTGTCTAACTGGGAGTCTGACAATCTGCTGAAGATGGCTGAACTGGTTTATACCGGGCGCTTTGACCTTAATCCTGTGCGTAACACCCGCGAGAAACTGCTGCTACCGCTTAGCGATATCAAACCGCTGCAGCAGGCGGGAGTTTACATTGCGGTTATGAATCAGGCTGGAAAATACAACTACAGCAATGCCGCTACGCTGTTTACGCTCAGTGATATTGGCGTGTCTGTGCACCGTTACCACACTCAACTGGATGTCTTTACGCAGAGTCTGGAAAATGGCGCTGCGCAGCAGGGTATTGAGGTCACGTTACTCAACGAAAAAGGGCAGACGCTGGCGCAGGCGACCAGCGATGCGCAAGGACATGTAAAGCTGGAGAATGATAAAGACGCTGCCTTATTGCTGGCTCGCAAAGACGGACAAACCACGCTGCTGGACCTGAAGCTCCCGGCGTTAGATCTGGCTGAGTTTGATATCGCTGGCGCGCCGGGATACAGCAAACAGTTCTTTATGTTTGGTCCTCGTGACCTCTATCGCCCCGGCGAAACGGTGATCCTCAACGGATTACTGCGTGACAGCGACGGCAAAACGTTACCCGACCAGCCGGTGAAGCTGGAAGTCGTGAAACCCGACGGACAGGTTTTACGCTCGGTAGTTAGCCAACCGGAAAACGGCTTGTACCGCTTTAGCTGGCCGCTGGACAGCAGCGCACCAACCGGCATGTGGCATATTCGTGCCAATACTGGTGACAACCAGTCACGGATGTGGGATTTCCATGTCGAAGATTTTATGCCGGAGCGGATGGCGCTTAACCTCACCGCCAGTAAGATGCCGGTGGCGCCAACTGATGAAGTGAAGTTCTCTGCGGTGGGCTATTACCTGTATGGCGCGCCCGCCAACGGCAATGCTCTGCAAGGACAGCTTTATCTGCGACCATTGCGGGATGCGGTGCAGGCATTGCCGGGGTTCCAGTTTGGGAATATCGCTGAAGAAAACCTTTCCCGTAGCCTCGATGAAGTTCAGCTCACGCTGGATGACCACGGACGCGGCGAAGTAATCACTAACAGCCAGTGGCAGGAGACGCATTCCCCGTTACAGGTCATTCTGCAAGCCAGCCTGCTGGAATCAGGTGGTCGCCCGGTGACGCGTCGGGTTGAACAGGCCATCTGGCCTGCGGATACGCTGCCGGGTATTCGTCCGCAGTTTGCAGCGAAAGCCGTTTATGACTACCGCACCGATACCACCGTGAATCAGCCCATCGTTGATGAGGGCAGCAATGCCGCGTTTGATATTGTGTATGCCAACGCACAAGGCGAGAAAAAAGCGGTATCCGGTTTGCAGGTGCGCTTGATCCGTGAACGTCGTGATTATTACTGGAACTGGTCTGAAGGCGAGGGGTGGCAATCACAGTTCGATCAAAAAGATCTGATTGAGGGGGAGCAGACCCTGGATCTTAAGGCCGATGAAACCGGTAAAGTCAGCTTCCCGGTTGAGTGGGGTGCTTACCGTCTGGAAGTGAAAGCTCCGAATGATGCGGTGAGCAGCGTGCGCTTCTGGGCCGGTTATAGCTGGCAGGATAACAGCGACGGCAGCGGGTCAGTGCGTCCTGATCGTGTGACCCTGAAACTGGATAAACCCAGTTATCGTCCCGGTGATACCATGAAGCTGCACATTGCCGCACCCGCCGCCGGCAAAGGTTATGCGATGGTGGAGTCCAGCGAAGGCCCGCTATGGTGGCAAGAGATAAACGTGCCGGCAGAGGGGCTTGATATCTCCATTCCGGTCGATAAAACCTGGAACCGCCACGATTTGTATCTCAGCGCACTGGTGGTTCGTCCGGGCGATAAGTCTCGCTCGGCAACGCCCAAAAGGGCTGTCGGCCTTCTGCATTTACCGTTAGGTGATGAAAACCGTCGTTTGGGGCTGGCGCTGGAAAGCCCGGCGAAAATACGGCCAAATCAGCCGTTGACCGTCAAGATTAAAGCCAGCGTTAAAAATGGCGACGTGCCTAAACAGGTTAACGTACTGGTCTCTGCCGTTGACAGCGGGGTATTGAACATTACCGATTACGCCACGCCGGATCCGTGGCAGGCGTTTTTCGGGCAAAAACGCTATGGCGCGGATATTTATGATATTTACGGCCAGGTGATAGAAGGGCAAGGACGTTTGGCGGCGCTGCGCTTTGGTGGTGATGGCGATGAGTTAAAACGCGGCGGCAAACCTCCAGTCAATCACGTTAATATTGTGGCGCAACAGGCATTGCCAGTCATGCTTAACGACCAGGGCGAAGGTACGGTGACATTACCGATTGGTGATTTCAACGGCGAGTTGCGGGTTATGGCGCAAGGCTGGACGGCGGATGATTTTGGCAGCAGTGAAAGCAAAGTGATTGTCGCCGCACCGGTGATTGCTGAACTGAACATGCCGCGCTTTCTGGCTGGGGGGGATACGTCGCGCCTGACGATGGACGTGACCAACCTGACTGACAAACCACAAACGCTGGACATTAAGCTCGTGGCCAGCGGTTTACTGGAGCTGATGGGGCAAGATCCCGCGCCGGTAAATCTGGCACCGGGCGTACGGACAACATTGTTTGTTCCGGTACGTGCACGAGAGGGTTTTGGCGATGGCGAAATTCAGGCGCAGATTAGCGGTCTGACGTTACCGGGCGAAACGCTGCCGGTTCAGCATAAGCAGTGGAAGATTGGCGTGCGTCCGGCGTTCCCGGCGCAAACCATCAACAACGGTGTCGCACTTCAGCCGGGTGCAACCTGGCAGCTTCCGGGCGAAGAACTGATGAGCTTCTCTCCAGCGACGATGCAGGGACAACTGCTGTTCAGCGGTAAACCGCCGTTGAATCTGGCGCGCTACATCCGTGAACTGAAAGCTTATCCTTACGGTTGCCTCGAGCAAACGGCGAGCGGGTTATTCCCGTCATTATACACCAACGCCGCGCAGATGAAGGCATTAGGTATCGCGGGCGACAGCGATGAAAAACGCCGCGCGGCAATAGAGATTGGTATCTCTCGTTTACTGCAAATGCAACGTGATAACGGCGGTTTCGCACTGTGGGATAAGAACGGGTCGGAAGAGTACTGGTTGACCGCGTATGTGATGGATTTCCTCGTTCGGGCGAATGAACAAGGCTATAGCGTTCCGACAGAGGTCATTAACCGGGGCAATGAGCGATTGCTGCGCTACTTGCAGGATCCGGGCATGATGTCGATTCGTTATACCGACGACGCTTCAGCGAGCCGGTTTGCCGTCCAGGCCTACTCCGCGCTGGTACTGGCTCGTCAGCAGAAAGCCCCGCTAGGTGCGCTGCGTGAAATCTGGGAGCGTCGTACGCAGGCGGCTTCGGGTTTACCGTTGTTACAATTGGGGATTGCGCTGAAAAACATGGGCGATGCTAACCGCAGTGAACAGGCGCTGACGCTGGCGTTGAATACACCACGCCGCGATGCGCATCAGTGGATGGCGGATTACGGCAGTCAACTTCGCGACAACGCGCTGATGCTGGCATTGCTGGAAGAAAACAAACTTAAACCTGAGGTGCAAAATACGTTGCTGAACACCTTGTCAGAACAGGCCTTTGGGCAGCGTTGGCTCTCTACTCAGGAAAATAATGCGCTGTTCCTTGCCGCACATACGTTGCAGGACTTGCCTGGCTCATGGCAGGCGCAAACGTCATTCTCTGAACAACCGTTAGCCGCAGAGAAATCACAGACGCGTAATCTGGATGCCGACGCGCTGTCTACGCTGAGCGTGACCAATACAGGTAGCCTGCCGCTGTGGCTGCGTTTGGATGTGAGTGGTTACCCGCAAACCTCGCCGACGCCTGCCAGTAATGTGCTGCACATTGAGCGTCAGATCCTGGGACTCGACGGGAACAGCAAATCGTTGGATTCTCTGCGCAGCGGCGAGCTGGTGCTGGTCTGGCTGGAGGTGAAAGCCAGTCAGAACGTACCGGATGCGCTGGTGGTCGACTTACTGCCTGCGGGCCTGGAACTTGAAAACCAGAATCTGGCCAACGGCAGCGCCAGCCTGCAGGATAGCGGCAGCGAAGTGGCGAATCTGCTCAATCAGATGCAGCAGGCGGATATCCAGCATGTTGAGTTCCGTGATGATCGCTTTGTCGCCGCGGTGGCGGTTAACGAAGGACAACCGGTTACGCTGGTGTATCTGGCGAGGGCGGTAACGCCGGGGACCTACCAGGTTCCTGTCCCGCAGGTGGAATCAATGTATGTTCCGCAGTGGCGCGCGACCGGTGCGACAGAGGGACTTTTGATTGTCAGACCGTAAATGATGCGCGTGTTGGGTAAGCGCGGCTGCTGGCACTGGCTGGTAGCCGCTACGCTATTGTTTGTGGTGGCGGTTTGGGCAGCAGATAAAATCTGGCCGCTGCCGCTTCACGAAGTCGATCCGGCGCGTGTCGTGGTGGCCTATGATGGTACGCCGCTCTGGCGCTTCGCCGATGCAGACGGCATCTGGCGTTATCCGGTGACAATTGATGAAGTGTCACCCCGGTATCTCGAGGCGTTAATCAACTACGAAGACCGCTGGTTCTGGAAACATCCTGGCGTTAATCCTTTTTCAGTGCTGCGCGCGGCATGGCAGGACCTCTCCTCTGGGCGTGTGGTTTCTGGCGGCAGCACGCTCACCATGCAGGTCGCACGATTGCTCGATCCCCATCCCCGCACCTTCGGCGGCAAGTTCCGCCAACTCTGGCGCGCATTGCAACTGGAATGGCATCTCTCCAAGCGCGACATCCTGACGCTGTATCTCAACCGTGCGCCGTTTGGCGGTACGCTACAGGGCGTGGGGGCGGCAAGCTGGGCCTATCTGGGGAAATCGCCAGCACAATTGAGTTATTCCGATGCCGCGCTGCTGGCCGTCCTGCCGCAGGCACCGAGCCGCCTACGACCGGATCGTTGGCCGGACCGTGCTGAAGTGGCGCGCAATAAAGTGCTGGAACGCATGGCAACGCAGGGCATTTGGTCAGTCAGGCAGGTGCAGGAATCACGCGAAGAACCAGTTTGGCTGGCGCCCAGACAAATGCCGCAGTTAGCGCCGTTATTCTCGCGCATGATGCTGGGAAAAAGCCGGAGCGATAAAATCGTGACTACCCTTGATGCCGGATTACAGCGCCAACTGGAAGAACTGGCGCAAAACTGGAAAGGACGCTTACCTGCGCGCAGTTCGCTGGCGATGATCGTGGTCGATCACACCGATATGAGCGTGCGTGGCTGGGTGGGGTCGGTAGATATGAATGACGACTCCCGTTTTGGTCATGTGGATATGGTGAATGCGATCCGTTCGCCGGGCTCGGTGCTAAAGCCGTTTGTTTATGGTCTGGCGCTGGATGACGGACTCATCCATCCCGCTTCGTTATTGCAGGATGTACCGCGTCGAACCGGGGATTATCGACCAGGAAATTTTGACAGTGGTTTTCATGGCCCGGTGAGTATGAGTGAAGCGTTGGTGCGTTCGCTGAATTTACCCGCTGTGCAGGTACTCGAAGCCTATGGCCCGAAGCGTTTTGCCGCATCCTTACGTAACGTTGGCTTATCGCTGTATCTACCCGCCGGGGCCGCACCGAATCTGTCGCTGATTTTGGGCGGTGCGGGAGCAAAGCTTGAGGATATGGCAGCGGCTTACAGCGCCTTTGCCCGCCAGGGGAAAGCGGGAAAATTGCGCCTACAGCCAGACGATCCGCTGCTGGAGCGTCCGCTGATGTCGGCGGGCGCGGCGTGGATTATTCGCCGCATTATGGCCGATGAAGGGCAGCCGTTGCCGGATAACGCGCTGAGCCGGGTGGTCCCTCTGGCGTGGAAAACGGGCACCAGCTATGGCTATCGCGACGCATGGGCGATTGGCGTTAACGCCCGTTATGTGATTGGAATCTGGACCGGCAGACCCGACGGTACGCCAGTAGTGGGTCAGTTTGGTTTCGCCAGTGCCGTGCCGTTGCTCAATCAGGTCAACAATCTTTTGCTCTCTCGCGGGACAAATCAGCCGGAAGATCCACGCCCTGAATCCGTGAGTCGCGGTGTGGTGTGCTGGCCGGGCGGGCAATCTCTTGCCCCCGGTGACAGCAACTGCCGACGCCGTCTGTCTACCTGGCTACTGGACGATAGCCAGCCGCCAACGTTGTTATTGCCCGAACAGGAAGGAGTGAGTGGCATTCGTTTCCCCGTCTGGCTGGACGATGAAGGTCAACGTGTGGCAGCGGATTGCCCGCAGGCGCACGAGCAAACGTTAATCGTCTGGCCTTTGCCACTGGAGCCGTGGTTACCGGAGTCAGAGCGACGTGGGGCAAGGCTACCGCCGGTCTCAGCCACGTGTCCGCCACTGGGACAGGATGTTTCACTGCCGCTGCAGTTGACAGGCGTTCGCGATGGCGCGATTGTAAGGCGTTTACCCGGTTCTGCGCAGGCCTCATTGCCGGTACAAACCAGCGGCGGGACAGGCGAACGTTGGTGGTTTCTTAACGGTGAACGGCTGGATGAACGAGGACGTCGCCTGACGCTACGGTTGGCGAACAAAGGGGATTATCAATTGCTGGTGATGGATGATGCCGGACAGGTGGCGACGGTGAGATTTTCATTGCAGTAGACCAATTGGTTACTGTTTGTTGCTAAAATTCATCTTATTTTAAAGAAATGTTATCTTCGTCAATAGTCAATTGCCAGGATGCTCTTTATAATCCGCGCCAGGTAAACCACAACAAAACATCTTTTTCAGAGGTAATCATGGCTATTGAACGTACTTTTTCCATCATCAAACCAAACGCGGTGGCAAAAAACGTTATTGGGAGCATCTTTGCGCGCTTTGAAGCTGCAGGGTTCAAAATTGTCGGTACTAAAATGCTGCACCTGACCGTTGAGCAGGCGCGCGGCTTCTACGCCGAGCATGATGGCAAGCCGTTTTTTGACGGTCTGGTTGAGTTCATGACCTCTGGTCCGATCGTTGTTTCTGTTCTGGAAAGCGAAAATGCCGTACAGCGCCACCGCGATCTGCTGGGCGCAACTAACCCGGCAAATGCGCTGGCAGGCACTCTGCGCGCAGATTACGCTGACAGCTTTACTGAGAACGGTACCCACGGTTCCGATTCCGTTGAGTCAGCGGCGCGCGAAATCGCCTATTTCTTTGGGGAAGGCGAGGTTTGCCCTCGTACTCGCTAATCTCCCGCGTCTTTCACGTCGCAGATGCGTTGGCTGCGTTCGTTTACTCCGGTCACATAGTTTTCTATGCTCCCGGAGATGCTCGAACTTGCCGCCTTCCTGCGACGCGAAATCCTTTGGAGATGAATTAGCGATTTACATATTATTTTCGCTAATGCTTCGTGCAAACGTGGCATCCCTGCGCCAGACTTTGTACAATGCAACGCCCCGGAAGAGCAGATCGCTTGCCGGGGCGTTTCTTTTTAACCCTCCACGGGCCACAACGTGTAACAACGAGGCCGGAAAAAATTATGTCTGAATTAGTTAACACCTCTGAAGTCGTCATTCCTGCGGTTCCAAATAAAAATGGAAAAATTAACCTGCTGGATCTGAACCGTCAGCAAATGCGCGAATTCTTCAAAGAAATGGGCGAAAAACCGTTTCGTGCCGATCAGGTCATGAAGTGGATGTATCACTATTGCAGCGACAACTTTGATGACATGACTGACATCAATAAAGTGCTGCGTAACAAGCTGAAAGAAGTGGCTGAAATTCGCGCCCCGGAAGTGGTGGAAGAGCAGCGTTCCTCTGACGGTACGATCAAATGGGCCATTGCGGTTGGCGATCAACGCGTAGAAACCGTGTATATCCCGGAAGACGATCGCGCTACCCTGTGTGTTTCTTCACAAGTCGGTTGTGCATTAGAGTGTAAATTCTGCTCTACAGCGCAACAGGGCTTTAACCGTAACCTGCGGGTGTCGGAAATCATTGGTCAGGTCTGGCGTGCGGCGAAAATCGTCGGCGCGGTGAAAGCAACGGGCGTGCGTCCTATCACCAACGTGGTGATGATGGGGATGGGCGAGCCTCTGCTCAACCTGACCAACGTGGTGCCAGCGATGGAAATCATGCTGGACGACTTTGGTTTCGGGCTGTCCAAGCGTCGCGTTACGCTCTCCACCTCGGGCGTTGTGCCTGCGCTGGATAAGCTGGGCGATATGATCGACGTCGCGCTGGCGATTTCTCTGCATGCGCCGAACGATGAAATTCGTGACGAAATTGTGCCTATCAACAAAAAGTACAATATCGAAACGTTCCTTGGCGCCGTCCGTCGTTATCTGGAGAAATCCAACGCTAACCAGGGTCGTGTAACCATTGAATATGTGATGTTGGATCACATCAATGATGGCACTGAACACGCGCATCAGTTGGCCGAACTGCTGAAAGATACGCCGTGTAAGATCAACCTGATCCCGTGGAACCCGTTCCCGGGCGCGCCGTATGGTCGTAGCTCTAACAGCCGTATCGATCGTTTCTCCAAAGTGTTGATGAGCTATGGTTTCACCACCATCGTGCGTAAAACACGTGGCGATGACATTGATGCAGCCTGCGGTCAGCTGGCGGGCGACGTTATCGACCGTACCAAGCGTACTCTGCGTAAGCGTATGCAGGGCGACGCTATCGACATCAAGACCGTTTGATGTTGAGTGCACTACGGTATAATTCATGTACCGTAGTGCAACGTAAGCCAGATGAGGTTCCTTGTTGTTGTCGTCAGGTCAATAATAACGGTGCGTTTTTGTCGACTTTAAGGCAGTATGTAACGGCGCAACAAGCGTTTAACCCTCAGGTTTACGCTGTTTTGTCATTGATGGTCTGACGGTTTTATACTGTCTGACGAAGGTTAACTGACCAGATGTTTCGCGGTGTGGGTGAGCATTATGGCTCGCCGGCATCAGAACCCAAATATTACGCAGCTGTAGCGAATGAATACTGAAGCCACGCACGACAAAAATGAAGCACTCTCCACCGGCGTTCGTCTGCGCAATGCCCGTGAACAACTCGGATTCAGCCAGCAGGCAGTCGCGGAGCGACTTTGCCTGAAGGTCTCCACGGTACGCGATATTGAAGAAGATAAGGCGCCAGCCGATCTCGCTTCAACATTCCTGCGCGGGTATATCCGTTCTTATGCGCGTCTGGTGCATATTCCTGAAGAAGAACTGTTGCCAGGGCTGGAAAAACAGGCTCCGATTCGTCCTGCTAAAGTCGCGCCGATGCAGAGCTTTTCGCTCGGTAAGCGTCGTAAGAAACGCGACGGCTGGTTAATGACCTTTACCTGGCTGGTACTGTTTGTCGTTGTCGGACTGACAGGTGCCTGGTGGTGGCAGAACCATAAAGCGCAGCAGGAAGAGATCACCACCATGGCCGATCAATCCTCCGCTGAGTTGAATGCCGGTAAAGAGGGGGCGCAGAATGTACCGTTAGATACCAGCGCTGCGGCAAGCCAGGATACCACGTCGGTAGCTGAAAATGGCGCGGTAACGGATGCGGCGCCAGCGCAACAAGATGCCGCAGCGACTCAGGCTCCGGCTGCTGATGCGCAACAGAACGCCGTTGTAGCACCTTCTCAGGCTAACGTTGATACCGCAACCACAGCGCCAACCGCTCCGGCCGCCGCAGCACCGTTGCCGACTGACCAGGCGGGCGTTACAACACCGGCTGGCGATCCTAACGCGCTGGTAATGAACTTTACCGCCGACTGCTGGCTGGAAGTCACCGATGCGACCGGTAAGAAACTGTTCAGCGGGATGCAACGTAAAGATGGCAATCTGAATCTGACCGGTCAGGCGCCGTACAAACTGAAAATTGGCGCTCCGGCGGCAGTGCAGATTCAGTTCCAGGGTAAACCTGTCGACCTGAGTCGTTTTATCAGAACTAACCAGGTTGCGCGTCTGACCGTTAATGCCGAACAATCACCGGCTCAGTAACAGACGGCAATGCGGGAGATTTTTTAATGCATAACCAGGCTCCAATTCAACGTAGAAAATCGACACGAATTTACGTTGGGAACGTGCCGATCGGCGATGGCGCTCCCATCGCCGTACAGTCGATGACCAATACGCGTACCACAGATGTGGAAGCAACGGTTAATCAGATTAAAGCGCTGGAACGCGTAGGCGCAGACATTGTTCGTGTCTCTGTACCGACAATGGATGCAGCAGAGGCGTTCAAGCTTATCAAACAGCAGGTTAACGTCCCGCTGGTTGCCGATATTCACTTCGACTATCGTATCGCGCTGAAGGTGGCGGAATACGGCGTTGATTGCCTGCGTATTAACCCAGGCAATATCGGCAACGAAGAGCGCATTCGCATGGTGGTTGACTGCGCTCGTGATAAAAATATTCCGATCCGCATCGGCGTTAATGCCGGTTCGCTGGAAAAAGATCTGCAGGAAAAATACGGAGAACCGACGCCGCAAGCGCTGCTGGAATCTGCTATGCGCCATGTGGATCACCTCGATCGCCTCAACTTCGATCAATTCAAAGTCAGCGTTAAAGCGTCTGACGTTTTCCTCGCCGTAGAGTCTTATCGCTTGCTGGCGAAACAGATTGATCAGCCGTTGCATCTGGGGATCACCGAAGCCGGTGGTGCACGCAGCGGGGCGGTAAAATCCGCGATCGGTTTAGGATTGCTGCTGTCTGAAGGGATCGGCGATACGCTGCGCGTTTCTTTGGCTGCCGATCCGGTGGAAGAGATCAAAGTTGGCTTCGACATCCTGAAATCGCTGCGCATTCGTGCGCGCGGGATCAACTTTATCGCTTGCCCAACCTGCTCGCGTCAGGAGTTTGACGTTATCGGCACGGTGAACGCGCTGGAGCAACGCCTGGAAGATATCATTACGCCAATGGATGTTTCGATCATCGGTTGCGTGGTAAACGGCCCTGGTGAAGCGCTGGTTTCTACGCTGGGCGTGACGGGCGGTAACAAGAAAAGCGGTCTGTATGAAGACGGAGTGCGTAAGGACAGACTCGATAACGACGACATGATTACGCAGCTTGAAGCCCGCATTCGTGCTAAAGCAAGTATTCTGGACGAAGCGCGTCGTATCGACGTGCAGCAGCTTGAAAAATAACAACGTGATGGGAAGCGGCGTGCTTCCCGTGTATGATTGAACCCGCATGGCGCCCGCATTGTTCGGGTTAGCGCTGAGGGTTCATTTTTATATTCATAAAGAGAATAAACGTGGCAAAAAACATTCAAGCCATTCGCGGCATGAACGATTATCTGCCTGGCGAAACCGCCATCTGGCAGCGCATTGAAGGCACTCTCAAAAACGTGCTCGGCAGCTATGGTTACAGTGAAATCCGCTTGCCGATTGTAGAGCAGACCCCGTTATTCAAACGCGCGATTGGTGAAGTCACCGACGTGGTTGAAAAAGAGATGTATACCTTTGAGGACCGTAATGGCGACAGCCTGACGTTGCGTCCTGAAGGGACTGCGGGCTGCGTACGCGCCGGCATCGAACATGGTCTCCTGTACAATCAGGAACAGCGTCTGTGGTATATCGGGCCGATGTTCCGCCACGAACGTCCGCAAAAAGGGCGCTATCGTCAATTCCATCAGTTGGGTTGCGAAGTTTTTGGCCTGCAAGGCCCGGACATCGATGCTGAACTCATTCTGCTGACCGCCCGCTGGTGGCGTGCGCTGGGTATTTCCCAGCATGTGAGACTTGAACTGAACTCCATTGGTTCGCTTGAAGCACGTGCGAACTACCGTGATGCGCTGGTCGCTTATCTGGAACAGTATAAAGATAAACTGGACGAAGACTGTAAGCGCCGCATGTACACCAACCCGTTGCGCGTGCTCGACTCCAAAAACCCGGAAGTACAGGCACTGCTCAACGATGCGCCTGCGCTGGGCGACTATCTGGATGACGACTCGCGCGAGCATTTTGCAGGCTTGTGCAAACTGCTGGAATCCGCAGGTATTGCCTACACCGTCAATCAGCGTCTGGTTCGTGGTCTTGATTACTACAACCGTACCGTATTTGAGTGGGTCACCACCAGTCTGGGTTCACAAGGTACCGTGTGTGCAGGTGGTCGTTATGACGGTCTGGTAGAGCAACTTGGCGGCCGCGCAACGCCGGCGGTAGGCTTTGCTATGGGCCTTGAACGACTTGTTTTGTTAGTTCAGGCAGTTAATCCGGAATTTAACGCAGATCCTGTTGTCGATATATACCTGGTCGCTTCAGGGGCAGACACGCAGTCAGCGGCAATGCGACTTGCAGAACGTCTGCGCGATGAAGTTCCTGGTGTGAAACTGATGACAAACCACGGCGGCGGCAACTTTAAGAAACAGTTTGCCCGCGCCGATAAGTGGGGCGCCCGCGTTGCACTAGTACTGGGCGAGTCCGAAGTGGCTGACGGTACTGTTGTAGTGAAGGATTTGCGCTCTGGTGAGCAAACGGCAGTAGCGCAGGATAGCGTTGCCGCGCATTTGCGCACTCTATTGGGCTAAGGAGAAGGACAGCGTGGAAATTTACGAGAACGAAAACGACCAGGTTGATGCGGTAAAACGCTTCTTTGCTGAAAATGGCAAAGCGCTGGCTGTTGGGATCATTTTAGGGGTTGGCGCGCTGGTTGGCTGGCGTTACTGGACCAGCCATCAGACAGAGTCCGCACGCTCTGCTTCTCTGGCTTATCAAAATACGGTGACTGCGGTTAGCGCGGGTAAACCGGATAGCATTCCTGCTGCAGAGAAATTTGCCGCAGAGAACAAAAATACTTACGGCGCGTTAGCTTCACTGGAACTGGCGCAACAGTTTGTTGACCAAAATGAACTAGAGAAAGCTGCAAGCCAATTGCAACAAGGCTTAGCTGCGACCAGCGATGAAAATCTCAAAGCGGTGATTAACCTGCGTCTGGCTCGTGTTCAGGTTCAGCTTAAACAGGCTGATACCGCGCTGAAAACGCTCGACACCATTAAGGGTGAAGGGTGGGCGGCCATTGTTGCCGATCTGCGCGGTGAAGCGTTGCTGAGCAAAGGCGACAAACAAGGCGCGCGTAGCGCATGGGAAGCGGGCGTGAAAAGCGATGCCTCTCCTGCTCTGAGCGAAATGATGCAGATGAAAATCAATAATTTGTCCATCTGAGAGGGACCCGATGCAATTGCGTAAATTACTTCTGCCAGGGCTGCTTTCTGTTACCCTATTGAGCGGCTGTTCACTGTTTAGTGGCGAAGAAGATGTCGTTAAGATGTCCCCATTACCGGTGGTTGAAAACCAGTTTACTCCGTCCACTGCATGGAGCACCTCTGTAGGCAACGGTATTGGTGATTTCTATTCCAATCTTCATCCTGCGCTGGCGGATAATGTTGTCTATGCAGCTTCACGCGCCGGTGTCGTGAAAGCGTTGAATGCAGACGACGGTAAAGAAGTCTGGTCTGTTAATCTGGGTGAGAAAGACGGCTGGTTCTCCCGTGCATCAGCACAGCTTTCTGGCGGTGTCACCGTGTCCGGCGGGCATGTTTATATCGGCAGTGAGAAAGCGCAGGTTTATGCGCTGAACACCAGCGACGGTACCACCGCATGGCAGACGAAAGTTGCCGGGGAAGCGCTGTCTCGTCCGGTTGTTAGCGATGGCATGGTGTTGATCCACACCAGTAACGGCCAACTGCAAGCCTTGAACGAAGCTGACGGCGCCATCAAATGGACCGTTAACCTCGATATGCCTTCTCTGTCACTGCGCGGAGAATCTGCGCCAGCGACCGCTTTTGGCGCTGCCATTGTCGGTGGCGATAATGGTCGCGTAAGCGCCGTGCTGATGCAGCAGGGCCAGATGATTTGGCAGCAACGCATTTCGCAGGCGACAGGTCCAACGGAAATCGATCGTCTGAGCGACGTTGATACCACACCGGTTATCGTCAATGGCGTTGTTTACGCGCTGGCTTATAATGGTAACCTGACGGCGCTGGATCTGCGTAGCGGGCAGATCATGTGGAAACGTGAACTGGGCTCGGTGAATGATTTTATCGTCGACGGTAACCGTATCTACCTGGTTGACCAGAACGACCGCGTACTGGCGCTGACCACCGACGGCGGCGTGACGCTGTGGACGCAAAGCGATCTGCTGCACCGTCTGCTGACGTCCCCGGTATTGTATAACGGCAATCTGGTTGTGGGTGATAGCGAAGGCTACCTGCACTGGATCAACGTTGACGATGGCCGTTTTGTTGCCCAGCAGAAAGTTGACAGCTCTGGTTTCCTGACTGAGCCGGTCTCTGCTGATGGTAAACTGCTGATCCAGGCGAAAGACGGTACGCTGTACTCTATTACGCGTTAATCGTCCCGGCCGCTCGCTTTGAAAAACGGCTCCTGGTGCAGGGGCCGTTTTACTGTTTTTAACAACGGCGCAAAATGCGCCCGTTGTCTGATGATTTTTTAAATGAGGCTTTAAACATGGTACCTGTGGTCGCGCTTGTCGGGCGCCCTAACGTTGGCAAATCCACGTTATTTAACCGTCTAACTCGCACCCGAGATGCGCTGGTTGCGGATTTCCCGGGTCTGACTCGTGACCGTAAGTACGGTCGTGCGGAAATTGAAGGCCGCGAGTTTATCTGTATTGATACCGGCGGTATTGATGGCACCGAAGACGGTGTTGAAACCCGTATGGCGGAACAGTCGCTGTTGGCTATTGAAGAAGCGGACGTTGTGCTGTTCATGGTGGATGCGCGTGCTGGCCTGATGCCTGCAGATGAAGCTATTGCGAAGCATCTGCGTTCACGCCAGAAACCGACGTTCCTGGTCGCCAACAAAACTGACGGACTCGATCCTGACCAGGCGGTTGTTGATTTTTACTCACTGGGGTTGGGCGAAATTTATCCGATCGCGGCGTCTCATGGTCGTGGCGTTCTTAGCCTGCTGGAACATGTTCTGCTGCCGTGGATGGATGACGTTGCTCCGCAGGAAGAAGTGGACGAAGACGCGGAATATTGGGCGCAACTGGAAGCCAAAGAAAACGGCGAAGAAGAGCCTGAAGACGATTTCAACCCGCAGGATCTGCCGATCAAACTGGCGATTGTTGGTCGTCCGAACGTAGGTAAGTCCACGCTTACTAACCGTATTCTCGGCGAAGATCGTGTGGTGGTTTACGACATGCCGGGGACCACGCGTGACAGTATTTATATCCCAATGCAGCGTGATGAACGCGAATATGTGCTCATCGATACCGCAGGCGTGCGCAAGCGCGGCAAAATTACCGAAGCGGTAGAAAAATTTTCAGTTATCAAAACGCTGCAGGCGATTGAAGACGCCAACGTGGTGATGCTGGTGATTGACGCGCGCGAAGGTATTTCCGATCAGGACCTGTCGCTGCTGGGCTTTATCCTCAATAGTGGACGCTCACTCGTTATCGTAGTCAATAAGTGGGATGGCCTGACACAGGAAGTGAAAGAGCAGGTCAAAGAGACGCTGGACTTCCGTCTGGGCTTTATTGATTTTGCGCGCGTACACTTTATCTCTGCGCTGCACGGCAGCGGTGTCGGTAATCTGTTTGAATCGGTCCGTGAAGCGTACGACAGCTCCACCCGCCGCGTTAGCACCGCGATGCTGACTCGCATCATGACCATGGCGGTAGAAGATCATCAGCCGCCGCTGGTGCGTGGTCGTCGCGTTAAGCTGAAATATGCTCACGCCGGTGGTTATAACCCGCCAATCGTGGTGATCCACGGCAATCAGGTTAAAGACCTGCCGGATTCGTACAAGCGCTATCTGATGAACTATTTCCGTAAATCTTTGAACGTGATGGGGACGCCGATCCGCATTCAGTTTAAAGAAGGAGAAAACCCGTTTGCTAACAAACGCAATACGTTGACTCCCACTCAGATGCGTAAACGTAAGCGTTTGATTAAGCATATTAAAAAAAGCAAGTGATCGTTGCTTGATGCTGATAAAAACCCGCGCTTGTCGCGGGTTTTTTTCGTTAATTCATCGCCAGCCTCAACCCGTGCGATGTCAATTACTATTCGTTTTTTACCAAGTTTAAATCTAAGAAAGTAGACATTTGTCGAGTTTTCATCTTAAAGTCCGGGGTCTGGTACTAGACAAAACTAGTCTTAGGTTATCAAATGGTTAAATAAATTTTCGCCGCATGTAAAAAATCGGTCAGATACGTAACTGACTGGCGTACATCGCGGTGTCTACACGCACGACGACATAACTTTCGGGAGAATTATGCAATCCTCTGTTAATCAAAAAGAAAGCCGAACTTTCTTCGGCCATCCTTATCCGCTCGGCTCGCTGTTCTTCACAGAGATGTGGGAGCGTTTCTCGTTTTATGGCATTCGCCCGTTACTGATCCTGTTTATGGCGGCTACCGTTTATGACGGCGGCATGGGGCTGGCGCGTGAAAACGCCTCGGCGATCGTGGGTATCTTTGCCGGTACGATGTACCTCGCCGCGCTGCCGGGCGGCTGGTTGGCGGATAACTGGCTCGGTCAGCAAAAAGCAGTGTGGTACGGTTCTATTCTGATTGCGCTCGGCCATCTGTCGATTGCGCTCTCGGCCATCATGGGGAACAACCTGTTTTTTATCGGCCTGATGTTTATCGTGCTCGGCTCCGGTCTGTTTAAGACCTGTATTTCGGTCATGGTAGGCACGCTGTATAAAAAAGGCGATGCGCGCCGCGACGGCGGTTTCTCGCTGTTCTACATGGGCATCAACATGGGGTCGTTCATCGCGCCGCTGATCTCCGGCTGGCTGATTAAAACCCACGGCTGGCACTGGGGTTTTGGTATTGGTGGCATCGGGATGCTGGTCGCGCTGATTATTTTCCGTGTTTTTGCCGTTCCGTCGATGAAGCGCTACGATAGCGAAGTCGGTCTGGATTCCACCTGGAATAGTCCTGTTGTGAAACGTAACGGCGTGGGCGCGTGGCTGCTGGCGCTGGCCGTCGGCGTGGTGGTTATCGTTACGCTGATTGCGCAGGGCGTGATTGTGATAAACCCGGTCGCGGTTGCCAGCATGCTGGTGTACGTGATCGCCGCATCCGTTGCTCTCTACTTCATCTACCTGTTTATCTTTGCTGGTCTGAACCGTAAAGAGCGCGCCAGACTGCTGGTTTGTTTTATCCTGCTGGTCTCCGCCGCGTTCTTCTGGTCGGCGTTTGAGCAAAAACCAACCTCGTTTAACTTGTTCGCCAATGACTACACTAATCGTATGATCGGTGATTTTGAAATCCCGGCGGTTTGGTTCCAGTCAATCAACGCGCTGTTTATCATTCTGCTGGCACCTGTGTTTAGCTGGGCGTGGCCGAAGCTGGCGAGCATGAACATTCGTCCGAGCAGCATCACCAAGTTCGTTATCGGTATTCTGTGTGCGGCGGCAGGTTTTGGTCTGATGATGCTGGCGGCGCAAAACGTGCTGAGCAACGGCGGGGCAGGCGTTTCACCATTCTGGCTGGTGGGTAGTATTCTGATGCTTACGCTTGGCGAACTGTGTCTGAGTCCGATTGGTCTGGCAACCATGACGCTGTTGGCACCGGAAAGAATGCGTGGGCAGATGATGGGTCTGTGGTTCTGCGCCAGTGCGCTGGGTAACCTGGCCGCGGGGCTGATTGGTGGTCATGTGAAGGCTGACCAACTGGATATGCTGCCGGATCTCTTCGCGCGCTGTTCGATTGCGCTGCTGATCTGCGCTGCAGTACTGATCGTCCTCATTGTTCCGATTCGTCGCATGCTGGAAAATACGCAAACTAAACCGGTGACCAGCGCCTGATAACACCTCGTTTGTGCCGGGGCAGACGTTGTGTCCCGGCCATTTAATTTTCGAGGTAAGAACATGCTGTTTGGGTTTGTTGGCCTTGGCGCAGTCGTTGAAACGGCATACTTGCCTGCATTACATAACCTCTTTAGTGATTCACTACGCTGAGCGGGTTTTGATGTTCGCTCCACTAAACAGCCTGCAGGCGTGACGCGTTGCACATCCTTCGAAGAACTGCTTACTCAGCCTTTTGATATCTTGTTTATCACGACCTTTTCCCTGCACCATCTTGAGGTGTTTGAACAAGTCCTGGCCTTTCCCATCGCATGTACCGTGGTTGAAAATCCACTGGCGATCTGGCTCAACAAATATGCGGGGCCTGATGGCGGACAAAAAGGTCTGCGGATTTATCTTCGCGACGGGAACATCATCAGCCATGACCGATGCGGTGCGGAAGAAGTGGAGTGCCTGCTAACGTTACAACAGCAGTTACGTGGGCCACATTACGCGCATGGTGTTAAAATAAAAACAAGAATACATTTTCTGTACAAGGACAC
This sequence comes from Citrobacter sp. Cu096, assembly GCF_030332285.1. Lineage (NCBI taxonomy): Bacteria > Pseudomonadati > Pseudomonadota > Gammaproteobacteria > Enterobacterales > Enterobacteriaceae > Citrobacter > Citrobacter sp. Cu096. The sequence continues at coordinate 96,927 of NZ_JAOWID010000030.1, forward strand.
GATATGTCGATTACATGCCCGGATTGTCATGCTGAGCTGGAGCCACAAAACGGTGTGGCGCACTGCGAGCAGTGTCACAAAGATATTCAGCTGGAAGCGCGTTGTCCGGAATGCCATTTGCCACTGCAAGTGTTAAAAGCCTGCGGCGCGGTGGATTATTTCTGTCAGAATGGCCATGGGCTGATTTCGAAGAAACGCGTGGAGTTTGTGCCGGTTTAATCCGGCTTTTTCTTACGCGTTTTCTTTGCCACCGTTACGCCTTTCACTTCGCTCTCTACCCAACCATCTGACAGTCGGGTGGTGAGCACATCGCCGGCCTTCACCTGTTTGGTTTGCTTCAGCACTTTGCCGTCTGTCGCGGTAGTGACGCTATAACCACGTGCCAACGTGGCCAGCGGGCTGACGGCTTCCAGATGCGTGACCGCATTGCCAAAACGTTCTCGCTGCTCGCTGACGCGCGAGCGAATATTTTCCGCCAGTCGGTATTCCAGTTGTTGAATACGTGTTTGCGTGCGGTGGATACGCGGCTGCGGGTTTTGCTGATTCAGACGCTGTAGTATGCGCTGTTGACGCTGATTCGCCTGTTTGATCTTATTCTCAAGTGCGAAGTTCATTCTCTGACGCAGTCGTTCCAGCACGGTCTGCTGGCGGGCCAGACGCAACTGCGGATGCTGTTGTTGCAGGCGGTGAAAAAGCTGGGTAAATCGACGAGTTCGGTTGGCGAGATAGTAGTCCATCGCCATCTCCAGACGCTGCTGACCATGCTGAATTTGACGCAGCAGTTCAAGTTGGTTGCGGCTGACAATCTCCGCCGCGGCTGATGGCGTGGGCGCTCGCAGATCGCCGACAAAATCGGCAATAGTGACGTCAGTTTCGTGGCCGACGGCGCTGACTACTGGAATGTTGCTGGCAAAGATCGCTCGCGCTACACGTTCGTCGTTAAAGCTCCATAAATCTTCCAGCGAGCCGCCGCCGCGTCCGACGATTAATACGTCGCATTCGTTGCGGGCATTCGCCAGCTCAATGGCGCGTACAATTTGTCCTGGCGCATCATCGCCCTGGACTGCGGTCGGGTAGATAATAACGGGCAGGGAAGGGTCGCGACGCTTCAGGACGTGAAGAATATCGTGCAGTGCAGCCCCGGTTTTAGAGGTGATAACCCCGACGCAGTGGGCCGGTGAGGGCAGTGTTTTTTTGAATTGCTGATCGAACAGCCCTTCAGCCTGCAGTTTGGCCTTCAGTTGCTCATATTTTTGCTGCAACAAGCCTTCGCCAGCTGGCTGCATGCTCTCGACGATTATCTGGTAGTCCCCACGCGGCTCATACAATGTAATGTTGGCGCGTACCAGTACCTGTTGCCCGTGCTGTGGGCGGAACGTTACCCTGCGGTTACTGTTGCGAAACATCGCGCAGCGAACCTGAGCGGTGTCATCTTTGAGCGTGAAATACCAGTGACCCGAGGACGGCTGAGTGAAATTGGATATTTCACCGCTGATCCATACTTGCCCCATTTCCTGCTCAAGCAGCAAACGAACCGTCTGATTCAGGCGGCTTACGGTAAAAATTGAGGTGGTCTGAGAGGATAACATGTGAGCGGGATCAAATTCTAAATCAGCAGGTTATTCAGTCGAAAGTAACATGCCCACAGAGGAGCGCAAGGTTTTTTTGCAAAAAAGTGTGGATGCAATCGGTTACGCTCTGTATAATGCCGCGGCAATATTTAATAACCTCCCAGGTGAGATATTGCCCATGCTACGTATCGCAAAAGAAGCCCTGACGTTTGACGACGTCCTCCTCGTTCCCGCTCATTCTACCGTTCTGCCGAATACTGCTGACCTCAGCACCCAGTTGACGAAAACCATTCGCCTGAACATTCCTATGCTCTCCGCAGCAATGGACACCGTGACGGAAGCGCGCCTGGCAATTGCTCTGGCCCAGGAAGGCGGCATCGGTTTTATCCACAAAAACATGTCCATCGAGCGCCAGGCGGAAGAAGTTCGCCGCGTGAAGAAACACGAATCTGGCGTGGTAACTGACCCACAGACCGTACTGCCAACCACCACGCTGCGCGAAGTGAAAGAACTGACCGAGCGTAACGGTTTTGCAGGCTACCCGGTTGTGACGGAAGATAACGAACTGGTCGGCATCATCACCGGTCGCGACGTACGTTTTGTGACCGATCTCAGCCAGCCAGTGAGCGTTTACATGACCCCGAAAGAGCGTCTGGTGACCGTTCGCGAAGGTGAAGCGCGTGATGTTGTTTTTGCCAAAATGCACGAAAAACGCGTTGAAAAAGCGTTGGTTGTTGATGACAGCTTCCACCTGCTCGGCATGATCACGGTTAAAGATTTCCAGAAAGCAGAACGTAAACCTAACGCCTGTAAAGACGAGCATGGTCGTCTGCGCGTTGGCGCTGCTGTCGGCGCGGGTGCTGGTAACGAAGAGCGTGTTGACGCGCTGGTTGCCGCGGGCGTTGACGTACTGCTGATTGACTCCTCTCACGGTCACTCTGAAGGCGTATTGCAGCGTATTCGTGAAACTCGCGCTAAATATCCGGATCTGCAGATCATCGGCGGTAACGTTGCAACGGGCGCAGGCGCTCGCGCACTGGCGGAAGCCGGCTGCAGCGCGGTTAAAGTCGGTATCGGCCCTGGCTCCATCTGTACGACTCGTATCGTGACCGGCGTAGGTGTACCGCAGATCACCGCTGTTTCTGACGCCGTTGAAGCGCTGGAAGGCACCGGTATTCCGGTTATCGCCGATGGCGGTATTCGCTTCTCCGGCGACATCGCGAAAGCAATCGCTGCCGGTGCTGCTGCAGTGATGGTTGGTTCCATGCTGGCGGGTACCGAAGAATCCCCGGGCGAAATCGAACTGTACCAGGGCCGTTCTTACAAATCATACCGCGGTATGGGCTCTCTGGGTGCGATGTCCAAAGGCTCCTCCGACCGTTACTTCCAGAGCGATAACGCTGCTGACAAACTGGTCCCGGAAGGTATCGAAGGCCGTGTAGCGTATAAAGGCCGCCTGAAAGAGATCATCCACCAGCAGATGGGTGGCCTGCGCTCCTGTATGGGCCTGACCGGCTGTGGTACTATCGACGCGCTGCGCACTCAAGCAGAGTTTGTACGCATCAGCGGTGCGGGTATTCAGGAAAGTCACGTTCACGATGTGACCATCACCAAAGAGTCCCCTAACTACCGCATGGGCTCCTGATAAGTTTCCGCGCCCGGCTATATGCCGGGCGAATTTGTTTCACTTGCCTCGGAATTAGCGTCAATGACAGACAATATTCATAAACATCGCATTCTCATCCTCGATTTCGGCTCGCAGTATACTCAGCTGGTTGCACGTCGCGTACGTGAACTGGGCGTCTACTGTGAACTGTGGGCATGGGATGTTACGGAAGCACAAATTCGCGAATTCAACCCAAGCGGTATCATTCTTTCCGGTGGTCCGGAAAGCACCACCGAAGCAAACAGCCCGCGCGCGCCAGAATACGTTTTCAATGCCGGTGTGCCGGTATTCGGCGTCTGCTACGGCATGCAGACTATGGCAATGCAGCTCGGTGGTCATGTTGAAGGATCTAACGAACGTGAATTCGGCTATGCGCAGGTAGAGGTTCAGACCGACAGCGCGCTGGTGCGTGGTATTGAAGACTCCCTGACCGCCGATGGCAAACCGCTGCTGGACGTATGGATGAGTCACGGCGATAAAGTGACCGCTATCCCGGAAGGTTTCGTTACTGTCGCCAGTACCGACAACTGCCCGTTCGCCATTATGGCGCACGAAGAAAAACGCTTCTACGGCGTGCAGTTCCACCCGGAAGTGACCCACACCCGTCAGGGCATGCGTATGCTGGAGCGCTTTGTGCGCGATATCTGTCAGTGTGAAGCGCTATGGACGCCGGCAAAAATTATCGATGACGCCGTTGCCCGCATTCGCGAGCAGGTTGGCAATGATAAAGTGATCCTCGGCCTGTCCGGTGGCGTGGACTCCTCCGTCACCGCGATGCTGCTGCACCGTGCGATCGGTAAAAACCTGACCTGTGTGTTCGTTGACAACGGTCTGCTGCGCCTGAACGAAGCCCAGCAGGTAATGGATATGTTTGGTGACCACTTTGGACTGAACATCGTTCACGTTGAAGGCGAACAGCGTTTCCTGGACGCGCTGAAAGGTGAGAACGATCCGGAAGCGAAACGTAAGATCATCGGCCGCGTATTCGTTGAAGTGTTCGACGAAGAAGCGCTGAAACTGGAAGATGTGAAATGGCTGGCGCAGGGTACTATCTACCCTGACGTGATTGAATCCGCGGCTTCCGCCACCGGTAAAGCGCACGTCATTAAATCTCACCATAACGTCGGCGGCCTGCCGAAAGAGATGAAGATGGGTCTGGTTGAACCGCTACGTGAGCTGTTCAAAGACGAAGTGCGTAAGATTGGTCTGGAGCTGGGCCTGCCATACGACATGCTGTACCGTCACCCGTTCCCGGGGCCGGGTCTCGGCGTGCGCGTACTGGGCGAAGTGAAGAAAGAGTACTGCGACCTGCTGCGTCGTGCGGATGCTATCTTCATTGAAGAATTGCACAAAGCTGACCTGTACAACAAAGTCAGTCAGGCGTTCACCGTGTTCCTGCCGGTGCGTTCCGTTGGCGTCATGGGCGATGGCCGTAAGTACGACTGGGTTGTTTCCCTGCGTGCTGTTGAGACCATCGACTTTATGACCGCCCACTGGGCGCATCTGCCGTATGACTTCTTAGGCCGAGTCTCTAACCGCATCATCAACGAAGTTAACGGTATTTCCCGCGTGGTGTATGACATCAGCGGTAAGCCGCCAGCTACCATTGAGTGGGAATAATATCTCTCTCCGTTAGCGGTTTTTGAACGGTAATATGTCAAACCCTCTTTAACAGAGGGTTTTTTATTGCGCTCACACCGGAGAACAACTTATTAATCAACTAACTGTAGCTGGGGAGGAGATTGGGGTGACACATTCTCCACGCGGATATCCATCTGCGGATACGGCAGGGCAATATGGTTGGCGTCCAGGGCTTCTTTAATGTTTTCCAGCAGATCGTAATAGGTATTCCAGTATTCGATGTTGGGTACCCATACGCGGACGTAAAAATTCAATGCTGAAGCGCCCAGTTCGCCCAGACGAACGGTTACTCCACGTTGCTTATCGATGCGGCTATCCTGCTCGATAATCTGGTTAATCACGCGCTTAACATCTGCTATCCGGGTCTGATAGCCCACGCCAATCACCAGATCGATCCGACGAAAAGGGTGGCGGGAATAGTTAATGATATTGTCAGCGATGATCTTACCGTTTGGAATGACCACTTCTTTACTGTCGGCGGTGAGCAGGGTGGTGGAGAAAATATGCACCTTTTCCACCGTTCCGGTGACTGCGCCAATTTGTACCACTTCTCCGGCGCGGAAAGGACGCAGGGAGACCAATAGTACGCCAGCGGCAAAGTTGGAAAGCGATCCTTGTAGCGCGAGCCCAATGGCCAACCCGGCGGCACCAATGACGGCAATAATGGAGGATGTTTCGATACCGACGCGACCCAATGCGGCAACAATGGCGAAAGCGAGGGTAATGTAACGTACCAGCGCGGTGAAGAACTGGATAATGGTTCGGTCAACTTTACGTTTTAACAGTAACTTTTCCAGACCACTGGAGAGCAGGCGAGAGACAAATTTACCGACAAACAGTAAAATTACGGCGGCAACGATATTCCACCCGAATCGAATAACCGCATCGCTGTGTCCAGCGATCCATTCAAGACCGCTGCTTATTTTCGGAAATAACGAAAAACCACTCATGGTATAACCCTGTAGAATTTAAAATGGTAATGATTCAAATAAGCATTTAATTCCATACATAATATTAATGCTTTCATCTGTGATATTTTTTGGCGATATTAATTGACGTCTATTTGAACACGGTGTGTTTTTTTATACCCAGTCAATCGGAACGTAAAAATCAGCGCGAATGGTGCGGTGAAGTGGGATTAAAAGATTGTGCATTTGTGCGAAAACACGGTTTATCATCCGATAACTCCGTGCGAGTGGTGGGTAAGGCAGCGTTTTGTTTCATCACTTAAATCCCTTACCGGATGGTTAAATGTCAGGCGATTAGCCATCCGGTAAGGAATCTTAATGCTGAGATACTACAGGCGCGAGCGATCAGCGCACGTCGGTTTGAGCAGGAGATGCCTGTTGCGGCTGGGTGATCTGCTGAGATTCTTTTTTGCTCTGGTGGTGCTGCCACGCACCTATAGCGGAGTAGACGAAGCGTCCGAAGAAGAAGAGAAAGCTGATAAGCAGTACGATCCGGATCATGCGACTATTAAATCGATGTCGTTTGCGTAGGCTGGTAACCTGGCTCACAAAAGGTTCCTTGTAGTGTACCCAACTGAGGGCGATATTCACATTAAGGCATACTGTGGGGCAATGGTCAATTTTTCGTTATGTAAAATTGCTTCAGTTGTTTCATCCTCATATGTTATGAAAATTAATATTATTATTTGCATTAATAATGAATTAACGATAAGAAACGATGAAAAGAGTAATAATTGATTAATGAGAGTCTTTTTTTTTGATATATGTCAAACGTCACTGTTTGATGATAACTAAAATCGATGAGACATCGTAATGTATTTAACTTTATCGTTTAGAGTCAGGTGGGATGCCTGTCTGAATACCCCCTGCAGGATGTGCGGGATTCTACTGAGCATCTATGAAACTCAAAAAACATTATATTGGTATGAGAGATAGATGGTGGGCGTTACCTCTCATCTTACCATCTTTGCTGTTGCCTATATTGAGCACTGCTAATACCTATGCCCATATTAGTTCTGGGACCGTAATTCTTTTCTACATGCCTTTGGCGTTGATGATTAGCCTGATGCTATTTTTTGGCTGGGCGGCATTGCCGGGAATTATCATTTCCATTATCTGCTACAAATATCCGCAGGTTGGGTTATTTGAAACGCTCTCAATAATTTCGCACTTTATTGTTACGATAGTGCTGAGCTGGGGAGGGTATAAAGTATTTGCTCCCCGGCGGAACAACGTATCTCACGGTGACTCTCATCTGATGTTTCAGCGCATGTTTTGGCAGGTCTTCTGCCCGGCGACGCTGTTTCTGATCCTCTTCCAGTTTGCCGCGTTTGTGGGCGTTTATGAGAGTAAATCCGGCATGGTGGGGGTTATGCCCTTTAATACTGGCACGCTGATCAACTATCAGGCCATGCTCGTCGGGAATCTGGTTGGGGTTCCTTTGTGCTACTTTATTATTCGCACGATCCGCAACCCTTTGCATGTCAGAGGCTATTTTTCTCAATTAAAGCAGCAGTTTGATAACAAAGTTACCAAAACCGAGTTTGCGATCTGGCTGATTATATTGGCTGTACTTATGGCATTACTGTGTATGCCATTAAATGAACAAAGCTCAATATTTAGCACAAATTATACGCTGTCGCTGTTGCTACCCGTCATGCTCTGGGGAGCAATGCGTTACGGCTACAGATTTATTTCGCTGATATGGTCTGTCGTACTTATTACCGCAATTCATTATTACCAGCGTTATATGCCCTGGTATTCTGGCTACGATACCCAGCTTGCCATTACCTCGTCGAGTTATCTTGTTTTCTCCTTCATCGTGAACTTCATTGCCGTACTGGCAACGCGCCAACGCTTTGTTACCCGGCGCAATCATCGTCTGGCATTCTTTGATCCGATGGTGCATCTGCCAAATTTGCGCGCATTGAACCGGGATTTGAAAAAAACGCCATGGTCAGTACTCTGCTTTTTGCGTGTTCCGGGCATGGAGTTACTGGTAAAAAATTACGGCATTATGCTGCGTATCCAGTACAAGCAAAAACTCTCACAGTGGATAACGCCACAGTTGGAACAGGATGAGCATGTCTATCAGCTATCGGGTAATGACTTAGTTTTGCGTTTTAACACCGAGTCTCATCAGGAGCGCATTGAGGCCCTGGACAGGCATATCAAGCAGTTCCGTTTTATTTGGGATGGCATGCCTTTACAGCCGCAGGTGGGGATCAGTTTTTGCTATGTCCGTTCTCCTGTTAACCATATCTATCTGTTACTGGGAGAGTTAAGCACCATTGCCGAACTTTCTCTGGCGACCAATGCGCCAGAGAACTTGCAGCGCCGGGGCGTAATGCACTTGCAACGTGATCTGAAAGATAAGGTTGCGATGATGAATCGTCTACAGCAGGCGCTGGAGCACAATCGTTTTTTCCTGATGGCGCAGCCGATTTCTGGCGTACGCGGCGATGTTTATCATGAAATCCTGCTGCGTCTTGAGGGGGATGACGGTGAAACCGTCGCCCCTGATTGCTTCTTGCCGGTCGCGCATGAGTTTGGCTTGTCGTCCAGTATTGATCTATGGGTGATTGAAAATACGCTGAAGTTTATGGCGCAGAATCGGGAAAAAATGCCCGCCCGTCGGTTTGCCATTAACTTGTCACCCACGTCGATATGTCGCGCCCGACTTCCGCATGACATCAACCAGCTACTGGTTAAGTACAAGGTTGAAGCATGGCAGTTGATCTTTGAAGTTACGGAAAGCAACGCCTTAACCAATGCGGAACAGGCACAGGCAACGTTACTGCAGCTGCAATCTATGGGCTGTCAGATTGCGATTGATGATTTTGGCACCGGATACGCCAGCTATGCGCGGCTGAAGAATGTGAATGCCGATATCCTGAAAATTGACGGCAGCTTTATTCGCAATATCGTTTCGAACAGCCTCGACTACCAAATCGTGGCTTCTATTTGCCATCTGGCGCGGATGAAAAGAATGCAGGTGGTTGCAGAGTATGTTGAAAGTGAAGAAATACGCAGTGCGGTAATTTCGCTGGGAATTGATTACATGCAGGGATATTTGATTGGTAAACCCCTGCCATTGCATGAAACGCTGGAAGAACAGGCGCCAGTTGAACTGGCACCTGCTGAGAGTTTATGCGGCGATATCGGGTGAGCTTTCTTCTTCAATTTTGAGACGCCAGCCGGTTACGCCCTCCCAGTATTGCTGCTCTTTTTCCAGATCGAGCAACACCAGCGCATTTTGGCTAAACCAGTCATGCGGGAAGCGTAAGGTCCAGTGGTTGTCGTCGGTTATCAGAGTCAGGGATGGCGGCGTAGTAGTCGCCTGGCGCTGATTATTCAGCAGCACGCCCAGGCGCAACAACTGAATTAACGGCAGAAACTGTTTTTTCTTGAATAACGTAAAGCGAGGCAAGTCATCCAGTTTCACCGCTTTGCGATGATAACGAACTAATGTTGCCATCATCAGCTGTTGTTCCTGATTAAACCCCGGTAAATCGCTGTTTTGTAAGATATAAGCAGAGTGGCGATGTAAACCGCTGTGGTTGATGTTCAGCCCAACCTCATGCAGCATCGCTGCCCAGCGCAGTAACGCTTCCAGTTGAGGATTGGCCAGTTTTGGCTGCTGCGTATGCCACTGGTCGTACATTTTCATCGTCGTTTCCAGCACGCGCCGGGCCTGTTCGCTGTCGATGTTGTACTGATTCGCCAGACTGCTGGCGGTACGGCTGCGAACGTCCTGGTGGCGAAAACGTCCTTCCATCTCATACAGCACGCCTTCGCGTAGCGCGCCATCAGAAAGGCGAAGTTCGCGGATCGCCAGTGCGTCAAAAACGCCGCACAGAATCGCGAGCCCGGGAACAAATACCGCCTTTCGCTCCTCTGACAGCCCCGGCAGGCTGAGCGCATCAAATGAGGCATGCTTCAGCACTTCAAATGTAAGTTTGTCCAGGCGTTCGGGGGTGATAAAACCGTCTTTTTCACCCATCTCCAGCAGCACTTCGTGTGCCGCTTTAATCGTGCCTGACGCGCCCATTGCGACATTCCAGCCCTGAATGCGAAACTGCCACGTTAAGGTTTCGAGCTTCTGCGCTGCTGCCATGCGGGCACGCTGAAAGTTTTCCCGGCTGATAACACCGCCCGGGAAATACATCTGGGCAAAACTGACGCAGCCCATACGGCGGCTTTCGACCAGCCTGGGCTCGAAATCTTCGCCGATCACCAGTTCTGTTGACCCACCGCCGATATCAATAACCAGCTTGCGGCCTTTTTCCGGCTGGGTGTGTTCCACACCCATAAAAATCAGTCGGGCTTCTTCATTACCGGAAATAATCTCAATCGGGTAGGGGATGACTTTTTCTGCTCGCTTGAGAAAATCGGTCGCATTTAGCGCCTGACGTAAAGTATGGGTTCCCACGATGCATACGCTTGACGGGGGAAAGCCCTGCAGACGTTCGGCAAATAGCGACAGGCAGCTTAATCCGCGTTCCATTGCCTCTTCGCTCAGTTTGTTATCTTCGCCGAGGCCATCCGCCAGGTGAACGCGTTGTTTCAGTCGTCCGATTATCTGCATTGCGCCATCAACCACGCGGGCAATGACCATATGGAAACTGTTTGAACCAAGGTCGACCGCAGCAAATTCCTGCGGCCGTGGAGTCTTGTCGTGTATTGGCATAGCGTTAGTCAGGTTGCTCGAGTGATTTGATGTAATCGTAAATCGCCAATTGTGACTGAACTTTACGGCGGTTTCCGCGCGGTACGTAGCGATTACTGAGTTCTTTATCGATGAAGCGAGCCTTCACCGTGTCGCTGAACAGGATATCGATAATATCCAGCACGCGCTGCTTAAGACGAGGGTCCAACAGCGGAGTGGCGACCTCGATACGATAGTCGATATTGCGGGTCATCCAGTCTGCGGAGGAGAGGTATACCTGCTTATCGCCACCGTTTTCGAAAATATAAACCCGGTCGTGTTCAAGGTAGCGGTCAACAATGCTTATCACGCGAATATTGTCACTGATACCTTCCAGGTTTGGGATCAGAGAACACATACCGCGAATCAACAAATTAACCGTTACGCCTGAGCTTGAGGCCGCATAGAGACGATCAACCAGGCCTTTATCGACCAGGTTATTCAGTTTTAGTGTGATACCAGAAGGCTGGCCTTGCTGTGCATTAGCGATCTCTTTGTCGATCATCGCGTACAGCAGACGGCGTGAGTTCTGCGGAGAAACCAGCAGATAATCGAACGTCACCGGACGATACGGGTTTTCGATGAAGTTGAAAACCCGGCGAACCTCGTTGGTGATGCGCGAATCAGCGGTAAGCAACGAGTAGTCGGTATACAGTCGCGCCGTTTTTTCGTTGAAGTTGCCCGTCCCGATATGCGCATAGCGCACGACTTCATCACCTTCTTTACGTGAGATAAGGAACAGTTTGGCATGAATTTTCAGACCCGGCGCAGAGAAGATAACGTGAACGCCCGCTTCGGTAAGACGTTTGGCCCAATGGATATTGGCTTCTTCATCAAAGCGCGCCTGTAATTCCACGACCACGGTCACTTTTTTACTGTTATGCGCGGCATGGATCATCGCGTCAATGATGCGCGAGTCTTTTGCCACACGGTAGATATTGATCTTTATCGCCAGTACGCTTGGGTCGAAGGAGGCCTGACGCAATAGTTCGAGAACATGCTCAAAGGTGTGATATGGGTAATACAGCAGTACATCGCGTTCACGGATTGCATCAAATCCGTTACGGAATTTCTCGTTGTCGAACCAGATGTGGCGCAGACGTGGCAGCGGTTTATTTACCAGGTTGGCTTTGCCAACGTTGGGGAAGTTAATAAAGTCTTTGAAGTTATGGTAACGCCCGCCTGGCACAATCGAATCGTAGCGAGAAATCGTCAGTTTTTCACGCAGTACCTCAACCAGCGCATTGGGCATGTCGCGCTGATAGACGAAGCGTACAGGCTCTGCGGTCAGACGCTGTTTCAGGCTGGATGACATCAGCTCCATCAGGCTCGATTCCATCTCGTGCACCAAATCGTATTCAGCGTCACGGGTCATTTTCATCGAATAGGCGTTCAGCGCATCGTAATCAAAGAATCCTTTGAAAATGTCGTCAAGGCAGTAACGTAAGATGTTGTCCAGGAGGATCATCGGTTTGCGACGGCGCGGAGTTTCCGGCGGCAGATTCACAAAACGGGGAACCTTATCAGAAGGGATTTCCAGCAGCGCGTAGCGGATTGTATCGCCACGGATAATTTCCACCGCCAGATAGGTGTAGTCATCTTTCAGAAACTGAACTAAATCCGTCTCGCGATTAATCAGAATCGGCGTAATGTGCTGGCGGAGATATTGCTTGAAGTAATGGCGTAACCAGCTCTGTTGATTGGCCGACAGCTGACGTTCGTTGATGAGGAAAATCTGATTGCGCGCCATCTCCAGCAACAACTCGTTGTACAGTCCGTCAAATTCCTGATCGGCTTTTAATACGCGAGCCTGGATTTTGCCCAACAGATGGCGGGAGTGAGAGTTTGAACCCTGTTCTTCGCTAATAATGATTCGGCGCTTCAGTTCGGCAAAGCGAACCTTGTAAAATTCGTCGAGGTTGTTGGAATAGATGCCTAAGAAACGCATCCGTTCGATCAACGGGTTTGATTTATCAGCTGCTTCCTGGAGTACGCGTTCGTTGAACGCTAACCAACTGAGTTCTTTCTCTATGTATAGCTTTTCCTGACCCATTACCACTTTTACTCCGTTTCATTCACGGGACACTACCGATTTATTATGGCGAGCATTGCTCTCAGATGTCCAACTGTGCCAGAAAAATATGACAATAAACCGTCTGATAGCAAAGAGAAAGGGGGAGCATAGATGAATACCGGAGATGTTAACCGGAAAAGGTATTTATGCCTGTAGACCGGAGGGTGAGATCCGGTTTACAGGTTTTTTTATTATTCGTCGGCGGCGTAGCCTTGTGGCGGCAGACGAACGCCGTCCAGCCATGCAGCGTTATCACGCATCTTCAGTCGACCATCGGTAAACCAGCTTACCACCAGCGGATAAATGGTGTGCTCCTGGGCCTGAACCCGTGCCGTGACATCATCTTCGCTGTCGCCTTCAAATACCGGAACCTTGGCCTGGAGAATAACCGGTCCACCGTCCAGTTCATCGGTGACGAAGTGGACGGAGGTCCCATGCTCTTCATCGCCATTTTCCAGCACCTGACGGTGCGTGTGCAGGCCTGGATACTTCGGCAATAAAGACGGGTGGATATTCAGCAATCGTTCAGAATAGTGTGCGACAAACGCCGGGCTGAGGATGCGCATATAACCGGCCAGCACCACCACATCGGGTGCCCAGGCGTCAATCTCTTGCATCAGTTGGCGGTCGAAGGCTTCGCGACTGGCAAACTGGGCGGCTTCCAGCGAGTACGCCGGAATATTCGCTTCGCGTGCGCGTTCAAGGCCGAACGCATCGGCCTTGTTACTGAATACTGCACGTATGGTGCCATTGATTTTTTTCTGTTCGCAGGCGTCAATTATCGCCTGCAAATTGCTTCCGTTGCCGGAAATGAGCACCACAATGTTTTTCATTCAATAACCACACGCTGTTCGGAATCAGAAGCTTTGATGATACCGATTTTCCATGCGTTTTCACCTTTCTCATTGAGCAAAGCCAGGGCTTTGTCCACTTCCGGAGCTGGCAGGGCGATAACCATGCCTACGCCGCAGTTAAAGGTGCGATACATCTCATGCTGGCTAACGTTACCCGCCGTTTGCAGCCAGTTGAAGACGGCTGGCCATTGCCATGAAGATTCGTCGATCACGGCCTGCGTGTTGTCTGGCAGAACGCGTGGAATATTTTCCCAGAAACCGCCGCCGGTCAGATGGGCAATGGCATGCACATCAACCTTCTCGATCAGTTCCAGAATGGATTTTACGTAAATGCGGGTCGGGGCCAGCAAGTGATCGGCCAGCGACTTGCCTTCGAGCTCGGTGGTTTCCGGGTCACAACCGCTGACTTCAACAATTTTACGCACCAGAGAGTAGCCGTTGGAATGCGGACCGCTGGAGCCGAGCGCAATCAGTACGTCGCCGTCAGCCACTTTAGAACCGTCGATAATTTCTGATTTTTCGACGACGCCAACACAGAAGCCCGCCACATCGTAATCTTCGCCGTGGTACATCCCCGGCATTTCTGCCGTTTCCCCGCCGACCAGTGCACAGCCAGACTGCAGACAACCTTCCGCAATCCCGTTAATGACGCTGGCTGCGGTATCTACATCCAGTTTGCCGGTCGCATAGTAGTCGAGGAAAAACAGCGGCTCAGCACCCTGAACGACAAGATCGTTCACGCACATAGCGACAAGGTCAATACCGATAGTGTCGTGACGTTTCAGATCCATTGCCAGACGCAGTTTTGTGCCAACGCCATCAGTGCCGGAAACCAGTACCGGTTCACGATATTTTTGCGGCAATGCGCACAGCGCACCGAAGCCACCCAGACCACCCATAACTTCCGGACGACGCGTTTTCTTTACTACGCCTTTGATTCGATCAACCAGAGCATTACCTGCATCAATATCAACACCGGCATCTTTGTAGCTAAGAGAGGTTTTATCGGTCACTGCCTGCTTCCCCACATGTTTACTTGCAGTAAAAGTTAAATTCGGCGCAATTCTAACAGGGAAAGCAAACGTTTGCGAGCCTGCTCTGCATCAAGTTTTATCTGCTGATTTTTTCAGCATTTTACAATCATTTATCTATTTGTTTGAACTGCGCCACGAAAATGAAACCGGGTACAGTCTTGTGCTTGAAACCTGCCAGCCGAATGCACAGTATCGTACTGAAACCGGTTTCTGTTTTCTGTTACGAACCTCATTTATACCCTAAATAATTCGAGTTGCAGGAAGGCGGCGACGCAGCGAATCTCCAGGAGCGTACATAAGTACGTAACTGGAGTGAGCGAGAAAAGCCAACGCACATGCAGCTTGAAGTATGACGGGTATAGAGCGTTTTGCGCAGACTCATCACGATAGGGGAAGGGGATGTCAGGATTTAAAGCAGATTTCATGTGGGGTGGCGCTGTCGCTGCTCATCAACTGGAAGGTGGCTGGCAGGAGGGCGGTAAAGGAATTAGCGTTGCCGATGTCATGACGGCGGGGGCGCATGGTGTGGCGCGTGAAATTACTGACGGTGTCATTGCCGGTAAAAATTACCCTAACCACGATGCCATCGATTTTTATCATCGCTATAAAGACGACATAAAGCTGTTTGCCGAAATGGGGTTTAAATGTTTTCGTACTTCTATTGCCTGGACGCGGATTTTTCCCTTAGGCGACGAAGCGCAACCCAACGAAGCTGGCCTGCAGTTCTATGATGATCTGTTCGACGAATGTCTGAAATATGGCATTGAGCCGGTGATTACGTTGTCGCACTTCGAGATGCCCTACTATCTGGTGACGGAATATGGCGGCTGGCGCAACCGTAAGCTGATCGACTTTTTTGTCCGTTTTGCCCGGGTGGTTTTCACTCGTTACCAGCACAAAGTGAAGTACTGGATGACGTTTAATGAGATTAACAATCAGGCAAATTATCACGAAGACTTCGCGCCCTTTACTAACTCTGGTCTGAAATACCTGCCCGGTGAAGATCGCGAACCGGTCATGTACCAGGCGGCGCACTATGAGCTGGTAGCGAGCGCGCTGGCAGTAAAGGCCGCACGTGAGATAAATCCGGCGCTGCAAATTGGTTGCATGATTGCGATGTGCCCAATTTATCCGCTGACCTGTGCGCCGAATGACATGATGATGGCGATGAACGCCATGCACTGCCGCTACTGGTTCACTGACGTACACGTGCGCGGCAAGTATCCGCAGCATCTGATGAACTATTTCGAACGCCGTGGCTTTTTACTTGATATCACCGAGGAAGATCGCCAGGTACTGACTGAAGGCTGCGTTGATTACATTGGCTTTAGTTATTATATGTCTTTCGCGACGCAGGCTACGGCAGATAATCCACAGCTGGATTACGATGAGTCGAAAAGCCTGGTTTCTAACCCGTACGTGCAGAAGTCGGACTGGGGCTGGCAGATTGATCCGGTCGGTTTGCGCTATTCCCTGAACTGGTTCTGGGATCACTATCAACTGCCGCTGTTTATTGTAGAAAACGGCTTTGGTGCGATTGACGTGCAGCAGGCCGACGGCTCGGTGGATGATTCCTATCGTATTGACTATATGGCCGCGCATATCCGCGAAATGAAAAAAGCGGTGGTGGAAGATGGCGTGGATCTGATGGGCTATACCCCGTGGGGCTGTATTGATTTAGTCTCGGCCGGGACGGGGGAGATGAAAAAACGCTACGGTTTTATCTATGTTGATAAAAATAATGACGGGAGTGGGACATTAGCACGCTCGCCGAAGAAATCTTTTTCCTGGTATCGAAACGTCATCCAGAGCAACGCTGAAAATATTTAAAATTCATAGTGTTGACAATAAGCCCCGACCTCAAAGCGGGGCTTGTTTTATACTCATCATCCGGACGCAAACGATTTTGGTTGATCCATATCAAGCGTATGCAGTGTTGCGCCAGAGACGAAAAGCGGTATAATCCGGCGATTTTTTTTGTGGTTGCCACTCGTCTGAGGAAAGGAGAAGAGTATGAAGATCGTGGAAGTCAAACACCCACTCGTCAAACACAAGCTGGGACTGATGCGTGAAAACGACATCAGCACTAAACGCTTTCGTGAACTCGCCTCGGAAGTTGGCAGCCTGCTGACTTATGAAGCAACCGCTGGTCTGGAAACCGAAAAGGTGACCATTGAAGGCTGGAATGGTCCGGTTGAAGTTGACCAAATCAAAGGTAAAAAAATCACCGTTGTGCCAATTCTGCGTGCGGGCCTGGGCATGATGGAAGGCGTACTGGAAAACGTTCCAAGCGCGCGTATCAGCGTGGTAGGTATGTACCGCAATGAAGAGACGCTGGAGCCGGTTCCATACTTCCAGAAGCTGGTTTCTAACATTGATGAGCGTATGGCGCTGATCGTTGACCCGATGCTGGCAACCGGCGGTTCGGTTATCGCTACCATCGACCTGCTGAAAAAAGCAGGCTGCAGCAGCATTAAAGTACTGGTACTGGTTGCCGCGCCGGAAGGTATCGCGGCGCTGGAAAAAGCGCACCCGGATGTCGAGCTGTACACCGCCTCCATCGATCAGGGACTGAACGAGCACGGATACATTATTCCTGGGCTCGGCGATGCCGGCGATAAGATTTTTGGTACCAAGTAAATGAATAAATAAAAAGAAGCCGACTTTAAGAGTCGGCTTTTTTTTGAATAAAACAACCCAATCGCTAATAACAAACAACACTCAGAGGAAAACACTATGACGCGCCGTGCTATCGGGGTGAGTGAAAGACCGCCGCTTTTACAGACAATCCCGCTTAGTTTGCAGCACCTGTTCGCCATGTTTGGCGCAACGGTACTGGTGCCAGTCCTGTTTCATATCAACCCTGCTACCGTTCTGCTGTTTAACGGCATTGGTACGTTACTGTATCTCTTTATTTGTAAAGGTAAAATTCCGGCTTACCTCGGTTCCAGTTTCGCGTTTATTTCCCCGGTTCTGCTGCTGCTGCCGCTAGGGTATGAAGTGGCGCTGGGCGGTTTCATTATGTGTGGCATCCTTTTCTGCCTGGTTTCATTCATTGTTAAGAAAGCCGGTACTGGCTGGCTGGATGTAATGTTCCCGCCTGCGGCTATGGGCGCAATCGTTGCCGTCATCGGTCTGGAGCTGGCAGGGGTCGCTGCGGGCATGGCGGGATTACTGCCTGCTGAAGGACAAGCGCCAGACTCAACAACCATCATCATCTCAATGGTGACGCTGGCGGTGACGGTATTTGGTTCCGTACTGTTCCGTGGCTTTATGGCGATTATCCCGATTTTGATTGGGGTGCTGGCCGGTTACGCGCTCTCCTTCGTGATGGGCGTCGTGGACACCACGCCGATAGCGCAGGCTCACTGGTTTGCTCTGCCAACGTTTTACACACCGCGCTTTGAATGGGTCGCTATTCTGACCATTCTGCCTGCGGCGCTGGTGGTTATTGCTGAACACGTCGGGCACCTGGTGGTAACGGCGAATATCGTAAAAAAAGATTTGATTCGCGATCCAGGCTTGCATCGTTCTATGTTTGCTAACGGCTTGTCGACGGTGATCTCCGGCTTCTTCGGTTCTACGCCGAACACCACGTACGGCGAGAACATCGGCGTTATGGCGATTACCCGCGTTTACAGTACCTGGGTTATTGGTGGCGCGGCGATTTTCGCCATTCTGCTCTCTTGCGTGGGTAAACTGGCTGCGGCGATCCAAATCATTCCACTGCCGGTCATGGGCGGCGTATCTCTGCTGCTGTACGGCGTGATTGGTGCTTCCGGTATTCGCGTGCTAATCGAGTCAAAAGTTGATTACAACAAAGCACAGAACCTGATCCTGACCTCGGTTATTTTGATCATCGGCGTCAGCGGCGCGAAAGTTCACATCGGTGCTGCTGAGCTGAAAGGCATGGCGCTGGCGACTATTGTGGGTGTCTGTCTGAGCCTGATTTTCAAAGTTATCAGCCTGCTGCGTCCGGAAGAAGTGGTGCTTGACGCCAAAGATGCCGACACTGAGCAACAGTAAACCTTTGACCGGGCGGCGACGCTGCCCGGTTCTATCGCGATGCATTTCTGTGTTAAACTCAACGCGATTTTATGAAATCCTGGGTTGAGGTATCTCTGAACACACCGGCACAGCTCTCTTTGCCACTTTATCTGCCTGACGACGAAACTTTCGCAAGTTTCTGGCCGGGGGATAACTCCTCTTTACTGGCTGCACTGCAAAATGTGCTGCGTCAGGAACATAGCGGGTATATTTATCTTTGGTCGCGTGAAGGCGCTGGCCGTAGCCATTTGCTGCATGCAGCCTGTGCGGAACTGTCTGCGCGGGGCGATGCGGTAGGCTATGTGCCGCTTGATAAGCGCACCTGGTTCGTCCCCGAGGTGCTTGACGGTATGGAGCATTTGTCGCTGGTCTGCATCGACAACATCGAATGCGTGGCCGGCGATTCGCTATGGGAAATGGCGATCTTCGATCTCTACAATCGCATCCTGGAGTCGGGGAAAACTCGGCTGCTGATCACCGGTGATCGCCCGCCAAGGCAGCTCAATTTGGGGCTGCCAGATCTCGCTTCGCGCCTGGACTGGGGGCAAATCTATAAGCTACAGCCGCTTTCTGATGAAGATAAACTGCAGGCGTTGCAATTACGCGCCAGGCTACGTGGGTTTGAACTGCCGGAAGATGTGGGACGCTTTCTGCTTAAGCGTTTGGATCGGGAAATGCGTACGCTGTTTATGACGTTGGATCAACTTGATCATGCATCAATCACCGCCCAGCGTAAGCTGACCATTCCGTTCGTAAAAGAGATACTGAAGCTGTAAGCGCCGCAGCCAAAAGACTGCGGCAGGTTTCAGGTTAACCGACGATTTCCAGTACCTGCTCCGGGGGACGTCCAATTCGTGCCTGGCCTTTGGCAACCACAATGGGGCGCTCCATCAGTTTCGGGTTTTCTACCATTGCCTGAATCAGCGCATCTTCACTCAGGTTTTTGTCCGCCAGGTTAAGTGACTTATAGAGATCTTCTTTCTGGCGCATCAGCTCACGCGCGCTGGACATGCCCAGCATCTGCAGAAGTTCACGCAGGGTCGCGGGGTCAGCCGGGGTTTCCAGATATAGCACCACTTCCGGATCCACGCCGTTGGACTTCAGTAATTCCAGTGTTTCACGGCTCTTGGAGCAGCGTGGGTTATGGTAGATTTTAATCGCGTCGGACATTTTTCTTTCCTGTTACATCTTGGTGTACGGTTTAAAGCGTTCTTGCAGCTGGCGTAGCTGGTCGATACGGGCATCGTATCTGGCCTGTTGTTGACTGCCCAGTTTCACCTGGGAACTTGCGCTGCTGAGCATCGAAATCGCCTGATCCAGACGTCCGGCGAGGGCATACCCTTCCGCGCGCGCCGCCAGCTCCTGATCGCGGTTGTTCAGGCTAGCTTCCGTTTGCGCTAACAGATCCCAACCGTTAGGGTCATCCTTATGGTTAAATGTATAGCGATTCAGGATGGTTGCCGCTTCTTTGGCTTGTCCGCCCTGTAGATACGCATTCGCCAGGTTAAGCTGCAGTACCGGGTTGGTTCGCAGGTCACGGGCGTTTTTCAGCCGGTTAATGGCGTCGCTGGTTTTCTTCTGGCCGAGATCGATATCCGTTGCCAGGTCGAGATACCAGGCATTGTTTGCATCCGCCGCCAGCAGCGGTTGCAGCGCTTTACGCGCCTCGTCATATTTGCTGGCTTCCATCGCCTGCAATGCACGCCCATACTGGGCGGCACGTTGTTCACGTACGTTGCCTTTCGACCAGTTACTCAGCAGGTCATCGGTCAACTGGTTACGACCCGAGTTGTACATGCCCAATGTTCGCGCCTTAGCAAGATAAAAATCTTCCGATGATTGGACGACAACCGGACGCATCTGGTTGGCGCGGTTACGGGCATCCGCCAGACGGCTTTCAGGCAGGGGGTGAGTCAGCAAAATTTCCGGCGGACGCGAAGAGTAACGGGCCTGATCGAGCAGTTTTTCGAGGAACGTTGGCATGGCCTGGGGATCAAAGCCCGAACGTTGCAGTACCTGAATACCGATACGGTCTGCTTCCTGTTCATTTTGTTGCGTAAAGCTAATCATACCCTGACGTGTACCTGCCAGCGTACCGGTCAGCGCAGCCATACCCGCCTGCGGGCTGGCCATCGCCAATAAAATTGAACCTAACGCTCCAACCCACGTTAACGGCGCGCTGCGTTTCTGATCTTCCATTGCACGTGCCAGGTGGCGCTGAGTGACATGGGAGATTTCGTGCGCCATGACCGATGCTAACTGGCTTTCGTTATCGGAATAGCGGAATAGTGCGGAGTGCAGGACAACGTTGCCGCCAAAGAAAGCAAAGGCGTTGATTTCATCGTTGTTAATCAAAAAGAAGGTGAAGGGCGTTTTTACCGAGTCGGCGTGCGAGACCAGACGCATACCCAGAGAATTAATGTATTGGGTCAGCAACGGATCGTTAATTAATGGCGCACTACCGCGCAGCTGGCGTACGTAATAATCGCCCATCTGCATTTCCTGTCCTATGGAAAGCGTACTCCCTGCCGAGGTTCCCATATCAGGCAGGGTGTCCGCGGTGTCTGCAAATGCGGGCGCGACCTGACCGATAGTCAGTGCGGCAATGAGGGTAGCAACCAGGTTTTTTTTCAACTGCCTGAACATAACCTCTGTCCTGTATTCTTTTTTGAGATAGCCATTTGACCAATGCCGTGAAGTATCGTTCACACTCCGCAAGCTTAGGGAGTGTAACTGCGAAACCTGACGATGAACACCCAGGAAAAATGTCTTTTCACTTTGCGTAATCAGCCATAAAAAGCGAAGTCTTTTTTGTGACATTTCGATACAATTCGGGATCGCAATCCCGCTATTGGGTTCATGGAAGGGTTTTATGCTCGAAATGTTGATGCAATGGTATCGTCGCCGCTTTAGCGACCCCGAAGCCATTGCCCTGCTGATTATTCTGGTTGCCGGTTTTGGCATCCTGTTCTTCTTTAGCGGTCTTCTGGCGCCGCTACTGGTCGCCATAGTGCTGGCGTATCTGCTTGAGTGGCCAACGGTGCGGCTGGAGCATATTGGTTGTTCACGACGTTGGGCGACATCGATTGTACTTATTCTGTTTGTCGGTATTTTGCTGCTGATGGCGTTTGTGGTGATGCCCGTTGCGTGGCAGCAGGGGATCTACCTGATCCGCGATATGCCCGGCATGCTCAATAAACTGTCTGATTTTGCCGCTACCTTGCCGCGGCGTTATCCGGCGTTGATGGATGCGGGCATTATTGATGCGATGGCGGAGAATATGCGCTCGCGAATGCTCACCATGGGCGATTCGGTGGTGAAATATTCGCTGGCTTCACTGGTCGGTTTACTAACGCTGGCGGTCTATCTGGTGCTTGTCCCGTTGATGGTGTTCTTCCTGATCAAAGATAAAGGACAAATGCTGAACGCCGTGCGCCGGGTGCTGCCGCGTAATCGCGGGCTGGCGGGGCAGGTGTGGAAAGAGATGAACCAGCAAATCACCAACTATATCCGCGGCAAGGTGTTGGAAATGGTGGTGGTCGGCGTAGCGACCTGGCTCGGCTTCCTGATGTTTGGCCTCAACTATTCGCTGCTGCTGGCGGTGCTGGTCGGATTTTCCGTGCTGATCCCGTATATCGGTGCTTTTGTGGTGACGATTCCGGTGGTCGGTGTGGCGTTGTTCCAGTTCGGGCTTGGTACCGAGTTCTGGAGCTGTTTTGCCGTGTACCTGATTATCCAGGCGCTGGACGGTAATTTGCTGGTGCCGGTGCTGTTCTCTGAAGCGGTAAATTTGCATCCGCTGGTCATTATTCTCTCAGTCGTGATATTCGGCGGCCTGTGGGGCTTTTGGGGCGTATTCTTTGCGATCCCACTGGCGACGTTAATCAAAGCGGTAATGCATGCCTGGCCGGATGGTCAGGCCGTTGACGAACCCTAATCGGCAAGTACCGGCGGCGCAACGTCGCCGGAACTGAACTTGTCTGACCTCTATCCACTCTTTCTGAATAATTTCCTCTGGTGTCGTTTTTCTCCGTGTTTGCCTTTAACTTGACCAACGTGATGTCTTTTCGTCACGCAAGGAATAAGACCAACAGGAGAACAACATGGGTCATAACACACACACGCAGCAAAAAGTGGGATGGGGCGGTTATCTCGCTTTTTTTATTACAATTGTGCTTTTTTCAGGCATGTTTGCGAAAAGTACCGAATGGTGGCGAGTCTTTGACTTCACCATCCTCAATGGCGCGTTTGGGCAGATCAATGCCGCAGGCGATACGGCAGTCTCTTTTCGCGGTGCAGGGGGAATGGGAGCAAAAGATGGCTTCTTATTCGCACTTGAGCTGGCACCTTCCGTCATTCTTTCTCTCGGCATAATCTCCGTCACTGAAGGGCTGGGCGGTTTGCGCGCGGCGCAACAGTTAATGACGCCTGTCCTGCGCCCGTTACTCGGTATTCTTGGTATTTGCTCGCTGGCGCTGATTGCGAATTTGCAAAATACCGATGCTGCGGCAGGGATGACCAAAGAGATGGCGGAAGAGGGAATTATTACTGAACAGGAACGCGCTATTTTTGCCTGCTGGCAAACCAGCGGCAGCGCGTGTATTACCAACTATTTTTCCTCGGGTGCCGCGCTGTTTACCATGGTGACCGTGCCGGTGATTACGCCGCTGGCGGTGATCCTTGTCTTCAAATTTGTGGGAGCGAATCTGCTGCGTCTGTGGATCGCGCAGCTTGAAAATCGCCGTCTGCAGCGGGAGGTCTGAGATGACAACGCAGGTACGTAAAAACGTCATGGATATGTTTATCGATGGCGCACGGCGCGGGTTTACTATTGCAACTACCAGCCTGTTACCAAACGTGGTGATGGCGTTTGTGATTATTCAGGCGTTGAAGGTGACGGGGTTGCTCGAGATTGTCGGGCGGGTGTGCGAACCGGTTATGGCGCTGTGGGGGTTACCGGGGGAATCTGCCACCGTGCTGCTGGCGGCGGTGATGAGTATGGGAGGCGGTGTCGGCGTTTGCGCCAGTCTGGTTGTCGCTGGTACGCTTTCGGGACATGATGCGACTGTATTGCTACCGGCTATCTACCTGATGGGCAATCCGGTGCAAAATGTGGGACGCTGTCTGGGGACTGCGGGGGTCCATCCTCGTTATTATCCACTGATTATTGCGGTATGCGTCATTAATGCGCTGCTCTCTATTTGGGTTATGCAGGTAATTGCCTGACAAGGAAGGTTATGAACTGTTCAATTCTTAATTTGACGTTGTTCCTGCAGGGACATGTGTACGCGCCGGAAGATTTAGGACGCCAGGATATTCTGGTCTCTGGTACTAAAATTGTTGCCATCGCGCCGTCGATTTCTCCTGAAGACTTTCCCGGTTGCAAGTGCATCCATCTTGATGGTGCTATTGTGTGCCCGGGGTTTATTGATCAGCACGTCCACCTGATTGGCGGCGGCGGGGAAGCGGGGCCGCACACGCGTACGCCGGAAGTGCGCTTGTCACGACTGGTGGAAGCTGGCGTCACTTCGGTGGTGGGATTGCTGGGTACCGATGGCATCACCCGTCACCCGGAATCGCTGCTGGCGAAAACCCGCGCGCTGGAGTTGGAAGGTATCAGCGCATGGATGCTGACCGGGGCCTATTCTCTGCCATCGCCGACCATCACCGGGAGTATCGATCGCGACGTGGCGCTGATCGATAAAGTCATTGGCGTGAAATGCGCGGTTTCTGACCATCGTTCCTCCGCCCCGGACACCTCGGCGCTGGCGAACATGGCGGCGCAGTCACGCGTTGGCGGATTGTTAGGGCGCAAGCCGGGGATCAGTGTTTTCCACATGGGTGACAGCCCGCGCATGCTGGAGCCGTTGTACGACATCCTCGAGTGCTGTGATGTTCCGATCACCAGGCTGTTGCCGACACACGTTAACCGTGCGGAACCGTTGTTCCAGGCGGCGTTGGAGTATGCCCGCCAGGGCGGATTTATCGATATTACCAGCAGCATTGATGAGCCTGTCGATCCGGCCATGGCCATTGCCACGGCGCTGCGCCAGAATGTGCCGCTGTCACGCATTACCCTGAGTTCGGACGGCAACGGTAGTCAGCCGGAATTTGATGCGTTGGGTAATCTCACCGGCATTGGTGTCGCAGGGTTTGAATCTCTGGCTGAAACGGTGCGTCAGTTAGTGAAGGTGCATGCCGTCCTGCTGGAACAGGCGCTGTGTCCGCTGACGCGTACGGTCGCAGAATTTTTGGGTCTCGAACATAAGGGGCGTCTGGCGGCGGGATGCGATGCAGACATTCTGGTGCTTAACGATGCGCTGGAGGTTAATCACCTGTGGGCGAAGGGAAAAGCCGTGGTCAGAGAGAAGAAAGCCTGCGTAAAAGGGACGTTTGAATAAACGCTTTTTCCGGCCTATGGGGGGGCGGATCCAGGCCTGATAAGACGCGTAGTGTCGCCATCAGACCTGGATCGGTAAAACGTAAATCAGGCGTTCTCTTTCAGCCAGTTCAGTACCACGTCGTGGTGATTGCTGGTTTTGAAGTCATCGAACACGTGCTCAATTTTGCCTTCGGCATCAATCAGGAAACTGATGCGATGGATGCCATCGTAGGTTTTGCCCATAAATGACTTCTCACCCCAGACGCCGAACTGCTCGCAAACCTGATGATCTTCGTCGGACAGAAGCGTGAAGTTAAGGACTTCTTTTTCCGCAAAACGGGAAAGTTTCTCCGATTTATCGGTGCTGATTCCCAGCACTTCAACGCCTGCTTTTTTTAACTCATCCATGTTATCGCGCAGGCCGCAGGCCTGGACGGTACAGCCGGGTGTCATGGCTTTCGGGTAAAAATAAACCAGAACACGCTGTCCCTGGAAGTCGGTTAAATTTACTTGTTCTCCGTCTTGATCCGGCAAGCTAAATTTCGGTGCGATATCACCGGCTTTCAGTGGGTTCATTACTTAACTCCATCCTGTTCATCATGCTGTGAGTAATTGACGACGTTAATACTGCCTTGCGCATTGAGTTCTGTACAGAGTGCTTTAAAGGCATCTTCAATATTTGCCGCATCATGTGACGCAGGACTATGTGCGGTAATTTGAATAAACAACTGCGCCGCCTTTCCGTTTTCCGCCGGTTGTGTGCGTGACACCAGTTCTGCAATATTCATTTGGTGGCTGTCGAACAGGGCGGTGAAGCGTTCAATTAAATGCGGAGAATCGGGAACATCGACCTGCACCCATACCGTGGCGGGCATTGCCGGACGGGGACGCGCGGTCGTGCGTTTCATCACAATCAGTAAATCCAGCTCTGCGCCTTTCAACGGCAAGGTTGATTCAATCAGGGTGATGGCATTCCAGGTGCCAGACAACAGCATGATAAACGTGAACTCGTCACCCAGCATGGCCAGTCGGCTGTCTTCGATATTACAGCCGCAACTGCTGACATGACGAGTGATGGTGTTCACAATTCCCGGGCGGTCGGCACCCAGCGCAGTAATGACCAGATAGTGTTGCGATGACGAAGTCAAACCTGTTCTTCCTTTGAGCGGTGAGGTAATCATAAGGAAAGCATAAAAAAAACATGCATACAACAATCAGAACGGCTCTGGTCGCTTGCTTTTATTGCCGTACCAAACGTACCATTGAGACACTTGTTTGCACAGAGGATGGCCCATGTTCACGGGAAGTATTGTCGCGCTTGTTACGCCGATGGATGAGAAAGGTAAAGTCTGCCGGTCGAGCCTGAAAAAACTGATTGATTATCATGTCGCCAGCGGCACCTCGGCGATCGTTTCGGTTGGCACCACTGGTGAGTCGGCCACCCTGAGTCATGATGAACATGGCGATGTGGTGATGATGACCCTGGAGCTGGCTGACGGGCGTATTCCGGTCATTGCCGGAACCGGCGCCAATGCGACCGCGGAAGCCATTAGTCTGACGCAGCGTTTCAACGACAGCGGAGTTGTCGGCTGCCTGACGGTGACGCCTTACTACAACCGCCCAACCCAGGAAGGTTTGTTCCAGCATTTCAAAGCCATCGCTGAACATACTGACCTGCCGCAAATTCTGTATAATGTGCCGTCCCGTACCGGCTGCGATATGCTGCCGGAAACCGTAGGTCGTCTGGCGAAAGTAAAAAATATTATCGCTATTAAAGAGGCCACGGGGAACTTAAGTCGCGTTCACCAGATCAAAGAGCTGGTTTCAGACGACTTTATTCTGCTTAGCGGTGATGACGCGACCGGACTGGATTTCATGCAGCTCGGTGGTCATGGCGTGATTTCCGTAACGTCTAACGTTGCGGCGCGCGATATGGCTGAAATGTGCAAACTGGCGGCGGCTGGTCACTTTGCTGAAGCACGGGTGATTAACCAGCGTCTGATGCCGTTACACAACAAACTATTTGTCGAACCCAATCCTATCCCCGTGAAATGGGCATGTAAGGAGTTGGGACTTGTGGCGACCGATACGCTGCGTCTGCCGATGACGCCAATCACGGACAATGCTCGTGAAATCGTCAAAGCGGCGCTTAAGCATGCCGGTTTGCTGTAAAGTTTAGGGAGATTTGATGGCTTACTCAGTACAAAAGTCGCGCCTGGCCAAGGTTGCGGGTGTTTCGCTTGTTATGTTGCTCGCGGCCTGTAGTTCTGACTCGCGTTATAAGCGCCAGGTGAGCGGTGATGAATCCTATCTGGAGGCCACACCGCTTGCTGAGCTTCATGCTCCAGCTGGAATGATTCTGCCGGTGATGTCGGGTGATTATAATATCCCGGTAACCAACGGCAGCGGTGCCGTGGGTAAGGCACTGGATATTCGTCCACCGGCTCAGCCGTTAGCGTTAGTCACCGGTGCTCGCACGCAAATCGCAGGCGATACCTCAACGTTGCTGGTTGAAAATGGTCGTGGTAACACGCTGTGGCCGCAGGTTGTGAGTGTCATTCAGTCTAAAAACTACACAATCGCCAAGCGTGATGATGCCAGCCAGACGTTAACCACCGACTGGGTCGACTGGAACCGTCTGGATGAAGACGAGCAGTACCGTGGGCGTTATCAAATCTCGGTTAAACCGCAGGGCTATCAGCAAGCGGTAACGGTGAAACTGATTAACCTTGAGCAGGCGGGCAAACCCGTTGCCGATGCGGCATCAATGCAGCGTTACAGCGCTGAGATGATGAACGTTATCTCTGCTGGTCTGGACAAGAACGCCAACGACGCCGCGAATGCTGCGCAGAACCGCTCTGCAGCCACCATGGATGTTCAGAGCGCCGCCGATGACACCGGTTTACCTATGCTGGTGGTACGCGGACCGTTCAACGTGGTGTGGCAGCGTCTGCCGGCAGCGCTTGAGAAAGTGGGGATGAAAGTGACCGACAGCACCCGTTCTCAGGGCAGCATCGCCGTGACCTACAAACCACTGTCTGATAGCAGCTGGCAGGAGCTGGGCGCAAGCGATCCGGGGTTGGTATCCGGCGACTATAAACTGCAGGTCGGTGATTTAGACAACCGTAGTAGCTTGCAGTTTATCGATCCGAAGGGGCATACCCTGACGCAAAGCCAGAACGACGCGCTGGTCGCAGTCTTCCAGGCAGCGTTCAGTAAGTAAAAATGAAGGGCTGGAGTTATCCAGCCCTTTTTTTCTGATATGATACGCAAACGTGTGCGTCGGCAGAAAAACGCAATATTTATCGTTAATTCACACCCAGGAGTAATAAAGATGCAAAAGCAAGCTGAGTTGTATCGTGGTAAAGCGAAGACCGTATACAGCACGGAAAACCCGGACCTGTTGGTGCTCGAATTCCGCAATGATACGTCAGCAGGGGATGGCGCGCGCATTGAACAGTTTGACCGTAAAGGCATGGTGAACAACAAGTTCAACCATTTCATTATGACTAAACTGCAAGAAGCGGGCATTCCTACCCAGATGGAGCGACTGCTTTCTGATACCGAATGTCTGGTGAAAAAACTGGAGATGGTACCGGTTGAATGTGTGGTACGTAACCGCGCGGCAGGCTCACTGGTTAAGCGTTTAGGCGTTGAGGAAGGTATTGAACTGAATCCACCGCTGTTTGATCTGTTCCTGAAAAACGATGCTATGCACGATCCAATGATTAACGATTCCTATTGCGAAACCTTTGGTTGGGTGAGCAAAGAGAATCTGGCACGTATGAAAGAGCTGACCTACAAAGCCAACGACGTGCTGAAAAAGATGTTTGATGATGCAGGTCTGATTCTGGTCGACTTCAAACTTGAGTTTGGTTTGTATAAAGGCGAAGTGGTCCTGGGCGATGAATTCTCACCGGACGGTAGCCGTCTGTGGGACAAAGAAACGCTGGATAAAATGGACAAAGATCGCTTCCGCCAGAGCCTTGGCGGCCTGATCGAAGCCTATGAAGCCGTCGCGCATCGTCTGGGTGTGAAGTTAGACTAATCCTCCCCTGAGCCGGCGATCGCTCTCCGGCTCATCAATCCCGCCGATTTTGATTACTGTTTCTTATGGTAATCCTGTTCCGAACCGCCTACGATCATCATCATAATGAATAAAAAAGTTGAGGTGATTATGCGCTGGCAAGGGCGTCGTGAAAGTGACAATGTGGAAGACAGACGAAACAGCTCTGGCGGCGGCCCCTCTATGGGCGGACCAGGTTTTCGTTTACCCAGTGGTAAAGGCGGTATCATCCTGCTGATTGTGGTGCTTGTCGCAGGTTATTATGGCGTGGATCTTACCGGATTAATGACCGGCCAACCTGTATCCCAACAGCAATCTTCACACTCCATCAGTCCCAATGATGATGAAGCGGCAAAATTCACCTCGGTGATTCTGGCCACCACGGAAGATACCTGGGGGCAGCAGTTTGAAAAAATGGGGCGGACCTACCAACAGCCAAAGCTGGTCATGTATCGCGGAGCGACTCGGACCGGTTGTGGCGCGGGCCAGTCCGTAATGGGGCCATTTTATTGCCCGGCGGATGGTACGGTGTATATTGACCTCTCATTCTATGACGATATGAAAAACAAGCTGGGCGCCGATGGTGATTTTGCCCAGGGCTATGTTATCGCGCATGAAGTGGGCCACCACGTACAGAAACTGCTTGGTATTGAACCGAAAGTTCGCCAGATGCAGCAGAACGCCTCACAAGCTGAGGTGAACCGTCTTTCCGTACGTATGGAATTGCAGGCGGACTGCTTTGCTGGCGTCTGGGGCCACAGCATGCAGCAGCAGGGCGTGCTGGAGTCCGGCGACCTGGAAGAGGCGCTGAACGCCGCTCAGGCCATTGGCGACGATCGCCTGCAGCAGCAAGGGCAAGGGCGCGTAGTGCCGGACAGCTTTACCCACGGTACTTCCGAACAGCGTTTTACCTGGTTTAAGCGCGGCTTTGACAGCGGCGATCCGGGACAATGTAATACGTTTGGTAAAGGCATTTAAGATACTGGGGCAGGGATGTCTGATAACACAGCGCTGAGCGCGTTAACCGAACAGATGGCTCGTGAGGGGATCCGTCGTCTGCTGATTATCAGTGGCGAGGAAAACTGGTGTCAGGGGCAGGCGTTATCGCTACGCGACATATTACCCGGCGACTGGTTGTGGGTAGGGGCGAATGCCCCTGCTGAACCAAACTGTACGCCACAGGCGCTGCAAACGTTACTGGGGCGTGAGTTTCGTCATGCTGTTTTCGACGCCGGGCAGGGATTTGACGCTGCAGCATTTGCCGCCTTAAGCGGTACGCTGATCGCCGGGAGCTGGCTGGTGTTGCTGACTCCACCGTGGCATACCTGGCACACGCATCCTGATGCGGACTCACTGCGCTGGAGCGACTGCGCAGAACCCGTCCCAACACCGCACTTTATTGAACACCTCAAAAGAGTGATTTCCCGTGACGGGCAGGCTCTGCATTGGCAGCAACATCAGCCCGCTTTGTGTCCGCACTTTCCTGCTCGTGTCGACTGGCACGCGGCAACCGGTGAACCACAGCCTGAACAGGCGATGATTTTAACGCACTTGTTGGATATGTCTTCCGGCGTGGTGGCCATCACAGCTGCGCGTGGTCGGGGTAAGTCCGCGCTGGCAGGACAGCTGATATCACGCATAAACGGGACGGCGATCGTTACCGCGCCCGCGAAAGCAGCAACAGATGTGCTGGCGCAATTTGCCGCAGAGCGTTATCACTTTATGGCACCAGATGCGCTGTTAAGCAGTACAGCACGCGCAGACTGGCTGATCGTGGATGAAGCTGCTGCGATCCCCGCGCCGCTGCTGCAGCAACTGGTGGCGCGTTTTCCCCGAACGCTGTTAACCACTACGGTACAGGGCTACGAGGGGACCGGCAGGGGCTTTTTGCTCAAATTCTGCGCCCGCTTTCCCAATCTGCGACGCTATGAGTTGCAGCAGCCCGTGCGCTGGGCGCAGGGATGCCCCCTGGAGAAAATCGTCAGCGATGCACTGGTGTTTGACGATGATAACTTCACGCATGTTCCATCGGGGGAGTTGCACTACTCGACATTTGAGCAGCAATCATGGCGTTTTCAACCGGCGCTGCCGCTGGCGGTATATCAGCTGCTTTCCGGGGCGCATTATCGTACCTCACCGCTGGACCTGCGACGCATGATGGACGCGCCGGGGCAGCATTTTCTGCAGGCTTCGGCTGCTGATTCGGTGGCGGGAGCCGTCTGGCTGGTCGATGAAGGGGGATTATCCGCAGAATTAAGCCAGGCCGTCTGGGCCGGATATCGCAGACCCAGAGGCAATCTGGTTGCGCAGTCGCTGGCGGCGCACGGTAGTGACCCCTTAGCGGCGACGCTTGTCGGGCGGCGGGTCAGTCGAATCGCGGTTCATCCTGCGCGCCAAAGAGAAGGTATTGGGCAACAGCTGATTATGCAGGCCCGGCACTATTGCACGCAGTGTGACTATCTGTCCGTCAGTTTTGGTTATACGGCTGAACTATGGGGTTTCTGGCAGCGCTGTGGTTTTGTGCTGGTGCGGATGGGGAACCATCGCGAAGCCAGCAGCGGTTGTTATACCGCCATGGCGTTGCTGCCCATCAGCGAAGCGGGCAGGCGCCTTGCCGGGCGAGAGCATCAGCGTTTGCGTCGGGATGCGGAAATCCTGGCGCAGTGGAACGATGAGCACATCCCGCTTACTCCGCTGAAAGAGACTACGCTTAATGAGGATGACTGGGATGAGCTGGCTGGGTTTGCCTTCGCGCATCGACCACTATTGACATCACTGGGCTGTCTGAGTCGTCTGCTTGAGCACAGCGAGTTACCCCTTCCGGCATTGCGCGGACGTATACAGGCTCAACGCAGCGACGGCGAATTGTGCCAACAGCTGAAGGTCTCAGGCCGTAAAGCGCTGCTGGTCGTTCAGCGCGCTGAAGCGGCACAGGCCTTAAATCAGCTGGATGCTGAGCGTGCACAGCGGCTACATAATCGCATTATGCAATGGCAATTTTTTCACTAACATCTTCAATTTCCTGGCATGGTCATTGCGGTTAAGCGGCGTAGAATGATTCTCATCAGTTAAGGAGATCGCCATGAAACATGACCATTTTGTTGTTCAAAGTCCCGATAAACCCGCTCAACAGCTATTGCTGCTGTTTCATGGCGTCGGCGATAACCCGGTTGCCATGGGCGAAATTGGCTCCTGGTTTGCGCCGCTGTTTCCGGATGCGCTAATTGTCAGTATTGGCGGGGCAGAGCCTTACGGTACGACTTCCGGACGTCAGTGGTTTTCGGTACAGGGCGTAACGGAAGATAACCGCCAGGCGCGTATTGACGCGATTATGCCGGTATTTATCGAAACTGTTCGTTACTGGCAGAAGCAAAGCGGCGTTTCACCGCAGGCTACCGCGCTGATTGGTTTTTCTCAGGGTTCGATTATGTCGCTTGAGAGCATCAAAGCCGAGCCGGGGCTGGCGTCGCGGGTCATTGCCTTCAATGGTCGCTATGCTACTTTGCCAGAGACGGCAACCACCGCGACGACGGTGCATTTGATTCACGGCGGTGAAGATCGGGTGATTGAGTTATCTCACGCCGTTGCTGCGCAAGAGGCATTAATTGCTGCGGGTGGAGATGTGACACTGGATATCGTCGAAAACCTGGGGCATGCCATTGATGAACACAGCATGCAGTTTGCACTCGATCATCTGCGTTTTACCGTACCGAAGCATTACTTTGATGAAGCGCTGAGCGGCGGTAAGCCTCATGATGATGATGTGATTGAGATGATTTAATCCGTAGGCCGGATGGCGATATGAAGTCTCCTCCGGCCTGTGTTGGTTTATTTTTTCGGTTGATCCTTGTTCGGCCAATCGTCATCGTCGTCCCATTTATCGTTAAAGTCGCGATGCGGGGGAAGCTCCGGCTTGTTGGCGAGATATTTCTTTGGATCGACGCGCTTGAGATCTTTAATCACGTTAAGCAGCACGCCTACCAGAAACACTAACACTAAAATCCACCAATATTTAGCTAGCCAGTCCATGCATTTTTCCTCTTGCGGGAGTACTCATCAGGCGACGAGTTGCTCCATGATACGTTGATACATACGGGCAAGCAGTTGCAGGTCGGCGGCATTAACACATTCATTTATTTTATGAATAGTGGCGTTGACCGGCCCAAGTTCGACTACCTGTGCCCCCATGCGGGCAATAAAGCGCCCGTCGGACGTCCCGCCTGTAGTCAGTAACTGCGGTTTAATCTCATTATAGTGCTCAATAGCGTTCACTACTGCATCCACCAGTTTACCGCGTTCGGTCAGGAACGGCTGACCGGAAAGCCACCAGTCGACGGTATAACGCAGCTGATGTTTTTCCAGCAGCGCGTGAACCCGTGCTTTAATCATTTCATCGGTCAGTTCTGTGCTGAAACGGAAGTTGAACTGAATAAACAGTTCGCCGGGGATAACGTTGTTGCTGCCGGTGCCTGCCTGAATATTGGCAATCTGCATGCTGGTCGCCGGGAAAAATTCGTTCCCCTGGTCCCACTCAATCGCCACCAGTTCGTTGAGCATTGGTGCTGCGCGGTGTACCGGGTTATCGGCCAGATGAGGGTAGGCTACGTGGCCTTGCACGCCGTGAATGGTCAGGTTGCAGGTCAGTGAACCTCGACGTCCATTCTTCACCACGTCGCCAACGATTTCCGTGCTGGACGGTTCGCCGACCAGGCAATAATCCAGTCGTTCGTTACGTGCCATTAGCGCTTCAACCACCTTCACGGTGCCGTTTTTGGCGCTGGCTTCTTCGTCTGAAGTTATCAAAAACGCCAGACGACCCTGATGGTTTGGATGCTGGGCGACAAAACGCTCTGCGGCCACGACCATTGCCGCCAGTGAGCCTTTCATATCGGCAGCGCCACGCCCGAATAACATGCCATCGCGAATGGTCGGCTCGAACGGCGGATTGATCCAGCGATCGACATCGCCGGCAGGCACTACGTCAGTATGACCGGCAAACGCCAGGGTTTCACCTGTACCGCGCCATGCCCAAAAATTCTGTGTGTCACCAAAATCCATACGCTCAACGGTAAAACCTACCGCGCGCAGACGTTCAATCATTAACGCCTGGCACCCGGCATCATCCGGGCTCAGAGAAGGACGGCGAATAAGCTGCTGTGTCAGCTCAATAACCGGGCACGACATAGATTACACCTCATTAAAAAACAGAGTATAACTGGATTCACTGAAACCAAGCAGCATAGGCTTACCCGGCGCGCAGAGCAATGGGCGTTTGATAATTGCTGGCATTTCAATCATCAACTCGGCGGCGGAAGCCGCATCGATGATTTGACTGCGAGTGGATTCATCCAGTTTACGCCAGGTCGTGCCACGGGTATTGAGCAGTGCCTCCCAACCTAACTCGCTGATAAAAGTGTGTAATAGCGCGTTGTCCAGACCATCGACGCGATAATCATGAAAGCGGTAGTCGACCTCATTTTCTTCCAGCCAGCGTCTGGCTTTTTTAATTGTGTCGCAATTCTTAATACCGTAGAGGGTGATCATTTGAATCCTTATTAACTAATTTTGAATATCTATTCTTGTGCTGATGAATGCAGATAATACATATTGTCATTCAGGCGTTATAGAAAAATATAACATTGTTGAGCAATGGTTAATAATAATTCCTGAAAGTTCCAATAATCTGTACTGAACCACAATTCAGAATTTATCTGTTTGCATCAGTCTGTTTTTCCATCAGAATTGGCAAAGTAGTAGATAGTGTATGAATATTTCAAAATATTGCATTAAGTCACATAAAATTTATGGGTATGGCGCATAGTGAATACATAACCCCAAACACGGGAGGATGTAATCACAACCATCGGTTAAATGATCTTCTTTTGATGATGATGTTTTTGTAGAATGCTCATAATAATAAGAGAGGTTGTTATGATTGAACGTGAACTGGGGAACTGGAAAGACTTTATCGAAGTGATGCTTCGTAAATAATTTTCTGGAAGAAATTCATATCCTGCAAGGGATAAAAAAAGGCGACTCAACGTAAGTCGCCTTTTTTGTGTCCGATTATTCCGGGCGCGGTTTCAACGGGAAGCGTCTGCGCACCAGTACAAAGAACAGGGGCACGAAGTAAATCGCCAGGATCGTGGCTGAAATCATCCCACCCATTACGCCAGTCCCCACCGCATGTTGGCCGCCGGAACCTGCGCCGCTGCTAATGGTCATCGGCAAGACTCCGAAGATAAACGCCAGCGACGTCATCAGAATTGGACGCAAGCGCTGGCGGCAGGCATGCAGCGTGGCGTCGAGCAGATCGTGTCCTTTCTCGTTCATCTCATTGGCGAATTCAACAATCAATATCGCATTCTTTGCCGAAAGCCCGATAACGGTGAGTAACCCGACCTGAAAGTACACATCGTTTTCCAGGCCGCGCATCCAGGTGGCGAGTAGCGCGCCAATTACCCCCAGAGGCACAACCAGCATGACGGAGAAGGGAACCGACCAGCTTTCGTACAGGGCAGCCAGACACAGGAATACCACCAACAGAGAAATAGCGTACAGGGCTGGAGCCTGAGAGCCCGACAGTCGTTCCTGATAGGACATTGCCGTCCATTCGAGGCCGAATCCGGTTGGTAACTGATGGACCAGCGATTCCATGATGTCCATCGCTGTACCGGTGCTGACGCCGGGCGCGGCTTCACCGACGATCTCGACGGCGGAGTAGCCGTTATAGCGTTCCAGACGCGGTGAACCGGTTTCCCAACGTGATGTGGCAAAGGCCGAGAAAGGCACCATGCCGCCGCTATTGTTGCGTACGTACCATAGGTTGATGTCGTCCGGGAGCATGCGATATTTTGCCGCCGCCTGCACGTAGACCTTCTTCACGCGGCCCCGGTCCATGAAGTCATTAACGTAACTGGAGCCCCAGGCTGTTTGCATTGTGTCGTTGATATCGTCAATGGAAACGCCCAACGCCTGGGCTTTGCGCTGATCGATATCAATTTGCAGCTGCGGGCTGTCGTCCAGACCGTTGTGACGAACGCGGGTCAGGGACGCGTCTTTCCCGGCCAGTTCAATCAACTTGTCGCGTGCGGCCATTAACGCGTCATGACCGGCACCAGCGTGATCCTGCAGCTCCATATCGAAACCGGCAGAGCTTCCGAGGCCGCTAATCGCCGGAGGACTGCTGGCGAAGACGCGGGCCTCTTTAATCTTATTAAAGGCTTTGGTCGCACGTTCGATAATGGCGAAAGAGGTTCCGGTGATGGCGTCGCGCTCATCCCAGTCTTTTAAACGGACAAACATACGCGCTACGTTTTGACCGTTCCCGCCCGGGCCGGAACCAACCGTGGAAAAGACCGACATAATGTTGTCTTTCTCATGGGTGAAGTAATACTTCTCTACTTCCTCAACCACTTTCAACGTTTGCTGCTGTGTGGAGCCGCTGGGCAACTGTATCGAGGTAGTAAACATGCCGCGATCTTCCAGCGGCAGGAAGGAGGTGGGCAGACGCAGGAACAGGAAGACCATGCCGCCGAGCAGCAGGCCGTAGATCAGGATCCAGCGCAGGCTACGGTGCAAAATTTTGGCGACACCTTTTTCGTAGCGCTCGGCGTTGCGATTAAACATCCGGTTAAACCAGCCAAAGAAACCCGTTTGTCCGTGATGTTCGCCCTTATGCAGTGGTTTGAGCAAGGTGGCACACAGGGCGGGGGTGAGGATCATCGCCACCAGAACGGACAGCACCATCGCGGAGACGATGGTAATCGAGAACTGGCGGTAAATAGCCCCGGTAGTACCACCAAAGAAGGCCATCGGGATGAACACCGCCGACAGTACCATAGCAATGCCGACCAGCGCGCCCTGAATTTGCCCCATCGATTTCCGCGTTGCCTGACGCGGCGTGAGTCCTTCCTCACTCATAATACGCTCGACGTTTTCCACCACCACAATGGCGTCATCGACCAGCAGGCCGATCGCCAGCACCATTGCAAACATCGTCAAGGTGTTAACGCTGTAGCCAAAGGCGTAAAGCACGGAGAAAGTGCCCATTAACACTACCGGAACGGCGATGGTCGGTATAAGCGTGGCACGGAAGTTTTGCAGGAACAGGTACATCACGAGAAATACCAGCGCAATCGCTTCCAGCAGCGTTTTCACCACGTCGATAATTGAGGCTTTAACAAAAGAGGTGGTTTCATACGCCACCTTGTATTCCAGCCCGTGCGGAAAATACTGTGACAGTTCGTCAAGGCGGTTAAGCACCAGCTCTGCCGTTGCCATTTCATTGGCCCCGGAGGCCAGTTTCACCCCCAGACCAGAAGCCGGGTTGCCGTTAAAGCGGCTGAGGTAGTCATACTTTTCTGCACCCATTTCAACTGTTGCTACGTCACCCAGTTTAACTTCAGATCCGTCCTGGTTGACACGAAGTGTAATCGCACGGAATTCATCTGGCGTTTGCAGCAGGGACTGGGCGTTGATCGTCGCATTTAGCGCCTGCTTGTCCACCGAAGGCGTGCCGCCAAGTTGTCCGACGGCAATCTGCGCATTTTGTGACTCGATAGCGTTGGTCACATCTTTGGCAGTCATCTGGAAGCTGTTTAGCTTGGCTGGGTCGAGCCAGATCCGCATGGAATATTGTGAGCCGTAGGCGTCTATATCGCCCACGCCGTTGATGCGGCTGAGCGGGTCCTGAATATTACTGGCGACGTAGTCGGCGATATCCTGCTTATCCATTGAGCCATCGGTGGAGACGAAGGCGATGGTCAGAATATTGGTGTCCCCGGTTTTTCGTACCGTGACCCCCTGATCCTGTACCGCCTGCGGCAGCTTACGCATTGCCGATTGCAACTGGTTTTGCACCTGCTGGACGGCCTCATCAGGATCGGTTCCGGCGACGAAGCTCAGCGTAACTGACGCCTGGCCTGTCCCGCTGCTTTGTGACGACATGTACATCAGATTGTCGAGGCCGGTCATGTTCTGCTCGATAACCTGGGTTACGGTATTTTCCAGCGTTTGCGCAGAGGCACCTGGATAGTTCGCGGTAATCCGCACGTTGGGGGGCGCCAGATCGGGATATTGCTCAACGGGCAGCGAAAAAATAGCCAGGGCTCCTGTCAGGCACAACAGGATAGCTAACACCCAGGCAAAAATGGGGCGATCGATGAAAAAATTCGCCATTAAAAGGGGACCTCGTGTTTCTGCGTATCGTTATAGGTATGACTTGCTTCACTTTAGCGGCAAGGTACGGGTCAAACGTGGAGAAAAAAAGAAGATAATGTAAATTATCATGCCCGTTTACGGCGTACCTTTCGTGCCAACGCCGTCAGGCCCGACGACGCTGTTCATTTTTTTACGTTAGTCCACCGTCGGATTCTGCCGAACGAAAACTGATGCTCACCAGCGTTCCCCCGCCAGAGGGTTGTGAGAAGGTCAACGTGCCGCTCAGCCTTTCTGCCCGCTCACGCATAATATTTAACCCGTAGTGTCCCGAAGGCTCGTGCGGTTCACCTATGCCGATGCCGTTATCGCGTATATAAACCGTGTGGTTGCCATCCGGCGCGGTGACACAACTGACGGCAATTTCGGTGGCGCTGGCATGCTTAATCGCGTTCAGCACCGCTTCACGGATGATCTGCAGCAGATGCACCTGCATTTGCGCGTCCAGCGCCAACGTAGGTAGTCGGCAATCGAGCGTCAGTTTAGCCGAGGTCTGATTTTGCAGCGTCTCCAGCATTTCATGTAATGCTGAGGGCAGATCGGCCTGCTGTAAGGTCAGGCGGAAGGTGGTGAGCAGTTCGCGTAACTGACGATAGGCATCGTTCAGCGCCTGAGAAAAATCGGCCATAATACTTTGCGCCGGGGCGTTATCTTCCGGGATCGAGCGCTTCAGCAACGTGAGCTGAATGCGTAAATAAGAGAGCACCTGCGCCAGCGAGTCGTGCAGCTCGCGCGCAATCGTCGCCCGCTCCTCCATTAACAACAGCTGCTGAAAATGTTTTTGCGCCTGATTGAAGTACAACCCGCGTCCCAGCATTGAGGAAACGCTGTTGAGCAGCGGGATGGAAGCATTCACGTTTGGGCTTTGCCAGTGCAGTTCACCATAAACGGTCTCCTGCATCGTGACCGGCAGGATCTGCATCGGGAGATCGGGGCTTTTCGTCCCTTCGCTGATACGCCAGTTATCGCCGACGGTCAGTTCCAGGAAATACGCGGCGTCATGCTCACGGACAATCTGTAAAATGTGGCGGAAGCAGTACACGTCAATCTGGCTGGTATTCAGCGCCTGAGAACACTGATACAGCACTTCCAGGCGACGATTAGCTTCGTGGAGATCGTGCGTTTTCTCCGCAACGGAGGCTTCCAGTGAGCGGTAAAGCTTATGTAACTCACTCGACATCTGGCTAAAGGTCTTGCCCAGCAACCCCAGTTCGTTGGGCAAACCGGTATCCAGCGACGGGATATCAAACTGACCGTGTTCAATGTGCTGGCTGGCCATCACCAGCTTATTGAGTGGGCGTACCACCTGCTGGCGAATGCGCCGCAAGGTAAAGAAGACGAGAGTGAATATGCCGATTCCGCCTGCCAGTGAAATACCGAAAACTAACATCACTTTGCGTTCGGCATAATGCTGCAGCGCCAGCACGAAGAGATCGATTTGATCGACATAGCTATTGATATTGGCCTGGTACCATTTTAAATCGCCATCGATCAGACGGGCGTTCATTTCCAGCCAGTTGGCGTGCAGATGCCCATAGCGGCTTTTTACCGCTTGCGGAACATACCATGCGTTCAGATTTTGTAATGCGGGTGAGTTTAACGCCTGCTGGAAAAGCTGGCGGTGAGCGTTGAGCTGCGGGCTTTGGCTTTGCAGATCGTAACCCAGACGGTAACTTTGCATGCGCAATGAGCCCGCAACGTTGATGGCTTCAGCATCCCGTAAG
The DNA here is from genome assembly GCF_030332285.1 of Citrobacter sp. Cu096. NCBI lineage: Bacteria > Pseudomonadati > Pseudomonadota > Gammaproteobacteria > Enterobacterales > Enterobacteriaceae > Citrobacter > Citrobacter sp. Cu096. The sequence goes on from NZ_JAOWID010000030.1 coordinate 136,881, forward strand.
CTGCTGGTCAGCGTGAGCAGCGCAATACCCGTTGAGAGAATCGACAGCAACACGATGTAGAAAAAAGCTTTAGCCAGACTGGCCGAGACCGGACGCTTTACCGTCACTTGTGCATCCCCACACAATACACGTCGCGCCTTAAAACAGCCTGAACGATGCGGTGTATTTGATAAATGTTAATAAAAACGCCATGAAACTGAATAGTAACTGAAACACAATTTCATATGCGATGAAATAAATTGATCTGCCACAGGTTCTGGATAAATAGTTGCGCTTCCTGGGCAAATGAACATTGCCGCTTCCTTCCGTGTCGGTTAATAACAACACTCATATAAAGAATAAGGTTTTTGCAACCAAAAAAGAAGGAAGCCATGAATCGTTTTGTTATGGTCAATAGCCAGCAGTGCCTGGGATGCCATGCCTGTGAGGTCGCCTGCGTCATGGCTCACAACGGCGAGCAGCATGTCCTGAGCCAACGGCATTTTCAGCCCCGAATTACCGTCATCAAGCATCAGAAGCAGCGCAGTGCGGTAACCTGCCATCACTGTGAAGATGCGCCCTGCGCCCGAAGTTGCCCGAACGGGGCAATCAGCCATGAAAATGACAGCGTCCAGGTTAACCCGCAAAAGTGTATTGGCTGTAAATCGTGCGTTGTGGCCTGTCCTTTCGGCACCATGCAGATCGTACTCACGCCCGTCGCTAAAGGAAAGGTCAAAGCGACCGCGCACAAATGCGATTTGTGTCAGGAGCGTGAACAGGGACCCGCCTGCGTAGAAAACTGTCCGGCGCAGGCGTTACAGCTGGTGACGGAGAATTCGCTGACCGGTCTGTCAAAAGCGCGCAGGTTGCGTACCGCCAGTCTGGAAAGCCAGCCCTGGCATGCCAGCGCTACCGATTTTGTTCCACATGTCATTACCAAACGTGAGCAAATGCAGGCTACGCCTGCGCGTGGCGAACCGGATAAACTACCGATTGAAGCGCGTAAAACAAGTTTTGAAGAGATCTATCTGCCGTTTCGCACAGTACAGGCGGAGCGGGAAGCGTCCCGCTGCCTGAAGTGCGGCGACCACAGTATTTGCGAATGGACTTGTCCGTTGCATAACCATATTCCGCAGTGGATTGAGCTGGTCAAAGCCGGGAACATCGACGCGGCGGTTGAACTTTCTCACCAGACCAACTGCTTACCGGAAGTGACAGGGCGCGTGTGCCCGCAGGATCGGCTCTGTGAAGGCGCCTGTACCGTACGTAACGAGCATGGCGCGGTGACTATCGGTAATATTGAGCGTTACATCTCCGATCGGGCGTTGAGCAAAGGATGGCGACCAGACATAAGCCACGTGCAGAAAGTGGACAAGCGTGTTGCCATCATCGGTGCGGGCCCTGCGGGGCTGGCCTGCGCAGATGTGTTGGCGCGCAGCGGTATCAACACCACCGTGTACGATCGCCACCCTGAAATCGGCGGTTTGCTGACGTTCGGTATTCCGGCCTTCAAACTGGACAAATCGCTGCTGACGCGCCGCCGCGAAATCTTCAGCGCCATGGGTATTCATTTCGAACTGAATTGTGAGGTCGGCAAGGACGTTACGCTGGCCACGTTACTCGAGGATTACGATGCCGTGTTTGTGGGGGTCGGGACTTATCGCTCGATGAAGGCGGATCTGCCGAATGAAGACGCGCCTGGCGTGTATGACGCACTGCCATTCCTGATTGCCAACACCAAACAGGTGATGGGGCTGGATGAGTTGCCTGAAGAGCCGTTTATCGACACCGCCGGGTTGAACGTGGTTGTTCTCGGCGGAGGCGATACGGCCATGGACTGTGTACGTACCGCGCTGCGCCACGGTGCAAGCCAGGTGACCTGCGCCTATCGTCGTGATGAAGCCAACATGCCGGGTTCGAAAAAAGAGGTGAAGAATGCCCGGGAAGAGGGGGCATTCTTTGAATTTAACGTCCAGCCGGTGGAGCTGGTATTGCATGCCGACGGTCGCGTCAGCGGCGTGCGTTTCTTACGTACCCAGCTTGGCGAGCCTGATGCACAGGGGCGGCGTCGCCCGGTCCCCATCGCCGGGAGTGAATTTGTTATGCCCGCAGATGCGGTGATTATGGCGTTTGGTTTTCATCCGCACGGTATGCCGTGGCTTGAGAAGCATGGTGTTAAGGTCGATAGCTGGGGGCGCATTGCCGCCGATGTTGAAAGCGCATACCGTTATCAAACCAGTAACCCGAAAATCTTTGCCGGTGGCGATGCGGTTCGCGGTGCGGATCTGGTGGTGACGGCGATGGCGGAAGGGCGACATGCTGCACAGGGGATCGTTGACTGGCTGGGCGTAAAATCAGCCAAATCTCACTAGCCTGAGCTCAAGACAAACCCGGTTTCACGGCGTAGTATTATTTCTCACTTTTCGTCGTGGAGCCGGTATGTCGCAAAAAATCACCCTCATCAAAGACAAAGTCCTTTCCGATAACTACTTCATCCTGCGCAACATCACCTATGATCTGACCCGTAGCAACGGTGAGGTGATTCGTCATAAACGCGAGGTTTACGATCGCGGCAACGGTGCCACTATCCTGCTGTATAACCCGGAGAAGAAAACGGTGGTGTTAATTCGCCAGTTTCGCGTTGCTACCTGGGTCAATGGTAACGAAGATGGTCACCTGATTGAAGCCTGCGCCGGGCTTCTGGATAACGACGAACCGGAGGCGTGCATTCGCAAAGAGGCCATTGAAGAGACCGGTTTTGAAGTAGGTGAAGTGCGTAAGCTGTTCGAACTGTACATGTCGCCGGGGGGCGTGACGGAGATAATCCACTTTTTCATCGCCCAATACAGCGACAACCAGCGGGCAAACGCGGGCGGCGGTGTGGAGGATGAAGATATCGAGGTTCTGGAGCTGCCGTTTACACAGGCGCTGGAAATGATTAAAACGGGTGAGATCCGTGACGGTAAAACGGTGCTATTACTGAATTATTTGCAGTCGTCGCATCTCATGGACTAATACCGGTATTTATATTTCTTTACAAATTTTCGGCCAATCCGACGATTCTTATTGAGCCACATCAGTCGCGCAAGGAAGATACCGCTTAGGCTGTGTGTTTTGACTTCGGGGTTGTACCGTTCATGCGCTATCGCGTTATTTTACTTTTCCTGCTCGGGTTGTTACCCGTCAGTTTGCTGTGGGCAGCGCCTGCGCAACAGGCGTTTTCTGACTGGCAGGTAACGTGCAATAACCAAAACTTTTGCGTGGCGCGCAATACCGGAGAACATCACGGCCTGGTCATGACTTTAAGCCGTAGCGCTGGGGCACATACCGACGCTGTGTTGCGTATTGAATTGGGTGGACTGGAGTCTTCCAATATCAAAGAGAGCGATATTGCGCCACGTCTGCTGTTGGATGGCGCACCGCTCTCGCTTCGCGGCGAACGCTGGCGTATTACCCCCTGGCAGCTGATGACCGATGATCCGGCCACCATCAGCGCATTTTTACAAACCGTCCAGGACGCGAAGGCGATAACCCTGCAAAAAGGCGCACAAACCTTGTCACTGGTCGGGCTAAAAGCCGCGCTGCTGTTTATCGACGCCCAGCAAAAACGGGTCGGTAACGAAACCGCATGGATCGAAAAAGGCGACGAGCCACCGCTCAGCGTACCACCGGCTCCCGCTTTAAAAGGCGTGGCTGTCATTAACCCAACACCAACGCCTCTCACGCAGCAAGAGCGCAGTGAACTGTTGGACTACGGTAACTGGCGGATCAACGGTATTCGCTGCTCGATCGATCCGCTGCGTCGCGAGATACGCGTGACGGCCTTAACGGATGATAAAGCGCTGATGATGATCGGCTGTGAGGCCGGGGCGTATAACACCATCGATCTGGCGTGGGTGGTTTCACGTACTACGCCATTGACTTCACGTGCGGTACGGCTAAGTCTGCCTTTTAAAACGGATGCAGAAAGTCGCGATATGGAGCTGACCAACGCTACGTTTGACGAGAAATCGCGGGAGCTGGTAACTCTCGCCAAAGGGCGAGGGATGGCAGATTGCGGGATCCAGACTCGCTGGCGCTACGACGGTCAGCGTTTTCGTCTGGTGCGTTATGCCCAGGAGCCAAGCTGCGATAACTGGCATGGGCCAGATGCCTGGCCCACGCTTTGGATCACGCGTTAAGCACCTTATGCGCTTTCTCTACGATGTTGTCCGCCGTAAAGCCGAAGAACGGGAACAGCTTGTCTGCCGGCGCCGACTCCCCATAGCCCGTCATACCAACAATCGCCCCTTTCAGCCCAACATATTTGTACCAGTAATCGGCAATACCGGCTTCTACCGCCACGCGTGCGCTAACGTTTGCTGGCAGGACCGACTCCCGGTACGTCTCATCCTGGGCGTCGAAGATATCGGTTGAAGGTAGAGAAACAACCCGTACGTTACGGCCTTCGCCGGTCAGTTTTTCCGCAGCCAGCAGCGTGATTTCCATTTCTGAACCGGTAGCAATCAGGATAACATCCGGCTTACCGCCGCTATCTTTCAGCACGTAGCCGCCGCGGGCAATCTGCTGCACTTGCTCAGGCGTGCGTTCAACCTGCACCAGATTCTGCCTGGAAAGGATCAGCGCCGTAGGGCCATTATGACGCTCGACAGCCAGCTTCCAACCCACTGCTGCCTCAACCTGATCGCACGGTCGCCAGGTGCTGAAATTCGGCGTCAGTCGCAGGCTGGCGAGCTGTTCGACGGCCTGATGTGTGGGACCATCTTCCCCCAGACCAATCGAGTCGTGGGTATAAACCATGATTTGTCGGGCTTTCATCAGCGCCGCCATGCGTGCGGCATTACGGGCATATTCAACAAACATCAGGAACGTTGCGGTGTATGGTACGAAGCCACCGTGGTGCGCGATACCGTTGGCAATCGCGGTCATACCAAATTCACGCACGCCATAGTGGATGTAGTTTCCTGCATGATCCTCCTTAAGAGAAGTGGAGTCTTTCCAGATGGTCAGGTTGCTGGGCGCAAGATCCGCTGAGCCGCCAAGCAGTTCGGGCAGCATCGGTCCGTAGGCGTTCAGGGTATTTTGCGAGGCCTTACGGGTGGCTATTTTGGCCGGGTTGGCTTGCAGGTCGGTAATATATTTCTGGGTTGTTTCTTCCCATGCTTCCGGCAGTTCTCCGCTCATCCGCCGGGTAAACTCTGCCGCCAGTTCCGGATGCGCTTGTCGATACGCCGCGAATTTCTCATTCCAGTCCTGTTGCGCTTTTTCGCCTTTCTCGCGCGCGTCCCACGCGCGATAAATCTCTTTGGGGACCTCAAAAGCAGGATGATGCCAACCTAATTTCTGTCGGGCCAGCGCCACTTCTTCTTCACCTAACGGCGCACCGTGCGCTTCCTCTTTCCCGGCTTTATTCGGTGATCCAAAACCAATCACCGTGCGGCAGATAATCAACGACGGCTTGTCGGTAACGCTTTGCGCTTGCTGAATCGCTTTTTTCACCGCTTCAGGATCGTGACCGTCAATATCGTGTATCACATGCCAGTGGTAGGCCTCGAAGCGTTTCGCAGTATCGTCGGTAAACCAGCCGTCGGTTTCGCCATCAATTGAGATGCCGTTGTGATCGTAGAAGCCGATGAGTTTACCAAGTCCCAGCGTGCCCGCCAGCGAACAGACTTCGTGAGAAATCCCCTCCATCAGGCAGCCGTCGCCCATAAAAACCCAGGTGAAATGGTCGACAATCTCATGGTCCGGCTGGTTAAACTGCGCCGCCAGCGTGCGTTCGGCAATCGCCATTCCGACAGCGTTGGCTAAACCCTGGCCCAGCGGCCCGGTGGTGGTTTCCACGCCCGGCGTGTAGCCAAGCTCCGGGTGGCCGGGAGTTTTTGAATGCAGCTGGCGGAAGTTTTTTAATTCTTCCAGCGGCAGGTCATAGCCGGAAAGATGCAGCAGACTGTAAAGCAGCATTGATGCGTGGCCGTTGGACAAAATAAACCGATCGCGATCGTACCAGTGAGGATCGCTTGGATTATGGCGGAGGAAATCATTCCACAGTACTTCGGCGATATCAGCCATACCCATTGGCGCGCCGGGGTGGCCTGAGTTAGCTTTTTGTACGGCATCCATACTTAGCGCACGAATGGCATTGGCAAGATCTTTACGGGTCATAGGAAATACTCCTTGAAAAGTAAAGCGTTAGAGCGTGTGTTAATTCACACTTTTGGAGAATTTGCAGGCGTTGTCAGCAAAAAGCATAGCAGACAGGCATGGTATTGCTGGCTTAAGCAGGTAACATGGTTGTTATAAATTGATAACAAATTCTTTCTTTGAGTAGTGAGAGTTTGGGGACCTTCAAAGTTTGCGCCGCTGACAGAGGTGATAATGTGCGGCTCAATAGAAGGGTACCTGCGACACTTTTTTGATCGATACGTGAAAGGAACAACAAGATGGATGACCAGTTAAAACAAAGCGCCCTCGATTTCCACGAATTTCCAGTACCAGGCAAAATTCAGGTTTCTCCGACCAAACCGCTTGCCACTCAACGTGATCTTGCGCTGGCCTATTCACCCGGTGTTGCAGCACCGTGTCTGGAAATTGAAAAGGACCCGCTGGCGGCCTACAAATACACCGCGCGCGGCAACCTGGTTGCGGTTATCTCTAACGGTACGGCGGTGCTGGGGCTGGGCAACATTGGCGCGCTGGCTGGCAAGCCGGTGATGGAAGGTAAAGGCGTTCTGTTTAAGAAATTCGCCGGGATTGACGTGTTCGACATCGAAGTAGATGAACTCGATCCGGATAAATTTATCAACGTGGTCGCGGCCCTGGAGCCCACGTTTGGCGGCATTAACCTCGAAGATATTAAAGCGCCAGAATGCTTCTACATTGAGCAAAAGCTGCGTGAGCGCATGAATATTCCGGTCTTCCACGACGATCAGCACGGCACGGCAATCATCAGTACCGCCGCCATTCTTAACGGTCTGCGGGTGGTTGAGAAAAATATCTCTGATGTGCGCATGGTGGTGTCCGGCGCAGGTGCGGCAGCGATTGCCTGTATGAACCTGCTGGTGGCGCTGGGGATGCAGAAACACAACATTGTGGTTTGCGACTCCAAGGGCGTGATTTACAAAGACCGCGAACCGAACATGGCGGAAACCAAAGCGGCTTACGCGGTGGTGGATGACGGTAAGCGCACGTTGGACGACGTGATTGATGGCGCAGACATTTTCCTTGGCTGTTCCGGCCCGAAAGTGCTGACGCAGGAAATGGTCAAGAAGATGGCGCGTGCGCCAATGATTCTGGCGCTGGCGAACCCGGAACCGGAAATCCTGCCGCCGCTGGCAAAAGAGGTGCGTTCCGACGCCATCATTTGCACCGGTCGTTCCGACTACCCGAACCAGGTTAACAACGTTCTGTGCTTCCCGTTCATCTTCCGCGGCGCGCTGGATGTCGGCGCTACTGCTATCAACGAAGAGATGAAACTGGCCGCGGTACACGCCATTGCTGAGCTGGCGCACGCCGAGCAGAGCGAAGTGGTGGCTTCTGCCTATGGCGATCAGGACCTGAGCTTTGGCCCGGAATACATTATTCCTAAGCCGTTCGACCCACGTCTGATCGTCAAAATCGCCCCTGCGGTCGCGAAGGCGGCGATGGACTCCGGTGTGGCAACGCGCCCGATTGCCGACTTTGACGCTTATATCGATAAGCTGACCGAATTCGTCTACAAAACCAACCTGTTTATGAAGCCGATTTTCTCGCTGGCACGCAAAGCGCCGAAGCGCGTGGTGTTGACGGAAGGGGAAGAGGCGCGAGTGCTGCACGCCACTCAAGAATTGATCACTTTAGGTCTGGCGAAGCCGATCCTGATTGGTCGTCCGAGCGTGATCGAAATGCGCATCCAGAAACTGGGTCTGCAGATCAAAGCGGGCGTTGATTTTGAGATCGTCAACAATGAATCCGATCCGCGTTTTAAAGAGTACTGGAGTGAGTATTATCAGATCATGAAGCGTCGTGGGATCACTCAGGAGCAGGCGCAGCGGGCGGTGATTGCTAATACCACGGTGATCGGCGCGATCATGGTGCAGCGCGGTGAAGCGGATGCGATGATCTGCGGCACAATCGGCGACTACCACGAGCACTTCAGCGTGGTAAATGCGGTATTTGGTTACCGTGATGGCGTACATACGGCTGGGGCAATGAACGCCCTGCTGCTGCCAAGCGGTAACACCTTTATCGCCGATACCTACGTCAATGACGATCCTACGCCGGAGCAACTGGCAGAGATCGCTGTGATGGCGGCAGAAACCGTGCGTCGCTTTGGCATCGAGCCGAAGGTGGCACTGCTGTCGCACTCCAATTTTGGTTCATCTGACTGCCCGTCGGCCAGCAAAATGCGTGAGGCGCTGGCGCTGATTAAGGCTCATGCGCCAGAACTGATGATTGACGGTGAAATGCACGGTGACGCCGCGCTGGTGGAAAGTATTCGTAATGACCGGATGCCGGACAGCCCGCTGAAAGGCTCCGCCAATATTCTGGTCATGCCGAATATGGAAGCCGCGCGTATTAGTTACAACTTACTACGAGTTTCAAGTTCAGAAGGCGTAACGGTCGGCCCGGTACTGATGGGCGTAGCGAAACCGGTTCACGTATTAACACCGATTGCTTCTGTTCGTCGTATCGTAAATATGGTGGCGCTGGCGGTCGTAGAAGCGCAAACGCAGCCGCTGTAATTTCACTTTAATTAATTCCGGCGCGGGTTTCTCCCGCGCCTTTTTATTTCCTCTTTCTTAGTGATCCACTTCACCTTTTAAACCTGGTTGCCGAATTTTGTTATTTACTCTGACAAAAAATTGCCACGATGAGGGCAGTTTTAGCGGAGGCGGTGAGCAATGGAAAAAGAACGCATTATTCAGGAGTTTGTGCCGGGGAAACAGGTCACGCTGGCGCATCTCATTGCGCACCCCGGTGAGGAACTGGCGAAAAAGATCGGCGTTCCCGAAGCGGGCGCTATCGGCATCATGACGTTGACGCCAGGCGAAACCGCGATGATTGCAGGTGACTTAGCGATGAAAGCGGCGGATGTACACATCGGCTTTCTCGATAGATTCAGCGGCGCGCTGGTGATCTACGGCTCAGTAGGCGCGGTAGAAGAAGCGTTATTACAGACGGTAAGCGGCCTCGGGCGATTATTAAATTTCACTTTGTGCAATCTGACAAAAAGTTAATCAGAGGCGGTGATGAAACGTATTGCGTTTGTCGGTACGGTGGGGGCAGGGAAAACAACGCTCTTTAACGCGCTACAAGGGAATTATTCCCTCGCCAGAAAAACACAGGCCGTGGAGTTTAATGAAAACGGCGATATCGATACGCCAGGAGAATATTTTAGCCATCCGCGCTGGTATCACGCCTTAATTACCACGCTGCAGGATGTCGATACGTTGATTTATATACATGCGGCAAATGATAAAGAAAGTCGCTTACCTGCCGGGCTGTTGGATATCGGCGCCAGTAAACGACAAATCGCCGTTATCAGCAAAACGGATGTGCCGGATGCCGACGTCGCCGCAACGCGACAACTACTTCGTGGGATGGGGTTTCAGGAGCCAATTTTTGAGCTCAATTGCCACGACCCAAGCAGTGTGCAGCACCTGGTGGATTATCTGACTGAGCTCAGCCAAAAGGAGGAAAGGGCAGGTGAAAAAACTCATCACAGCTAACGATATTCGTGCGGCCCACGCACGCGGCGAACAGGAAATGTCTGTTGTTCTGCGCGCCAGTATCATCACCCCGGAGGCGCGCGAAGTTGCGGCGCTGCTCGGCGTCACTATCACTGAATGCGATGAATCCGCTCCGGCCACTATGTCGGCCACAACCGCAGCGCCTGCTGCGGTGGAGGACGGCAAAACGGAAAGCCAGCGCATTCGTGAAACCATCATTGCGCAATTGCCAGAAGGGCAGTTTACCGAAAGCCTGGTCGCCCAACTGATGGACAAAGTGATGAAGGAAAAGCAGTCGCTGGAACAGGGCGGAATGCAGCCGAGTTTTAAATCGGTGACTGGCAAAGGCGGTGTGAAAGTCATCGACGGCAGCAGCGTGAAGTTTGGTCGTTTTGATGGCGCGCAGCCGCACTGCGTCGGTTTAACCGATCTGGTGACCGACCAGGACGGCAGCAGTATGGCCGCCGGGTTTATGCAGTGGGATAACGCATTTTTCCCATGGACGCTGAACTACGACGAAATCGACATGATTCTGGAAGGCGAGCTGCACGTTCGTCATGAAGGCGAAACCATGATTGCCAAAGCCGGGGACGTGATGTTTATCCCGAAAGGCTCCAGCATCGAATTTGGTACGCCATCAACAGTGAAGTTCCTGTATGTGGCCTGGCCTGCGAACTGGCAGTCCTGCTAAGGCGGATGTATGAAGGATTTCATTACCGAAGCATGGCTCAGAGCGAATCATACGCTCAGCGAAGGGGCTGAAATTCATCTCCCCGCTGATGCTCGCCTGACGCCGTCTGCCCGGGAATTGCTGGAAAGCCGTCGTCTGCGCATTAAGTATATCGACGAGCAGGGAAGCTTGTTTGTTGACGACGAGGAACAGCAGCAGCAGCCGGTACATGGTTTAACCAGCAGCGATACACATCCGCAGGCGACCTGTGAACTGTGTCATCAACCGGTGGCGAAGAAACCTGACACGCTGACGCATCTGACGGCGGACAAAATGGTCGCCAAAAGTGACCCGAGGCTTGGATTTCGCGCCGCGCTGGACAGCACCATTGGTCTGGCCGTGTGGTTGCAAATTGAACTGGCGGAGCCGTGGCAGCCGTGGCTGGCGGATATTCGCTCGCGCCTGGGCAATATTATGCGGGCTGATGCTGTGGATGAACCGCTGGCCGCACAAGCCATTGTTGGTTTAAGCGACGAAGATTTACACCGCCTTTCGCATCAGCCGCTGCGTTACCTGGACCACGATCATCTGGTGCCTGAAGCCAGCCACGGACGTGATTGCGCGTTGCTTAATCTGCTGCGCACTAAAGTCCGCGAAACGGAAACGGTGGCCGCTCAGGTATTTATCACCCGCAGTTTTGAAGTCTTGCGACCGGACATTCTGCAGGCGCTCAACCGTCTTTCCAGTACGGTTTACGTAATGATGATTCTGAGCGTGGCGAAGCATCCGCTAAGCGTCAGCCAAATCCAACAGCGACTGGGGGAGAAGTCATGATCATTGAACGTGCTCGCCAACTCGCCAAACAAACGCCCGCTCGGGTGGTGTTCCCGGATGCGCTGGATGTACGGGTGCTGAAAGCCGCCAATTACCTGCACCAGCACGGTCTGGCACGCCCCATTCTCGTCGCCAGCCCGTTTGCGCTACGCCAGTTTGCACTCAGCCATCGCGTAGCCATGGATGGTATTCAGGTTATTGATCCACAAAGCAATGTACAGATGCGTGAAGAGTTTGCCCTGCGTTGGCTGGCCCGCGCGGGCGAAAAAACGCCGCCGGATGCGCGCGAGAAGCTCAACGATCCACTGATGTTTGCCGCCGCGATGGTCAGTGCCGGTAAAGCCGATGTGTGTATTGCAGGCAACTTGTCGTCAACGGCAAACGTGCTGCGTGCAGGATTGCGCATTATTGGATTACAGCCTGGCTGCAAAACGCTGTCGTCAATTTTCCTGATGCTGCCGCAGTATCTCGGGCCGTCATTAGGATTTGCAGACTGTAGCGTTGTGCCGCAGCCCACCGCTGCACAGTTGGCGGACATCGCCATCGCCAGCGCTGAAACCTGGAAGGCGATCACGGGTGAAGAGCCGCGCGTGGCCATGCTGTCGTTTTCCAGCAACGGCAGTGCTCGTCATCCCAATGTTGCTAACGTGCAGCAGGCTACGGAGATCGTTCGTGAGCGTGCCCCACAGCTTACCGTGGATGGGGAACTGCAATTTGATGCCGCTTTTGTGCCGGATGTCGCCGCGCAAAAAGCGCCCGCCAGTCCGTTAAAGGGCAATGCCAATGTGATGGTTTTTCCATCGCTGGAGGCAGGCAATATTGGTTATAAAATCGCCCAGCGTTTGGGAGGGTATCGTGCCGTTGGTCCATTGATTCAGGGCCTTGCAGCACCGCTTCATGACCTCTCTCGTGGCTGTAGCGTACAGGAAATTATCGAACTGGCGTTAGTGGCAGCTGTGCCGCGCCAGACTGACGTGAGCCGTGAAAGCGTCTCGCAAACACTGGTTGAATGAACGGTCCCGTTCTGGACCCCTTTGATTAAGAGGAAAGCATAATGGAAGCATTAGGAATGATTGAAACCCGGGGCCTGGTTGCACTGATTGAGGCTTCTGACGCAATGGTTAAGGCGGCGCGCGTGAAACTGGTTGGCGTGAAGCAGATCGGTGGCGGCCTGTGTACTGCCATGGTTCGTGGTGATGTGGCAGCCTGCAAAGCGGCTACGGATGCTGGTGCTGCTGCCGCGCAGCGTATCGGTGAACTGGTTTCTGTGCACGTTATCCCGCGTCCGCATGGCGATCTGGAAGAAGTGTTCCCGATCAGCTTCAAAGGCGACAGCAACGATATGTAAGTCGTCCAAGTGACGCCACTGGAGCGTTGAGAGAAAGCTGGCGTCACCCTCTCTCCTTTTCACATTACCTTTTGCGGAGGGTAGGGGGAGGTTTTACCTGAAATATGCCACGGAGGCGGGTATGAAACTGGCAATCGTCACAGGACAAATTGTTTGTACCGTTCGCCATCAGGGGCTCGCGCACGACAAGTTGCTGATGGTGGAAATGATTGATGCCCAGGGAAATCCCGACGGGCAGTGCGCTGTTGCGATAGACAGCATCGGGGCGGGAACCGGAGAGTGGGTGCTGCTGGTCAGTGGAAGCTCAGCCCGCCAGGCGCACCATAACGACTCATCGCCTGTCGATCTGTGCGTGATTGGCATCGTCGATGAAGTGGTGGCAGGTGGGAAAGTGGTATTTCACAAATAAGGCAGAAAATCATGAATCAACAGGATATTGAACAGGTCGTGAAAGCGGTGCTGCTGAAAATGAAAGACAGCAGTCAGCCCGTCAGTGCCGTTCAAGAAATGGGCGTCTTTGCCTCCCTGGATGACGCAGTAGCGGCAGCAAAAGTGGCTCAGCAGGGGCTGAAAAGCGTCGCTATGCGCCAACTGGCCATTCACGCCATTCGTGAAGCGGGCGAAAAACACGCCAGAGAATTAGCGGAATTTGCCGTCAGTGAAACCGGCATGGGACGCGTTGAAGATAAATTTGCCAAAAACGTGGCGCAGGCTCGTGGCACCCCAGGCGTGGAATGCCTGTCTCCACAGGTATTGACCGGCGATAACGGCCTGACGCTGATTGAAAACGCACCTTGGGGCGTGGTGGCTTCGGTAACGCCGTCCACCAACCCGGCGGCGACCGTCATTAACAACGCCATCAGCCTGATTGCCGCGGGTAACAGCGTCGTCTTTGCGCCGCATCCGGCAGCAAAAGGCGTTTCTCAGCGCGCGATCGGCCTGCTTAACCAGGCGGTGGTCGCCGCAGGTGGTCCGGCTAACCTGCTGGTAACCGTTGCTAATCCGGATATCGAAACCGCACAGCGTCTGTTCAAGTACCCGGGCATCGGACTGCTGGTCGTCACCGGTGGTGAAGCGGTGGTGGAGTCTGCGCGTAAGCATACCAACAAGCGTCTGATTGCCGCAGGTGCCGGTAACCCGCCGGTGGTGGTGGATGAAACGGCCGATCTGACTCGCGCCGCGCAGTCCATCGTCAAAGGCGCATCGTTTGATAACAACATTATCTGTGCCGATGAAAAAGTGTTGATCGTCGTGGATAGCGTTGCTGATGAACTGATGCGTCTGATGGAAGGCCAGCACGCGGTCAAACTGACAACCGCCCAGGCTGAACAGCTACAACCGGTACTACTGAAAAATGTCGATGAGCGCGGTAAAGGCACGGTCAGCCGTGACTGGGTCGGGCGCGACGCGGCAAAAATCGCCGCGGCGATCGGCCTGAACGTTCCGGAGCAAACCCGCTTGTTGTTCGTCGAAACCTCCGCCACGCATCCGTTTGCTGTGACTGAACTGATGATGCCGGTGCTGCCGGTGGTGCGGGTAGCTAACGTTGACGAAGCCATTGCGCTGGCCGTTACGCTCGAAGGTGGTTGTCACCATACGGCGGCGATGCACTCACGCAACATCGACAATATGAACCGTATGGCTAACGCCATCGACACCAGCATTTTCGTCAAGAACGGACCATGCATTGCCGGCCTTGGACTTGGTGGCGAAGGCTGGACGACCATGACCATTACCACGCCAACCGGGGAAGGGGTGACCAGTGCGCGCACGTTTGTACGCCTGCGTCGCTGTGTGCTGGTGGATGCGTTTCGCATCGTATAAGGAGTGAAAAGATGGCGCATGACGAACAACTGTGGCTCACACCCAGACTGCAAAAAGCGGCATCGCTGTGTAACCAGACGCCTGCCGCAAGCGATTCACCGCTGTGGTTGGGCGTTGATTTGGGAACCTGTGATGTGGTGTCGATGGTTGTCGACAACGAAGGGCAGCCGGTTGCGGTTTGTCTGGACTGGGCCGACGTCGTGCGCGATGGCATCGTCTGGGATTTCTTCGGTGCTGTGACCATTGTTCGTCGCCATCTCGATACGCTCGAACAACAACTGGGTTGCCGCTTTACCCATGCGGCAACCTCGTTTCCACCGGGAACGGACCCACGAATCTCCATTAACGTGCTGGAGTCAGCCGGACTTGAAGTGAGTCATGTGCTCGACGAGCCGACTGCCGTGGCGGATCTGTTGCAGCTCGATAACGCTGGCGTGGTGGATATCGGCGGTGGAACGACCGGTATCGCCATTGTGAAACAGGGCAAAGTGACTTACTCCGCTGACGAAGCGACCGGTGGGCACCACATTTCCCTGACGCTCGCCGGGAATCGTCGTATTCAACTGGAAGAAGCCGAGCAGTTCAAACGCAGCAACGGCAAAGAAATCTGGCCGGTGGTTAAGCCGGTTTACGAAAAGATGGCGGAAATTGTCGCCCATCATATTGCCGGACAAGGGATTACGGATTTATGGCTGGCCGGTGGGTCCTGTATGCAGCCGGGGGTTGATGAGCTGTTTCGTAAGCGTTTCCCGGAGCTGCAGGTGCATTTACCGCAGCACAGTCTGTTTATGACCCCGCTGGCGATTGCCAATAGCGGAAAAGTAAAAGCGGAAGGAATCTATGCAAGCTGAATTGCAGACCGCGCTCTTTCAGGCATTCGATGCACTGAATCTGCAACGCGTAAAAACGTTCAGCGTTCCACCGGTCACATTATGCGGACTGGGAGCGCTCAGTACCTGCGGACAGGAAGCGCAAACGCGCGGACTGACGCATATGTTCGTCATGGTTGACAGCTTCCTGCATGAGGCGGGGATGACCGCCGCTCTGGAACGTAGCCTGGCGATGAAAGGCGTGGCAATGACGCTGTGGCCATGTCCGGTCGGCGAACCGTGCATCACGGACGTCTGCGCGGCGGTCGCGCAATTGCGTGAATCGAAGTGCGATGGCGTGGTGGCCTTTGGTGGCGGCTCTGTGCTGGATGCCGCTAAAGCAGTGGCGCTGCTGGTGACCAACCCGACGCAAACGCTAGCTGACATGACGGAGCACAGTGTACTGCGCCCGCGTCTACCGCTGATTGCCGTGCCAACCACCGCCGGGACCGGGTCAGAAACCACCAACGTTACGGTGATTATTGATGCCGCCACCGGACTTAAAAAAGTGCTGGCCCACGCAACCCTTATGCCAGACGTCGCCATTCTGGATGCCGCGGTAACGGAAGGCGTTCCTGCGCACGTGACGGCAATGACTGGCATTGACGCGCTGACCCATGCCGTTGAAGCGTATAGCGCGCTAAACGCGACGCCGTTTACCGACAGCCTGGCGATTGGCGCGATTGCGATGATTGGTAAATCGCTGCCGAAAGCGGTGGGATACGGCCATGATCTGGCGGCGCGGGAAAGCATGTTACTGGCGTCCTGCATGGCGGGAATGGCGTTTTCCAGCGCGGGACTGGGCCTGTGTCACGCGATGGCACACCAGCCGGGCGCTGCGCTGCACATCCCGCACGGACAAGCTAACGCCATGCTGCTGCCCACGGTAATGGGGTTCAACCGCATGGTGTGCCGTGAGCGTTTCAGCCACATCGGACGGGCGTTAACCAACAAGAAGTCGGACGATCGTGATGCCATCAACGCCGTCAGCGAGCTGATTAGCGAAGTGGGCCAGACCAAACGACTCTCTGACGTTGGGGCAAAGCCCGAGCATTACAGCGCATGGGCAAACGCCGCGCTGGAGGATATTTGTATTCGCAGTAATCCACGCACCGCCACGCAGGCCGACATTATCGCGTTGTATGCGGCGGCACAATAAATACACATATGACAGGGAGTGAAGGCTATGGGAATTAACGAAATCATCATGTACATCATGATGTTCTTTATGCTGATTGCTGCCGTGGACAGGATCCTGTCTCAGTTCGGCGGTTCGGCGCGCTTCCTCGGTAAGTTTGGTAAGAGCATTGAGGGATCGGGCGGTCAGTTCGAAGAAGGCTTTATGGCAATGGGCGCGCTGGGCCTGGCGATGGTCGGTATGACCGCGCTGGCGCCGGTACTGGCGCATGTGCTCGGACCGGTAATCATTCCGCTGTACGAAATGCTGGGCGCGAACCCGTCGATGTTTGCCGGAACGCTGCTGGCGTGCGATATGGGCGGCTTCTTCCTGGCGAAAGAACTGGCGGGCGGCGACGTGGCGGCATGGTTGTACTCTGGCCTGATTCTCGGCGCGATGATGGGACCGACACTGGTCTTCTCCATTCCGGTTGCGCTGGGAATTATTGAACCGTCTGACCGTCGTTATCTGGCGCTGGGCGTGCTGGCCGGTATCGTCACCATTCCGATTGGCTGTATTGCGGGTGGTTTGGTTGCGATGTACTCCGGCGTGGAAATAAATGGTCAGCCAGTGGAGTTCACCTTTGCACTGATCCTGATGAACATGATCCCGGTGCTGATCGTGGCCGTGCTGGTGGCGCTGGGACTGAAATTCATCCCGGAAAAAATGATCAACGGCTTCCAGATCTTCGCCAAGTTCCTGGTAGCGCTGATCACCCTCGGTCTGGCGGCGGCAGTCATCAAGTTCCTGCTCGGCTGGGAGCTAATCCCGGGTCTTGATCCTATTTTCATGGCACCGGGCGATAAGCCGGGTGAAGTGATGCGCGCCATCGAAGTTATCGGTTCTATCTCCTGTGTGCTGCTGGGCGCCTACCCGATGGTGCTGCTGCTGACCCGCTGGTTTGAAAAACCGCTGATGAGCGTTGGCAACCTGTTGAAAGTTAATAATATTGCGGCTGCGGGTATGGTAGCAACGCTTGCCAACAACATCCCGATGTTCGGCATGATGAAAAACATGGATACCCGCGGCAAAGTGATCAACTGCGCCTTTGCAGTCTCTGCGGCCTTCGCCCTGGGTGACCACTTAGGCTTCGCCGCTGCCAACATGAACGCCATGATCTTCCCGATGATTGTCGGCAAGCTGATCGGCGGCGTGACGGCGATTGGCGTGGCTATGCTGTTAGTACCGAAAGACGAAGATGTTCCGGCTCCAGCAGAAACCAATCCGGAGGCGCAATCGTGAATACCCGCCAGCTACTCAGCGTCGGTATCGATATCGGCACCACCACCACTCAGGTAATTTTCTCGCGCCTTGAGCTGGTCAATCGTGCGGCAGTGTCGCAGGTGCCGCGTTACGAATTCATCAAACGCGAAATTAGCTGGCAAAGCCCGGTGTTCTTTACACCCGTTGATAAGCAGGGTGGGTTGAAAGAGGCCGAACTGAAAGCTCTGATCCTCGCCCAGTATCAGGCGGCGGGGATTGCCCCAGAGACCGTCGATTCCGGTGCGATCATCATTACCGGGGAAAGCGCCAAAACCCGCAATGCACGACCTGCGGTGATGACGCTCTCCCAGTCGCTGGGTGACTTCGTGGTGGCAAGCGCTGGTCCACATCTGGAATCGGTGATTGCCGGTCACGGCGCGGGAGCGCAAACCCTGTCCGAACAGAAATTGTGCCGCGTACTGAATATCGACATCGGCGGCGGTACGTCGAACTACGTCTTGTTCGACGCGGGAAAAGTCAGCGGCTCGGCCTGCCTGAACGTCGGCGGACGGCTACTGGAAACGGACGGTCAAGGGCGCGTGGTGCATGCGCATCAGCCAGGACAGATGATTGTTGATGACGTATTTGGTCCAGGCACTGATGCCCGAACCCTCAATGCGGCGCAGCTTGTTCTGGTGGCCCGGCGGATGGCTGCGCTGATTGTGGAGGTGATTGACGGCACGCTGTCACCGCTGGCGCAGGCGCTGATGCAAACCGGTCTGTTACCGGTTGGCGTGAAGCCTGAAGTGATTACGTTGTCCGGTGGGGTGGGCGAGTGCTACCGCAACCAACCTGCCGATCCGTTCTGTTTTTCCGACATTGGGCCGCTGTTAGCAACGGCGCTGCATGAACATCCGCGCCTGCGTGAGATGAACGTGCAGTTTCCGGCGCAAACCGTGCGCGCCACGGTGATTGGCGCCGGGGCGCATACGCTGTCGCTTTCGGGCAGCACTATCTGGCTGGAGGGTGTGGCGCTTCCGCTGCGCAATCTGCCAGTGGCGATTCCGGTTGATGAGGCTGATCTGGTGGCCGCCTGGCAACAGGCGCTAATGCAGCTCGATCTGGACCCGCAAACGGACGCCTACGTGCTGGCGCTGCCCGGTTCGCTACCGGTGCGCTACGCCGCGCTGTTAACGGTGATTGATGCGCTGCTGGCCTTTGTCGCGCGCTATCCGAATCCGCATCCCCTGCTGGTGGTAGCCGAGCAGGATTTTGGTAAAGCCCTGGGCATGCTTTTACGCCCACAGTTACAGCAACACCCGCTGGCGGTCATCGATGAGGTGGTTGTCCGGGCGGGGGACTATATCGACATTGGTACGCCTCTTTTTGGCGGATCGGTTGTGCCGGTGACGGTGAAATCACTCGCATTTCCTTCCTGAGGGAACGACTTATGAAACTAAAGACCACATTGTTCGGCAATGTTTATCAGTTTAAGGATGTTAAAGAGGTGCTGGCAAAAGCCAACGAACTGCGTTCGGGGGATGTGCTGGCAGGTGTGGCAGCAACCAGTTCGCAAGAGCGCGTGGCGGCCAAGCAGGTGCTGTCGGAAATGACGGTAGCGGATATTCGCAACAACCCGGTGATTTCCTATGAAGAGGACTGCGTGACGCGTCTTATTCAGGATGACGTCAACGAAACGGCCTATAACCGCATCAAGAACTGGAGTATCAGCGAGCTGCGCGAGTATGTGCTGAGCGATGAAACCTCCGTGGATGACATTGCGTTTACGCGCAAAGGGTTAACGTCGGAAGTGGTCGCCGCGGTAGCAAAAATCTGCTCTAACGCTGACCTGATCTACGGCGGAAAGAAAATGCCGGTGATCAAAAAAGCCAACACTACCATCGGTCTGCCGGGCACCTTCAGTTGCCGTTTACAGCCTAACGACACCCGTGATGATGTGCAGAGTATTGCCGCACAAATCTACGAAGGGCTGTCCTTTGGTGCGGGCGATGCGGTAATTGGCGTCAACCCGGTAACGGATGACGTGGAAAACTTAAGCCGTGTGCTCGATACCGTGTATGGCGTGATCGACAAGTTTAATATTCCAACTCAGGGCTGCGTACTGGCACACGTTACCACCCAGATCGAAGCGATTCGTCGTGGCGCGCCGGGTGGGTTGATTTTCCAGAGTATCTGCGGCAGTGAGAAAGGCTTAAAAGAATTTGGCGTTGAGCTGGCGATGCTGGATGAGGCGCGTGCAGTGGGCGCGGAATTTAACCGCATAGCCGGGGAAAACTGCCTGTACTTCGAAACAGGACAAGGCTCCGCGCTCTCTGCGGGCGCTAACTTCGGCGCCGATCAGGTGACGATGGAAGCGCGTAACTACGGGCTGGCGCGTCACTACGATCCGTTCCTCGTGAACACCGTGGTGGGCTTTATCGGGCCGGAGTATCTCTACAACGACCGCCAGATTATTCGCGCGGGCTTAGAAGATCACTTTATGGGCAAGCTGAGCGGCATCTCAATGGGCTGTGACTGCTGCTACACCAACCATGCTGATGCTGACCAGAACCTCAACGAAAACCTGATGATTCTGCTCGCCACCGCTGGCTGCAACTACATCATGGGCATGCCGCTCGGTGACGACATCATGCTCAACTACCAGACCACCGCATTCCACGATACCGCGACCGTGCGCCAGTTGCTGAACCTGCGTCCGTCGCCGGAGTTTGAACGCTGGCTGGAAACCATGGGCATTATGGCAAACGGTCGCCTGACCAAACGGGCGGGCGATCCGTCACTGTTCTTCTGATGACGCGGGGATGACACACGATGGATCAAAAACAGATTGAAGAAATTGTACGCAGTGTAATGGCGTCAATGGGGGAGCCGCAGGTTCAAGCGCCATCAGCGGAAGTGAAATGCAGCACTACGCAGTGCGCCGCGCCGACCGGTGAAAGCTGTGCGATGGACTTAGGCTCAGCCGAAGCGAAAGCGTGGATTGGCGTTGAGAATCCGCATCGGGCAGAGGTATTGACCGAACTGCGCCGTAGCACCGCTGCGCGTGTATGTACCGGGCGCGCCGGTCCTCGTCCGCGTACCCAGGCGCTGCTGCGCTTCCTGGCTGACCACTCGCGTTCGAAAGATACGGTATTGAAAGAAGTGCCGGAAGAGTGGGTAAAAGCCCAGGGACTACTGGAAGTGCGCTCGGAAATCAGCGACAAAAACCTGTATCTGACGCGCCCGGACATGGGACGTCGTCTGAGTGCGGAAGCCATTGAAGCACTGAAATCACAGTGTGTAATGAATCCGGATGTGCAGGTGATTATTTCTGATGGCCTGTCTACTGACGCCATAACCGCCAACTACGAAGAGATTCTCCCACCGCTGTTGTCAGGCTTAAAACAGGCCGGACTGAAGGTCGGAACCCCGTTCTTCGTTCGCTATGGTCGCGTGAAAATCGAAGATCAGATCGGCGAACTGCTCGGCGCGAAAGCGGTGATTCTGCTGGTAGGTGAACGTCCGGGCCTCGGCCAATCGGAAAGTCTTTCTTGCTATGCCGTCTATTCGCCGCGCGTGGCGACGACCGTTGAAGCCGACCGTACCTGTATCTCGAATATTCACCAGGGCGGTACGCCACCGGTTGAAGCGGCGGCGGTGATTGTAGATTTGGCCAAACGCATGCTGGAGCAAAAAGCGTCCGGCATCAATATGACCCGTTAAGGAGGCATCATGCCCGCATTAGATTTGATTAGACCTTCAGTCACCGCAATGCGCGTGATTGCCTCGGTAAATGACGGTTTTGCCCGTGAACTTAAATTACCGCCACATATACGTAGTCTCGGACTCATCACAGCAGATTCTGATGACGTGGCGTATATTGCCGCAGACGAAGCGACAAAACAGGCGATGGTGGAAGTGGTTTATGGCCGCTCGCTGTATGCCGGTGCGGCGCACAGTCCCTCTCCAACCTCGGGCGAAGTGCTGATCATGCTCGGTGGACCTAACCCGGCAGAAGTTCGCGCCGGTCTGGATGCGATGGTCGCCAATATTGAAAGTGGCGCGGCGTTCCAGTGGGCCAATGACGCAGAAGATACCGCTTTCCTCGCGCACGTGGTTTCGCGTACCGGTTCGTATCTCTCGGCGACCGCAGGATGCCGACTTGGCGATCCGATGGCGTATCTGGTTGCACCGCCGCTGGAAGCAACATTTGGTATTGATGCGGCGCTCAAATCTGCCGATGTACAGATTGTCACCTATGTGCCGCCACCGTCAGAAACCAACTACTCAGCGGCGTTTTTAACCGGTAGCCAGGCCGCCTGTAAAGCTGCCTGTAACGCTTTTGCTGATGCTGTTCTGGATATTGCTCGTAATCCTGTTCAGCGCGCGTAAGAGAGGTTGCAATGATCAATGCACTGGGATTACTGGAAGTGGATGGCATGGTGGCTGCCGTAGACGCGGCGGATGCCATGCTGAAAGCCGCGAACGTGCGTCTGCTCAGTCACCAGGTGCTGGATCCTGGCAGGCTGACTCTGGTTGTGGAAGGCGATCTGGCCGCGTGTCGTGCAGCGCTGGACGCCGGAAGCGCAGCCGCAGCGCGTACAGGACGTGTTGTCAGTCGCAAGGAGATAGGGCGGCCAGAAGATGACACCCAGTGGCTGATCGGCGGTTTTACGCGCCAGCCGAAGAAACCAGAACAGAAGTCAGAAGTGAAAGCAGATGTAAAAGCAGAGAAGACGCAGGGTGCCCCGGTGGCTTCTGAATCCTCTGCACAGCTTCTGACGCTGTTGGCATCGGTCCGTCAAGGAATGACGGCAGGGGAAGTGGCTGCGCACTTTGGCTGGTCACTTGATGAAGCCAGAAAGGCGCTTGAACAGCTCTTTTCTGACGGAGCGTTGCGTAAACGCAGTAGTCGCTATCGCTTAAAAAATTAACCTGTCGGAGGGCCGGGGCTTCGTTGAAGCTTCCGGCTTAAAAGATCATGAAAAAGACCCGTACTGCTAACCTGCACCATCTTTATCATGAAGCATTACCCGAAGACGTTAAACTTACGCCGAAAGTGGAGGTGGACAACGTTCACCAGCGGCGAACAACGGATGTGTATGAGCATGCGCTGACGATTACCGCCTGGCAGCAGATCTACGACCAATTGCATCCGGGAAAATTTCATGGCGAGTTCACGGAAATCCTGCTCGACGATATTCAGGTGTTCCGTGAATACACCGGTCTGGCGCTGCGTCAGTCGTGTCTTGTCTGGCCGAACTCATTCTGGTTTGGTATTCCGGCCACTCGCGGCGAACAGGGATTTATCGGCACCCAGTGTCTGGGCAGTGCTGAAATCGCTACTCGTCCAGGTGGGACAGAGTTTGAACTGAGTACGCCGGATGATTACACCATTTTGGGTGTCGTTATTTCAGAAGAGGCGATTGCCCGTCAGGCTAACTTCCTGCATAACCCGGAAAGGGTGCTGCATATGCTGCGCAACCAGTCGGCACTGGAGGTGAAAGAACAACACAAAGCCGCGCTTTGGGGCTTTGTACAGCAGGCGCTGGCAACGTTCAGCGAAAATCCGGCGAATCTCCATCAGCCTGCGGTGCGTAAAGTGTTGGGCGATAACCTGCTGCTGGCAATGGGCACGATGCTGGAAGAAGCGCAACCGATAATCACGGCGGAGAGCATCAGCCATCAGAGCTATCGCCGCCTGCTGTCGCGGGCGCGCGAATACGTGCTGGAAAATATGTCGGAACCGCTGACTGTGCTCGACCTGTGTAACCAGCTGCACGTCAGCCGCCGGACGTTGCAAAATGCCTTTCACGCAATCCTCGGTATTGGGCCGAATGCCTGGTTAAAACGCATTCGCCTGAACGCCGTGCGTCGCGAGCTGATAAGCCCGTGGTCACAAAGTACCACGGTGAAAGACGCCGCCATGCAGTGGGGATTCTGGCATTTAGGGCAGTTCGCCACCGACTACCAGCAACTGTTTGCGGAGAAACCGTCGCTGACGCTGCATCAGCGTATGCGCCAGTGGGCGTGATGAAATTATTATGCCGGATGCCTTGCGTCTTATCCGGTCTGGGAGGCGGCGCTGTTGTTGGCCTGAGAAGCCTGGCGCCATCAGGCCATTACACCCAGTCACGCACCTGAATAAACTCGCTAAGGGCGGCTTCCGGACTGTTCGCTTCCGGATGGTAGTCATATTCCCAACGCACCAGCGGCGGCATCGACATTAGAATGGATTCCGTCCGCCCGCCGGTCTGCAGACCGAACAATGTGCCGCGATCCCACACCAGGTTAAATTCCACATAGCGTCCGCGACGATAAAGCTGAAAATTGCGTTCACGCTCGCCCCAGCTCATTGCTTTGCGGCGCTCGACGATGGGCAAATACGCCTCGGCATAACCCTTTCCAACAGCCTGCATAAAGGCGAAGCTGCGATCGAAATTCGGCGTATTCAAATCATCGAAAAAAAGTCCGCCAATGCCGCGCTGTTCGTTGCGATGTTTGAGAAAGAAGTAGTCATCGCACCACTTCTTGTAACGTGGATAAACGTCATCGCCGAACGGCTGGCACAGATCCCGCGCCGTGCGGTGCCAATGAACTGCATCCTCATCAAAGCCGTAGTAGGGCGTTAAGTCAAAGCCGCCGCCAAACCACCACACCGGGTCGGCGCCCGGTTTTTCCGCGATAAAAAACCGTACGTTGGCATGGCTGGTCGGAATGTAAGGATTCTGTGGATGCACCACCAGCGATACGCCCATGGCCTCAAAGCTGCGACCGGCAAGCTCCGGGCGATGGGCGGTAGCCGATGCTGGCATTGCATCGCCATGGACGTGGGAGAAGTTGACGCCCGCTTGCTCAAAAATACCGCCGTTACGCAGTACCCGGCTGCGCCCGCCGCCGCCCGCTTCGCGCTGCCAATTATCTTCAACGAATCCGGCACCATCTACGGCAGATAACTGCTGACAAATATCATCCTGCAGGCTGAGCAGGAACTGTTTTACGCGCTGTGCATCGGGCTTCATGATTAACGTTTCTTCGAGTGTGCTTTCTGGTTATCAAACCAGTGGAAATAGCTGATGATGCCATTGGCGATAGCGGTAGCGATTTTTTGACGAAACGCCGTCGTGCCCAGCAGTCGCTCTTCTTCCGGGTTGGTAATGAACGAGGTTTCGACCAGTACCGACGGAATTGAGGGGGATTTTAGCACCACGAAGGCGGCCTGTTCAGTGCTACGACTGTGCAGCCGGTGTACCGGCTTAATCTTCTTGAGAATATGCGACCCTAAGGTCAGGCTGTTTTTAATGGTGTCGGTTTGCACCAGATCGAACAATACCTGCTGCAGCAAATGGTCTTTATCGGTGGTCTTTTTTCCAGCCACTTCATCGGCCCGGTTTTCACGGTCGGACAGATATTTCGCCATGGCGCTACTGGCGCCGCGATTAGACAGCGCAAAGACCGACGCACCTGCGGCGCTCGGATTGGTAAAACCGTCGGCGTGGATCGACATGAACAGATCGGCACCATGCTTGTGGGCGATCTCGACGCGATCGTACAGCGGAATAAACGTATCGCCGGAGCGGGTCAGGCGCGCATCAATCCCCTGGTTACGTAGAATCGAGCGCACGTTTTTGGCAATCGCCAGTACCACGTGCTTCTCCTTTGAACCGTTGCGACCAATTGCGCCGGTATCAATCCCGCCGTGACCCGGATCGAGGACAACTACGCGCTTAGCGCCGGCTTTTTTCGCTTTCGGTTTGCTGTGTCCATTGCTGGTCTTAAGCGCCTCTTCTTTAGCGATGGCTTGCGACATGCCTGACAGCGTCAGGGCGGCCAGCCCGGCTTTCAACACCTGGCGGCGCGATGTGAGTGTTTTTAGTGGTTTAAAAGTGCTCATACGGCCTGAGTTGTAAAAAAAGGTTCTAAACGTTATATCGTATCGCGTTGTCCGTTGCGACGGATCGGGATAAGAATTGTTTTACTTTTCATTTCAATACGTGACAATTCCGTATTATGCCATTTTTTCCGCCGCTTCGCGTCAGATATTGGCTAAATCAGCCGTTCGCGCCATAATCGCTTTTTAACGTCCTGAAAAGGTAACCAATACCATGGAAATACGCGTTTTTCGCCAGGAAGATTTCGAAGAGGTGATCACCCTCTGGGAGCGCTGTGATTTGCTGCGTCCATGGAACGATCCGGAAATGGACATTGAGCGTAAGGTCAATCATGACGTCAGCCTGTTTCTGGTCGCTGAAGTGAACGGCGAGGTAGTTGGTACGGTGATGGGCGGCTACGACGGGCATCGCGGTTCGGCTTATTATCTTGGCGTGCACCCTGAGTTTCGCGGTCGCGGCATCGCTAATGCGCTGCTTAACCGACTGGAGAAAAAGCTTATTGCCCGCGGTTGCCCCAAGATTCAAATCATGGTGCGTGACGATAATGATGTCGTGCAGGGCATGTATGAACGTCTGGGCTATGAACATGCGGATGTACTCAATCTGGGCAAGCGCTTGATCGAAGATGAAGAGTACTGAGTTTCATCCGGCCGACTATGACAGCCATGGGCGTCTGCGCCTGCCTTTTCTCTTCTGGTGCGTATTGCTGCTGCAGGCACGCACCTGGGTACTGTTTGTCATTGCTGGCTCTTCCCGTGAGCAGGGCAATACATTACTGAATTTGTTTTATCCCGATCATGATGCGTTCTGGCTGGGGTTACTTCCCGGCGTTCCGGCGGTACTGGCGTTTTTAGTCAGCGGCAGGCGTTTTGCGTTTCCTGTGATATGGCGCTGGCTGCGCGGATTACTGATCCTCGCTCAACTGGTGCTGTTGTGCTGGCAGCCGGTGATGTGGCTGGGAGGCGATCCGGTCAACGGCGTCGGGCTGGCGCTGCTGGTGGCGGATATTGTCGCGCTGATCTGGCTGTTAACCAATCAACGTTTGCGCGCCTGTTTTTCCCTCGAGAAAGAATAACGGCACTTTTTGGCGAAAGCGGACTCCAAGCAACGTTGATAAATAAGGAAGGAAGTGAAATGAAATCACTGCGTTTGACTTTATGCGCGATGCCGCTACTACTGACCGGGTGTTCAACGTTGTCGTCAGTAAACTGGTCTGCCGCCAATCCGTGGAACTGGTTTGGTTCTTCAACGCAGGTCACTGAGCAGGGCGTCGGAGCGTTAACGGGCGCGACACCGCTGGATGAAAAATCCATTGCTGATGCGCTGGACGGGGAATACCGTCTGCGCAGCGGAATGAAGACCGATAACGGGAATGTGGTGCGTTTCTATGAAGCGATGAAAGATGACAAGCTCGCGATGGTTATCAATGGCACCCAGGGAAGCATCAACCGTATTGATGTATTAGACAGCGATATTTCGTCTTCTACGGGTGTCAAAATCGGTACACCGTTTAGCGAGCTTTACACTAAAGCCTTTGGTCATTGTCAGAAAGCAACCGGCGATGATAGCGCGGGCGTTGAATGTAAAGCTGAAGGAAGTCAGCATATTAGCTATGTCTTTTCCGGCGAGTGGAGCGGGCCTGAAGGCTTAATGCCGTCTGACGACACGCTGAAAGCATGGAAAGTAAGCAAAATTATCTGGCAGCGTTAATTTGCGTCTGAACAAATCGGCTTACTAAAAAAACAGGTAGAATAGCGCCAATCAATGCCACGATGTCGTGGCATCTTTTTTTCAGGAGGAACAATGTCTCAGGTTCAGAGTGGCATTTTGCCAGAACATTGCCGTGCGGCGATTTGGATTGAAGCCAATGTTAAAGGCGACGTTGAGGTCCTGCGTGCGGCCAGCAAAATCTTCGCCGATAAGCTGGCAACCTTTGAAGCTACGTTCCCGGATGCGCATCTGGGCGCGGTTGTCGCTTTTGGCAACAACACCTGGCGTACACTGAGTGGCGGCGTTGGCGCAGAAGAGTTAAAAGACTTTATCCCTTACGGTAAAGGTCTGGCGCCGGCGACCCAATATGATGTGTTGATCCATATTCTCTCTTTGCGCCATGACGTAAATTTTTCTGTCGCGCAGGCGGCAATGGAAGCATTTGGCGATTGCATTGAGGTTAAAGAAGAGATCCACGGTTTCCGTTGGGTTGAGGAGCGCGATCTCAGCGGCTTTGTTGACGGCACTGAAAACCCGGCAGGCGAAGAAACACGCCGTGATGTCGCAGTGATTAAAGATGGCGTGGATGCTGGCGGCAGCTATGTGTTTGTGCAGCGTTGGGAACATAACCTGAAGCAGCTTAACCGCATGAGCATTCACGACCAGGAAATGATGATTGGCCGTACCAAGGAAGCCAACGAAGAGATCGACGGCGACGAGCGCCCGGCTACCTCTCACCTGAGCCGCGTCGATCTCAAAGAAGACGGTAAAGGGCTGAAAATTGTGCGCCAGAGCCTGCCATACGGCACCGCCAGCGGTACGCACGGTCTCTATTTCTGCGCCTACTGCGCCCGTCTGCACAACATTGAGCAGCAGTTGCTGAGCATGTTTGGCGATACAGACGGTAAGCGCGACGCGATGCTGCGTTTCACCAAACCGGTGACTGGCGGCTATTACTTTGCCCCATCCCTGGATCGACTGATGGCGCTGTAATTTTTGTTTCCTGATGGCGGTTACACCGCCATCTTTCACAAAATAGTTACCTATTGAACCCCACAACGTCTGCCATGCAGATGATGCATCCGCATTGACGCTCATCGTAAAAAATCCCATTCCAGGTTCAGTGTTGTTTACCTGTCAGTTAGTTGTTTAAAGCACCGATATTAAACACTACCCTTTTGAATTAATAAGTTCCGGATAGTTACTTTAAAAAATCTAAATATATCTGAATTAAATCACGGCTTAAATGTGACGAAGATCTGATTCTTTTACTCTATTCATAAAAATAAAACGTCTTATAAGTGTAATTAATTTCATCATAAATTGATTTAATGCCTTCATTTGTTGACAATTAAAATGATGGTCTTGTAATCTGAAAATGAGCGAAAAATAACGGAATTTATTCTTAACCATTTGGCAACAAAAGTGCATTGGAGGTTTTATGTCTACAAAATTATGGGGTGGGCGTTTTGATATGCCTACAAATAAGCTGGTCGAATCATATAACGCGACAATTATGCTGGAACAACGCCTCTGTCCTTTTGATATTCAAGGGAGTATTGTCCACGCAACTATGTTGGGCCGTCAGGGGATTATTGCACAGGATGAAGCGAATGCAATTATTGGCGGGTTAAGGCAAGTAGGTAAAGAAATTGAAGAAGGGCAGTTCGTTTTTGACACTGTTGATGAAGATATTCATATGGCAATCGAAAGACGTATGACCGAAATAATTGGTCCTGTAGGTGGGAAACTACATACAGGTCGAAGTCGTAATGACCAGACGACTGTCGATTCTAAAATGCATATGAGATCAACTATTCGTGAGATTCAGCAGGATATTGTTCATCTGCAAAAAATTATTATTAATAAAGCTGAAAATAATATTAATGCGATTATGCCGGGCTATACTCATTTACAGACCGGTCAGCCTATTCTTTTATCACACTGGATCATGGCATATTATTGGATGTTACGTCGTGACTGGACTCGTTTTGAAGACCTTTATCAACGCATGGGAGAATGTCCTTTAGGTTCAGCAGCTCTTGCAGGTACGACTTTCCCTATTGATCGTGATTTCACTGCTCAACAGCTTGGCTTTGATAAGCCGACTGAGAATAGTATTGATTCTGTCAGCGATCGTGACCATATGGTTGAATTCACTGCTGCAGCCGCTATGTGCTTTATGCATCTTACCCGTTTGTCAGAAGAATTGGTTTTATTCTCAAGTCAGGACTTTAAATTTATTGAGCTTTCTGATGATTTCTGTACTGGCTCCAGCATCATGCCACAGAAGAAAAATCCTGATGTGGCTGAAAAAATGCGCGGTAAAGGCGGTCGGATGTACGGAAATTTAATGGCGATGCTGACCATTATGAAAGGGATCCCTCTCGCCTATAATACTGATATGAGTGAGGATAAAGAGCAGGTCTATGATTCCATGGATACTTTGCAAACCAGTCTAAAAATTATGGCGCCGATGCTCGATAAAATGGTTATTCTTTCTGAGAATACTCGCAACGCGGCGGCAAGAGGCTTCTCAAATGCGACCGATATGGCTGATTACCTGGTTCGTAAAGGAATTCCTTTCAGGGAAGCTCACCATATTGTCGGCAGTGCTGTTAATTACTGTATAAAACATAGAAAAATGCTGGAAGAGCTTACAATGGATGAATTTCATTCATTTGATAATAAAATTGAAAATGATATTTATGAGAATATATCTCTGGAAGCTTGTATTAAAGCAAGGATGTCTTATGGCGGAACAGGAACGGATGCCGTTAAAAAACAGATCGAAATTGCTAAATCATATCTGAACTAATCCTAAGCATAATAATTAATATCTCCCGGATGCAATATCCGGGAGGGCTTTGAGGTGAAAAAATGGATGCTTTGTTTTTTTTACAATTATTTATTGTGCTCGCTTGTATTGGTATCGGCGGGCGTTATGGCGGAATGGGACTTGGTGCTGGGGGCGGACTTGGTGTTGCAATATTAGTTCTGGGTTTTGGACTTAAGCCCTCCACACCATCTATTACTGCAATGTTAATTATTATTTGTGTTATTGGCGCAGTCAGTGTATTACAGGCTGCTGGTGGACTTGATTATCTTGTGCGCGTGGCTGAAAAATTACTCCGTAAAAAGCCACAAGCTATTACTTTTGTTGCTCCAATACTGACTTCAATATTTACGTTATTCTGCGGGACCACTTACGTTGCATTCTCTTTGTATCCGGTCGTCGCTGAGGTTGCCGCTGAAGCTAAGGTCCGCCCGGAGCGAGCGTTATCAGCAACAGTTATAGCGGCTAGTGTCGCGGTTGCCGCCAGCCCGATGAGTGCAGCAACAGCGGGGATGCTGGCTATTCTGCATGAATATGCTGGAATTAGCCTTGGACAAATACTGGCTATTGCTCTTCCTTCATTTTTTATGGCTGCCATTGTTACAAGCTTTTCAGTTTACAAACGCGGTAAAGAGCTGGAGGATGATCCTGAGTTTCAGAGGCGTGTTGCCGCTGGTGAATATGAGTTCATGCATACTGCGCAGAAAAAAGAATATGTTGCTTCAGCGGGCGCAAAAAAAGGGGTCGTTATCTTTGCGATTGGGGTGGTGCTGGTTCTAATTTTAGGTTCTTTTACCGGGTTACTCCCTTCCTGGGATGGAAAAAGACTGTCAACCCCGATGGTTATTCAAATGATTATGCTGACAGCTGCTTTGTTTATTATGATTGTCAGTAAAGTACCAAGTAGTACCTTGAACAGTGGCTCAGTATTCCGTGCTGGTTTAATGGGGGTGGTTGCAATACTTGGCGTTTCATGGATGACGGCAACGTTTTTTGATGCTTATCAGCCAGAATTGATTAAGGTCTTTGGTGGTATGGTAAATGGCGCACCGATGCTTTTTGGTGTGGTTGTGTTCTTGTTCTCTCTGGTCATTATGAGCCCTGCGGCGACGGTTGCCGCCATCATGCCACTAGGTGTTACCCTGGGAATACCAGCACCGTATCTTATCGCCATTTTTGCCTGTACCTGTGGTGATTTTATTATACCGGGCGCCAATCAAATCGGTTGCGTTGCATTTGACCGAACAGGCACGACAAAGATTGGACGTTTTGTTGTCAATCATAGCTACATTCGTCCGGGTTTTGTGATGGTTATCTCTCAGGTAATTTTTGCCTACTTAATTGCTCAGGTTGTCCTGTAGAGCGCATTCTGTGGGAAATGGCAGTAGTAATATTGAGAAGGACGTAATGGCATCCTCTCTGAACTGAATCAAGGGGGATGCCAAAACAAGTAGGTATTAGCTCTATTTAATTACTCTACCGCGCTACATCAGCATACTGGAAAAAAGGAAGCAAAAAAGCGTTGATGCGACAACGGTAACAAGGCCGGGTAGCATATAGCTGTGATTAACCACATACTTGCCAATTCGAGTTGTCCCAGTACGATCAAACGCCACACAGCCAATCTGTGCTCCCCCCGGAATAATGAATGATCCACAGGTTAGTGGGAGCAGGGCGACCAAAGTTTCTGCCGGATATCCCATTAACACGCCTGCGGGGAGTAATGCTACAGCAGTTGCCGCTGGGCTATAAATTACGGCAGAAAGCCCAAAAACAATAATGCCGAACAATACTGGATTCTGAAAATCGTGGAAAGCCGTGTTAAATAATTCGTGCCATGCTTCAAAAAAGGAGTTCATCATCCATGACAGACCAAATATGGCGACAACACCCACAAGGCCGGCTTTGAAAACAGAACCTGAATCAAGTTTTGAAGGAGAAATTCGACACACCATCATAATAATACATGCTGTTGTCAGCATAACTATTTGCAGCGTGGTTGGGATACTCATACGCTCCATCCCTGTGCCGTTATTCCATTCAGGACGTAGTTCAGGAATTGAACCCATAAGCACGACCAGGATGATCCCGATAAGAAAAATCAGTAATCCTCTCTTGGCCTCTTTAGTCACTATGCTGGCTGCTCGCTCTTCAGCTTTTATCGATTCGAACTCACCTTCAGCAACTCTGCGTTGGAATTCCGGATCGCTGCTAAGCTCGTGACCTCTTTTAAAGACGAACAGGCAGCCGACAAGACAGCCAAGGAAAGTTCCGGGAATGGTGACTAACAAGATATCTAAAGCAGAGACATGTAATCCAGCAAGAACTGCAATTGTCCCTGTCACGACCGCACTGACTGGGCTGGCAATGAGCCCAAAATTGGCAGCGATGACTGACATCGACATAGCTCTTTCTGGCCGTACCCTCGCATCTGCTGCAATTTCTGCAATTACTGGATAAACGGAAAAGGCAACATATCCAGTTCCGCAGATTGCAGTGAAAAGGTAAGCGACTGCTGGTCCGAGAAAAGTGATAGCGCCCGGCCACTTTCTGAGGATCCGTTCAGCCATCGTAACGAATAAATCAAGCCCGCCAGCAGCCTGGAGAATTGTGATACAAGTGATAACAGCAAGGATAATAGAAATAACAGTTATAGGAGGTGAGTCGGGCGGGAGTCCAAAACCAAAAGTCAGGATAGCGAGTCCTAAGCCGCCTGCAGCCCCCAGGCCAATCCCGCCAAAACGCCCACCTATACCGATACATATAAGCACTATCGCAAACTGAGTTACGAATAACACCATAATTAATTCCTTTTTATTAACAAATAGCTTGATATAATTTGAATAATAGGGGCTATAATCTTACCATAACAGTATATTAAGCAATCTAACTTATTAGATTATTTATACTCATGAGTTTTGTTGCTCTTTAATCAGAGAGTGTTTATGGATAACAAAAACGAACTATTTGAAAGTATTAAAAATTATCTGCTTGATGATGCTAACCGTGATGCAGATGGTCGCATTGAAACTGAGACTGAACTTGCTGTTCGTTTTAATACATCAAGATATAAAGTTCGTCAGGCGCTCAGCACACTGGTTCAGATGGGAATGCTTGAACGCTCTCCCCGTCGTGGCAGCGTCTTGAAAAATTTGGAACAGCACAACATAAATAACCAGTTGCTAATGCAGTTTGATTTGTCCGGGTTTGATATC
The DNA here is from genome assembly GCF_030332285.1 of Citrobacter sp. Cu096. Classification (NCBI taxonomy): domain Bacteria; kingdom Pseudomonadati; phylum Pseudomonadota; class Gammaproteobacteria; order Enterobacterales; family Enterobacteriaceae; genus Citrobacter; species Citrobacter sp. Cu096. The sequence goes on from NZ_JAOWID010000030.1 coordinate 170,148, forward strand.
ACAGAATTTACAGAGGCAAGGATCCTGATTGAGTGTGCGATTATCCCTCTGGCAACGCGCAGAATTTTCCCGGCAATGCTCTCTAAACTGGAGAGTGAGTTAAGGCTCATTGAAGAAAATGCTGATAACCCGCTGGTGGCCGATCGTCACGACAGGGATTTTCATTTACTGTTGCTACAGGCGAGTGGTAACCGGGTGCTTCAGGTTTTCTCTGATGTTTTGATTACTTATTTCGAGAAAACCAGGGAGTCGCTACCTGCTAACGATCGTCAGTATTTTCTTGATACGGCGACAAAACAGAGAGAAATACTGCTTCATATCAAAAAAGGGGATGCACAGATGGCATCTGAGTTGATGAGAGCACATTTGCTGGAAAAAAGGCTGTAGGTCCTCTGTTCATCTGTTCAGATCGTGAATGTTGTTGAGTCCCCGCACCGTCGGGGATTTTTTTAGCTGAGATTAACCTGATTTAGTGAGCTATTCCTCAGCACTAATTTGTTATTGCTGTATCTTCTGCGTGAATGAAGCGAAGGCTTCATATTCAAAAGGAGAATATTGAAATGGGAAAACTCACGGGCAAAACAGCATTGATTACGGGCGCATCTCAGGGTATTGGCGAAGGGATTGCCAGAACGTTTGCCCGCCATGGCGCGAACTTAATCCTGCTGGATATCTCCGATGAGATTGAAAAACTGGCGGATGAACTGGCTGGACGCGGCCACCGTTGTACGGCGGTTCACGCTGACGTCAGAGATTTTGCTTCTGTTACCGCCGCGGTGAAACGCGCGAAGAAAATTGAAGGCAAAATCGATATTCTGGTCAACAATGCGGGGGTTTGTCGCCTCGGCAACTTCCTTGATATGAGCGATGAAGATCGCGATTTCCACATTGATATCAACATTAAAGGTGTCTGGAACGTGACGAAAGCCGTTCTGCCGGAGATGATTGCGCGCAAAGATGGGCGTATCGTAATGATGTCATCAGTGACTGGCGATATGGTTGCCGATCCGGGTGAGACGGCCTATGCGCTGTCGAAAGCCGCGATCATCGGTTTGACCAAATCCCTGGCGGTGGAATACGCGCAGTCCGGTATTCGCGTTAATGCTATTTGCCCGGGCTACGTTCGTACGCCGATGGCAGAGAATATCGCGCGTCAATCTAACCCGGAAGATCCTGAATCCGTATTAGTCGAAATGGCGAAAGCGATCCCGATGCGCCGTTTGGCCTGCCCGCTCGAAGTCGGTGAACTGGCGGCGTTTCTGGCGTCGGATGAGTCCAGTTACTTAACTGGCACGCAAAACGTGATTGATGGCGGCAGCACCCTGCCTGAAAGCGTTAGCGTCGGCGTCTGATTGATGCCGGTCTCCTCCCCATGTGCAGGGGAGGAGGTACCTCTTATTCTCTTTTCAACTTTCAAATCATCAAACGGTATATAAAACCGTTACTCCTTTAGCGCTGGTTATAAATATGATGGCAAATAGAAAGTCATTAAATTTATAAGGGTGCGCAATGGCCGTTAACTTACTGAAAAAAAGAACCCTGACGCTGGCTGCAATGGTATTGCTGGTGGGTCAGGCGCAGGCAACGGAACTGCTGAACAGTTCATATGATGTTTCACGTGAGCTTTTTGCCGCCCTTAATCCATCGTTTGAACAGCAATGGGCGAAGGATAATGGCGGTGATAAACTGACGATTAAACAATCACATGCCGGGTCATCAAAACAAGCGTTAGCGATTCTGCAAGGGCTGAAAGCCGATGTGGTGACCTATAACCAGGTCACCGATGTGCAGATCCTGCATGACAAAGGCAAACTGATCCCCGCCGACTGGCAAAGTCGTCTGCCGAATAACAGCTCGCCGTTCTATTCCACCATGGGTTTCCTGGTGCGTAAGGGGAACCCGAAAAACATTCATGACTGGAATGACCTTGTGCGTTCTGATGTGAAACTGATTTTCCCGAACCCCAAAACCTCCGGTAACGCGCGCTATACCTATCTTGCGGCGTGGGGCGCTGCGGATAAAGCGGACGGTGGCGATAAAGCCAAAACCGAACAGTTCATGACCCAGTTTCTGAAAAACGTCGAAGTGTTTGATACCGGCGGTCGCGGTGCTACCACCACTTTTGCAGAGCGCGGATTGGGCGATGTGCTGATTAGCTTCGAATCAGAAGTGAACAACATTCGTAAACAGTATGAAGCGCAGGGTTTCGAAGTCGTTATCCCGAAAACCAATATCCTCGCCGAATTTCCGGTAGCCTGGGTAGATAAAAACGTGCAGGCCAACGGGACTGAAAAAGCGGCGAAAGCGTACCTGAACTGGTTGTACAGCCCACAGGCGCAAACCATCATTACCGATTTCTATTACCGCGTGAATAACCCGCAGGTGATGGACAAACAGCAAGATAAATTCCCGCAGACCGAACTTTTCCGCGTGGAAGACAAGTTTGGTTCATGGCCTGAGGTCATGAAAACGCACTTTGTCAGCGGCGGTGAACTGGACAAACTGTTGGCGGCGGGGCGTAAGTAAATGTTTGCTGTTTCTTCCCGACGCGTGCTGCCTGGCTTCACCTTAAGCCTGGGCACCAGCTTACTTTTTGTCTGCCTGATATTGCTGCTGCCGCTTAGCGCGCTGGTGATGCAATTGGCGCAAATGAGCTGGGCACAATACTGGGATGTAATTACCAACCCGCAGGTGGTAGCGGCTTATAAAGTGACGCTGCTGTCGGCATTTGTGGCATCGATTTTCAACGGCGTGTTTGGCTTGCTGATGGCGTGGATCTTGACCCGCTATCGCTTTCCGGGCCGTACGCTGCTGGATGCGTTGATGGATCTGCCGTTTGCGTTGCCAACGGCGGTAGCAGGTCTGACGCTGGCGTCGTTGTTTTCGGTCAACGGTTTCTACGGTGAGTGGCTGGCGAAGTTTGATATCAAGGTGACCTACACCTGGCTCGGTATCGCGGTGGCGATGGCGTTTACCAGCATTCCGTTTGTGGTGCGAACCGTGCAGCCTGTGCTGGAAGAGTTAGGCCCGGAATATGAAGAAGCCGCAGAAACGCTCGGTGCCACGCGCTGGCAGAGCTTTCGTAAAGTGGTGCTGCCGGAGCTGTCTCCTGCGCTGGTGGCGGGCGTTGCGCTTTCGTTTACCCGCAGCCTCGGTGAGTTTGGCGCGGTTATCTTTATCGCTGGGAACATCGCATGGAAAACGGAAGTGACCTCGCTGATGATTTTTGTTCGGCTACAGGAGTTTGACTACCCGGCCGCCAGCGCGATTGCCTCTGTGATCCTCGGGGCGTCATTGCTGCTGCTGTTTTCGATTAACACCCTGCAAAGTCGCTTTGGTCGACGCGTGGTAGGTCACTGATGGCAGACATTACTCAATTGAAACACTATGGCGCACCCCGCATTAACTGGGGGAAATGGTTTCTGATCGGGACTGGCATGCTGGTGTCAGCGTTTATTTTGCTGGTGCCGATGATTTACATCTTCGTGCAGGCGTTCAGCAAGGGATTAATGCCGGTATTACAGAATCTGGCCGACCCGGACATGCTGCACGCTATCTGGCTGACGGTGCTGATTGCGCTGATTGCTGTACCAGTGAACCTGGTGTTTGGCGTGTTGCTGGCGTGGCTGGTGACCCGTTTTAACTTCCCTGGACGTCAGCTATTGCTGACCTTACTGGATATTCCTTTTGCCGTTTCGCCGGTGGTCGCCGGCCTGGTGTATCTGCTGTTTTACGGCTCTAACGGTCCGCTGGGGGGATGGCTGGATGAACACAATCTGCAAATTATGTTTGCCTGGCCGGGAATGGTGCTGGTCACAGTATTTGTCACCTGTCCGTTTGTGGTGCGTGAACTGGTGCCGGTGATGTTAAGCCAGGGCAGCAATGAAGACGAAGCGGCGGTTCTGCTTGGCGCATCCGGTTGGCAGATGTTCCGCCGCGTGACGTTGCCGAATATTCGTTGGGCGTTGCTGTACGGCGTGGTGCTGACCAACGCCCGTGCGATTGGCGAGTTTGGTGCGGTATCGGTGGTTTCCGGCTCGATTCGCGGCGAAACCTTGTCCCTGCCGCTACAGATTGAATTACTGGAGCAGGACTACAACACCGTCGGCTCTTTTACCGCTGCGGCGTTATTAACGCTGATGGCGATTATTACCCTGTTTTTGAAGAGCATGTTGCAATGGCGCCTGGAAAACCAGGAGAAACGCGCGCAGCAGGAGGAAAATCATGAGCATTGAGATTGCCAATATTAAGAAGTCTTTTGGTCGCACCCAGGTGCTGAACGATATCTCGCTGGATATTCCTTCGGGTCAGATGGTCGCGCTACTGGGGCCATCCGGCTCGGGTAAAACCACGCTGCTACGCATCATTGCCGGGCTGGAGCATCAGTCCAGCGGGCATATCCGTTTTCACGGTACTGACGTCAGTCGTCTGCATGCCCGCGACCGTAAGGTGGGATTCGTGTTCCAGCATTATGCGCTGTTTCGCCATATGAGCGTTTTCGACAACATCGCTTTTGGCCTGACGGTTCTGCCACGGCGTGAGCGTCCGAATGCGGCGGCTATCAAAGCAAAAGTTACCCAACTGCTGGAGATGGTTCAATTGGCTCATCTGGCTGACCGTTTCCCGGCGCAGCTTTCCGGCGGGCAAAAACAGCGTGTGGCGTTGGCGCGTGCGCTGGCGGTAGAGCCGCAGATCCTGCTGCTCGACGAGCCGTTTGGCGCGCTCGATGCTCAGGTACGTAAAGAGCTGCGTCGCTGGCTGCGTCAGTTGCATGAAGAGCTGAAGTTCACCAGCGTGTTTGTTACTCACGATCAGGAGGAAGCGACCGAAGTTGCAGACCGCGTGGTGGTGATGAGCCAGGGCCATATCGAACAGGCTGATGCGCCCGATCTGGTATGGCGCGAACCGGCTACCCGTTTTGTGCTGGAGTTTATGGGCGAGGTTAACCGCCTGCAGGGGACGATTCGCGGTGGACAATTCCACGTCGGCGCACACCGCTGGCCGCTGGGCTATACGCCAGGCTATCAGGGACCGGTGGATCTGTTCCTGCGTCCGTGGGAAGTGGACGTCAGCCGCCGTACCAGTCTTGATTCACCGCTGCCGGTTCAGGTGCTGGAAGCCAGTCCGAAAGGTCACTACACCCAATTAGTTGTGCAACCGTTGGGGTGGTATAACGAACCACTGACGGTGGTCATGCAGGGGGATGATTCCCCGAGTCGCGGCGAGCGCCTGTTTGTTGGGCTGCAAAATGCACGTCTGTATAACGGCGACCAGCGCATTGAAACGCGTGAAGAGGAACTTGCTCTGGCGCAAAGTGCCTGATAGGTTAAAAAGTATGTTTATCGCCCGGTAAGCGCTGCGCCCCCGGGCTTTTTTACGAGCTTAAAACGTGAACACATTAGAACAAACAATTGGCAATACGCCTCTGGTGAAATTACAACGTCTGACGCCGGATAACGGTAGTGAAATTTGGGTCAAGCTGGAAGGCAATAATCCCGCGGGTTCGGTGAAAGACCGCGCCGCGTTGTCGATGATCGTCGAAGCGGAAAAGCGTGGAGAAATTAAGCCTGGCGACGTGCTAATTGAGGCCACCAGCGGCAACACCGGCATTGCGCTGGCGATGATCGCCGCGCTGAAAGGCTATCGTATGAAGCTTCTGATGCCAGACAACATGAGTCAGGAGCGCCGTGCGGCGATGCGAGCCTACGGTGCTGAACTGGTTCTGGTGACCAAAGAGCAGGGGATGGAAGGGGCGCGCGATTTAGCCCTTGAGATGGCGCAGCGTGGCGAAGGTAAACTGCTCGATCAGTTTAATAATCCTGATAACCCGTATGCGCATTACACCACGACCGGCCCCGAAATCTGGCAGCAGACGTCAGGACGTATCACTCATTTCGTCTCCAGCATGGGGACCACCGGCACCATAACCGGTGTGTCGCGTTTTCTGCGCGAGCAGGAAAAACCGGTTACTATCGTGGGTCTGCAGCCGGAAGAGGGCAGCAGTATTCCGGGAATCCGCCGCTGGCCAGCGGAGTATATGCCGGGCATTTTTAACGCCTCGCTGGTGGATGAAGTGCTGGATATTCATCAGAACGATGCGGAAAACACCATGCGTGAACTGGCCGTTCGCGAAGGCATTTTCTGTGGTGTCAGCTCTGGCGGCGCGGTGGCCGGTGCGCTACGCGTGGCGCGTGCGACGCCGGGAGCTGTGGTGGTGGCGATCATCTGCGATCGCGGCGATCGCTATCTTTCGACCGGTGTCTTTGGTGAAGAGCACTTCAACCAGGGGTTGGGGATTTAACTGGTAGGCCTGATAAGCGTAGCACCATCAGGCAACCGCCTGGCACGATGGCTGGATAAGCTGTTGCGTGTTTTATCCAGCCTGAGATGATCCATCGTTACGTTTTTCCACCAGCTTATCAAGGAATTGCCACAGCTTCTCATTCATCTGTTGGTAATCCCATGCGCGCATCTCTTCAGCAGAGCGGATGAAACGCTTCCCTTTGGCTTCGGCCAGCTCCTGCTCTGAGTGCTGAATTAATCCTTCGACCGCTTCGGCGGTAAATTCCATATGACACTGAAAACCATAGACGAAATTACCGTATTGTACGATTTGTCGCGGGCAGCCAACGCTTGTGGCGAGAATTGTCGCCTGGTCGGTTAATCCCGGCATATCGTTGTGCCAGTGACCGACGGTAAGCGGTGAACCAAAATGGCTGAACAACGGATGCTGTTGGCCTGCTTCGGTCAGGGCGATCGGGTAGTGACCAATCTCTTTTTCCGGGCTCTGGCATACTTTCGCGCCCAGCGCTTCGCCGATTAACTGCGACCCCAAACAGATCCCCACCACGATTTTACGTGCCGCAATCGCCTGGTTGATCAGATGCTGCTCGGCCAGAGCGTCAAAGTATGGACACTCTGCAAGCGTGGTCCGGGGTGACTGCGGACCGCCAAATAACACCAGCATATCGAAGCCATCGGCGTTAGCGGGAACCTTTTCTCCGGCGTAAACGTGCGACCAGGTGATGGTATAGCCGCGTGATTCGGCCCACGGCAGATACGCGCCAGCAGATTCAAAGGACTCATGAATAACAAAATGAACTCGCACTTTTTCTCTCCTGTTAGCGCTTTAGCGCCTGATGGATATCACTCGCCAGCTTATCAATGTCGCTGTCTGATAATGTTGACAGCGTAATGCGCAGGCCGTGCGCAGGGGTATTAACGCCAAATACTTCGCCTTCGCGTACCAGCCAACCGGATTTTGCTAGCGCAAAAGCGGTCGCCTGGCTGTTATCTTCCAGCGGCAGCCACAGATTGAGACCATCCCCGACCGGCAGCGCAATGCCATGTTGCAGTAGGGCGGCCGTCAGCTTTTGCTGCTGGGCGGCGTAAAATTGCTGGGTTTGTGCCAGCGTATGCTGGTAATCCTTGTCACTAAGACAAGCGCAGACTAAATCCTGAAGCAAATGGCTGACCCACTGACTGCCGGAGTTGAGCCTCAAACGCAGTTTCCCGGAAGTGAGCGGATCGCTGGCCACAATGGCCAGACGTAAATCCGGGCCTAACGTTTTAGACATCGAACGGACAACAGCCCAGTGGGTGGTTTCTTTCGCAATCACTGGATACCAATGGCAAGCGGACAGCAGCGCAAAGTGGTCGTCGACGATTACCAGCGTCTGCGGATAACGGGCCAGGATTTCCTGCAATTGCGCCGCGCGGGATGCGCTCAGGCTGCATCCCGTCGGGTTATGAGCGCGCGGCGTCAGAATCACCGCCCGTGCGCCTTTCTGTAGCGCAGTTTCCAGCATGTCTGGTTGCATGCCTTCGTGGTCAACGTTGACAGGGTTTGCTGAGAATCCGGCATAACGCAGCATGTTAATGCTGCTCAAAAAGCATGGATCTTCTACGACAACGCTATCACCAGGCAGTAAATGTGCGCACAGCAGACGTTCAATGGCGTCAATAGCGCCGCTGGTGATATCGATTTCTCCCTTGCCTGGGACTGCTTCCTGCATCCATTGCGTGGCCCACGCCTTAAGATCGGGGGATACGGCGGCATCGCCGTATAAACGCGGATTCTTATTTATTTTCACGAAATAACGGCTAAGGTCTGGAAGACGCGAAGGCGCTGGATTACTGCCGGAAAGATCGACAAGCGCGGTATCCGGATTGCCACCTTCCAGCGCAACGGGGGTAGAAATTTCTTTGATCACCGTGCCATTGCGTCCAAGGCTCTGCGCCAGTCCGGAGGTGACAAGGCGTTTATAAGCCGCCGCGACAGTATTACGGTTAACGTTCAATGCTGTTGCCAGTTCACGCACTGGCGGCAATGTTTCTCCTGCTGCCAACGTGCCTGTAGCGACATGTTGACGAATACTGTCAAAAATTTCGTTAGCGGTTTTTCCGTCGATCATTATTGACCTATGACAAAATGAATTTTAGCATATGACGATAATAGTGAGGCGTAAGCCCGCTGTCCAGCGAGAGGAGAGATTTATGGAGCAGGGGAGTGATATTCAGTCAGTGCTCTTCGACGACAAGCATCGGGCGCTACAGACCGATATCGTCGCCGTCCAGTCACAGGTGGTGTATGGCAGCGTAGGCAACAGCATCGCCGTTCCGGCCATTAAAGCGCAGGGATTACGCGTGACGGCAGTCCCAACGGTGCTGTTCAGCAATACCCCGCATTATGAAACCTTTTACGGCGGTATTATTCCGCCCGACTGGTTTAGCGGGTATCTCCGCGCCTTAAATGAGCGCGATGCCTTACGCGAGCTGAAGGCGGTGACCACGGGCTATATGGGTAGCGCAGAGCAAATCGCTCTGTTAGCAAAGTGGCTGAAAACGTTACAGATTACGCATCCAGGACTGTGCATATTGGTCGACCCAGTGATGGGCGATACGGACAGCGGCATGTACGTAAAAGCCGAAATTCCGCAGGCCTACCGTCAGCACCTGCTGCCGCTGGCTCAGGGGTTGACGCCGAATGTGTTTGAGCTGCAAATGCTGAGTGGAAAACCATGTAGTACGCTTGATGAAGCCATAACGGCGGCGCAATCTCTGCTTACCGAAACGCTGAAATGGGTAGTGATTACCAGTGCGCCGGGGAATACCGAAGAGATTATCAACGTTGCGGTGGTAACGGCTGAAACGGTTGAGGTGCTCGCACATCCGCGGGTGAAAACAGATCTGAAGGGGACTGGCGATCTGTTTTGTGCTGAGCTGGTGAGCGGTATTGTATTGGGTAAAAGGCTGACAACTGCGACGCACGATGCTGCACAGCGTGTGCTGGACGTGATGACGTGGACGCACCAGTGCGGTTGTGATGAGTTAATTTTGCCACCGTCAGGGGAGGCGCGATGAAGAGTTACCGGCTGGTGGTTCGCCAGAATGGGCGTATGGTTGGACATTTTGATACCAGCGGGATAACGGCGCTGGAAGATATCTGCGTGGCGCGGGCTATGTTCGGGATTGCGGGTGGTTACGACTGTGAGCTGTTAGTGGCGGATTCGGAACGACGCATGCTGGAGAGCGGGCCGGAGGGCATGAAAATCCTGATGCGTGAGGCGTATTATCGACCGATGACCACACACATTTAATGGCGGATGAGGTGTATAAAAAAATGGCGCCAATCGGCGCCATTCTTCTCTGCGGCAAGAATTATTTCTTGATGCGGATAACCGGAGTTTCACCCACGGTCACGCTACCGGACAGTTTGATCAGTTCTTTGATTTCGTCCATGTTGGAGATAACAACCGGAGTCAGGGTAGACTTGGCTTTTTCTTCCAGCAGCGGCAGATCGAATTCAATAACCGGGTCGCCCACTTTCACGCGCTGACCTTCTTCAGCGATACGCTTAAAGCCTTCGCCTTTCAGTTCAACGGTATCAATACCGAAGTGAACAAACAGCTCAATGCCGCTGTCGGATTCGATAGAGAAAGCGTGGTTGGTTTCAAAGATTTTGCCGATGGTGCCGTCTACAGGGGCAACCATTTTGTTACCGGTTGGTTTGATAGCAATGCCATCACCAACGATTTTTTCAGCAAAAACTACATCCGGCACGTCTTCGATGTTGACGATCTCGCCAGAGAGCGGAGCAACAATCTCAATAGTTCCGGTGTCTTTCTTATCATCAGAAACCAGAGATTTCAGTTTATCGAACAAACCCATGATCTTCTCCTAAGCAGTAAATTGGGCCGCATCTCGTGGATTAGCAGATTGTTTTTTCTTCAATGAACTTGTTAACCAGCGTCATTAACTCGTCCGTTGTCGGTTGAGCAAGAGCCTGCTCTGCTAACACCTTCGCATCTTCGAAGTTCGTGTTACGGATAATCTTCTTAATGCGCGGGATAGAAATGGCGCTCATAGAGAATTCGTCCAGACCCATCCCCAGCAACAGAAGTGTAGCACGTTCGTCGCCTGCAAGCTCACCACACATGCCAGTCCATTTGCCTTCAGCATGAGAAGCATCAATAACTTGCTTGATCAGCGTCAGCACAGATGGCGACATCGGTTGGTAAAGGTGTGAAATCATATCATTACCACGGTCAACTGCCAGGGTGTACTGCGTTAAATCATTGGTGCCGATACTAAAGAAATCAACTTCTTTGGCTAAATGACGTGCAATTGTTGCCGCAGCCGGTGTTTCCACCATCACGCCAATCTCAATGCTTTCGTCAAATGCTTTACCTTCGTCGCGCAGTTCCTGTTTGTAGATTTCGATCTCTTTGCGCAGTGCGCGCACTTCTTCAACAGAGATGATCATAGGGAACATGATGCGCAGTTTGCCGAAAGCAGAGGCGCGCAAGATAGCGCGAACCTGGTCACGCAGGATCTCTTTACGATCCATGGCGATACGTACGGCACGCCAGCCCAGGAACGGGTTCTCTTCTTTCGGGAAGTTCATATACGGCAGCTCTTTATCACCGCCGATGTCCATGGTACGGACGATGACCGCCTGAGAGCCACAGGCTTCAGCTACGGCTTTATACGCAGCAAACTGTTCTTCTTCAGTCGGCAGCGATTCACGGTCCATGAACAGGAATTCGGTGCGGTACAGACCCACACCTTCGGCGCCATTACGCTCAGCGCCTTCAACGTCACGAACGGTACCGATGTTGGCGCAGACTTCAACCTGATGTCCGTCCAGCGTGATAGCGGGGAGATCTTTCAGCTTAGCGAGTTCCGCTTTCTCGGTCGCAACCTGCTCCTGAACGGCGCGCAGTTGTTCAATAACGTCGTTGGTCGGATTGACGTAAACCTGGTTGTTTACGGCATCCAGAATCAGATAGTCGTCGTTTTTAACCTGAGAGGTGACGCTACCCGTACCGACGATGGCAGGCAGTTCCAGAGAACGCGCCATGATAGAGGTATGGGAAGTCCGTCCACCCGCGTCAGTAATGAAACCCAGCACCTTGTTCAGGTTCAGCTGTGCGGTTTCTGACGGGGTCAGGTCTGCGGCTACCAGGATGACTTCTTCCTGAATAGCGCTGAGGTCGATAATTGCCAGACCCAGAATGTTACGCAGCAGGCGTTTACCGATGTCACGTACGTCGGCCGCACGTTCTTTCAGGTATTCATCATCCAGCTCTTCCAGGGCAGTGGCCTGTCCTTCGATAACTTCATGCGCAGCTGCATCAGCCGTCATGTGCTTATCTTTAATCAGGGCTATGATTTCCTGCTCCAGCTCCTCATCTTCGAGCAGCATGATATGCCCTTCAAAGATGGCTTCTTTTTCTTCACCGAACGTTTCACCAGCTTTGGTTTTGATCGCTTCCAGTTGCGCAGATGCCTTGGCACGACCGCTCAGAAAACGTTCAACTTCCTGATCAACCTTGTCGGCAGAAATTTTTTTCCGGTCAATGACGATCTCGTCTTCTTTCAGCAGCAATGCTTTACCGAAAGCGATACCCGGGGATGCTAAAATGCCTGAAATCATAACCCTACCTTACTTGTGACTGATATTTAAAAGAACTCGTTGAACTTACTCGAGTTCAGCCATCAGTTTAACCAGATGCTCAACTGCTTTCTGCTCGTCTTCACCTTCTGCGGACAGGGTAACAACGGTACCCTGAGTCAGGCCCAGAGTCTGCAGTTTAAACAGGCTTTTGGCGCTAGCGCTTTTGCCGTTGGAAGTCACAGTAATATCAGAAGTAAAGCCTTTTGCTTCTTTAACAAACTGAGCAGCAGGGCGAGTATGCAGACCGTTCGGAGCGGTAATGGTAACTTCTTGCTGGAACATTATATTTCCCCAACTTATAGGTTTAGTGTTGTGGAACTAAAGTCTAGCCTGGCGGTTCAACTTTAGCCTGTATTGTTAGCATCGGCGTAAACTGGACGCGACACAAAAGGAGTTCGGTGCAATCCGTTGCTGGCAACTTCTTGCCGCTGACGTTTCGTTCGTCATTAAACATTATGCCGCGAAAGGAAGAGTTGAACCAAATCATAAAATCGATTCAGCTAGCGCTTTTCCTGTAACGATTAATTTCGCGCATCAAAATAATTAGCTTGGTTAAATACCAGTTCTGGAGGGTTGAATCAATGCCAGGCGAGTTGAAACTTTGAAGCAGACCACAAAAAAGCACCCAAAAGGGTGCTTTTTTACGCGTTTTTAACATGCTGGCATTACTGTTGCAGTTCTTTCTCTGTGAAGAGATCGGCAAACAGTGCAGTGCTCAGATAACGCTCACCCGATGACGGTAGAATAACCACTATATTCTTATTGGTAAAGGTTTCATCTTCCTGCAGCTTAAGCGCGGCAGCAACGGCTGCACCAGAAGAGATGCCCGCCAAAATACCTTCTTCTTCCATCAGGCGACGCGCAGTAGAGATTGCCTCATCATTGGTGATGGCGACGACTTTATCGATAAGCTTCAGATCGAGGTTGCCTGGAATGAAGCCCGCGCCAATTCCCTGGATTTTATGTGGGCCCGGTTTCAGCTCCTCACCCGCCAGCGCCTGGGCGATAACCGGGGAGTCGGTCGGCTCTACCGCGACGGTGATCAGATCCGTTTTACCTTTGGTGCCTTTAATGTAACGGCTTACGCCAGTCAGCGTACCACCGGTACCTACACCGGAAATAAAGACATCAACCTGACCATCGGTATCTTCCCAGATTTCCGGGCCGGTGGTTTTTTCGTGGATTTCCGGGTTCGCCGGGTTGCTGAACTGCTGCAGCAGCAGGAATTTTTCCGGATCGCTGGCGACAATTTCTTCAGCTTTCTGGATTGCGCCCTTCATCCCTTTTGCGCCTTCAGTCAGGACCAGATTCGCACCCAGAGCCTTCAACAGCTTGCGGCGCTCAATGCTCATTGTTTCCGGCATGGTCAAGGTCAGTTTGTAGCCACGGGCGGCAGCAACGTAGGCCAGTGCTATCCCTGTGTTGCCGCTGGTTGGCTCTACCAGTTCAACGCCAGGTTTCAGTACACCACGTTTTTCGGCATCCCAAATCATATTGGCACCGATACGGCATTTGACGCTAAAGCTGGGGTTACGTGATTCCACCTTCGCCAGAATGCGTCCGTTACCGATACGGTTCAGTCGAACCAGCGGCGTATGACCGATAGTCAGCGAGTTATCTTCAAAAATCTTACTCATGGCCTGTCCTTAACTGTATGAAATTGGGATACCGCTTCAGCATACCTGTTGAGAATGTATGGGGAAGTAAGGAATTCGCATATCTATATGCTGATGAGAAATAATGCTTTGCAGTATGGAATAAGAGCGGGCATAAGCCAGCCCGCTTTTACACATTTTTGCATTACTTCCATAACGCATGCTTATCACGATAGCAGTCTACCCACATCGCCGTGGCACCACAAACTGCCACCGGCATGATGAACAGATTGAGTACCGGAATCATGGTAAACAGGCTGGTCAACGCACCAAACTGCATATTGGTCACCTTACGCGTGCGCAGCGCGACGCGCATTTCCTTAAAAGGAACTTTGTGGTTATCAAATGGATAATCGCAGTATTGAATAGCCAGCATCCATGCGCTGAACAGGAACCACAGTACCGGGGCGACGGTCTGCCCAATGCCCGGAATAAAATAGAGGATCAGCAACACGAAAGCGCGCGGGAGATACCATGCCAGCTTTTGCCATTCACGTTTCATAATGCGCGGAAGGTCTTTCATGATGCCGAGAACGCCTGTATCGGGAGGCGTTGCGCCCGTCAAGCGCGCTTCCAGCTGTTCCGCCAGCAGGCCGTTAAACGGCGCAGCAATCCAGTTGGCAAGGGTGGAGAACAGGTAACCGAACACCAACAGTACGGAGAGGGTTACAATCGGCCACAGTAAATAGCTGAGCCACTGTAGCCAGTCAGGGACGTGGCTCATCAGCGCGGGGATCCAGCTACCGAGTTGAGTAAATAACCACCAGAATGCGCCGCCCATCAGCAGGATATTCACCAGTAAAGGCAGAATAACAAAACGACGAATACCTGGTTGGGTGATGAGCTTCCATCCCTGGGAAAAGTAATAAAGGCCGCTGCGAGGTACAACTGCAGATGATGAAACCATGGTCAGGACATACTCCTTGTTATAAAAGCTCTGGTAAACTTTGCGTATCTTACCGGGTTGTTGAGCGTTAAGCTGTTCGGAAATGTTCGAAAAAACAGCAAAAAGCACAATTTTGTTCATCTTTATGCTGTGAAAGCCAAGAGTACACTTGCACTTGGCGTAATCGACAAATACTCTTAGTGAGTAAATGTTTGCCGTGGTGGCAAGGTGTTAGAACAACAGAGAATATAATGATGCAGGATTTGCGTCTGATATTAATCATTGTTGGCGCGATCGCCATAATCGCTTTACTGGTACATGGTTTTTGGACTAGCCGTAAAGAGCGGTCTTCTATATTCCGCGATCGCCCACTGAAACGCATGAAGTCTAAACGTGAAGACGAGGATTCGTTCGACGACAACGTCGAGGAAGACGAAGGCGTGGGCGAAGTTCGCGTTCATCGTGTGAATCATGCTCCCGGTAATGCGCAGGAACATGGTGTTCCTCCTCAGTCGCCGCAACACCAGTACCAGCCGCCTTATGCGTCTGCTCAGCCGCGTCAACCCGCGCAGCAGCCTGCGCAAGCGCCGGTACCGCCGCCGCATGTTCAACAGCCGCAGCCTGTGCAACCGCAGCAGCCGGTGCAACATCAGCCTGTTCCGCAGCAACCTGTCCAGCAGCCGATGCAGCATCAGCCCGTTGCGCCTCAGGTCCAGCAGTCCGTGCAGCCAGCGCCGCAGACCTTCCAGCCAGCAGAGCCTGTCGTTGAACATCAGCCGCAGCCTGAGCCGGTCGTTGAAGAAGCGCCTGTTGCAGAAAAACCGCAGCCTAAAGAGACGGTCATCATTATGAACGTTGCGGCTCATCATGGCAGCGAACTCAACGGAGAAGTGCTGCTCAATAGCATTCAGCAGGCCGGTTTTAAATTTGGCGATATGAATATTTTTCATCGTCATTTGAGCCCGGATGGCAGCGGTCCGTCGCTGTTTAGCCTTGCTAATATGGTTAACCCGGGGACATTTGACCCCGAAATGACAGGCGACTTCAGTACTCCTGGCGTAACTATTTTTATGCAGGTTCCGTCCTATGGGGACGAGCTGCAAAACTTTAAGCTGATGCTGCAGTCAGCACAGCACATTGCCGATGAAGTTGGCGGTGTGGTGCTCGACGATCAACGTCGCATGATGACGCCGCAGAAACTGCGCGAGTATCAGGACCGCATCCGCGAAGTTAAAGAATCTCGCGCCTGATTTTCCTCTGGCGTGACATCTCCTTGCTAAACCCCCGCCTGTCGGGGGTTTTTTATCATTGATGGTGCGATATGGAATCAATCGAACAACAACTGACTGAACTGCGAACCACGCTTCGCCATCATGAGTATCTCTACCATGTGATGGACGCGCCGGAAATTCCCGATGCGGAATACGATCGTCTGCTGCGCGAACTCCGCGAGCTGGAAGCGCAGCATCCGGACCTTATTACACCCGACTCGCCAACACAACGCGTTGGTGCCGCTCCGTTAACGGCGTTCAGCCAGATTCGCCATGAAGTGCCCATGCTGTCGCTGGATAACGTATTTGATGAAGAGAGTTTTCTCGCCTTCAACAAACGCGTACAGGATCGGCTAAAGCGTACGGATAAGCTGACCTGGTGCTGTGAGCTGAAGCTTGACGGGCTGGCGGTGAGTATTCTCTACGAAAACGGTGTACTGGTTAGCGCCGCAACGCGCGGCGATGGCACCACCGGGGAAGACATCACCTCAAACGTGCGTACCATCCGCGCGATCCCGTTAAAACTGCACGGCGATAACATTCCGACACGTCTGGAAGTGCGCGGTGAGGTGTTCCTGCCGCAGGCCGGATTTGAAAAAATTAACGACGAAGCCCGCCGCACTGGTAACAAAGTGTTTGCTAACCCACGTAACGCGGCGGCTGGGTCATTGCGTCAGCTCGATCCACGTATTACAGCGAAGCGACCGCTTACTTTCTTCTGCTATGGCGTTGGCGTACTGGAAGGCGGTGAGCTGCCTGATACCCATCTGGGTCGTCTGCTGCAATTTAAAGCGTGGGGACTGCCGGTGAGCGACAGAGTGGCGCTTTGCGACTCTCCGGAGGAAGTACTTGCTTACTATCATAAGGTTGAAGAAGACCGACCGACGCTGGGATTCGATATTGACGGCGTGGTGATCAAAGTCAACTCCATGGCCTTGCAGGAACAACTGGGTTTTGTTGCCCGCGCGCCGCGCTGGGCGGTGGCCTTTAAGTTCCCGGCTCAGGAGCAGATGACCTTTGTCCGCGATGTTGAGTTTCAGGTTGGACGTACAGGGGCAATTACGCCCGTTGCCCGCCTTGAGCCAGTGCAGGTGGCCGGGGTGCTGGTCAGTAACGCAACGTTGCATAACGCTGACGAAATAGAACGGCTGGGTTTGCGTATTGGCGACAAAGTCGTTATTCGCCGTGCGGGCGATGTCATCCCGCAGGTGGTGAATGTCGTACTTTCCGAGCGTCCGGAAGATACGCGCGAAATCGAGTTTCCAACCCATTGTCCGGTTTGTCACTCTGATGTTGAACGGGTGGAAGGCGAAGCAGTTACTCGTTGTACCGGAGGTTTAATCTGCGGGGCGCAGCGTAAGGAATCGTTGAAACACTTCGTTTCTCGCCGGGCGTTGGACGTTGACGGCATGGGCGACAAAATTATCGATCAACTGGTCGAGAAAGAGTATGTCCACACGCCTGCGGATCTCTTCACGTTGACCGCCGGTAAGCTGACCGGTCTTGATCGAATGGGGCCGAAGTCGGCGCAAAACGTAGTGAATGCGCTGGAAAAAGCGAAAGAGACCACATTTGCTCGTTTCCTCTATGCGCTGGGTATTCGTGAAGTCGGCGAAGCTACAGCTGCAGGTCTGGCGGCATATTTCGGCACGCTTGAGGCGTTGGAAGCGGCCTCTATTGAAGAGCTGCAAAAAGTGCCGGATGTCGGCATCGTGGTAGCGACGCACGTGTTTAATTTCTTCGCCGAAGAAAGCAACCGTGAGGTGATAGTGCAACTTCTGGCGCAAGGGATCCACTGGCCTGCGCCGGTGGTTATCAACGCTGAAGAAATCGACAGCCCGTTTGCCGGCAAAACGATTGTGCTGACCGGGAGCCTGAGCCTTATGTCGCGCGATGATGCCAAAGCTCGACTCACCGAGCTGGGCGCAAAAGTGGCGGGGAGCGTGTCGAAGAAAACCGATCTGGTGATAGCTGGGGAAGCGGCGGGTTCGAAGCTGGCAAAAGCGCAGGAGTTGGGCATTGCAGTGATCGACGAAGCTGAAATGATCCGCTTGCTGGGTGCTTGAGATGGAAAAAGAGCAGCTGGTAGAGATCGCCAATACCGTCATGCCCTTTGGCAAATATAAAGGGCGTCGGCTGATTGATGTCCCGGAAGAGTATCTGCTGTGGTTTGC
The DNA here is from genome assembly GCF_030332285.1 of Citrobacter sp. Cu096. NCBI lineage: Bacteria > Pseudomonadati > Pseudomonadota > Gammaproteobacteria > Enterobacterales > Enterobacteriaceae > Citrobacter > Citrobacter sp. Cu096. Next base: position 188,093 of record NZ_JAOWID010000030.1, read on the forward strand.
CCGCAAGGATGAATTTCCGCCGGGCAAACTTGGGGAGCTGATGCAAATCACGCTGCTGATTAAAACTGAGGGGCTGACGCAGCTGGTTCAGCCCCTGAAACGCCCACTTTAGGCCTTCGCGGCGCGGCTCTTCTGCTGCGCCTGCAGCGCGTCCGTCTGTTGTTTGTAGCGACGCGCCAGCACGGCGCACACCATCAGCTGAATTTGGTGGAAAATCATCAATGGCAATACCATCATACCGATCACCGACGTCGGGAACAGGATGTTTGCCATGGGGATCCCATTCGCCAGACTTTTCTTCGATCCACAGAATACAATCGTGATTTCATCGGCTTTGCTGAAACCGCATTTGCGCGCAACAAAGACGTTAATAGCAATCACGATGGCCAGCAATATGATGCTGACAACCACGATAAACAGCAGTGATCCCACCCCTACTTTGTGCCAGATCCCATTAACCACGGCTTCACTGAAGGCGGAGTAAACCACCAGTAAAATGGAAGATTGATCCGTTTTTGCAATCCATTTTTTATGCTGTGACACCCAGTTGCCAATCCACGGTCGCGAGAGATGACCCAGCACGAACGGCAGCAGCAGCTGCAGCATGATTTTCCCTACCTGTTCCAGGCTGCCTTCTGCGCCATGCATATTCATGACCAGGCCTACCAGCAGTGGCGAAAGAAAAATACCCAGTAAGCTGGAGGCCGAAGCTGAACACACGGCGGCGGCAACGTTACCACCTGCCATTGAGGTAAAGGCGATAGCCGATTGCACCGTGGCTGGCAAAATACACAGATACAGGAATCCGGTGTACAGCATCGGATCAACGTTGACGGGGGCCCACCAGGCGAACAGAACGCCCAGCACCGGGAAAACAACAAACGTGCTGCACATTACCCACAGATGCAAGCGCCAGTGGCTACCGCCGGCAATAATTGCGTCACGAGAGAGCTTGGCCCCGTGCATAAAAAACAGCAGGGCAATGGCGGCGGTGGTCAAGCCTTCAAAGAAAGGCACAAAGCCACCTTCGGCCGGGAAAAACGACGCCAGCAAAACGACGGTAATCAGCGTTATCGTGAACGGATCAAGAATACGAAAAAGTTTCATAAAGACTCCTGAAATTCGGTAGCAACATTTTGCGTTTTTCCGTTTGAGAAATAAAATTGATTTATTGCATCCATATATGAATCGAATAGATGAATTACTCTCTGCGTCAGTTGCGTATCTTTGTCACCGTCGCCCAGGCCAAAAGTTTTAGCCGGGCGGGCGATATTATTGGCTTAAGCCAGTCGGCGGTCAGCCATAGCGTTAAAGAGCTTGAAGCTCAGACGGGGGTGCGCTTATTGGACAGAACAACGCGGGAAGTGGTGCTGACGGAAGCCGGACACCAGCTGGCGACGCGGCTGGAACGTATTCTGGATGAGCTGCACAGCACGCTGCGCGAAGCCGGTCAGGTGGGAACGCAGTTAACCGGTACAGTACGGGTTGCCGCCAGCCAGACAATCTCTGCTCACCTTATTCCGCAGTGTATTGCCCAGAGCAATCGGCTTTATCCGGCAATCGATTTTGTGCTGCATGACCGGCCACAGCAGTGGGTACTGGAGAGTATTCGCCAGGGAGAAGTAGATTTTGGTATTGTGATTGATCCCGGGGCAGTGACCGATCTGCAATGTGAAGCCGTACTGTCCGAACCGTTCCTGCTGCTGTGTCGCCAGGATCATCCGTTGGCCCAACGTGAGTGGGTAAACTGGCAGGATTTGTACCACGAACGTCTGGTGTTACAGGATTACGCTTCCGGCAGTCGACCGCTGATCGATGCGGCGCTGGCCCATTTCTCCATTGATGCCAATATTGTTCAGGAGATTGGTCATCCCGCCACGCTGTTCCCAATGGTTGAAGCGGGGATTGGCATCAGCGTGCTGCCCGCGCTGGCGCTCCCCTTACCGCAGGGGAGTCATCTGCAGGTTAAGCGCCTGACGCCGGTTGTTGAACGGCAGCTGATGCTGGCTCGACGTAAAAACCGCTCTTTATCAACCGCGGCTCAGGCGCTGTGGGATGTGGTGCGTATGCAGGCCAGTGCATTAACCGCCGGTCGTGCCCGCGATCCGCTGTATCAGATTTAATTATCTGTCCGACTGGGTTAATGTGTTAGAACAAGTATTTAAGAGAATAAATAATACCATCCTGCAGGAATGATTCTCCCAGTTTATTATCTGCGTAACGATACTGAATACCTGCGGTAAGATGCGGCGTCGCATTCCACCAGAAAGCGACTGCGCCGTTGATTCCGTCCTTACCGCCATTACCTGCCGCGTAGGTTTCATTGCGGTCAAATTCGTATTCGTTCCAGTTCGTTACGCTGAATTTCTCGCTGCCGAGCGAGAAGCTATATCCGGCCACCCAGCCCATTACATAACCATTATCCCCAGTATAATATGTCTGATCGGTATAACGTTTGGCAAAGAAGGGCTTAAACCAATACCCATTGCCTGTGAAATTATAACCTAACCCATAGAGAAACATATCATCATGGAAGTTAGCACGATTCGGCGAACCATAAGTTCCGTAAGCATGGAGATAGAGGTTTAACCCTGTATCACCAAGATAGATACGGTTGGTATTTTTGAAAGTGTAACGCTGTTCGCTGCCGGGTTTAGCGTGACGGCCATTGTAGAAATTCTCCCAATCGAAGAAGCCGTACATTTCTCCCCAGCTAAAGTTCGCTCCGCCTTCAAGCTCCAGATACCCAAAGTCATCTTTGTGTGATTTTTTACTGGTTTTTTCTGTAGTCTCTGATGTCCAGTCGAGATAATGCAGGCCGATATCGGCAAATCCACTTTTATATTCCGCATGGGATGGTGCGGGAATAATGAGTAAAGATGAGAGTGTCAGAGTAAAGAATTTTTTCATAGCATATTTCCCTATGCCAATAGTTATTAACAGGTTAATTAAAAAAGTGATTTATAAAAATATAAACAGCATATTGTTAAGATAAAGAGTAGATAACTACCAATACTGTTTTGCCTCTTTATTAATACAGAAGCGATCTAAATCCATCGATATCAAATGACTATTGATAGCACGTGAAAAGTGTATTGGTCAGCACAGGTCGAAGGTCGTTATAAAAAGGAGTCAAATTTAAACCGATAGAACAAGGATACTTATGTCTCACGCTCTTTTTTCTCATAATCCTGAGTATTGTGTTGATATTATTCGTGCATATGCACCGGAATTTACCCCGCGAATCGCGTTTATTTTGGGTTCTGGCCTGGGTGCGCTGGCGGAGCAAATTGAGAATGCGGTCGCCATCTCCTATGAAAAACTTCCAGGTTTTCCTGTGAGTACCGTTCACGGTCATGCTGGAGAACTGGTACTCGGTCATCTGGCGGGTGTTCCTGTTGCTTGTATGAAAGGGCGTGGGCATTTTTATGAAGGTCGGGGTATGACGGTTATGACTGACGCCATTCGCACCCTGAAATTGCTGGGTTGTGAAGTATTGTTCTGTACAAATGCGGCAGGATCACTGCGTCCTGAAGTTGGCCCAGGAAGTCTGGTGGCGTTGTGCGATCACATTAACACTATGCCGGGTACGCCGATGGTTGGAGCGAATGATGAGCGTTTTGGCGATCGCTTTTTCTCGCTGGCAAATGCTTACGATGCAGATTACCGCGCCATTCTTCAGGTCGTTGCGGCAGAGGAGGGATTCCCCCTCACCGAAGGCGTATTTGTTTCTTATCCGGGTCCGAACTTCGAAACTGCGGCAGAAATACGCATGATGCAGATTATTGGCGGCGATGTGGTCGGAATGTCAGTGGTGCCGGAAGTTATTACCGCACGTCATTGTGGTCTCAAGGTCGTTGCCGTCTCTGCGATCACCAATCTGGCGGAAGGGTTAGGAGATGTAAAACTGTCCCATGCTCAGACGCTGGCTGCGGCTGAGCTGTCCCGTCAGAACTTTATTAATCTGATTTGCGGTTTTTTACGCAAATTAGCCTAAACACACAATAACAAAGGCTCCTTTTGGGAGCCTTACCTCACGGCAAGGAATAAAAAATGGGTATTACGTCCCGCTTAAAAATCATGTCGTTTTTGCAATATTTTATCTGGGGTAGCTGGCTGGTTACCCTGGGTTCTTACATGATTAACACCCTGGATTTTACCGGCGCGAATGTGGGTATGGTCTACAGCTCGAAAGGGCTTGCCGCGATTATTATGCCGGGAATTATGGGGATCATCGCCGATAAGTGGCTGCGTGCCGAGCGCGCTTATATGCTGTGCCACCTGGTGTGTGCTGGCGTGTTGCTATACGCCACAACCGTTACCGATCCATAGACCATGTTCTGGGTAATGTTGGTTAATGCGATGGCGTATATGCCGACAATTGCGCTATCGAACAGCGTCTCATATTCATGCCTTGCACAATCGGGTCAGGATCCGGTCACTGCGTTCCCGCCAATTCGTGTGTTTGGCACGATAGGTTTTATTGTTGCTATGTGGACGGTCAGCTTAATGGGACTGGAGCTGAGCAGCGCGCAGCTGTATATCGCTTCAGGCGCATCACTGCTGCTGGCTCTGTATGCGCTGACGTTGCCAAAAATACCGGTTGCGGAGAAAAAAGCGTCCGCCACGCTTGCCAGTAAACTGGGGCTGGATGCGTTTGTGCTGTTTAAAAATCCGCGCATGGCAATTTTCTTTTTGTTTGCCATGATGCTGGGGGCGGTGCTGCAAATCACCAACGTCTTTGGCAATCCGTTCCTGCATGATTTTGCCCGTAACCCTGAGTTTGCCAACAGCTTTGTGGTGAAATATCCCTCCATTTTGCTGTCAGTTTCGCAGATGGCGGAAGTGGGTTTTATCCTCACTATTCCATTCTTCCTGAAACGCTTTGGCATTAAAACAGTGATGCTGATGAGTATGCTGGCGTGGACGCTGCGCTTTGGCTTCTTTGCCTTTGGCGATCCGTCTCCGTTTGGCTTTGTGCTGCTGCTAATGTCGATGATCGTTTACGGTTGTGCGTTTGATTTCTTCAACATCTCCGGCTCGGTATTTGTCGAGCAGGAAGTTGATTCAAGGATTCGCGCCAGCGCCCAGGGGCTGTTTATGACGATGGTAAATGGCATTGGCGCGTGGGTGGGTTCAATCCTGAGCGGGATGGCGGTGGACTATTTTTCTGTCGATGGCGTCAAGGATTGGCAAACTATCTGGTTGGTGTTTGCTGCTTATGCTTTGGCACTGGCAATTGTTTTTGCGTTGTTCTTTAAATATCAACATCATCCAGAAAAATTGTCGACTAAATCATTGGCTCATTAAAATTATTTAACTGGCGAGGGGATGCTCGCCAGCTCATTTCACAAACAAGGATTTCACGTGAAAGAAATCATTCTATCCTCAGGCATTGGGTTTGGCATTGGGGCATTATTTACTTTATGCCGAATACCTATTCCTGCACCAAATGTTTTACCCGGGGTTTTATCTATTGTGTTTATGTATATTGGGTATCTTGTCGTTAAATCTATTTTTTACTAAGCAATGTGGTAGATTCCAGACGTTATCCCTTATTCCTGGAGTGTAACAGTGATGGAACGAGCTCACCGAATCGATCTGAAGTTATTGCGTTATTTTCTCGCTGTTGCAGAAGAGTTGCATTTTGGCCGGGCTGCTGCCCGGTTAAATATGTCACAACCCCCTCTGAGTATTCATATCAAAGAACTTGAACAGCAACTTGGTACCTTGTTATTTATTCGCCATTCTCGCAGCGTTGCGTTAACTCATGCCGGGAAAATTCTGATGGAGGAGTCGCGTCGTTTGTTAGCCAATGCAAATCAGGCTATGGCGAGAGTGGAGCAGATTGGTCGCGGCGAAGCGGGGCGTATTGAATTGGGTGTGGTTGGTACGGCACTGTGGGGAAGAATGCGTCCCGCAATGCACTATTTTTTGAAAGCAAATCCCAATGTTGAAGTACTGTTTCGCGAAAAATCGCCAGGTATGCAAATGGCGTTATTAGAGCGTCGGGAGCTCGATGCAGGGATATGGCGTATGGCAATTGAACCAACGGTTGGTTTTACCAGCTTACGTCTGCATGAATCTTCATTCATGGTTGCAGTACCGGAAGATCACATTCTGGCCTCCAGGGATTCTGTTCCTCTGGCGGCGCTGCGCAACGAATATTTTGTCACGCTGCCGTCCGTACATTCCGATTGGGGATTTTTGCAACGTGTATGTCAGCAGGCGGGCTTCTCGCCAATGATTATTCGTGAGGTTGTTGAGCCCCAGACAGTGCTGGCAATGATCAGTATGGGAGTCGGGATTACGTTAATGGCTGATGGTTATGCACAAATGAGCTGGCCTGGCGTGGTATTCCGGCCATTAGAGGAACGTATTCCGGCGGATTTGTATATTGTCTATGAACAGCATCAGGCCACGCCAGCGTTAACGAAGTTGATTGATGCTTTGGTCGGGTAAGCAGTGCAGGATGACTCGCTTGCTCGCCCTTCGGGCCGTCACCGTAAACGGCTCCGTTGTTTCGCTGCGCTCAACACCGAACCTGCTGCAGGTTCGAATCTTAAAAATCGCAGATAGCAAAAAGGCGCCTTTAGGGCGCCTTTTTACATTGGTGGGTCGTGCAGGATTCGAACCTGCGACCAATTGATTAAAAGTCAACTGCTCTACCAACTGAGCTAACGACCCGAAGTGGTGGGTGATGACGGGATCGAACCGCCGACCCCCTCCTTGTAAGGGAGGTGCTCTCCCAGCTGAGCTAATCACCCCCGCTGTGTGGAGTCGCATTATAGGGAGAGTTGAAAATGAGTCAACGCATTTTCTAAAGAAATTGTTCGTTCGTCGTAAATTTAAACAAAACGATCGCAAAACAATCCATGTCGCATGATTTGTATACGAAAATGGCAAAGCGTGATGTTCCAACCTGAACAACATTGAGGAATCAGACCACGGTGATAGAATACGAGCCTGATAATCTTCCCTGGATTTGCCGGTTGTCGGCATCTTTATAAACGTAAGGCCATTTCATGAAAATCAAAACTCGCTTCGCGCCAAGCCCGACAGGCTACCTGCACGTCGGCGGTGCGCGTACTGCTCTTTATTCCTGGCTTTTTGCACGCAACCATGGCGGTGAGTTTGTGCTGCGTATTGAAGACACCGATCTCGAACGCTCCACTCCGGAAGCTATTGAAGCCATTATGGATGGCATGAACTGGCTGAATCTGGAATGGGATGAAGGCCCATACTTCCAGACCAAACGTTTTGATCGTTACAACGCGGTTATTGATGAGATGCTGGAAGCGGGTACCGCGTATAAATGCTACTGCTCCAAAGAACGCCTGGACGCGCTGCGTGAAGAGCAGATGGCGAATGGCGAGAAACCGCGTTACGACGGCCGCTGCCGTCATGGGCATGAACATCACGACGCGGATGAGCCTTGCGTGGTGCGTTTTGCCAACCCGCAGGATGGTTCCGTTATTTTTGACGACCAGATCCGTGGGCCGATCGAATTCAGCAACCAGGAGCTGGACGATCTGATCATCCGCCGTACCGACGGTTCCCCGACCTACAACTTCTGCGTGGTGGTTGACGACTGGGATATGGAAATCACCCACGTTATTCGTGGTGAAGACCATATCAACAACACCCCGCGTCAGATTAACATCCTGAAAGCGCTGAACGCACCGGTGCCGGTTTACGCACACGTGTCGATGATTAACGGCGACGACGGTAAAAAACTATCCAAACGTCACGGTGCAGTCAGCGTCATGCAGTATCGCGACGACGGTTATCTGCCGGAAGCGCTGCTGAACTATCTGGTGCGTCTGGGCTGGTCCAGCGGCGATCAGGAAATCTTCACCCGTGAAGAGATGATCAAACTGTTCTCCCTGGGGGCGGTGAGCAAATCTGCGAGCGCGTTCAATACCGAAAAACTGCAGTGGTTGAACCATCACTATATTAATGCGCTGGCGCCAGAATATGTGGCGACACATCTACAATGGCACATTGAGCAGGAAAATATTGATACTCGCGTGGGGCCGCAGCTGTCAGAGCTGGTTAAACTGCTCGGTGAGCGCTGCAAAACGCTGAAAGAGATGGCACAGAGTTGCCGCTATTTCTACGAAGACTTTGCTGAGTTTGATGCTGATGCTGCGAAGAAGCACCTGCGTCCTGTAGCGCGTCAGCCGCTGGAAGTGGTTCGCGACAAGCTGGCTGCGATTAGCGATTGGACGGCAGAAAACGTGCACCACGCGATTCAGGCAACCGCTGATGAGCTGGAAGTGGGGATGGGTAAAGTCGGGATGCCGCTGCGCGTAGCCGTTACCGGTGCGGGTCAGTCCCCGGCGTTAGACGTCACGGTGCATGCGATTGGTAAATCCCGCAGTATTGAGCGCATTAATAAAGCGCTGGCGTTTATTGCTGAGCGTGAAAGCCAGCAGTAAGACCGACTGAACGATGAAACACAACGGCAGGAGCGCATCCTGCCGTTTTTTTTGCCTGTTATTCAGACTCATCAATCCCTAATCGGGCAAGAAAATTGCGAATACCTTCACGTGAGATAAACTGCCATAACTTTTCTTGTTCCGTTGGCGACATGTTGTCCAGTGCGCTGATTATCTGCCGACAGGCGTGACTACGCATAACGTGAGTGTATTCTGCCAGCGGTTCTTCAGCCTGATAAACGTCAGGTACTTTGCGAAAAGCCGGAATATTGAGCAGAAACGTGCGGACGTTGGAGTCGATATGAATCAGTCTTGCACGACCACCTTTAACGCCGGGAAACTTTTCGGTGGTCCAGTTTTGTTCTCTGATCCAGCGATTGACGGTTTGTTTGGCAACCCCGAGACATTCAGCCAGTTCTTCGGTCGTCATTTTGCTGCGTAATTTTTTCATATTATTTGTTTTCGCGGATCCCTAAGCGTTGTAGTAAACCCGTAATGCCTTCACGCAGGATCAGTGACGTAAACATTTTCTGTTCTGACGGCGTCATTTCTTTGGCGAGCCTAATCAGTAGCGCCTCAATAGAGGTATCACCGGATAACGATAAATTGTCTGATAAGCCTTCGGCTGAACGCTCAGCGCTGCGAATGTATTCGCGAACTTGTTCGGTGACGTGAACCAGTCGGGCTTTACCGCCCTGAACGCCAGGTTTAGGTGATGTAGCCCAGCCTTCCTTGCGCACCCATTTATTGATGGTTTGTCGGCTGTATCCGGTCAGATTAGCTAGCTCTTCTGGCGTCATCCGTTCCTTGAACATAACGATTCCCTGAATAGTCGTGGGGTTAATTAGTGGCTCATTTTATAGCACCATTTTAGTAGAAACCGTGACGCGTTTAACTACTGAATGCGAGTTGTTACGCAATGTTCTTCATTTGACTGCTTTTTCAGCGATTGAATTCTATGAGTTAATTTTGCCGTTGACACACGCGAAGGGAATTCATATGATGCCGCCCGTCAACTCGACAAGCTTTACGTAATGGGGCTATAGCTCAGCTGGGAGAGCGCTTGCATGGCATGCAAGAGGTCAGCGGTTCGATCCCGCTTAGCTCCACCAAATTTTATCCCAATAAATTTGGCATATACGTAAAAGCATCGTGGGGCTATAGCTCAGCTGGGAGAGCGCTTGCATGGCATGCAAGAGGTCAGCGGTTCGATCCCGCTTAGCTCCACCAAAATTTAAACCCTCGCTGAAAAGCGGGGGTTTTTTGTTTCTGTATCCTGTCGGTTTTTACCTGGTATCTCCGGTTTGCTGAATAGCAGGCATAAAAAAGCCGGGGAAATTCCCCGGCCTTATTACTACGACGTTGTCTTACGCTTACAGCACCAGTGCTGCGATAGATGCAGACAGTACGCTCACCAGCGTAGAACCGTATACCAGCTTCAGACCAAAGCGGGAAACCACGTTACCTTGCTCTTCGTTCAGACCTTTAATCGCACCGGCGATAATACCGATAGAAGAGAAGTTAGCGAAGGAAACCAGGAACACAGAGATGATGCCTTCAGCGCGTGGAGAGAGCGTAGCGGCGATTTTCTGCAGATCCATCATTGCAACGAATTCGTTAGAAACCAGTTTTGTCGCCATGATACTACCTACCTGCAGCGCTTCGCTGGACGGCACACCCATTACCCATGCAACCGGATAGAAGATGTAACCCAGGATGCCCTGGAAGGAGATGCTGTAGCCAAACCAGCCGGTTACGGTGGCAAACAGGGCGTTCAGGGCAGCGATCAGCGCGATGAAACCAATCAGCATCGCCGCAACGATAATTGCCACTTTGAAACCCGCCAGAATGTATTCACCCAGCATTTCGAAGAAGCTCTGACCTTCGTGCAGGTTAGACATCTGGATGTTTTCTTCGCTGGCATCAACACGGTAAGGGTTGATCAGCGACAACACGATAAAGGTGCTGAACATGTTCAGTACCAGCGCCGCAACAACGTACTTCGGCTCCAGCATGGTCATGTACGCGCCGACGATAGACATGGAAACGGTAGACATCGCCGTTGCAGCCATGGTGTACATACGGTTGCGAGACATTTTGCCGAGAATATCTTTATAGGCGATAAAGTTCTCAGACTGACCCAGGATCAGAGAGCTGACGGCGTTGAAGGATTCCAGCTTGCCCATACCGTTCACTTTGGAAAGCAGGTAACCAATTGCGCGGATGATAACCGGCAGCACACGGATATGCTGAAGGATACCGATCAGGGCGGAGATAAAGACGATAGGGCACAGTACTTTCAGGAAGAAGAATGCCAGGCCTTGATCATTCATGCTACCGAAGACGAAGTTCGTCCCCTCGTTGGCAAAACCGAGCAGTTTTTCGAACATTTCGGAGAAGCCTTTTACGAAGCCCAGGCCGACGTTGGAGTTCAGGAAGAACCACGCCAGTAACACTTCAATAACAAGCAGTTGAATAACATAACGAATGCGAATCTTTTTACGGTCACTGCTTACCAGCAGCGCAAGGATCGCAACAACGGCCAATGCCAATACAAAATGAAGGACGCGGTCCATATTTGCTCCAAATATGAGGCAGGTTTAGTTTTCGTGCACATTCTATGTAACAACCATAAAGAAAACGAGATCAAACACACACTATAGTAAGGACCTGTGACGAGATTCAAAATTAGTGATCGGTGATACACTTCCGTTATGCTTGGTATCTAAGTGAAAAGTTATGTCATTGTGCTAATCTATAACAATAATTAAACATCTTGCCGTTTTTTCCTGAATCCTTATCGATCCATAGACCAACACTATCAGAGAAATCAACTTCACCCATTAAAATGAATTTGATAATCATTCTCAATAGGCGTAGCTTGAAATATAGCAAAGGCTATGTTTCTGAGGCATTAAAAATGACTAACGATCGCGTTGAGAGTAGCAGTGGACGGGCTACGCGCAAGTTGAAGCTCGCATTAATGGGACCTGCGTTCATCGCGGCGATCGGCTATATCGATCCAGGTAACTTTGCTACCAATATCCAGGCTGGGGCCAGCTTTGGTTATAAACTGCTGTGGGTAGTGGTATGGGCAAACCTGATGGCGATGCTGATTCAGGTGCTGTCGGCAAAACTGGGTATTGCCACGGGTAAAAACCTGGCGGAGCAAATTCGCGATCACTATCCCCGCCCGGTGGTGTGGTTCTACTGGGTGCAGGCTGAAATTATCGCCATGGCGACAGACCTTGCTGAATTTATTGGCGCGGCAATTGGCTTCAAGCTGATCCTCGGCGTTTCGTTATTGCAAGGGGCCGTGCTCACCGGTATCGCGACGTTCTTAATTCTGATGCTGCAGCGTCGCGGACAGAAGCCGCTGGAAAAAGTGATTGGCGGCCTGCTGCTGTTTGTGGCTGCTGCTTATATTGTGGAGCTGGTTTTTTCCCAACCGAACTTTGCGCAGCTTGGTAAAGGGATGATTATTCCCAGTCTGCCTAATTCTGAGGCGGTATTCCTCGCCGCTGGCGTGCTGGGCGCGACAATTATGCCGCACGTTATTTATCTGCACTCTTCCTTAACCCAGCATCTGCACGGTGGAACGCGACAACAGCGCTATGCAGCCACAAAATGGGATGTGGCCATCGCCATGACGATTGCTGGATTTGTCAACCTGGCGATGATGGCGACGGCTGCAGCCGCGTTTCACTTTAGTGGACATACCGGTATTGCCGACCTGGATCAGGCGTATCTGACCCTTGAACCGCTGTTAAGTCACGCTGCGGCGACGGTGTTCGGTTTAAGTCTGGTGGCCGCAGGGCTCTCTTCCACTGTGGTCGGTACGCTGGCGGGGCAGGTGGTGATGCAAGGGTTTATCCGCTTTCACATTCCCTTATGGGTTCGCCGGACTGTTACCATGATGCCATCATTTATTGTGATTCTGATGGGATTGGATCCGACGCGTATTCTGGTAATGAGCCAGGTATTGCTCAGTTTCGGTATTGCGCTGGCGCTGGTGCCACTGTTGATTTTTACCAGCGACAGTCAACTGATGGGCGATTTAGTTAACCGCCGGTGGGTGAAACAGCTGGGCTGGGTGATTGTGGTACTGGTGGTGGCACTCAATATCTGGCTGCTGGTGGGAACCGCGCTCGGTTTGTAAAAACAAAAGGGCCTGCAGGCCCTTTTGTTACATTAATGTCGGTGCCCGTGACCGCGTCCACGCCCACGATGGTCATCGCGATCGTTCCAGCCTTCACGATAGCCGCGCTCATAAGCTTTGCGTTTATCCCAACCGCGATGATAGCCATTGTCATGACGCCACCAGCGATTTTTGCGCCACTCATAGTTATGGTGCCAGTAATCCCGGTCGCGCCAGCGTCCGCCATCCCAGTAGTTACCATAATTATCGCGATCGCCAATTTGTAATTTGATCGATGGCAGCAGGGTGATTTCGCCAGCGTTCGCGGCCAGCGGTGTAAAAGCCAATAAGACTGCCGCCAGAATCAGTGACCTGAACATGTTTTCTCTCCTTCACGATCGAGCCGTAGCCGGCCTGTTAATACAATATTACGGGGCAGTAAAGCCCCGTTTCATCGGCTTAACTCCTAAATCGTAAGTGAGAGCACTTTTTGTTAATAAATGTGTCTTTATTTCAATCAACTCAGGATGGCATCAATCTCCGTGCACTCTTCGGGCGTAAAGTGACGATTGGCCAGCATACCGACAGCATCTTCAATTTGCGCCGGTTTACTGGCACCAATCAGCACAGATGTGACGTTGTCATCCCGTAGCACCCACGCGAGCGCCATCTGAGAAAGCTTTTGTCCGCGTCGCTCTGCAATCACATTCAGCGCCCGCACCTTCTCCAGTTTCTCTGGCGTAATCTGATCCGGGTTCAGGAAACGACTGCCGCTTGCCGCACGAGAATCAGCAGGAATACCGTTCAGGTAGCGGTCGGTTAACTGCCCGCCTGCCAGCGGTGAAAAGGCGATACTGCCGACGCCTTTTTCCTGCAACAGCGACAGCAGGCCATCTTCGACCCAACGTTCAAACATGGAGTATTTGGGCTGATGGATAAGACATGGCGTACCTAAATCGTCGAGTATTTCAATCGCCTGCCTGGCAAGGTCTGCCGGGTAATTAGACAACCCGACGTACAACGCTTTACCCTGACGAACGATATGATCCAGCGCACGCATGGTTTCCCGGAGCGGCGTTTCAGGGTCGGGGCGATGGTGGTAAAAGATATCGACATATTCCAGTCCCAGTCGCTTCAGGCTTTGGTCGAGGCTGGCTATCAGGTATTTGCGTGAACCCCAGTCCCCGTAAGGCCCTTCCCACATGGTGTAGCCCGCTTTGGTGGAGATGATTAGCTCATCTCGCCATGGTAAAAAATCTTCCTGCAGGATGCGGCCAAAATTTCGTTCCGCTGAACCCGGCGGCGGACCATAGTTATTTGCCAGATCAAAATGGCTGATCCCAAGGTCGAATGCGCGCTGTAACAACGCCCGGCTATTCTCGACCTGCGTGGTATCACCAAAATTGTGCCACAAACCCAGCGAGACAATCGGCAGTTTAAGGCCGCTGTGCCCGCAACGGCGGTACTCCATTGTCTGGTAACGATTTTCATCAGCCTGATAAGCCATGTAGCCTCCTGTCGGATAACATAAGAGAATCAATGTATACGTTTACACCAGGCGTGTCGCAATGAAATTTTGGGTGAAAACTGTACATCCTGCTTTCCACCCCCTTCACCGCGACTTTCCTGGACAGCTAACCCAGTTCTTCGATACTCAACATGAGGTTACCGTCAGAAGGATAGCTGTCATGCAAACCCCGTATTCCGTTGCTGATTACCTGCTGGACAGACTGGCAGGCTGTGGCGTCGGCCATCTCTTTGGTGTGCCTGGCGATTATAATTTGCAGTTTCTTGACCATGTGATTGAACATCCCAGCGTACGTTGGGTCGGGTGTGCGAATGAGTTGAATGCGGCTTATGCTGCGGATGGCTATGCGCGGGTGTCTGGGGTGGGGGCGCTGCTCACCACGTTTGGCGTGGGCGAGTTAAGTGCGATTAACGGTATCGCAGGAAGTTATGCGGAATATGTTCCTGTTTTGCATATTGTTGGGGCACCCTGTCGCGGCGCACAGCGCCGCGGGGAGCTGATGCATCACACGCTGGGTGATGGTGACTTTCAACATTTTTATCGTATGCAACAGGCGGTGACGACGGCGAGCGCGGTACTGGATGAACAAAACGCCTGCTATGAAATTGACCGCGTGCTGCGAACAATGCTTATCGAACGCAGACCGGGCTATCTGATGTTACCTGCTGATGTGGCAAAACAGCCCGCGACGCCGCCGGATGACATTCTGACTGTTCCTTTGAGCGAACCGGAAAGTAGCGTGGCAGAGGCGTTTCGCTACCATGCCCGTGAAAGATTGCTGGACAGCCCGCGTGTCGCGCTGCTCGCGGACTTTCTCGCGCTACGTTTTGGGCTGCAGCCGGTTTTACAACGCTGGATGGCGGAGACGCCGATGGCCCATGCCACGCTGTTGATGGGCAAAGGGCTGTTCGATGAACGTCATCCGGCGTTTGTTGGCACGTACAGTGCTGGTGCCAGTAGCGATTATGTTCGTCTGGCTATCGAGGATGCCGACACGATATTTTGTGTCGGCACACAATTTGTCGACACCCTGACCGCCGGGTTTACGCAACAGCTACCGCAGGAGCGCACCATTGAGGTTCAGCCTCATGCCTCACGGATTGGAACCAGCTGGTTTAACATCCCGATGGAGCAGGCGGTCACCACATTGCGGGAGCTGTGTCTGGAAATGTCGTTTTCACTGCCGCCAGAACGTCCGCCAGTTACGCGCACTCTGGTTGAGAAGGGACCTCTGACGCAGGAAAACTTCTGGCATACGGTGCAGCAGTATCTGGCGCCTAATGACATTATCCTTGTTGACCAGGGAACCGCAGCCTTTGGCGCGGCTGCGCTCTCGCTACCCGGCGGCGCGGAGGTGCTCGTTCAGCCTTTGTGGGGATCGATCGGCTATGCGCTCCCGGCTGCATTCGGCGCGCAAACCGCCTGTCCGGAGCGCCGAGTGGTCCTGATTATTGGCGACGGCGCGGCGCAGCTCACCATTCAGGAACTGGGTTCTATGCTAAGAGATGGGCAGTCTCCCGTTATTTTGCTGCTTAATAATGATGGTTACACCGTGGAGCGGGCCATACATGGGGCAACTCAGCGTTATAACGATATCGCCGCCTGGAGCTGGACGCAGGTGCCGCAGGCGTTTAGTCGTGAATGTCAGGCGGAATGCTGGCGAGTGACGCAGGCTGTACAACTGGAGGAAGTGCTGGCCCGGTTGTGGCGCCCGCAACGATTGTCGTTAATTGAGGTGGTGCTTCCGAAAGCCGATCTTCCTGAGTTATTGCGCACGGTGACCCGTGCGCTGGAAACGCGTAACGGGGGATAGCTATTGATCAGGACGGCTGGCTATCATCATCGGCTTGCCCGCCAGCAGCAGCCAGGCGGGCAGCATGACAATGCACAGCAGCGGTAGCAGGGTCGTGTCTGGCACGACCACTGCTGCCATAAACAGGCTGAGCCAGGCGTCACGGGTGACGACCAGCACGAGCCCGAGAATCGCGCAGGAAACCGTGATAGCCGCCGGTACCGCTTCAACGTGGGCGTGCAGCATCAGCCCCAGCGCGACGCCAACGAACACTGCCGGGAAAATTCGCCCGCCGCGAAAACCACTCGCTGCAGCCACCACCAACGCCGCCAGCTTAATGATGGCGAGCATGAAATAATCCGATGTGCCCAGCGTCTGACTAAACGCCATTTGCTGCATTTCATCCAGCCCCTTAAATAAGGTAAGCGGCCCACCGATAACGCCCAAAATACCGAGGATAAAGCCGCCAACCCCAAGGATCAGCACCGGGTGCTTTAATCGATGCATTACATGATGCAAACGCGGCAGACACCAGACGGCTACCATTCCGGCAGCAATAGCGATGGCGGCCACGACCGCACCGCTGAGAATGTCGATCAAGTGCATCTGCGTGTAGTGCGCGATGGGCAGTGAAAAATGAGGGTGAAAAAACAGGCTGGTGGTCAGCGAGCCCGCCGCCGCGGCCATTAACGGCGCAAACAGGCGATCCCACAAGGGAACATCGTTCGAGCTATTCAGCGTTTG
This sequence comes from Citrobacter sp. Cu096, assembly GCF_030332285.1. Lineage (NCBI taxonomy): Bacteria > Pseudomonadati > Pseudomonadota > Gammaproteobacteria > Enterobacterales > Enterobacteriaceae > Citrobacter > Citrobacter sp. Cu096. The sequence goes on from NZ_JAOWID010000030.1 coordinate 204,736, forward strand.
TGAAAACACCAGCGCGGCGGCAACGGGGGTGCCAAATAGCGCCCCGATGGTGCCGGCAGAGGCGAGAATAGTCCAGTCCAGCTTTGCAATGCGGGGGAACATGCGGCTACCGAGCGCCACTGTCAGTGCGATATTCACCGTCATGATGGGGTGTTCCGGTCCCAGACTGACGCCACCCGCGAGGCCAAGGATGAGCGCGGCCAGCAGACCCGGTATTGCTGACGTTGGGACCGGCATACCAATTAATGGTTCACAAGCCGGATCCGGACCTGCATGGCCGTGGCTGTAGCGGATGACAACGCCAACCATCAATCCGATCAGCGTGAGCATTCCGATAATCCACAGCGGAGAGTCATGGGCGATTCCGATTCCAGCGGGCAAACGCTCCCATAAAAAAAGCTGTAAAACAGAAGCCACTTTCATCACAACGATCAACACCAGGCTGGACGCTATGCCAATGATGAGCGCCGGAGTTGATAGTAACAGCATCGTTCTGGCTCGCGGATGGAGCATTTTCTATTCCTTAAAACAGAGTCATAGACATAGTTTGCACAGCCAGCCTGACGGCATCGCTGCAAATGGTGCTGAAACGATAAAGTAATTGTGTGATCTGGATCGATTTTCCACGGGCATCAGCTTTTAGACCGTTGTTGTTATGCCCCCATGAATTTACAGTGTGGCAAAGATTTATTTTGACTTTAGCGGAGCAGTAGAAGAATGACAAAATATGCTTTAGTAGGTGACGTTGGTGGCACCAACGCGCGTCTTGCTCTGTGCGATATTGCCAGCGGCGAGATTTCGCAGGCAAAAACCTATTCCGGGCTGGATTACCCAAGCCTTGAGGCCGTGGTGCGCGTGTACCTGGATGAGCATAGCGTCAGCGTTGAAGATGGCTGCATTGCCATTGCCTGTCCGATCACCGGCGACTGGGTGGCAATGACCAATCATACCTGGGCATTCTCTATTGCTGAGATGAAAAAAAATCTGGGCTTCAGCCATCTGGAAATTATCAATGATTTCACCGCTGTATCGATGGCGATTCCGATGCTGAAAAAAGAGCATTTGATCCAATTTGGCGGCGCGGAACCTGTCGAAGGTAAACCGATTGCGGTCTATGGTGCCGGAACCGGACTCGGCGTGGCGCATCTGGTGCACGTGGATAAACGTTGGGTGAGCCTGCCCGGCGAAGGCGGTCATGTAGATTTTGCGCCTAACAGCGAAGAAGAAGGGATTATCCTTGAAGTTCTGCGCGCCGAAATTGGTCATGTTTCCGCGGAACGCGTGTTGTCCGGACCGGGTTTGGTGAATCTGTATCGCGCTATCGTTAAGTCTGACGGGCGGCTGCCGGAAAATCTGCAGCCGAAGGATATCACTGAACGTGCGCTGGCTGACTCCTGTATCGACTGTCGTCGGGCGCTGTCACTGTTTTGCGTCATCATGGGGCGTTTTGGCGGCGATTTGGCGTTAACGCTGGGGACATTTGGCGGCGTATACATCGCTGGCGGTATCGTCCCGCGCTTCCTCGACTTCTTTAAGGCTTCAGGCTTCCGCGGTGGTTTTGAAGATAAAGGCCGTTTTAAAGCCTACGTCCAGGACATCCCAGTATATCTGATTGTGCATGATAACCCGGGCCTGCTGGGTTCCGGCGCACATCTGCGCCAGGCACTGGGACATATTTTATAATTGCTTCGCAAAAAACCTGCAAAGCCGCGTTATTTACGCGGCTTTTTTATGCCTGCCGCCCGCCTTTCCGACCTTCGTCACACTTCCTGCTTGCGGGATTATTTGTACAGTAAAAGCATTATTTCTCTGGTAACGATCGTTCCTTTTCCCGGACCATAATTTCACTCGTTAACTATTACGAGGAAATGAATATGAGCAAAAAATTGATTGCTGTTTGTGCATGCCCGATGGGGCTGGCCCATACCTTTATGGCGGCTCAGGCGCTGGAAGAAGCGGCGGTTGAAGCGGGTTATGAAGTAAAAATTGAAACCCAGGGCGCGGATGGAATTCAAAACCGTTTGACGGCGCAGGATATCGCAGAGGCGAAGTTAATCATTCACTCCGTCGCCGTCACCCCTGAAGACAACGAGCGTTTTGAGTCGCGTGACGTCTATGAAATTACGTTACAGGACGCGATAAAAAATGCAGCCGGCATCATTAAAGAGATCGAAGAGATGGTTGCCGCTGAACAACAATAATTATCGACAGGGAATCACGTATGGCCATTAAAAAACGCAGTGCAACCGTTGTGCCTGGCGCATCTGGTGCCGCAGCGGCAATAAAAAATCCACCGGCCTCCCGCAATAGCTTCTGGGGCGAACTTCCGCAACATGTGATGTCGGGTATTTCACGCATGGTGCCGACGTTAATTATGGGCGGGGTCATTCTCGCCTTCTCACAGCTGATCGCCTATAGCTGGCTCGATATACCTGCTGACACTGGCATCATGGATGCGTTGAACAGCGGAAAATTCACCGGTTTCAATCTCGCATTACTGAAATTTGCCTGGCTGTCGCAATCTTTTGGCGGCGTGCTGTTTGGCTTTGCTATCCCGATGTTTGCCGCGTTCGTCGCCAACTCAATCGGTGGCAAGCTGGCATTTCCCGCGGGGTTCATCGGTGGTCTGATGTCCACCCAGCCCACGCAAGTACTGAATTTTGACCCAGCGACGCTGCAATGGGCAACCAGTGCTCCTGTTCCGTCAACTTTTATTGGCGCGCTGATTATCTCGATTGTTGCCGGGTATCTGGTGAAGTGGATGAACCAAAAAATCCAGTTGCCTGATTTCCTGCTGGCGTTCAAAACCACCTTTTTACTGCCCATTCTTTCCGCCATTTTCGTCATGCTGGCGATGTATTACGTGATAACGCCGTTTGGCGGCTGGATCAACGGCGGAATTCGTACTCTGCTGACGGCGGCCGGAGAGAGAGGCACGCTGATGTATGCAATGGGGATTTCCGCAGCAACGGCGATTGACCTCGGCGGTCCTATCAATAAGGCTGCAGGATTCGTCGCTTTTAGCTTTACCACCGATCACGTTCTGCCGGTAACCGCGCGTTCTATTGCGATTGTGATCCCTCCAATTGGTCTCGGGCTGGCCACGCTTATTGACCGTCGCTTAACCGGTAAACGTTTGTTCAGCGCACAGCTCTACCCGCAGGGAAAAACGGCGATGTTCCTCGCGTTTATGGGTATCAGCGAAGGGGCGATCCCGTTTGCGTTGGAAAGCCCCATCACGGCAATTCCTTCCTATATGGTGGGTGCTATTGTCGGATCGACGACAGCCGTCTGGCTGGGGGCGGTGCAGTGGTTCCCGGAATCGGCTATCTGGGCATGGCCGCTGGTGACTAACCTCGGCGTCTATATGGCGGGGATCCTGTTAGGCGCGGTGATTACGGCATTGATGGTGGTGTTCCTGCGTAACATGATGTATCGCAAAGGCAAATTGCTGATTGAAAGCCTCTGATTAAAAGGATTGTGACCATGAGCTTACTTGCCTCACTGCGTGACTGGCTAACGGCGCAACATCTCGACGCGATGCTGCTGTCCTCTCGGCAGAATAAACAGCCGCATATAGGGATCTCCAGCAGTTCTGGGTTTGTGTTTATCAGCCATAAAAGCGCGCATATTCTGGTCGATGCCCGTTACTACACTGATGTCGCTACGCGTACTCAGGGCTATCAGATCCATCTACTCGATGGAACGCACACGCTGTATTCGCGGGTGAATCACATCATTGCGGACGAAAAGCTGCAGACGGTGGGGTTCGAAGGTGAGCAGGTAAGCTGGGAAACGGCGAGCGCGTGGTCGGGTAAACTGCACGCCCGACTGGTGAGCGCCGTACCGGATGTGCTTCGGCAGATAAAAACGGCGCAGGAGATAGCCAGCATTCGCGAGGCCTGCCGAATTGCAGATCTTAGCGTTGAACATATTCGCCGCTTTATTCAACCCGGTCTCAGCGAACGTGAAATCGCCGCTGAACTGGAGTGGTATATGCGTACGCTCGGCGCAGATAAAGCCTCTTTTGACACCATTGTTGCCAGCGGCTGGCGCGGCGCACTGCCGCACGGTAAAGCCAGTGATAAGCGTGTCGAGGCAGGTGAGTTCATCACGCTGGATTTTGGTGCGCAGTATCAGGGCTATTGTTCGGATATGACGCGAACCTTTCGCATCCCAGATGCCAGCCAGCCAGCGGAAGAGAGTCCTTTGTTTTCCGTCTATCAGATTGTACTGGCGGCACATCGTGCGGCGGTGGCGGCAATTCGACCGGGTCGGCGCTGTCATGAAGTGGACGAAGCTGCCCGTCAGGTGATTGCTCAGGCAGGCTACGGCGATAATTTCGGCCACAATACCGGACACGCTATCGGCATTGAGGTGCATGAAAACCCGCGCTTTTCTCCCTCTGACATGACCCCTCTGGCGGCTGGCATGCTGCTCACAGTTGAACCGGGTATTTATCTGCCGGGGCAGGGAGGTGTGCGTATTGAGGATGTCGTGCTGGTGACGCCAGACGGCGGTGAGGCGCTCTACACCATGGCGAAAACATTGTTACACACGGGGGAGGCGTAATGGACTTATCGCTACTGAAAGCGCTGAGCGAGGCGGATGCGATCGCTTCTTCAGAACAGGAAGTGCGACAGATCTTGCTTGAGGAGGCGGATCGCCTGCACAAAGAAGTGCGCTTTGATGGTCTGGGATCGGTACTGATCCGTCTGAATGAATCAGCGGGGCCGAAGGTAATGATCTGCGCGCACATGGATGAAGTGGGATTTATCGTGCGCAGTATTTCCAGCGAAGGGGCGATTGATGTCTTACCGGTGGGAAATGTGCGCATGGCGGCCAGACAACTGCAGCCGGTGCGGATCACCACCCGCGAAGAGAGCAAAATCCCCGGTCTGCTTGACGGCGAGCGTAGCGGCAATGATGTGAGCGCGCTGCGGGTGGACATTGGCGCGCACTCTTATGAAGAGGTGCTTCAGGCCGGCGTCCGTCCGGGCGATCGTGTCACCTTTGACACCACCTTTCAGGTTTTGCCGCACCAACGAGTGATGGGCAAAGCCTTTGATGACCGGCTTGGGTGCTATTTGCTGGTGGCGCTACTGCGTGAATGGCATCACGCCACTCTCCCTTGTGAAGTTTGGCTGGTAGCCAGTTCCAGTGAAGAAGTGGGATTGCGCGGCGGACAAACGGCAGCACGCGCGGTCGCACCGGATGTGGCGATCGTGTTGGATACCGCCTGCTGGGGCAAAAACTTTGATTATGGTACGGCCAACCATCGGCAGCTCGGCAAAGGTCCGATGCTGGTGTTAAGCGATAAATCGCTGATTGCGCCACCAAAACTGACGGCTTGGGTTGAAAGCGTGGCCGCTGACGCGGGCATTTCCCTGCAAATCGATATGTTCAGTAACGGCGGTACTGACGGCGGGGCGGTGCACGTCAGCGGCACGGGGATCCCAACGGTTGTTATGGGGCCCGCCACGCGGCATGGGCACTGCGCTGCATCGATTGCCGACTGTCATGACATCATTCAGACGCAGCAATTGTTATCGGCTCTTATTTCACATCTTACGTGCGAAACCGTGGCTCATCTGACGGATTTCAGATGCTGATTTCGCGCTAATCAGGAGTTGTTATGCTTACGATTCAATTTCTTTGCCCGTTACCCAACGGCCTGCATGCGCGCCCTGCATGGGAGCTGAAAGAGCAGTGCAACCAGTGGCAAAGTGAGGTGATATTTATTAACCATCGCCAGAATGTGAGGGCGGATGCGAAAAGTTCGCTGGCGCTGATTGGCACCGGGACGCTGTTTAACGACAGCTGTAGCCTGGCCATCACTGGTCGCGATGAAGAACAGGCCCGGCGAGCGCTGGAGGAGTATCTCCAGCATCGGTTTATTGACAGCGACAGCGTTCAGCCGACGCAGGCGGAACTGGCGGCGCATCCGTTGCCGCGTTCGTTGATTCGCCTAAATCCAGACCTTCTTTATGGTACTGTGCTGGCAGGGGGCGTGGGGGCGGGGACGCTCACGCTTTGGCAGAGCAATAATCTGGAAAGCTATCGCGTGATAGCGGCGAGTGCTGAAGACAATACCCGACTTGAGCACAGTCTGGCGACGCTAGCCGAACAGCTCAATCAGCAGCTGCGCGAGCGCGATGGTGAGAGTAAAACCATCCTTAGCGCGCATCTGTCGCTGATTCAGGACGACGAGTTTGCCGGGAACATTCGCCGCTTAATGCTGGAGCAGCATCTGGGGCTAGGCGCGGCGATTATCGTCAATATGGAGCAGGTATGCGCCAGGCTGTCGGCCTCCGGTAGCGATTATCTGCGCGAGCGCGTCAGCGATATCCGTGATATCAGCGAACAGTTGCTGCACATCACCTGGCCTGAAAGACGACCGCGTAATGCGCTGGTGCTAAATAAACCGACAATTCTGGTTGCTGAGGATTTGACGCCCAGCCAGTTTTTAAGCCTTGATTTGCAACATCTTTCTGGCATGATCCTCGAGAAAACAGGGCGCACCTCGCATACCCTGATCCTCGCCCGTGCGTCGGCTATTCCAGTGCTTAGCGGCTTGCCGCTGGAGGCTATCAGCCGCTATGCAGGACAGCAGGCAGTACTGGATGCGCGTTGTGGGGTGATGTCCATCAATCCGGACGAGGCGGTTCGCGGCTATTACGCGATTGCGCAGAGGCTCGCTGATGAATGCCAGCGACGCCAGGCGCTTGATGCTGCCCAATCCGCGCTGACCAAAGATAATCAGCGTATTGACGTTGCGGCGAATATTGGTACCGCGTTGGAAGCGCCGGGAGCGTTTGCCAATGGCGCGGAAGGGATTGGTCTGTTTCGGACTGAAATGCTGTTTATGGACCGCGACAGCGCGCCTGATGAGCAGGAACAGTTTGAAGCCTACCAGCAGGTCTTATTGGCCGCGGGCGACAAGCCGGTTATCTTTCGCACCATGGATATTGGCGGTGATAAGAACATTCGCTATCTCAATATTCCGCAAGAAGAGAATCCGTTCCTGGGCTACCGTGCGGTGCGGATTTATCCGGAGTTTGCTGGACTGTTTCGCACGCAGTTACGCGCTATTTTACGTGCGGCGACCTTCGGTAATGCACAACTGATGATCCCGATGGTACACAGTCTCGACCAGATTTTATGGGTAAAAAACGAACTGCAGAAAGCGATGGTTGAGCTGAAAACCGACGGTTTACGCCATGCCTCAACCATTCCGCTGGGGATTATGGTTGAAGTGCCATCGGTGTGTTACATCATCGACCATTTCTGCGATGAGGTGGATTTCTTCAGTATTGGTTCAAACGATATGACCCAGTACCTGTACGCCGTCGATCGTAATAACCCGCGCGTTTCGCCGCTGTACAACCCGATTACGCCCTCGTTCCTGCGTATGTTACAGCAGATTATCCGCGTGGCGCACGAGCGCGGTAAATGGGTGGGTATTTGTGGGGAACTGGGCGGGGAAGGACGCTATTTACCCCTGCTGCTGGGCTTAGGGCTCGACGAGCTGAGCATGAGCAGTCCACGCATTCCGGCGGTGAAAAGCCAGCTTCGTCAACTGGACAGCCACGCATGCCGTGAACTCGCCATGCAGGCCTGTGAGCGCCGTAGCGCTCAGGAGATAGAAGATCTGCTCAACCAGTTTGCACCGCAGAAAGATGTGCGTCCGCTGCTGGCGCTGGAGAATATTTTCGTTGGTGAGCCACTGACCAATAAAGAGCAGGTGATTCAGTTTCTGTGCGGCAATCTTGGCGTTAATGGGCGAACTGAATATCCGTTTGAGCTGGAAGAGGATGTTTGGCAGCGCGAAGAGATCGTCACCACCGCCGTCGGTTTTGGCGTGGCTATCCCGCACACAAAATCTCAGTGGATCCGCCACTCCAGCATCAGCATTGCCCGACTTTTGCAACCCGTTGACTGGCAGTCTGAGATGGGTGACGTGGAACTGGTGATCATGCTGACGCTGGGTGCCGATGAAGGCATTAATCACGTGAAGGTCTTCTCACAGTTGGCGCGCAAGCTTGTGAACAAGCAGTTCCGCCAGTCGCTGTTTGCCGCTGAAAATGCTGACAGTATTCTGGCGCTGCTGGAGGCGGAACTGACGTTTTAAGTTTGACAGCAAGAGTGGATAAGAGGGTCAGAAAGGGAAATTATCAATCAGAGAACGGTAGTTTCCCGGCCCTCAACAACGTCATCTCTTGTTTGCAGAGCAGCACTACCGCTTCGCGACCCTTTACACGATGAGAGGTGAGAGCTCTTTTCACGGTCCGACGATCCGTACCTGATTCCAGCATCTGATAACACATCAGGGAGAGTGCACGTCTGTTTTTCATTGCATATTCACTTTATTGATTAAGTCTGCGGGGTATTAAACCCGTTGATGCTGTCTCAATCAACGTGCAGATTGAAAACGTGCGCCATACTCACCCGGCGTCAGACCAAACTGACGCCGGAACAGGCGGCAGAAATAATCACTGTCCTGATATCCACACCGTTGTGCGACTTCGCTAATCGACAGATGGTATTTCTGTAATATGATGCGTGCCTTCGCCATTCTGACCCACCGCAGATACTCGACAAATCCCATAGTGCCGTGCTGGGCAAACACTTTTGACAGGTGATTGGGAGTGATATTGAAAAATTGGGCCACACTTTCCCGGGTCAGCGGTTGGGCATAGTTATCCTGTACCCAATTACACATACTGTGATAGAGAAATTCAGTGCGTGGACGCTCAGTTTCAGGGCGCGTATTCACCACGCTACGACACAGATGCAGCAGGCTAAGCACCAGCGGTTGAATGATATCCTGAGCCTGAGGAGAGCGGCTTAAATGGGTTAATGCAGTTAGCATCGCCTCGCCTTCACCGCGTTGCGGATGCGGTAACTCAATCCGGCGTAGCGGGCGCAACAGCGATGCGGTTCGGTTATCGTAAAATGAGAGCCCCAGCCAGGCCGGAGAAAAAACCAGGCTCAGCAGCATTACGGGCTTATCGCTGCCAGGCTGATTCGCCGCTTTCGCCGGGATAAACAGCATGTCGCCTTCTGGCAGACTGTATTGCTTTTTTTCCAGTCGGTTGCTGTATTCGCCACGTAAAACGATATCGAGGCGCGGAAGATCAATACATAAACTACCACCTGGTAGCGTAGTGGGATGGGTCGCGAACCATACGCGCCCCAGGCGCTGCGGGTTTAATACCAGGCCACTGAACAGATCGGCGAAAAACTGTTGGTCTGCGGGTAGGCCTGGCTCTTTCATCGCTCTTTCTCTGCGCTATAAATGCATTAACTGTCTGAACTCTTTCACTTTACTCCGACTAACCGGGATTTCAAATTCCAGATCTTTTAAGCGCAAAATGTAGGTGTTGTTAAACCAGGGTTCAATCTCGCGGATTTTATTCAGATTCACGCAAAACGAGCGGTGGCAGCGAAAGAAATGCGAGGCGGGCAATTTACTGCAAAATTCGGTGATGTTCATCGGCATTACGTATGATTCACGTCGGGTGTAGACAAACGTCATCTTTTCATGGGCTTCTGCGTAGTAGATGTCGTTGATCGGAGTGACGATGATCCGCTCATCTTTGATGAGATTGATCGTGTCGTTCTCGCGGGCCACCGGACTGGCGGGCAAGGTTCCCGTTTGCTGTTGCTGCCAGGCGGCTTGCAGTTTTTGCAACATCCCGACGATGCGTGATTCCTGATACGGCTTCAGAATGTAGTCGAAGGCTTCCAGTTCAAAGGCTTCGACGGCGTGCTCTTTCCACGCGGTAATAAAGACAATAAAAGGCTTGTGCGCGAACTGACTGATATTTTGCGCCAACAGTACGCCATCCAGCGAGGGAATATTGATATCCAGAAAAATGGCGTCCACGCGGTTGTGCTGGAGATATTTCAGCACGTCCAGACCGTCGTCAAATGTGCCGACAATCTCCATCTGGCTGTGCTCTTTTATCAGCCAGCTCAGTTCCTGTTGGGCCAGGAATTCATCTTCGACAATGATGACTTTCACGACTTCACTCCTGGTTAAAGCAATAATGTAGCCGGTGCGGCTGCGGGCGAATGCTGATTCGGCACATAAAAGGCAATCTCAGTGCCTGGTTCCAGACGGCGGATATGTAAGCCTTCACCGTAGAGTAGCTTAACGCGATGATGCACATTCAGCAGACCAATTTTATTGCCCGGCATTTCATTGGATTCGACCCGTTCAATCACTTTTGGATCGATACCGTGGCCGGTATCCCGCACAGCAATACGAACCCGATTGCCGCACTCTGCAACGCTGATGGTAACCACGCCTTTCCCTTTGCAGGGCTGAATCCCATGGACGATAGCGTTTTCTACCAGCGGCTGAATCAGCAGGCTGGGAATATAACAGCTTACCTCTTCATCGATATCATAAATAACCGTGAGTTTGTCGCCAAAACGTGCCTGTTCGATGGCGATGTAATCTTTGATTTGATACAGCTCTTTTTTGATGTCGATCTGCTCATCGTCTTTTAATTCGATATTGTAGCGAAGATAACGCGACAAATTAAAAATGAGCTGGCGTGCGGTGTCTGGGTTAAGCCGTACCGAGGATGAAATCGCGTTCAGGGCGTTAAACAGGAAATGGGGATTTATTTTACTTTGTAGTGCGCGTAGCTCTGCCTTATTTGCCATTTCGCGTAGCTGTTCCGCCCGGGAAACTTCAAGCTGCGTCGAGATAATTTGCGACAGGCCGATGGCCATTTCCTGCAGCGAGGAGGTTATCTGGTGGGCGTGACAGTAGTAGATTTTTAGCGTACCGGTGACAACACCTTTCTCCCAAAGCGGGATAACCAGCATGGAGTGTATTTCCGGCGTGCGATGCGCTTCATCATTGTTTTTAATGATGATTTTTCCGTAATTGATCGCCTGCTGCGTGGTCGGACTGACGAAATCATCGTTATCGCGGTAGTTAAGTTCCCCCACGCCAACGTAGGCCAGAACGTGCTGGGTATTGGTAATTGCGACGGCGTCCGCATGGATGTCATGGCGAATAATTTCGCACACCTGGCGGAGCGACTCGCTGTTAACCTGCCGAAAAAGCGGTAAGGTTTTGTTGGCAATATCCAACGCCAGTTTGGCCTGCTTCGCGGCGCTGGCTTCTTTCTCACCTTCCACGCTTTGCACCAGCATGACGATAAAGCCAATGCAGACGCTGCCCAGGATCATTGGGATGCCGATTTTCGAGACAATATCCAGTCCCAGTGCTGTAGAGGGGGCCCAGGCGACGACGAGGATCATCGTCAGGGATTCGCACAGCATTCCGCCTAAAATGCCCGCGCGCCAGTGCTGCGTTTTCGGGATCTTACGGTTGATCCACCCTGCAATACAGCCAGCCAGAATACTGGTGATAAAGCAGGGCAGGGCGGTGACGCCGCCGATGTCGATCAGGTAGCGGTGAGTACCCGCGATGAGGCCCGTAATGATACCGACCCATGGACCAAACAGAATTCCCCCTGACATGACCGCGATAATACGCACGTTAACCAGCGAGCCTTCAACCGGTACGCCGGACCAGGTACTGAACAGGGCAAACATTGAGAAAATCGCGGTAACAGCGAGTAGCTCTTTCGGAGAGTGGGCTGATTTGTGTAACAGTTCGCGAAACAGGCGGATACGAATCAGGAAAAACAGACAAAACAGCATCAGTGCTGCCCGGTCAAATACCGCCAGCAGCATATTGAATATTTCGTGCACGGATGACTCTTGCGCAAGGGTTAAACCTCTATGATAGGTAACCTGGGCCAGGATGACCAGCGTCCACGCAGCATGTATCTAATGAGGAAAAACCATAATATTAAAAGGGGATTGTTGCGTGATTGTTGTATTTACAATACCTGTCCTGTCAGCGCTGCGCTCAAAGTAATGTAATTAACAACAAAATGTTAAATGAAGGTAATTTTAAGCGAGGTGTGAAAATGGTTATTTCCTCATTTTTACTGGTTGTTCCTCTTTTGTGTCAATTAAAAATATTTTGTTTTGCCTCTCGACAGAAGGAAATTATTCAGGCTATTTTCTAAACGTGCCACCATTGTGGCAGCGTCGCTCGGACGGTCCGGGCGCTAACGTTAATCTGAGGATATTATGGCTGACACCCGCCCTGAACGTCGCTTTACGCGTATTGATCGCCTTCCCCCTTACGTTTTTAACATTACTGCTGAACTGAAGATGGCTGCGCGTCGGCGCGGCGAAGATATTATCGATTTCAGCATGGGGAACCCGGATGGGGCCACGCCTCCTCACATTGTCGAAAAACTCTGTACCGTGGCGCAGCGCCCGGATACGCACGGTTATTCCACCTCGCGAGGCATACCGCGTCTGCGTCGGGCGATTTCCCGCTGGTATCATGAACGCTATGACGTTGAGATTGATCCTGAATCTGAAGCAATTGTGACGATTGGTTCCAAAGAAGGTCTGGCGCACCTGATGCTGGCCACGCTGGATCACGGCGATACTGTTCTTGTCCCGAACCCGAGCTATCCGATCCATATTTATGGCGCGGTGATTGCTGGCGCGCAGGTACGATCTGTGCCGCTGGTCGAAGGCGTCGATTTCTTTAATGAGCTGGAGCGCGCGATTCGCGAAAGCTATCCGAAACCGAAGATGATGATCTTAGGTTTCCCGTCGAACCCGACTGCGCAGTGCGTCGAGCTGGAGTTCTTCGAAAAAGTTGTGGCTCTGGCTAAACGCTATGACGTGCTGGTGGTTCATGATCTGGCCTATGCCGATATCGTCTACGACGGCTGGAAAGCACCCTCAATTATGCAGGTACCGGGTGCTCGCGATGTCGCTGTTGAATTTTTTACCCTGTCGAAAAGCTACAATATGGCGGGCTGGCGTATCGGATTTATGGTAGGTAACAAAACGCTGGTAAACGCGCTGGCGCGAATTAAGAGCTATCACGATTACGGAACCTTTACACCGTTGCAAGTTGCGGCCATCGCCGCGCTGGAAGGCGATCAGCAGTGCGTGCGAGATATTGCAGAGCAATATAAACGTCGTCGTGATGTCCTGGTCAAAGGGCTGCATGAAGCGGGCTGGATGGTTGAGATGCCCAAGGCCTCAATGTACGTGTGGGCGAAAATTCCTGAGCAATACGCCGGGATGGGGTCACTTGAATTTGCCAAGAAACTGCTGAATGAAGCGAAGGTATGCGTTTCGCCGGGGATTGGGTTTGGTGACTATGGCGATACGCATGTACGTTTTGCGCTTATTGAGAACCGCGACCGTACTCGCCAGGCCATTCGTGGCATCAAAGCAATGTTTCGCGCGGATGGTTTGCTGCCTGCCAGTGCGAAATCGACCACCGAAAGTACCGACTAACAACACGTTTCTCCAAAAGCAAACAGGAGCCTGAGGGCTCCTGTTTTTTTGCTGCGTCTTTATATTTAGATCATCAGGGCGAAAGTACCGGCCCAAACGATGACCATAAAAGAAATGCCCATAAAGAAATATTTCACTTTTCATCTCTCCGCGTACCTGAGGTACGTCTGAATGAACATATGCTTACCTGACAGAGAGCTGATGCACGCATAAACGAAATGAAGAATTCCCCTCGTTTGCTTGGCTGCATCACCTCAGAATTCTGAGCTTTAATGCTCCAGACGGCGCTAATGTACGCCTAAAAATGAGGTGAGACAAGAGGCATTTTTTTATTTAATTTTAATAACTTACAAGTGTCGTAATTCGGCGACAGTTTAATTTCTTTCGGTAATAAATTGCTATTGAGCGACGGAATGCTTACTCGGATAATTCTCATATCGCCATGATGTTAATGCGGTTAATTTTTCGCGGAATTTAATAATGAAAAGGTTAAAAATGACCAGGTTAATGATGTTAGCACTTGCTCTTACGCCGTTGACGTCGATGGCGGCCTCGCCGCTGGCGTTCAATTTCAGCTGCGCAAGTATTGGTGGTGTGAATAGTGATGGTAAAGGTAATGTCTGGATTGATGGCGCGAAGGCGACGGTGAAGGCTTTCAATGAAAACTATTGGGAGGCGACAATTGGTAAGAATACCGTTTCTATCTCCCGCAACGATGACGGAAATCCGGATGTATCATGGACTGGACCTAATCGTCAGCACGGGGTTTGCCTGCCGGAGGACAATATTGATTATTCTCCAGCGAAAAAATCGACCAACGCTGGTCCGTCTTACTCCTGCTCTGCTGTTCAAAAGGGAAGTGCGGAAGATATTATTTGCCAGAGCCCATCGCTCTCTGCAATGGACCTGAAATTGAACGAAATTTTTAAACAGGCACTGGCTAAATCGAACAATGATCCGATGTTAAAAGCAGAGCAGCGCGGTTGGATCAAAGGACGCAACGAATGCTGGAAGGAGAAGGATAATGAGCCAGCCTGCATTGCCCGAAGCTATAACGAACGAATGACTGAACTCCACAATAAGTGGGGCGTGAAGTAATTCAGCTGGAGAAAAAAAGAAAGGCCTTGCGGCCTTTCTTTTCAGATATACAACGAGGCTTCACCCATCGGGCGCGTTTTGAAGCGACGGTGGATCCAGAGATACTGTTCGGGGGCGCGCATGATCTCTTTTTCGATAATTTTGTTCATATAGGCTGCGGCCTGGCACTCATCAGCCGGGTAACCTTCCATTTCAGGCGTGATGAACAGGCGATAACCAGAGTTATCTGCTTTTCTCACCATGGTTACGGTCAGCATCGCTGCACCCGACAAACGCGACAGCACGTAGGTACCGTTGGTGGTTGCCACATCTTTGACGGCAAAGAAGGGAGCAAATGAGCTTCCTTTACGGCCGTAGTCCTGATCGGGAGCAAACCATACGGCTTCTCCTTTTTTCAATGCTCCGACAATACCGCGCAGATTATTTCTGCCGATCATGGCCTTGTTCGAGCGCATACGACCGCGGGTTTGGATCCACTCCATCAACTTATTGTTGTGCGGGCGATAGGTTGCCATCATCGGTTGGCAAAGCCCCATAACACGACCGCCCAGCTCGAGCGACATAAAGTGTACGCCGACCACCATCACGCCACGGTTGTGCATCTGCGCACGTTTCAGGTTGTCTAATCCTTCTACATCAAACCATTTGCGAACCCTGCGGTCTGACCAGAACCAGGCCATACCCGTTTCAAGAAGCGCCATGCCGAGTGAGCGAAAATTTTCGTCAACCAGTTTGTCTCTCTCTTCCTGCGACAGATTGGGAAAGCAGAGCTCAAGATTTTTATGGGCAATAGATTCGCGACGTTTTAAAAATGGTCGCGCCAGCGTTCCTGTACGAGTACCAAGAAAACATAATATTGGATAAGGAAGTTGCACCAGTAACCAGAGCACGCCGACACCAAACCACGTGAGCCAATAGCGCGGATGCAAAAACGCGCGTGAAAATTTACATTGGGGGAACATAAGCACCTGTTGTTGATACGGAATAAATGTATCGCGAAGATTCTTTGTCTACAGCGTTACTCTCTGATACTGATCGTTAGGCCGCCATGAACGACATTGGTTCCTGTAAAGAGTGTAAAACTGAGTCAGGACAAAACCACGAGGGGGCATGAATGATCGGACGCACAATGTACACCCGAAGATTAATGTCAGCCAGAAATAATTACTCAAGATTCGTAAATGTTTTTACGGCGATTAAGCGTAAAAATTAACCTATTTATAATTCGTTGTTTTTATGCAGATAAAAAAATCTTTCAGACAGTTGAATAGTGCGCAGGTCAATGATTTTGTAACTAAGATGTTGCTTAAATTGCGCAGAAATGGGACTTGTCTTAGAATATAAAGTTAAGGAAGCGTAAGGACTTACGTTAAGTTTACGGCAGACAGGAGGTATCGCTATGCTCTATTTCTGGATCTTTCTTGTACTAAGCATTTTGGGCGTCAGTTGTTATATCTGGCAGGTTATGGGCGCTGCGGCGTCGATCAGCGCTTTCCTCGGCATGGCCATCCTTGCGGCATTAATTTACATTTTAACTATGCGGTTGACCAATGGTAACGAAATGGTAACCGGATTATTTCTTTTTATTGCTCCTGCATGCGGTTTGATTATTCGCTTCATGGTGGGTTACGGTAAGCAATAATTTTGAATGTTACGATTAGCAATAAATATCACGTTGAGATATTTATTCTTTATCTGAATTTATTGAAGTGCCAGCATCGCTGGCACTTTTTTGCGAGACTGAAATTGATTAGCGGGCATCGGCCAACTGCAGTGATGCTTCCTCTTGCTGAGCATTTTTTCGTTGTTGTTCGAGCTCCAGAGCGCCACGATGAGAGAGGTAGCAGAACAGGATGCAGCAGACAATCCCACCCATCAGCAGATAGAAGCCACCATGCCATCCCATTTTGTCGACCATGACACCAAACAGGCTGGTCCCCAGCGATGCGCCAAAAATGTAACTCATAAATCCGCGTAGTCCTACCGCAGAGCCTACTGCGAAGCTGGGCACGATTTCCATCGTCTGAACGGAAGCGAGGAACTGCGGAACATAAATCAGGCAACCCACGATGGCGGCAAAAATTGTGACCATCAGCAGCGACTCGCTTTTCCAGTAGCCGATCAGGCAGACAAAAATCAGCGCCATACAAATCATAGCCAGCGGCATGCGACGGCCTTTAAACAGTTTATCGGTGAGCCAGCCCGCCAGTAATGTGGAAGGAATTGCCGCCCATTCGAAAAACAGAAACGCTATGCTCATTTGCTCTTTGGAGAAATGTTTTTCGGTTAATAAATAAATTGGCAGCCAGCTAATCATGCCAAAACGCACCATATAGACAAAGACGTCTACCAGTGAAACATACCAGGCATTTTTATTCCGCAATACATAAGTACAGAAGATCTGGAAGGCGCTCATATTTTCTGGCGCCTGGTCAGCGTGTCGGGAATTTAATACGACTTTTTCTTCTGGCATCATTTGTTCCAGAGCCGGTAAGCCTTCCTGGCGCGGTGAACCTTTCCCCAGCATCAGCACAATAAAAGCAAACAGTACGGCAACACCGGCCGGGACAATATAGCTGGCACTTTGCCAGTGTTCACTCCCTAAAATGGCAAAGGCAGCACCCACAATCGGGGCGACAATACCACCGCCAACGTTGTGTGAGATATTCCAGAATGCGCCGACACGTCCACGCTCTTTACGTGGAAACCAGTTAGCGATGGTAATAAATGAGGGGCCAACGCCCATCCCCTGGAACAAACCGTTGAAAACGACCAGAGCGGCAAAAATCCAGAACCCGGTACTGAATCCCAGGCCTACGTTGACGATAGCACACAGTATCAGGCCGCATGCCATGAACACTTTCGGGCTGGCCTTGTCCGCCAGACTGCTCATAACACCTTTACTGATCCCATAGGCAATCAGCATACAGCTGCTGAGTAAACCGATCTGCGTGGCGCTGAGATCCAGATGTTCCTTCAGGTACGGAGTCGAGAGGGTAAAGTTATTGCGCACAATATAGTACGCAAGATAGCCAAGAAATACGCTGAGTAATGCCTGAATGCGGTATCGGCCATAAGTTTCCTGGACTTTCTCCGCCGGGACTTTATTTGCCGCTGTCCCTGCCTTAAATATTGATAACATATCATCACCTAAATTTTTATTGATGTGAATATCAGGGTTTTTCGCTGGGAAGAGTGGAATAGACGGCAAAGAAACTCAAGTTGATGATATGTGTCACTATTGACACAATTTATGCACGGCATGGCTTATTTTGACTCTTTTTTAATAATGAATTTTAAAGATCATTCTTTTATGGTCGTTTTTATCATCGGTGTGTGCGGATATTAACAAATTCAGGCTGCATTTTCGGGTAATCTTTACGCATGTTGTTACTTTCTGTTTGGTTATTCTGAGAATAACCTTATTCTTCCCCTGTCGTGATAAACGGGTAAGTTTTGTCTCAATATTATTTTTTGCACATGTTGGTATTTATGAACGGGATCACAAACAGACTTTTAGGATGGGGGCATTTTTGGGCGATCTCGCTTTGTTTTATGTCACTGTCGGCGAGCTGTCTGGGCCAGAGTAAAGAGCTGGTGATGGCGACAACCTTTTCCCCAGGGGCAACGGCCTGGATTATCCAGCGCTGGCAAACGGAGCCGGGGTCAGTGATGATTCGCACGCTAAACCGGACCAGCAGTTCGCTGGAACAACTGCTGGATAATGCGAATGCGGAAAACGTCGATCTGATTTTGACCTCATCGCCCATGCTGTTGCAGCATCTTCAGGAGCATCAGAAGCTGGCACCTTTCGATAATGTGTTGCCGGAAAGTCAGCGGCTGGTGCCTGATTCGATTCGTTCGACCTCCGTGGCTGTGGCGATATCTGGTTTTGGCCTGTTGATAAATCGTTCTGCGCTGGCGGCAAGGCATCTGTCGCCTCCTGCCGACTGGGGAGATTTAACGCAGCCTAAATATCAGAACGCGCTGCTGATGAGTAGCCCGTCGCGTTCCGACACCAATCATCTGATGGTTGAGTCGTTGTTGCAGCAAAAAGGGTGGGAAGAGGGCTGGGCGACGTTGTTGGCCAGCGCCGGTAATCTTGTAACGATTTCATCACGCAGTTTTGGCGTGGCCGATAAAATTAAGAGCGGTTTAGGCGTTGCGGGGCCGGTCATTGATAACTATGCCAACCTGTTGCTTAACGATCCGCACCTGGCTTTTACCTATTTTCCTCGCTCGGCGGTGTCGCCGACCTATGTTGCCGTTCTTAAGAATAGCCAGCACGGCAATGAAGCGCGTCGGTTTATTCGCTATCTGTTAAGCCCGGAAGGACAACGGATCCTTGCGGATGCTAACACGGGTAAATATCCGGTCACGCAGCTCGCGCCAGATAATCCACGTGCCGCTCAGCAGGCTATTTTGATGAACCAGCCTGCGCTTAATTACCGACTGATCCTGAAGCGGCAACAACTGGTGCAGAGGATGTTTGATACTGCCATCAGTTTTCGACTCGCACAGCTGAAGGATGCCTGGCGGGCGCTATACAGTGCGGAAGCACGCCTGAAACGGCCGCTACCTGAAATAAGAGCACTGCTGACCAGCGTCCCGATAGACGCCAGAAGTAGTGAAGATGAGGCCTGGCTGGCGCAATTTGACAATAAAAGCGTGGCCGAACAGCAGATGATGGAGTGGCAGCTCTGGTTTCTTAACAATCAGCGTCAGGCGATATCCAAACTGGAAGAGTTAAAATGAAAGGTGGCTCGATACTGCAGCGCCTGCGTCAGCTCAGCATCAGCAGCAGCCTGCGAGGCGCGTTTCTGATGGGCGCACTACTGACGCTGAGCGTAAGTTGCGTCAGTTTGTACTCCTGGCATGAGCAGAGCTCGCAGATACGCTATTCGCTCGATGATTACTTCCCACGAGTGCATTCTGCTTTTTTGATTGAAGGGAATCTGAACCTGGTTGTGGATCAACTGAATGAGTTTCTGTTAGCCCCCAACACGACGGTGAGATTGCAACTGCGCAATCAAATTATTGCACACCTGGACAAAATTGAAGGGTTGAGCCGCGGGCTTCAGTCGACAGAACAGCAGCAGCTGGCGGTGATGTTGCAAGATAGTCGGGCGCTGATGGCGGAGCTGGACCGGGTGCTCTACAACATGTTTCTCGTACGCGAAAAAGTCAGCGAACTCTCTGCGCGTATCGACTGGCTCCACGATGATTTTACTACCGAGCTGAATTCGCTGGTGCAGGATTTTACCTGGCAGCAGGGAACGTTGCTGGATCAAATCGAGGCCAAAAACGGCGATGCGGCGCTGTATCTCAAGCGTGCCAGAGAGGTGCAAAACGAGCAGCAACAGGTCTACACCCTGGCAAGAATTGAAAATCAGATCGTGGATGATTTACGCGACAGGCTCAATGAACTGAAGTCGGGTAGTGACGACGGCATGTTGGTGGAGAATCACATCCGCTATCTGGAGAATCTGAAGAAAACGGCGGATGAAAATATCCGTACCCTCGATGACTGGCCCAGCACAATCACCTTGCGGCAAACCATTGATGAGCTGCTGGAAATCGGGATGATGAAAAATAAAATGCCCGATACGATGCGTGATTATGTCGCCGCACAAAAAGCGCTCGTTGATGCCAACCGTGTCCGAGAAGCAACGCTCGGGCGCTTTCGAACGCTGCTTGAGGCGCAGTTGGGAAGCAGCCATCAGCAAATGCAGATGTTTAACCAACGGCTGGAACAAATTGTTCGTGTCAGCGGGGGACTTATTCTACTGGCGACGCTGCTGGCGCTACTTCTTGCCTGGGGGCTTAACCACTATTTTATTCGTTCACGTCTGGTGAAGCGTTTTACCGCGCTCAACCAGGCTGTGGTGCAAATTGGCCTTGGCAGAACGGATGCCACTATCCCGGTTTATGGGCGCGATGAGCTGGGGCGTATCGCAAGATTGCTGCGCCATACTCTGGGTCAGTTGAGTGCGCAGAAAAATCAGCTTGAGCTGGAGGTGGCAGAGCGCAAGGAGATTGAGTCCGATCTCCGGGCAACGCAGGATGAACTGATCCAGACGGCAAAATTGGCGGTGGTTGGCCAGACCATGACCACGCTGGCACACGAGATTAACCAACCGCTGAACGCGCTGTCGATGTACCTGTTTACGGCGGGAAGGGCAATTGAACAAGGGCAATCCGTTCAGGCCAGAAGTACATTAACCAAAGCTGAGGGGCTGGTTACCCGTATTGACGCCATTATCCGCTCACTGCGTCAGTTTGCTCGTCGGGCCGAACCGGGCGCACCTTTGCATCCGGTCGATCTCCGACAAACATTCAGCGCTGCCTGGGAACTGTTGGCCATGCGACATAAGCCGCAGCAGGGTACGCTGACGCTTCCCGACCACAGCGTATGGGTGACAGGTGATGAAGTGCGTATTCAGCAGGTGCTGGTAAACGTACTGGCAAATGCGCTGGACGCCTGCCCAACTGCCGCACAAATAGCGGTTTACTGGCAGGTTGAGGGTAGCCGATTGTGCGTCTTTGTCAGTGATAACGGTCCCGGCTGGCCTGAGGCATTATTGCCATCGCTGTTAAAGCCGTTTACTACCAGTAAGGATGTGGGTCTCGGTATCGGCTTATCGATTTGTGTATCGTTAATGGGGCAAATGAATGGCGAGCTGCGCCTTGCGTCGACACTGGGGCGTAATGCCTGCGTCGTTCTGCAATTTAATCTGACGGATGTAAACGATGTTGAGTGATGAATATTCTGTTCTGTTGATTGATGATGATGCCGATGTTCTCGACGCTTACACGCTGTTGCTTGAACAGGAGGGGTATCGTGTCTACGCATGCAGTAATCCTTTTGATGCCCGAAACTGGCTGCAGGCTGACTGGCCGGGGATTGTTCTGAGTGATGTATGTATGCCCGGGTGCAATGGGATCGATCTGATGACGTTGTTCCATCAGGATGATAATCAGCTGCCAATCCTGCTTATTACCGGGCATGGCGACGTTCCGATGGCGGTGGAAGCCGTAAAGAAAGGCGCATGGGACTTTCTGCAAAAGCCGGTCGATCCCGGCAAACTGCTGTCGCTGGTTGATGATGCGCTGCGTCAGAGAAAATCCGTGATTGCTCGTCGCCATTATTGCCAACAAAAGCTCCAGGTGGAATTGCTCGGTTACAGTGACTGGGTTAATCAGTATCGTCGGCGCCTGCAGCAACTGGCGGAAACGGATATCGCCGTCTGGTTTTATGGCGAGCCGGGAACGGGGCGCATGACCGGAGCCCGTTATTTGCATCAGTTTGGACGTAGCGCGGAGGGACCGTTCATCCGCGGTGAACTGACGCCCGGGAATACGGGACAACTCAATGACCTTATTGCACAGGCGCAAGGAGGAACGCTGGTTCTCAGCCATATTGAGTGCCTGACGAGCGAACAGCAGCACCATCTGGTGCACTTGCAAAGCCTGGAGCGGCGCCCGTTTCGTCTGATAGGCATTGGCGGCGCATCGTTGGTGGAACTGGCAGCAACCAATCTAATTGCGGCTGAACTTTATTACTGTTTCGCGATGACACAGATTGGTTGCCTGCCGCTGTCTCAGCGACCGGATGATATTGAGCCGCTGTTTCGTCACTATCTGCAGAAAGCCTGTCTGCGCCTGAACCATCCCGTGCCCGACGTTGAAGGCGATTTATTGAAAGGCATGCGGCGTCGCGTGTGGTTAAGTAATGTCCGGGAACTGGCGAATGCCGCTGAACTTTTTGCCGTTGGGCTACTCCCGCTGGCTGAAACCGCGAATCCGCAATTGCATTTGCTGGAACCGACACCGCTCGATCGTCGGGTTGAAGAGTACGAGCGACAGATCATTACTGAAGCGCTGAATATTCACCAGGGGCGAATTAATGAAGTGGCGGAGTATTTACAAATCCCGCGTAAAAAACTGTATTTACGCATGAGAAAATACGGGCTGAGCAAAGAGCACTACAAGTTTTAGTCGACAGTGTCAGGGGATAAATGACGTCGATAGTATTTCGGTGGCGGCGTTGGCGTTCACCGAAATACATAACGAATATCTGTTTTTTTCTTACCACATTAAATCATCAGGGATGACGAAATCAGCATATGGATCGTCTTCGTCCTTCGCTTCCTGACTCAGCTCGCAATTTAAAACAATATAGCTTGCGTCACGCTGTGCAATCTTGTCGGCAACGACAGCCGGAATGATGGCGTATTCGCTCTCGCTGCCGTTTTCCGCCGTCAGTCGGGCTATGGCCAGACGGCCTTTAATCAGCTGAGACTGCGTCACTTTATCAACATAGACTTTTTTGATCAGATTATTATCAGTGAAGTTGTACCCAATATCGCCACTGGTAATGGTGATTTTGTTCATCTCAATCAGTTGCTTGATCTGCGCTTTATACTCTTTAGATTGAACGGCTTGCTTCTGCTGCTCACTGAGCTGTTTGTCGCGCTCAATTTGCGCTTTTTTATTCTCTTCAACCGCTTCTCTGGCTTCACGAGCCTGAACGCGTGACTTCTTCGCCGTTCTTTGCACTTTGGCCATTTTTTTGCTGCTGACCAGACCTGCTTTAAGCATCTGTTCTTGTAGGGTAAGTTTTGTCATTGTCGCTTCTAATCCAATAAAATCGTTGTAAGGATTATAACCTTAACGTTCGACGGGATGCCAGAATGGGGAAGCGTTCTCCAGATAGCCCACGGATTCACTCCGTGGGTAGTTTATTTACCAGATGAGAGATAGTCTCCTGGTGCTGTCCCCATAACACGTTTAAATGCCTGATAGAATCCAGATAATGATTCATATCCTACTCTGCTGTAAATGACCTCATTTTTTATACCTCTTCTGAGCAGGTTTAATGATACATAAATCCTTAATTTGCTTAATACCTGGTTCGGTGTGTAGCTTGTCGCTTTCAATATACGGCGAATAAATGTCGAACGCGACATATAGGTGAAGCGAGCCATATCATCCAGCGACCATGAATACTGTGGGTTGTCTATTATTGCAATGATTAATTTGGCTAAGGCTTCATCATTTGCCGCATTCAAGAGGTTTACGTCAATATCATATAAGGAAGAGGATTCGCTAATGACATAATGCAATATAGCATCGGTCAGGTGCGCAATAATGCAATTATTTTCATCGGCAGATGCGTTTACTTCAGTCAGTAGTAACTCAAAGAGAGTGTGTATTTTATTGCTGACGTCGTCTTTTTGTTTGATCACAAAAATGTCCGGAAGTAAGGCAAATAGCAATTGGCTAGCGATAGATCTGGGTTGGATGAAACCACAAAGCAGATCGGTGGATTCTGAAGATGATTCTTCAATCTTACTCATCTGTTTACGTGGTAAATCATCAAGACTTGTATCAGGAGATGAGGCCAGAAAAAAAGGAAAATTATTAAAAAAGAAGAGAATATCTCCCTTTTCCAGTTTGATACGTGGTTGTTGGTTAAGTAAATCCAGCCAGCACTCCCCGCTCAGGACGATATGAAAACTCGGTTCACCATAGGAGTATGTTGATGCTTTCCATTCGCTACAATACCTGCCGAGGTGGAAGACGGATGTTTTTGCTTCTCCACCCTTAAGAAGCCAGCCAGAAGTATTCATGTTTTCCCCAATATTGTCATTAATAGACTGATTTTGAAACGATGGCGTATAGATAGTTGCCATTGGTGACTATAATATTTGTTAATTAAAATACACATTGCAGGAGAGGATAGTGTTTTTGATTTTTACTAAAGATATTATGTTGTTACAGGCTATTTACCATCTTTTTAAAAATGATGTGATCATTCATGTCCAGCATGCACATGAGCTATGTGCTTTAGAAAATCATAATGCGAAAGTGATCATTGATACATTAAATAACAATATTTTCCATACTCGATTAGCGTATCAATTAGAGAAAATTAAGCCTTCAAAAATTTATATACTTTCACCGTTTAGAATCAAACGGTGCTTCGGTGATATCCCCGTTTTTTTTGTCAATCGAAACGTTTCGCTGAGTGGCTTCATTACTTTGCTAAATTGCAATGAAAATAATGCTATCACTCCGGAATTATCGCTTTCTCGCCGACAGCATCAGATTCTTACTTATATTCTGCAGCAAAAGTCATGTTCTTCAATTGCTGAGCGAATGCACATCTCATTGAAGACCTATAATTGCCATAAGTATAATATAATGTTGTTGCTTAAACTCAGAAAAATGAGTGACTTAGTACGACATAAGATTTCATGTTATCTATTGTGAAAAGGTATCGTAGGTCATTGTTCAAGACCAGAATTAAGTTGTTAAAGTGCAGAGGAGGGCAAATATTATATAACACAGTCTTCAAAATATGTAGCTCTTAGTTTAATAGTTAAATCCTATTTTCGATGTAGAAATAATTAATGATAAATAATGTTACTATCGCATTTAATATAATTAATATCTGAATAGTAGCTATACGACAGAAACCTCTTTAATAGCAGGGTTTTCTTTAAGTGAAGAAAGAATCTGATTCACCGAGGTTGCGTCCGTATACTCAATGTTTGCCGTGAGAACATGAGAGTCGGATGTATCATTAGCCAGTGAACGCAGTTGGATGCGATATCCCTGTTCATTAAGCGAGGTCAGAACAACTTGCGCAGTCCCGGCTGCAATACGCATACGTAGTTGTAGATGGCGATTTAAAAAGCGGTAGGTAAGCTGACGGAAAAACTCCAGCACAATGAGCGCCATAATCGTACCTATGATGCCAACTTCATACATTCCACTGCCGATAACCAAACCTATTGCTGCGGTGACCCACACATCCGCAGCTGTTGTTAATCCTCTGATGGTTTGTTTTTGTACCAGAATATTCCCCGCACCGAGAAATCCTACGCCAGTGACAACCTGAGCTGCGATTCTGCTGGGATCTAATCCTATATGGATATGTTCAATAACATCATAGAAACCGTATTTAGAAACGATCATGAACATGGCACTGCCAATACCAATCAAGATATGTGTGCGTACACCTGCTTCTTTAGCGCGAATTTGACGCTCCAGACCAATTACGCCGCCGAGCAGACTGGCTAATATAAGTCGGAAAAGAAATTCTTCAGTCATAATGATTCTCTCATTGATTCAGGAGTGACGATGCTCTGGCATAAATTCTTTATTCGGCACCAGGAATAACCATGATGAAATAACAAATGGCATGGTTAATGTTGGTATACCAAAAGGCATTAAAAGCACATTCATGGCAGCCTGAATAAAAACTGTAAAAATGATACCTGAGATAGTATAAATAAATACTCGCCAGCCAGGTTGATTAAATACTGTACCCAGGGCAACTGATGTCAACACGGCACTAAAGGCATACAGTCCTGTAGAAATGTCATGAGCATTAGCACCCAGATAATACGCAAGCAGTGTCGCGATTAGAGAGCCGACGATGGCATAGCAGGCGCATACAACAGATTCTACTGCCAGACCTGCAATGAAGAATAAACTAGCAAGAATCCCTGGAAACAAAAATACCTGTGATATCCCATGTAGGGTGCCGTCGATAAAAAAGCTAAGAGAGTAATCGCCAGGCGTTGTTGGGATATAATGTTGGGATAACTCTGGGGAGGGTAAACCCGAACCATAGATATTATGAAATGCATAGCTGGCCAGTAGAATGACCCATGTTGTTAGCACAAACGGCGCTGTTAACGCAGCAACTTTCCACGTTTTTAAAATATCGGCAATGCAAACCGTAGCAATAACTGATACGACACTACCAACGATCAGGCAGAACCACATTAACGGCGTTGCAGTGATAAACACAGGAATAGCAATGCCGACCAGACAGCCATTATAACTATAGAGGCCATCCCGCCAACCTTTTACATCATGAGTTATGGCTCCCGTAATTGAAGCCAGGACAGTTCCAATTACGCACCCCCATGCAGCCAATGGATTATTATTGCTATAAGCAGCGATAAATATAGCAATAAAAAACAATAACCCAGTGATGGGATTGTTTTGAAACATTACCTGAGCACAACCACGTAATGATATATCAATAATTTTGAGAATGTAGTGCTTATCAATATTATTTTTCCATAATACTGGGATTGAGTGTGTTATCATCATTATTTACCAGCGTAAAAGTAATAAGGAGGTATTATTGTTTCCAGATAAATGGGGGCGGTAACTCTGCATTCAGAACGACTTTTCTGGTCATGGCCCACACTTTACGGATATGTTTTTTAATAATACTACTGTCATTAGATAATATCTTAAATATAAGGCCGGATTCGGCGGGAAGTGTTGACATTCCGTAGCAACAATCTTTGCCATAATAAGCTTTGAAGGCCGCCTGAATGGATGATATGTTTTCTGCTGGAGTTAATATAAAAATAGTGCCGATAATTTGAAAACCTCCCATTACCCCGAGTTCAGTCATGGGATGCTCCTTGGGTTTCAGTACAATCTGTTCTTTGAAAACAATATTTCCAGACTCATCTTTTGCAGATACTGTTGAGGAATAATAATCAAAACCATTTAGCTCGTTTTCATGATGGTAACGACGTCCCGGTATAATGACTTCGGAATAAATAAGTGTTGCGTTTCTTTTATAATCGATGACGGTATCGTTAACAAATCTTGCATTGCGATGTAGGATTAAAGGATCGGGTAGGTATTCCAGATAGGAGTTATCGTGTAGTTGGATGAATTGAATCTGCGCTCCATAGTTTTTATCCATCGAGTGTACTTTGGTTGCTGATTGAGTGTTAACGCTGGCGAAAGCATTTTCACCCACGTTGATGGATAACACCATGCGATCCCCCTGCAGCACACAGCCTGAAGTCGATATCATGGTCACGCAGGGAAGATCCGGCAGTGCCTCATCATGATACAATGCCTTTTGCGCAAATAATGGGGTTCGCTTTTCCATACGATGAAGAATGCTTTTTCTCCCGGTACGCGTAAAACCCAGGTACAAAAAACCATCTTTTCCGATTGCCCCACTGGGCATTTGCTCCGGCTCCTGACGATACTCTATGGGGATTTGCGTGTCCCAACGTTTCCGGCTCTTCTCTACCTGGTCATTTATAGTCTGTGAATGCGTCATCTTGTTTTCCTTCAATAGTGTGACCAAATAAAAAATCGCGTTCAATCATGTCCACAAGCTGCTCAATACCTTCGCCTGTTTTACAGTTAGTTAAAATATAAGGGCGATTGTTTCTGACATAACGGGTATCCGCTTCCATTACTTCCAGACTGGCACCTACATAGGGCGCTAGATCAATTTTATTGATGATTAAAATATCAGCCTGAACCAGGCCTGGGCCATTTTTACGTGGGATTTTTTCACCTTCAGCTACGTCAATGACATAAATATAAAAATCAGCCAATGCAGGACTGAAAGTGAGGGTAAGGTTATCGCCACCGCTTTCAATCATAATTAAATCGCTATCCGGGAATTTATATTCCATTTCTTCCACAGCAGCAATATTCATACTGGGATCTTCGCGCACAGCAGTGTGTGGACATGCCCCAGTTTCAACGCCAATGATTTTTTCTTCTGCTAATATTCCTTTTAGTGTTCTTTTAACCTGCTTTGCATCCTCCGTTGTGACAACATCATTGGTCACAATCAGAGGTTTATATCCCCGACGAATAAGAACAGGAGTAATAACCTCAATAATGGCCGTTTTTCCTGAACCTACGGGACCACCAATGCCAATTCGGGTAATTTTTTTCATTTCTAACCTCAGTTAATTCATAAATAAACGTACATGGGCATCGACATGAACAGCAGCCAGAATGTCGATCACCGGAGAAAAAGAAGACATTTCTTCCGGTCGGGTGTTGAGCGCCATTTCAGCGTAATCAGGAAAAAGTGACGTGACTTCGGCCAGAATTTTTTGGCTATCCAGATGCGTGATCCGCATCAGTCTTTGCGCGGCACTGAGAATAGTCATTGCTACGCCATAAAAATGCATGGCCAGCATCGCATCTTCATCAAGATCCAAATGGCTCATGAGTAGCCCATGGGAAACAGGGTAGGTGCCAATAACCGTTCCCTGGCGAATTTGCTCAAGCCACCAGTTAAATACCGGATCATGGTAAATAGCTGTCGAAAGCTCAGTTAATTTTTTCCCCATTCTTTGGGTCATCACTCGGGATTCTGGTGATAGTTTTCTACTGATCACATCCTTATCAATTGAGATAAGGTCATTTAACCTGTTACTGCGGCAGGCGCGCAGGGTTTGTATTTGTGCGACAGCATCGCACTTAGCGGCCTGCAATAAGGCGGTACAAACATATTGTTTGAGGGTTTGCCGATCGTAGACAATACCGCAAGAAATGGCAGATTCAACTCCACAGGAAAAGGTAAATGCCCCAACAGGAAGAACTGAATCGCCAAATTGCAGTATCCGAGCGATATTAAGTAACCTATGTGAACTCTCTTGCATGATCGGCAACCTCATTACATTAGTGGTCAATGTGTACATGCGTATGTGCTTCTTCCGCGCCACCAAAAAGAAGTCGGGATTCAGACGGCGTTAAGAGCGGGATGACTTTTTCACCTTCCGTAAAATAGTATTGCCCTTCAATGTAACCATGAGATTTCATGACTGAAGCCAACATTTTGTCGGCTACAACAATAGGAATAAAAACACAGTATCCTTTTATAACAGCTTTCCAGTGCTGATTTCCTAAGGCGTGACCTAGTTCAAACGCTCGAGTCAGAAGGTCGGTGATTTTCTCCACGCCAAACAATCCTAGATCGACAACCATCACGCGTCGTAGCTGTATTTTTACCGTAAGTAAATATCGATTGGTTTTATCATACAAAAGAATATCACCATCATTAAGACGGATATGACGATCAAGCGATAAACCAATATCGTAGCCGAGTTGACTTTTTTTACGGCAACGGCTTTTTTGTGCTTCCCATTGCTCCAGTATCAGTACATCATGGTTGATACCTTCAGTGGATAGATCAGGTTCGCCGCAGGAATTTATATTTCCGAGGGTTTTTTCGATTAAATACATAACAGCTTTCCTTTTAACCAAAGAAATATTTTTGATTCATAACGGCAGTTTGAATAGGCTGGCAGGTTGCATGCACACCATCAACTTTTACGGCAAATGTTTCTGGGTTCACATCAATATGTGGGGTTGCATTATTTCTGATAAGGTCATGTTTGCTAATGCTACGACAGTTATTAACTGCAACCACCTGTTTCTCAAGTCCGGCCTTTTCTTTAACGCCATCCTCAAGGGCAGCCTGCGATACGAAGGTAATGCAAGTATCCTGCAACGTTTTTCCCATGGCACCAAACATTGGACGATAAAAAACGGGCTGAGGAGTAGGCAGAGAAGCGTTAGGATCACCCATTAAAGACCAGTTAATCATTCCCCCTTTAATAATAAGTTTCGGCTTGGCCCCAAAAAATTGAGGTTCCCAGAGTACAAGGTCAGCCATTTTACCCACTTCAACAGAACCAAGAATATGGCTAACACCTTGTGTAATAGCTGGGTTAATCGTAATTTTGGCAACGTATCGTAGAACGCGGAAATTGTCATTGTTCGGATTGTCTTCCGGTAATTTCCCGCGTGCGACTTTCATCGCATGCGCAGTTTGCACCAGGCGCAACCAGTTTTCTCCCACGCGACCCATTGCCTGAGAATCGCTGGAGAACATGGATATAACGCCCATATCATGAAGAATGTTTTCTGCTGCAATCGTCTCAGGACGAACGCGGCTTTCTGCAAATGAAACATCGGCAGCAACGTTAGGATTCAGGTTATGGCATACCATAATCATATCGAACAGTTCTGCCTGGCTGTTAATGCCAAACGGTAATGTTGGATTGGTCGAGCTCGGCAGGACGTTTGGTTGGCTTGCGACCTTGATAATATCCGGGGCATGACCACCGCCAGCGCCTTCTGTATGAAAGGTGTGAATTGTCCTTCCTTCAAAGGCTGCAATCGTATTCTCAACATATCCGGCTTCATTGAGGCTGTCAGTGTGTACGGAGACCTGAATATCCATATCATCTGCGGTGCGCAAGGCGTGGCGGAGCGAGTTAGGCGTGGCACCCCAGTCCTCATGCACTTTTAGCCCAACGGCACCGGCAATAATTTGCTCTTCGAGTGGGGCTTTACTGTAGGCATTGCCTTTGCCCAGCAGGCCAATATTGACTGGAATACCTTCCCATGCCCGTAGCATGGCGCGCATATTCTTAGGCCCAGCGGTCACTGTAGTGCCATTAGTGCCATCAGTCGGTCCAATTCCTCCGCCGAAAAAGGTGGTGATACCGTTAGACAATGCGGCATAAGCTTGCTGGGGAGAGATCAGATGAATATGGGAGTCGATACCTGCCGCAGTCAGAATCAAATGCTCACCTGAAATGGCATCGGTACTAAGCCCGACCGTCATCCCTGGCGTGATACCAGACATGATTGCAGGGTTACCGCTTTTACCAATACCCGATATTAATCCATCCTTAATACCAACATCTGCTTTAATAACCCCAAGTTTGGCATCCACTATCGTGACATTGGTAATGACCAGATCGAGAACGCCCTGGTCGCGGGAACACTGATTATTAGCCCCCATACCATCGCGTAACGATTTTCCACCGCCATATACCGCTTCATCACCATAACCACGTAGATCTTGTTCGATTTCAATATATAAATCAGTTTCACCTAAACGAATTTTATCACCGGTCGTTGGACCAAACAGACTGGCATATTCCTTTCTGGATATTGTTGGCATAAAAGGTCCTCAGCTAGGATTGTTAGACATTTTGAAACCGGCTTGCCGGGCGTTATCAATGAGTGCTTTTAACTTTATTGGATCGTTGATCACTTCAGCGAGTTGTTTACCGGTCATGTCAACAAGGTTATTAAAACCAAAAATATCGTTATCACCGCTATAGGGAATAAGTTCTATTTCTATCTCATCACCGGGTTCAAAGCGTATCGCTGTTGTGGCAGTAATATTTAAGCGTTTACCCAGTGCGCTTTCACGATCAAACTCCAGTTCTTTATTAACTTCGAAGAAATGGAAGTGTGATCCTACCTGCACCGGCCGATCCCCTGTATTTTTGACACGTACTTTGGTTACAGGTTTTTCTGTATTAAATGAAATAGGGGAGGCATCTAAAAGGTAGCCACCATAGGGTACATTTTCTGTTTCTTTGTTCTGCGACATAGTCTATTTCTCCTGCTCTTAACGAATAGGATCGTGCACGGTTACCAGTCTGCTGCCATCGGTGAAAATAGCTTCAACCTGTATTTGTGGGATAAGGTCAGCGACGCCCTCCATGACGTCATCTTTAGTCAAAATATCTCTAGATTTATTCATGACCGTTTCCAGATCATTACCTTCTCTGGCACATTCCATGGCCGTTGACGCAATAATAGAAACGGCTTCCGGATAATTAAGTTTAATTCCTTTTTCTTTCCGACTTTGAGCCACGCTGGCAAGTGAGTAAATCATTATTTTCTCTATTTCTCTGGGGCTAAGTTTCATAAATTACTCCTTACCTGAAGGGGTATAGGCATCTTCGCCAAATGCTGAATAATCAGGAGATTGGCGGGCGTCATTGGTTGAAATTCGTACCGGGGTAAATTTGTTAATTATCCATAAAATCAGAAGGGTAAAAATAAAAGACCATATGCTGGTAATAAGTACAGCGGCGAGTTGTTTTGCAACTTGCAAAATGCCACCACCTTCAAGCAAACCTGAAGGTCCTTTGTTATTCCATGCCTGTGATGCGAAAACACCAAGCAGGATTGAGCCAGTAATTCCTCCCATACCATGTACGCCAAAAACGTCCAACGCATCATCGACATACTTTTTAACGAACAGTGCGCAGTAGTAGCAGACAAAACCGGCAACAACACCAATTAATGCGGCGGATTGAATTGAAACATACCCTGCAGCAGGAGTTATGGTGGCGAGGCCTGCGACGGCTCCTGTCAGGAAGCCAACAAACTTTGGTTTACCGGTATGCATTTTCTCAATGAATAGCCATGTCGCACCGGCAAAAGCAGCAGCAATGTCGGTGGTAACAAACGCAGAGACAGTAATTGTGTTAACCTGTAATTCAGAGCCTGCATTAAAGCCATACCAGCCAAACCACAGTAACCCCGCACCCAGAGCAATATAAGGAATGTTGTGGCTACCATCAGGCTGAATGACTCGACGCCCGACGTATAAAGCGGAAGCAAGCGCAGCGAAACCTGCTGTCGCGTGGACGACAATACCACCGGCAAAATCAACCACTCCCCATTTAGCCATCACGCCCTGTGGACTCCAGACCATATGCACAAACGGGCAGTAAACGAATAATGTCCAAAGGGTAATAAAAATCAGGTACGCCTTGAATTTCACCCGTCCGACAAATGCGCCAGTGATTAGCGCCGGAGTGATAATGGCAAACATCATTTGGTAAACAAAATGTACCAGGATGGGGATCCCTGCATCATTGCCGGTGAACAGCGTGTTCGCATTGATATTTTGTAAAAACGCATAGTGAAGCGGATTGCCAATAATGCCATTGAGGCTGGGACCGAAGGCCAGGGAATAACCCACGGCAAACCATAATATGGCTACCCAGCTCATAGAGACAAAACTCTGAAACATAATGGTAAGTATGCCTTTACGCTGGACTAAACCACCGTAAAAAAAAGCAAGCCCCGGTGTCATTAACATGACCAGACTGGTGCATAACAGCATAAATGCTGTATTCGCTGGATCCAGTATTTGAAATTGTACAGGTAATATTCCCATATACCCTGTGCCCCTTGCTTAAGGTTTATAAAAAGATGTGACTTGGCTATTTTCCATACAAAAGATAAATTACTACTTAATTTATTAATGGATAATTACTTGTCTTTGAATGAATATAATTTTGATTGTGGGTTGTGTTTACAATATTCAATGACTTGCGGGATGCTGGTAAGGTCTGTTTCATTCAGAGAAACAGAATCACCACCCTTATAAACCGTTTCTTCATTGAGCATCCACCATGCAACTGGAAGCATGGCCTTAGGATTCAGATTGATAAACTCCTGACAGGTCATTTTATCAGGACTGTTGTCTGCCGCATGCGTAACAGGGACGTTTAGCATAAATAAGGATAACAGGGGAGTAAGTGTGATAAGTGCGCGTTTCATATATAACCTCATGGTGTCTTTAATACAATTAATTTACTGAAGCGGGAACTGCTGGGGTACAGTTCTCGCTTCAGTGATATCAATAAAAAAATTACTGGTGTTGGTTTAATTACAGATCTTTTTTGATTTTGTCCCACTCACTGTCAGCTTTTTTCTTAAAATTGGCTTTTTTATCCTGCATACATGCCTGCACCAGTGCAGGGGTCACTGTTTCAACCCCTTTAACATCCAGTACCGCGTCTTCTGGTTTGTCCTTTTTATTCAACGCTTCGGCAAAGCCAACCACTGTGGGTTGGAATGTGGTATCTGTGGCAAGAAAATCTTCACACGTCCATTGACTGACGGGTTTGTGATTTTCTGCCGCCTGACCCAGAGCAGGGATCATGAGTAGGGAGCCAACGATCATGCTTAATGTTTTATTCATCTAACGTACCTCGTGTATCAATTAATATCTATGGGTGAAAAGTCTGATTGCGACATTAAATATATATCCTGGAACAGCGTGGATGTCATATTTTGAATTGAATGGGGTTTTTAATATGTTCAATATTTTCTTTTGTTATTAGATAGTTGTAAGGCGTTTAAGAAGAAATCATCGGACTATATTATTAATGACGTAGTATTTATTGATGATATTTAGAATAAATTAATGTTGTCAGTAGTACTCTGACTTACAGGAGAAACAAATGTTAAATGTAACACGAGATATTCTATCTAAGCTTGACGATGATGTGCTGGTCAAACAGCGGCGGTTTCTTAAGTTCTTGGCATGCCTGATGTTCTTGGGTGGGGTGCTTTTTATCCTTTTCCCTTATGTGTCTGGAGGCGTGCTCAGTATCATTGTTGGCGGGATTTTGATGTGCAGTGGTGTAGCGTTAGCAGTGGGTATGTTTAAAAACAGGGTGCATAATTTTTGGCCAGTTGTTTCTGGGGTAGTCGTCAGTATTGCATATTTTTTGATGGGGTATTTTTTTATTACTGCACCCGAATTAGGTGTTTTTGCAATTGCAACTTTTTTGGCATGTTTATTTTGTTTTGGTGGGGTTATCCGACTGACTACCTTTTTTAAGCACAGAAAAGAGAAAAAGGTATGGTTACAGGGAGTTATCGGTATATTGGATCTCTTTATCGCATGGTGTTTTATTACTGCCACTCCACAGGCATCAATTTATATGGTATCAATGGTGACGGGAATTGAACTTATGCTGAGCGGTATTAGTTGCGCATATATTGCTAATCAATTTCGTAAAACCTGAAACTGAGTAGTTAGCTGTTACTATTATCTGGCCACTGGTAGTGGGGTCATTACATAAAAAAAACTGCCCTTGCGGGCAGTTAAAATCGGAAGCATACCAAATGTTTTCTCAGGGGATCAGTCTGCACTGATACCGGGATTATCGTAAACACTCTTGCGATATGTTGCAAAACCTCCAGTACGTATTTTTAATAAATAAATCCTAACTAACATTGTTTATTTTCTTATCGCTATTTTTGTAAAAAAGCGATGTACAACAATAAAGAATACGGGAACAAAGAATATCGCCAGGACCGTTGCGGCAATCATTCCGCCCATCACGCCTGTGCCTACTGCGTTTTGTGCGCCTGAACCCGCGCCGTTGCTAATGACTAATGGAAGCACACCAAGAATGAATGCCAAAGAGGTCATCAGAATCGGTCTTAAGCGCATTCTGGCTGCGTCTAATGTCGCTTCAATATCGCTTTTACCCTGTTTTTGCATAATTTCAACGGCAAATTCTACAATCAAAATCGCGTTTTTAGCCGATAACCCAATTGTTGTCAGTAGACCGACCTGAAAATAGACATCGTTGGATAACCCACGCAACCAGGTCGCTGATAAGGCGCCAACAACGCCAAGTGGAACAACCAGAATTACGGCAAAGGGAATTGACCAGCTTTCATAGAGCGCTGCCAGACACAGAAAAACAACGACGATTGAAATAAGGTACAGCATAGGGGCCTGGTCGGTGGATAAACGCTCCTGGTACGACATTCCTGTCCAGTCATATCCGATGCCAGCTGGCAGTTTTTCGATGAGTGAGACCATAAATGCCATGGCATCTCCGGTGCTTTTTCCCGGTGCGGCTTCGCCAAGAATCTCCATTGAAGGAGAGCCGTTATAGCGTTCAAGACGCGGTGAACCATAAGTCCAATCTGTATAGGCAAATGCGCTAAACGGTACCATGTCCCCAGAAGCGTTACGGACATACCAGCTATCAATACTTTCCGGAAGCATGCGATAAGGAATGGCTGCCTGTACGAAGACCTTTTTGACGCGTCCATTATCCAGGAAGTCGTTAACGTAGCTGCTACCAAAAGCGGTTGAGATCGTCTGATTTATATCGTTGAGAGATACGCCCATAGATTCTGCTTTTGCCGCATTGACATGCACCCGAAACATGGGCGTATCTTCCAGTCCATTGGGGCGAACGCCGACCACCTGTTCGGGATGCTGTTTTGCCATACCGAGGAGCTGATTTCTTGCCTGAGTGAGCTTTTGGTGACCCAGGTTGGCTTTATCTATAAGTTCCAGATCAAAACCTGAGGCCGTGCCAAGTTCCGGGACGGCGGGTAAATTGAAGGGATAAACAATAGCCTGATTTATTGTAGCCAGACCTCTGGTGGCACGTTGAA
Organism: Citrobacter sp. Cu096; assembly: GCF_030332285.1. Lineage (NCBI taxonomy): Bacteria > Pseudomonadati > Pseudomonadota > Gammaproteobacteria > Enterobacterales > Enterobacteriaceae > Citrobacter > Citrobacter sp. Cu096. Next base: position 241,036 of record NZ_JAOWID010000030.1, read on the forward strand.
TGATCGCATTAATACCATCGGCACTTGCCGTGCGTTCAGACCAGGGTTTCAGGCTTACAAAGGCCAACCCGTTGTTCTGACCTTGCCCGCTAAATCCAAAACCGCTGACAGTAAAGACTGATTCCACATTACTTTTTTCTTGTGTCAGGTAATAGTGGCTGACGTCTTCAAGTACTTTATTAGTTTTAACCAGCGTAGCACCCGGCGGCAGTTGGGCCATGGTCAGCAAAACGCCCTGATCCTCCTCAGGTAAAAATGAGGTCGGAATGCGTAGAAACAGTAGCGCCATGGCAATAATGATCAGTAAATACAGAATCATATATCGAGAAGTGACTCGCAGAATCTTGCGCGTACTGTCGCTGTAATGCTGGGTAAAACGCTCAAAGTGCTGGTTAAACAGTGTGAAAAAACGAGGTGCAGAATGGGAGGTATCATGATGCGCTGGTTTGAGCAGCGTGGCACATAATGCGGGCGTTAACGATAATGCGGTTAATAAAGAAAGCGCCATGGCGGCGACAATCGTTACTGAGAATTGCCGGTATATCTCTCCGGTAGAACCGCCGAGTAACGCCATCGGTACAAATACAGCCGACAGGACCAGCACAATCCCCAACAGCGCCCCTTGTATTTGTGACATTGATTTATGCGTAGCTTCTTTGGGGGAAAGGTGTTCCTCTGCAATCACGCGCTCAACATTTTCCACCACCACAATAGCATCATCAACGAGCAGACCAATGGCCAGGACAAGGCCAAACATTGTCAGAGTATTGATGGTAAAGCCAGCAACGGAGAGAACGGCAAATGTGCCTAGTATGACAACCGGGACTGCTATTGTTGGAATAAGTGTTGCCCGAAAATTTTGTAAGAATAAATACATAACAATGAAAACTAAAACAATGGCCTCAACCAGCGTTTTAACGACTTCTTGTATGGATATCTTAATGAAGGGCGTTGTGTCATAGGGATAGACGGTTTTGAGACCTGGCGGGAACCAGGGCGAAAGCCGGGCTATTTCCTCTTTGACTAACTTTGCGGTATCCAGGGCATTGGCACCTGTGGCCAACTTAATCGCAATCCCTGCTGCAGGGTTCCCATTGTATTTTGCTACAGTGCCATAACTTTCAGCACCCAGTTCAATGTGAGCAACGTCGTTCAATGTAACGTGTGAGCCATCTTGTTGAACTTTCAGTAGAATATTTCCAAACTCCTGTGTATTTTGTAATCGGGTCTGGACGATAATTGAAGCATTCAACTGCTGGTTATTTGCCTGCGGTGCGCCGCCTAACTGTCCTCCCGATATTTGATTATTCTGTATTTTGACTTTCTGAATGACATCCTGAGGGACAAGCTGATATTGGTTGAGTTTGACCGGATCAAGCCAAATTCGCATGGCATGCTGTGAACCAAATAGTTGAATGCTGCCCACCCCTGCGATTCTGCTAAGCGGATCTTTGATATTGGACGCAACATAGTCGGCAATATCGTACTGGTTAAGCGCCCCATCCTCTGAAATAAATGCGGCAACCAGTAAAATATTGCTGCTGGCTTTATCAACACTAATGCCTTGCTGTTGTACTTGCTGCGGTAATGACGGCATCGCCAACTGTAATTTATTCTGCACCTGTACCTGAGCGATATCCGGGTTGGTCCCCGACTCGAACGTGAGGGTCAGGGCGGCATTGCCAGAGGCGTCGCTGGTTGAGGACATATACATTAATCCATCCAGACCATTCATATTCTGTTCAATAATCTGCGTCACCGAGTTTTGTACAGTCTGTGCATCGGCTCCTGGGTATGATGCGCTGATAGTTACCGCTGGTGGGGCAATGTTGGGGTATTGAGCAATGGGCAACTGAGTAATAGCAATGACGCCGCTTAACATCATGATAATAGCAAGAACCCAGGCGAAGACCGGGCGCTCAATAAAAAAATTAGCCATAGAAAAAACTCCTGTTACCCGGCCTTACTGAGGTAAAGGGGGATTTGAATCTAAAGGGGAGGGGAGAGCATGAGCTTTAATGCCAGGCCGAATCTGTTGGAGCCCAGAAATAATGACCCTATCGCCAGGGTGCAAACCGGAAGTTACCAGCCACTTATCTCCTATTGCTTTAGTGGCAATAATTTCACGCGACTGGACGATGTTTTCCGGATCAAGAATAAGCGTTGTGGCTTTGCCGCTGGCATTGCGAGTTACCGCTTCTTGTGGAACCAACAATACATTGCGCTGGATACCCTCACTGAGCACAGCAGTAACGTACATGCCAGGTAATAGCGTGTTATCTGGATTAGGAAAAATTGCTCTGAGCGTAACAGACCCCGTTGTTTCATCCACTGTGAGGTCGGAAAACTGTAATTTCCCTGTGTGAGCATATTGCTTACCGTTATCAAACTCTAATATGGCCGTTGCCTGGCCCTGGCTTTGCTCTATTATGCCTTGCTCCATATCTGTTTTTAGCCGGAGAAAATCATTGGCGGACTGGGTAACATCCACGTATATAGGATCAAGACGTTGAACTGTGACCAGTGCTTGCCCCTGATTGGCGGTGACAAGTGCGCCGATGGTGACAGTTGATTTGCCGCTTAATCCACTCAGCGGCGAGGTGACGCTGGCATAGTTCAGGTTGATTCTGGCACTTTCAACCGCCGCTTTCGCCACTTGCAGGTTTGCCTGCGCTTCCTTCGCGTTAGTCTGGGCCTCGTCGTAGTCTTGTTGGCTGACATAATGTGATTTAAGCAGTGACGTAAAACGATTCAACGTTAAGCGGCTGTTATCTGCTGCTGATTGAGCCTTAGCCAGACTTCCCTTCGCCCGATCCAGTTCTACCAGTAAAGGGGCAGGGTCAATCTGGTACAGCGGTTCTCCGGCATTAACCGTGCTGCCTTCTTTAAACTGACGGCTGAGAATAATCCCCCCAACCTGCGGACGTATCTCAGCAACTTCATAAGGTACAATTCGCCCGGGTAATTTACTGGTGATATTCACGGATTCTTCTTTAAGCGTAATAATACCGACATCCGGTATTACGGTATGTGGCGGGGCATTCTTACTATCATCACACCCCACAACGAATAGAATATTAACCAGGCCAATTACCGCAAATTTTCTTTTTATCTGCATTATATCCCTCACATATACGTTACGAAGGTTTACGGTTCATCGGTACCAATAGGTAATAAATGACGCAATTAAGAAGCCGGTATACACGGCGAGTAAGGAGAACAGCACGTGAACCGCAATTTCAGTACCGGCCCAAATGTAATCTTCATTTTGCAAATGCGAAAATACCTCCTCTGAAAAAGTAGAGAATGTCGATAAACCACCACATAGCCCTGTGGTGACCATCAGCTTCACTGCCGGAGAAAATGATGTTAGTCGGGTAAAAAAAACTGTAGCAAATCCAATAATAAATCCGGCAATTATATTTGAAACGAGCGTTCCGGGGGGTAATAAAGGGAATAGTGCATTCAATCGCTGGGAAATGCCCCAACGTAAAGCACTACCGACACCACCACCAACCATAATGGCAATTAAAGATGCGAGCATAAAACCTTCTTTTCTAATGGATGTTTTTGAATGTCAATCACTTGTATGCTAAAAATAAGGTGATATCTTCAGGGTAACAAGATCGCTTATTCTTCTAAGTTTTAGCTTGAGCATGATATTAAATTTTTGAATGCGCATTGTTTGCTCTGAAATGTTCAGGGACTGAGTGATTTCATGTATGTTATGTTGGTTAATTATGGAGTTGACAAGTTTAAGTTGGTTGTGCGAGAGTGCCACGTTAGGTTTTTGATATGAAATTTTTTCATCTATGATGAGGGAGAGTAAATTTAATATCTGCTCTTTTCTGCTTACGAACAGTAAAGGCGACTGGCTTTTTAATTTGCTAATGTGAAAGGGAGCCAGGATGATGATCCTTTCAACATTGATGTCATTGAGTAGCTTGACCGTAGTTTCATCAATAATATTATTATGATAAGTGTCAATAATGATTTTTACATCGTGATCCAGATCATTAAAGTTAATGTCTGAAAGTTGATTGATTTTGATGGTTTTTTCCTTTTCCTGTAGGTTAAAAACACCCTGGAAAAGGAAAAAATCCTTTGTGATAATGAAAATCATAAAAATGCTCCTTTGGTGCAGATGTCTAGTTATAATGTTTGTAGAAAACAGAGTTTTAACATTGGTGATCGAGTTTGATGTGTAGGGGTAATTATCCCGTGTTATGCTTAGATAATAATATAAACATAATCTATTTTTATGATTTATCCAGAGATGTACCTATATAATAATCCTAAGTAAAATTCTTAATCCTGAAAAATATATAGTTTTTTGTTTTTAGTATGAGAATAATCCTGGTGTTACAAATACTCCTTAGGTATTACTATGAGATATTATGTTTTATCTTATCCAGGATTAATTTATATAAGAGTAACTTGTTGTGTATCTGCCAGAGTATTAGGATTACTATGTCACTTGTATTGGTGACAAACTCGAGACTCCTTTACAGACTTTTGCTGGCGATGGATTCGCCAGCTTTTTTTATTCATCTTTAACAAGATAATTAATGGATGATTACTGATAATGCCCGGAAACGTGGGCCATCCAGGCATTGAATGGAGACGAGGTTATGAAGGGGGAGGTACCGAAACTTAAGGAGATAGCGTCTTTTCCACTTGCAGCGGCGGATCGTACCATCCCCAGCCAGGATACATCATACCATTCCAGTCGGCAGGCCAAACGGGTCCAATACCGTAATCAAAACCCGGTGCTGGCATAATACGTGTTTCTTCCTGCCATACCTGATACCCAAGAATATTCATTGTAACAAATGGGTAACTGGAATTACCGACCCGACCAGAACGGCTCCCGGTCAGGTTACCCAAAACGGTAACATAGTGATTGCGGAAATTAACAGGGTCGAGAAAAGTTGAACTCCGGGCTAATAATCGTCCTTGATATGGTGTCCCGATTTCTGGTTTCGCATTATAATTAAGCGGTAGTACCGCTATTTCGAGCAACGTTTCATGCGGTTGGTTAACGACATTGATAACCAGTCCACCCAGTCGCGCTTGCTGTCCTACATAGAGATTGGGAGTTTGCTTCAGTTTTAGAAAATCTTTCTGCAGGTCTGGTTGGCCATTACCTTTAATTGATGAAGGAATGGAGGTACAGCCTGATAGCAAGAGTGTCATCGCGCAGAAGGCGATATACGTCAGTTTTCCAGAGATATAAATTCTGGGCATATTATCTCCTTAAATAAATTCAACGAAAAACAATAATTACATGCAATTACTTGACTCTCCTGTTTAGGGAGGGTCAAGTAATCATGGCGGTGCAGATTGGTAATGACTTATTTCTATTATGGTTTATTTATAAATATCAGCATTGATCGTTTTGTGTTCCGATTGCCCTTCAATTGAGGTAATTACATAGTATTTGCCACCCTTTTCATCCACCTTTTTGCTGAGCCCGTCATCTGTCATTGTAAAGCCGTCTTCAGTTACGCTAAGTTCTCCTATTTTTGTATATTTGCTGGCTTGCTCTGGTGAGATTTGTTCAGCGGCATATGCTGAAAATGCTAATGCTGAACCTAACAGTGCAATAATACTGAGTTTTTTCATAAGTTTATTCTCTTATAGATTAGTGATAAGCAATAATTATGTTAGATAACTTATTTTTTAATTCAATATAAATGTTGTTCGGATTTGCCAATAGTAATTCATTATGCTAATAATTAGTTGATTTGAATGTATTTTTCTCTTGTTGAATATTTAATATAATAATCTTAATGCAGAATGATAATAGCACTTTGCAAAGTGTATTGTGTATTGCATCAATTAAATTACTGCTCTTTTGATCATTGGTTAAGGGAACACGAGATAAACCGGATGTCTGTGCCTGTATCGAACGGATAACCGCGCAACAAGAATAAAATAATAATCTATATTACTCTCAATGCTGATATATAATTTTGCATCATCCACATAAATCAAACATTAATTCTGATCAATATAGTCCAATAGAGGTATGCTGGTGAATATTAGGCCTAAAAACAATCACTTGCCTCATAGGGGATTTTAAAGAGAGGCTGTTTGATGCCGATAACCATGATGAAAATATGGTTAATGGAGGGATGTGACATGTGGTGGGTTTATCGAATGCCGATGAAAATGAAGTTAATTATCGCGCTACAACCACTGTTATTGGCGTTATGTTGGTTTGCAGGTTCGGGAATATTGGCGCGTATAGAAACAGAACGACAGATGGAGAATATTGCCCAGCTAACAGCGCTTGCACGAAGTGCTGGAAATGTGGTGCATGAATTGCAAAAAGAACGCGGAATGAGCGTCGGATTTCTGGGGGCTAAAGGGAAGACGTTTAAAGATGAATTAAACGTACAGCGGGCTTTAACCGATCGCGAGATCGAGGTCTTTGTGCGTACACTGTCCGATACTGCTTTGCCTGAAGGGGATGTCGCTGCTTCTGTTGCCACGTTTAAGAAAAACATTCTATCCCTAGCCACCATCCGGGAAAACGTCACGCAATTAGGTCTTCCGGCATCCGATGTGGTTACGTTTTATACTAATGTCATTGCTGATGTGTTGAGTTTTGTGGGCCGACTGGGGCAGTTGACGGATTCAGGCGAGATGGCGAACGCATTTGCCGCCTACTACAACTTGCTGAATTTAAAAGAACAAGCAGGTATTGAACGCGCGTTGTTGTCAAATATCTTTTCTTCCGGTCATTTTGCCGTAGGGCAGTTACATCAACTCAGTGATGTCGTCAGTAAACAGAATGTCTGGTTGGCACAATCGTTACGCCTGAGCACACCTGAACAGGCGGCCATGTTGCAAAGCCGCCTGCAGTCACCAGAAGCGTCAAAAGCGCTCTCATTGCGCGAAATCGCGTTTAACCATGCAGTGAATGGTGGATTTGATGTCGATCCTACCGTCTGGTTTAAGGTACAAACCCAGCGTATTGAAGTGATGCGGCAGATAGAAAATGTCACGGCGAATCTTCTGTTGGCGAATGCGGAAAAACTTGCACAGGACGCACGAAAAAACTGGCAAACGTATATGGTTGTCAGCATGTTAGCATTACTGGCATCACTGACGTTCGCTGGGGCAATCGCAATCAATATGCATCGTCAATTCAGTGAAACGCTACGCAAGATTGCGGGCATGAACGGCGATCTGACTCAACGACTGTCGACCCCGGGGAAAGATGAGCTTTCGTCACTTAATCGCGCCTACAACACGATGCTGGAAAGTATTCAGCATATAGTCCAGGAGATTAAACAAGGCTCCGTAGTTTTGTCTGATGCCAGCAGCAGTATTACGGCGGGTAATCAGGATCTTGCCCAACGTACAGATGAACAGGCTGCATCAATCGTACAGGCTGTAGCCAGCATGGAACAACTATCTACCTCGATAACGCAAACGGCGGATAATGCCCGGGACGCAGAGCATCTGACAGTCAGGTTGGAAAAAGAGGTTCGGCAGGCCAGTTACGTCGCCAGCGCGGCAAATCAAAGTATGGGAGATATTCGCGCTTCCAGTGAGAAAATCTCGAATATTGTGACGTCAATTGACGATATTTCGTTTCAGACTAACTTGCTGGCGCTGAATGCCGCAGTGGAAGCTGCTCGCGCAGGAGAGATGGGGAGGGGATTTGCGGTCGTGGCCAGTGAGGTGCGGAATCTTTCGCAGCGTTGCGCCAAAGAAGCTAACCAGATCCGCGAGCTCGTTGCGCAAAATATGGTCAAAATCAGTGAGGGCGTTGAGCGGGTTACGGCATCAGCTACCGCGCTGGAAGCTGCGGCAGACAATACCACCAGTATGAAGCAATATATTGCGGATATTGCTCGCGTGGCGACGGAACAGTCGCAAGGAGTATCCCAGATAAACCTGGCATTACGGCCTATGGAGCAGGTCACGCAGCAAAACGCGGCGTTGGTTTCTCAGGCCGCGAGCGACAGCCAGCGCCTGGACAATCTGTCGGTGACTATGAAGGATTTAGTTAACCGTTTTGTGGTTTGACATGACACCGTTTAACCGACCCAGACAACATCCCGGGCCGGTTAAATCTCACAATCTTATTGTGAGCTTCATACTGTTAACGTTGGCCCAGAACAACTTTTCGCCGAGCATATAATGTGACTGCTTACAGCTGAAAATCCAAATATCCTGTCATTCGTTTTCGGGATTTGAGTTCTTTCATCGTAATACCACTAATATGGCCTTCATCTATCAGTTTCTTTATCTTCGCGGTGCTGAGTAAAAGCTGGCGCTTCAAGATCGATAGCACACTAATCTGAAAAGAGTGGGAAAGTCTGATGGTTACGGTGACTTTCTGGCCGGTTTTGATGCTGACCTGCCACTGTTCCTGAATACGAAAATCAGGTTTACCTGCAAGTTCAGCCTTGTTACGGCTCAGGGTCGCTTTATCATTGGCAAAATAGTGAACCGTACTGGCATCGTTGGTGATAAATCGATGAAACAATGAATCTTGCGAGATTACCAGTGTGGCAGCCTTTAAGTATATGAGTTCAATCAATATTCATTATGTTGTCACGGTTGAAGTCACTGCGGATGCCGGGCACTCTGGTGACTTCTACCAGCAGGCTTCCGGTTGCATTCTGTCGCTGGTAAAGTGAGCAACCCTTACCGATATTTGACCAGAAAGGAATTCCGTGTGACCGAACGTATTGATTATCAGACTGAAAAGTACAGCTTTACTGAGGCTGCTGAGAGTTCTCGTCTTACCGGTCAGTGGGCTGATGTTATTGCTGAATGTCGGGAAATGAAGGCAGGTTCGGAAGAGCGTCTGCGTATTGCTTTATTGAATGTGGACTATGTGACCAGCTTTGAGCTGCCCTTTCGCTTGTTGCTACTCCGCACCCCGCAACTGATCGCCAGCGTGCGTGATGAGCTACAGCTTAGCCAGAAAAACGTCCTCTTTAACGGCAAACGCTTTGGCTGCGTATACAGTCTGAAAGCGAGCCTTGGCGGAATACCGGATGAATTCCAATACCGTCTCTCGCATCGTATCCGGCGCATTGATCCCACAGGCTTAAACGAAGCGCCGTATCAGCAGATTGCTAAAGTAGTGAAAGCACCGCGTGAACGTCTGAAGCTGGCGCTGGAATCGGGTCTTGATGTCACTGCTCTGGATGGACTCTTCTGGTTTGGCAGCCAACGTATTGCTGCTGATGTACTGAGGCTAAGAAAAGCAGGGATGCGGATAGCTACAGGACAGAAGAGTGTGTCCGATAACCTGACTGCAACCGTGAGAAACGTGCCGTTTTATCGCCTGGCTAATTAATGAATGAACATGAGCGACTTGTCTGACAGACCCTTTCCAGGGGGGCTGCAGAGTACTTAGGTATAGACATTAAAAGTTATGGCTCATCTCAAAAGCATATTAAATATATGATAAATAATGATATTAATGTATGCAGGCTATGAGTGTCATTGTGATCTGAGGGCAAAATTGCCTTGCTTTACTGGATCTACGCACTACTGCTAACCCTGCGATGACGCACCGTTTTACTTTTTGGACATAGTAATAGGCGATGTCGTAATTCATCAAACCGTCCCACTCTGATGTTGGTTGGCTACACGCTATGTAAGAGTCGAGGTGTGCGAACAGGCGACATCTATAGTGTACTGAGTCCGCTATCAACTCAAACCTTGCAGGGATCTCTGCAATTTTCTCTAGCTTGTAACAATTTTTTCCTTAATTTTAAGTATCTCATCGGATGACCTGGATGAAATCTCACTTCATTGAACGGCCATGCTGTTTGAAATTGTCTGAAAAAAGTCAAAGTTAAGACATTAACGAAATGTATGCGATTGCTAATACATAAGTTTGATTAATTAATCCTAAGCGTAATATCTTAAGCTTCGATTTACAGGAAGGGGAAGTACATAATTTAACTTGCTGTAATAATGGTTTTTTATTTATTTTATATAAATTATATAAAAATTGTAATTATTATTCTTAATTACATGAATTGTATGGCTTTTGACAAAAAACAAAAAAATAGAAACATCAATTATTTAAAGTTTTGTATTTGAGTGTATGACTAATGTTTTGTAGTATTGATTAGTTTTCAAGATCTTATCGATCGATTTTATTGATTTTTACCCATTAAGTATTTGTTTAAGAATATTTGTAACAAAGAACTGGCCTGTCAGTATTTTTGTACATGACAACAGGAGGTTGCCTGGGATGTGTGCTGAGAAAACATCAAAAGCTCTGCAACGTGCAATTGTTTATTCCACGGAGTGGGCAAAAACAATCGCATTGAAATATTTGTGCGGGCATTCTGCTTGCGGAAAAGAAATTTATGTAGAGACTACAGGAGATCTTAGAACTTTATTTTCTCGTTTAAGTACGAAAAGCACTGAAGTTCCCGATATTATTGTTCTGGATATCCCTGCCAGGGATTATGTCGGTCTGCTATGCCATATTCGTCGCTTGCATCCGGCATTGCCGGTGGTTATCACACAGTCACGAATATTATTCTCTGACCGGGCGGTAGCCTCTTGGTTTGGCAATATTTGGCTACGTGAATACGACAGCCTATTGGCGGGATATCCGGGGGCGTTGATCGGTTCTTGCATGACAGATCTGCAATTTGCGGGCACATATAGCTCCGCGGCCTGTTCGACAGAATGTCCGGGACGAATGAGTGATGCAATACTCCTTAATCACGTGGAACGATGGTTGTGCGGGCGTCTGACAGAAAGAATTGGTTCAGGGCTCTGCGCGCAGGTTGCAACTGAATGGTTGTCACGAGGGATCTCCGCACAAGAGGTGGGGAAGCGTCTGAACCGCAGCGACAAATTGGTATATCACTATCGCAGTCGGATTATACAAGAACTGAGAATTTCCGGTCATCCGCGGGACTTTATCGCCTCATTATCTTTGAAAGAGGGGCCGGTACCTTCAGACCGCCCGATGACATGCCAGATGAGAGTTGTCGCGTAGTCACCAGTAATTCATCAAAGAATGGGAAGCAGGGTTAGAAGATTATGGGGATGCTGATGCGTAATGAATATTATCAGAGGCGTTATTCCATTCCAGGTAATTTACAACCAGGGATGGTGGATATTCGTCATTTGCGATTGCTGATGGTGTTGTGCAGCATCAGTAATCCACGAATGGTGCTGGCGCTGGAAGAAGTACTGGTTAATGGGCTGTCGCGGCGGGAAGCATGTGAACGCAACGGTGTATCTCAGAGTCATTTGTCGGTGAAATACCGCAGGCTGCAGGACGTAAACCAGATTGTGTTACGAATTTACCCGTATGTACAGGATGAACTCGAATGCAGTTCGGGATAACAGGACAGAAGTCATTAATTTGATAGGGATGGCTGTATTAAAACTGTTAGTAAAGTTAAATTTTTATTTAGCCTCAGTTATTAAGTGTATTTAAAAGGCATTTTTGCCAGGGGCGATTGTACCTTTTATTCAGAAAGTAAGTTATTGGATTCTGTGAAATACAAAATCCGTGCGGTAGCTATGAAAAGAAAAAATGTTATAAAAATTCAGCAGGTAACTTACACGGCAATAGTGAGCAAAGGATACTTCTTAACCCAATATCAATCAAAAGCAGATGGCAAATCGCTTCGTTGTTAAAAAAAGGTTGTAGGGGAAAGCGGTAATGTAGGAAAGAGTCTCAGTTGCCTGAGACTGATTACAGTAAACGTCAGAAGGGCAAGCTCTTACTGGTTTTTTAAATTTCTTTCAAAGGAAGAAAAATATGTTAAATAATACCTTACTTAAGGCATATTGTGGTGCCGAAGTATACATAAAAAATAGCGTAAAAGACTTTTTCAAAAAAGAAGAAGGCGTAACCGCTGTTGAGTATGCAATTGTGGTGGCAGGTGTAGCTGCAGTGGTCCTGTTTATCTTCGGTTCAAGTGGACCTGTGCGGGAGATGTTAAACACTACGTTTACTACACTTCAGACAAAAATTACATCGATGATAAATGGTGGCGGAGCAACTCCGTAAAATTTTTGCATAAGTAGATTTTAAGAACACTGAGAATATTTGACTAAACTTTCTTTTTTAGAAAGGTTTTAATTATTTAAGTATTAAGGGATTAGAATGAAGCGGAAACTCGTCATTATCTATATTTTGATGATTTTAGTCGGTATTGTCGGTATTTTTATTTTCAGTAATAATGCGCCGGACACGGAGGTCCAGCCATTAACTCAAGCTAAGCCAGAAGAGCCAACGATTGAAGTTAAACGCGTCGAGGTTATTAAAGATTTAACTCGTGGTAAAATTTTAACCACTGACGATTATCGCATTAACGCGATAAGGAAAAAGGAAAGCGAAGTCACCGCTGCAGAGAAAAAAGCGATCGAAGGACTGGAAAATATCACTGGTTGGGCGTTGAAGTCGGATCTCAGTAAAGATACGATGATTACGCTTAATGATGTTGCCAAACCCGGTACGACAGAATACTTTGAGCTTTTCTTGTTGCCTGGAAATGTTGTCTATACATTTACCTTACAGAGTAATGAAAATTATCTTCTCGACAATGTGAAAACCGGAACTGGCGTAGATATCTATTTGATATATGGTCGAGAAATTAGTCGGGATATGAAGGAAAGTATCGTTTCACCTCCCACGTCCGTTACTGGTCGTAGCTTAAAAAAAGTTATTTCTAATAAACGTGTCCTTGCTATTAATAAAGCAAAACGAAAAGAGAAAGACGGCATTTATACGATTGCCGAAGGTAGTCAGGTAATCGTTGAGCTGAACAACGATGATGTGAAGATCCTGAAAGGGTTAGAAACAGGAACTAAATTAGTCTTATTCCCGGCGAGTGATAAAGATCAACAAGAACTGACACTGGATAATTTGTTGCTGTTACAAGAAAGTAATTGGGCTGATGATGCTCCTTACTTACCTGAAGGCAATTATCCTGCACCGGGCCTGAGCGATGGTCCTGCCCGAGATGGTGTAACTGAATTACGCGGATAAGCGCTTAATCGATGTGATAGTTCTGTAAATTGAAAAAGGATAATCTAATGCGTCTGACCACTTTTTTATGGCAAGTAAGTGTATTGTTCTCAACTGTCTTTATAAGTTCAATAAGCCTTGCAGAACAAATGTATATAAAGCCGGGCATGTCAAAGCAGATTAAAACCAGTGAGCCTATTAAAACTGTTTTTATTTCATCGCCCGAGATTGCTGACTATAAGGTTATCAGTAATAAGGCTGTGGTGTTGTATGGTAAAAAGGTAGGTACCGCTGAAATATCGGTATACGGCGCTAATTCGAAGGTTATTTATAACGTCAGTCTCGGTGTTGATCCATTATTACCGGAGCTTTCCCAGCGTATCAGACAGGAATATCCGGGTAGTAATGTTATCATTAAGCGTTTTAACGATAATGGTGGCAAGGCTTCTTATATCTTATCAGGTACTGCACCAAGTGAAGAAATCAAAGATGGTGTATATCAACTGGTTGGAAGTTTAGTCGGGACATCTGCAGAAGAGAAAAAAGTTGAGGCAGACGATACCAGTAGCAACGGTGTTGGTGGCAGTAATATGATGGTTAAAAGTGACAAGATTCCTTTTGCCAGCTACAAAACCTATGACAATATTATTAATCGTATCGAACTGCCATCATCGAATCAGGTCAACGTAAAATTGACTGTGGTAGAGGTGACAAAAGAATTTACCGATAACTTGGGGATCGAATGGAGTAGTTTAACTCTCGACAGCATGATGGGCGGGGGGACGACGGCAAACTCAGCAGGAACGTTCAATCTGTTAGGTTTCAAAAACGGGTTTGATGCCAGAAATATCAGTACTCTTATTAATGCAGTGCATAATGATAAAATTGCCAGAGTACTTGCACAACCAAACCTGACTGTTTTATCAGGAGAATCAGCTAACTTTCTCGTCGGTGGGGAAATTCCGATCCTGATGCAGGATCGTGATGCGACAACAGTCACTTACAAAGAATACGGTATTCGTCTTAACATTGCTGCTAAGGTTGAGAGAAAAAATAAAATTAAGCTTTTTATCTCTAACGAAGTTAGTAGCGTAACGGGTACATATGCTTACAATACCTACCAAATTCCAACGCTGAAAACGCGTAAATCGAATTCAACGATTGAATTAGGTGACGGGGATAGTTTTGCAATTGGTGGTTTGTTGAATGAATCCGATCTTGAAACTTTAACCAAAGTTCCTTTCATTGGTGACATCCCGGTTTTGGGTGCATTAGGTCGTCGTGCTGGAAGTGAGCGCAGCAAGACCGAATTAGTCGTATTTGCAACGGTTAATTTGGTGAAGCCTATGTCATCTGGTGAAAAAATAGCGTTACCTAAGTTTAATAAAACGTCATCAACCAGATTGTTCTTTAACACTGGTGTTGATGAAAAAACGCGCAGCGATCGATTAAATACGGATACCGCTCAGTTTCTTGATCAAGTTGGCTTTGCTAAATAAGGGGATTTAATATGAGACTGTTTAGCACAACAACGGATACAGAAACTAAAGAAGACAGTAATCGGGTGGTTCTTGACAGAAGCAAGGTGGTTTTAGTTTCACGGAATCAAAAGATCCAGCTCGATGTTAAAAATGTGCTGATGATGCACAATATAAGCAACATTGTGCAAAAGGAAGTTGCAGTTAATGAATATCTTGACGATCAGGATACCAAAGATGCAGGTTGGATGATCCTGGATATTGAAGATGAAAACGACATTAATGTGATTAATGAAGTAACGTCTTTGATTGTTCCTTATGATGTTTATTATGTACTGATCGGTAATACTGATTCCATTGCATTTGCCAAAACCTTAGAAAAAAGTGGCAGTAAATATCTTTACATCAATACGCAAGTTAATGAATTACCAAATGTTATCTTAAAATCGCAGGTACAAAGCGCCGATAAGTCGACGCTACGTATAAGTATTCTGGGATGTAAAGGGGGATGCGGTACCTCTACTATCAGCAACGAAGTTTTGATGTCACTGAATAATTTCACAACTGCGCCTTGTCTTTTGATTCAGGGGGCTACTGGTAGTAAAGATTTCGACTTAATCTCAGGTAATGAAATTGATGCTTCAGATAGTAAAGTGCAAAAAATCTCTGATAATCGCTCGATAAAAATGGAATCAGTAAATGAGACATTAAATTATAGCGACCCAGTATTCAATCACTTTAATATCGCTTTGTTTGACCATAACGCTTGTGCAATTTCCGCAGAAAATTTAGAGTTAATATTTAAAAATTCGAATACTATCGTTTTAGTTCTTGGCCGAAATTTTTCATCTTTCAGAACAGCCAAAAGAGTTCTGGATGAGTATGCAAGGTTTGAGCGACAAAAGAATGATGTTATAAAACGAAAAATCATCATTAGCATTAATGAGTATAATGTTGCTGATAACAAGCAAAAATTCTCTAATGAAGATATTGTGGATTATTTGGGTAAAGAGATTTGTACAATACTCCCCTATTATCAAAGTCGGAAAGAGAATGATATTTTCTCGCAGCGTGCGCTTCAATTATCGGCAGCGATCCTGGGACGTGAAAAAATAGAAATTAAACAAAATAAAAAAACATTTAATTTGTCCAGTATTATCAATCGATTTAGTAAAAAATAGAGGTTGTAGAGGCTAAATGGGACCTAATGAACTATCATCATTAAGAATATTTAGGGAAAATATTCTTAAGAAACTGGACCTGGATCGTATTGATGCGATAAAGGATGATAGAACAGCACTGGAAACAGAGATAAGTGATATTTTACAGCGGGTATCTGCTGAGATAGGTCAATATTTATCTACTCAACTTCGGCTGGAACTCATTAAACTCGTGGCTGATGAAATTTCTGGCTATGGACCATTACGAGATTTAATGGAAGATGATTCCGTTAGCGATATTCTCGTTAATGGACCAGAACAGATATTTGTCGAACGCAGCGGGCGACTGGAAAAGGTTGGTACGTTTTTTCTCAGCAACCAGCAGTTGACAGAGATTGCCCGGCGCCTGGTTTCTAAGGTTGGGCGTCGCGTTGATGACTCGCAGCCACTGGTTGATGCCCGTTTACCTGATGGTAGTCGTTTAAACGTTGTTATTGCGCCAATTACTCTTGATGGCACATCGATTTCAATTCGTAAATTTGGTAAAGGCAAAAAAACGTTAGGTGACTTAATTAACTATGGAAGTATGGATGAAATGATGGCCAACTTCCTGGTTATTGCTGCCAGTTGCAAAGTCAATATTATTATATCCGGCGGTACCGGTTCCGGAAAAACAACGTTGCTGAACGCATTATCGCAATATATTGGTGAAACAGAACGTATCATCACTCTGGAAGATGCGGCTGAACTCCGTCTGATTAAACCACATGTGGTACGTATGGAAACGCGTATGGCCGGCGCGGAGCAGCAGGGGATGATCCCAATGCGTTCACTGGTTATAAACTCGCTCCGTATGCGGCCCGACCGTATTATTGTCGGCGAATGTCGTGGTGAGGAGGCATTCGAGATGCTGCAGGCGATGAACACCGGTCACGATGGTTCAATGTCAACTCTACACGCCAACTCGCCGCGCGATGCCATAGCACGTCTGGAAAGTATGGTGATGATGGCAAGTGCGTCCTTGCCGTTGATGGCTATCAGGAGAAATATTTCATCGGCGATACATCTGATTATTCAGGTTTCACGTATGCCGGATGGCTCGCGAAAGGTTATGAATATATCTGAGGTAATGGGGATGGAGGGGGAAAATATTATTATCCAGGATATATTCACATTCGAAGCTTCATCTCAAAGAGATGCGAACGGTAGGATTCAGGGGGTTTATAAGTTTAATGGTCTTTTGAAACGATCTGTCGTTTACCGTCAGGGTGTTATCTATGGTATGACTGATGCCTTGAACGAATTATTTGGGAGTCAGATTCAATGACACTTTTTTTTATTATACTTGTAGTTCTTGGTACTGTGAATTTTCTGGCGGTGCTCATTTATTACAAAAAAGTAAAAAAACTGGATGGCGGTCAACAACGTTTCCATATTACCACCAAAAAAAATAGCTGGAATAGCCAGCTGTTTGAACGCTTAAAGCAAGCTATAACGGGGGACGTCAGAAGCGTAAAATCAACGTACCGTAACATGAAGCCAAAAGATGCTTTCTTGTTTATCGGGTTGTTTTTGGCAGGTGTTTATATTAACTTTGTTTATTTAAAGTTTAATATCATCATCGCGTCCTTACTCTTACTCATACTGCTGAATTATGTTCATTACAAATCAAGTCAAAAAAAACAAAGGGCATTATTTGAAATTGAATTTTCGGAGGCGCTGAATATCATCAATAGCTCTATTAGCTCTGGAAATTCAATAGTGGTAGGGATTACCCAGTGTGGTAATAAGTTAAGTGGTGAAGTAGTCGGCCCTGAGCTTAAGATTGTATCTCGCAGACTTAGTATTGGTGAGGATGTCAATACTGTGTTAATGGATTCATATGAACGTTTACCCTATCGTGAGTATTATTTCTTCATTCTCGCTGTAATGATAAACATTAATGGGGGAGGCCAGGTCAGGGAAGTAATGACTCGTTTAGCTAAACAGATATCGGATGCAAAAATTACCGACCGCAAGAAGCTGACGATGACGTCTGAAGCCAGAATGTCAGTAAAAGTATTGGCTATGATCCCTGTCGGTTTTATCTTTGTCCTGAATTTTTTAAGTCCTGAGAATTTTGATATATTAATAAATCATGAGTCAGGGAAATATATTTTGTATTATGCTGTTGGAAGCGTTTGTCTTGGACTTGCGATCATATGGAATATGATGAATAAAGCTGTTTAAAACTATGGAGACATAACAAATGTCCTTATATGTCCTGTATTTTTTTGTGGTATCTTTATTTTTTGCTTTTTTGTATTTGTTGACTAAAAACAAAAAAACAAAGAAAATTTCCTCTGTACTGGGAAGACAGGGTAATATCGTCGCCAAAAATGAAGAATTAGTTTCAAATATTGAAAAAATTTATCGTAAAACAAGTAAGACAGTGACTTTTTTTGATTTTTTAGATTCTAATATTTTTTTGAAATTCGGTATAGTGATTGCTTTTTCGTTACTTATTTTTATTCTCGGTGCGCTTGGTATACTTAAATATGATAAACAAACACAGGCTATAATTATTGGTGTGGCATTAGTATTAGTGATTCTTATTCCTCCAAGAATAAAGAATTATGTAATGAAAAAAAAGACAAAGAAAATAAATGTCGATTTACCTTATGTTATAGATATTATGTCTATCTGTGTTCAATCTGGAATGACCATAGAGAATGCTTTAATTTACATTTCGAAAAACATCCAATTTATTAATAGCGATATCGCAAGTTTATTAGAAAGAACTGCTATTAAAATTGAGGTGAGTGGCATAGTTAGTGCGCTTGACCAATTGTATGAGGAAGTTCCCAGCGCCGAGGTACGAATGTTTTGTACCACGTTGCAACAAAGTATCACTTATGGGGCATCAATCAGTACCGTGCTTGTTGAGTTATCTAAGGAGATGCGAGAGATGCAGCTTTTATCCGTTGAAGAAAAGGTTGCTAGTTTATCCGCTAAAATGGCGGCTCCGATGATTTTATTTATTATGTTTCCGATACTTGCGATCGTAGCAGGTCCCGGATTTATCAGGATGATGGCAATATGGGGAAGTTAAGCGCTTTAGTAATTTCTTTGTTACTTGTAGGGTGTAGTTCACAAACCAACCTTGATAATAAAGAACGAGAATTTATCTTAACAAAAGTTAATAACTATAAAGGACTTATCGCATTTTATCGCGAACAGCTTAGCAAGAATGACACACCTGAAGTTCGACTTAAACTCTGTGAAGTTTATAACAAAATTGAAGATTATGAATCCTCGCAGAATTGTCTTAAAGAGTTGGTAAGTTCTTCTCCTACGGATGAGTCTTTGCTATTGTCGGCACAAAATAATAGCACTCTTGGCCATGATGAGATCGCATTAAGGCAAATAGATGAAGCGATAAAAATAAATCCTAAAATGGGAGAGGCTTATAACCTCAAAGGTGTAATCCTTGCACATTTAGGCGATTTAGAAAACGCGAAGGAAAGTTTTGAAAAAGCAAGAAATTTGTTTGTTGCTGAGGATATTGTAAATAATAACCTGGCAATGATCGCTATTGTAGAAAAGGATTACAATCTCGCGAGATCTTATTTAATGCCCCTATATTCCAGAGGTTATAATTCGCCAAAAATTGTTCATAATCTGATTTTTACACTTGTTAAGCTTAACGACTATAGCACAGCAGATATGCTAATCCGGCAAAATAATCTGGAGGGCTCATCTCAACGCTTAATTGCCGATCTTGATGGTATTATGACTACGATTCCTGAACGCAAGTCGCCAGACGTCGGTGTGAAAGTTTCAGCTCAAGGTGTTATCGAACAACCAAAAAAGAATAATTCAAGTTTGTTGAATGCGAGCGAAGATAACACTAAGACGCTAACTGAAAATAAAAATATTGCTCCACGAGAAGTTGCCGTATCACCAGATGGCCCTGGTCAGGTGGAGAATATTGTGATAGGTGAACATGGTAAATTTGTTCGTCTGGTGTTTATTTCATCTTCCTTTATTAAGGGAGAGAAAGTAACTGGTGGGCGTGATAATCATGTTGAGTTTGTTTTGAAAAATATAAGAACAAACAAAAAAATGGCCGATTTAACTCGTAATATTAAAAAATACACTAAGTCATTAAATGATGTTTCAATACAGCAGCGCGGTGACGACTTATATCTGACATTTAATGCCAAGCGCGTCGTGAAACAGGTTAGGGCTTATATTTCACCAAAATCATCCATATCTAGTAATCGATTAGTATTAGATATTATTTTCTAAGCCTTATTGAGGCGTAGTTAAACCAAAGTAGGAGTTGTTTATGAGTAAGTTAAGTGATTCACTTGAAAATCTAATGGAACTTGATGGCGCAGTTTGCGCTGCCGTAGTTGATACGCGTAATGGAATGATCTTAGGTCATGTGGGCACAGGTATTGATATTGAGATCGCAGCAGCAGGCAATACCGATGTGTTGAAGGCGAAGCTCAAAACAATCAAACTCCTTGGTTTGAATGAAACGATTGAGGATATTCTTATTACGCTGGAAAAACAATACCACATTTTGCGTCCTTTACAGAAAGTTGAATCTGTATTTATTTATCTTGTGTTAGACAAACGCGAAAGTAACCTGGCATTAGCACGTCGTAAGGTTATGGATGTTGAATCTTCTGTAGAATCAATTTAATACTCGCTTCACGTACCCTATACTGAATATAAAAGATATGGATGATTATAAAGTTTTATTTATAGGCCGTAGTGGTTCGGCAAAAACAACGGCCATAAATTCTGCAAGCCAGATTAATGTCGTTTCAACGGATGTGGCCATGTCATTTATGGCCTCTGACGAAAAAAAAGAAACGACAGTGGGCCTGGATTATGGGGATCTACTTGTGGAAGATCGTGCTGGTCAGTGCCGATTGCGTTTATATGGTGTTCCTGGGCAATCCAGATTCTCCTTTTCATGGGAAATTCTACAGCAAGGTTGCTCTGGTCTTATTTTAATGATAGATGCAACTGATAAATTCGCTATTGAGGATATTCATTATTATACAACCGCTACGAGTTCTGACTGTGAGCGGATTATGCTTCCTACAGTTATTGCTGTTGTAAAAAGTGATTTGCTGAATCTTGAGGCATTATCGAAATTAAAAGAGGCTATCCAAAAGGAAAATATTTTGTCCCCAATACTCTGGATAGATGCCAGAAATAAAGATGCCGTTGTATCAGTATTAAGTGTGTTATTAAAGCAAATCAGGAGGTAGTTATGAAGAATGGACTTCCTTTTCCATTGAAGTTTACAGTTAGCTCAGATAAGGATAAAAGTGCAAGTGTAGAAGGCCATCCTGAGCAAATAATAGAGCCTGAGGTCGTTCTTCAACCTCTTGATGAAAAGCAAGAGAAGATAAGTGATAACGACAAAAGTTTTGTAGATTCTGCTCTTAAAGAACAGATTGATAAGACATTGAATAATTATGTAAGTAAATTCCCAGATATACAGAACCTCGTGCTTTCAACAGTAGATGGTTTTGAAATATCTTCTGTGCTTGATCAGGGCGGTGAAGAGATTATTCGAAAAGTCTCAGCTATGTCGAGTTCTCTGCAATCTATAGGTTCAGCAATATTAAGAGAGATTGGTGCCCCAGGATATCAGTATCTATATCTGAATAATGGTAAACGCTCAGTATTTATCTATCTTATCTCTGGTAATCAACTGGATGTTGTTCTGATGGCCGTTTCAGGTGAGATTGATTCTTTGGGCCAGGCTCTTTGGATGATGCAAAAATTAGTTGATGAAGTTAAAGAGTTGATTCAATAACGGATAGTTAAGGATTTAATAAATGAATAGTGTATTAGTTTTCAGGCTCTCAATGGAATTAGTCGCCGCAGATATTATCTCCGAATATATTCCGTTAAAACCTGTGCTTGATAATCGTAATGAATTAATTCAGGACCAAATACAGACTTATATTTCTTTAGTTTCTGATAATCTAAGCACATGGCAGAAAATAGGAACTCAAAAGGGATATACTACAGCACAAACTGACCAATTGATTGAGTTTGCATTTTTATTAGTAAAGTCTGATATTGCATCAAACTTTATTGGTCATTCGCCTGTTCTTTGCGATCGTATGACTATGATTGTTGAGTCTGTTATAAAATACATGAATATACTCAATATACCGATGTCGACCTCGTTTGATGAACTTCCTGAAAAATCTGTATCTATTATTATGGAAAAGCCAAAAGTTATGGGGAGAAAAAATGTTAAAAGATTTCCCCGTAAAGGTAGGAAATGATGGTGATTACAGGCATTGGATATTCAATCATTATATGCACAATACTGTATGGTATTTATACTGATATCAAGGTCAGGAAAATATATAACAGCGTGCCGTTGATTATCATTGCTGTTAGTCTATTTTTGAATGTGTTTTCAGATATTAATGTATCTTATGTATCAGCATCTCTAATTCTGATAGTTGGATTTGTCTTAAGTGTGTTTAATATATGGGGGGCAGGTGATGCAAAACTATGTTTTGCTTTATCACTATCAATTCCCGGGGTGAATTTACCTGCATTCCTCTTATTGACCTCTGTTATTGGTGGAGTGATGGCTATCCTGATGCTAATTACTCCGCGCTTGTACGGAAAATATAAAACGCTACCTTATGGCATAGCAATAGGTTGTGGCTACTTCATGAACTTATTAACCTTTTAAGGAGGCTTGATTGCACACCTTAATGCGCATGATAAAAAAAATTAAAGGTGAAGACGGCGCGATCGCCGTTGAACTGTCATTAGTCATTATTCCATTCCTTGTGTCTATATTATTTATCATAGAGTTGTGTCGTGTTATGTATTTGACATCGGCTTTAGATGTAGTGCTTGCTGAATCTGGACGATATATCTCGTTGGATAGTACTGTAACTAATCATTCAGAAGCATTCGAACAAAATATAAAAACAAGTGCACGCAATTGGCCTTTGCTCTACAGTGGAAGCGAAATATCCGTAACCGTTAAGCATTGTAAAAATATACCTGACTTGCTAAGTGATAGTTGTATTACGGGGGCGACTACTACAGACCATTTTTTGTCAGTATATTCATTTAAATATAATTATCATCCCGTTTTCTTTTTTTTTGGCACTGGTTTTTTCTCATCAATATTTGAACGGAATATAGTTTATGTACAAGAGCCCAACAGAGTATAAGCGTTTTTTTTGGCAGAAGAGCCAGGCAAGCGCCACAGTTGAGTTTGCTTTTGTATTTCCCATCATCGTTTTACTGGGTCTTATGCTGATTGATTTTACTTTTCATTTCTCAGCTGAAAGTAAACTTGCCAGATTAAGTAATTCTATGTCATCCATGTTGAGAGAACGCAGTACGTTATATGCCAATAACCTTGTTGTTGAGTCTGAAGATGTGAAAAATATTCAAAAAACGGTGGACTTATTACTTGGTTCCGATGCTTTAAAGGGCACTGTCAGCGTCAGGGTGCAAACGGTTCATTTCTCTGATACCTCCACAAAAACGGGCAAAATTTTAGATGCCACGAAGTCGAGAGATATTTATGAGGCTGCCAATAGTGGCGCGGTGGCGCAACAAAATTGTAAAGGGGCATTTGATATTAATAGTGCTGAGGTTTACAAGATGTCACCGTGGATGCAGGAAACTGAAGATAAAGGAAAGTGGGCCCCGCTATATCAGGTCACATTATGTACAAAAGGAAGAAATAGTCTGTTTTTGAATGCGTTGTCCAGTACTGGCATTATTGCAGACACTATTTCAGTTAGTAACATTGTTATTCCAAGATAAGCATACAGGTGATAGTGATGAAAATGTATAATAAGTTTCATATTCGCCGCTTTATCCGGGGTGGTAACGCAGGTGTCTCAATAATGTTTGCTATCATTCTTCCTGTGCTGATTGCAACTTTTTCCTTAGGCATTGATGGTTCACGCTTTTTGATTAAAAGAGCACGTCTTGCAGATGCCTTATCTCAGGGAAGTTTTGCGGTAGCTTCCACAAATTCCAACCTCACCACTGAACCTGAAAAAATTGAAGGTAAAGAATTGGTGAAAAGTTATATTAATTATTATATTCCGAGCAAAGAACTCGACGAATCAACGCTTGCTGTCTCAGCTAATATTGATGTTGATCCGGATGATTCAACAAAAGTTAACTCTATTGAATATGTGGCTACTGCAAAAATAATTGCACACCCCATCATTGATGGAATCAGCAGGGCATTGCCTGGATTTAATAAAGATGTACCTATCATTGCTGATGAAAACAATGGCATTGTGCGTAAAACAATCGGTGAGGTAAATATTGAGAGCGATATCGCTTTCGCAGTCGATTTTTCTGGTTCTATGCTTGGACGGACACCCGATGGAAAGTTACGAATTCAGGTTTTACGGGACGTAGTTAATGATTTGTCATCCCAAATTGCTAATGAAAAGTCAAAGTCAAAAATTGCTATTGTTCCCTTTGATATTGGGATACCGGTCAAACTGGAAGAAAAAAATGAGGCTGGCGGTGATCGTATAGGATGTGCTACCCCCTATAAGTTTAAAAACAAGTATGATATTGATCATGCTTTCTGGGCTAATAAAAAAACAGACTGGACTTCTTCTGGGAATAATACATCTGGTCCAGATCGAGAAGACGTTATCAGAAGCTATCTTGATCTTAAACGTTATGAATATTATTCTAATTATATCAATGCAGCAGGAGTCAATTACAAAAAATTTTGCGCATCTAACACATCATATGATAGTTCTGTATCCTCAGGGAAACTACACTCTAATCCATTATCTTGTGAAGCTATTAAAGAAGTAAGTGCTGTCTCATCATCTAATTATATTGAAATACAAAATTATAGTCAGATAATGCAAGACTATTTCCATCCTTTGATAAATGATATGAAAAGTCAATCTTTTGCCAATGATACAACTATTGATTACGCTGGTACTGTAGATGAGTCTTTTTTATTCGATGAGAAAATGGATAATAAATTTGAGAGACCTTTTGCCAGTTTTGACATGGGTAATCCCTTTAAACAAATATGCTTGACGGGATTTAATTTTGCAGGCGTAATTCCTGCATGGGGGCCAGATAAAAGTATCCCTCAAGGGTACCCCTATGGGCGTCCGGATAATTATTATTCTAGATACTTAAGTGAAGTGAGACAAAATGCATATGTTATAGGGTTATCATCTGATAAATCAGAGATTGATAAGTTTCAGTCAATGTGGCCAATGGATGGTGCTGGTACAGATATAGTTGCTGGACTGCTTTATTCTGCCCGAGAGGTGGCTAAGGGAGAAAACCCGCGGAAAATTATAATTGTTGTAACAGATGGTGAGGAATATGGTGAGCAGCAAACTGTTGCCTTTAAATTTCGAACGCCTGCAGTATGCCAAAAAATAATGGATGGTGTAAAAAACAACTCAAAAAATACTAAAGAAGTTAAAATCTATTTTGTCTCAATTGTAAATGACTTTCAAACTAGTTCAATAATATATGATTGGAAGAAGAACTGCGTTGGAGAAGATGGCGCCTTTGTTGCTACTGACTACTCTGCTCTGAAGGATGCGATAACCAGTATATTTAGTAATGAACCGGGTGGTTTAAAATTCATCAATAAATCAGACATGATCGTGCCTTAATAATTTAAGCGGCATCTTTTGTTTATGGGTATATAAATTGAGGGCTGCTTACGGCAATTATAATGATTTTAAAATTTTTGAGTCGAATATTTATCAAACAAGAAATTGCATCATCAAAAAGTGTTATAAAGGAGCCTGAATTTATGAACAAATTTGACAATGTTTTAGAACAATTGCGCCCTGATAGTTCAGTTAGTTATGTTGCATTTGTTGATATGAATAGTGGGATGAAACTGGCTTCTGTCGGTTTATTAAAAGATGGTGATGCGCTTATCGACTGTTCTATACGGGTGATGCGAGCAGAGCTTAAGACAATCAAACTATTAGAAGTTAACGATGATGTGCTGGATATACTCATTACGACTGATGACGAATATCAACTGTTGTATCCTTGCCGAGGGATGAAAGATATCTTCATTTACCTGGTAGCAAGCCGTGAGCGTGCAAATCTTGCTTTGCTTAAACGTAATATCTCTGATGTTGAGGCTAACCTAATCTCCATAATGTATACAGATGGCGACATTCAAAATCATGGTTTTAATGTTAAGTCGGCATTGGATGCGCATTGTCGCTGGCGTGATAAGTTAATTGCAATAATCAATGGCACCGATACTGTTACCAATCTTAATGAACTTGGGATGGATGATAGGTGTGAGTTAGGACAGTGGCTGCATACAGTTGGTCAAAACCAATATGGCAGTATGTCTGAATTTCAGGAACTAATGAAATTGCATCATGATTTCCATCGTTGTGTGCAGGAAGTTGTTGATATGTATATCGCTGAAGGTGTTGACGCTGCGAAATGCGAGTTGACGGGGAATTTCCAGAAGAGGTCTGCACTTGTACAGGAACAAATCGTCCATTTCTTTGACAGTATTTAATACTGTTGATTGAGTTAAGGGCGTTGTTCGCAGCGCCTGTTATTTCTTTGAAATGGTAATCAGATTTTAACGTCCGATTTGTTACTTGCATGATACATGCTGTACAAATAAATTTATTGTAATTTTTTAAAGGGATTTATTATCCAGTTTCTGGTAGTGAAAAGGCTTTCAGTGAAGTATATGAAGGATTTTTCCATGTTTACATCTGAACTACGTGACATTGTCCTCGATCATATTCGCTCCAGTGCTGTAACAAAATTTGCCCATGTGCATTATACATCGGAGAAGAGTTTTCGCTTACGCGAAAGTATGTTGCATTCGGCATCGCACTGTAGGGAAGAATCTCAGTCACTTACTCTTGTCTTAAACCGTCAGTATCGCCTTGTTAATCATCTTGCCAAAGATACCCAGCAAGATAATTACAAAACTGAACATAGCCAGTTATTGAAGCTGGCACGTGAGCAGTACCAACAAACGGGTTTTACTCAGGAGAATCTAAGTCGTGTTGCGTCGGGATTGGCTCTTGCGGCGGACAAGTTATTATTTGCACTTCTTAAAGTACAGCACTATCAATGGCGTGACAGGTTGTATATCGCTTTGTTGACAGAGCAACATAATAATATTGTTTCTGATGAGCGAGAGTGCACCTTAGGGCTATGGATACATGGCGAAGGTCTCCGTCGTTTTCGTACGTTGCCTGGTTTTCGGGAGCTTGACGCCTGTCATCACCTTGTTCATGAGACCAGTAATAATCTTTTCAGACGCAAGCTTAAAACGTTTACCCCTGAAGAACTGAAACGAGTATTGCATGATGTAGAAGAGGCTAGCCAACAACTCATTACTGCGCTGGATCGCCTTGATGAATGCACAAGTTTATTGTATCCACAGCCATAACGTTTGCCTTACGTTAACTTTCGGCCAATTGAACTGAGTTTAATAAATTTACCGCAGAGTTCGATTATAAATTATTGTGACCTCCAATATGTAACGTCAATATGTTCAAGGAGTTATCGTGCTTAGCAGCTCTAATCTAAGTCAATTTGCTAGTAAAAAGGAGTAAAAATGAGCCGTGGTTTTTCAGGGATGATAATAACTTTTTTTATAGGTTCGCTGCTGATTTCTCTCCCTGCTTTGTCTCGGGATTGTTTTGATCGTGCTGGTAGGTATTATCGAATAGATCCCGATTTATTACGTGCTATTGCTTTCAGGGAGTCCTCCTGGCGGGGCAAAGCCATGAATATTGTATCATCAACCGAGTATGCGGTAGGAATGATGCAAATTCACTCACAAAATTTCTCTCATTTAGCAACGTTTGGTATTACACCTCAAAAACTCTATCATAACAGTTGTTTAAATATTTATACGGGTGCTTACTATCTTTCCATAGCTTTCAAACGCTGGGGATACTCATGGCAGGCTGTAGGCGCTTATAATGCTGGCTTCAAAATTAATGAGCAACAAAACTTAAAGAGAAAACAATACGCTTTAAGCGTGCAAAGTATATACAAAAAGCTTAAGCAAAGACGTCATTAAGAGATACTTTGCTGTGTCATAGAAACCGACAAGTTAGTGATAAGTGTCCCCTGCAGGAATCGAACCTGCAACTAGCCCTTAGGAGGGGCTCGTTATATCCATTTAACTAAGGGGACGAAGCGGCACGAGTATAGCGTTTTTTACCCACGACGGTAAGCCTCGGGCCGCCCAACTGCTCAAACAGTCACCATTCAGGCCTGTTTTTTTGGGTTTTTCTGCTCTTGCTCATCCCGCTTTGCTTGCAATCTGGCTTCTTCCTTGCGCTTGTTGCTCATATCATTACGGATCTGTGCGTGGCTCATCAGCGCGAAGATAAACGTCCCGCCGCAGATATTCCCTGCGAGTGTGGGTAGCGCAAAGGGCCAGAGGAAATCACTCCAGTGCAGCGTGCCGTTAAAGACCAGATAGAGAATTTCCACTGAGCCGACGACGATGTGCGTGGTGTCCCCCAGCGCAATCAGCCAGGTCATTAGAATAATAACCACAATTTTTGCTGCACCTGCGGCGGGAAACATCCATACCATCGTGGCAATCAACCAGCCAGAAATGATGGCGTTGGAAAACATCTCCATCGGCGTATTTTTCATCACATCCATGCCGATTTTGACAAAAGCATCGCGAGTCTCTTCATCAAAAATCGGCATATGTTCAAACGCCCATGCAGCGACCCCGGTGCCAATGATATTACCCAGCAGCACCACGCTCCACAGGCGCATCAACAGACCAAAATTTCCAAGGGTAGGGTTTTGCATAACCGGGAGCACGGCGGTGACGGTATTTTCGGTAAAGAGCTGTTGGCGGGCCATGATGACAATAATAAAGCCGAAGGTATAACCAAGATTTTCCAGTAAAAATCCTCCAGGCACACCTTCAAGCTGCACATGAAAAATCCCCTTAGCCAGTAGCGAGGCTCCCATTGACAGTCCGGCAGCGATGGCTGACCACAGTAGAGCCATTGCGTCGCGTTCCATCTCTTTCTCCCCATCCTGGCGGATATGTTCATGGATCGCCATGGCGCGGGAGGGGAGTCGGTCCTCATCGACCTCAATCTTTTTACCTTCTAACTTTTCATCACTTTCGACCTGAAGTTCGTCGCTGTGTCGATCAATTTTTTCTTTTTCAATGTCATTCATAACCGAATCCTGAATTAGCACGTATTGCTAAAGCGTAGCGGCTTTTATGCGAAAATCAGCGGGAGAAAGTCTGAGATAGCAAAAATGGTAACGTTTGTTTTTATCGGCTTAGTTAAAATAGCAACACCGCGCGGTGTGCATTACCAGGCTATGATCAA
The DNA here is from genome assembly GCF_030332285.1 of Citrobacter sp. Cu096. Classification (NCBI taxonomy): domain Bacteria; kingdom Pseudomonadati; phylum Pseudomonadota; class Gammaproteobacteria; order Enterobacterales; family Enterobacteriaceae; genus Citrobacter; species Citrobacter sp. Cu096. Next base: position 270,044 of record NZ_JAOWID010000030.1, read on the forward strand.
ATCAGTAAGACCGGGTATATAGACATCGTTTGACGTGCTGTTACAATCGCTCACATCTAAACAGGCGGATACGTCATTGTTCCGTCATGGATGGCAATCAGCGATAGCCATAATACACAGGGAGACACTTATGAAGCTTCGCCTGTCGGCGCTTGCGCTGGGAACCACACTGTTGGTGGGGTGTGCGAGCTCCGGTAATGAACAACAAGGGCGTTCGGACCCATTTGAAGGGTTCAACCGCACCATGTACAACTTCAACTTTAATGTATTGGATCCCTATGTTGTTCGACCGGTAGCAGTAGCATGGCGTGATTATGTTCCGCAGCCGGCACGTAACGGTTTGAGCAACTTTACTGGCAACCTTGAAGAACCGGCCGTGATGGTCAACTACTTCCTGCAAGGTGACCCTTATCAAGGGATGGTCCATTTTACCCGTTTCTTCCTCAACACCCTGTTAGGTATGGGCGGATTTATCGATGTGGCGGGTATGGCAAATCCGAAGTTGCAACGCGTTGAGCCACACCGTTTTGGTAGTACGTTAGGCCACTATGACGTGGGTTACGGACCGTATATGCAGCTTCCGTTCTACGGCAGCTTTACGCTACGTGATGATGGTGGTGATATGGTGGATACGCTGTATCCAGTACTCTCCTGGCTCACCTGGCCGTTGTCGATAGGTAAGTGGACGGTTGAAGGTATTGAAACCCGCGCGCAGTTGCTTGATTCCGACGGTCTGCTGCGTCAGTCTTCCGATCCTTACATTATGGTGCGTGAAGCTTACTTCCAGCGTCATGACTTTATTGCGAACGGCGGGAAACTCAAACCAGAAGAAAATCCGAACGCGCAAGCAATTCAGGATGAATTAAAAGAGATCGATTCCGAGTAAGGAAAGATGAAAAGAAAAAGGTGAGCTAAAAAGCTCACCTTTTTTATATCTGAAGAAAATCAGAATGCGTAGTTGAAGTTGGTACCGAACAGCCAGGCTTTACCTTCAGAATCGAAAGTATATGGGCCTTCTTTTACGGTCACTTTCTGGCCGTGCATATAAGAAACGCCAACGTCAATAGACGCGTCATCATTGAATGCGTAAGTCGTACCCGCACTCAGCCACAGACGATCCTGGTCCGGAATGGATATGGAACGCTTGCTTGCAGGAACCGGGCTATCGTCATAGGCAATACCGGTACGGAAGGTCCAGCTTTTATCCATGTAGTAAGTGGTACCCAGCGCGATGCGGTAAGAATCTTTGAAGCCTTCTTCTTTATAGAACAGCGTCTTCCCGTTGGTGCCGGTTGCTTTCAGCTCCTGGAACTGACTCCAGCTGGTGTAAGCCATGCTGTAGTGAATAGCCCACTGTGGAGCGATGCGGTTGTAACCCGACAGTTCCCACATTTCCGGCAGGTTAAGCGTCAAAGAACCCGGGACGGTGGCATTGGTTGTTCCCCAAGGGAACGCCGTGCCTGCACCAGGTAACACGTTTGCCTGGGTGCGGATGCCGCTCTTGTAATCGCCATCGAAGTCGATTTTGACTTCGGAACGATACGTTAAACCGTAGCGGTTATTTTTATCCAGCTCGTACAAAATACCGGCGTTCCAGCCATAACCCCATTCATCACCTTTCAGGCTGGCGATTTTCTGGCTGACTTTCGGCAATGCAGCCGTTTGTTCGCCGGAATAACGCTCAATTTTTGCATCGGCATAGACGGCATTAAAACCGACACCGAAGCTCCAGCTATCATTCAGACGGTAAGCACCACTCAGGTTCAGGTTGACCGTTTTAAGATCGGTCTTCCCGCCGTATTCGCCGACGATGTAACTATCGTTAAATTCAGTTGCCAGGCCATAGTTTGACGTGACAGACGCCCCCCAACCAAACTGTTCGTTGATAGGCATCACGAAGTGAGCATTGGGAACCCACGCCGTAGGCGCGATGTTGTCCGCATCGGTGCTGCGTCCGGTGTATGGCGATTTACCGGAAATATTAACGTCTGGATCGATATACACCGCACCCGCAGAAAAAGTAGGGCGATCGAACATCATAATCAGCGCCGGGTTGCGACTGGCGTTGCCTGCATCATCTGCAATAGCGCCTTCACCCGAATATGCCCGGCCAAGGCCAGAGGAAGAAAATTCGTTTAACTGAAAGCCTGCAGACCAGGCCTGTGTGGAGATAATTGCCACTGCGACTGCGAGAGCAGACTTTGTAAACAGGGTTTTCTGGCTCATGACCATAACCTCATAGATTTATTTTTATACAAACAATGTTACATACCGTAACAGGAGCGCGAAGTGTAGGGTCTGAGGTACGACTTAGAAATCAGACCAGTGCCGAGAGTATAGGTCTGACCAGCTGAAATGTTGCAAGTATGTTTATAAATATTTTCAATTCTGATCTCTGAAACGCGATCCAGCTGGCAAAATTGCGGGTATACGCACTCACCTGTTTGGGTGATTTTTGTTTTAGATCATTTTTAAGTGTGATTTCGGTCACTTATCGCATTTCATACAATTAACGACTGGAGAGGCGAATAATGGGAGCGTAAAATATCCCCATCGTTTATCTGGCACCTCAGGTGCGAATACAGAGGAAATCTACAATGAGTAAATGCAGTGCTGATGAAACCCCGGTTTGCTGCTGTATGGATGTTGGTACCATCATGGACAACTCCGATTGCACCGCGTCATACAGCCGTGTGTTCGCGAATCGCGCAGAGGCAGAAGAAACGCTGGCCGCTCTGACTGAGAAGGCACGTGGCGTGGAATCTGAGCCTTGCCAAATCACCTCGGCCTTTACTGAAGAATCAGAAGGTGTGCGTCTGGATATCGACTTTGTTTTTGCCTGTGAAGCTGAAACATTGATCTTCCAGCTGGGCCTGCGTTAATCCCTTCTGTAAAAGCCCTTGCTACCCGGTAGCAAGGGCTTTTTTGTCACTGTCAGTGATTATTCACTGTGTCTTAGCTCCCACTTTCTTTTCTCCCTGCTTGGCTAAATGTAAAAAATTGGTTAAGACTGTGATCAGGTCAGACCACTTATTTTTTATTTTTACAGGGGAGTGTTATGAGTCAGGCTTTACCGCTGGTTACCCGCCAGGGCGATCGCATCGCCATTGTAAGCGGATTGCGTACGCCGTTTGCCCGCCAGGCAACTGCGTTTCATGGCATTCCCGCCGTAGATTTGGGGAGAATGGTCGTTGGCGAACTGCTGGCGCGTAGCGAAATTCCTGCAGATGTGATTGAGCAACTGGTTTTTGGTCAGGTGGTGCAAATGCCTGAAGCGCCGAATATCGCTCGTGAAATCGTACTGGGAACCGGGATGAATGTGCACACGGATGCCTACAGTGTAAGCCGGGCCTGTGCTACAAGTTTCCAGGCGGTGGCGAATGTTGCGGAAAGCCTGATGGCAGGAACTATTCGCGCAGGAATTGCCGGTGGTGCGGACTCCTCGTCAGTTCTGCCTATTGGTGTCAGTAAAAAGCTGGCGCGGGTGCTGGTGGATGTCAATAAAGCGCGCACTACCGGTCAGCGTCTTAAACTTTTCTCCCGACTGCGCTTACGTGACCTGATGCCCGTACCGCCAGCTGTCGCCGAATATTCCACCGGTTTACGCATGGGGGATACGGCCGAGCAAATGGCCAAAACTTATGGTATTACGCGAGAGCAACAGGATGCCCTCGCGCACCGTTCTCATCAGCGCGCCGCTCAGGCATGGGCTGAAGGTAAACTGACAGATGAGGTGATGACCACCTACGCGCCACCTTTCAAAGATCCTTTTTCAGAAGATAACAATATTCGTGGTAACTCTACGTTGGCTGATTACGCCAAACTGCGTCCGGCATTTGACCGAAAACACGGCACCGTTACTGCGGCGAACAGCACCCCACTAACGGATGGCGCCGCCGCCGTGATTATGATGACAGAGTCACGCGCGAAAGAACTGGGGCTGGTGCCGCTGGGATACCTGCGTAGTTTTGCCTTCACCGCCATCGATGTCTGGCAGGACATGCTGCTGGGACCGGCGTGGTCAACGCCGCTTGCCCTGGAGAGAGCGGGTCTGACGATGGCCGATTTAACTCTGATCGATATGCATGAAGCCTTTGCCGCACAAACGCTGGCGAATCTTCAACTGCTGGGCAGCGAACGTTTTGCCCGCGAAGTGCTGGGCAGAGCGCACGCCACTGGCGAGGTCGATGACAGCAAATTTAACGTGTTGGGCGGCTCTATTGCCTATGGACACCCCTTTGCCGCCACCGGGGCGCGCATGATCACCCAAACCCTTCATGAGTTACGACGTCGTGGCGGAGGTTTCGGTTTAGTGACTGCCTGTGCGGCAGGTGGTCTGGGCGCGGCAATGGTTCTGGAGGCGGAATAATGGAAATGACATCGGCTTTTACACTAAACGTACGTCTGGATAACGTTGCTGTTGTCACCATTGATGTACCCGGCGAGAAGATGAATACCCTGAAGGCGGAGTTTGCCTCTCAGGTGCGGGCTATTCTGAAACAAATTCGTGATAACAAAGCATTGCGCGGCGTGGTGTTTATTTCGGCGAAACCGGATAATTTTATCGCCGGGGCGGATATTAACATGATCGGCAACTGCTGCAGTGCGCAGGAAGCTGAAACCCTGGCGCGTCAGGGACAGCAGATTATGGCGGAAATTAATGCGTTGCCGATCCCGGTTATCGCCGCTATTCACGGAGCCTGCCTTGGCGGTGGCCTGGAGATGGCGCTGGCGTGCCACAACCGTATTTGTACCGATGATACTAAAACCGTTCTGGGGTTACCGGAAGTACAGCTTGGTCTGCTACCCGGTTCCGGTGGTACGCAGCGGTTACCGCGCCTGATTGGCGTCAGTACCGCGTTGGATATGATCCTCACAGGAAAGCAATTACGCGCTAAACAGGCGCTGAAAGTAGGGCTGGTGGACGAAGTTGTGCCGCAGACTATTTTACTGGAAGCGGCTGTAGAACTGGCCAAAAAAGACAGTCCCCCACATCGAGCGTTGCCAGTGCGTGAGCGTGTGTTAGCGGGCCCGCTGGGGCGCGCGCTTTTGTTCCGTATGGTCAGTAAAAAGACGGCGCAAAAAACGCATGGCAACTACCCAGCGACGGAGCGAATCCTTGAGGTGATTGAAACCGGTTTGGCGCAAGGTAGCAGTAGCGGCTATGACGCAGAAGCTCGTGCATTTGGCGAACTGGCGATGACATCTCAGTCGCAGGCATTGCGGCACATCTTTTTTGCCAACACTGACGTGAAAAAGGATCCGGGAAGCGATGCGAAGCCTGGTCCGCTGAACAGCGTTGGCATTTTGGGCGGCGGTCTGATGGGGGGCGGTATTGCCTATGTGACGGCCTGTAAAGGGGGCTTGCCAGTACGTATTAAAGATATAAACGCTAAGGGAATCAACCACGCACTGAAGTACAGCTGGGATCAGCTTGAAACGAAGGTTCGTCGCCGTCATATCAAAGCCAGCGAGCGTGATAAACAACTGGCACTGATTTCGGGATCGACCGACTACCGCGGCTTTGCGCATCGTGACCTGGTTATTGAAGCCGTGTTTGAAGATCTGGCGTTAAAACAACAGATGGTGGCGGAAGTTGAGCAAAATTGCGCGTCTCACACCATTTTTGCGTCTAACACCTCGTCTTTACCAATTGGTGATATTGCGGCGAACGCTGCCAGACCTGAACAAGTGATTGGTTTGCACTTTTTTAGTCCGGTGGAAAAAATGCCGTTGGTCGAGGTGATCCCACATGCCACAACGTCTGATCAGACGATTGCAACCACCGTTAAATTGGCGAAAAAACAGGGTAAAACGCCGATAGTGGTCAGAGATAAAGCCGGGTTTTATGTTAACCGCATTTTAGCGCCTTACATTAACGAAGCGATTCGCCTGTTGACCGAAGGTGAGCGGGTTGAAACCATCGACGCCGCGCTGGTTAAGTTTGGTTTTCCGGTCGGGCCAATCCAACTTTTGGATGAGGTCGGAATTGATACGGGCACTAAAATTATACCAGTGCTTGAAGCCGCCTATGGAGAACGCTTTAGCGCGCCTGCAAATGTTGTTGCTTCAATTTTGAATGACGATCGCAAAGGTAGAAAAAATGGTCGAGGTTTCTATCTTTATGGTGCGAAAGGGCGTAAAAGCAAAAAACAGGTCGACCCTGCAATTTATACGCTTATTGGCGTCCAGAGCCAGGGCCGACTTACCGCCGTGCAGATTGCAGAGCGGTGCGTCATGTTAATGCTTAACGAAGCAGCACGCTGTTTCGACGAGAAAATTGTTCGCAGCGCGCGTGATGGCGACATCGGCGCTGTATTTGGCATTGGTTTTCCGCCATTCCTCGGTGGCCCGTTCCGGTATATGGATTCTCTGGGCGCGGGTGAAGTGGCTGCGGCGCTGCAACGACTGACCACGCAGTACGGCTCGCGGTTTACACCTTGTGAGCAGTTATTGCTGATGGCGGAACGTGGTGAAAAATTCTGGAGCGTTAGGGAAACTGACCTGAATTCATGAGGTCAAAAGTAGGGTGAATCCGCACTGAGTGTAAGGGTTGAGCTCAAAATGTAAACAGAGATTGACTATACTTACGCCGTTGAGGTAAAAAACAGCGTTTCATTCGGTGAATGGATAAGGCACAATGCCGGCCACCACATCGTTACCACCGCCAATAGGGGCTGTGATTAAAGGTGTTGGTGATTCTGGTTAACAAAAGCGGTGCAATATGCAAGTTTTTATCATGCGTCACGGCGACGCGGCCCTCGATGCCGCCAGTGATTCGGTTCGTCCCTTAACTTCCAGTGGTTGTGACGAATCTCGCCTGATGGCGAACTGGCTGAAAGGTCAAAAAGTGGATATCGAACGTGTTCTGGTGAGCCCGTTCCTGCGAGCCGAACAAACGCTGGATGTGGTGGGGGAATGTATGAACCTTCCAACCGGTGTGGATGTTTTGCCGGAGCTGACTCCGTGCGGCGATGTCGGTCTGGTCAGCGCCTATTTACAGGCTCTGGCCAATGAGGGTATCGCCACGGCGCTGGTTATCTCTCACTTGCCTTTAGTGGGGTACCTGGTGTCTGAGCTGTGCCCTGGCGAAACTCCACCGATGTTTACCACATCAGCGATTGCCAGCGTTACGCTTGACGAGAGCGGGAAGGGGACATTCAACTGGCAGATGAGCCCGTGTAACCTGAAAATGGCAAAAGCAATTTAATAAAGATTGGATTCTGACAAGGCGCACAGCCGCTATCCGGAAAATTAAAGAGCCGCAAACGCGGCTCTTTATGTTTGCCTGCATCAGGGAAGTTCGGGCGGCAGCCACTCTTCCACTTCAATCAGCACCAACAGCGCGGCATCACCACCGTACTCTTTTGGCGCCTGATGAAAGGCCATCACATGCGGATGCTGTGCCAGCCAGAGCGGCGTTTGCTGCTTAAGAATATGCTTTCCGTGGCCGTGCATCACGCAGGCGCAAAACACATGCTCACGACGGCAGGCGGCAATCAGCGCGCCTAACTCCTGTTTCGCCTGCTGCTGGGTCAGCCCGTGCAGATCGAGAAACAGCTCCGGGGAGTAATCGCCACGGCGCATTTTCTTCAGTTCGAAATGGCTGACGTCGGCACGCAGATATCTTACCGGGCCGTCCGTATTCAACAGTGGCTGAAACTCGTCTGAGAAATAGTGGCTGGCATCCGCCTGCTCCTGCAGCAGCTTTTTAACCGGAACCTCGGTCATTTTTTTACGTGGAGGCCGGTGAACAATGGTGTCCTGTTTAATTTTACGCGTGCCGGTCATCAGCTGGCGAAACAGCGTCTGATCCTCCTCGCTGAGCGATGTTTTCTTTTTCATTCGAGCATCTCATCTTTTATTTTCCCTTAGTTTAACCCGACTCGGCAGGCATCCGATCGCTTAAAACGCAATTTTCGCGCTCAGGCTCCGCGTGAATGCTGATTTATCGCCGCCTTCGTGGCAAACTAGCCGCCGAAATTAATACGAGCATGCCCTGGAGAAATACGTGGATAAAATTTTCGTCGATGAAGCCGTGAGTGAACTGCATACCATTCAGGACATGTTGCGTTGGGCGGTCAGCCGTTTTAGCGCGGCGAATATCTGGTATGGCCATGGCACGGATAACCCATGGGACGAGGCCGTACAGCTGGTGCTGCCGTCGCTTTATTTGCCGCTGGATATTCCAGAAGATATGCGCACTGCGCGTCTGACCTCCAGCGAGCGCCATCGTATTGTTGAGCGCGTGATTCGCCGCGTCAACGAGCGCATTCCGGTGGCTTATCTCACCAACAAAGCCTGGTTCTGCGGGCATGAATTTTATGTTGATGAACGTGTGCTGGTTCCACGTTCACCGATCGGCGAGCTTATCAATAACCGCTTTGCTGGCCTGATTAATGAGCAGCCCCAGCATATCCTCGATATGTGTACCGGCAGCGGCTGTATTGCCATTGCCTGCGCCTATGCCTTCCCGGAAGCCGAAGTCGATGCCGTGGACATTTCCACTGATGCGCTGGCGGTGACTGAGCAAAATATTGAAGAGCACGGCCTGATCCATCACGTAACGCCGATCCGTTCCGATCTGTTCCGCGATCTGCTGAAAGTTCAGTATGACCTGATAGTGACCAATCCACCGTATGTCGATGCAGAAGATATGTCCGATCTGCCAAACGAATACCGCCATGAGCCTGAATTGGGACTGGCGTCCGGTAGCGATGGGCTGAAACTTACCCGCCGCATTCTGGGTAACGCCCCGGACTACCTGTCAGATAACGGTATTCTGATTTGTGAAGTCGGAAACAGCATGGTACATCTGATAGAGCAATATCCGGATGTACCGTTCACCTGGCTGGAGTTCGACAACGGCGGTGACGGCGTATTCATGCTGACCAAAGAGCAGTTAGTTGCTGCTCGTGAGCACTTCAGCATTTATAAAGACTAATTACACGCGCACGCACATACACAACACGCATAACGGAGCCGTGATGGCAGGAAACACAATTGGGCAACTCTTTCGCGTAACCACCTTCGGCGAATCACACGGGCTGGCGCTCGGTTGTATTGTCGATGGTGTTCCGCCGGGCATTTCTCTGACAGAAGCTGACCTGCAGCACGATCTCGACAGACGTCGTCCAGGTACTTCGCGTTACACTACGCAGCGCCGTGAGCCGGATCAGGTGAAAATCCTCTCCGGCGTGTTCGAGGGCGTTACCACCGGCACCAGCATTGGCTTGCTGATTGAAAATACCGATCAACGTTCACAGGATTACGGCGCGATCAAAGATGTTTTCCGTCCGGGTCATGCCGACTATACCTATGAACAGAAATATGGTTTGCGCGACTACCGTGGTGGTGGGCGTTCATCCGCACGTGAAACGGCGATGCGCGTGGCGGCCGGAGCGATTGCCAAAAAGTATCTGGCAGAAAAATTCGGCGTTGAAATTCGCGGCTGTCTGACGCAGATGGGCGATATTCCGCTGGAGATCAAAGACTGGTCTCAGGTGGAACTTAACCCGTTCTTTTGTCCGGACCCGGATAAACTCGACGCGCTGGACGAACTGATGCGCGGACTGAAGAAAGAGGGCGACTCCATCGGTGCGAAAGTGACCGTTGTTGCAAGCGGCGTACCTGCGGGTCTTGGCGAACCTGTATTCGACCGTCTGGATGCGGACATCGCCCATGCGCTGATGAGTATTAACGCCGTTAAGGGCGTTGAGATTGGCGACGGATTTGACGTTGTTGCACTGCGCGGCAGTCAGAACCGCGATGAAATCACCAAAGAGGGTTTCCAGAGCAACCATGCGGGCGGCATTCTGGGCGGGATCAGCAGTGGGCAACAAATCATTGCTCATATGGCACTGAAACCGACGTCCAGTATTACCGTTCCTGGACGCACCATTAATCGCTTTGGTGAAGAAGTCGACATGATCACTAAAGGTCGTCACGATCCGTGTGTTGGGATCCGCGCAGTGCCAATCGCTGAAGCAATGCTGGCGATCGTGTTGATGGATCACTTGTTGCGTCAGAGGGCGCAAAATGCGGATGTGAAGACCGATATTCCACGCTGGTAAAAATGAAAAAAACGGCACTTGCGGCGCTGGCTCTGTTTGTCAGTACCGCCTGTCTGGCGGCAACGCCCTGGCAGAAAATTACCCATCCGATTGCAGGCAGCGCGCAGTCGATCGGCGCGTTTTCCAATGGCTGTATTGTTGGCGCAGATACGCTGCCTGTACAGTCAGAACACTATCAGGTGATGCGCACCGATCAGCGCCGTTACTTTGGTCATCCGGATCTGGTGATGTTTATCCAGCGTTTGAGTAATCAGGCCAATAATCTGGGGCTGGGCACGGTGTTAATCGGTGATATGGGCATGCCGGCCGGTGGGCGATTCAATGGCGGTCACGCCAGCCACCAGACGGGACTGGATGTGGATATTTTCCTGCAACTGCCGAAAACGCGCTGGACCCAGTCACAGCTGCTGCGGCCTCAGGCGTTAGATCTGGTCTCGCAGGATGGTAAACGCGTTGTGCCGTCCCTGTGGAAGCCGGAGATTTTCAGCCTGATCAGGCTGGCTGCAAGAGATAATGAAGTTACGCGTATTTTCGTGAATCCGGCGATTAAGCAGCAACTTTGTCTGGATGCAGGGACCGACAGGGACTGGTTGCGTAAAGTGCGACCGTGGTTCCAGCACCGTGCGCATATGCACGTCCGGTTACGTTGTCCTGCCGACAGTCTTGAGTGCGAAGATCAACCGTTACCGCCACCGGGTGACGGCTGCGGCGCGGAGCTGCAAAGCTGGTTCGAACCTCCGAAACCTGGAACCACCAAGCCTGAGAAGAAGACACCGCCGCCGTTGCCGCCTTCCTGCCAGGCGCTACTGGACGAGCATGTACTCTAATGGATCATTTTGTCTCTCTGTTTATGGTGTCGCCACTGCTGTTAGGTGTGCTTTTTTTTGTGGCGATGTTGGCAGGTTTTATTGATTCTCTGGCCGGAGGCGGTGGTTTACTCACCATTCCGGCATTGATGGCGGCCGGGATGCCGCCCGCGCAAGCTCTGGCCACCAACAAATTGCAGGCCTGTGGCGGGTCTATCTCTTCTTCCCTTTATTTTATTCGCCGGGGTGTGGTTAACCTGGCGGATCAGAAACTCAATATCTTCATGACGTTTGTCGGATCAATGAGCGGCGCGCTATTGGTTCAGCATGTGCAGTCAGATATTCTGCGCCAGATCCTGCCGGTTCTGGTTATCTGTATTGGCCTCTATTTTCTGTTAATGCCGAAAGTGGGGGAAGAGGACCGACAGCGTCGATTGCATGGTTTGCCTTTCGCGCTGGTGGCCGGAGGCTGTGTCGGTTTTTACGATGGCTTTTTTGGTCCGGCGGCGGGGTCGTTCTACGCGCTGGCCTTTGTCATGCTGTGCGGCTACAACCTTGCGAAATCGACGGCCCACGCCAAAGTATTAAATGCCACCTCGAATATCGGTGGGCTGCTGTTATTTGCCCTGGGCGGCAAAGTGATTTGGGCGACGGGCTTTGTGATGCTTATTGGCCAGTTTATTGGCGCACGGATGGGCTCACGGCTGGTGCTCAGCAAAGGACAAAAACTCATTCGGCCGATGATCGTCATTGTCTCCGCCGTGATGAGCGCCAAGCTACTTTATGATAATCATGGACAGGAGATTCTCCACTGGCTGGGGATGAACTAATGAATAATACCCATCACTACGAACAGTTAATTGAGATTTTTAACGGCTGCTTTGCCGATGAATTTAATACCCGTCTGATTAAAGGCGACGATGAACCGATCTATCTTCCTGCGGATGCGGAATTGCCGTATCACCGTATCGTTTTTGCGCATGGCTATTATGCCAGTGCGTTACACGAAATTTCACACTGGTGCATCGCGGGAAAGGCGCGTCGTGAGCTGGTTGACTTCGGTTACTGGTACTGCCCTGACGGACGCGACGCGAAGACGCAATGTCAGTTTGAAGATGTGGAAGTGAAGCCGCAGGCGTTTGACTGGTTGTTTTGCGTGGCGGCGGGCTACCCGTTTAACGTCAGTTGCGACAACCTGGAAGGGGACTTTGAACCGGATCGCGTCCTATTCCAGCGCCGTGTTCATGCTCAGGTGATGGAGTACCTGGAGAAGGGGATCCCTGAACGCCCGGCGCGCTTCATCAACGCGTTACAGAATTATTATCACACGCCTGAACTTAAGGCGGAACAATTCCCGTGGCCCGAAGCGCTAAACTGAAGCCGCTGCCACGTTTACAATGAGGAAAGAAGATGATCGCGGAGTTTGAATCACGCATTCTGGTATTAATCGACGATATGGTAGAGCACGCCAGCGATGATGAGTTGTTTGCCAGTGGTTATTTGCGTGGACACCTGACGCTGGCCGTGGCCGAACTGGACGCTGGCGAGGACCATTCCGCTGAGGCATTGTACGCCAATGTGACCAGCAGCCTGGAAAAAGCCATCAGCGCAGGTGAACTCTCGCCGCGTGACCAGGCGTTAGTGAAAGAAATGTGGGACACTCTGTTCCAGAAAGCGACAAAACAATAATTGCAGTTGCGTGTGCCGGATAGCGACGCTCAGGCGTCTTATCCGGCCTGGCAGAGTGAAGCATAGTCTTTAGGCCTGATAAGCGTAGCGCCATCAGGCAATAGTGAGTTTTATTTCACCGCTTTTCCCTTCAATAACTTCCTGACCCACAGACGATTAGGATTCAGCGCCGCCAGGGTGCTGGCATCCATGGGAATAGGTTCATCGCTCATTTGCGAAGCCAGAATTTCCGCACACAACGGCGCAGAACACAGTCCGCGCGAGCCCAGTGCGCCCAGCATAAATAAATCGGAATACACCGGTGCGCTTACGGCATGCTCTTTATCTTCAGCAAGCGTGGCGTACTGGCTGAGCGTGGCGTTATAGTCCGCGACGTTGCCGACCATCGGTATGTGATCGCGCGTGGCGCAGCGCACCCCACAGCGGGCGGCATTATCACTAACGTTTACCTCTTTTGCCCACGCAGCGTTGGGGAAGCAGTCGACTAAGCGTTGACGGTTTTGCTGCTGATCGTCCTCGCGAAAGGCTGTCTCTTCACTTCCTCGATGATAGCTGGCGCCAATGCAGTGCTGCTGGTTTTGCGGGTTGTGCGGCGTGAGGTAGCCGTCATAGCACAACACCTGGCGTAGCGCTGAAAGTGCTGGCGTGGTGGGAATATGACTCACCTGACCGCCTACGGAGTACACGGGTAGAGCTTGCGTCTGCTCAACGCTGTTAATGCGGTGACCGTTAGCCAGAACGACCGCTGCGTGAGTGGTGATTTCACCGTTAGAAAACTGTAGTTGCCAGCCTGACGTCTGGCGTGTCAGAGAGGTCAACGTGTGTTGATAACGGGCGCGTAATCCCAGAGTTGAAGCGTAGTCCAGTACGGCGGTGGTCAACTGCGCCGGGCACAGCCATCCTCCGGCTGGATACTGAATCCCACCGCATTCGGTTTCCACGCCCGTAGTTTGCAACACCTGCTTCGCGTTCACGCCGACGGCGAGCGGTTCGGGCAGTTCAAGGGACAGCATCTGAGCGATTTTTTGCTGACTTTTCTCATCCCATGCGAGTTGCGTTACGCCGCACCAGTCATGCGCAAACTCAACGGGAAGGGTGTCATACAGTCGACGGGCGAAGGTAAACGCGGTGGGGAAAAAGAGATTAATAGCCGCGTCTTGCTTGCTGAGTAACGGATAGAGTGCGCCCTGGCGATTACCGGATGCGCCCCCGGCAGGTTTATCGTCCGCGCAATAGAGCGTGACCTGCCAACCGCGACGCAATAAGGCCAGCGACAGCAATGCACTGGCTATTCCTCCGCCAATAATGGCGGCTTCGCGCTTCTCTGTTCCCGTACGTGCAAACCATGGGGCTGAAGAAGGCCGCGCCTGAGTTTGTTCCATTACGCCACAAAGCATTTCACGTTTGCGACCAAAACCTTTGCATTTTTGCATCGTAAATCCGGCTTCCTGTAACCCGCGACGTACGAATCCTGCCGAGGTGAAAGTCGCCAGCGTGCCGCCGGGACGCGCCAGTCGGGCCATCGCGTTAAACAGCGTCGGCGTCCACATATCCGGATTTTTTGCCGGTGCGAAACCGTCCAGAAACCAGGCGTCCACTTTTTGATTCAGAGAGTCATCCAGCTTGCTGGTTAATTCGTTAATATCGCCAAACCACAGATCCAGCGTGACGCGCCCATCATCAAGTAGCAGACGATGACACCCCGCCAGCGGCAGCGGCCATTGTTCTTGCAGCGCCGTGGCCCATGGGGCAAGTTCTGGCCAGTGTTGGTGGGCTGTGGTGAGATCTTCACGGGTCAGCGGAAATTTTTCAAAACTAATGAAATGTAATCTTTCCAGGGTAGCGTCAGGGTGGGTATCACGGAATTCGGCAAATGCCTGCCAGAGCGTGAGGAAGTTAAGTCCGGTGCCAAACCCGCTTTCGGCCACCACGAAGAGGGGACGTGAATGCACAGGGAATCGCTGGGCGAGATGGTTACCGCCGAGAAAGACGTAACGTGTCTCTTCCAGCCCGTTGTCATTAGAAAAATAGACATCGTCAAAATCTCGGGAAACAGGTGTACCCTCAGCGTTGAATTCAAGGTTGGCAGGTTGTATAGCGTATTGTTTCACGTAAGTTACTCGTCTGGCAGGCTGTGTCCCGATCTTAGCGATGAGTGCCTGGCTGCGCAAATTTCCACATAAAATGGCTGATCGGACTTGTTCGGCGTACAAGTGTACGCTATTGTGCCACTCGAAACTTTAAAATAGTGCGACTTACAGAGGTATTGAATGAAACGTGCAGTGATTACTGGCTTGGGCATCGTTTCCAGCATCGGTAATAACCAGCAGGAAGTCCTGGCATCTCTGCGTGAAGGACGTTCAGGGATCACTTTCTCTCAGGAGCTGAAGGACTCCGGCATGCGTAGCCACGTTTGGGGCAACGTAAAACTGGATACCACTGGCCTCATTGACCGCAAAGTAGTGCGCTTCATGAGCGACGCATCCATCTATGCATTCCTTTCAATGGAGCAGGCAGTGGCTGATGCCGGCCTGGCTGCAGAAGATTACCAGAACAATCCGCGCGTTGGCCTGATTGCAGGTTCCGGCGGCGGTTCCCCGCGTTTCCAGGTGTTCGGCGCTGACGCAATGCGTAGCCCGCGTGGCTTGAAAGCGGTTGGCCCGTATGTGGTCACTAAAGCGATGGCTTCAGGCGTTTCTGCCTGCCTCGCTACACCGTTCAAAATCCACGGTGTTAACTACTCCATCAGCTCTGCCTGTGCGACATCTGCGCACTGCATCGGCAACGCAGTAGAACAAATTCAGCTGGGCAAACAGGACATCGTTTTTGCTGGCGGCGGCGAAGAGCTGTGCTGGGAAATGGCGTGTGAATTCGACGCAATGGGCGCGCTGTCTACCAAATATAACGACGACCCATCTAAAGCTTCCCGTACCTATGACGCACACCGTGATGGTTTCGTTATTGCAGGCGGCGGCGGTATGGTCGTGGTCGAAGAGCTGGAACACGCTCTGGCTCGTGGCGCGCACATCTATGCGGAAATCGTCGGTTACGGCGCAACGTCCGATGGCGCAGACATGGTTGCTCCGTCTGGCGAAGGCGCAGTACGTTGCATGCAGATGGCGATGCACGGCGTAGATACGCCGATCGACTACCTGAACTCCCACGGTACCTCTACTCCGGTAGGCGACGTGAAAGAGCTGGGCGCAATTCGTGAAGTGTTTGGCGACAACAGTCCGGCAATTTCTGCGACCAAAGCGATGACCGGTCACTCACTGGGCGCGGCTGGTGTACAGGAAGCTATCTACTCTCTGCTGATGCTGGAACACGGCTTTATTGCGCCAAGCATCAACATTGAAGAGCTGGACGAGCAGGCGGCAGGTCTGAACATCGTGACCAAACCGACCGAGCAGGCGCTGACCACCGTGATGTCCAACAGCTTCGGCTTTGGCGGCACCAACGCTACGCTGGTTATGCGTAAACTGAAAGCGTAAGACTGAAAGATTATGCAAAAGGGGAGCCTGATGGCTCCCTTTTTTATATCGTTGACAACCGCTCTGGTTTACAGGCAGACTCCAGCTTCAACATTATCCTCTTGATAATGCGTAAGCGTTTAACGTTATCCAACGCACCTTAATCCTGATAGTCAGGTAGAGGGGGCGTGGACATTCCTCGCCTTACTCTGCATTTTGGAGTAACGCATGACTGCTGTAACCCAACAAGAAAAAACACCTTCGGCGAACTTTTCGCTGTTTCGCATCGCTTTTGCGGTTTTCCTGACCTATATGACGGTCGGTTTACCTTTGCCCGTCATTCCTCTGTTTGTGCACCAGGAACTGGGCTATGGCAATACCATGGTCGGCATCGCCGTCGGCGTACAGTTTCTGGCAACGGTATTAACGCGCGGCTATGCCGGGCGCTTAGCCGATCAATATGGCGCAAAACGTTCGGCGCTACAGGGGATGTTCGCCTGTGCGCTGGCAGGTGCGGCGTGGCTTTTAGCTGCGCTCCTGCCTGTCTCTGTTCCCGTTAAATTTGCATTGTTGATTGTCGGGCGCTTGATCCTGGGTTTTGGCGAAAGCCAACTGCTCACCGGAACGCTGACCTGGGGGCTGGGGCTAGTCGGCCCAACACGCTCCGGTAAGGTGATGTCATGGAACGGAATGGCGATTTACGGCGCGCTGGCCGCCGGTGCACCGTTGGGCCTGTTGATCCACAGCCACTTTGGCTTTGCGGCGCTGGCAGGAACCACGATGCTATTACCACTGCTGGCATGGGCATTCAATGGCACCGTGCGTAAAGTCCCTGCACATGCAGGAGAGCGTCCTTCGCTATGGAGCGTGGTAGGGCTTATCTGGAAACCGGGCCTGGGCCTGGCGCTGCAGGGCGTGGGCTTTGCGGTAATCGGTACATTTATTTCACTCTATTTTGTCAGCAACGGCTGGACGATGGCGGGGTTTACCCTGACCGCGTTTGGCGGGGCGTTTGTGCTGATGCGCATTCTGTTTGGTTGGATGCCGGACCGATTCGGCGGCGTGAAGGTTGCCGTTGTCTCTTTGCTGGTGGAAACCGCAGGACTGATTCTGCTGTGGCAGGCCCCAACAGCCTGGGTTGCACTACTTGGAGCAGCATTAACCGGGGCTGGATGTTCGCTTATTTTCCCGGCATTGGGCGTCGAGGTGGTGAAGCGAGTGCCCGCACAGGTTCGCGGTACGGCGCTGGGCGGTTACGCCGCGTTTCAGGATATCTCCTACGGCGTAAGCGGCCCGGTCGCCGGGGTTCTGGCTACCGCGTACGGTTATCCTTCGGTATTCCTTGCCGGGGCGATATCTGCCGTGGTGGGGATTGTGGTGACGCTGCTGACGCTGCGCAAAAGTTAAGCGACCAGCCAGAAAATAGCTAATGCGATCATCAGCGCAACAAATAGCAGTCCCGGTCGCGCCGACAGTGATTTAACTGTTTCAATCATCGGCGCGAACGGGCTGTAAATGGGCTGCGGATAACGCGGATCGCTGAGCTCGCGTTCGCGTTCCACGCGGCGCAGGAAGATTTGATTGAGCAAGTCCTGCACCTGCACCGTGGTCAGAATCGATTGTGGTTGGATCTGATACGTCTGCTGCGCGTACTCTTTTATTGCTGTCAGCTCATTCGGCTCTAATGGCAGCTTCAGCGCCGCCTGGAGCGTTTGTAGCGTCGGGGCACTTTGCAGGCTGAGCGTCTGGCGCGCCTGTAACCAGGTCACCAGATGCGTAAATTGTTTGGCGGGGATCAGCTCACCGCTTTTTACGCCAGACAACTCCAGCATCGACTGCCAGATCATCTTGCCGGATTCCCCGGTAGCCGCCGCCAGTTTAGTCACCAACTGGTTCAGCGTATTGTGCTCTGCGGGTAATAGCGGTCGGTCGGTGGCCGGGCGCTGCTGCGGCTGCGGTATTGAAAGCTGCCCCTGCTGCAATAGCGTGAGCACGTTCTTTAACTGCTCTGGCGTGAGCTGGCTGAGCGCCGTTTGCCCAAACTGCTGACGGATAAAATCACTCACCGCCTGGCGGTTATTTCCCTGACCAAGTAATTCCGTGAGCTGTGACAGCGCCTGACGATTGGCATGATTTTGCTGAGCAACCTCCAGTCGCTGGTTCAGGTTTTGCTCCGCGGCAGGAAAGTGGCGTGACTGCAATGGCGTGTCACTTTTAACGCCCAGATCGTGCTTCATTCCTGCCCACACCTCGGCGTTTTGCTGCTGGGTGAGCGAAATCAAACGGGTGATTAATCGTTCCAGCACGGTACGTTGTTGCGTGGATAACGGTTGTTCACCCGCAGCGGAAGGGGCATTTTGACCTTCGCCGGGAGGACGGGCGGGCGTACCTGAAATGGGCTGCATCATCTCTGTTCCTTAAATCTGTCCTGACCAGGTCTCGCAGTATGCCTGGCGGCGAGATTATGGCACACTTGCCCGGTTAACTCTCGTTCTCAAACAGGTGCGAAAGACGTGAAAATTCTCGTTGATGAAAATATGCCCTATGCCCGCGAACTGTTCAGTCGTTTGGGGGAGGTCAAAGCGGTTCCTGGCCGTCCGATTCCCGTTGCCGAACTGGATGATGCGGATGCCTTAATGGTGCGCTCGGTGACGAAAGTAAATGAATCACTGCTTAGCGGAAAACCGATTAAATTTGTCGGCACAGCAACCGCAGGCACAGATCATGTGGATGACGCCTGGCTTGCGCAGGCTGGGATCGGTTTTTCCGCCGCGCCCGGTTGTAACGCGATAGCGGTCGTAGAATATGTTTTTTCAGCGTTGCTGATGCTGGCGGAGCGCGACGGCTTCGCGTTACGCGATCGTACCGTGGGTATTGTGGGGGTGGGCAACGTGGGCGGGCGTTTGCAGGCGCGCCTGGAAGCGCTGGGGATCCGCACGTTGCTGTGCGATCCGCCGCGAGCCGATCGCGGTGACGAGGGCGATTTCCGCTCGCTGGACGAACTGGTAGAGCAAGCCGATGTGCTGACTTTCCATACGCCGCTGTTCAAAGACGGACCCTACAAAACGCTGCATCTCGCTGATGACGCACTGATTAGCCGACTGAAGCCGGGTACCATCCTGATCAATGCCTGTCGTGGGCCGGTGATCGACAATACGGCATTGCTGAACCGATTGAATGCCGGGCAGTTGTTGAGTGTCGTGCTTGATGTTTGGGAAGGGGAGCCGGATCTCAACGTGGCATTGCTTGAAAAAGCTGATATCGGCACCGCGCACATTGCTGGATATACCCTGGAAGGAAAAGCGCGAGGCACCACGCAGGTCTTTGAGGCTTATAGCAAGTTTATTGGACACGAACAGCACATTGCGCTTAATACCCTGTTACCTGCGCCGGAGTTTGGTCGTATCACCCTGCATGGTCCGTTAGATCAGCCAACGCTGAAAAGGCTGGCGCATTTAGTGTATGATGTGCGCCGCGATGATGCGCCGCTGCGTAAAGTCGCTGGAATTCTGGGTGAATTTGATAAACTGCGCAAAAATTATCTTGAGCGCCGTGAATGGTCGTCTTTGTATGTGATGTGTGACGACGCAACCGCTGCTGCCTTGTTGTGTAAGCTGGGTTTTAACGCCGTTCATCACCCGGCACATTAATGTCTTCTTAATGCTCCCTGTCGAATAATGCGACAGGGACGCTTACGTATTTCTGGAGTAAATCACCATGTCTGAAGGCTGGAATATTGCCATTCTGGGCGCAACGGGCGCCGTAGGCGAAGCCCTGCTCGATACGCTGGCTGAACGCCAGTTCCCGGTCGGTGAAATTTATGCGCTGGCGCGTAATGAAAGCGCCGGTGAGCATCTGCGTTTTAACGGTAAATCGGTCATTGTTCAGGATGTTGCCGACTTTGACTGGACGCAGGCGCAACTGGCATTTTTTGTTGCAGGCGTTGAAGCCACTGCCGCATGGGTGGAAGAAGCAACCAATGCAGGTTGTCTGGTTATCGACAGCAGTGGCCTGTTTGCGCTCGAGCCGGACGTTCCGCTGGTGGTTCCGGACGTTAATCCGTTCGTGCTGGCGGATTATCGCAACCGGAATGTGATTGCGGTCCCTGACAGCCTGACCAGCCAGTTGCTGTCTGCGCTGAAGCCGCTGATTGATGACGGCGGGCTGTCACGGATTACGGTGACCAACATTATTTCGGCTTCCGCTCACGGTAAAAAAGCCGTAGACGCGCTGGCCGGACAAAGCGCGAAACTGCTTAATGGCATTCCGATTGACGAAGATGATTTCTTTGGTCGTCAGCTGGCGTTCAATATGCTGCCGCTGCTGCCCGATCGCGAAGGCAGCGTGCGGGAAGAGCGTCGTATCGTTGATGAAGTGCGCAAAATTATGCAAGACGACGGTCTGCTGATCTCCGCCAGCATCGTGCAGTCCCCGGTGTTTTATGGCCATGCGCAGATGGTGAATTTTGAAGCCCTGCGTCCATTGGCGGCGGAAGAAGCTCGTGATGCGTTTTCACGCGGCGAAGATGTGGTGTTGTCGGAAGAGACCGATTTCCCGACCCAGGTTGGCGACGCGTCAGGTACTCCGCACCTTTCCATTGGTTGCGTGCATAACGATTACGGCATGCCGGAGCAGGTTCAGTTTTGGTCTGTGGCAGACAACGTACGCTTTGGCGGTGCGTTGATGGCGGTGAAAATTGCGGAAAAACTGGTGCAGGAGTACCTGTACTAATGTCTGACCTGCAACAGCCGTCAACCCATAAAATTGCGCTGGGCATTGAGTACGACGGCAGCAAATATTATGGCTGGCAGCGCCAGAACGAAGTGCGTAGTGTTCAGGAAAAACTGGAAAAAGCGCTCTCTCAGGTGGCGAATGAACGTATTAATGTTTTTTGTGCAGGTCGCACGGATGCGGGCGTTCATGGCACTGGGCAGGTCGTGCATTTTGAAACCACTGCTCAGCGTAAAGATGCGGCCTGGACACTGGGGGTAAATGCGAATTTACCTGGTGACATCGCCGTGCGCTGGGTGAAAGCTGTACCTGATGATTTTCATGCCAGATTTAGCGCTACGGCTCGCCGTTATCGCTACATCATCTACAATCATCGGTTGCGCCCTGCGGTTTTGGGTAAAGGGGTAACCCATTATTATGAACCGCTGGACGCTGAGCGTATGCATCGTGCAGCCCAGTGTCTGATTGGCGAAAATGATTTTACCTCGTTCCGTGCGGTACAGTGCCAGTCGCGCACACCGTGGCGTAACGTGATGCACATTAACGTCGAACGTTTCGGTGCATATGTGGTGGTGGATATTAAAGCGAATGCCTTTGTACATCATATGGTCAGGAATATTGTCGGCAGCCTGATGGAAGTAGGTGCCCACAACCAGCCGGAGAGCTGGATAGCAGAACTGTTAGCGGCGAAGGACAGAACGCTGGCAGCGGCAACGGCGAAAGCGGAAGGACTGTATCTGGTTGCAGTAGATTACCCGGAACGGTTCGACCTGCCAAAACCGCCTATGGGCCCGCTATTTCTGGCGGACTAATTTGAGTCGTATAAAGGCAAAACTATGGACCTGATTTACTTTCTTATTGATTTTATCCTGCACATTGATGTGCACCTGGCGGAGCTGGTCGCGGAATACGGTATCTGGGTATACGCGATTCTGTTTCTGATCCTGTTCTGTGAAACCGGGCTGGTGGTGACGCCGTTCCTGCCGGGAGACTCGCTGCTGTTTGTTGCTGGTGCGCTTTCTGCGCTGCCAACTAACGATCTTAATGTTCATCTGATGGTGGTATTGATGATTGTGGCGGCGATCGTGGGCGATGCGGTGAACTACACGATTGGCCGGTTGTTCGGTGAAAAACTATTTAGCAACCCGAACTCCAAAATTTTCCGTCGCAGCTATTTGGATAAAACCCATGCGTTCTATGAGCGTCATGGTGGTAAAACCATTATTCTTGCGCGTTTCGTACCCATCGTACGGACATTTGCGCCGTTTGTTGCCGGTATGGGGCACATGTCCTACCGTCATTTTGCGATGTATAACGTCGCAGGCGCGCTGCTGTGGGTCTTGCTGTTTACCTATGCAGGTTATCTGTTCGGCGATCTGCCGATCGTTCAGGAAAACCTGAAATTACTGATTGTGGCGATTATTGTCCTTTCCGTATTGCCGGGCGTAATTGAAGTGATTCGCCATAAGCGTGCTGCGTCACGGGCTGCAAAATAGAAAGTAACTCAGCGGTTCGACCACTTTTTTATCCAAAGTTTCGGGCTGTTATGTTTTAATGTGCAACATTCATGGTCTGTTAGGGGCAAAAATGGCATTATGCGCCCCTTATAACAAAGCTGACTAGGGTTCAGGCAGAAAGGTCACCAATGAGCTGGATTGAACGAATTAAAAGCAACATTACTCCCACCCGCAAGGCAAGCATTCCTGAAGGGGTGTGGACCAAGTGTGATAGCTGCGGTCAGGTTTTATACCGTGCTGAGCTGGAACGTAATCTTGAGGTCTGTCCGAAGTGTGACCATCATATGCGCATGTCGGCGCGCAATCGCCTGCATAGCCTGTTAGATGAAGGTTCTCTTGTGGAACTGGGTAGCGAACTTGAGCCGAAAGATGTGCTGAAGTTTCGTGACTCCAAAAAGTACAAAGACAGACTGGCCTCTGCGCAGAAAGAAACCGGCGAGAAAGATGCGCTGGTGGTAATGAAAGGCACGCTGCATGGTATGCCGGTCGTTGCTGCGGCATTCGAGTTCGCGTTTATGGGCGGCTCCATGGGCTCTGTGGTCGGCGCGCGTTTTGTCCGTGCCGTCGAACAGGCGCTGGAAGATAACTGTCCGCTGATCTGCTTCTCCGCTTCTGGCGGGGCGCGTATGCAGGAAGCACTGATGTCTCTGATGCAGATGGCAAAAACCTCTGCCGCGCTGGCGAAAATGCAGGAACGCGGTTTACCGTATATTTCTGTACTGACCGACCCAACGATGGGCGGTGTTTCCGCAAGCTTCGCAATGCTGGGCGATCTCAATATTGCCGAACCGAAAGCACTGATTGGTTTTGCGGGTCCGCGTGTTATCGAGCAAACCGTACGTGAGAAACTGCCGCCGGGATTCCAGCGCAGCGAGTTCCTGATTGAAAAAGGCGCTATCGATATGATTGTCCGCCGTCCGGAAATGCGCCTGAAACTGGCAAGCATTCTGGCGAAGCTGATGAATCTTCCTGCGCCGAATCCGGATGAGCCGCGTGACGGCGAGGTGGTACCTCCGGTACCCGATCAGGAATCAGAGGCCTGATAACTTACTCTATGAATTTCGAGTTGCAGGAAGGCGGCAAGAGAGTGAACCCCGATGAGCTTGCGCTGGCAAGTGATTCGGGTGAGCGAGAGCAGCCAATACACCTGCAGCTTGAAGGACGACGAGTAAAAAAGGGCAGGGCCAACTGGCGCTGCCTTTTGCTTTTTTCTACGTAATAAAATTACAGGCATCATGGACAATAAACGTATTCCTCAAGCCGCGTCGCCCCTGGCGTCGTGGCTTTCTTATCTGGAAAACCTGCACAGTAAAACCATCGATCTGGGCCTTGAGCGTGTAAGCCAGGTGGCGCGCAAACTGGGTGTGTTGAAACCCGCGCCATTTGTGTTTACGGTGGCAGGAACCAACGGAAAAGGCACGACCTGTCGTACGCTGGAATCTGTGCTGACCGCAGCAGGCTATAAAGTCGGGGTCTACAGTTCGCCGCATCTGGTGCGCTACACGGAACGCGTGCGCGTGCAGGGGCGTGAACTGTCGGAATCAGCGCATACCGCATCGTTTGCTGAGATCGAAGACGCGCGTGGCGACATTTCTCTGACCTACTTTGAATACGGTACGCTATCAGCGCTCTGGTTGTTTAAACAGGCGCAATTGGATGTCGTTATTCTGGAAGTGGGGCTGGGCGGGCGTCTTGATGCCACCAATATCGTTGATGCTGATGTGGCTGTGATCACTAGTATTGCGCTTGATCATACCGACTGGCTGGGCCCGGATCGTGAAAGCATTGGTCGTGAGAAAGCGGGAATTTTCCGCGCAGAGAAACCGGCTATCGTTGGCGAACCGGAAATGCCTTACACCATCGCGGATGTCGCGCAAGAGTGCGGGGCAATTTTGCAACGCTGCAGCGTGGACTGGCGCTATGCGGTAACTGAGAACGACTGGTCGTTTACGGATAATCACGGAACGTTGGCGCATCTGCCGTTGCCACAGGTTCCCCAACCTAACGCTGCTACCGCACTGGCCGCGCTGCGCGCAAGCGGGCTAAAAGTCAGCGAGCAGGCCATTCGTGACGGCATCAAACACGCGATTTTGCCCGGACGCTTCCAGATTGTGAGCGAGTCGCCGCGAGTGATTTTCGATGTTGCCCATAACCCACATGCGGCGGAATATCTGACCGGACGTCTGAAAAAGTTAGTGAAAAGCGGGCGTGTACTTGCGGTTATCGGTATGCTACATGATAAAGACATTGCCGGTACGTTAGCCTGGTTAAAAAGCGTGGTTGACGTTTGGTACTGTGCGCCCCTGGAAGGGCCGCGTGGCGCAACGGCAGAACAATTGCTGGAGCATCTGGGCAAAGGCAACGCCTATGACAGCGTGGCGCAGGCATGGTCTGCGGCACTGGCTGAGGCGAAGCCTGAAGATACCGTGTTGGTGTGTGGATCGTTTCACACTGTCGCACATGTCATGGAAGTAATAGACGTGGGGAGAAGCGGTGGCGAGTAAGTTTCAGAATCGATTAGTCGGCACAATTGTGCTGGTCGCGCTGGGAGTGATTGTGCTCCCCGGGTTGCTTGACGGGCAGAAAAAGCATTATCAGGATGAGTTTGCGGCGATCCCTCTGGTGCCGAAACCCGGCGATCGCGATGAACCAGACATGATGCCTGCGGCAACGCAGGCGCTGCCGACCCAGCCGCCGGAAGGGGCGGCAGAAGAGGTGCGTGCGGGTGATGCTGCCGCGCCATCCTTAGATCCTTCACGTTTGACGACGGCCAACAGCGCAGAGTTGGATCCTGTCCCTGCGCCCGTAGAGCAGCCGAAGCCTAAACCGAAGCCGCAGCCTGTTGCCGTCGCTCCGACGCCTGCACCGGCCCCAGCACCTAAACCGGCCGCTGAAGAACCGTCAGCGCCAACTGGCAAGGCGTACGTCGTACAGCTCGGGGCGCTGAAAAATGCGGATAAGGTCAATGAGATCGTGGGTAAACTTCGTGGCGCGGGCTTCCGGGTATATACTTCCCCGTCAACGCCGGTGCAGGGTAAAATAACCCGCATTCTCGTCGGGCCGGACGCCTCCAAAGATAAGCTGAAGAGCTCGCTGGGCGAGCTGCAGAAGCTCTCTGGTCTGAGTGGCGTCGTGATGGGGTACACCCCTAATTAAGGGATTGCGCTATTTACGGCGCAGCTCTTATTCAGGCCGGATACGGTGTTTTCACCGCTATCCGGCAGTGCCCGAAGAGGCATAAAACGGTATGGCGTTGAAGATTTTTTCAGCGCCATTTTTATTTACGCGTGGAAAGGAAATCCCTACGCAAACGTTTTCTTTTTCTGTTAGAATGCGCCCCGAACAGGACGACAGGGCGTAAAATCGTGGGACACATATGGTCTGGATTGATTACGCCATTATCGCGGTGATTGGTTTTTCCTGTCTGGTTAGCCTGATCCGTGGCTTTGTTCGTGAAGCATTATCGTTGGTGACTTGGGGTTGTGCTTTCTTTGTCGCCAGCCATTACTACACTTACCTGTCTGTCTGGTTTACGGGCTTTGAAGACGAACTGGTTCGAAATGGGATTGCTATCGCGATACTGTTCATCGCGACACTTATCGTCGGCGCTATCGTTAACTTTGTGATAGGCCAACTGGTAGAGAAAACAGGTCTGTCGGGAACCGACAGAGTGTTGGGGATCTGCTTCGGTGCTCTGCGCGGAGCGCTGATTGTCGCCGCCATCTTGTTCTTTCTCGATACGTTTACCGGTCTGTCGAAAAGTGAAGACTGGAGTAAGTCGCAGCTGATCCCGCAGTTCAGTTTCATCATCAGATGGTTCTTTGACTATCTGCAAAGCTCGTCAAGTTTCTTGCCCAAAGTATAAACTTTGGGTTGTTGCTGAACGAGGAAAAGACGTATGTGCGGTATTGTCGGTATCGCCGGTGTTATGCCGGTAAACCAGTCGATTTATGACGCGTTAACGGTGCTCCAGCATCGTGGCCAGGATGCCGCTGGCATCATCACCATTGATGCCAACAACTGCTTCCGCTTGCGTAAAGCGAACGGAATGGTGAGCGACATTTTTGAAGCGCGCCACATGCAGCGTTTGCAGGGCAACATGGGCATCGGTCATGTGCGTTACCCAACGGCTGGCAGCTCCAGCGCCTCCGAGGCTCAACCTTTCTATGTCAACTCACCGTATGGCATCACGCTTGCCCACAATGGCAACCTGACCAACGCGCATGAGCTGCGTAAAAAGCTGTTTGAAGAAAAGCGCCGCCACATCAATACCACTTCAGATTCAGAAATTCTGCTGAATATTTTCGCCAGTGAGCTGGATAACTTCCGCCACTACCCGCTGGAAGCCGATAATATTTTTGCCGCTATTGCGGCAACCAACCGCCAGATCCGCGGTGCCTATGCCTGCGTGGCGATGATTATCGGTCACGGTATGGTTGCCTTCCGCGATCCGAACGGCATCCGTCCGCTGGTGCTGGGTAAACGTGATATTGGCGATGGTCGTACCGAGTACATGGTGGCCTCCGAGAGCGTAGCGCTGGATACGCTGGGCTTTGAATTCCTGCGTGACGTAGCTCCTGGCGAAGCGGTCTATATCACCGAAAAAGGTCAGCTGTTTACCCGGCAGTGTGCGGATAACCCAGTCAGCAATCCGTGCCTGTTCGAGTATGTTTACTTTGCACGTCCTGACTCTTTTATCGACAAGATTTCCGTCTACAGCGCCCGTGTAAACATGGGTACCAAGCTTGGCGAAAAAATTGCTCGTGAGTGGGAAGATCTGGACATCGACGTAGTGATCCCGATTCCGGAAACCTCGTGCGATATCGCGCTGGAAATTGCCCGCATTCTCGGTAAGCCGTACCGTCAGGGTTTTGTGAAAAACCGCTACGTGGGCCGTACCTTTATCATGCCGGGCCAGCAGCTGCGCCGTAAATCCGTGCGCCGTAAGCTGAACGCCAACCGTGCGGAATTCCGTGATAAAAACGTGCTGCTGGTGGATGACTCTATTGTACGCGGTACCACCTCTGAACAGATTATCGAGATGGCGCGTGAAGCCGGAGCGAAGAAGGTGTATCTGGCCTCTGCTGCCCCGGAAATTCGCTTCCCGAACGTTTATGGTATTGATATGCCTACGGCGACGGAGCTGATTGCACATGGTCGCGAAGTGGACGAGATTCGCCAGATAATTGGCGCAGATGGTCTTATCTTCCAGGATCTGAACGATCTGATTGAAGCCGTTCGCGCTGAGAACCCGGATATTCAGCAGTTTGAATGTTCAGTGTTTAACGGTGTGTACGTCACCAAAGATGTCGACCAGCAATATCTCGATTTCCTCGACTCCCTGCGTAACGACGACGCCAAAGCGATTTTGCGTCAGAACGAAGCGGAAAACCTTGAGATGCACAACGAAGGTTAATGATATCGCCAGCGGCAAAATGTCGCTGGCTTTCATCAGTCACTAACTACGCCGAAGCGAATAGCGTATTTCTGTACCTTGTATTGCAGCGTCGTTCGAGAAATATTGAGACTGCGTGCCGCAGCGGCAATATTTCCCTGACAGGTATTTAGTGCCGTTTCAATCAGACTTTTTTCGAACCTGGCTACCTGTACATCAAGGGAGCCATCTCCCTCAGACTCCGCGCGTACTGGGCGGCTGACAACGGTTGGGATATCCGTAACCCCTAAGCTTAATTCTTCCTCTTCAAAGACAATTTTTTTTAGCATTCCGTCGTTTTCTTGCATAATCATGCTGCGCACGATGGCATTTTCCAGCATCCTGACATTGCCGGGCCAGGTATGATGTAACAAGGCAATACGTGCGGCTTCGCTCAGACCATGTATATCTTGCGGCACATCATTACGGTATTTATCGATGAAATAATTAGCCAGTAGCGCAATATCTTCCGGACGTTTGCGTAAAGGCGGAAGGGTGAGCATACCCACATTCAGACGATAAAACAGATCTGCGCGTAGCTTACCTGTTTGAATCAGCCGTGCGGGCGTTTCATTCATTGCCGCAACGATACGTACATCAGAATGGATCTGCTGTTGACCGCCCAGCCGCCAGAACGTTTTATCCTGGAGAAAACGCAGGAGCTTACTTTGCATCTCAATGGGCATCGCGTTTAGTTCATCCAGAAAGAGCGTTCCTCCGTTGGCCAGTTCCAGATACCCCTGACTATTTTCTGCTCCGGTGTACGCACCGCGGACAGTACCAAAAAGTGTACTTTCGATGAGCGTCGGCGGGAGTGCGCCGCAGTTCAGGGCAATAAAAGGCTTGTCAGCGCGTTTACTACATTGATGGATGAGACGAGAAAAAAGCTCTTTACCGGTTCCTGTTTCGCCAACGATAGTCACTGGAATATTGCTGGCTGCCAGACGTTTTGCCTTCGCAATGTTGTGCAGCATTTCCGCATTCTCAGTAATGATTGCGTGGTGTTTTTCATGGCGATCGGCATAGAGCAGATGGTTTAGTTCAACAACCTGCTCCTGCAGCCGCCTGACGCCGGACATATTCCTGCCAATTTCAATCACGCCAATCATACTGCCATCGCTTGACCAGAGCGGGGCGGTGGTATGTTGATAATCTACCGCCTGGCCGCGTGCGTTATAGTAAATCTGGTAGTGTCCAATATATTCCACGCCCTTCTTCAATGATGAAAGCATGGTGCTTTGCGTCTCTTTCATGCTCGGATAGACGTCCAGCATATGTTTTCCTAATGCCTGCTCAATGCTATATCCATCCAGATCCGCGCTTTCCTGGTTGTAGTAGACATACTCGCCACGTTCATTGATCACCGCCAGGGGTTGGTGGATGAGGTCGAAGAAGCGGGAGAATATTTTAAGTGCTGCAGCCAGCTCTTTGTTGGTCGAAGCCATAGCCGGATTCCTTCTTTTCCTGTTTTTCACTGCATCATTATAGAGATGACGAATTTTCGTCGTTTTGATGAATAACATGCTAAGTGACAAAAAATATAATTCGCTATTATTTATAACATATTGATTTTTAATAAATAAAAACATGGCATGCCTGTTGCTATATATCCATCAAATGAATGTGGATTCTTGTGATGAAAATAAGCAGAGGATGTTATGACTGATTCGATTATTCAAAACTACAACCAGTTACGTGAGCAGGTGATAAAGAACGATCGCCGTTTCCAGCAAAAAGAGGGGCACTTGTGTTTTGAAGGCGTGGATCTGGATGCGTTAGCACGCAAGTATCCTACCCCGTTCTATGTGTTCTCTGAGTCAGAGATCATTCGTAATATCAACGAAATTCAGCAGGCGTTCGCTGCCCACAAAAACACTAAAACTTTTTTTGCTTCTAAAACCTGTTCAGTAATGGGCGTTCTTCAGGCCATTCGTGACGCAGGAATTTGTGCAGAGGCAAATTCGCAGTATGAAGTGCGTAAATGCCTGGAAATTGGCTTTCGTGGCGATCAGATCGTTTTTAACGGCGTAGTGAAAAAACCTGCAGATCTGGAATATGCCATTGCCAACGATCTGTACCTGATCAACGTCGACAGCCTATATGAACTGGATCATATCGACGCGATCTCCCGTAAATTGAAGAAAGTTGCCAATGTCTGCGTGCGCGTGGAACCCAACGTTCCTTCTGCGACACATGCAGAGCTGGTGACGGCTTTTCACGCTAAATCGGGGCTGGATCTGGAGCAAGCGGAAGAAACCTGTCGGCGGATTTTGGAAATGCCTTATGTCCATCTGCGCGGATTGCACATGCATGTGGGCGACCAGGTGCCGGAGTCGGAACCGTTTGCCAAAGCGACAAAAGTGCTGGTGGATGAATCCCGACGCCTGGAAGAGGTTCTGGGCATTAAATTTGATCTTATCAACGTAGGCGGCGGTATCCCTGTGCCCTACAAATATGATGAAGAGAATGGTGATCCGCTGAAAGACAACATGTATGCCGGGATAACGGCGCAGGACTTTGCTGATGCGGTTATTCGTGAAGTTCATAAATGGCGTACGGATGTGGAGATCTGCATTGAGCCTGGGCGTAAAGTGACCGGTTCGGCTGCGGTCCTGTTAACCGAAGTTGCCTGTGAAAAACGTAAAACGAACTACGACCTGAACGGCAATGTGGAATGTCATGTTGAATGGAAATTTGTTGATGCTGGATACAGCGTGCTGTCAGACAGCCAGCATTTTGACTGGTTCTTCTACGTCTACAACGTCTCCAGAATGACCGATGCTCACGATGCGTGGATCAAACTCGCCGGACCGCTGTGTGATGGCGGTGACTATTTCCATATGGGCGTGAAGGGGGAAGAGTTCCTGATGCCGCAGAACACGCAAATCGGCGATATCGTCGCGTTTCTGGATGCGGGCGCTTATACCATCGAAAGCCAAACCGTGTATAACAACCGCCCACGCTCAGCTGTTGTGATGATAGACAAAGAGGGTAAAGACCGCTTAATCCGTCGGGAAGACAGTTACGAAGATATGGTCAAGTACGACATTTATTAAATCTCATTTTGGGACTCCGGCAGCGGCTGGAGTCCGTGAGTCAGGTGATTCGAAGAGGGCAGTGATGCCCCTGAGTGCATAACAGGAGATGGCCATGAGTAACAATAGTTCTGGCTTACTTGGCATCAAAGATATTGTCTTTATGAATGTCATTGCCATTCTGAGTTTGCGGCAAATACCCAATGTCGCGCCCTACGGCGCTTCAGCAATGTTGCTGTGGGTGATCGCCGCATTCTGTCTGTTCTTTCCTCTGGCGATGGTGTGCGGTGAACTGTCGACCGGATGGCCGAAAGATGGCGGGATATTCGTCTGGATCAAAGAGGCGTTTGGGAAACGTATCGCGTGGATAGTGGTGGTGTGCTTCCTCTTTTCCTGCGTGTTGTTTTTTCCCTTGATGCTTCAGTTCGGTTTTACGGCGTTGGGGTACATGATAGGCGGGGGCCTCGCGGAGAATAAGGCCTTTATTGGTATTGGTTCGGCGGTGATTTTTTGGTTGCTGACGTTAATGAATATTCGCGGCATGGAGTGGACCAAAATTATCAATAGCGTCAGCGCCTGGTGCGGCGTGTTCATCCCATCCGCCATTTTGATTATCCTGGCTATTGTGTGGTTGGCGACCGGGCATAAGATGCAAACCGATTATGCGACGGCGGCGAACTGGGTTCCTGATCTGAGCCATTGGGATACTATCGTCTTTCTGTCGAGCATGATGTTTGCTTTCGCCGGGCTGGAAGTCGCGCCAATGATTGCCGGACGTACGCGCAATCCGCAACGTGATTTCCCGCGCGCGATGGCGGTTTCTGCAGCCGTTATTGTTGGGATTTACATGGTTGGTACCTGGGCGCTGAACACACTGTTACCCGCGGGAAAAACCGATATTGTGGCGGGTGTGATGCAGGCAATGCATGCCGCGGCGGATACGTTACATATGCCCTGGCTGATCCCGGTAATGGCAATCTGCATGTTCTTTGGTGCATTAGGCCAGATCAACTCCTGGCTGGTAGGTCCTATCTACATGCTTCAGGAAGCCTCGCGTGAGGATAATTTGTTAGGGGATAAAATTGCCCGGTTGCATCCAGTCTGGAAAACGCCAGCCTTTGCGCTGATTGTTCAGGCAATAATCGTTACGGTATTGTGTTTCTCAACCTTTATCTCCCCGAGCGTCGCCGCGGCATACTGGATGCTGACTGCATTGACGACCATCACCTATTTCATTCCTTATCTGGTGATGTTCCCGGCATTCTGGCGTTTGCGTCAGACGCAACCGGATACGCCCAGAAGCTTCAAAATCCCTGGAAAAGTCTTACCTGCCGTCCTGCCTGCACTTGGATTTATCTCTATTGCTTTTGCTGTCGCATTACTGTTTATCCCGCCTTCACAAATTGATATGGGAGGATATTTCCAGTACGCCGGCAAGATCGTGGGTGGCGCGTTGCTGGCCGTCATCGTTGCTGAATGTATCTATCACCGGGCCCAGAAACGTAACGCTCGTCTGAGCGTGGCAGGAGGAAAATAAAATGTATATGCCAATCCTGGAAATCAATTTACGCAAGCTGGAAGAAAATGCCCGAACGGAAAAAGCGCTGTTAGCCAGCAGTGGGATTGAGGTCATGGCCGTCAATAAAGTTTTTGATGGCTGTATTGAAACCGCACAGGCGGTATTTGATGGCGGCATTAAGGTGATTGCAGAATCGCGGACCTATAACCTGAAAAAAATCCGTGAAATCGGCTGTACAACCTGTCTGCTCCGCAGTCCTTGCCTGAGTGAGATTGAAGATGTTATCCGTTATGCCGATATCAGTCTGAACAGCGAACCCATCATCCTGCGGGCGCTATCTCAGGAAGCCCAACGCCAGGGGAAAACGCATCAGGTATTGCTGATGGTGGATATGGGGGATTTACGCGAAGGTATCTGGTTCACCGAGTATTCACACATTCTCAGCACCATCCGGCTCATTCAGGAATTGCCTTGCCTGGAACTGTATGGCCTGGGAACTAACTTCAACTGCTATGGCACGGTCTTGCCGACGGTGAAAAATGGTGAAGATTTTCTGGCACTGGCCGCACGAGTCGAGCAGGACAGCGGTGTGGCAGTTCGCCGACTCTCTGCCGGTAATTGCACCAGCTACCATTTACTGGATAAAGGTATTTGGCCTAAGGGGTTAAACCACCTGCGTATTGGGGGGCTACATGAGTTCGGCATTGAATATGTCGAGATGAAGTATCTGAATGAATTTCATCACTCTACAAAACCGGTGGAAAAAGCCTGTTCCGATATGTATGTCCTTGAGGCAGAGATTATTGAGCTGAACAGCAAGCCAACAATACCCGTTGGAGAACTTGGCGTAGACGCCTTCCTGCAAACAAAAACCTTTGTCGATCATGGCACGCGTTTGCGGGCGTTGTTGGCATTTGGTCGACAGGATGTCCCTTCCGATAACTGTGTGCCTTGCGATGACAATATCACCATTCTGGGACAAACCAGCGATCATACGCTGGTGGATATTGAAGCATGCGAGCAGCCGCTGAAAGTCGGGGATATCATCCGCTTTGAACTCGACTACACAGGGCTTTTGATGGCCTGTCAGACGAAGGGCGTTGCCACGCGGTTTATTCGTTAAGCCACTGCCGCCACAGTAGTGCATATGTGGCGGCGTCTCTGACCCTTTCTGAGACAGGGAGTGACCATGAGTACCCTGCAAGCGCTACCCCCCGTCGAACCTGAAAATGGATTACGACGAAACCTCAAAAAGCGTCATTTGCTGATGATGTCGCTCGGCGGGACAATCGGTACAGGTTTGTTTATCGGCATAGCCGAACCGCTGAATAGCGTTGGACCAGCTGGAACATTGTTGGCTTATCTGTTCGCTGGTGCGATTATGCTGGCAACTATGATGTGCCTTGGCGAACTGTCCTGCGCATTTCCCCACTCAGGCTCATTTCAGCATTATGCGTTGATGTTCATGCCCAATCCTATCTGGAGCTATACCATTGGCTGGTTATATTGGCTGAGTTGGGTGTTTTCCCTGGCGGCGGATCTGACTGCTGCGGGCTTCATTGCCCATCAATTTTTCCCCGTTATTCCTATCCACTTCTTCTGTCTTATCATTCTTGTCGTGTTAACGCTGATCAATCTCTGTTCGGCGAAAAGTTTCGGCGAATGTGAATACTGGTTATCTGCGATTAAAGTTTTCGCGATAGTGCTTTTTATCGCGGCGGGTGGGGTAATGATCTTCTCGCTGTCAGGAGACACGAACTGGCATCCAACGTTAAAAAGTGGAGGATTGTGGTTTCCCCACGGATGGGAGCAAATTCTGGTCTGCATGACAATCGTCATCTATTCGTTCCAGGGCGTTGAGCTGGTTGGAAACGCGGCAGGCGAAACGGAGTCGCCGCATAGTGTCTTACCCAAGGTGATTCTTGGAATCGGTCTGCGTATTATTCTGTTTTACGGTCTGGCGATTGCTGTTCTGGCGTTGGTTTATCCGCAGGGAAAGATACCCGATGGAACCAGCCCCTTCGTGTGGGTATTCTCACATGTCGGTATGCCTGGCGCAGATGTCCTGATGACGCTAGTCATATTCTCTGCTGCTGTGTCAGCGGCGAATTCCGCAATCTATGCCAGTTCACGCATGTTATGGTCAATGTCGGGCGACCGTTTCGCCCCCCGTTTTTTCGCCAGGACTAACGCCAGCGGTGTGCCTGTTTACGCTATTCTGATAACAGTAATGCTGGCTCTGGTATCGATGCTGACTCGCTATATTCCTGCACAGAAATTCTATATTTTGTTGATTGCCAGTACCGGGCAGGTGGGTTGTCTGGCGTGGATTACTATTGGCTGGTGTCAGTATCAGTTTCGCAAGGCTGTGAATGACGGGAAGTATTCCCCTGATTTACTGCGCTATCGTTCACCGTTTTTTCCCTGGATGGCCAGGTTTGTTATTGTTACAAATGTTGCCATTATGGTGGGAACCTGGTTCAGTGAAAAAGGGGGCGTGATCATGCTGGTAGAACTGGCTTTTATGGTTTGTATTCTGGTTTCATGGTATGCGCTAAAACCTGCTTTGCGGACTGAAGAGGAGAGTGATTCCAGGTTGTCTGCGGTAAAGAAATACGGCACAGTTAGCCCATCAAGTGATGGAAAAGTAAAATGAAACGACTCATTGTAGGGATTAGTGGCGCAAGCGGGGCAATTTACGGCGTGCGCTTGCTGCAGGTTTTGCGTGACGTTACCGATGTGGAAACCCATTTGGTGATGAGCGCCGCTGCCCGGCAGACGCTGGCGCTGGAAACGGACCTCTCCGTGCGCGACGTGCAGGCGCTGGCGAATGTGACTCATGATTCGCGAGATATTGCCGCCAGCATCTCCTCCGGCTCTTTTCAGACCGCTGGAATGGTTATCCTGCCGTGTTCAATTAAAACGCTTTCCGGCATCGTCCACAGCTACACCGATGGGTTGCTTACCCGTGCGGCAGATGTGGTGTTGAAAGAACGTCGTCCGCTGGTACTGTGCGTGCGTGAAACGCCTCTACATTTGGGGCATCTGCGG
Organism: Citrobacter sp. Cu096; assembly: GCF_030332285.1. Taxonomy (NCBI): domain Bacteria; kingdom Pseudomonadati; phylum Pseudomonadota; class Gammaproteobacteria; order Enterobacterales; family Enterobacteriaceae; genus Citrobacter; species Citrobacter sp. Cu096. Next base: position 305,369 of record NZ_JAOWID010000030.1, read on the forward strand.
CTGATGACCCAGGCGGCAGAAATTGGCGCGGTGATTATGCCGCCTGTCCCGGCATTCTATCATCGCCCGCAAACGCTCGATGATGTGATTAATCAAACGGTTAACCGCGTACTTGACCAGTTTGATATCTCCCTTGCGCAGGATCTGTTCACCCGCTGGCAAGGGGCGTAATCCGTTCTATTCGCGTGCAAAGAAACATCCATTGCCCTGTTTCAGGGCAATTTTGTAACCGCGATCATATCCTCAACATTTAATTCGCTAAAACCCAACGAAACGCTGCGGTTCAACCGTTAGACCTGCTATCTTCAAAATCAGGACATTGTTGCAACGTTTTATTAACATATTTAACGTCGAATATCCTCATCGACGCCAAAATGGCATAAGACCTGCATGAAAAAGTCTGCAAACACACAACACAACGTAAAACATAATAAAATTACGCCACCTGAGGGTTATGTATGAAGAAGACGGTTCTTGCTTTGTCTTTGCTGGTAGGACTCTGTGCCACCGCGGCCAGCCACGCAGCACTTCCGCAGACGGTTCGTATTGGTACAGATACAACGTACGCACCTTTTTCCTCTAAGGATGCTAAAGGCGACTTTGTCGGCTTTGATATCGATCTGGGAAATGAGATGTGTAAGCGCATGCAGATCAAATGTACCTGGGTTGCCAGCGACTTTGATGCGCTAATTCCGTCGCTGAAAGCGAAAAAAATTGATGCCATTATCTCCTCGCTTTCTATCACCGAGAAACGTCAGCAAGAGATTGCGTTCTCCGACAAGCTTTACGCAGCAGACTCACGTCTGATCGCCGCGAAAGGTTCTCCGATTAAACCGACTCTGGATTCCCTTAAGGGTAAACACGTTGGTGTACTACAAGGCTCTACTCAGGAAGCCTATGCCAATGACAACTGGCGTAGCAAAGGCGTGGATGTGGTGGCCTATGCGAACCAGGACCTCATCTATTCTGACCTGACGGCGGGGCGTCTTGACGCAGCGCTGCAGGATGAAGTCGCGGCCAGCGAAGGCTTCCTGAAGCAGCCTGCCGGTAAGGGCTACGACTTTGCAGGTCCTTCGGTGAAAGATAAAAAATACTTTGGCGACGGAACCGGGATTGGTTTGCGCAAAGATGACACCGAGCTGAAAGCTGCTTTTGATAAAGCGCTGGGTGAACTGCGCAAAGACGGCACTTACGACAAAATGGCGAGTAAGTATTTTAACTTTAATGTCTACGGCGATTAATACGTCGCAGCGGGGAATTGACTGCACCATTGCGGGTAACTATTGCGGTGCATAATACATTCAGTGCACTGTTTTGGTGCTGTTGTCGCTGACATAATAAGCATGAGTGCATACTTAAGCGCTTTTCATGCAAATAAATACCGCCGACAGGGCAGAATGCTTTGCCTTGTCGGCCTGATTAATGGCACGATAACTGCACCTGGTCCTGTAAAGATCCCCTATAAAAGACAGTCTGTTGAGGATAGTTATGAAAAAACTGGTGTTGTCTCTTTCTCTGGTTCTGGCTTTCTCCAGTGCTACCGCAGCATTTGCCGCCATTCCGCAAAAAATTCGTATCGGTACGGATCCGACTTATGCGCCGTTCGAATCGAAAAATGCGCAGGGTGAATTAGTCGGTTTTGATATCGATCTGGCAAAAGAGCTGTGCAAACGTATCAATACACAATGTACCTTCGTGGAAAACCCGCTGGACGCGCTGATCCCTTCGCTAAAAGCGAAGAAAATCGATGCGATCATGTCCTCGCTTTCCATTACTGAAAAACGTCAGCAGGAAATCGCCTTTACCGACAAGCTTTATGCAGCCGACTCGCGTCTGGTTGTCGCTAAAGATTCTGCTATTCAGCCGACCATTGAATCGTTGAAAGGTAAACGTGTTGGCGTGCTGCAGGGCACAACTCAGGAAACGTTCGGCAACGAACACTGGGCGCCAAAAGGCATTGAAATTGTCTCCTATCAGGGACAAGACAATATCTATTCTGACCTGACAGCAGGGCGTATTGACGCCGCATTCCAGGATGAAGTCGCGGCCAGCGAAGGCTTCCTGAAACAGCCGGTCGGTAAAGATTACAAATTCGGCGGCCCGTCTGTGAAAGACGAGAAGTTATTCGGCGTGGGTACCGGTATGGGGCTGCGCAAAGACGATAACGAGCTGCGCGAAGCACTGAACAAAGCCTTTGCTGAAATGCGCGCTGACGGGACTTACGAGAAACTGGCAAAAAAATACTTCGATTTTGATGTTTACGGCGGTTAATCACCGCAGGTGCTGATAAAGCCCGTAGATTTTTGACGCGTTGAATTTACGCCTGATGGCGCTGCGATTATCCGGCCTACGGTAATTTTGTAGGCCGGATAAGGCAAAGCCGCCATCCGGCATTTAACGGTTAGTCTGAAATCAAAAGAGGCTTATTACTCCACCACACACGACAGGACAGGCAGCATGTTGTATGGCTTTTCAGGTGTTATTTTACAGGGCGCAATTGTTACGCTTGAGCTGGCACTCAGCTCGGTGGTACTGGCGGTTCTGATAGGTCTTGTCGGCGCGGGAGCTAAGCTGTCGCAAAGCCGGGCAATGGGGCTTATTTTCGAAGGGTACACAACGCTTATCCGCGGAGTGCCCGATCTTGTCTTAATGCTGCTCATCTTCTACGGGTTACAAATTGCGCTGAATACCATAACCGATGCAATCGGTATCGGCCAGATTGATATCGATCCAATGGTCGCGGGTATTATTACGCTCGGGTTTATCTACGGCGCCTATTTTACCGAAACATTTCGTGGCGCATTTATGGCCGTGCCAAAAGGCCATATCGAAGCCGCGACGGCATTCGGTTTTACCAGCTCACAAATCTTTCGCCGCATTATGTTCCCGGCGATGATGCGTTATGCCTTACCGGGGATTGGCAACAACTGGCAGGTCATTCTTAAGGCCACGGCTCTGGTGTCGTTGCTCGGACTTGAGGACGTAGTGAAAGCCACTCAGCTTGCCGGGAAAAGTACCTGGGAGCCGTTCTATTTTGCCGTGGTGTGCGGGGTCATCTATCTGGTGTTTACCACGGTATCTAATGGTGTGCTGCTGTACCTTGAGCGCCGCTATTCCGTGGGTGTGAAGAGGGCTGACCTGTGATTGAGATTATTCAGGAATACTGGAAGTCCCTGCTGTGGACTGATGGATATCGTTACACTGGCGTTGCTATCACTCTCTGGCTTCTGATTTCGTCGGTGGTGATGGGCGGGATTCTGGCGCTGTTTTTGGCGATTGGTCGCGTTTCCAGTAATAAATTTATCCAGTTTCCCATCTGGCTGTTCACCTATATTTTTCGTGGCACGCCGCTGTACGTTCAACTGCTGGTGTTTTATTCCGGGATGTATACGCTGGAGATCGTCAAAGGAACGGACTTCCTTAACGCGTTTTTCCGCAGTGGGCTGAATTGTACCGTGCTGGCATTGACGCTGAATACCTGTGCCTACACCACAGAGATTTTCGCCGGGGCTATTCGTTCTGTACCCCATGGTGAGATTGAAGCCGCGCGGGCTTACGGTTTCTCGTCGTTTAAACTGTATCGCTGCATTATTTTACCTTCCGCACTGCGTATTGCGCTGCCGGCATACAGCAATGAAGTGATTCTAATGCTGCACTCCACGGCGCTGGCATTTACCGCCACGGTGCCTGATTTGTTGAAGATTGCCCGTGATATCAACTCGGCAACGTATCAGCCGTTTACCGCCTTCGGTATTGCTGCTGTACTGTATTTGATTATTTCGTATGTCCTGATCAGTCTGTTCCGTAAAGCGGAAAAACGCTGGTTGCAGCATGTATCCTCTAAATGATTCGAGTAACACGATGTCTGAAAATAAATTAAACGTTATCGATTTACATAAGCACTACGGCGAACATGAAGTGCTGAAAGGGGTATCGCTGCAGGCCAATGCGGGTGATGTTATCAGTATTATTGGTTCGTCAGGTTCCGGTAAAAGTACCTTCCTGCGCTGCATTAACTTTCTTGAGAAGCCAAGTGCCGGGACGATTGTGGTCAGTGGTCAGAACATTGGGTTGGTGCGTGACAAAGATGGCCAGCTCAAGGTTGCGGACAAAAATCAGCTGCGCCTGCTGCGTACGCGACTGACGATGGTTTTTCAGCACTTCAATCTGTGGAGCCACATGACGGTGCTGGAAAACGTGATGGAAGCGCCGATCCAGGTGTTGGGGCTGAGCAAACAAGAAGCCCGCGAACGAGCAGTGAAGTATCTGGCTAAAGTGGGCATTGATGAGCGCGCGCAGGGCAAATATCCGGTGCACCTGTCTGGCGGTCAGCAGCAGCGCGTCTCCATTGCACGGGCGTTGGCGATGGAACCGGAAGTGTTGCTATTTGATGAACCTACGTCGGCGCTTGACCCAGAGCTTGTAGGCGAAGTGCTGCGCATTATGCAACAGCTGGCCGAAGAGGGTAAAACCATGGTGGTCGTGACCCACGAAATGGGATTCGCTCGGCATGTCTCCACGCACGTGATTTTCCTGCATCAGGGAAAAATTGAGGAGGAGGGCGACCCGGAGCAGGTATTCGGTAATCCGCAAAGTCCGCGTTTGCAGCAGTTTCTCAAGGGCTCGCTGAAATAAGTGAGCTGCCCGGAGGCGTTACGCTTTCCGGGCACTACAGCTTAAACGCATCGCGCTCCAGGCGATAAACCCAGTCGTCGTAGGCGATGCCATCAATCTCATACGCCTTTTCCAGTACCTGCGTACGCACAAAGCCTGTTTTTTCCAGTATACGAACAGAACCCTTATTTTCCGCGAGTGCGTAAGCGTTTATCGCCGTGACGGCCGTGTGATCGAAAGCGTACTGGCACACCGCCGTCACGGCTTCGCTGGCAATCCCTTTTCCCTGAGCTTCGGGCAAGATGGCGTAGCCGAGGTCGGCCTCGTGTGGGTATAAATGACTGATCTGCAGGCCAATATCGCCAAGAGGCGTTGAGTTGTTATGTTCGCGGATGACGAAAGTATGCTGTGCAGCCAGACGTCTGGCGAATAACAGACGCGTATCTTTCGCCGGGGCAATGTCGCCCATATAACGCATGACTTCCGGGCATTCACGTAATCTCTGGAAAAATGACCAGTCAGAAAATTTAAATAAGGAGAGGGTAAGTCGGGGAGTCGATATTATCGCCATAACGTCGCCATTGAGGAATTCTGGTCTATAACCTTACCACCACAACGGCGACCATGAATAGGGCTTCGGGATTATCGGATCACATCCGCCAGCGCTTCTTCTAAATCGTACCAGCGAAATGCAAAACCGGAGGCTTCCAGGCGTTTGGGTAATGCTCGCTGCCCGCCGAGGACCAGCACTGAAGACTCGCCCATCAGCAGCCGCATTACGCTGGCGGGAACGCGTAGAATGGCAGGGCGATTCAGGGCATGTCCCAGCGCGTGGGCAAACTGCTCATTGTGGACCGGGTAGGGTGAAACCATATTGAAGGGGCCGCGCAGGTCGTTATCCAGCAGCCAGATAATGCCATTGACCATATCATCAATATGGATCCAGGCCATATACTGGCGTCCATTACCTATAGGGCCGCCTAAGCCAAGACGAAATGGCGGGACCATTTTCCCCAGAATGCCGCCAGCAGAGGCCAACACCACGCCGGTACGCAGCATACACACGCGGGTTTTGTCGCTTTGTGCTGTGCTGGCAATTTGTTCCCAGCGGGCGCATAGCTTATGGGTAAATTCGTTGTGCGGCGGATCTTCTTCCGTGACCACAACCTCGCCCAAATCGCCGTAGTAACCGGTGGCGGAACCGGAGATGAGCACCTCGGGCGGCGTCTCGCTGGCATTAATTAAATCGACCAGTTTCTGCGTAATCCCCCAGCGACTCTGGCACAGACGCTCCTTTTGTTGCGCACTCCAGCGCTTGTCGGCAATCGGCTCTCCGGCAAGGTTAATGACGGCATCAATATCATTGAGATTTTGCCGCTCTTCTAACCCTTTGGACAGCCTAACCCGGGAGTCGAAAATCTGACGCGCCTTATCAGGAGAACGGGTTACTACGGTTATCTGATGCCCCAACTCCAGCAGGCGGGGGATCAGATGACGCCCAATCAGGCCAGTACCGCCGGTAATCAGAATCTGCATGTCGCCTCCCGGGTTATGTTTTAGCGCTGCCAGCTCAGCGTCATGGAAACTGAGTCGGCGTAACGCAATGCATGAAGTTTATCGATCTCCACTTCAGCATAAGTGACCCAGTGATGTTCGCGTGCGATATCGAGCACATCTTGAGTTAATTTTTCTAACAATGAGAAGCGGTTACCCTCCACGTGGGCAATGATGCTCTTGGTGATAGTGCGATAATTCAGCGCGTCGTTGATATCTTCGCTGGTACGGGCGTTGTCTGCCGGATAGTGAATGGCAACGTTGATGACAATATCCTGGCGATTCAGGATCTCCTCTTCTTTGATGCCGATAAAGGTGCGCAGACGAAGGTTTTTTATACGAATAATAGCGTCAGGTTGTGACATTGCAGGTTTCCTCCATGTATGAACCTTTGCATGATACACGAGAACCGAATTGCGTCATCGCTTCTCGATTTGTGCGTGCTGCATGGCGCGCTCAGTCGCAGGACGCGTACGAATGCGTTCATGCCAGTTATTGACCGCCGGGTAGTTGTCGAGGTCGATGCGCTGACGCTGATGGGCGTGGATCCACGGCCAGCAGGCAATGTCGGCAATACTGTAGTGATCGCCTCCTAGCCATGGGGACGTTTCCAGTCGTTTATTCATCACGTTGTACAGGCGCTGAGTTTCAATCTGAAATCTTTCAATGGCGTAGGGAATGGTTTGTGGGGCGTAATGGCTAAAATGATGATTTTGACCCAACATAGGTCCCAGGCCGCTGACCTGCCAGAACAGCCACTGCAGCGTAGTGTGACGTTCACGTAATTCACCACTCAGCAGCTTACCGCTCTTCTCCGCCAGATAGAGTAAAATTTCTCCGGACTCAAACAAGCTGATGGGCCTTCCGCCGTCCATCGGGGCACTGTCGATAATGGCCGGGATTTTATTGTTCGGCGAGATCTGCAAGAAATCAGGGCGAAACTGATTGCCTTTGCTGATATCGACATGAATCAAACGGTATTGCAGTTGTGCCTCTTCAAGAAACAGCGTGATTTTGTGACCGTTTGGCGATGGGGTGTAATAGAGATCGATCATTTTCAGCGTCCGTTTTGTCATGAACCGGGTCATAACAAGTATAGAGCTTGTTGGCGTGCGTGAGTTTTCATCAAGTGACAGCGAGAGAAAGACTCTATATTTTGAAAGCAAGCCAATACATTTCAGAGGACATTATGAGCAAATCTGCAATTACGCTGTGGTCAGATGCCAATTTTTTCTCCCCTTACGTGCTGTCTGTTTATGTTGCTCTGCAAGAGAAGGGACTGCCTTTTACGCTGAAAACGGTTGATCTCAACAACGGCGAACACTTGCAACCTTCATGGCAAGGGTATGCGTTGACGCGCCGCGTACCGGTTCTTGAAATCGACGGTTTCGAGCTGAGTGAATCATCAGCGATTACTGAATTTCTGGAAGATAGCTTTGCGCCGCCGCAGTGGGAGCGTATTTACCCGCATGATGTACAAAAACGCGCGCGGGCTCGCCAGGTTCAGGCGTGGATCCGCAGCGATCTGATGCCTATCCGTGAAGAACGCTCTACGGATGTGGTTTTTGCTGGCGTGAAGAAAGCGCCGTTGAGTGACGCGGGAAAAGCCTGCGCGGAGAAATTGTTCGCTACGGCGAGCAGTTTGCTAAGCCATGGCAAACAGAATTTATTTGGTGAATGGTGTATCGCCGACTGCGATTTAGCGCTAATGCTTAATCGTCTGGTCCTTAACGGTGATGAGGTTCCAGAAGCGCTTGCAGAATACGCCGCCTTCCAGTGGCAGCGCGCTTCAATCCAGCGTTTTATCGCGCTTTCAGCGAAGCGTTCCTGCTGAAAAACGGGTCGTAATCCAGTATCATTACAAGGTACTTTTCAACGAGGGGTGAGTGATGAAACTGATGTTCGCATCGGACATTCATGGTTCGTTGCCAGCCACGGAACGCGTACTCGAACGGTTTGCCGCGAGCGGTGCGCAATGGCTGGTGATATTGGGTGATGTTTTAAACCACGGGCCGCGCAATGCACTACCGCAAGGCTATGCGCCCGCGCAGGTTGCCGAGCGGTTGAACGAGCTGGCAGCGCAGATTATCGCGGTACGTGGCAATTGCGACAGCGAAGTGGATCAGATGCTCCTGCATTTTCCGATGACAGCGCCGTGGCAGCAAATTCTGACAGAAAACCAGCGATTATTTTTGACACACGGACATCTTTTTGGTCCGCAAAATATGCCTGCGCTAAACGTGGGAGATGTGCTGGTTTATGGACATACTCATCTGCCCGTCGCTGAGCGACAAGGAGACATTTATCACTTCAATCCTGGCTCGGTAAGCATCCCGAAAGGGGACTTTGCGGCAAGTTACGGGATTCTGGATGATAATGTTCTCAGCGTAATGGCACTCAATGATCAAAGTATTATTGCACAGGTCGAGATTAATCCGTAATTTACCCCACAAACATAAACGCGCCGTAAGAGCGCAAGAAAAAAGAAGGTTTCCTGATGGTGGAACAGCGTCGTTTGGCAAGTACGGAATGGGTGGATATTGTGAATGAAGACAACGAAGTCATCGCACAATCCAGCCGGGAACAAATGCGGGCGCAGCGCTTACGTCATCGTGCGACATATATCGTCGTGCACGATGGTATGGGCAAAATTCTGGTTCAGCGTCGTACTGAGACAAAAGATTTTTTGCCCGGTATGCTGGATGCTACCGCTGGCGGCGTTGTGCAGGCTGACGAACAGTTACTGGACTCAGCGCGCCGTGAAGCGGAAGAGGAACTGGGGATTGCGGGCGTACCGTTTGCCGAGCATGGGCAGTTTTATTTTGAAGACCAGAACTGTCGCGTATGGGGCGGGTTGTTTAGCTGTGTTTCCCATGGACCGTTTGCGCTTCAGGAAGAAGAGGTCAGTGAAGTTTGCTGGCTGACGCCGGAAGAAATCACCGCGCGCTGTGACGAATTTACGCCGGACTCACTGAAAGCCCTGGCGCTGTGGATGACCCGCAACGCCAAGAATGAAGGGGCGAAAGCTGAAAATCAGGAAGAAGCTGAATAGAATCGGCTCATCCGGCCTACAGCGTCTAGAAATCGTGTAGGCCGGGCAATCTTTTTTAATGGTAACCCATTATCTGCGCGCCTATCACCACCACGCTGGACATAATAAACAGCAGTCCTAACAGCGTGGCGCCTACTTTCAGCCAGTTACGAAAATCCACCCGACAAACGCCTAACGTTGCCATCAGTGATGCCGACGTAGGATAGATAATATGACTGAATCCGTCACCAAACTGGAATGCCAGAACGGTGACCTGACGGTTTACGCCAACCAGATCACCCAATGGTGCCAGCAGCGGCATGGTCAACGCAGCCTGCCCGGAGCCGGAAGTGACGAAGAAATTAAACACTGCCTGGAACAGCAGCATAAACCACGCCGCAATGGCGTTATCCAGACCGCTAATACCGTTGGCGATGCTGTGCAGCAGGGTATTCAGCACGCTGGCATCGCCCGCTTCACCATTGCCTACCAACAGTAATATCCCTTTGGCAAAACCGACCAGCAGGGCAGGAGCAATCATCATGCGCGCACCCTCAGTAAATGAGGATGCCATTATGTTGACCGTCATGCCGTTCAGCCGAAAGACGACGCCAATAATGCCAATCACCAGACCCATGGTGAAGAACTGGCTGGCAATCTCAGGAATAAACCATGCGTGGACGATAACACCCCAAATGACCCACACGATCACGCCCGTCAGCACCATCAGCACCAGCCAGTCGCCGAGCGTGAAGCGGCGCTCAATGACCTCATCCTGCTGTTCGCGGAAGAAACGGTCTGATTCATGAACGCGCGACAGCAGCGGATTCTTTTTGATGCGCGCCGCGTAGGCCAGCGTGAAGGTCAGACCAATCATCGTGGCAACGACCCATACCACGATACGCAAACCTGAGCCGGAAAGCACCGGGACGCCCGCAATGCCCTGCGCGACCACCACGCAGAACGGGTTCATCCAGGAACTGGCAAAACCGATTTGGGTGGCAATATAGGTTACCAGCACGGTGGTGATACTGTCGTAACCCAAGCGTACCATCAGCGGCGCGATAATTATCGCAAAGGCGACGGCCTCTTCTCCCATACCAAACACTGCGCCACCTAAAGAGAAGAGAATAAACAGCACCGGGATAAACAAGACCTCGTTCCCTCGGGTATGGCGGATGAGCGCCAGGATGCCGTTATCGATAGTTCCGGTGCGCATCACGATGCCAAACGCGCCACCGATAACCAGCATAAACATGATGATGCCAACAGCGGTGCCGAATTTAGAACCGGAGGTTAACCCTTCAAACGGGAAGTTCATCAGGCCAGGACTTTCATCACCGGTGGTAAAGAATTTAACCGGGTGATACTGCTCTTCACCGGCTTCATTGGTCAGAATGCGGAATGAATGGGGATCAACGACCTTGCGAGTCTTGGTTTGCCCATCAACCTGATACTGCACTTCCTGGCTGTCGAACATCCCGACGGGAACTACCCATGTCGCCAGACTGGTCAAAATGGCGACGAAAAAAATAATCACCAGCGTGTCGGGCATCGCCCACTTTTTAGCTGGCCGTGTTTCTGTTACTGCTGACATGAAAGACTATCCCTGTTGCAATGCAAAAGAGGGTAAGTATGCAAACAGAAGAATAGTTATTCATTGATGCAGCGCATCCTGGTAAATCATTCAGACCAGGCCAACGGGAAATCAGATATAAAAAAACCGGAAATATCAGCTATTTCCGGTTTGATAAGCAGGATGTGTACCGGATAAGGCATCCGGCACGCATGGCAGATTACTGCTGCTGGGAAGACTGGATCGCGGTCAGAGCGATGGTGTAGACAATATCGTCTACCAGCGCGCCACGAGACAGGTCGTTCACCGGTTTACGCATACCCTGCAGCATCGGCCCGATGGAGATCAGGTCGGCAGAACGCTGTACCGCTTTGTAGGTGGTGTTACCGGTGTTCAGATCCGGGAAGATGAACACGGTAGCGCGACCAGCAACCGGAGAGTTCGGCGCTTTGGATTTTGCTACGTCAGCCATAACTGCGGCATCGTACTGCAGCGGACCGTCGATCATCAGGTCAGGACGTTTTTCCTGCGCCAGACGAGTCGCTTCACGAACTTTCTCTACGTCGCTACCTGCACCAGAGGTACCGGTGGAGTAGGAGAGCATCGCAACGCGCGGTTCGATACCGAAGGCAATCGCGGATTCAGCGGACTGAATAGCGATTTCTGCCAGCTGTTCTGCGGTTGGATCCGGGTTGATCGCGCAGTCGCCGTAGACGTAAACCTGATCCGGCAGCAACATGAAGAATACGGAAGATACCAGTGAGCTACCCGGTGCAGTTTTGATCAGCTGCAGCGGCGGACGAATGGTATTCGCGGTGGTGTGAACGGCACCAGAAACCAGGCCGTCAACGTCGTCTTGTTCCAGCATCAGGGTACCGAGAACTACGTTGTCTTCCAGCTGTTCGCGGGCAACGGTTTCGGTCATGCCTTTGTTTTTACGCAATTCGACCAGGCGAGCAACGTAGCTTTCGCGAACTACATCCGGATCAACGATTTCTACGCCAGCGCCCAGTTCAATGCCCTGAGAGGCCGCTACGCGGGTGATTTCATCCGGGTTACCCAACAGTACGCAGGTTGCGATACCACGTTCAGCACAGATAGCCGCCGCTTTAACGGTACGCGGTTCGTCGCCTTCTGGTAGAACGACGCGTTTGCCCGCTTTACGCGCCAGCTCGGTCAACTGATAACGGAACGCTGGTGGTGACAGACGACGGCTGCGCTCAGACGTTGCGGTCAGAGATTCAATCCAGTCAGCGTTGATGTAGTTAGCAACGTATTCCTGAACTTTTTCGATGCGCTCGTGATCGTCAACCGGAACTTCCAGGTTGAAGCTCTGCAGGCTCAGAGAGGTCTGCCAGGTGTTGGTGTTTACCATGAATACCGGCAGGCCGGTTTCGAATGCACGTTCGCACAGTTTAGTAATACGCGCGTCCATTTCGTAGCCGCCAGTCAGCAGCAGAGCACCAATTTCTACGCCATTCATCGCTGCCAGGCATGCAGCAACCAGCACGTCCGGACGGTCAGCGGAAGTCACCAGCAGAGAACCTGCGCGGAAGTGCTCGAGCATGTGCGGAATGCTGCGTGCGCAGAAGGTCACAGACTTCACGCGACGGGTGTTGATATCGCCTTCGTTCACAATGGTGGCGTTCAGGTGACGTGCCATATCGATTGCACGAGTGGCGATCAGATCAAAGCTCCATGGCACCGCGCCCAGAACTGGCAGCGGGCTGGATTCCTGCAGTTTAGCCGGATCAACTTTGATCACTTTCGCTTTGGAAGAGTCGTCGAAAATCTCAGACAGATCCGGGCGAGTACGGCCCTGTTCATCAACCGGTGCGTTCAGTTTGTTCACGATTACGCCGGTGATGTTGGTGTTTTTCGCGCCGCCGAAGCTGCTGCGAGTCAGTTCAATACGCTCGTTCAGCTGTTCCGGAGTATCGGTACCCTGAGACATAACGAAGACGATTTCTGCATTCAGCGTTTTCGCGATTTCGTAGTTCAGAGACTGCGCGAACTGATGTTTACGGGTTGGGACCAGGCCTTCAACCAGGACAACTTCAGCGTCTTTAGTATTCGCGTGGTAGTTCGCGATGATCTCTTCCATCAGCACATCTTTCTGATTGCTGGAGAGCAGAGATTCAACGTGGCTCATCTTCAGCGGCTCAGCGGCTGGCAGAGAAGAATTAGCACGGACGATGCTGGTAGTCTGGTCTGGCGCATCGCCACCGGCACGCGGTTGAGCGATCGGCTTGAAGACGCTCAGACGAACGCCTTTGCGTTCCATTGCGCGGATCACGCCAAGACTGACGCTGGTCAGACCGACGCTGGTTCCGGTTGGGATCAGCATAATAATACGGGACACGGTTTATCCTCTTTCGTTACCGCCCGTTTCAGGCGGGTTACAAAACAGCACCGCCAGCTAGGCTGGCGGTGTGAAATCAGGCGGTCAGACGGCTCGCGTCTTGCGCGATAACCAGTTCTTCGTTGGTTGGGATAACCACCGCAGGACGGGTACCTTCTTTGTTGATGAACCCAGATTTGCCGAAACGTGCGGCCAGGTTACGTTCATGGTCAACTTCAAAGCCCAGAACGCCCAGTTTGCCCAGAGACAGTTCACGAACCATCGCGGCGTTTTCACCGATACCACCAGTGAAGACAACAGCATCCAGACGACCATCCATCAGCGCAGTGTAAGAACCGATGTATTTCGCCAGACGGTGGCAGTAAACGTCCATTGCACGTTTAGCGTCTTCTTTAGTCGCGTAGTTATCTTCAACATAACGGCAGTCGCTGGTGACTTCGGTCAGACCCAGCAGGCCGGACTCTTTGGTCAGCATTTTGTTGATCTGGTCAACGCTCATGCCCAGCGTGTCGTGCAGGTGGAAGATGATCGCCGGGTCAATGTCACCGGAACGCGTACCCATCACCAGACCTTCCAGCGGGGTCAGACCCATGGAGGTATCAACACATTTACCGTTACGGATAGCAGATACAGAACCGCCGTTGCCCAGGTGGCAAGTGATGATGTTCAGCTCATCAACTGGTTTGTTCAGCACTTTTGCCGCTTCCTGAGTGACGAAGAAGTGGCTGGTACCGTGCGCACCGTAACGACGAACGCCGTGTTCTTTGTACAGGCTGTACGGCAGGGCGTAGAGGTAAGATTCTTCCGGCATAGTCTGGTGGAACGCGGTGTCGAATACGGCCACGTTTTTGTCTTTCAGATTCGGGAAGGATTTCAGCGCTTCAGCAATACCGATCAGATGTGCAGGGTTATGCAGCGGTGCAAAAGAGGCTGCATCTTTGATACCCTGAATAACGGAATCGTCGATAACCACAGAGCCGGTGTATTTTTCGCCGCCGTGAACAACACGGTGACCAATTGCAGTCAGCTGAGCGGACAGTTCTGGTTTTTGTGCCAGAATAGTATTAACGATAAAATTCAGCGCTTCACTGTGAGCGGCGCCTGCACCTAAAGCCGCTTCTTGTTTACCGCCATCCATTTTCCATTTGATACGTGCTTCTGGGAGATGGAAACATTCGGCTAAACCAGAAAGGTATTCTTCACCGTTTACTGCATCGATGATGGCAAATTTCAGTGAGGAGCTACCGCAGTTCAGAACCAGTACTAACTTACTCGACATGGAAGTACCTATTTATGATACGTGGCTAAAAAAACGTCAGGGAGTCATAGAGCGTAGCGCATGATGACACCGACGTTTATGATTAACATCATGCGCCATAGTCTTTTTGGGCACGATGGAATAAATACCTTTGAGTCTATGTCATTTTGCGTATTTTTCAGCCAATGGCATACTATGTGTCAATTTGACGACTCAATGATTTTGGACTAATGGCCTTACAGGCCGGCACAGGATACCTGAATGTGGGTATCAAAGACAAAATGTTTTGAACGATGTCCATTGCAGTTGTTGTTTTGCACAAATTTTTTAATTTTTATATGTGAAGTTGAGGTAACCGCCATGTCGACACCGGATAATCGTTCCGTCAATTTTTTTAGCTTGTTTCGCCGGGGGCAGCACTACGCAAAGACGTGGCCAATGGAAAAGCGCCTCGCGCCCGTGTTTGTAGAGAACCGCGTGATCCGTATGACGCGTTACGCAATCCGTTTTATGCCGCCTATCGCCGTCTTCACCTTATGCTGGCAAATTGCGCTAGGGGGGCAGTTGGGACCGGCCGTTGCGACCGCGCTGTTTGCGCTTAGCCTGCCGATGCAGGGCATGTGGTGGCTGGGTAAACGTTCCGTGACGCCGCTGCCGCCTTCAATACTCAACTGGTTCTACGAAGTTCGGGGTAAATTGCAGGAAGCCGGGCAGGCGCTCTCTCCGGTCGAAGGAAAGCCTGATTATCAGGCGCTGGCTGACACGCTTAAGCGCGCCTTCAAACAACTGGATAAAACTTTCCTCGATGATTTGTAATTGACCCCTGATTACGCATATAAAAGAAGGCACAAGATGCCTTCTTTTTTTTCATCGCAGTAGTAGTGATACAGGAGTCCCAAATGGAAATGACCAACGCTCAACGTCTGATTTTGTCTAATCAGTACAAAATGATGACTATGCTCGATCCCACTAACGCCGAGCGTTATCGTCGTTTGCAGACGATTATTGAACGCGGTTACGGCTTGCAGATGCGCGAGCTGGATCGTGAGTTTGGTGAGCTGACGGAAGAAACCTGTCGTACGATTATCGATATTATGGAGATGTATCACGCATTACATGTGTCCTGGACTAATCTTAAGGATGCACAGGCCATTGATGAGCGCCGCGTGACCTTCCTCGGTTTTGACGCCGCAACGGAAGCCCGTTTTCTCGGATACGTTCGCTTTATGGTGAATGTGGAAGGTCGCTATACCCACTTTGATGCGGGGACGCATGGCTTCAACGCTCAGACCCCGATGTGGGAAAAATATCAGCG
Organism: Citrobacter sp. Cu096; assembly: GCF_030332285.1. Lineage (NCBI taxonomy): Bacteria > Pseudomonadati > Pseudomonadota > Gammaproteobacteria > Enterobacterales > Enterobacteriaceae > Citrobacter > Citrobacter sp. Cu096. The sequence continues at coordinate 321,079 of NZ_JAOWID010000030.1, forward strand.
TATGTTGAACGTCTGGCACTCTTGCCCGCGCCAGTATCATTTGAGCGCGAATGAAATTAACCAAATCATTAATGCCTGAGGGGGCGAGCGTGCAGTGCAAAGGTTTTCTGTTTGATCTGGATGGAACGCTGGTCGATTCCTTACCCGCAGTAGAACGCGCATGGTGCAATTGGGCCGATCGTTTTGGCCTCGATCATGCTGAAGTGCTCGGTTTTATTCATGGCAAGCAGGCCATTACCTCTCTGCGACACTTTATGGTGGGCAAATCTGAGGCAGAGATCGCTGCGGAGTTCACCCGCCTGGAGCAGATCGAAGCGACAGAAACCGCTGGGATCACCGCGCTGCCGGGGGCGGTTGAGTTGCTCAATCACCTCAATAAAGCGGGTATTCCATGGGCGATTGTGACCTCCGGTTCTATGCCAGTCGCACGAGCGCGCCATCGTGTCGCGGGGCTTCCTGCGCCTGAAGTGTTTGTCACCGCCGAACGGGTAAAAAGAGGGAAACCAGAGCCAGACGCTTATCTGTTAGGCGCACAGCTTCTGGGGCTTGCGCCGCAGGAGTGCGCGGTAGTGGAAGATGCGCCCGCCGGGGTGCTTTCAGGACTGACGGCTGGATGTCATGTGATCGCGGTCAATGCGCCTGCGGACACGCCGCGTCTGGATGAGGTCGATTTTTCTCTGACCAGTCTGGAACATATTTCTGTGACCAAACAACCTAACGGAAATGTGGTCGTTGTAAGAAATACCTGATCATGATTTAGCCCCAGATTGTTGGGGCTTTTTTATGGCAGAATCGACTCATCCCTCTCATTTAACAAGGATATGTTGTGAACGGTGAATTGATATGGGTTCTCTCATTGCTGGCGATTGCCGTCGTTTTGTTTGCAACTGGCAGAGTGCGTATGGACGCGATCGCTTTGCTGGTCATTATTGCCTTTGTTCTGAGTGGAACATTGAGCATCACAGAAGCTTTTTCCGGATTCAGCGATCCTAACGTTATTTTGATAGCGGCTTTATTCATTATCGGCGACGGCCTGGTGCGTACCGGGGTGGCGACGGTAATGGGAGCCTGGCTGGTGAAGGTGGCCGGCAGCAGCGAAGTCAAAATGCTGGTGTTGTTGATGATTACCGTTGCCGGGCTTGGAGCATTTATGAGCTCCACCGGCGTAGTCGCCATCTTTATTCCGGTGGTGTTAAGCGTTTCCATGCGCATGGAAATTTCCCCTTCACGCCTGATGATGCCGCTGAGCTTTGCCGGATTAATAAGCGGCATGATGACGCTGGTGGCGACGCCGCCCAACCTGGTCGTAAACAGTGAACTGTTACGTGAAGGACTCAACGGTTTCAGTTTTTTTAGCGTTACCCCACTGGGGCTGGTTGTTCTGGTACTCGGCATAATTTATATGCTGCTGATGCGCTTTATGCTCAAGGGGGAAGATTCCGGGCCGTCGGGAGACGGCTGGAAGCGTCGGACGTTTCGCGATCTGATTAAAGAATATCGCCTGACCGGGCGCGCGCGTCGCCTGGCGATTCGCCCAGGTTCTCCGATGATCGGCCAGCGTCTGGACGACCTGAAGCTGCGTGAGCGCTACGGGGCAAACGTGATTGGCGTTGAACGCTGGCGGCGTTTTCGTCGTGTGATCGTTGACGTAAACGGGGTTTCTGAGTTTCGCGCCCGTGACGTATTGCTGATTGATATGTCTGCGGCCGATGTCGACTTGCGTGAATTTTGCAGTGAACAGTTTTTGGAGCCGATGGTGCTGCGCGGTGAATACTTCTCCGAGCAGGCGCTTGATGTGGGAATGGCAGAAATTTCGCTGATCCCTGAATCGGAATTGATTGGCAAAACGGTACGAGAAATTGCTTTTCGTACACGTTACGGCCTGAATGTCGTTGGGCTGAAACGTGATGGTGCTGCATTGGCCGGCGCGGTGGTGGATGAGCCGCTGCTAATGGGCGACATCATATTAGTGGTGGGCAACTGGAAACTCATTACTCTTCTGGGCCAAAAAGGGCGCGATTTTGTGGTGCTGAATATGCCCGCGGAAGTCAGTGAAGCTTCTCCGGCGCACAGCCAGGCGCCGCATGCGATTTTCTGCCTGGTGCTGATGGTCGCTCTGATGCTCACTGATGAAATTCCCAATACGGTTGCTGCGATCATTGCTTGTCTGCTGATGGGGAAATTTCGCTGTATCGATGCCGAAAGTGCCTACAAGGCGATTCACTGGCCAAGTATTATTTTGATCGTCGGGATGATGCCTTTCGCGCTGGCTTTACAAAAAACCGGCGGCGTCGATTTGGTAGTGAAAGGCCTGATGGATGTCGGCGGTGGATATGGCCCATACATGATGCTGGGCTGCCTGTTCGTGCTGTGTGCAACCATCGGGTTATTTATCTCCAATACCGCGACCGCGGTGTTGATGGCGCCGATTGCGTTAGCGGCGGCGAAGTCGATGGGGGTTTCACCATATCCTTTCGCGATGGCGATTGCGATGGCAGCTTCCGCAGCCTTTATGACGCCGGTGTCTTCGCCGGTTAACACGCTCGTGCTGGGACCGGGCAACTACAGCTTTAGCGACTTCGTGAAGATCGGCGTACCGTTTACCATCATTGTAATGGCGGTGTGTGTGGTGATGATCCCGATGCTGTTTCCGTTTTAATGCTTCCCCGGCGACGTTGCCTGTGTAGGCCAGATAAGGCAACGTCGCCGCAAACTTACAATGGTGAATCCTGGCTGATTTCATCTAATGAAAGATGAAAACTCGGGACAAATACATCCATAAAGTAGTCCATCTCCTCACTGCGTCGCGACTCCAGCGTTTTTTCCAGCCGTGTTTTGGCCAGCAGAAATTCGTTGTTACCGGCGGAGAGTTCTTCCAGACACTTCAGGTATGCGCACAGGGCGTCAGCCTGCTTGACGATCGATTTTTCATCTTCGCTGTATGCGTGTTCGTCAATTAACGGGGCAAAAATATCGCGCAGCTCATCGGGAACCATATCGACCAGCTTTTGCTGGGCAATTTTCTCTATCGCTTTATATTCCTGAGCAATTTGCGAGTTGAAATATTTCACCGGGGTAGGGAGATCGCCGGTCAGCACCTCTGATGCATCGTGATACATCGCCAGCAGGGCAATACGCTCAGCATTAACCTGACCACCAAATTTGCGGTTTTTGATCGCGGCCAGCGCATGAGCAACCATGGCAACTTGCAGGCTGTGTTCAGACACGTTTTCGGTGCGCACATTGCGCATTAGCGGCCAGCGGTTAATGAGCTTCAGACGGGAGAGGTGGGCAAAAAAATGGCTCTGCTTCATAACGACCCTTACTCAGTGACTTCAGTAAAGGTATTTTGCGCAGAGAGTGCTACCGGATGCAAATCTCGGTAGCACTCTCTGTTATTACAGCTGGTGATATCCTGACAAGAAACGCTCAAATTTACTCAGCGACATCTCAATATCGTCAATACGCGGCAGTGTGACGATACGGAAATGATCCGGCCACGGCCAGTTGAACGCCGTCCCCTGAACCAGCAGTACTTTTTCCTGCAACAGGAAGTCCAGCACCATCTTCTGGTCGTCATGAATATTGAAGCGCTTAGCGTCGATTTTCGGGAACATATACAGCGCACCGCGCGGTTTCACACAGGAGACGCCGGGAATGTCATTGAGCAGTTCCCAGGCACGGTTGCGTTGTTCATACAGACGACCGCCAGGCATAATAAATTCGCTGATGCTCTGGTATCCTCCCAGCGCGGTCTGAATGGCATGTTGCGCAGGGACGTTGGCACACAGACGCATTGAAGCCAGCATTTCAAGGCCTTCGATATAGCCTTTGGCATGTTTCTTCGGTCCGTTAAGCACCATCCAGCCCTGACGGAACCCCGCAACGCGGTAGGTTTTTGACAGACCGTTGAAGGTGATGGTCAGCAGGTCCGGAGCCATAGCGGCGATGGAGTGATGTTCTGCGTCGTCGTAGAGAATTTTGTCGTAAATCTCATCTGCAAAGATGATGAGGTTGTTCTGGCGAGCAATCTCAACAATCTCCATCAGCAGCTCTTTAGAATAAACAGCACCGGTTGGGTTGTTTGGGTTGATTATGACGATCCCACGTGTACGCGGCGTAATTTTGGCGCGGATATCATCCAGATCCGGGAACCAATCTGACGATTCGTCACACAGATAGTGTACGGCATTACCGCCGGAGAGCGATACCGCCGCCGTCCACAGCGGATAATCAGGAGCAGGAACCAGCATTTCGTCCCCACTGTTCAACAGAGCCTGCATGGCCTGCACAATCAATTCAGAAACGCCGTTACCGATATAAATATCTTCCACGGTGACATCACGCATCCCACGAGCCTGGTAATGCTGCATGATCGCTTTGCGGGCAGAATAAAGGCCTTTTGAATCGCAATACCCTTGCGCAGTTGGCAAATTGCGGATCACATCCACCAGAATTTCATCTGGCGCTTCAAACCCGAATGGTGCGGGGTTGCCGATGTTCAGTTTCAGAACTTTATTACCTTCTTCTTCCAGACGCTTTGCTTCCTTCAGAACCGGGCCGCGAATGTCATAACAGACGTTTTCTAATTTGCTGGATTTTTCAATGGGGGACATGAACGTTGACCTTTTTAGCTGTGAATGCCACTCCCTGCCGTGGAAGTCAGCCAGCACAATGTACTCCCACACCGGTAAGTTTTGAAGGGTCTCCAGGAGAAGATTTTGAAAAGCATCGGGGGTGTAATTAACTTTTAACGACTAAATAATGAAGTTATTAAGGAGTGATAATCTGTATTTTGTTGTTGTTATGGTTTTATGTTTTGCTTTGGTGGTGATGGTGTGGTCGTTTGTCTGGTCAAAAAAAGTTGATGCTGTAAAACAATAGGTAGTCGATATCTAAACTGTCTGACGTAATTCGAAAATACTGAGGTTTTGTCTCAGAATTCTGTTATCGGTGTGATCCCGACGTGATGCGGTGTGAACTCATTGTTAAGCATAATTAATGAATTGAGAGGTTCTTAATTAATTATTATTTAATATTTAAACAGTATCAAATTGAATGGGATAATAATACGAAAACCGCTGTTCTGACATGGCACCAATTTGCCCGGAATTATTCGCGATAACACTTATAAATATAGTGGTTTTAGGTTAAGATAACTCCCATCAAATGGTGTGTAGTAAGATTTTTAAGATAATTCAAATGTTTGTTGGTTGTTTCTAACATACTGAAAAATTTGTTTTTAATGTGTAAATTATTGTTCGTTAACCATTTTTTATATTTACAAAATTTACATGTTTCCCATTAGCCTGAATCATCCGGCAGCTAAAAATACGATTCTTTCTCGTTGCTATATTCCGAATGAATATCACGGGTATTAAAATAGCTCAGAAAGAGCATTGTTTCGTTTGTTTAACCAAATACATCCTTATTTTCACTTGGTTACACTAAGCGAAACCGCAAGGGAGGCACATTACAAATGGAGTTGTTTGATTCTAAATGCACAGCATTAACCCGGTATGACCCGCGAGTAAGTGAAAAACTATGATAAATGCAAATCGTCCGATCATTAACCTCGACCTCGATCTGCTGAGAACCTTTGTTGCTGTTGCCGATCTGAATACCTTCGCGGCTGCGGCAGCTGCGGTATGTCGAACTCAGTCTGCGGTGAGTCAGCAAATGCAGCGTCTTGAACAGCTCGTGGGGAAAGAGTTGTTCGCGCGCCATGGACGCAACAAATTGCTGACTGAACATGGTATCCAGCTATTGGGTTACGCCAGAAAAATACTGCGTTTTAATGATGAGGCATGCTCATCATTAATGTTTAACAATCTTCAGGGAGTGTTAACTATCGGTGCTTCTGATGAATCCGCCGATACCATACTGCCTTTTCTGCTTAACCGTATAAGTTCGGTTTATCCGAAGCTTGCGCTTGATGTGAGAGTCAAACGTAACGCTTATATGGTGGATATGCTGAAGTCGCAGGAAGTGGACCTGGTGGTGACCACCAATCGTCCAGGAGATTTTGAGTGCCTGAATCTACGCACCTCCCCGACGCACTGGTACTGCGCAGCTGAATATATCCTGCAAAAAGGTGAGCCGGTACCGTTGGTTTTGCTTGACGATCCGAGCCCGTTTCGCGATATCGTGTTGGCAACATTGAATGCTGCGCAGATCCCGTGGCGTTTGGCTTATGTTGCTTCTACGTTGCCTGCAGTTCGTGCGGCGGTAAAAGCAGGGCTCGGTGTTACTGCGCGGCCTGTTGAAATGATGAGTCCGGATCTACGTGTACTGGGTGTAGCGGACGGATTACCGCCATTGCCTGACACTGAGTATCTGTTATGCAGCGACCCGAGCGTGCAAAATGAGTTAGCAGACGTTATTTTTAAATCGATGCAAACATATCAAAATCCTTGGCAATACAATCAGTTTACCCCTGAAGGGGGAGATGACTCGATGATTGTTGAAGGCGACTTTGAGTAACGCGTCACAAAAAAACAGTTTAAAATGTAAGTGTGAAAAAGAGCCACTGATGATGAAAAAACATCCAGTGGCTCTTTTTATATGCAAATATTGCCGATTTAGGTCATTTGCTATACTAAAACTTAACAAAATCAGCGAGTAAAGAAACAGTCTGATGGGAGGGTGAAAAATAAACAACCGCGTTACTAATTGTTTCCATGTTAAAAAACTAGAGAAATTGTTGCTGTTTTTTATGGTGAATTAACAAAAGCGTGTCACAGATCAAGAAAATACTCCCATTTAGGGGGAGGCATCTGTGTGAATTCCTGTCAAAATAGACGGGTATCATTTTTTTACTTCACTACGGACACGATTCAACAACATTAAAAATGACCGATGATACGATCTAAATGGGTCTAAAGAGCACTTTATGTTAATGAAGTTGGAGTAGTGTAAAATAATGTGAGGAAACTTTTGTTAAAGTTGACAAAAGGTTATAGAAAGGAGTAAAAAACCCTATCAATTAGCTGTCTAAAATGATTTTTCACAGTGATTGTAAGGTTTTTTTTATTCCTCCCCATGAATCGATGTGGCGTTCATCTGCCGAAAAGAGCAGAGAATTTGGCGCTACTTTTGATGAGTAAGCAATGAGTATGTCAACATCCACTGAAATCATCGCTCATCACTGGGCATTCGCTATCTTTCTTATTGTTGCCATTGGCCTGTGCTGCCTGATGCTCGTCGGCGGCTGGTTTTTAGGTGGTCGCGCGCGCGCGAGATCTAAAAACGTGCCGTTTGAATCAGGTATCGACTCGGTCGGCACCGCCCGCTTGCGCCTGTCTGCCAAGTTTTATCTGGTAGCCATGTTCTTCGTTATCTTCGACGTTGAAGCGCTGTATCTGTTCGCATGGTCAACTTCTATCCGTGAAAGCGGCTGGATTGGCTTTGTGGAAGCTGCAATTTTTATTTTTGTGTTACTGGCAGGTCTGGTTTATCTGGTGCGTATTGGCGCGCTGGACTGGACGCCCGCGCGTTCACGCCGCGAGCGTATGAACCCGGAAACGAACAGTATCGCTAATCGTCAACGCTAACCGCGAGGCATTAAGATGGATTATACGCTCACCCGCATAGATCCTAACGGTGAGAACGACCGTTACCCCCTGCAAAAACAGGAGATCGTAACCGACCCCCTGGAGCAGGAAGTTAACAAAAACGTGTTCATGGGCAAGCTGCATGACATGGTTAACTGGGGCCGTAAAAACTCAATTTGGCCATATAACTTTGGCCTTTCCTGCTGCTACGTTGAGATGGTGACCTCGTTTACCGCCGTGCACGATGTGGCCCGTTTTGGTGCTGAAGTTTTGCGTGCATCGCCGCGTCAGGCTGACCTGATGGTCGTAGCCGGAACCTGCTTTACCAAAATGGCGCCAGTAATTCAGCGTCTCTATGATCAGATGCTGGAACCTAAATGGGTTATTTCCATGGGCGCCTGCGCTAACTCTGGCGGTATGTACGACATCTATTCTGTGGTGCAGGGCGTTGATAAATTCATTCCAGTCGATGTGTACATCCCGGGATGCCCGCCGCGCCCGGAAGCGTATATGCAGGCTCTGATGCTGTTGCAAGATTCCATTGGCAAAGAACGCCGCCCGCTCTCTTGGGTGGTTGGCGATCAGGGCGTTTATCGCGCCAATATGCAGTCAGAACGCGAGCGTAAACGCGGCGAACGTATTGCTGTAACGAATCTTCGTACACCAGACGAGATTTAATTTGCGCCTGTCGGCAGCAGCACTTCCTTCGCTTACCACTACATAAATAGCGCGAAGCACTGCCGACCACCACGGACCATTTGCAATGGTGAACAATATGACCGACTTAACCGCGCAAGACGCCGTATGGCAAACACGGGATCACCTTGATGACCCGGTCATTGGCGAACTGCGCAACCGTTTTGGGCCGGATGCCTTTACCGTTCAGGCGACTCGCACCGGGGTACCCGTTGTTTGGGTCAAGCGTGAACAATTACTGGAAGTTGGCGATTTCTTAAAGAGACTGCCGAAACCTTACGTCATGCTGTTTGACTTACACGGCATGGACGAACGTCTGCGTACGCACCGCGAAGGGTTACCCGCCGCGGATTTTTCTGTTTTCTATCACCTGATCTCCATTGAACGCAATCGCGATATCATGCTCAAGGTGGCTTTGTCTGAAAACGATCTGCGCGTACCGACTTTCACCAAACTATTTCCGAATGCCAACTGGTATGAGCGTGAAACCTGGGAAATGTTTGGCATCGACATCGAAGGTCACCCGCACCTGACGCGTCTGCTGATGCCACATACCTGGGAAGGTCATCCGCTGCGTAAAGACTACCCGGCGCGTGCGACCGAATTCGATCCGTTTGAGCTGACTAAAGCCAAACAGGATCTGGAAATGGAAGCGCTGACCTTCAAACCAGAAGACTGGGGCATGAAGCGTAGCACCGAAAACGAGGACTTCATGTTCCTCAACCTCGGTCCTAACCACCCGTCTTCTCACGGTGCGTTCCGTATTGTGCTGCAGCTTGATGGCGAAGAAATCGTCGACTGCGTACCTGACATCGGCTACCACCACCGTGGTGCTGAAAAGATGGGCGAGCGTCAGTCCTGGCACAGTTACATCCCGTACACCGACCGTATTGAGTACCTCGGCGGCTGCGTTAACGAAATGCCGTACGTGCTGGCGGTTGAGAAACTGGCGGGCATTACCGTACCGGATCGCGTGAACGTGATTCGCGTTATGCTTTCCGAACTGTTCCGCATAAACAGCCACCTGCTGTACATCTCCACGTTCATTCAGGACGTCGGCGCAATGACTCCGGTATTCTTCGCCTTTACCGACCGTCAGAAAATCTACGACGTAGTGGAAGCGATCACCGGTTTCCGTATGCACCCGGCCTGGTTCCGTATCGGTGGCGTAGCACACGATCTGCCGCGCGGGTGGGACAAACTGCTGCGTGACTTCCTCGACTGGATGCCAAAACGTCTGGATTCTTACGAGAAAGCCGCACTGCGCAACACCATCCTGAAAGGCCGTTCTCAGGGTGTTGCCGCATACGGTAAAAAAGAAGCGCTGGACTGGGGTTGTACCGGTGCTGCGCTGCGTGCGACTGGTATTGATTTCGACGTGCGTAAATCACGTCCGTACTCTGGTTATGAGAACTTTGACTTTGAAGTTCCGGTTGGCGGCGGCGTGTCCGACTGCTATACCCGCGTGATGCTGAAAGTTGAAGAGCTCCGCCAGAGTCTGCGCATCCTTGAGCAGTGCCTCAACAACATGCCGGAAGGCCCGTTTAAAGCGGATCATCCGCTGACCACGCCGCCGCCGAAAGAGCGCACGCTGCAACATATCGAAACCCTGATCACCCACTTCCTGCAGGTTTCGTGGGGACCGGTTATGCCGGCAAACGAGTCCTTCCAGATGGTGGAAGCGACCAAGGGTATCAACAGTTACTACCTGACCAGCGATGGCAGCACCATGAGTTATCGTACCCGTATCCGTACCCCGAGCTATGCGCACCTGCAGCAGATCCCGGTAGCGGTACGTGGCAGCCTGGTGTCCGACCTGATCGTCCATCTGGGTAGTATCGATTTTGTTATGTCAGATGTGGACCGCTAATTATGCACGAGAATCAACAACCACAAACCGAGGCTTTTGAGCTGAGTGCGGCTGAGCGTGAAGCGATTGAGCACGAGAAGCACCACTACGAAGACCCGCGTGCGGCGTCCATTGAAGCGCTGAAAATCGTTCAGAAGCAGCGTGGCTGGGTGCCGGATGGGGCGATCTATGCGATCGCTGATGTGCTGGGTATCCCGGCCAGCGACGTAGAAGGTGTTGCCACGTTCTACAGCCAGATCTTCCGCCAGCCGGTCGGTCGCCACGTGATCCGCTATTGCGACAGCGTCGTGTGCCATATCAATGGTTACCAGGGGATCCAGGCTGCGCTTGAGAAAAAACTCAACATCAAGCCGGGGCAGACGACCTTTGACGGTCGTTTTACGCTGCTGCCAACCTGTTGCCTGGGGAACTGCGACAAGGGGCCGAACATGATGATCGATGAAGATACTCATGCTCACCTGACCCCGGAAGGCATTCCCGAACTGCTGGAGCGGTATAAATGAAAAACATTATCCGTACTCCCGAAACGCATCCGCTGACCTGGCGTCTGCGTGATGACAAACAGCCGGTATGGCTGGACGAATACCGTAGCAAAAATGGCTACGAAGGTGCGCGTAAAGCCCTGACCGGGCTGTCACCGGATGAAATCGTTAATCAGGTAAAAGACGCTGGCCTGAAAGGGCGTGGCGGCGCGGGCTTTTCCACCGGTCTGAAGTGGAGCCTGATGCCGAAAGACGAATCCATGAACATCCGTTACCTGCTGTGTAACGCCGATGAAATGGAGCCGGGCACCTATAAAGACCGCCTGTTGATGGAACAGCTACCGCACTTGCTGGTGGAAGGCATGCTGATCTCCGCGTTTGCGCTGAAAGCGTACCGCGGTTACATCTTCCTGCGCGGGGAATATATCGAAGCGGCCGTGCATCTGCGCCGCGCGATTGCTGAAGCGACCGAAGCCGGTCTGCTTGGCAAAAACATTATGGGCACTGGCTTCGATTTCGAACTGTTTGTGCACACCGGGGCAGGGCGTTACATCTGTGGTGAAGAAACCGCGCTGATTAACTCCCTCGAAGGTCGTCGTGCTAACCCGCGTTCCAAGCCGCCGTTCCCGGCAAGCTCTGGTGCATGGGGTAAACCGACCTGCGTTAACAACGTCGAAACCCTGTGTAACGTACCGGCTATCCTCGCAAACGGCGTGGAGTGGTACCAGAACATTTCGAAGAGCAAAGATGCTGGCACCAAGCTGATGGGCTTCTCTGGTCGCGTGAAGAATCCGGGACTGTGGGAGCTGCCGTTCGGCACTACCGCGCGTGAGATCCTCGAAGATTACGCGGGCGGTATGCGCGATGGCCTGAAGTTCAAAGCCTGGCAGCCTGGCGGTGCGGGGACTGACTTCCTGACTGAAGCACACCTCGACCTGCCGATGGAATTCGAAAGCATCGGTAAAGCGGGTAGCCGTCTGGGTACTGCGCTGGCGATGGCCGTCGACCACGAGATTGGTATGGTTGGGCTGGTGCGTAACCTGGAAGAGTTCTTTGCCCGCGAGTCCTGTGGCTGGTGTACGCCGTGCCGTGATGGTCTGCCGTGGAGTGTGAAAATTCTGCGCGCGCTGGAGCGTGGCGAAGGCCAGCCTGGGGATATCGAGACACTTGAGCAACTGTGTCGTTTCCTCGGCCCGGGTAAAACCTTCTGTGCACACGCACCGGGGGCGGTGGAACCGCTACAGAGCGCCATTAAATATTTCCGCGAAGAATTCGAAGCTGGCATCAAGCAGACCTTCAGCAATACCCACGCTATTGGTGGTATTCAGCCGAACCTGCTGAAAGAGCGCTGGTGATTACAGGCTTACCCCTGCATCGCGATAAGTAATTCGATTAACGCTTAGTCTCTGACTAAGCCAACTGGAAGCATGCTGACTATGGCTACGATTCATGTAGACGGCAAAGAATATGAGGTCAACGGAGCGGACAACCTGCTGGAAGCTTGTCTATCTCTTGGCCTTGATATTCCGTACTTTTGCTGGCACCCGGCGCTGGGAAGCGTCGGTGCTTGCCGCCAGTGTGCGGTGAAGCAATATCAGAACGCGGAAGATACGCGTGGTCGCCTGGTGATGTCTTGTATGACACCTGCCACCGAAGGCACCTTTATTTCAATTGATGACGAAGAAGCGAAGCAGTTTCGCGAAAGCGTCGTCGAGTGGTTGATGACCAACCACCCGCACGACTGCCCGGTCTGCGAAGAGGGCGGTAATTGCCACCTTCAGGATATGACCGTCATGACTGGTCATAGCTTCCGTCGTTACCGCTTCACGAAGCGTACACACCGCAACCAGGATTTGGGGCCGTTCATCTCTCACGAAATGAACCGCTGCATCGCCTGCTATCGCTGCGTGCGTTACTACAAAGATTATGCTGATGGCACGGATCTGGGCGTGTATGGCGCACATGACAACGTCTACTTTGGTCGTCCGGAAGACGGTACGCTTGAAAGCGAATTCTCCGGTAACCTGGTAGAAATTTGCCCGACCGGCGTGTTTACCGACAAAACGCACTCCGAGCGTTATAACCGTAAATGGGATATGCAGTTTGCGCCGAGCATCTGCCAGCAGTGTTCCATTGGTTGTAACACCAGCCCGGGTGAGCGTTATGGCGAACTGCGCCGTATCGAAAACCGCTACAACGGTACCGTTAACCACTACTTCCTCTGTGACCGTGGTCGTTTCGGTTATGGTTACGTGAACCTGAAAGACCGTCCGCGTCAGCCAGTACAGCGCCGTGGCGATGACCTGATCACCCTCAACGCCGAACAGGCGATGCAGGGCGCGGCTGACATTCTGCGTCAGTCGAAGAAAGTGATCGGTATCGGCTCTCCGCGCGCCAGCGTTGAGAGTAACTTCGCGCTGCGTGAGCTGGTCGGTGCGGATAACTTCTATACCGGTATTGCTCAGGGTGAGCTGGAGCGTCTGCAACTGGCACTGAGCGTGCTGCGTGACGGCGGCATTCATACGCCGGCACTGCGCGAAATCGAGTCTTACGATGCAGTCCTGGTGCTGGGTGAAGATGTGACCCAGACTGGTGCGCGCGTTGCGCTGGCGGTGCGTCAGGCGGTGAAAGGGAAAGCTCGCGAAATGGCGGCGGCACAAAAAGTGGCTGACTGGCAGATCGCGGCCATCCTTAACATCGGCCAGCGCGCCAAGCACCCGCTGTTCGTTACCAACGTCGATAACACCCGTCTGGATGACATCGCGGCATGGACCTACCGTGCGCCGGTTGAAGATCAGGCGCGTTTAGGTTTCGCTATCGCCCACGCGCTGGATAACAACGCTCCGGCGGTTGACGGTATCGACCGTGACCTGCAGAACAAAATTGACATTATCGTTCAGGCATTGGCCGGGGCGAAGAAACCACTGATTATTTCCGGTACCAACGCAGGTAGCGCCGAAGTGATTCAGGCTGCAGCCAACGTGGCGAAGGCGCTGAAAGGCCGTGGCGCAGACGTCGGCATCACCATGATTGCTCGCTCGGTTAACAGCATGGGCCTCGGCATGATGGGGGGGGTTCTCTTGACGATGCGCTGACCGAGCTGGAAACAGGTCGCGCTGACGCCGTTGTGGTGCTGGAAAATGACCTGCATCGCCATGCTTCAGCCGCCCGCGTTGATGCCGCGCTGGCGAAAGCGCCGCTGGTACTGGTTGTTGACCATCAGCGCACCGCGATTATGGAAAACGCCCATCTGGTGCTTTCCGCCGCAAGCTTCGCCGAAAGCGATGGTACGGTGATTAACAACGAAGGCCGCGCCCAGCGCTTCTTCCAGGTTTATGACCCATCCTACTACGACAGCAACACCGTAATGCTGGAAAGCTGGCGCTGGCTGCACTCGCTGCACAGCACCGTGCAGAGCCGTGAAGTGGACTGGACGCAGCTCGACCATGTTATCGACGCGGTCGTTGAGAAGTTGCCGCAACTGGCGGGTATTAAAGATGCCGCACCGGACGCAAGCTTCCGTATCCGTGGACAGAAACTGGCGCGTGAACCGCACCGCTACAGTGGGCGTACCGCAATGCGCGCCAACATCAGCGTACACGAACCGCGTCAGCCGCAGGACAAAGACACCATGTTCGCTTTCTCTATGGAAGGGAACAACCAGCCGTCTGCGCCGCGTTCACAAATTCCGTTTGCCTGGGCTCCAGGCTGGAACTCCCCACAGGCGTGGAACAAGTTCCAGGATGAAGTGGGCGGTAAACTGCGCCATGGCGATCCGGGTGTGCGTCTGATCGAAGCTTCCGCGGGGAGTATGGATTATTTCACGACCGTTCCGGCGAGCTTCCAGGCTCAGGAAGGTCAGTGGCGTATCGCGCCTTACTATCACCTGTTTGGTAGTGACGAAATGTCCCAGCGTGCGCCGGTCTTCCAGACCCGTATGCCGCAGCCGTACATTAAACTCAACCCGGCAGATGCCGCGAAGTTAGGTGTCAATGCCGGTACGCGCGTTTCTTTCAGCTACGATGGCATTACGGTCACGCTGCCGGTTGACATCGCTGAAGGATTAACGGCAGGGCAGGTTGGTTTGCCGATGGGTATGCCGGGCATCGCACCAGTTCTGGCAGGTGCGCGTCTTGAGGATCTGCAGGAGGCACAACAATGAGTTGGATTACACCCGATCTGATTGAGATCCTGCTGAGCATTCTCAAAGCTGTGGTGATCCTGCTGGTGGTGGTCACCTGCGGGGCATTCATGAGCTTTGGCGAACGTCGTCTGCTGGGTCTGTTCCAGAACCGTTACGGACCGAACCGTGTTGGCTGGGGTGGTTCGCTCCAGCTGGTTGCGGACATGATCAAGATGTTCTTTAAAGAAGACTGGATCCCGAAATTCTCGGATCGCGTCATCTTTACCCTGGCTCCGATGATCGCCTTCACTTCGCTGCTGCTGGCCTTCGCCATTGTGCCGGTGAGTCCGAACTGGGTGGTTGCCGACCTGAACATCGGGATCCTGTTCTTCCTGATGATGGCAGGCCTCGCGGTATACGCGGTGCTGTTCGCCGGCTGGTCGAGCAACAACAAATACTCGCTGCTCGGTGCGATGCGTGCGTCTGCGCAGACGCTGAGCTACGAAGTGTTTCTCGGACTTTCCCTGATGGGCGTGGTGGCACAGGCCGGTTCATTTAACATGACCGACATTGTCAACAACCAGGCTGATATCTGGAACGTAATTCCGCAGTTCTTTGGTTTTGTCACCTTTGCCATCGCGGGTGTGGCGGTGTGTCACCGTCACCCGTTTGACCAGCCAGAAGCCGAGCAGGAACTGGCAGATGGTTACCACATTGAATATTCCGGTATGAAATTCGGTCTGTTCTTCGTGGGTGAGTACATCGGTATTGTCACCATTTCTGCGTTGATGGTTACCCTGTTCTTCGGTGGCTGGCATGGCCCGTTCTTACCGCCATTCGTCTGGTTCGCGCTGAAAACCGCGTTCTTCATGATGATGTTCATTTTGATTCGTGCGTCGTTACCGCGTCCTCGTTATGACCAGGTAATGTCCTTCGGCTGGAAAGTTTGTCTGCCGCTGACGCTCGTCAACTTGCTGGTAACGGCGGCTGTCATTCTCTGGCAGGCGCAATAAGGGACACAAAGACCATGACCTTAAAAGAATTGTTCGTAGGTTTCGGCACCCAGGTACGCAGTATCTGGATGATCGGCCTGCATGCGTTCGCGAAACGCGAAACGCAGATGTACCCGGAAGAGCCGGTCTATCTACCGCCCCGTTTCCGTGGCCGTATCGTTCTGACCCGTGACCCAGACGGTGAAGAGCGTTGCGTTGCCTGTAACCTGTGTGCGGTAGCGTGTCCGGTAGGCTGTATTTCTTTGCAAAAAGCAGAGACCAAAGATGGCCGCTGGTATCCGGAGTTTTTCCGCATTAACTTCTCACGCTGCATATTCTGCGGCCTGTGTGAAGAAGCCTGTCCGACAACGGCTATTCAGCTGACTCCAGATTTCGAGCTGGGTGAGTACAAGCGCCAGGACCTGGTTTACGAGAAAGAGGATCTGCTGATCTCCGGTCCGGGCAAATACCCGGAATATAACTTCTACCGGATGGCAGGTATGGCAATCGACGGCAAAGATAAGGGCGAAGCTGAGAACGAAGCCAAGCCTATCGACGTCAAGAGCCTGTTACCGTAAGGAGAGGGGCAATGGAGTTCGCTTTTTATATCTGTGGCCTGATAGCCATTCTCGCAACCTTGCGGGTGATCACCCACACCAATCCGGTACACGCACTGCTGTATCTGATTATTTCGCTGCTGGCGATTTCTGGGGTGTTCTTCTCGTTAGGCGCTTACTTCGCGGGTGCGTTGGAAATTATCGTCTACGCGGGCGCCATCATGGTGCTGTTCGTATTCGTGGTAATGATGCTCAACCTCGGTGGTTCTGAAATTGAACAGGAACGCCAGTGGCTGAAACCTCAAGTGTGGATTGGACCGGCGATTCTGTCGGCCATCATGCTGGTGGTCATTGTTTACGCCATTCTGGGCGTTAACGATCAGGGCATCGACGGGACGCCAATTAGCGCGAAGGCAGTCGGGATTTCCCTGTTCGGACCGTATGTACTGGCGGTCGAACTGGCTTCGATGCTGCTGCTGGCGGGTCTGGTTGTGGCCTTCCACGTGGGGCGCGAAGAGCGTTCAGGTGAAGTGCTGAGCAATCGCACCGATGACCGCGCGAAAAGAAAAACGGAGGAGCACGCATGATCCCCTTACAACATGGACTGATCCTCGCTGCGATTTTATTCGTCCTGGGTTTGACCGGTCTGGTTATCCGCCGCAATCTGCTGTTTATGCTGATCGGGTTGGAAATCATGATTAACGCCTCCGCGCTGGCCTTTGTGGTCGCCGGAAGCTACTGGGGCCAGACCGATGGTCAGGTGATGTACATTCTCGCCATCAGCCTTGCGGCTGCGGAAGCGAGCATTGGACTTGCGCTGTTGCTGCAACTTCATCGCCGTCGCCAGAACCTGAACATTGATTCAGTAAGTGAGATGCGTGGATGAACATGCTTGCCTTAACCATTATTCTGCCATTTATTGGCTTTGTATTACTGGCGTTCTCTCGCGGTCGTTGGTCAGAAAATCTCTCCGCGACTGTGGGCGTTGGGTCGATTGGCCTGGCGGCGCTGGTCACTGCGTTTGTTGGTGTTGATTTCTTTGCTAATGGCCAGCAGGCCTACAGCCAGCCGCTGTGGACGTGGATGTCGGTCGGTGATTTCAACATCGGTTTTAACCTGGTGCTGGACGGTCTGTCGCTGACCATGCTTTCGGTGGTAACCGGCGTCGGCTTCCTGATCCACATGTTCGCCTCCTGGTATATGCGCGGGGAAGAGGGGTACTCCCGTTTCTTCGCCTACACCAACCTGTTTATCGCCAGCATGGTGGTACTGGTACTGGCGGATAACCTGCTGCTGATGTACCTGGGCTGGGAAGGTGTGGGCCTGTGCTCTTACTTACTGATCGGTTTCTATTACTCCGATCCGAAGAATGGCGCAGCGGCTATGAAAGCCTTCGTGGTGACCCGTGTCGGTGACGTGTTCCTCGCCTTCGCGCTGTTCATTCTCTACAACGAGCTGGGTACGCTTAACTTCCGCGAGATGGTGGAGCTGGCACCTGCGCACTTTGCAGACGGCAACAACATGCTGATGTGGGCGACCCTGATGCTGCTGGGCGGTGCGGTCGGTAAATCTGCGCAGCTGCCGTTGCAAACATGGCTGGCCGACGCGATGGCGGGTCCAACGCCTGTCTCCGCGCTGATCCACGCCGCAACGATGGTTACCGCTGGTGTCTACCTGATTGCACGTACGCACGGCCTGTTCCTGATGACCCCGGAAATCCTGCATCTGGTGGGGATTATCGGTGCTATCACGCTGGTGCTGGCGGGTTTTGCTGCGCTGGTACAAACCGACATCAAACGCGTTCTCGCATACTCCACCATGAGCCAGATTGGCTACATGTTCTTGGCGCTTGGGGTTCAGGCATGGGATGCGGCGATTTTCCACCTGATGACGCACGCCTTCTTTAAAGCGCTGCTGTTCCTGGCATCCGGCTCGGTTATTCTGGCCTGCCACCACGAACAGAACATCTTCAAGATGGGCGGCCTGCGTAAGTCTATTCCGCTGGTGTACGCCTGCTTCCTGGTCGGTGGCGCGGCGCTTTCGGCTCTACCGCTGATTACCGCAGGCTTCTTTAGTAAGGATGAGATTCTGGCCGGTGCGATGGCGAACGGTCATATCAATCTGATGGTGGCAGGTCTGGTCGGTGCGTTCATGACCTCTCTGTATACCTTCCGTATGATTTTCATCGTGTTCCACGGAAAAGAACAAATTCACGCTCACGCCGGGAAGGGGATTACCCATCATCTGCCGCTGATTGTGCTGATGATCCTGTCCACCTTCGTTGGCGCGCTGATTGTGCCGCCGCTTCATGGTGTACTGCCTGCGACGACCGAGCTTGAGCATGGGCGCGTTATGACGCTGGAAATTACCTCCGGTATCGTCGCGATTGCGGGCATCCTGATCGCAGCATGGCTGTGGCTGGGTAAACGCACGCTGGTGACGTCGATTGCCAACAGTGCGCCGGGCCGTTTGCTGGGTACCTGGTGGTATAACGCCTGGGGCTTCGACTGGCTGTACGACAAAGTGTTCGTCAAGCCGTTCCTTGGCGTGGCATGGCTGCTGAAACGCGATCCGCTGAACTCAATGATGAACATTCCGGCGATCCTGTCTCGCTTTGCAGGTAAAGGCCTGCTGCTCAGCGAGAACGGCTATCTGCGTTGGTATGTGGCATCAATGAGCATCGGCGCCGTTGTTGTGCTGGCACTGTTGATGGTACTGCGTTGATCGTAAAGTGAATTTTATCCAAATTCGTTGAAAATCAGGCCTCTGTTAGGGGCCTTAAAAAGGAATAAAAATCGCCATGTTACTACCCTGGCTAATATTGATTCCCTTTATCGGTGGCTTCCTGTGCTGGCAGACCGAACGCTTTGGCGTGAAGGTGCCGCGCTGGATCGCGCTGATTACCATGGGACTGACGCTGGCGCTTGGCCTGCAACTGTGGTTGCAGGGCGGCTATTCACTGACGCAATCCGCTGGCATTCCGCAGTGGCAGTCTGAGTTTGTCCTGCCGTGGATCCCACGTTTTGGCATCTCTATTCATCTTGCTATCGACGGTTTGTCGTTGCTGATGGTGGTGCTAACCGGTCTGCTCGGTGTTCTGGCGGTACTTTGCTCCTGGAATGAAATCGAAAAATATCAGGGCTTCTTCCACCTGAACCTGATGTGGATCTTAGGCGGCGTAATCGGCGTATTCCTTGCCATCGACATGTTCCTGTTCTTCTTCTTCTGGGAAATGATGTTGGTGCCGATGTACTTCCTGATCGCGCTGTGGGGGCATAAAGCCTCTGACGGTAAAACGCGTATCACGGCGGCAACCAAGTTCTTCATTTATACCCAGGCGAGTGGTCTGGTGATGTTGATTGCCATCCTGGCGCTGGTGTTTGTGCACTACAAAGCGACCGGCGTGTGGACCTTCAACTATGAAGAGCTGCTGAACACCCCGATGTCCCACGGCGTGGAATATCTGTTGATGCTGGGCTTCTTCATCGCCTTCGCGGTGAAAATGCCGGTAGTTCCGTTGCACGGTTGGTTGCCGGATGCGCACTCCCAGGCACCGACCGCAGGTTCTGTTGACCTGGCGGGGATTCTGCTGAAAACCGCGGCCTACGGTCTGCTGCGCTTCTCTCTGCCGCTGTTCCCGAACGCGTCGGCGGAGTTTGCGCCTATCGCCATGTGGCTGGGCGTTATCGGCATCTTCTACGGCGCGTGGATGGCCTTTAATCAGTACGATATCAAACGTCTGATTGCCTACACTTCCGTATCGCACATGGGCTTCGTGCTGATTGCTATCTACACCGGCAGCCAGCTGGCGTACCAGGGTGCGGTTATTCAGATGATTGCGCACGGTCTGTCCGCAGCCGGCCTGTTCATCCTGTGTGGTCAGCTGTACGAACGTCTGCACACGCGTGATATGCGTATGATGGGCGGCCTGTGGGGCAAAATGAAATGGTTGCCTGCGCTGTCAATGTTCTTCGCAGTGTGTACGCTGGGTATGCCGGGTACAGGTAACTTCGTTGGCGAATTTATGATTCTTTTCGGCAGCTACCAGGTGGTTCCGGTTATTACCGTGATCTCAACCTTTGGTCTGGTGTTTGCCTCCGTTTACTCGCTGGCGATGCTGCATCGCGCTTACTTCGGTAAGGCGAAGAGCCAGATTGCCAGTGTTGAACTGCCAGGGATGTCGCTGCGTGAGCTGTTTATCATCCTGTTGCTGGTCGTGCTTCTGGTACTGCTTGGCTTCTATCCGCAGCCGATTCTGGATACCTCGCATTCTGCGATGAGCAACATCCAGCAGTGGTTTGTTAATTCCGTTACTACTACAAGGCCGTAAATCGCCATGACAATAACTCCACAACACCTGATTGCGCTGCTACCGCTGCTGATCGTCGGCTTGACGGTGGTGGTTGTGATGCTCTCCATTGCGTGGCGACGCAATCACTTCCTCAATGCCACGTTATCGGTCATTGGGCTTAACGCCGCGCTGGTTTCGCTCTGGTTTGTTGGCCAGGCGGGCGCCATGGACGTCACCCCGCTGATGCGGGTTGACGGTTTCGCCATGCTCTACACCGGGTTGGTGCTGTTGGCGAGTCTTGCCACCTGTACCTTCGCTTACCCGTGGCTGGAAGGCTACGACGACAACCGGGAAGAGTTCTACCTGCTGGTACTGATTGCGGCGCTCGGCGGTATTCTGCTGGCTAACGCTAACCATCTGGCGGCGCTGTTCCTTGGTATTGAGCTTATTTCTCTGCCGCTGTTTGGTCTGGTTGGCTATGCGTTCCGTCAGAAACGTTCGCTGGAAGCCAGTATCAAATACACCATTCTGTCTGCCGCAGCCTCTTCCTTCCTGTTGTTCGGTATGGCGCTGGTGTACGCGCAGTCTGGCAATCTGTCGTTTGTCGCGCTCGGTAAGAGCCTCGGCGATGGCATGCTGAGCGAACCGCTGCTGCTGGCGGGCTTCGGTCTGATGATTGTTGGCCTCGGTTTCAAACTTTCGCTGGTTCCGTTCCATCTGTGGACGCCAGACGTCTACCAGGGCGCTCCGGCTCCGGTTTCCACCTTCCTGGCGACGGCGAGCAAAATCGCTATCTTCGGCGTGGTAATGCGTTTGTTCCTGTACGCACCGGTCGGTGATAGCGAAGCGGTACGTATCGTTCTGGGCGTGATTGCCTTTGCTTCCATCATCTTTGGTAACCTGATGGCGCTGAGTCAGACCAATATCAAACGTCTGCTTGGTTACTCTTCTATCTCTCACCTCGGTTATCTGTTAGTGGCGCTGATTGCCCTGCAGAGCGGCGAGATGTCGATGGAAGCCGTTGGCGTTTATCTGGCCGGTTACCTGTTCAGCAGCCTCGGCGCGTTCGGTGTGGTCAGCCTGATGTCCAGCCCGTATCGTGGTCCGGATGCCGATTCTCTGTTCTCCTACCGTGGCCTGTTCTGGCATCGTCCGATCCTCGCAGCAGTGATGACGGTGATGATGCTTTCTCTGGCAGGTATCCCGATGACGCTGGGCTTTATCGGTAAGTTCTACGTACTGGCGGTCGGTGTGCAGGCTAACCTGTGGTGGCTGGTTGCTGCCGTGGTTGTCGGTTCCGCGATTGGTTTGTACTACTACCTGCGCGTTGCCGTAAGTCTGTATCTGAGCGCACCACAGCAGTTGAACCGCGATGCGCCATCCAACTGGCAGTACAGCGCGGGCGGTATTGTGGTGCTGATTTCTGCCCTGCTGGTACTGGTGCTGGGTATCTACCCGCAACCGCTGATCAGCATCGTGCAGTTAGCGGCTCCGCTGATGTAAGGCTACATGCAATAACGAAAAAACCCGCCTTGGCGGGTTTTTTTATGCGTGAAAAATATTTAATTCAAAAGCTGTCTGCTTACCAACGGTCCCTCAAGATTGTGTGCCGCGCGATCCATCACTTCCTGGATTACTGAAGAAAGCTCATTGACTTCGAATTTGGCCACGTAGCCATCGGCTTTCACTCGGCGGACGTGATCTTCATTAGCGCTACCGGAAAGCGAGGAGTGAATAACGACAGGGATCTTCTTCAGGCGTTCGTCGGTTTTTATCTTACGGGTAAGCGTAAAACCATCCATCTCCGGCATTTCCAGATCGGTGAGCACCAGAGCAATTTTCTCGCTAATTGGCTTGCCTTCTGCTTCCGCTTCTTCAGTTAGCTGCTGAATTTTTTCCCACGCATCCTGGCCCGTCACATGCATCAGGTGTGGGATCTCCATGGCGTTAAGCCCTTTCTCCAGCATCGCGCGAGCCACTTTTGAGTCATCTGCCACTATCGCCACCGCACCCGGCGTAATGTTGAACTTATTGGTTTTCAGCTCTGTTGCGCGCAGATCGTGGTTCGATGGTACGATGTCGTACAGGATTTGCTCAACATCGAGTACCAGCGCCAGGTTGTTGGTTTCTTTATTGTCGTCCAGGCAGGCGATACTGGTAATGTAGCGACCATTGACGGCTTTCTCGGCGGTATGCACCTGTTGCCAGTCCAGACGCATGATGTTTTCCACTGACTCCACCGCGAACGCCTGGACGCTACGGGCATATTCCGTGATCAACAGAATGTTGAGTCCGGTCTCTGGCTTACAGCCTGCGACGGCAGGCAGGTCAATCACCGGGATGACCTGATCGCGAATATTAACCATCCCCAAAAGTGGCGCCTTCATGCCTGCCGGACGCGTAAAGGTCGGCATCGGTACGATTTCACGCAGTTTGAATACGTTGATGCCAAACAGCTCTGATTTCTGCTCCTCAACGGATTTGCCAAGGCGAAACAGCAGCAGTTCAAAACGGTTAGACAGGGTTAGGTTTGTCCTGTCATCAATATCTTTCTGGAAATTGTTCATCCTGTCCTCAGTGTGAAAGCCAGCCTTTCCACTGTTATCGGCACTGAGGCGGAAAAATGGAGCACTAAACGGTGAAAATGGCGAAATCGTGAGCCAGTTCCGTGTCTGGAAAAATCGCTTTGCACTCTTCAAGCAAACGCTGACAGCCTTTTTCATCATAGCGTGAGCTAACGTGGGTCATGATCAGGCGTCCCACTCCGGCTTCCAAAGCCAGCTGTGCGGCTTGTCGGGTCGAGCTGTGCCCACGGCTGTTGGCTTTTTCCTCCATTGAGGCGTCCAGGGTGGTTTCATGCACCATTACATTCACACCTCGCGCCAGGGCAATGGCGGATGCGCAAGGTCCGGTATCGCCGAAAATAGCCACGGATTTTCCTCGGGTTGCCGGGGAGAGGAAATCGGTACCGTTAATTGTGCGACCATCTTCCAGTACGATGGTTTTCCCGGCTTTCAAATCCTGAAACCACGGGCCCGATTTAACGCCTGCCGCCTTCAGGGCGCTGGCATTAAGCGCACCGGGTTTGTCGTGTTCTTCAACACGAAAACCGTAACACTCCAGAGGATGCTCCAGGGGATACGCCGTGACTTTACGCAGGCCGTCATCGACAATCTCACCTGCGGTGATTTCCACAATTTCCAGCGGATAATCGGTCCAGGAGCCGCTCAGACGTAAAACGGTTTCGGTAAACTCCCGCAACCCTTTGGGTCCGTAGAGCGTTAGCGGTTGGACGTTCCCAGCCATTGAACGACTGCACAGCAGCCCCGGTAAACCAAACAAGTGATCGCCGTGCAGATGGCTGATAAAAATACGATCGAGTTTTCCCGGATTAAATGGCGTGGTGAGCATTTGATGCTGCGTACCTTCACCACAATCGAAAAGCCACAGCCCCGCCTGTGTCGGGTGTTGCAGATTCAGTAAAATTGCCGTTACATTGCGTGAGCGCGTGGGGACTCCCGCAGACGTGCCTAAAAATAGTAATTCCATTTTCGCGTTACACTTTTCGCCATCAATAAGGCAGGGTGTTCAGGTTATCACAACAAAGGGGCAGACGATGATTCACTGGCAAGATCTCCACCATGCAAAGCTGAATACACAGCAGTTGTACGCGATTCTCCAGCTTCGCTGTGCGGTGTTTGTTGTTGAGCAACAGTGTCCATACCAGGATGTGGATGGTGATGACCTGATGGGTGAGAATCGGCACATTTTGGGTTGGCATAACGATGAGCTGGTGGCGTATGCGAGGATTCTGAAAAGCGATGACGAGCTGGAGCCGGTGGTGATTGGACGGGTGATTGTAAGCGAAGCGCTGCGTGGTGAAAAACTGGGGCAACAACTGATGACTCAGACGCTGGCATCCTGTACGCAACACTGGCCGCACATGGCGCTGTATCTGGGGGCGCAGGCGCATTTGCAATCTTTCTATGCGCGCTTTGGCTTTGTTCCGGTGACGGATGTCTATGACGAAGACGGTATTCCACACATTGGTATGGCGCGGGAAGCGCATCGCGCGTAAACAGGCGCAAATACGTCTGATTGTCTATAGTTAGCGGGTACGTCAATAGAAAGGGAGAATAAAATGTCTTTTCATTCTTATGAATCACGCATCGATGACGATCTGGAATTATTGAGTGAAACGCTGGAGGAAGTGTTGCGTTCTTCGGGCGATCCAGCCGATCAAAAGTACCTGGAGTTAAAAGCGCGGGCAGAGCGGGCGTTAGAAGAAGTGAGAAATCGCGTCAGCCACGCTTCTGACAGTTACTATTACCGCGCCAAAAAAGCCGTTTGCCGGGCGGATGACTATGTGCACGAAAAGCCCTGGCGCGGAATCGGTGTTGGCGCAACGGTCGGTTTAGTGATGGGATTATTGTTAGCACGGCGATAAATTCCATTCCGTCAGCGCATTTATACGTACTCCCTAACTGGGGGTACTGCTTTTTCTGTTCAGTACCCCGTATAATGTGAGGTTTTTAACAGGGAGAGGTCCGCGTGCATTCAATCACTACTGCGCTGGAAAGTCTGATGCGTCATTTGTCGCAAGAGATACCAGCCGCACCTGGAATTCGTATTTACGACATACCTTTCCCACTGAATGATGCGTTTGACGCTTTAGGATGGTTGGCCAGTCAACCCGTCTGGCCCCAGTTTTACTGGCAGCAGCGTAACGGCGACGAAGAGGCCGCCGTACTGGGAGCCGTCGCCGCATTTTCCTCGCTGGAATCAGCTCAGCATTTTTTACACCAGCATGATAATCATCCCGACCTGCGTATTTGGGGTCTGAATGCCTTTGAGCCCCAGCGCGGCAATTTGCTGCTGCCGCGACTGGAATGGCGACGTTGTGCCGGGGTGGCGAGCTTACGCCTACATCTTTACAGCGACGTATCGCTGCGTGACGACGCCGCGCAGGCAGTGGCGTTTATCTCATCGCTCGCCAATGTTAAGCCGCTACCCGCATTGCGTCTCAGTTTGACCGGCGAGCAGAACTGGCCGGACAAAGCGGGCTGGACAAAACTGATAAAACTCGCCACGCAAACGATCAATAGGGAAGAACTCGATAAGGTCGTGCTGGCGCGAGCGACCGACTTACAGTTTTCTCAGTCGGTTAATGCCGCGGCCATGATGGCATCCAGCCGTCGCTTAAACCTGAACTGCTACCATTTCTTTATGGCATTCTCCGCCGATTCCGCTTTTCTTGGATCTTCACCTGAACGTCTGTATCGGCGGCGTGACAAGGCTCTGCGCACTGAAGCTCTGGCCGGAACCGTTGCCAACCACCCTGAGGATCATCGGGCCTGGCAGTTGGGCGAATGGTTAATGAAAGATGATAAAAATCAACGCGAGAATATGTTGGTGGTCGAAGATATTTGCCAGCGTCTGCAAGGTTGTACGCAAACTCTCGACGTGCTGCCGCCGCAGGTGCTCAGACTGCGCAAAGTGCAGCATCTGCGCCGCTGTATCTGGACGGAACTGAATCAGGCCGACGATACGCTTTGCCTGATGCAGCTCCAGCCCACGGCGGCAGTCGCAGGGATCCCGCGTGAACTGGCGCGAGACTTTATCCAACATAATGAACCCTTTGAGCGCGAGTGGTATGCCGGTTCTGCGGGTTATCTTTCACTGCGGCAAAGTGAGTTTTGCGTGTCATTACGTTCGGCAAAAATTAGCGCAAACGTGGTACGCCTGTATGCCGGGGCAGGGATCGTGCATGGCTCAGATCCTGAGCAGGAATGGCAAGAAATAGACAACAAAGCGGCGGGTTTACGTACTTTATTACAGATGGAAGCCTAATGAGTCACACATTACCGACTCATATCAAAAATCCATTTATTCGATTCTTTATACTGTGTCGCAATATTGATACCGGACAATCTCATGTCAGTAAGCGCATTTAACCGACGCTGGGCGGCGGTCATTCTTGAAGCACTCACTCGCCACGGCGTCAGGCATGTCTGTATTGCCCCTGGCTCTCGTTCTACACCGCTGACGCTGGCGGCCGCGGAAAACTCCGCTTTTATCCACCATACTCATTTTGATGAGCGTGGTCTTGGGCATCTGGCCTTAGGTCTGGCAAAAGTCAGCCGACAGCCTGTCGCCGTGATTGTGACGTCCGGTACGGCGGTAGCGAATTTGTATCCCGCGTTGATTGAAGCGGGCCTGACTGGTGAAAAACTGATTTTACTCACGGCTGACCGACCTCCTGAACTTATCGACTGTGGCGCTAACCAGGCAATCCGTCAGACCGGTATGTTTGCTTCGCATCCGTCGCAGACGCTCTCTTTACCGCGCCCGACTCAAGATATTCCGGCAAGCTGGCTGGTATCCACCATTGATAACGCTTTAGCTGCGCTGCACAGCGGGGCGGTGCATATCAATTGCCCGTTTGCGGAGCCGCTGTATGGCGACATGGACGAAACGGGGATCGCCTGGCAGCAGCGCCTTGGCGACTGGTGGCAGGATGATAAGCCCTGGCTGCGTGAAGCGCGTCGGCTGGAGAGCGACAAACAGCGTGACTGGTTTTTCTGGCGGCAAAAACGCGGCGTCGTGATTGCGGGACGCATGAGCGCGGAAGAAGGTAAGAAAGTCGCGCAATGGGCGCAGATGCTAGGCTGGCCGTTGATTGGCGATGTTCTGTCGCAAACCGGACAGCCGTTACCGTGTGCCGATTTGTGGCTCGGGAATGCGAGAGCGGTGGCAGAATTACAGCAGGCGCAGATTGTGGTGCAGCTTGGTAGCAGCCTGACCGGAAAACGACTCCTGCAATGGCAGGCCAGCTGTGATCCGCAGGAATACTGGATTATTGATAATATCGAAGGCCGTCTCGATCCGGCTCACCATCGTGGGCGCAGGCTGGTCGCGAAGGTTGGTGACTGGCTGGAACTGCATCCGGCGGAGAAACGCCAGCCCTGGTGCGTGGAGATCCCTCGCCTGGCGCAACTGGCCTGGCAGGCGGTAGAGGCCCGTCGTGACGCGTTTGGTGAAGCGCAATTGGCCCATCGTATTCGCGACTATTTGCCGGAACAGGGGCAGCTGTTCGTGGGCAACAGCCTGGTGGTGCGCCTGATTGATGCGCTGTCGCAGCTTCCGGCTGGTTACCCGGTCTATAGCAATCGTGGCGCGAGCGGCATTGACGGCCTGCTGTCAACTGCAGCCGGTGTACAGCGCGCCAGCGCGAAATCGACGCTGGCTATCGTCGGCGATTTATCTGCTTTGTATGACCTCAATGCGCTGGCGTTATTGCGTCAGGTTTCCGCGCCGTTTGTCCTGATCGTGGTCAATAATAACGGCGGACAAATTTTTTCCCTGCTGCCGACGCCAGCAAACGAACGCGAACGGTTTTATCTGATGCCGCAGAACGTGCATTTTGAGCATGCTGCCGCCATGTTTGACCTTAAATACCAGCGTCCGGAAAACTGGGAGCAACTGGAGAGTGCGTTGACTGACGCCTGGCGTACTCCGGCGGCAACGGTGATTGAGCTGGTGGTAAACGAAACTGACGGGGCGCAAACCTTGCAGCAACTGCTGGCGCAGGTAAGCCATCTATGATCCTGCACGCGCAGGCGAACGAGGGCCAGACGGGATCTCCCTGGCTGGTTTTCCTGCACGGTTTTTCGGGTGATTGTCGGGAATGGCAGACGGTTGGCGAAGCATTTGGAAATTATTCGCGGCTGTATATCGACCTGCCGGGACATGGTGGGTCCGCTGACATCAGCGTAAGCGGATTTGATGACGTCAGTGAACTGCTGCGTAATACTTTATTTAGTTACAACATACTTAACTACTGGCTGGTGGGATACTCTCTTGGTGGCAGGGTCGCGATGATGACGGCCTGTCAGGCGTTGTCCGGACTGTGTGGTCTGGTAGTTGAAGGTGGGCATCCAGGGCTGCAAAGCGAAGATGAACGCGCCCAGCGTCGTCTCTCAGATAGCCGCTGGGCTGCGCGTTTTCGCACGGAGCCGCTGTGCGAGGTGTTTAATGACTGGTATCAACAGCCGGTTTTTTCCTCGCTGAATGTCGTGCAAAGAGAGGCGCTGGTCGAACTGCGTAGCCAGAATAACGGGCAAACACTGGCGGCAATGCTGGAGGCCACCTCGCTTGCAGTACAACCTGATTTACGTGCGCAACTCACTACGCGCACATTTCCGTTTTATTATTTATGTGGTGAACGTGACGATAAATTCCGCGCTCTGGTGACGGAAATGTCAGTACCAAACCATGTGATTCGTAATGCCGGGCACAACGCCCATCGGGACAATCCCGCTGGCGTGGTGGACTGTCTGGCTCAGATTCTGCGTCGCTGACTATAGGACATTTTATGATCTATCCTGATGAAACAATGCTTTACGCACCGGTAGAATGGCACGATTGCTCTGAAGGCTACACCGACATTCTCTACGAGAAATCCACCGACGGTATCGCAAAAATCACCATTAATCGTCCACAGGTACGTAATGCCTTCCGTCCTGTCACCGTGAAAGAGATGATCCAGGCGCTGGCGGATGCCCGCTATGATGACAACATCGGCGTGATTATTCTGACCGGTGCGGGCGATAAAGCGTTCTGCGCTGGCGGCGATCAGAAAGTACGTGGCGATTATGGTGGATACCAGGATGACTCCGGGGTGCATCACCTGAACGTGCTGGACTTCCAGCGCCAGATTCGTACCTGTCCGAAACCGGTCGTGGCGATGGTTGCAGGTTTTTCCATCGGCGGCGGCCATGTGCTGCACATGATGTGCGACCTGACCATTGCCGCTGAAAACGCAATCTTTGGTCAGACCGGACCGAAAGTCGGTTCATTCGACGGCGGTTGGGGCGCTTCCTACATGGCGCGCATCGTCGGTCAGAAAAAAGCACGTGAAATCTGGTTCCTGTGCCGTCAGTACGATGCAAAACAAGCGCTGGATATGGGCCTGGTAAACACTGTCGTTCCGCTGGCGGATCTGGAAAAAGAGACTGTACGCTGGTGTCGCGAGATGCTGCAAAACAGCCCAATGGCGCTGCGCTGCCTGAAAGCTGCGCTGAACGCCGACTGCGATGGTCAGGCGGGTCTGCAGGAGTTGGCGGGTAACGCCACGATGCTGTTCTACATGACGGAAGAAGGTCAGGAAGGCCGCAATGCCTTTAACCAGAAACGTCAGCCTGATTTCAGCAAATTCAAACGGAATCCGTAATGCGTAGCGCGCAGGTATACCGCTGGCAGATCCCCATGGACGCGGGGGTGATTCTGCGCGACAGGCGGTTAAAAACGCGTGACGGGCTGTACGTTTGTCTTCGTGACGGCGAGCGCGAAGGGTGGGGAGAGATCTCCCCACTGCCGGGCTTCAGTCAGGAAAGCTGGGCAGAGGCGCAAACTGAGCTGCTGGCCTGGGTCAACGGTTGGCTACAGGGCAATGCTTCCTTGCCGCAACTGCCTTCGGTCGCCTTTGGCGCAAGCTGTGCGCTGGCCGAACTGGCAGGTACTCTGCCGGAGGCGGCGGACTACCGTGCTGCGCCGCTGTGTACGGGCGATCCTGACGATCTGGTCCTGCAACTGGCGGATATGCCGGGTGAGAAAGTGGCAAAGATCAAGGTCGGACTGTATGAAGCTGTTCGCGACGGCATGGTTGCCAACCTGCTGCTTGAGGCGATTCCGGAGCTGCATTTGCGTCTTGACGCCAACCGCGCCTGGACGCCGTTAAAAGCTCAGCAGTTTGCGAAATATGTCAATCCTGAGTATCGCGGGCGCATTGCCTTCCTCGAAGAGCCATGTAAAACCCGCGACGACTCCCGTGCTTTCGCGCGAGAAACCGGCATTGCTATCGCCTGGGATGAAAGTCTGCGTGAAGCGGATTTCACCTTCGAAGCCGAAGAGGGCGTTAAGGCTGTGGTTATCAAACCTACGCTGACGGGCAGTCTCGATAAAGTGCGCGAACAGGTTGCAGCGGCGCATGCACTTGGTCTCACCGCGGTTATTAGTTCGTCGATCGAGTCGAGTCTCGGCTTAACCCAACTGGCGAGAATTGCCGCCTGGCTGACACCGCAGACCATTCCGGGTCTGGATACCCTGAGTCTGATGCAATGCCAGCAGGTACGCACCTGGCCGGGCAGCGCGTTGCCGTGTATCAACGTTGATGCGCTGGAACGCCTGCTATGACCCAGTGGGAAATGCCCGATAGCGTAAGCATATCGGGCCTGTTACACCCCGGAAACTGGCCTTGGCGCCACTGGCGACAGATTCGTGCGCATATGCCAGCCCTACGACTCAATGATGAAGTATTAAGCTGGGACGACCTCTGTACACGTGTCGACCATCTGGCCTGCGGCTTTGCCGCTCAGGGCGTGGAAGAGGGCGATGGTGTTCTGCTTCGCGCCTGGAATCATCCGCGAGCATTGTTGACCTGGCTGGCACTGTTGCAGTGTGGGGCGCGGGTTTTACCTGTGAACCCACAGTTGCCTCAGCCGCTGCTTGATGCGCTGGTCCCCGAGTTAACGCTGCGTTTTGCGCTGGATCTGGAGTCCACTCACGCACTTCCGGGACTCAATCCGTTGCAAATGCAGGTATTGCCGGGCAAGCATGCCGCCGCGTGGTTACCCGAACGTTTGAGCACGATGACGTTAACCTCAGGTTCTACCGGATTGCCAAAAGCGGCAGTTCATACCTGTCAGGCACATCTGGCGAGCGCTCAGGGTGTGCTGTCATTAATGCCGTTTGGCGCTGAAGATGACTGGCTGCTCTCGCTGCCGCTGTTTCATGTTTCCGGCCAGGGTATTTTGTGGCGCTGGTTGTTTGCCGGGGCACGAATGACCGTGCGCGACAAGCAGCCGCTTGAGCAAATGCTGGCTGGATGTACCCACGCTTCACTGGTTCCCACACAGCTGTGGCGCTTGCTGGTCAACAACACGCCGGTATCGCTTAAAGCTGTACTATTAGGTGGCGCGGCAATTCCTGTGGAATTGACCGAACAAGCGCGCAAACAGGGGATTCGTTGCTGGTGCGGTTACGGCCTGACGGAGTTTGCTTCTACGGTCTGTGCGAAAGAAGCGGATGGCCGGGCGGATGTGGGCTCTGCTTTACCGGGGCGGGAAGTCAGGATCGTTAACGACGAAGTCTGGTTGCGAGCCGCCAGCATGGCGCAAGGTTACTGGCGTAATGGGCAGCTTATTCCATTAGTGAACGCGGAAGGCTGGTTTGCCACCCGCGATCGCGGTGTGTTAATGGACGGCAAGTTAACGATTGTCGGTCGTATGGACAATCTGTTCTTTAGCGGTGGGGAAGGCATCCAGCCGGAAGAAGTGGAACGCGTGATTGCAGGGCATCCGCATGTTCTGCAAGCTTTTATTGTGCCGATAGAAGATAAAGAGTTTGGGCATCGTCCGGTAGCAGTCGTTGAATATGACGCCAGCGCAGGTGATACCAATCTGGCTGAGTGGGTTAAAGATAAGTTGGCCCGCTTTCAACAACCGGTGTGCTGGCTGACATTACCACCCGAACTCAAAGCCGGAGGGATTAAAATCTCCCGTCGCGCACTGTCGGATTGGGTAGGTGCTTCGTCGTTAACATTAAGAAAACATTAATTACATTTCTCATTTTTGCCATTCCGTCGCTATTGTCGTTTTGTTTATCAGCTAAAGTGTAACCTGATGTGAAATTTATTAACAAAAGGTGCGTTATGGAATGGCATGTGAAGAAGTCTTGCTGTCTCAAAAAAGCAAGGAGGCTTTATATCGTACTTTGCGATAGCGGCGGTTCGCTGAAGATGCTGGCCGAGGCGCAATCTACCGAGTCGCTTAAGCCCGGAGACCTCCTTTCACCCCTGAAAGATGCCCAATATTGTATTAATCGCGATAAGGCCCGAATGATTAAAATCATTGATGCCAGACAGTATATTTGTGACGAATGGGAACGCCTGTTACGACAGTCCGAAGATAAATAATTAGGGCTGACACTTGCGTGAAGGCAGAAAAATCGTCATTAGCCCTGCCATGATGCATAGCACTCCAGCGAGCGCCTTTACTGAAAATGATCCCTGCCAGCCGGGCAGGATCATGGATGCAACCCACACTAACACATAGCTCAGGCTGAGCAGGGCATAGGCCTTGCTGAGCGCAAGCTGGTGCAGGGCTTTATGCCAGCAAATAACCGATAGTAAATAGCCTGCCAGCCCGGCATACAGGGAAAACGCGCCGATGCTAAGAGAAAATACGGCAGAGATGAATGCCAGCGGTTGCAGCATTGGCGGCAGATTATCCATCGCAAAGCCGAGGCTCAACTGGGCGACTGAAGTGATAATCACGCTACATAATCCCCAAAATAGGCCCATTACACCGCACTCCCAAGAATAAAGATGCCGGTGATGATTAGCCCAACCCCCAGCCAGTGGCGTGTAGTGACGGGTTCGCGCCAGATTTTCCATGCGGCCAGTGTCACCCATACAAAGTTAAGACTTAGCATGGGATAGGCGATACCGACAGGAATATTCTGCAGTACCGCCAGCCACAGCAGCATGGCCAGACCGAGGCTTGCCAGAGCGAGCCCTATCCATTGCGTAACATGGCGTTTCCGCACACGAACGGAGACGGGGCGGGTCGCCTGCTTCTGGCATAACTGACCGCAGACGCTGAGCAGACTGGCGAGAACTAAGGCTATCCAGATCATTTAGGCCGATACTGAATCAGAACCAAACGCCCCTGATTATCAATGTAGTCAGCGGGAGGGATGGCAAATTGATTAATATCTTCATCCTTATCAATTGTGAGCACGAGCGTAATATTTCCTTGCTGACGATGTTGCGCTAACCAGTCGGCAAAGTCTTCCCGACTGACAAAGCGCCCCTGCGCATCCGGGTAGTTGAGGCCATATTTTAACTCGCCCGTTTGGCTGTACATCATGATGTCGTCACGCTTCAGGCTCCAGGCCAGCCCTGCGGCAACACCAACGTTGTCGGCGAGAATGTAACGGCTCGACTCCAGCGACTCTTTGGTCATCTCGACAAAAAACTGCGGCTGTTTAGACTCCATCACCCGGTCAGGGACTGAGAAGCCAAACAGCAGCGCGAGTCCCAGCGGGCACAGCGCGGCAAATTTCCAGTTCTTCTCGCTGTTATTTAGCGTATACCAGCCGAACAGTGCCCAGGTGATAAAAATGCCCCACGCGCAAAACACCTTATACGTTTCGATATACGACCAGACCGGCGTCTTTAACGGACCCAATGTGGACACAATAAATGTGGCAACAATACCGATCACACCGAACAGCACGTTGATCCAACTATTCACGCGCAGCGCGGCTGAGCCTTTTTCCGCGGCCTGCAGGCCGAAACGCGCCGTTAATATCGCCAGCGGCGCGAAGCAGGAAAGAATATAGGTCGGAAGTTTTCCTTTGGCGATGCTGAAAAACAGGATTGGCATAATAATCCAGCTTAACAGGTACAGTGCGCTGCGCGGAACATCCCGCTCACGCCAGCCCGTACGCAGCGCGCCGGGGAGCAGTCCGAGCCATGGTAGTGCACCAACCACAAATACCGGAATGTAGTACCAGATGGGGGCCTTGTGTTGGGCATCATCCTGCGCGAAGCGTTGAATATGTTCAACCCAGAAGAAGTAATGCCAGAAATCCGGCTCACGCTGGGCAATCGCTATTCCCCAGGGCAGCACAATCATGACGCAGCCGACCACTGCCAGCAGACCGTAGATAATGAGGTCTTTCCAACGCTTTTGCATGAAAACCCACGGCAGTACGCTGAGCACAGGAACAGCTAGCGCCAGGAAGCCCTTGGTCATCACGCCCATGCCGCAGGTTAACCCTAGCAACAAAAAGGCGATAATTTTGCGCGTTCGGGTGGTGGCCTGCATCCCCTCCCAAAAGCAGCACATGCCAGCCATTAGCCAGAGAGCAATGATGGGATCAAGTACCGCGTAGGTGCCGATGCTGTAAACCGAGAAAAACGTTAAAAAGATTACTGAAGAGAGTACGGCGGTCCGCTTATCCTGCCATAACCGCATGGCAAGCCAGGCAACCAGTAGTGCCGTCAGCAGGGTGGCAAAAATGGCCCCCGCTCTGACGCCAAAATTATTGGTGCCAAACACCCATTGCCCGATGCTGTTTAACCAGTATCCGGCAATGGGTTTTTCGAAGTAACGGAGTCCTAAAAAGTGCGGCACGATCCAGTCGCCGGACGTCAGCATTTCCCGGCTGATTTCGGCATAGCGCGTTTCATCAGGTTGCCAGAGCAGGCGGCTGTTAATGGGGAGAATGAAATACAGCGCAATAAACGCGATAAAGGCCAGAGTGTAGCGGGCAGCAGGTTTCATTGTGTTGCACTCACCGATTGTTGGCAGCCGAGCCATCCCTCTCTGCCGGGTATTTTTCCACGTACGATCTGCCCTGTTGGCAGCGAACTGACATCGTCAGGTAACAGATCGCCGAGCGGGCAAAATGTAATCCCCATGTCGGCGGCTCGAGTCAGCAGCTCGTCAAAATTCTGATGAAAAGCGATGCCTTCAACTTCCGCATGAATGGTATACACCGGAGTTCCTCTGCTCATCTGGATGTGGGAGAGAATATAAGCGTTGAAGTCCACCGCCTGGACCTCCTGACCAACCACTTCATCCCATGTTGGTAACGTGACGGGAATTTGTGGTGTACCTGCTTTCCCTGAGGCCAGTACAGGACGAAATAACGACGTTCCCCGACAGTCGCTGTTATAGCGCAGATGGAATGTTTCTTTTGCGTCGACGACGCGGTTGTCGGCACGCCATCCGGCAACGGCAGAACAGGTAACAGGTTGTCCGATGATGGTTTCAAGAGCGGTGATGCCTCGTGAAATATCATCAATCAGCTGTTTATCATTCCAGGTTCCGCTACGCGCCTGCCAGGTATGATGATCCCAGGCATGCAAACCGGTTTCATGAATCAGGGCGGTTTGCGCGATGATTGCCGCATTGGCCTGGCCGATCTCTTTTCCCGGCCACGCGGTTCCCGCGAGCAATATATCCCAGCCGTAGAGTGATGCTGCGTTTGAGCGCAGCATCTTCCACAGAAATTTCGGCTTCACAAGACGCCAGAGATGGCGTCCCATGTTGTCCGGTCCAACGCTAAAGAAAAAACTTGCCCGAATGTTATGTCGGTTCAATGTCTCCAACAGGCGGGGCACGCCTTCGCGCGTCCCCCTGAACGTATCGACATCAATGCGCAAGCCTACTTTGGTCATGATGTGTGTTCCGTGATATCCACACTGCGTAAGAAGAAGTCCAGCGTCTCTTCTACTGTTTCCTGCATCTCAATGGTGGGCTCCCAGTTCAGGCAGCGTTTTGCATTACGAATGTTGGGCTTACGATGCTCAACGTCCTGATAACCTTTACCATAGTAGCTGCTGCTTTCGACGTTACGGAAACCGGCAAACGGCGGGAAGTGGTTGCGTAATGGATGTTTTTCAAAACAGGTAAGCAGCATTTCTGCCAATTCCTGAATACTGGCTTCGTTCTCCGGGTTACCGATGTTGATAATTTCGCCGTCACAGCGTCCGTCTTCGTTTTCAATGATGCGGTACAGAGCTTCAATACCATCGCGAATATCAGTAAAGCAGCGTTTTTGCTTGCCGCCTTCAATCAGCTTAATCGGTGAACCTTCCACCAGATTGAGAATAAGTTGGGTAATGGCGCGTGAGCTGCCGATACGTGCGGCGTTAAGGCTGTCCAGACGCGGCCCCATCCAGTTAAATGGACGGAACAGGGTGAAGCGCAGTCCCTCTTTTTCGCCGTATGCCCAGATTACGCGGTCCAGCAACTGCTTGGAAACGGAGTAGATCCAGCGTGGTTTATTCACCGGGCCGACGATCAGATTCGAGCTGTCCTCATCGAAGACTTTGTCGGTACACATGCCGTAGACTTCAGATGTTGACGGGAAAATGATGCGCTTACGGTATTTCACACAGTAGCGAATGATTTTCAGGTTCTCTTCAAAATCGAGCTCAAACACGCGCAGCGGGTTGCGGGTATATTCGATTGGTGTGGCGATTGCTACCAGCGGTAGTACGACGTCGCATTTTTTCACATGATATTCAATCCATTCGGAGTGAATGCTGATGTCACCCTCGACGAAGTGGAATCGCGGGTGCTGCAGAAAACGACTAATGGCGTCGCTGCCAATGTCGAGTCCATACACTTCGTAATTGTCTTCTTGTAACAGGCGTTCAGTCAGATGGTTACCAATGAAGCCATTGACGCCAAGGATCAGCACGCGAGTACGGCGTTTAGTGGTGGTAACTGACTGGCTGTTCAGGCGGGAACCCGGCACCAGACCCAGAACCTGCGCCAGCTGTGATCCCTGCATGGCAATACCATCGCCAGCTTGTCCGGTGATAATTTCCAGTGCGCCATCGACACAGGCGATCAGCAAAGGCGAAATGGAGATGACGGTTCCTGGTTGGGCAGCGAGGTCATTTGTGCAAACGCGTGACGACCAAACGGTGAATTTTTGCGTACCAACATAGCTAAACGCGCCCGGCCAAGGATCGCTGACGGCGCGTACCTGGTTATGCAACTCTGCAGCTGGCTTGTTCCAGTCGAGGAAGCTATCTTCTGGCGCACGGCGACCAAAACAGGTCGCTTCTTCTTCCAGTTGGGGACGTTCTGCATAATCTCCCGTTTTAATTGCGGGTAGTGTTTGTTCCAGTAACTGACGCGCAGCCTGGCATAATTTATGGTGCAGCGTTAATGCCACATCATCCGGCGAAATAGCAACCCGTTGCTGGGCGATAATGGCACCTGCATCCGCACGTTTGACCATCCGATGAAGCGTGACGCCGGTTTCGGTTTCGCCATTGACCAATACCCAGTTCAGCGGCGCGCGACCGCGATATTTCGGTAGCAGCGAGCCGTGCAGATTAAATGCACCCTTAGGGGCAAGGCTGAGGATCTCGTCACTCAGCAAATGACGATAGTAGAACGAGAAAATAACATCCGGTGCCAGTTGGCTGATGCGCTCAATCCATAAGGGATGGTTGACCTCGTCCGGGGCGTAAACCGGAATACCAGCGCTGGCGGCGAGGCGGGAAACAGATCCAAAAAACGCTTTTTCACCTGGGTTATCGGTGTGCGTAAAAATTGCAGCGATTTCATAACCTGCATCCAACAAGGCCTGGACACCCTGACATCCCATATCGTGATAGGCAAATACGACGGCTTTCATGCGTGGTTTTCCTCGGTTGACTGCGTGGTTTGTGGGCGTATAACGTGTTGAACAAAATAGCGGGGGCGGGCACGGACATCGTTATAGATGCGACCTATATATTCCCCGAGTAAACCCATGCCAATAAACTGCGCGCCGATAAAGGTAAACAGAACGGCAAACAGCATGAATACCCCTTCTGCGGCCCACTGCGGACCGAGCGTCAGGCGCAGAACAACAAGCAGAACGGATATGGTAAAGCCCGTGGCTGCAATTACGCTGCCCAACAGGCTCAACATACGAAGCGGCGTTGTGGTCAGACAGGTCACCAGGTCATACATCAGGTTGATCAGACGCATGAAGCTGTATTTGGAGTCACCAAATTCACGTTCTGCATGGTGTACCGGGATTTCCGTAGCGCGACGGGCAAAAATATTGGCCAGAATCGGGATAAAAGTGCTGCGCTCCTGGCAATGCAGCATGGCATCGACGATGTGACGGCGATAGGCGCGTAACATACAACCGTAGTCACCCATCGCTTTACCGGTGGTGCGCTGAATCAGATGGTTGATCATGCGTGAGGCGGTCTTACGAAATACGCTGTCCTGACGATTCTGACGTACCGTTCCTACCACATCGAACCCCTCATCTGCGGTGGCGACCAGCCGTGGGATCTCCTCCGGCGGGTTCTGTAAATCGGCATCCAGTGTGATGATCAAGTCGCCAGTGACATGGCTGAAACCGGCCATAATCGCCGAGTGTTGCCCGTAATTGCGATTCAGCAAAATAGAAACAATATGGCTGTTTGGTGCCTGGGAGGCGTTCATCATCAACTGAGCGGAATTGTCACTGCTGCCGTCATCGATCAGCAGGATTTCATAGTCCTTGCCCAACTTTTCGCAGGCGGCGCTGGTACGTCTGATTAGTTCAGGCAGGCTTTCCTGTTCATTAAAAACGGGAATGACCACCGAGACTTTTTTGATCGGTGCTGCTTCAAACATATTTATTGTCCTGCAATCTCGCGAAGTGCCGTTATGACCCGCTGGGTGTCAGCGGCGGTCATATCGGGGAATAACGGCAGCGAGCAGATGCGTGCGCTATTCCATTCTGTATTTGGGAGCGAAAGGGTAGTGAAGCGTTCGCGATAGTATTTTTGCGTGTGGGCTGCACGAAAATGCAGACCAGTGCCGATATCTTTAGCCTTCAGTGCTTCCATCAGAGCATCTCTGCTCAGGCCACAGCGCGCTTCGTCAACGCGAATGATGAACAGATGCCAGGCATGAACATGCGACCACTGAGGCAGGCTCAGCGGTTGAAATGGCGTATCGGCTAGCGCCTGTTGATATTCATGGGCAATTTGCGCCCGCCGCGAGTTCAGCTGTTGTAGTTTATTCAGCTGTACCAGCGCGATGGCAGCATTGATATCGGTAAGGTTGTATTTGTAGCCTGGCGCAAGCACTTCGGCCTGCGGCGCCCGGCCATAGGTTTGTCGATCGTAAGCATCAACGCCCAGACCGTGAAACTTCAGACTGCGAAGCCGCTGAGCAAGCTGACTATCGTCAGTAACAATCAGCCCACCTTCTGCGCAGGTGATATTTTTGATGGCGTGAAATGAGAAGATTGCCGTGCCGCGCGCGCCGACATGGCGGCCTTTATACTGCGTTCCTACGGCATGGGCTGCATCTTCTATGACCGGAATACCATACCGCTCGCCAATCGCATAAATCGCGTCAAGGTCGGCTGGAGCGCCAGCGTAATGTACCGGAATAATGGCCTTGGTGCGTGGCGTGATAGCGGCTTCAATTTGCTCTGGTGTGACCATCAGCGTATCGCGGTCGACATCGATCATCACGGGGGTCGCACCCAGCAGGACAATCATGTTGAGGGTAGAAACCCACGTCATTGACGGCGTAATGACCTCATCGCCTGCACCTATGTTCAGCGCCATTAGCGTGATATGCATACCTGCCGTGGCGGAACAGACAGCGACGGCGTGTTGATTTCCTGTCAACTGGCAGAAGGCTTCTTCCAGCTGTTGATTCTTCGGGCCAGTGGTTATCCATCCAGAGTCCAGCACTGCTTTCACGGCTGCAAGCTCTTCAGCACCCATTGCCGGGCGAGAGAAAGGCAAAAAGTCAGGCATCATTATTCCTTCAAGCCATTTAACGCTACCGAAGTTTTATTTTTAGGACTAAACAGGGGCGTCGTTAATTATTTAATCAGGCTACAAAGGTTAATGGCCAAAGGTTAATTTATCCTTAAGAGTTTAAGGTTTGGGATGTCAAGATAAAGACTAGAGGGAGGTGATTTATTTGTTTGAATATAAAATATTTTTATACAACGTGGCGGCATTGGCTTCTGTGCTGAATGCTGAAAACAATACCGCTATTGTGAACATTGTTTATATTACGTTTAAACTCGTTAGACTTACAGTAGTCCTTTCAAGGTTAACGTTTTTCGCGTGGCGATATTTAAGTCGTAGGTACCAAGATCTTCCGCTTTAACCCACGCGAAATCTTGAAACTCTTCGTTAATGTTCACTTCACGATTAGCTGCCACGCAATCGAAGATGAGATAAATCATATAAATCTCTTCCCGACTGCCATCGGCATAGGTTTTGGTGCGAATATCATCGCTGAAGGTCCACGGAGTAATTTCTGATAATACCAGTTGTTCACCCAGCTCCTCCCTCACTTCCCGACGCAAAGCCTCTTCGATGCGCTCACCCGGCTCAACGCCACCACCAGAAAGCGCCCACTGACCGGGAAACACGCCGCGGTCATCTGCCATTTTACACAGTAAATAGCAGCCATCGTTTTGAATTAAGGGGCAAACAATTGTTCTTTGGCGCATAGGTCAAGTCCTTCCAGGGGATTGATAATTCCATCATTCACCTATCTTACCTTTTGCTGGCTGGAGAAAAAACGCTTCATCGACGATTAAGTCCGTGTGACCGGGGAAAAATTGATAGTTGTTGAAAATGGCATTCAGGGGTACACAATGATACGTTTTATACAAAAATTTAACATTATCTCGTCTCATTAAGTAGTATTTAGTTACAATATGGCAGTGCATCGCTTTTTTAGTTCATTGATTCCTTGCCATCTGGCAGTACAATCCCTCGGTTTTGGGGCTATGTTTTGATTTTTGCTTGAAAGGATAGAAAATGAAAAAAAGTTTAATGTTGGGTTTTGCCGGCATGCTGTTTGTTTCTGCGTCGGCGAGCGCAATTAGCATTAGTGGCCAGGCTGGCGAAGATTACACCAACCTTGGGTTCGGTATGGGCACCGAGACTACGGGGCTGGCCGTCAGTGGTAACTGGATGCATAACGATGACGACGGCGATGCAGCTGGTCTGGGGTTAGGTTTGAATGTTCCACTCGGTCCGCTGTTGGCAACGGTGGGTGGGAAAGGCATTTATACTAACCCGAATGATGGTGATGAGGGTTACGCGGCGGCGGTCGGTGGTGGTTTACAGTGGCCGATTGGCGACAGCATCCGCCTGTTTGGCGAGTATTATTATTCTCCCGATTCGCTTTCCAGCGGTATCGACAGCTATGAAGAGGCTAAT
Source organism: Citrobacter sp. Cu096 (assembly GCF_030332285.1). Lineage (NCBI taxonomy): Bacteria > Pseudomonadati > Pseudomonadota > Gammaproteobacteria > Enterobacterales > Enterobacteriaceae > Citrobacter > Citrobacter sp. Cu096. The sequence goes on from NZ_JAOWID010000030.1 coordinate 362,422, forward strand.
GCCGGTGCACGTCTGACCATTATGCGTCCGCTGAGTATTGAAGCCGGTTATCGCTACCTGAACCTTGCTGGTAAAGACGGCAACCGCGATAACGCGATTGCTGATGGCCCGTACGTTGGGGTTAACGCGAGTTTCTGATTTTTCCGGCGCGGCGTTCAGTCGCGCCTTCCCCCCTCCATGCGTTATAGTGTTTTCATCATAAAAGCAGGAGAACACGATGTTAAACGTGGAGATGCTATCCACCGGGGATGAGGTGTTGCACGGACAAATTGTCGACACCAATGCCGCCTGGCTGGCCGATTTTTTCTTTCATCAGGGTTTACCGTTAACACGTCGCAACACAGTAGGTGACAATCTTGACGATTTGGTCGCCGTTTTGCGTGAGCGTAGCGAACACGCCGACGTACTGATCGTTAACGGCGGTCTGGGGCCGACCAGCGATGATTTGAGCGCGCTGGCGGCGGCAACGGCAAAAGGCGAAGGGCTGGTGTTGCATGAAGCCTGGCTCGCCGAGATGGAACGTTATTTCCGTGAACGCGGCCGCGTGATGGCACCAAGCAACCGCAAACAGGCTGAGCTTCCCGCCAGCGCGGAGTTTATCAATAATCCAGTAGGTACTGCATGCGGGTTTGCCCTGAGGCTTAACCGCTGCCTGATGTTCTTTACGCCGGGTGTACCATCAGAATTTAAAGTCATGGTTGAGCATGAGATCCTGCCGCGTTTGCGTGAGCGCTTTTCACTGTCTCAACCCCCGCTATGCCTGCGATTAACCACCTTTGGCCGCTCTGAAAGCGAGTTGGCACAAAGCCTGGATCTGCTGACTTTGCCACCGGGCGTAACAATGGGGTATCGCTCGTCGATGCCGATTATTGAGCTGAAACTGACCGGTCCGGATTCCCAACGTGAAGCGATGCTGGCGCTGTGGCCTGAGGTGAAAAAGGTTGCCGGGCAAAACATGATTTTCGAAGGTACGGAAGGCTTGCCTGCGCAAATTGCCCGCACGTTACAGGAACGGCAATACAGCCTGACGCTGAGCGAACAATTCACCAGTGGTCTGGTGGCGCTGCAGCTTTCGCGCGCAAATGCTCCGCTGCTCGCGAGCGAAGTGGTTCCGCCCCAGGAAGAAACGCTGGCGCAAACAGCGCACTGGGTAACCGAGCGACGCGGCAACCATTATGCGGGGCTGGCACTGGCGATATCCGCGTTCGAAAACGAACATATTAACTTTGCGCTGGCAACACCTGATGGAACGCATGCCTTACGCGTCCGGCTGAATGCTAATCGCTACAGCTTGGCGATTCACCAGGAAGTGTGCGCGATGATGGCACTGAATATGCTGCGCCGTTGGCTTAACGGACAGGATATTGCCAACGAACATGGCTGGATCGACGTGGTGGAATCCCTGACGCTGCCTGCCTGATTTATTCTCTCTCTTCTTTTTGTTATGGGAAGGCGCCCTGGCCTTCCCATTATCAGTCCAACCTGTTGTACTCCCAACAAAAAAATCTGTGCGTTAGTTCACAGTTGTACTCGATTTTTCTCCAGCCTACTGGAAGAACGAGAGGATTTGATGCGCTTCACAATTTTAACCACTTTAACCTACCACACTGATTCCAGTATCTCAGACTGGAGTCCAGTATGTTGGAATCAAGTAAAGTTCCCGCGCTCACCAGGGCGATCGAAATTCTCAATCTCATTGCGCGTATCGGCCCATGCAGTGCTGCTACGATCATAGAGACGCTGGGTATACCAAAAAGTACCGCTTACCTGTTACTCAACGAACTTAAACGTCAGCGTTTTATCAGCATTGATCATCAGGAGAATTACTGCCTGTGGACCAAGTTGGTTGAGCTGTCGGGGCACGCTCTGAGTAAGATGGATTTACGTGAACTGGCACGTCCACGGTTGACACAACTGATGGATGAGACCGGGTTACTTTGCCATCTGGGGATCATTGACCACGAAAGCGCGTATTACATCCTGAAAGTGGAGTCGTCATCCACTATTAGCGTGCGCTCCCACGAGGGGAAAAGTCTTTCGCTCTATCGCTCTGGGATCGGCAAGTGTCTGCTAGCCTGGCAACCTGCCGCCGTACGTAAAGCCATTATTGAACAACTGATATGGGAACAGGCAACGCCAACCACTATCACCAGACCACAGCAGTTGAATGACGAGCTTGAGCGTATTCGTCAGCGTGGATGGAGCTTTGATAATGGCGAAGATTACCCCGATGTTCGCTGCGTCGCAGCGCCTGTTTTTAACGCTAACAATGAACTGACCGCAGCAATTTCGGTGGTCGGCACGCGTCTGCAAATTAACGAAGAGAATCGTGACTATCTGGCCGGGAAAGCAATTGCCTGCGCCAGGGATATTTCGCGCCTGCTGGGATGGAAAAGTCCCTTCGACTCACTCGCTTCATAAAAAGGAGAACATCATGACCCTACCTAAAATTAAACATGTCCGTGCCTGGTTTACCGGTGGCGCTACAGCAGATAAAGGCGCAGGCGGTGGTGATTATCACGATCAGGGCGCTAACCACTGGATTGACGATCATATCGCCACGCCAATGAGTAAATATCGTGAATACGAGCAATCACGTCAGTCTTTTGGCATCAACGTGTTAGGAACGTTGATTGTTGAAGTAGAGGCTGAGAACGGGCAGACCGGTTTTGCCGTTTCGACGGCAGGGGAGATGGGCTGCTTTATTGTGGAAAAGCATCTCAATCGTTTTATCGAAGGTAAATGCGTTAGCGATATCAAACTCATTCATGACCAGATGCTCGGTGCAACAATGTATTACTCCGGCTCTGGTGGTCTGGTCATGAACACCATCTCGTGCGTAGATCTGGCGTTGTGGGATCTGTTTGGCAAAGTGGTGGGGTTACCGGTCTATAAGTTGCTGGGTGGTGCGGTACGAGACGAAATTCAATTCTACGCGACGGGCGCGCGTCCGGATCTGGCGAAGGAGATGGGTTTTATTGGCGGTAAAATGCCAACCCACTGGGGACCGCATGACGGGGATGCCGGGATCCGCAAAGATTCGGCAATGGTTGCTGATATGCGCGAGAAATGCGGTCCTGATTTCTGGCTGATGCTCGACTGCTGGATGAGTCAGGACGTGAACTATGCCACCAAACTGGCTCATGCCTGTGCGCCACACAATCTGAAGTGGATCGAAGAGTGTCTGCCTCCGCAACAGTATGAAGGCTATCGCGAACTGAAACGCAACGCTCCGGCGGGGATGATGGTCACCAGCGGTGAACATCACGGAACGCTGCAATCCTTCCGCACGCTGTCTGAAACTGGCATCGATATTATGCAGCCGGATGTAGGCTGGTGCGGAGGGTTAACCACGTTAGTAGAAATTGCCGCTATTGCGAAATCGCGTGGCCAACTGGTGGTGCCACATGGCTCATCAGTTTACTCACACCATGCGGTGATCACGTTCACCAACACCCCGTTCAGCGAATTCCTGATGACCAGCCCGGATTGCTCAACGATGCGTCCGCAGTTTGATCCTATCCTTCTTGACGAACCCGTGCCCGTCAATGGCCGCATTCATAAGTCAGTGCTGGATAAACCGGGATTTGGCGTCGAGCTTAACCGCGACTGCAATCTGAAGCGCCCTTATAGCCACTAATGACCTGTGCGTTGCCTTTTTCACGGCAACGCCCTCATTTTTTTGAGGATTTTTCTATGAGTACCACGTTACTTGACGGTGTGGTGAAGAAAAACCGTGCCCGTTTGATTCCCTTTATGCTGGCGCTGTATGTGCTGGCGTTTCTTGACCGCTCGAACATTGGGTTTGCCAAAGAGACCTATCAGATTGATACCGGCCTGAGCAATGAAGCTTATGCATTGGGAGCAGGAATTTTCTTTGTGGTTTACGCCTTTCTGGGCGTTCCTGCCAACTTGTTGATGCGTAAATTTGGCGCCAGAACCTGGATTGGTACCACCACGTTGCTGTGGGGATTTCTCTCTGCGGCGATGGCATGGGCGGATACGGAAGCGAAGTTTCTGATTATCCGTACTCTGCTGGGTGCGGCAGAGGCGGGCTTCTTCCCCGGTATGATTTACCTGACATCGCAGTGGTTCCCCCAGCGCAATCGCGCCAGCATTATGGGCCTGTTCTACATGGGGGCGCCGCTGGCATTAACCCTGGGATCGCCGCTGTCTGGCGCGCTGCTTGAGATGCACGGTTTTATGGGACATCCGGGGTGGTTTTGGATGTTTGTTATCGAAGGTTTATTGGCGGTAGGCGCAGGGGTTTTCACCTTCTTCTGGCTTGACGACACGCCGCAGCAGGCGCGTTTCCTGAGCGCTGAGGAAAAGGCTGCGCTCATTAGCCAACTGGCGAGTGAAGAGGAGAAAAAGGTGACGTCGCGACTGTCGGATGCACTGCGTAATGGTCGTGTCTGGCAACTGGCGATTATCTATCTGACGATTCAGGTCGCAGTGTATGGCTTGATCTTCTTCTTGCCCACTCAGGTTGCGGCATTGTTAGGGACAAAAGTTGGCTTTACGGCTTCAGTCGTGACGGCGATACCGTGGGTCGCGGCGCTGTTTGGCACCTGGCTTATTCCCCGCTACTCCGATCGCACTGGCGACCGACGTAACGTTGCTGCGCTTACGCTGCTGGCGGCCGGGATTGGCATTGGCCTGTCCGGGCTGGTTTCACCAATACTGGCGATCGTGGCGCTCTGCGTCGCGGCGGTCGGTTTCATCGCCGTACAGCCGGTGTTCTGGACGATGCCAACGCAACTTCTTTCCGGCACAGCGCTGGCGGCAGGGATTGGTTTCGTCAACCTGTTTGGTGCTGTAGGCGGGTTTATTGCTCCTATTTTGCGCGTCAAAGCCGAAACGTTGTTTGCCAGCGATGCGGCAGGACTGCTGGTCCTGGCGGGCGTCGCGATTATTGGCTCGCTTATCATCTTTACGCTGAGTGTGAACCGTTCGGTTTCACAAACCGGCGCTGCGCATCATTAATCTTATCTACGTTGTAAGGATCGTTATGAACGCATTGTTATCAAACTCTTTCAAAGAAGGATTGTTGAGAGGAGAGGTCCAGGTTGGCCTGTGGCTCAGTTCGACCACCTCCTATATGGCGGAGATTGCCGCTACATCAGGCTATGACTGGTTATTGATTGATGGTGAACATGCGCCGAATACGGTGCAAGATCTCTACCACCAACTCCAGGCGATTGCGCCTTATTCCAGTCAACCGGTGGTACGTCCCGTTGAGGGCAGTAAAGCGTTGATTAAGCAGGTACTGGATATTGGTGCGCAGACGCTGCTGATCCCAATGGTCGACAGTGCAGAGCAGGCGCGTCAGGTGGTTTCCGCCACTCGTTATCCTCCGCTCGGCGAGCGTGGCGTTGGTGCCAGCGTGGCGCGAGCGGCGCGCTGGGGGCGTATCGACAAGTATATGGAACGGGCCAATGAATCACTCTGTCTGCTGGTTCAGGTCGAGAGTAAAGCAGCCCTGGATAATCTGGATGCGATTCTGGACGTTGAAGGTATTGACGGTGTCTTTATTGGCCCGGCGGATCTTTCTGCATCACTGGGCTATCCGGATAACGCCGGACACCCGGAGGTGCAGCGGATCATTGAACAGTGCATTCGCCGTATCCGCGCAGCCGGTAAAGCCGCAGGATTCCTCGCGGTTGACCCGGCAATGGCGCAAAAATGTCTGCACTGGGGCGCGAACTTTGTCGCTGTAGGCGTTGATACTATGCTTTATACTGAAGCGCTGGATCGCCGGTTGGCAATATTTAAGCCGGAGAAGACTGCACAAACGTTAAAAAGCAGTTACTAATATCAGGCCCGATGGTGTAAGGCTATCGGGCCTGATACAGCGCTTAACTTAGCGCTTTTGCTAACAGGGTAATGGGATGCTCACAACGAAGGCTTGTCGACATCTCAATCTGCCATTTACAGGTTTCGCAGTCGGTGACGACGATATCCGCGCCGCTTTCTTCAATCTGACGGAATAACGGTGCGCCAATAGACTGTGAAGTCGGGTAGTTTTCCTTTTTAAAGCCGTAAGTCCCGGCAATCCCGCAGCATTGAGAATCCAGCACCGTCAGCTCCAGCCCCGGAATTTTTCGCAGCAGTTCCAACGTGTAGAGTGTCCAGCCCATTTTCTCCATGTGGCATGGCGTGTGGTAGACCACTTTCAGCGGCAGTGTTTTCAGCGGTAGCGTTTTGCCTTCATCCAGCTTGCGCCACAGCCAGCGGGTTGCCAGCTCAATGTGTTCGCGTAGGCCTGCGTTATCGACGTCCAGCACTTCCGGATATTCATCGCGTAGCGCAAAGGTGCAGGTTGATGAAGTGGCGATCACTGGAATGCCTTTGCCGTCAATCGCTTCCCGGAGCGAGGCCACGTTGCTCACCGCCTGTTTACGTGCTTTATCGGTAAAGCCGTTGGCAATCAGCGGTACGCCGCAGCACTTCTCTTTGCTCAGCAGTTGAACGCCGGTTCCCATGGCGTTGAGCACCTTGATCAGATCTTTACCGAGCTGTGGATGGTTGTAATTTACAAAACAGCCGTGGAAAAAGGCGACCTGATCCTGATACTGCGCTTGCTGGGCGGCAACGCTGCGATACCAGCGGCGGAAGGTGCCAAAAGAGTATTTCGGTAGCGTACGGCGATGATCGATTTTTAGCGCGTAATCCAGCAGCTGGCGTACCGGTTTCAGTGACGTAGCCGTGTTCACTATCGGGGCGAAGGGTGTGGATACGCTACCCATTAAATCGGTATGGCTTAAGACAAAGTTACGTATAGACGGACGCGTCGTGTCGTATTTGGCGCGTGCGCGTTGGATGATATCGCCAATTTTCACATCTGACGGACAAGCCACTTCGCAGCGCTTACAGTTGATACAGTATTTCAGCGCATCGTCATATAACGCGCCATCTTTCAGACGCAGACGTTCTCCGTCCGGGCCAGCCTGTTTAGGGCCAGGGTAGTTTGGATTGACGCGACTAACCGGGCAGGCGGTGGTGCACACCGTACATTTGATACAACTTTCAAAACGTGTGTCGCTCATTGCTCACCTCCTGCACGTTTCGCAATATGATGTGCGGCATGTAAGGCGCTTACTGCGCACACGCCGCCTCCGCAACCCTGGGCGATGGGATCGAATCCGCCAAGAACGGAGCCGATGGCATACATATTATCTATCGTTTTTCCCGCCAGTGACGGGCGTAGGGCGGCATCGGTTGTGACGCCAAACTGTTGCCATGGCTGTGGGTCGAAGACATCACGTTGATACCATTCGGCGCGGGTGGCAGTTTGCTGCACATCCAGTCCGAGGATCGGTTCGTAGATAGCCTCTCGGGTGGCGACCAGTCCGCTGCTGAAGAAACTGCCGCTGGCGAGCACGGCAAAACGTGGTCGCAAGGGAATATCGGCATGGTTACGGGTCCAGATTTCGCTGACTACGCCATCCTGACAGGTTATTTTTTTCACTTCATCGCCTGGCATCCAGACGCCGCCCTGACGCACAAACTGGCGCTGTAATTTGTTGTGCAAACGCATGCCCAGTACCGAAGGTGGTAGGGTCGGTAACAGCGACAGCGAGCAGGGAAGGCGTTCATTCAGCCACTGCCAGAGCCGCTCATCTGCCAGACCGAAGCAGGCTGGCATGATTATCATGTCGCAGGTTTTTGCTATTGGCAGCAGTGCGTCATAGAGTAGCGACCATTTATCGTCGTTATCCAGCAGACGCGCAATGTTGACGGCGCGAAACTCGGTCGGGTTATCACGCAGGACATCCAGCTCAGGGAGATCGATTTCTGCCGTTTCGACGCTGAGATTGCGCTGGCGCAGTGAGGCTGCGGCGAGATGCGCCTGAAAATCCAGTAAACCACTAATACCCACAACGCAGATACGATCTGCGGACAGCGGCCAGACCGGAACTTCTGGTGAGCTTAACCAGGTTGAGCGCAGGGTTCCCAACGGGGTTACGCGTTGATGTGACTGAAGTACCTTGCCCTGCAAATGCGTGCCGCAATCTTCCAGCAGATTTTGCGCCTGCTGGGCCAGGTCCAGGACATTGTTCGTGCCGATGATGCTATATGGATGCGCGGGTGCCTGAGTGCGCAGCGTATTCAGACCCACTTCTATGTCGGTCACGGGTTGGCCATCGGGCAAGTTGCTGAGCAAATCCAGTGAGCCGGAGGAAAAATGCAGGGCGCTTTGGCCGCGAGTGACGATCGTGCAGCGCAAACCGCTTTTTTGCAGTTGCAGGCCGCACAGCAGGCCGGCCAGGCCGCCGCCGATAATGACGGAATCAAATTTCATCCTGGTGCTCCTTTTCCAGACCGCACAATCCCTGATAGACCCAGCGCGTGAATTCGCTTTCGCGCAGCGCATCTCCCCAGGCAATAGGTTGCACGCCTTTCCAGCGTTCGTTGAGGAAATCGGAAAGCTGGGTAATAGATTGTGCAGCGGTGGTGACATTAAAACGTTGCAGCAAACCTGCGGCGCGGCAGGCACACAATTCGCCCTGGCAGGTCCCCATTCCTACACGGGTACGGCGACGCAAATCCAGCAGGCTGTTGACGGTTAAATTTTCGACGGCGTATTGCACTTCGCCCGCGGTGACCGCTTCACATTCACAAACCAGGCTGCGGTGTTGGCGACCTTCGCTTAGCCACGCCGGAGTACGATCGCCATGACGATAGACCGCCGATCCGCGCAGTGGTGCTGGTAACGAAATGACGCGTTTAAGCGTATGCTCGGTAGATTCCTGTGAGCCAGGTAACGCGGTGGCTGCCGTTGTGCAAGGTTCGGTATTACCCAGCTTGCGGCAAACGGCATCTGTAGCCCACTCCGCCATCAGGCGGTAGGTCATTAGTTTGCCGCCGGTAATGGTGATAAACCCCTCCAGTCCGTCACGCTGTGCGTGATCGAACAGGACAATCCCACGGCTGACGTTACGACCGGTCGGATCGTCGTCACTTGCCACCAGCGGACGCACGCCGGAGTAGGCGCGTAAAATGCGCGTTTTCGCCATAATCGGCGCGAGTTTCTCGCCTTCACGCAGCAGAATGTCGACTTCTTCTGCGGTAACGCGGTTGCTGTCGATATCGTCGTAATCAATGTGCTGCGAGGTGGTACCGATCAATGAGATGGTATCGCCTGGCACCAGAATATCGGCGTCAGAGGGTTTACGACAGCGGTTGATGACATGCTGGTTAATCCGATGATCCATAATCAGCAGCGAACCTTTCGCCGGGAACATACGGATACTCAGATCGGCATATTCCGCAATGCGCTGACCCCAGATCCCGGCAGCGTTCACTACAACTGGCGCATGCAGAGACTGCATCTCACCCGTCAGATGATTGCGCACGTTAACGCCGCACACCGTCGCGCCTTCGCGAATGAGTCCTGTCACTTCATGCGCTGTCAAGATAACCGCACCATGCTCGCGCGCATCCAGCATATTGGCAGCGGTTAAGCGGAAAGGATCGACTGTGCCGTCCGGTACTTTTACTGCGCCAATCAGCTGTGGATTGACTGAAGGTTCGATAATGCGCGCCTGTTTAGGGTCGATCGCTTCGGCGCGGATACCGGCCTCTTCACAGGCGCGAATAAAGGTTGCCTGAAAGGAGAGTTCATCTTCCGGCAGGGTAATAAACAGACCGTCCGTCGGCTCAACGCAATGGCGGGCGATACGTTTCAGGATTTGGTTTTCGCTGATGCACTCACGGGCAGATTCAGCGTCGGTGACGGCATAACGCGCACCGCTGTGCAGCAGGCCGTGATTACGTCCGGTCGCACCTGTGGCGATATCGTGGCGCTCCACTAAGATGACGCGCAACCCGCGCAGCGCACAATCGCGTGCGATCCCTGCACCTGTTGCTCCTCCACCAATGATAATCACGTCACTTGTTTGCGAGTCGCGAGTTTTCATTGTTTTTCCTCACAGTTCGTTTTTTATCATTTAGCCACATAAAAAACATGGATTGTTTGATTTCGCGCATAATCGCTCATTATTCGAAAATGAAACGTGATTTCGTGCGCCTTTATGAACATTTGTCATAAATCTGTAACAATATGTGCTGCGTTTCACATTTTTGTTATGTATCTTTCCTTAACATCGCGGCCACACTGGGAGCGGTAGGGTAGTAATGACGAACTGCAGTGTTTACTTCGAATGAGAGACGGCCACGGAGGCTACACTATGTTGAGTATTTTTAAACCAGCGTCACACACGGCGCGTTTGCCTGCAGCGGAGATCGACCCGACATATCGTCGATTACGTTGGCAGATTTTTCTGGGGATTTTCTTTGGTTATGCCGCGTACTATCTGGTACGTAAGAACTTTGCCCTTGCGATGCCGTATCTGGTTGAGCAGGGGTTCTCGCGTGGCGATCTGGGTTTTGCGTTGTCCGGTATCTCCATTGCTTACGGATTTTCGAAATTCATCATGGGGTCCGTTTCGGATCGCTCGAATCCGCGCGTTTTCCTGCCAGCGGGTCTGATACTGGCTGCGGCAGTGATGTTGTTTATGGGCTTTGTGCCGTGGGCGACATCGAGCATTGCGATTATGTTTGTGCTGCTGTTCCTCTGCGGATGGTTCCAGGGGATGGGGTGGCCGCCGTGTGGTCGTACCATGGTGCACTGGTGGTCGCAGAAAGAGCGTGGGAGCATTGTTTCCGTCTGGAACTGTGCGCACAACGTGGGCGGCGGTCTGCCTCCTCTGTTGTTCCTGCTCGGTATGGCCTGGTTCAATGACTGGAAAGCGGCGCTGTACATGCCTGCTTTCGGTGCGATCGTCGTCGCGCTGTTTGCTTTTGCTATGATGCGTGATACGCCGCAGTCCTGTGGCCTGCCGCCTATCGAAGAGTACAAGAACGACTACCCGGATGATTACAACGAGAAAGCGGAAGAAGAGCTGACTGCGAAGCAGATCTTCATGCAATACGTACTGCCGAACAAACTGTTGTGGTACATCGCTATCGCTAACGTGTTTGTTTATCTGCTGCGCTACGGCATCCTGGACTGGTCACCAACCTACCTGAAAGAAGTGAAACATTTCGCACTGGATAAATCATCCTGGGCGTACTTCCTGTATGAATATGCGGGGATTCCTGGCACGCTGCTGTGTGGCTGGATGTCGGATAAAGTCTTCCGTGGAAACCGTGGTGCGACTGGCGTGTTCTTTATGACGCTGGTGACGATTGCGACCATCGTCTACTGGATGAACCCGGCAGGCAACCCGAACGTGGATATGGCTTGTATGATCATCATCGGCTTCCTGATCTATGGCCCGGTCATGTTGATTGGTCTGCACGCGCTGGAACTGGCGCCGAAAAAAGCGGCGGGGACGGCGGCTGGCTTTACCGGTCTGTTCGGTTATCTCGGCGGTTCTGTGGCCGCGAGCGCCATTGTCGGCTATACCGTTGACTTCTTCGGTTGGGACGGCGGCTTTATGGTGATGATTGGCGGTAGCGTGCTGGCGGTTATTCTGCTGGTAGTCGTCATGATTGGCGAAAAACGCCACCACGAAGAGATGCAGCTCAAGCGTAACGGGGGCTAATAGATGAAAACCGCATTGAAAAGTCTCAGCGTGGCGCTGATGCTGGCAGGTATGGTTGTGAGCAGCGCGGCAGTTGCAGCAGATAAAATTGTGATTGCGCACCGTGGTGCCAGTGGTTATCTGCCAGAGCATACGTTACCTGCGAAAGCGATGGCCTATGCTCAGGGAGCGGATTACCTGGAGCAGGATTTGGTGATGACCAAAGACGACCATCTGGTCGTCCTGCATGACCACTATCTTGACCGTGTCACCGATGTTGCCGAGCGTTTCCCGGATCGTGCGCGTAAAGATGGGCGTTACTACGCTATCGACTTTACGCTGGATGAGATTAAATCGCTGAAATTTACCGAAGGCTTTGATATCGAAAATGGCAAAAAGGTCCAGACCTACCCAGGGCGTTTCCCGATGGGTAAATCTGATTTCCGTGTGCACACTTTCGAAGAAGAGATTGAGTTCGTTCAGGGATTAAATCATTCAACCGGTAAAAATATCGGCATTTACCCGGAAATGAAAGCGCCGTGGTTCCATCATCAGGAAGGGAAGGACATTGCGGCTAAAACGCTGGAAGTACTGAAAAAGTACGGGTACACCAACAAGAACGACAAGGTTTATCTGCAGTGTTTTGATGTCGCAGAGTTAAAACGTATTAAGAATGAACTGGAACCGAAGATGGGGATGGATCTCAATCTGGTACAGTTAATTGCATATACAGACTGGAATGAAACTCAGGAGAAAAAGCCGGACGGCAGTTGGGTTAATTACAACTACGACTGGATGTTTAAACCGGGTGCCATGAAGCAGGTTGCACAGTATGCGGATGGCATTGGGCCGGACTACCATATGCTGGTTGATGAGAAGTCGAAGAAAGGCAATATCTCATTAACTGGCATGGTACAGGATGCGCATCAGAACAAGATGGTGGTGCATCCGTATACCGTTCGTGCCGATCAGTTGCCGGATTACACCACTGATGTAAACCAACTGTATGACATTCTGTATAACAAGGCGGGCGTTGACGGGCTGTTCACCGACTTTCCCGACAAAGCAGTGAAATTCCTGAATAAAGAGTAATGGCATAAGGCTTGTGATGCACCTCCGGTCACAGGCCTTATTGGACGAAACGTTATTAACTGCTAGATAAGGCCGTCTGCTGTTAACGTTTCCCTACATGCCTGCAGGAGAAATAAAGAGCTGCCGTTCATCGGCGGCTCTTTTGCCAGTAACAATTTTTACCCCGCCTTGCGTTACAGCTCTATTTCAATATCGCCTTTTGCCCGGCAACAACAGGGCAAAATTTCACCCGGTTGAATGAAGGCCAGAGGTTCGGCAATCCAGTCGACCTGTCCCGCCACCAGGCGGGTACGGCAGGAGCCGCAATAACCAGCGCGACATTGGTATTCAACTTCAACATTGTGCGATTCAAGCGCGGCAAGCAGGGAAGGATGTTCATCCTGGCACAGCAGTTGTGTGCCAGAGATGCGCAAAGTAACGCGGCCCATCAGAGCTGGAAATTACTCAGGTCGTCGGTATCGACTTCCGAATCGATCTGGCCGACCAGATAAGAGCTGACTTCTACTTCCTGCGGTGCGACCTGCACGTTATCAGACACCAGCCAGGTGTTGATCCACGGGATCGGGTTGGAGCGGGTCTGGAAAGGCAGATCGAGTCCGACAGCCTGCATACGGATGTTGGTGATGTACTCGACGTACTGGCACAGAATGTCTTTGTTCAGGCCGATCATTGAGCCGTCACGGAACAGATAATCCGCCCACTCTTTTTCCTGCAGCGCGGCCTGTACAAACAGGTCGTAGCACTCTTGTTTGCACTCTTCGGCGATTTCCGCCATTTCCGGATCGTCCACACCGCTGCGCAGCAAGTTCAGCATATGCTGGGTACCGGTCAGATGCAGGGCTTCATCGCGGGCAATCAGGCGAATGATTTTGGCGTTACCTTCCATCAGTTCACGTTCTGCAAACGCGAAAGAGCAGGCAAAGCTGACGTAAAAACGAATCGCTTCCAGCGCGTTAACGCTCATCAGGCACAGATATAGCTTTTTCTTCAGTTCACGCAGATTTACGACAACCGTTTTACCATTCACGGTATGCGTGCCTTCGCCGAGCAAGTGCCAGTAGCTGGTCATCTCGATCAACTCGTCGTAGTAGCTGGAAATACCTTCGGCGCGTTTCTGGATCTGTTCGTTAGTGACAATATCGTCAAACACTACCGCCGGATCGTTCACGATGTTACGAATGATGTGGGTGTAGGAACGCGAGTGGATCGTTTCAGAAAACGCCCACGTTTCTACCCAGGTTTCCAGCTCAGGGATCGAGATTAACGGCAGCAGCGCCACGTTCGGGCTGCGTCCCTGAATGGAGTCCAGCAGCGTCTGATACTTCAGGTTGCTGATGAAGATATGTTTTTCATGTTCCGGCAGTGCCTGGAAGTCGATGCGATCGCGAGAAACATCGACCTCTTCCGGACGCCAGAAGAAAGAGAGCTGCTTTTCGATCAACTTTTCGAAGATGTCATATTTTTGCTGATCGTAGCGGGCGACGTTCACCGGCTGGCCGAAGAACATCGGTTCCAGAAGTTGGTTATTTTTCGTCTGTGAAAAAGTGGTGTATGCCATTGATGTGTCCTGTTTGGAGTTTTATGCCGGATAGCGCCGCGCTAATCCGGCCTACAACACCGATGCTTTTGTAGGCCGGATAAGGCTTTTACACCGCCATCCGGCATCACAATATCAGATCTTACATGCGCCGCTTTCGCAACCGTCATCCTGAATAGACGGCGCCAGATCGTCCTGAGAATCTTCTGCACCATCGCGGGTGTTCTGATAATACAGCGTCTTGACACCAAATTTGTAGGCGGTGAGCAGGTCTTTCAGCAACTGCTGCATCGGGACTTTTCCGGATGGGAAGCGCGATGGATCGTAGTTGGTGTTGGCAGAAATCGACTGATCGATAAATTTCTGCATGATGCCTACCAACTGCAGATAGCCGTCATTGTTCGGCATTTCCCACAGCAGTTCATACGCGTCGTGCAGGTGTTCGTAGTCCGGTACGACCTGGCGTAGAATACCGTCTTTCGACGCTTTGATACTCACGTAGCCGCGCGGTGGTTCAATGCCGTTGGTGGCGTTGGAAATCTGCGAAGAGGTTTCCGATGGCATCAGGGCAGACAGCGTGGAGTTACGCAGGCCGTGCGTCTTGATGGATTCACGCAGTTGTTCCCAGTCCAGATGCAGCGGCTCGTTGGCGATCGCATCGAGATCTTTTTTATAGGTATCGATCGGCAGAATACCCTGTGAGTAGGTCGTTTCGTTAAACCACGGGCACGCGCCTTGCTCTTTTGCCAGCTCGTTAGACGCTTTCAGCAGGTAATACTGAATAGCTTCAAAGGTCTTGTGAGTCAGGTTATTCGCGCTGCCGTCAGAATAACGCTTACCGTTTTTCGCCAGCCAGTAGGCGTAGTTGATCACGCCAATACCCAGCGTACGACGGCCCATTGCGCCGCGTTTGGCGGCTGGAATCGGATAATCCTGGTAGTCGAGCAATGCATCCAGCGCACGTACCGCCAGTACGGCCAGCTCTTCCAGCTCGCTCAGATCTTTGATTGCACCCAGGTTGAAGGCGGATAGCGTACACAGCGCGATTTCACCGTTTTCGTCGTTAACGTCGGTCAGCGGTTTGGTCGGCAGAGCGATTTCCAGGCACAGGTTGGACTGGCGCACCGGGGCAACAACCGGATCGAAGGGGCTGTGAGTGTTGCAGTGATCCACGTTCTGAATGTAAATACGGCCGGTAGAGGCACGTTCCTGCATCATCAGTGAGAACAGCTCAACCGCTTTCACGCGCTGTTTGCGGATGCTATCGTCGTTTTCATATTGGGTATACAGACGTTCGAATTCGTCCTGATCGGCGAAGAACGCATCATACAGCCCCGGAACGTCGGACGGACTGAACAGCGTGATGTCGCCGCCTTTCAGTAGACGGGTGTACATCAGTTTGTTGATCTGTACACCGTAGTCCATGTGACGCACGCGGTTGCCTTCGACGCCGCGGTTGTTTTTCAGCACCAGCAGGCTTTCAACTTCCAGATGCCACATTGGGTAGAACAGGGTCGCAGCACCGCCGCGCACGCCGCCCTGGGAGCAGGATTTCACCGCCGTCTGGAAGTGCTTATAGAACGGGATACAGCCGGTGTGGAAGGCTTCACCGCCGCGAATCGGGCTGCCCAGCGCGCGAATACGACCGGCGTTAATGCCGATACCGGCACGCTGGGAAACGTATTTCACAATCGCGCTGGAGGTGGCGTTGATAGAATCCAGGCTGTCGCCACACTCGATCAGTACGCAGGAGCTGAACTGCCGGGTAGGGGTACGTACGCCGGACATAATCGGCGTCGGCAGCGAAATTTTAAACGTAGAAACGGCGTCGTAAAAACGCTTTACATATTGCAGACGCGTTTCGCGTGGATAGTTGGAGAACAGGCAGGCCGCGACCAGAATGTAAAGGAACTGCGCGCTTTCATAAATCTCACCGGTAACACGGTTTTGCACCAGGTATTTACCTTCCAGCTGCTTCACGGCAGCGTAGGAGAAGGTCATGTCACGGTCGTGAACGATAAACGAGTCCATCTGCTTGAACTCTTCTTCCGTATAGTCTTCCAGCAGATGATTGTCGTATTTGCCCATTTCAACCATTTTCACCACATGGTCGAACAGTTTCGGCGGCTCAAACTCGCCGTAGGCTTTTTTGCGCAGATGGAAAATCGCCAGGCGAGCAGCCAGATATTGATAATCCGGCGCTTCACTGGAGATCAGGTCGGCGGCAGCTTTGATGATTGTTTCATGGATATCGGAGGTCTTGATACCGTCATAAAACTGAATGTGGGAGCGTAGCTCGACCTGAGAAATCGATACGTTATTCAGTCCTTCTGCCGCCCAATCCAGAACTCGGTGGATTTTGTCGAGATTGATGCGCTCTGTACTACCATCACGCTTTGTCACCAGCAGACTCTGATTCATGTGGTTTTTTACCTGTCCGTGAAAGAAAAAATATCCCCCATATTATCCACAAAGTCATGTTGTGACTAAGTCTGTGGATAAATACTATATGTAGGGGTTGTTTGATAAAATAGACGCTATATGGTGAGTATTCTAGTAGGGATTCTTTTCAGCACAAGAGTTGATTTTGAGGTTAAATTGAGGTTGCAAAAGGGTAAGAATCGCTAAGTGCGCGTCTTATAAGGCCTGGCGGGGATGTCAATAATTGAGAAAAAAAATAGAAATTTTGATCGAGTGCTGATTTCTTCATCTAAGGTAAGGAAAGTTCTTATGATCTGGCGCAAAAATTGCTGTGTCGGTACTACTCAGGATTGGTAGGCCTGATAAGCGAAGCGCCATCAGGCATTGTTCCCATTAGCATGCCGGATGGCGGCGTTGAACGCCTGATCCGGCCTACTGAAGCGCTTAATCAATCCTGGCGGTGGTATGCACCATATAGTTCACATCTACGCCCGGGCCGAGTTTGAAGGTGTTGGTGATGGGGTTGTAGTGCAGGCCAGTCATATGACGCTCTTTCAGCACGGTCTGGTCAACCCACTCTAATAGTTCAGCGGGCTTAATAAATTTTTTCACATCATGCGTGCCTTTCGGCACCATCCGCAGAATATATTCCGCGCCGACCACCGCCATCAGCCAGGATTTGCCGTTGCGGTTAAGCGTGGAGAAAAACACTTCGCCGCCTGGTTTAACCAGTCTGGCGCAGGCTCTGACCACCGACTGCGGGTCCGGTACGTGCTCCAGCATTTCCATGCAGGTCACAACGTCATACTGATGCGCATGCTTATCCGCATGTTCTTCGACAGTTTCTTGTATGTACTCCACCTGGATGCCGCTTTCTAAGGCATGCAGTTTTGCTACCTGTAACGGTTCAAAGCCCATGTCCAGCCCGGTGACGGTTGCGCCTTCGCGCGCCATGCTTTCCGCCAGAATGCCGCCGCCGCAGCCGACGTCGAGTACTTTTTTACCAAACAGGCCGCCTGAGCGTTCAGTAATGTAGCCCAGGCGCAGTGGGTTTATACGGTGTAGTGGCTTAAATTCACCCTCAAGATCCCACCAGCGCGACGCGACTGCTTCAAATTTGGCAATTTCTTCATGGTCAACGTTGTGAGTAACCGGGGGTTTTTCGGCATTCATTGGGGCTTCTACTCCTAAATTTGCGATGCAAATGAGTATATCAGCCTGACAGGATGAATAAAGCCTCTGTCAGGGGGAATCCATTTACCTGAATCTTCACGTATGTGTTATAATTTGCGACCTTTGAATCCGGGATACAGTAGAGGGATAGCGGTTAGATGAGCGACCTTGCGAGAGAAATTACACCGGTCAACATTGAGGAAGAGCTGAAGAGCTCCTATCTGGATTATGCGATGTCGGTCATTGTTGGCCGTGCGCTGCCAGACGTCCGAGATGGCCTGAAGCCGGTCCACCGTCGCGTACTTTACGCCATGAACGTATTGGGCAACGACTGGAATAAAGCCTATAAAAAATCTGCCCGTGTCGTTGGTGACGTAATCGGTAAATACCACCCTCATGGTGATACCGCCGTTTACGACACCATTGTTCGTATGGCGCAGCCATTCTCCTTGCGTTACATGCTGGTAGATGGTCAGGGTAACTTTGGTTCTGTCGATGGCGACTCCGCAGCGGCGATGCGTTATACGGAAATCCGTATGTCGAAAATCGCCCATGAGCTGATGGCTGACCTGGAAAAAGAAACGGTTGATTTCGTCGATAACTACGACGGCACCGAACAAATTCCTGATGTCATGCCGACCAAAATTCCTAACCTGCTGGTGAACGGTTCGTCCGGTATCGCGGTAGGTATGGCCACCAACATTCCGCCGCACAACCTGACGGAAGTGATCAACGGCTGTCTGGCATACATTGACGATGAAGACATCAGCATTGAAGGGCTGATGGAACATATTCCGGGTCCGGACTTCCCGACCGCCGCGATCATCAACGGTCGTCGTGGTATTGAAGAAGCCTACCGTACCGGTCGTGGCAAAGTGTACATTCGCGCCCGTGCGGAAGTCGAAGTGGATGCCAAAACAGGCCGTGAAACCATCATCGTTCATGAAATTCCGTATCAGGTGAACAAAGCGCGCCTGATCGAGAAAATCGCTGAGCTGGTAAAAGACAAACGCGTTGAGGGTATCAGCGCGCTGCGTGATGAGTCTGACAAAGACGGTATGCGCATCGTGATTGAAGTCAAACGCGACGCGGTCGGGGAAGTGGTTCTGAACAACCTTTACTCCCAGACCCAACTGCAGGTTTCCTTTGGTATCAACATGGTTGCATTGCACCATGGCCAGCCGAAGATCATGAACCTGAAAGATATTATTGCTGCGTTTGTACGTCACCGCCGTGAAGTCGTAACTCGCCGTACTATCTTTGAACTGCGTAAAGCCCGCGACCGTGCCCACATCCTTGAAGCGCTGGCGATTGCGCTGGCGAACATCGATCCGATCATCGAGCTGATCCGCCGTGCGCCAACCCCGGCAGAAGCGAAAGCCGCGCTGGTCGCGCGTTCGTGGGAGCTGGGCAACGTTTCTGCCATGCTGGAACGTGCCGGTGATGACGCCGCGCGTCCTGAGTGGCTGGAGCCAGAATTTGGTGTGCGTGACGGTCAGTACTACCTGACTGAACAGCAGGCTCAGGCCATTCTGGATCTGCGTTTGCAGAAACTGACCGGCCTTGAGCACGAAAAACTGCTCGACGAATACAAAGAGCTGCTGGAGCAGATCGCTGAACTGCTGCATATTCTGGGCAGTGCCGATCGTCTGATGGAAGTCATCCGTGAAGAGATGGAGCTGATTCGTGAACAGTTCGGTGACGCGCGTCGTACCGAAATCACCGCGAACAGCGCTGACATCAACATCGAAGATCTGATTAGCCAGGAAGATGTTGTCGTGACCTTGTCTCATCAGGGCTACGTGAAATATCAGCCGTTAACCGACTACGAAGCACAGCGTCGTGGGGGTAAAGGCAAATCTGCAGCACGAATTAAAGAAGAAGACTTTATTGACCGCCTGCTGGTGGCCAACACCCATGACACAATCCTCTGCTTCTCCAGCCGCGGTCGTTTGTACTGGATGAAGGTTTATCAGTTGCCAGAAGCCAGTCGTGGCGCGCGTGGACGTCCAATCGTCAACCTGCTGCCGCTGGAAGCTAACGAGCGTATTACCGCGATTCTGCCGGTACGTGAGTACGAAGAGGGCGTAAACGTCTTCATGGCAACTGCCAGCGGTACCGTGAAGAAAACGGCGCTGACCGAGTTCAGCCGTCCGCGTTCAGCCGGTATCATTGCGGTTAACCTGAACGAAGGCGATGAACTGATTGGCGTTGATCTGACGTCTGGCTCCGACGAAGTCATGCTGTTCTCTGCTGCCGGTAAAGTGGTGCGCTTTAAAGAAGATGCCGTTCGTGCGATGGGGCGTACCGCGACCGGCGTACGCGGTATCAAACTGGCGGAAAGCGATAGCGTTGTCTCGCTGATCGTTCCGCGCGGTGAAGGCGCTATCCTGACCGTGACCCAGAACGGCTACGGCAAACGTACGGCGGCGGAAGAATATCCGACCAAGTCTCGTGCGACCCAGGGCGTTATCTCCATCAAAGTCACCGAGCGCAACGGTTCCGTTGTGGGCGCAGTGCAGGTTGAGGATACCGACCAGATCATGATGATCACCGATGCAGGTACGCTGGTGCGTACACGCGTGTCGGAAATCAGCGTGGTAGGGCGTAACACTCAGGGCGTGATCCTCATCCGTACTGCGGAAGATGAAAACGTTGTGGGTCTGCAACGCGTTGCTGAGCCGGTTGATGATGAAGAGCTCGACTCCATCGACGGCAGCGCTGCTGAAGGGGACGATGATATCGCACCTGAAGCGGAAAGCGATGACGATGCGGCGGACGACGCTGAAGAGTAATTCAGTATTTTAATACTGCACAAAAGGGAGGCTTTGCCTCCCTTTTTTACGTTCTGAATATTCTCTTTCCCATCAGCTAATTATCCTCTATCCGCTTGCTACAGGCTTCTTGTATAAAAATACAAAAATTAATGAATAATTATATTTTCGTGAGAGTGCTCACTGTTTGTTCACACTTTTACCGCTAACGTTATTCTGTCCACTAAAAGAATTTTAAGATCCGTTGTGAATAGGAGACCGACAAATTATTTAAGAAAAAACACCTGAAGTGTGAAAGAGAAATGCGTTGGCTGCCTCAGTCTGTCAGTTCACCTCTGACGGATGAATATACTTTTACCTCGGCGTTGGGAGTTAACTATGATAGTTGAAATTGCGGAAGGTTTTATCCATCTTTTTCAGAGTGCTGGCAAGATATTCTCCGGGATGATCGTCAGCACTATTCCGATGTTAATAACGTTAATTCTGACGGTTAATTTCATTATGAAGTTAATAGGTCAGCAGCGGATGGAAAAAGTCGCCACCCTGATGGGTAAATCAAAAATATTAACCTACGGAATATTGCCCAGTTTTGCCTGGTTCTTCCTGAGCAGTCCCGGCGCGCTGACCATGGGTAAATTCCTGCCAGAACGGTGTAAGCCCGCTTATCAGGATGCGCTGGGCAGTACCGTTCACCCGCTGACCTCGCTGTTTCCCCACATTGTGCCATCTGAACTATTTATCTGGCTGGGTGTGGCTGCGGGGATTACCCGGCTCGACCTTCCTGTTGCCGATCTGGCATTGCGTTATATCGCGGCAGGTATTCTGCTTGGATTTATCCGCGGTTTTCTTACCGAATATATCTTCACCAGGCTGGAGAAGCGTGAACTTAACCAGGAATAAGGAAAAACAATGAAAGTACTATTTTCGGCTGACGTCGTAAAAGCTGGAAAGAAAGTAGAAGAGGGGTTACTTAGTGGCATGCTGATAACGTTTAACGATCGCGCCCCGGAAGATTATCTCGATTATGTGCTGGTAATTAAGAATATTGTTTGTAATAGCGCGCCATTACAAAAAACAGCGAACTACGTTTTACAGATTAATAACCAGATATGGGGTATCACCTGCTGGGGAGATGCGGCGTGGCAAAACTTATGTGAGCTGGGGCATATGACAGTGGTATTTGACGGGGCAGAAAAGCCAATCGCCTATGGTGCATTACACGTAAAAAGCGATTGCCCGCCTGCCGTTAATGAATTAACGGGCCCATTGACAATAATGAGGAAAACCGATGAAAACCGTGCTGATTAAAAAAGGTCATTCAGGGATTGGCGATGATATGTATTTATCTCGCGATACCAGCAAAGTCATCTTGTCGCTCACCGGGAAAAGCATTGACCCGATTGCCAAAAAATTGGGTGAAATGCTGGAGATGCCGGTTGTTAACGGCTTTGATGCGATGCCGGATGATAAGAAAATCCTCTGCGTGGTGATCAACTGTGGCGGTTCATTGCGCTGCGGCATCTACCCACAAAAAAGAATCAAGACCATCAATATTCTCCCCACCGGCGCGATGGGGCCGCTGGCGAAATATATCACCGAGGATATCTACATTTCTGATGTCAGCAGTGAATCGCTATCGCTGATTGAAACGCTTAATCAGCCGGTCACTGCCCAAGAGGTGGATGTTGTTAAACCTCTGCCCGCAGGTGATGCTTCGGTGGCCGTCAGTCGCCAGGGGGATACCAAACCGCGCGGTTCGGCGACCAACACCGCGCTGGAGTTGATGACCCGATTTGCGACGGGGATCGGTAACTTTGTCAGCCTGCTCTATACCTCCGCGCGCGAGTCGGTTGAGCTGTGCATTAAAAACGTTATTCCGTTTATGGCTTTTATCTCCGTGCTGATTGCTCTGGTGCAGGAAACGGCAATTGGTCAGTGGGCCGGGAATGCGCTGTCACCGCTTGCCGGATCGTTAACCGGTCTGTTTGTCATCGCGATTATCTGCGGCTTACCGTTTATCTCGCCGATTCTGGCTCCGGGGGCGGCCATAGCACAGGTGGTGGGCGTGCTGGTGGGGACGCTCATCGGCAGCGGCGTAGTTTCACCCCTGATGGCGTTGCCGGCGCTGTTTGCGATAAATGTCCAGGTAGGCGCCGACTTTATCCCCGTTGGGCTTTCTATGCAGGAGGCGAAAGAGAAAACCATTCGCCTTGGCGTGCCGGCTTTCCTGCTGTCACGAATGATTACCGCCCCTCTGGCGGTGGCTATCGGCTATCTGTTCTCTTTTGGTTTGTTTAACTGAGGAATCGTGTCATGAACAAAATCAATGCCGCGGTAGTTGGCGCGGGAATTTACGGCAAACACCATATCAATGCTTATCACTATAATCCGTGGGTGAATCTGGTCGGGTTTTGCGAAATCAACCCGGAAATCCGGGCCAGCGTGGCGCAGGAGTTTCGCATTCCCGGTTTTGCATCGCTGGCAGAATTGTTTGCCGCCACGCAGGTCGATTTGGTGTCGATCGCCACCCCGGATCCGTTCCACTTTGATGCTACGATTGAGTCCATCACCGCCGGCAAACATGTGCTGATTGAAAAACCGATGGCGACAACCTCGGAGGAATGCCGGGAGATTATCCGCTGCGCCGCAGAGCATGGGGTGAAAATCGGCGTTGATTACCACAAGCGCTGGGACGGCATGGCGCAACATATTCATCATGAGCTGTTGAAGCCGGAAACCGGCCAGGTACTGCGTGGTTATATGAGCATGGATGACATCATCGACGTGCCAAAAAACTGGTTATCGTGGGCGAACGAGAGCTCTCCGGTCCATTTTCTCGGCACTCACTGTTTTGATTTAATTCGCTATTATATGAACGGCGCCAACGCGGTGAGCGTCTATGCGATAGGACAGAAGAAGAAACTGGTGGCTGAAGGCATCGATTCCTGGGATACCATTCAGTCTTTTGTTACGTTTGAAAATGGTGCGCAATGGACGGTGGAAGTAGGGTGGTGTTTACCGCCAACGTTCCCCAAAGCCAATGATGGTCGGAGTTTTGTGATCACTGAAAATAACTATTATCGGGCGGATGCGCAGTTGCGTGGTTATGAAATGTTTACCCCACAGCGTAGCGCAACGCCAAATTATAACTTCATTAATTACGTTAATAATAAGGCCAGCGGATACGGAATTCAGCCAATACATGATTTTGTGGAACACATATTATTTGATACGCCGTATCTGGCAACAGCCGAAGATGGGTTACAGGCGACGTTAATCTGTGAGGCGGTGCATCATTCGTTATCAACAGGAAATATTGTTCAGTTGTAATTAATCTGGTTTTCACGTCCCATAAACATTCTTTTTGGCTTTAATTTCTCTGATTAAAGCAGGGTATCTTATTCCCCCTGACCCTGCCAACGATCATCGTTTATGGGACGTCTTTTCATTATTCATATTCAGATAGCAATATTGCAGGGCATGAAAAAAAAGCGTATGCAGTGACATTTTCAACGCGGCGAAACTCAGAGGACTGACGCTGGATTGCGGGGTGTACAGCGTCACATCGGCCAGTGATGTACCGCTCTGATGACAGGCGACGGCCAGCGAGGCGGCTTCATGCTCGCGAATCAATGTAATCAACTGGTTATCCGGCTCATCCTTGGAGCCCGGCAGCAGGATGACGGAATCACAATCTGTCAGGCTGTTGGCTAACAGCGAATCGGCGTTTTGATACTCAACGGGAATACACACCTTACCAATATCACTATAGTCCTGAATAATATTGCTGAGCAGAGAACCGAGTTCCCGTGAGTGACAAAAATAAAGATTACGACTGGAGCTGATAATTTCAAAGAAAGTATTAATCGCCGCCGGGTTATTATTGTTAATAAATTCACTGAGAATAATATTGTTCCTGGCCGCCTGCGCCGGAAGCAGGGCGGCGGGCTCACTGCGTAGACACTTAATTAAATCATATTTAAAGGAAGTAAAACCGGTATAACCGAGAGCTTGGGCAAAACGAACAATAGACGGTTGGCTGGTATGGGTCTTTTTTGATATTGCCGTCGAGGTCAGTTTTTCTGCACCTGATAATGTAGCCAGAATGTAACGGCTAATAGTTTGTTCCGTGTGTGAGCCCGTTTTTACCAGTAACTGAAGCTGTTCGATAATGTTCATTGAGGTCCCTCGGTTTTGTTTATTATGACATATACACTTTTTCCTTCAAGTTACCTCTGTGGCGCTCGCGTACTCGTGTACGCGCAGGGGATCAGACGATGTTCTGCATGTCGTTAAGCAGGGCAAGGCGCGAAGCGTTTTTTCTTATTTTCAGATAAGACTGCTGAACGGCTGGCGATTTCTACGATATAAACAAGAGAAGTCATCGGCGCAGCAATCGTTCGGTGGTGTAAAAGTCGCGGGGTTAAGACAGCAGAGCCAGGGCCGTGTATAATGGCCGTGTAAAGAGAGGGCATTGCGACGCCGGACATTTACCGCTACCTTAACGACACTCTATTAATGCCCTGAGGCGGAGCTTCGCCCCTTTGAAATACCTTGCTTCCGTTCATTCAACGCTAAAAGTCTCTCGCTATCTGTTCAGGGCGTTGGCGCTCCTGATTTGGTGTCTAATCGCGTTTGCCTCCGTTTTCTACATCGTGAATGCGTTGCACCAGAGAGAGTCTGAGATTCACCAGGAGCTTAATCTCAGCTCCGATCAGGCGCAACGTTACATTCAGCGCACCTCTGATGTGATTAAAGAACTGAAATATATCGCGGAGAATCGCTTAACGGCGGAAAACGGCGTGATGTCGTTGCGGGCGCGGGATGATAAAACCGTCGTGCCAAACTTTGAGCCGCTGTTTGCCGACTCTGACTGCTCGGTGATGGGCAATACCTGGCGAGGTTCGCTGGAATCACTGGCGTGGTTTATGCGCTACTGGCGTGACAACTTTTCCGCGGCCTATGATTTGAACCGCGTGTTTCTGATTGGCAGCGACAACCTTTGTATGGCTAATTTCGGCTTGCGTGATACGCCGGTTGAACGTGACGGGGCGCTGAAGGCGCTGCATGAGCGCATTATTAAGTATCGCAATGCGCCGCAGGACGAAAACGGTAACAACCTGTTCTGGATTAGCCAGGGGCCGCGGCCAGGAGTCGGCTATTTCTATGCGCTGACGCCGGTATATCTTGCCAACCGACTGCAGGCGCTATTGGGTGTGGAACAGCCTATTCGCATGGAGAACTTTTTCACGCCGGGCAGTTTACCAATGGGAGTGACAATTCTTGATGAAAATGGTCATGCGCTAATTTCGCTTACCGGTCCCGAGAGTAATATTAAGGCTGAACCTCGCTGGATGCAGGAGCGTTCCTGGTTTGGCTATACGTCGGGTTTTCACGAACTGGTGCTGAAGAAAAATCTGCCGCCGTCAGCGCTGAGCATTGTGTATTCCGTGCCGGTCGACCTGGTGCTGGAGCGGATCCGCATGATGATCCTGAATGCTATCCTGCTGAATGTGCTGGTTGGCGCGGCGTTATTTATGCTCACGCGCATGTATGAGCGGCGCATTTTTATTCCTGCGGAAAGCGATGCTCAGCGGCTGGAAGAGCACGAGCAGTTTAACCGTAAAATCGTGGCTTCCGCGCCGGTTGGCATTTGTATTCTGCGCACGATGGATGGCATTAATATCCTGAGTAATGAGCTGGCGCATACCTATCTCAATATGCTGACCCATGAAGACCGGCAACGGTTAACGCAAATTATCTGCGGTCAGCAGGTCAATTTTGTTGATGTGCTGACCAGCAACAATACCAATCTGCAAATCAGCTTTGTACACTCGCGCTATCGTAATGAAAACGTGGCAATTTGCGTGCTGGTTGACGTCAGCGCGCGCGTTAAAATGGAAGAGTCATTGCAGGAGATGGCGCAAGCGGCGGAGCAGGCGAGCCAGTCCAAATCGATGTTCCTTGCGACCGTGAGCCACGAGCTACGCACGCCATTGTACGGTATTATTGGTAACCTTGATTTGTTGCAAACCAAAGAGTTACCCAACGGAGTGGATCGCCTGGTGACGGCGATGAACAACTCTTCCAGCCTGCTGTTGAAGATTATTAGCGATATTCTCGATTTCTCGAAAATTGAATCTGAACAGTTGAAAATTGAACCGCGCGAGTTTTCACCGCGTGAAGTAATGAATCATATTACGGCTAACTATCTGCCGCTGGTGGTTCGCAAACAACTGGGGTTGTACTGCTTTATCGACCCGAATGTCCCGGTTGCGCTTAATGGCGATCCGATGCGTTTACAGCAGGTGATTTCTAATCTGCTGAGTAATGCTATCAAGTTTACCGATACCGGCTGCATTGTGCTCCACGTGCAATGTAACGGCGACTATCTAAGTATTCGCGTACGTGATACCGGGGTCGGGATCCCAGCCAAGGAAGTCGTCCGGCTATTTGATCCTTTCTTCCAGGTAGGTACTGGCGTTCAGCGTAATTTCCAGGGAACCGGGCTCGGTTTGGCTATCTGTGAAAAACTGATCAGCATGATGGATGGGGATATTTCCGTCGATTCAGAACCGGGAATGGGTAGCCAGTTTATGCTGCGTATTCCGCTGTATGGCGCGCAGTATCCGCTGAACAAAGGTATCGATGGGCTTGTCGGCAAACGTTGCTGGCTGGCGGTGCGCAACGCGTCGCTGTATCAGTTTGTTGAATCCAGTCTGACACGTAACGGGATGACGGTGCTGCGTTATGAAGGGCAGCAACCGGATGCAGATGACCTGCTGATTGCCGACGATGTGCTGGACCAGGAGTGGCAGGGACGGGCTGCGGTAATTTTCTGCCGCCGTCATATCGGTATTCCGCTGGAAAGAGTGCCGGGGGAGTGGGTACACAGCGTGGCATCACCGCATGAACTGCCTGCGCTGCTGGCGCATATTTACAGCGTTGAGCTGAGCAGTGAAGAGCTTTCCACGGCGCTGCCAGTCCCGGATAAAGTGGGGGCGACCAACGATGACATGATGATCCTGGTGGTCGACGATCATCCTATTAATCGGCGTTTACTGGCCGATCAGTTGGGATCGTTGGGATATCAGTGTAAAACGGCGAATGACGGGGTGGACGCGCTTAATGTGCTGAGCAAAAACCATATCGACATTGTGTTGAGCGACGTCAACATGCCAAATATGGATGGTTATCGCCTGACGCAGCGTATCCGTCAGTTAGGGTTGACGCTGCCGGTTGTCGGGGTGACGGCAAACGCGCTGGCCGAAGAGAAGCAGCGTTGCCTGGAATCAGGTATGGATAGCTGTTTGTCTAAGCCAGTGACATTAGATGTATTAAAGCAAACGCTGACGGTTTACGCGGAAAGAGTGAGAAAGACGCGGGGATAAAAAAAGCCTGATGGCGTTATGCACATCAGGCTTTTTTGGATACAGAGAATTACTCTTTGTCTGACGGGCTCAACGTGACAGAGGAGAGGTAATTCAACAGGGCGATATCGTTTTCCACACCAAGCTTCATCATTGCCGACTTTTTCTGGCTGCTGATGGTTTTAATACTGCGGTTGAGTTTTTTCGCGATTTCGGTGACCAGGAAACCTTCGGCAAACAGACGCAGAACTTCGCTCTCTTTCGGTGACAGACGTTTGTCGCCGTAGCCGCTGGCGCTGATTTTTTCCAGCAGGCGAGAAACGCTTTCCGGGGTGAATTTCTTACCCTTTTGCAGCGCGGCAAGCGCTTTCGGCAGATCGGTTGGCGCGCCTTGCTTCAGAACAATCCCTTCAATATCGAGATCCAGTACCGCGCTCAGGATAGCCGGGTTATTATTCATGGTCAGAACGATAATCGACAGGCTCGGGAAATGGCGCTTGATATACTTAATTAACGTGATCCCATCACCGTATTTATCTCCCGGCATAGAGAGGTCGGTAATCAACACATGAGCATCTAACTTAGGCAAATTGTTGATCAGTGCAGTGGAGTCTTCAAATTCGCCGACAACGTTTACCCACTCGATTTGTTCAAGTGATTTACGAATACCGAACAGTACAATCGGATGGTCATCGGCAATAATTACGTTCATAGTGTTCATGTAGTGGGCTACCTTGCTACAGCAAGCTCTTGACGTAATTGTCAATGTCGCTGATGTATTTTTCTATACCTGGAGCATCTTTCTCTTGGATAAGATGTTCCAGCGCTTCACATAACTGCTTGCCGGGTACCAGATTAAGCATGGCAAACACGCCTTTCAGGCGATGGGCCGTTTGGGCTAACGCAGCGAAATCACTGGTTGCTGCCTCAGTATACAACCTCTTAACATCATCCGGTACTGTGTCAACAAAGAGTGCATAGTAGCCGCTGGCATGAAGTTCGACGTTTTCATCTCCGCCAGGGGGAAGATCCTGGAGTTCTTCTTGTGCCAGTTGCTCTTCTATCAGCTCGAGGACAGCTTCCTGCATAGCATTGCTCATATTAAAGTTGACGCGCAGCTGACCAGGGCCAATTTTTCGCACGCCAGACTCATCATCGCTTAAAAGAAGGCCTGAGGCAGTAAGATTAGACGGATTATCCGTTAAAAAGAGATCATATTCTTGACTATTCAACCGCTCATCGGGCGTGATGCACGTTGCCCCCCAGTTCTCCAGCTGGCGCAATACAATGCTGCGTACGTCATTAGAGGTGACATCAACCATTACGCAGACGTCATCTAACAAACGTTCTTCACTTTCAGTATGCTGATCGTGAAGGGGCATTTTAACATGGACTATATAACGTGTTCCAAGTTCTTCCCGCGCTTTAATATTCAGATGTCCACCCAACTTGCGGGCGAGCTGATCGCATAACCAGAACGTTAGCGGATTGGCTTTGCCATACCGATCGCCTTGCGTATCATTGATGAACGGGAAATGCAGGTTATCTACTTCATTCAGCGTGACGCCTTCCCCGGTATCCAGAATACGGAAGGTCAGGCGCTCAGCTTCCGACTCATCCTGGTCGACTTCCAGCGTGATTTTGCCAATTTGCGTGGTGGTTACCGCATATTGGATCAGTAACAGCAAAATACGGCGCAGAGCATCCCGGTCGCCACGGCGTTCATCCTGCGCGCTAAGGTGATTTTTAATCAATAGCTGCAGCCCTTTACGTTTAATGGCTGGCAGAAGCTCCGGAACCACGTCATCAATTAAGGCCTGTATAGAAAACAGCGTCGATTCACCCTTCCAGTCGTCGCTTTCCAGCAAGTTGGCCAACTGGATTTCGTCTATCATACGCACCAGCACGTCTGCCTGATTTGCCAGTTTCTGGCTGTCAGGGGTATCGAGCGCGGCGGCATTAGCTGCCAGTGTTTTAGCCGGATCTTTCAGCGCGCTGCCAATATTCTGCATAAAGGCCGCGCGGGCCTGCTGGTTTTTTTCATACAGTCGTTGCGCCTGCTTCAGCTTCTTATTCACCAGCACTTCGCGGTCCTGGTCACGAATGATAAAGATCTGCGTTCTCGATGAGATCTGGCTGCGGAATAGTCTGATTTCATACAGCTCATTGTTGATGGTGGCCTGAATGACTCCCTGATGCTGTTCCGCCATACTGGTAATATTTTGCAGATTTAAATGCGGCAGCAGGTGGTCGGCAATTTTATTGCTGATAACCGTGCGGTTTGCTTCCTGATCGTGTACCAGCAAGCCCAGCGGGAGCAAAGACACAATCTCTTCATTGATGGCGCGCAGAACACGCA
The DNA here is from genome assembly GCF_030332285.1 of Citrobacter sp. Cu096. Taxonomy (NCBI): domain Bacteria; kingdom Pseudomonadati; phylum Pseudomonadota; class Gammaproteobacteria; order Enterobacterales; family Enterobacteriaceae; genus Citrobacter; species Citrobacter sp. Cu096. Next base: position 392,679 of record NZ_JAOWID010000030.1, read on the forward strand.
GTTCATTATTTGCCGTAAGGTTTGGCGCCACTTCGGTGGAACGGGCGGGGAGGTGGCGAAAGGTGGTATAGCCAAACAGTGCCAGGGCCAGCAACGCAATGTTCAGTAACAGCGGTAGCAGAATACTTTGCAGCGTGTCGACCAGCAATGAGCCAAACGGTACTTGCCACACCAGCCGCATACCCGTTGAATTTAACGCCGAAGAGATCTCAATTTTACTGTTGTTGAAATTAATACTGACGCTGTCAGGCGACTCTTTTTCATTCAGGTGTTCGGTCGTGGAGGCGGCGTCAGGTTCCAGATGGAAACTGTCAAGTTGCATGCCGGGTGGGATCAAGTCATTAATCGGCAGGTCAAAAGCGACGACCGTTGCCAGATGTCCAGGCTGATTAAAGGTCGTGCGTAGCGTGAAGTAATGCCCGTTTTGCCAGGCCAGACGGCGCAGTGAAGAGAAGCTTTCACGTTCATCCAACGCATTGGCTTGCTGCAGCATTTCCGCACGTCGTGAATCGACAATATTACCGATGGTCGATTCTTTAAAACCGGAGGTGAGATCTTTTAGCGGCAACGTTGAGATAAGGATCAGGCTATTGTCCTGACCATTCAGGTAATACATTGACCACGGAACATTTTCCGCGCCCCACAGCGTATCGAGATAGGTGGAGATGCGCTGGGTCATCTCCAGTGTCGAACTGTCATGAGAACCGAAAATCAGCGCCTCGGTCTTTCTGCGGGGTTTCTCAAGATAATAGACGTCTTGTTTCAGGCGCGTTTCCTGCAGCCCTTCTGCACCGGACGAACTGGTCGCGGCGGCAATATTGTCATAGATTTGCCAGGTCACGTATCGCCAGGTATCGACTCTTTTATGAATCGCATGGGTGATATCGACAATCTGATAACTCTTATCCTTTAACCAGGTATTGACGGCGCTCTGAACCATCACGCCCATCATCACTAACAGCACAACGATCAGTAATAAGAAGAAACGGGTAATACTTCCCGGTAGCAGGGAGAATCGGGTAGAAACCGTTGTGTCAGACTGACTCATTCGTGTTTATGACCTGTTAAACGACGCGAAAGATGAAGGGGCAGTATAAAGGGTAATGTATGAATTGCCACACTTACACCATACTGCATAGCCCGTATTTTTTACGCTGCATATCGTTGCAGCCATTACGCTGCAAAGGTGTACAGTGGATAACGGTCGGTACATATATTTGTACGGAATGCATACGTTTAGCATTAAATAACAAGAAATTATTTATCAATCTTATATCTGTACACGTTGCGATGAGATAGTTAATAGTCGTTATAGTTTTGCATTGGTAGCACAGAATGGTAAGTTTTGTGTAAAGAAGGGTAAAAAAAAAACCGAACGCGAAGCATTCGGTTGAAATAGGGGTAAACAGACATTCATAAATGAATGACGGTAATAAATAAAGTTAATGATGATAGCGGGTCTATTTTAGTTGCGAGTGAAGATTTTGTTTTGTCATTCAGTGCTATAGGTTTTTATAATGTAATTGCATGTTTTATATGAATAAATTAATAATTCTTGATTATTTGTGCTTATTCTGCGCTATTTTTGAATTAAAAAAAGTTCCCGACTATTAACATCTAGAAACATGTATGTGGACAAATGAAACATCTTTAAAGTATTAGTATCATATTCGTGTTGGATTATTCTGTGTTTTTGCGGAGAATGAAGTTGCCGACTGGTTAATCACCTTAATCAGTATGCAGTGGCATAAAAAAGCAATAAAGGCATATAACAGAGGGTTAATAACATGAAAGTTAAAGTACTGTCCCTCCTGGTACCAGCACTGCTGGTAGCAGGCGCAGCGAATGCGGCTGAAATTTATAACAAAGACGGCAACAAATTAGACCTGTACGGCAAAGTCGACGGTCTGCACTATTTCTCCGATGATAAAAGCGCTGACGGTGACCAAACCTATATGCGTATCGGCTTCAAAGGCGAAACCCAGGTTAACGACCAACTGACCGGTTACGGCCAGTGGGAATACCAGATTCAGGGTAACTCCGCAGAAAATGAAAACAACGCCTGGACCCGTGTGGCGTTTGCTGGTCTGAAATTCGCAGACGTGGGTTCATTCGACTACGGTCGTAACTACGGCGTAGTTTACGACGTAACGTCCTGGACCGACGTTCTGCCGGAATTCGGCGGCGACACCTACGGTTCTGACAACTTCATGCAGCAGCGTGGTAACGGCTTCGCGACCTACCGTAACACCGACTTCTTCGGTCTGGTTGATGGCCTGAACTTTGCCATTCAGTACCAGGGTAAAAACGGTAGCGTGAGTGGCGAAGACGATACCGGCAGAACTTTCACTGGCGTAACCAACAACGGTCGTGACGCGCTGCGCCAAAACGGCGACGGCGTTGGCGGATCTATCACTTATGATATCGGCGAAGGCTTCTCTCTGGGTACTGCAGTCACCAGTTCCAAACGTACCGACGAACAGAACCGTTTGAACTTCGGTACCGGCGACCGTGCTGAAACCTATACCGGTGGTATTAAATACGACGCCAACAACTTCTACTTTGCAACTCAGTACACTCAGACCTACAACGCAACGCGTGCAGGCTCCCTGGGTTGGGCTAACAAAGCACAGAACTTCGAAGCTGTTGCTCAGTACCAGTTCGACTTCGGTCTGCGTCCGTCCGTGGCTTACCTGCAGTCCAAAGGCAAAGACCTGGGCCGTGGCTATGGCGACCAGGACATCGTGAAATATGTTGATGTTGGCGCGACTTACTACTTCAACAAAAACATGTCCACCTATGTTGATTACAAAATCAACCTGCTGGATGACAATCAGTTCACCCGTGACGCAGGTATCGGTACCGATGATATCGTAGCGCTGGGTCTGGTTTACCAGTTCTAATCTGCATTTATTGTTATCAAAGGCCCTGCGGGGCCTTTTTTAATGCCGTTTTTCCGCCGTACAAACAATGATTTTTGGTGTACTCTTGCGCCCGTTCGCATGAGGATAATTACGTATGGAAATGAAATTTTATCGCGCAGCGCTGCTGACGGTGACGATTTTTTTTGTCGGGTGCGATGAAGCCCCGAAACCTGCTCAGACCACAGTACCTGCCACCGTTCTGGAAGGTAAAACCATGGGCACTTTCTGGCGGGTCAGTGCCGTTGGCGTCGATGCAAAACGCGCTGCAGAACTACAGGTGAAGATCCAGACTCAGCTCGATGCTGACGATCAGCTTCTCTCAACCTATAAAAATGACTCTGCGTTGATGCGCTTTAACTTATCGAATAGTTTGTCACCATGGCCGGTTAATGACGCGATGGCGGATATTGTGACCTTGGCGTTACGCATTGGCGCAAAAACTGATGGGGCCATGGATATCACCGTAGGACCGTTGGTTAATCTGTGGGGGTTTGGCCCGGATCAGCAACCGTTGCATATTCCCACTCAGGCGCAAATTGACGCCGCAAAAGCACAAACCGGACTTTCACATCTGAAGGTTGTTAATGAGGCACACCGGAACTACTTGCAGAAAGATCTGCCGGAGCTGTACGTGGATCTCTCAACCGTCGGTGAAGGTTATGCCGCCGATCATCTGGCCCGTTTGATGGAGCAGGAAGGGGTCGCCCGTTATCTGGTTTCCGTTGGCGGTGCGCTCAACAGCCGCGGTATGAATGCAGAAGGGCATCCGTGGCGAGTCGCGATTCAGAAACCGACCGATCGTGAAAACGCGGTACAGGCAATTGTCGACATTAACGGGCATGGCATTAGTACCTCCGGCAGCTACCGTAACTATTATGAGCTGAATGGCAAGCGTCTTTCCCATGTTATCGATCCGCAAACCGGTCGTCCGATTGAACACAACCTGGTGTCCGTGACAGTCATTGCGCCAACCGCGCTGGAAGCTGACGGCTGGGATACCGGATTGATGGTACTCGGTCCGGAAAAGGCCCAGGAGGTAGTGCGTCGGGAAGGGCTTGCGGTCTATATGATTATGAAAGAAGGTGAGGGATTTAAAACCTGGATGTCGCCGCAGTTTAAAAGCTTCCTGGTCAGCGAAAATAATTAAAAAGCAAGATTGCAGGTTTTTGTATCCAGCTATGGGGACACACTGACGCTAAGCGCTATGCTTAACAAAGGAGTCCATAATGAAAAATCGTGTACAGATAACTGATGATGACCGCTGGCAGTCCGTCGTGAATCGCGATGTCGATGCCGACGGTCAGTTTGTTTTCGCCGTTCAGACTACCGGCATTTTTTGCCGTCCGTCCTGTCGTGCAAAACATGCACTGCGCAAAAATGTCCGTTTCTTTGCCGATGCTCGTCAGGCGCTGGCTGCGGGTTTTCGTCCCTGTAAACGCTGCCAACCGGATAAAGACAGCGCGCAGCAGCATCGCATGGAGAAAATAGCCCATGCCTGCCAGCTACTGGAGCAAGAGTTACCACTTACGCTCGAGGAACTGTCGCGGCAGGTGGCGATGAGCCCGTATCACTTACATCGCTTGTTCAAAGCCACGACGGGCATGACCCCGAAAGCGTGGCAGCAGTCCTGGCGCGCTCGCCGTCTGCGTGATGCCCTGGCGAAAGGCGTTCCGGTAACGCAGGCGATCCTCAACGCCGGATTCCCCGACAGTAGCAGCTACTACCGCAAAGCGGATGAGACTTTGGGCATGACCGCAAAGCAGTTTCGCAAAGGTGGCGACAACGTTTCTGTGCGCTATACCCTGGCAGATTGCGACCTGGGCCGTTGCCTGGTGGCGGAAAGCGAACGCGGGATCTGCGCGATCTTGCTTGGCGATGATGATGCCAGATTGGCTGCGGATCTGCATGAGCTGTTTCCCGCCGCTCAGGACGTACCTGCAGATGCCGAGTTTCAGCAGCGTGTGCGCGAAGTGATCGCCGCGATCAACTCGCGCGATACGCCGCTATCGTTACCACTGGATATCCGGGGAACTGCATTTCAGCAGCAGGTGTGGCAGGCGCTGCGGGCAATTCCGTGTGGTGAAACAGTCAGCTACCAACAACTGGCCAACGCCATCGGCAAACCGAAAGCGGTGCGTGCAGTGGCCAGTGCTTGTGGAGCCAATAAACTGGCGATAGTCATCCCGTGTCACCGCGTGATCCGTGGCGATGGCGCGCTTTCGGGCTATCGGTGGGGGATTGGGCGCAAGGCACAGTTACTACAGCGTGAAACGACGCGCGAGGAACCATAATGCTCGATCTCTTTGCGGATACGAAACCCTGGCAAGAACCGCTGGCGTCCGGTGCGGTTATTTTGCGACGTTTTGCTTTTGACCGCACACCGTCTTTACTGCAAGCAATAGCCGCTGTCGCCAGGCACTCGCCATTTCGCCAGATGGTGACGCCGGGCGGCTACACGATGTCGGTGGCAATGACCAACTGCGGCCATCTGGGCTGGACGACGGATCAACATGGCTACTTGTATTCACCCTGCGACCCGTTAACCGGCGTACACTGGCCGCCACTACCGGACGTCTTTGCTGACCTTTGCCAACAGGCGGCAACGGCGGCGGGCTATGCTGACTTTCAACCCGATGCCTGCCTTATCAACCGTTACACGCCAGGGTCAAAACTGTCATTACATCAGGATAAAGACGAGTCTGATCTGCGGGCACCGATTGTCTCGGTGTCGCTGGGGTTACCGGCTATCTTTCAATTTGGCGGCTTGCGCCGTAATGACCCCTTAAAGCGTTTGCTGCTTGAACATGGTGATGTGGTGGTATGGGGCGGCAATTCGCGGCTGTTTTATCATGGGATCCAGCCGCTTAAGGCGGGGTATCATCCGTTGACCGGAGACTGTCGCTATAACCTGACGTTTCGTCAGGCAGGTAAAAAAGAATAAAAATAAGAATTATTATTGCTGTCAGCGAAGAGATGTTTAAACTGCGGGCTGTTATTACTTGCCCGGGTTGTTCGCATGGAACTTTTACTTCTTGTCTGGCGGCAGTATCGCTGGCCATTTATCAGCGTCATGGCGCTCAGCCTCGCCAGCGCCGCGTTGGGGATTGGGCTGATTGCGTTTATCAACCAGCGTCTGATTGAAACGGTCGACACCACGCTGATGGTGCTACCGGAGTTTCTTGGCCTGCTGCTGTTACTGATGGTCGTCACCCTCGGTTCACAGTTGGCACTCACCACGCTGGGCCACCACTTTGTCTATCGTCTGCGCAGTGAATTTATCAAACGTATTCTTGATACCCACGTCGAACGCATCGAACAACTTGGCAGCGCCTCGCTGCTGGCCGGATTAACCAGCGACATCCGCAATATCACCATTGCCTTTGTCCGCCTGCCTGAACTGGTGCAGGGGATTATCCTGACCGTCGGGTCTGCGGCGTATCTGGCGATGTTGTCGACTAAAATGTTGCTGGTGACGGCTATCTGGATGGCACTCACCATCTGGGGCGGATTTGTGCTGGTGGCGCGAGTGTATAAACACATGGCGACCCTGCGTGAAACCGAAGACAAACTGTACAACGATTATCAGACGGTACTGGAAGGGCGCAAGGAGCTGACGCTCAACCGTGAGCGTGCCGAGCATATCTTTAATCAGATGTACGTCCCGGATGCCAAAGAGTACCGTCACCATATTATTCGTGCCGATACTTTCCACCTGAGCGCGGTCAACTGGTCGAACATTATGATGCTGGGCGCCATTGGCCTGGTGTTCTGGATGGCCAACAGTCTGGGCTGGGCGGATACCGCCGTGGCGGCGACCTATTCTCTGACGCTGTTATTCCTGCGCACGCCGCTGCTCTCTGCCGTTGGCGCGCTACCGACGCTGCTCACTGCGCAGGTGGCCTTCAACAAGTTGAATAAGTTCGACCTGGCACCCTTTAAGGCCGAATTCCCGCGACCAAATGCGTTTCCGAACTGGCAAACGCTGGAGTTGCGTAACGTGGTTTTCCACTATCAGGATAACGCCTTCTCCGTTGGACCAGTGAATCTGACGATTCATCGCGGTGAACTGATCTTTCTTATTGGCGGTAATGGTAGCGGGAAGTCTACGCTGGCGATGTTACTGACCGGGCTTTACCAGCCGCAGTCAGGCGAGATATTGCTTGATGGCAAAACGGTTGCCGTTGAAAAGCCGGAAGACTATCGCAAGCTGTTCTCCGCCGTATTTACCGACGTCTGGCTATTCGACAAACTGCTGGGGCCGGAAGGTAAAGAAGCCAATCCGCAGCTGGTGGCGAAGTGGCTGGAATATCTGAAAATGGGACACAAGCTGGAGCTGAGCGAGGGGCGCATCCTCAATCTGAAGCTGTCGAAGGGGCAGAAGAAACGCGTGGCGCTGCTGCTGGCTCTGGCGGAGGAGCGAGACATCATTTTGCTGGATGAATGGGCTGCCGATCAGGATCCCCATTTCCGTCGTGAGTTCTATCAGGTCCTGTTACCTTTGATGCAAGAAATGGGCAAAACTATTTTCGCCATCAGCCACGACGATCACTATTTTATTCATGCCGACAGGCTGCTGGAAATGCGTAATGGACAGCTGAATGAACTGCTGGGCGATGAGCGTGATGCCGCCTCGCGTGATGCTGTGGCTCGCACCGCATAATCTCACGTGCCGCCGGTTTTTTATCCGTCTGGCGGCGCTGTTTGTTGTTATTTACATAAATCAGCATCATGATTAATGATATTTCATATCATGGATTTATGATTAATGTCCGTTACAAACAAAAATAGCGCCAGACTGCGTGATGAAGAGCGTGCGCGTCTTATCTGGTTGCTGACCACTGATAAAGCCATTGTTTCAACACTGTTGGGCAAGCTTACCCTGGCTGAGCAATATGACGTCGGTACGTTAGCCGACGATATTGCTGAGGTAGGGGCGCTGGTTGCCCATCTGCCGCCGCCCGATTTAGCCGATACCCTCGAAGCATTACCTTCAGAAGAGCGTCACGCCCTGTGGCGACTGGTCGAAAGTGAAAAGCGTGGTAACGTCTTGCTTGAGGCGTCAGAAAACGTCTGGGACGACCTGATCGATGAGATGAGCGACCGCGAAATACTGGACGCGCTGCAATATCTCGATATCGACGAACAGATTTATCTGGTGCAGCATCTCCCGCGTAACCTCACTGGACGACTGCTGGCGACGTTACCGGCCGAAGAGCGGGCGCGTGTCCGCCAGATAATGCATTACGAGAAGAATCGCGTCGGCGCGATTATGGAGTTCGAAGTCATCACCGTGCGTCCGGACGTGACGCTGGAAGTGGTGCAACGCTACCTGCGACGGTTGGGCAAAATGCCGGAGAACACCGATAAACTCTTCGTGACCGATCGCAATAAAGTGCTGGTTGGCGAACTGACGCTAACCTGCATTCTGCTTAATGATGTGCAACGCAAAGTCAGCGAGGTGATGGAAGATGACCCGCTCACCTTTTCTCCGGACGATATCGCTGAAAACGCTGCACGTACCTTCGAACGTGACGACCTGGTCAGTGCCGCGGTCGTTGACCCTTCAGGCAAGCTGATGGGCCGCTTAACCATCGATGAGATCGTCGATGTGGTCTATGAAGAAACTGATACCGATTTGCGTCGAATGGGGGGCTTAAGCGCCGGAGAGGACGTGTTTGCGCCCGTTACCAAAGCGGTAAAAACGCGTTGGGCGTGGCTGGCCGTTAACCTCTGTACCGCCTTCATCGCCTCGCGGGTGATCGACGGTTTTGAACACACGATTTCGCAACTGGTGGCGCTGGCCTCACTGATGCCAATTGTGGCGGGAATTGGCGGTAATACCGGGAATCAAACCATCACCATGATCGTTCGTGCGCTGGCGCTACAAAATATTCAACCGGGGAACCTGACGTTTTTGATCCTGCGTGAAATGGGCGTGGCGGTGATTAATGGCCTCGTATGGGGCGGAATTATGGGCGGTATTACCTGGTGGCTGTATGATGACATGGCGCTCGGCGGCGTGATGACCCTGGCGATGATGCTTAATTTGTTGATGGCAGCATTAATGGGGGTCATCATTCCGATGACGATGGTGAAGCTCGGGCGTGACCCGGCGGTCGGCTCGAGCGTGATGATTACGGCTATCACCGATACCGGGGGATTCTTTATTTTTCTCGGTCTGGCAACGCTGTTTCTGATGTAGCCGCGCGTTTGCCTCTGACGATACGCGGCAGAATGAGCATTGCCATTACGCCGGCAACCACGCCAATCGCCAGGTTGCCGGTCGACACCGTCGCGGCGACGGTCAGTAGCATCACCAGCGTTTCAGTCACAGGGAGTTTCGCCAGTGTGGTGGGTTGAATGCTATGCCAGCTGAAGGTTTTCACCGCCACAATCACCATAATCCCCGCCAGCACCGACATGGGTATTTTCGCCATCACTTCGCTTAACGCGGTAACCAACAGCAGCAAGACCAGCCCGGCGGCAAACGTCGAGACGCGACTGCGTCCTTTGCCCATCTCGACGTTAACGATGGTTTGACCAATCATCGCGCACCCGGCAATGCCGCCATAACATCCGGCCAGAATATTGGCGATCCCAAGCCCGGCGCTCTCGCGATTCTTATTCGACGGCGTAACCGTCAGGTCATCCACCAGGCGGGCGGTTAACAGCGACTCCATCAAACCAACAAAAGCGATGCTTAGCGCACAGGGCCAGATAATCGCCAGCGTTTGCAGGTTGAGCGGTACGAGTAACTGCGTTAATCCCGGCAGTCCGCCGCTCATTGAACCTTCGTCACCGACGGTCGGCAACAGTTGCCCGCTGGTGACAGTGAACACCGTCAGCAGCACGATGGCGATAAGCGGCGCGGGAATGGCTTTAATAAACCGCGGAACCCACAGCACAATCAGCAGGGTCAGAATAAACAGCCCCCAGATTAGCGGGCTTTTGCCCCAGAAATGCGGGACCTGAGCAAAGAAAATCAAAATTCCCAGCGCGTTGACGAACCCGGTCATGACGGCCCCAGGGATGAAACGCATCAGACGCGCCATGCCCAGCACGCCAAACAGGATCTGAATAATTCCGGCCAGCACTACCGCAGGCAGGATGTACTGCACACCGTGTTGATGCACCATCGGGCCAATGACCAGCGCAACCGATCCTGCAGCGGCGGTAACCATTGCCGGACGCCCACCTAAAAATGACATTGCCAGGCACAATACAACCGAGGCGATCAGACTGACTTTCGGATCGACGCCAGCAATAACGGAAAAAGAGATCACTTCCGGGATCAGTGCCAGGGCGGTGACCACACCAGCCAGCGTTTCGCGAACCAGCAGACGGGGTTGGCGCAGCACGGCGCGGGTCGTGTGTTCTGCCACTGTTGCAGAGGAGGTGTGAGATGCAGACATAATTACTCTGAGATCAAAATGGCCTGATACAGCAGACCGACAGGCATCCGTGCGGTGAATAGCAAAGCGCAGCATAGTACCTGTCTGAGGGGGCGGTTTCCAGAAATGATTGTCAATAACCCTATAAAATACCAATGTATTGATAACATTTTTAAAAATTAAATATAATTTATAAACAATATTTAATTATTTTTACTTAAGTGTTACCGTTGATGCCGCTCGATTTTCACCTGCATAAAAAGCAAAAAGCGATACTAAAAGTAAGGCATTAACATTATGAAAAAAGTGACTGCCATGCTCTTCACCATGGCCGTAGGACTGAATGTTGTCTCAATGGCGGCAAAAGCGAAAGCGGCGGAAGAGCAGGAAACGGACGTGCTGTTGATTGGCGGCGGCATCATGAGCGCCACGCTGGGAACCTATTTACAGGAGCTGGAGCCGCAATGGTCAATGACCATGGTTGAGCGACTGGACGGGGTAGCGCAGGAAAGCTCAAACGGCTGGAATAACGCCGGAACGGGCCACTCGGCACTGATGGAGTTGAACTACACACCGAAAAAGGCCGACGGTAGCATCAGCATTGAAAAGGCAGTCGAAATTAACGAAGCCTTCCAGATTTCCCGCCAGTTTTGGGCTCATCAGGTCAATAATGGCGTAATGCATGAACCTCGCTCATTTATCACCACCGTTCCGCATATGAGTTTTGTCTGGGGTGACGAGAACGTCAACTTCCTGCGTGCCCGTTACGCTGCACTGCAACAGAGCACGTTATTCCGCGGTATGCGTTATTCTGAAGATCACGCGCAGATTAAAGAGTGGGCGCCGCTGGTCATGGAAGGTCGCGATCCAAAACAAAAAGTTGCGGCAACGCGTACCGAGATTGGTACTGACGTGAACTACGGCGAAATCACGCGCCAGCTGATTGCCTCGTTACAGAAAAAACCTAACTTCGCGTTGCAGCTAAGCACTGAGGTGCGTGGCTTTAAGCGTAATGCTGACAATAGCTGGACCGTGACGGTCGCCGATCTGAAAAATAACGAAGCGGAACACGATATTAAGGCGAAGTTTGTCTTTATCGGTGCCGGTGGTGCTGCCCTGAAGCTGTTGCAGGAAACCGACATTCCGGAAGCGAAAGGCTATGCCGGATTCCCGGTGGGCGGGCAGTTCCTGGTTGCGGATAATCCGGACGTGGTCAATCGCCATCTGGCGAAAGTGTACGGTCAGGCCTCCGTTGGTGCGCCGCCGATGTCCGTGCCGCACATCGATACTCGTATCCTCGATGGTAAACGTGTGGTGCTGTTTGGGCCATTCGCAACATTCTCCACCAAGTTCCTGAAAAACGGTTCCTTGTGGGATCTGCTTAGCTCGACTACTACTTCGAACTTTATGCCGATGGTTAACGTGGGTCTGGATAACTTCGATCTGGTGAAATATCTGCTAAGCCAGGTGATGCTCAGCGACGATGACCGTTTTGCCGCGCTGCAAGAGTACTATCCGCAGGCGAAAAAAGAAGACTGGCGTTTATGGCAGGCAGGCCAGCGTGTGCAGATTATCAAAAGTGATGCGGAGAAGGGCGGCGTTCTGCGCCTGGGTACCGAAGTGGTCAGCGATAAAGAGGGCACCATTGCTGCGCTGCTGGGGGCTTCTCCGGGGGCGTCAACCGCCGCGCCGATCATGCTGCATCTGATGGAAAAAGTGTTTAAAGATAAAGTGGCCAGTCCCGAGTGGCAGGCGAAGCTGAAAACCATTATTCCGTCCTATGGCACGAAGCTGAACGGTAATGTTGAGGCTACGGAACAAGAGCTGCAGTACACCAGTGACGTTCTGGGGCTGAAGTATGATAAGCCGCAGGTCGCTGACGAAGCGCCGAAACCACAGCTGAAACCTCAGGCACAACAGCAGCCTGAGCAAAAAGCTGTCGCGGATATCGCGCTGTAAATAAAATGCCGGATGAGGTGCTACGCCGCCATCCGGCATATTCTCACTTATCGCGCGACTGCGTCCTGAATTTTATCTTCCGCTTTCCAGATGCGGTATTTCACGTCCACGTTTTCCGGGGTGTAGACCACAATCGGCAACTTGCTGTTGTAACGCAGCATACCGTCATCACCCAGATACGCGGTGATGAATTTCTTCTCTTTCTTACCGTCCGGGCAAGCCATCATGGTTGAGATCGGAGACGTAACTTTGTCAAAGACATAGTAGTCATATCCCCAACCTTCCAGCGTTTTGCTGTCCAGTTCTCCGCCCAGGCGGTGTTGGTTGCAGTCAACTTCCAGTGTTTGTCCGATCAGTAGTTCTACTTTGAGAGTAGATTCATCTTTCTCAGGAGTAAGTTGGATAACCTGGCGTTTCATACCCTTTTCCGCTTTAGGATAGGGGGCGACTTTTTCCAGCGGCTGAGCGCTGGTATCGTTACTGGCAGCCCACGCAGAGGTACTGGCAAATGCGGCGAAAAGTACGGCAGGGACAATTGTCTTCATCTTATTGTTCACAGTGTTTCCTTTCTTCTGTCTTATGAACGAGTCTGGATCAGGTTAACATATTTACATAATCTATTAATCTGTATTTACTTATATTTAAGGTGAATTAAATAGTATTTACCTGTCTATATAGCGATATATTCCAAGAGTTATCCTAATGTTGAGATTTTCAGCTTTTTGCGAAATTCGTTATATATGCGTTTATATAACTCATTGAAATGTGAGCAAAAGCGCATTTTTTCCCGCCAACTCAACACTCCTTTGATCCGGCAACAGCATTTACCCCGATTGGGGTATGCTCCTCTAACACATCCTGAAATATCTTACGGCTAAAAATAATTACTCATAAATAGTGCAGTTTTTTATGTCGTTCAACCCGTCGAGGGAGAGCGTCCTTATGGAAGGACAATGTCATGGTTGATTTATCCCGTCGAGGTATGTTGACAGGCAGTTGGCGAAATGCCAACGCGGGGATCCGTCCGCCATGGAGCAAGGAAGACTCCCACTTTCTGGCCCATTGCCTCCGTTGTGACGCCTGCATCCAGGCGTGTGAAACCGACATCCTGCAGCGAGGCCAGGGTGGTTACCCGAGCGTAAATTTCAAACACGGCGAGTGCAGCTTTTGTTATGCCTGCGCAGAAGCCTGTCCCGAATCACTTTTTCTTCCGCGCCACACCAGGGCATGGGATCTGAATTTTACTATCGGGGAAAACTGTCTCGCACACCAGTCCGTTGAATGTCATCGCTGTCAGGATAGCTGTGAACCCATGGCCATAACCTTTCGTCCCACGCTGTCCGGCATTTATCAGCCGCAGCTCGACAATCAGGACTGTAACGGATGTGGCGCATGTGTCGCTATCTGCCCGGTATCAGCCATTAACGCGGAGTACAACCATGGACAATAACTGGCAGGTCTGCAGCCTGGTCGTTCAGGCCAAAAGCCAGCATATCAATGATATCGCCACACAGTTACGTTCCTTTCCCGGTTGCGAAGTTGCCCTCAGCGATATGGAAAGCGGTCAACTGATCGTGGTGGTGGAAGCTGAACACAGCGAAACGTTAATGAAAACTATTGAGTCAGTGCGCAACGTTGCGGGCGTACTGGCGGTGTCGCTGGTTTATCACCAGCAGGATGAGCAAGGTGAGGAAACACCATGAAACTCAGTCGTCGTAGCTTTATGAAAGCTAACGCCGTTGCGGCCGCTGCGGCGGCTGCCGGGTTAAGCGTGCCGGGCGTAGCCCGTGCGGTAGCCGGTCAGCAAGAGGCCATTAAATGGGATAAAGCCCCGTGCCGTTTTTGCGGGACGGGCTGTGGCGTATTGGTCGGGACGCAGCAAGGGCGTGTTGTGGCATGCCAAGGCGACCCGGATGCGCCGGTTAACCGTGGGCTTAATTGTATTAAAGGTTACTTCCTGCCGAAAATCATGTACGGAAAAGACCGTTTAACGCAGCCGATGCTGCGCATGAAGGACGGGAAGTATCACAAAGAGGGCGAGTTCACCCCGATTAGCTGGGACCAGGCTTTTGACGTGATGGAAGAGAAATTCAAAACGTCCATGAAAGAGAAAGGCCCGGAGTCTATCGGTATGTTCGGCTCTGGTCAGTGGACGATTTGGGAAGGTTATGCTGCGGCTAAATTGTTCAAAGCGGGTTTCCGTTCCAATAACATCGACCCGAACGCGCGTCACTGCATGGCGTCAGCGGTAGTCGGCTTTATGCGTACCTTCGGTATGGATGAGCCGATGGGCTGCTATGACGATATCGAGCATGCTGACGCTTTCGTCCTGTGGGGCGCGAATATGGCGGAAATGCATCCGATCCTGTGGTCGCGCATCACCAACCGTCGTTTGTCCGACCCTAACGTTAACGTCGCGGTTCTTTCCACCTTCCAGCACCGCAGCTTTGAGCTGGCGGACAACGGTATGGTCTTCACGCCGCAAACCGATCTGGTGATCCTCAACTACATCGCGAACTACATTATTCAAAACAATGCGATAAATCAGGATTTCTTTAGTAAGCACGTTAACGTGCGTAAAGGCGTAACGGATATCGGCTACGGTCTGCGTCCTACCCATCCGCTGGAAAAAGCGGCGAAAAATCCGGGTTCCGATGCCTCTGAACCGATGAGCTTTGAGGACTACAAAGCTTTCGTTGCCGAGTACACACTCGATAAAACTGCCGAAATGACCGGCGTCCCGAAAGATCAACTGGAACAGTTAGCCCAGTTGTATGCCGATCCGAAGAAAAAAGTCATCTCCTACTGGACGATGGGCTTTAACCAGCATACCCGCGGCGTGTGGGCCAACAACCTGGTCTACAACCTGCACCTGCTGACCGGCAAAATCTCCCAGCCAGGCTGTGGTCCGTTCTCGTTGACCGGCCAGCCTTCCGCCTGCGGTACTGCGCGTGAAGTCGGTACGTTCTCTCACCGTTTGCCTGCGGACATGGTGGTAACGAACGAAAAACACCGCGATATCTGCGAGAAGCACTGGAATATACCGGCGGGGACAATTCCGGCGAAAGTCGGCCTGCATGCCGTGGCGCAAGACCGTGCGCTGAAAGACGGCAAGCTCAATGTCTACTGGACGATGTGTACCAACAACATGCAGGCTGGTCCGAACATCAACGAAGAACGTATGCCGGGCTGGCGCGATCCGCGCAACTTCATCATTGTCTCCGATCCGTATCCGACGGTCAGCGCCCTGTCTGCTGACCTGATCCTGCCGACCGCAATGTGGGTAGAAAAAGAAGGCGCCTACGGTAACGCGGAACGCCGTACACAATTCTGGCGTCAGCAGATTAAAGCGCCGGGCGAATCGAAATCGGATCTGTGGCAACTGGTGCAGTTCTCTCGTCGCTTCAAAACAGAAGAGGTGTGGCCGGAAGAGCTGCTGGCGCAGAAACCGGAACTCCGCGGCAAAACGCTGTATGACGTTCTGTTTGCCACGCCTGCAGTGACGAAATTCCCGGTGGCTGAACTGGCTAACGATCAGCTCAACGATGAGTCCCGTGAGCTGGGCTTCTATCTGCAAAAAGGACTGTTCGAAGAGTACGCCTGGTTTGGTCGCGGTCATGGGCACGACCTTGCGCCATTTGACGATTATCACAAAGCGCGCGGCTTACGCTGGCCGGTCGTTGAGGGTAAAGAAACCCAGTGGCGTTACAGCGAGGGCAACGACCCTTATGTAAAAGCGGGCGAAAGCTACAAGTTCTACGGTAAGCCGGACGGCAAAGCGGTCATCTTCGCGCTGCCGTTTGAACCTGCTGCTGAAGCGCCGGATAAAGAATACGACCTGTGGCTGTCTACCGGACGTGTGCTGGAACACTGGCATACCGGCAGCATGACACGCCGTGTGCCTGAACTGCACCGCGCTTTCCCGGAAGCCGTGCTGTTTATCCACCCGCTGGATGCAAAAGCGCGCGATCTGCGCCGTGGCGATAAAGTCAAAGTGGTTTCCCGTCGTGGCGAAGTGATTTCGATAGTTGAAACACGCGGTCGTAACCGTCCGCCGCAGGGGCTGGTGTACATGCCGTTCTTCGATGCCGCACAGCTGGTGAACAACCTGACGCTGGATGCGACAGATCCGCTCTCCAAAGAGACGGATTTCAAGAAGTGCGCCGTGAAACTGGCGAAGGTGTAACGCGTTATGTCCCGGTCAGCTAAACCCCAAAATGGCCGCCGCCGCTTTCTGCGCGATATGGTTCGTGCTGCGGGTGGGCTGGCCGTCGTTGGCGTGGCTCTGGGGTTGCAACAGCAAACCGCACGAGCAACCGGCGTGCGGTTGCGCCCGCCCGGCGCACTGAGCGAGGAGGCGTTCGCCAGCGCCTGCGTGCGCTGCGGACAGTGCGTTCAGGCCTGCCCGTATGACACGTTGAAGTTGGCGACGCTGGCCTCCGGGCTGGCAGCGGGTACGCCGTATTTTGTCGCTCGTGAGATTCCCTGCGAAATGTGTGAGGACATTCCGTGCGCCAAAGTCTGCCCCAGCGGCGCATTGGACAGGGAAATTGCATCCATAGACGATTCACGTATGGGGCTGGCAGTTCTGCTGGATCACGAAAACTGCCTCAACTATCAGGGGTTACGCTGTGACGTTTGTTATCGCGAGTGCCCGAAAATTGATGAGGCTATCACCCTTGAGCTGGACCGCAACATGCGTACAGGCAAGCACGCGCGGTTTATTCCTACCGTGCACAGCGATGCCTGTACCGGCTGCGGGAAATGCGAAAAAGTCTGCGTACTGGAGCAGCCTGCAATAAAAGTGTTGCCGCTGTCGCTGGCGAAAGGGGAGTTAGGACACCATTACCGCTTCGGTTGGCTGGAGGGGAACAATGGCAAATCGTAAACGTGATGCCGGGCGTGAAGCGCAGGCGAAAAAAGGATGGTGGATGAGCCACCGCTGGCTGGTGCTGCGTCGTCTGAGCCAGTTTTTGATCCTGGCGATGTTCCTCAGCGGCCCGTGGCTTGGCGTGTGGATCCTGCATGGCAATTACAGTAGCAGCCTGTTGCTGGATTCCATTCCGTTCACCGACCCACTGATGACCCTGCAAAGCCTGGCCAGCGGACATCTGCCGGCGACGGTGGCGTTAACGGGCGCCATCATCATCACGGTGCTGTATGCCCTGGCGGGTAAGCGACTGTTTTGCAGTTGGGTTTGCCCAATGAACCCGGTTACCGATTTAGCCAGTTGGCTGCGCAGAAGGTTTGACTTGAATCAGTCCGCGACCCTACCGCGCCATATACGGTACGTCCTGCTGGTGGTCATTCTGGTCGGTTCAGCGCTGACTGGTACGCTGCTGTGGGAGTGGATAAACCCGGTTTCTCTGCTGGGACGCAGCCTGGTAATGGGATTCGGTAGCGGAGCGTTGCTGATCCTCGCGCTGTTTTTATTTGATTTACTGGTCGTTGAACACGGCTGGTGCGGGCATCTCTGCCCACTGGGAGCGCTGTATAGCGTAGTGGGAAGTAAAGGTGCATTAACCGTCTCAGCAAAAGAACGTAACAGATGTAACCGCTGTATGGATTGTTTTCATGTTTGCCCGGAACCGCATGTGCTACGTGCGCCGGTGCTGGATGAGCAAAGTCCGGTGCAGGTAACCAGTCGCGATTGCATGGCCTGCGGTCGCTGTGTGGATGTCTGTTCTGAGGATGTTTTTACAATAACAACACGATGGAGTTCGGGAGCGAAATCATGAAAAGCCATGACCTGATTAAAGCGCTGAGTCAATGGATGGCCGCGCTGGCCTTGCTAGTCAGTGGGGCAGTTTGGGCTGCAAATGGAGTGGATCTGAGCCAGTCACCGGAGGTCTCAGGAACGCAGGAAGGGGCGATTCGCATGCCGAAAGAGCAAGTGCGTATGCCGCTGAACTATGTGAATCAGCCGCCGATGATTCCGCACAGCGTTGAAGGATATCAGGTGACGACTAACACTAACCGCTGCCTGCAATGCCACGGTGTGGAAAGCTATCGCACCACCGGTGCGCTGCGCGTCAGTCCTACGCACTTTATGGATAGCGACGGCAAGGTATTGGCTGAAGTCGCGCCGCGTCGTTATTTCTGTCTGCAATGTCACGTTCCGCAGGCTGACGCTGCGCCGATTGTTGAAAATACCTTCACCCCCTCGAAAGGTTACGGGAAATAAGAGGTCATTATGGAAAATTCTAACCGTAAACCAGGCTGGATTAAGCGCGTCTGGCAATGGTGGCGTCGCCCCAGCCGTCTGGCGCTCGGCACGCTGTTGTTAATCGGCTTTGTGGGCGGCATTATTTTCTGGGGCGGCTTTAATACCGGTATGGAAAAGGCCAATACAGAAGAGTTCTGCATTAGCTGTCACGAAATGCGCAATACGGTGTACCAGGAATACATGGAAACCGTACACTACAACAACCGTAGTGGTGTGCGAGCGACTTGCCCTGATTGCCATGTCCCACACGAGTGGGGTCCAAAAATGATCCGTAAGATCAAGGCCAGTAAAGAGCTGTACGCGAAAGCACTGGGGTTAATAGATACACCGCAGAAATTTGAAGATCATCGTTTAACGATGGCGCAAAATGAGTGGCGGCGTATGAAAGATAACAATTCGCAAGAGTGTCGAAACTGTCACAACTTCGAGTTTATGGATTTAACCGCCCAGAAAGGCGTAGCGGCCAAAATGCACGACCAGGCCGTGAAAGACGGGCAAACCTGTATTGACTGCCATAAAGGGATAGCGCACAAACTGCCTGATATGCGCGAAGTCAAACCGGGCTTTTAACAGGATGTAGATAACCAGGTATGCTTGAAGCCAGAGAATTACTTTGCGAGCGGGATGACAGAATACTTTTCAGTGAGTTGTCATTTCGCGTCAACGCAGGGGAATGGGTACAAATTACCGGCAGCAACGGCGCAGGGAAAACCACTCTTCTGCGGTTGCTTACCGGGCTGGCGCGTCCCGATGCAGGGGAGGTTTGCTGGCAAGAGCAACCGCTGCATCATGTGCGGGATAGCTACCACCAACAATTGTTGTGGATCGGACATCAGCCGGGGATAAAAACCCGGCTTTCGGCGTTGGAGAACCTGCGTTTCTTCCACCACGACGGCGACATCGCACAGTGTCTGGCTGCGCTGGCGCAGGCGGGGCTTGCCGGATATGAAGATATTCCGGTGAACCAACTCTCCGCCGGACAACAGCGGCGCGTGGCGCTGGCCCGTTTGTGGCTGACTCGCGCCCGGTTGTGGATCCTCGATGAGCCCTTTACCGCCATTGATGTGAACGGCGTTGAGCGACTGACTCAGCGTATGGCGCAGCATACGGAGCAGGGGGGTATTGTTATTCTCACTACCCACCAACCGCTCAATGTCGAAACCGATAAAGTGCGACGTATTGCGCTGACCAGCGAGAGGACAACGCAATGATGTGGCGAATCTTCCGTTTAGAACTGCAAGTTGCGTTTCGTCATAGTGCGGAAATCGCCAATCCTTTATGGTTCTTCCTGATTGTTATCACGTTGTTCCCTTTGAGCATCGGTCCGGAGCCGCAGCTGCTGGCGCGCATTGCGCCGGGCATCATCTGGGTTGCGGCACTGCTGGCGTCGTTGCTGGCGCTGGAACGGTTGTTTCGTGATGACTTACAGGATGGCAGCCTTGAGCAACTGATGCTGCTGCCGCTGCCGCTGCCGGCAGTAGTTCTGGCGAAGGTGATGGCGCACTGGGTTGTGACCGGTTTGCCGTTGCTCATCCTCTCGCCGTTAGTCGCTCTGTTGCTGGGCATGGATATGTACGGCTGGAAAATTATGGCGTTGACCTTATTACTTGGGACGCCAACGCTGGGCTTTCTCGGCGCACCGGGTGTGGGGTTGACGGTAGGCTTAAAGCGCGGCGGTGTGTTGTTGAGCGTGCTGGTTCTCCCGCTCACCATCCCCTTACTGATTTTTGCGACCGCCGCGATGGATGCGGCTTCCATGCACTTACCGGTTGAAGGGTACATGGCGATTTTGGGCGCGTTGCTGGTAGGCAGCGCCACGCTAAGCCCGTTTGCCACGGCTGCGGCGTTACGGATAAGCGTGCAATAGCGCAGATTAGATGTGCAGGCCGGGCAAGACGCTCAGGCAAAACGGATATTAATTATGGAGTCTGGTGACTGAACTATGTGGAAAACACTTCATCAATTGGCGATGCCCCCTCGGCTCTATCAGATCTGTGGCTGGTTTATTCCGTGGCTGGCGATTGCCAGCGCGGTGGTACTGATTACAGGCTTGATCTGGGGCTTTGGTTTCGCGCCTGCAGATTATCAGCAGGGGCAGAGCTATCGCATTATTTATCTGCACGTTCCGGCGGCAATATGGTCGATGGGAATTTACGCATCAATGGCTGTTGCCGCGTTTGTCGGCCTGGTCTGGCAGATGAAAATGGCCAATCTGGCGTTGGCTGCGATGGCGCCCATTGGTGCAGTGTTCACCTTTATTGCGCTGGTGACGGGTTCCGCATGGGGCAAACCGATGTGGGGAACCTGGTGGGTCTGGGATGCCCGACTCACCTCTGAACTGGTACTGCTGTTTCTCTACGTTGGCGCCATTGCGCTGTGGCATGCGTTTGATGACCGCCGCCTGGCGGGGCGTGCTGCCGGCATTCTGGTGCTGATTGGCGTGGTCAACTTACCGATAATTCACTACTCGGTTGAGTGGTGGAATACGCTGCATCAGGGGTCAACCCGCATGCAGCAGAGCATCGATCCGGCAATGCGCGCGCCGCTGCGTCTGGCTATCGTCGGCTACCTGTTACTGTTTGTCACGCTGGCGCTGATGCGCATGCGTAACCTGATTTTGATGATGGAAAAACGCCGCCCCTGGGTGAGCGAACTGATCTTAAAAAGAGGCCGCCAATGACCCCTGCATTTGCATCATGGAGTGATTTTTTCGCGATGGGCGGTTACGCCTTGTATGTCTGGCTGGCTGTCGCCATGACCCTTATTCCTCTGGTGGCGCTGGTGCTGCATTCTGCATTACAGCATCGCGCAATCTTACGCGGTGTGGCGCAGCAGCGGGCGAGAGAAGCGCGTATGCGTGCGGCGCAAGTGCAACGGGAGGCGGCGTGAATATTCGACGTAAAAATCGGCTATGGATAGCCTGTGCGGTGCTTGCTGGTCTGGCTTTGACCATTTCGCTGGTGCTCTATGCGCTGCGTTCCAATATCGATCTGTTCTATACGCCGGGAGAGATACTCTACGGTAAGCGTGAAACCCAGCAGATGCCTGAAGTCGGTCAGCGCCTGCGCGTGGGCGGTATGGTTATGCCCGGCAGCGTAAAGCGCGATCCGCAGTCATTGAAAGTGAATTTCAGCATCTATGACGCCGAAGGTGTGGTGGATGTAACCTATGAAGGTATTCTGCCGGACCTGTTCCGTGAAGGGCAGGGCGTCGTCGTTCAGGGCGAGCTGGACGGGGGAAATCATGTGCAGGCCAAAGAGGTTCTGGCCAAACATGATGAAAACTACACCCCGCCGGAAGTCGAAAAAGCGATGCAGGAAAACCATCGTCGTCCGGAAAGTGTTTATAAGGATAAAACGTCATGATGCCTGAAATTGGCAACGCGCTGTTATGCCTTGCGCTTGGCGTTGCATTACTGCTGTCGGTCTATCCGCTTTGGGGCGTAGCGCGCGGCGATGTACGGATGATGGCTTCCGCGCGGCCCTTTGCCTGGGTGTTATTTATCTGTGTGATGGGGGCGTTCCTGATTCTGGTCAACGCCTTCGTGGTTAATGACTTTACCGTCACCTACGTCGCAAGCAACTCCAATACCCAGCTTCCGGTCTGGTATCGGGTGGCGGCGACGTGGGGCGCGCATGAGGGCTCGCTGCTGCTGTGGGTGCTGCTGATGAGTGGCTGGACGTTCGCCGTCGCGGCGTTCAGCCAGCGCATGCCGCTGGATATCGTCGCCCGCGTGTTGGCGGTGATGGGGATGGTCAGCGTCGGCTTCCTGTTGTTTATCCTGTTTACCTCCAACCCGTTTGCCCGCACGCTGCCTAACTTTCCTATTGAAGGGCGCGATCTGAACCCGCTGTTGCAGGATCCGGGGCTTATTTTCCACCCGCCGTTGCTGTACATGGGGTATGTCGGTTTCTCCGTGGCATTTGCTTTTGCCATTGCCGCGTTGATGAGTGGACGACTGGACAGCACCTTCGCCCGTTTTTCGCGTCCGTGGACGCTGGCGGCGTGGGTCTTTTTGACGCTGGGCATTGTGCTCGGTTCTGCCTGGGCCTATTACGAGCTGGGTTGGGGCGGCTGGTGGTTCTGGGATCCGGTCGAAAACGCCTCGTTTATGCCATGGCTGGTGGGAACGGCGCTGATGCACTCGTTGTCGGTGACAGAACAGCGCGCCAGCTTTAAAGCATGGACACTGCTGCTGTCAATCTGCGCCTTCTCGCTTTGCCTGTTAGGAACTTTCCTTGTGCGCTCTGGCGTGTTGGTGTCGGTGCATGCCTTCGCCTCCGATCCGTCGCGCGGTATGTTCATTCTGGCCTTCATGGTGCTGGTGATTGGTGGCTCCCTGCTGCTGTTTGCCGTGCGCGGTCACAAGGTTCGCTCGCGGGTTAATAACGCACTGTGGTCGCGTGAATCGCTGCTGCTGGGGAATAACGTTCTGCTGATTGCCGCCATGCTGGTGGTGCTACTGGGCACATTGCTGCCGCTGGTGCACAAACAGCTTGGGTTGGGCAGTATTTCGATTGGCGAGCCTTTCTTCAACACAATGTTCACCTGGCTAATGGCGCCGTTCGCGCTGTTGCTGGGGATTGGACCATTAGTGCGCTGGGGGCGTGACCGACCGCGTAAGCTGAAAACACTATTGCTTGTCGCGTTTGTCACCACGCTTGTCCTGTCACTGCTGCTGCCGTGGCTGTTTGAGGATCGCATTGCGGCGATGACCGTCGTGGGCCTGGCGATGGCGTGCTGGATTTTTGTACTGGCGATGGCCGAAGCGTTCCTGCGTATTTCCCGCGGAACGAAGTTAACACCAAGCTATTGGGGCATGGTGTTGGGTCACGTAGGGTTAGCGATCACCATTGTCGGTATTGCCTTTAGCCAGAACTACAGCGTTGAACGTGATGTGCGTATGAAGGCGGGTGATAGCGTCAGTATCCATAACTATCAGTTCACGTTCCGCGAAGTGAGAGATATTACCGGACCAAACTACCGGGGGGGCGTTGCCATTATTGGCGTCACTCGTGATGGTAAACCGGAAGCCACGCTGCATGCGGAAAAACGCTTCTATAACAGCACCAGTTCGATGATGACTGAAGCGGCAATTGACGGCGGATTCACACGTGACCTTTACGCTGCGTTGGGCGAAGAGCTGGATAACGGCGCCTGGGCTGTACGTCTGTACTATAAACCGTTTATTCGCTGGATTTGGGCCGGAGGATTGCTGATGGCGCTGGGTGGGTTGTTCTGCCTGTTTGATCCACGCTATCGCCAGCGCACGCGTCCTCGCGCTGCGGTGCAAAAAAATGCGTCGGAGGCTGTATGAAGCGCAACGCACTGTTAATCCCGTTTATTATTTTTCTCATTATTGCTGCGGCGCTGCTGTGGCAGTTAGCGCGCAACGCGCAAGGGGACGACCCCACGAATCTGGAATCGGCGC
This sequence comes from Citrobacter sp. Cu096, assembly GCF_030332285.1. Classification (NCBI taxonomy): domain Bacteria; kingdom Pseudomonadati; phylum Pseudomonadota; class Gammaproteobacteria; order Enterobacterales; family Enterobacteriaceae; genus Citrobacter; species Citrobacter sp. Cu096. Next base: position 416,610 of record NZ_JAOWID010000030.1, read on the forward strand.
TGATTGGCAAACCGGTTCCAACATTCCGCCTCGAATCGCTGGAAAATCCGGGTCAGCATTATCAGGCCGATGTGCTGACGCAGGGTAAACCGGTATTGCTGAACGTCTGGGCGACCTGGTGTCCGACCTGTCGCGCAGAGCATCAGTATCTGAATCAGCTGTCTGCGCAGGGCGTGCGGGTGGTGGGTCTGAACTATAAAGACGATCGCCAGAAAGCTATTGTCTGGCTGAAAGAGCTGGGCAATCCATATGCGCTGAGCCTGTTTGACGGCGATGGGATGCTTGGCCTGGATCTTGGTGTGTACGGCGCGCCGGAGACGTTTTTGATCGACGGGAAAGGCATTATTCGCTACCGCCATGCTGGTGATTTAAACGCCAGGGTATGGGAACGCGAGATCAAACCGTTGTGGGATAAGTACAGTAAGGAGGCTGCGCAATGAGAGTTTTACTGGGCCTGCTAATGCTGGTTATCTCGGGATCCGCTCTGGCGACTATTGACGTGATGCAGTTTAAGGACGAAGCGCAGGAGCAGCAGTTCCGCCAGCTTACCGAACAACTGCGTTGTCCTAAATGTCAGAACAACAGCATTGCTGATTCTAACTCAATGATTGCCACTGACCTGCGCCAGAAAGTGTACGAACTGATGCAGGAAGGAAAAAGCCAGAAAGAAATTGTTGATTACATGGTGGCGCGTTACGGCAACTTCGTCACTTACGATCCGCCATTGACGCCGCTTACCGTGCTGCTGTGGGTAATGCCGGTGGTAGCCATTGGTCTGGGAGGCTGGATTATTTTCGCTCGTACCCGCCGACGCGTTCGGGTGAAACAGGAGGCGTTTCCTGACGACGTTATCCCGGATGGCAAGCGCGGTGGATTCGGGTTGTTTGTGCCTGGCATCGTGGTGGCGCTGGGGGTTGGCGCAGTGAGCTATTACGAAACCGGCAACTACAAGCAGGTTCAGGTGTGGCAACAGGCCACCGCTCAGGCTCCGGCGCTGCTGGAGCGGGCGTTGGATCCGAAAGCAGACCCACTGAATGAAGAAGATATGACACGTCTGGCGTTGGGGCTGCGCACTCGCTTACAAGCCGATCCTGCCAACGTTGAAGGTTGGATCATGCTTGGGCGCATTGGCATGGTACTTGGTAACGCCAGTACGGCCACTGAAGCCTATGCCAATGCTTATCGACTGGATCCGAAAAACAGCGATGCTGCGCTGGGCTATGCGGAAGCGCTGACCCGTTCTTCCGATCCTGACGATAACCGTCGGGGAGGGGAGCTGCTACGCCAGTTGGTACGCGGCGAACATGCCAACGTGCGGGTTCTCAGCATGTACGCGTTTAACGCTTTTGAACAGCAGCGCTTTGGCGAGGCGGTTGCGGCGTGGGAGATGATGCTGAAATTATTACCCGCCAACGATACTCGTCGGGCGGTGATAGAACGCAGCATTAAGCAGGCGATGGAACAGCTAACGCCGCAGGAGAAGTAAGATTGGAAGATGCCGGATGGCGACGCAAAGCGTCTTATCCGGCCTACTAATGCACGTGACTTGTAGGCCCGATAAGCGTAGCGCCATCGGGCAATATCTGATTACTGCATGCCGCGCGTTTGTAAAAACAGGATGGTGGCAGCGACACGAGAACGCACGTTGAGTTTGCGCAGCAGATTGCGAATATGCACCTTCACCGTCTGTTCAGAAATATTCAGCACTGATGCAATCTGTTTGTTCGACAGCCCCTGAGCCAGTTCATGTAACACATCCAGTTCGCGTTCGGTGAGAATGCTGAATGGATCTTCCTGGGCGCCAAACAGGTCGCGCTCACGCAAATATTCGCTGACGCGGGTACTAAAGGCTTTACCGCCTTTGGCGCCGCTGCGAATGGCCTCCAGCAGAACTTCAGGATCGCTGTCTTTAAGTAAATAACCATCCGCGCCGGCATCAATTAAGGCATACACATCGCTGGCGGCATCCGAAACGGTTAGAATAATAATTTGCGCGGTGATGCCGTCCCGACGCAGCGCATTCAGGGTATCCAGCCCACTCATCCCTTTCATATTGAGATCCAGCAGGATCACATCAAGGTCAAGGCGATTTGCCAGATCGATAGCACTGGCACCGTCACCCGCTTCCGCGACTACGTTAAAGGCGGGATCAAGTTGCAATAATTGACTAATTCCCCGCCGCATCAGTGGGTGGTCGTCGACAATCAGCACCCGAAAAGGCGTTGCTTCAGGCATACTATTCTCCTGAGTTTTTATTAGTATCATTATTGTTTTCAGCGCATCAATCGTCCAGATTCATCGCGCTGATAAGAGGATAAATTTTACCCCAATTTGTGCATGGGTAAGTAGTAAAACCTGTGCAGAAAAGGGTGGGAATGCTGAATAATGGACATAAAAAAACCAACCCGAGGGTTGGTTTTTTTGGGGATTTTTGGTCGGCACGAGAGGATTTGAACCTCCGACCCCCGACACCCCATGACGGTGCGCTACCAGGCTGCGCTACGTGCCGACGCTATGGCTGCTAATACTACTGCTTTCCGCTACGAATGCAAGAGGATGTCTCGCTAACTGATTTATAATTAATCAGTTAGCAATAAATCGCTTCTCATCCGTCAGAACCTGTAACAGCAGACTTAGCTGCGGTTTCTGATCTTTTATTTTCTCGCCGCGTAAATTATAGGTCTGATAATTACCGTTGTTATTCAGCACCAGCGTCATCTCCGGTGTGGTAACGGCCATCGTGCTGCCGTCGGCGGCAGTAACCCAGTAATGGCGGCGGGTTGCATTGAACAGATCCTGCCCCTGTGAGTATTCGTTAGCAGGTGTACTGACGTGCAACAGGCGCTGCATTAGCGTTGTCATCAGGTCTGTATGATCGGTCAGACTATTGATGCGCTGGGCAGGCGTTCCCGGCCAGTGAATAACCAGAGGAACCTGCAGATGACCGCGTGACCAGGCAAAGTTGTTCTCTTCCTGCGTCAGCGGTACGCCCCGACCTGCGGTAATAATCACCACCGTGTTATCCAGTTTACCTGAGTCGCGCAGGGCGCTAATAACGCGGTTGATGTTGGCATCCACATCCTGAGCGGCGCTGGCATAGCGTTTGGCAAAATTCTTCTGGTTGCTGTCATCAAGGTTCGTCCCGTTAAAGGAGACCCACGAGAACCAGCGGTTATCTTCCTGCGCGTAGCGTCCCAGCCAGTTAATCCACTGGCTTGCGGTTTGTTCGTCAGATTGCGTTTGCACGCTTGGCATGGAGAAATCTGACAGCAGCGCCTGGCGATATAGCGGGCTGGTAAAGCCGTCCGAGGAGAATAGCCCTAACTGATAACCCTGCTGGTTCAGCGCGGATATCAACGCCGCAGGCGTTCGGGTCGATAAAATGCCGTCCATGTAGCTTGGCGATACACCATAGAACAGGCCAAAAATCCCGTTATCCGTGGTGTTGCCAGTGCTCATGTGACGCGTAAAGGAGATATTCTGCCCGGCGAATTCAGCCAGCGCAGGCATCTGCTTTTCAAAGCGTGAATAGTTCAGGCCGTCGACGGTGATCAGCAGGACGTTCTGGCCGGTGCCCATATCACGATAGCGCAGTTCGCTGAGCGGGTATTGTACGGATACTGCTTCCGGATTCCCCTGCTCGATCAGGCGACGCTGGTACTCTTGCGCATCCAGCAGACCATGTTTTTCCAGGAACTTACGCGCCGTCATCGGGTAGGAGAGCGGCAAGTTTGCGCGCTGCATGGTAATCGGGCGATAGAAATTGGCATCCGCCCAGATATACACCACGTGCGAGGCGATAAAGCAAATGAAGAAAAATGCGGCTAACGGTTTGGCAAAATGGCGGCGACGCGTCAAGCTACGTAGCTTTTGCCAGCTCCAGGTCGCAAAGAGCATTTCAATTAACAGAATCACTGGCACACTGATAAACATCAGTTGCCAGTCACGCGCAGCTTCATTCTGGTCAGGGTTGATGACCAGTTCCCAGACGATCGGGTTGAGGTGCAGATGGAAGCGGGTGAAAACTTCGCTGTCGATGAGCAACAGCGTCATGCCAGCCGTCGCCAGAATCGCTGACAAGAATCGCATCAGCCTCTGGGACATGACGATAAACGTCAGGGGAAACAGAATCAACAGATAGGCGGCAAAGACCAGAAAACTAAAATGTCCGACCAGGCTTACATAGGAATAAATGCGACCTGCAAGCGTTGTCGGCCAGTCGGCGACAAACAGGTAACGGCTACCGAGTACCACGGCCAACAGAATGTTGAACAAGGCAAACCAGTGCCCCCAGCTAACCATCTGGGAGACTTTCTCACGGTAGCGCTGACGATGAGTTACCATAAACTGTTGTTCGTTTCCCCGGAGCAGGCTCTTAATGCGCTTGGTCGTCGTTTACCGAAGACTGCAATGCGCGGGCAAAAGAGTTGGCAATCGCCTGGCGCTGGGCCGGTGCGATGCTTGTATTGATAAGGTTAGTTACCATATTTCCCAATACCATCAGGGAAAGATCGGTCGGCGCCTTATGTTTTTCCAGTACGTTGAGCATCTCATTCAGCAGTTGTTCAACGTGTTCGTCACTATAGCGGGAAATTTGTGGCATAAATCGAAATCAGTCTGTTCATGAAAGGGCAACATATTACCGTACAGACAGTTTTTTTTCTGCTTTTTTATCTTCTATTGCGTCACTGCCCGGCAGGTGATTGAATACCGCCCGGTCTAAAAGGAGAGTTTATCATGAGTCTGGATATCAACCAGATTGCCCTGCACCAGCTTATCAAACGTGACGAGCAGAATCTTGAGCTGGTCTTGCGCGATTCATTACTGGAACCGACAGCGACTGTTGTCGAGATGATGGCTGAGCTGCATCGGGTATATAGCGCCAAGAATAAAGCCTATGGCCTGTTTAGCGAAGAGAGTGAACTGGCGCAAACGCTGCGTTTACAGCGTCAGGGCGAAGAGGATTTTCTGGCTTTCAGTCGTGCCGCGACCGGACGCTTGCGGGACGAGCTGGCGAAATATCCTTTTGCCGACGGCGGCATTGTCCTGTTCTGCCATTACCGATATCTGGCGGTAGAGTATCTGTTGGTCGCCGTGCTGAACAATTTAAGCAGCATGCGCGTCAATGAAAATCTGGATATCAATCCGACGCACTATCTGGATATCAATCATGCGGATATCGTGGCGCGCATTGATTTAACCGAGTGGGAAACTAACCCGGAGTCCACGCGCTATCTGACGTTCCTGAAAGGGCGGGTAGGGCGCAAAGTCGCCGATTTCTTTATGGATTTCCTCGGTGCCAGCGAAGGTCTGAACGCCAAAGCGCAAAACCGTGGTCTGCTGCAGGCTGTCGATGACTTTACCAATGAGGCGCAGCTCGATAAAGCTGAACGCCAGAACGTGCGTCAGCAGGTGTACAGCTACTGCAACGAGCAGTTACAAGCCGGTGAAGAGATCGAGCTGGAGTCGCTGTCTAAAGAACTTTCCGGTGTCAGTGAAGTTAGCTTCAGCGAATTTACCGCTGATAAAGGTTACGAGCTGGAAGAGAGCTTCCCTGCGGATCGCAGTACGCTGCGTCAGTTAACCAAATTTGCTGGCAGCGGCGGTGGGTTAACTATCAACTTCGACGCCATGTTACTGGGTGAACGTATTTTCTGGGATCCGGCGACGGACACCTTGACCATCAAAGGTACGCCACCGAACCTGCGCGACCAGCTGCAGCGCCGCACGTCGGGTGGGAAGTAAAATGTTAATGCCGGATGGCGGCGTAAAGCCATATCCGGCCAACCTATAAGCCCCATAAAAAAACCCCGCCGAGGCGGGGTTTTTTTCAACTTGTAGGCGATTACGCGCGAACGAAGTCGATGTGAGTCAGCTTCGGCTTGAACGCATGACGCTGTACAGCCTGAGCTTTAACTTTAACTTCTTTACCGTCAACAACGATGGTCAGAACTTCGCTGTAGAATTCAGCTTTAGCTTGCATGTTCATAACTGCATCGTGATCCAGTTCGATAGCAATCGGGGCTTCTGCGCCACCGTAGATGATTGCCGGGAACTTGTTAGCGGCACGCAGGCGGCGGCTCGCACCCTTACCCTGCTCTTTACGTACTTCAGCGTTGATAGTAAACATTTAAATCTCTCTTTAATAATTCCTGCTACAGGCGACCCAGCAACAGGTAAGTGATCTGCTTTGCGTATGCAAAAGCGGGCGAGATTCTATACTCAAACGCCTGGCACATCAATCAAAAGTACGATTAACCGCGTAATTCATGTGCCCGACGAAAGCGTCCTTCATAATCGAAGACCTTTTCACGTACCTGCCAGTACTGACCTTTCATGCGCGCCACCACGAAATCAGGATGACGTAACAGCGCCTGCTGGGCGAGGATATCGGCGGCGGTTATCCAGCGTAAGGGAATGCCGGGCGTTCGGGTATGCGGGCGAATAAACAGTTGTTCGAAGGCCGTTCGCTGCGCGGGAGTGTGCAGGCGAAAGCGTTCGCTGACGTCGGCGCCATCTTCATCGTAATAGGTTATTTTCAGCCATTCGCCTTTTTCATCCTGCCCATTTTGTAGCGCCATCCCGCTGCAGCGCAAAACCAGCGCGTCTTTAAGCCTGAGCGCGGCTTTCAACATGTCATCCGGGTCAACCAGCACCGTGTCGCACTCCCGGCAGCGGCGGGCGGCGATGTCATTTTCCGCATTGCACTGTGGGCAGTTTTTAAAACGGAAACGAAAATCGCACTGTTCTCGATGGCCGTCATCATCTTCAAACCATCCCTGACAGCGGCGGCCAAAGTGCTCAATCAGCGTGCCGTCGGCCGTTGTTTTGCCCCAGAAGGTGTTGGCAAAGCCGCAGGCAGGGCAGAACACCTGTACCGGAACGTTGTCGCTTTTCCCTTTCGGCGCACCGACTTCCGGCGCGTACAGGTCGTGCGGGTTGCCAGCGTAATCGAGGATCAGACAGTCGGTTTTACCCGGTGCCAGGCGCAGCCCACGGCCGACAATTTGTTGGTAAAGGCTAACTGACTCGGTCGGGCGCAGAATGGCGATAAGGTCGACGTGCGGGGCATCGAAGCCGGTGGTCAGGACCGACACATTCACCAGATAGCGAAAGTGTTGGGCTTTGAACTCTTCAATTAACACGTCGCGTTCAACGCCAGGCGTGTCCCCGGTGATTAGCGCGGCATCGTCAGCAGGTAGCAAACCCAGAATTTCCTTGGCATGCTCAACGGTGGCGGCGAAAATCATCACCCCTTTACGCGTCTGGGCAAACTCGACAATCTGGCTGATGATATGCGGCGTTATTCGCTGCTGTTTTTTCAGTTCCTGATTCAGGTCCGCTTCGCTAAACAGGCCGTTACTCTGCGCCTGCAGGCGGCTGAAATCATATTGCACGACCGGCATGTCAAGGCGTTCTGGTGGCGTCAGATAACCGTGTTTAATCATGTAGCGCAGTGGTAATTCGTAAATGCAGTCGCGAAACAGCGCTTTTTCATCGCCGCGCACCATTCCGTGATAATGAAAATGGTAAATCCAGCCTTTGCCCAAACGAAAAGGTGTGGCGGTAAGCCCGAGCAGGCGTAAGTGGGGATTTACTTTGGTCAGGTGAGTGAGGATTTGCTGATACTGACTCTCTTCATCATCGCCAATACGGTGACATTCATCGACGATAAGCAGAGAGAATTCTCCCTGAAAGGCATCCAGATTACGTGCCACCGACTGTACGCTGCCAAATACCACTTTCCCGTGGCTCTCTTTACGCTTCAGACCTGCGGCAAAAATATCGGCTTCCAGCCCCAGCGCGCAATATTTGGCGTGGTTTTGCGCGACCAGTTCTTTGACGTGCGCCAGTACCAGTACGCGACCGCGCGCCACGCGGGCCAACTCGGCAATCACCAGGCTTTTGCCCGCACCGGTTGGCAGGACGATCACCGCCGGCGTGCGGTGATGGCGAAAATGGTTGAGCGTGGCGTCAACAGCTTCTTTTTGGTACGGGCGAAGAGTAAAAATCATGGGCTCACTAAAATAAACAATAACAAGGAGTAGTATGCCATGAATCATTTCTCTTGAGGGATGGTGTAACGCCGCTATACTGGGCGGATAACGGTCCCACTTTTCGGGCGTAAACCCGATTCTCGTATTTTTACAGGCAAAATCACACTCATGCGACTTGATAAATTTATCGCTCAGCAACTCGGCGTCAGCCGCGCTATTGCCGGGCGTGAGATCCGTGCTAACCGCGTTACCGTCGACGGTGAAATCGTCAGAAATAGCGCTTTTAAGCTGCTGCCAGAACACGACGTAGAATATGACGGTAATTCCCTGGTTCAACAAAATGGCCCACGCTATTTTATGCTGAATAAGCCCCAGGGTTATGTATGCTCAACGGATGACCCGGATCACCCGACGGTGCTCTATTTCCTTGATGAACCGGTGGCCTACAAACTGCATGCGGCAGGGCGTCTTGATATCGACACCACCGGACTGGTGCTGATGACCGATGACGGACAGTGGTCGCATCGCATCACTTCGCCGCGTCACCATTGCGAGAAAACCTATCTGGTGACGCTGGAGTCGCCAGTGGCAGATGATACCGCCGAACAGTTTGCCCATGGTGTACAGTTGCATAATGAGAAAGACCTGACCAAGCCAGCCTTGCTGGAAGTCATTACGCCAACTCAGGTGCGCTTGACCATCAGCGAAGGGCGCTATCATCAGGTTAAACGTATGTTTGCCGCCGTGGGTAACCACGTTGTGGAACTGCACCGTGAACGGATTGGTGACATCAGGCTTGATGATGATCTGGCGCCGGGTGAATATCGTCCTTTGACCGAAGAAGAAATTGCCAGCGTTAACTTAACCCCGCGTTAATTTCAGGAGCTAAATGTGACCACCCGGCAGAACTCGTCAATTGCCATTGTCTTTATCCTTGGCTTGCTAGCCATGTTGATGCCGTTGTCGATTGATATGTATCTTCCGGCGCTGCCTGTTATCTCTGAACAGTTTGGTGTGCCAGCTGGTAGCGCGCAGATGACCCTCAGTACCTATATTCTGGGGTTTGCAGCGGGTCAACTGTTCTATGGTCCAATGGCAGACAGTCTTGGACGCAAGCCAGTGATTCTGGGCGGGACGCTGGTGTTTGCGGCGGCGGCAGTGGCCTGCGCACTGGCGCAAACCATCGATCAGCTGATCGTGATGCGTTTTTTCCACGGCCTGGCTGCTGCAGCAGCGAGCGTGGTTATCAACGCCCTGATGCGTGATATCTATCCGAAAGAAGAGTTTTCGCGCATGATGTCATTCGTCATGCTGGTCACGACTATCGCGCCATTAATGGCGCCGATTATCGGTGGCTGGGTGCTGGTATGGCTGAGCTGGCACTACATCTTTTGGATCCTCGCCGTGGCCGCTATTCTGGCGTCGGTGATGATCCTTACTCTGATCAAAGAGACTTTGCCGGTAGAGCGTCGCCAGCCGTTTCGCCTGCGTACCACTATTGGTAACTTTGCCTCGCTGTTTCGCCATAAACGCGTGCTGAGCTATATGCTGGCCAGTGGGTTCAGCTTTGCCGGGATGTTCTCGTTCCTGAGCGCCGGCCCCTTCGTCTACATTGAGATCAACCACGTTTCACCGCAGCATTTCGGCTATTACTTCGCGCTGAACATTGTGTTCCTGTTCGTGATGACCATCATCAACAGCCGCTTTGTTCGGCGGGTTGGTGCATTGAATATGTTCCGTATTGGCCTGTGGATCCAGTTCGTGATGGCAGGCTGGATGGTCTTTAGTGCATTGTTCGGGGTTGGCTTCTGGGCGCTGGTGGTAGGCGTTGCGGCGTTTGTTGGCTGCGTGTCGATGGTGTCATCCAACGCCATGGCGGTGATTCTCGATGAATTTCCACATATGGCGGGAACGGCGTCATCGCTGGCAGGGACGTTCCGCTTTGGCATTGGCGCTATCGTTGGGGCGCTGTTATCTCTGGCTACCTTTAACTCGGCCTGGCCAATGATATGGTCGATAGCATTTTGCGCCACCAGCTCAATTCTCTTCTATCTCTACGCCAGTCGCGCCAAAAAACGGTGATCTATTACACAACCTGGGGGCCATAAGGCCTCCAGAGTTGATGTACATCAACCGCAAATCTATCATTTTCCCCGCGTATGTTTATTTTATGTAAAATCAATTTATGTAAAAAGTCACATCATTGTAGTTAAAAAGGTTGAGTTAGATCGCAGAAACGAGTACATATAGCGCGGAAACATGCCTGAACCGTTGAATAAATTTAAATAGTGGGTTCGGAAAGCGTCGTAAAGACTGGGTGTAAACGTTTACCAACTGTCTAAAGACGTATTGTCAATAATGTGTTAATATTGATGTAAAATAATTGTGAAGTGATTGTACTTCCAGGGAAAGAAAGTGATGACATTACAACTCTCAATCGTTCATCGTCTGCCGCAGTGCTATCGTTGGTCGGTGGGTTTCGCAGGTTCAAAGGTTGAACCGATTCCGCACAACGGTCAGAGCAATGAAAACAGCCTGGTGGCTCTCAAATTGCTTAGCCCTGATGGTGACAGCGCATGGTCAGTCATGCACAAACTTAGTCAAGCCCTCAGCGACATTGAGGTACCTTGTTCCGTGCTGGAATGCGAAGGGGAGCCGTGTCTGTTTGTGAATCGTCAGGATGAATTTGCCGCGACCTGCAGACTGAAAAATTTCGGCGTGGCCATCGCAGAACCATTTTCAAACAACAATCCGTTTTGAGCGTCAGCTTAGCGCAAGTAGCTGACGCGTATACGCCTGCTGTGGCGCGTTAAATACGTGCTCGCATTGCCCTTGTTCCACGACCTCTCCCTGACGTAACACAATAACCTGATGGCATAACGCGCGTACGACGTGCAGATCATGGCTGATAAAGATATAAGCCAGCCGATGCTTTTCCTGTAAGGACTTTAACAACGTCAGGATTTGCGCTTGTACGGTTCTGTCGAGCGACGATGTTGGTTCATCCAGAACGATCAGGGAGGGCTTGAGAATCAATGCCCTGGCAATAGCTATACGTTGACGCTGGCCGCCAGAGAACTCCGCCGGGTAACGATGTCGCGTTTCACTATCCAGTCCCACTTCCTTCATTACCGCCTTCACCTGCGCTTCGCGCTGTTCGGCTGAAAGGGTAGGCTGATGAACGCGCAACCCCTCCTCAATAATCTGTAGCACGCTCAGGCGCGGGTTCAGCGAGGAGTTGGGATCCTGAAAGACCACCTGTATGCGGTGACGGATCGGCAACAGCTGGCGACGATTTAAGGTATGCAGCGCCTGACCATCGAACACAATGCTTCCCTGTGAGGTGATTAACCTCAGGAGCGCCAGTCCGGTAGTGCTTTTCCCCGACCCTGACTCACCGACCAGCCCCAGCGTTTCACCGGGTCGCAGAGAAAAACTGATATTGTTAACCACGACGTTGTGGTCCACCACACGCTTCAGGATACCTTTGCGGATGGGGAATGCGACGCACAGTTTTTCCACTTCCAGCAGCGGGGCTTGCCCGGCTGGTAAAGGTATCGGGTCGCCGGAAGGTTCGCTGTTTAACAATTTCTGCGTATAGGGATGCGTTGGCGCACTGAGCAACTGTGCGGCATGATTTTGCTCAACACACTGGCCGTTTTGCATGACTGCTACGGTATCGGCCAGTTTTTTCACAATGCTGAGGTTATGGGTAATGAACAGCAATCCCATGTTCAGCTCACGCTGCAATTCCCGCAGCAGCTGCAGGATCTGCGCCTGGACGGAAACGTCCAGCGCGGTGGTGGGTTCATCGGCAATCAGCAGCTCCGGTCGCGTTAGCAGCGCCATGGCGATCATCACGCGCTGGCGTTCACCGCCGGACAGCTGGTGCGGGTAGTCTGCGAGTCGTTTGGCCGCCTGACGAATACCGACACGATCAAGACAGGTCAGTATTTCTGCACGCGCGGCCTCCCGACGCATTCCTCGATGCAGCGACAGCACTTCATAAAGCTGTTTTTCCAGGTTGTGAAGTGGGTTTAGTGACACCATTGGTTCCTGGAAAATCATGGCGATCTTATTCCCCCGCACGCCGCGAAGCACTTGCTCATCGGCGTGAAGTAATGATTCGCCATGAAAACGGATATCGCCGGAAAGGTAGACTACCGGAGGGGAGGGTAACAACCGTAAAATAGACAGCGCGGTCACGCTTTTACCTGAGCCGGATTCACCCACCAGTGCCAGCGTTTGCCCGGCATCAACGCGCAGTGACAGACTGTTGACCACGGTGCGCACGGTGTTCTGTTGGCGAAAACCTACCGATAAATTGTCAATAGCTAACAGAGGTTGTGTCATCTTAAATCGCCTTGTTGGGATCGAACGCGTCGCGTACCGCTTCACCAATAAAGATCAGTAGCGATAAGAGCAGGGCAACGGAGATGAACGCGGTAATGCCAAGCCACGGTGCCTGCAGGTTGTTTTTACCCTGCAACAGGAGTTCTCCCAGCGATGGCGAGCCAAGCGGTAAGCCAAACCCAAGAAAATCCAGCGAGGTCAGGGTCGTTATCGAGGCGCATAAAATAAACGGTAAAAAGGTCAGAGAGGCAACCATCGCATTGGGTAGCATATGGCGCAGAATAATACTGCGATCGCTCACGCCGAGCGCCTGAGCGGCACGAATGTAATCAAAGTTTCGGGTGCGTAAAAACTCCGCGCGCACCACGCCCACCAGGCTCATCCAGCCAAACAGCACCGTTATGCCCAGCAGCCACCAGAAGTTAGGCTGGACCACGCTCGACAACAAAATGATCAGAAACAGCGTTGGCATACCTGACCAAACTTCAATGAAGCGCTGCCCCCACAGGTCCACCTTGCCGCCATAATAGCCCTGGATTGCGCCAGCCATTATCCCCATCACGCTGGAGCACAGAGTTAGCATTAAACCAAACAGAACAGAAATACGTGTGCCGTACAGGATCCGCGCCAGCACGTCACCGCCGTTGGCATCCGTTCCCAGCCAGTTTTGTGCCGAAGGCGGGGAAGGGAAGGGCTTATCGGTGGCAAAGTTAATGCTGGTAGCACCAAAGCGTATTGGCGCCCACAGGATCCAGCCCTGGTCTTCCAGGCGCTGCTGTAGCCAAGGATCCTGATAATCAGCCTGGGTCGCCAGCGGTCCGCCGAAGTCGCTTTCACTGTAGTTTTTGAACAAGGGGAAATACCAACTGTTGTCGTAGCGCACCAGCAGCGGCTTATCATTGGCAATCAGTTCTGAACACAGGCTAAGGCCGAACAGCACCAGAAAAATCCACAGCGACCAATAACCGCGACGGTTATGGCGAAAACGCGCCCAGCGGGCCTGATTGACGGGGCTTAATCGCGACATTAACGTCCCTCAAAATCAATACGGGGATCGACCAGCGTATAGCTGATGTCACTGAGGATATTCAGCAGCAGGCCGATCAGGGTGAAGATATAGAGCGTGCCAAACATGACCGGATAGTCGCGTGATACGGTGGATTCATATCCCAGTAGCCCCAGACCATTAAGCGAGAACATCACTTCAATCAGCAGCGAGCCGGTAAAAAACATACTGATAAACGTCGCCGGGAAGCCCGCGATTACCAGCAGCATGGCGTTGCGAAACACATGTTTCCAGAGAATATTCTTCTCGCTGACCCCTTTGGCGCGTGCGGTGACGACATACTGTTTGCGTACCTCATCCAGAAATGAGTTTTTGGTCAGCATGGTCAGTGCGGCAAACCCGCCAACCACCGTTGCAAGCACGGGTAAGGTAATATGCCAAAGGTAGTCGGTCACTTTCTGATACCAGGGCAGGGAGTCAAAATTGGCGGAAACCAGGCCGCGCAGCGGGAACAGGTCGTAGTAGCTACCCCCGGCAAAAAAGACGATCAGCAAAATGGCAAACAGAAAGGCCGGTATGGCATAGCCAATAATAATAAATGCGCTGCTCCAGACATCAAATCGGCTGCCGTTATGAACTGCTTTGCGGATCCCAAGCGGTATTGACACCAGATAGATGATGAGCGTACTCCATAGACCCAGCGTAACGGAAACTGGCAGGCTGTCTTTGATAAGTGTCAGCACTGAGGCGCTACGAAACAAACTGTCGCCGAAATCGAAACGAATATAGTCCCAAAGCATTTTGAAATAGCGCTCATGAATGGGCTTATCGAACCCGTAACGCCGAGTGATTTCGGCGATGACTTCCGGGTCAAGACCCCGGCCGCCGCGATAATTACTGTCGCTAATGTTACCAACACCGGTTTGCGCGTGGCTGGCGCGAACGCCTTCACTGCCCGCACCAGGTAATGCCCCGCTTTGCCCGAACTCAATAGCGGCGACGGCCTGCTCAACTGGGCCGCCGGGGGCAATCTGCACGATAAAAAAATTGATCGTAATGATCGCCCAAAGCGTTGGGATCACCAGCAGCAGGCGTCGAATCAGATAAGCGCCCATTTATTCTCCCTGCCGTCTGGCAGCGGGCAGTTTCGCCGCTTTGTTGACGTCATACCACCAGTTGTCGAGGCCAATGGTATAAATTGGGCGAATAGCCGGATGCGAAAATTTATCCCACCAGGCGATACGATCCTCTGCCATAAACCACATCGGCAACATGTAGTAATTCCAGGTTAAAACCCTGTCCAGTGCCCGACCGAGTGGGATAAGTTTGGCTTTATTACCTTGCGCGGCAATGATTTGGCCAATCAGGTTATCGATTACCGGGCTTTGCACGCCGGGAGCGTTGTAGCTGGAGTCAATATAATCAGAAGCCCACAGAATTTGCAGGTCAGAACTCGGCCATGGCATCGCGCGATACAACCTTGGCATCATGTCATAGTCGCGACTGCGCAAGCGGTTGGTGATTTGCGAGTTATCAACCTGACGGATGTTCATCGTAATGCCTAAGCGTTGCAGGTTGTGTTGGAACGGCAACACCCACTGACTGTTGCTACCCGCCGGGAGCAACAGCTCAAAGCTCAGGGGTTTACCGCTGACGCTGTTTACGCGTTGCTGCCCCTTGAGTACCCATCCGGATTGTTCCAGTAAGGTATCAGCTTTCAACAAGTTCTCACGATCGTAGCCATCGCCTTTTGATTTTGGCGGCTGATAGATTTGGCTGAAGACCTCAGGAGGGAGATCTTTTTTCAAAGGGGCGAGAATCACCAGTTCATCTGCATCGGGGTATTTTGTAGCAGCATATTCGGTATTCTGAAAATAGCTGTTGGTCCGGCTCCAGGCGTTATAGAACAGTGCTTTATTCATCCATTCAAAATCAAAGGCCAGGGTGATGGCTTCCCGCACCCGTCGGTCACTGAACACCGGACGCTGAATATTAAATGCCAGCCAGCGCGTATCCTGGGCGGATTCATTTTTTTGTTCATCTTTAATGATGTAATGATTCGCGAAATTTCTCCCGGTATAACGCGTCGCCCAGTTTTTGGCATCGTTCTCAAGACGCAGGTCAAACGCCCCGGCCTTAAACGCCTCAAAAGCGACGTTATCATCCAGGTAGTAGTCGTAGCGGATAGTATCAAAGTTCCAGCGTCCGCGATTGACGGGCAGATTAGCGGCCCAATAATCTTTGACGCGCGAATAGACAATATACTGGCCCATTTTCCATTTCGTGATGCGATAAGGACCGCTGGCGAGCGGAGGTGATGATAGGGGGTCGCTGAGCTTATGATCTTTCCAGTACTTCTCTGGCATCACGGGTAATGAAAACAGGCTGAGCATGTCCTCTTTACCCGGTTTGGCTAATTCAATGCGTACGGTTAATGGCGCGATGGCTTTTACCGTTGTTCCCTTGTAGACCAGACGAAACTGCGGCACGCCTTCGGTCATAAATTTGTGGAAGGTGAATGCGACATCGCTGGCAGTAATGGGAGAACCATCATGAAAACGCGCTCGTGGATTAATGGCGATTTCCACCCAGGAATAGTCGTCAGCATAGCGTGCGCTGTCGGCGATGAGTGGATAATAGCTGCCAGGTTCATCGTCAGAGGTAGTAAACAGCGTATCGTAGAGGGTTTCGGTACGCGCACCGGGGTTACCGCGCATTGCATAGCGGTTGAAGTTATCAAAAGTGCCGATGGCGGAGAGAGTGATTTGCCCGCCTTTGGGGGCCGCAGGGTTTACGTAATCAAAATGATTAAAGTTGAACGCGTACTTCGGTTCACCCAGTACGGCAAAAGCATAGCTTTCTTTGATGGACTGCGCCTCGGCGCTAAACCCGATGAGGGCGATAAACAGCAGCAATACGCGAGGGATCATTAAAAGCGATTTCCTTTTCCTGCCACAACCCGACAGGCATCATGCCTGAGAGATAAGAGATGCGGCGGCGAGTGAGAGTCTATGATTCGCATACTGCGATCACCACGTCGGCTTATTGGGCTGCGCCATCCAACGCACGAAATCAGCAAGCTTTAATGGTCGGCTAATCCAGTATCCCTGGAAAAAATGTACTCCACGCTCGCGCAGCCAACGGGCTTGCTCAGGTGTTTCAACCCCTTCAGCAACTGTCAGCATATTAAGACGTTTAGAGAGTGTCAACACGGCGTCCAGAACCGGAGAGGTCAGGGTTTCCGTCCCAATGGCGTTAATAAAGCCGCGATCGATTTTCAGGTAGTCAACGGTAAAGCGCTCCAGATAGATAAGTGCGCTATGACCTGTGCCAAAATCATCAATGGCAATTTCAAAACCTGCTGAATGCAACCATTCAAATAGCTCGATTGCCTTGTGTTGATGCAGCATATCCCGCTCGGTGATTTCCAGCACCAGTTGAAAAAAGTGCGCGGGAAGACAAGTGTACAGGCGTTGAATATCATCTTTAAACGTCTCGCCGTGTAAGTGCGTTGGCGCGATATTGATCCCCAGTTTTGCGCCCGCGGGCAATGCTTTTTGTAGCATCGGTGCGTCCTGGGCTATCAGCTTAAAGAGGTGCTGGGTTAGCGGCACAATCATTTTCTGTGATTCTGCGTAGTGAATAAAGGCATCCGGAGGGATCTCACCGGTGGTCGGGTGATGCCAGCGTAATAGTACCTCGACACCTTTCACCTCCAGCGTTTGCACCTCTACGACGGGCTGGTACACCACATAAAACTGATTGTGTTTGATGGCGTTAAGGATATCTTTCCCCGGGCGTAAACGGACGGCATAGATGTAGTACCAGAGAAGGAGGGCGGTCATGATCCCGGCCAAGCATCCGAGCATGATGGCGTATCCCACATCTTTATACGTCCACCGATCCGCGTAAAAACGCACCTCCAACGGGAATGTAGACAACCGTGCATTATAGGATGGGATGGCAGGGAGTTTGGACGCAGGGATTAATTGTTCGGAAAACGTGGTGATAGCCGTCTTCCCGACGATGAGTGCTACGCCGTTGAAATCATCTTGCCTGGCGTTATAGAGAAGATAGGGGGCCAGGTTAACATTCAGAGTGGCAAAAACGCCGCTGTTCTGTAATGAATGATTGCGATACCAAATGAGTATTGCCGGTTTATTCGGCATCATTGGCGTACCGGGCTGGAGATCCATATCGATATCTTTCGTCATGTCCAGAACGGGAACCAACTGCTGAAGAGGAGTATTCATTGGACCGGTTGCTGAAGAGCAGAAAGCGATACCGTCTTTTACCAGTAAAAAGGCCCGAACATTCAGGCTAAACGCAGCGCTGGAAGTGAGTTGAGCTGAAGCTTGCGAGCAGGTGTCTTTTACCAGAGGCTGTAGCGTGTTGGTGGTGGTTTCAAGGTCAACGAAGAAACTTTCTATATAACTTTGTATGTTAGACGTTAGCGTGTCGTACTTTGCGTTTCGTTGATGCCATGACATAAAAAACTGCAGCGAGCTGACGAGTAACGCGACGACTATCCCCGTTATAACGCAGGTGAGCAGGAGTTTACGTTCGGAAGAAGAGGAGCGTCTTAACATAGTTCCTTATGTTTACCTGAAGTAACCATTTGTCCTGTATGAATATAACCTGAAATGATTCATGTTGTGAGATTTTTCTTAGTCACAAAAGCAACGCAAAAAAAAGCACCGCCGTAGCAGTGCTTTTTTATATGTCTCATCAGGATAGCCAAGGGATAGCTGCCAAACGAAATTAACTGCGGCTCAGGACCCGGCGAGCTTCGTTGTAACGCTTTTTCCAGTAAGGTTCGTTCATGCTGGAAATGATAACGCCACTGCTGGTCGAGGCATGTACGAACTGGTTGTTGCCGATATAAATACCGACGTGTCGGCCAGTAGAGCCAGCACGGAACAGAACCAGATCGCCTGTGCGCAGATTAGTGCGCGAAACGGATTTACCCGTTTCCTGTTGTTCATAGGTTGAGCGAGGAAGCTCTAAACCAAATTGTTCGCGAAACGTACGCTGTACGAAGCTTGAACAATCAATACCTTTTTTAGTGCTGCCGCCAAGGCGGTAACGCACGCCTTTCCAGTCAGCATACTGGTCCATAATACGTGATTTAACATCAATATTACGCACCATATTTTCAAATTCATCCTGAGAGGCTTGCAGTGAAGAGTTATCTCCATTGCCCACAGCATGCGTCTCAGAATGCATATTCCTGGCGGTGTTCGTTGTGCTACATGCAGAAAGCAGAACCGCAACTGCTATCGCGGGTATGCCCCGCAAGATATATCTCAAAATCGGTTGAGATTTGACCATTTTGTTTGTTTTCCCTTGAAGTCCTTAACGATAAATATCGTTATAAAAAATGCCAAACGTGACGAGACTAATTACCATCGCATGATGAGACAATTCTTTAAGGTCAAATCTGTGGCAGAACGCACAAATTTATTCGTAAAGAGAATAATTACCCTGCGAGGCAAAACGAGTTCGAGATTACCCGATCGCTCCGGTCATTGCGAGTGATTTTACGTGATTTCTTATAAGAAAAATTGATACAGAAAGTGAATAAACGGCATTGTATAAAATAAGAACAATCAGAGGAAAAAACAGGCAACTCATTCATTTGCAACATGAATAATGTGACAGGAGAATGACAATCAGAATGATGAAATATCGGCAAGCATCATCAGGGAATCAGAAGTATCCCTGATGATGTTAATTACTCTGTGTTATTTGTTTGAAAATTGTTTGTTTTTACCAGGCAGATAATTCACGAACAGCGTGACTAATCGGTCGCTTAATGGCGTCATTAACCACCAGGGAAGTCCAATCAAGACGACCGTCATGGAACCGACCACGATATCGGTGAGCCAGTGAGCGCCAATCATTACGCGCGGGAAGGCAAAAACCACAGTGATAATAAGGCCGATTATGCCTGCGATTTTTCCGAAATAACGCAGCATAAATGCGGAAAAAATAAGCAGCATCATACCGTGGTCGCCGGGGAAACTGTCTCTGGACGCATCTTTGGTTGGAATATGCAGCAGCTCGCTGACACGATAAATATTATCCAGCATCAGAGTAGGGCTGGCCCGTTTAACGGGAATTAGCGCCTGACCCAATTGATTTAATACCACGGCGGTGAGCAGCATTACCAGGCCAATAGCCACAATGCGTCGGCGACCTTCCGACGCCTCTTTCAGCCAAAAGTGCAGCATCAATGCGCCCATTGCCAGCAATGAGCAGCCATCAAAGGCCCGATTATTGGTGATAGCAACAATCCATAAAAACAACGGGTTTTCCACCAGCTTCTGATTAAAGAAGCGGAAAACATCCGTATCCAGTGAGGACCAGACCCCATGCCCGGTTGGAATATACCAGGACAGAAATAGCGCCAGACCCGCAATATTAAGCAGGAGAATAAGAGGATATCGGGTTTTCATCGTCGTTTACCATTGCTATAAA
The DNA here is from genome assembly GCF_030332285.1 of Citrobacter sp. Cu096. Taxonomy (NCBI): domain Bacteria; kingdom Pseudomonadati; phylum Pseudomonadota; class Gammaproteobacteria; order Enterobacterales; family Enterobacteriaceae; genus Citrobacter; species Citrobacter sp. Cu096. Next base: position 436,446 of record NZ_JAOWID010000030.1, read on the forward strand.
ACGAAGGCAACCTTACGCGCCACCATCTAAACGAAGTCTCAACAACGCGCCCTGTAACGCATTCCAGTCGGTCTCGGTATCGGAAATAAGTTCAATACGGCTATCCGGTGGCGCAACATTTTGCGTTTCAATATGCCAGTCATCTCCCTGGCGGTTAATGCGTACCAGTCCTTCTTTAATACGCATTACCCCCTTCACGCGCCCTACGGGGGCAAGGCGTGACCATTCCAGCAGGCCGATGGTATCGAAGACTGTGTCAGCGTCAAAAATCCAACCGCAGGCCTGATGGCCCTGTCCGCTGTTCAGGCTGCGCCGCCAGCGCTGTTGGGCAGGCAGACTCAATGCCGCCAGCCCCTTTTTATCGGCATGACTATGGGTATGCTCAGCGCTTGCAGGAAGCTCCGCCAGGTTTAGTCGGGGCAAATCCAGTAGTTGACCGTCAATTTGCCCATGGTCGGCGTGAACTAACTGGCGATTGCCGCCGAAGTGTTGCCACCAGCTTTGCAGGGTATTTTCGCTTTCCGCTGTGGCGCGGTCGGCTTTGTTGGCCACTATGATATCCGCGGCGGCCAACTGGTCGCGGAAATTGTCATTGGCGACGCTTTTTTCATCCAGTAACAGCCGCGGGTCAAGAATACAGAGGGTCGCACGCAGATCGATCCACGGTTCGTAAACCGGTGCGGTGAGTAAATCCAAAATCTGTTTTGGGTGGCCGAGGCCAGTGGGTTCAATCAGCAGACGGTCAGGTTTTCCCTGACGTAGCAGCGTATTGAGGCCAACCTGCATCGGCAGACCGTTAACGCAGCACATACAGCCGCCGGGGATCTCTTTTAGCAGTGCGCCGCTGTCGGCCAGCAGCGCGCCATCGATGCCTACTTCGCCAAACTCATTGACCAGCACGGCCCACTTCTCTGCGGGATTTTTGTTCGCCAATAGATGAAGAATAGAGGTGGTTTTGCCACTGCCAAGGAAACCAGTGATGAGATTGGTTTTAGTCACATTTACTCCAGAATCATAAATTACCGTAATGGCATTTAACAATCCTGGCGAAAAACGGCGAAAAAGAGAAGGGGTGAGAGGACGAAGACGCACTTCGTCCGGTTTAATGGCAGAAATCGTTAATTATTTAACGTGGTAATGACAGCCTGATGTGCTCCGTATTGAGTAATACGTTGCCAGGCTTTTTCAATCGCTGCGACAAACTGCGGATTCTGGACGAGATCGGGAGCGAAAATTTCGCGCAGCGAAAGCAGGGCGCTGACACGTTCTGATTCAGTGCTCTGTTTAACCAGAGCGGTAATCTTCTCACTTAGCGGGTCACGAATATCAATTGCGGCGCCTGAGTCATCCACGCCGCTCACGTAACGCATCCAGCCGGCGACGCCGAGCGCCAGCAGCGGCCACTCGCTTTGACGTGCTAAATGTACGCGGATCCCTTCCAGCATTCGCTGGGGTAATTTCTGACTACCATCCATCGCGATTTGCCAGGTTTTATGCTTCAGCGCCGGGTTGGCAAAGCGCTCAAGCAGACTTAGTGCATATTGGTCCAAATCCACATCGGTAATTTGTAGTGTGGGGGCCTGTTCCTTGAGCATCAGCCGGTAAGCGGCTTCACGAAATGCGCGGTCCTGCATACATTCGCTAATATGCTGGAATCCGGCCAGATAGCCGAGATAAGCGAGAAATGAATGACTGCCGTTCAGCATCCGCAGTTTCATTTGTTCCCATGGCAAGACGTTTTCGACCATCTGCACACCCGCTGCTTCCCATTGTGGGCGGCCAGAGACAAAGTTGTCTTCAATCACCCACTGGATAAACGGTTCGCAGCTGATTGCGCAAGGATCGGCCACGCCCAGTTCGTGGGTAATTTCAGCCAGTGATGCTTCGGTAGCGGCAGGAACGATCCTGTCCACCATGGTGCCCGGAAAACTGACATGCGCCAGGATCCACTGCGCCAGTTCAGGTGAGCGTTTTTTCGCCATTCCCAGCACGGCGTTCTTTACTACGTGACCATTGTCCGGGATGTTATCGCAGGAGAGGACGGTAAACGGTTGCAGTCCACGTTCACGTCGACGGTGCAGTGCTTCAACAATAATTCCGGGCGCGGAGTGCGGTTCAGCCGGTGTCTGCAGATCGTGAATAATACGCGGATTAGAGAGATCCAGCGAACCTGTTGCCGGATCGATACAGTAGCCTTTTTCAGTAATGGTCAATGAGACAATCGCCACCTGAGGCTCGCAGAATTTTTCAATAATGGCTGTCAGCGAATCCAGCGTGGCGTTCAGACATTCGTTGACGGCGCCGATAACAATCGGCTGGTTGCCGTTAGCCCCTTTTTCTAACACCGTAAATAAATGATCCTGTTCGCGCAGCTGACGCATCAGCCGATCGCCGCTAAACAGGCTGATTTCGCAAATTCCCCAATCTCCGCCTTGCGCATTCAGCACCCTGTCGGTCAATAACGCCTGATGGGCGCGGTGAAAAGCACCGAAACCAAAATGCACAATCCGCGTTTTTAATTGCTGGCGGTCGTACTGCGGCATCATGACATTTTCCGCCAGTGGCGCTGAGGCAATAGTTTTCATTAAATACACCTGATTAACCATTAATTAACAATGCCAGTATAAAGTTATATGACAGCAAATTGAATTGGTGTGCCTCATTTATCAGGGGAATGTGAGCTGGATCAATCAATGACCGGCCATCTGTTGATCATCTATGGGATGCCTGTATGGTAGTCATCATTCAGTTAGCTTAATTTGGTATAACAACTTGTGAGGTGAAACAATGGAACAAACCTGGCGTTGGTACGGACCTAACGATCCAGTATCACTTGATGATGTGCGTCAGGCTGGCGCAACGGGTGTTGTGACCGCCTTGCATCATATTCCCAACGGTGAAGTGTGGCCGGTAGAAGAGATTCAAAAACGTCAGGCTATTCTGGCAGAAAAAGACCTGACCTGGTCGGTGGTGGAAAGTATTCCTGTTCACGAAGATATCAAAACACGTTCAGGTCAATATCAAACGTGGATTGCCAACTATCAACAGAGTATCCGTAATCTGGCGACCTGTGGCATCGATACCGTGTGCTATAACTTCATGCCGATCCTTGACTGGACGCGTACCGACCTCGAATATCAGCTGCCCGACGGCTCCAAAGCGCTGCGATTTGATCAGATTGCTTTTGCGGCCTTTGAACTGCACATTTTGCAACGCCCGGGAGCTGAAGCGGATTACACCGAAGAAGAACAACGTCAGGCGCTCGACTACTTCAATGCCATGAGCGATGCCGATATTGAAAAGCTGACCCGTAACATCATTGCCGGCCTGCCGGGTGCGGAGGAGGGTTATACGCTGGATCAGTTCCGTGCGCGCCTTGCCGAATATGACGGCATCAGCAAAGACGATCTGCGCGATAACATGGCGGTATTCCTGCGGGCGATTGTGCCAGTGGCAGAAGAAGTCGGCGTGCGCCTGGCCGTGCACCCTGACGATCCGCCGCGTCCGATCCTCGGCCTGCCGCGCATCGTTTCGACTATCGAAGATATGCAGTGGCTGAAAGAAACTGTCGACAGCATTAATAACGGTTTCACTATGTGTACCGGCTCTTACGGCGTACGCGCTGATAATGACCTGGTGAAAATGATCGAAACCTTTGGCGATCGCATCCACTTTACACACCTGCGCTCAACCTGCCGTGAAGAGAACCCAAAAACCTTCCACGAAGGTGCGCATCTGCAGGGCGATGTGGATATGGTATCGGTGGTGGCTGCCATCCTTAACGAAGAGCAGCGACGTAAAAAAGCGGGTGATTTGCGGCCTATCCCTATGCGTCCTGATCATGGACACCAGATGCTTGACGATCTGCACAAGAAAACCAATCCGGGCTACTCTGCGATCGGCCGCCTGAAAGGACTGGCGGAAGTTCGCGGCGTTGAGCTGGCGCTGAAACAAACGCAGTTCCGCGATCTGCTGTAAGGCTAACAACAGGGATTGTGCCACAGGTACAATCCCCGCTGTTTATCAAGGCTGTGTTAGCGCCAGCTCCAGCACCGACAACACCTTATTGATCTGCTGTATCTGCAACCCGCCAAAGCCAAAAAACATTACTGCGTCTCTGTTTTCCTTACGCCACACGGCTTCTGACCCATTTTCTATATCCGGCAGCGTGTCAAAGCGGATCCCTGCCAGCAGGCAACGCTGCTGCAGCCTCGCTATCGTATCGGGGTGTCTGTCAATGCGTAAAGAGAGGTGCAGACCCGCCGTTGCGCCAGCGATTTTCCCTGCCGAAAACAGACTGGAAAGGCCATCGCGTAACAAGATAAGGCGCGCGGCGTAACTGCAGGCCAGTTTACTGATGTGCGTATAAAACACCTGATTTTGCATTAATTCGGCTAAGAATTGCTGTAATAACCACTGACTCCCGTTGTTGTTAAGCGCTTTCATATTCTGTACCGCCGGGAGCAGTTCATCTGGGCAAATGAGATAGCCAAGACGTGCCCCCGGTCCCAGCGTTTTAGAAAATGTTCCCATGTAGATAACCCGATTGTGATAATCCATGGCTTTCAGCGCAGGGAGGGGATTCTCGCCATAGGTAAACACAGCATCATAATCATCTTCAATGATATAAGCGCCGACGCGCTGCGCCCACGTCAATAACGACTGACGACGCTCCAGCGAAAGTACGCTTCCCATCGGATATTGATGAGCTGGGGTTACATAGCAAAGCTGGGTTTCCGCTTCGGGTAAATTATCTGTTTGCAGTCCGTGGTTATCTACCGCAATTGACGTAATATCTGCGCCATAATAATTAAACAGATGCCATGCGCCAGAATAACAAGGGGACTCGGTCACAACGTGGCACTTTTTTTGCTGACTGACAGCATGATGAATAATAAATATTTGACTAAGCAGTGACAATCCTTCCTGAATCCCGTTGGTAATAATGATGTTCTCTGCCCGGGTATTAATGCCGCGAGTTAAATTAAGGTATCTGACTAATTGCTCACGCAGTGAAAATAATCCGTTTGGTGAATGATATCGGGTAAATAATTGTTCTTTAAACACGCTCGGGGCATTATTCCATTTTCTCCAGCTTGCCCAGGGAAAAGCATTGGGGTCGGGGACGCCTATCCGGCAGTAGCATTCCCGCCCGGGTTCTGCGTAAACATCGGTAGAGACCCCGGCAGCTTTAGGTTTTACCGGTGGGGAGCCCTGAGTCACGGGCGCATGCACTGGGGTTACACGTACAGGCCTGGTGAATATCACCTCATAGCCAATGCCGTGTCGGCTCTTAATTAACCCAGCTGCCATCAGCTTGTCATAGGCCATCACTACCGTTATTTTAGCAACGTGCAATACCTGAGCCTGCTCGCGAATAGAGGGGAGTTTGTCTCCACAAAGCAAATCACCCTGCTGAATGGCCTGGAAATAAAATTGAAATATCTGCAGTTGCAGTGGAGTACGGCTTTCTCTATTGAGCGTCAGTGTTAGCATAAGAAATTCCTTATTTACAGATGGTCACTATATTACGAATTTCTGATCTTTACTATTTGACTCACCTCATAGAGTGGATGCTGTTCCTATAATTTGCTTTCGCTGTCTCTATTTTTGATTTTTATTATCCCTTAGCGTGTCGCTATTAAAAAATGGAGGCAAGCATGTCGTGGATAAGAAAAAGCGCACTGTGGTGTGTATTCGCCGGAGCGGTAGTCATGGCCCTGGCTATTTGGGGAGCGTGGCAAGGCGTTCATTACACCAGTACGACCGAGTTTTGTTTATCGTGTCACTCAATGCGTACGGCAGGAGAGGAGTATAAAACCAGCGTGCATTTTCGCAATGCTTCTGGCGTGCGTGCGGAGTGTAAGGATTGTCATATTCCACCTGGCATCGTCCCAACGTTGGTTCGTAAAACGCAGGCCTTAAACGATCTCTATCACACCTTTATTTCCCCTTCGATTGATACCCCAGAAAAATTTACCGCAAAACGGGCGGAGCTGGCCCAGAGGGAATGGGCACGTATGAGCGCGAATAATTCAGCGGCGTGTAAATCTTGCCACAGCTACGAGGCGATGGATCACGGCAAGCAATCAGCCAATGCGGCGGCGCAAATGACCGCGGCGGCGGCAAAAAACAGTAACTGTATCGATTGCCACAAAGGCATTGCTCATCACAAACCCGATATGAGCAGCGGTTTTCGCGATCGCTATAAGCAGCTACAGCATCAGGGGGCGTCGTTGTCACAGGTGAGTACGCTGTTCTCGCTAAGCGAAAAAGCCCTGACGGCTACGGCAGGGAGCGCGGCAGGTAAAGCGCTTTTGTTTCCTGCCACCGAGGTCAAGGTGCTGCAAAAAGAGGGCAACAACCTACAACTTGAAGTAACAGGTTGGCGTGAAAGTAAAGGGCGTGGGCGGGTGATTACCCAGTATATGGGGAAGCGCGTTTTCTCCGCTGTGCTCGATGACGCCCTGATGGCTAACGTAAACGTGTTGCAAACTCAGGTCGATCCTGACTCACATCAGCAATGGCAACAAGTGAGCGTCACCGCCTGGACCTCCGCGCAGGACTTTATCAACACGCTGGATCCCATCTGGGAATACTCGGATCAAATGCTGCAATCCACTTGTAGCGCCTGTCACAGCACGCCCCCAACCACACGCTATACCGCCAACGGCTGGATCGCCGGATTGAAAGCGATGTCGACCTACTACCGGCTTAACCCGGTGGAAGAACGCACGTTGTTGAAATATCTCCAGACCCACGCCAGCGATGTGTCCGACCCTAATAACAATTAAGGATAATGTATGGATATTCATGACGTTAATTCGTCCCGCCGCCGTTTTCTGAGCGGTATGCTGGCGGTAGGCGTTGCCAGCGCACTGGCGCCCAATCCACTGATATCAAAAGTGTGGGCCGCGGGAGAAAACCCCGAGCAGTGGATCCAGTCCGGTTCACATTATGGTGCTTTTGAAGCCAAAGTGGTCAACGGCGAATGGACAGAAACACGCCCGTTCAAACATGACAAATGGCCCTGCGATATGCTGAACGCGGTGCGCGAGGTGGTCTATAACCCTTCGCGGGTACGCTACCCGATGGTGCGTCTGGACTGGCTGCGCAAGCGGGAAAAGTCTGACCGCAGCCAGCGCGGAGATAACCGTTTTGTACGGGTGAGCTGGAGTCGGGCGCTGGATCTGTTTTACGAAGAGCTGGAGCGGGTGCAAAAAACCTACGGCTCATCGGGCGTATTTACCGGGCTTGCCGACTGGCAAATGGTGGGCAAATACCATAAAGCGGGCGGGGCAATGGACCGGGCACTTGGTCTGCATGGTAGCTATGTGACAACTGTCGGTGACTACTCTGCGGCAGCGGCACAGGTCATTTTGCCGCATGTGATGGGGTCGCTGGAGGTTTATGAGCAGCAAACGTCACTGCCGCTGGTTATTCAGAGCAGTAATACCATTGTGCTGTGGGGCTGCGATCCGATCAAGAATCTACAGATCGAGTTTTTGGTTCCCGATCACGACGCGTTTGGCTATTGGCAGCAGATTAAAGAAGCGGTTGCGCAGGGTAAGCTGCGCGTTGTCAGCGTTGATCCGGTGCGTAGCAAGTCGCAAAACTATCTTGGCTGTGAACAACTGGCGTTGCGACCACAAACGGATGTCGCGTTAATGCTGGCGCTGGCGCATACCCTGTATGAAGAAAAACTGTATGACACGGCATTCATTAACGATTACACCGTGGGTTTTGAACAGTTTTTGCCCTATCTGCTTGGGGAGAGTGACAAGCAGCCGAAAAATGCCGAATGGGCGGCCGAAATCTGTGGTCTGACGGCGGAGCAGATCCGTGACTTCGCCCGCCTGCTGGTCAAGGGACGGACACAGTTTATGGGGGGCTGGTGCGTACAGCGTATGCATCATGGCGAGCAGTATCCGTGGATGCTGGTGGTACTGGCCAGCATGGTTGGACAAATTGGCTTGCCGGGCGGCGGGGTCGGATTTGGCTGGCACTATAACGGCGGTGGGACGGTGACATCGACCGGGCCAGTGCTCACCGGGCTGGGGAGTATTAATAATCCGCCGGAGGCGAAGTACAAAGCGGATTTTCGCGGTGCTTCTGAGCATATTCCCACCTCACGTATCGTTGATTGCCTGCTTGCGCCAGGCAACAAGATTGCCTTCAACGGTGAGACGTTAACGTATCCTGACATCAAAATGGCGATCTACAGTGCGGCCAATCCCTTCCATGCGCAGCAGGACAGGAACCGCATGATCGACGCGTGGAAAAAGCTGGAAACCGTGGTGGTGTTAGATCACCAATGGACCGCGTCGTGCCGTTTTGCCGATATCGTCCTGCCTGTGACCACCCGCTTTGAACGTAACGATATTGAGCAGTTTGGTACGCATTCGAATAAAGGGTTGATGGCGCTGCATCAGATTGTTAAACCGCAATACGAAGCGCGGCATGACTTTGATATCTTTGCCGGGTTGTGTAAGCGCTTTGATAAGGAAACTGTGTACCGTGAAAACCGGGATGAAATGCAGTGGATACAGGCGCTTTATGACGAAGGCGTGAAGATGGGGGCGTCGCTCGGCGTCACCTTACCGGACTTCACTACATTCTGGCAGGGGGAAGGCTACATTGAGTATCCGGCGGGGCAACCGTGGGTGCGTCACGGTGAGTTTCGCGACCAGCCTGATCTTAATCCGTTGGGAACGCCGTCTGGTTTGATTGAAATCTACAGCAAAACCATCGCAGGCTTCGCCTACAAGGACTGTCCGGGGCATCCGGTGTGGATGGAGCCATTTGAGCGTACCCATAGCGGCAAAACAGATAAATACCCGCTGCATCTGCAATCCTGCCACCCGGATAAACGTCTGCACTCCCAGTTGTGCTCCAGCGAGGCGTTTCGCAACACCTACGCGGTTGCCGGGAGAGAGCCGCTTTACATCAGCGAACAGGACGCCGCCGCGCGTGGTTTAAAAGCCGGTGATATCGCCCGTGTCTTTAACGCTCGTGGCCAGGTGTTGGCTGGTGTGGTGGTCAGTCCGGATTTTACCCCAGGCGTGATCCGCATTCATGAAGGGGCGTGGTACTCCCCGCAGGAAGGGGGGAAAGCCGGAACGTTATGCACCTATGGTGATCCGAACGTACTGAGCGCGGATATGGGTACTTCGCAACTGGCTCAGGGGCCGTCGGCGCATACCGTGCTGGTGGAGGTCGAACGTTATCAGCAGAAAGCTCCGCAGGTGACGGCATTTGGTGGACCGCAGACGGTGCAAGAGGAGGGGGCAAGTGCAGCATAATCAAATTCATCTACAACGTGCGGCGATCTACCAATGGTTTTCACAATTGTTATTTCGTGAGCTGGACGAAAAACAGCTCACCAGTCTGGAAAGCGGCGAGCATCGGGCGTGGATTGCATCACTGGCGGCGATCCCCGGATTGTCTGCCGAGGTAAAACAATTTGAGCGTAGCCTGGCTCGGGCTTTGCGGCGGGACTCCCGACAGTTGGAACTGGCTGCAGATTTTGCCTCGCTGTTTCTGCTGGCACCGCCTGTGAGTGTTTCTCCCTACGCAGGACACTATCCGCACACGACAGCTGCAGCAGAACGCCGGCAAATGAATGTTCTGTTGGTCGAACAAGGGCTGGCGGCGCGGGAAAATGAACCTTCCGATCATATTGCCGTACAACTGGCATTGATGGCGAGGATGGTTGCTAAAGAGGAGCCGTTCTCAACACAGTATTACTTTTTACATCATCATATTCTGTGCTGGGCACCGTTATTTCGCGACGCTTGTCTGGTGCGGGATAACGAGGGGTTTTATCCTCAGGCGGTTAATCTGATAGTGCGTTTTATGCGCGAGGATGAACAGTATCTGGAAACGCTGTTGATGGATGATTTTTATTTCAGCAGTCAGTGCTGAAAATGACAAAGGGACAGCCTGCGCTGTCCCTTGTCGTCGATGAGCGGCAGAAAATTAATCCGCGCGACCCATATAGCGACGTTCTTCGATATGAATTCGGATTTTCTCACCCGCACTCAGATACTCAGGAACAAGAATAACCAGACCGGTGCTCAGGGTCGCCGGTTTGTTACGCGCACTTGCTGAGGCGCCTTTAATGCCCGGTGCCGTTTCAACGATCTCCAGGTCTACCGTTTGCGGCAGTTCAAGCGCCAACAACTGGCCGTCCCAGGTCAGTACCTGCATATCTGGCATTCCACCTTCCGGCATGAACAGCAGCTCTTCTTCAATCTGGTCTTTGGTGAAGGTATACGGGGTATAGTCTTCTTTATCCATAAAGACGTATTCGTTGCCATCGACGTAGGAGAAATCAACGCCACGACGGCTCAGGGTGACGGTATCAACAATATCATCGCCTTTGAAGCGCTCTTCAACTTTCAGACCGGTACGAACATCAGAAAAACGCATTTTGTACAGCGTTGCAGCGCCGCGTGCGGTGGGTGACTGAATGTCAATATCTTTTACAATCAACAGTTTGCCGTTGTAATTCAGTACCATACCTTTTTTAATTTCGTTCGCTCTTGGCATCGAAAAAATCCTGTAATGAGGGGTGTCTAAAATATCGCGTAAAACTACTCGCGCTGGGGCATTCAGGCAAGCGGAATTCATGCTTTTGCTGGTGCAAAAAAGGTGTTACTGTGCGCTTCCCGCACAATCCGATGGTTTACGCTTAAGAGAGTACTTGTATGGAATGCCGTCCGGATTGTGGTGCATGCTGCACCGCACCTTCAATCTCCAGCCCCATCCCCGGCATGCCACAAGGCAAGCCCGCTAATACGCCATGTGTTCAGCTTGATGAATCCCTGCGCTGTAAAATTTTTGGCTCGCCGCTGCGACCAAAAGTGTGCGCCGGTTTACAGCCCAGTGCGGAAATGTGCGGACAGACGACGCACCAGGCCATGGTGTATCTTATTGAGCTCGAAACACTGACCGCACCTTAAACATCTTTTATGCGCGCCAGGCACACGACGGTGGCGACTATCATCACCAGCGCAAACCAGAACACTGCGTGATAGTTCCAGATTTCTGCGGCAATACCCGCCAGCGAACCGGCAATAATCCAGCCCACGCGAATAGTATTCGTATAAAGGGTCGTGGCTGAACCCGCCTGTCCCGGCATCAGGTCCTGGAAATAGAGCATGCCAATCCCGCCGAGAATACCGATGTAAATTGCGTTCAGCAGCTGTAAGCCAAGCAATATCGCGGGAGAGTGAGCCAACAACATACCGGCATAAAAGAAAAATCCAGCGACGACGGCAATTCGCATCAACAGGCGTTTACCTAAACGCTTAGCGAAGTATCCGGCAATCAGCATGGTTGGGATCTCCAGTCCTGCGGCGGTTCCCATCATGATGCCCGCCAGTTTTTCCGGCAGATGCAGTTCGTTGATAATAAACAGTGGCATATTAATGATATAGAGACTATTGGTTCCCCACATTAATGTGCATATAACAAACAACAGCAGTGTATCGCGTCGATTGCGCCTTGGGGCCTCCACCGCGCCTGTCGCGAGCGGCACGTTTTTACTCATTGAGGGTAAGAACAACCAGACCATTATGCCGCAGACAATAAATGCCACTGCCGCACTGAGGTACATGACCGTAAAGCTGAACCCCATGGCCAGCGCGTAGGCCAGCGGCGGGCCAATCACCCAGGCCAGCGAAACCTGCGCACGTAATATTGAACTGAACATGACGGCTTCCCGTCCCGTACGGTCGGCATGCTCGCGAGCGAGGGCAAACATTTGCGGGTTGGCGGTCGAACCAAAGCTGCTGAGGAATACCCCGACAAACAACAAGATAAAATAGTTACGGTTCCAGGCGAAAAGCACGCAGGCCAGCATCCCCAGCACGCAGCAAAATACGATCAAGTTTTTGCGATCGCCCTTTTTATCTGAACGTCCGGCCAGAAACTGACTCACCAAAATGCCGATTACGGCGCTACCGGTAAAAAAGAACCCGACCATGCCGGGACGGGCATGGACTTCATCCGTCAGAAAAAGACTAAGCGTTGGCGTCTGCAACGCACCGGCGATACCCGTCAGAAATGCGACAAGCAGGAACGCCGCAGACGTTAAATCAAACGCCCGGGGTGAGGCGGCTACGGGGGTGTTATGCATGTTTTGATATCAATGATGTGAAGAGACGCGGAGTTTACGCTGCTTGTCAGAAAATAAACAGGGAGCCAAATCAAAATCGGCATTAAAAATCAAAATAGCATTTCAGTCAGAGAATGCAGTTTGCTGACGTAGCTGAATTTGACAAGCTGACGCCGTTTTTGCGTCAGCAATTTGATCTCTGGCGAAGAGAAAATGTGCGTTATCTCTAAATTCAGCAAGTAATTTGTTAACTTTACTTGTGTGCTGCACAAAAAAGAGCAAGACTTCTTGAAACGTTTCAGCGTCATCTCGCCATAACTGATGGAGTCAGGTGACGCCATTTTTCTCATGTTGGCTGAATCGTTTCAATTCAGCGGGAGAGGAGAACCATGTTCCAGTTATCTGTTCAGGATATTCACCCGGGCGAACAGGCCGGGAATAAAGAAGAGGCTATTCGCCAGGTTGCCGCTGCCTTAGTGCAGGCGGGTAACGTCGCGGAAGGCTACGTCAATGGCATGCTGGCGCGTGAACAACAGACGTCCACGTTCCTCGGCAACGGTATTGCTATTCCTCACGGTACGACGGACACGCGCGATCAAGTGTTGAAAACCGGTGTGCAGGTGTTTCAGTTTCCGCAGGGTGTGACCTGGGGAGAGGGGCAGGTTGCATATGTGGCGATCGGTATTGCCGCCAGCTCGGATGAGCACCTCGGTTTGCTGCGTCAGCTGACGCACGTACTGAGTGATGACTCCGTCGCTGAACAGCTGAAATCTGCGACCACGGCGGAAGAACTGCGCGCGTTGCTGATGGGTGAAAAGCAAAGCGAACAGCTAAAGCTTGATAACGAAACGCTGTCGCTGGACGTCGTTGCCAACTCGCTGGTAACGCTGCAGGCGCTCAACGCGGCGCGGCTGAAAGAGGTCGGTGCGGTTGACACCGCCTTTGTCGCCAGAGCGATAAATGAGCATCCGATGAATCTCGGCCAGGGTATCTGGCTGAATGACTGTGCTGAAGGTAACGTGCGTAGCGCCGTTGCGGTCAGCCGCGTAGCGACAGCGTTTGATGTACAAGGTGAAGCTGCGGCCCTGCTGGTGACTGTCGCCATGAATGACGATCAACCGGTTGCGGTGCTGAAGCGTCTTGGCGATCTGCTGCTGAATAATAAAGCTGACCGTTTGTTGAAAGCCGATGCGGCAACGTTGCTGGCGCTGCTGACCAGCGATGACGCCTTAACTGATGATGTACTGAGCGCCGAATTTATTGTGCGCAATGAGCATGGCTTACACGCCCGTCCGGGCACCATGCTGGTGAATACGATCAAACAATTTAACAGTGAAATTACCGTGACAAATCTTGATGGAACCGGCAAACCGGCGAATGGACGCAGTCTGATGAAAGTTGTGGCATTAGGCGTGAAGAAAGGACATCACCTGCGCTTTACCGCCCAGGGCGAGGATGCTGAACAGGCGCTGAAAGCGATTGGCGAAGCCATCGCGGCAGGTCTTGGGGAGGGCGCGTAATGAGCAGACGTGTTGCTACTATCACCCTCAACCCGGCATACGACCTGGTGGGTTTCTGCCCGGAAATTGAACGCGGTGAAGTGAACCTGGTTAAAACAACCGGTCTGCACGCGGCAGGGAAAGGGATTAACGTCGCTAAAGTTCTGAAAGATTTAGGTATTGATGTCACGGTAGGCGGTTTCCTGGGTAAAGACAACCAGGATGGTTTCCAGCAGTTGTTTAGCGAGCTGGGCATTGCCAACCGTTTTCAGGTTGTACAAGGGCGTACCCGTATCAACGTCAAGCTGACCGAAAAAGACGGCGAAGTGACCGATTTTAATTTCTCCGGCTTTGACGTCACCCCGGCTGACTGGGAACGTTTTGTGAATGACTCCCTGAGCTGGCTGGGCCAGTTCGACATGGTGTGCGTCAGCGGCAGTTTGCCGACTGGCGTGAGCCCGGAAGCCTTCACCGACTGGATGACTCGCCTGCGCAGTCAGTGTCCTTGCATTATCTTTGATAGTAGTCGTGAAGCGCTGGTGGCGGGTCTGAAAGCAGCACCGTGGCTGGTGAAACCAAACCGTCGGGAGCTGGAAATCTGGGCGGGCCGTAAGCTGCCGGAAATGAAAGATGTGATTGAAGCGGCGCATGCGCTGCGCGAGCAGGGGATTGCTCACGTGGTGATTTCACTTGGCGCAGAAGGTGCGCTGTGGGTTAACGCTTCAGGTGAATGGATTGCTAAACCACCGTCAGTTGACGTGGTTAGCACCGTAGGCGCGGGCGATTCAATGGTTGGCGGTCTGATTTACGGGCTGCTGATGCGTGAGTCCAGCGAACATACCCTGCGTCTGGCGACAGCTGTTGCCGCCCTGGCGGTAAGCCAAAGCAATGTGGGCATTACCGATCGTCCTCAGTTGGCCGCAATGATGGCGCGTGTCGACTTAAAACCGTTTAACTGACAGCAGGAGAGGCATAATGAAAACGCTGCTGATTATTGACGCTAATCTCGGCCAGGCTCGCGCTTACATGGCGAAAACCCTGCTTGGAGCGGCGGCGCAGAAAGCACATCTTGAAATTATTGATAATCCGAATGATGCAGAACTGGCAATTGTTCTGGGCGACACGCTTCCTGCCGACAGTTCGCTGAACGGCAAAAAAGTCTGGCTGGGCGATATAGGTCGTGCAGTTGCGCATCCTGAACTGTTCCTCAGCGAAGCAAAAGGTCATGCAAAACCATACAGCGCTCCGGTTGCAACAGCGCCTGTGACCAGTAGTGGTCCAAAACGCGTTGTGGCGGTGACGGCTTGTCCGACCGGCGTTGCGCATACGTTTATGGCTGCTGAAGCTATTGAAACAGAAGCGAAAAAACGTGGCTGGTGGGTGAAGGTTGAAACCCGTGGTTCTGTTGGCGCAGGCAATGCTATTACGCCGGAAGAGGTGGCTCAGGCGGACCTGGTGATTGTGGCGGCTGACATTGAAGTTGATCTGGCGAAGTTTGCCGGGAAACCAATGTACCGTACGTCTACTGGTCTCGCACTGAAGAAAACCAAGCAGGAGCTGGACAAAGCGCTGGAAGAAGCAACGCCGTATCAGCCAACCGGCAAAGCGCAGACTTCAGCAACCGAAGGTAAGAAAGAGAGTGCGGGTGCATATCGTCACCTGCTGACGGGCGTGTCCTATATGCTGCCGATGGTGGTTGCTGGCGGTCTGTGTATTGCACTCTCATTCGCTTTTGGCATTGAAGCATTTAAAGAGCAGGGTACGCTGGCGGCGGCGTTGATGCAGATTGGCGGTGGTTCAGCCTTTGCGTTGATGGTGCCGGTTCTGGCGGGTTATATCGCGTTTTCCATCGCTGACCGTCCGGGTCTGACGCCGGGTCTTATCGGCGGTATGCTTGCGGTGAGTACGGGGTCCGGCTTTATTGGCGGGATTATTGCCGGTTTCCTTGCGGGTTATGTGGCAAAACTCATCAGTACGAAGCTGAAACTCCCACAGAGTATGGAAGCGCTGAAGCCGATCCTGATCATTCCGCTGCTTTCAAGTCTGGTGGTGGGCCTGGCCATGATCTACCTGATCGGTAAACCAGTAGCCGGTATTTTGGAAGGTCTGACCCACTGGCTGCAAACCATGGGCACAGCGAATGCGGTACTGCTTGGGGCAATTCTTGGCGGCATGATGTGTACCGACATGGGCGGTCCGGTTAACAAAGCGGCGTATGCTTTCGGTGTGGGTCTGCTCAGTACGCAAACCTATGCGCCGATGGCTGCCATCATGGCGGCAGGTATGGTGCCTCCGTTGGCGCTGGGTCTGGCAACGCTGGTTGCGCGTCGTAAGTTCGACAAAGCGCAGCAGGAAGGCGGTAAAGCAGCGCTGGTGCTGGGCCTGTGCTTTATCACCGAAGGGGCTATCCCATTCGCTGCCCGTGACCCGATGCGTGTTCTGCCTTGCTGTATCGTGGGCGGCGCGATTACCGGTGCTATCTCGATGGCGGTAGGTGCGAAGCTGATGGCACCGCACGGTGGTCTGTTCGTGCTGTTGATTCCTGGCGCAATTACACCGGTACTGGGATACCTGCTGGCCATTATCGCCGGTACGCTGGTAGCCGGGCTTTCCTACGCGGTACTGAAACGCCCGGAAGCAGAGGTTGTGGCAAAAGCGGCATGATTGAATGCTGATATCGGGGGCAGAGATTTCTCTGCCCCTTTTTTTTATCTATTAACCGCCGCCCGGAGAGGTGTAAAACGGTTCAGGCAATCATTGGCGCGATGATAAAACCAAAGGCAACGCCTGCGATGATCCCCCCCAGTCCTGGCAGCATAAACGGATGGTTTAAGACATACTTACCCACGCGCGTTGTCCCGGTGGTGTCGAACTCCATTGCTGCCAGCGAAGTGGGATACGTGGGTAGAACAAATACCCCGGTGACTGCCACATAGGAAGCCAGAATCGCCCAGGTGGGTACACCGAGCGCAACGGCAAGCGGGATAATCAGCGGCGTGGTGGCTCCCTGCGAATAGAGAAGCGCGCAGGTACCAAACAGCACCAGAGCCAATAGCATCGGATAAGCCCGTAGAATGTCGCCCGCGATATCCTTTATCCCTGTTAAGTGGGCGTCAATGAAGGTTGTGCCCAGCGTAACAATCCCCAGAATCACCGCCAACGAACTCATTCCCGCACGGAACGTGGATGTCAGGACAATGGCGTCAGTTGATGTTTTGCATAACACCACCATCAGACACGCGGCAGCCAGCATGCAGATAATGATAATGTCCCTTGTATTCATTGGGTTACCTGCATCGAATCCGGGGCGTAGTTGAGGGCATGCGGCAAGAATAACGATGACGACCGTTGCCAACATAAACAGGGCTACTGACAGTCTGGCACCCGGCGTAGTGCTGTTTTGCCCTTCGTATTTACGCACCAACCCTTTTTGCAGACGTTCCAGATAGACTTCATCATCCTGTAGTTCACATCCCTGACGGGAAGCGATAAACGCTGCGACCATCGCGGCGACAAACGAGGCTGGCAGACACACCGCCATGACCTGGATAAAGCTGATACCGTTGCCTTCCATTATGGTCAGCATAGCCGCCATTGCGGCACTGATCGGCGAGCCGGATATTGCCACCTGAGAGGCCACGACGGATCCTGCGAGGGTACGAGAAGGGCGGATACCTGATTCTTTGGCAACTTCGGCAATCACCGGTAAAGTGGAAAAGACAATGAATCCTGTTCCCGCCATAATGGTCATTGACCAGGTGATAATTGGCGCAATTATATTGATATATTTAGGGTTGCGACGCATAAAATTGCCGGCGACACGAACCAGATAATCCATACCACCGGCGGCTTGTAGTGCAGAGGCAGCCACTACCACCGTCATAATAATGAGAATCACGTCAACGGGTGGCGAACCAATTTGTAACCCAAATCCCAGTGTTAAAATAGCCAGCCCCAATCCACCACATAAACCAATACCAATACCGCCGAGGCGGATACCAAAAAATATTGCGCCCAACACTACGATAATTTCCAGCCAAATCATAATGGCCTCCGCCAGAGAGTGATTCGTTATTAATGTGAGTGTTTATTTGATGCGATAATTAACCTGAATTTTATTTTCATTGCGCTAAAAGATGATTTTTTCCAACACGTTTCTCGTACCATTTAATACCGGCGCGAACCAACGAACCGGTTGAATCAATATATTTTTCGGGTGACATTTTGACTGCCTCAGCAAGAATGACGGGAACTTCAGTACATCCCAGCACGATGACCTGTGCGCCGCGTGAGAAGAGTGCTTCTGCCTGTTCATTCATCAGCGTTTGCGCCCGCTTAACCTCACCGGCTTTTAAGCAATAGATACTTTCCATCACCTTTTCCTGACTGGCCGAGTCAGGGCTGACGCAGGTTAACCCAAGAGATTCTATGCCCTTTTGATAGAGACCCATGTACAATGTGGCGTTGGTAGCGAGTAATCCGATACGCGATTTTCCACAGTTCCTGACCTCGTTGATAGTCGTTTCAACAATGCTCAGCAGCTCTGTGTGACAGCACTTTTTTAATTCGTCAAACCAAAAGTGGGCGGTATTACAGGGGATCACAATACATTCGGCACCAGCATCTTCAAGTTTATGCATATAATCGCGCATTGCCGGGAGTGGGGAATTACCATGATGCATTAACGCGTCGGTTCGGTCAGGAATATCTGGAATAGAGGAAATAATTAATGGGATATGTTCCTGGTCACGTTGTGCTACGGTAAAGGTGACAAACTTATTAAACAGATCGACGGTTGCAGCTGGTCCCATACCACCCAGTACGCCAATTAAACCTTTCACGATATATACCTCGACTGACCGATAATTAATATTCAGATCTGGATTGTGTCTGCTGATCATGTTTAACAGCAGTGAGACGCGAGGAGAAATGCAATAATGTTGGGTTCAATGCAAAAACTGCATAGCTGCGGTTTCTTTTGCATTCTCGGTAGGCCAGTATTTAGCCAGGGACCTGACGTTCCAGCGCCGCTAAGCGGTCGTAGCCGTTGAGCAAAGGAACCTGTTAATGTTAAAAACGAACGTTTGATGCAAAAAACAAATCATCAGGTGTTGATGATGAATATCATCTGCGGAAATATTCAGGCATGATGTATCAGGTTAATCGGCATATTTCAAAATCCGTGTGATACGCATGAAAAATATTGAGACAAAATGGTTATATGACTTTCTGACGCTGGAAGCGTGCCGTCATTTTTCCCAGGCGGCTGAGGAACGCAACATTTCCCAACCAGCATTTAGCCGACGGATCAAAGCACTCGAATCCGCCGTAGGCGTGTTACTTTTTGATCGTACAACGAGCCCCCTGCAACTCACGGAGGAGGGCAAGCTATTCCATTCGCAAACCCGTAGCCTGCTGCAACAGCTGGAATGTAATCTGGATGAGCTAAGTGGCCACAACTTGCTTGGGGTACCCAATATTAAAATTGCGGCGGCACATTCTCTGTCGCTGACGATGTTGCCCAGATTAGTGCACGCAATGGCAGCCTGGGGTGAGGAATTTGTCTGGCACGTCGAAGCTATCGATGTTGTTCAGGCGGTGAATACTCTGCGCGAGGGGAAAAGTGATTTTATTATCTCTTTTCGGGATGAAGACTTAATGCAGTCACCATTCTGCGGCTTGAAGGTTTTTGAGTCTGAGCTGTATCCCGTCTGTGCGGCTGATGCGCAGGGAAAACCGTTGTTTGATCTCTATCAGCCGCAGGCGCCAATTTTGAACTATACCAGCACATCCTACATGGGGAGACTGGTAAACCGCCATTTGGCAGAAGTAGGCGGTATTTCAGCACGAACGCTGTTTATGTCTTCGATGAGTGAGTTATTGAAAAATATGGCCTTGGATGGGCATGGTATCGCCTGGTTACCGGCGTGGACTATCGTAAACGAACTGCGCGATAAGCGGCTGGTTTGCCTGCAGACACCGGAACTGATGGTGCCTATTCAGGCCTATATTTACCGGATGGACACTCGCCTGAATAAAACGGCTGAGCACTTTTGGCGGATTTTGTACAACCATATGCCAGAGGATCTGGTTTCGCTTAGTTGATACGCGCCAGTTCGTTTGGCGTGTCTGAAAATCTCCGGTTATGACCAAGGATACCTTTTGATTTGATCAATTTGTGTACTACCTCTCATTTCCTCTCTCCCTGATAAACTGTATCTATAAAAAATTGTGATTCTGTTCATATCTATCGACTTTATAGCTTGTGGATAGATTTACTTTGTCAAAAACACGCTTACTATGAACACGTGTTTGATGATGAACAAGTGCTCTAATAACCTAATATGTGGCGTTGGTTATTTTTAACGAACTCATTTGTGGCAAGTTAATTGCCAGGGGACGTGCTATGCGTGAAAAGGAATACATCGTAACGATTGGCTCAGCCAATATGGATGTTGCTGGGTATTCGCATGCCTCACTAAATTATGCGGATTCTAACCCAGGTAAAATTAAATTCACCCCCGGCGGCGTAGGACGCAATATTGCTCATAATCTCGCGCTGCTGGGTAAAAATTCGTGGTTGCTAACAGCGGTTGGTAACGATTTTTATGGTCAATCATTGTTGGCACAAACCAATCAATCTGGAGTACATGTTGATAAGTGTCTTATCGTTCCCGGAGAAAATACATCAAGTTATTTATCGTTGCTTGATAACACCGGTGAAATGTTAGTTGCTATTAATGATATGAGTATTACCGAACATATTTCAGCAGAATTTTTATCGCAGCATTTTGATTTTATTCGGCAGGCAAAAGTCATTATCGCCGATTGCAATATCAATGAAGACGCTCTGGCATGGGTACTGGAAAATGCCGGAGATGTTCCGGTGTTTGTTGACCCGGTATCGGCCTGGAAGTGTGTGAAAATTCGCAGGCGTCTTGCAAAAATTCACACCCTCAAACCAAATCGCCTTGAAGCCGAAACGCTTAGCGGTATTGCGCTTTCCGGGCGCGATGACGTTGGAAAAGTCGCTGCGTGGTTTCATGATCGTGGCTTAAACCGGCTGGTGCTTAGCATGGGGGGCGACGGTGTTTATTACAGCGATATTACGGGGAATTGCGGTTGGTCGCTCCCCATTAAAACTCGCGTCATTAATGTTACAGGGGCTGGCGATGCGATGATGGCTGGACTGGCTTCCTGCTGGGTAGACGGTATGCCCTTTATTGATTCTGTCCGATTTGCGCAGGCGTGTTCATCAATGGCATTAGCCTGTGAATATACCAATAACCCTGATTTGTCTGTTGCGAATGTTAGCTTAATAGTGGAGAACACAGAATGTCTGAATTAACTCTTTCCTCTGAATTATTACAAATATCACCAGAAGTTCAGCAAGCATTAAACAGTAAAAAACCGATTGTTGCGCTTGAATCAACCATTATTTCTCATGGTATGCCATTTCCGCAGAATGCTCAGACAGCGATTGAAGTAGAAGAAACTATTCGTAAGCACGGCGCTGTTCCTGCGACCATTGCCATTATCGGCGGAATAATGAAAGTAGGTTTAAGTAAAGATGAAATTGAGTTGCTTGGACGAGAAGGACATAATGTTACTAAAGTCAGCCGTCGTGATTTGCCATTTGTGGTCGCGGCAGGGAAAAATGGTGCCACCACCGTTGCCTCTACGATGATTATTGCCGCGTTGGCCGGAATTAAAGTATTTGCGACCGGGGGAATTGGCGGCGTTCATCGTGGTGCTGAACATACGTTTGATATTTCCGCAGATCTACAGGAACTGGCACATACCAATGTCACGGTAATTTGTGCCGGGGCGAAATCTATTTTGGATCTCGGTTTAACGACTGAATATTTAGAAACCTTTGGCGTACCGTTAATTGGTTATCAGACAACATCGCTCCCGGCATTTTTCTGTCGTACCAGTCCTTTTGAAGTCAGTATCCGTCTGGACAGCGCGAAAGAGATTGCCCGCGCCATGGCGGTGAAATGGCAAACGGGTCTCAATGGAGGCCTGGTTGTCGCCAATCCAATCCCGGAGCAGTTTGCTATGGCCGAAGAGAAAATTAATGCGGCTATCGATCGGGCGGTAAAAGAAGCGGAAGAGCAGGGCGTCGTGGGTAAAGAAAGTACGCCGTTCCTGTTGGCGCGAGTTGCGGAGCTGACCGGCGGCGACAGTCTGAAATCAAATATTCAGCTGGTGTTCAACAACGCAGTGCTGGCCTGTGAAATTGCGAAGGAGTATCAACGCCTCGCCTGACAGAATTTCCCGGGCAGAATGCGGTCGCCCGCGAATATCAAACCTACCAAAACCTGGCGATAACGCTGGGTTTCCTGGCATGAAGGGAATTTCATTATGGATATAATGAGAAGTGTTGTGGGTATGGTGGTATTACTGGCCATCGCGTTTCTGCTGTCAGTAAATAAAAAACGTATTAGTCTGCGCACTGTTGGGGCTGCGCTGGTACTGCAAATAGCCATCGGCGGCATTATGCTCTATTTCCCGCCGGGAAAATGGCTGGTTGAACAGGCCGCGCTCGGCGTGCACAAGGTGATGTCATATAGTGATGCAGGTAGCGCATTTATCTTCGGCTCTCTGGTTGGGCCAAAAATGGATGTGCTGTTTGACGGGGCCGGGTTTATTTTCGCCTTCCGGGTGCTCCCGGCCATCATTTTTGTGACCGCACTCATCAGTCTGCTCTACTACATTGGCGTGATGGGGCTGTTGATCCGCATCCTCGGCGGTATTTTCCAGAAGGCGCTGAATATCAGTAAGATCGAGTCATTTGTCGCCGTAACCACGATTTTCCTCGGGCAAAACGAGATCCCGGCAATCGTGAAACCGTTTATTGATCGCCTGAATCGCAATGAGTTGTTTACCGCTATCTGTAGCGGGATGGCCTCGATTGCTGGCTCAATGATGATTGGTTACGCCGGAATGGGCGTCCCGATTGATTATTTGTTGGCGGCATCCTTGATGGCAATCCCTGGCGGTATTTTGTTCGCGCGTATGCTGAGTCCGGCAACGGAAGAATCTCGCGTCACCTTTGAAAACCTGTCATTTACTGAAACACCACCGAAAAGCATCATCGAGGCGGCGGCGAGTGGGGCGATGACCGGGCTGAAGATCGCCGCAGGTGTGGCGACAGTAGTTATGGCATTTGTCGCCATTATCGCGCTGATTAACGGTATTATCGGCGGAATTGGTGGTTGGTTTGGTTTTGGCCACGCCACTCTGGAAGGGATCTTTGGCTATGTGTTAGCCCCGCTGGCGTGGATTATGGGCGTGGACTGGAGTGATGCGACGCTGGCAGGTAGCCTGATTGGACAGAAGCTGGCGATCAACGAATTTGTCGCTTATCTCAACTTCTCGCCGTATCTGCAAACGGGCGGGACGCTGGACGTGAAGACCATCGCGATTATCTCGTTTGCGCTGTGTGGTTTCGCGAACTTCGGTTCGATTGGCGTCGTGGTCGGGGCATTTTCGGCGATTGCGCCACAGCGTGCACCGGAAATCGCGCAGCTTGGAATGCGAGCGCTGGCAGCAGCAACGCTGTCGAACCTGATGAGCGCCACTATCGCCGGTTTCTTTATCGGACTGGCATAAAATAAAGTTTGTAGGCCGGATAAGCGTAGCGCTATCCGGCAGACATTCAAGCTGTTTGCAGCAAATACAGAGCGTTATCCGCAGAGAGCGTTGGGTTGTTGATACTGACGCTGGCCCGCGATAATGCCGCGCAGGCCATGGCAAAGCGCGCGCTTTCACGAAACTCACTGCCTTCCAGAAAGCTGTACAGTAATCCCGCCATAAAAGCGTCATCGGCACCAAAACTGTCTACCACCGTATGCTCAGGCGGCGTCAATAAAAACTGTTCGCCGTCCTTTTCGCTGCAAAAAACGGATTCATCTTCCAGGCAGACAAAAATGCGTTTTACCCCTTGCTGATGCAGGCTATTGACGGCCTGTACGCGATCCGCATCAGTATGAATAGGTTGGCCCCATAAAATCGCCAGCTCTTTCTGCGTGGGTTTAAGCGTATGAATACGCGTAAACCAGGTCTTCATTTTTGCCGCTTTGAACTCTGAAACGGTGTCAATAAATACCGGAATGTCATCGGCAATAGTAAAGACCCACTCAATGGCTTCGGCGGTCAGATTGCAATCGGCCAGTACGACACCGGAATGGCGGATCAAATCTCGCGAACTGTTCAGCAACTGCGGCGTCAACTGTTGCAGGATATGGGTATCGTTAATGGCCAGGACGGTCTCTTCCCGCTGATTAGCGATCGACAGGTAGGTTGAGGTATTGTGTCCATGCAGACGAATGCAGCTGGAAACGTTAACACCAGCCTGACGCGTTTGTTCCAGCAATGTTTCGCCATAGAAGTCACTGCCAACAGCGGAAATTAAATGTACGTCGCGCCCCAGCAGCGCCAGGTTGTGGGCGATGTTACGTCCTACACCGCCCGCTGAGCAATGAATGCTACCAGGGTTAGAGGCTGCCTGAGGATAATGGATGTCTGCAACACCCCGGATATCCATGTTGATAGCCCCTACAACCACGCAATAATCCTGTTCGGTAAGGATATAACCTTTACCTTTGATCATGCCTTTACGCATTAAATCCATAATATGCGCAGCGACGCGTGAACGGCTGATCTGCAAAATATCGGCGATTTCATTCTGCTGAATCAACGGATTGCGGCGCAGGATCTTAAGGATCTGCTTTTCCCTGTCGTTCATGATTAGGCCACCGCTTTTTCTGTTTGCTGGGCTTTCAGCCAGGCAATCTCTTCTGCCCAGATATCTGGATTAATGGTTTCCAGCACCAGCGGAATGCCGTCAAAACGATTGTCCTGCATAATCCATCGGAATGCGTCGTGGCCAATATTGCCTTCACCCAAGCTGTGGTGACGGTCAACGCGGCTGCCAAACGTGCTCTTGGCGTCGTTCAGGTGCATACCGCGCAGATATTTGAAGCCGACAATACGTTCAAATTCCGCAAACGTCTTTTCGCATTCCTCAACGGAACGCAAATCGTAACCGGCCGCGAAGGCGTGGCAGGTATCAATACAGACGCCGACACGGGATTTATCTTCTACGCCGTCGATAATGGCGGCCAGGTGCTCAAACTTAAAGCCAAGGTTGCTGCCCTGTCCGGCGGTATTTTCAATTACCGCTGTAACGCCCTGGGTCTGGGCGAGGGCGATGTTGATGGATTCGGCAATGCGCGCCAGACATTCATCTTCCGGGATCTGCATCAAATGGCTGCCCGGGTGAAAGTTCAACAGGGATAGGCCAAGCTGTTCGCAGCGCTGCATTTCATCGATAAACGCCTCGCGTGATTTTTCCAGCGCATCGCTGACCGGATGACCGAGATTTATCAGGTAGCTGTCGTGAGGCAGGATTTGCGCGGAAGTATAGTGATACTTCTCGCAGGCAGATTTGAAACCATCAATGATTTCGGTGGTCAGCGGCGCGGCACGCCACTGACGCTGATTCTTGGTGAACAGGGCGAATGCGGTCGCTTCGATTTCTGCGGCTCGAATAGCGGCGTTAGCCAGACCGCCAGCGGCGCTTACGTGCGCTCCAATATATTTCATAAATTAAACCCGCCATACTCAAAAGGGGAGAGTATAGCGGGTTAATGGGGGGGAGTCGTGCTCGTTTATGCCATCAGTGCGTGGATAGCGAGGTTAATCGCGCCACCGCCCACAATCAGCCAGACAAACAGCAGTAGGGCCATCAGTAACGGTTTAGCACCGGCTTTTTTCAGGGCGCTAACGTGAGTGGTCAGCCCCAGTGCGGCCATCGCCATTGCCAGCAAAATGGTATCCAGTGTTACCAGCATATTCACTACCGACTGCGGCAGAAAGTGGAACGAGTTAAAAATCGCGACCACAATGAACAGGATGGCAAACCACGGAATGGTGATTTTGCTCTTCTCACCACCGGTGGCCGGAGAAAGCTGTTTAACGCGAGCGGCCAACAGGATAAGGAACGGTGCCAGCATCATGACGCGCAGCATTTTGGCAATAACCGCGGCGTTTTCCGCATCCGGGTTAATGGCGTGACCGGCAGCCACAACCTGAGCGACTTCATGCATGGTGGAACCAATGTAAATGCCGTAGGTTTCCGGGCTAAACCAGTGCGCCAGTAGCGGGTACATCGCCGGATACAGGAAGATAGCGATGGTACCGAAGATGACCACTGTGGCGACAGCGACGGTCACCTTACTGGCTTCCGCTTTCACCACCGGTTCAGTTGCCAGCACGGCGGCGGCACCACAAATGCTGCTCCCCGCGCCAATCAGCCAACTGGTATGGCGGTCCAGACCAAACACTTTCTGCCCAAGGAAGCAGGCAATCATAAAGGTACTGCTTAGTGTTAACACATCAATCACGATACCGCTGACGCCAACGTCAGCAATTTGCGCGAAGGTGAGGCGAAACCCGTAGAGGATAATCCCCAGACGCAATAAATGTTGTTTAGCAAACAGCACACCGCCGTCACAGCTTTTCCAGATGTGCGGATAGACGGTATTGCCGAGAACCATCCCCAGTAAGATTGCCAGGGTGAGGGCGCTGAACCCGGCACCTGCGACGGCGGGAATGGATCCACCCCATAAGGCGACCCCAGTGATAACTGCACTCAGGGCGAGCCCCGGAATAAAATGCCACGCTGTACGACGATGAGTCTGCAAGGTGAGTTCTGTCATATCCTTCTCCTTTATCTGGGTAAAAGAGTACGGCGAAGTGGTATAAAAATAAAATTGATTATATATTTATAATTAATCTCTATAAGTGGTAAGTGACGGATATCCGGTGGAAAACGACTATGCATATCACCCTGCGACAACTTGAAGTGTTTGCTGAGGTATTAAAAAGCGGCTCAACGACCCAGGCGTCTGTCATGCTGGCATTGTCGCAGTCGGCGGTGAGTGCCGCGCTTACCGATCTGGAAGGACAGCTTGGCGTACAGCTCTTTGACCGGGTGGGCAAACGACTGGTAGTCAACGAGCACGGGCGCTTGCTCTACCCACGGGCGCTGGCACTACTCGAGCAAACGACCGAAATCGAACAGCTTTTCCGCGAAGATAATGGTGCCATTCGGGTTTATGCCAGTAGCACCATTGGCAACTATATTCTGCCTGCCATGATCGCCCGCTATCGGCATGATTTCCCCGATTTGCCGCTGGAGCTTAGCGTGGGCAACAGCCAGGATGTGATCAATGCGGTACTGGATTTCCGGGTAGATATCGGGCTGATTGAAGGGCCGTGTCATAGTACGGAAATAATCTCTGAACCGTGGCTTGAAGACGAGCTGGTAGTGTTCGCGGCACCGTCGTCACCGCTGACAAAGGGACCCGTTACGCTGGAACAGCTGGCTGCTTCGCCGTGGATCCTGCGTGAACGAGGATCAGGTACGCGTGAACTGGTGGATTACCTGCTGTTGTCTCATTTACCGAGATTTCAGATGGCAATGGAGTTGGGTAACTCCGAGGCCATTAAGCATGCGGTGCGCCATGGTCTCGGGATCAGCTGTTTGTCGCGGCGGGTCATTGCCGAGCAGTTACAGGCGGGAACGCTGAGCGAAGTTCCCGTGCCGCTTCCGCATTTGGTCCGCACGCTATGGCGTGTTCATCATCGACAAAAACATATCTCCAATGCCATTACGCGCTTTTTGCACTACAGCGACCAGGTAGAGCAGGGGGAATAAGACGTTCACTGTCGTGATGACTCCTTTTTGCATAATGGCGGTTACGTTTTAACCGCCTTGCACCCTCTGTTTTCTGCTTTACTTATAATCCGCGGCCAGTCATGAAGGTCTCTTATAACAGCGCATTTGTGCCGGAAGAATGCCGTTTCGTCTGCTACAATCGCGCCTCATTTTTTGGATGGATAGCATTTTCACATGGTTTCCGAAACTAAAACCACAGAAGCGCCCACGCTACGTCGTGAACTGAAGGCGCGTCACCTGACGATGATCGCCATTGGTGGTTCCATCGGTACGGGTCTTTTCGTTGCATCTGGTGCAACCATTTCTGCGGCGGGTCCTGGCGGCGCGCTGTTTTCCTATATTCTGATTGGCCTGATGGTGTACTTCCTGATGACCAGTCTCGGTGAACTGGCTGCCTACATGCCGGTTTCCGGCTCGTTCTCCACCTACGGTCAGAACTATGTAGAAGAAGGCTTTGGTTTCGCGCTGGGGTGGAACTACTGGTACAACTGGGCAGTAACGATTGCCGTTGACCTGGTGGCCGCACAGTTGGTAATGAGCTGGTGGTTCCCGGACACGCCGGGCTGGATCTGGAGCGCGCTGTTCCTCGGCGTTATTTTCCTGCTGAACTACATTTCCGTTCGCGGATTCGGTGAGGCGGAATACTGGTTCTCACTGATCAAAGTGACCACCGTCATTATCTTCATCGTGGTTGGCGTGATGATGATTTTCGGTATCTTCAAAGGCGCTCAGCCAGTGGGCTGGAGCAACTGGACGACCGGTGATGCACCGTTTGCCGGTGGTTTTGCTGCGATGATTGGCGTGGCGATGATCGTTGGCTTCTCCTTCCAGGGAACTGAGCTGATCGGTATCGCGGCAGGCGAATCTGAAGATCCTGAGAAGAATATCCCACGTGCGGTCCGTCAGGTGTTCTGGCGAATCCTGCTGTTCTATGTGTTCGCGATTTTGATTATCAGCCTGATCATTCCGTACACCGATCCGAGCCTGCTGCGTAACGATGTGAAAGACATCAGCGTTAGCCCGTTCACGCTGGTATTCCAGCATGCGGGTCTGCTGTCTGCGGCGGCGGTGATGAACGCAGTTATCCTGACGGCAGTGCTATCTGCGGGTAACTCCGGGATGTATGCCTCCACGCGTATGCTTTACACCCTGGCATGTGACGGCAAAGCGCCACGTATTTTCGGTAAACTGTCTCGTGGCGGCGTACCGCGTAACGCGCTGTATGCGACCACCGTGGTGGCGGGGCTGTGCTTCCTGACCTCGATGTTTGGCAACCAGACCGTATACCTGTGGTTGCTGAATACCTCCGGGATGACGGGCTTTATCGCCTGGCTGGGGATCGCCATTAGCCACTATCGCTTCCGTCGCGGTTATGTGCTGCAAGGTCATGATGTGAAAGATCTTCCGTATCGTTCTGGCTTCTTCCCGCTGGGGCCGATCTTCGCCTTTGTGCTGTGCCTGATTATTACCCTCGGTCAGAACTACGAAGCGTTCCTGAAAGACAGCATTGACTGGGGCGGCGTGATGGCTACCTATATCGGTATCCCACTGTTCCTGATTATCTGGTTTGGCTATAAGCTGACGAAAGGAACCCATTTTGTTCGCTATAGCGAAATGAAATTCCCGGGCCGCGTGAAGAAATAACAATATAAAAAGCATGACAAAACCCCGGCATGGTGAGTGCCGGGGTTTTTTATTGCGCCAGACTTAGAAGCTGTAAGTCAGGCCAACCGTGTAACGACGACCATCGAGGACGGTGTCGTAGGTATCGTAATCGATTTGCTTATCCAGCACGTTATACACGCCGGCAGTCATCAACAGATCCTTGGTGGCATAGTAGCGTAAACCCACATCGACTTGGGTATAGGACGGCGTGCCCTGCGCCATAGAAGTACGGCTCAGGTATTCAGACGTTTTCCCGCGCAGATTCAGGCGGCTCCAGAAACCGAGATCCTGCGTGGCCTGCCAGTCCAGCGTGGTGTTGAACATATGCTTTGGCATTTTGTTCAATGGCTGGCCGGAGAACTGACCGCTTTTCTGCTCAGATTCCGTGTAGGTGTAGTTCGCCGTCCAGTTGACGTCGGAGGTTATTTTCCAGCCGAAGGTGGATTCTACGCCGCGCATATTAGCTTTATCGACGTTAACGCGATCGCTGACGAAGTCATAAGTGGTATTGCCGATAGTACAGGCCGGGTCGGAACTGCTGTTACAGCGACGCACCTCGGTGATTTTGTTTTTGAAGTCGGTATTGAACAGGGTGACGCCTGCGTTGAGGTTGTCGCCGTTATCCCACAGTAAGCCGATTTCTTCGCTGAGGCT
Source organism: Citrobacter sp. Cu096 (assembly GCF_030332285.1). Taxonomy (NCBI): domain Bacteria; kingdom Pseudomonadati; phylum Pseudomonadota; class Gammaproteobacteria; order Enterobacterales; family Enterobacteriaceae; genus Citrobacter; species Citrobacter sp. Cu096. The sequence goes on from NZ_JAOWID010000030.1 coordinate 466,135, forward strand.
TTTCTCCGGCTTCAGGTCTGGATTGCCGACAATGATTCCGTTCAGACGTCCGCCGCCGGTGACCTGTCCCCAGTTTGCTGATGACTGGCGCAGGTCTGGCGCACGGTAGCCCGCCGAAACGCCGCCTTTTAAGGTCCATTGATCGCTCAGATGCCATACGCCATAGCCGCGCGGCGTCCAGTTGTCACCGTAGTTTTCATCTTTATCCATACGCAGACCACCGGTCAACGTAAAGGTATCGGTAACGGCCCATTCATCTTCAGCAAACAACGCCCAGCTCCAGCGGGTCAGTTTGTTCAGCCCATCAGCAGCTTGTAGCTGATTCCCGTTATCACGCAATTTCTCATAACGGTATTGCCCGCCTAACGTCAGGGTGTGCGCCCCGAGGAAGACCTGATTCTGGTTATTGAAAATCGTGTTGTAAGACTTCATCTGGCGACCCGGGTTTTCGCTCTCTTCCTGCTGGACATAGCTGGTGGAGTTGAAGTCGTCGTAATAACCACTGTGGGTTAAGGAATAGGTCGTGTGTACATACTTGCTTTCGCTTTTACTGTTGGGCTTACAGCTTCCGTTGCGGCAGTTTTCCTCAGCCATAGATTTGCCCGGCGTACTGTCGCGGTCTTGCAATTCACGAGCGTAATCGAAGTCGACGTCATTTTTATCATCTGGCGTAAAGTTCAGGGTTAACCCTCCGTTACGCATACGCTGTTCATTGTAGCCATTGAGGATTTTATCTTCCGCCCGATGGGAGAATAACCCGGTCACCTTCGCACCAAGTAATCCGTCAATCAGTGGCCCGGACGCATAGGCGTTGGTCTGGTAAATATCGCCGGAGTCTCTGTCCTCCTGGAACGTGGCGTCGCCGTGCAGAGAGCCGGTCCAGGCTTTGGTATTCGAGACTTTCTTGGTGATGACGTTAATGACGCCGCCCATCGCATCGGAACCATACAGGGACGACATCGGGCCACGGATGACTTCAATACGCTCGATGGATTCCAGCGGCGGCAGCCAACCTTGCTCAATACCTGAATTGTCGCTGTTCGGGCGTGTGCCGCGGGTGCTGATGCGTTTACCGTTGACCAGGAAGAGCGTGTATTGCGAAGCCATACCGCGAATACTGATGTCGCTGCTGCTCCCCCCGCCGGTGACGACGACGCCAGGGACATCTTTTAGCGCATCGGTGACATCGCGATAGGCTTTATCTTCGATCTGCTGCTTGGTAATAACAGATATCGACGCCGGAGCATCCTGTATTTTCTGCTCAAAGCCGGTAGCGGTTACTACCACGGTGTCTTGTTCTGCGGCATGGCCGAGTGATGGGAGACTGGCGACGCATACTGCGGCAGCTACAGCCTTAACGTGAGGTATAGTCATTTGTATCATTCCATTTAAATGAATCAAACTGCGCGTCATGTGAAAGGCCATGACAATTGTATGTATTTGTCTTTTAAGGACTCTTTTCAGTAAAGAAGCGGGGTGATTGTACAAAATCATTAATATTTGTAAACACAAATGATAATAGAAATCATTTGTGTTTAATGTGATTTTCAGGAAAAAGTTCTTCTGTTCAATGAGATAGCGATGAAATAAAAAGGAGAGAAAGTGAAGGAATGATGGAGAAATGAAGAGGGCTGTGCCGCCCTCAATCAGGCGTTACTTCAGCAAATACTGGGCGTGGAATCGCAGGTGATCCTCGATAAACGACGCAATAAAGTAATAGCTGTGATCGTAACCCGGCTGGATGCGTAAGGTCATTGGCCATGCGGTCTGACGTGCTGTTTCGGCCAGTACCGCGGGCTGCAACTGATCGGCAAGAAACTGATCGCTATCACCCTGATCAATCAGCGTTGGAATCGCATCTGCGGGCTTGCTGGCCAGCATTAACGCGCAACTGTCCCACTCAGCCCATTGCGATTTATCTTCACCCAGATAAGCGCTAAAAGCCTTCTCGCCCCAGGGAACGCGGCAAGGATTTACGATCGGCGCAAAGGCGGAAACACTGGTGTATTTCCCGGGATTTTTCAGCGCCATAATTAATGCGCCGTGACCGCCCATAGAATGCCCGCTGATCGCGCAGCGATCGCTGACGTTAAACTGAGACTGAATCAGTGCCGGCAGTTCGTCACGCAGATAGTCATACATGCGAAAATGGCTTGCCCACGGCTGCTGGGTGGCATTAAGGTAAAAACCGGCTCCCTGACCTAAATCGTAACCCTCATCGTTGGCAACCTGCTCGCCACGCGGGCTGGTGTCCGGCATCACCAGGACTATACCCAGTTCAGCCGCGATGCGTTGCGCCCCGGCTTTCGTCGTGAAGTTTTCATCATTGCAGGTCAAACCTGACAGCCAGTACAGCACCGGAGGCGGGGCGTTATCGCGGGGTGGGGGAAGAAAAATACTGAAGGTCATAGCGCAATTTAGCGTGGCGGAGTCGTGACGCCAGCGTTGCTGCCAACCTTCAAAACAGCGGTGCTCTTCAAGCATTTCCATGCGTGGCTCCTTGTTGTGTTGAACCTGAATGTGTTTGCGAACTCACCATAATACAGATTATTCATTGCACCGTGAGTAACTTTCACTTCCGCATTGAGCAAACATACTTCATCATCTATATAACTTTACATTAACACTCGATATCACCGGGCTAAACAGTAAGTGAAATTGCTACGCTGAAAGGCTGTGCCAATTTCAATAATTATCGCGGTGAATACTGGATTATGTGCGCCGCCTCACGCACAATGTTCTGGCTGTGACACAGCCTAAAAACTTTGCCCCATGCAGGGCAGAGGCGCCCCACCTGCAGGAGAAGAAGAAATGTCATCACTCAGTAAAGAAGCGGCCCTGGTTCATGAAGCGCTGGTGGCGCGTGGTCTTGAAACACCACTGCGCCCGCCCGTGCAAGAGATGGATAACGAAACGCGCAAACGTCTGATCTCAGGTCATATGACCGAGATTATGCAATTGCTCAACCTTGATTTGAGCGATGACAGTTTGATGGAAACTCCGCATCGCATTGCGAAAATGTATGTTGATGAGATTTTCTCCGGCCTCGATTACGCCAACTTCCCGAAAATCACCGTCATTGAAAACAAAATGAAGGTGGATGAGATGGTCACGGTCCGCGATATCACGCTGACCAGCACCTGCGAACACCACTTTGTCACTATCGATGGCAAGGCGACAGTGGCGTACATCCCGAAAGATTCGGTCATTGGTCTGTCGAAGATTAACCGCATTGTGCAGTTCTTCGCTCAGCGTCCGCAGGTACAGGAACGCCTGACTCAGCAAATTCTCACTGCGCTGCAAACGCTGCTCGGGACGAACAATGTAGCAGTGTCGATTGATGCGGTGCATTACTGTGTGAAAGCGCGCGGCATTCGTGATGCGACCAGCGCGACCACGACCACGTCTCTTGGCGGATTGTTTAAGTCCAGCCAGAACACGCGTCAGGAATTCCTGCGCGCAGTACGCCACCACAACTGATCGGGGCAGGGACCATGGAGCGTAATGTCACGCTGGATTTTATTCGTGGCGTCGCCATCCTGGGTATCCTGCTTCTCAATATTAGCGCCTTTGGCCTGCCAAAGGCGGCATACCTCAATCCCGCGTGGTATGGCAACATCACCTTATCCGACGCCTGGACCTGGGCGCTGCTCGATCTCTTTGCGCAGGTAAAATTCCTCACGCTTTTTGCGCTGCTGTTCGGTGCTGGTCTGCAAATGCTGCTCCCACGCGGTAAACGCTGGATCCAGTCGCGGCTTACGCTGCTGGTGCTATTGGGTTTTATTCACGGTTTACTCTTCTGGGATGGCGATATTCTGCTGGCATATGGCTTAATCGGCCTGATTTGTTGGCGGTTGATCCGTGATGCGCCGTCGGTAAAAAGTTTATTTAATACCGGCGTGCTGCTTTATCTGGTGGGCGTTGGCGTACTGCTGCTGCTGGGCGTGATCTCCGGGAGTGAGACCAGCCGCGCCTGGACACCGGATGCTTCAGCGTTGCTGTATGAAAAATACTGGAAGGTGAACGGCGGAATGGAAGCAGTCAGCAATCGCGTGGATATGATGTCCAATAGCTTGCTGGCGTTGGGTGCGCAGTACGGCTGGCAACTGGCGGGGATGATGCTGCTCGGCGCAGCATTAATGCGCAGCGGCTGGCTAAAAGGACAGTATAGTTTGCAGCACTATAGACGTACCGGCGTGCTGCTGATCATTACAGGGATGGCGATTAACCTGCCTGCTATCATCGCTCAGTGGCAACTGGACTGGGCCTACCGCTGGTGTGCTTTCCTGTTACAAGCTCCGCGAGAGCTGGGCGCGCCGTTGCAGACCCTTGGTTACGCAGCGCTGATGTTCGGTTTCTGGCCGCAGCTTAGCCGCTTAAAATGGGTCATTGCCATCGCCTGCGTGGGGCGCATGGCGCTAACCAACTATCTGTTACAGACCTTAATCTGTACCACGCTGTTTTACCAGGCGGGCTTGTTTATGAAATTTGACCGGCTGGAGCTGCTGTATTTCGTCATTCCGGTCTGGGCCGTAAATCTGCTGTTCTCCGTCATATGGCTACGTTTTTACCGGCAGGGCCCGGTTGAGTGGTTGTGGCGCCAATTAACTCAGCGTGCGGCGGGGACGTCATTGCCTCGTACATCCAGATAACGATCTGGATCACATTCGTTAACAAAATGGATGTAAGCGCTTTCATTCCTGTGACCTCACTCACGCAGCCCATTTCATTGTGCTGACAAAATATCCAGCCTGGGGTGTCTGCGGTTAACCGCAATCTAAAACAGGGCAGTGAATATGGTAACCATCCGTGATGTGGCACGGCAGTCTGGCGTTTCGGTCGCGACCGTTTCCCGCGTACTGAATAACAGCGCGCTGGTGAGTCCCGATACGCGTGAAGCGGTAATGAAGGCGGTCACTCAGTTGGGCTATCGACCAAATGCCAACGCGCAAGCGCTGGCGACGCAGGTGAGCGACACAATTGGCGTTGTGGTCATGGATGTTTCAGACGCATTTTTTGGCGCGCTGGTAAAAGCCGTGGATATGGTTGCCCAACAGCATCAGAAGTACGTCCTGATTGGCAACAGCTACCATGAGGCTGAAAAAGAACGCCACGCCATTGAAGTGTTGATTCGTCAACGCTGTAACGCACTGATTGTTCACTCTAAAGCACTGAGCGATCGGGAGCTGGCTGAGTTTATGGATCAGATCCCTGGCATGGTGCTGATCAACCGCCTGGTGCCGGGTTACGCCCATCGTTGCGTCTGCCTGGATAACATCAGCGGTGCCAAAATGGCGACCCGCATGTTGCTTAATAATGGTCATCAACGCATCGGGTATCTGGCATCAAGCCACCGCATTGAAGATGATGCCATGCGTAAAGAGGGATGGTTAAGCGCCCTGAATGAGCAGGGGATAGTGGCGGCAGAAAGCTGGGTCGGCACCGGTTCGCCCGATATGCAGGGCGGAGAATCTGCGATGGTGGAACTGCTGGGGCGCAATTTACAACTAACGGCGGTGTTCGCCTACAACGACAATATGGCTGCCGGCGCGCTGACCGCGCTAAAAGATAACGGTATTGCTATTCCATTACACCTTTCAATCATTGGCTTCGATGATATTCCCATCGCACGTTACACCGATCCGCAACTGACCACCGTGCGTTATCCCATTGCCTCAATGGCAAAAATGGCGACGGAGCTCGCGTTACAAGGGGCGGCAGGTACGTTAGATCCGCAGGCGACGCATTGCTTTATGCCGACGCTGGTACGTCGCCATTCAGTGGCGCTGCGGCAGAATGCGGCATCGATCACTAACTAATAACTCAGCGCGATGTAACCGCTTTCAATATGTGAGTAAATTCACAGTATATTAACAATGCGATAGCTATGATGACACTGTTTGTTGCGCTGTAACTACTATGTAACGGTGAATAATCACTTTCATCGAGGTATAGCTGCCTTAAACAACTAATAAAGCCTGTTTTTGGAGCGTTGCCAGACACGGAAGAAATATTTTTAAAAGTGAGCTTCGGCGTTCAGTAACACTTCAGTAACGTTCTGCCTGCCGAGCATTTATCTCAAGTACTACCCTGCATATTAAAACCGGAGATACCATGAATAAGAAGGTGTTGACCCTGTCTGCTGTAATGGCAAGCATGTTATTCGGCGCGGCTGCGCACGCTGCTGATACCCGCATTGGTGTGACTATCTATAAGTATGACGATAACTTTATGTCAGTAGTACGTAAGGCTATTGAAAAAGATGCCAAAGCGGCGCCAGATGTACAGTTGCTGATGAACGACTCGCAGAACGACCAGTCCAAACAAAACGATCAGATCGACGTGCTGCTGGCAAAAGGCGTTAAAGCACTGGCGATTAACCTGGTTGACCCGGCAGCGGCAGGCACGGTCATTGAAAAAGCACGCGGGCAGAACGTACCGATCGTGTTCTTCAACAAAGAACCTTCTCGCAAGGCGCTGGACAGCTATGACAAAGCGTATTACGTCGGTACTGACTCTAAAGAGTCCGGTATTATTCAGGGTGATTTGATTGCTAAACACTGGGCAGCTAACCCGAACTGGGACCTGAACAAAGACGGCAAAATTCAGTTTGTTCTGCTGAAAGGCGAACCGGGACACCCGGATGCTGAAGCACGTACTACTTACGTGATTAAAGAGCTGAACGACAAAGGCATTAAAACTGAGCAACTGCAGTTAGATACTGCAATGTGGGATACCGCTCAGGCGAAAGATAAGATGGATGCGTGGATGTCCGGTCCGAACGCGAACAAAATCGAAGTGGTTATCGCCAACAACGATGCGATGGCAATGGGCGCAGTTGAAGCGCTGAAGGCACATAACAAAACCAGCGTACCGGTATTTGGCGTGGATGCCCTGCCTGAAGCACTGGCGCTGGTGAAATCTGGCGCTATGGCCGGTACCGTGCTGAACGATGCTAACAACCAGGCGAAAGCTACCTTTGATCTGGCGAAAAACCTTGCTGATGGCAAAGGTGCGGCTGATGGCACCAACTGGAAAATTGAGAACAAAATTGTTCGTGTTCCGTACGTAGGTGTTGATAAAGATAATCTGGCAGAGTTTACCAATAAGTAAATACTCCGTCTGTGGGCGCAATATCATTGCGCCCTTAATAACGCACTCTGCAAGGCCAACAAGGTATAATTATGGTCAGCACACATACTCAGTCGTCAGGCGAATACTTGTTGGAAATGACCGGCATCAACAAGTCCTTCCCCGGCGTTAAGGCTCTTGATAATGTCAATTTAAAAGTCCGCCCACATTCGATCCACGCCTTAATGGGGGAGAATGGTGCGGGGAAATCCACATTATTGAAATGTCTTTTCGGCATCTATCAAAAAGATTCCGGCAGTATTTTATTTCAGGGTAAAGAAATCGATTTTCATTCTGCTAAAGAAGCGCTTGAGAATGGTATTTCGATGGTACATCAGGAATTAAACCTGGTATTACAACGTTCTGTGATGGACAACATGTGGTTGGGACGCTATCCCACCAAAGGTATGTTTGTCGATCAGGAAAAAATGTACCGTGATACCAAAGCGATATTTGATGAGCTGGATATTGATATCGATCCGCGCGCACGCGTCGGCACATTATCCGTTTCACAAATGCAGATGATTGAAATTGCGAAAGCGTTCTCCTATGACGCCAAAATCGTCATCATGGATGAACCAACGTCATCGTTAACCGAGAAAGAAGTTAATCATCTGTTCACCATCATCCGTAAGCTGAAAGAACGTGGATGCGGTATTGTTTATATTTCTCACAAAATGGAAGAAATTTTCCAACTGTGTGATGAAATCACCGTGCTGCGCGACGGCCAGTGGATTGCGACCCAGCCGCTGGAAGGGCTGGATATGGATAAGATCATCGCCATGATGGTAGGGCGTTCACTGAACCAACGTTTTCCGGACAAAGAAAACAAGCCCGGTGAAGTGATTCTGCAAGTGCGTAACCTGACCTCGCTGCGTCAGCCGTCAATTCGTGATGTCTCGTTTGATTTGCACAAAGGGGAAATTCTCGGGATTGCTGGTCTGGTCGGCGCTAAACGTACTGATATCGTTGAAACGCTGTTTGGTATTCGTGAGAAATCATCGGGTACAATTACGCTACACGGCAAAAAAATTAATAACCACAGCGCAAATGAGGCCATCAATCATGGTTTTGCGCTGGTCACGGAAGAACGCCGCTCAACCGGTATTTACGCGTACCTGGATATTGGTTTTAACTCGTTAATCTCCAATATCCAAAACTATAAAAATAAAGTCGGTCTGCTGGATAATTCCCGCATGAAGAGTGATACCCAATGGGTAATTGACTCCATGAGGGTGAAAACGCCGGGCCATCGTACACAAATCGGTTCACTGTCTGGTGGTAATCAGCAAAAGGTGGTTATTGGCCGCTGGCTATTAACGCAGCCAGAAATTCTGATGCTGGATGAACCTACACGTGGTATCGATGTCGGCGCGAAATTTGAAATTTATCAGCTGATTGCCGAACTCGCGAAAAAGGATAAGGGGATTATTATTATTTCCTCTGAAATGCCGGAGCTATTGGGTATTACCGATCGTATCCTGGTGATGAGTAATGGTCTCGTTGCCGGGATTGTTGACACTAAAACGACAACGCAAAACGAAATCCTCCGTCTTGCGTCTTTGCACCTTTAAGATTAGGGGCTCCTCATGAGTGCGTTAAATAAGAAAAGTTTTCTTACTTATCTGAAAGAAGGCGGAATTTACGTTGTTCTTTTGGTTTTGCTGGCGATTATTATTTTCCAGGACCCCACTTTCTTAAGCTTACTGAACCTGAGTAATATTCTGACGCAATCTTCGGTGCGTATTATTATCGCATTGGGTGTGGCAGGGCTGATTGTTACCCAGGGGACAGACCTGTCTGCGGGACGTCAGGTTGGCCTTGCGGCGGTTGTGGCGGCAACCTTGCTGCAGTCGATGGAGAACGCCAACAAGGTGTTCCCGGAAATGGCGACGATGCCAATTATCGTGGTGGTGCTGATTGTCTGCGTGATTGGCGCCATTATCGGTCTGGTGAACGGTATCATCATCGCTTATCTGAACGTGACGCCGTTTATTACCACCCTGGGTACGATGATTATCGTTTACGGGATCAACTCCCTGTACTACGACTTCGTCGGCGCATCGCCAATTTCTGGCTTTGACAGCGGATTCTCAACCTTTGCGCAGGGCTTTATTGCGCTGGGCAGTTTCCGACTCTCCTACATCACCTTCTACGCGCTGATTGCCGTGGCCTTTGTATGGGTGCTGTGGAATAAAACCCGCTTCGGTAAGAATATTTTTGCTATCGGCGGAAACCCGGAAGCGGCGAAAGTGTCCGGGGTAAACGTTGCGCTGAACCTGCTGATCATCTATGCGTTGTCTGGCGTGTTCTATGCGTTTGGTGGTTTGCTCGAAGCCGGGCGTATCGGTTCGGCAACCAACAACCTCGGCTTTATGTATGAGCTGGATGCGATTGCCGCGTGCGTGGTTGGCGGCGTGTCGTTCAGCGGCGGGGTAGGGACCGTGTTTGGCGTGGTGACCGGTGTGATTATCTTCACCGTTATCAACTATGGTCTGACCTACATTGGTGTGAACCCTTACTGGCAGTATATTATCAAGGGCGGCATTATTATCTTCGCGGTCGCGCTGGACTCACTGAAGTACGCGCGTAAGAAGTAATCGTATAACGCAAAAAGCCCGGCACAGCGCAATCTGTACCGGGCTTTTTTGTCAGTATTACAACGTTAACTCGTGCGCTTTCTCACCAGGTTTAAATTTCACCTCACCCAGTTCGATACAGGCTACCGGGCAAACGTGACCGCACAGCAAGCATCCGACACATTTTTCCGTGTTGCAGTGCGGCGTGCGGGTTTCATCGTTCCATTCCATCGCCTGATGCCCACCGTCGTAACAGGAGATGTAGCAGCGACCGCAGCCAACGCATTTATCCAGATGGATATCCGGATAGACGATGTAGCTACGGTCAAGTTCCTCAGCGGGGATAATATTGGCATTGGCCAGACCCACCATCTCCTCCAGTGAGTCAAACCCTTGATCGGCGAGGTAATGTGACAATCCGCTGATCATGTCCTCCACAATCCGATATCCATACTGCATGATCCCGGTGGTCACCTGCAGCGTGGCCGCGCCTAACAGTAAAAACTCGGCTGCATCTTCCCAGGTTTCAATTCCTCCGATGCCGCTAATTGGGAAATCCCGCAGTTCAGGGTGCATCCGCAGTTGTTGGATAAATCGCAGGGCGATAGGCTTAACGGCCTTGCCGGAGTAGCCGGAAATACTGGATTTGCCGTTGACGACCGGCATCCCGATTTTCCTGTTCAGGTCGATGTTAGTGATGGATTTAACCGTATTGATGGTCGCGATACCATCCGCACCTCCACGTTTTGCCGCCAGCGCCACCTCACTCATATCACCAATGTTCGGCGTCATTTTTGCCAGCATTGGCAGGGGCGATCCGCGTTTCACTGCCCGACAATATTTTTCAACCAGCTCAGGGCTTTGTCCTACATCGCTGCCCATAGCATGCGAGGTCATTTGCGGGCACGAGAAGTTACACTCGATCATGTCGGCACCGGCCTCTTCAACCAGGCGGGCCAGTTCCTGCCATTGCTGTTCATTTTCCCCCATGATCGACGCAATCAGAACCTTGTTCGGATAGTCCTGTTTCAGTCGGCGGATTGCGGCCAGATTCTCCTCCAGCGGATGCTCGGCAATTTGCTCCATGTTTTTGAAGCCAATAAAGCCGGTATCTTCTTTGCTGAGATGATCAAAGCGCGGAGAGACCTCATTCGCAATAAAGAACCCGATCGTTTTAAAAACAATACCGCCCCAGCCACTTTCATAGGCTTTGGCGCACATTTCATAGCAATTGCCCACCGGAGAGGAAGAGAGGCAGAATGGGTTGGGGAATTTGACGCCGCAAAAGGTAATAGAAAGCTCTTTCGTTAACATGAGCAAGCTCCCTCTAAATAGTGATGAATGGCCTGAGCTGCTTCTTTACCGGTTTTCACGGCGTAAACAACCGTTTTATCGCCCTCAACAATATCACCAGCAGCAAACAGGACAGGATCGGTGGTTTGGTAGTTTTGCGTATCGATAAGATTGTGCTGGGGCTTTAACGCGGCAAAATTATCAAGCTGAGCGTGTTGGCCGACGGCAAGAATAATGTGCTCGGCTTCAAGCGAGAGTTCACCTGGCAAGCGTACGTGTTTAAAGGAAACCCGATTTCCGTTAACCGCCACAGGCGTGAAACCGTCAATAATCGATACCCCTAATGCCTGGGTGCTGTTGAATTCTTTGTCGCTGGCCGGGAAATCAGCCAGTTCTTCACGCGCTACACAGGTGACTGACGGACAGCCCAGCAACTTTAAGGTACTGGCGACATCCATCGCCACGTCGCCACCGCCGATGATTAATGCACTTTGCGCGACGGTAATATCGCCGCTGCCTTGCCGGGCGCGTTGCAGGAAATCGACGGCAATTTCAACGTTATTCGCTCTCTCAAACAGAGGTAACGTTGAACCGTAAGACATCCCCACGGTAACCAGTACGGCGCGATAATTCGCTTTGAGTTGCTCAACGGAAAGGGCATTGCCGACTTCGCAATTGCACGTGATGGTCACGCCCATTTCAACGATACGGGCAATTTCAAGATCCAAAACCGATTGCGGCAGACGAAACTCAGGGATGCCATAGCGCAACCAGCCACCTGGCTGAGCCTGTTTTTCGAAGATGGTGACGTCATAACCAAGATTACTTAGCGTTACGCTGGCCTGTAACCCTGCCGGGCCCGCACCGATGACGGCAACCTTGCCCAGCTTTTTTGTCGCTGGCTGATAGATTTTCATTGCCGTTTGCTGTTCAAAATCGGTAATAAAGCGCTGCAGACGTGCAATATCGATCGGTTTATCAATACCTGAACGTGTACATCCGCGCTGACATAATTTTTCGGTTGGGCAAACCCTGGCGCATACTGCACCGAGCGCATTATTTTCCCGGATAGTTTCGGCAGCGCCTTTAAAATTGCGGAAATAAATGGATCGAATAAATTTTCCGGGATCGGTTTGCGCCGGGCAATCCTGACTACAGGGGGCATCGTGACATAATAAACAGCGGGAAGCCTCTTTTATTGCTAATAATGGGGTAAAAGCAGGCGTGAGCTCATCCAGATAATTTTGTTGTGGCATATTTTATTCCTTAATGCTTGAGTAAATTAAGGCAAGCTGTTAATAACAAAATATAAAAATAGAAAGCTATTCTTAAGGCTAAGCACTGCAGGAAGAGTATTCTGTGAAAAGATTCACAAATAGAAGATAGTTTGAGGGAAATGCTGGCGCGCAGCATTAATCCCTTATATTGAAATGTTAACCATTATCATAATATTAGCTATTCTCAAGCGCTAATATAACGGTAATCTCTTTAGCGATAAAAGACTAAATAAATAACCATACCGAAAGATAAACATCCGCATCCGGCATAAACCAATACATAAGACCAGAACTGTAATGGGGCTTCATTCCGGTAGGCATAAACCGGCTCACGCGCATTCTTCTTAATTTTATCTACCGCGCCAGTACGCCAGCCTTTCCAGGCTTCACGGAAACAAAACACAGGGATGAGCAGAAAGGCCAATACGACAAAAAGGGTTTGTACATCCATGCTTATTTTCCTTGTTTCTTTTGTAATTCGAGTAATTGTTCGGCTGTGACCGCCGGATATCCCTGTGCATCGTCCGGTACCTGATGCATAGTAGGAATTGGCACCAGGGGGCCTAAAAAGCGCGGTTCACGTTTGAAAATGTAGAGATCAGCAAGTGCGCCAAAACGAGCACCAAATTCACGTACTCGCACGGTGAGCATATCTTTTGGCGAAGGTACCGCATAACACTGGGCCTGAATCCCCATATGTAGCGCAATAAATAAGGCGCGTTCACAGTGGAATCGCTGAGTAATAATGATGAAATCGTTGGTATCAAATACCTTGCGGGTACGCACGATGGAGTCGAGCGTACGGAACCCGGCGTAATCAAGCACAATATCAGCCGGATCAACGCCTGCAGCAATCAGATCCTTACGCATCGTCATCGGTTCGTTGTAGCTTTGCTGCGCGTTGTCGCCGCTCAGCAGCAGATAGTTTACCTTCCCGCTGTTATAGGCGTTCAATGCACCCTGAATGCGGTAGCGGTAATACTGATTGATGACGCCGGTGCGGTAATACTTCGCCGTGCCCAGAACCACACCTACCTGGCGGTAGGGTAAATCCTGCAGTTCGTCGTAAATGTAGGGAGCAGTCTTCCAGCTCATCCATCTGTCGAGTCCAAGCACAGTCAACAGCAGCAAGCCAGACAAGACTAACAGGCTGTAAAACACGCGCTTTAACATGCAGAAAACTCGTTATTTGGATGGAATTTCAATCAGGCTACTGTACCCGAAGACGTAGCGCAAGAAACAGCAATCTGATTGAGGGGATTTTAGACATTCTGCATATTGCCGGATAACGGTGTAAACACTTTATCCGGCCTACGAACTGGCGTTATTGAGACGATTAACTCAGGAGAACGCGCTCAATATTATTACAGCCCAGCGCTTTCAGGGTGGCGGAGGTCGCATCCCACTGAATCAATGGCGCATCGGCTTTTTCAGCCAGCACGGCGCGTTGGATATCCGGGTAGTCATAGCCGTTGAGATTCAACAGGTTTAACGCGCCCTGCAGCGGCGGAAGAGTTGGGTTGAAGGCGGCGTTTTCAGCATAGCTGCCGCTAAAAATTTGGCCATCTTTACACTCCAGCGCAACACCGCTTGGGGATTTGCTGTACGGCATATGGCATCTGTTGGCGGCGGTGATTGCTGCCTGGGTCAACGCATCGCCCTGCAGCACGAAGCCGTGATCCTGATCGTCCATTAGCAGCGTTTTAATTTCCAGATCTTTCGGGCCGAAGGCATCTGGCAGGTAATCGCGCAGCGCGTGTGGCGCACGACCCGGCAGATGAATACGTAAATCCAGTCCGCTATTTAGTTCGTTCATAAACTGACGGCAGTGCCCGCAAGGGGTGTAGTTGACGGTAATCGCGGCGAGTCCTTTTTCGCCACGTAACCAGGCATGGCTAATAGCGCTCTGCTCGGCATGAACGGTTTGCTGCATTGTTGCGCCCAGGAACTCCATGTTCCCACCGAAGTACCAGGTTCCGCTGATGCCGCGAGAGATTGCACCGACGTTAAAGTTGGACAGCGGGGTACGTGCGCAGGCCGCAGCCAGCGGCAGCAGAGCGAATGCCAGCGCGTCTTCGTCCAGTCCCGATTCGCGTTTCAGCAAAGAGACCTGTTCAGCAGTCAGCATAGCGGGGAAGTGCACATCCGCCAGAACAGGGGCCAGGGCTGTTTGCAAGTTATCCGCGAGTTGGGCAAAAGCAGTTTGAAAACGTGGATGCATGGCGATGCCTCATAACAATGTAATGGAATCGTAGTTTACGGGCCTGTTACGGCTTTATATGTGATCCAAATCCCATTGTGTGTGCAACTTATGAAACTTAAATTAAAAATGTGCAACGCATCGCAAATAAATCAGCAAAAAGTAAAGGTTAACCGACCACTGCCAGAATAATTGGGAACAGGAATGGGGCAACCAACGAGGTGATAATGCCGCAAATAACCAGCGCCAGTGAGCTAAACGCGCCTTCCTGATAGTCCAGTTCTGCGCAGCGTGCAGTGCCCAGGGCGTGCGAAGCGGTACCCATGGCCAGCCCACGAGCGGCCTTAGTACGAATACGCATGGCGTTGAGCAATGTATGACCAAACACCGCCCCGAGGATACCGACAAAAATGACGCATACGGCGCTGATAGCCGGAATACCGCCAATGCTGCCTCCCACCGCCATAGCAATAGGCGTAGTGACCGATTTCGGCATAATAGATGCGGCAATTTGCGGCGATGCGCCCATCAATAAGGCGATTGTTGTACCTGTCACCATCGCCACGACGCTCCCCGCAAAACAAATGGCAATGATTGATTTCCAGCGGGCGCGAATCTGGTGCAACTGTTCGTATAACGGATAGGCCAGTGCGACCACGGCAGGCTGTAGCAAATCGTTCAGCACCTCGCTGCCTTTGAAATAGTGATCGTAGGGAATACCGGTCAACATCAGTATCGGAATAATCACCACCATGGCGACCAGCAACGGATTCAATAGTGGCATTTTAAATCGTGCTGCCAGCTTACGTGCGGCAAAAAACACCGCCAGGGTAAGCGGTAACGACCACCAGATATACGACATCATTCTTTAGACCCTTTTTGCCCAACGATTTTGCGCTCACCGTGCACAATATGTGAACTCCAGCTCACCACCAGGAAAACGACCAGCGTACTGATGGTACAGGACACCACCACCGGACCAAATTGCGCGCGGAGCAGATCAAAGTACTGCATGATCCCTACGCCAATTGGGACAAACAATAGGGCCATATAGCGAATCAGGACGTAGCAGCCGGGATTAACCCATTTTGCCGGTAACACCTGCAAAGCCAGTAAGACAAACAGAATCAGCATGCCGATAATACTGCCCGGAATGGTGATAGGAAGTAGCGATGCAAGAAAAATACCTGCATAGAGGCAGGCATAAATCAGGACGAATGCGCGCAAATATTGCCAGATAATATTCAGTGCTTTGCTCATAATTGGAACCCTTGACGAGACTGATTCATCATACAATTAAACTTTAAAACGTGCTACCGATCACATCATGAATTCTAAGCATAGGAGAAATAGACATTGGGAACATTAGGCGATGCCCCTAAATCAGCGCGTTAAACCTGTGCCAGGTAATACAGAAAACGACTCAGGGCCGTGGAGGGCGTTTCATTGTTGCGCCAGAATATGCCCACGCTGCCTTTTTGTTCAATCTTCGGCAAATTCAGAATAGCCAGCTGTCCCTGGGTGGCATAACGCTGCGCCAGACGCAGAGAAAGAATAGAGATCATATCGCTACTTTGCAGCAGGTTGGTGCTGACGTTCATTGATGCAGATTCAATCGTGTTTTCCGGCAGCATCACACCGTTGTCAACCAGCGCGTTGTCAATGCTGATGCGAATGGGCGTTCCTGTCGGCCAGACAATCCAGCGCCAGTCAGCGAGATCATTCCAGGTGAGCAGGGGAGAGTTTGCCAGCGGATGGTCAGGGCGGGCGACGAAACAAACCGGCTCGGTATACAGCACCTGATAATTGAGCGGCAGTTGTAGCGCCCGGCCCCCGACGCGCCCGACGACCACATCCACCGAACCCGCGAGCAGATCGTGCAGCAGCGGGGTCATCACCTTCTCTTCAATATTAAGATGCAGGGTCGGCAGTTCTTTAAGCAAACCCAGTATCGCTTGTGAGACGCAGTCGGTCGCCACTGGCGAGCAGCCGATCTTCAGACTTCCTACCAGACCGCCCTGTTTAAAACGGGCGATTTCAACCTGAGAACGTTCCATATCATTGATCAGGCGTTGCGCGTGCTGCAGTAGCAGCTTGCCGCCTTCGGAGGGACGTAAGCCTTTACTGTGGCGTTCAAAGAGCGTGATGCCAATCTCATCTTCGAGCTGTGATAACCATTTTGACAGCGCCGGCTGGGTGATATTCATCATTCGGGCGACGTGAGTCAAATTTCCCTGTTCCCCCAGTGCGATAAGCGTTTGCAGGTGATGCAACTTAAGTTTCTGCGCCCAGTTAGCCATTTGCTATAACCTCCAGGTTATGCCTCTGCATGAAAAGCCATTGTACATTTCATCTCCAAACATACAAAGTCGCAACATACCTAAAACAAAACAGACATCTACTTATACCTGCACTGAGGCATTCACTATGACTCAACAACGTGATCTACAAGCACTGATCGATTCCGCTCCTGTCGGTAAGACGCAATGGCGCGTCATCATTTGCTGTTTTTTGGTCGTCATGCTCGACGGATTTGATACCGCAGCTATCGGCTTCATCGCTCCAGACATCCGGACTCATTGGCAGCTGACTGCCGGCGATCTGGCACCGTTGTTTGGCGCAGGTCTGTTGGGACTAACCGCTGGCGCACTGCTCTGCGGCCCGCTGTCAGACCGTTTTGGCCGCAAACGGGTGATAGAACTCTGCGTGGCGCTGTTCGGCGCCCTGAGCCTGATTTCGGCTTTTTCTCCCGATCTACAAACGCTGGTTATTTTGCGCTTTCTTACCGGATTAGGTCTGGGCGGTGCGATGCCGAATACCATCACCATGACGTCAGAATACCTGCCAGCGCGGCGGCGTGGCGCGCTGGTGACCATGATGTTTTGTGGATTTACCCTGGGATCGGCGATGGGCGGGATTGTGAGTGCGCAACTGGTGCCGGTTATTGGCTGGCACGGCATTCTGGTGCTGGGAGGCGTTCTACCGCTGATGCTGTTTGTCGCTCTGCTGTTTGCACTTCCGGAATCTCCGCGCTGGCAGGTTCGTCGTCAGTTGCCGTCTAACGTGATTGCCAGAACCGTTAGCGCCATCACCCGGGAACGTTATGACAATACCCATTTTTATCTCAACGAAGGCACCGCAATTGCTAAAGGCAGCATCCGCCAACTGTTCGTCGGGCGACAGTTGCCCATTACCCTGATGTTATGGGTAGTGTTCTTTATGAGCCTGCTGATTATTTATCTGCTCTCCAGTTGGATGCCAACGCTGTTAAACCATCGTGGAATTGACCTGCAGCACGCCTCATGGGTGACCGCCGCCTTCCAGATTGGCGGCACGCTCGGGGCGCTGGCGCTCGGGGTACTGATGGATAAATACAATCCTTTCCGCGTGCTGGCAGTGAGCTATGCGCTGGGGGCGGTGTGTATCGTCATGATTGGCTTAAGCGAGAACGGCCTGTGGCTGATGGCGCTGGCCATTTTTGGCACCGGTATCGGGATCAGCGGATCGCAGGTGGGTCTCAATGCGTTAACCGCCACGCTGTATCCGACACAGAGCCGGGCCACGGGCGTCAGCTGGTCTAATGCGATTGGCCGCTGCGGCGCGATTGTCGGCTCGCTTTCCGGCGGCGTGATGATGGCAATGAATTTCTCTTTCGATAATTTGTTTTTCATCATTGCCGTTCCGGCGGCCATCAGTGCGGTGATGCTTACGCTACTGACGGTTGTTATCCGCCAGTCGGCCTCTGCCTCAAATACCCTGCCACGTGCAAGCGTTGTGAATGAATAAGGAGAATCCCTATGTCTGAACTGAATCAGGATGTTAAGAACAGCCGTCAGCAGTTTTACCAGCATATTTCCGGGCAGAATCTGACCCCACTGTGGGAGTCGCTGCACCGTCTGGTGCCGCCAACGCCGAACGCGAACTGCGCGCCTGCGTACTGGAATTATCAGGAGATCCGTCCGTTACTGCTGGAAAGCGGCGATCTGATTGGCGCGAAAGAGGCGATTCGGCGCGTACTGGTGCTGGAAAACCCCATGCTGCGCGGTCAGTCTTCAATCACCCCAACCCTGTATGCCGGATTGCAGTTAATCATGCCGGGCGAGGTTGCGCCGAGTCACCGCCATAATCAGTCTGCACTGCGTTTTATTGTCGAAGGGAAAGGGGCATTTACCGCCGTAGACGGTGAGCGAACCCAGATGCATGAAGGCGATTTTATTCTGACGCCGCAGTGGCGCTGGCACGATCACGGCAATCCGGGCAGTGAACCGGTGGTGTGGCTGGACGGTCTGGATCTGCCGCTGGTGAATCTGCTGGGCTGCGGCTTTGCGGAAGACTACCCGGAGGATCAGCAGCCGGTCACGCGCAAGGAAGGAGATTATTTACCACGCTATGCAGCCAATATGTTGCCGCTGCGTCATCAGAAAGGTAACTCATCGCCAATTTTTAATTATCGCTACGATCGCAGTCGTGAAGCGCTGCATGACCTGACTCGCCTCGGCGATGCCGACGAGTGGGATGGCTACAAGATGCGCTACGTCAACCCGGTAACCGGCGGCTATCCCATGCCTTCAATGGGGACCTTCCTGCAACTGTTGCCGAAGGGCTTTACTTCGCGGATGGCTCGAACCACCGACAGCACTATCTACCATGTTGTGGAAGGCCGCGGACAAGTCACCATCGGTAATGAGACTTTCAATTTTTCGCCAAAAGATATCTTTGTGGTCCCAACCTGGCACGGCGTGTCGTTCCAGACCGGCGAAGACACCGTTTTATTTAGTTTTTCGGACAGACCGGTTCAGGAAGCGCTGGGGTTGTTCCGTGAAGCACGTTATTAATTTGGGAGAGAAAAAATGACGCAATACGTATTCGAACCGCAAGCGCCTGTTACCGTTCCGGTGGTTGGTAGTGATGAACTATTTCCTGTGCACCGTGTTTACTGTGTGGGCCGTAACTATGCCGCTCATGCGCGTGAAATGGGTTTTGACCCGGATCGCGAACCGCCGTTCTTCTTCTGTAAACCCGCCGACGCGGTGGTCCCGGTAGCAGCCGGTCAAATCCTGGCGCTGCCATACCCGGCGCAGACCGATAACTATCACTATGAGATAGAGCTGGTGGTGGCGATCGGTAAAAAGGGCAGTGATATACCGCTGGAAAAAGCGCACGAGTATATCTGGGGCTATGCCACCGGTCTGGATATGACCCGTCGCGACAGGCAGATGGAAATGCGCCAGATGGGGCGTCCGTGGGAAATTGGCAAAGCGTTTGATCTCTCTGCCCCTATCGCGCCGCTGCATAGAGCCAGTGAAAGCGCGGATGTTAACAGTGCGCCTATCTGGTTGCAGGTTAATGGCGATGATCATCAGCGGAGCGATATTCGTCATCTCATCTGGTCAGTCAATGAAACCATTAGCTATCTGTCCGGCTTTTTCGAACTGCAGCCGGGCGATCTGATTTACACCGGTACACCGGAAGGCGTGGGTGCGGTGGTGAAAGGCGATGTGATCACCGGCAACGTAGACGGTTTAACCCCCATCGCCGTGAAGATTGTCTGAGGTGGATGATGAAGCTGTACAGTTTCTTTAATAGCTCCGCGTCATATCGCGTGCGTATTGCGCTGGCGCTGAAGGGGCTCGATTACCAGACGGTGGGTGTCAACATTCGTATCGGTCAGCAGAACGCGCTGGCCTACCGGCGGATGAACCCGGTGGGGCTGGTGCCAACGTTGGTCACCGATGATGGCGAATCGCTCGGACAGTCGCTGGCGATAACCGACTGGCTGGATCATCACTTTCCACAGTCGCCGCTGCTGCCTGTTAACTACCCGGCGCGCAGTAAGGTGCTGGAAATTGTTTATGCCATCGCCTGTGATATCCACCCCGTGAATAACATGCGGGTGCTGCGCTACCTGAGCGAAGAGCTAAAGGTCAGTGAAGAAGATAAAAAACGCTGGTATGCCCACTGGATCCAGCAAGGGTTAAGCGCGGTGGAACAGATGCTACGCCAGAGTCACTCGGGGACGTTCTGCGTGGGAGACGCGCCGACGCTGGCGGATTGCTGTCTGATCCCGCAGTGGGCAAACGCCTTACGGATGGGTTGCGATCTGAGCGGATATCCGCGCTGTCAGGCGGTATATGATGCCTGTACCCAGCTTCCGGCGTTTATCGCCGCCGCGCCTGAGAATCAACAAGACAAAATTCCAGCCTGATAAGGAGAACGACAATGGCTAAAGTGACACGCGCAATTATCGTGGGTGGTGGGATTGGCGGCGCGGCGACCGCGCTATCGCTGGCCCGTCAGGGCATTAAAGTGATGTTGCTGGAGAAAGCGCACGAGATTGGTGAAATTGGCGCGGGTATTCAGCTCGGGCCGAACGCCTTCTCTGCTCTGGATAGCCTCGGCGTGGGGGAAGCCGCCCGTCAGCGTGCCGTTTTTACCGATCACATCACCATGATGGATGCGGTAAACGCCAAAGAGGTGGTACGCATTGAAACCGGGCAGGCGTTTCGCGATCACTTTGGCGGTCCTTATGCGGTTATCCATCGGGTGGATATTCACGCCAGCGTCTGGGAAGCGGCGCTGGTTCATCCCAACGTTGAGTATCGCACGTCAACTAACGTGGTGGATATTCGGCAGACAGAAGATGACGTAACGGTCTTTGACGAGCAGGGCAACAGCTGGACGGCGGATATCCTGGTGGGCTGTGACGGCGTGAAGTCGGTTGTTCGTCAGTATCTGATTGGCGATGCGCCACGCGTGACCGGGCACGTCGTTTATCGTGCCGTGATTGATTGTGATGATATGCCGGAAGATTTGCGCATTAACGCGCCGGTGCTGTGGGCCGGACCGCATTGTCACCTGGTGCACTATCCACTGCGTGGCGGTAAACAATACAACCTGGTGGTGACCTTCCACAGTCGTCAGCAGGAAGAGTGGGGCGTGAAGGATGGCAGTAAAGAGGAAGTGCTCTCCTATTTTGCCGGGATCCATGCGCGTCCGCGTAAGATGCTGGATAAACCAACGTCATGGCGTCGCTGGTCAACCGCTGACCGCGAACCGGTAGATAAATGGGGTAGTGACCGAATTACCCTGGTAGGGGACGCCGCGCATCCGGTGGCGCAATATATGGCGCAGGGGGCCTGTATGGCGCTGGAAGATGCCGTCACCCTCGGTAGGGCGATACACCAGTGTGACGGTGATGCGGCTGATGCCTTTGCTTTGTATGAGTCGGTGCGTATTCCACGCACGGCACGCATTGTCTGGTCAACACGCGAAATGGGGCGTGTTTACCACGCCGCAGGCGTCGAGCGTCAGGTGCGTAATCTGTTATGGAAAGACAAATCGCAGGCGGAATTTTATCGCGCAATGGAATGGCTATACGGCTGGAAAGAAGATAACTGCCTGCTGCCACGTTGAGCCTCTTTAATCTCCCGAACGGAGGCGCTACCATAGCGCCTCTTTTTTTACGGGTGACGATATGCGTGTTTTACTGGCGCCGATGGAAGGCGTGCTCGACTCACTGGTGCGCGAGCTGCTGACTGAAGTGAATGATTACGATCTGTGTATCACCGAGTTTGTGCGCGTGGTGGATCAGCTCCTGCCGGCAAAAGTATTCCATCGGCTCTGCCCGGAACTGCATAACAATAGCCGCACGTCATCCGGTACGCAGGTTCGCATACAGCTGTTGGGGCAATACCCGCAGTGGCTGGCGGAGAATGCGGCGCGTGCGGTAGAACTGGGATCATACGGTGTCGATCTGAACTGCGGTTGTCCGTCAAAACTGGTCAACGGCAGCGGCGGTGGCGCAACGTTGCTGAAGGATCCTGAGCTTATTTACCGCGGAGCAAAAGCCATGCGCGAGGCGGTTCCTGATCACCTGCCCGTGACGGTGAAAGTGCGTCTGGGCTGGGACAACAGCGATCGACAGTTTGAAATTGCTGATGCCGTCCAGCAGGCTGGCGCCAGCGAGCTGGCGGTGCATGGCCGAACCAAGGAGCAGGGTTACAAGGCCGAACATATCAACTGGCAGGCGATCGGTGAGATTCGCCAGCGGCTTACCATTCCGGTTATCGCGAATGGCGAAATCTGGAACTGGCAAAGTGCTCAGGATTGCATGGCTATCACCGGCTGCGATGCGGTGATGATCGGTCGGGGAGCATTAAATATTCCTAACCTGAGCCGGGTAGTGAAGTATAACGAGCCGCGTATGCCGTGGCCTGATGTCGTAACACTATTGCAAAAATATACCCGTCTTGAAAAGCAGGGGGATACCGGGCTGTATCACGTGGCGCGGATTAAGCAATGGTTAGGGTATTTGCGCAAAGAATATTCAGAGGCAACCGCGCTGTTTCAGGAAATTCGCGCGCTAAACAATTCCCCGGATATCGCCCGCGCGATTCAGGCCATTGATATAGCTAAATTGCATTAACAAATTAAGCGGCCACCGGAGTGGCCTGTTTCTTTAAAAAATCATCTTAAACACGCCAGTTACCACCAATAACCCAATCAGAAAAATAATTAAAATAATCCACAATAAGATTTTCATCAGCGTTCCTTTTTGGTGAGTTCAGGTTAAGTATAGGAAAGCATCTGAAATCTTCCTGTAATGACCTTACCCAGGTTTACGTGCGCTGAGCAGAAACACCATTGGCCGCTCTTTTTCTTCATCCAGCGCCGGGTTTTCAGCAATCTGTTCTGCAGACGGCCCCCATTCATCGACACAGACGATTTCGAATCCGGCGGCAATCAGCGCATTAATCCAGGTCGCCAGCTTACGGTGCTGCTTTATGACGCCATCCGCGAACCAGTTACTGATGCGCTCACCTTCCTGCTGATAATGATTGACCGGCCAGGATTGTTGCCCGGTTTTGTCTTTTATCCAGCCCTGATTAAGCGGCGCGGTATAAATGGGATGCTCGGCAGAGAAAACCAACATACCTCCCGGTGTTAACGACTGGTAAATCGTTACTAATAATCGCTCTATATCGCGCAAATAGTGCAAGGCAAGCGAGCTGTAAACCAGGTCAAAGGAATTCGGTGACAGGGTAAGCGTTTCAAGATCTTCACGCTGATAGATGATGCCATCACCCTGTGTCATACTCTGCGCCTGGGTTAACATCTTTTGTGAAATATCCAGCCCCACTACGCTGGCTGCATGGTTATCGCGCGCGTAGCGGCAAAACCAGCCATATCCGCAGCCCAAATCGAGTATATTTTTTCCCTGCAGAGCGGGGAGCATCGCTTGTATTGTCGGCCATTCTGGCGCGCCGTCGAGTCCTTTTACTGAACGATCCAGTGTGGCATATCCGGCAAAGAACTCGGGGTTGTCATAGATATTCTGTGACATGATATCTCCATCTATAAATTATTAAAATTAATTAATCTATCTTATTTGTTTGGCCTATATTTTTCTGATTATATATTTTTATTGCCAAAGGTGTATTGCCACGCGTAACTAAAAAAGCAATAGCGACACGTCGTAATCTCTGCACATCTTTTCTTACCAGTATCTCTCCATGAATCGTAATTCCCTTTTTATTACTACGGCATTGTTGCCGCTTTTTATTTTTATGTCAGGCTGTGCGCCCATGCATGATGATCGCCAGTCTCTTTCACAGCAGACCCCAGCAACGAATGCCGATACTACATTGCCTGCTGCGTTGAAAAATGGCTGGCCGGACAGCCAATGGTGGAAGGCATATCACGATCCCCAGCTTAATGCGTTGATTGACAGCACGTTGCGAAATTCTCCAGATATGCAGGTAGCGGAACAACGTATTCAACTGGCGGAGGCACAGGCTAAGGCCGTAGAGGCGCAGGATGGCCCGGAAATTGATTTCTCTGCGGACGTAGAACGTCAGAGAATGTCCGCGGAAGGGTTGATGGGGCCGTTTGCGCTTACCGATCCGGCTGCCGGGACGACAGGGCCGTGGTACACCAACGGCACCTTTGGATTAACTGCAGGCTGGAATCTGGATCTGTGGGGGAAAAACAGGGCCGAAGTGACGGCGCGTATTGGGGTCGTTAAGGCGCGTGAAGCCGAGCGCGAACAAACCCGACAACTGTTGGCGAGCGGCGTCTCTCGTCTGTACTGGGAATGGCAAACGCAGGCAGCCCTGAAAACCGTTTTGACGCAAATCGAAACCGAGCAGAAGAATATCATTGCCGTCGATCGTCAGCTGTACCAAAACGGTATTACGTCTTCGGTGGAAGGCGTTGAAACCGATATTGATTCCAGCAAGACGGAACAACAGCTGAACGATGTCAGCGGTAAAATGAAGGTAATTGAAGCGCGGCTGAGCGCGCTAACCAACGCGCAGTCCACTGCCCTGAAGCTGCATTCAACTACGCTGCCCGCCGTTGAAAGTCAGCTCCCGCCCCGGTTAGGTTATTCGTTGCTGGCTCGCCGAGCGGATTTACAGGCGGCGCACTGGTACATTGAATCATCCCTGAGCAGCATTGATGCCGCGAAAGCAGCGTTTTATCCCGATGTGAATCTGATGGCATTTTTACAACAGGATGCGTTGCATCTGAGTGATCTTTTCCGTCATTCCGCGCAGCAACTGGGCGTAACGGCCGGGCTGACGCTGCCTATCTTTGACAGCGGCAGGCTGAACGCGAATCTCGACATAACGAAAGCGCAAAGTAACCTGACGGTGGCGAATTACAACAAAGCCGTGGTGGATGCGGTGAATGACGTGGCGCGTGCAGTATCGCAAGTGGCAACCCTGGCGCAGAAGAATCAGCATCAGCAGCAGATTGAGCATGATGCGCAGCGCGTAGAGGGGCTGGCGCAGGCGCGCTTTAATGCCGGAATTATTGCCGGTTCCCTGGTCAGTCAGGCAAAGATCCCAGCACTACGCGAACATTGTAATGCTCTGATTTTACAGGGACAGTGGCTGGATGCTTCCATCCAGTTGACCAGCGCGTTGG
Organism: Citrobacter sp. Cu096; assembly: GCF_030332285.1. Classification (NCBI taxonomy): domain Bacteria; kingdom Pseudomonadati; phylum Pseudomonadota; class Gammaproteobacteria; order Enterobacterales; family Enterobacteriaceae; genus Citrobacter; species Citrobacter sp. Cu096. Next base: position 491,544 of record NZ_JAOWID010000030.1, read on the forward strand.
GGGGCGGTTACCACGCGTCGTAACGCACCGGCCCGGTAAATATCACCCTACCGGGCTGTACTTTTGCTGCTGCGTTTTTTTAACCACCACCGAGCGCCCACTACCAGCGCAATTACCAGAACCAGCCATATCCAATGCTTAATGTGTTGGTCGAGATTGTGTAGCCACGGCGCGATGACTTCTCCTCCCACATAGCCCAGCGTGGTAAATATCAGCGCCCATGCCAGCGCTCCCAGAATATTCAACGGCAGGAAAATTTTAGGCGGCAGATGACTTGCGCCAATCAGCAATGGGCCGATCACGCGAAAACCGTACATAAAACGGGTACCAATCACGAACAAATAGGGACGGCGCTGGATCATTTTCTGTGCCCGGCGGATTTTGTCGCGATGTTTTGAGAAACGACGCAAAATTTTGCCACCGTAACGACGCCCCAGCAGATACAGCAATTGATCGCCAATCATCCCGCCCAGGGCCACCGAGATAACCACCAAAGGAAATTTAAGTAACCCCTGATGTGCCGCTACGCCGCCCAGCAGGGTAATGGTTTCGCCTTCGGCCAAACTGCCAATGACCAACGCGGCGTAACCGTAATGTGCAATAAGATTGTTTATATCCATACGTCTGGATGACCTCCTGACATCAAGCATACACCCTGTGAATCATCGTTGGGTTTAAAAGCGTGGAATTAGCAGTTCGTCATTTTTGTTGTTGTACAAAAATTAATCCAAAGCTGAATTATACTTGAACTGTTGAGGTCCGGAGCTGGCAAGAAGGGGGCGGTATGAACCATGTCTGGGGGCTGTTTTCCCATCCCGATCGTGAAATGCATGTGATCAACAGCGAAAACGAAAGCGTTTCGCATCACTATACCCATCATGTACTGCTGATGGCGGCAATCCCGGTTATTTGCGCGTTTATTGGTACCACACAAATTGGCTGGAGTTTCGGCGATGGCAATGTCCTGAAATTATCCCTGTTGACCGGATTTGCAATGGCAATTCTGTTTTACGGGGTGATGCTGGCAGGCGTCGCCGTTATGGGCCGGGTAATCTGGTGGATGGCGCGTAATTATTCGCAACGTCCGTCGCTGGCACATTGTATGGTCTTTGCTGGATATGTCGCGACGCCGCTATTTTTAAGCGGACTGGTCGCACTTTATCCGCTGGTCTGGCTGTGCGCATTGGTCGGAACTATCGCGCTGTTTTACACCGGTTATCTACTTTATCTCGGCATTCCGACATTCCTGAATATCACCCGCGAGGAAGGGTTAAGCTTTTCCAGCTCGACGCTGGCGATTGGTGTACTGGTACTGGAGGTTCTGCTGGCTATTACGGTGATCCTGTGGGGTTATGGCTATCGGTTATTCTGACGGATAAACCTGTCTGCGCTGCGTTGTTGCCGTAAAAGTCAGCAACGCAGCATTTCGAGACGATTCTCCTGTGGCGGCAAACCTGCCGGATCGCTATGATGCCTGAGCTAGCTTGAGATAATACTTAATCTCTGGCGGTGTGCGTTGTGACGTGCGTAAACCATTATCAGAAATCTCATCATGCTGAAATTCCGAGTTTCATTATTAAGCCTTGCCCTGGTGCTGGCTGTTCCTTTTGCACCCCAAGCCGTGGCGAAAACGGCAACTACCGCAGCGGCTTCTCAACCAGAGATAGCGTCCGGTAGCGCGATGATTGTTGATCTGAATACCAACAAAGTTATCTATTCGAACCACCCGGACCTGGTGCGTCCGATTGCGTCGATTACCAAATTAATGACGGCGATGGTGGTGCTTGACGCGCGACTGCCGCTGAATGAAAAGTTGAAAGTGGATATCAGCCAGACGCCGGAGATGAAAGGCATTTACTCTCGCGTACGACTGAACAGTGAAATCAGCCGCAAAGACATGCTGCTGCTGGCGCTGATGTCATCAGAAAACCGTGCAGCGGCGAGCCTGGCGCATCATTACCCGGGCGGGTATAACGCGTTTATCAAGGCCATGAATGCCAAAGCGAAAGCGCTGGGCATGACCCAGACACGCTTTGTGGAACCCACCGGGTTATCGATCCATAACGTCTCGACCGCCCGTGATTTAACCAAACTGCTGATTGCCAGCAAACAGTATCCGCTGATTGGCCAGCTAAGTACGACGCGTGAAGATATGGCGACATTTGCCAACCCGGCGTATACGCTGCCGTTTCGTAACACCAACCATCTGGTATACCGCGATAACTGGAATATTCAGTTAACCAAAACCGGGTTTACCAATGCGGCGGGCCACTGTCTGGTGATGCGCACGGTGATTAACAACAAACCGGTTGCACTGGTGGTGATGGATGCCTTTGGCAAATATACCCACTTTGCCGATGCCAGCCGTTTACGTACCTGGATCGAAACGGGCAAGGTAATGCCGGTTCCGGCGGCGGCGCTGAGCTATAAAAAGCAAAAAGCGGCGCAGATGGCGTCGGCAGGTACTGCGACGGGTGAGCAAACCGCGCAAAACGATTAAATAAGACGCTATCTGGCCTACATGGCACTCATGTTGCTGTAGGTCAGGCAAGCAAAGCGCCTCCGGCAACATGTCCGGGGGCGCTTATCTTTTCCCGGTTTACGACTCTTTCCAGTATTTCAGCTTACTCGTTTTACCGATACCCGGATTCATACTATTGGTCGGGTCATTCTCACGGTAAAAACGGGTCAGGGTTTCCGGTGCCTGATACAGATGCCCGACGTTATGCTCTGCCGGGTACTGCGCCCCGCGCTCGCGCAGGAGTTCCAGCATCTGCTCTTTCAGCGCATGCGCATCCACGCCTTTTTTCACGATGTAATCCTGATGGAAGACGTAACACATAAAGTGACCGTAATAGAGTTTGTGCACCAGCTGGCTGTCGATCTCTGGCGGCAGATGCTCGTACCATTCGGTGTCGTTACGGCGTAGCGCGATATCCAGCGCCAGAATATCTTCCACTTCATCTGCATGCACGGCCTGATAACGTATCGCCGCGCCAGCCGCCGCAAAACGATGCAAAAATGCCTTGCTGCCTTCTTCCGGCGTACAGGCAAAGAAGTCGCCTTCAGCGGTTTTGAAATACTCGCTGAGCCAGTTTTGTGCTTCAGCCACGCCGCCACCGGCCATTTTTAACAGCAGGTGATGTTCGTATTTATCGCGCCAGCTTTTCATGCGCGCCGGTAAGTGGCTGGGGAACAAATGGCCAAACTTCTGCATGGCGCGATCGGTAAAGTGCGGACGGAAAATTTTCACTTTTTCCAGCATCGCATCGGTGCGGCCTTTCAGGGTGAAGAAGAACGGCATTTTGTCGGTGCCGAGCTTGTCGATCATCAGAAACGTATCTTTGCCGTATTGCTCTGCGATATCGTAAATGTCGCGGTGCATGTATTCACCGGCGACCGGCAGATGCTCAAATTTTGCCAGAATATGACGGCGAATTTCCGTTAGCACCTCAGGCTGATTGGTGCCGATGTAAAAGACCTGCTGATTTTTTTCGGCCTCGAAGGTGTCCAGACGCACGGCGAAAACCGCGAGCTTACCTGCACAACCGGATGATTCAAACAAGCGATCCGGGTCGGCGTTATAGCGGGCTGGCGTGTCCGCCTCAATATCTCTGACGCGGGTGACGTAGTCGTGATCGTGCGCGTGTCGCCCGTCGTGGCGGACATCGTCATCTTTAATCCGTTCGTCATCAAGTTTGCTCAGGATCTGCTCCGGGGTCTGGCCCAGCTCGATACCCAGATGGTTGACCAACTGCAATTTGCCCTGTTCGTCAATACGTGCAAACAGCGACATCTCGGTGTATGCCGGGCCGCGTTGTACCAGCGAGCCGCCGGAGTTGTTGCAAATGCCGCCAATTACCGAAGCGCCAATACAGGAGGATCCGATCACTGAATGCGGCTCACGGCCAAACGGTTTGAGCGCCTTTTCCAGCGAATACAGCGTTGTACCGGGATAAGCCAGCACCTGTTCGCCTTTGCCGATGACGTGCAGTTTATCCAGACGCAGGGTGCTGATAATGACAATCTCGCGGTCGTAATCATTACCGCTCGGCGTAGATCCTTCGGTCAGGCCGGTATTGGCGGCCTGCATGAGGACAATTTTATCTGCGGCGACGCAAGCGTTGAGGACGCGCCACAGTTCTAAAAGCGAGCCCGGGAATACAACGGCGAGCGCTTCGCCCTGACCGGAGCGGAATCCCTTGCGATAGCGGGCAGTTTTAGCAGGTTCAGTAAGCAGGTGAGAATGACCCACCAGACGGGTCAGTTCATTAAGGAAAGCTTTATTATCGGTTGTAATGGAAGACATTCTCCACTCCTTGTGGTGGGACTCAATATCAGGAACAAGCATAGCGCTTTGTATGACAATACGCTTTCTCATTCATATTGTCTCTGGTTCGTCTTCTAATGATTTGCGCTGGTTTTGAAAATTAGGAGAATAACCTTAGCTTTCTTTATCACTCCCGTTTAGTCTTACGGCAAACTGCGGTTTTTGTTATATTTTCGCTGCTCCGTCGGGAAAAAATAAAGAGAGAATCAACATGAAATGGCTATGTTCTGTAGGTGTCGCGGTGAGTCTGGCGTTGCAGCCCGCGTTGGCGGACACTCTGTTTGGTAACCATCCACTGACGCCAGAAGCGCGGGATGCCTTCGTTACCGATTTACTTAAGCAGATGACCGTGGATGAGAAAATTGGGCAACTTCGTTTGATAAGCGTCGGGCCTGATAACCCGAAAGAAGCCATCCGCGAGATGATCAAAGACGGGCAGGTTGGGGCAATTTTTAACACCGTCACGCGCCAGGATATCCGCAAAATGCAGGATCAGGTGATGGAACTTAGCCGCCTGAAAATTCCTCTCTTTTTTGCCTACGACGTATTACACGGCCAGCGTACCGTGTTCCCGATAAGCCTCGGTCTGGCATCCTCCTTTAATCTCGATGCGGTCAGAACCGTGGGGCGGGTTTCCGCCTATGAAGCTGCCGATGATGGTCTGAATATGACCTGGGCGCCGATGGTCGATGTCTCACGCGATCCTCGCTGGGGGCGCGCCTCGGAAGGGTTTGGTGAAGATACCTATTTGACCGCCACGATGGGCAAAACCATGGTGGAAGCGATGCAGGGGAAAAGCCCGGCAGACAGGTATTCGGTAATGACCAGCGTCAAGCACTTCGCCGCATATGGCGCGGTTGAAGGTGGGAAGGAATACAACACCGTCGATATGAGCCCGCAGCGTCTGTTCAATGATTATATGCCACCGTACAAAGCCGGGCTGGACGCCGGTAGCGGTGCGGTAATGGTGGGTCTTAATTCGCTGAACGGTACACCGGCGACGTCGGATGCCTGGCTGTTAAAAGACGTGCTGCGCGATGAGTGGGGCTTTAAGGGCATCACCGTTTCCGATCACGGTGCGATTAAGGAACTGATTAAGCACGGTGCCGCTGCCGATCCTGAGGACGCGGTGCGCGTGGCGATCAAGTCCGGTATCAACATGAGTATGAGCGATGAGTATTACAGCAAATACCTGCCGGGGTTGATTAAGTCAGGCAAAGTGACGATGGCGGAGCTGGACGACGCCGCGCGTCATGTGCTGAACGTAAAATATGATATGGGGCTGTTTAACGATCCGTACAGCCATCTGGGGGCTAAAGAGTCTGACCCACAGGACACCAACGCGGAAAGCCGTTTGCATCGCAAAGAGGCGCGTGAAGTGGCGCGTGAAAGCCTGGTGCTGCTGAAAAACCGTTTGGAAACCTTGCCGCTGAAAAAATCCGCCACCGTAGCAGTCGTCGGTCCGCTGGCCGATAGCAAGCGTGATGTTATGGGCAGTTGGTCCGCTGCCGGTGTTGCCGAACAGTCAGTAACAGTGCTGACGGGAATTAAAAATGCCCTCGGCGAGCAGGGGAAAGTGGTGTACGCCAAAGGGGCGAATATCACCAACGACAAAGGCATTGTCGATTTCCTCAACCTGTATGAAGAGGCAGTGAAGGTTGATCCTCGCTCGCCGCAGGCGATGATCGATGAAGCCGTGAACGCCGCGAAGCAGTCTGACGTGGTGGTTGCGGTGGTCGGCGAAGCGCAGGGCATGGCGCATGAAGCCTCCAGCCGCACCGATATCACTATTCCACAGAGTCAGCGTGACCTGATTGCCGCCCTCAAAGCAACGGGTAAACCGCTGGTTCTGGTGCTGATGAACGGACGTCCGTTGGAGTTGGTTAAAGAAGATCAACAGGCCGATGCGATCCTCGAAACCTGGTTTGCCGGGACTGAAGGCGGTAACGCCATCGCCGATGTGCTGTTTGGCGATTACAACCCGTCAGGTAAGCTGCCGATGTCTTTCCCGCGCTCTGTCGGACAGATCCCGGTCTATTACAGCCATCTTAATACTGGACGCCCGTATAATGCGGAAAAGCCGAACAAGTACACATCGCGCTACTTTGATGAAGCGAATGGTCCGTTGTATCCCTTTGGCTATGGCCTGAGCTACACCACGTTCACGGTTTCTGATGTGAAGCTTTCTTCTCCAACGATGAAACGTGACGGGACCGTGACGGCCAGCGTGCAGGTGACCAACACCGGGAAGCGCGAAGGTGCGACGGTGATTCAGATGTATTTACAGGACGTGACCGCTTCCATGAGTCGTCCGGTAAAACAGCTGAAAGGTTTTGAGAAAGTGAATCTTAAGCCGGGCGAAACCCAGACAGTCAGCTTCCCGATCGACATTGAAGCGCTGAAGTTCTGGAATCAGCGTATGCAATACGATGCAGAACCGGGCAAGTTTAACGTCTTTATCGGTGTGGATTCCGCCAGAGTGAAGCAGGGCGAGTTTGAACTGCTGTAATTAATAACGCCACGCATCATGCCTGATGGATACACTTATCGGGCCTGCAAAATCAGATCATCCGGCAAATTCACTTTGGGTTTGCCGGATTTTTTTATTTTATCATCGCCTTACCGAGAATATCTCTCAGCGTTATTACCCAATTGCCAGGTTAATGCCTGATTTTTCGACTATGCTTTTTCCTCAAGTCTCTGAAAGGAGCCGTAAAAGAATGAGGAGAGCTGCATGATAATCTCAAAAGTTTGGGTGGGTTCGCTGGCGTTGTTAGCGGTGGTGAGTATGCCCTTACAGGCCGCGTCACCCGTCACGGTCAGTTCAAAAATAGATACCGAAGGCGCGCTGCTCGGCAATATTATTTTGCAGGTTCTCGAAAGCCATGGCGTGAAAACCGTCAATAAAGTGCAGCTGGGGACTACTCCGGTGGTGCGTGGGGCAATTACCTCTGGTGAGCTGGATATTTATCCGGAATACACCGGCAATGGGGCATTCTTTTTTAAAGATGAAAATGATCCGGCGTGGAAAAATGCCAGCGCTGGTTATGAAAAAGTGAAAAAGCTGGACGCTGAGAAAAATAAACTGGTCTGGTTAACGCCTGCCCCCGCCAACAACACGTGGACCATTGCGGTACGTCAGGATGTCGCGCAAAAGAACAAACTTGAGTCCCTTGCTGATTTAGGCCGCTACCTGAAAGAGGGAGGGACGTTCAAACTTGCCGCCTCTGCGGAATTCATCGAGCGGGCTGACGCGCTGCCTGCGTTTGAAAAAGCCTATGATTTTAAACTGAATCAGAATCAGCTGCTGTCGCTGGCGGGAGGGGATACCGCGGTGACGATTAAAGCAGCGGCGCAGCAGACCTCAGGGGTCAATGCGGCGATGGCCTATGGCACCGATGGTCCGGTTGCGGCGTTGGGTTTGCAAACATTGAGCGATCCAAAAGGCGTCCAGCCCATTTATGCGCCAGCGCCCGTCGTGCGTGAATCGGTGCTGAAGGACTACCCGCAAATGGGAGAATGGCTGCAACCGGTATTTGCCAGCCTGGATGAAAAAACGTTGCAACAGTTGAATGCCAGCATTGCCGTGGAGGGACTGGATGCGAAAAAAGTCGCAGCAGATTACCTGAAGCAAAAAGGATGGGTTAAGTAACGGCGTCTGCAGCGGGTGGGTGTTTTGTCGAATTTTTCAGTCAATCGGGTGCTGTTGCTGCTGTTGCTTCTTACTTTCGCGGCGGCAGCGCTTCCTTTTATTAGCTATGCTCCCAATCGCCTGGTGTCCGGCGAAGGTCGTCAACTCTGGGATATCAGCTCCTACACGACATGGGGATTGGCGGTGGCCTGTTTGCTGCTGTGTGTGTTGAGCGTTGTACCGGGAAGGTCCGGCAATATATTGGCGCTTATCGTTTGCCAACTGTTGGTGATTGCCGCGCTGGTAACCGCAGGTACAACGGCAACGTATCTGGCGAAGACGGGTAGTCCGCTGGCCAGAACCAGCCTGGGCAGCGGGTTCTGGTTAGGCGTGGGGCTGATGCTGCTGGCCGCCAGTGACGCTATTCGTCGCATCACCGCTAAGGCGCTGTGGCGTTGGGTGCTGCATGCGCAAATATTCATTGTGCCGCTGGTGCTTTTGTTCTCCGGCACGCTTAACGATCTTTCTCTGCTTAAAGAGTATGCCAATCGTCAGGACGTCTTTAACGATGCGCTGGCGCAACATTTGACGATTCTGTTCGCAACCGTGGTGCCCGCGTTGCTTATTGGCGTGCCGCTGGGCGTCTGGTGTGCTTTTTCCGTCGCCCGCCAGGGGCCAGTTTTCGCACTACTGAACATCATCCAGACCATTCCCTCCGTCGCGCTGTTTGGCCTGTTAATTGCGCCGCTGGCCGGGCTGGTGAAGCACTTTCCCGTGTTGGGCTCGCTCGGTGTTGCCGGAACCGGTCTGACGCCTGCGCTTATTGCGTTGGTGTTGTATGCGCTGTTACCGCTGGTTCGTGGCGTCGTTGCTGGCCTGAATCAGGTTCCGCGCGATGTGCTGGAAAGCGCCCGGGCGATGGGGATGAGCACGCGTCAGCGGTTTATCTCAGTGCAATTTCCCCTGGCGCTGCCGGTCTTCTTACGCAGTTTGCGCGTGGTGATGGTCCAGACGGTGGGGATGGCCGTGATAGCCGCGCTGATTGGCGCAGGGGGATTTGGCACCCTGGTCTTTCAGGGATTGCTCAGTAGCGCCGTTGATTTAGTGCTGTTGGGTGTGATCCCGGTTGTTGTCTTGGCAGTGTTGATTGATGCGCTGTTTGATTTAGGGCTCGCGCTGCTAAAGGTATCGAATAATGATTGAATTTCGTCACGTCAGTAAAATCTATGATCAGCAAAAAGCCGTCGATGACCTTAACCTGCAGTTAGGGGAGGGCAGCTTTTCGGTGTTAATCGGTACGTCAGGTTCGGGGAAGTCCACCACGCTGAAGATGATTAACCGACTGGTTGAGCACGACAGTGGGCAGATCCGTTTTGCCGGAGAAGAAATTCGTAGCCTGCCGGTGCTGGAGCTAAGGCGGCGCATGGGGTACGCGATTCAGTCTATTGGTTTGTTTCCCCATTGGACCGTCGCGCAGAACATCGCCACCGTACCGCAGCTGCAAAAGTGGTCGCGCTCGCGTATTGATGACCGCACAGATGAACTGATGGCCCTGCTGGGCCTTGAGGCGAATTTGCGTCACCGTTATCCGCATCAGCTTTCCGGCGGACAGCAGCAACGGGTCGGGGTTGCGCGCGCGTTGGCGGCAGATCCGCAGGTACTACTGATGGATGAGCCTTTTGGCGCGCTGGATCCTGTCACCCGTGGTGCGCTACAGCAGGAGATGACGCGTATTCACCGTTTGCTGGGGCGTACTATTGTGTTAGTGACGCATGATATCGACGAGGCGCTAAGGCTGGCTGAGCATCTGGTCCTGATGGATGCTGGAAAGGTTGTCCAGCAAGGTACACCGCTGTCGATGCTGACCGCGCCAGCGAATGATTTCGTGCAAACTTTTTTTGGCCGCAGTGAACTGGGCGTACGGCTGTTGTCGTTGCGTACGGTAGGTGATTTTATCCGTCGCGGCGAACACTCGGACGGCGAGCCGCTGGTGGATGAAATGACGCTTCGTGATGCGTTGTCGGTGTTTGTGGCGCGGGGCTGCGACGTATTGCCGGTCGTGACCACGCAGGGATTGTCCTGCGGTACGCTTCATTTTCGCGATTTGCTTTCGGAGACGCCGACCCGTGAAACGTCTTGCTGATCCGCTGCTATGGCTTATTGTCGTGTTCCTGATCCTGTTGGTGGGGTTGCCTCACAGTCAGGCCCTGTTTAGTTCGCTGTTCCCTGCGTTGCCGCGCCCCGTGTATCAGCAGGAAAGTTTTATGGCGTTGGCGCTGGCCCATTTTTCTCTGGTGGGGATCTCAAGCCTTATCGCCGTATTGATTGGCGTTGGGGCGGGTATTGCGGTAACCCGATCCTGGGGCACGGAATTCAGGCCGATAGTGGAAACCATTGCCGCCGTGGGGCAGACATTTCCTCCGGTCGCTGTGCTGGCTATTGCCGTACCGGTGATGGGGTTTGGTCCTGAGCCTGCAATTATTGCGCTGATCCTGTATGGGGTATTACCGATCTTACAGGCAACTCTGGCGGGACTTGGCGGCATTTCTTCCAGCGTGATGGATATCGCCAGTGGAATGGGCATGAGTCAGGGGCAGCGGCTGCGTAAAGTGGAGTTGCCGCTGGCGGCACCGGTTATTCTGGCGGGCATTCGCACGTCGGTCATTATTAATATTGGCACCGCAACGATAGCTTCAACCGTCGGGGCAAATACGCTGGGCACGCCGATTATCATCGGGCTTAGCGGGTTCAATACCGCCTATGTGATTCAGGGAGCGCTGCTGGTCGCGCTGGCGGCGGTAATTGTCGACCGCGGATTTGAACGATTAGCGAGCTGCCTTACCCTGCACGTAAAATGAATGTGTAACCTGCCAGCATGACACCGCCGATACCGCCGATGGCCATCAGCAGGAAGAGGGTGATGACACCGATTTTAGCTGCGTTCATTATGCACTCCTTATGTGAATCTAAGGATTGTACACTTTTGTTAATAAAATATTAAGAGCTTATCCCAGTAGGCTCTAAATACCGAGTGGATAAATATCGTGACCTAACGCGCGCCATTCGCTTAACTGTTGCTCCTGAGCGGGCGTTTGGCTTTCGCCGCACCAGATAAGTAAGGTGCGGCCTGCAAACAGCTCTGGTCGCAATTGGTTCAGTGAGTGGGCGAGGACGTCAACGCGCCATCCCTGCTGGCTGGCGACCCACCCCTCCAACCATAAGCGGGTGGTATCATGAATATTCCAGCCGACAACCAGGGCATCTTTGCCCTGTTTCTTGCGTGCCGAAGCCAGACAAATCGCGATGTAATTAATGAGGACGCCGTCGAGGATCCCCAGTAACGCCTGGAGGATCGGCTGCTGACATTGCAGACGTCGGCGTAACGGAATGAATAAATGGGTGTTGAGCGTTTGTGCGGGATAATCCTGACCACGCTCTTTGATCCACATTCTGAGGCTGTGCAGATTACTACTTTGCAAATAGCTCAACAGCGTCTCTTGTTGTTCGCGCCAGCCGTTATGCACATCAATATTTTCATTGCTGAGCAACGTTTTTACCTTACTGACCTGAACGCCATTGTTGATCCAGCGTTTTATCTCACGGATCCGGTCGATATCCGCGTCGTTGAACAGGCGATGCCCGCCATCTGTCCGCTGCGGTTTCAGTAATCCGTAACGCCTCTGCCACGCGCGTAAAGTGACAGGGTTGATATCACAAAGCAAAGCCACTTCACCTATTGTGTAAAGCGCCATCGTTGTCTCACTTATGCTTGCGAGGTCCCAGTTTTACTTTAGACGCTCTTTTGCGAACCAGGTAGTTTTGGCTGTTTTTTGATCAATAAATGGGTGGGTTTGTAGCCATGCTCGCGCTTTCGAGTGATCGTTCTCACAAATTCCTTTTTTTTTGCAACACTTCAAAGAAAGTTACGCGCAGCCCATGTATGTTACGCGCTTTTAAGTGATGTGTGGTTGGCGGGTATGTACGAGTTTAATCTGGTGTTGCTGCTGCTTCAGCAGATGTGCGTGTTTCTCGTTATCGCGTGGCTCATGAGCAAAACGCGTTTGTTTATTCCGCTGATGCAGGTGACTATCCGGTTGCCGCACAAACTGCTTTGCTACGTTACCTTTTCCATTTTCTGCATTTTGGGCACCTATTTCGGGCTGCACATTGATGACTCCATTGCGAACACTCGCGCTATTGGCGCTGTAATGGGCGGGTTGCTTGGCGGCCCGGTGGTCGGAGGTTTAGTTGGCCTGACCGGCGGTTTGCATCGTTATTCGATGGGCGGAATGACGGCACTTAGCTGCATGATTTCGACCATTGTGGAAGGTTTGCTTGGCGGGCTGGTGCATAGCGTGCTTACCCGCCGTGGCCGTACCGATAAAGTCTTCAGCCCGTTGACGGCGGGTGCCATAACTTTTGTCGCCGAACTGGTGCAGATGTTGATCATCTTATTAATCGCCCGGCCGTTTGATGATGCCTATCGACTGGTCAGCAATATCGCCGCGCCGATGATGGTGACGAATACCGTGGGCGCGGCCTTGTTTATGCGTATTTTGCTCGATAAACGAGCGATGTTTGAAAAATATACTTCGGCTTTTTCCGCCACCGCGCTCAAAGTTGCCGCCTCAACGGAAGGGATTTTGCGCCAGGGCTTCAACGAGGTTAACAGCATGAAAGTCGCTCAGGTGCTGTATGAAGAGCTGGACATCGGTGCCGTGGCGATTACCGACCGCGAGAAGCTGCTGGCGTTTACCGGTATCGGTGACGACCATCATCTGCCGGGTAAACCTATCTCTTCCTCGTACACTCAGAGGGCGATTGAAACCGGAGAGGTGGTTTATGCCGACGGCAATGAAGTCCCTTATCGCTGCTCTTTGCATCCGCAATGCAAATTAGGCTCGACGCTAGTGATCCCTTTGCGGGGAGAGAACCAGAGGGTGATGGGGACCATCAAATTGTATGAGGCCAAAAACCGTCTCTTTAGCTCGATCAACCGCACGTTGGGGGAAGGGATCGCCCAACTGCTTTCGGCGCAGATACTGGCCGGGCAGTATGAGCGGCAAAAAGCGATGCTCACGCAGTCGGAAATCAAACTACTGCATGCGCAGGTGAATCCCCATTTTCTGTTTAATGCGCTCAACACGATCAAAGCCGTGATCCGACGTGATAGCGAGCAGGCCAGCCAACTGGTGCAGTATCTGTCGACGTTCTTTCGCAAAAACTTAAAACGCCCATCGGAGATTGTGACGCTGGCCGATGAAATTGAACACGTTAACGCTTATTTGCAAATTGAAAAGGCACGGTTTCAGTCGCGCCTGCAGGTAACTTTGACGGTGCCGGATGCGCTTTCGTATCAGCAATTACCCGCCTTTACCCTACAACCTATTGTGGAGAATGCTATCAAGCACGGTACCTCTCAGCTGCTGGATACCGGGGAAGTGTCGATTACCGCCCGTCGCGAAGGACAGTATCTGATGCTGGATATTGAAGATAATGCCGGGTTGTATCAGCCAACGTCTGAGGCCAGCGGATTGGGTATGAGTCTGGTTGATAAACGACTGCGCGAGCGGTTTGGCGATGATTTTGGCATCAGCGTAGCGTGTGAACCTGACCGCTTTACCCGAATCACTTTACGACTTCCTCTGGAGGAACTGGCATGATCAAAGTGCTGATTGTCGATGACGAACCGTTAGCGCGGGAGAATCTGCGGATCCTGTTGCAAGAGCAAAGCGACATCGAGATTGTCGGCGAATGTTCGAATGCGGTGGAAGCCATCGGCGCGGTACATAAACTGCGTCCGGATGTCCTGTTCCTTGATATTCAGATGCCGCGTATCAGCGGTCTGGAAATGGTTGGCATGCTTGATCCCGAGCATCGCCCGTACATTGTTTTCCTGACCGCTTTTGATGAATATGCGGTGAAAGCATTTGAAGAACACGCGTTTGATTATCTTCTCAAGCCGATTGAAGAGGCGCGGCTGGAAAAAACGCTGAGCCGTTTGCGTCAGGAACGCACGAAACAGGATGTTTCGCTACTGCCAGAGAATCAACAGGCGCTGAAATTTATTCCGTGCAGCGGTCACAGCCGAATTTATTTACTGCAAATGGATGACGTGGCGTTTATCAGCAGCCGTATGAGTGGCGTGTATGTGACCAGCAGCGACGGCAAAGAAGGCTTTACCGAGCTTACACTCAGAACGCTGGAGAGTCGCACGCCGCTTTTGCGCTGTCATCGACAATACCTGGTGAATATGGCGCAATTACAGGAGATACGTCTGGAAGACAACGGCCAGGCCGAGTTGATTTTACGTAACGGTCTGACGGTTCCGGTAAGTCGTCGTTATCTTAAAAGTCTAAAAGAGGCGATTGGACTGTAAAACTGATACACTGCGCACCATTGCATCACCGACAGTTGAAGGCTCTATGCTAAGTAACGATATTCTTCGTAGCCTGCGCTACACCCTGAAAGCGAACAATAACGACATGGTGCGTATTCTTGCGCTTGCTGACATGGAATCCATCTCCGCAAATTTCGATACCTGGACGACAAAAGAAGATGAAGACGGGTTTGTTCGCTGCCCGGATATCATTCTTTCCGGTTTTTTAAACGGTCTGATTTATCATCTGCGCGGCAAAGATGATTCTGCGCCGGAACTGGCGCTTGAGCGTCGTGTTAATAACAATACGGTGCTGAAAAAGCTGCGTATCGCCTTTTCGCTGAAAACCGATGATATTCTGGCGATTATGACCGAGCAGAAATTCCGTGTGTCGATGCCGGAAATTACCGCCATGATGCGCGCGCCGGACCATAAGAATTATCGCGAATGCGGCGATCAGTTCCTGCGTTATTTCCTGCGTGGTTTAACGTCGCGAGAGCATAAAAAGAAAGCGTAAAGCAGCGCTGGCGACCACGATCAAAATCGGGTCGCCGATGCTTTACTTCACTTCTTTAAAACCCGCCGATTCCATTACCGTTTGCATTTGCTTCATGCTGATGTTTTTATCGGCGTTTTCAGATAGTTTAATCCCTGAAATGGCCTGCAACGCTTTTATATCAACTTTTTCCATATCGATAGTGACATTTTCTTGCGCGTAGGTATCTGAATAGGTAAGTTTTTCTTCTATACCAGTAATGTTTTGATATTTGGTGCTTAACGCGTTGAATACTATTGCTGCTTCTTCTTTATTGCTGGCACCGACTGACGCATAGCTGATTTTACTTTCAGAGATTTGCTTTAGGACCTTATCACCTTTATACGTGTAAGAAACGGTGATATCAGAACCGTTAAGATTGGCATTGAATGTTTTCGTTTCTTCTTTATCACCACATCCCGCCAGGAAAAAAACAACAATCGACGCAACAGCGAGAGAAACAAATTTTTGCAACGCTTTCATGTAAAACTCCATTTTATGAATATTGAATACCAGTGAGAGATAGAATAAGGCGAATAGCAGTGGCTGAGCAGTCCGGAAATGGAGCAGGGGAGAATTTCAGATTAGGGGAAGAATTGATGCAATAAAAAAAGCGCTGCGGTTGCAGCGCTTGTTGTTTCTAACTTACTTCACCTGTTGGCCTGGTTTTGCACCTTCATCCGGGCTTAACAGGAAGATATCTTTCCCACCAGGACCTGCTGCCATCACCATCCCTTCAGAAATGCCGAAGCGCATCTTACGAGGAGCCAGGTTGGCAACCATAATGGTCTGACGCCCAATCAGGGTCTGCGGATCCGGATAAGCAGAACGAATACCAGAGAAAACGTTGCGCTTCTCGCCGCCGAGATCCAGCGTCAGGCGCAGCAGTTTATCGGAACCTTCCACGAACTCTGCGTTTTCAATCAGCGCCACGCGCAGATCAACTTTGGCGAAATCGTCAAAAGTGATGGTTTCCTGAATCGGATCATCCGCCAGTGGGCCGGTTACCGGTGCGGCAGCGGCTTTCACTTCTTCTTTCGACGCCTCAACCAGCGCTTCAACTTGTTTCATGTCGATGCGGTTGTAGAGCGCCTTAAAGGTGTTGACTTTATGACCGAGCAGCGGTTGTTCGATGCCATCCCAGGTCAGTTCGCTGTTGAGGAATGCTTCGACACGTTCAGCAAGCGTCGGCAGTACCGGCTTCAGCCAGGTCATCAGGACGCGGAACAGGTTAATGCCCATGGAGCAAATTGCCTGCAGGTCGGCGTCACGGCCTTCCTGTTTAGCCACGACCCACGGAGCCTGTTCGTCAACGTAGCGGTTAGCTACGTCGGCCAGCGCCATGATTTCGCGGATTGCTTTACCGAATTCACGGTTTTCCCACGCTTCACCAATCACCACTGCAGCGTCTGTAAAGGTTTTATACAGCGCAGGATCGGCCAGTTCAGCCGCCAGCACGCCGTCAAAGCGCTTACTGATAAAGCCCGCGTTACGGGACGCCAGGTTGACCACTTTGTTGACGATATCAGCGTTGACGCGCTGGACAAAATCTTCCAGGTTCAGGTCGATATCATCAATACGTGAAGAAAGCTTCGCCGTGTAGTAGTAGCGCAGGCTGTCGGCGTCAAAGTGCTTCAGCCAGGTGCTGGCCTTAATGAAAGTGCCGCGAGATTTAGACATCTTCGCGCCGTTTACCGTCACATACCCGTGAACGAACAGGTTAGTCGGCTTACGGAAGTTACTGCCTTCCAGCATGGCAGGCCAGAACAGGCTGTGGAAGTAGACGATATCCTTACCGATGAAGTGATACAGCTCGGCGTCGGAATCCTTCTTCCAGTACTCATCAAAGCTGGTCGTGTCGCCGCGCTTGTCGCACAGGTTTTTGAACGAGCCCATATAGCCGATTGGCGCATCCAGCCAGACGTAGAAATACTTGCCGGGCGCGTTCGGGATTTCAAAACCGAAGTACGGGGAATCGCGGGAAATATCCCACTGCTGCAGGCCGGATTCGAACCATTCCTGCATTTTGTTCGCCACTTGCTCCTGCAACGCACCGCTGCGCGTCCACGCCTGCAACATTTCGCTGAATGACGGCAGGTCAAAGAAGAAGTGTTCGGAGTCACGCATTTCCGGCGTCGCCCCAGAAACCACAGATTTCGGCTCGATAAGCTCGGTAGGGCTGTAGGTTGCGCCGCACACTTCACAGTTATCGCCGTACTGATCCGGAGATTTACATTTCGGGCAGGTGCCTTTAACGAAACGATCCGGTAGGAACATGCCTTTTTCTGGATCGTAAAGCTGGGAGATAGTACGGTTCTTAATAAAACCGTTCTCCTTCAGACGTGTGTAAATCAGCTCAGACAACTCACGGTTCTCTTCGCTGTGCGTAGAGTGGTAGTTGTCATAGCTGATGTCAAAACCCGCAAAATCAGTCTGATGCTCCTGACTCATTTCACCGATCATCTGCTCTGGCGTGACCCCAAGCTGCTGCGCTTTCAGCATGATTGGCGTACCGTGTGCGTCGTCTGCGCAGATGAAGTTAACCTGGTGGCCGCGCATTCGCTGGTAACGGACCCAGACATCAGCCTGGATGTGCTCCAGCATATGGCCGAGGTGGATAGAGCCGTTGGCGTACGGCAGCGCGCACGTTACCAGAATTTTCTTCGCGACTTGAGTCATAGTAGGCAATTACTTCTTTTGTAGTGAAAAGGGCTTTGATAGTACCAAAATGGTAATTACTGCGCCAAGCGATAAGGGCATTTATCCGTAAATGAATAATTGTTGCCGTTGGAGTAAACTAGCGGTGACTATTGTATATTCAGAACAACAAAAAGGAGTCGGGATGAACGCACAATCCCAGGCCAAATCACCAGAGACCCTGCGCGCCATGGTTGCCGGGACGCTGGCGAATTTTCAGCATTCAACCCTGAAGCATAATCTGACGACGCTTAAAGCGTTGCATCACGTCGCCTGGATGGATGACACGTTGCACGTTGAGCTGGTCATGCCGTTCGTCTGGCATAGCGCGTTTGAGGACTTAAAAGAGCAATGTAGTGCCGACCTGCTGCGCATTACCGGTGCGAAAGCGATCGACTGGAAACTGTCGCATAACATCGCGACGTTAAAACGCGTGAAAAACCAGCCGGGCATAAATGGTGTAAAAAACATCATCGCAGTCAGCTCGGGTAAAGGTGGTGTAGGTAAATCCTCTACCGCCGTGAACCTGGCGCTGGCGCTGGCTGCTGAAGGAGCGAAGGTAGGTATTCTGGACGCCGATATTTATGGCCCGTCTATTCCGACAATGCTCGGCGCGGAAAACCAGCGTCCAACCTCACCTGACGGTACGCACATGGCGCCGATCATGTCTCACGGTCTGGCGACGAACTCCATTGGTTATCTGGTCACTGATGATAACGCGATGGTGTGGCGTGGCCCGATGGCCAGCAAAGCGCTGCTGCAGATGCTGCAGGAAACCTTATGGCCGGATCTTGATTACCTGGTACTGGATATGCCGCCGGGTACGGGTGACATCCAGTTGACGCTGGCGCAGAACATTCCGGTAACGGGAGCTGTTGTGGTGACCACTCCGCAGGACATTGCACTAATCGATGCCAAAAAAGGCATTGTGATGTTCGAAAAAGTCGAAGTACCGGTGCTGGGTATTGTTGAGAATATGAGTATGCATATTTGCAGCAACTGCGGTCATCACGAGCCAATCTTTGGCACCGGTGGGGCGCAGAAGCTGGCAGAGCAGTATCACACTCAACTGCTGGGACAGATGCCGCTGCATATTTCCCTGCGTGAGGACCTCGATCGTGGTATGCCGACGGTCATCAGCCGTCCTGACAGCGAATTTACTGCCATTTACCGCAGCCTGGCAGGGCGTGTCGCTGCCCAGCTCTACTGGCAGGGAGAAGTTATCCCTGGTGAGATCGCCTTCCGCGCAGTGTAATTTTAGCTGTAGCCGTGGTTTTTAATCCATTCGCCGCATCAATAATATATTGATGCGGTGAATGTATTTAGTGAAAAGTTGAACCCTGATATTTATCCAGCCTGTATAATTCATGTCTTTTTCTGAATAATCCTCTTTAATGCATCATTTAAATTGATCAATCTAATCCCATCAATCTACAATTCCGATTGGATTGAGCGGTGTATTTCGCCCATACTGTCACTTAACAGGCCATCTGCATGTTATTTGATGTTAACCACAGGAGTTACGATCAAATGAAAAAACATTGGCTGATGGGAATTATAATTCTGACTTATGGAATGAGTGTTTTTGCTTCCGATACTGCCTCTTTAACCATCGACGGCAGGGTAGTCGAACCGACTTGTAGTACTGATGTTGTAAATAATGAAATACATCAACGATGTGGAGAAACTCTTCATCTTTCAACTATCAACAATGTGACGTCTTCGCCTGCGCGAGGCGTGGTGACTGATATTGTTATTGTTCATGGTGATAGTTCGCGGCAGATCGTGCTAAATAGCTATGATTAAAAAAGTTTCTTTTTATTTATGGCTAGATATAGTTTTGAAGAATGATGCCTAGTTTTATATTTGTTTGAAGAATCCCGTCCCGGCTAGTTAATGCCATTAAGTTATTAATTCTAATGATAACTTAAATTGTCACTTATTTGTTGTGATTATATTGCAATGATTAATTTGAGTTAAGTCAATAAAACAACGCGTTTACATTGCGGTAACTTTTTTCCTGTGAGAATTTAATTTCAAGAAATACCACCTCTTAATAATAGAAATTAATTCATTAAGGAAGATATTATGAAAGCTTCAATCATTTCTGCTACTGTTCTTTCTGCTGTATTTATGAGCGCAGGGGCTTTTGCTGCTGATACCGATCAGGGTGAACTGATTATTACTGGTAAGGTGGTGGGAACTACCTGTAAATTTACGGGCGATAGTACGGCGACCATTGGTATGAACCAAATTGGTGCTGACAGATTAAATACCTTAAGCGCTGGTGGTGTTTATGATGGATACTCAAATAAAACCACCGTTCCCTTAACCGTTGAATGTACTGGTACTGCAGCGCCGAAAATAACTTTCTCCAGCTCGCAATTTGACAGTAATAATAAACACATTACACGAAATACCGCATCAAATAATGGTGCTGGTTTTGCGGTCTATTATGGTGATAAACAGGTTAATCCTGATTCAAGTATTAATTTAACGAAAACCGCAGACAATAAATATGTTCTGGACTTTAGCGCACGCTACGCGAAAGTGGGTTCAACTGACGTCACCGCTGGTGATGTGGCCTCTTCGCTGACGATGACTGTAGTTACTGATTAAGATTACAATCCTGTTTGTCGGCGGCTGTGGCCGCCGGTTTTTGCTGTAGTAAGGATAATTATAATGAAAAAGTTATTAATATTATTTTTTGCTGGCTCGGTAATGCCGGCGTGGGGAGGTATTTATATTTACGGCACTCGTGTCATTTATCCGGCGCAGAAAAAAGAAATTACCGTGCAAATCATGAACGAAGGCAGTCGTGGTGCTCTGGTTCAGTCGTGGATTGACGATGGTGATACCAGCCTGCCGCCAGAGAAAATTCAGGTACCGTTTGTGATGACTCCGCCAGTAACAAAGGTTAGCGGTGGTTCCGGCCAGCAGCTGAAAATTAAGCAGTTAGCAAATACGTTACCGAAAGATCGTGAAAGCCTTTTTTTTCTTAATGTGCTCGATATACCTCCTAATTCAGCGGAATCAGAAGGTAAAAATATAATTAAATTTGCTATGCAGAACCGCATAAAATTTATTTATCGCCCACAGGGTGTTTCTGGTGTTGATAAAAAAAGTTTTACCCATCTGAATGTCAGTCATGCTAGTGGTGGGATAAAAATTAAAAATAATTCTGCTAACTGGATTACTATTCCTGAATTGATAGGTGGTTCAAAAATTAATAAGGAAACGTTACTGTTAGCACCGTGGTCAGAGAAAATGTTAAGTACTACCGCTGTTGTTAGTGACTACAAGGTTACACTTATTGACGATTACGGTAATTATTTGAGTGAAAGAATAGAAACTGAAAAATAGCTCAAGGACTGGCTATGTTAAAGATTAATTCGATTACACTGGCCATCCTGTCGGTGCTGACGGCCTCATCATCTGCATGGGCTGAAGAAGAAACCTTTGATACCCACTTTATGATCGGTGGTTTAAATGGTGAAAAAATATCCCGCTATCAAATTGATGGCGATAAGCCAATGCCCGGAATGTATGAAATGGATGTTTATGTAAATAATCATTGGCGGGGTCATTATAATATTAATATTAAATCCGATTCGGATGCGGCATGCTTATCCTGGGCGCAGTTGCAGAAAATTGGTATTCGTACTGAGGGGATTAAAGCAGATAAAACTGTAGAGTGTGTACCGCTGCGCGCGGCAGTTCAGGGCGGCAGTGTCGGTTATGACATAGGGCAATTTATTCTGAATCTAAGCGTGCCGCATGCGTATGTGCTTGAACATGAGTCAGGATATATGTCGCCTGAAACCTGGGAACGCGGGGTTAACGCTTTTTATACATCTTATTACGCCAGCCAGTATTACAGTAATTATAAACACGGCGGCGATGATAAAAGTAGCTATGTGAACCTGAATAGCGGGTTGAACCTGCTTGGATGGCAGTTGCACTCAAATGCCAACTATATAAAAGGCAACGAGAACAGCGGTAATTGGAAAAGTAACACGTTATATATGGAGCGCGGTATCCCGCAAATACTTGGCACGCTACGTACCGGAGATATGTACACCGGTTCGGATATCTTTGACGCGGTACGTTTTCGCGGTGTGCGTATCTGGCGTGATATGCAAATGTTACCGAACTCAAAACAGAATTTTACCCCAGTAGTACATGGGATTGCCCAGAGCAACGCGTTGGTAACCATCGAACAAAACGGCTTTGTTATTTATCAGAAAGAAGTTCCACCAGGCCCATTTGCTATTGATGATCTGCAACTTGCTGGCGGCGGCGCGGATTTAGATGTGAGCGTGAAAGAGGCCGACGGCTCAGTATCCCATTACCTGGTGCCTTATTCATCTGTGCCGAATATGCTGCAGTCAGGCGTATCAAAATATGATTTTGCTGCCGGGCGTAGCCATATTGAGGGGGCTGGCAATCAGTATGATTTCCTACAGGGCAGTTATCAGTATGGTATGAACAATTTGCTAACGGTCTATGGCGGTACAATGCTGTCGCAGAATTATTCTTCATTTGTGCTCGGGACCGGCTGGAATACACCTATTGGCTCGGTATTGGTAGATGCCACGCGATCACATAGCGAACAGGATAATGGTGATGTTTTTGATGGTCAGAGCTATCAGGTTGCGTGGAACAAGTATGTCGCCCAGACCAGCACGCAGTTTGCGCTGGCAGCTTATCGTTATTCATCGCGGGATTATCGTAGCTTTAATGACTACGTGTGGGCGAATAATAAAAATCACTATCACCGCGATGAAAATGATGTTTATGACCTTGCGGACTACTATCAGAACGACTTTGGCCGTAAGAACAGTTTTTCTCTGAACATCAACCAGGCACTGGCTGCTGATTGGGGATTTCTGGCCGTCAGCGGTTTGTGGCGTGACTACTGGCAACGTAGTGGAACGGGTAAAGATTATCAGTTGAGTTATTCGAACACGTGGCAGCGAGTTAGCTATACCTTTGCCGTTAGCCAAACGTACGATCAGGATAATCACGAGGATAAGCGTTTTAACCTGTACATTTCCATCCCGTTTTCGTGGGGGGACGGTATTTCCGCTCCTCGGCGCGATCTGTTCGTTTCTAACTCAACTACGTTTGATGATGATGGTTATCAGTCGAATAACGCCAGCTTAAGCGGGGTGGCGGGTAATCGCGATCAATTCAGCTATGGCGCCAACCTCAGTCACCAACGACAAGAGAACGAGACAACGGCGGGCGGTAGCATGGTCTGGCGCGCGGCAATGGCGACTGTGGGCGGCAGCTACAGCCAGTCGAATAAGTATCAACAGGCCAGCGGTAATATTCAGGGCGGTGTTGTGGTGTGGTCTGACGGCGTGGCGCTGACGTCCCGGCTTTCCGATACTTTCGCCATTGTTAAAGCGCCGGGGTTACAGGGGGCGGCGGTGCAGGGACAGCGTTACTTAACGACGAACAGCAAAGGTTACGCGGTTTATGACGGCCTGACCCCGTATCGCGAAAATATGCTGATGCTGGATCTTTCTGACAGCCACAGCGATGTTGCCTTACTTGGCAACCGCAAAGGTGCGGTACCTTATCGCGGTGCGGTTGTACTGGCGGAGTATGAAACTGACAGGCGTAAACCCTGGTATTTTCTTGCCCAGCGTCCGGACGGCTCTCCGTTATCGTTTGGCTATGAGGTTGAAGATAGTGCGGGTAATAACATTGGTCTGGTCGGCCAGGGCAGTCGGTTATTTATTCGCACCAACGACATTCCTGCGTCGGTACGCGTCGCGGTTAATAAACAGCTGGGACAATTCTGCACGATTACCTTCGATAAGGCGATTGATGAGAATGAAGTCTATATTTGCCGATAAGGATGCGAAATATGAAAGAGTATCTGTATTTACTATTTTTGCTATTGTCATCCTTTGGGGTACAGGCGGGATGTACGTTTCAGTCATTAAACGGGGGAACATCGACAATCAATCTGGATATGACATCCGGTAAGGCGACAGCAAAAGTAAATCTCAATGCCAGTGGCAATATAACATGTACTGCTAATACCGATAGTTTATATTATGCAACACCCCTCAAGGATTATATTGTTGCTATCCAGGGGAGCAGCGGTAAGAAGGTATTAATTAGTATTAATTTAACGAGTAATGATTTTCCTGTCAGTATTGGTCGAACAACTGTAAGTGCCGGTGGAACACTAAATACCAAGAATTTCACCATTACAGCAAGTTATTTGAGTTCAGGAACCGCAAAACAGACGGTATCTGGCGATGCGTTTAGTTTGAGCGATTCAGCGGTCAGTATTACTGCTGAAAATGACTGCACAGCAAACTGGTTAGCTTATCTTTTTTGTTGGGCTACAAAGCGGTTGTCGAATACTTCAACCTTTACCCAGAATATGAACTTCACTGTAACGCACAAACCAACAACCTGTCGTTTCTCAAAAACTACATATGAGATAAAAATGCCGGATACGACGCTAAAAGAAATATTAAGTGCAAACAATACTAAATCAGGTTCTACAGATCTCACACTGAGTTGCGAAGGTATCAACGGCGTCACTACCAATCCAGTCAGTTTTAAAGTTGCGCGTGGCGACTGGAATGATAGTGGGACAATATTGATAAATACTTTAACGGGTGGTGCAAAGGGCGTAGGTTTCCAGATTTACAACGGCAGTGCGACCTCGCCGTTGAAATTGGGGGATACGCTGATGAACAAAATACCTAAACTGACTGAAATCAAAAGTGGCTACACGTTCCCCATCACCGCGAAATATGTTCGCGTAACAGGAGAATCACTACAGCCTGGTGAGGTACAAAGTAAAGTGATCTTTGCGGTATCTTACGACTGATTGATTGGTGGTTATTTCACGTACTTTCTTGCTGAAAGTACGTGTTTTTATTCTATTAACGATGATAAAAAATCTCGCCGTCGTAGGCTTTAATGATCTTAGCATCGGCATCATTGACCAGCACATACGCGCCGCCCATGTAGGTCCAGTGGGTGCCTGCCGTCGGTGCGGGCAGGTTGCGCAGATTCCACTGCTTTATGGTGTATTCGTCGGTGAGATACAGTGGTGGAACCTTGTCACCGGGTTTGAAATGGGTGAAGTCAGCAATAAAGCTGCTCAGCTCATACTTATCAATTCCGGTGGGGGCAGCTTTTGTGGCCGGTGCGGCCCAGACGACACTGCTCGCAAGCAGAAGTGCGCTCAGCAACATTTTATTTTTCATACCCATCCTCTCTACTTATTCGGGTCGTCAAAATCAGTCGTGTATCATTTCTGGCTTACAGGATATCTGACAAGCACTATTTTGTGAGTACTCCAGTTATTTCGTAAAAAGTGTAAATGAAGTGCAGATATGCGGCAATGTTGGCCCGCAATTTACAACATGGCGTGCAGACAGTATCCTGTCGCTGAAACCGGTGTAACATGTTTCGGTTTCAACGACTCGGGGTGCCCTTCCTGGTGAAGGCTGAGAAATACCCGTACCACCTGATCTGGATAATGCCAGCGTAGGGAAGTCTGACACTGCTCGTGTCCCTTCTTCGCGCGGGCAGGAGCTGAACCATGCAGCCTGACCTGCACTGCCGCGCGCTTGCGGCCCACACCTTACATCAATTTAGAACGCTTTCCCCACTCACACACTGTATGACCAACGAGGTTGTGCAAAGCTTTACGGCCAATACGTTACTCGCACTTGGCGCATCACCAGCGATGGTGATCGAACCTGAAGAAGCCAGCCAGTTTGCGGCTATCGCCAGTGCGCTGCTAATTAACGTGGGTACGCTGACCGAGAGCCGCGCCATTGCCATGCGCGCGGCGGTCGAACAGGCGCTGCGGGCTAATACTCCCTGGACGCTCGATCCCGTTGCCGTAGGCGCACTGGCGTATCGTCGTCGCTTCTGTCTGGATTTACTGGCGCTACAGCCCGCCGCTATTCGCGGTAATGCCTCGGAAATCCTTGCGCTGGCGGGGATGAACGGTGGAGGGCGCGGTGTAGACACGACTGATACACCAGCGGTAGCCCTCCCGGCTGCGCAGGCGCTGGCACGTCAGGTTGGGACCGTTGTCGTGGTTACCGGCGAAGTTGACTACGTTACCGATGGTCAGCGTACCGTCTGCGTGAACGGCGGTGACCCGTTGATGACCCGAGTGGTGGGTACCGGATGTGCGCTGTCGGCGGTTGTTGCGGCCAGTTGTGCTTTGCGTGGTGACAGACTTGATAACGTCGCTTCAGCCTGCAGCTGGATGAAACAGGCCGGACAAATAGCTACAGAACAATCAACCGGACCGGGAAGTTTTGTTCCGGCATTTATCGACGCCCTCTATAACCTGACCGCCCAGGAGCAAGCATGAAACGGATTAACGCATTAACAATCGCAGGAACCGATCCAAGCGGTGGCGCAGGTATTCAGGCCGATTTAAAAACCTTCTCGGCGCTTGGCGCTTACGGCTGCTCGGTTATTACCGCGTTGGTGGCACAAAATACGCGCGGGGTGCAGTCGGTGTATCGCATTGAACCTGACTTTGTTGCTGCACAACTGGACTCGGTGTTTAGTGATGTACGTATCGACACAACCAAAATTGGTATGCTGGCGGAGACTGATATTGTTGAAGCGGTTGCCGAACGTTTGCGTCGTCATCGAGTGCGAAATGTGGTGCTGGATACGGTGATGCTGGCGAAAAGCGGCGATCCGCTGTTATCTCCTTCTGCGGTAGAAACGCTGCGTACCCGTTTGCTGCCACAGGTCTCGATTATCACACCAAATTTACCCGAAGCCGCGGCACTTCTCGGGGCATCGCATGCGCAAACTGAGCAGGAGATGTTAGAGCAGGGAAGGGCGCTACGGGCGCTGGGCTGTGAGGCGGTGTTAATGAAAGGGGGACATCTCGATGATGTGCAAAGCCCGGACTGGCTCTTTACCCGTGAGGGTGAACAGCGTTTTACCGCGCCAAGGGTGATGACCAAAAATACTCATGGCACCGGTTGTACGCTCTCGGCGGCGCTGGCGGCGCTGCGCCCACGTCATGATAACTGGGCAGAAACAGTACAGGAGGCAAAGCTGTGGCTTTCAGCTGCGCTGGCGCAAGCCGACACCCTGGAAGTTGGCGAGGGAATAGGTCCGGTACATCATTTCCACGCGTGGTGGTAATCGGTATACTGGCTGCAGAAACGGCTGCAGGAAAAGATAAATGGAACAAGCGCATACCCAGCTTATCGCGCAACTGAATGAGCGCATTTCAGCGGCTGATAACACACCGCTGTATCTGAAGTTTGCCCAAACGGTGAAAAACGCTGTGCGCAGCGGGGTTCTGGAGCATGGGAATATCCTGCCGGGCGAGCGCGATCTCAGTCAGTTGACCGGCGTTTCGCGAATTACGGTGCGTAAGGCGATGCAGGCCCTGGAAGAAGAAGGCGTAGTGACGCGTGCCCGTGGTTATGGGACACAGATCAACAACATTTTCGAGTATTCGCTCAAAGAGGCGCGTGGTTTTTCCCAGCAGGTGGTGTTGCGCGGTAAAAAACCAGATACGTTGTGGGTCAACAAGCGCATTGTGCCCTGCCCGGAAGAGGTGGCCCAGCATCTGGCGGTTGCCGTAGGGAGTGACGTCTTTCTGCTCAAGCGCATTCGCTATGTAGATGAAGACGCGGTTTCTATTGAAGAATCATGGGTTCCTGTCCATCTAATCCATGATGTCGATGCCATCGGCGTTTCACTGTATGACTATTTTCGCAGCCAGCATATCTTCCCGCAGCGCACGCGCTCACGCGTCAGCGCCCGAATGCCTGACGCAGAGTTTCAGGCACATATCCAAATGGACAGCAAAGTGCCGGTACTGGTGATCAAGCAGGTAGCGCTTGACCAACAGCAACGGCCCATTGAATACAGCATCAGCTACTGTCGAAGCGATCTATACGTCTTTGTGTGCGAGGAGTAGCGCCTCGCGCGAGGGTGCGCAATCGCCGCCGCGATGCCCGACTACCCAGGACGCTACCGCGTTACCCAGCAGTACGGCTTCCGCCAGCGTCCAGCCAGATGCCAGCCCGGCCAGCATGCCGCCAGCATGGCTGTCACCTGCACCAATGGTATCAACAACCGTCGTCGCAAATGCCGGTACGCAACCGGATGTCTGCGCGCTGAAATACCACGCACCGTCTTTATCGTGACGGACCACCACCGGCGCGGCGAAACGTCGTACCCACTCTGCGCCAAAACCTTCTACATCCTGACTCAATGCAAACCGCTCGGCGGCAATCTCCGCCTCCTGACGATTGAGTGATACCAGCGGGCGGCAGGCCATAATGCGGGTCATCAAGGCCTCGGAAATGTCACCTATACGTGGTCCAAAATCGATAAATGGCGTCACTTCATCCAGACCTTCCAGCCACTGCACCAGCAGTTCACCGCATCCAGAGGCTAACTGATAGCCCGAAAGATAAACCAGGCTGTGGCGAGGGATATCAAGCTGCGCCAGCCAGTCTGCATTCCATTGATTCTCAACGCCGCTAAAGGACATAAAGGTACGTTCACCATCAGGCTCCACTAGTGCCAGGCACCAGCCGTTATCGCCTTCAGCATTGTCGATTAAACTTTGCAGTCCCTCTTTTGCCATCCGGTTGCGGATAATATCGGCCCATACCCCCTGACCCAGCGGTAACGCATTACTGGCGTCGATACCTAAACGTTTGAGCGCTACGGCAATATTGAGCGCACAGCCGCCAACGTTCACCCCTTGCTGTTTGAGTTCAATGTCACATCCGCGCCAGGGAAGGGCATACGCATCGGCAATGACATCAATCACCGCCGCGCCTACCACCGTCACCGGCCGCTGTGTGCGTAACTGTGGGAGAAGTTGTTGCAGACGCGTGGTGCTCATAGCGCCTCCCGTTGCTCGCGCAGTCGCAGTAATCCGCTGGCGTAGCGCATAAAGTCCAGCTGATTTACCGCATCGAGCTCATGTTTCAGGGCCGGGTTAATCGCGTTTATGCCGTGCAGCGCGCCACAAATGGCGGTTGCCATTGCCCCGATGGTGTCAGTATCGCCCCCCAGATTCGCACACAGAATGGCGCAGCGGTTGGGATCGGTCTGCGCCAGTTCGACCATGGCGATGGCGCAAGGCACGGATTCAATGGTGCTGGTTCCGGCTCCCACCACCTGATACAGCTGCTCGCAGGCGGACTCAATGCCGTCGGCATTACGGACGATTTTCAGTGCCAGCTCAAGGCGTGCCGAGAGCGAGGCGCTAAAGGTGGTGATCCTTTTTTGCTGGGCATGCCGGGCAATGGCAGGCAGCGCGTCGACAATCTCTGACCATTTTTCGCCATCAATGGCGCGTGATACCGCCCATGCGACCACGACCGCACCGGCCACCGCCAGATCCGATTTATGCGTCGGGCTGGAGGCCAATGCTACATCATCAATAAACGCATCAAGACAGCGGGCGGGCAGCAGGCAACCCAGCGGTGAAACGCGCATTGCCGCCCCGTTGGTCACACCATTATTCTCCAGTTCGGCGACAAGTTTGCCGTCGCGAATGGCTTTGAGTGCAATTTTTGAGGTCGGGCCGAGCACGTTTTTATTAAAGGCATCAAAACGCTCTGCCCAGGCCAGAATATTGCGGCCAATAACATCGGGTACAATCTCTCCATCGCACTCAAGCAGGGCATCTGCCAGGCACAGTGCCATAGACGTATCATCAGTAAACTCTGCCTGGTTAAAGTAGCAGGCGGCATTATTTTCAGCCGGACCAGGCAAAAAACTGTCGATCCAACCGAAATGGGCTTTAACCCGGGTTCTTGGCCACAGTTCCGATGGCATGCCCATCGCATCCCCTAACGCCTGCCCATAAAGAGCTCCGAGAATACGTTCTGCTTTCATTTTACTTCCCCTTGTTTCAATGCTACATCGCGATCATCCACCGTAATGGCGGTGATTTCTCCATCTGATTCGCGAAAGAAAATCATAAACAGCACGGCAATAATGGCGATCATGATCGCGCCAAATCCCCACATGCCGGCCCAGTTAAAGGTAAGACCATTAACTGGCTCCTTGTAAGCAAACATTTTTTCCATCATTACGCCGCCCAGACGGTATCCGAGCAGGCTGCCGAATCCCTGACAGCAGAGGGTGATAAGCCCTTGCGCTGCGGTGCGCATATGTACCGGCGCTTTTTTGTCGACATAGATGTAGGCCGTGACATAGTAGAAGTCGTAACTGACGCCATGAAGCAGAATGCCGAAAAATAGCAGGGCATAAGTGAAATATTCTTCCGCGCCGCCGTAAACGAAAAATCCGTAGCGGATAGCCGCAGTAATAAGACCAAGCAGTAATACCTTTTTAATGCCAAAACGTTTGGTGAAAAACGGCAGCGCCAGCATAAAGAAGATTTCAGAGAATTGGCCCAGTGTCATCCAACCGGTGGCGTTTTTCATCCCGACTTCCGTCAGGTAACCGTTGGCGAAGATGTAATAGAACGCCAGCGGCATCGCAAACAGGAAAGAGCAAAAGAAAAAGACGAGGAAGTTCTTATCCCGCAGCAGGATCAGCGCATCCAGACCCAACATGACTTTGAAATCCATTTTGCCGGTGCTTTTCGGCGGCGTATCCGGCAAAAAGAACGCAAAGACGCCCAACAGTGCTGAGCTTCCGGCAGTAATAAGCAGAGGAATATTGGTGGGTGAGATGTCGCTATAGCCAAGCATTTGCGGTAAGAAACCGCAGGCTAAACCTGAAGCAATCCAGCCAATGGTGCCCATCACGCGGATACGCGGGAAATCACGTTCAACGTCCGGGACGTTGGCAAAAGCAATGCTGTTGGTCAGCGCAATCGTCGGCATATAGGTCAGCGAATAGGCAAGTAACAGCGGGAAAAAACCGGCGAAGGTGGTTTGTTGTGCGGCGAAGTACATCAAAACAGCGCCGACGAACATCAACACCGCAAGGACTTTTTGTGCGGAGAAAAAACGGTCAGTGACAGAGCCGACCAGGATGGGTGACAGGATCGCGGCTATCGCGGTACAGGCGTAAGACCAGCCGATCTCCCCGGCGCTAAAGCCACTTTTACTCAGCCATAGCCACAGCGGTACAAACCAGGCGCCCCAGATAAACCACTCTACAAACATCATGAACGACAGCTTAACTGTAGTTTTCATCTTTAAATCCTTCATGACAGGTAAGGTACGCATTGATAGTACCATTTGATAATACCTTTAAAATACCTTTGTGGTCTAAATTTGACCGCCTTAACATTATTTCCTCCTGAATCGAGCCAGCAGAAGTTGCTGAAAAGTGCGCTAAAGATGGAAAAAAAGGGCAGTCGGTACCAGGCTTATTGCTGCCCGCAACAAAGCGGGTCAGGACAATCCACATTCCGGTTTCAAATCGGAAATTACGGGAGCATAGCTATGACTGATATTGCGCAGTTGCTTGGCAAAGACGCCGACAACCTTTTACAGCATCGTTGTATGACCATTCCTTCTGACCAACTTTACCTGCCCGGACATGATTACGTCGATCGCGTGATGGTGGATAACAACCGTCCGCCAGCCGTGCTGCGTAATATGCAGACGCTGTATAACACGGGGCGACTGGCCGGGACAGGTTATCTGTCGATTCTACCGGTGGACCAGGGCGTGGAGCACTCCGCTGGGGCATCATTTGCGGCTAACCCGCTGTACTTTGATCCGAAGAATATTGTGGAGCTGGCTATTGAAGCAGGGTGTAACTGTGTGGCGTCGACCTATGGCGTGCTGGCTTCTGTTTCCCGTCGCTACGCGCACCGCATTCCGTTCCTCGTGAAGATTAACCACAACGAAACGCTGAGCTACCCTAATACGTTCGATCAGACGCTGTATGCCAGCGTAGAACAGGCGTTCAATATGGGCGCGGTAGCGGTAGGGGCAACCATCTATTTCGGTTCAGAAGAGTCCCGTCGCCAGATTGAGGAGATTTCTGCCGCGTTCGAGCGTGCTCATGAGCTGGGGATGGTCACCGTACTGTGGGCGTACCTGCGTAACTCAGCGTTTAAGAAAGACGGCGTGGATTACCATGTTTCTGCCGATCTCACCGGGCAGGCAAACCATCTGGCGGCCACTATTGGGGCGGATATTGTTAAGCAGAAAATGGCGGAAAACAACGGCGGGTATAAAGCGGTTAACTTTGGCTACACCGACGATCGCGTCTACAGTAAGCTGACCAGCGACAACCCAATTGACCTGGTGCGTTATCAACTGGTGAACTGCTATATGGGGCGTGCCGGGTTGATTAACTCCGGCGGCGCGGCTGGCGGCGAAACCGATCTCAGTGATGCGGTACGTACGGCAGTGATTAACAAACGAGCAGGCGGCATGGGGCTGATTCTTGGACGCAAAGCATTCAAGAAAACCATGGCCGACGGCGTTAAGCTGATTAACGCCGTGCAGGATGTTTATCTGGACAGCAAAGTCACTATCGCCTGATTCCAGCCGGGATGTTGTCGTGTTAGCGCAACAGTGGACAACCCGGCGGCAGTCTGCAACGTAACGCCGCGGGCAGGATTTCAATATGAAACTCCTGTCCGCTGAGCGGTTCGCCATCGAGATTAAAGGTAATTTCGTGTGGGGCGCGGATATCAAACCATGATGATGCGCCCTCGATGATGTTAGGGTTGTCTTCGGATTGTGTTAACGCCGAAAGCAGCCCTGGCAACAGTTCTTCGCCGGTAAAAATGCGCAGTTGCAGCAGACCATCGTTGATCAGCGCCGTCGGGCAAAGCTGTTGCCCACCACCAGCCTGACGACCATTACCGATACCAATCACCAGCGCCTTACCCTGCCAGTGAAAATCTTCTCCACGGATATCGCAGACGTCGGGTTTGAGCGTATCCATGCGCATTAATCCGTGGATAAAGTATGATACGCCACCCAACGCAGCCTTGAGTTTTTCTGGTGTCTCGGTAGTGATGCGTGTGCCGAAGCCGCCGGTCGCCATGTTGATAAAACAGGTTTTATCATTGACCTGCACCATATCGATCGCCGTCGCATTTGCGGCGATAGCCAGCTTTAATGCCTTATCAATGTCGTCGGGTATACCTACGCTGGTGGCAAAGTCATTTGCCGTTCCCAACGGTAAAATACCCAGCGCCGGTATATTGCCGCCCTGCGACTGGATAAGCGCCGTCGAGACTTCGTTTATTGTGCCGTCGCCGCCGCCGGCAATCACCGTTTCAACGCCCAACTGACGAGCTTCATCAACGTAGCGTTGGGCGTCACCTTTTTCCCAGGTAACGCGAACATGGATTTCCACGCCCTCATCACGCAACTGTGTAATAGCGTTACGCAGGGGAAGATTATCAGCACTTTTTCCATTGAGGATCAGTAAACTGGCAGGGAATGC
Organism: Citrobacter sp. Cu096; assembly: GCF_030332285.1. Taxonomy (NCBI): domain Bacteria; kingdom Pseudomonadati; phylum Pseudomonadota; class Gammaproteobacteria; order Enterobacterales; family Enterobacteriaceae; genus Citrobacter; species Citrobacter sp. Cu096. The sequence continues at coordinate 524,506 of NZ_JAOWID010000030.1, forward strand.
TATCATCCTTTTGCCTCACTTTTTTTCGTTTTAACAAGTGTATGCCAGGAATGCATTTATGGCGTAAGAACTGACTGAAAGCGCAGGCAAAGAGATAAAAAAAGCCGCAGAGAGCGGCTTTTCAGATTGGACAGACGTTACTGGGGGAACCACTGATCGCTGATTTTCTGGTAGGTGCCGTCCGCTTTGATGGCCGCCAGCGCGCTGTTTAGTTTTTCCAGCAGGGCTTTGTTATCCGGGCGAACCGCGATGCCAAGGCCTGTTCCGAAGTATTGTGGGTCGGTCACTTTGTCAGTGGCTACGCCTAACTGCGGATTGGTTTTCAGCCACTCGTTAACCACGGCGGTATCGCCAAATACGCCATCAATACGACCATTTTTCAGGTCGATAATCGCATTCTGATAGCTATCGTAGGCCACGGTTTTCACCTCAGGATGCTTGTCCTGCAGGTATTTCTGGTGCGTGGTGCCGTTTTCCATACCGATGCGTTTACCTTTCAGGTCGGCAAAGGTTTTATAGGTGTCTTTTTTCGCAATCACCAGCGCGGAGTTGGCATAGTAAGGCTGAGTAAATGCAACCTGCTTGCTACGCTCAGGCGTAATATCCATTCCGGAAATTACCGCATCATATTTCTTAAATTTCAGCGCGGGAATCAGGCTGTCGAAAGCGTGATTGGTGAAAGTACAGTCAGCCTGCATTTGTTTGCACAGCGCCGTTGCCAGGTCGATGTCAAAACCGACAATTTTATTGCTGGCGTCCAGCGACTCAAATGGCGGGTAAGTCGCTGATACACCGAAATTAATTTTATCAGCAGCTGAGGCGCCAGCGGCGAAAGTAGCAAGTAATGCAGCCAGTACTAACTTTTTCATGGTGGAACTCCCGTCTGTCTATCTTATGATTATTTACCGTGTCTGCGGCGTGGACTAACAATGCCATTTAATGAATTTATATGCAATAAAAATGATTAAATATTTTTATTGGCGTAAAAAAAGACGGGCTGTTGTGAGACTTGCCCGTCTTGTGTTTTTAGGTTTATGCAGTTATTTCGCTTAATTACGATGTTCAAACGCCAGTGCTTTACGTTCAATTAAGCGCATCATCAGCGTCAGCAAGCCGTTAACGATCAGATAAATCACGCCAGCCGCGCCGAAAACCATCACGTCATAAGTACGACCGTACAGCAGCTGGCTATAGCCCATCACTTCCATCAGCGTGATGGTGTATGCCAGTGAAGTACTTTTAAACACCAGCACCACTTCGTTGGAATACGAAGATAGGGCGCGTTTAAAGGCGTACGGCAGCAGAATCGCCAGCGTATCCTTCTTGCTCATCCCCAACGCACTGCAGGATTGCCACTGGCCTTCCGGGATTGCACGGATAGCGCCATAGAACAGCTGGGTGGTATAGGCCGCACTGTTTAACGACAGGGCAATTAAAGCGCACAGCCACGGTTCAGAGAGCAGATGCCATAGAACCGGATACTCCTGCAACGTCGGAAACTGCCCTGGCCCGTAGTAGATCAGGAATATTTGCACCAGCAGCGGTGTACCGGTAAACAACGTGATATAGGCGCGAACCAGCCAGACCACGATCGGCGTCTTAAGCGTCAGGATGACAGTGAAAATCAGCGCCAGCACCAGAGCAACTACGATGGAGGCGACCGTCAGCGTCAGACTGGTATGCAGCCCTTTCAACAATTCAGGTAAATACTCAAGCATCAGCCCGGTCTCCGCTCAAAACGTGTCGCGCGCAGGTCAATGCGTTTGAGAATGTACTGACTCACCAGCGTAATCACCAGGTAAATAGCCGCCGCCACAATGTACCAGGTAAATGGCTCCTGGGTACGCGTGGCGATACTCTTGGTTTGCAGCATCAGATCGTTGACGCTGATAAGGCTGACCAGCGCAGTATCTTTCAGCAATACCAGCCACTGGTTTCCCAGTCCCGGCAGCGCGTGACGCCACATCTGCGGCATCACCAGACGAAAGAAGATCGCAGCTTTAGACAAACCTAACGCCTGACCTGACTCCCATTGCCCGAGTGGTACGGCCTTGAGCGCGCCACGCAGCGTTTGCGACGCGTAAGCGGCATACAGCAATGACAGTGCAATGACACCGCACAGGAATGGACTGACGTCGAAGTTTTCGATCTGCATCTGCACCGGGATTTGTACAAAACCGAGATTGATCGTAAAGCCATCGGCCAGCGTCAGCAGCAGCTGTGAGGAGCCGAAATAGATAAACAGAACCACCAGAATTTCCGGCAGACCGCGCAGGATGGTGACCAGGGCAGAACCCGTCCATGCCACCGGGCGCCATTTTACTGACTCCCAGACGGCAAAAAACATGGCGAGCGCGAGGCCGATGATCAGCGCACAAACGGCAAGGCCGACGGTCATCCCGGCGGCGCTTGCTAAAGGAAAAAATTCATTCATCAAATATTACTTCTGGAACCATTTGTTGTAGATGGTCTCGTAAGTCCCATCTTTTTTCACTTTTTCCAGCGCAGCGTTAAATTTCTGCTGCAGCTCGGTATTGCCCTGGCGCACAGCGATGCCCAGACCGGTGCCGAAGTAATCTTTATCCGTGACTTTGTCGCCAACCGCGGCCAGTTTTGGATTGTCTTTCAGCCATTCAGTCACTACAGCGGTATCACCAAAGACGCCGTCAATACGCCCGTTTTGCAGATCGAGTTTGGCATTCTGGTAGCTGTCATACGGCACGGTGGTCACTTCCGGATGTTTATCCATGATGAATTTCTGGTGCGTAGTACCGTTTTGAACACCAACTTTTTTGCCTTTCAGCTGATCAATGCTGGTGTATTTACCCTGTTGGCCAACAAACAGCGCAGAGTTGTCGTAATACGGAGTGGTGAACAAAACCTGTTTTTCACGTTCAGGCGTGATGTCCATGCCGGCCATTACCGCGTCAAAACGGCGGAATTTCAGGCTCGGGATCAGGCTGTCGAAGGCCTGATTGGTGAAGGTACAGGTAGCGTCAATCTCTTTACACAGCGCATTCGCCAGATCAACGTCAAACCCTACGATCTTGTTGTTAGCATCGATCGATTCAAACGGAGGATAAGACGCTTCGGTGGCGAAACGAATGGTTTGGGCTGCGGTAGCGGAAAGGCTAAAACTTGCGATTAGCGCGGCAATCAGAACTTTTTTCATTGTATTGTCCCGAATCTTAGTGAGAAAGATAGTTTTTAAACGCTTCGGTTTGCGGGTTGGCAAAGCAGCTCGCATCCCCAAACTCGACGATATGACCGTTTTCCATGTACACCACACGGCTGGCCGTTTTACGAGCAACTTCCACTTCGTGGGTGACGATCACCTGAGTAATATTGGTTTCCGCCAGTTCACGAATGATGCTGACGATTTGGGCGGTAATTTCCGGATCAAGCGCTGCGGTAGGCTCATCAAACAGCAGCACCTGCGGTTCCATCATCAACGCGCGGGCAATGGCGACACGCTGTTGCTGACCACCGGAGAGATGCAGCGGATAGCGATCGCTGTATGGCTTAAGGCGCAGACGTTCCAGCAGTTTCTCGGCACGCGCCATCGCTTGCTCTTTTGTCAGACCCAGTACGCGGCAGGGCGCTTCAATCAGGTTCTGCACCACCGTGAGATGCGGCCAAAGATTATATTGCTGAAAGACCATGCCGACGTTTTGACGCAGATCCCGAATGGCTTTATCTGACGGGGTTTTTGTGAAGTCGAAACGGTTACCTGCAATAGAGAGCGTGCCCGAGCGCGGCATCTCAAGCAGGTTGAGTACGCGCAGTAGCGAGCTTTTCCCGGCTCCACTTGGGCCAAGTAACACCAGTGTTTCACCCTGAGGGCAATCCAGCGTGATATCGAACAGCGCCTGATGTGCGCCGTAGAAGCAGTTAATGCCGTTTAATTGAATACTCATTGACACTCGATACTGGCAGTCTGATAGCTATTGAAGCCGCAGATACTACCTTTGACAGAATAGTTATGCAATATTTATGCGTTAAAAGTTAAATGCAAACCGCATTCTTATCTAAACATAGCACAAAATAGCGGGGCTACCAGCGGGCAAGAATAATTGTCGGCATTCTATGCAGAATGCCAGACAATTAATGGGGGTTATGATTTGGGTGAGTAAATGGGGCGATTAACGGTTTTCGACAGACTGGCGCAGCGTCCCGGCTGGCGCGTGTACGCTGCCGCCCAAATAGCGGACATCATCAATGACCCAGCACTGGCCCTCACGGATCATCAGCACTTCATCACGCCAGCTTTGATCGCCTTGTTTAAGTTCTACGCGTAGCGGGATGTTGCGTGCATCACTATTCGGAATAGTTGATGCGCTGGCGACGCTGGCACTGTCCGGAAGTGTGGCGCGGCTGGAGAACGGATCGCTGTTAAACAGAGCGCGATGCGCGTTATCGCGACTGGCATCGTTCAGCAGTTTAGCCAGGTTGTCACTAAGGTATGGACGAAGTGGGGTAAGATCATTGTTTCGATGCTGAATACGGTAATCATAGAATTGTTGAGCCACGCTGTCTGGCCCACCTTCTACGCATGAACCACTACGTGCGCCGTTATCTTTATAAACCGGCGTCACGGTAGTACAGGCGCTGAGAAGGAGTGCACAGGGGACCAGCAGAGAGAGTTTCGAGTAGCGCATAATGATTTCCTTATTAGCTTTCTACTATTAGTGTTCTACGTTGATAGAATATATCCTTTCAATGATAGTGGATCGGTTCGATAATGCTTTTGAGATCGTGCTCTTAGCGCAAAAAGGAGATTAAACATGCAGTTTTCGACTACCCCTACGCTGGAAGGGCAAAGCATCGTGGAATACTGCGGTGTTGTTACCGGTGAAGCCATTCTAGGCGCGAATATCTTCCGCGATTTCTTTGCTGGCATCCGCGATATTGTCGGCGGTCGCTCCGGCGCGTATGAAAAAGAGCTGCGAAAAGCGCGCGAAATTGCTTTTCAGGAGCTTGGTGAACAGGCTAAAGCGCTGGGTGCTGATGCCGTTGTCGGTATCGATATCGATTACGAAACCGTGGGCAAAGACGGCAGTATGCTGATGGTGAGCGTCAGCGGCACTGCGGTGAAAACCCGCCGATGAAGCGTCTGCTGTATCTACTGGCATTTACGCTGCTGCTGGTGGGGTGCGCTGGCGAAAAAGGCATTGTCGACAAAGAAGGGTATCAGTTAGACACCCGCCGTCAGGCGCAGGCTGCTTACCCGCGCATTAAAGTGCTGGTTATCCATTACACGGCGGATGATTTTGATTCTTCTCTGGCTACGCTGACGGATAAAAACGTCAGTTCGCACTATCTGATCCCGGCTGTGCCGCCGCTCTACCACGGAAAACCGCGCATCTGGCAACTGGTCCCCGAACAAGATCTGGCCTGGCATGCGGGGATTAGCTTCTGGCGCGGCGCTACGCGCATCAACGATACCTCAATTGGCATTGAGCTGGAAAACCGCGGCTGGCAAAAATCGGCAGGGATAAAATATTTTGCGCCGTTTGAGCCTGCGCAGATTCAGGCGCTGATCCCATTAGCGAAAGATATTATCGCCCGCTACGACATCAAACCGCAGAACGTGGTAGCCCATGCGGACATCGCCCCGCAACGAAAGGACGATCCCGGACCGCTTTTCCCATGGAAAGTGCTGGCCGAACAGGGCATTGGCGCGTGGCCGGACCTTCAGCGTGTGGCATTTTATCTTGCCGGGCGAGCGCCTCACACGCCGGTAGCAACCGAATCTTTGCTCGATCTGCTGTCGCGTTACGGCTATGAGATAAAATCTGATATGACGCCGCGTGAACAGCAGCGGGTGATTATGGCCTTCCAGATGCACTTCCGCCCGACGTTGTGGAACGGCGTGGCGGATGCAGAAACTCAGGCGATTGCCGAAGCGTTACTGGAGAAATACGGGCAGGGCTAACGCGGCAGCTTACCGTGGTCACGTAACCAGGCCGCGGTACGTTCAATTCCTGCATCCAGCGTCACAATGGGCTGATAACCCAACTCTTCCTGAGCGCGGGTAGTATCCAGGGTAAAATCAAAATTTAGCTTCGAGACGCCGTAATGCGTCAGTTTTGGCTCTTTTGCCGATTTATTGCCTAAACGCTCCATGCTGCGGGCAATCATGTCCAGCATCGGGTAGGGAACGGAGCGGATCCGACAATCAATATTCAGCTCGTCGATGAGCTTCTGCACAATGCTGCGCAGAGTGCGATGCTCGCCGTTGGTAATGTTGTACGCGCGACCTGACGGCAGCTTATCGCAGGCTTGCTGACTTGCCAGCCACATCGCGTGCACCGCATTTTCGTAGTAGGTCATATCCACCAGTGCACTTCCGCCGTGCGGCAACAGGATGCTGCCATAGTGGTACATCATATGGGCCAGACGGGGAATGAATACTTTATCGTGAGGTCCGAACAGACTTTGCGGACGCAATACCGTAAAACGGGTCTGCGGGTTGGCCTGTGCCAGCAACGCGATCACGTCTTCGCCAGCCGCTTTGCTGCGGGCAAATTCATTGGCGAAGCGGTGGGGACGAAAGTCCTCTTTGATATCGCGATGGTGGTGATAATCAAAATAGAGCGACGGCGAGGAGATATGAATGAAGTTACGAACGCCCCAGGCCACTGCCCACTCGCCCAGCCGGCGAGTTGCGCGGACGTTGGCCAGATCGAAGGCTTCCTGAGTTCCCCACGGTGAGGTAAAACTGGAGCAGTGCCACAGCGTGTCAATGCCGGCAAGCATCACTTTTGCCTGCGAGGAAACCAGCTCGGTCAAATCGGCATGCACAAATTCTGCGCCCATTTTCTCCAGCAGCTTGCCCATCGCTTCGTTGCGACCGGTCGCTCTGACGCTGACGCCTCTGCTACATAAGAACTCAACCGCGTTTCGGCCTAAGCCGCTGGTGGCTCCGGTAACCAGTACCTTCATATCAATCCACTGTGTTTAAAAAACGTCGTGCGCATTCTTCCGTGAATTACGTCTGTATGCAATGGGAAACATGAAAGAATACAGTCTCTTTTTCGCATTAGTCTGTGATTTGTTCTGCAAGTTTGGCAATACGCTTCGCCATACCTCTGAAAATAAACAGATGGGCTGGAATCATCAACAACCAGTAGAAGAGACCTGGCATGCCGTGTGGATGCCACCAGGCGCGTACATCAATGCGTCGGTGATCGCCTTTATCTTCCAGCGTGAAGCTCAGGCGACCCAAACCTGGCGCTTTCATTCCAAACAGCAGCGTCAGCTGTTTCTCGGGTTCAACAATGATAACTTTCCAGCTATCGACAGTATCGCCAACTTGTAACAGCGGGTGTTGCGGTCGGCCTTTAGCGAGCTTATGGCCGACCAACAGATCTAACGCCGCACGCGTTTTCCATAAAATATTGCCAAAGAAGTAGCCTTCTTTGCCGCCAAGTCGATTCACGACCTGCCACAGCGCTTTTTTGCTGGCGGAGGTTTCGACGCTAAAGCCAGCCTGTTTGGCGAAATAGCCATATTCAGGACGCCAGCGGGCAAACGCCTGCGCGTCGTAACCCCAGTCGCTGGAGTTGACCAGCTTTTCCTCTTCCTTCAACGTGCTGCGCACTGCGTCATCAAAGGCAATCAGCTTTTGCGGGATCAACGCACGTAATTCGGTGTCATCGGCCAACAGGTCGTGTTTTAAGCCCTGGATCAGTGCTTTTGCCGTGGTCGGCGGCACCGACGTAATGACGTTTAAAAACCAAACCGAAATCCAGCGGGTAGGAAAGGGAATGGGGATCAGCAGGCGATGTTTACCGCTGACCGCCATAAAATGTTCGAACTGTTCCTGATAGCTCAACACCTGCGGTCCGGCGGCTTCGAGTACGCGGTTATGTTGTGTGGGATGATCCAACAGCGCCACCAGGTAATACATCAAATTCTCCAGCGCGATAGGTGTTGTTCGCGAACGCACCCAACGTGGAGGAGTGAGTACCGGCAGGTTGTAGACCATGTCGCGCATCACTTCAAAGGCAGCGGAACCGGCCCCGACGATGATGCCAGCACGCAATTCCGTCATCGGTACGCCTGATTCACGCAGGGTATCGGCGGTTATTTGCCGCGCACGCAGATGATCGGATTGTTCATGCCGGGGAGCTTGCAATGAGCTCAGGAAAATAAGCTGTTTGACCGGTGTATTACGTAGCGCATCGCGTACGTTCATAGCCACCTGGCGTTCGTGGGCGATAAAATCACCGCCTTCACCCATACCGTGGACCAGATAATAGACTGTATCAACACCGATCAGCAGCGGCGCAAGATTATCTGGCCAGTTTAAATCGATCTTATGGCAACTGACGTTGGCCAGTTGCTGCTTTTCCAGCCGTTCAATGCGGCGTGCCGCAGCCAGCACCTGATGCCCTTGTTGGCTGAGCGCCTTTACCAGATGCTGACCAATGTAGCCACTGGCGCCAAGAACCAAAATCCGTTGCGGCACACCTATCTCCTTAGCGGGTTAAAAAAGCGCGCCAGTGAGCGACGACTTCAGCAAGTTGTTCACGCGATACGTCCAGATGCATCACCAGGCGCACAATCGGCGAGGCGTTAATCAGCACGCCTTGTGCTTTCATGTATTCGCCCAGCGCGGCAGCGTGCTCTTCGCCAACGCGAACAAACAGCATGTTGGTGTCGTGGCGCATGACGTCCGCACCTGCTTCGCGCAGCTGTTCAGCCATCCAGGCAGCGTTGTCATGGTCTTCCTGCAAACGCGCCACGTTATTTTTCAACGCATACAGCCCGGCCGCCGCCAGAATACCAGCCTGGCGCATTCCGCCGCCGGTCATTTTTCGCCAGCGAATGGCACGCTTGATGTACTCGTGGCTGCCGACCAGCAGCGAGCCTACCGGCGTTCCCAGACCTTTGGAAAGACAAATGGTGAACGAGTCGCAGTATTGTGTGACATCTTTAAGCTCACAGCCATAGGCGACGATGGCGTTAAAAATACGCGCGCCGTCGACGTGCAGGGCAAGGTTGCGCTCCCGGGTGAATTCCCAGGCCTCTTTCAGATACTCACGCGGCAGCACTTTGCCGTTATGTGTGTTTTCCAGACTGAGCAGACGGGTGCGGGCAAAATGGATATCGTCTGCTTTGATTTTTGCTGCCACTTTGTCCAGCGGCAGGGAGCCATCCGGCGCGGCATCGATGGGTTGCGGTTGAATGCTGCCGAGCACCGCTGCGCCACCCGCTTCGTAGAGATAGTTATGCGCGCCCTGACCGGCGATATACTCTTCGCCGCGCTGACAATGGCTGAGCAGGGCCACCAGGTTCGCCTGAGTGCCGGTAGGTAAGAAAATTGCGGCTTCTTTACCAGAAAGCTCGGCTGCGTATTGCTGGAGGGCATTAACGGTAGGGTCATCACCGTAGACGTCGTCCCCGACCGGGGCGGCCATCATCTCTTCGAGCATGGCGCGACTGGGTTGGGTGACAGTATCACTGCGTAAATCAATCATGGTATCTCCTTATTACACTTCATCCTTCAAGCTGCCTCGCCGTTGGCCGCACCCTCAAACCCCAGTCACATAGTATTCCTATGCTCCTGGGGATTTTCGGGCTTGCCGCCTTGATGCATCATGAATGATTTTGTGTGTGGTTTAATAAGGATGTTTTACCTGAGCCAGTTAGTTTTCGCCAGTTCGATCACTTCATCACCGCGTCCGCTGATGATTGCGCGCAGCATATACAGGCTAAAACCTTTAGCTTGTTCGAGCTTGATCTGCGGCGGGATCGCCAGCTCTTCTTTTGCCACCACCACATCGACCAGCACCGGACCGTCAATTGACATCGCCCTTTGCAGCGCCTCATCAACCTCTGAAGATTTCTCCACGCGAATGCCCGTGATACCACAGGCCTCGGCAATCCGCGCGAAATTCGTGTCGTGCAGTTCGGTGCCGTCGGTCAGATAACCACCAGCCTTCATCTCCATCGCTACAAATCCCAGCACGCTGTTGTTGAAGACAATAATTTTCACCGGCAATTTCATTTGTACCACCGACAGAAAATCGCCCATCAGCATGCTAAAGCCGCCGTCACCACACATGGCGATGACCTGACGTCCCGGTTCGGTTGCTTGTGCGCCGAGTGCCTGCGGCATGGCATTGGCCATCGACCCGTGGTTAAAGGAGCCGATCAGGCGGCGTTTGCCGTTCATTTTCAGATAGCGCGCCGCCCAAACCGTTGGTGTGCCCACGTCGCAAGTGAAGATGGCGTCGTCAGCGGCGAAGTGGCTGATTTGTTGTGCCAAATATTGCGGATGAATGGCTTTATCACTGGGTTTGGCTAAATCATCCAGCCCTTTGCGTGCTTCGCGATAATGTTCCAGCGCTTTATCCAGGAACTGCCGCTCGGTTTTTTCTTCCACCAAAGGCAGCAGGGCGCGGAGGGTGGATTTAATATCGCCTACCAGCGCCATATCAACTTTACTGTGCGCACCAATGCTTGCAGGGTTGATATCAATCTGAATAATCTTGGCGTCGGTGGGATAGAACGGGCGATAGGGGAACTGGGTGCCGAGCAAAATCAGCGTGTCGGCATTCATCATGGTATGGAAGCCGGATGAAAAGCCAATTAACCCGGTCATACCCACGTCGTAAGGGTTGTCGTACTCAACATGCTCTTTCCCGCGCAGAGCGTGCACGATCGGGGCTTTGATCTTAGCCGCAAACTCAACCAACTCTTTATGCGCACCGGCGCAGCCGCTGCCGCACATCAGGGCGATGTTGCTGGAGTAGCGCAGCAGTTGCGCCAGTTTTCTCAGCTCTTCCTCTTCCGGGGTGACTACCGGGAGCGGCGCATGGTACCAGTGCGTGGTGGCGCTTTCAGGGGCGGGCTTCAGCGCCACGTCGCCGGGTAATACCACCACGGAGACGCCACGGTTGAGCACCGCTTTACGCATAGCTATAGCTAACACCTGGGGGATCTGCTCAGGGCTGGACACCAGCTCGCAATAGTGGCTACATTCACGGAACAACTCTTGCGGGTGGGTCTCCTGAAAATAACCGCTGCCTATTTCACTGGATGGAATATGCGCGGCAATCGCCAGCACCGGGACGTGGTTGCGGTGGCAATCAAACAGGCCGTTGATCAGGTGCAAGTTTCCGGGTCCACACGAGCCTGCGCAGACAGCCAGCTCGCCTGATAACTGTGCTTCAGCGCCCGCGGCGAAGGCCGCAACCTCTTCATGACGGGTTGGCATCCAGTCAATTGTTCCCATACGATTAAGGCTGTCACTAAGGCCATTGAGTGAGTCACCCGTTACACCCCAAATGCGTTTTACGCCAGCTTGTTCGAGTGTTTTAGCAATAAAAGCGGCAACCGTTTGTTTCATGGTTTTCCTTCTCCTCTGATGTGATACCGGTTACAAGTTTAGATGAAGATAATCGTTATGCTTCTCATTACCCCTTATTTCCGGCAGGTTTCATTTAATCTGTATTAACTGTAGTTTGTTAATTGCACATAGTGAAACAAGTAATAAATTCAAATGGTTATAAAACTATTAAATACAGTTAACTGGATGCGGGATCATGCGGGTTTTGGCAAGTTTTTGTTACGCCTTGCTGTCGGTGGACTGATGCTGTTTCATGGGCTGCATAAACTGTTCGCGGGTATTGATGGCATCAGCGGCATGCTGATAGCGAAAGGTTTCCCGGGCTTTTTTCCATTGCCGGGAATTCGACCTGGCGGTAGTTTGCTATCTGAGCGTCAATACTGAGGCAGCAACGCGTTAACATTTTGCCCGCCTCGCCATTAAATCCATTTACTCATCCAGCTCGCCAGTGTCCCACAGATTGTGCCGACGCCTTTGCGCACGTTGCGTCAGTGCCTTTGCCATCGCGGCGCCTATCTCAGCGCTAACCACCAGACCCTGAATAAAGGGACGATCGTGCATTAACCACGGCAACCCGCCAAAGGCAAGGCGGTTGCGGGCATTTTCTGGCGCTTGCAGCGTGTAATCTTCACCGATATCCGGGATCTTATCGCCACAGGCCAGCAACTGAGCGCGTAACGTTGGGAAAGGGATATCTTTGCTCTGCAATGCCCGCTGCCCTCGGGCGTCAATAAACACATCAAATTCGCTGCGTAGACCGTGGTGATAAATTACCGTCATTTCCTGTTCATTCGTGCGCTCATAATCCGCACCAAGTGTAAGGATCTCAATTAGTCCGGCGTCGTGGAGCGCCAGCAGTCGGCGTACTGATTCAGAAGGGATTGCCGCATAGTTATCAATAAATACGCGCGCCAGTCCTCGCTTAAAGCGTTTTTCATCAAGCGGATCAAGATGTGGGACGATCTCTTCGATAACCTCGTGTAGCCGTAGCAGGGTATAGCGCCACGCAACGGTGCGCTGTTCCTGTTTGTTGCGTTCAACTTCAATCAGGTTGCGTTTCGCCCATTCAAAAGGATCGTGCTCGAGCCTGTCGGCAAAGTAGGCCTCTGGGAATGTATCGGCATTAAGTTCCTCAAGTGCTATCTCTCGACTCCACTGTGGAGCGGCATCTTGTAATTGTTGCGCAATAATCCGGAAAATACGGTCCAGTAATCCTTTTTGCCCACGGGCAATGGCGTCTTCAATTGCTTCTGGCGTTGCGATATTCAACGATTCATAGGGCAGAGGGCAGTAAAAATCCGCTTCAGGCAGCACGCCGCTGCGCGACATCAGGGTCAGCTTCAGGCTTTGGCTGTCGGATTTACAGATAAACTGGAGTGCGTTATCAGCCCCGGTAGTGAAGGCTCCGTGTTGGCAGGCCACGGCCATCGCCGCGTCAATCGCGCTGAGCGAGGTGCCAAGAATTCCCACCCGGCAAGCGCTAATCTGTACATCCATCAGACCGGTCCACGGACAGGGGAAAAACTTCCGCGTCTGTACATCCGTTTCAGGCCACAGATGACCGGTGGCAATGGCGGCGAAATCCACCTCGACTGGCTGTGAAGCATGATTGATCCACAGCGAGACGCCATTCGGGTTTGCGCGCAGGTCGGTGACTTCGCTTGATTCGTTTATGCTAATCGTGAAGCCTGAGCCTCGCGCTTTCTCGACGATAGCGAATAAACGATCGCGATAATAGTCACCGAGGATCACGCGGGGTAAAAATTGACGTTCATGCAGAGACGTCCGTTCAATCCTAAACTGCGCCAGATAGTCATCACTTTGATTCTGAAGCCACGTCAGATAACTGATATAAATCGGTGGGATCTCAATGCTGGCTATATTTGCCAGCATGAAGTCTGCGTTGTTGTCGCTGTTGTAAGGCATGCCGACGCCTGCTTCCTCAGCTTGCTCATAAAGCTCTATTTCCAGCGGTTCACCACGCTCCACCAGGGCATGAAGCGTATAGATTCCGGTGGGACCGACGCCGACGATGGCCACTTTTTTCATGGGGGTCCTTGTAGAAAGTTCGACGTGGTAGTCGGGAATATTGCTTAATCAGTGCAGAGTAAGTGTGGTCGATAAATTGTGGGATGAAGGAAGAATTTTGTCGAAGCGGGGGAAAAATCGGAATTTTGCAGCGCCTGTCAGCATAAAAAAAAGGCTACCCGGTTGAGCCTGGCAGCCTTTTGTACATCAGAGGTCAGCTAATTACGCCAGCACTAAATCACCCTGCGGATGACAGGAGCAGGCCAGCACATACCCTTCAGCGATTTCCGCGTCGGTCAGCGTCATGGTGCTGCTGACCGTGTAGTTACCGTCAACCACTTTGGTTTTGCAGCAGCCGCAAACGCCCGCACGACAGGCAGCGACAACCGGGACTTTATTGCTTTCCAGTGCTTCCAGCAGCGTGCTACCCACCGGCGCGAAAAACGCTTTCGCCGGCTGCAGTTTGGTGAACTTCAGACCACTGGTGGCAGCTTCTGCCACTGGGGTGAAGAACTGCTCTTTAAAGAAGCGCGTCACGCCCAGCGCTTTCACTTCTTTTTCAACCAGATCCATATACGGCGCCGGGCCGCAGGTCATTACCGTACGCGAAGTCAGATCTGGCACGCTTTGCAGCAGTTCGGTAGTCAGTCGACCAGAAACAAAGCCGTGAGTGGCGTTGTTTTCAGCGACTATCGTCACCGGATATTCATGCCATTCGTCAGCAAAAATGACATCCTGCGGCGAACGAACGTTAAAGATCACCTGCACATCAACCTGCGGGCGGTATTTTGCCAACCAGCGACGCATTGACATGATTGGCGTAACGCCGCAGCCGGCTGCCAGCATCAGGAACTTGTCTTCTGCTTTATCTTCACAGGTGAATTCACCCATGGCATCGGACAGCCAGATATAGTCGCCGCGCTTCACGTCGCGGGTCAGCCACTGTGAACCTGCACCCTCGTCAATCCGGCGGATAGTCAGCGTAATATATTCGCTAACGCCCGGCGTCGAGGAAAGAGTGTAAGCACGCAGCGTGTCCGCTGAATTACGTACGCTGACCAGTGCATACTGCCCGGCGCGGTACGGATAATAGTCGTGGCACAGCAACGAAATTGTCCATACATCCGGCGTTTCCTGATGGATGTGATGAACCTGCATCCGCCATGGGCACTGATGAGTTGGCATTGTCATTCTTTACTCCTTACGCGCTCAGCAGTTGCTTCATGTCTTCTTCAACAGTGGTTACGGAACGCAGACCAAACTTCTCGTTGAGCACTGCAAGCAGGTCTGGCGTGAAGAAACCAGGTGCAGTCGGGCCAGTAACGATATTTTTCACGCCAAGCGACAGTAGGGTCAGCAGAATAACAATCGCTTTCTGTTCGAACCAGGAGAGCACCAGAGACAGCGGCAGATCGTTCACGCCACAACCCAGTTTCTCAGCCAGGGTTACCGCCAGGATGATGGCAGAGTAAGCATCGTTACACTGACCGGCATCCACCAGACGTGGCAGACCTTCAATATCACCGAAATCCAGTTTGTTGAAACGGTATTTACCACAGGCCAGGGTCAGGATTAGGCAGTCGTCTGGCACGCTGGTCGCGAAGTCGGTGAAGTAGTTACGTTCGCCGCGTGCGCCGTCACAACCGCCCACCAGGAAGATATGACGCAGTTTTTCACGGCTGACCAGGTCAATCAGCGTATCAGCAGCACCCAGCAGGGTCTGGCGACCGAAACCAACGGTGATCAGGTGCGGAATTTCGCTATACGGGAAGCCAGCCATCTGTTGCGCCTGAGCAATAACCGGACCGAAATCGTCACCTTCAAGGTGGCTCACACCTGGCCAGCCGACGATGCTACGCGTCCAGATACGGTCATCGTAAGCGCCAACGGTTGGGTCGATGATGCAGTTAGAGGTCATCACGATTGGACCTGGGAAGCGGGCGAATTCAACCTGCTGATTCTGCCAGCCGCTGCCGTAGTTACCGATCAGGTGTTTGAACTTACGCAGTTCCGGGTAGCCGTGCGCCGGCAGCATTTCACCGTGGGTATAGACGTTCACGCCGGTCCCTTCGGTTTGCTCAAGCAGGTTGTACAGATCTTTCAGGTCGTGGCCGGAGATCAGAATACATTTACCTTCGGTTGCTTTAACGTTGACCTGAGTCGGGGTCGGGTGGCCATATTTCGTGGTTTCACCAGCATCCAGGATGCTCATCACTTTGAAGTTCATCTGGCCGATTTCCATTGAGCACTCCAGCAGAGCGTTCATATCGGAAGGCCAGGTACCCAACCACGCCATGATTTTGTGGTACTGCGCGTAAATAGCGTTGTCGTATTGGCCGAGAACGTGCGCATGTTCCATATAGGCAGCGGCACCTTTCAGGCCGTACAGGCACAGCAGACGCAGGCCGAGAATGTTCTCGCCAATGGCTGCTTTATCTTTATTTGGGGTAAATTCAGCCGCCTGACGTTGCAGGTCGCCTAAATCATCGCTGACCAGTTGTAGATCGGCCATCGGGTTAGCGACCGCTGCGTTCGCGTCGATATTCAGGCATTGTGCTTTCAGGGCATCGCGCATGGCGATAGCTTCACGGGCATAGCCAACAATACGCGGGGAATCGAAGTTTACGTTAGTCAGCGTGGAGAAGAATGCACGCGGCGCAAAGTTATCAACCTCATGGTCGATGATGCCGTATTCACGTGCTTTAACAGCCCATGCAGACAGACCTTGTAGGGCAGCAATCAGCAGATCCTGCAAATCGGAGGTTTCGGCCGTTTTACCGCACATACCCTGCGCGTAAGAGCAGCCGTTTCCTGCCGGAGTACGGATGGTTTGTTCACATTGCACACAAAACATGGTCACACCTTTTAAAGTTATATTTGATATACATGTTTGAGGTTATGCCTGTGCGCGAAGGGATAAAAGAGATTTCTGCTACAACTTGCAGGGAGATTGATTTAGCGCAATTTTGGCGGTAGCTGACTACCGCCAGAGAGGTATTTGTCTGTGTATCAGGCGGAGAAAAAGGCCATCAACAGAGGCACTAACAGACTCAGGATAAAGCCGTGAACGATGGCTGCGGGAACCATTTCCAGACCGCCGCTACGTTGTAATACGGGCAGGGTGAAATCCATTGATGTCGCGCCACATAGCCCTAACGCGGTAGAGCGGCTGCGACCGACCAGGCCTGGAATCAACATAATAGCGATCAGTTCTCGACCCAGATCGTTAAAGAAAGCGGCGCTACCAATCACCGGTCCGAACGATTCGGTCAACAGAATACCGGACAGGGAGTACCAACCAAAACCTGATGCCATCGCCAGCGCGGTTTTCATCGGCAGGTCGAGAATCAACGCATTGATAATCCCCGCCAACATCGAACTGGCAACGACGACCACCGCCACAATCATCCCCCGGCGATTCAGCACGATTTGCTTTAAGGTCATGCCGCTGTTGCGCAGTTGAATACCCACGAGGAACAGTAAAAATATGAGCGTATATTCGCTGGCTTCGGTGGCGTGCTGCAGAATGGAAATACCGGTGAGGCCGAGCAGGAAACCCACGACGACAACGCCACACAGCTGGAGAGACTCCAACGCCATTGCGATTCGCGAAGGTAGCTTTTCTTGCTTATGATTGTGTCGCCAGGGCAGCGAGCGCTCCAGCCAGAACAGTGCGGCAATATTACACAGCAAAATGACCGTCACGCTGACGGCAGAATAATGAAGAATGGCTAACAGATTGCTGGCGAGATTATCCAGAAATGCCAGACTGATACCCATAAAAAAGAGAATAAGGTAAACGATCCAGCTTAACAGGCGATTGATGAGTTTTAATGCAGCCCTGTGCCGAAGCGGAATAAGGTAGCCCACAATAAGGGGAACCAGAATGATTAACAGCCCTGAAAACATGAAAATCAGATCCTTGCTGAGAAGTAAGACGAAATGCGCCAGCACACACTACTCAAAGCAAAGAGGGGAGTAAAGTTGCAAATAAAAGGAAATATAGAGAGGATAAAAAAGACCTGACTTACGCCAGGCCTTTTTTGTTAGCGATTAATCGCGTTTTTCCAGCAGAGTGCGGTAAATAAGACCGCCGAGGACCCCACCGATAATCGGCATAACCCAGAAGAACCACAATTGTTGTAATGCCCAGCCGCCCTGGAAGATGGCGACAGCGGTACTACGCGCCGGGTTCACCGACGTGTTGGTAACCGGAATACTGATCAAGTGGATCAAGGTTAACGCCAGACCAATTGCAATGGGGGCAAAACCTGCCGGAGCATGTTTATCGGTCGCGCCGTGGATCACTAATAAGAAACCAGCGGTCAGAATAATTTCAATCACTACGGCAGAAAGCATGGAATAACCGCCCGGAGAATGTTCACCAAAGCCGTTCGAGGCAAAACCACTGGTTGTTGCATCAAAACCCGCTTTACCGCTGGCAATAAGATACAGAGCCGCAGCGGCAACAATACCGCCAACAACCTGAGCAATAACGTAACCAATAACGTCTTTTGCCGGGAATCGGCCGCCAGCCCATAAACCGAAGGTTACCGCTGGGTTAAAGTGTCCACCAGAAATATGACCTACCGCGAATGCCATAGTCAGTACGGTCAGACCAAACGCCAATGCCACACCGACAAACCCAATACCCAACTCCGGGAATGCGGCTGCCAAAACTGCACTGCCGCACCCACCAAAGACGAGCCAAAACGTACCGAAGAATTCGGCTGCTAATTTCCTGAACATAACCACCTCAATTAAAAGTTCCGGGTTCGTGTTTCTCGCCCGGTAATTCATCGCTAAAAGGGACGATGATGAAAGAGCGGGTATTTTAGAAAAAAACATCATCCCTTCGCCAGTTAAATTGATGAAAAAATTTGATTTAAGGCAATATGTTGTGATTCCTTTTTGAATATTGGATGAATGAAGCATAGTTCAATTAACAAAAGACGATGATTGAGTCCGGAAATAATATTCAAGGTAAAACATAAGAAGAATATTCTTATATTATGGGGTCCTACGATTAACCTCCTGATGATATCGGGTGTCCTGAGCGCCGCTTGCCGTTATACTCCTGATAACTTGAAGGAAAAAGTTAGCATTTCCGGAGGCTATATGATTCTCGAACGCGTTGAGATTGTTGGATTTCGTGGTATTAACCGTCTGTCACTGATGCTGGAGCAGAGCAACGTGCTGATTGGTGAGAACGCGTGGGGTAAGTCCAGTCTGCTGGATGCCTTAACCTTGTTGCTGTCGCCGGAAACTGATTTGTACCACTTTGACCGCGAAGATTTCTGGTTCCCACCGGGCGATATACAGGGCCGGGAACATCATTTGCATATTATCCTGACGTTTCGTGAGTCTCAGCCGGGCCGTCATCGGGTGCGTCGCTATTGTCCTCTGGAAGCCTGCTGGACGCCGTGCCAGGATGGCTATCACCGTATTTTCTATCGTCTGGAAGGTGAGTGTGCTGATGACGGTAGTGTTCTGACGTTACGCAGTTTTCTTGACGGCGAGGGCCATCCGCTAACCCTCGACGATATTAACGATCAGGCGCGACACCTCGTACGTTTGATGCCGGTATTGCGCTTGCGCGATGCCCGTTTTATGCGACGGATCCGCAACGGTACGGTGCCGGATTCAGCGGAAATCGAAGTGACAGCGCGGCAACTGGATTTTCTGGCGCGCGAATTGGCTACCCGACCGCAAAACCTGACCGATGGGCAAATACGTCAGGGGCTATCGGCCATGGTACAACTGCTGGAACATTACTTTTCTGAGCAGGGTTCTGGCCAGGCGCGCTATCGGCTGATGCGTCGTCGTTCCAATAACGAACAACGTAGCTGGCGTTATCTGGATATTATTAACCGTATGATTGATAAACCTGGCGGACGCACACACCGGGTGATCCTGTTGGGACTGTTTTCAACGCTGTTGCAAGCTAAAGGAACGCTGAGACTGGATAAAGACGCCCGGCCTTTACTGCTGGTTGAAGACCCGGAAACACGTTTACATCCTATTATGCTGTCGGTCGCCTGGCACCTGCTGAATCTACTCCCTCTGCAGCGGGTGGCAACCACTAACTCCGGCGAACTACTGTCCCTGACGCCCGTGGAACACGTTGTCCGTCTGGTGCGTGAGTCCTCTCGCGTCGCCGCCTGGCGGCTGGGGCCGGGTGGGATCAGCGCTGAAGACGGTCGGCGTATTGCCTTTCATATTCGTTTTAATCGTGCATCGTCATTGTTTGCCCGCTGTTGGCTGCTGGTGGAAGGTGAAACGGAAACCTGGGTTATCAATGAACTGGCTCGCCAGTGCGGGCACCATTTTGATGCGGAAGGTATTAAAGTTATTGAATTTGCCCAGTCCGGCCTGAAGCCGCTGGTGAAGTTTGCCCGTCGGATGGGTATTGAGTGGCATGTGCTGGTCGACGGTGATGAGGCCGGGAAAAAGTATGCGGCTACCGTGCGCGGTTTGTTGAATAACGACAGAGAAGAAGAGCGCGATCATTTAACCATGCTTCCCGCGCTGGACATGGAACACTTTATGTATCGCCAGGGGTTTGCAGACGTCTTTCACAGAGTGGCGCAAATTCCGGAAAACGTGCCCATGAATATGCGCAAAATTATCTCGAAGGCGATTCACCGTTCATCAAAACCGGATTTGGCCATTGAGGTGGCGATGGAAGCCGGAAGGCGCGGCGTTGACGCGGTGCCCACGCTGCTGCGGAAAATGTTTTCCCGCGTGCTGTGGCTGGCACGCGGCAGAGCGGATTAGTGGCGAAATAGTTGGGATAGCTGGGCGTGTATTGCATCCAGTAATTGATAGCGACGGCGGTATTCCGCGCGTTTTTTACTGGCAATTTCCGCCTCGCTTTTCCGCGCGATTGTGCGTGGAATATGGTAGTAACCGAGATTGTCGCACTCGCCGCCAACTGATTCCCAAAATGCGTTGTAGTCGGAATGAATGACCTTATTTTTATCGTGGTAGCGTTGGCTGCGAAAGATATGCTGTTCATTGCTGACAGCCATAACATTATCAATATTCAATCGTTCTGCTAACCGGCAAATGGCTTCCATCACAATACGTTTTGGAAATATCCCGTGACAGGACTTGGTCGCTTTTTGTATTGCTTCGTGAGGAAGTTGCGCATTGCCCTGCACACCGCCAATAAATAATGTCCTTTTGCCATTATATTCGCAGAACGTAAACGTCATTTTAGTCAGTACGTCTCCGTCGCCATTTTGTACCTGAATGGTACTTTCTCCCTCTTTATCCAGTACCGGCAACATCATCATGGTGACGTTAAATACGTCGTCATCTTTGCCTTCAATTTGCGCCAGCTGTAAGCCATCATTGCTTAATAAGGCGTTAAATTCTGCGGGTAAAAATGCGTGGCGGATAACATTATAATGAAAACGCACCGCGGCTAAACGCATTTTACGGGTGAAGTTTGCGGCAAGGTAAGGACGATGTAAACGCACCGGCAGTCGGGGTTGGCGGGATAGCAGGTTTTCAAGATCCGGCCATTGGGCGAGTTCTGTCATCCATTCCTGAGTAAGATGAGGTATCAACAATGAGCGCCAGATAAACTTACGACGAAAGCTCCTTTTATCCCAGCAATGGGCGGGGCGTAAATGACCGCTACTAAGCCGGTAAAAAAGGCCAAAGCTGGTAATGGGTTTAGTGGAAAGAAAAGTGCCTTCAGTTAGCTGACTCATAATTAAAATCCGATTGATACCTTAGTACTAATTTCAGCACAGCGGATCTTAACCATTCATCAATAACTCTGTTATTCTTTGCACTTTTCAACGCCTGTTAATTTAGTGTTGATGTTTATCAGTCCACTCTGGTGGGTGTATTGGGGGAACCAGGACATTTATGAAGCTCAAGGGAAAAATCAAAAAGCGCTATTTTCTCTTCGCCATCATCATTATTGTGGCAGTAATTGCACTTTGGAGAACGCTCAATGCGCCTTTACCTCAGTATCAAACCTTAATTGTTCGTCCGGGCGATCTGCAGCAAAGCGTTCTGGCTACCGGGAAACTGGATGCGTTGCGTAAAGTAGATGTCGGGGCGCAGGTCAGTGGGCAGTTAAAAACGCTGTCGGTTGCGATCGGTGATAAAGTAAAAAAAGATCAGTTGCTCGGCGTAATCGATCCTGAACAGGCGCAAAACCAAATCAAAGAGGTTGAAGCGACGCTAATGGAATTGCGCGCCCAGCGTTTACAGGCAGAAGCTGAGTGGAAACTGGCGCGGGTGACGCTTTCCCGTCAGCAACAGCTGGCAAAAACCCAGGCCGTTTCACAGCAGGATCTCGACACGGCGGCCACCGAAATGGCGGTCAAACAGGCGCAAATTGGCACAATTGACGCGCAAATTAAACGTAATCAGGCTTCTCTCGATACGGCAAAAACCAACCTTGATTACACCCGCATTGTCGCGCCAATGGCAGGCGAAGTAACGCAAATTACTACCCTGCAAGGGCAAACCGTTATTGCCGCTCAGCAGGCACCTAATATTCTGACGCTGGCGGATATGAGCACCATGCTGGTAAAAGCGCAGGTTTCTGAGGCGGATGTGATTCATCTGCATGCCGGGCAAAAGGCCTGGTTTACCGTCCTCGGCGATCCGCAGACGCGCTACGAAGGTACGCTCAAAGATGTTCTTCCGACGTCAGAGAAAGTGAATGATGCGATCTTCTACTATGCTCGCTTCGAAGTTCCTAACCCGAAAGGGATCCTCCGTCTGGATATGACTGCGCAGGTTCATATTCAACTCACGGATATCAAAAATGTTCTGACGATCCCACTGTCGGCGCTGGGCGATCCTATTGGCAATAACCGTTATAACGTCAGGCTGCTGCGTAATGGCGAAACCCGCGAACGTGAAGTGGTTATCGGTGCGCGTAATGACACCGATGTGGAGATCGTGAAAGGGCTGGAAGAGGGGGATGAAGTCATCACCGGCGAGGGCAACGCAGGAGTTGCAAAATGACGGCATTGCTTGAACTAAGCAATATCCGCCGCAGCTACCCGTCCGGCGAAGGGCTGGTCGAGGTGTTGAAGGACGTATCCTTGCGCATTCAGGCCGGGGAAATGGTGGCGATTGTCGGGGCATCGGGATCGGGCAAATCGACGCTGATGAACATTCTTGGCTGTCTGGACAAGCCCACCAGCGGTACGTATCGGGTTGCAGGACGCGATGTCTCCACGCTGGATAGCGATGCGTTAGCGCAACTGCGTCGCGAGCATTTCGGGTTTATCTTCCAGCGTTATCATTTGCTGTCACATTTGACCGCCGCGCAAAACGTTGAGGTGCCTGCGGTCTACGCAGGCACCGAGCGTAAGCAGCGCCTGGCGCGTGCGCAGGAATTACTCCAGCGGTTGGGTCTGGGCGACAGGGTTGATTATCAACCTTCTCAACTTTCCGGTGGTCAGCAGCAGCGGGTCAGTATCGCACGTGCACTGATGAACGGGGGACAGGTTATTCTTGCCGACGAACCCACCGGTGCACTGGATAGCCATTCCGGCGAAGAGGTGATGGCGATTTTGCATCAGCTGCGCGATCGCGGACACTCGGTAATTATCGTCACGCACGACCCGCAGGTTGCCGCACAGGCCGAGCGGGTCATTGAAATTCGTGACGGCGAGATTGTGCGCAATCCGCCGCCACAGAAACCCTCTGGTGGACGCGATATCGCGGAGCCAACGGTGAAAACGGCATCCGGCTGGAGCCAGTTTGTCAGCGGATTTCGTGAAGCGCTGACCATGGCCTGGCTGGCAATGGCTGCGAATAAGATGCGAACGCTACTCACCATGCTTGGGATCATCATCGGTATTGCTTCTGTGGTGTCGATCGTGGTGGTAGGCGATGCGGCTAAACAACTGGTACTGGCAGATATTCGCGCTATTGGTACTAACACCATTGATATCTATCCTGGCAAAGATTTCGGCGACGACGATCCGCAATATCAACAGGCATTGAAGTATGACGATTTGACGGCGCTACAGAAGCAGCCCTGGGTCAGTTCGGTAACACCTGCAGTGTCGAAGAACCTGCGGTTACGCTATGGCAATATCGACGTTGCTGCCAGTGCTAACGGCGTTAGCGGCGACTATTTCAACGTCTATGGCATGACATTTAGCGAAGGGACCACCTTTAACGCCGAGCAACTGGCGGGGCGCGCTCAGGTGGTGGTGCTCGACAGTAATACCCGGCGCCAGTTGTTCCCCAATAAAGCGAAAGTTGTCGGCGAAGTCGTGCTGGTGGGAAATATGCCGGCCACGGTCATTGGCGTTGCAGAAGAGAAACAGTCGATGTTCGGCAGCAGCAAGATCCTGCGGGTCTGGCTGCCCTACAGCACTATGTCCGGGCGAATTATGGGGCAGTCGTGGCTGAACTCGATCACCGTGCGGGTGAAGGATGGATATGATAGTGCCCAGGCCGAGCAGCAGCTCACCCGGCTGCTGACGTTGCGTCACGGTAAAAAGGATTTCTTCACCTGGAATATGGACGGTGTCTTGAAAACCGCCGAAAAGACCACACGTACATTACAACTCTTCCTGACACTGGTGGCTGTGATTTCACTGGTCGTCGGTGGGATTGGCGTGATGAACATCATGCTGGTTTCGGTGACCGAGCGAACGCGCGAGATTGGCATTCGTATGGCGGTTGGCGCGCGTGCCAGCGACGTGCTGCAACAGTTCTTAATTGAGGCGGTGCTGGTGTGTCTGGTTGGCGGCGCGTTGGGCATTAGCTTGTCGATGCTGATCGCCTTTACGCTTCAGCTATTCCTGCCCGGCTGGGAAATCGGTTTCTCACCCGTAGCTTTGTTGACGGCGTTCCTGTGCTCGACCGCGACCGGGATTTTGTTTGGCTGGCTTCCGGCGCGAAATGCCGCGCGGTTGGATCCAGTAGATGCTCTGGCGCGGGAATAATGCCACAGAGATAAAAATGCCAGCCGCAAGGGCTGGCATTTTGACTGCAGGATGTACACAATGAAACAGAAGAGTTATTTATGCGACAGCTTCTGCTTCAATGACAGGCACGATGACACTGGCATGATTGCCTTTTGGCCCCTGGTGGACATCAAACTGGACAGACTGTCCGGCTTTTAGCGTTCTGTAACCATCCATCTGAATGGTGGAGTAATGGGCGAAAATATCTTCGCCGCCGCCTTCGGGGCAGATGAAACCAAACCCTTTGGCGTTGTTGAACCACTTAACAGTACCCGTTTCCATACTTCGACATCCTTCGTAAATCTTATATAAGTAAGATGGAATGAACCGGTGGCGGAGTGGGGGCTGTTCAAAACCTCGCCAACTCTCGAAATTACAATTTAGAGAAATCAGGCGGGGCGTCAAGCGCCAGGCAGCCGGAATAGGGTAAAAATGCATCAAAATTTGAAGCAGTTAACGCTATTGTCGGTTATGTGACAGATGTCGCGAATGGCACTAATAGATGATAGTTATCTAATACTTGAGGTAGATTGATTGTGCGCATAGGCTGCTGGTCAGCGGCAAGATTTTCTGCCGGAAACCGTAACTGAAGATGACAACTGACCATGGGTAAGACGAACGACTGGCTGGATTTCGATCTGCTGGCGGAAGATAAATTGCGTGACGCGCTAAAACCGCCATCTATGTATAAAGTGATATTAATCAATGATGATTACACTCCGATGGAGTTTGTTATTGACGTGTTACAAAAATTCTTTTCTTATGATGTAGAACGTGCAACGCAACTGATGCTTGCAGTTCACTATCAAGGTAAAGCGATTTGCGGCGTATTCACTGCCGAAGTGGCTGAAACCAAAGTTGCGATGGTGAACAAGTATGCGAGGGAGAACGAGCATCCGTTGCTGTGTACGCTGGAAAAAGCCTGAATGCAGGCATAAATATTGGGGGAGGTGCCTATGCTCAATCAAGAACTGGAACTCAGTTTAAACATGGCTTTCGCCAGAGCGCGCGAGCACCGACATGAGTTTATGACCGTCGAGCACTTGTTACTGGCTTTGCTCAGTAACCCGTCGGCCCGCGAAGCGCTGGAAGCGTGTTCTGTGGATCTGGTGGCGCTGCGTCAGGAACTTGAAGCCTTCATTGAACAAACCACACCCGTATTGCCTGCCAGTGAAGAAGAGCGCGACACGCAGCCAACGTTGAGTTTTCAGCGCGTTTTGCAACGTGCGGTCTTCCATGTTCAGTCCTCCGGGCGCAATGAAGTTACTGGCGCGAATGTGCTGGTCGCCATCTTCAGCGAGCAGGAATCTCAGGCGGCTTATCTGCTGCGTAAGCATGAAGTGAGTCGCCTTGATGTGGTGAATTTTATTTCTCATGGCACGCGCAAAGACGAACCAAGTCAGTCTTCTGACTCTGGTAATCAGCCGAATAATGAAGAGCAAGCTGGCGGGGAGGACCGTATGGAGAACTTCACGACTAACCTTAACCAGCTTGCCCGTGTGGGCGGAATTGATCCGCTCATTGGCCGGGACAAAGAGCTGGAGCGCGCCATTCAGGTCCTGTGCCGTCGTAGAAAAAACAACCCGTTGCTGGTGGGAGAGTCTGGTGTCGGTAAAACCGCCATTGCCGAAGGTCTCGCCTGGCGTATCGTCCAGGGAGATGTGCCAGAAGTCATGGCTGATTGCACCCTTTACTCTCTGGATATCGGTTCGCTGCTGGCAGGCACCAAATACCGCGGCGATTTTGAAAAACGCTTTAAGGCGCTGTTAAAACAGCTGGAACAGGATACTAACAGCATTCTGTTTATTGATGAGATCCACACCATCATTGGTGCGGGGGCGGCATCGGGCGGCCAGGTGGATGCGGCTAACCTGATCAAACCGTTGCTCTCCAGCGGCAAAATCCGCGTGATAGGCTCAACCACCTATCAGGAGTTCAGCAATATCTTTGAAAAGGACCGTGCGTTAGCGCGTCGTTTCCAGAAAATCGATATCACTGAGCCGTCGGTAGAAGAGACCGTGCAGATCATCAACGGCCTGAAACCGAAATACGAAGCACACCATGACGTTCGTTACACTGCCAAAGCGGTGCGTGCAGCGGTCGAACTGGCGGTGAAATATATTAACGATCGTCATCTGCCGGATAAAGCTATTGACGTAATTGACGAAGCGGGCGCGCGGGCGCGTTTAGTGCCGGTTAGCAAACGCAAGAAAACCGTCAACGTAGCGGATATCGAGTCCGTGGTGGCCCGCATTGCGCGGATCCCGGAGAAGAGCGTTTCGCAAAGCGATCGTGATACGCTGAAAACTTTGGGCAACCGCCTGAAAATGCTGGTATTCGGACAAGACAAAGCCATTGAGGCACTGACGGAAGCGATCAAAATGAGCCGTGCCGGTCTGGGACACGAGCATAAACCTGTCGGGTCGTTCCTGTTTGCCGGGCCGACTGGCGTCGGTAAGACGGAGGTCACGGTACAACTGTCCAAAGCACTCGGCATTGAGTTGCTGCGTTTTGATATGTCCGAGTATATGGAGCGCCACACCGTCAGCCGCCTGATTGGTGCGCCTCCGGGCTATGTCGGTTTCGACCAGGGCGGTTTGCTGACAGATGCAGTTATTAAGCATCCGCATGCGGTACTGCTGCTGGATGAGATTGAAAAAGCACACCCGGATGTCTTTAATCTGCTGTTGCAGGTGATGGATAACGGTACGCTGACCGACAATAACGGGCGTAAAGCGGATTTCCGCAACGTGGTTCTGGTCATGACCACTAACGCAGGCGTGCGTGAAACCGAGCGTAAATCGATTGGGCTGATTCATCAGGACAACAGTACTGATGCGATGGGCGAAATCAAAAAAGTGTTTACGCCGGAGTTCCGTAATCGTCTCGATAACATTATCTGGTTCGATCATCTCTCAACTGAGGTGATTCATCAGGTTGTTGACAAGTTTATCGTCGAGCTTCAGGTTCAGCTGGATCAGAAAGGTGTCTCTCTGGAAGTGAGTCAGGAAGCCCGAGACTGGCTGGCTGAGAAGGGCTATGACCGCGCAATGGGCGCACGTCCGATGACGCGTGTGGTCCAGGATAACCTGAAAAAACCACTGGCTAACGAATTGCTGTTCGGTTCGCTGGTTGATGGCGGTCAGGTAACCGTTGCGCTGGATAAAGAGAAAAATGAGCTGACCTATGGCTTCCAGAGTGCACAAAAGCACAAGCCCGAAGCAGCACATTAATTTCTAATCACCGATGAGCCGGGCGTAATGCCCGGTTTTTTTTCGCCTGAAAGTAGTGATTTGAATTGGGGATACTCGGAGAATTTAAACGGCAGGCAAAAAATAAGCCTGCGTAAGGGAGATTACGCAGGCTAAGGAGGTGGTTCCTGGTACAGCTAGCATTTATGGGTTATGTTTTTCAGCGGAGGGGATAATACCCTTAATGAACGAAACGGTATGTGATCGATTTCTAAGAATCTTCCGTACGCTGAAAAATAACCGTAATTAACTACTTAGCATGCGGGTTGCGTGTGGACTCACCGGCAAAATTACGCATCAACAATGCATAATTCAGATCGATATCCTCCGGTACCGGCATCCAGACGGTGTAGCCGTCACCCGGTGCAACCGGCATTGCTTCGCCTTTCGCGTTTTCCATCTGCTCGAGAGTAAAGTTGATGTTGCCTTGTGGGGTCATCAGCTCCAGGCTGTCGCCGACGGTGAATTTGTTTTTCACCAGTACTGCCGCCAGTTCACCTTTACGTTCACCAGTGAATTCACCGACAAACTGCTGGCGCTCGGAAACAGAGAAGCCGTATTCATAGTTCTGATAGTCGTCATGCGTATGGCGGCGCAGGAAGCCTTCGGTGTAACCACGATGCGCCAGACCCTCCAGCGTTTCCAGCAGTTGCGGGTCGAACGGTTTACCGGTTGCGGCATCATCAATCGCTTTGCGATATACCTGTGCGGTGCGCGCGCAGTAGTAATAGGACTTGGTGCGACCTTCAATTTTCAGCGAATGCACGCCCATTTGAGTCAGTCGTTCAACGTGGGCAATAGCTCGCAAATCCTTCGAGTTCATGATGTAAGTACCGTGTTCGTCTTCAAACGCGGTCATATACTCACCCGGACGCTGGGCTTCTTCGATCATAAATACTTTGTCTGTAGGCGCGCCAATCCCCAGCGTCGGCTCAACGTTTTGTACCGGGATAGGCTCGTATTTATGCACGATATTGCCCACCACGTCTTCTTTGCCTTCCTGCACGTTGTATTCCCAGCGGCAGGCATTGGTACAGGTGCCTTGGTTCGGGTCACGCTTATTGATGTAGCCAGAGAGCAGGCAACGGCCGGAGTAGGCCATGCACAGCGCACCGTGCACGAAGATCTCAAGCTCCATATCCGGCACCTGGGTGCGGATCTCTTCAATTTCTTCCAGCGATAGCTCGCGGGAGAGGATCACGCGGGTCAGCCCCATCTGTTTCCAGAACTTCACCGTTGCCCAGTTTACGGCGTTAGCCTGTACTGAAAGGTGAATGTCCATCTCCGGGAAGTTTTCGCGCACCAGCATGATAAGCCCCGGGTCTGACATGATCAGGGCATCCGGCCCCATTTCCACCACCGGTTTCAGATCACGAATGAAGGTTTTCAGCTTGGCGTTGTGAGGGGCAATGTTCACCACCACGTAGAATTTTTTACCCAGTTCATGGGCTTCATTAATGCCGAGCTGCAGGTTTTCGTGGTTGAATTCGTTGTTGCGTACGCGCAATGAATAACGCGGTTGGCCCGCATACACGGCGTCTGCGCCATAGGCGAAAGCGTAACGCATGTTTTTCAGCGTTCCCGCCGGGGAAAGGAGTTCCGGTTTAAACATAATTTTCTCGTTCTGATGACAGGTCAGACTCGCCACACTCGGTGAGGCGGTTAGGGGAGTGCCCCCATATTAAGGGCGGGCATTGTAGCGCTGAGGGGCGGGCAGGTAAAGTCATTGTACCTGGTGGTCGCTCCGCCTTATCTGACATCGGTTGGGCTATCTCTGATTACACAATTCGGCACGCATCGGCTTCCCAACGATACCCTACGCCATAGACCGCGCGGATAAATGACTGCTCCGCATCCAGCGACTCCAGCTTGCGTCGCAAGTTCTTAATATGGCTGTCGATAGTGCGATCGGTAACCACGCGGTAATCGTCGTAGAGATGATTGAGTAACTGTTCGCGGGAGAAGACTTTTCCCGGTTCATGTGACAGCGTTTTGAGTAAGCGAAATTCAGCGGGCGTTAAGTCGAGCATTTTCCCACGCCAGGACGCCTGAAAACGACCTTCATCGACAATCAGCGGGCTGGCTGCATCCATTTGTTGCAGTTCGTGCTGCGGTTTGCAACGGCGCAGAATCGTCTTCACGCGAGCGACAACTTCGCGCGGGCTGTAAGGTTTGCAAATGTAGTCATCTGCACCGATCTCCAGCCCCAACAGGCGATCTATTTCTTCAATTTTAGCAGTTACCATCATGATGGGGACTTCCGAGAAACGACGAATTTCCCGACACAGAGTCAGACCGTCGGTACCGGGCAGCATCAGATCCAACAAGATCATATCGGGCGGTGTCTGACGCACAAAAGGCAGAACCAAATCACCGTGGCTGATAAGCGTAGGGGCGTAGCCTGCCGCTCGCAGGTAGTCGATAAGTAGTTGCCCCAGCTTGGGCTCGTCTTCCACGATCAGAATACGCGGCGTGTTTTCATCAATGGGTAACTCAGTCATACATCTCTCTGTAAATCGCGTTCCAGCGGAAACTCTACTGTAATGCTAACCCCGCCAAAAGGCGAATGGGCGGCGCGGATCAGACCATTATGCGCCTGTACGATATTGACGCAAATCGCCAGCCCCAGTCCGGAACCTCCGCTGGCGCGGTTACGCGAGCCTTCGGTGCGATAAAATCGCTCGAACAGCCTCTGCAACTGGTCGTCACTGACGCCAGGAGCGGAATCAGCGAAGGTTAATAAAACCATACGCTCACGTTGTTCGGCGCTGATGTGCAGTCCACCGCCGCTGTCGGTGTAGCGCAGGCTGTTTTCCAGCAGATTGTTGAACAACTGCATCAAACGATCTCTGTCACCGAAAACCGCCATACTGTCCGGGAGCGAAAGCTGTATCGTCAGTCCACGGCTGGCAAAGCGTTCACGAAATGCGCCGCTTGCCACTTCCAGTAACGGGATAAGATCCAGCGATGTTTTCTGATAGGCCAGAGCGCCCTCATCTGACATGGAGAGCTGATGAAGATCGTTAACCAGCTTGGTGAGTGTACCGACTTCAGCCTGTAAAGAGGCCACCGACTCGGGCGTAAACTGGCGTACGCCATCCTGAATAGCCTCCAGTTCACCGCGTAATACTGCCAACGGCGTGCGCAGTTCGTGAGAAATATCGGCCATAAAATCACGGCGCATCTGCTGGTTTTTTTCCAGCGTACTGGCGAGCTGGTTAAAGTCCAGCGCCAGTTTACCTAGCTCATCCGTACTGGTCGGCGCAACGCGAGTGGTGAAATCGCCAGCCGCCAGTTTGTGTGTGCCTTCCACCAGCCGTTTGACCGGTGCCAG
The DNA here is from genome assembly GCF_030332285.1 of Citrobacter sp. Cu096. Lineage (NCBI taxonomy): Bacteria > Pseudomonadati > Pseudomonadota > Gammaproteobacteria > Enterobacterales > Enterobacteriaceae > Citrobacter > Citrobacter sp. Cu096. The sequence goes on from NZ_JAOWID010000030.1 coordinate 555,439, forward strand.
CAGGCTGCGCGCCAGCGTAAACGTTGCCAGCGCCGCCAGGATCGTGGAGAGCGCGACGATAAGCCAACTGGAACGTCTTTGCTGCTTGTCGAAATTGATATCCGTATTACGCGTTAAGCGCTCCACGGGTGAGGCAATCACGGCACCCACTTCGCTACCGTTAACGCGGATGGGATGGCGCATACCGTCACGGGGGACCGGGGCCCGCGGGCCGACCAGCACGCGGGCATTTTGATCGACAACCCAAAACTGCGTACGCCAGCCGTGTGGCGGCATGGCTGGACCCGGTTTATCATCGTCATTGTCGTGTTCAAAAGAACGCAGGATCTGAAAAACAAACCGATCGTTATTGCGCAAGAATCGCCAGTTGCCATGTTGCTCATACTGTTCGCCGAGCGCATCGCTGAGCATTTGCAGCCGCTGTTCGTTACCGTTCTTAATATAATCGATAAAACCGCGTTCGAAGCTTATGCGTACGGCCCAGTGCATGCTGATCAGCAACACAATGCAGGTGGCGAAAATCGCCAGAAACAGTTTGCCGGTGATACCGGGCCGCCAGAACTTCATCAGGTGCTCCTTTTGCGCCGTGAAATCACCGCGTTGGTTTGCGTGTCATTCGGCACGCGGGAAAAAATGATAGCGGGCAGCGCAATAATGAGTGCAATGCACAGCCAGGTATACATAAAGACGTTATGCGTACTATTGCTGTCAACGGTGATATGTTGCTGGCCAAACATGCCTAACAGCAGACCCGCGATAGTTACCCCGATACTCATCGACAGCTGCATGATCATCGACAGCAGGCTGTTGCCGCTGCTGGCGAGATCGTCAGGCAGATCTTTTAGCGTCAGGGTGTTCATGGATGAAAAGCGCGTTGAGTTGACCATTCCCTGTAAGAACAGCACGAAGGGCAGGGCGTAATACCAGCCGAGTAGCGCGGTGGTCATCAACAGCACACAGACCAGCGACAGGCCAAGCGTAGTAGCGACCAATACGCGACGGTAGCCAAACCGGTTAACGACCTGCACCACAATGCGCTTCATGCCCATACTGCCCAGCACCATCGGGATCATCATTAACCCGGCATGAAACGGTGAAAAACCGAGGCCAATCTGTAAAAACACCGGCGTCATAAACGGCAGCATACCGCTGCCGATGCGTCCGGCAAAACTACCAAACAGACCGAGTGAGAAGGTCGATGTGCGAAACAGATTTAAGCTGAATAGCGCGCGGGGATTTCGATGAGCGTGTTTCAGATACAGCGTAATTGCCAACACCCCACAGATAACCAGCGCCGCCAGCGTGATACCGGAGAGGCCGGTTCCTTTGCTACCATCGAGCGCCAGCGTCAGAACTGCCATACCGACCGCCAGCATCGCGAATCCGGAGAGGTCGAAGCGTCGGGTTTGCATGGTGTAGTTGGGCATCAGCATCAACGTTGCTATCGCGCCGACAATACCTACCGGAATGTTAATCAAAAATATCCAGTGCCAGGAGGCGTACTCAACCAGAATACCGCCTAATGCCGGTCCCAGTAATGGACCAATCTGACCGGGCAGTGTGACAAACGTCATTGCCGCCATATATTGCTCGCGCGGGACGATTTTCATCACCGTTAGCCTGCCGACCGGCACCATCATCGCACCGCCAACGCCTTGTAAGACGCGTGCCATCACCAGCTCGTTGAGCGTGCTCGACCAGGCGCAAAACAGCGAACCAAGTGTAAACAGAATGATGGCGCTGAAGAAGATATTACGCACGCCGACTTTGTCTGCCAGCCATCCGCTGGCGGGCAGCATGACGGCAACGGTTAATACATATGACACAATGACCATATGCATATGTAACGGGCTTTCCCCGAGGCTTGCCGCCATCGAGGGAAGCGCGGTATTAACGATGGTGGTATCCAGCGATTGCATAAAAAAGCCGAATGCCACAATCCAAAGCTGCCAGCGGGTGCTGTCGGGAAGTTCTGTCATAACTCTGCTACCGGTTTGCTGTTTTTACGCGAAAAACGCAGACGCAGACGGTCGAAAAAGAGATACACCACGGGCGTGGTATACAGCGTCAGGAGTTGGCTCACGACCAGGCCGCCGACTATGGTTATCCCCAACGGCTGGCGCAGTTCAGAGCCATCTCCTGCGGATAACACCAGCGGCAGCGCGCCAAACAACGCTGCCAGCGTGGTCATCATGATTGGGCGAAAGCGCAACAGGCAGGCCTGGAAAATGGCTTCCTCCGGCTGCAGCTTGCCGTTTCTCTGTGCTTCCAGCGCAAAATCGACCATCATGATGGCGTTTTTCTTCACAATGCCAATTAATAGCATGATCCCTATCAGGGCGATTAGGCTGAACGGGGCATTGAACAGCTCCAGCGCCAGCAAAGCCCCAACGCCAGCGGAAGGTAGCGTGGAGAGAATGGTCAGAGGGTGAACATAGCTTTCATACAACATGCCCAGCACGATGTAGACCGTGGCAATAGCGGCGATGATCAGGATCACCTGTGACTTCATGGTGTCCTGAAATACTTGTGCTGTACCGGCAAAGCTGCCGCGCACCGTGGAGGGAACGCCGAGTTGGGTCATTGTTCTGTTGATGGCCTCTGTCGCCTCAGATAAAGAAGAGCCTGTCGGCAGGTTAAACGACACGGTTGAGGCGGCAGATAAGCCCTGATGGTTAACCGACAGCGGGGCATTCGCCGGTTGCCATTTGGCAAAGTACGATAACGGGATCGCCTTACCGTCATTGTTGATGACGAACATTTTGTCCAGCGCGCTAATGTCCTGGGTGTAACGTCGATCGACCTCCATCACCACTTTGTACTGGTTCATCGGCTGATAAATAGTCGAAATTTGCCGTTGGCCAAACGCGTTGTTCAACAGGCTGTTAGCGGCTGCGACGTCGATCCCCAGACGCGACATGGTGTCACGATCGTAGGAAAGGTTCATCTCCGCACCATTATCCTGCTGATCGGAATTGACGTCCGCCAGTTGGGGCAGGGCGGCAAGCGCCTTACGGATTTTCGGTTCCCACTCACGAAGCGCTGCGAGATCGTCGGACAGCAATGTGTATTGATAGCTGGCGTTGGCCTGGCGTCCACCGACGCGAATATCCTGGACTGCCATCAAAAACAGATTCGCGCCCGGCTCTTTTGCCAACTTCACTCGTAGGCGGTCGATCACCTGCTGAGCGGTTTCGCGGCGTTCATCGCGCGGCTTGAGGGTAATAAACATCATCCCACTGTTAACCCGGGAACCGCCTGTAAAACCAGTGACGTTATTTACTGCCGGGTCGTCGCGGATGATCTTCATAAAGTCCTGCAGTTTGCCGCGCATAGCCTGGAAAGAGATGCTCTGGTCGGCCTGGATCCCTCCCATCAATACGCCCGTATCCTGCTCCGGGAAGAAGGTTTTGGGAATGGAAATATAAAGCCAGATATTCAGCGCAATAGTGCCGAGCAACACCACACCCACCATTCGCGTGTGGCGCAACACCCATTTAAGCGAAGTGCCGTAACTCTGCTGCAGTGCTACCAACACACGACCAAATCCCCGTTTACGCGACTGTTCACGCGGGGCGCTGGATTTGAGCATCCAGCCGCACATCATTGGCGTTAATGTGAGTGACACCAGCAGCGAGATACCGATGGCAACCGACAGCGTGACGGCAAATTCGCGCAGCAGGCGCCCAGGCAATCCCCCCATTAACAGCAGTGGCAGGAATACCGCCACCAGCGACAGGCTCATAGAGAGCACGGTGAATCCCACTTCGCGCGTGCCCTGTAATGCCGCCTGCAGTGGCTTCATGCCCGCTTCCAGATGGCGAGCAATATTTTCCAGTACCACGATGGCGTCATCCACGACAAATCCCGTCGCAATGGTCAGCGCCATCAACGACAGGTTATTCAGGCTGAATCCGCACAGATACATGGCGGCAAAGGTACCAATCAGCGAGACCGGAACCGCTACTGCGGGGATCAGGGTCGCGCGCCCGGAACGCAGGAAAACAAAGACCACCAGGATAACCAGTGCTACAGAGATAATCAGCGTCTGTTCGACTTCCTCCAGTGAGGCGCGAATAGTCGGCGAACGGTCCTGGGCAATTTGCAGGTCGATGGCGGCCGGGACTAGTGTTTGTAACTCCGGTAATTTGGCGCGAATGCTGTCTACCGTCTGAATAATATTGGCTTCCGGCAGTTTGCGGATCATCAGCAGGATGGCGGGTTTGGCGTTGGTCATCCCCGCGTTACGAACGTCCTGTACCGAGTCGGTTACAGACGCAACGTCACCAAGCCGCACCGCCGCGCCGTTGTTATAGTGGATGATAATCGGTTGGTATTCGGCGGCGGTTTTCAGCTCATCGTTAGTTTGTACCTGCCAGCGATGGGTATCATTCTCGATTGCTCCCTGCGGCTTACGCACGTTGGCGTTGTCGATCGCGCTACGCACGTCGTCCAGTGACACCCCCTGGTTAAACAGCGCTTGCGGGTTGAGTCCGACCCGTACGGCAGGCAGAGAACTCCCGCCGACGTCCACGTCACCCACTCCGTCGATTTGCGCGATGGTTTGTGCCAGTTGGGTCGATGCGAAATCGTACAGTTCACCCTGCGAGTAAGTGTCTGACGTGAGCGTCAGGATCATTATTGGCGCATCGGAAGGGTTGGCTTTGCGGTACGTTGGTCGGCTTGGCATCCCGCTGGGTAACAGGCTTTGCGCCGCGTTAATCGCGGCCTGAACGTCCCGCGCTGCACCATTGATGTCACGGTCGAATTTGAATTCGAGAATAATGCGCGTACTGCCAAGCGAACTGCTTGAGGTCATTTCGTTCACACCCGCGATGCGCCCCAGCGAGCGCTCCAGCGGGGTCGCGACCGAGGAGGCCATTGTTTCAGGGGAGGCACCGGGTAATGATGCGCTGACCATTATCACCGGAAAATCCACCTGCGGCAGCGGAGCGACCGGCAGCAGTCGAAAACCCAGAATACCGCACAGGGTGATAGCCACCGAAATGAGAATGGTCGCCACCGGACGATGAATGAAAAGCGCGAAAAATTTCATTTACGCTTCCTCTTCCTGGCGCGGGAAGCGGTTTTTCACGTACAGCGACAGGCGGTCAAACAGCAGGTAAATCACCGGCGTAGTAAACAGAGTTAACACCTGACTTACCAGCAGCCCGCCAACCATGCCAATCCCTAATGGGCGGCGTAACTCTGCGCCCACACCGGTACTTAACATCAGCGGCAACGCGCCGAGCAGCGCTGCCAGCGTCGTCATCAGGATTGGACGAAAACGCAGTAAACACGCCTGGAAAATGGCATCGCGCGGCGCCATACCCTGTTCGCGCTCCGCAGCAAGGGCAAAGTCGATCATCATGATGGCGTTTTTCTTGACGATACCGATCAACAAAATAATGCCGATGATCGCGATGACGTCCAGTTCGCTGCCTGCAATCATTAACGCCAGCAGTGCTCCGACACCCGCTGTAGGCAGCGTGGAGAGAATGGTAATCGGGTGAATAAAGCTCTCGTACAACACGCCGAGCACGATATACATCGCCACAACCGCGGCCACAATCAACCAGATAGTGTTGCCCAACGCGGCCTGGAAGGCGAGGGTACTGCCCTGGAACTGGGTGGTAATATTCGCGGGCAGGTTAAGCGTTTTTTCTGCATCCAGAATTGCCTGTACCGCATCGCCCAGCGAATGATCTTCCGGCACGTTGAATGAGATGGTGGTGACCGGGAACTGATCGAGGTGGTTAATCGACAGAGGGGCGAAACGCTGTTCAACGCTGGCGATCGCACTGAGCGGTACCATGCCGCCGTCACTACTGGTCAGACGGATAGTGTCCAGCGCGGCAATGCCTGGCGTATTATTGGTGTCATGTTCTAACACGACGCGATACTGGTTGGCCTGGGTGTAGATGGTTGAAATCAGTCGCTGGCCGAAGGCGTTATACAGGGCATTATCGACATCCGCCATGCTAATGCCTAAACGGCTGGCGCTGTCGCGATTGACATTCACATACGCCACCAGTCCTTTATCCTGCCAGTCGCTGCTGACGTCGGACAGTTGCGGTAGCTGCTGTAGTTTTGCTAACAGTTGTGGAACCCAGGTGCTGAGGGCATCCAGGGAAGTTGCTTGCAGCGTAAACTGATATTGCGTCCGGCTAACCTGAGTATCAATCGTCAGGTCCTGGGTCGGCTGAAGGTAGAGGTCAACGCCGGGGACTCTGTCAACCGCGTCCTGTAACCGGGCGATCACTTTCTGTACGCGATCGTCACGTTCATCCAGCGGTTTAAGGTTAATTTGCAAACGCGCGCTGTTTAATGCCGGATTCGTACCATCCACGCCAACAAACGCGGTCAGGCTCTCTACAGCCGGATCTTTAAGGATGACATCTGAAACCTGTTGCTGGCGCTGGGCCATGCTGGCAAACGAACTGGACTGCGGTGCCTGTAGCGTACCCTGGATAATACCGTTGTCCTGGATCGGGAAGAAACCTTTTGGGATGAAAACCCATAGCATGACGCTCAGTGCCAGCGTGCCGAGTGCCACGCTCAGCGTCAGCCAAGGGTGGTTTAGTACTTTTGCCAGCCAGTGACCGTACCCGGCAATGACGCGATCGAACATGCGCTCCGAGGCTCGGGAGAAGCGGTTTTGCTTGCGCAACGAGGCTTGACTAAGCATACGCGCGCACATCATCGGCGTGAGGGTAAGTGAGACGACGGCGGAAATCAGAATTGCCACGGCCAGCGTAACGGCAAATTCACGGAATAATCGGCCAACGATATCACCCATAAACAACAGTGGAATCAGGACGGCGATCAGCGAAAATGTTAGCGAGATGATGGTAAAACCAATCTCGCCTGCACCTTTCAGGGCGGCAGTCAGCGGTTTCTCGCCTTTTTCAAGGTAGCGTGAAATATTCTCAATAACCACGATAGCGTCATCCACCACAAAGCCCGTTGCGATGGTGAGCGCCATTAAAGTCAGGTTGTTGATGGAGAAATCAAGAAATACCATCACCGCGAAAGTGCCGACTAGCGATAGCGGTACGGCGACGGCGGGAATAATCGTCGCCGGAATATTGCGCAGAAACAGGTAGATAATCATCACCACCAGTGCTATTGCCAGCATCAGCTCAAACTGGGTGTCTGCAACAGAGGCACGAATATTGGTTGTACGATCTGAAAGCACGCTGACATTGACTGATTTGGGCAGACTTTCGGTGAGCTGCGGCAACATTTGACGGATATTGTCTGCCGTGGAGATGATGTTCGCCCCAGGTTGGCGCTGCACATTCATCACAATCGCTTGTTGCTTATTGGCCCACGCGCCCAGCCAGCTATTTTCTGCCCCTTGTTCGACGGTAGCGACATCGCCCAGGCGCACCGGCGCGCCGTTTTTATAGGCCACAATCAGTTGACGATATTCGTCCGCGGACTGCATCTGGTCATTGGCTGAAAGCGTGACGGCACGCGTTGGGCCATCAAGACTCCCTTTCGCTGAATTAACGTTGGCTCCGGTGATGGCCGTACGGATAGTTTCGCTGGTCAGACCGAGGGCGGCAATGGCCTGAGCGTTAAGCTTCACGCGGACCGCCGGACGTTGTCCACCGGAAAGGGTTACCAGACCAACGCCGGAAACCTGAGAGATTTTCTGCGCGACGCGGGTTTCGACCATATCTTCCACCTGCGTCATCGGCATGGCGCTGGAAGTGACCGCCAGCGTCATGATTGGTGGATCTGCCGGGTTTACCTTGCTGTAAACCGGTGGGTTGGGCAGATCGTTCGGCAGTAAATTAGTGGCGGCGTTAATCGCAGCCTGAACTTCCTGCTCGGCAACATCTAACGGGAGCGTCAGTTGAAACTGCAACGTGACGACCGATGCGCCGCCGGAGCTTTGCGAGGACATCTGCTTCAAGCCAGACATCTGTCCGAACTGACGTTCAAGCGGTGCGGTGACCGCCGAAGTCATGACGTCCGGGCTGGCGCCGGGGTAGAGCGTAACGACCTGAATTGTTGGGTAATCAACTTCCGGCAAGGCGGCGATCGGCAGGAAGCGGTAACCGATAATACCGGCCAGTAAAATCGCGACCATCAGCAACGTGGTGGCGACGGGGCGCAGAATGAACAGGCGCGATGGTCCGCCTGTATTGTCCGGAGGTAACGCCTGCATCAGGAATCGGCTCCTTTTTTGCCGTATCCGCGTGGCGCAGTTTTCTCGTCCGTCGCTAAGGCGTCATGCGCCTCAACGACTTCGACTTTTGCGCCTTCCGTCAGGCGGTCAATACCGTCAGTTACGACCCGATCGCCTGCGGACAACCCCGCGGCGATTACCACTTTTTGGCTATCCTGAATACCCGGTTTAACCAGATGTTTGCTCACTTTATTATCGCTGTTCAGCACCCAGACAAAGTGGCCTTCGTTGCCCATCTGCAGGGCGGCTGTTGGGATCACCACGGCATTTTGCTGCGTGTCGACCAGCATGCGGGCGTTGACGAACTGGTTAGGGAATAACGCATCATCCTGATTGTTAAAACGGGCTTTAACTTTGATGGTTCCTGTAGTGGCATCAATCTGATTGTCGAGACTGAGCAGGACGCCTTCACTCAGTTTTTGTGAATTGGTTCGGTCCCAGGCTTCGACTTTGAGCGGCTCCCCCGATTTTTGTGCCCGCAACACGGTGGCGATGTCGTTTTCAGGCAAGGTGAATATCAGGTCGATGGGATGCGTTTGCGTAATGACGACAATCCCGGTGGTATCGCCGCTGGATATTTGGTTACCCACATCGACCTGTTTCAGACCGACGCGACCATCGACAGGGGCGGTTATCCGGCTCCAGTCGAGCTGCAGTTGGGCGCTGGCGACGCTGGCCTCATCCGCTTTAATCGTCCCTAACGTCTCATTGACCAGCGCCTGCTGGGCGTCCAGCTCCTGGCGGGAGACCAGATTGGTTTTAACCAACTGTTGATAGCGGGCAAGATCGCGACGGGCATTCGCCAGCGTGGCTTTATCTTTTGCCAGTTGCCCCTGCGCCTGAGCCAGAGCGACTTTGAACTGACTGGGGTCTATCTCAGCCAGCAGATCGCCAGCTTTTACCTGCTGCCCTTCTTCGAAATGTAAGGCGATGAGCTGTCCGTCCACCCGGCTACGTACCGTGGCGGTATTGGCGGCAGTAATGGTTCCCAGCCCTGTCAGGTAACGCGGAACGGCTTCCTCGGTGGCGGTGGCAGCCTGAACGGGAGCTAACGGTCCGGAACGCATTCCACGCCGTCCTGACCCTGGCGTTTGCTGCGCTGGTTTGGTCGCGCCCGGTGCGGTTTCCTGGGAAGCGCTGCGGCTTTGCCAGAACCAGATTGCGGCGATGGAAGCCACGACGATCGCGATTGCTATCACCCAGCGGGATTTATTACTGCCTTTCATTCTTATGAGTTTCTCATCCTGAAACGATTCGCGGAATGATACTAGTTTAGCCAGTGAACAAGGGTGAAAGATGGAGGAATTATGAAACACTGTCTGGATTCGTCTGAATGCCGATGCGGCTTTGCGAGGCGTTACGCAACAATCTGCGGCGAAAATAGCGAATGCGTCATTGTGCGTTAGAGTGCAGCCAAGGCAAAAGGAGGTAAGCCAGAGATTTCAGCGGGACGCTGGAACGGGAAAGCCCCTCCCGAGGAAGGGACCAAAATAAGGAAAGGGTTATGATGAAGCAGGTCATCATACTGGTGATACTCTTCGTCATTAGCTTCGCGTCTTACTAAGACACCAGGGGGAGGGGAAACCCTCCCTAACCCTCACTCCTGAAAATAAGACACAGTAACGATGACGTCAATACGCGTACCTTTAAGCCTGCGGGCCGCTTAGCGGAAAACAACGTCAGCCCAGCGGGCCAGTCCGGCGGTGACGGAGCCGAAATCATCGCCGCCCGCGATAGGGATCCCAGGAAGCTGCTCGGTGAGAGCCTTTTTGATCAACGGCGAACGCGCGCTGCCGCCGGTCAGGTGAATCACGTCCGGTTTTTCCTGTGCGTTTTCCAGCGCCAGTTGCACCTGCTCCAGAATACGCGCCAGGGGTTGATTAAGTGCAGTTTCCAGACCGTGCTGACTGATATCGGTTGCCAGCGTGTCGCTGATAAACGGGATCGCCGCTGTAACGATAGTCTGGTCGGAAAGCGCAATTTTGCTCTCTTCTGCGCTGCGCACCAGGCGGTAGCTCAGACGCTCGCGCCAGACTTTAAGCAACAGTGCGACTTTATCGGCTTCTCTCGCGTCGCGGACAAGATCGTTGAGCAAGCGACCGTTGGCGCTACTGTAGAAATCACTTTGCGCGGGAACATCGTTGATCGCGACCGCATTCCACCAGGGAAGAATAGGTAAGGCGATACCTTTTTCCGTTTCTCCCCCCATGCCGAGCAGCGGCATCAGGTGTTTAAACGCCAACGCGATGTCCAGATCGTTCCCGCCTACGCGACAGCCACTGTGTCCCAGCAGGCTATTTTCGCGATCGGCGCGCTGATGCCATTGCGGCCCCATCAGCAGCAGTGAACAGTCGGTCGTACCCCCGCCAATGTCCACCACTAACACACGTTTTTCTTCCAGTAGCGTGGCTTCGAAATCCAGCCCAGCCGCGACCGGCTCGTACTGGAAGACGACATCCTGAAAACCGGCGCGTTTGGCCGCACGTTCAAGAATTCCTTGCGCCTGGGCGTTGGCATCATCGCCACCTAACCCCTGGAAGTTGATGGGGCGACCAATAACGGCCTGGGTGATCGCTTCCGGCAACTGATTTTGCGCCTGGTTGCGTATGTGCAGCATCATCGCGCAGACCAGATCCTCAAACAGCGCAACCTGCTGCGGCTTCAGACCGTTGGCACCCAAAAATGATTTTGGTGATTTAACAAAGTACACCTCTTCCGGGTCTGCAATATACTGACCCAGCGACGACAGACCGAACTGCACGCTGTTGACGTTAACGTCGATGTCTTCTTCGCGGTTAAAGCGCATTGCCCGGCGAAGCAGCGCCTGCGTTTCATCGTCCGTTGTTGGGACGTCGTGATGACGATACAACCACTCGCTGACTGCTTCACGCGTTGGCGCGCACAGCATTGAAGGCAGCAGCGTGCTGTTATTTTCCATTTTGAGCAGGTGTGGCTGCCCGTCACGCATAACGGCCACTGAACAGTTTGCCGTACCGTAGTCAAAACCAATAAACACCGTAAAAATCCCCATGCCAGTGAAGAAGGGGCGTGACTTTAACGAAATGTTGACGCCCCGACAACTGGAATATGAAAGCAAGGCGTATCGGTTGAATACCGTTTATGCTGTAGGTTTGCGTAAAAAGGAAAACTGAATGTTCACGCTGAGCTGGCAACCGCCTTATGACTGGCCCTGGATGCTGGGGTTTCTTGCCGCCCGTGCGGTTGAAGGTGTCGAAACTGTGGGTGAACTGAGTTATGTCAGAAGCCTCTCCGTTGAAGGGCATTGTGGTCTGGTACGCGTCGTCGCGGATCTGCAGGCCAACGCGCTACAGGTGACGTTGAGCCAGGGATTACAGCCGGTCTCCTCCGTGTGCCTGGAAAAAATAACGCGCCTGTTCGATCTGAACTGCTGTCCACAACAAATCACCAGCGCGCTAGGAAGTCTCGGTGCGGCGCGTCCGGGACTGCGTCTGCCGGGATGTGTCGATGTTTTTGAGCAAGGCGTACGGGCGATTTTAGGGCAGTTAGTCAGCGTGGCGATGGCGGCAAAACTGACGGCGAAAGTCGCGCTTGCTTATGGGGATATGCTGGAGGATGCTCCCGGGTACGTTTGTTTTCCTACGCCTGAAGCGTTAGCTAAAGCCGAACCATTGCATCTTAAAGCGTTAGGTATGCCACTCAAACGCGCTGAAGCGTTGATTTACCTGGCTCGCGCAACGCTTGAAGGAACGCTGCTGACAGCCGCGCCTGACGATATTGAGCAAGGCGTTAAGCAACTACAAACGTTTCCCGGGATAGGGCGCTGGACCGCCAATTATTTCGCGCTGCGTGGTTGGCAGGCGAAGGATGTATTTCTGCCGGATGATTATCTGATTAAACAGCGATTTCCTGGTATGACGCCAGCCCAGATCCGACGGTATGCAGAGCGCTGGATACCCTGGCGCTCCTACGCGCTCTTGCATATCTGGTATACAGATGGCTGGCAGCCGTCAGTTGATAGCGAAATTACTGGTATTCAGTAGCAGATCTATAGGTTGGGCGTCGGCAATAATGTCACCATAAATCATATCGATACCGATGCCAGAGAGCGTATCCATGATAAGCGGTAGTTGCACCGGGCCAGCGATGGTTTTAATGTCGAGGCGCTGGGCATGGCCCTGGATAATGGACACCCACATTTCGTCAATCAGGTCACCGTGGGCGCTGGCGCTTAGCTCGCTGTCGAGCAACAGGTAATCAACCATGTGATATTTCAGATTGTCAAAAAGCTCTAAATCACGGCCAACCTGACTTAACACAATTCGACAGCCGAACTGACGTAGCCGATGCAGGACGGATACTGCCAACGTAGGATTTGTTTTGATGACGATGGCTGGAACGGTCAGGTGCAACAACCGTGGCGGTAGCGGGCTGCGTTGCAATTGTTCCAGTAGCTCATCAACAAGTTCTGAATTGAGCAAACCTGCGGCGGAAAGGGGCAGGGCAATACTGAGCCCCTTGCTGGCGACTGCCGGAGCAGCGTTCTGGAAGAATTCGCGGAATACCCGGCGGTCGAGGGCTTGATTCAATGCGGGATCGACCAGTCCGGTACGGAAAGAATGCTCTTCAATCAGTTCGCCTTCCTCGGTGCCTAAACGTAATGAAACAAGCCAGAAGCTAAACGTCTCTGGTATACGCGGGGAGGCCACGCCTCTGGCGATCATCAGCATGGGGTTATGGGTGATGGAGTGTCTTTGTTCATCCAATGACAGTTGACTACGCGTGGCATGGGCCTGACTTTGCTGGGGTTCATAGACGCAGACTCGTCCGCGCCCGCTGTTTTTCGCCGCGTAGCAGGCGATATCCGCCTGAGACATAACCTCGGTCGCAACATGGTTTTTCTCATCAATCAATGTAATCCCCGCACTGGCGCCAATGCGGTGCAAGCGGCCTTCCCACATGAAGTGGTAATCGTTAATGGCGCTAATGATGCGGCCTGAGATAAAGCGGGCGCTTTCGATATTGCAATCTGGCAGCAACAGACCAAACTCGTCGCCGCCAAGGCGCGCCAGCATATCGCTGGATCGCAGCATGCTCAGCATCAGTGAAGAGAGTTCGCGAAGCAAGGCATTGCCCGCGGCATGACCTGCGCTGTCGTTCACTGCTTTAAAACGATCGAGATCGATAAAAACCAGCACATGATGTTGGCGTGCGTCGTGTACTGTATGCAGCAACTGTTTAAGATGGTTTTCAAAGCTGACTCGATTGGCCAACTGCGTCAGATCGTCATGCGAAGCGCTGTAGCTAAGCTGGCGCAGCATTTTACGCGACTCGGTGACATCCTGTATGACCAGCACCGAGCCAATGCTGCCGCCATCCAGGGTGCTAAGGGGCGTGATGCTGTACTGAATGTCATAACTGTTGCCATTGCGACAATGCAGCACCACTTCCTGCTCAATTGCGGTGCGCGACATGTCGGCACTGTAGATATTTTCCATCAGCGGGCCGTTATCACCGAAGGTAATACGCAGTACCGTCAGGAGTGGCATGCCGATCGCGCTTTCCTGCTGCCAACCGCTCATTTTCTCAGCGACCGGATTCATAAAGGTCACGTTCATCTCGACATCAATACAAATCACGGCTTCGCCAATGGAATCAAGCGTAATGTGCAGACGCTCTTTTTCCTGATACAACGCTTCGTTAAGCTGCTTCACTTCGGTCATATCCATATTGATGCCAAGCAAGCGTTCGACTTCACCGTCTTTATTCAGCACCCGGTTGGCCAACGAACGGATATGCCGTACGCCATCTTTCACCGTGATACGAAACTCAAGCTTAAACGGAACCCGCGCGGCCAGCGAATCTCGAATCACATTTTCGGCGTGCTCGCGATCTTCAGGCACGAGGCATTGATACCAGACTTGCCAACTGGGTTTGATATGTGGGGGAACTTCATACAGATCGAACATACGCTTATCCCAACTGATCACATCAGGCTGCAGTTCCCATTCCCAAATGCCGATCCCACCGGCCTCATTCGCGAGAGTAATGCGCTCCATCAGCCGTTTATTAATCCACTCGGTATGCTTGAGATCGTTAATGTCTTCAACCTGGGCGATAAAGTAGAGTGGGGTATTGTCGCTATGACGTACCAGTGACACCGCCAGCAAGGCCCAGACAACCTCGCCCGCGCGGGTGTAATAGCGTTTTTCCATGGAATAGCTGTTGATTTCCCCGCGTGCCAGCATGTCCAACTGTTCGAGGTCATTATTCAAATCTTCCGGCCAGGTTAATTGCTGGAAGGTGAGTGAACGTAGCTCCTCCTGGCTATAGCCCAGAAACTGGCACAAGGCTTTATTGGCCTGCAGCCACTGCCCCTCGGTACCGACCAGCGCCATGCCAATCGCGGAATATTCCATCGCGTTGCGAAAGCGTAATTCGCTTTCTGAGATATGTTTACGTTCAGCCCGAAATGCGTACATCACCATGGTCATCATATTGGCTGGCAGCAGGATCATTAAAAACGGCAGCCAGGGAATGCTGGTAAACATGTTCAGTTTGGGGGTGTAGAGCAGCGAAGGGTCGGCGGCCAACATCAGCGAAACCATCATCACGGTGCTGAGGAATATTAAAAACGCCTCCATTCGCGGCAGACGCACGGCGCTCCACATCAGCAGGACAATAACGCAGGTAAACGGCCATGGAATGTACATCATTGACAGCCAACTGAGCGTTAAGGTCACCAGCAGTGTAATCAGGGTCTCAAACAGTAAACGTGGATTGCGATGGCGCAACAAATAATGTGGTTTAAACAGTAAACCCAGCGGCACCAGCGCCAGCGCGCCGATGGATTCTGACAGTACCCAAATGAGAAAGGTATTTAACGTAGTTTCCTTCGGCAGCAACATCCACATTAATATGCCGCCCAGCAGCGGCGGAACAACCGCGCTGCCAAATGCCAGGCGCGCCCAGTCGTTAAGATTTTGTAAAGGATTGTACCAGGGTAAAAGTTTACGCAAGAGCATTGCGCCAACGACTGCCTCAATAATGTTAATCGCCGTGAAGGTGAAATTCAGCGACTCACTGGGGAAGAAGAGCAAAGAAGCGCCGATGTTACCCAAAGAGCAGGCCAGTGCGATCCCCGGCCACATTTTTCCTGCATGACGGTAAAAGGCCACCATCATGATTGAGGTTGGGAACCACAGCGGTGCCAGCTGTGCGCCGAAACGTGATAGTTCGAGCGAGAACAGCGTAAAGATGAACGCCACCAAACCTAAACTGGCCAGGCGCAGTAGAGGATGAGGTAATGTAACTAAAACATGTTGGGATTGTTTACTCATTACCACTCTACCCAAATAGCCGATGACGCCCAGTAGAGACGCCGGAGGCATCACATTTAATCTGGGATTATGCTAGTACAAATAATTTACAATTTATACGCCAGCAGCTCATAAATTAACACTCTCAAGCTATTAATTCCTAAGCCATGGGAATAAATAAAGCACCTGCTTTAAAACTGACCATTTTAATTTGCGACAGGGACGGCATTGGTGCAGGCTGGGCTGGCATCGCGCCGCTGAAATCCCTATAATTGCCGCGTTTGGCGTTTCGACGCCGCCCTTCCTTACATCCAGGTTAATCAGGTCGCTAAATTTATGACTGATCAGTCCCATCAGTGCGTCATTATCGGCATTGCCGGCGCATCGGCTTCCGGCAAGAGTCTTATTGCCAGTACTCTTTATCGCGAATTGCGTGAACAAGTCGGTGACGAACATATTGGCGTTATTCCCGAAGACAGCTATTACAAAGATCAAAGCCATCTGTCGATGGAAGAACGTGTTAAAACTAACTATGACCATCCGAATGCGATGGACCACAGCCTGCTGTTTCAACATCTGCAAACGTTGAAACGTGGTTGTGCTATTGAACTGCCCGTGTACAGCTATGTCGAGCACACGCGTACGCAGGACACTATTCATATTGAACCCAAGAAAGTGATTATTCTGGAAGGCATTCTGCTGCTGACGGATGCGCGTTTGCGTGAAGAGATGAACTTCTCTATTTTCGTTGATACGCCATTGGATATTTGCCTGATGCGCCGTATCAAGCGGGATGTGAACGAACGTGGTCGTTCAATGGATTCGGTAATGGCGCAATACCAGAAAACCGTCCGCCCAATGTTCCTGCAATTTATTGAGCCTTCAAAACAATACGCCGACATCATTGTGCCGCGCGGGGGGAAAAACCGCATCGCCATCGATATTCTGAAGGCTAAAATTAGTCAGTTCTTTGAATAAGTTCAGCGAATTGTGTACCGTTCAGTGATAACCTGGTTCGCCCTTAACGCACCTGGCATTAAGGGTTTGAAGCACGAAAGGAGAAAGTGCCATGCGTTTATGTGACCGAGATATTGAAGCCTGGTTGGATGAAGGTCGCCTGTCGATCACTCCCCGCCCTCCTGTCGAGCGAATCAATGGCGCCACGGTAGATGTGCGTCTTGGCAACAAATTCCGTACGTTCCGGGGTCATACGGCGGCGTATATCGATTTGAGTGGACCAAAAGATGAAGTCAGCGCCGCGCTGGATCGCGTGATGAGTGATGAAATCGTCCTCAAAGATGGCGAGGCGTTTTTCCTGCACCCGGGAGAACTGGCGCTGGCCGTGACGTTCGAATCCGTTACGCTGCCTTCCGATCTTGTCGGCTGGTTAGATGGCCGTTCTTCGCTGGCACGTCTGGGACTGATGGTACACGTCACCGCGCACCGCATCGATCCGGGCTGGTCAGGCTGCATCGTGCTGGAATTTTACAACTCCGGAAAATTACCGCTGGCCCTGCGTCCTGGCATGCCGATTGGCGCATTAAGTTTCGAACCGCTTTCCGGTCCGGCGGCGCGACCCTACAACCGTCGTCAGGACGCGAAGTATCGCGATCAGCAGGGCGCCGTTGCCAGCCGGATCGATAAAGACTGAGTGTTTTTCAGTCCATTGGGGATAGCATGAGACGATTTCTGACGACGCTGATGATCCTACTGGTCGTGCTGGTGGCCGGTTTTTCTGCGTTAGTACTGTTGGTGAATCCGAATGATTTCCGCTCGTATATGGTCAAGCAGGTTGCTGCGCGTAGCGGATATCAACTGCAGTTGGATGGTCCTCTGCGTTGGCACGTATGGCCTCAGTTGAGTATCCTCTCAGGGCGCATGGTGCTAACGGCGGAAGGTGCCAGCGAGCCTCTGGTTCGTGCCGATAATATGCGTCTTGACGTCGCGTTGTGGCCGTTGCTGAGCCATCAGCTCAGCGTTAAGCAGGTGATGCTCAAGGGCGCGGTGATTCAACTGACCCCGCAAACTGAGGCGGTGCGTGGAAAAGATGCACCCGTGGCTCCAAAAGATAATACGTTGCCCGACATGGCTGAAGACAAAGGATGGTCCTTTGATATCGCCCGTCTGCGCGTTGCTGATAGCGTTCTGGTATTCCAGCATGAGGACGATGAGCAGGTCACGGTTCGTGATATCCGGCTGGAGATGGAACAAGATAACCAGCACCGCGGCACGTTTGATTTCTCCGGGCGCGTGAACCGCGATCAGCGTGACCTCGCGTTATCCTTCAACGGTACCGTTGATGCTTCCGATTATCCGCATAACTTATCCGCGAATATTGCGCAGATAAGCTGGCAACTGCAAGGGGCCGATCTACCGCCGCAGGGGATTAACGGTCAGGGACAGCTTCAGGCGCAGTGGCAGGAAGAGAAAAAACAGCTCACGTTTAACCAGATTCATTTGACTGCTAACGACAGCTCTCTCGCCGGGCAAGTTCAGGTGACATTGTTGGATAAACCTGAATGGACCGTTGACCTGAAATTTAGTCAGCTCAATCTGGACAATCTACTCGTGCAACGTGATCCCGTGACGAAGAACGGTGAGGTACAGCAAGGTCAGAGTCAGTCGACGCTGGCGCGCCCTGTCATTGCTTCGCAGGTTGATGCTGTTTCTTATCAAGGTCTCAAGGGATTTGCGGCAGACATCACTTTGCAAGCGGACAAAGTGCTGTGGCGGAAAATGGCGTTTGACAATGTCTCGGCAAAAATAGACAACCAGTTCGGTTTATTAAACGTTGCGCAGCTGCAAGGGAAAAGTGACGGTGGGCTGGTGTCGCTTCCGGGCACGCTGGATGCCAGAAAAGGACAGCCGCGAGCGGTCTTCCATCCGCGCCTCGACGGTGTCGAAATTGGCGCAATCCTGAAAGCCTTCGATTACCCAATCGCTCTCACGGGTAAACTTTCTCTGACAGGTGATTTCTCTGGCTCAGATATTGATGCCCAGGCGTTTCGTCACAGCTGGCAAGGGCAGGCCCGTGTCGAAATGAACGATACGCGAATGGAAGGGATGAACTTCCAGCAGATGATACAGCAGGCCGTTGAGCGTAGCGGTGGAGATGCTAAAGCCCAGCAAAATATGGAGAACGTGACCCGGCTGGATCACTTCGTGACCGATATGACGCTGGATAACGGCGAGGTAACGCTGGATAACATGGCCGGCGAGTCCGCTATGCTGGCGCTGACCGGCAAGGGAACGCTGGATCTGGTGAAGCAGAATTGCGACACGCTGTTTAACATTCGCGTGCTGGGCGGTTGGGAAGGCGAAAGTAAGTTGATTAACTTCCTGAAAGCCACCCCGGTTCCTCTCAGGGTGTACGGCCAGTGGCAAGCGCTTAATTATAGTCTGCAGGTCGACCAGCTATTGCGGAAGCATTTGCAGGATGAAGCGAAACGTCGCCTCAACGACTGGGCCGATCGTAATAAAGACTCCCGCAACGGTAAAGATGTTAAAAAATTGCTGGATAAACTCTGATTCAAATTGCCGGATGGCGGCTGATGCCCCATCCGGCTTGTGACTTACACTTCGTAATCCATCTCTTCTTCACTGTGTAGCGGTATCAGCTGGACTTTTTGCACGCGATGATTTTCCACCTGCAGAGTTCTCAGTCGGTAGTTGCCAACCTGAACTTCCTCCCCGGTTTTCGGGATGCGCTGCAAATACTCCATTAACAGCCCGGCAATGGTGTGATACTCACGTTTTTCATCTAACGGAATAGGTACGTACTGCACCAGATCTTCCAACGGCATATGACCGTTAGCGGTCCATGAACCATCAGCATTTTTCTGAATGTCGTGGCGGGCATCAATCTCCTCAACCTCGTTCGGCAGATTACCGGCGATGGTTTCCATTACGTCACTGAGTGTCACAATCCCCTCGACGGAACCAAATTCATCGGCAACAAAAGCGAAGTGCGTCCGGGCGTTACGAAACTGCTCGAGCGCCGGAAGCAGCGGCAGCGTTTCCGGGAACACCAGCGGCTGACGAATCAAGACGCGTAAATCAAGCGGTTCACCGCGCAGGGACTGCTGCAGCAGGTCGATGACATGCACCACGCCCAGCAGCTCTTCCTGCTCGTCTTCACCGGTGACCACCAGACGCGTATGCTGGTTTTTTTCCAGCAAAGCGCGGACTTCTGTTTCCGGCGCATTGAGGTCGATATGTTCAATATCATGGCGCGAGGTCATAATGCTGCTGACGGTTCGCTGATTAAGGTTCAGCACACGTTCTATCATCCGCCGTTCCTGCGGGGCAAAAATCTGACCTTCATGATGATCCGCCAGCATCGCTGAGGTTTCAGCATCCAGCTCAGCGTCTTCTTTTTGCCCGCTTAAGAGTCGCATTACCGCCTCAGCAGTACGTTGGCGCAAGGTATGGTTAGCTGACAGGAAGCGACGACGGTTAAAGATAGCCAATTGGTTCAGTGCTTCAATCATGACCGAGAAACCGATGGCGGCGTACAGGTAACCTTTCGGGATATGGAAGCCAAATCCTTCGGCGACCAGGCTGAAACCAATCATCAGCAAGAAGCTCAGGCACAGAATAACGATAGTTGGATGGCTGTTGACAAAGCGCGTCAGCGACTTGCTCGCCAGCACCATCAGGCTGATGGCAATAATCACCGCAGCCATCATCACTGCCAGGTGATCGACCATCCCAACCGCGGTAATGACGGAGTCCAGGGAGAAGATAGCGTCCAGTACGACGATTTGCGCGACGACACCCCAGAATTTAGCGCCTTTACGCTGGGTGGGGTTATCGCTGTCTTTCCCTTCCAGCCGTTCGTTGAGTTCCATGGTGGCTTTAAACAGCAGGAAGAAACCACCGAACAGCATGATCAGATCGCGCGCGCTGAAGCTCAGGTCGCGAATGCTGAACAGCGGCGTGGTCAGCGTCACCAGCCAGGATATCGATGCCAGCAGCAGCAGGCGCATGACCATCGCCAGCAGTAGCCCGGTAATACGCGCCTTATCCCGCTGGGCAGGAGGCAGTTTCTCCGCGAGGATGGCAATAAAAACAAGATTATCAATGCCAAGAACAAGTTCGATCACGATTAACGTGACGAGTCCGGCCCAGATTGACGGATCGGCAATCCATTCCATAGTAAATGCTATACCCATAGTTGTATGACAATTGTCACAATTCGATCATGGGTAAAACTGGCGAAAAATGCAATGGCGGGGCAGGGATTTCTCTGTCGGCGATATCAGGTTAGACACGAGATAATAGCCCTGATGTCACTACAGGAAACTATTTTGTTAATCCGGATATATTTAGGAAATATCGCAGGTAAGGTATTTTAATAGCTGCGTTGTCAACATCAATAAAATCCTAAAAATATAAAAGTACAGCGCTTAATATTAATCTTAAAAGCAAGTTGTTGATGGTTTGTTATCTTGCCTGACTTTCGCTTAGCTGTAACAATTCCTCCGGTAATAATCAAAAGGTAAATATATCTTCATCAACCAGCGACGCTATTCCCGATGCGTTGTCGTTCTGAATGTGATGAAAATAAAGGAGAAGGTGAAAATTAAAATTAATCAGTGCATTGGTAGCTAATAAAGCCAGGGGCGGTAGCGTGTCTGGTCGCCTGAGACAAGCCTAAATTATTTTGTCAAGAGCTCGCAGATGAATTCATTTTTTTAGGACTGATGCCAGTTAAATTTCATTTCAATTAACGGCAAGGTAAATACGTACAGGCGAGGTCGCTATTTAGATCGCACGTGATAATTACTCTGCCAAAGTGATAAATAATCAATGATGAAATCCAAACTTAAATTGATGCCAGTATTGGTATCGGTAATCTTGATAAACGGTTGTACCGTACTACCGGGCAGCAATATGTCTACGATGGGCAAAGATGTGATTAAACAGCAGGACGCTGATTTTGATATCGATCGCATGGTGAATGTTTACCCGCTCACCCCTCGACTGGTCGAACAATTACGTCCCCGACCTAATGTTGCGCAGCCTAATATGTCTTTGGACCAGGAGATTGCTGAGTATCAGTATCGGGTCGGCCCGGGTGATGTTCTGAATGTGACCGTCTGGGATCATCCTGAACTTACCACGCCAGCCGGACAGTACCGTAGCTCAAGCGATACCGGCAACTGGGTGCAGCCTGATGGCACCATGTTTTACCCCTACATCGGCAAAGTCAGGGTGGTCGGAAAGACGTTGGCCGAAATTCGTAGTGATATTACCGGGCGCTTAGCGAAGTACATTGCTGACCCGCAGGTGGACGTTAATATCGCCGCTTTCCGCTCGCAGAAGGCTTATGTCTCTGGGCAGGTAAACAAATCTGGCCAGCAGGCCATCACCAACGTGCCACTTACCGTTCTCGATGCCATTAACGCCGCAGGTGGTCTTACCGAGGCGGCAGACTGGCGCAACGTTGTATTGACGCATAACGGGAAGGAACAACGCATTTCACTGCAAGCGCTGATGCAAAATGGCGACCTGAGCCAGAACCGTCTGCTTTATCCTGGCGACATTCTGTTTGTCCCGCGTAATGACGATTTGAAAGTCTTCGTGATGGGAGAAGTGAAAAAACAGAGCACCCTCAAAATGGACTTCAGCGGCATGACGCTCACCGAAGCGCTCGGCAACGCGGAAGGTATCGATCTGACCACTTCCAACGCCAGCGGTATTTTCGTTATTCGTCCACTTAAAGGTGAGGGTGGGAACAACGGCAAGATAGCCAATATTTATCAGCTTGATATGTCCGATGCGACATCGCTGGTGATGGCGACGTCATTCCGACTCCAGCCATACGATGTGGTGTATGTCACTACCGCGCCGGTTGCTCGCTGGAACCGTTTGATCAATCAGTTGCTGCCGACTATTAGCGGTGTTCGCTATATGACGGACACGGCCAGCGACCTTCACAACTGGTAATCATCATGTTTAACAAAATCTTAGTTGTCTGTGTGGGGAACATTTGCCGCTCTCCGACGGCGGAGCGCTTGTTAAGGCAATTTCACCCGGCGTTGACGGTCTCTTCTGCTGGCCTCGGGGCGCTGGTGGGGAAAGGTGCGGATCCGCGCGCGATTAGCGTAGCACAGGCGCACAACCTGTCACTGGAAAATCATTGTGCCCGGCAGATCTCGGGACGAATGTGCCGGGAGTATGACCTGATCCTGACCATGGAAAAACGGCATATCTCAGCCCTGTGCGAATTGGTACCGGAGATGCGGGGCAAAGTGATGCTCTTTGGTCACTGGGACAGTGAGCGCGAAATTCCCGATCCGTATCGTAAAAGTCGTGACGCGTTTGACGCGGTGTACGCCTTACTTGAACGGTCTGCCCGCCAATGGGCTCAGGCACTGAACGCAGAGCAGGGAAAACAATGACAGAAAAAGTTAAACAGTCTGCAGCGCCGGTAACGGGCAATGATGAAATCGATATTGGTCGTCTGGTCGCAACGGTGGTAGAAGCCCGTTGGTGGGTGCTTGGCATTACTGTGGTTTTTGCGTTGTGTGCCGCAGTTTACACGCTGTTTGCTACACCCATCTACAGTGCGGACGCGCTGGTGCAAATTGAGCAAAATACCGGAAATTCACTGGTGCAGGATATTGGCTCTGCGCTGTCGAACAAACCTCCGGCCTCGGAAGCGGAAATTCAGCTCATCCAGTCAAGACTGGTGCTGGGGAAAACGGTAGACGATCTCAATCTGGATATCGGTGTTATCAAAGAAACATTCCCCATATTTGGCGCTGGTTGGGAAAGGTTAATGGGTCGCCAGAACGAAACGGTTAATGTGACCACCTTTACGCTGCCAAAGGCAATGAACGGACAGACCTTCACGCTCAGCGTACTGGATGACAAACGCTATCAGCTGGTGAGTGACGAGGGCTTTAGCGCTCAGGGACGGGTTGGGCAGATGCTGAAGCAAGACGGGGTGACGATGCTGGTCGGGGCTATTCATGCCAGCCCTGAGAGTCGTTTTACCGTCACTAAATTCTCCACGCTGGGCATGATCAACACCTTGCAAAATAATCTGATGGTGACAGAAACCGGCAAAGATACCGGCGTATTGAGCCTGACCTTTACCGGCGAAGACCGTGAGCAAATCCGTCGGATCCTCGACAGTATTACCCGCAACTATCTGCAACAAAACGTAGAGCGTAAGTCTGAAGAAGCCGCTAAAAGTCTGGCTTTTCTGGCCAGACAGTTGCCTGAGGTACGTAACCGGCTGGATGTTGCCGAAAACAAGCTGAACGCTTTTCGTCAGGACAAAGACTCTGTGGATTTGCCGCTGGAAGCCAAAGCAGTGCTGGATTCGATGGTGAACATTGATGCTCAGCTCAATGAGCTGACCTTCAAAGAAGCGGAGATTTCCAAGTTGTTCACCAAAGCGCACCCGGCGTATCGTACGCTGCTGGAAAAACGCCAGGCGCTGGAAGATGAGAAAAGCAAGCTAAACGGGCGCGTAACGGCGATGCCGAAAACGCAGCAGGAGATTGTTCGCCTGACGCGTGACGTGGAGTCTGGTCAGCAGGTCTATATGCAGTTGCTGAACAAGCAACAAGAACTAAAGATTACCGAAGCCAGTACGGTCGGAGATGTGCGCATTGTCGATCCGGCGATTGCTCAACCCGGTGTACTGAAGCCGAAAACGGCGTTGATTATCCTCGGCAGTATCATTCTCGGCTTGATGCTTTCTGTGGTGGGCGTCCTGCTGCGGTCGCTGTTTAATCGCGGTATTGAAAGCCCCCAGGCGCTGGAAGAACACGGCATCAGCGTATATGCCAGTATTCCGCTGTCTGAATGGCAAAAAGCGCGTGATAACGTGCAAACCATTAAAGGTGTGAAACGTTACAAGCAAAGCCAGTTGCTGGCGGTGGGGAATCCGACGGATCTCGCCATCGAAGCGATCCGCAGCCTGCGCACCAGCCTGCATTTTGCCATGATGCAGGCGCGTAACAATGTTTTGATGCTTACCGGCGTCAGCCCGTCGATTGGTAAAACATTTGTCTGCGCCAACCTCGCGGCGGTCATCAGCCAGACCAACAAACGCGTGCTGTTGATCGACTGCGACATGCGCAAAGGCTATACCCACGAACTGCTGGGGACCAATAACCTCAACGGTCTGTCTGAGATCCTCATCGGCAAGGGGGATATCTCAACCAGCGCGAAACCGACAGCCATTGCGCATTTCGATCTGATCCCGCGCGGGCAAATCCCCCCCAATCCTTCTGAGCTACTGATGAGCGAGCGCTTTGGCGAACTGATTGCCTGGGCCAGCTCACACTATGACCTGGTGCTGATTGATACCCCGCCAATTCTGGCGGTGACCGATGCGGCTATCGTGGGGCGTCACGTCGGAACCACGTTGATGGTGGCACGTTACGCGGTCAACACGTTGAAAGAGGTGGAAACCAGTTTGAGTCGCTTTGAGCAAAACGGCATTCAGGTGAAAGGGGTGATCCTTAACTCTATTTTCCGCCGCGCCAGCGGATATCAGGATTACGGTTACTACGAATACGAGTACTCGTCGGATGCGAAATAGATAACGCACAGTAACGCATATCAAATGTAGGCCTGATAAGCGCAGCGCCATCAGGCAACTTTATTTGGGAAACGAAAATGACGACAGACAACCCACTCATTTCAATTTATATGCCAACCTGGAATCGTCAGCAGCTGGCCATCCGGGCGATTAAATCAGTATTGCGCCAGGACTATCCTCACTGGGAGATGATCATTGTAGATGATTGCTCTTCCTCGTATGAGCAACTGCAGCAGTTTGTTGAGGAACTCAGCGATCCGCGCGTGTCTTACACGCACAATGCCACCAACTCCGGGGCCTGCGCGGTACGTAATCAAGCCATCATGCAGGCCAGCGGGCAATATATTACGGGGATTGATGATGATGACGAATGGACGCCGAACCGCCTGAGCGTCTTTCTCAACTATCGTCATCATCTGGTCACGCGGGCGTTTCTGTATGCCAATGATTATGTCTGTGAAGGCGAAGTGTATTCTCAGCCGACCAGCCTGCCGATCTATCCGAAATCCGGCTATTCACGCCGTAAATTTTACAAGCGCAATATCATTGGCAATCAGGTGTTTACCTGGGCCTGGCGATTTAAAGCCTGCCTGTTCGATACCACGCTAAAAGCGGCGCAGGATTACGACATCTTCCTGCGCATGGTGGTGGCGTATGGCAAACCATGGAAGGTTAAAGAGGCAACGCAGATCCTGCATGTCAATCACGGTGAAATGCGTATTACTTCATCGCCGAAAAAATTCTCCGGCTACTTTCAGTTTTACCGCAAACACAAAGGCAAATTTGACCGGGCCAGCAAGAAATATCAGCTGTTTACTCTCTATCAGATCCGCAACAAACGGATGAACTGGCGGACGCTGCTGACGCTGCTTTCCGTTCGCAACAGTAAGCGTCTGGCCGACGGACTGCGAGGGCGCTAAGTATGCTGGAAGATTTACGCGCCAACAGCTGGAGTCTGCGTCCCTGCTGTATGGTGGTGGCCTATCGGATTGCCCATTTTTGCTCTGTATGGCGTAAAAAAAATGTCCTGAACAACCTGTGGGCCGCACCAGTGCTGGTGCTATATCGCCTGATCACGGAATGTCTGTTTGGATATGAGATTCAGGCTGCTGCGTCTATTGGTCGTCGTTTCACCATCCACCATGGTTATGGGTTGGTGATCAATAAACACGTGGTGGCGGGGGATGACTTCACCGTGCGCCACGGCGTCACTATCGGCAATTCTGGTGGCAACGACCAGTCCTGTCCGGTCATCGGTAATGGCGTTGAACTGGGGGCCTGCGTCACTCTGCTCGGTGATATTACGATTGGCGATAACGTGACGATTGGCGCTGGCAGCGTGGTGGTGGATAGCATTCCGGACAATGCGCTGGTCGTGGGCGAGAAGGCACGAGTGAAGGTAATAAAATGAAGATATTACAGTTTAATGTGCGACTCGCAGAAGGCGGGGCTGCAGGGGTGGCGTTGGATTTGCATCTGAGAGCGCTGAAGAAAGGACTGTCGTCGCGTTTTATCTACGGCTATGGCAAAGGGGGCAAGAAAAGCGCCAGCCACGCGAATTACCCGCAGGTTATCAAACATACGCCACGTCTGACCTCGGCGGCAAATATTGCGCTGTTCCGTTTCGCCAATCGCGATATGTTTGGCAATCTCGACAAGTTATACCGTACGGTTACTTGCACTACCGGCCCGCTGGTACTGCATTTTCATGTGTTGCACAGCTACTGGTTGAATCTGGAAGAAGTGGTCACCTTTTGCCAAAAAGTGAAGGTGCACAAACCAGATATCACCTTCGTCTGGACGCTACACGATCACTGGAGCGTGACCGGGCGCTGTGCATTTACAGATGGCTGCGAAAGCTGGAAAACGGGCTGCCAGAAATGCCCAACGCTCAGCAACTATCCGCCGGTAAAAATCGATAAAGCCCATCAGCAGTTGCCTGGTAAGCGACAGATGTTTCGCGCCATGCTGGCGGTGGGCTGCCAGTTTATCTCGCCCAGTCAACATGTGGCCGACGCATTCAACAGCCTGTATGGCGTAGGGTGCTGCCGCATTATTAACAACGGCATCGATGTGGCAACTGAAGCCATTCTTGCCGAGCTTCCCGCTAAGCATGAGGAGAGCGGTCGACCGAAAATTGCCGTGGTGGCTCATGATCTGCGCTATGACGGGAAAACCCGTCAACAGCTGGTGCGGGAGATTATCGCGCTCGGCGACAAAGTTGAACTGCATACTTTTGGCAAATTTTCGCCATTTGTCGGGGATAACGTCATCAACCACGGGTTTGAAAGCGATAAACGAACGTTGATGAGCGCGCTTAACGAGATGGACGGCCTGGTGTTCAGTTCTCGCGTTGATAACTACCCGCTGATTCTGTGCGAAGCGCTGTCCATCGGCGTACCGGTGATTGCCACGCACAGCGATGCCGCGCGGGAAGTGCTGGAAAAATCGGGCGGCAAAACGTTCAGTGAATCAGACGTTTTGCAACTGGTGCAACTGAAAAAATCAGACATTGCGCAGGCAGTCTTTAACACGTCGCTTGCCGAATTTAGCCAGCGCAGCCGGGTGGCATACAGTGGGCAACAGATGCTGGAGGAATATGTCTCGTTCTATCAGAATCTGTAGCTATCTGGTGCTACCGCTGCTTTATCTGCTGGTTAACGTCAAACTTGCTCAGCTTGGCGAGAGCTTCCCGATAACCCTCGTCACATTCTTACCTGTTCTGCTGTTGCTGTTTGTTGAACGCATCAATATTAAAAAGCTAATGATAGCGCTGGGTTTGGGGGGCGGGCTGACGGTATTTAACTATTTGTTTGGTCAGTCACTGGATGCCAGTAAGTATGTGACGTCCGCTATGCTGTTTATCTATACCGTGGTGATTATTGGCATGGTATGGAGTATTCGCTTCAAAACGATTTCGCCGCATAACTACATTAAGATTTTGCGTTTTTTTTGGCTGGTCGTGGGACTGGTGGTGGGGTTAGCTGCAGTTGAAATGGCGCAGATCATTCTTAGCGGCGGCAGCAGCTTAATGGAAGCTATTTCGAAATATCTTATTTACAGTAACAGTTATGTTCTGAACTTTATTAAGTTTGGCGGGAAGCGCACAACGGCGCTTTATTTCGAACCGGCATTCTTCGCTCTGGCGTTAATCTCAATTTGGCTCAGTATCAAACAGTTTGGTATCAAAACCCCTAAGTCCGATGCTATGATTCTGGCAGGGATAATATTATCGGGTTCATTTTCAGGGGTGATGACGTTTATTTTGTTCTATCTCCTGGAGTGGGCATTCCAGTACCTGAATAAAGATGCGATAAAAAAGAAGCTACCGCTGGCGATAATCTCATTGAGCGTGTTTGTTGTTGGTGTGATATTTGCTTTTCCATACATCGCCACGCGGCTTAGCGATTTAGGGACCGAAGGATCATCATCGTATTATCGTATCGTAGGGCCATTAGTTATGGTCGGTTATTCGTTACTGAATGTTGATGGGGTAGTGAGATTTGGCTCACTTTATGAATATGTTGCGTCATTCGGAATTTTTAACGGTGCAGATGTTGGTAAAACAATAGACAATGGTTTGTATCTGTTGATTATTTATTTTTCATGGTTTGCGGTGATATTAGCCCTGTGGTACATGGGGAAAGTCATGAAGATGATGATAAATGCTTTTGGCGATAATCCGAATTACCGGGTGCAGCTTTATCTGTTTACGCCGCTGTCGCTGTTTTTTACAGGGTCGGTATTTAGTCCGGAATACGCATTTTTAATTGTCTGTCCGTTTATTTTGCGCAAGGCGCTGAACATCGCGAGGTAAATCACATGCTGCTCAGTATTATTACCGTCGCCTTTCGTAATCTGGAAGGGATCGTCAAAACACATGCGTCGCTGGCACATTTGGCGCAGGCAGGCGATATCAGTTTTGAGTGGATTGTTGTTGATGGCGGCTCCTCTGACGGTACGTCGGCGTTTCTTGAAGGTCTCGGTGGAGAACACCGGTTACGGTTTGTCAGCGAACCGGATAACGGCATTTATGATGCGATGAACAAAGGCATTGCGATGGCGTGCGGGCGCTTTGCGCTGTTCCTCAATTCCGGGGATATTCTGCATGCCGATGCGGCTCAGTTCATCCGCCAGTTAAAAACGCAGAGTGATAAAGCCATGGTTATCGGCGACGCGTTGCTGGATTTTGGCAATGGCAACAAAATTAAGCGCCGGGCAAAGCCGGGTTGGTATATTTATCACAGCCTGCCTGCCAGCCATCAGGCCATCTTTTTTCCGCTCTCTGGACTGAATGTCTGGCGTTATGATTTGCAATATAAAATATCGTCCGATTACGCGCTGGCTGCCAGACTATATAAATCTGGTTACGCTTTCAAAAAACTGGACGGGCTGGTGTCGGAGTTTTCGATGGGCGGAGTGTCAACGACGAATAATCTGGAATTATGCCGCGATGCAAAAAAAGTTCAGCGGCAGATATTACATATGCCAGGTTTTTTGACTGGGGTTTCTGAATATTTACGGCTGCGTACAACCGGTAAAACAAAAACATTATATGGCAAAACGTAAGGTCACATTATGCAGGATTTAAGCGGCTTCAGCGTGCCGAAAGGTTTTCGCGGTGGCGGCGCTATTAAAGTGCAATTATGGTGGGCGGTACAGGCAACACTGTTTCGCTGGTCACCCCAGGTAATGTATCGCTGGCGTGCGTTTTTATTACGAATGTTCGGTGCGAAAATAGGAAAAAACGTAGTTATTCGACCTTCAGTAAAAATTACTTATCCGTGGAAATTAACCCTGGGAGATTATGCCTGGGTGGGTGATGACGCGGTTTTATATACGTTGGGTAATATTACGATTGGCGCACACGCGGTTATTTCGCAAAAAAGTTATTTATGTACCGGAAGTCATGATTACGCCAGCCAATATTTTGATATTAACGCCACACCGATTGTGGTTGGCGATAAATGCTGGCTGGCGACAGATGTCTTTGTCGCGCCAGGCGTGACGATTGGCGAGGGCACCGTCGTTGGAGCACGCAGCAGCGTATTTAAATCGCTGCCAGCAAATGTCGTTTGTCGGGGAAATCCCGCAGTAGTCACGCGCGAACGCGTCGAGAAAGTTACTCCCTGAGGGGATCATTTAAGAGGTAATAACATGTCAAAAGTCGCTCTCATCACTGGCGTAACCGGGCAGGATGGTTCTTACCTGGCAGAATTCCTGCTGGAAAAAGGGTATGAAGTGCACGGCATTAAGCGTCGCGCTTCATCATTCAACACTGAACGTGTGGACCACATCTACCAGGATCCGCATTCAGGCAATCCCAAATTTCATCTGCACTATGGCGATTTGACGGATTCATCCAACCTGACCCGTATTTTAAAAGAGGTCCAACCGGATGAGGTCTATAACCTGGGCGCCATGAGTCATGTCGCGGTGTCGTTTGACTCACCGGAATACACCGCGGACGTCGATGCAATAGGTACGTTGCGTTTGCTGGAGGCTATCCGCTTCCTTGGTCTGGAAAAGAAGACCCGTTTCTATCAGGCCTCCACCTCAGAACTCTACGGCCTGGTGCAGGAAATCCCGCAGAAAGAGAGCACACCGTTCTACCCACGTTCGCCGTATGCGGTAGCTAAGCTCTACGCCTACTGGATTACCGTTAACTACCGCGAATCTTACGGAATGTTTGCCTGTAACGGCATTCTGTTTAACCACGAATCTCCGCGCCGCGGCGAAACTTTCGTTACGCGCAAAATCACCCGTGCTATCGCCAACATCGCTCAGGGGCTGGAGTCTTGCCTGTACCTGGGCAACATGGATTCGCTGCGTGACTGGGGGCATGCCAAAGATTACGTCAGGATGCAGTGGATGATGCTGCAGCAGGAAAAGCCGGAAGATTTCGTGATTGCCACCGGCGTGCAGTACTCCGTGCGCCAGTTTGTGGAAATGGCTGCTGCTCAGTTAGGGATTAAATTGCGCTTTGAAGGCGAGGGCGTGAATGAAAAAGGCATCGTGGTTTCCGTGACCGGACACGATGCGCCGGGCGTGAAGCCAGGCGACGTAATGATTGCCGTCGACCCGCGCTATTTCCGTCCAGCTGAAGTTGAAACGCTGCTGGGCGATCCGGCCAAAGCACATGAAAAACTGGGCTGGAAACCGGAAATCACCCTGCGCCAGATGATCTCGGAAATGGTTGCCAACGATCTTGAGGCGGCGAAGAAACACTCTCTGCTGAAGTCGCACGGTTACGAGGTCGCCATCGCGCTGGAGTACTAAGGATGAAGACACAACGTATTTTTGTGGCGGGCCATCGCGGGATGGTGGGGTCCGCCATCGTAAGACAGCTGGCCCAACGAGATAATGTCGAACTGGTGCTGCGTACCCGCGATGAACTTAACCTGCTGGACGCCAGTGCAGTACAGGCGTTCTTTGCCACTGAGCGCATTGACCAGGTGTATCTGGCGGCGGCAAAAGTGGGCGGGATTGTAGCCAATAATACTTATCCTGCTGATTTTATTTACGAAAACATGATGATTGAGAGCAACATCATTCATGCGGCGCACCTGCATAACGTGAATAAACTGCTGTTTCTCGGGTCATCCTGCATTTATCCCAAACATGCCTCCCAGCCAATAGCCGAAAGCGAACTCTTGCAGGGGCAACTGGAGCCGACCAACGAACCGTATGCGATTGCCAAAATAGCCGGCATCAAGCTGTGTGAATCGTATAACCGTCAGTATGGCCGTGATTATCGCTCGGTGATGCCGACCAATCTGTACGGGCCGCATGACAATTTTCATCCAAGCAATTCGCATGTGATCCCGGCGCTGCTGCGCCGCTTTCACGAAGCCTGCGAGCAAAATGCGCCGGATGTGGTGGTGTGGGGAAGCGGCACGCCGATGCGCGAGTTTCTGCATGTGGATGATATGGCGGCGGCCAGTATCCATGTGATGGAGCTGGCTCATGAAGTCTGGCAGGAATATACCCAGCCGATGCTGTCGCATATCAATGTGGGTACCGGCGTGGACTGCACCATCCGTGAACTGGCCCAGACCATTGCAAAGGTAGTGGGTTACAAGGGGCGCGTGGTGTTTGACGCCAGCAAACCGGACGGGACGCCGCGCAAATTACTCGACGTTACGCGTTTGCATCAGTTGGGCTGGTATCACGAGTTATCACTTGAGGCAGGGCTTGCCAGCACCTGGCAGTGGTTCCTTGAAAACCAGCAGCGTTATCGGGGGTAAGCATGTTTTTACGTCATGAGGATTTTGCCACCGTCGTACGTTCAACCCCGCTGATTTCTATCGACTTGATCGTGGAAAACGCCGAGGGAGAGTTTCTGCTCGGTAAGCGTCTCAATCGTCCGGCGCAGGGCTACTGGTTCGTGCCCGGCGGTCGGGTGCAAAAAGATGAATCGCTACATGCGGCTTTTGAACGGCTGACTGAAGCTGAGTTGGGGTTGCGTCTACCGCTGTCCGCCGCTGAGTTTTATGGTGTCTGGCAGCACTTCTATGACGACAACTTTTCCGGGGATGATTTCTCAACGCATTACATCGTGCTGGGATTTCGTCTGCGCGTATCAGAAAACGACCTGCAACTGCCTGATGCACAACATGATGCCTACCGCTGGCTGGCGGCGACAGAGATTCTGGTCAATGAGGATGTGCACGACAATAGCCGGGCTTACTTCTGTGAGAAGAGTCAGGCCGGAGTACCCGGGCTATGAGGATCCTCGTGTATGGCATCAACTATTCACCAGAGCTGACCGGCATCGGCAAGTACACCGGTGAAATGGTGCAGTGGATGGCGCAACAAGGTCATGACGTGCGGGTGATCACCGCACCACCTTATTATCCGCAATGGAAAGTTAATGGTCGCTATTCATCCTGGCGCTACCGTCGTGAAGAGGGCGACGCCCTCGTCTGGCGTTGTCCGTTGTATGTGCCTGAGCAACCCTCAACGCTCAAGCGCCTGCTGCATTTGGGCAGTTTCGCCCTGAGCAGTTTCTTCCCGCTGCTGGCGCAACGTCGCTGGAAGCCGGATCGCATCATCGGCGTGGTGCCGACGCTGTTTTGTACGCCGGGGATGCGCTTGCTGGCAAAACTCAGCGGCGCGCGCACGCTGCTGCACATTCAGGATTATGAAGTCGATGCCATGTTGGGACTTGGCATGGCAGGCAAAGGTAAGCGCGGTATGGTGGCGAAATTGGCCAGCATGTTTGAACGCAGTGGTTTGCACAACGTGGACAATATTTCGACGATTTCCCGTTCCATGATGCGCAAAGCCATGGAAAAAGGCGTTGCGCCACGCAAGGTTATTTTCTTTCCGAACTGGTCGGAAGTGGCGCGCTTTCGTGACGTGACCGACGCCGATGCTTTGGCGTTGCGCCGGAAACTGGGATTGCCCGCGGATCAAAAAATCATTCTCTACTCGGGCAATATCGGTGAAAAGCAGGGGCTTGAGAGCGTCATCGACGCGGCGGCCCAGTTGAGTGAGCAACCCTGGCTATTTGTGATTGTTGGGCAGGGCGGGGGTAAAGCGCGACTGGAGAGTATGGTCCGTGAACGTGGCCTGAACAATGTGCTGTTTTTTCCGCTGCAATCTTATGACGCGCTGCCAGCGTTGCTCAAGATTGCGGATTGCCATCTTGTCGTGCAAAAGCGCGGTGCGGCAGATGCCGTATTGCCCTCCAAACTGACCAATATCCTCGCTGTTGGTGGTAACGCGGTGATTACCGCCGAGCCAGAAACCGAGCTGGGGCAGCTCTGTAACATTGTTCCAGGCATCGCAGTATGCGTGGAGCCGGAATCGGTAAACGCGCTGGTTTGCGGTATTCAACAGGCGTTGATGATGCCAAAAGTCAATACGGTGGCACGTGACTATGCCGAACGCACGCTGGATAAAGAAAACGTGCTAAGCCAATTTATTGCTGATATTCGGGGTTCATGATGAGTCAAAGCAAACTCTTTCCAGTGGTGATGGCCGGTGGCTCGGGTAGCCGTTTATGGCCGCTGTCCCGCGTGCTGTATCCAAAGCAGTTCCTGTGTCTGAAAGGCGATCTCACCATGTTGCAGACAACGATCTGTCGTCTGAACGGCGTGGAGTGTGAAAGCCCGGTGGTTATCTGTAATGAACAACACCGTTTCATCGTCGCGGAACAGCTACGGCAACTGCACAAGCTGACTGAGAATATTATTCTCGAACCCGCCGGACGTAACACGGCACCGGCGATAGCGCTGGCCGCACTGGCGGCAAAACGTCAAAGTCCGGGGGACGATCCGCTGCTGCTGGTATTAGCGGCCGATCACATGATTGCCGACGAAGAGGCATTTCGCGAGGCGGTTCGCAATGCGATGCCCTATGCCAGTGCGGGTAAGCTGGTGACGTTTGGTATCGTGCCGGACCAGCCGGAAACGGGCTATGGCTATATCCGCCGTGGCGAGGTTTCGCCAACGAATACCGACGCCGTGGCGTTCGAAGTGGCGCAGTTTGTTGAAAAGCCCAATCTGGAAACCGCGCAGGCTTACGTGGCGAGCGGTGATTACTACTGGAACAGCGGTATGTTCTTGTTCCGCGCCGGACGTTACCTGGAAGAACTGGAAAAGTACCGCCCCGACATTCTTGAGGCTTGTGTGAATGCCATGAGTACGGTCGACCCCGATCTCGATTTTATCCGCGTTGATGAACAGGCGTTTCTCGCCTGTCCGGAAGAGTCTGTGGACTATGCGGTAATGGAACGTACGGCGGATGCGGTGGTGATGCCCATGAACGCAGGCTGGAGCGATGTTGGCTCCTGGTCATCGCTGTGGGAAATCAGTGCCCATACTGCTGAAGGCAATGTGCATCATGGTGACGTCATTAGTCACAAAACGGAAAACAGTTACGTGTATGCCGAATCCGGCCTGGTAACCACCGTCGGAGTGAAAGATCTGGTGGTGGTGCAGACCAAAGATGCGGTGCTGATAGCCGATCGCAACGCGGTACAGGATGTCAAAAAAGTGGTGGAGCAAATTAAAGCTGACGGACGCCACGAGCACCATATTCACCGTGAAGTTTATCGTCCATGGGGCAAGTACGACTCTATTGATGCCGGAGACCGTTACCAGGTGAAGCGAATTACCGTTAAGCCTGGCGAGGGATTGTCCGTGCAGATGCATCATCACCGGGCTGAACACTGGGTGGTGGTGGCAGGTACCGCGAAAGTGACAATTAATGATGACATCAAGCTGCTCGCTGAAAACGAGTCTGTCTATATTCCGCTGGGGGCGACCCACTGTCTGGAGAACCCCGGGAAAATCCCGCTCGATCTGATTGAAGTACGCTCCGGATCTTACCTCGATGAGGATGACGTGGTGCGGTTTGCGGACAGATACGGGCGCGCCTGATGCCTGATGCCTGATGCCTGATGTCTGATGCGCTGATGCGCACCGGGCAATGCGTTTAACACTCATTAAAAAGGCTCATTAAGAGTCAGGGCCTCCTGTTGCCTGAAAAAGGGTAAATCATGACAAAACTGACCTGTTTTAAAGCGTATGACATCCGCGGCCAACTGGGCGAAGAGTTAAATGAAGAGATTGCGTGGCGTATTGGTCGCGCTTACGGCGAATTCCTGAAGCCAAAAACGATTGTTCTGGGCGGCGATGTGCGCCTGACCAGCGAGGCGCTAAAGCTGGCGCTGGCGAAAGGCCTCCAGGATGCGGGGGTGGATGTGCTGGATATCGGCATGTCGGGCACCGAAGAGATTTATTTCGCCACCTTTCACCTGGGTATTGACGGCGGAATTGAAGTGACCGCCAGCCATAATCCGATGGATTACAACGGGATGAAGCTGGTGCGGGAAGGGGCACGGCCCATCAGCGGTGATACCGGTCTGCGTGACGTGCAGCGCCTGGCGGAATTAAATGACTTCCCGGCGGTTGATGAGGCGAAACGTGGCCGCTACCAGCGCATTACTACCCGTGATGCCTACATTGACCATCTGCTGGGTTACATCAATACCGGCAACCTGAAACCGATGAGGCTGGTGCTCAATTCCGGCAACGGCGCGGCAGGTCCGGTAGTTGACGCCATTGAGGCCCGTTTTAAGGCGCTGGGCGTGCCGGTCGAGTTCATCAAAATTCACAACACGCCGGATGGCAAATTTCCCAACGGTATTCCCAATCCTCTGCTGCCGGAGTGCCGGGCAGATACGCGCAATGCGGTGATCGAACACGGCGCGGATATGGGGATTGCCTTCGACGGTGATTTTGACCGCTGCTTCCTGTTCGATGAAAACGGTCAGTTTATTGAAGGGTACTACATTGTCGGCCTGCTGGCGGAAGCGTTCCTGGAGAAGAATCCGGGGGCGAAAATTATCCACGACCCGCGTCTTTCCTGGAACACCGTGGACGTGGTGACGGCGGCAGGCGGTAAACCGGTGATGTCAAAAACCGGGCACGCGTTTATCAAAGAGCGGATGCGTCACGAAGATGCCATTTATGGCGGCGAAATGAGCGCGCATCACTATTTCCGCGATTTTGCCTACTGCGACAGCGGCATGATCCCGTGGCTGCTGGTGGCTGAACTGCTGTGTCTGAAGGGACTTTCGCTCGGCGAACTGGTTCGCGACCGTATGGTGGCCTACCCGGCAAGCGGAGAGATAAACAGTACACTGGCAGAGCCGGCGGCAGCGATAGCTCGCGTGGAGCAACACTTTTCCCGTGAGGCGCTGACGGTGGACAGAACGGACGGTATCAGCATGGCGTTTGTCGACTGGCGCTTCAACTTACGTTCTTCCAATACTGAACCGGTAGTGCGCCTGAACGTGGAATCGCGCGGAGATATTCCGTTGATGGAAGCGCGAACGCGCACTCTTCTGGCGTTGCTGAATCAGTAATGCCGGTGCTTCCTTTGCCCGATGTGGGCAAAGGGTGACTAACAGGAACCACGATGACACATCTAAAAAAGCGCGAACGCGCCAAAACCAATGCGTCGTTAATTTCGATGGTGCAACGCTTTTCAGATATCACCATCATGTTTGGCGGGTTGTGGATAATCTGC
Organism: Citrobacter sp. Cu096; assembly: GCF_030332285.1. Taxonomy (NCBI): domain Bacteria; kingdom Pseudomonadati; phylum Pseudomonadota; class Gammaproteobacteria; order Enterobacterales; family Enterobacteriaceae; genus Citrobacter; species Citrobacter sp. Cu096. The sequence goes on from NZ_JAOWID010000030.1 coordinate 592,544, forward strand.
GAATTAAGCGGTTTGCCTTTCCTGTACATGCACCTGCTGGTGGCGTTGATCACGCTGGTGGTTTTTCAGATGCTCGGGGGGATAACAGATTTTTACCGCTCCTGGCGCGGCGTCAAAATATCCACTGAGCTGGTGCTGTTGCTGCAAAACTGGACGCTGAGTCTGATTTTTTGCGCAGGTCTGATCGCCTTCAACAACGATTTCGATAACCGCTTCGCCGTCTGGCTGGCATGGTATCTGCTTTCAAGCGTTGGCCTGGTGTTAAGCCGGTCATTTATTCGCTACGGTGCAGGATGGCTACGTAACCGCGGTTACAACACTCGCCGGGTGGCGGTAGCAGGCGAGCTGCCCGCCGGACAAATGCTGCTGGACAGCTTTCGTCATGAACCCTGGTTGGGATTTGAAGTAGCGGGTGTCTATCACGATCCAATCCCTGGGAAAAACTCCCGCGACTGGGCCGGTAATCTGCAACAACTGGTGGATGACGCCAAAGCCTCACGCATTCATAACGTTTATATCGCTATGTCGATGAGCGAGGGGGCCAGTGTGAAAAAACTGGTGCGCGATCTGGCCGACACCACCTGCTCGGTGATCCTCATTCCTGATGTCTTTACTTTCAACATTTTGCATTCACGGATTGAAGAGATGAGCGGCATTCCGGTGGTGCCACTGTATGACACGCCGCTTTCGGGAATTAATCGTCTGTTGAAGCGCGCGGAAGATATCGTGCTGGCCTCGCTGATCCTGCTGCTGATTTCCCCGGTGCTGTGTGGCATCGCGCTACTGGTAAAACTGACCTCCAAAGGACCGGTGATTTTCCGCCAGACCCGCTATGGCATGGACGGGAAGCCGATCAAAGTCTGGAAGTTTCGCTCCATGAAAGTGATGGAAAATGACGCTGTGGTGACGCAGGCGACGCAAAACGATCCACGCGTGACGCCGGTGGGGAATTTTCTGCGCCGGACGTCGCTGGATGAGTTACCGCAGTTTATTAATGTGCTCACCGGGGGGATGTCTATCGTCGGGCCACGCCCGCATGCGGTGGCGCATAACGAGCAGTATCGCCAGCTGATCGAAGGGTACATGTTACGCCATAAGGTGAAACCGGGTATTACCGGCTGGGCGCAAATCAACGGCTGGCGCGGTGAAACCGATACGCTGGAAAAAATGGAAAAACGTGTGGAGTTTGACCTCGAATACATTCGCGAGTGGAGCGTGTGGTTTGATATCAAAATTGTTTTTCTGACGATATTCAAAGGCTTTGTTAACAAAGCGGCGTATTAACATGAGCTTACGAGAAAAAACGCTTAATGGCGCAAAGTGGTCGGCGATTGCCACGGTGATCATTATTGGACTCGGACTTATTCAGATGACCGTCCTGGCGCGAATTATTGATAACCACCAGTTCGGGTTGTTAACCGTGTCGCTGGTGATCATAGCGCTGGCCGATACGCTGTCGGATTTTGGCATCGCCAACTCAATTATTCAGCGCAAAGAAATCGGCTATCTTGAGCTGACGACGCTGTACTGGCTTAACGTTGGGCTGGGTATTGTGGTATGTGCGGTGATGTTTCTGCTTAGCGAGACGATTGCCAGCGTGCTCAATAATCCCGAACTGGCGCCGCTCATCAAAGCGTTATCACTGGCGTTTGTGGTGATACCCCACGGGCAGCAGTTTCGCGCGCTGATGCAAAAAGAACTGGCCTTCAACAAAATTGGCATGATTGAAACCAGTTCGGTGCTGGCCGGTTTTACCTTTACCGTGGTGAGCGCTCATTTCTGGCCGCTCGCGCTGACGGCCATTCTCGGGTATCTGGTGAACAGTGCGCTACGTACGCTGTTGTTCGGCTATTTTGGCCGTAAGATTTACCGCCCTGGGCTGCATTTTTCGCTGGCTTCCGTTTCGTCAAATCTGCGTTTTGGCGCGTGGCTGACGGCAGACAGCATCATTAATTATATCAATACCAACCTTTCCACGCTGGTGCTAGCCAGAACGTTGGGCGCAGGTGTTGCGGGGGGATTCAATCTTGCGTGGAACGTGGCGGTTGTCCCGCCGATCAAACTGAATCCGATTATTACCCGCGTCCTGTTTCCGGCGTTTGCCAAAATTCAGGACGATAGCGAAAAGCTGCGGGTGAATTTTTACAAGCTGTTGTCGGTGGTGGGGATTATCAATTTCCCGGTACTGCTGGGATTAATGGTGGTATCGAACAATGTCGTGCCGTTGATATTTGGCGAGAAGTGGAACGGTATTATTCCGGTCCTGCAACTGTTGTGCATTGTGGGGTTGCTGCGTTCGGTAGGGAATCCAATAGGATCGCTCTTAATGGCAAAAGCCCGGGTCGATATCAGCTTCAAATTCAATGTATTCAAAACCTTTCTGTTTATTCCGGCCATTTTCATTGGCGGTCATCTGGCGGGGGCGATTGGCGTGACGCTGGGCTTTTTGCTGGTCCAGGTGATTAATACGATCCTCAGCTACTTCGTGATGATCAAACCTGTTCTTGGCTCCAGCTACCGTCAATACATGCTCAGCCTGTGGCTGCCGTTGTATCTCTCCTTACCAACCGTTGTGGTGAGCTATGCGTTGGGCTTAACGCTGCGTAACCAGGTGCCATTAAGCGCGCTGCTGGGGATCCAGATAGCGGCAGGAGCAGTGGTGTTTGCGCTAATGATTGTGCTGTCGCGCCATCAGCTGGTGGTGGAGATAAAACGTCTGCTCTGTCGCAATGAAAAAATGAAAACCTTGCTCCGTGCGGGATAAGAACAACGTTTTAAGAGGTCATAATGAAATTACTAATTTTAGGCAACCATACCTGCGGTAACCGAGGGGATAGCGCGATTCTGCGCGGTTTGCTGGATGCCATTAACACGTTGCGTCCCGAGACTGAAGTGGATGTGATGAGCCGTTACCCGGTGAGCTCCTCATGGTTGCTAAACCGCCCTGTGATGGGTGACCCGCTGTATTCGCAGATGAAGCAGCACAATCGCGCTGCGGGCGTCATGGGACGCGTGAAGAAAGTGCTGCGTCGTCGCTATCAGCATCAGGTGCTGCTCTCGCGTGTCACCGACTCCGGTAATTTGCGCAATATTGCTATCGCTCAGGGGTTTACCGATTTTGTTCGCCTGCTGTCGCGCTACGACGCCATTATCCAGGTCGGCGGATCGTTTTTTGTCGATCTGTATGGCGTGCCGCAGTTTGAACATGCGTTGTGTTCGTTTATGGCGAAAAAACCGCTGTACATGATTGGTCACAGCGTGGGGCCATTCCAGGATGAGCAGTTTAATCAGCTAGCGAACTACGTTTTTGGTCACTGTAATGCGCTGATTTTGCGTGAATCCGTCAGTCTTGATCTGATGAAGCGCAGCGCAATAACCACAGATAAAGTCGAATCCGGCGTGGATACGGCATGGCTGGTCGACAACCATCATGAGGATTTTGAGCCAGGCTATGCCGTCCAGCACTGGTTACAGATGGCGGCAAAACAGAAGACCGTTGCCATTACTCTGCGTGAGCTGGCGCCATTTGATAAGCGTCTGGGAACCACGCAACAGGCTTATGAACAAGCTTTTGCCGGTGTCGTGAATCGGATCCTCGATGAAGGTTACCAGGTGATAGCACTGTCAACCTGCACCGGGATTGATAGTTACAACAAAGATGACCGCATGGTGGCGTTAAACCTGCGTCAGTATGTGAAAGACCCGGCCCGTTATCACGTGGTGATGGATGAACTTAACGACCTTGAAATGGGGAAAATTCTCGGGGCATGCGATCTGACAGTGGGGACCCGTTTGCACTCTGCCATCATCTCAATGAATTTTATGACGCCAGCCATCGCCATTAACTACGAGCATAAATCGGCCGGGATCATGCAACAGCTTGGGTTACCAGAGATGGCTGTCGATATTCGCCATCTGCTTGATGGCAGTCTTGAAGGGAAAGTAGCCGATACTCTTGGACAGTTACCTGAACTGAACCTACGACTCGGCGATGCTGTGACGCGTGAACGCGAACGCGGAGTGCGTATGGTGCAGTCGGTTTTAACGCGTATTGAGGAGGAGAAATGAAGATTGGCTTTTTCTTGCTTAAATTTCCGCTCTCCTCTGAGACCTTTGTCCTCAATCAGATTACCGCATTTATTGATATGGGCTACGACGTGGAGATTGTCGCCTTACACAAGGGCGATCTTGAAAATACCCATGCCTCATTTACTACCTATCGTTTGGCTGAAAAAACACACTGGTTACTGAATGAACCACAAAGCAAGCTGGCGAAGCTTAAATCCAGGGCGGCGACAGCCCTGCATGGTATTACCCGCGTAGCCACCTGGAAAGCGCTCAATGTTTCACGTTATGGCGATGAGGCGCGCAACCTGATTTTGGCCGCCATATGCGGCGGGAACCCGCGAGCATTTGAGGCGGATGTCTTTATCGCGCATTTTGGACCTGCAGGCGTAACGGCGGCGAAATTGCATGAGCTTGGCGTGATAAGCGGCAAAATCGCCACTGTGTTTCATGGCATTGATATCTCTCATCGGGAGGTGCTTGCCCGCTATACCCCCGAATATCAGCAGCTGTTTCAACGCGGTGATTTGATGTTGCCCATCAGCAATCTCTGGGCCGGACGGTTAAAAAACATGGGCTGCCCGCCGCAAAAAATTGCCGTCTCGCGTATGGGAATCGATATGACACGCTTTACGCCACGTCAGTTGAAATCGCCAGCTGCACCGCTGGAGATTATCTCTGTTGCCAGGTTAACCGAGAAAAAAGGGCTGCACGTCGCCATTGAAGCCTGCCATCAGTTGAAAGAGCAGGGCATCTCATTTCGCTATCGCATTCTGGGGATTGGCCCGTGGGAGCGTCGGTTGCGGACGCTGATCGAGCAATATCAGCTCGATGATGTGGTAGAGATGTCTGGCTTTAAACCCAGTCATCAGGTGAAGGAAATGCTTGAACAGGCGGATGTCTTTTTGCTGCCCTCAATCACCGGAAGGGATGGCGATATGGAGGGGATCCCGGTGGCGCTGATGGAGGCGATGGCGGTGGGTATTCCGGTGATTTCCACCGTTCACAGCGGGATCCCTGAGCTGGTTGAGTCAGGTAAGTCAGGCTGGCTGGCACCGGAAAACGACGCGCAGGCACTGGCAGAGCGTTTAGCGGCATTCAGTCTGCTCGACAGTGAGCAGGTGCAGCCGATTGTGCAGTGCGCGCGAGAAAAAATTGAAACTGAATTTAATCAGGTAGTGATCAACAAACAGTTGGCCAGTCTGCTGCAAACGATGTAAATCGAGGTTGTATGTCAGAGAAAAAACTCTCACGCCGTACTTTGTTGACGGCAGGCTCTGCGCTTGTCGTGCTGCATATTCCCGTTGTCCGGGCGCTTGAATCACCGGGCAGCGTCAACATTCAGGATTACAACCCGAAGGATTGGGTGGCCTCTTTCAGGCAGGCGTTCAAAGAAGGACAAACGGTCGTCGTATCAAAAGGCCTTGAATGTAAGGATCTCAATACTGCTGTCGTTATTCCCCCTGGCAAAACGCTATTCTTACAAGGGAGAATAAGTGGCAATGGCCGTGGGCGCTTTGTTCTGCAGGATGGATGCAAAGTTGTGGGCGAGCAGGACGGGAGCCTGAGGAACGTTACCCTGGATGTACGCGGTTCGGACTGTGTAATAAAAGGAATAACCATGAGTGGTTTCGGTCCGGTGGCGCAAATCTATATCGGCGGTAAAACCTCAAGGCTGATGCGTAATCTGATTATCGATGATATTACTGTCTCGCGCGCTAACTATGGGATTTTGCGTCAGGGTTTTCATAACCGAATGGACGGCGTAAAGATTACGAACAGCCGTTTTAGCGATCTACAAGGCGATGCCATTGAGTGGAATGTGGCGATCAACGACAGCAACATCCTCATTTCTGATCATGTCATCGAACGTATCAATTGTACCAACGGCAACGTTAACTGGGGCATCGGCATCGGGCTGGCGGGTAGTACCTATGACAATACCTACCCCGATGAACTGGCGGTAAAAAACTTTGTCGTGGCGAACATCACTGGTACCGACTGTCGACAGTTAGTCCACGTGGAGAACGGCAAGCATTTTATCATTCGTAATATTACCGCGCGAAATATCACTCCGTATTATAGTAAGAAAGCGGGCATTGACAATGCGACGGTCGCGATTTATGGATGCGATAATTTCGTCATTGATAATGTAAATATGGAGAATAGCGCAGGTATGCTTATTGGATACGGCGTTATCAAAGGGCGATATTTATCCATTCCACAAAACTTTAAGCTGAATAATATTCATCTCGATAACACCAAACGTGAATACAAATTACGCGGCATTCAGATCTCCTCAGGTAATGCAACGTCATTCGTGGCCATCACCAATGTGGAGATGAAACATGCCACGCTTGAGTTGCACAACCAACCGCAGCACCTTTTTTTACGAAATATCAAGGTGATGCAGCAATCAGCTACGGGGCCCGCGCTTAAGATGCACTTCGACCTACGCCAGGATGTACGCGGAAAGTTTATGGCTAAACAGGACACACTGCTCTCGCTGGCCAATGTTCATGCAGTAAACGAAGCAGGGAAAAGTTCAGTTGACATTGACCGGGTAAACCATCAGGTAGTGAATGTCGAAGCGGTGAATTTTCGACTGCCGGGGGAGGAGAGGTAACCCCACTATAATCTTACTGGATATCATTGGCTAAAAGATTATAATCACACAATTACTGTTAAAGCTGGGACTGGGCAGCATTGACTACTCAGGGAAGACGCTCATCTTTATCATATGTTTCTTGTGTTACGAACAGACAAAGTGATTTATGAACGATAAAGTTTTGCTCATCGGTGCCTCTGGATTTGTGGGGACCAGACTCCTGGAGACGACTGTTGCGGATTTTGATATTATGAATCTGGATAAACAGCAGAGTCATTTCTATCCGCAAATCACGCAAATTGGCGATGTTCGCGATCAACAAACTCTGGATCTGGCGCTTTCAGGCTATGACACAGTCGTTTTGTTAGCAGCTGAACACCGTGATGATGTCAGTCCTACTTCACTCTACTATGATGTGAATGTTCAGGGGACACGCAATGTATTGGCTGCTATGGAAAAAAATGATGTTAAAAACATTATTTTCACTAGCTCTGTTGCGGTCTATGGCCTGAACAAGATCAACCCTGATGAAAATCATGCTCACGACCCCTTCAACCACTATGGTAAAAGCAAGTGGCAAGCGGAAGAGGTCCTGCGTGAGTGGTATGCTAAAGCTCCAGATGAACGTTCGCTGACCATTATCCGCCCGACGGTTATCTTTGGCGAACGCAACCGCGGCAACGTTTATAATCTGCTGAAGCAGATAGCTGGCGGTAAGTTTATGATGGTTGGAGCTGGTACGAATTATAAATCAATGGCTTATGTAGGCAATATTGTTGAGTTTATCAAGTATAAACTGAAGAATGTGACTGCTGGTTATGAGGTTTATAATTACGTTGACAAACCTGATCTCAATATGAATCAACTGGTTACAGAAGTTGAACAGAGCTTAAGTAAAAAAATCCCCTCAGCACACTTACCTTACGCTTTAGGCATGTTAGGTGGTTATTGCTTTGATATTCTGGGTAAAGTGACAGGCAAAAAATATGCCGTCAGCTCTGTGCGCGTGAAGAAGTTCTGTGCCACAACACAGTTTGATGCAACAAAAGTCCATTCCTCTGGTTTTGTCGCTCCTTACACATTGTCCCAGGGACTGGATCGCACTTTAAAATACGAATTTTTGCACGATAAGAAAGATGACATTACGTTTGTCTCTGAGTGATTGGTGTTTGTAGTGTGTCTGGGGCTTAGTTAACTACGATTTTTCGGAAATGTTATAAAATTGACGAGATTAGCTCGTTTCCGAAGAATCCGAGTTCACCTCGGTGCTGGTGAAGTGTAGAGTTTGCATTCGGTTTACCTTAACCCAGTTATTTCGTGTTAAGGATGGAGCCAGCAATACTGGCTAACGTACGGCTAAAGTCTATACTTTATCAGCCGTTAAGAGGTAGGAGAGAGAATGACTAATTTGAAAGCAGTTATCCCGGTAGCGGGCCTGGGGATGCATATGTTGCCAGCCACGAAGGCAATCCCTAAAGAGATGCTACCGATCGTAGACAAGCCGATGATTCAATACATTGTCGACGAAGTTGTAGCTGCAGGTATCAAAGAAATTGTTCTGGTGACTCATGCGTCTAAGAACGCCGTTGAGAACCACTTCGACACCTCTTACGAACTCGAATCGCTGCTTGAGCAGCGTGTTAAGCGTCAGCTATTAGCCGAGGTTCAGTCTATTTGTCCTCCCGGCGTGACTATTATGAACGTTCGTCAGGCACAGCTGCTGGGGCTGGGTCATTCCATTCTTTGTGCTCGCCCAATTGTTGGGGACAACCCGTTCGTCGTGGTGCTTCCTGATGTTGTTCTTGATAATGCGAGTGCAGATCCCCTGCGCTACAACCTGGCTGCCATGGTTGCTCGTTTTAACGAAACCGGGCGCAGCCAAGTACTGGCTAAGCGGATGGGTGGGGATCTGTCCGAGTACTCGGTTATTCAGACTAAAGAATCTTTGGACAACGAAGGTAAAGTCAGCCGTATCGTTGAATTTATTGAAAAACCTGACCAACCGCAGACGCTGGATTCCGATCTGATGGCGGTAGGGCGCTACGTGCTTTCTGCTGATATTTGGGCCGAATTAGAGCATACACAACCCGGTGCCTGGGGGCGTATCCAGTTGACTGATGCCATTGCAGAGCTGGCGAAAAAACAGTCGGTTGACGCGATGCTGATGACTGGCGATAGCTATGACTGCGGCAAAAAAATGGGATATATGCAGGCGTTTGTGAAGTACGGGTTGCGTAACCTGAAAGAAGGACCGAAGTTCCGTAAAAGCATTGAGAAATTGTTAAGCTAATAGATCATTAAATATCTGATTGATCATAAACTTGTTAAACTAAACGGTAGTGAACACCCTGAATCTTTGTCTGATTGCGTAGGGGGCGCTACCGTTTTTATTTGTACAATTGACTTTAGAGAGTAAGTTCAGGAAATAATCTTAGGAATGTAGTATTCTTCCTGTTTCGTGATGTATTTGGTAAGAAATTAAAGAGTGTTTTAAAGGGTTCCGAGTTAGGACCGAACATTGAAGAGCAATGAATGAAGTACTCTGGTAGCTTGTGAGCCAGGGGCGGTAGCGTGCCATAAGTTAAATACTTAAGGTCAACAATAAATTTCAGTCATATACAGATACGATATAATTAACTAACCACGATGTTTAAAAATAACATGAAAAAAATAGCTTTTATTGTTACAAAGTCTGAAATCGGTGGGGCACAGACCTGGACGAATGAGATGATGAAATTAGTAAAAAATGAAGGTTCTGTTTATTTGATAACCTCAGAGGATGGTTGGTTAACCGAACAGGGTAACTTTGATAAGGTATTAATTTTGCCTCAGCTCAAAAAACATTTCAGTCTCTCTGGATATATTTCCTTGCTAAAATATATAAGAAAGGAAAACATTAACGTTATGGTCGCCAGTTCAGCAAATGCTGGTATTTATTCCAGAATGGCAAGATTAATTTCTAAGTTTAAGTGTATATACGTGTCACATGGATGGTCATGCATATATAATGGTGGTAAGCTGAAATCCATATTTATAAAAATAGAAAAGTATCTTTCATACATAACAGACATCATTTGGTGTGTATCCATCAGCGATGAAGAAAAAGCCACAAGAATTATTGGAATAAATAAACGCAAGATCAGAACATTAACAAACGCAGTTATTAAGATGAAAGAAAAAGAAGGTAATGATTGTCAGAAAAAAATTATCTTTGTCGGACGTCTTACTTATCCTAAAAGACCTGATTTGCTTATTAATGTAGTAGCGAAGCATCCGGATATGAAGTTGGATATAGTGGGCGGAGGTGAATACTTTTATTCTCTACAAGAAAATAGCAAAACTGTATCCAATATTAACTTCGTGGGCGAAGTTCAAGGGTTTAATAATTACTCTGATTATGATCTGTTTGTTTTGGTATCTGATAGTGAAGGATTACCGATGTCAGGTTTAGAAGCGCATACTGCAGGAATTCCACTTGTACTAAGTAACGTTGGTGGGTGTAGTGAATTAATAGCAGGCAATGGTCTCCTTGTTGATAATACCGAACAAGATGTTGAACGTGGCATCATTAGTATATTTGACAATTATGATGATTACTTACGCAATTCACGAGAGGTAAAAGGGAAATTTGTCTTTGACTCATATGCAGATGAATATAAGAAACTGATATTAGATTAATGTATTAAATCTGCTGTCTCAATTAATTTCATGTAATATATTGTTGAGTGCTTTTGATAGTTTTATTCTGTTGTGGTTCTATTGAGAGCCATAGCCTTTAGCTACTTTTATGCAAACAATACTATTATTAGAACGATTATTACATCAAAATAATAGGTTGGAAGTGTATGCTTAAGCGTACTTTCTTTTCTTCAGATATTTTTAAAAATATCATATGGCTGATTGCTGAAAAAATGTATTTCATTGTTCTTGTTTTTCTTAGCGAGGCAATGATAAGTCGAAGTCTTGGTGTAACCGATTATGGCAAATGGGTTTACTCAGTTAACTGGGTTGTGGTTGTATCATCCGTAGCCCTTGTTGCAGGAAGTGAAGTTCTAATTCCAGCATTGAGCCGTCATAAAAAAGTAGTCAATGAACTTGTCAGTGCTGCCTTTACCATAAGAATGATAGGTGCCTTACTGGCTTTTATCTTTATATGGATATATGCTGCGTTTATCGTTACTGATGAAGAAATAAAAAGAATATTATATTGCTTGTCATTTGTTCTCCTATTAAATGAACCGTTTGGTGTTGTTACCAATTATTACCAATCGATAATAAAAATAAAAAGAGCAGTAATCAGCCGTTGTGTGGCTTTGGCTGTTCGCGTTTTGTTTGTAATGCTCGCTTTTCATACAGCAAATAATTATTATATCTATTTCTCTCGAAGTGCCGAGACATTATCCTTAGCTTTGTTTTTAGGTGGGCTTTTTTGGTTTTCAAAACTAAAAATCACGTTCAATCCAACGGTGTTAAAAATAATCTTTATCAGAGGCATTAAGTTATGGGTGCCTTTGGTAACGATGATGATTTATCTTAGGGTTGATCGTTTTTTTATAGAACACTATTTAACTTATGATTATCTTGCAATATATGGCGTCTCTGTACAGTTCTTGGAACAGGCCTTTTTGCTTTTAAGTATAATTGTCCAATCGGTAGCTCCTAGATATTTATTTGCGACAGTTGATCGAGTGACATTAAAGCTTAATGTTAAAAAATGCATATGGACGGTTGTTGCGGTTTCAACAGCAATTCAACTAGGCTGTTTATTAGTCTTGTCTAAACTAATATTGCTGATCTTTGGTATAAAGTTTCAAATGTCAGGGCAAATGGCATTGATGTTACTACCAGCTATTACATTCTATGGCATTGATCTTGTACTGATGCAAATTATGTATAGGTTTAGAAAAAATGGATTTATACTATTCAAATGGACTTTCATGATGCTTTTATCATGCACCTCATATTATATTTGGCTTGGTCTTCTGGGCCAGAAAAGCATCTATGTAATTTATAATTTAAACTATTTAGTTATGGTTTTATTGACTTCATTTTATTATGTTGCCTTGATGAAAAGATCAAGTTAGTAATATTAAATGTCATTAAAAGGAATAATGGTTGATTAAATGATTGTTAATGCTATATTTATAGTGGTCGTTTTTTTTTCACTTCTGGAACTACTCTGTAGTAGAAAAAATCTCGTTATATTTTTAATTCCTTTAGTCGCTATGGCTATATTTGTAGGTATTAGAAGCGTTGGCGGGACTGATTACGATGTTTATAAGTTATATTTTGAGTCAATACCTGATGCCATCTACTCTTATGGACTTGGTTATTTTGGTTTAAATTATGTTGTTAAATACTTCTTTAATAATTTTAATCTTCTAATTGCTGTTTCTGGTATCTTTGCTGTCATCATGCAAGGTTGGTTTTTTTATAAAAACTCTAATAAGCCAACTTTATGTTTGATGATGTTTTATGCAGTTAGTTTCATCTGGCTCGATATGGTTTTAATTAGACAGTCAATAGCTGCAGGTTTGCTATTGATTGCAATAGATTTTTTCTTTAAAAGGAAAAATCTTCTGGCTCTTATATTTTTGATTTTTGCTACTTCGTTTCACGAAGTTACAGTTGTGATAGCAATAGCTGGTGTTATTTTATATAAAATAGACACAAGGCATTATATTAAAATTCTCCTAGCTAGTGTAATTTCATTATGGTGGTTAAAGATAATTGTCGTCTATCTCAATCAGAGCATTCTTCATAATGGGAATATCGAAGCATATTTGAATGAGCCACCTTTTATTAGCGGTTCTGTACTAATTGATTTTTTATTTGCTTGTTTTATATATTTTCTTTCAGCAAAGCAAAGGGCGCTAATACATACAAAAGAAAATAAACTTTATCAGGTTATAATTGTCCTAGGTATTGGTGTTTTAATTATCTCATACTTACTTCCTGTTATGGCAAGATTAAGCGAGTATATTAAATTCTTTTATATATTGATGACCGTCAGTTACATATCGAGACAAGACAAGATCTTCAATAAACTACTTTTGTTTGTTGCATTGCTTATCTACTGTGCTGTTAGATTGAATATCTTCTTAACACAGTTTGACGGTGGATTTATCTATAGTTCCTACATGGCTTAGATACATGATGATTTGTGATTTATATAGGTGTCATTAATGATTACAGTATTAACACCCGCATACAATAGAGCTAACACACTTGATAATTTGTATTACTCATTACAACAGCAAACCAATAATAATTTTGAGTGGGTCATTATTGATGATGGGAGTACTGATGATACTTCAGATAAAATTAAAGAATATAAAATAAAATCCGATTTCGAGATAAGAACTGCTTTTCAAGCCAACCAAGGTAAACCAAGTGCTATAAATCATGGATGCAGACTTTCAAAATACGATTATATTTTAATTGTGGATAGTGATGATTGTTTAACTAATGATGCAATTGAATGGGTACTAAAGGGTATTAAAGAAGCTGAAGTTGAAGGGATTGAATATTCTGGCATTGGCTTTAGAAAAAGTGAATTTAATGGAACTTTATCAGGAATAGCATTTGATAATCTTGCTCTTGATCATGTTTTATATCTTAATGCGACGGATGCTTCAAATTTACTAAAGGGTGAAATGGCATTTTGTTTCAAAAGAGAATTTATGCTTAAGACCCCATTTCCATTGTATGCTGGTGAAAAATTTGTACCTGAAGGCTTGATCTGGACGCAAATTACGGATTTTGCTTGCGTACGATTTTATATCAATAAAGTTATTTATCTTTATGACTATCTTGATGATGGTCTAACCATGAATTTTAAAAAACAACTTAAAAATAATCATAAAGGTTTTTCTGAGTATTACCGAAATCAATTTTATCGTGAAAGTGATTTGCTGAAAAAAGGAAAAATGCTCATGAGATATATTCAGTGCAAATATTATGGAGTGATGAAATGAAAATTATTCAGGTTATCACTGGATTAGGTATTGGCGGAGCTGAAAAAATAGTTAGCGATCTTTCAGGAAAACTAGCAAAAAATCAACATGAAGTTTTAATTATATCCTTAACTGGGAGCAAATTAATGAAAACTCCCTCAGAAGTAAACGTCATTGAAATGAATATGACCAAAGGTATAGTATCGATCATAAAAACATTTTGGGGTGTTCGTAAAATAATAAAGGAATTTAACCCCGATGTTGTGCATAGTCATATGTTTCATGCGAATATATTAACACGTTTGATTCGTCTAACATTGCCATTTAAAAAATTAATATCTACCGCTCATAGTAATAATGAAGGCGGGCCTTTAAGGATGCTTGCATATCGACTTACTGATTCGCTGGCTGAGCTATCTACTAATGTTAGTGAAAAAGCAGTCGCTGAATTTATTGTTAAGAAAGCATCTAAGCCAGGACGAATGGTGCCGATTTATAATGGGGTTGATACTCAAAAATTTTGTTATAGCAACGAAAATCGGGCTATAATGAGGAAATGCCTGAATTTACCTGATGATGCTCGTTTGATTATGACCGTTGGGAGACTGACAGAGGCAAAGGACTACCCGAATCTAATCCATGCTTTTGCATCGCTTGAGCACAAAAATTCCATTTATCTTGCAATAATAGGCGACGGTGAACTAAATTCTAGCTTGAAAGAGTTAGCAGTGAGCCTGGAGGTGGAAAATAATATTATTTGGTTAGGTAAGCAAGATAATATTGAAAAATGGTTATCAGCATGCGATTTGTTTGTTTTGAGTTCTGTATGGGAAGGTTTTGGGATTGTTCTTGCTGAAGCAATGGCATGCGAAAGGGTAGTCATTGCCACAAATGTCGGTGGTGTTGAAGAAGTAGTTGGTGATGATAAATTTTTAGTTCCGCCATCCAGACCTGATTTGCTAATGCATAAAATAAAGTCAACATTAAATTTAGATAATAAAGAATTTATGCATATTGGGGTTATGAATAGGCACAGGATTGAGCGGGACTTTTCCATTGAAAATATAGTGGTGCAATGGGAGTCTATTTATATTAATACTAAAGTTATTAACTGAATTTTATAAATGCACGAGTAAATGATATCATCAGTTAGTTATTTTGTTTTTATTTGTGTTTCGCAATTATTGATTTGGGGGGGATATGATAACTGCATTAGAAAAAGCTGACCTAAAACTAATTACTGAACTTAAAGTTTTTTATAAATGTTATTATTCTGAAGATAATAAACTTTTTAATGAGAAGTATTTACCATGGCTCTTGCATGATAATCCGCATGGTGAAGGTATTAGCGTAAATATTAAAATTGATAACGAGCTTGTGGCAAACATGTTCTTAATTCCTGTTAGGCTAATTCAAGATGGCAGTGAAAAACATGCTTATTATGCTACTGATGTTTTAACTCATCCCACTCATCGTGATAAAAACCTTTTTGTAAAATTGATTCGTCGAAGTATTGAATATTTGAAAGAGCAAAATGCTTGTCTTATTGGTCATCCAAACAACAATGCGTTACCTGGATGGAAAAGGACAAAAATGCACTTTCAACCTATTATAAATTCTTTTTTGTCTAAAACATCGGTCCTCAATAAAAGGAAACTTGTTACTGATGCTTCGCAAGTCAAAGAGTCAGAAAAGCAAAGCATAATTAATATGCTTTGCTGTAGTAGCAATTTGATCGTTGCTAGTGACATGGATTTTTTAACATGGCGTTATATTAATCATCCAGTCAGGAAGTATCATGTTGAATTTATTTATGATAAGTATAAGCTTGTTGGTGTAATTGTTTTTGTAAAATTTAAAGGTATTTTCGATAGGGTTGTTCATTATATCGTAACTCCAGGCTCAGAAGGTAAGGTTTTTAATTCAAAAATTTTTCCTAGAATATTCTCATTCAGTGGCTTGGAAGATGGGGATAGTTATAAACAGTATTTTTATGATAGGCGAATTGGTTCCGAAATAAATTACTTTTTGACTGATTTCAGTTCTGAAACCCCACCTGTTGACGGACGTTACATCTCATTTGCTGCTTGTGATAACTGATTATGAATTTTTTTAATAAAGTTTTCTATAAGTTATTTGGACAAGATATTTGGCGTATAGGTATCGCGACATGTGACTTGTCGCTTGTTTTTGATGGGCAACTGTCAAAACAGAAGATTAAATGGCTTGATATTAATAGTAATAGCGATTATGAAGCAGATCCATTTATATTTAAGCTTCATGGGGTATATTATATCGCGTATGAGGATTTTAACTATGTATCAGGCAATGCGAAATTAAAATGCATAGATCTAGATGGGAATGAGTATCCATTTTTTGATGAGATAAATTGCAACGTAGGCCATAAGTCTTTTCCATATGTATTCGAAGTTGAAGGTGATTTATATTGCCTTCCTGAGGAAGGTGACCGCAATGGTATTTATCTATACAAATTCAATGATAAACTGCGTCATTTTGAGTTTTTTAGAAAGATATTGTGCGGCGATATGTATGTTGATTCTTTCATCCATCATGTAAATAATGTTTATTATTTATTTACTTCGACTATAAACGAACCCTTCAAACAAAGACTATTCTACTCTAATTCTCTTCTTAGTGATTTTGTTGAGCATAAAATGTCCCCCATTGCAAATAATAGCAGAGTTGGGCGAAATGGTGGGGGGGGGCTTTGCTATTCTGATAAATTGTACAGAATATCTCAGAACTGTACTCAAACTTATGGCGGTAATCTTATCATAAGTATGATATCGCATCTTAGTCCAGATGAGTATAAAGAAGACGAATATATAGAGATTCTTCCACTATTTCCGTACAATAATGGAATTCATACATTGTCAGTAAAGGATGAGTATATTGTTTTTGATGGAAAGAAAGTTAAATACAGATTTAGTAATGTATTTAGAAAGTTAACTTATAAACTTAAAATCAGATTGCCATTTAGGAATTGAGTTTTGCGGTAAGGAATGTGCGATATTCAATCTACAAAACGGTAAGATTTTAAGTTAAAAAGCACCATAAGTTAACCTATCTCTATTAAGTGACATTGACCTGAGTTAACATCTACACTACTTTCAAGCCGCGCATACCTTGCGCGGTGACCACACCTGACAGGAGTATGTAATGTCCAAGCAACAGATCGGCGTCGTCGGTATGGCAGTGATGGGGCGCAACCTGGCGCTCAACATCGAAAGCCGTGGTTATACCGTCTCCATCTTCAACCGCTCACGCGAAAAAACTGAAGAAGTTGTTGCCGAGAACCCGGGTAAGAAACTGGTACCTTATTACACGGTGAAAGAGTTCGTCGAGTCTCTTGAAACCCCACGTCGTATCCTGTTAATGGTGAAAGCGGGCGCTGGCACCGATGCTGCCATCGATTCCCTGAAACCGTATCTGGATAAAGGCGACATCATCATTGATGGCGGTAATACCTTCTTCCAGGATACCATTCGTCGTAACCGAGAATTGTCTGCTGAAGGCTTCAACTTCATCGGTACCGGTGTTTCCGGCGGTGAAGAGGGCGCACTGAAAGGCCCATCCATCATGCCTGGTGGCCAGAAAGAAGCCTACGAACTGGTTGCACCTATCCTGACTAAGATTGCTGCGGTTGCTGAAGATGGCGAACCGTGCGTGACCTATATCGGTGCGGATGGTGCAGGTCACTATGTGAAGATGGTACACAACGGTATCGAATACGGCGATATGCAACTGATTGCTGAAGCCTATTCCCTGCTTAAAGGCGGCCTGAACCTGTCTAACGAAGAGCTGGCAACCACCTTCACCGAGTGGAACGAAGGTGAGCTGAGCAGCTACCTGATCGACATCACCAAAGATATCTTCACCAAAAAAGATGATGAGGGTAAATATCTGGTTGATGTGATCCTCGACGAAGCCGCGAACAAAGGTACCGGTAAGTGGACCAGCCAGAGCTCTCTGGATCTGGGCGAACCGCTGTCGCTGATCACCGAGTCCGTCTTCGCGCGCTACATCTCTTCTCTGAAAGACCAGCGCGTGGCAGCATCTAAAGTTCTCTCGGGCCCGCAGGCTAAACTGGCTGGTGATAAAGCAGAGTTCGTTGAGAAAGTCCGTCGCGCACTGTATCTGGGTAAAATCGTCTCCTACGCGCAGGGCTTCTCTCAGCTGCGTGCTGCATCTGACGAATACAACTGGGATCTGAACTACGGTGAAATCGCGAAGATCTTCCGCGCGGGTTGCATCATTCGTGCGCAGTTCCTGCAGAAAATCACCGACGCCTATGCTGAAAACAAAGGTATCGCCAACCTGCTGCTGGCACCGTACTTCAAAAATATCGCTGATGAGTATCAGCAAGCGCTGCGTGACGTTGTGGCTTACGCTGTGCAGAACGGTATTCCGGTGCCGACCTTCTCCGCTGCAGTGGCGTACTACGACAGCTACCGTTCTGCGGTGCTGCCAGCTAACCTGATCCAGGCACAGCGTGACTACTTCGGCGCGCATACGTATAAACGTACCGATAAAGAAGGTGTGTTCCACACCGAATGGCTGGATTAATCTGATTTATCCCTGCTGTAAATCCAGGCCCGGAGCGTTCCTCCGGGCTTTTTTATTGCCAAAAAATGGGATTCAGCCAGGTCTGATAGCCGGTGTTGTGGCAAATCACGATATACTGACGACATGCTGAGCCGATACGCCACAATGCTGGCGGTCTGTTTACCCACAAATGTTTAACCGGAAGAAGTTACAGAGCGAATGAAGATAACTATCTCAGGAACAGGTTACGTAGGTTTGTCGAACGGTATTCTGATTGCCCA
The DNA here is from genome assembly GCF_030332285.1 of Citrobacter sp. Cu096. Taxonomy (NCBI): domain Bacteria; kingdom Pseudomonadati; phylum Pseudomonadota; class Gammaproteobacteria; order Enterobacterales; family Enterobacteriaceae; genus Citrobacter; species Citrobacter sp. Cu096. The sequence goes on from NZ_JAOWID010000030.1 coordinate 611,020, forward strand.
GCACCACGAAGTGGTCGCGCTGGATATTGTTCCGGCGAAAGTTGAGATGCTGAATCAGAAGAAATCACCGATTGTTGACAAAGAGATTGAAGAGTATCTGGCGACGAAGCAACTGAATTTCCGCGCCACGACAGATAAGCATGATGCCTACCGCGATGCGGATTACGTTATCATCGCGACACCTACTGATTACGATCCTAAGACTAACTATTTTAACACCTCGAGCGTCGAGTCAGTGATCCGCGATGTGGTCGAAATCAACCCAAATGCGGTAATGGTCATCAAGTCTACCATCCCGGTCGGTTTTACAAATTCGATTAAAGAACAGTTGGGCATCGACAATATCTTCTTCTCGCCGGAGTTTCTGCGTGAAGGCCGCGCGCTGTACGACAATTTGCATCCGTCCCGTATCGTCATTGGTGAACGTTCCGAGCGCGCGGAGCGTTTTGCAGCATTGCTGCAGGAGGGGGCGGTGAAAAAGGACATTCCGACGCTGTTCACCGACTCAACTGAAGCCGAAGCCATCAAGCTTTTCGCTAATACTTATCTGGCGTTACGCGTGGCCTACTTTAACGAATTGGATAGCTATGCTGAAAGTCTTGGTCTGAACTCCCGACAGATCATTGAAGGTGTGTGTCTGGATCCGCGAATTGGTAATCATTACAACAACCCGTCATTTGGCTACGGTGGCTATTGCCTGCCGAAAGATACGAAGCAGTTGCTGGCTAACTATGCGTCTGTGCCGAACAACATTATTGGCGCGATCGTTGATGCTAACCGCACGCGCAAAGACTTTATTGCCGATTCTATCCTTGCGCGCAAACCTAAAGTGGTTGGCGTGTATCGTTTGATCATGAAAAGTGGTTCCGATAATTTCCGGGCATCCTCTATTCAGGGAATCATGAAGCGTATTAAAGCCAAGGGTGTGCCCGTTATTATTTATGAACCTGTGATGGAGGAAGATGAGTTTTTCCATTCTCGGGTCGTTCGTGATCTTCATACGTTCAAAAATGAGGCAGATATTATTATTTCTAACCGCATGACGTCAGAATTATCTGATGTTGCCGAAAAAGTGTATACACGCGATCTTTTTGGTAGCGATTAATCTCACTCTTCATATAAAAGGCCTTATTAAAGGCCTTTTTATTCTAAATTGGTCCGTAATTAAACTTTGTAGAAATCACGGTACCAGTCAACAAAGTTCCTCACCCCATCTTTGACTGACGTTTCAGGTTTAAAACCAATAACATCATACAGTGCTTTAGTATCTGCGCTGGTTTCCAGTACATCTCCAGGCTGAAGCGGTAGCATGTTTTTCTTCGCTTCAATACCCAGAGCATCTTCCAAAGCCTGGATATAGTCCATTAGCTCAACCGGTGAACTATTGCCGATATTGTAGACGCGATACGGCGCGGAGCTGGTTGCCGGGGAACCGCTTTCGACAGTCCACTTCCCGTTGGGCTCAGGAATAACATCCTGCAGGCGAATGATTGCTTCGGCAATATCATCAATATAGGTAAAATCACGCTTCATTTTGCCGTAGTTATAGACGTCAATACTTTTCCCTTCCAGCATCGCTTTGGTGAATTTGAATAACGCCATATCCGGACGCCCCCAAGGGCCGTACACGGTAAAGAAGCGCAGCCCGGTTGTAGGCAATCCGTACAGGTGGGAGTAAGTATGAGCCATCAGTTCGTTGGCTTTTTTGGTTGCCGCATACAGGGATACGGGGTGATCAACGGAATCCTCCGTTGAGAAAGGCATTTTCCGATTCAGGCCGTATACCGAACTGGAGGAGGCATAGAGTAAATGTTGAATTTTATTATGACGACAGCCTTCCAGTATGTTGAGAAAGCCTGTGAGATTTGCGTCAGCGTATGCATGCGGGTTTTCGAGTGAATAGCGCACGCCCGCCTGGGCAGCAAGATGAATCACACGTTCAAAATGCTCTGAGGCGAAGAGTGCAGCCATGCTGTCCCGGTCGGCTAAATCAATCTTATGAAAATGGAAACCGGGATGTACCAGTAACGCCAGACGAGCCTGCTTAAGGTTGACGTCGTAGTAATCGTTCAGATTATCAATCCCGACTACTTGATGGCCTGCCTCAAGGAGGCGCTTGCTAACGTGGAAGCCGATGAAACCAGCGGCACCCGTAACCAGGTATTTCATGTTCGTTCCTCTTATCGGCTAAAGGGTAGCCAGGCACCAGCAGGTGCTACCAGGAGTGAAATGATACCGTTAGATGGCAAAAAAGCTAATCGTTATCTTTTTTCACGCTTGCCAATTTAACGGGTTAGCTATTATGTATTCATGTCGTGAATTTTATGTGCGAAAGCGTTGGACATAGTCCTGACCAATATTTAGCCCGTTGAACGGTTTTTTGTTCAGAGTGGGAACCCGGAGTATTGACACTCTTAATAAATTACTTCTTCTTTTTCAGTAATGATTAAAATACCAATTAAAATCACTTAAATAATCTGTCTTTTTAATCAATAATCCTATGGCATTACGCCTAATTATGACTAAACTAATCCCAGTTTTAGCTTTCCTCATTTAGGATATCTATGTCTGTGAGTGATAACAACGTATCCGGGCGCAGTAACGATCCGGAACAGATTGATCTGATTGATTTATTGATACAGCTGTGGCGTGGGAAATTGACGATTATTGTTGCTATCGTTATTGCTATTGCCTGTGCTGTCGGTTATTTAGCGGTTGCTAAGGAGAAATGGACCTCTACAGCAATTATCACTCAACCGGATGTTGGACAGATTGCCACGTATAACAACGCACTCAACGTGTTGTATGGTGTCAGCGCCCCTAAGGTTACTGAGTTACAGTCAAATGTGATTGGCCGTTTTAGCACGTCATTTTCTGCATTGGCGGAAACGCTGGATAATCAGGAAAAGCCTGAAAAACTGTCGATTGAGCAGTCCGTCAAAGGGCAACCATTGCCGTTGGCTGTCTCTTATGTTGGCGCTTCCCCAGAAGAAGCTCAGCGCCAGCTGGCTGAATACATTCAACAAACAGATGAAAAGGTTGCCAAAGAACTAGAACTTGACCTGGTTGATAACATCAAATTGCAAACAACTACGCTTCAGGACTCCTTGAAAACTCAGGAAGTGGTTGCTCAGGAGCAAAAAGATTTGCGTATCAAGCAAATCCAGGAAGCGCTGCGGTATGCACTGCAGGCGGGTGTGACTAAGCCGCAAATTCAGCAAACTCAGGATGTGACGCAGGATAGTATGTTTCTGTTGGGGAGTGATGCTCTGAAATCAATGATTGACCACGAATCTACACGTCCGTTGATATTATCTGACAATTATTTCCAGACAAAACAAAAACTGTTGGATATTGAAAGCCTTAAGCTTGATGGGGCTGAGTTACACGCCTACCGCTACGTGATGAAACCAACGTTACCGGTTCGTCGTGACAGTCCGAAAAAAGCGATTACCCTGGTGCTGGCGGTTCTGCTCGGCGGGATGATTGGGGCTGGCGTGGTGCTGGGGCGAAATGCGCTGCGCAGCTACAAAGGCAAAGCAGAGTAAGCGCTCATCTCCATAAAAAAACCGGGCTTGCCCGGTTTTTTTACATCCACAAATTACTGATGTCTTTTGCGTAAATTCTCAATCACCGTTGTCAGGTCAAGGTCCTGATCCTGCAGCAGCACCAGCAGGTGATACATCAGATCAGAGGCTTCGTTTGTCAGCTCAAAGCGGTCGTTCACCGTCGCAGCCAGCGCGGTTTCTACGCCTTCTTCACCCACTTTCTGTGCGATGCGTTTGGTGCCGCTGGCATACAGTTTCGCGGTGTAGGAACTGGCTGGGTCAGCGGTTTTACGTTCGGCCAGCAGTTGCTCAAGCTGATACAGGAACAGCCACTGGTGGCTGGCGTCGCCAAAGCAGCTTGAAGTGCCTTTATGGCAGGTCGGGCCAATCGGGTTAACCAGCACTAGCAGAGTGTCGTTGTCGCAGTCAGGCGCAATGCTCACCACATTCAGGAAGTGACCTGAGGTCTCTCCTTTGGTCCACAGGCGCTGCTTGGTCCGCGAGAAAAAGGTCACTTTGCCGCTTTCGAGCGTTTTATCCAGCGCTTCCGGGTTCATATAACCCAGCATCAGCACCTCACCGGAAACCGCATGCTGCACGACGACTGGCATCAGCCCGTCGGTTTTTTCCCAGTCCAGCTCGCGGCATTGTTGCTTCGTTAACATATCCTGATCTCCACGCCCTGTGTTGCCAGGTACGCTTTTAATTCGCCAATATTGATAATTTGTTTGTGGAAGACGGAGGCGGCAAGCGCGCCGTCAACGTCGGCATCCCGGAAGGCTTCGAGAAAGTGTTCCATGGTGCCCGCGCCGCCGGAGGCAATCAGCGGGACGTGGCAAACGTCACGTACTTTTTTCAACTGTTCCAGGTCATAACCGTTACGTACGCCGTCCTGATTCATCATGTTCAGGACGATTTCGCCCGCGCCGCGTTTTTGGACTTCCTGCACCCAGTCCAGTGTTTCCCACTGCGTGACGCGGGTACGGCTTTCATCTCCGGTATACTGATTAACGTGATATTTGCCGGTTTCGGCGTCATACCACGTATCAATGCCTACCACGATACACTGCACGCCAAAGCGGTCAGCCAGACGAGTGATAAGCTCCGGTTCGGCCAGCGCCGGGGAGTTGATGGAGATTTTATCCGCCCCGAAGGAGAGGATGCGCGCCGCATCGTCGATGGACTTAATCCCGCCGGCAACGCAGAACGGAATATCGATCACTTCCGCCACGCGTGATACCCAGCTTTTATCCACTACGCGGCCATCGCTGGAAGCGGTGATATCGTAAAACACCAGTTCATCAGCACCTTCATCCGCATAGCGTTTTGCCAGCGGGACAATGTCGCCAATAATCTCATGATTGCGGAACTGTACGCCTTTTACGACCTGCCCATCACGGACGTCCAGGCAAGGAATTATGCGTTTTGCCAGCATTGGATGGCCTCCTCAACGGTGAACTTACCTTCCAGCAGCGCGCGTCCGACGATCACGCCGCGTACGCCGGTTCCGCGCAGGGCGGCTACGTCATCAATGCCACCAATACCGCCAGATGACTGAAACGCCACCTGTGGATATTTGGCACACACTTCTTCATAAAGCGCGACGTTTGAGCCAGCCAGCGTACCGTCACGGGAAATATCGGTGCACAGCACGTGTTTCAGGCCGACGGGTAAATAGGTCTCAACCAGTTCCTCCAGAGAAACTCCGGAATCCTCCTGCCAGCCGCTGACTGCTACCTGTTTATTACCGCGCTCGTCAATTCGAACGTCCAGCGCCAGCACCAGCGCGTCGGCGCCAAAACGGGCAAACCAGCTCTTGACGACTTCGGGAGATTTTACCGCCGTCGAACCCACCACTACGCGCGCGACGCCAGCGTCAAGCAGCGCTTCAACATCCGCTTCGGTACGTACGCCGCCGCCAACCTGCACCGGAACGTTGACACCAGCGACCAGCGTTTTAATAAGCGGGATCTGGCGCTGCGCAGGGTCTTTTGCACCGGTTAAATCAACAAGATGCAGTACCTCAGCACCCTGGGCGGCGTAATCCTGCAAACGGGGGAGAGGATCGTTGCCGTAATCACGTTGCGTTGAGTAATCGCCCTGATGAAGACGCACTACCGTGCCGTCGATTAAATCTAATGCCGGAATAATCATTACATCTCCAGAAAGTTTTTCAGCAACTGCGCTCCAGCCGCGCCCGAACGTTCAGGGTGGAACTGCACGCCAAAGAAATTGTCCTTTTGTACTGCCGCGGTAAATGGCTCGCCGTAATGACACTGGGCGATGGTCCACGGGTTCACCGGCATAGCATAGCTGTGTACAAAGTAGAAATACGCACCATCTTCAATGCCCTGGAACAGACGATTTCCCGCCTGAGGATAGACACGATTCCAGCCCATATGCGGCAGCGGCAGACCGAAATCGGTCATCTTCGGGACGTCTTGCTCAATAATGCCCAGCAGGGATACGCCGTTACTCTCTTCGCTGCGACGGCCAAGCAGTTGCATGCCTAAGCAGATCCCCAGCACCGGTTGCGTACAGGCTTTGATCAGCTCAATCAGTTCACGCTCGTGCAACTGGTCCATCGCCGCCTGGGCGGTACCGACGCCTGGCAGAAACAGCTTATCGGCTCGCAGCACCACGTCAGGGTCGCGGCTGACAACCGGGTCGTATCCATGGCGCGCGACGGCGGATTTTACTGAGTGCAGGTTGGCGCAGCCGGTGTCCAGAATCACTACGTCCATTACAGCACTCCTTTTGAGGAGGGCAGTGTGTCGCCTTCGACGCGAATCGCCTGGCGCAACGTACGACCAAAGGCTTTAAACAGACTTTCCACTCTGTGGTGGTCATTTTTCCCTTTGGTTTTCAGGTGCAAGGTGACGCCCATGGTGTAAGAGAGTGAACGGAAGAAGTGTTCGATCATCTCTGTACTCAGATCGCCAACGCGCTGATAGGTAAACTCTGCGCGATATTCCAGGTGCGGGCGGCCGGAGATATCCAGTGCGCAACGCGCCAGGCACTCGTCCATCGGCAGCACAAAACCAAAACGGTTGATACCGCGTTTATCGCCTAATGCCAGTTTTAAGGCTTCACCCAGCGCCAGACCGGTATCTTCTACGGTGTGGTGATCGTCAATATACAGATCGCCCTTAACGGCTATCTCCATGCGAAAACCGCCGTGGGTGGCGATTTGATCCAGCATATGGTCAAAGAATCCCACGCCTGTGTTGATTTTGCTTTGACCTTCGCGGTCCAGCCAGACTTTGACGTCAATCTGCGTTTCTTTGGTATTACGCTCAACGTGCGCGTAGCGGTCACGTTTGGTCAACTGCTCGCCGATCATCACCCAGTTCAGGGTATCGGGGTGATAGCGTAATCCGCGAATGCCCATGTTTTCGGCGAGCTGAATATCGGTCGCCCGGTCGCCAATCACATAGCTGTTTGCGACGTCCATAGCTTGCTCAACCAGATACTGCTCGACCAGCTTCACTTTTGGCTTACGGCAATCGCACTCGTCCGCTGGCAGGTGCGGACAGATAAGTACCTCATCAAATGCGACGCCCTGAGAGGTGAATATTTGCATCATCAGGTTATGCGGACCGTCAAAATCGGCCTGCGGGAAACTTTGCGTGCCAAGCCCATCCTGGTTCGTAATCATTACCAGCTTAAAGCCGGCTTTTTGCAGCTTGAGCAAAACGGGAACGACGTCCGGCTCGAAGGCGAGCTTGTCAAAGCGATCGACCTGAAAGTCACTTGGCGGTTCGGAAATCAGGGTTCCATCACGGTCAATAAAAAGATACTTCTGGCTCATACTTGCTCCGCACGTAAAGCGTCAATGACGCGCTGGCTCTCTTCACGGGTTCCGACAGTTATTCGCAGGCAGCCGCTTAACGAAAGTTGTTTATTCTGATCTCGTAAGATAATGCCCTGATCCCACAAAGATTTAAATACGCTGCTTGAGGCAGTGAAGCGCGCCAGAACATAGTTGGTTTCAGACTCGAAAACCTGCTCTACACAGCGAATTGTTTTCAGGTTTTCCACCAGGTACTGACGTTCTTCCAGGATCTGTTCTACGCGTTGGCGCATGGCGGAAATCCCCTGCGGCGTCAGTGCCTGGGCGGCGATATCCGCTACTGGCGTAGAGAGCGGGTAGGGGGCAATCACCTTTAACAACAGATTGATAACCTCTTCATTCGCCAGCGTAAACCCACAGCGTAAACCGGCGAGCGCAAACGCTTTGGACAGGGTTCGCAGTACCACCAGATGTGGGTACTCAGCCAGCCATCCTGCCAGCGTGGCCTGCGGACAAAATTCAATATAGGCTTCATCAGCGACCACAATGGCTTTTCCCTGCGCCATTTCGAGCAGTGAACGCAGATCCTGTGGGTTAATCAGCTGACCCGTTGGGTTATTGGGGCTGCATACGTAGACCACCTTCACGCCATCAAGCTTGTCCGCGATGCCTTGCAAATCCAGTTGCCAGTTATCAAGGGTCGGGACGGTGCGGCATTCAACACCAATCGTTTCAGCGCTGACGCTGTACATGCCGTAAGTCGGCGGACAGTAGAGAATGGCATCTTTACCGGGTTCGCAAAACGCGCGCACCAACAGTTCGATCCCTTCATCTGCACCGCGGCTGACCAACACCTGTTCCGGTTTGACGCCGGCATACTGCGCGTAATTCTCAATTACAGCTTTCGGTTGACATTCCGGATAGCGGTTTAGCGTCTGCTGAGTGAGCCGGAACTCAACGGCGGTTGGGTACTCATTGGCATTGAGCCAGACGTCGCCGTTACCGCCAAGACGACGGGCAGACTGATAGGGCGTTAACTCGCGAACATTCTTCCGGGCTAAATCAGTGACGCTGAGAAAGTTGTCAGTACTCATGCTTGCTCCTTCAGGGCGTTAACGCGCAGGGTAACGGCATTTTTGTGGGCTGTCAGGCGCTCAGCAGCGGCCAGTGTTTCAATAGTTGAGGCCAGGGCAGAGAAACCTTGAGGGGTTAATTCCTGCACGGTCATCCGTTTCTGGAAATCTGCCAGACCCAGGCTTGAGCAGGTCGCGGTATAGCCGTAGGTCGGTAAAACGTGGTTGGTGCCGGAAGCATAGTCGCCTGCAGATTCTGGCGACCAGTCGCCGAGGAACACCGAACCGGCGCTGGTGATATCATCAACCAGTTCACGCGCGTTACGGGTCTGAATAATCAGGTGCTCCGGACCGTAGGCGTTAGAAATGGCCACGCACTGTTCAAGATCTTTGGCGATAATCAGTCGGCTGGCGGCGAGCGCCTGACGTGCGGTGTCGGCGCGGGAAAGCTCAGCCAGCTGGCGTTCAACGGCTTCGGCAACACCTTCGGCAAGCGTCGCGTCGGGCGTCAGCAGGATCACTTGTGAGTCGGGGCCGTGTTCAGCCTGAGAAAGCAGGTCGGAGGCGACAAAATCCGGCGTCGCGCCGCTGTCAGCGATAACCAGCACTTCGGACGGGCCAGCAGGCATGTCGATGGCCGCGCCGTCAAGACGTTGGCTGACCTGGCGTTTTGCTTCGGTCACATACGCATTGCCCGGCCCAAAGATTTTATCGACCTTAGGAATGGATTCGGTACCCAGCGCCAGCGCGGCAACGGCCTGCGCACCGCCGACGTTAAATACCTCTTTTACGCCACACAGCTGCGCGGCATAAAGGATTTCATCGGCAATCGGCGGCGGCGAGCACAGCACTACTTTTTTGCAGCCCGCGATGCGCGCCGGGGTTGCCAGCATCAGCACCGTAGAAAACAGCGGTGCAGAACCGCCGGGAATATACAGACCCACGGAGGCGATGGGACGAGTCACCTGCTGGCAGCGAACGCCAGGCTGAGTTTCGATATCCACCGGCGGCAGGATCTGCGCGGTGTGGAAGGCATCAATATTACGCACCGCCGCTTGCATGGCTTGCTTCAGTTCGTCGCTCAGGCGATTGCTGGCCTGCTGAATTTCTTCCTCGGTGACGCGTAGCGCGCCGACCTCGGTTTTATCAAACTTCGCGCTGTATTCTCGCAGTGCCTGGTCGCCGTTGTTTTTGACGTTTTCAAGGATCTCGGCCACCGTGCGGCTGATGCTGTCAGAGGCGGAAATCGCCGGACGCATCAGCAGCTCTCGTTGCTGCTCGGGGCTACAGCTATTCCAGTCAATCAGGGTATTGAAGCTCATGGCTATCACTCCATCATCTTCTCAATTGGCAGCACCAGAATTGAGCTGGCACCGAGCGCTTTCAGTTTTTCCATCGTTTCCCAGAACAGAGTTTCGCTGCTGACCATGTGCATGGCAACGCGCTGCTGATCACCGGCCAGTGGCAGAATGGTTGGGCGCTCAGCGCCAGGCAGCAGAGCGATAACTTCATCCAGACGCTCGCTCGGCGCGTGCATCATGATGTATTTCGATTCACGAGCCTGAATAACGCCCTGAATACGGGTCAGCAATTTGTCGATTAGCTGTTGCTTGGCGTCGGCCATTTCGCCATCACGCTGAATCAGGCAGGCTTTAGAGCGGTAAATGACTTCCACTTCACGCAGACCGTTGGCCTCAAGCGTCGCGCCGGTTGACACCAGATCGCAAATCGCATCAGCCAGGCCTGCGCGGGGGGCGACTTCGACTGAACCGTTTAGCAGACAGGATTTAAACGACACCCCTTTTTGATCGAGATAACGTTTGAGCAGGTGTGGGTAAGAGGTCGCGATACGTTTACCGTTCAGCGCAGCCGGGCCATCCCAGGCTTCATCAACCGGGGTTGCCAGCGAAAGACGGCAGCCGCCGAAGTCCAGACGACGCAGGGTAAAATAGCGAGGATCTTCACCTTGTGCCCGGCGGTTGAGCAATTCCTCTTCGAGAACGTTTTCCCCGATGATGCCGAGGTCAACAACGCCATCCATCACCAGACCCGGGATATCGTCATCACGTACGCGCAGAATATCAATCGGCATGTTCTCCGCCATCGCAATCAGGCGCTGGGTGTGAAGATTAATTTTAATGCCGCAACGGGCCAGTAATTCGCGTGAATCATCGCTTAAGCGGCCGGATTTCTGCATAGCTATGCGTAAACGGGTGTTGTCTAACATTCTTTATTCCTCGTTATCCTGTCTGAATCAGTTGGGTCACGCACAAAAAAAAGCCCCCGGAAGAAATCTTCCGGGGGCTTTCTCATACGCTCATGCACCGCTGGAAGATTTAAATGTCTCCCAGCACACATCGCCTGAAAGACTAGTCAGGATGATGGTGATGATGGTGTTTAAATTGAGCGCGTGTCATAAATTTTCTCGATGAATGTTTATTCATTTGATGTCTTTTAACCTAAACCACTTTAGCTACGGAAAGCAAGGGCTTTTTTTTGATCATTAATTCATTTCATATTGATACTATGAATTGTCAGTCGTCGTGGGCTAGCGTAGCCTTGCGTTATAGGCCAAAAGTTAGGAGAGAAGGCATGAAAAAGGTCGCAATTGTCGGTTTAGGTTGGTTAGGCATGCCGTTAGCCATGTCGCTGGCGGCGAGAGGCTGGCAGGTTACCGGCAGCAAAACCACATTAGATGGGGTGGAGGCGGCCCGCATGAGCGGTATCGAGAGCTATTTGCTGCGCCTTGAGCCTGAACTGGTCTGCGAGGCAGACGATCTCGACGCACTGATGGACGTTGATGCGCTGGTGATTACGCTGCCTGCGCGTCGTAGCGGTCCTGGCGAGGCCTTTTACCTTCAGGCTATGCAGGAGCTGGTCGACAGTGCGCTGGCGTACCGTATCCCGAGAATTATTTTTACCAGTTCGACATCGGTCTATGGCGATGTGCAGGGTACCGTGAAAGAAGGGACGTCGCGTAACCCGGTCACGGCGAGCGGTCGTGTTCTGAAAGAACTTGAAGACTGGCTGCACAATTTACCTGGCACGTCGGTGGATATCTTGCGCCTGGCCGGGCTTGTCGGCCCGGGGAGACATCCCGGTCGTTTTTTTGCTGGCAAGACTGCGCCAGATGGGCACCATGGGGTCAATCTGGTGCATCTGGATGATGTGGTTTCTGCTATCACATTACTGCTGCAAGCGCCTAAAGGGGGACACATCTATAATATATGTGCGCCTATGCATCCGGCGCGTAACGTGTTCTATCCGCAGATGGCTCGTCAGTTGGGGATGGAGCCGCCGGAATTTCGCGGCAGTGAGGATAACGGTAAAGGTAAAGTCATTGATGGCAACCGGATTTGTAATGAGCTTGGGTTTGAGTACCAGTATCCCGACCCGCTGGTGATGCCGATGGAGTGACAGACCAGCAGAGTGCCGCTGATACCGCAAGGGGGCGAGTATGAAACCACTGCTGGACGTTCTTATCATCCTCGATGCGTTAGAAAAAGAGGGCAGCTTCGCAGCGGCGTCGGCAAAATTGTTCAAGACGCCGTCAGCGCTTAGCTATACCGTCCATAAGCTGGAAAGTGATCTTAATATTCAGCTACTCGATCGCAGCGGACATCGGGCCAGGTTCACCCGCACAGGGCAGATGCTACTGGAAAAGGGACGGGAGGTGTTGCACACCGTCCGTGAACTTGAAAAGCAGGCGATTAAACTGCACGAAGGTTGGGAGAATGAACTGGTCATTGGCGTAGATGATACGTTTCCCTTTTCACTTCTGGCCCCGCTCATCGAATCTTTCTATCAACACCACAGTGTGACGCGCCTGAAATTTATCAACGGCGTGCTGGGTGGCTCATGGGAAGCCCTCACACAGGGGCGGGCGGATATTATTGTCGGTGCCATGCATGAACCGCCTTCCGCGAGCGAGTTTGGTTTTGCGCGACTAGGGATTCTGGAACAGGTGTTCGTGGTTGCGCCGCATCATCCGCTGGCGCAGGAGCAGGAGCCGTTAAATCGTCGCACCATTCGGCGTTTTCGCGCCATTGTGGTGGGCGACAATACGCAACATGCCAACGCCTCGGGCTCGCAGGTGCTGGACGATCAGGAAGCCATTACCGTTTTTGACTTTAAAACCAAGCTGGAACTGCAAATCAGCGGCCTGGGATGTGGCTATATTCCGCGCTATCTGGCGCAGCGTTTTTTGGAGAGTGGCGCGCTGATTGAGAAAAAAGTGGTCGCGCAAAATATCTTTGAGCCCGTGTGGATCGGTTGGAATGAACAGACCGCCGGGTTGGCTAGTGCCTGGTGGCGGGATGAGATTTTAGCAAATAGTGCGATCGCTGGGGTGTACGTTAAAGCGGCTGCTGATAAATCAAGCGGTTAAGAAAAAATATTCTTTTGTAGTGGCTTCAATCTCTTGTTATTTCTCTCCAAATTAGTGCAAAATACGCCGCTTGCAAAAAATGACATTAACCGACGTTTTCATACGCGTCGGTTATTTTTTTGCATCAAACCAATCATTCATAAAAGAGGCCGGGCTTCGTACCGGATAGATACTTACTTAAAAATCGACAGTTGTTGTCGCTGAGGATTAACAAAAAATGGGGCAATTTTTTGCTTACGCGACGGTTTTCGCCGTAATGGGGGATAACCATGTCGCATAACGCTACTCCAAACACCTCTCGCGTGGAATTACGTAAAACGCTTACGCTGGTTCCGGTTGTCATGATGGGCCTTGCCTATATGCAGCCGATGACGCTGTTCGATACATTCGGTATCGTATCAGGAATGACCGATGGTCACGTCCCGACAGCTTACGCCTTTGCACTGATAGCCATCCTCTTTACCGCTCTGAGCTACGGTAAACTGGTGCGTCGCTATCCGTCTGCAGGCTCTGCCTACACTTACGCCCAGAAATCCATTAGCCCGACCGTTGGCTTTATGGTGGGATGGTCATCACTGCTGGACTACCTGTTCGCACCGATGATCAACATTCTGTTGGCGAAAATCTATTTTGAAGCTCTGGTGCCGTCGATACCGTCATGGATATTCGTGGTGGCGCTGGTGGCCTTTATGACCGCCTTTAACCTGCGCAGCCTTAAATCCGTTGCTAATTTCAACACCGTCATCGTGTTGTTGCAGGTGGTGCTAATTGCGGTGATCCTCGGCATGGTCATTTATGGCGTGTTCGAAGGTGAAGGTGCTGGTACGCTGGCGAGCAGCCGTCCGTTCTGGTCAGGTGATGCGCATGTGATCCCGATGATCACGGGGGCGACTATTCTGTGCTTCTCGTTCACCGGTTTTGACGGTATCAGCAACCTGTCAGAAGAAACCAAAGACGCTGAACGCGTGATCCCGCGTGCGATTTTCCTGACCGCGCTGATTGGTGGCCTGATCTTTATCGTCTCCACTTATCTGTTGCAGCTGTACTTCCCGGACATCTCGCGCTTCAAGGATCCAGACGCTTCGCAGCCGGAAATCATGCTGTACGTTGCTGGTAAGTTCTTCCAGGTTGGTGCGCTGATTTTCTCTACCATTACCGTACTGGCGTCCGGTATGGCGGCACATGCAGGCGTAGCGCGTCTGATGTACGTGATGGGTCGTGACGGTGTATTCCCGAAAAGTTTCTTCGGTTACGTACACCCGAAATGGCGTACTCCGTCCATGAACATCATTCTGGTTGGTGCGATTGCTCTGTTGGCAATCAACTTCGACCTGGTGATGGCGACTGCGCTGATTAACTTTGGTGCGTTGGTGGCGTTTACCTTCGTTAACCTGTCGGTGATCTCCCAGTTCTGGATCCGTGAGAAGCGTAACAAGACGCTGAAAGACCACTTCCAGTATCTGTTCCTGCCAATGTGCGGTGCGCTGACCGTTGGCGCGCTGTGGGTAAACCTGGAAGAGAGTTCAATGGTTCTGGGCCTGATTTGGGCCGCTATTGGTCTGATCTATCTGGCCTGCGTGACCAAAAGCTTCCGCAACCCGGTGCCGCAGTACGACGAAGATATCGCGTAATCACTGCGTTTATCTGAAAAAAAACGGAGACATGTTCTCCGTTTTTTTATACGTGGGATTTACACAATCTCTTGCGCATACTGCCAGAGTGATTTCAGTAGCATCAGTTTTTCTTTGTTATCGGCATATTGCTGGCTCAGCAACTGCAATTCATTGGCGTAATTTTGTAAAAACTCCGGCGTGAACACCTGACGACGATGGTCCAGCCAGCGCTGCTGCTCGGCTTCATCCAGTGTTCCGGGGAAGTTACGGGCACGGTAGTTAAACAGCAACTTTTCAATGCGTTTATCGACAAAAGAGATATCCAGAGCCGGTAAATTACGCGGTTCTGTTTCCAGAACGATTTTCATCGCTGCGCGGTCGGCATCGCTGAAAAAACCGTTATACAGCTGGGCGTCTACGTTATCGGATGGCGCAAAGGGTTCCGCCTCGGCAAAGATAGCCACTACTTTGTCGCGTACCTGCGGGTTTTCGCGCAGAACTTTGAGATTATCAAGACAATGCTGGCGGTTAATGCCCAGTCGATCGGCATCTTCCGGGCGCAGCGTATTCGCCTGGGCCAGTACTGGGCACTTGTTGATGTGCACCAGTTTAACCGGTACGGCTGGGTTATCACCCAGATCTGCCTTCGCCGTGTAGAGCCGTTCACGCAGCGCGTCGCTGTCCAGGTCAAGTAGCGGTGAAATATCACCGGCCAGGTCAACCATAATCACCGCGTTGCGATTCTCCGGGTGCCAGGCCAATGGCGCTACCCAACTGGTATTGCCGCGCCACGCGCCGAACATTCCTGAAACATGAACCAGCGGCTTCATTTGCGGGACATCAATCAGTGCGGCCAGCTTGTGCTTATTGCGATGGCTGAAGAGATATTCAAACAAACGCGGCTGACGTGATTTAACTAATTGCGCCATTGCAATCGTGGCATACACGTCGGCCATCGCATCGTGAGCATTCGCATGCTCGATACCATTAGCTTTGGTCAAATGCTCCAGGCGAAAGCTGGGTAAGCCATCGTCGTTTTCCGGCCAGTTAATGCCTTCAGGACGCAGGGCATAGCAGGCGCGCATCACGTCCAGGAGATCCCAGCGCGAATTGTCGTTCTGCCAGCTCCAGGCATAGGGATCGTAGAAATTGCGATACAGGATGTTACGCGTCACCTCATCGTCGAAGCGCACGTTGTTATAGCCGAGAATACAAGTTTTCGGCACGGTGAACAGAGTGTGTATGCGCGCTGCAAAAGCGGCTTCATTCTCTCCCTTTTCCCGTGCTTCCTGCGGCGTAATGCCGGTAATCAACACTGCCTCAGGCTGCGGCAGATAGTCGTCTGCGGGTTTGCAATAAAAGACTTCAGGTTCGCCGATAATGTTGAAATCGCTATCTGTGCGGATAGCCGCAAATTGCGCGGGTCTGTCCAGTGCCGGATGAGTACCAAAGGTCTCGTAATCGTGGAAGAGAAAAGTCGGGTGCTGCTTGCCGTCATTCATTGTTTGGTTATGTCCGGGATCAATTTAGCGCTCATCTAAGAATACCAAAAAAGAGCAAGGTAATCAGCAATGCGATTATCGATGCTGAATGGTGTACGCAATAAAATTGAGGTGAACAGGATTTTAATAGAATTGATTAATAAGTTTTGCACTATTAAAGGAAATTACTGGAATAAATTTTCTGAAAGTTATTAGCTGCTAAATAATATAAATGAGAACTGTTATTGTTATTTTTCGCTGATTTGTTGGATTCTGGGGATTTTAAAATTCTTTTGTAAACAAGGGCTTTTATTTTGTCCGATTAGCTGACCAACATTGTAATAAAATGTGAGTGAGGTTAAAAATTAATAATTTAAACGCCATATAATCATTGGATATATCTAATAACAGGAGGTTATATGAGCATTAGTCGGCGTAATTTTTTGCGAGGAGTAGGTATAGGTTGCTCTGCCTGCGCGATAGGAAGTTTTCCGCCAGGCGCACTGGCGCGAAATTCTCCGGAGCGCATTAAGGGGAAAACATCCCTGACGCCAAGTTTGTGTGAAATGTGTTCTTATCGTTGCCCGATACAGGCACAGGTGATTAATAACAAAACGGTTTTTATTCAAGGGAATCCTAATGCGCCTCAACAAGGCACGCGTGTCTGCGCGCGCGGAGGCAGCGGTGTTAGTCTGGTCAACGACCCGCACCGTATTGTTAAACCCATGAAACGCACAGGACCTCGCGGGAGCGGAGAATGGCAGGTTATTAGCTGGCAACAGGCTTACAAAGAAATTGCCGAAAAAATGACGGCAATAAAAACACAGCATGGTCCTCAGGGCGTCGTGTTTTCTTCTAAATCCGGTTCGCTTTCAGGGCATTTATTTCACCTGGCGACGGCTTTCGGATCGCCAAACACCTTTACGCACGCGTCGACATGCCCGGCCGGAAAATCGATTGCCGCCAAAGTGATGATGGGCGGCGATTTGGCCATGGATATCGCCAATACTCGTTATATGGTCTCTTTTGGTCACAACCTCTATGAAGGGATTGAGGTTGCCGAAACGCATGAATTGATGGCCGCGCAGGAAAAGGGCGCAAAAATGGTCAGCTTCGATCCCCGACTGTCCGTCTTCTCCAGCAAGGCGGATGAATGGCATGCGCTCAAGCCGGGCGGCGACTTGCCGGTGCTGATGGCCATGTGTCACGTCATGATCAATGAAAAACTGTATGACGCGGACTTCGTTACGCGCTACACCACAGGGTTTGACCAACTGGCAGAAGCAGTACAAGAGACCACGCCGGAATGGGCGCAAAAGCAAGCTGATGTTCCTGCTGATGTCATTGTTCGGGTCACCCGGGAAATGGCTGCCTGCGCGCCGCATGCTATCGTTAGCCCGGGCCATCGTGCGACGTTTTCACAAGAAGAAATTGATATGCGACGTATGATTTTCAGCCTTAATGCGTTGCTGGGAAATGTTGAGCGTGAGGGGGGCTTGTACCAGAAAAAAGCCGCGGCGACCTACAATAAACTTGCCGGTGAGAAGGTTGCTCCAGTGCTGGCAAAACCCGATGCCAAATTACCCAAACCCACGGCCCAGCGCATCGATCTGGTTGCTCCGCAATTCAAGTACATCGCGGTGGGCGGTGGCGTGGTGCAAAGCATTATCGACGCCGTGTTAAACCAGACTCCTTATCCGGTGAAAGGCTGGATCATGTCCCGCCATAATCCTTTCCAGACCGTGACCTGCCGACCTGATCTGGTCAAAACCGTTGAACAACTCGATCTGGTGGTAAGCTGCGATGTCTATTTAAGCGAAAGCGCGGCATATGCTGACTATCTGTTACCCGAATGCACCTACCTTGAACGCGATGAAGAAATCTCTGACATGTCGGGCCTGAATCCAGCGTATGCCCTGCGTCAGCAGGTTGTAGAGCCTATAGGTGATGCGCGTCCGAGTTGGCAAATCTGGAAAGAACTGGCTGTGCAATTAGGCCTTGGGCAGTTCTACCCCTGGCAGGACATGCAGACACGGCAGTTGTACCAGCTTAATGGCGATCATGCGCTGTCTGCTGAACTGCGTGAGAAAGGATATCGGGAGTGGGGTGTTCCGCTGCTGCTACGTGAACCTGAAGCGGTGCGTCAGTTTGTGGCGCGTTATCCGGGGGCGGTGGCGGTTGACAGCGACGGGACCTATGGTGAGCAACTGCGCTTTAAATCCCCATCTGGCAAAATTGAACTCTACTCTGAAGAGCTTGAAGCGCTTCTGCCTGGCTACGGCATTCCGCGAGTCCGCGATTTTGCGCTCAAAGGCGACAATGAACTCTATTTCATTCAAGGGAAAGTGGCGGTTCACACCAACGGCGCGACGCAATATGTGCCACTGCTTAGCGAGTTGATGTGGGACAACGCAGTGTGGATCCACCCGCAAACAGCTCGTGAAAAAGGCATTAAAAGCGGTGATGGGATTTGGCTGGAGAATGCGACCGGTAAAGAAAAAGGTAAAGCGCTGGTCACCGCCGGAATTCGGCCCGATACGCTGTTTGTTTATATGGGATTTGGCGCCAAGGCGGGAGCCAAAACAGCGGCGACGACGCACGGTATACACTGCGGTAATTTGCTGCCACATGTTACCAGTCCGGTTTCCGGTACGGTGGTGCACACCGCTGGCGTTACGCTTCGTCGGGCATGAGAAAGGAGAACATCATGAATCAAGCAACAAACCCTTATGTCATGCTGCATGACGAGAAACGCTGTATTGGTTGTCAGGCGTGTACGGTCGCCTGCAAAGTACTCAATGACGTACCGGAAGGATATAGCCGCTTACAGGTGCAGATCCGTTCACCCGAACATGAACCTGAGGTCCTGTCCCACTTCCAGTTTGTTCGTGTTTCTTGCCAGCATTGTGAAGATGCTCCGTGCGTCAGCGTCTGTCCGACCGGAGCTTCATTTCGTGATGAAAATGGCATAGTGCAAGTGGATAAGTCTCGCTGTATTGGCTGCGACTACTGTGTTGCCGCTTGTCCGTTCCATGTTCGTTACCTTAACCCGCAAACAGGGATTGCCGACAAATGTAACTTCTGCGCAGATACTCGCCTGGAAAGTGGTCAGTCACCTGCCTGCGTTTCTGTTTGTCCGACGGATGCGCTGAAGTTTGGCCGTCGCGATGACCCGGAAATTCAGCACTGGATAAATCAAAAAGAGGTTTATCGCCAGCAGGATACGCGTAGTGGCCCGGTAAGTGTCTATCGGCGTAAAGAGATCCATCAGGAGGGTAATGTATGAATTCTATCTGGGGAGCAGAGCTTCACTATACGCCGGACTACTGGCCGCTGTGGCTTATTTACGCAGGCGTAGTTATTGTGTTGATGATTGCAGGTCTGGTCACGCACGCGCTGTTACGTCGAATGTTGGCACCCAAAACGGCAACTGGGGAAGAACATCGGGACTATCTCTATTCGCTGGCGGTCCGCCGTTGGCACTGGGGCAACGCGCTGCTCTTTATCCTGCTTCTGCTGAGCGGTATGTTTGGCCACTTCTCTGTCGGACCGGTGGCATTGATGGTGCAGGTACATACCTGGTGTGGCTTTGCATTGCTGGCATTCTGGATTGGCTTTGTGTTAATAAACGCAACCAGCGGCAACGGTTGTCATTATCGCGTGAAGTTTAACGGGTTGATATCACGCTGCCTGCTGCAAACACGCTTTTATCTGTATGGCATCATGAAAGGTGAACCGCATCCGTTTGCCGCAACGGCAGAGGATAAATTCAACCCGCTGCAGCAGTTGGCCTACCTGGTCATCATGTACGCGCTGGTTCCGCTGCTGATTATTACCGGGTTGTTATGCCTCTACCCGCAGGTGATCGGGGCGGGGCCGGTGATGCTGGTGCTGCATATGGCGTTAGCAATTGTGGGCTTATTGTTCATCTGCGCGCATATTTATCTGTGTACGTTGGGTGACACGCCAGGGCAAATTTTCCGCAGTATGATCGATGGCTATCATCGTCATCGCAGTCATCACGCAGAGACCGCGCCGCGTAAAGGCTCGTTCTAACTGATATATATCTCTGAAATCCTTTCCTGATAGCAAGAAAATGTGCCTTATGTCACATTTTCTTGCAATTTATCCAAGTTTGTTCGACAGAACTTCCGTAAAAAGAACGGCTATTTTTCCATTTCCTGAGGACATGCTGTTGAAACGCCGTTTGTTTGTTGCCGCTTCACTCTTTGCGATGAGTTTTTCGCCCGCGTACGCGACCGGGGTCGTGAGCTTTTCACCACAGCCTCCTGCAATTAATGCCGGAGCGTGGGTATTAATGGATTACACCACGGGCCAAATTCTGACAGCCGGTAATGAACACCAGCAGCGAAATCCTGCCAGTCTGACTAAGCTGATGACCGGCTATGTTGTTGATCGCGCCATCGACAGCAAGCGTATTAGTCCGACAGATATTGTGACCGTCGGGCGCGATGCCTGGGCAAAGGATAATCCGGTATTTGTGGGTTCATCTTTGATGTTCCTGAAGGCAGGGGATCGCGTTTCGGTACGCGACCTTAGCCGGGGGTTAATTGTAGATTCTGGAAATGATGCCTGTGTAGCACTGGCGGATTACATCGCCGGGGGACAGCCACAGTTTGTCGCGATGATGAACAACTATGCGCAAAAGCTTAACCTGCAGGACACCCATTTTGAAACGGTACATGGTCTGGATGCACCGGGTCAGCATAGCTCGGCGTACGACCTGGCCGTGCTGTCACGCGCCATCATCCACGGGGAACCAGATTTCTACCATATGTACAGTGAGAAAAGCCTTACCTGGAATGGAATCACGCAGCAAAACCGTAACGGCTTGTTGTGGGATAAAACCATGAACGTTGATGGACTGAAGACAGGGCATACGTCCGGCGCCGGATTTAATCTGATTGCTTCCGCCGTTGATGGACAGCGCCGCTTGATTGCGGTAGTGATGGGCGCGGAAAGTGCAAAAGGGCGCGAAGACCAGGCGCGTAAACTGCTGCAATGGGGGCAACACAACTTCGATACGGTACAGGTATTACGCAGTGGTAAGCAGGTTGGTACTGAGCGGATCTGGTATGGCGATAAAGAAAAGATCAGCCTTGGTACCGAGCAGGATTTCTGGATGGCCCTACCCAAAGCAGAAGTCCCTAATATCAAAGCAAAATATGTTCTTGATAAGAAAGAACTGGTCGCTCCAATCGCTGCGCATCAACGTGTGGGTGAAATTGAACTCTACGATCGGGATAAGCTGGTGGCGCATTGGCCTCTGGTGACGCTGGAGTCCGTTAACGAAGGCGGCGTTTTCTCGCGTCTGAGCGATTATTTCCATCATAAGGCGTAGTTTTTCCTGATGCGTCAGACTGGCAAGAGTGCGAATCTGCTCACATAATAATCACTATTTGCTTGTGGCCGACATACCTAAAAAATATACTGTATATAAACACAGTGTAGCGGTGGAGGTTGTATGGAGTACGAGATAAAGCAGGTCGAAAAACGCATGATTGCCGGTTTTCATATGGTTGGACCGTGGGAACAAACAGTTAAACAAGGCTTTGAGCAGTTAATGAAGTGGGTCGACGGTAAACAGATTGTTCCGTTGGAGTGGATTGCCGTGTATTACGACAACCCTGATGTTGTTCCAGCTGAAAAACTGCGCTGCGATACCGTCGTTTCTGTACCTGAAGGTTTTGTAATTCCAGAAAACAGCGAAGGCGTGATCCTCACCGAACTGGCTGGGGGCGACTACGCTGTTGCCGTAGCGCGCGTCCAAAATCACGATTTTGCGACGCCGTGGTACCAGTTCTTTGAGCGTTTAATGCAGGATACGACTTATTTGATAGCCGCTAAACCTTGTTTTGAAGTTTATTTGAACAATGGTATGGAGGACGGTTACTGGGATATTGAAATGTACGTCCCAGTCCAGTCGAAATAGCTGTATTTAGTGTAAATCAGGATGATGTTATTACTAAAAAAACAGGTACAATTCGCTTCTTTGCTATTCCCTGACGGAGTGCATGAGTGCGTGCAGATAAGTCACTGAGTCCTTTTGAAATTCGTTTGTATCGTCATTATCGTGTGGTGCACGGTATTCGCATTGCGTTGGCGTTTCTCCTTACTTTTCTGTTGGTTCGCCTGTTGAACATTCCTGAAGGTACATGGCCTCTGATCACGCTGGTGGTGATTATGGGGCCAATTTCTTTTTGGGGTAACGTCGTTCCCAGGGCTTTTGAGCGTATAGGCGGAACGATCCTCGGGTCGGTGCTTGGGTTGGTGGCTCTGCGTCTGGAACTCTTCTCGCTTCCGCTTATGTTGATATGGTGCGCGGTGGCGATGTTTCTCTGCGGCTGGCTGGCACTGGGTAAAAGGCCGTATCAGGCGCTGCTGATTGGCATAACGCTTGCTGTCGTAGTAGGCGCGCCCGCCGGGGATATGAATACGGCGTTATGGCGCGGTGGCGACGTGATTCTGGGATCGTTTCTGGCGATGCTGTTTACCGGTATCTGGCCGCAAAGGGCATTTATCCACTGGCGTATCCAACTGGCACATTGTGTAACGGGGTACAATCGGGTGTATCAGGCCGCGCTCTCCCCTAATCTGCTTGAGCAGCCAAGGCTGGAGAAGCATTTACAGCAGCTATTGACCGACGTGGTCAAAATGCGTGGGCTCATCGTTCCTGCCAGTAAAGAAACCCGCATTCAAAAATCCATCTTTGAGGCTATTCAGACCGTTAATCGCAACCTCGTTTGCATGCTTGAGTTGCAAATCAATGCGCTTTGGGCCAGTCGAACCAGCCACTTTGTCATGTTAAACGCGCATACTCTGCGAGAAACTCAGCTCAGGACGCAACAGGCGCTACTGACGATAACTCACGCTTTGTATGAAGGTAATCCGCAACCGGTGCTTGCTAACACAGAAAAGCTCAATGACACCGTGGCTGAACTGCGCCAGCTGATTGCCGAGCATAAAGGCGATAATGTCGCAGAAACGCCAATCCACGGCTACGTTTGGTTGAACATGGAAATGGCGCGACAACTGGAGTTACTCTCTCATTTAATTTGCCGCGCGTTGCGCAAATAAAGAGCAGATGAGGGGATCGGTTCTACTGCTGCTTCGATTCAGCAAAGATAAGAGGTATGATACTGAAAAGGCTAAAACCATTGGTAACTGTAATGGCGTTACCCTCGATAATTCAGGTTTCAACCAGGCATTGTCGATGCAGATGCAACTTGAAGTATGGCGGGCATGAAAGTAATGTTGACCCACTTTAGCCGTTGTTTTAACGAATCCGAATCTCACATTATCAGGGGTGTAAAAATGGAAACTACCAAGCCTTCTTTCCAGGACGTGCTGGAATTTGTTCGTCTGTTCCGTCGTAAAAACAAACTGCAACGTGAAATCCAGGACGTTGAGAAAAAGATCCGTGACAACCAGAAACGCGTCCTGCTGTTGGACAACCTGAGCGACTACATCAAGCCTGGTATGAGCGTGGAAGCTATTCAGGGCATTATCGCCAGTATGAAAAGCGATTATGAAGATCGTGTTGATGACTACATCATCAAAAATGCCGAGATCTCTAAAGAGCGTCGCGATATCTCTAAAAAGCTGAAAGCTATGGGTGAAGTGAAAAACACCGAAGCGAAAGCCGAGTAACGATTTTAAGCTTGTCCGGGTCGCTGCGGTGCGGCGACCCTTATTGCAGTTCGACCCCGCCAGTTACCATTCGCAACAAATGCTGTTGCGGCCAGTGAACCGTTAGCTTTTTCTGCGCCAGCATCCACTTAATGTAATCCACGTCATGGCGCGTTCTGTCCAGCATCAGCCCGACCACACTGCCGCTGTGCGCGACGTTGACACCGTATAAATCACATTCTTCAACCAGCGCTAATAGTGAATCAAAATCCGGTTTCGTCAACAGCAACTGGCTGGCGATTGCGCTAAGGGTAGCGGCTTCACCCAACCGGTAAGGATTTTGACTGACACAGGCTTCCTGTACTTTATCCCATGCCCGCCTGAGGGCCGCTGCTCCCGCCTGCAAGCCGGAATGCCGCGGAATACGGTGATAATCCGCGGTACGTAATGTTTCCGGACTTTCGAGAACCAGCAGATCAAGCTGAGGCTGTGATTCACAGCCAATTTGCGTGGAAGCGTCGTTATGGTCGAAAAGGGTTAGCTTACGAAAAACGGTGCTGTCGGTTGGCTCCAGCGAAACGCACAGCTGCGCCAGTGTTTGTTCGTTTAGCTGATGGCCCAGATAATGCGCCGTGGCGATAGCCGTGGCGGCAATATCCGCAGTACTGCTGGCCATCCCTTTAGCGACAGGAATGGTTGACTGAACATCAATACGGATATCCTGACTCATATGCGCCGGGTATTGCCAGTACTGCAACAACCTGTCAACCATCGCCCGGGAAAGTGGGCGTTCATCTGTCAGCGGTGAACCTGAACTGACCTCAACGGTGCTATACCATTCGACCGGGCAGGAGACCAGTTTCTCACTGCCCAGAATCCAGCCCTGGATTAGTTCTCCGCACGATGCGGGACATTGCGCAACAGCCACGTCTTCACCTTTATGATCGGTAATCCTCGGCGCATAGTGTCATGGCGATCGTGCTATTACCATGATTTGCCGCAATTTGCCGCGTCGCAATATTAAGCGGGAATGCCCAAGGTCACAGTTTCTGAAATCGCTAAACGCATCACGTCTTGCGCTATCATCAGCTCTTCGTTGGTATTAATTACCGCCACTTTAACCAGCGCATTTTCCGTTTGAATAAAGGTGGCGTTACGCTGATTTTTTTCTTCATCAACGGCCAGACCTAAGAAATTCAGGTTGTGACAAATTGCAGCGCGCGCCCGCGCTGAGTTCTCGCCAATTCCTCCGGTGAAGACCAACGCATCCAGCCCGCCCATCTGCATAATATAGCTGCCGATAGTGGCGCGAATCCGCTCGGCAAAAAGTGTTAACGCCAGTGCTGCCTGGTGATTGCCCGTATCTGCGGCATGTTCAACGTCACGGTAGTCGGGTGAAACACCAGAAACGCCGAGCAATCCAGACTCATTGTTAAGCAATTGGTTGAGCTGCTGCGGTGTTTTACCTTCACGCAGGGCAATCCACGGCAAAATGGATGGATCAATATCACCACTTCGCGTGCCCATCATGACACCAGACTGCGGCGTAAAGCCCATTGAGGTATTAACCGATTGCCCGCCTTTAATAGCGCAGATGCTGCTGCCGTTGCCAAGATGACAACAAACAACGCGCAAGGCGCTGAGCGGTACCCCCAGCTTTTCAGCAAGCTGAGCGCTGACGTATTTGTGACTGGTACCATGAAAACCATAACGTCGAATACCCAACTCAGCGTAGTAGCGCCAGGGCAGGGGATAGATGAAAGAGGGTTCATCAAGAGTCTGATGAAAAGCGGTGTCAAAAACGGCAACGGCCGGTGTGTTTGGCAGTAGCTGGCGAAATACTGCAATCCCCAACGCATTCACCGGATTATGCAGTGGTGCCAGTTCCGCAAGGCGTTCGATTTCCTTCAGCGTTTCATCGGTTACCCGCGCCGAATCTTTAAAAGATTCTCCGCCGTGCGCAACGCGATGACCAACGCCGTCGATCTCATCGAGGCTGCTGATTATATTGTGGCTGATAAGGTTTTCCAGTAGCAGCATTACAGCTTCACGATGATCGGCAACGGGCAATGTCTCCTGCCATTTTTGCGCTGGTGTTTTTAAGGTGATCTGCGCATCTGACATCCCAATTCGCTCAATAAGCCCCTGGCAGATCATTTCACCCTGCGGCATCGCCAGTAACTGAAACTTAAGTGAGGAGCTGCCCGCGTTAATGGCCATTATTTTGTGAGACATGACGGTTCCTTTGCATTCAGAAAAATGAACATCTCATTGACCCCGGTGTTCTCCAGTGCGCTGGTGACGAAAACTTTTTGCGCGCCAGCCTGAACCAGCCAACTCTCCACGAGAGAAATACGCTGTGGGCTGGCTAAATCGGCTTTGGTGACGAGGCCGATAACGGGTCGGTTCATTGGCCCCGTAAAACCTGGAGAAAAAGGTGACCACGGCGCGTCAGCATTGAGAACAAGCGCGATGATGTCTGCTTCACAGGCGCTGGCCAGCAGCGCGCTATACAGGCAGCGGTTTTCGAGATATTCACCTGGTGTGTCTATTGTTGTGGGAGACCAGACTATGGCCTGGGTCTTCTGATAGTGAAGCACCTCTCCCCGCATGCACTGCGTGAGTGATGTTTTACCGCATTGACTGGGACCAATTAGCATTATGCGTTTCATGAGTTACGTCCGGGTGATGGGACACGCGGTAAAACGCATCATTTCACCCAGCGTGCGGGTTACCTGCTTCAGCGCATACTCAACGGCGGAAACATCGCCCGTCAGTACCACTGCGCCAGTAAAACGGTCGAGAAAACCAATCTCTACCGCCCCGGACTTTGTGGCGATATCACAGGCGATAATGGAGGCTTCGCTAGGGGTAATCGTCAGAATACCGATGGCGGAGACTGAATCCTGTAGTCCCAGTTTCTTGAACAAATCCTTACCAGGATTGGCGATGAGATGCGCCAACGTGACCTGCTTGCCAGGAACATATTCCTGAATCATACGATCCGTGGTGGGTTGTCTTTCCATTATCCTTCCACCATTTGTCGCCACATGCTTTCATGTGGGCGAGGGATGACCGAGCGGTAAACCAGCAGACCTTTTTCACCCGCGCTTTCACTGGCAACCGTCACTGCGTTATTCACATCAGACACGTCGCCTGCGACAACCATGTAGCACTTGCCGCCAATACCAAATGCCATATGAACACGTACCAGCGTGACGTTGGAGGCTTTAACCGCACGGTCGGCGGCGCAGATGCAGGCCGCAACGCTCCATGTTTCAACAATGCCTACGGCCTGGCGCTTATCCACGCTGTTTAATCCACTAATCGCAGGAAGTACGCTGGGGTGAATGTTAGGCAGTACCAGACTGTCAACGAGCATATCACCAGCAAGAGAAGTGCCAGTGGCTATCGCCTGCTGAACTGCACCTACGTCACCCCCGAGCATGAGCAGAAATTTTCCCGGACAGATGGTTTTGCTTACCAGCAAATTCACATTCGCGCTTTTTAACATGGCATCACCAGCTTCCATTCCTTTGGCAATGCTGGTGAGTTCTAAAATCCCTATAGCCTGAGACATGATTAACCTCTTATGACCGTGATGGATTGTTCAGTAATTTCGCTGACAATACCGTCAATACTGGCGTGGACAGGCGCGCCTAATGCACCGGACGGCACATCGGCCACGCATTGACCGCGAACAACGCGTTCGCCTTGCTGTACACATGGAATGGCGCTGGCACCAATATGCTGGCGCAGCAACAGCGTCGTTTTATCTGTGGGAAAATCAGTTTCAGCCAGTGGTGCATCCTGATACCAGTCGCTAAGGCCCAACTTAGCCACAAGGCGTTTAACCGGGATCAGCCGGTACTTCGCCATTTCATCCTCAGGATTTAGCGGTCCTTCATAACGATGGTTGAGCGCCCGTAGCTCGCGTTTAAGCATGCGGTTGATTCGCATCGGCGAAATTCCAACCGGACAGGCGACGCTTTCACATACATTGCATTCTGAGCAGGTCAGCGCCGTGAGCAGCAACTGCGGTGTGGCTGCCTGCTGATAATTAACTGCGCGAACCAGCAGGTGAGGTGACAACTCATGGCCAATCAAGTGCCTTGGGCACAAATCCGTACACAAACGGCACTGTTCGCAAACGGTTTTTGCGACGGAAAGCACGGTACGTTCATCCTGCATCCGCCGCTGAATCAACGCATGAGATTTTGGCAAAACCAGCAGGCCCCCGGTGGTCTTGCTGACAGGGGTATCCAGAGAGGTAATCAGGCCGCCCATCATCGGACCACCGTTAATAAAGCCGGGGTCGTCGACGGTTGAACCACCGGCCAGTGCCAGAACGTCACGTAAAGACATGCCGACTGGGACGGTGAGAGTGATTGGTCTGGCGACCGCGCCGTTAACGGTCAGAGTACGACGGGTAACGGGGTATTGCTGCTCCACCGCTCTGGCGATGTTGAGCACGGTCTGGACGTTATTGACCACCACGCCGACGCTGACCGGCAACGCGGCAGGTGGAACTCTCCGACCTGTTGCCATCCAGATGGTCAGAACCTCGTCACCTGCCGGGTAGACATCAGGCAAAATATGTAAGCGGATGCTGGCAGGCAGAAGGGGCGTTAACGCATTGATAGCCTTCTGGTATTTCTCTTTGAGCGCAATAATACCGCCACTGGCGCCGGTAGCCGTCATGGCATATTGAACGCCGCGGATAAGCCGCTCAGCCTGGACGGCCATCAATTGCTGGTCAACTTTCAGCATCGGCTCACATTCTGCTGCATTGACCAGAAAAGTATCGACCTGCGCCTGTAATTTTACGTGAGCAGGAAAGCCCGCGCCTCCAGCCCCGACAACACCCGCTGCGCGAACGCGTTCGCGAATTGTCTGTGCATCATAAAGCGTGGACTCTGCCGTCATGGCTGTCTTCATAATAATTCCTCAAGCAGTTCCTGCATGGCATTAGCGTCAGCAACACGAGGATTGGTTTGCAGCGTGACGTCAGCCAGCGCGGCCTGAACCATCGACGGTATACGTTGTGACCAGATTTGCTTTCCGTCTTTAAGCGCGTCATTCAATGAAGGTAACGCACACTGTTTTTTGAGTAGCTCGATATGATGAATCAGTGCGTTCAGTGCCGCCGTATCGTTCGCGTTATTCGGGCATAAGTGGCAGGCTTTAGCGAAACGGGCATAGCGCTTTACGGCCCGGGGATCGCGTGCATTAAAATGAATGACATGGGTCAGCAGCAGCGCATTGGCGAGTCCGTGGGGCAGATGAAACTGGCCGCCCAACTGATGGGCAATCGCATGATTGATACCCAGTCCAGCCTGACTAAATGCCATTCCCGCGAGCGTTGACGCGTTATGCATTTTTCCTCTGGTTGCCAGGCAGTCACCTTTGCTGACGGCGACAGGCAGGTACTGGAAGACGATTTGTGCCGCTTTCTCAGCCAGCGCGTCGGTAAAGTCGCTGGCCTTCGTGGATACGTAAGCTTCCAGCGCGTGTGTTAACACGTCCATGCCGGTATTCGCGGTGATGGCTGGCGGTACGCTGACGACCAGCGTCGGATCGAGGATGGCCATGTCCGGGTAAAGCGCATTATTGAATAATGGATACTTAATGCCTTTGTCCGGATCGCTAATCACGCAGGCGCTGGTCACCTCCGATCCCGTGCCGCTGGTAGTAGGGATTGCGACACAGGTTTCAATTTCGATACCGAACTGTCGGCTGAACCAGACGATGGCTTTTGCGGCATCAAGAGCTGAGCCTCCACCAAAACCAATCACCACGTCCGGTCGTAGAGACTGCATTTGCGCAATCCCTTGCACTACCGTGCTAATGGTGGGATCGGGAGTGATATCGCTGAAAATGCTGATGCGGTTATCCGCTGGCAGAGCGTCGCGCAGCTTTTCAATCAGGGGAGAACGCGCGAGAAAACCATCGCAAATAATCCAGATATGCTTATTTGTAAAGCGCTTGAGCACATCCAGACTTCCCTGGCCGCTGTACAATCGAGTTTGCAGTGAAAAGCGTTTCATAACGGCTCCATTAGCGAATAGAAAAACCGTTTGTTAGCACGCAACGACGAGAGCGTGCGAAGGTGCGCGCAGATGTCGTTCCTTCACCGGTTGGGGTCGCGATGGTGAAGGTGGTAAAGCCTTCCCCACCCACGCCAATCCCGGCGTAAGAAGGACCATTTTTCACAAAAATGGAGGTCTGAAGCGTGCGCGCGGCAAGATTCAAACGGGACACATTTTGTGAGTGCATAATGGCGGTGTGATGCAGTCCCTCTTCAACCTTCAGGGCCAACGTTAACGCACTGTCAAAATCGCTCACCGTAACGACGGGGAGCATTGGCATCAGTTGCTCGCTGGTAACCCACGGGTCGTCAGCCTTGACGATACCTATCAATAATCGCGGTGCTTTTGCAGGAACCGGTATTCCCGCGGCTTCCAGTAAACTCGCTGGGCTTTTTCCGACCAGCTTTTTATTGGCCATGCCTTCTGGCAGACAAGCTGTGCGCAGTTTGTCTACCTCTTCGCTATTGAGAAGCATCGCGCCAAATGACTGCATTTGTTGAACCAGGCGTTCGGCAACGGCATCAACAACGATCAGGCTCTTCTCAGCAATGCAGGGGAGATTGTAATCAAAGGATGCGCCGTTGATGATATCTTCCGCCGCCTTAACCAGGTCGGCTGTTTCATCAACAATGCAGGGCGGATTACCTGCGCCTGCGCCAATGACTTTTTTCCCGCTTTTCATGCCCATAGCAACAATGCCAGGGCCACCGGTAATCGCCAGAACTGCGATTTTAGGGTGCGCCATCATTTGCTGGGTAGCTTCAAAAGTGGGTTCTGTGACTGTGACGACAAGATTCCGGATCCCACAGCAGCGGAAGGCAATATCTTCAATCATGGCAATTAGCTTCAGTGAAACCGCTTTAGCACCCGGATGCGGGCTAAAATAAACGCTGTTTCCCGCAGCCAGCATACTGATGCTGTTGTTAATAATGGTTTCTGTCGGGTTAGTACTTGGGGCAACGGAGCCAATCACGCCAAACGGTGAATACTCAAATAACACCATGCCGCCGTCGCCAGTTAGCGCCGTGGTAGTGAGATCTTCGATACCCGGGGTGTTGTCCAGCGCAGCTTTGTTTTTGAGGAATTTATCCTCTTTGTTACCCATTCCGGTTTCGGCAGCACTCTCGGCAGCCAGTGAAGCCAGGTGAGGCGTCAGTTCTTCTCGCAGGGCATTAATGATGGCGCTGCGGGTTTTCAATGGACATTGCTGATAACGCAGAAAAGCCTGATGCGCGGCATCAATCGCTTCGTCAACGGAAGGGTAAATTCCATTACCCTTAACTTCTGCTTTTGCCGGGGCGAGTTGTTCACTCAAAATGTTACGAATAAGCGTTTCAAGTTCTGAAGTATTCATTGATGTGTTCTCACGTTAATCGCCGCAATGGCCGTTTCTGCAATATCCATATCCTGCTCAACGCTTCCCCCGCTGATGCCAAGACCCCCAAGGAGTAAACCCTCGCGCCATAACGCGTACCCGCCACCGAAAGTGACGACTTTTCCCTGCATATGGCTTTCCAGACCGTAAAGCGCAGCGCCCGGCTGCACTGCTGATGTCAGCTCGTGCGTGGCGGTTTTCATCGCCACGGCGGTCCAGGCTTTTTTCGGTGCCAGTTCGCTACTGACGAGCAATGCGTCAGGCATGCGCCAGGTCACCGTTTGAGTTCCGTTTGCATCAACAATGCAAATGACGACCGGAACCTGAATTTCTTCTGCTCTCGCCACCGCAGCGCGAGTCAGTTGGTGGAGCTCCTGAAAAGACAGTGACATAGTCGGCTCCCTGTTGGCTGAACGACGGATGGCTGCAAGATAGCGCTCCGACACTTTCTGAATAATGTCGTTTTGATGGGCGTCGTGATCTTCTGCTCGTGCGAGCGCATATAAGCAGTCAGACAGGCGATTGATATAACGCATCAGCACGTGTCTGACGGAGATCCCAGTGGAGAGTTCGACCAGTCTCCGCTCTGCGCGACGAGCCAGCGTGCGGGCAAAGTGCAGACGGCTGGCGGCCTCACTACGGCCAGGTAAAATAAAGCTGCGTAGGGGCGGTACTCTCCCCATTGCGGTATCAATGGCGGTTTCCAGCGCCGCAATTTCTTCTGAGCTGATGTAGCGCTGTTCTGGCGTTGGCTGTTCGCTCTCGCTTGCCAGTTCGGCGCTAAACCAGAAAAGCTGCAGTTGAATATTTTCAAGTAACTGGCGGTGCTGCGGGTTTTTCGCCGCGCAAACGCACAGGCTGAGTGCCGCATTAAGTTCATCCAGCGTACCGTAAGCCTCGACGCGCGGATGCGTTTTACTCACGCGTTGTCCGGTAAAGAGAGCTGTTGTGCCGGCATCGCCAGTGCGGGTATAAATCGCCATAGTTCCTCCTAACGAGAAAGCGTGTCGACAATGCCGACGATAGCCAGATCGATGGCCTCATTAGGGCCGGTAAAAACGTGTCTGGCGCTGGAGCCGCTGCTGAGTAACACCAGTTCTCCAGTTCCTGCGCCGACAGAATCAACGGCGACTTCATCTCCACTCACAGGGGATGCGGGAAGCTCTCCGTCAGCACTCACCCGACGTACCAGCAACAGTTTTTTTCCCACCAGTGATGGAGATTTTTGCGTGGAAACCACAACGCCTGTAACCCGGGCCAGATGCATAGCTCACTCCTGCTTAATTAATTGGACTTTTCGCGTACCGACCGCTTCCTGAGCCAGAGCCGTCACGACACATCGACGGCGTAGTACCAGTACGCCACCCTTCAATTGGGCGACGTCGGCATAGCTGAGAAGCTTTTCAGGATGCAACACGATAATTCGCCCCAGCTCGTCACTGAACTCCAGTGGCAGACGCGCGAGCTTTTTCACGGGGATTGCGGGTAACAACCGGTGTTGCAACGAAATTTTCACGCGGACTCCGCATGCCAGTGCTTCGTGGATCGTTACCACCGACATGTTGGCTTGGCAGCCATCGGCAATTTGCTCCAGTAAGGGCAGGTCGGCCTGCAGGAGATGGAGCGACGAGTATTGGCAGCATAATGTCCGTGGATCGATTTCCCGTAACTGCGCGACGCTAAGGGAGATCGTGCTTTCCGCGCGTTTTTTTAATCGGGAAACAACCTCCTCGATAATGCGTTGCAGCAGTTCGTTGTTCATCGTGAGGTCACCAGTGTGGCAAATGCCTGTGGATTATCAGCGCCTGCGGCATTGGCTTCGTCTGTATCGATATGCATCTCAAGGCGCATATCCGGCGAAACACGTACGGCGACGTTATCGAAAATCAGTCGACGTTCGTCGCCATTAATGGCAACAGAAACTTTATCTCCATGGGTAACTCGCAGTATCAGGGCATCGAGCGGCGACATATGGATATGCCGTTGGGCGACGATCACCCCGGATGCGATATCTAGCTCAGCAAATGGACTAACAAGGCGAATGCCTGGCGTGCCTTCGATATTGCCCGACATTCGCAGTGGGGCAGCAATTCCCAACGTGCGAGCGTCGGTACGAGAAATTTCGACCTGACTTTTGCTGCGCAGTGGGCCGAGTAAGCGCACATTTTTTAACTGACCTTTTGGTCCAACTAACGTGACAGTCTGCTCTGCCGCATATTGTCCTGGTTGCAACAGCCCCTTTTTCTCGCTAATGGGCTGATTAGGAAACAAGCGGCCATAATCTTCAGCGCAAAGATGAATGTGACGATTAGAGATCCCCAGCGGAATAGGGCGCTCGCGCATTTCATCCAGGACTTTAGTGACCGTTGTCTCCAGTTGCTGTTTATCCATTACGCTTCACCTCGTTTACCTGAGTGCAGACAAAGAGTGCGCGGCTCGCCCTTTTGACGAGGGCAGGCAGGGTCAAGACACAGATTGCAGCTAATCAACTCTGCTTCTTGCGGCGTTTCAGGCTCTGCATGATCCACAAACATCTCTTCCTGCGGTACAACTGGTGTGGGCTTCGGCGCTGGTTCAGATTGCGGAGTGACGCTATGTGGCAGAATACCTTCCCCGGGTCTGGATATGACTTTGTGAGCCACCAGCCCGTCACGTTGCTCAGCGAAACTGACCCCGGTGGAAATGGCCGCCTGAACGGAGGCCACATCCCCGATTATCTTGATCACCGTCCAGCCTGAGCCGTTGGTTTTTTCGAGGCCCACCAGCGTGATGGAGGCGGCTTTCGCCATGACGTCCGCGCAACTGATGGCTAATGCCAGACCACTAACTTCAAGTAATCCCAGTGATTGCTTCACGCTGTGCTCCTTGGTTGCTACGACTTATGCAGATTTAGGTAAAATGGCTTCAACGTCGCTATGCGGACGCGGGATAACGTGGCAGGATTTCACCTCGCCAACGGCGCTTGCTGCTGCGCTTCCTGCATCTACGGCAGCTTTCACTGCGCCGACATCGCCGCGAACCATAACGGTGATAAGGCCTGAGCCTATTTTTTCGTAACCAACCAACTGCACGTTTGCGGATTTCACCATGGCATCAGCGGCTTCAATAGCGCCGACAAGCCCTTTTGTTTCAACCAGTCCCAGTGCGTTATTCATACTGCTTTTCTCCTGTGGGTTATGAGTGGCATTCGCGGAAAGGAATGCCTTTAACCAGCCGCGCAGCGTTGTTACCAATGCTGCGGCGATCGTGGCTATTTTGTTGATACGTCAGCGTAAAAAGTGGCGCTGATGTAGGTAAGTTTTTGTAGTGCACAACCAGTTTTTCGTGACTGCAGCCAATACCAACCAGCAATGGCGATTGGCAGGCAGCCAGCCAAGCGTTGTGGATAACGTCAGTCGAATGGCTCTCCTGAATCACAAAGGGGATCCCTTCTTCTTCAATACCCAGCAACACGTCATTCCAGACGCCTGCGCAGTCGGCAGTAGTGAAGATAACGATGGCTGGCGTGGTCAGATTACTTTCCATGAGCGAATGCCTTGTACCAGGAGAGAATCAACCCTGTCGCAACCGCGTTGCGCGGACCTTCGGTGCCACGAATGTTGCCGCGCCCGGCAACCAGACGGTAATGTGCCAGCGCATCGGTGACCAGTTGTGGAACTTCGAAGTCCAGGGATGAACCGCCAACCAGCACGACAAAGGGAATATCCCGAATGTTCCCGGTCGGACTTACCTGACGCAGCGCTCTGAGCGCGTTGGTAACGAAAACGCGCTCCTTGGCGCTACGGCGAATGGCGCGAACTTTTTCTAGTGCCAGATCCCCTGGTAATGGCACTAGTTCATCGGGTTTCACAACGCACACGCGGGCAAAAACAGTTGGCGGAAGCGGGGTGGAAAAGAACTGGACGCTGCCATCTTCGTGGCGAAGATGGAACAAGCTTTCGACTTTCGCCAGCGGGTGCTTTTTAATCTCTTCTGCAAGATAACGATCATCCAGCCCTAGTTCACGGGCAATGATCATCGTGACCATATCGCCTGCCCCTGCCAGATGCGTGGCAATAATTTCGCCTTTCGGGTTGATGATGGAGGCATCTGTCGAACCCGCACCGAGGTCCAGAATAGCCAGTGGTCGCGTTGTGCCCGGAGTGGTTAAGGCTCCCAAAATGGCTGCCTCGGCTTCGGCGCCGCCTACCTGGACGTTAATGTTGAGCTTCTGCGTGATTTCCTGCGCAATCATCGCCATTTGCAAACGGTCTGATTTCACCATGGAGGCAATGCCGACAGCCTGTTCCAGCGAGAACTCACCGGCAAGCCCCCCCGTCACGCTGACGGGTACTGAGGTATCAACGGCCAGCAGATCCTGAATAAAAATTTCGTGGCTGGGTTTGTTGGTTAATTCAGCCATTGTCTGGCGCACATGCTCCAGCATGCCGCCAATATTGGTACCGGCTTCACCGGTGACGTTATCCAGTTTCGGGCATTCGCCAACCGCTTTCATAATCGCTTCAGCGCCTGCAGCCACGTCGACGCGCACGGTACGTCCCTGCGATTGCAGTTCCAGATTTCCAGCGGGAATGGCGCGTGCTTTCACATCACCTGACGGTGTTTTCACGACTACGGCAGAACGGTTGCCGATCAGTGCCCGTGCCATCGGGACAATGTTTTTAGTCTCGTCGGCATTGAGGCCAAAGACGGTTGCAATCCCGTAGGGATTAGAAAGGGTTTCAATGACCCTTCCCGGAACCGCGACCTCAATGGCGGCCAGCATCCCCAACGGAATGCGGTCGATATGAAGTACTTCATCTACGATGGGCATGGGATGAGTCAGACGATTACTGACCAACACGCCATCGTCCTGCTGCAAAATAACGCCAGTTAACTGGTATCCGGCGCGGACGGAGGCATTAATCATCGTGGCAACATCGGCGAAATCAAATGCTGATGACACTACCAGAATATAGGGCGTATCCGCCGGACGACTGAGCAGGTCCTCCGGCGTAATCGTAATGCCCACGCCTAGCCCGACGCCGCCCGGCGTTTTAGGGTTATGGCCGATCATGGTGGATTCAGTGATGATGGTTTCGGTGATCGTTTCCATCGCCACGTCGCCAATGACCGGGGTGGCCTCGTTAATGCGGATAAGCGAAATATCGCTGACATTGATTCCAGCGTTTTTAGCCGCCAGCGCAAGTGCCTCCTGAATGCCAAACACATTACGCAATGTGCCCTTAATCCCGGTGGTTTCCGCCAGCGCGCTGCCAGTGATGCTCAGTGCGCCAGAATCATCCAGGGTAGCCAGAGCGACTTCCGTGGATGAGTTGCCTATGTCAATGCCAGCTATATATCGCATGATCCTGTCCCTGAGTTAGTCGTCGCCTTTGAGTTTTTTACGCTCAACGTACAGCGCTGCCGCTTCACGAACGAAAGCTGCGCAGATCTTTGCCTGATAACGGTTTTCGAGATCGTCGGCGATGGCCATCAGCTCGTCTTTCGTTGAGCGGTACGGACGCAGCGCGTTGTAGATCTCCAGAATGCGGTCGTCAGGTACGGCGGTTAGCTCAGCGGCGCGTTCGAAGTTCATCGCCAGCCTGTCACGTCCGGCATCTTTAGCGATTTCCGCCTGAAGGCGCAGCGTTTCAGGGGTAATGCGCATGTCCTGCGCTGTTACTTTGTTGCTCAGAACATTTTCGAGCGTGAACTCATCCAGGGTTTTGTTGGTCGCGGTTTTTACCCACTCAGGATGTTTATTCGCGAGAGGGTAGTCCGAGACTTTCGCAGTATGTGCTGATGAACTCGCCGTGGCCGGAGTCGTGGACTCTCCCTGCAGGCTGTTCATCCGGCTCAGCACATCCCGAACCATCGATTCAATTGCGTCGGTATTCATGGAGTTATCCTTTATCAAAGCGCCACGCGCAGTTCCTGCGGGTTCTTGCCCGTCACGACGTATTTGGTCTCTTTAATGTGCAGAATGGCTGATTTCGCCTGGTACTTAGGACGGGCCATCTGATCATTCAGCGTAGGGACCGGTTGCGGAGATTCACGCTTGGCATAACGTGCGGCGTTTTTACCGATCTGACGATAGGTTTCCAGCGTCAAAAGCGGTGCCTGAGGGAACAGCTCCAGGTTAGAAAGCGGTGGTAATCCCTGTTGGTGAATAACCGTGGTGCCTTTTGACTGGATGCCGATAGAGATCCCAGAACCACTCAGACGATTACCCTCCACGGCAACAAACGCCACATCAGAGGATTTAAAGCAGCGGATAACGCGCGCTTTAATGCCTTCTTCTTCAATACCGGCAATCACTTCGCGCAAGATATTTTTGTGCGGTATTCCCACGATATTGACGGTTTGTGACAGACCAAACGCTGGCCCTACGGCGATAATCACTTCGTCCTGCTGCTGGCCCTGTTTGGCTTCGCCAATCTCAGTCAGAAAACTGTCACCTTGTACCGCAGCAGCCTGTGGTGTGCTGGCCACTGTCGCTGAGCGGAAGGAGACGGGTTTGTCGCTGGTCTGCATTTCCGACAGTACGTCTTCAATTATCTGGCGTAGCAGCTTTTCATTGATTTCCATTTTTCACCCCTTAGCCAAGTTCGTTGGGATCAAGTGCGCCAGGGATGTTTTTGATCTCTTCCCAGCGTTCGCCTTGCAAGCGATAACCTGTTGCCGGACCGGCATAGTCATTGACGTCATTTACTGCGGACAGCACCTGTCCGTCGCCAACGATAATGGCGGAGGTATGCAGATAATCCCCGGTTAACTTTGCTTTCTGGATGTTGAGCATGTCCTGAGCGACATCGGTAAACCCGCCCTGAGCAAGGGCTTTCACCACTTCCAGACCGTTACGGTTTTTATTGATGATCTCTTGCGCAAACTTAATGTCTTCAACAATGTTTCGCTCCGGCATATCTTTCGAACCGTGGGCGTAGGTTGCAGCTTCCACTTCTTCATCGGTAATAGGTGGTAATCCCATTCCGGCAAAGACGGCCTGTAGCGCGCGCGCTGCTTTGTTGCGAATGGCGATAACGTCTTCTTCACGAACAGGACGCAACCCACCGTCTACCTTCAGATCGCGCTGAAGAACGTTGTAGTCGTCAAAATCCTCGGCATCCTCGTTAGAACCCGCAAACATGTTGTCGTAGTTGGGCACTGCGGAATACCCGGAAGAGATGAAGTCAGTCCCGGGCAGGAACTGCATCAGCAGGCGCGCAGTACGGCGCATATCCGAGTGGGTAAAGGTCTGGTCGTTACTGGAGGCGCATTCCAGATCCAGAGAAGAACAGATCAGGTTTTCTGCCAGCACGGCGCGGATACCCGACGGTACAGCGGAAGGTACGCCGATGCAGCTTACAGAACCGTTTTGTAAACCCTGTACGCCAGCAGCTTTGGTGATGTAAATACAGCGGGCTTCCAGATAAAGCATCGATTTGCCTTCGGCATAACCCATTTGAACTTCTGAGCCAGAACCGGAGGTAAAGCGCATTTTCAGACCGCGGGAGGCGTAGGAAGAGGCGAGGAAGCCTTTCGACCATGGCGTGTCGTCGCCGTCAGTAAAGACGGGTTCTGTACCATAGACGGAGATTGTTTCTGCATAGCAGGTGTGGCCTAGCATGCCGAGTTTCAGTTCAGTCGCTTCTTCCAGTGAACACTGGGTTAACACGCCAGGACGCCCAACCTGTGAGCCGACTAACAGTGCAATGGCGTTAAATGGCGCATAACGCGCAACAGCAACGGTGGTTTCCTGTTCGTCAAACCCGCGCCATGCGCCTTCAGCGGCATCAGCTGCAATCTGCACCGGGTTATCTTTAACGTTAGTGACGTGTGCCTGTTGAGACGGGGTACGACGAGCGCGCATTTTCTGCATGGCCATCATCATCTCAACGACGTTCATATGTGACACTACTTCGACAATTTTTGCCGGTGTCATTGCGGTGGTTAGCGGCACAATATCTTTGCGCTTCACGTTAGGATCGCAAAGCATATTGGCCAGTTTGACCGAATCCATCGCCATAACTTCTTCCGCGCGGGCCAGGTTAATGCCATAGCGGGCAATAAAATGGTCAATTAGGTCAAATTCACTGGCGGATTTGCCGTCCAGTTCAGTGACTGTACCGTTGACGATTTTAATCGACGGTTTGGGGTCGTTCGGGCTTTCCATCGCAATGAAGCCTTCCTCGATCCACTCCTTAACGAAGCCGTCCTGATTCACAGGGCGCTTCGCCAGTGCTTCAAATCTTTTCGATCTCATGAATCAGCCTCACTGATATCAGATGTAGGACGGACGATCGTTTTTCGGCTCTGAGCCGAGAGTCCCGAGTACGGTTTTACCGATTTCGCGGGCGGAGATAACGGCCTGGC
Source organism: Citrobacter sp. Cu096 (assembly GCF_030332285.1). Taxonomy (NCBI): domain Bacteria; kingdom Pseudomonadati; phylum Pseudomonadota; class Gammaproteobacteria; order Enterobacterales; family Enterobacteriaceae; genus Citrobacter; species Citrobacter sp. Cu096. The sequence continues at coordinate 650,384 of NZ_JAOWID010000030.1, forward strand.
GAACCGCGCCGGAATCGCCTGAAATGACCAGGATAGCTTCGTTACTGAAGCTGGTGCCGTGGGCTGGGGAGCTGTAGGCCACAACTTCCACGTTGGCAGATTTCAGCGCCGTATCAGCCATCAGGACACCCACGGATGCTGGTGCGCCGACAATGATGCCGCAGGCTCGACCAATCGGTGCGCCAAAGGCTTTTTCCAGCGCATAGCTGGCGCGCGCGGTGTATTGCATCTCGATATGACCGGCTTCGTTGGCATAAACGTCGCCAAAGGTGCGATCCAACTCTTTCAGTGCAACTTCAATGCCGCGTTTCACGTCGGAAACATCGTTGCCGCCGAGAATAATCAGTGACCCATGACCTGCACCGCCTTTGGTATCACGTGGCAACTCGATGCTGACGACTTCAGTATTTGTGGCTTTTACCGCTTCATCGGCGGCCATGATGTGCGGGCCCGCACCTGTACGTGCGCCAAGGATGCCAATGGATCGATAACGTTTTTCAAGTTTCATCGCGTCCAGTAAGGCGCTATCTACGTTGGCGATTACCAGACCGACTGTGTCGCCAATCGCGGTACCGACAAACTCCGTTAAACTGCAGCTTTTCTCTGTCATAGCCGTTTCTCGTGTTGGAGGATTATTTTCAGGGATAGCTTGCTGTTCTGGCGTCGCCACGCGAGCAATCACCTGCGCCATGATCTGTTCAACCAGCTCATTGCTGCTCATTAGCTAATTCCCTTCGGTAAGATTTTTTCTACATCGGTATGAGGGCGTGGAATGACGTGTACGGCTTTCACTTCTCCCACGTTTCGGGCTGCGGCGGCACCAGCATCTGTTGCTGCTTTGACAGCGCCGACATCGCCGCGGACAATGACTGTTACCAGCCCCGAACCAATTTTTTCGTAGCCGACCAGCATTACATTGGCTGATTTCACCATTGCATCTGCGGCCTCTATGGCTGCAGTTAAGCCTTTGGTTTCTACCATTCCTAACGCTTCTTGTTGCATAAAGACCTCGCCTGGGTTGTCCCGATGTTCATGACTATAAAAAGAAGCGAGGAAAAAGAATGGCTGACTTGAAAGTATGAGTGAAAAAATAGTGAGGTTCTGGTGATATAAAATTGCTGTTATTTATTTTATAGTGTTGTTTTTATTGAATATATTATGAAATGCTGATGTGATTATTTGGCTATGTTAATTCCATATTTACACTTTTTAACGTGACAGGTGAAATATCATTTGCTATGCGGGGGGGATGAATTTGTGACGGTTATCTGAAAACAAGATTATGCTATTGGCAATATTTTATTATTTTTAAAATGTACATGTAATAGAGGAATTCCACGTCATCTGGCTTTGTTTAATAAAAGTGATCGCAAGAATTTGCTATCGCAACACGATTTTGAAAGTCATATCGCCCGCAGATTGCCAACAATTTGCCGACATGGCTTTTTATAGTAAGCCTCGAAGTATTCTACTTGCCAGCAAGGAGTCCGCTGGTAAAGACACGAACTCTGCTTAGAAGGTGTCACAATGAACGATTCACTAAAAGCGCAATGCATTGCTGAGTTTTTGGGTACCGGGCTGTTTTTGTTTTTTGGAATTGGATGCCTGAGCGCCCTGAAAGTCGCAGGTGCCAGCCTGGGATTGTGGGAGATCTGCATCATATGGGGTCTGGGGATCTCGCTTGCAGTTTACCTGACGGCCGGAATTTCTGGTGCACATCTCAATCCTGCTATTACTATCGCTCTGTGGTTATTTGCCTGCTTTCCGGGGCGCAAGGTTTTGCCTTATACCGTGGCTCAGGTCGCGGGGGCCTTCGGTGGCGCTCTGCTGGCTTATTTGCTCTATGGCAGTCTGTTTACCGAGTATGAATCAGCCCACCAGATGATACGCGGAAGTCTTGAAAGCCTGCAACTTGCCAGCATATTCAGTACTTATCCTGCCGCCGCGCTCAGTGTCTGGCAGGCCGCGCTGGTTGAAGTGGTGATTACCTCGATTCTGATGGGGATGATCATGGCGCTGACCGACGACGGTAACGGTGTTCCCAAGGGGCCGTTAGCGCCGTTGCTGATTGGTATTCTCGTTGCTGTTATCGGCGCATCCACCGGCCCGCTTACCGGATTTGCAATGAATCCGGCACGTGATTTTGGTCCTAAATTGTTTGCCTGGATGGCCGGATGGGGAGATGTCGCGATGACCGGCGGACGTGATATCCCATACTTCATTGTTCCGATTGTAGCCCCCATCATCGGCGCCTGCGCGGGTGCTGCAATTTATCGTTATTTTATTGGCAAAAATTTACCGTGTAATGCGTGTAAGCTGGAGGAAAATGAAAGCTAGCTTCACGGAAAAAGCTTATTTTTGAAAGGTAAAAACTGTTTTCGTGATCCGGTTTCCTGAACCGCTGAAAAAGTCTCCCAACAATGGGAGACTTTTGTTATGTTCGCTGATGACTTTCATCATTGCTCAGAATGGCAGGATGAAAATGAATGTGAATAATATGTTTCTTTATAACAATAAATTAACTGAGAGGTTTTATCATGATTTCTGCGAGTGCCCTGAACTCAGAACTCATTAATAAAATCGCACAGGATTTTGCACAGGCCACCAGTCTGGCCGTTGTGGTTGTCAATATTCACGGTGATGAAATTTCTGAGCTCTTTAATTTCACTCCTTTTTGCCAGTTGATGCGCCAGCATCCTCAGCACAGCACCCGTTGTCGTATGAGCGACCGCTGCGGAGGGCTGGAAGCGTCTAAATCCGATCAACCCTGTATCTATCGTTGTCATGCCGGACTTACTGATTTTTCCATTCCTCTGGTCATCGCGGGCCACCTGGTTGGGTTTGTGCTCTGTGGTCAGGTACGCTTAAGTAACGACGTTGGTCTGGTTGATATTCTCAACGTCGATGACCGCTGGCAAGCTGATCCCGAACTGGTCAATGAATTTCGAAATGTACCGGAAATGGACTATTCACGAGTCATCGCCTCAGCAGATCTGCTGAAACTCATTGTAGAAAACTGTCTTAAGAAACAACTTAATTTTGTCGTTATCAAAGACAATCCACAGCAGTCAGAGCCGGTACGCACTAACCGCAGTACCAATCCGCATGACAGTAAGATGAAAAAAGCCCTGCGCTATATTGATGCGCATTTATCAGACGAATTGCGTCTGGAAGATGTCGCCTCACATGTTTTCCTTAGCCCTTACTATTTCAGTAAATTGTTCAAAAAATATCAGGGTATCGGTTTTAACGCATGGGTAAACCAACAGAGAATGGCAAGTGCCAAAGAGTTGCTTTGCCACAGTGACTGGAGTATAGCCAGCATTGCGCGTAATTTAGGCTTTTCGCAAACCAGCTATTTTTGCAAGGTGTTCCGTCAAACGTATCAGGTTACGCCGCAGGCATTTCGCCAGCAAATAAATGTCATTTCACGCGGAGAGTCTGCGTAAATAGCAATATTTTGCTATTGCCGATTTTTGATATGTGGTGCTATGCCAATCATTATAAAATGAAAAATAATGACAGCTGCCAATAAATTGTCATAGCGCAACAAAATAATAGTATTAGAGGGATAAACTGCACCAGTTTTTATTTTTGTGATGAGATACAGTGTCTGTGTGAAGGACTTTCTTTATTCTTTAACGACATTTTCATTCAGAATACGAACTTATGAAGTCAATGGGTTAAGGCCAGAATATTGGCTGAATGAACCCGGAAAGATATTAAATTGAATTATTGTCATGAGGTCGTGAATTTACCTCATAACATAGAGCTTAATTAATCAGGCTCTTGAACTGACAGGTTTGCCACGTTTGTGGCAGGGAAGGGGGTGAGAATCCCCCGCAGCCCCCGCTGCTGTGATGCTGACGACCCCGTATTGACCACTGATCGCAAGATTGGGAAGGGCGGGTGAGGATGACGCTAAGCCAGAAGACCTGCCTGTCAGTGACTACCAACAACTTCGGTGGGAAGTGGGTGGTTCAGATGCATACAGTCGAGAGACTGGGTATCTCTACACCCCTACCACCCTGAACAGGATCAGGGTATGGCGGCCAATTTTCACGCATTTGTTCTTGCAGGTACCGGAAGCGGCTGTGGTAAAACCACGGTGACGCTGGGCTTGTTGAGCTTGTTGAAAAAGCGCGGATTACGCGTCCAGCCTTGCAAAGTCGGTCCTGATTACCTTGATACCGGCTGGCATACCGCGGTGTGCGGTACCGCTTCCCGCAATCTTGATAGCTTCATGCTTCCCGTTCCCACGCTGAACGCATTATTTCGCGAGCAGATGCAACATGCGGATATCGCCGTTATCGAAGGTGTCATGGGACTGTATGACGGCTATGGTACCGACCCAAACTATTGCAGCACTGCCGCGATGGCCAAACAGTTAGGCTGTCCGGTTATCTTATTGGTTGATGGCAAAGCCGTTTCCACCTCGATCGCCGCAACGGTAATGGGCTTTCAGCATTTTGATCCAACCCTGAACATCGCAGGCGTCATTGTTAATCGGGTCAACAGCGAAACACATTACCAACTGCTGAAGGTGGCGATCGAACGTTACTGCGCCGTACCCGTCTTAGGCTACGTTCCCCGTGTGGACGGCATTGCGCTTCCTGAACGTCATCTGGGTTTAGTTACCGCGCGCGAGTCGGTTATCAGCCAGCAACCGTGGCAGGCATTCGCCGCGACGCTGGAGCAAACCCTTGATATCGACGCGTTGTTGGCATTAAGCCAGTTAAACACCCTTCCTGTTGGCGAATGGCCCGCGCTACCGGCAGCAGACGCAGGGGCAGGGCTAACGCTTGCCATCGCCGATGACGAAGCATTCAACTTTTACTATCCGGACAATATTACGCTGCTGGAGCGCACGGGGCTTAAGATTGTCCGTTTTAGCCCCTTGCACGACAACTGCTTACCCGACTGTCAGATGATCTGGCTAGGAGGCGGATATCCTGAGTTACATGCTGCAGCGCTGGCCGGAAATGTCCCGATGCTTGAACAGTTGCGGGCGGCGCACCAACGAGGCGTCGCGATTTACGCGGAGTGTGGGGGACTGATGTATCTCGGTAGTTCACTTGAGGACAGTCAGGGCGAGACCTGGTTGATGGCGGATATTATTCCCGGCCACAGCAAAATGGGTAAACGTTTGACCCGATTTGGTTACTGTGAAGCGCAGGCCGCGCAGCAAACATTATTAACTGCCAAAGGCGAAGTGCTGCGCGGTCATGAATTCCACTACTCCGATTTTACCCCTGAAACGTCAGCAGTGATGAACTGTCGCAAAGTTCGCGATGGCAAAACGCTGCAAGCCTGGTCTGGTGGCTGGCAGTCAGGAAATACCTTCGCCAGCTATCTACACGTTCATTTTGCTCAACGCCCGCAGATGCTTAACCATTGGCTGGCAGCCGCGAGGAGTGCGCTATGACGATCCTCGCGTGGTGTGTTGCCTGGCTACTCGATTTTATCATTGGCGATCCGCAGAACTGGCCGCATCCGGTGCGCTGGATTGGCAATCTGATTTCTGCCGTGCAACGTGTTGTTCGGCGTTACTGCCATAGCGACCGCGCGTTACGCATCGGTGGCGCGCTGATGTGGATTGTAGTGGTTGGACTGACCTGGGCTGTGTCCTGGGGAATACTGGCGCTGGCGCAATCAATTCATCCCTGGTTTGGTTGGGTTGTTGAGGTCTGGATGATTTTCACCGTGCTGGCCGGGCGCTGCCTGGCAAACGCCGCGCAGGATGTAGAACGTCCGCTACGTGCCGGTAACCTGGCCGCCAGTCGGGAAAAGCTGTCATGGATTGTGGGACGTGATACCTCGCAACTACAACCGCCGCAGATTAATCGCGGTGTAGTGGAAACCGTAGCGGAGAATACCGTTGATGGCATTATCGCGCCGCTGTTCTTCCTGCTTCTCGGTGGTGCGCCCCTGGCGATGGCCTATAAAGCGGTAAACACCCTTGACTCCATGGTGGGCTACAAACATGAAAAATACCGAGCCATCGGTATGGTCAGCGCCCGTCTGGATGATATCGCAAATTATATTCCCGCGAGACTGAGCTGGTTGCTGCTGAGCGCTGCAGCATTTTTATGCCGCCAGAACGGCGCACGAGCTTTGCAGATTGGCTGGCGCGATCGCTATAACCACAGCAGCCCAAACTGTGCGTGGTCGGAGGCATCCGTGGCCGGGGCATTAGGCATTCGTCTGGGTGGTCCTAATGACTACTTTGGCGAGCGCGTTGAGAAACCGTGGATCGGTGATGCGCAGCGCGACATTTCGGTAGACGACATTTCCCATACGATTCGATTGATGTGGGTGGCATCGACGCTGGCACTGGCGCTGTTTATTGCGCTGCGGTGGCTGCTGGTCGGTGTGGCCTGAGGACAACACCATGCAATATATCCAGCAACCCCAGGCGATTGAGGCCAAAAGTTTCGACATTATTGGCGAGATTATTCGTGAAACACGCCCGGACTATCAGTTTGCCAGCCCGTTACATGAAGCCATTATCAAGCGGGTCATTCATACAACCGCGGATTTCGACTGGCTGGACATTCTGTGGTTTTCCAGTGATGTGCTGGAACAGTTTTGTGCGGCGCTTAGCCGCTCAAGCGTGATTTATACCGATACCACGATGGCTCTGTCCGGGATTAATAAAACGTTGCTGGCAAAATTTGGCGGTGAATGCCGCTGCTACATCAGCGACCCACGGGTTGTGCGGACGGCCAAAGAGCAGGGCATTACTCGCTCGATGGCGGCCGTCGATATCGCAGTGAAGGAAGAAGGTGAAAAGCTGTTTGTGTTTGGTAACGCGCCGACAGCGTTGTTTCGCCTGCTGGAGCATGATGTCGCCGTCAGTGGTGTGGTTGGCGTACCGGTAGGGTTCGTCGGTGCCGAAGAGTCGAAAGATGCGCTCACCCAAAGCAGTCTGCCCGCCATTGCCGCGTTAGGCCGTAAAGGGGGAAGTAATGTCGCTGCCGCTATCGTCAATGCCATGCTTTATCACATGCAGGGGGCGCGATGAGCGAGGCTTTCGATACGCCGGTGTGGCACAACGGTAAAGCACTGCGTAAAGGATATACCACCGGATCCTGCGCGACGGCGGCGGCAAAAGTGGCGGCGCTGATGGTATTACGCCAACACTTGATCCATCAGGTTTCTATTGTGACGCCTTCCGGGGTGACGCTGTGTCTGAACGTGGAGTCGCCGCATATCGAAGGGCAGCAGGCGATAGCCGCTATTCGCAAAGACGGTGGCGATGATGTGGACGCCACTCACGGCATGCTGATTTTTGCGCGCGTGACGTTAAACGAGAGTAAAGAGATAACCCTTCAAGGCGGGGAAGGCGTTGGTACGGTAACCCGCAAAGGGATCGGCCTGCCGGTGGGCAGTTCAGCGATTAACCGCACACCTCGCCAGACCATTGAGTCAGCGGTGCGTGAGGCGATTGGCCCGAATCGAGGGGCACAGATTGAGATTTTCGCGCCGGAAGGCGAAGAGCGGGCGCAAAAAACCTACAACTCGCGCCTGGGTATTCTGGGTGGCATTTCGATTATCGGCACCACGGGGATCGTCACGCCGATGTCGGAAGAGAGCTGGAAACGTTCGCTGTCGCTGGAGCTGGAAATTAAGCGAGCGGCGGGGCTGGAACGCGTCGTACTGGTACCGGGAAACCATGGCGAACGTTTTGTGCGCGAGCAGATGGGGATTGACACCCAGGTGGTTGTCACCATGAGCAACTTTGTCGGCTACATGATTGAAGAAGCTGTACGTCTGGGGTTCCGGCAAATCGTGCTGGTGGGACATCCGGGCAAGCTTGTCAAAATCGCGGCGGGCATTTTCCATACCCATAGCCATATTGCCGACGCGCGTATGGAAACGCTGGTGGCCCATCTCGCGTTACTTGGCGCGCCGCTGGAACTACTGACGCTGGTCAGCGACTGCGATACCACCGAGGCGGCGATGGAACACATAGAAGCGTATGGTTTTCAGCGCATTTATGACCATCTGGCTAAGCGCATTTGTATGCGCGTCCTGCAAACGTTGCGTTTTACCAAAAATCCCCCGACCTGCGACGCCATCATGTTCTCCTTTGATAACCAGGTGCTGGGTTGTAATCGTCCGATCGCAGAGATTGCTGAGGAGATGCAATGTTAAGCGTTGTGGGGATGGGACCTGCCGGTTTGCATTTGATGACGCCTGCGGCACGCGAAGCGGTTGCAACGGCTGATGTTCTGGTCGGCGGTAAGCGGCATTTGCAGCAGTTCGCGGATTTTACCGGCGAACAGTTTGTTCTCGGTGCCAATATCCCGGAACTGCTGGACTGGATTAATACGCACCGGGCGCAACAGGTTGTGGTGCTGGCGTCTGGCGATCCGCTGTTCTATGGGATCGGAACGCGCATGGTGGCGCATTTTGGTATTGAAAATGTGCGCATTATTCCCGGCATTAGTGCGGTGCAGTATCTGTGTGCGCAGTCCGGTATTGATATGAACGATATGTGGCTGACCAGTAGCCATGGTCGCAGCGTCTGTTTCGATGAACTGGCGCGGCATAACAAGGTGGCGATGGTGACAGATGGGCTGTGCGGCCCGCGTGAAATTGCGCAACAGCTGATAGCGCGAGGCAAGGGACATCGCTGGATGGTGATTGGCGAAAACCTGGCGATGGAAAACGAACGGATCCATTTCCTGCCCGTGAGTGAAGTTAACGCCGACTATGACATGAATGCAGTGGTGATCCTTGATGAAAGATGAGCTGTTTCTGCGTGGAGAGAAAGTGCCGATGACCAAAGAAGCGGTACGCGCACTTGCCCTCTCAAAACTTGAATTACACCGCGCCAGTCACCTGATTGATATTGGTGCCGGAACCGGCAGCGTGTCGATAGAAGCCGCGCTGCAATACCCTGGATTACGCGTGACAGCAATTGAGCGTAACCCGGCAGCGCTCAGGCTGCTGGATGAGAACCGTCAGCATTTTGCCTGCGCAAACATCGATATTTTTCCCGGCGTTGCACCGATGACTATCGCAGAAAAAGCCGATGCCATTTTTATGGGTGGCAGCGGCGGCCATTTGACCGAACTGATTGACTGGTCAATGCGTCAATTGCATCCCGCAGGGCGGCTGGTGATGACGTTTATCCTCCAGGAAAACCTCAACACCGCGCTGGCACATCTGGACCATCTTGGCGTACAGGGCGTGGATTGCCTGCAGCTACAGGTTTCCTCGCTTACCTCGCTTGGCAATGGTCATTATTTCAAACCGAATAACCCCGTATTTGTTATCGCCTGTCAGAAGGAAGGAAACCATGTCTGAGATTTTTGATCCCCGTAGCGTGTGGTTTGTCGGCGCAGGTCCTGGCGATCGCGAGCTGATTACCCTCAAAGGTTACCGGTTGCTACAGCAGGCGCAGGTTGTTATCTACGCTGGATCGCTGATTAACACCGAACTGCTGGAATATTGCCCTGCCGGCGCAGAATGTCACGACAGCGCCGAACTGCATCTGGAGCAGATCCTCGACCTGATGGAGGCCGGCGTGAAAGCAGGGAAGACCGTCGTGCGTCTGCAAACCGGCGATGTTTCGCTATACGGTTCCGTGCGCGAGCAGGGCGAGGAACTGACCAAGCGTGGGATTGACTGGCAGGTGGTGCCTGGCGTCAGCGCATTTCTCGGCGCGGCGGCGGAGTTGGGCGTTGAGTATACCGTACCAGAGGTCTCACAAAGCCTGATCATCACACGTCTGGAAGGGCGCACGCCGGTACCGGAGCGCGAACAGCTGGAGTCATTTGCCAGTCACCAGACGTCAATGGCGATTTATCTGTCCGTCCAGCGTATTCATCGGGTGGCTGAACGCCTTGTTGAAGGCGGTTATCCTGCGACCACGCCCGTGGCGGTGATCTACAAAGCAACCTGGCCGGAAAGCCAGACTGTGCGCGGTACGCTGGCGGATATTGGCGACAAGGTACGCGATGCGGGTATCCGCAAAACGGCCCTCATTCTGGTCGGTAATTTCCTGGGCTCGGAGTATCACTACTCCAAACTCTATGCGGCGGACTTTAGCCATGAATACCGTAAAGCCTGAATCCATTGCGCTTTTTTGCCTGACGCCCGGTGGTGTCGTGCTGGCGAAGCGTCTGGCGGCCATGCTGCCGGTGACCTGTTTTACCAGTGAAAAGCTGCTGGAGGAGGGGTTTATTCCCTTCGAAAACGGCTTTGCCAATACCGCCCGCGAAGCGTTTGCAAATTATTCGGCGCTGATTTTTATCGGCGCGACCGGTATCGCGGTGCGCGTGCTGGCCCCGCTGGTCAACGACAAATTTTGCGATCCGGCGGTGGTGGTCATTGATGAACGTGCCCAGCACGTTATCAGCCTGCTCTCCGGTCACGCCGGGGGCGCGAATGCGCTGGCTCGTTATCTGGCGGGTATGTTGGGCGCTGACCCGGTGATCACCACGGCGACAGATGTCAATGATATGGCGGCACTGGATACGCTGGCATTTCAGTTGAATGCCCGGATGAGCGATTTCCGCTCGGCGGTGAAGATCGTCAATCAGATGCTGGTTAGTAACAAGCGCGTAGGCCTGTGGTGGGATGACGAACTGACGCAGGATGTCAGCCATTGCGATCGACGCGGTTTTATCACGGTATCCGATCTCAACTCGCTTCCTGAACTGGATGCGCTGGTGTGCATCACCTTACGCACTAATTTACCCGACCTGCCGGTTCCTCACTGGAAGCTGGTGCCGCAGCGGGTTGTCGCCGGAATTGGTTGTCGTCGCGATACGCCGTTTCCGCTGCTGGCTGCGCTGCTGGCCAGGCAACTCGAAGCCCAGCAGCTCGATCCGCTGGCGTTAAAAGCAATTGGCAGCATCACGCTGAAAAAAAATGAACAGGGACTTATCCAATTAGCTTCGTGCTGTCGGGTTCCTTTCGAAACCTTTACTGCTGACGCGCTGCGTGAGCATGAACACCGTTTTCCGGCTTCATCGTTTGTGCGCAAAACGGTGGGCACAGGAAGCGTTTCCGGTCCTGCAGCCTGGCTGCTTAGCCACGGACAACTGTTAGGCGAGACCCTGCGAGAACAGGGCGTCACTATCACTTTGGGAGTTTCACACTGATGTTAAGCGTAATTGGAATTGGCCCTGGCTCGCAGGCAATGATGACCATGGAAGCTGTTGAAGCATTGCAGGCAGCGGAAATCATCGTTGGCTATAAAACCTACACCCACCTGGTAAAAGCGTTCACAGGTGACAAGCAGGTGATCAAAACCGGAATGTGCAAAGAGATTGAACGCTGTCAGGCGGCGATCGAACTGGCGCAGGCGGGTCACAATGTGGCGTTGATCAGCAGCGGTGACGCGGGGATTTACGGTATGGCCGGACTGGTACTCGAGCTGGTCAGCAAGCAAAAGCTGGACGTTGAGGTCAGGTTGATACCAGGTATGACCGCCAGTATTGCCGCCGCCTCTTTGCTGGGCGCGCCGTTGATGCACGACTTCTGCCACATCAGCTTAAGCGATCTGTTAACGCCGTGGCCGGTTATCGAAAAACGCATCGTTGCCGCCGGTGAGGCCGATTTTGTTATCTGTTTCTACAACCCACGCAGTCGGGGTCGCGAAGGACATCTGGCGCGCGCATTTGAGCTGTTATCTGCCAGCAAGAGTGCACAAACGCCGGTCGGTATTGTGAAGTCGGCCGGACGTAAAAAGCAGGAAAAATGGCTGACCACGCTGGGTGAAATGGATTTTGAGCCGGTTGATATGACCAGTCTTGTGATCGTGGGCAACAAAACCACCTATGTTCAGGACGGGCTGATGATCACACCCCGAGGTTATGTGCTGTGAATTATGGTGATGTGCTGGTCATGGGCGGCACCAGCGATGCGCGCATGCTGTGCCAGCAACTGGATGCGGCAAACGTGGCCTACACCCTGTCAGTTGCGACCCCGACGGGAAAGCAACTGGCGGGAGACATCAAAGGTCAGGTGCGCTGCGGGCGTCTGGAACGTGAGCAAATGATTGCCTGGCTGCAGGAAAATCGGACGCGCTGGGTGATTGATGCTTCGCATCCTTACGCCGAGGTGGTGAGTCGCAACATCATGAATGCCTGCGAAGCGGCGGGCGTACTGCTGAGCCGCTATCAGCGCCCCGAACAGTTAAGCGGTTTAACCCACTCGCACCTGTATACCGTACAGAGTATTCAGCAAGCCAGCGAGGTCGCGCGGCGTTTCGGTGAACGAGTGCTGCTGACGACCGGCAGTAAAGATCTGGCGATCTGGCGCAAAGAGTTGCCAGAGAAAACGCTGCTGGCGCGCGTCTTGCCTGTACCTGAGGTCATTCAGCAATGCGCGGACCTGGGATTTGGCGTCGGTGAGATCTTTGCTCTGTGTGGGCCGTTTAGCGCCGAGTTCAACGCTGCGTTTTATCAACATTGTCAGGCTGATGTGGTGATTACTAAGGCATCAGGCGCGGAAGGGGGGTATCAGGAAAAAGTGCAACCCTGTCTGGATGCCGGTATCCCCTGCATCGTGATTACACGTCCGGCACCGTTGGTGACGGGAGAAGAGTTACTGGAAAGTCAGGCCGCCTTTGCGGCGCGTTTAACGCGCTGGCTGGCCGCTGCTTAAGGAGTTAGAGATGAAAAAGGCGCTTCTGGTGGTCAGCTTTGGCACCAGCTATCACGACACCTGTGAGAAAAATATTGTGGCCTGTGAGCGCGATCTCGCAGCCAGTTGCCCTGACCGTGACCTGTTCCGGGCGTTTACCTCAGGGATGATAATCCGCAAGCTCAAACAGCGTGACGGCATTGAAATCGACACACCGCTGCAGGCGCTGCAAAAGCTGGCGGAGCAGGGGTATCAGGATGTCGCGATTCAGTCGCTGCACATCATCAACGGCGACGAATACGAAAAAATTGTCCGCGAAGTACAAAGTATGCGCTCGCTGTTTTCTCGCCTGACGCTGGGTGTACCGCTTTTGAGCAGCGTTGAAGATTACGCACAGTTGATGCTGGCGTTGCAACAGCAGATGCCGGCGCTGGGTGAAAAAGAAAAAGTAGTGTTTATGGGACACGGGGCAAGCCATCACGCTTTTGCTGCCTATGCCTGTCTTGACCACATGATGACGGCGCAGCGCTTCCCGGCGCGAGTCGGGGCGGTGGAAAGCTACCCGGAAGTAGATGTGCTGATTGAAAGTTTATCTCAGGAAGGCGTCACGGCGGTACATCTGATGCCGCTGATGTTAGTCGCCGGTGACCATGCGATTAACGATATGGCCTCCGACGAAGACGATTCGTGGAAAACGTTGTTCAACGCAGCAGGGATACCGGCTACGCCGTGGCTCAGCGGACTGGGGGAAAACCCGGCGGTTCGCGCGATGTTTGTGGCGCATTTACAGCAGGCGCTTAATGTGGCGCTGGAGGAAGCAGCATGAGCGGAAAACTGTACGCATTAAGCACCGGACCTGGCGCTTCCGATCTGATCACCGTACGTGCTGCATGCACGCTGGGCATGCTGGATATTCTCTATGCGCCCGCCGGACGCAAAGGCGGCGATAGCCTGGCGCTGTCGATTGTACGGGAGTATATCGGCGAGCAGACCGAGGTTCGCTGCTGCCATTTTCCCATGAGTGCCGACAGCGCGGAAAAAGAGGCCGTCTGGGATGAGGTGGCAAGCGCGCTGGTTCAGGAAGTTGAAGCCGGGAAGAGGGTAGGCTTTATTACGCTCGGTGACGCCATGCTGTTCAGCACCTGGGTCTTTTTACTGCAGCGCATTGGTTCGCCTGACTGGTTAGAAATTGTCCCGGGCGTGACCTCTTTCGCTGCGATTGCCGCGCGTGCGAAAACTCCGCTCGCCATGGAGCAACAATCGCTGGCAGTGGTCTCCTGTACCGCGCCGGAAGCTGAAATTCAGCAGGCGTTAAAGCAGCATGACAGCCTGGTGCTGATGAAAGTTTACGGTCGCTTTGCGCGCATCAAAGCGTTGCTGCAGCAAGAGGGGTTGTTGGACTACGCGCTGATGATGTCTGAAGCCACGCTGCCGGGCGAGCAGTGCTGGCGCCATCTCGACGAGGTGAGCGACGCTCAGCCGCTGCCTTATTTCTCGACCATTCTGGTCAACAAACAGTGGGAGTATGCACAATGAAGCTTGAACAACAGCTAAAACAGCTGTCTTTCAGCGGGTTGGCTGCGGCGCTATTACTGATGATTGTTCCTGAGCAAGCGTTCGCGATGCACATTATGGAAGGTTTCCTGCCGCCGATGTGGGCGCTGGCATGGTGGCTGCTGTTTTTACCCTGCCTGTGGTACGGGCTGGTGCGCCTGCGCCAAATCGTGCAGGAAGATAACCACCAGAAAGTTTTACTGGCACTGTGCGGCGCCTTTATTTTTGTGCTGTCGGCGCTGAAAATTCCTTCCGTTACCGGAAGTTGTTCACACCCTACCGGCGTAGGCCTGGCGGTTATTCTGTTCGGGCCAGGTGTAGTAGCTATCCTCGGGGCGATCGTTTTGCTGTTCCAGGCACTGCTGCTGGCGCACGGTGGTTTGACGACGCTCGGCGCTAACGGCATGTCGATGGCGGTGATTGGCCCGGTAGTGGGTTACATGGTGTGGAAAATGGCCTGCCGTGCGGGGCTGCGTCGTGATGTTTGCGTCTTCTTGTGCGCGATGTTGGCGGATCTTGTCACCTATTTCGTCACCTCAGTGCAACTGGGCGTGGCGTTCCCGGACCCGTCTGCTGGCGCTACCGGTTCAATCATTAAATTCATGGGGATTTTCTGTCTGACACAAATCCCCATCGCGATTGCGGAAGGGTTACTCACCGTGCTGATTTACGATCAGCTAACCAAACGCCAGTTAATAACCGCACAAGGACATTAACGATGAAAAAGACGCTGATTATATTGGGCATGGTAGTGGCGCTGGTGATCCTGCCGTTCTTTATCAACCACGGTGGAGAATACGGCGGTTCAGACGGTGAAGCAGAGAGTCAGATTCAGGCTATTGCCCCGCATTATGAGCCATGGTTCCAGCCGTTGTATGAACCGGCAAGCGGTGAGATTGAAAGCCTGTTGTTTACGCTCCAGGGATCGCTGGGTGCAGCCGTAATTTTCTACATACTGGGTTACACCAAAGGCAGGCAACGTCGTGATGACCGGGCTTGACAGGCTTAGCTATCAAAGCCGCTGGTTTCATGTCTCACCGGTACGGAAATTTCTGCTCTGGCTAATGATGATGATTCTGGCGTTTACTCTGCCCCCGTTGGGGCAGGGTATCGAGCTGTTACTGATTGCCGCGCTGAGCTGCTGGCTGCTACGCATTTCGTTCTGGCGCTGGTGCCGCTGGATGGCATTACCGTTTGGTTTTCTGACGATAGGGGTAGTGACCATCCTGTTTAGTTTTAGTCGCGATCCGCAGACTCTGCTAGCCAGCATTCCCGTTGGCAGCTACTGGTTGGGCGTTAGTGCCTCAGGACTTTTCACCGCCAATGAAACCTTCTGGCGCAGCCTGGCTGCGTTGGCGGCAACGCTCTGGCTGGTGCTGAATCTACCGTTTCCGCAGCTGATTATTTTACTCAAACGCGCGCACGTTCCTCGCCTGCTTACTGAGCAGATCCTGTTAACCTGGCGCTTTATTTTTATCCTGTTAGACGAGGCGCTGGCTATTCATCGCGCACAAACGCTGCGTTTTGGGTATCGTAGCTTGCCGTTGGGCTATCGCTCGCTGGCGATGCTGGTGGGACTGCTGTTTACCCGCGTGTTGATCCGCTACCAGCAAATGACTACCACACTGGATATCAAACTTTATCAGGGTGATTTTCACCTGTAAGGAAAAGTATGCTTGCCACCTCAGCGCTTTGGTTTCGCTATCAGGATGACCCGATCCTCAAGGGGCTAACGCTGGACTTTTCTACGCATGCCGTTACGGGGTTGGTTGGTGCCAATGGCTGCGGAAAATCCACGCTATTTATGAATCTGAGTGGCTTACTGCGCCCGCAGCAAGGGGCAGTGATGTGGCAAGGCAAACCGTTGGATTACAGCAAGCGTGGCCTACTGGCACTGCGTCAGCAGGTGGCTACTGTATTTCAGGATCCCGATCAGCAAATCTTTTACACCGATATCGACAGTGACATTGCTTTCAGCCTGCGCAACCTTGGCGTGGATGAAGCTGAAATCGCCCGCCGGGTGGAAGATGCGCTGACGCTGGTCGATGCTCAGCATTTTCGCCATCAACCGATTCAGTGTTTAAGTCACGGGCAAAAAAAACGTGTGGCAATTGCCGGGGCGTTGGTGTTGCAGGCGCAATACCTGTTGCTGGATGAGCCTACAGCAGGGCTTGACCCATCAGGCCGTACGCAGATGATTGAGATAATCAAACGCATCGTAGCGCAAGGCAACCACGTGGTTATCTCCAGCCATGATATCGATCTTATCTATGAAGTCAGTGATGCAGTTTACGTTTTACGCCGGGGCGAGGTGCTAACACACGGCACGCCGGGGGACGTTTTCGCCCGTACGGAACTGATTGAACAAGCGGGATTAACTCAGCCCTGGCTGGTGAAGCTGCATACAGAGCTGGGCTTCCCGCTGTGTAAAACAGAGGCTGAATTTTTTAGTTGTATGCGAGAGAACGCACTGAAGGAGGCGTCATGACGCAGGCGATAATGTTGCAGGGAACGGCATCTGATGTGGGTAAAAGCGTGTTGGTCGCCGGGCTGTGTCGAATTTTTTATCAGGATGGACTGCGTACTGCGCCGTTCAAATCGCAAAACATGGCGCTGAACTCTGGCATTACGCCAGAAGGCAAAGAGATGGGGCGCGCACAAATTTTTCAGGCCGAAGCTGCAGGGATTACGCCAGATGTGCGTATGAATCCGGTGCTGCTTAAACCAACCAGCGACCGTAAAGCGCAGGTTGTGCTGATGGGCAAAGTCGCGACCGACATGGATGCGGTAAGCTACCACGAGTATAAACCGCGTCTGCGGGATCAAATCCTGTCAGTTTATAACAGTCTGGCGCAAGAGTTCGATGTGCTGGTGCTGGAGGGGGCGGGAAGCCCGGCAGAGATTAACCTGCGCGATCGCGATATCGTCAATATGGGTATGGCTGAAATGGCGCGATGTCCTGTTATTTTGGTGGCGGATATCGACCGTGGCGGGGTGTTTGCCTCCATTTACGGCACACTGGCGCTATTGCACGATCATGAACGCGCCAGGGTCAAAGGGGTGATCATCAATAAATTTCGCGGTGATGTGGCGTTGCTGTATTCCGGTATTGAGCAAATTGAAGCGCTGACCGGAGTGCCGGTTCTGGGCGTCATGCCATGGCTGGATGTGGATCTGGAAGATGAAGATGGCGTAGCGCTGCAAAAGGGTAAATATTTGCGCACTGATAAGCGCGACATCGACATCGCCGTTGTGCAAATACCGCACATTTCGAATTTTACTGATTTCAATGCGCTTGCCGCACAGCCGGATGTACGTGTGCGCTATGTGCGTCAGCCTGAAGAACTGGCGGGGGCCGATCTGGTGATTCTGCCGGGCAGTAAAAATACGCTGGGCGATCTGGTGTGGCTGCGTGAGAGCGGGATGGCGCACGGTGTCGTGCAATTGCATAGTAACAACGTGCCGGTGGTGGGGATTTGCGGTGGCTATCAAATGCTCGGCGATACGATCATCGATGAAGTGGAGTCAGGACTCGGCACGCTGCCGGGGCTGGGCTTACTCAATACTGTAACGCATTTTGCCCAGCACAAAACTACCACTTTGGTTGAGGGAAAAATGTCCTCCTCGCTGCCTGACTGGCTGGCGGGCGCGGCGGGGTTATCCGTTCGTGGTTATGAAATTCACATGGGCGAAACGACCTTAACTGAAGAATGCCGGGCGGTGATGACGCTGTGCAAGGACGGTGGCAACGTGGCTGACGGCGCGGTTACGCCGGATGGCCTGACGTTTGGTACTTATCTTCACGGTCTGTTTGACAGCGATGAATTTACCCGGGCGCTGGTTAATGGCCTGCGCGTACGTAAAGGGTTAGCACCGCTGGATTCCACCTTCCATTACGCGCAATATAAATCGCAGCAGTTTGATCTGCTGGCGGATGCGATGCGGCAACACATCGATATTGAGAAAATTTATACCATCATGCAGCAACACCGGGAGCCAGTATGATGATTCTGGTTACCGGCGGCGCGCGAAGCGGTAAAAGTCGACATGCGGAAGCGCTGATCGCGGATTCTCCAAACGTTTTGTATATCGCGACTTCGCAGATCTTTGATGAGGAGATGGCGGCACGAATTCAGCATCATCGCGATGGACGCCCTGCGCACTGGCGTACAGCCGAATGCTGGCAACATCTCGATGAACTGATAACGGCTGCAAACGATCCGCAAGAAGCCATTCTGCTGGAGTGCATCACCACGATGGTGACCAACCTGCTGTTTGCGCTGGGCGGTGACAGCAATCCGGATAACTGGGATTACGCGGCGATGGAACAGTCGATCGAGGATGAGATCCGTTCGCTGATTGCCGCCTGTCAGCGATGCCCGGCAAAGGTTGTGCTGGTCACGAATGAGGTAGGAATGGGGATTGTTCCGGAGAACCGTCTGGCACGGCATTTTCGCGATATTGCAGGACGTGTGAATCAGCGACTGGCAGCAGCAGCCGATGAGGTCTGGCTGGTGGTATCAGGAATTGGAGTCAAAATTAAATGAGTAAGTTGTTCTGGGCAATGCTCTCTTTTATCAGTCGCTTGCCCGTTCCTGCTCGCTGGTCGCAAGGACTGGATTTCGAGCACTATTCACGTGGCATTGTGATGTTTCCGCTGATTGGCGTGGTGCTGGGCGGGATAACGGGACTGGTCTTTATGGCGCTGCAGGCCTGGTGCGGTATCCCCCTGGCGGCGCTGTTTGCAGTGTTGACCCTCGCGCTGCTGACCGGTGGTTTTCATCTCGATGGTCTGGCGGATACCTGTGACGGTATTTTCTCTGCCCGTCGACGCGAACGGATGCTGGAAATCATGCGCGACAGCCGCCTGGGAACCCACGGCGGACTGGCGTTGATTTTCGTGTTGTTGGCGAAAGTGCTGGTGGTGAGCGAACTGGCTTTGCGTGGCACACCGATGCTGGCGGCGCTTGCTGCGGCTTGTGTTGCCGGGCGGGGTACCGCTGTTTTGCTGATGTATCGACATCGTTACGCTCGCGAAGAAGGGCTGGGCAATGTCTTTATCGGCAAAGTCTCCGGGCGTCAAACCTGCGTTACGTTGGGATTTGCGGCAGTCCTTGCCGCCGTACTGCTTCCCGGTATGCACGGCGTAGCAGCACTGGTTGTCACGATAGTGGCGATTTTCATTCTTGGGCAGTTATTAAAACGCACGTTGGGTGGGCAAACCGGCGATACGCTGGGCGCAGCCATTGAACTTGGCGAGTTGATTTTCCTGCTGGCTCTGCTCTGAGTCAGCCAACATACTGGAACCCCTATGCAGACTTTAACCTCTTTACTCCACACCATACCTTCACCTGATAGTGCCGCGATGCTGCGTGCACAGCAGCATATCGATGGCTTGCTTAAGCCACCGGGAAGTCTTGGTCGGCTCGAGTCACTCGCTGTGCAATTGGCCGGAATGCCCGGCCTGAAGGGCGTTCCGCATGTGAATGGCAAAGCGATGCTGGTGATGTGCGCCGATCACGGCGTGTGGGATGAAGGGGTTGCCGTTTCGCCTAAAATCGTCACGGCTATTCAGGCTGCTAATATGACGCGTGGGACGACCGGCGTTTGCGTGCTGGCTGCTCAGGCGGGGGCAAAGGTACATGTGATTGATGTCGGTATTGATGCTGAACCTATTCCTGGCGTAGTAAATATGCGCGTGGCGCGCGGCTGCGGCAATATTGCCCAGGGCCCGGCAATGAGCCGTTCACAGGCCGAGGAGCTACTGCTGGAAGTTATCCGTTATACTCATGGACTGGCCAGGGACGGCGTAACGCTGTTTGGGGTCGGTGAACTTGGTATGGCCAACACGACACCCGCGGCGGCAATCGTCAGCGTGCTGACTGGAAGCGATGCCGAGAATGTGGTCGGTATCGGCGCTAACCTGCCGCTTTCAAGAGTAGGCAATAAAGTAGACGTTGTGCGGCGAGCCATTGCCGTCAATCAACCGGATCGCAATGACGGTATTGATGTACTGGCTAAAGTTGGTGGGTTTGATCTTGTCGGCATGGCGGGTGTGATGTTGGGGGCAGCCTCCTGTGGCCTTCCAGTTGTGCTGGATGGTTTTCTCTCTTACTCTGCTGCGCTGGCAGCCTGCCAGATTGCGCCGCAGATTAAACCCTATCTGATACCGTCACATTTCTCCGCTGAGAAGGGCGCCCGCACCGCGCTGGCGCATCTTGAACTGGATCCGTATCTCAATATGGGGATGCGTTTGGGGGAAGGCAGCGGGGCCGCTCTGGCGATGCCAATTATTGAAGCCGCCTGTGCCATGTACAGTAACATGGGGCAGCTAGCCGCCAGCAACATTGTGCTTCCGGATGGGAAGGAAGCATAGCCAGCTGTAACCCCGTTTGAGTGCGGGGTTTTCATCAGCCAACTCGATGTAACTCCCTAAAACAGATAAAAAAGCTATACTTAACGGATATCGGCTGCGACGAAGGAAAGGAAAAAATGCGTCGGGTAAAACTGATTTTTGCGCTTTTTGCACTGCTTGTGAGTCAGGGATCACAAGCAGTGAGTTATCCGCTGCCGCCAGAAGGCAGTCGCCTGGTGGGCACCCCTCTGACAATCACTATTCCAGATGGCAATACTCAACCGCTGGAAGCCTTTGCCGCGCAGTACGGGCAGGGGTTGAGTAACATGCTTGAAGCCAATCCCGGCGTGGATGTTTTTCTGCCTAAGTCTGGTTCAACGTTGGTTGTGCCACAGCAATTGATATTACCCGATACCGTACGCGAGGGGATTGTCATCAATGTCGCAGAAATGCGTCTTTACTATTATCCCGCTGGCGGCAATACGGTTGAAGTTTTGCCCATCGGTATTGGTCAGGCGGGCAGAGAAACGCCGCGCAATTGGGTGACGGCGGTAGAACGTAAGCAGGAAGCGCCGAGCTGGACGCCGACGCCTAATACCCGACGTGAATACGCGGCTCGCGGGGAAAGTTTGCCGGCATTTGTTCCTGCAGGGCCAGATAACCCGATGGGGTTGTATGCGATTTATATCGGCAGGCTTTATGCCATTCATGGCACAAATGCGAATTTCGGTATTGGTCTGCGGGTAAGCCAGGGTTGCATCCGTTTGCGTAACGACGACATTAAATATCTGTTTGATACCGTACCGGTAGGGACGCGTGTGCAACTGATAGACCGACCGGTGAAATACAGCGTAGAGCCGGACGGGAGTCGCTGGGTGGAAGTGCACGAACCCTTGTCAAGAAACCGTTCGGAATACGAGTCTGACAGAAAGGTTCCCTTGCCGGTCACTCCCGCGCTGCGCACTTTCATTAGCGGGAATGACGTGGATGTGAGTCGCGGCAATCAGGCGCTGGAGAGACGCTCCGGTATGCCGGTGAACATCAGCCTGGTACAGAAACATTATTAATTTTCAGGGCGACCCTGGTGACCTTCAGGTCGGATGGGTCACTTTTTTATTTGATACTGCCCCATTTTTACCACGCCAATATGGTCTGCCATCAGCTGCGCTTCGTGTTCGCTGTGGGTAACCAGCAGTGCCGTTTGCCCGGCCGCGCGCAAAATATCCCGCACCTCGTTGCCAAGACGCTCACGTGTACGCTTATCAAGGCTGGAAAAAGGTTCGTCGAGCAACAGGATTTCTGGATGCGGGGCCAGCGCCCGTGCCAGCGCGATACGCTGCTGCTGACCGCCGGAAAGTTCATGCGGATACCGGCTGGCATGGCTGTGTAGTTCCACCATTTTTAACAGCTCCTCCACACGGAACTTTTGCTCTTCACGCGGCATGCGTCGCAACCCAAAGGCCACATTTTGCTGCGCCGTCAAATGGGGGAATAAGGCGTATTCCTGAAAGACCATGCCGACATGCCGTTTTTCCGGTGGCAGATGAACACCGTGGCCAGCCACGCGGCGCTGCGACACAAAAATCTCTCCGCTGCGTAGTCGTTCAAATCCGGCAACTGCGCGTAACACCGTGGTTTTTCCGCAGCCTGAAGCGCCCAGCAGACAGGCGATTTCCCCTTTACGTACCGACATTGAAAATCCGTGCAGCACCGATTGCTGGCTGTTGCCGTAGGCAACATGCACATCCCGGAGTTGTAATGCAATTTCTGACATTGTTGATCTCTTAACCACGGCGAGTCATCTGGTGACGCACCAACAAAATAACCGGTAGCGTGCCTGCTAAAACAATCATTAGCGCGGCGATAGCACCTTCTTCATAGGTTCCACGCGCAGCTTCTGCATACAGCAACGTTGCCAGCGTTTCGAAATTTACTGGTCGTAAAAGCAGCGTTGTGGGCAGCTCTTTCATGGCATCGGCAAAAACCAGCAGGGCGCTACTCACTAACGCCGGGCGCAGCAATGGAAAATGAACCCGTGCAAATGTCCCTATACCATTCTCACCCAACAGTCGCGAAGCCTGTTCCAGGGATGGCGGAATACGTCCCAGGCCGGAGTCCAGAGCGCCGATGGCAATCGCTTGAAAACGCATGGCACAGCAAATTACCAGCAGGATCCCGGCAGACATCAGCGGCAGGCCGCGAACATCCAGTAAATCTGCTAACCAACGGTCGACGGCCATGGCGGGGGTTAAAAACCCAATCGCCAGAATTGTACCGGGAACCGCATAGCCTAAAGAGGCCAGACGCATCACGCCGCGACGAAATCCTGGCATGGTGTTGTCTGCGGCGCTATGACGCGCGCTCCAGGCCACTAACATACTGACGCAAACCACCACCAGCGTGGTTCCCGCTGCCAGTGATAACGTATTTTGTAATGCAGACAGTAACGAGGAGGAGACAGGGTTCTCGTCGCCTATGCGTTTAGCGCTTTCCCAGATTAAAAACAGGACCGGGGCCAAAAAGCCCAGCACAACCGGCAGCGAAATAACGATACCAAGTAGCCAGCCCCGCCAGCCCTGCACGCGAGTGGGTTGAATTTCCCGCAGGCTCCTGCTGCTGAATCCCTGCTTTCTACGGCCGTAAAATTCCAGCGTCAGAATCAAGAATATAAACATCAGCATCATACAGGCGATTTGTGCAGCGGCTGATAAATCTGAGCGAGAGATCCACGTGGTGTACACGGTAACGGTCAACGTTTGAACTCCGAGGAATTCCGATGCGCCGATATCGTTAAGCGTTTCCAGCAGCGCCAGACTGATCCCAACGGCCAGTGCCGGACGTGCCATGGGAAGAACAACGCGAAAAAAGGTTCCGGTAGCGCTACATCCCAACGTACGTGCGGCTTCCAGTAAATGGGCCGGCTGGCTGATAAACATGGCACGGGTTGTCAGATAGACGTAAGGATAAAGTACTAAGCCGAGCAGAAGGATTGCGCCAAAAAGGGATCGTAAATCGGGCAAGCGAAACTGTCTCGGGCTGTCAAAGCCCAATAAGAAACGAATAAAGGTTTGCAGAGGGCCAATTGGGTGCAGCAGATCGAGCCAGGCAAAGGCAACGATGTAGGTCGGCATCGCCAGCGGCAACAGCAGCGCCCAACTGAGAATTTTGCGCCCAGGAAAATCCCATGCCGTTACCGCCCATGCGCTGCCTACGCCAATGACGCCGACCATTACCGCAACACCTGCCAGCAACAGCACGGTGTTTTTTAGCGCTGAAGGCAGTACATATGTCATGAGATTATCCCAGTGGGATAAATCGGCCTGAGTGGCTTGCCAGATCAGTGCAACGATGGGGGTCAGGACGCCAAGTGCTATGCACAGCGCGCCAAGATGCAGTGGCGTTAATAATGACTGCGGCCCGGAAACCAGGCCGCGTAACGTCAGAACCTGCAGAGGTTTATTGATCGAATCCAACTTTATCTACCAGCAGACTAGCCTGTTTACGATACTTCACGATTTCGATTAGCGGCGTTTTATCAACGTCGATTTCACCAATTGTGGCGCTGATAACCGGGTCAAGCGTCACGCCTTTCAGTACCGGATATTCAAAATTCGCTTTCGCATATTGTTGTTGAGCTGGTGCGGAAACCAGGTACTCCAAGAGTTTAACCGCATCGGCTTTATTTGGCGCATAGCGGGCTACGGCAGCGCCGCTGATGTTAACGTGCGTTCCGCCATTTTCAAAGGTAGGTTTTACAACTTTAATGGCATCGCCCCACTGACGAGCATCGCTGCCTTCTTTGGCGTTTTTCATATGGCCGACGTAATAGGAGTTAGCCAGACCAATATCACATATTCCACCGAGGATATCGCGAGCAACGTCACGGTCGCCGCCGGTCGCTTTACGTGCCAGATTGGCCTTCACGCCGCGCAGCCATTCTTCCGTTTTGGCTTCACCGTGATGGGCAATCATCGCGGCGATCAGCGCCGTATTGTACGGATGCTGACCGGAACGAATACAAACCTTACCTTTGTACTCGGGGCTGGCGAGCTGTTCGTAGTGCCAGTTATCGATTGGCAGCGACTTCTCGGCATACAGAACGCGGGCGCGCATAGAAAGCGCAAACCACTGATTATCCGCACCGCGCAGGTTGGCAGGTATGGCGGTTTTTAGCGCTTCGGATTCTACCGGTTGGGTAACACCCGCTTCCACTAAGTCAATGAGATTACCGGCATCGACGGTCATCAGCAGGTCGGCAGGGGAGTTTTTGCCTTCAGCTTTAACACGCTCAAGCATACCGTCCTTGATGTAGACCGTACTCACTTTGATACCGCTGGTGTTAGTCCAGCTATCAAGTAAAGGTTGGATCAGGCCCGGTTCGCGGGTGGTGTATAGCGTTAATGTTTCCTGAGCGAAAGCCGGCAGGCTAACAGAGAAAATCAGGGCAGAGGCAAGCGTGATTCGGCGCAGTCCGGTGCGAGGTAGAGCATTCATCGTTTTTATCCCAGAGTAATTGGAACATACAGTGAACCGAGCAGGGGCTCGTTCTTATGGCTTGCGTACAATAAATGATAATCACTAACACTTACAATCATTGCAAAGTGTAAATAATTTACATTTACATAACTTTAATCAACGATGTGATATGGCGTGGAATGGGGATGTTATGACAGGCAGGCCGCTTAAAGGGGATGTTTTAAGGCGGATTTAAATGCAAAAAGCCTGCTTAGTTTCCTGAGCAGGCTTCTTAAATTTGGCTCCTCTGACTGGACTCGAACTTCATCTGTATTTCCTGTTATTAGTGGAATTGAAGTAATGGCATTATTTTTTACCATCATATTTACCAACATTTTTAATCTTGTATTGTAAAAATGTCAATTATATTCAATTAGTTATGACAACACGCTTTACTGAACTTCACTGAACGATCTTCATGTCTGGACTGATTGTTCCGATGCTTTTCCCTGCTCCATTCAATAGATTACCGCCATCAAATCCGATATGTTTACTCATAACATATCAAAGCGATAAGTAAAGCCAGAAGGATAGATACCTCATGACCAAAGCGGAGATCGCCAGCGCTGTTAATGAGTGGTTCAACATTGAAAATTACAGCGTCCTGCAAAATTTGACAGTGGAACAGCTTTTCCAAGAGATAGAAAACAGGATTGTCGCTTACCGCATGGGGCAAAACAGTGGGGAGTTGCCTCCTGAAAGCCGTCGCAGGCATCAGAACTATTACGAAGAACTGATTGAAGGTAAGGTTGTGTTTGGTGATGTTTTCGGGGGGCCAGAAAAAAGACTGTCTTCCAGCTATGCCATAAAGCCTGTCACACATCGGGGGCTATGGGAGGTGGTGGGTTATGTGGCTGCTTTCGATAAATACGTTAACCCGGAAGGAAAACCCCTACCTCATATGGAAGTCTCGCATTATCTGAAGGAAGCCGGGGTAAATAACGAAGGGTTGATGCTTGTTCAAATTAATCTGGCGGAAACGTCATCCGAAGAAATCATCAATCACCTGAAAGTGATGGTGCCTGAGTGGAAAGAACAACTACAGGCTCCTGAGCCTCCAGCCAGAGATTTTCGCTTTGGGGTCAGCAACCTCAAGAGAATACTCGATTACAACATCATTCCCATCATGGATTTGCTGTTCTGGGCGCAGGATGAAGAGGTCAGGATTGGTATGCCGCAACTGACCAGCTTTTTATACCCTGATGAGTTCAAGGACGGTATCCGTGATGTTGATAAGGTGAAATCAACAGATCATCCGCTGGCAGTAAAATATCTGACAAAGCTTGCTCACTATCGGTCTTTTGTCGATTTTACATACAGATACGACGACAGAAGACACTGGAAGGTTCAGGATCTCATCACTGACGAACTCGGTGAGGACTGACATTCCCGGAGGCGGTGTGTTGCGCAATGCGGATATCGCCTACATTCACTCAACCTGAACATACCCTATTTTTATCCTCCCAAAAATCTGCGTAAAAAACTTCTTCTCGAACGTCCCTCTTAAATCACAAGAAAAACCCATACAATTATCTCATCGAACAACATAGGAGATAAATATGGTTCAAATCAAAACAGATAAACATCCCAAGCTTATTCGTTTACCTGAGGTAATGAACAGAACTGGATTCGGGAAAACATGGATATATGAGCTTATTAAAGCGGGTTGCTTTCCCGCACAGATAAAAACAGGTGTAAGAGCAATCGCCTTTATTGAAAGTGAGGTGGATGCGTGGATTGAACGAGCTATTCAGGCATCACGAAAACAAGCAGTTTAACAAATATTATCCATATAATGATCTAAGGAGGTTTTATGTAAACATAAGAAAATAAAACTGTTGTAAATAATATCCCTTACCAAAATCATACAGATTTCTGTAGGGGGACGTTCACTTAAAAATAAAGAAGGAAATAAAAATGAGTAAAGCAATAACAGAAGTCCACGAAATCAAAGTTTACAATGAATCTACCAGATTATTCCTTGTGAAGTCATTTTATTGCTATGAGCTTTATATCAGTAATATGCAGGAATACATGGGCGATAGATTTGTTAAAATGGTTGAAGACAGAATATATATGGATGATGTTTTTGACAAGGTAATAGAAAACAGTAAGGAAGGATTTAATAAGTTTCTTAAGGAGTGTAAAAGCTCAGGCTCTCTCAGAGATGTTTTATTCGATGAGGTAAAAGTGAATCTGAGACATATGCACAACGTTATTTTTAACTCAAACTAATGGTCATGTGGTCAGTATATGGCCCCGCAAGGGGCTAATAATCAACTCAATAAAGGAACATTTAAATGAATGATAATATTGCAATATCAGTAAGTCTGCTATGTGAGCAAACACCTGAAATACTCTGCACCATCCAAGCAAGCGTCAGTACGTTCATTGCGCTATGCGGGTATTCAGCCGAGGAAGTAATGGATGATGAAAACCTGACAGATGCGTTGAACAGTTATGTTAATAACGAACTGGTCAGTGAAATGGATTTAAGGTACGGATCAGTGACCATTAATCTGGTTTATAAAAAGTAGTTATCTGTTTATTCCTATTCCGGGACTAAATAAGTCAAACAAACATGTAAAAATGAGGATTGATTATGTCTAAAGAAACTATAGTAACAAATAAGTCTACACAGCTGTTCCTTGATCTTGCTATAAGATCATTGGAGGCAAGCTGGAAGCTTTTTCAGGAAGTGAATGGAGATGGAGACGCTAATGACTATCTTGATGATCCTGATTTCATGAGTCCATTTATTATGAACATCATTGACCATATTCAGAATAACTTTGAGAGATTTACAACCCAAGAAGGTGATAGTGGGAGTATTAATGAAGTTAACTTCGAGCAGATTGCTGTTGTGTTGGTGTGCCATTCAGAACGATTCAGGAAATGAGTTCTAAAAGTTGCCCCGTAAGGGGCTAACTAAAAAACAGTAAATAAAAACAGGAGCCAAAAATGATTGATGAATTTCATGTGTTGTATATGTATAAAAAAATCCAAGCCGAAGCTGCGGCAACAGATATGAAAACACTGGAACGGTTTTTGAAGAAGTTCCGCAAAGTTGTTGCGGAGCGTCGGGAAGAATACTATCAGGAGATTGGTGAGAAGAAGGCTCAAAAGCTAAGGGCAGAAAGATTACAACGGTTGCTTAAGAAAATGGAGCGTGATCGTGTATCACCACATGAGTTATAAAATAAAACCACCATATTGGTAATATACTGCCAGTATGGTAGTTTTATTCTAGATAGAAAATTTTCGGCGCTTTGTTGCTGATGCATTAAAATCAGAAGATATATCTGAAAGTTGCTCAAGACTTTGCTCAACAGAACGTTGGAACTCAAGAGAAGCTTCTGTACGCTGTTTTATGACGAGAGCGAAGAGTTCATCAGGTGTTTTTTCTAATAAAGTTTTTCTGTGGAGCATGGATTCCTGTACTTTTTCAAGCTTTCTTGACGCAAGGGCTGATGCATGACTGACAGGGTTGAGTTCTTCAATAAACTTTTCGAGCAGTGATTTTTTCTTTCGGTCTAATCTAAGGAGATTAGTGTGCGCAGATTTAAATTCTTTTGCTTCAATCAGGGGGGAGCCATTGGTTCTTAATCTGCGATATTCATCTCTGTATTCAGATATCGTTGGATATTTTTTTAAAGCTTTGATGGTGTTCAGATACTGAATTAAATCATCATTGTCTAATTTTACTTTCCTCATATATACCTCGTAAATAAAATAGTGAATATATTTATATTACGAGATATAGTGTAAGTGTCAAATATAACCGGGAAATAAGAATGATAATATTCAGATGAAAACTATATTCTTTCTTCTTGATCAACATCTTCAGGATAATCATAAAAAATGTTATCTTCTGAAACAGAGTCCCAGTCAATATCTTCGTCGGGCGTAGAAAGTAAAGGTTTATCATCTTCTTTATCGACTATTTTTTCTTCGTTGTTTGTAAGTATCGTATCTTTATAAACGGTGACGAATACGTCTTCTATGCCTTCACTGGTCGTTCTCAGTGACTTCTGAACATATTGTTTCCTTGTGGCATTTAATGTTCTGTACTGGCCTTTCAGAAAGAGATTCGCGTTTATCATGGTATGCTTCCCTTCTTTGACCAGAATGCCTTTATTTATTAGCTTATTCCAGCATTTACACACGTTAGATTTGCTCATATTAAGCTCTTCTGCGAGTGCCGACTGAGATATACTGGCAATGAGGTTTCCATGCTGCATGAGTTTACATAAGCGGATCATTATTGTATATTCTGCACCAGACATATTTTTTCCAAGCTTTTCCAGATTATCAAGAAAAGCATGAACATAGGCTATTCCCGGTCGAATATCGGAACTTCGCTCTTTTTTTACATTTACGGTTATTTTATCTTTTTTGTTTCTGTTAAAAAAACTGTAAATCTCCAGTTTTTGTTTGTCTGTGAAATGATTTCTGCTTATATATTCTTCCACTTCCTCACTGCTGGAGGTCATTATTGTATTGTAATCAATGCTCATAGGTTATCCTTTTATTATTGTTATATTTATTCTATATAATGCAAAATATGCTTTTGTCAAAAATAAAAGTGAAAAAAGGAAAAATAATACACTTTTGTGAAATTGCGTTCACTGTTTGTCGGGGGATTTTAACTATCAAAAGTTTCCACAGAAGAAATTTTGGTTTCCGCACAGGAAATTTCAGTTTCCACAGGGGAAATTTAAATTTCCGTACAGGAAACTTTTTCCAAGAAATTTCTTTTAAATATAATGAGTTACGCCTCCTTAATACTATAATAGGTTTAATAACCTTAACGGGGAGGGTGCCGAATAAATGGCACCGTTTGATTTTCTATTTTATTTTTACTTTACATAATGGGCAGCAAGTGATTGTTTTATACAATCACAAAGCGCTGCTGGCTTTTAAGTAAATATAAAATTATTTTACCTTTTACTTCATAGCGGCTACGCCGCAATTTTTCATGGATAAATCCATCATTAACAGTGATGAACCCTGTTCAGCAATGTGATTGTTTTGCACAATCACGAAGTGCTGCTTCTGAAAATATAGTTTCCTATATATTTAAGAGAAAGTGCATATACCAAAATAGGATCTTATGTTCATAAACAGGTTCTGTGCGTGTTAATATTAAAGTAGTGGAAAAAGGCGTTAACCATTAAATCCTATTTTAAATTAGCGTCAGGGCGTAGCCGTGCGGCATCACATGAGCGTTAGCTCATAAGATAAATATTTTTTTAAAAAAGAATGGTAAACAGATAGTAATCCTATTATTCAGAATCAAATAAATTTGATTTCCATTAATGGGAAGTGGTATTTGAATATATGACAAAAAAATTTAAAATGTAAATAATGGAAAACATAAACAAATAAGCATCTTTTAAACAAACGAAAAAATACCCTTCATCACATGTATCGCAAACGATATGGAATTAAATAGAGACGGAATAAAACGCATACTGGAAAGTGGTCAAAGAATCGGTATTAAAGATTACGATTATTACTTCCTGTCAGAGGCTGACGCAGATTTGGACTGATAACGAATGATAAACAGCTACAGAAGATTGTTTTTTGAAGTAAGTGGGGTAAGTGAAGTGACAGTAAATTCAATAATTCCCTGAACTTAATGTCCCGTTTATAAACTTTCCCTTTAAATATAAATAACAAATCAGTTGGTATTATACTAACTAAACCATTTAGATGACAAGGATAAAGAAATGGATCGTCAATGTACGAATAAACTGACCTAAAGCAGCATAGTAAATCTTTTTTACTGCTTCATTCTTAAATTTCTCAGAAGTTCATATCAAAAGTAACCAGACATTCTGTGCGATCACTGATAAATATAGAAATACATTTAAAGTGATGCATTTTTGTTATATTTGTTTATTATGATTTTAATTTCTTCTTTATCTTCTTCAGCTAATCTATCAAAGTTAATCACGACTGAGGCAAGTTGATCGTTTTCGACATAGAAATATGCCAATGGTACATTTAGCGTTTCTGCCAACTTCTGTGCAGTATGGATATCCGCTTCATGTACACCTTTTTCGTATCGGTTGATGCGAGTACTTGCTACAAATTCATCGATCCCGGCAGCGATACCCAGCTTTTTTTGAGATAAACCAGCTGCAAGCCGCGCTTCTTTTAAACGCTTACAAAAGATGTCTCTATGGGATTCTCGCTGGATCATAAGCACTCTCATCATTAAGAGCTACGAGAATCGTAGTTTTTCCTTGTTTTCGATACTACGTTTAACGTAGTATCTGCCGGTGATGATGTATTGGTCTATCGATACCGCAAATTTGAATAGTGTCTGATGCCATCAGTGACTGACGGCTGAACCGTTCATAAGTGTCATTAGTTGGACCAGTACAAGTGGTTTTTTATTCGTTATCACTGATGGGATATGAAAATGAAGAAGATCCTTCTTATGGCGGGTGCTGCACTGGTTCTGGCAGGATGTGGCGAAAAAGGTGACTTTGAGAAAGCGATCAACGCGAAGATTGGTCAATCGAAAACCTGTTTCTCACTGAGAAACAACGATGTCACATTCCCTATCCAGCTCTCGAAACCGCGATTTGATGAAACAGGCACTGAAACAGGGTCTGTGATCCTCGATGGCCTCGTAGAACAGGGCCTAATGGCCTTTGTTAAAGGCTGGGATAACAATACGCTTGGAATAACAGAAGAAGGTAAACAAGCCAAAATCTGGAATGCCAAAGAAGGTGTTTGTATTGGTCATCGGGTAGTTGATGAAGTGAAGGAATGGACCGAGCCGGGCAACGGTAATCAGAAAGTTGTTCGCGTCACCTATACATGGAAATTAACTGATGTTCCTTCATGGGTGGACAAAAGCGCGTTCTCTGACGTGAAGGGGATGAGCGGACCTGCTGATGGTGCCATGAATCTTGTTAAAACCAGCAATGGCTGGAAGGCTAATTAAGGAAGCCATCATGGAAAATAACACAATTAAATGCCCTTTCTGCCTGAAAGAAAGCCAGAGAGGTGTTCATGTCTGCACCGGCTGCATGGCGACTGTTTTATATGGAGCCTACCCCGGCTGGTATGCTTTCGTTGTTATATTATTGACCTTTGGCCTGTCTATACTGATCGGAATGTCTACAGGCATGGCGGGAGCTACTATAAGCCTACCAATCATTGCTGCTGTTGGGTTTGTCGCAGGTAAAGCAATTTTCTCTGATAATGTTGTGTTCAGGAGAAGGATGTAATTTTTAAGTGGCTGGACATTTTATTGACCAGCCTCAGAATTTTAAACATCAGGACATGAAGATAGGAGTGCTATTATTTCCTTAATGGTAGTATCAAGTTGTTCTATGAAATGCCTTTTTAGCATCGTCAGATGGGGTATTTCTTGCGAGATTTTATTTTGTAAATCGATCCAAAACCCCTCTTCAATTTTCAGATATTTATATGCTCTCAGACCATTGAGAGTATCTCTTGATGTATAACGTTCCTCTATAATGTGATTAAAGTAAGACGTTATGTAATTACTTGAGTGCAATAAGATCTTCATTAAATCTTCAGCATTTAATTTATTGAAAAATGGCTTGAACTGATTTTCAGTATATAAAATATTGATCAGCTCATCCTTGTTTCCTTGTGCAAGATATGTAAATATTTCATTTGCTCTGATGATTTCTGCTTGGTGCTTTAATTCGTCAGAGATAGATTTGCGTTCAGATCTAAGTAAATTAAATAGTTTTCTAAAGTCTTCATCTGAATCATTGTAGTAGCTATAGCCAGTGTTGTTTCCAAATACTATATCTTCAAAAGAGCGATTGTTCAAAATAGCCCAACCGTCTTTATAGGTTTTAATGTATTCATAAACTGTATTGTTTATTTCATCGATTTCCTTACTAATTAGAGAATTTTTTGAGAAGTAAATGATTAAGGCTAATTTATGTAAGTAAACCTGATGTTCTTCCTCCTGAAGAGAGTCGAACTCCAAAAGTAGCTGATTGGTAAGAGAAATAAACTGTTCTTCATTCAGTGTGCTAAAATTCCATAATTTGAACCAGAGGGGATGTTCATTGTTTTTTTGTTGTTTAAAATATACAAGTTCATCAGTTGCTGACTTTAAATTACTTGCATCACCCTTGAATAAAATATCAGCCCATAGATCACCTACATACAAGTTCCTGTAACTAATGTCATATTTATAAAATATATTATCAGAACCATCGCTATTGCCTTTTTCACTTTGGAATGGCTCATTATTTCTTAATTTTTCCTCACTTAGCTCACCACTTTTCATTTCTAATGATAAGGCAAAGAAAACGCGTATTAACAGCGATGAATACTCTTCATTTTTAAGTTGTTCTTCATCGATGTAATTTGCAATGTATCCAAAATCTAAAATACTTTGCTTTAGTTTTCTGAGATTTGTATCATCTGAGCGTATATAGATGTTTTTAATGACATCTCTATGTCTCCTTAATGGCTCACATTCTGATTCGTCGAGGAAGCTATCCAAAACATTATCAATATTATGTTTGATTTGGAATGTTTTACCTATAACTTTTTCTTTAAATTTTGAATAAACATCCTTATTTTTATCCTCGGATGATTTATCCTTTTCATGTAGGATTTTTTCATTAGCTATGAGAATGACTTTAACCTTTGAAATTTCGACAAGATAATTAACATACCCAAGAATTTCTTTTAATGGGATGTCAGTGCGCTCAAGATCATCTAATGCGATAATGATCTCTCCGCTATCCGTATTAGTAGAGAATATTTCGCTAAATTTTATTTTATCTAAACTTGCATTAATATCTACATCTGGTTTGCTATCGCCATTTATATCTATCTTACAACCGAGTTTTAATGCTCCCTTTAGAATATTACCGGCTAACTTGGTATATCTATGGCCTAACAGTGGGTGTAATGATTGAAAAATCATTTCATCAATACTGGATGTGGCTTTAAATCCGAATAGACTTATTTTTATTATTTTATTTCTAGACTGATTATCAATGGCGTTTTTATTATATTCAGTTATGAAACTTTCTATAAAATGGGTTTTTCCTGCTCCCCATCCGCCAGTAATCATGAAAGCATATTCTGGAGTGCTTGTATTTAAATAATAATTTAAATTATCAATTATATGATTATTAAGATCCATTTTTTACAAACCATTCGCTGTAGAGTGATTTTACATTCTATATCAAAAGTATTTGGTTGTCATTTGCTCTTAGTGATATTAGAACCTGATGGTTTGAGTTTTAGAAAGTTTACTCCCTTCATTGGTTCAGGAGGTAATGAAGGTGAGATCCCATTATCGTAATCACTTACAGGTTTAGCGCTATTAATGCGACTTGGGAATCGCCTTATCTCATTTGGTGTCGGCTTGTAGTCATCTTGGTTAAACTTAGCTCGTTTCTCATATTCAGTGCGTAGAACAGGATAGCCTAATACTTCATCATAGATGTAGTTTTTAGCAATACGTTTATCATGTTCTTCACTGATAATATCAATTTTAGTTTTGTCTGTTTTAACCCATATGAATTTATCCCTGATAAAATCAACTAAAAGAGCTGTAAAGCGTTTAAAGATATTATCCTGACGCGGAGTAGCTGTTTTCCTCTTAACACATTCAGGGGCGCTTCTGGATGCCCTGTCTGGATTTTGCGAGGAGGATGTTTTCAGAATAGTATTTGTTCCAGTATCAGAAATACTGACCGATGGTTTTTTACCAGCAACAACCTTACTGACTTTGGATTTATCACGATAGGATTTAACGCCACTCATACGAGTATGAGGTGCTGGGGCTACCAGTACAGGTCTTTGCGTTTCATTGGTCGAATAACTGGAGCGCGTTTCTGGTGATACAATCTCTTCTGGTTCAGCAAGGACAGCCACAGTGAAGCTTCTGACATCAACGACGATTTCAAGATCAAGTTCGCTGAATGTTTTGTAGACTTCAACGGCTTCTTGTTTGGCTGCATCACGAACAGCCCGTTCTGCGGCTCTTTGCTCCTGAGCAGACTTACTACGCCATTTAGCACTATGAATGCGTTTCATCGGAGGACGGTTTGTTTCAGCGGCTTTAGCAAGCCATAGCGCTTTTTCTTCATTATCCAGAGCAATAGCCGCATTCGATTGTGCTTCCTCGTTCTGAGCTTGGAGAGATCGATGATCAATACGTTCTGGTGAGCCTGCGGCTTCGAGATAGCTGTTAGCCATAGATGCCCATGACTCACGCCAAAGAACAGACATTTTTCTGTCGTTCCAGCTTCTTTCTTTTTTACCAAAACCTTCCGTGCCTATGGTTTTTAATGTCAACATAACGTGAGCATGAGGATTATCACTATCTAGATCATGAAAAGCGATGTCAGCAATCATTCCCTTTTCTACAAAGTTTTTCTGACAATATTCAAGAACAAGCTTTTTCTTATCATCATTGGTTAGCTCAGCGGGGATAGCAACATCGAAATAACGGGATGTTTGACCGTTGTGCTGGCGCTCAACGCTTTCAACTTCGTTCCACAATGCTGTAGAGTTTTTTACGATGTGTTCTGGTGCATTAGCAGGAGCTAATATGAAATGCCCATATAAATCAGTACGACGGCTATAATCATACGTATCACCTGTTCTTTCATCTGTGATTCTGCAACGAGCATGATAGGCAGCTTTCGCAACGGAAGATTTGCCCTCACTTCGTTTCACAATTTTAAAATCAAGATGAAAAATAGCCATACAATAAAAAGAACCTCAATATAAATTTAAATATCAAACCAAAATATAAACCTCCAATGCGACTATGCTGGTTTTAGTTTTTCGCAAGAAAAACTGTGGTGTTGGCGTTGACCTTGTTTCCGAAGGAAACGGTGTTAGCCTGCGGCAGCAACCGTCGGTAGACCCCACACGCTCACGAAGTGAGTGTATAGGTGGGCATTGCTTTATTTTTATATCTCCTAAAGGAGCTAAAAATAACGACTATGTAAAAAGTTTTTCTATAGTTAAATAATAACGCTAGTTTCAATGCCTGTGAAATTAATAAGGCTAGAATCGGATGAACGGCTGAAGTAGTATAATAATATTAGTTTTTTGTGTTTAGATAGCGCCCGTAATGGCAAAAAGAGCACTTTTCCCTCCCGCCGTAAGGCGGGGAAACTGAATCAAGATAAAATAGTGAAAATAAAAATTACTTTTACGTGTTGCACAATTCATAGGTTAAAAACAGAAATCAGAATCAAAATATAACAGATTAAATTGTTTTCATTGATTTGATAAAATAAGTAACGCGGAGAGTATTATATATTTTAAGTTAGTGGTTGCACTCGTTTGTGTTGCATAATTTTATTATGAGATTACTGACATCATGTTTTTAAAACCAAATCACCACTTTTTTGGGATTAATCCCATCATGGACAAGATAAACCTGTTCAGCAATGATTGTTTTAAACAATCCTTTGGTGCTGCGAGATTGAATCTTAAATAAAAACGTTCATCTTACTGTCTATGGTTTGACCTTTCTCCTTTTTAATTGTATTGCATGTTTTTAATAACTAGAAGGAAAAGTAATTATGAGTGATAGTGATAAAAATAGAAAACCAAGATCAGAAAAAACAGTAAAGCAAAAAATAGCATCAGCGCAGATGCGTTTGAATCGTTTAAAGACTAAAGAGAAATTATTAACAAAGAGTGCCGAGACACGCTCAAAGATCATCCTTGGCGCAGAAGTGTCTAAAGCAGTAGGTTGTAAAGTAGAAGATGTCGATAAGGAGTTTGTGCTTGGACTAATATTATATTTTCAAAATGTGAGTGCTGAAGATAAGACAAAATTTCAGATAATTGGGAAAAGATTCCTTGCAGATATGATTGGCAGACAAGAATAACAACTGTGCTATTATTAAATAATAAGGATATGAATGTGCGACTTGGTGAACTGGATAATACCGCATTAATCTTAATGAGTGCAAACGTTATAATGTGGAGTATAAATATTGGCTTGTTGAGTTTATGGACTATTAACAGAGTGGGATAGTAGAAAGTTAATCAAAAGGCATTATGTAATCCCATACCGTCAATAAAGACTATTGATTGTTCCAACAATCATTTTTTATCATAAATAACATAACGTCCATTGACCAATTTTTTATTTTTGTTAATTAATTGATGGTAGGGTAAAAGAGGATGATAAAAATGAAAGGAATAAATAATAAGGGGTTTTCTTTATTGGAGCTAACATTGGTTTTAGGTATTGGAACAGTGATTGCTTTCGTAAAATTTCAAGACATGAAAACTAATCAAGAAAACATGATGGCTGATACTGTTGGTAATCAGATAAAACAGGTAGGAGAGGCGGTAAATCGCTATATTAGTATCCACTATGACAGATTATCAACACTTTCATCAAGTAGCAGTCAGTCCAGTGATCCGGGACCAAGAACATGTTCGTCTAATGGTTGTGAAATTACATATCAAACGTTAGTAAACGAAGGGTTTCTACCTGTAGGTTATACAGGCGTTAACATGCAAAAGTCTTCTTACAAGATAATGTTAAAACGTTCAGGAACAGTTCCTAACTATGTTATCAATGGTCTTATTACAACAACCTCTCCTTGGCTGGAAGGCGGGAGGTATCGTTATGACTTGTTAGGAAAGGCAATGCAAGTTGCTGGTATTGATAGTGGAATGACGCAATCAGCAGCTTTAGTATCAGGTCTGCAGGGCGCATGGACCGAGACATCATTAACTTTCAATAATATTACCGCAGCGGGTCTACTGGCGTATCGTGTTGGGTACGATTCTTCTATGTACTCAGTGTATTTACGTCGTGATGGCACATTACCTATGACAGGTAATTTAAACATGGGTAATCAGGACATAAATAATGCCAGAAATATAACAGCAGCAGGAACGATAACTACAAACACATTGCATTCTACCGGAGATACAAATATTGGAGTAAATTTGAACGTTGGAGGTAATGCTCAAGTAAATGGAACTATCAATTCAAATAACACTGTTTCAGGTACTACGCTCACGTCTCGTGGTGAAACCTACACGCAGAACTGGTTCAGAACAATGGGTGATGGTGGTGTGTATTTCCAGAAATGGGGTGGTGGATGGAATATGACTGATGCTAATACTATAAAGGCATATGGGGA
This sequence comes from Citrobacter sp. Cu096, assembly GCF_030332285.1. Taxonomy (NCBI): domain Bacteria; kingdom Pseudomonadati; phylum Pseudomonadota; class Gammaproteobacteria; order Enterobacterales; family Enterobacteriaceae; genus Citrobacter; species Citrobacter sp. Cu096. The sequence goes on from NZ_JAOWID010000030.1 coordinate 688,565, forward strand.
TAAAAATATTCAAACATCTGCGGGTATATATGGTGGTTATTTAAAATCAACCGGAAATATAGATGCTAATGGCACGTTAAACACAACATATGTGTGGGCCTCAGGAAATGTCAATTCTAATTATATTCATTCTAACGGGAATATAGACGCTAATGGTAGATTAAGTGCTGGTGAATATCTTCAACTCAATGGTGTTGCTGTCAGTGGCGCAGGTTGTTCACCGAATGGTTTACAGGGAAGAACGAGTGCGGGACAACTATTATCCTGTGTTAATGGCGTGTGGCAAGGCACAGGAGGTGGGTTCTTTAAAGCACCACCACCTCAAACCATACAGTGTACCTCACGAAATAGCTCTGGTAGCGGAAGACGAATTTATATGGCTAAAATAGATGAATCTGGTCAGTTATATACCCGAGTGTCTTCAAATTTTGGTATGGATACTGGCTGGGCTAAAGGTACTCTCAACGTTTTTGTTGATTTTAAGGGGATTTCTATAACTGGCAGCACACCTGAGAATTCTAATCAATCAGGTACTTCAAGCTGTACCGCAAACTGGGTTTGGGGTTGAATATATTTTAATACAAGTAGCACAGATGAATTATATCAAACACATCTACACAAAAGGAGCTGTTTATTTGAGTTGTTACGAATGCTAATTGTTAGTTCTGGTATAACAATTCAGCCCAAAAAAACTTAAATACAGATGTGACTAAATCTTCTTAAAAATTAAGTAAAATCCTTATCCAAGAATACAGAGTCCAATAATACATTGACACGCCTGAATTTTATCCTTGGGGCAGAAGTGGCTAAAGCTGTTGGCTGTAAAGTAGAAGGTGTCGATAAGGAGTTTGTATTGGATGTATTATTACAAAATTCGAATATTAATGAGGAGGCTACAGCAAGAATTGAATTGAGAAGGAAAAGATTTCGTGAGGATATGGTAAATCGACAGGAGTAATGGCTCAAAAGCAATAACATTATGATAATGATAGCTTTTATATGTTCATGGACAATTAAGTACTTAGTTTTGTAAAGGAAGTTGTTTAAAAAGTGTTCGTTTTTGGGATCGTGTTCAAGAAATTCACAGTGCTCTATGGTGTAGTTTAGCTTAAGCGTCTTTTAAAAAGAGTATTGTGGAGAACGGTTTTTGAATTTTGGCTTTCCATGAAACCACAATCTTTATTATGAGGGGAGGTGGATGTTATGGATGAGGTCAATGTTGCTCAGTATCTTAGGATGTCTACGGACCATCAGCAATATTCATTATTTAATCAGTCTCAATTTATAAGAAAATATGCATCGGAACATGGTATGAATATTATTCATACCTACGATGACTCAGGTAAAAGTGGAGTAACTACGAGCGGCAGAGAAGCATTCAAGAAACTTATTGATGATGTTATTCTAAAAAAAATTAGCATCAGAGCCGTCTTGGTTTATGATATCAGTCGTTTTGGTAGATTTCCCCATAATGATGAGTTTGGTTATTATACACATCAACTCAGATTAAATAATGTTGAAATAATATATTGTGCTAATCCAATTTCAGATTCGGACGGTGATTATGCTGATTTTCAGTTGTTTGTCAGCCGAAAAGAGGCATCTTCGTTTAGCAAGAATCTTTCGCAAAAAGTTTTTTTTGGACAAATTAATTTAGCCAGTCGTGGATATCATCAAGGTGGTCCTGCTGGTTATGGTCTACGTAGGATGTTGATAGATGAAAATCGAAAAATTAAAGGTATTCTTAAATATAAAGAGTGGAAAAGCATCCAGACTGATCGAATAATTTTAGTATTAGGGCCGGAAGATGAGGTCATAACGGTTGGATGGATATACGACCAATTCGTGAATAACTCTAAACCAGAGAGGGTTATTGCCTCTGAGTTGAATAGAAGAGGGATTACTGCAGAGCATGGCACTAAATGGACCAGAGGAAAGATCCACGAGATTTTAACTAACGAAAAGTATATTGGTCATAATGTCTATAACCGAACATCTTCTCGTTTAAAACAGCGGCTTATCCACAACCCACAGCATGAATGGATAAGATGTGAAAATGCTTTTGAAGCTATTATTTCTCCTGAGTTATTTTTACAAGCGCAGACTATTATTAGTAATAGAAGTATTCATCTTAGTAATGATGATTTACTTGGTAAACTATCCGAACTTTTTAAAACAAAAGGGAAACTATCAGGCATAATTATAGATGAAGATGATGATACACCATCCTCATCTGTTTATAGAAAACGTTTTGGTGGTCTATTACAGGCTTATAAATTAATTGACTATAAACCAAAGCACGATTATGACTATTTGCGAATTAATTCCTTGCTAAGAGAAAAATACCATAGTTTAGTTGAAAAACTCATTTTTGATATTACAGAACAAGGCTGTTATGTTGATTATGATGAGGAGTCTAAATTATTTACTATTAATGATGAAGTTAAAATGTCTGTAGTTATCTCCCGTTGTTTCATGAATAACACGAGAAAGCGATGGAGAATCCGGTTTGAGCGAAAGTTTAGCTATGATATTTGTATCGTTGTTAGACTTGATAGTCAAAACGTGAACACCAAAGATTACTATATATTTCCTTCAATAGAGTTATTAGATAATCAGTTTGTTTTTGAAGAGTTAAATCCTTACCAGTTAGAGTTTTATCGATATGATGACTTGATACCTTTTTTGCAAATCCTTAAACGTGATGTTTTTTAGAAGGAATTCACTGATGAATGAATATGAAGAAATAAAGCTTATAGATATCTCAGAGATCAGGATCGTTAATCCACGTTCAAGAAGCAAATCTATTCACGATGAACTTGTTGAAAGTATAAAAAACATAGGGCTAAAAAAACCTATTACGGTTAGGTTATCTGACTCAACCTGTAAGACGTATGTGTACGATTTAATTTGTGGTCAAGGGCGGATTGAGGCTTATGAAATATTAGGTGAAAAACAAATCCCAGCAATAGTAAAGTCAGTAGATCATGAAGATGGTCATATCATGAGTCTTGCAGAAAATATTGCTCGAAGAAAACCACGTTCGACTGAGCTTCTCAACAGCATTATAGAATTAAAGGATAAAGGTTTTTCTGAGTTAGAGATTGCTAATAAAATTGGTCGTTCTAAAAATTGGGTATCTTCTATTGTATCATTAAAAGAAAATGGTGAAGATAAATTACTTTCTGCTGTTGAGTCTGGCAGAATCCCGATATATATAGCGGTAGAAATATCAAGAGCTAAAGGAGTTGATATACAACACCTTCTTTTAGAAGGCTTTAATATTGGTGAGCTTAACTCAAAGCAGATAGGTGTAATTAAAAGGATATTATCTCAGAGAGAAACATCAGGTAAGGGAAGTGATAATAATTCTTTTGTTCAGGGGGTAAAAAAGAAGCGGATTACTTCTGAAGAGTTAAAAGAAATTTATCAAGAAAATGTCAAAAGGCATAAAATTATTCATACAAGATCTGAGTTTACAATATCTAGCCTAATGGTTGTTAAAGAGATAATGGTTAATTTATTGAGGAATAGAGAGTTTTCAGAACTTCTATCTGATGAGAGCCTGAATTCTGTCCCTGCATTTATTCTGGATAATGTTGACCCTGAACGAGGTCTTGAAAATGAATAAACCTAACTTCAGTAATAAGTGTTATATTATTAATGTTTCTGATCTGTTATATGGGAAGGAGCTGCCTATTAATGTGAAATCAAGCGTGAAATATCATCAGATACTTTCCACGGTGAAAACAGTTGGCATCATAGAACCCATAGTTATTTATATTAATAATTTGTCAGAAAAGATAATACTTGATGGTCACTTAAGAGTTGAAGCATCAAAGGATATAGGGCTATCCACTGTGCCTTGCTTGATTTCTGAGGATGAAGAATCTTACAGCTATAACAAGTATGTCAATCGATTACCAGTTATTCAGGAATATCGTATGATATTACAGGCTGTGGATGCTGGTGTTTCAGCGGAAAAAATTAGTCAATCTCTGAATATATCAGTAGATACACTCAGGGCAAAGTTTAGATTACTTGATGGGATTAGTCCCGAAACTACCGCTTTATTAGCAAATCAACATGTTCCTCAAGCAATATTTGCTATTTTACGTAAAATGAAACCAGAAAGACAGCTGGAGGCGGTATCAACGATGATGAGTATAAATAATTTCAGTCGTAAATTTGCTCTATCATTATTACATTACACTTCCGATGATATGCTAATAAATCCGAAAGATTCGAAACTAAAGCAACAAGACGTAGCAAAAAATTTTGCCAGAATGGAACGAGAAATGGCTGCTATGGAAATAGAGACTAAACAACTCGAAAATATATATGGAACAAATAATTTAAAGTTGGCAGTGATTATTGGATATATAAAAAGACTACTTTCTAATTATTCTGTATTAAATTGGTTGGTGGATAATAATTCGGATTATCTAGCTCAACTAAAGAAAATTGCTGCTATTGACTCGTTGCCAGTGTACGAAGATGAAGAGTTGCGTTAAATACCATACGGACCACTATGGACAATGTATTTTATGTTGTAGTGTGTTGTTCATAGTTGTGCTATACAATTATTTATAAACCTGAAAGTTTCAGAGAAATAAATTTGACAATAGATGTTTAATATTATATTTAATAAATGTTCCTTGTGAATATTCACTTTATAAAGTGTCTGATTGCCCCATATATGGGGAGTAGTTTACAACCCAATGGGCTGATTGCGTTGCCCCAAATATGGGGATATGTATAATCTCTCCAATGGAGAGTTCTCTTCGAGGGAAAACGAAAGGGCTGTAAGGCCCTTTTGCTTGTGTATTTGTCTAATTAATCACAACTTACTTCACTTAGTTCTTTGGCAATGAACATAAACTCTGCACGATGATTTTTATCTTTAGATATGTATATCTTTCCGTTTACATCTGCAATAATGAATAGTTTTATCTTGCTTTTGTCTTTCTGTGTTATAACTAACCTTTCAGGTATGGAGTATTTAACCAGATCTTTTTCATGATAACATTGATTAACGTAACCTAACCCGATCATATTCGCTATTTTTTCTGATACACCTGTTGAAAATGCTGTTGCAATATAAAAAACAATAAGCAAGGAGAAAAAAACGTAACACCATATCCTATTCTTTAGATCTCGATTACGTTGATGTATGTCCGCTAATCCAATAATCGCCAATGTAACGATAATAACAAATATTGAAAGAGCTTGAATAAAACTATTAAAAGAAGGATTTGTTTCTATATCAAAATTCAGTGTAATGGAAAGGAATCCAAACATAGCAATGCTTATTGCTAATAATAATGCAGTATATAAAATCAACTTTAATGTGACGGCTATTTTTTTATAATAAAAGGGTTTTTTAATCGCTAAAAAATGAAGAGTCAATGCAGCTATAACAACTAATGAAACTCCGAAGTAAAAATGGTAAAAAGCGAATAAAGACGCTACTCCACATGATGTAAAGTATAATAAGTATATTAATTTTCTTCTTTTTGCCCCTTTTATCTTCTCTCGAACTAATATATCATAATAAAGGCATCGGGCAATCGCTGGAGATAAATTGAATGATATTAAAAAACATCCAACAATAAAAAGTATTATAAAGAAAGATAATGCCCCTGTACTGATGAGTAAATTTGATTGTATCAGATCAATAAACTTCACACCGTGGGTACGTGCATAGCTTAAGAGGAACCACGCTCCTGAAAACGTGCACATAAAAATTATTAGAGTTATGATTTTTTCTATGTTTTTTAATCCCAAGATGGAATGTTGTTTTATTTTGTCTAACACTTTGTTATCCTTTTTATGGGGGTCTCTGGCAAAGATCTTTTCCCCGATAGATAGTTAAACTATGCTTTGTAGAAACAATTGTTGCAATGGTGTTTCCTTAATTACATTATCACCTTTTACAGTCAAAATACTTCTTTCGATTAATGGTTGTAGAACCTCAAGAATTATATTCCTTCTAAAAATAAGATGGCGATGAGATAGTTGAATGGTTTTCTTATTGGCAATTGCTTCTGCTTCTAAAGATATAAATTCAGGATCGAGAGGTAGGATGTCACTCATTTCATCAAATATGTTATAAACTGTAATACTGCTTCCAATTGAAATGTTATCTATTATATTAATCATAATGCTAATTACTAAGATCGACCATCTCTGGAACATCCAAAGGCTGGGTGATTCTTTCATTTCTTTAAGCATTATAGGTAATTTCGGCCACTTCCTCTGTATGTTCGGAGCAAATAACTTATGGCTTATAAGCCATTTATTCCATGTGCTGTAGTCTCTATTGAATAGTTCATCGGTCATGTTTAAATACTCATATGAGCGATTTTTTAATCTATTGCTCATATAAATTGTTAGGGATTTTATATGTATATTTTCTTTACAGTTTTTAATGAACTGAGACCGTACTCGTGTTTTTTCTTTTTCAAGTGATGGATATTTCAACCAGCGCCATTGAGGATTGTTACTATCTATAGGATAGAATCTTATAATTACACTTCCATCAAAATCGTCCATTAGATTCAAATCAAATTCATTTAGTAAATATATTATCCATATATGAAATTCTTTCCCTTTATGCAAGGTGTCTCCACGTAGGATAAGATAATCATCGTTTTTTTGTATAACCGATAGTTTATCAACGGAGCGATTCTTCTTTGTGTACAGGCAGAAGCTTTCAGTAAAAACCTCATTAGATTCTTCATAAGTTATACTCTCATGAATACTTGGCAGGAATATGGTCTTATTTTTCATTGTTTTGTGGATTGAATTTAGTGTGTTTTTTAATCTTCTTGAACGTCTTTCATTTATTTCTTTTTCGACAGCTAGCTCATGACATTCAATCGCTTTAATACACTCTAAGTAATAAAACCATTCATTGGGAACTTTATTGTTTTTAATACGTTGATGCCATTCTTCTATCTCGATATCTTCAGAGTATTCGAACACTAACTCTACTGCATTTATTTTGTTATTTTTAAAGTAACGTACCTTTTCAGGCTCGCATTTGTGTGTTACGCAGATCTCGACGATGTATAATCCAGTATCTGTGTTAAGGCAGACATCTGACACATAGTTTCCGATTCTGTGTTCTAAGGTTGCGGCTAGTATTTTGGTTTTTATTAGTGGTGTTTTTAGCGTGTGATTCTTATACGCAAAAGTCATTTGAGGTATTGTTAATACATCTAAGCTAAGAAAATAATGTTGCATTGCTAAATGCAACTGTGTCATTCGGCAAGCACGATTCTCGATAAGATTTCTATGGGCGAAATGATGTTTTTTTAATTTTCCACCATTGCGAGCAATCAATTCATCATTACATGACTTACATATGCAATTACACTTAGCTCCATTAGGCACATCATCAATATGCATGATCTGTTTTGTTTCTTTTTCCACTGCATATTCAATGATCAATACAAACTCCATTTCTTTACTATGACTGACTTGTCTAGATTAAATCCTTGTATTATGTATGTCTACTGCATAAGGCAAAGCCATACTTGGCTTTCTTGCCCTTATGTAATGTGGGCAAACTCAAATGGCCTGACCATACCGCTATGGTTCGCATCCAGATAATCAGCCCACCACTGAAGCATCAGGCGGCGCTGGTCAAGGTGCTTGGCTTTGTGGGTATAAGCTGCACGGACGCTATTGCTTTCCTTGTGGCTCATTTGAAGCTCTACAGCGTCTTCTGACCACAAACCAGACTCAATTAAGGCACTACAGGCCAGTGTGCGGAAGCCATGACCACAAATGTCCTTCAGGGTATCGTAGCCCATCTTACGTAGCGCCTTGTTTATGGTGTTTTCACTCATCGGTTTAAAGCTGTCATAGCTGCCTGTGAAGATAAAACCGGCATCATTGCCATCTTCATAGGTAAGCTGTTTAATTTCTTTAAAGAGCGCAATTGCCTGACGGCAGAGAGGGATGAAGTGCTTACGCTTCATCTTGGTGCCACGGCCTGAATATTTCACCCCTTCGATGACTTCCCGCTGTTCGGGGATAACCCACAGCTTGCTCCTGAAATCGATCTCTGACCATCTGGCGAAGCGCAGCTCACTGGAACGAACAAATACCAGCAGGTTAAGCTGAATCGCCAGCGTGGTCAGTCTGCGGCCCTTGTAGGCATCAATCCGTTTAAGCAGCAACGGAATCTCTTCAAGTTCCAGAGCAGGACGGTGTTCAGTTTCAGGTTTCTGTATGGAGCCTTCCAGATCGTAAGCCGGGTTATAGCGGATAAGTTGTTGCTGGACGGCATAACGCAGGATGGAGGTGACGTATTGCTTAACTCGTGTAGCAACTTCGAGATAGCCAAGGGCTTCAACTTTTTTTATGGGGGCTAACAGATCGCCAGTGGCAAGCTCGGTAACGTCTCTGTTGCCAATATCCGGGAAGATATAGGTTTCAAGGCGATTTAATACGGTATGACGATAATCTTCTGACCATTTCTTTTTGGTAGAAAACCACGCTTTGGTAACAGCTTTGAAAGAACGAGTGTTGTCGCGTTTGGCTTTCAGCTCTTTCACTTCGGCCTGTTTCTTTGCATTAGGGTCAATGTCCTGAGCAAGAAGTCTTTTAGCTTCATCACGGCGTTGTCTTGCATCAGCAAGTGAAACAGCAGGGTAAACACCTATGGAGAAGATTTTTTGCTTGCCGTCGAAGCGGTAAGCCATCTGCCAGTATTTAGAACCCTTAGGGGTAACGCGAAGGAACATACCAAAGCCATCAGTCAGTTTGTATTCCTTATCGAGAGGTTTGGCGTTTTTTACTTTAGTATCAGTAAGTGGCATAACGGCATCCCCCGTTTGTTGGTAAAAACGCAATCGAACTACCATTACCAACATATTTACCAGCAAAAGGGTATGGCTTCGAGTGGTTTTTAGTGAACGAAGGCGAACCTGAAGAAGGGGATAACCAACTGATAGAAATGCAGAAAGCAGACGTCAGTGAACGTCTGCTTCCCTTAAATTGGCTCCTCTGACTGGACTCGAACCAGTGACATACGGATTAACAGTCCGCCGTTCTACCGACTGAACTACAGAGGAATCGTGTGAACGAGGCGCATATTACTGACCTCATCATGAGGTGTCAACAGTAAAATTAGTACGTCATTTCAATTGGTTAATTAATCTTCAAATTCAGTGTTAATGCACATTTGGTGAGCGATAATCGTCGTCTTCTCGGGTATCGCGTAACCGCTCCATAGGGTTCTGGCGATAAAATTGGTTGAAACGTTGCCATAAGGCAGGAAAACGCGGAGCAAATAATTCAGGCGCGCTGAAAAAATACTCGGATAACACGGCAAAGCATTCGGCCGGGTCCGTTGCTGCGTAGGCATCTATGCTACATGCGGTTTCACCAACCAGATCGATTTCATCCTGAATGTTGTTCATTGCGGCATGCAGATCGTGTTCCCAACCGGCAATATCGCGCAGGGGGATCGCCGGAACACCGCTGGCGCGATCGCCGTTACGCATATCAAGCTTATGCGCCACTTCATGGATGATCAGATTAAAGCCGGAGGCATCAAAGGAATCCTGAATATCAAGCCAATTGAGGATTATCGGGCCTTGCTGCCAGCTCTGTCCGGATTGTACAACGCGTTGATTATGCACCAACCCAATATCGTCTTCCCACTCATCGTCCACGACGAAGGGGGCTGGGTAGATGAGCACTTCGTGAAACCCGTCGAGCCACTCGATCCCTAATTCCAGAACAGGTAAACAGAAAAGCAGAGCAATACGTGCACTTTTCAGCGGGTCCAGCTCAAACCCCTGCAGTGCGACCAGTCTTTTTTGTTGCAAAAAGCGCTCGCCAAGGGCGATAAGTCTGGCTTGTTCTTGCTCGGTGAGATTTACAAGAAGGGGAATGGCCAGGGCGTCATCCCACGGCCAGTCATCACTCCGGGTTGTTTCTTGTTCTTTCCAGGGCCACTTAATCATCGTTTTGCTCGCAAACTCGTCACTTGAACGAAATTGACGGAACTGGGTCTGTTAAAATGCCAAATTACCTGGCATCATGGCAACCGCTAAAACGGAGAGATGCCAGAGCGGCTGAATGGACCGGTCTCGAAAACCGGAGTAGGGGCAACTCTACCGGGGGTTCAAATCCCCCTCTCTCCGCCACTATTCAAACACTTAGCTCAATTCCTTTCAACGACTCATGTCACACTTGGTATAGTGTTGGTATATTCACTTGGTATAAAACTCGCCATCATCATCTTCTGATTTGCCCAAGACTGGAAGATCCAATGTGGGAGAAATTTTCACTTTTCTGTCATAAACCACAACCTGGCTTTCAGTTTTGTGACCTGAGAATAGTTGTTTGTCCTTACTCGAGCCTTCGTAATCAGATATTCCCTTGGCTTTGAGATCATGAAATGTACACGGCATTTTTCTATCTAGTTTTTTTCCTGCTGCTTCCCTTGCGGTTTCCCACAGATCGTTAAACCCACTTTTCGAGTATTTAGTTTTTTTGCTGCTACAGATAACCGTTTCCCGCCCACCCAGAGTTTTTGCAAGTTCGATGGCGTTATGAAGCCGTTCAGTCCAGACTTTTATTTGTTTAGTCCCGGTCTTTCCCTGCTGGATAAAAAGGCCTTCCTCGCTTACTTGCGACCATTTGAGAGAAAGAACATCCGAAACGCGAGCCGCACATAAGTAAGATATCTCCATGCCAACCCGGAGAGCTGGTGCCGCCTCTTCATAAATTGCCTGATATTCTTCGTCTGTCACGTACACGTCACGGGCTTTTAAAGAGAACTTGCGTACTCCTTTGCACGGATTTCCTTTCACATACCCTCGTTCATATCCCCATGAGAAAACACGCGACATCCCGCCGAGTTCTTGGTTTGCCTGGTTAATACTGCGTTGGCCACGTTTATCCATATAGATCCTGACCATCTCAATTTTTATGTCATCTGCTCGCATATTCCCGAACACTGGAACGAGGTTTTTTTCATACGACCTGTAATCAGTCTGCGTTCGTGGAGCCAGTTCAGCAAAAGCTGGGCTGCTGGTGAATAACTTCCATAATTTAGAAAATGTCATTACGTCTGAGCGCTTGGCTTTTTCTTCCTCATAACGCGCCCATAGCCGGGACATACTCGTCCCGGTAATAGGTGCAAGAGTTACGCTTTGTTTTGTTCCTTTTGGCTTCCACACATAGCTATAACGGTTTTTAGTTACGCGTGGCGGGAGGTGCTTGTCTTTAGGATCTTTTCTTGGTCTGCCCATTGATTGCGTCGTAATTTGGCTCAAGTGCAACATATTCATCGACCTTAGGTAATTCAGAAACTCCGGGATCAATACTTCTGCGCAATACAATTGGGCGGTTCCGCCCATCAGTGGTGAACGGTATGCCGTGACACCGCAGCTGTCGCTGCTGGTGGGTGTAGCGCTGATAGCCAGTAATTTCTGCAATTTCCTGAGGAGACAGTGTAAGTTCGTGCATAGCTCATCTCTCTGATGGCCTGCCTGTAGAAACATACCAGGCAGGATCCGTAAATTGTGAAATTAGAAAATCAGTTTGCAGTCAGGCGTTGCCAGATTGCAGAGACGTATTTGACCTGATGCCGGGCGTCAGAAAGCGCATTGTGCATTTCGCCTTCAAACGGGATGTCGAAGCGTGGATTGATACCGACAGATTTACCCAGCTCGACCATGGTCCTTACGTCCCTGTCATTCCAGAACGGAACAGCGAAGGGGGTATCTGTTAACGCGTATGCGCGGCGAAGAATGACGTTATCAAACGAGCATCCATTACCCCACATCTGAATGGTGTGACTACCGTTAGCAGCATTTTCAGCAATAAAGTCAGCCAGAAGTTCGAGAGTCTCAAGCAGCCCCATGGCTTCATCAACAAGAATGGCAGAGCGGGCTTCAGATGATTGTTTCAGCCACCACTGAATTGTAGAGGCATCCGGTTTCATGCCAAACGACATCGATGACTTCAGACTGACAACCTGGTAAAACTCGGCACCAGTGTTACCAGTTGAAGGATCAAAAAATACAGCGCCAATAGAGACTATTGGGGCATCAGGACTGTTGCCCATAGTTTCCATATCAACCATCAGGTGAGTATAAAAAGCGTTCAGGGTATCCGTATCAATATGGTGAACGGGTTCATTATTCAGGGAAGCTGACGCGTCACCAGTTGCATCAGCGCTTTTAACTGGCAAAACTGCTGTTTCGCTCTGAGACACTTCAGGATTAGCTTTGATTTCGCTGTTGTCAGTTTTTTCCATCTGCACATCGCTGGTGGTTTCCTCGGTATTGGCTTGATGTAATTTTTCTTCGACGGCGCGCTGGCGTACCTGGTCTACGACAGAAAGCGCTGGCGCCGGCTGGTTACCCATCAGGCCATCAATGGAGAAAACACCGTTGCCCATGTTGGCGATTTCTGGTTGCTCGGTTATTGCCTTCTGTTCAGCTGTGGACTTCTCTTTAATCTCGTTTTCCCAGCTTTTTTCTGGTACGTGACCGGCTGCCGCCAGGGTTTCTTCAGTTGGGTGCTGGTGGTCGGTTTCAGTCAGGTTTTTGTTGATGTAACGGCTCAGCAGTTCCGGGAAATGGTGAGTGTTTTCTTCTGCACTACGAATAAGCGCGAAAATAGCGGCGCGGGAATAATCCAGAATGCCAGCGCGTTTGCGCAGGGCGGCGGACCACTCTTTGAACGGGCTTTCGTTTTTAGAAATGATCTCTTTTGCACGACGGAAAACGCCACCAGGAATAAAGGTGCATGTGAAGCCATTCGCTGGTGGATTAAAGACGATGGCCGCGATTGTCGTCTGACCAAAGGCCAGAAGAATGGTTGCTATGGTCAGGTAGAAAGACGGGACCAGGAAAGCGCGTTGTCGTGCTGGGGGATAGACCAGTGAACAGAAGCCTCGTTGTTGTTGGGATGGCAGCTATCATCTTCATCGCGGTGCTCTGCGTGCTGCTGTCCCGCAGCGATGCCGCTTTGGCCACATCCGAAAGTGACAATCGGGTACTGCGCAGCGACAACACACTACAGGCGACGGTAATAACCACACAGGCTTTCAACTTTAACCGGTTTAACCAGGTAGCCGAGAACGCCAATCGCCTTAACTCACTGATAGATGCCAGCACCGAGAAAACAGTGATCGAATACCGGGAGATTCTCCGACGTGAAAAAACCTGTGATATGCCTGTTCCTGCTGATGTCGCTGGTGGGCTGCTCAACTACGCGAACCGTTTACGTGCCAGCGCTATGTACTCCGATTCCGGGGACGCTGACGCAACCAGTGATAGTCCCGTTGCCTCCAGCGCGCTGACGTACTGCCAGGCAGTACTCTGGATTAAACCTCTTCTTGCAGCAATAGAGAAGGCAAACAACCAACTTACAGGGATTAGAGAAATTGAAGAGATAAAAAGGCAGAGGAAGGTTGGAAGCGATGCGGGTAATTAGAAAACATAAAAATAATCTCGCTCTATAGGATTATGTAAATTAATTGTAAGTATGTTTTTTTAATTTCTCATTAATTAATGACATGGATGTATTTGCGCGAAATAATAACCGCCTCGTTAATTTTTATGGTTTTTTTAAACTATACTATAACCACAGCGACTTGCTGGAGAATAAATTGGAGTTTTCCATGAAATTTTACTCAATTAACATATCTCCTGATCAATCTAAGAACAAGGATAGAAAAAATGATGATGAGGAAAAGAATAAAACTAAAAAAACACAAAAGTAAACATAATGCTTTGTTGTTTTCTTAGTAATTTAAAGGTGGTTTTATGACAGACCGTCCTGATATAGTTGATCCGATGCCTGAAGATTTACCCTTCCCTGGAGAAGATAAACCTATTTATCCAGATGACGGAGAACCCTCAGAGCCAGATAATCCCGAAATTGAAAGGGATTCTCCTAAATGATACGCATCATAATAAACCGTCGTAATCTAGGCGGTTTTTTTTATGTGTTGAGAATTTGATTAGAACTTCGTATAAATGAAATTTAAAAAATAAGCAATGTTGTTTATTTTTGCTACTTAAGTGTTCTACGGTTTAAATGGCTCGGTGTGAGCCATTTATTATTTAACGCCGCCCAATCAAAAAACCAATTATAAACGCGGTGGTCGCAGCTACGGCGACGCACGTTATTGGATTGGACTCTATCTGACTCTTGATGTTATCTGTACTTGTTCGCACTGCATCCCCTGCTCTGGATGCGTATTTTCTTGCTGTATCATTAAATTTATGGTCAGGTGACTCCAGAGCCTCACCATAACTTTCCTCCAGTTCACCATGAATAATATGGTTTTTATCTTTTTTTATACCAAACATAAACTAAATCTCCAATAATTAGTGATCTATAAAGTATAGCAGTTAGAATAAATGCACATGGAAAACGCTGATAATGATTTGATATATATTAAAATGTTCTAATAATTTTATTTGATATATTTTCAGACGCTATAGGAGATATGCTAAGTGATATCTAACCTATAATCAAAGTGAATCGATTCCTTAAATTACCGGCTAAATAGTTATGACTATTTTTTTGCGTAGTACTGTAACAGGAAAAATCGTGACACAGGATGAATGGTTACATTCGTTAAATGAGTGGGAAGATGAAGGTGGTTCATATTCTCATGCTGATGAATTTATTGAGGTTGTAAAGGACAGGAAAGGTGACTGGGTTGTGAAGAATCACGATGATTATTCCAGCGCCTAATGAAGTGCTGTTACAATTACGGTGAAAAAAGAAAAAATCTTCATTGCTAATCTTCGGGCTAACTCAGGGTATGACTGGTATTGCTGTAGGCATGCATGACTATGATAAATCGATATAATCTCAAATATACGAGAATAGTTGGTTAATAAATGAACTGGTTATGATATGGTGAACCACACTCATTTAAAGGTTAACCATCATGTCATATTTTGATAACGCAATGCGTCGCGTTGGCCTTGTAGCCAGCATGACTGTTATGTGTCCGATATGTGGGCATAATTCCACACAGTCGACCACGAAAGTACGACAGCAACAGGCGTTGCTTTGTCCTAAATGTAAATCGTTATTTGTCATTCACAACAAGTAGTTCGAGAGATAAATAAACCCAGGCCTCGCAATTGCGGGGCTTTTTTATGCGCATCGTACGAGCACATCTAAGAAAGTCTTTCAGCTGTAAACTTGGGTAATCATTTAACTCTTGGCGGTTTTGCCGTGCGACAGGCTTACGTAGGGCATCATGATGGAATGCTGCCATGGTGGTGTTATTTGGCAGCAGTGCCGTCGATGTATGTTGTGCAAATGATAATTAATCTCGTTTGTGGGTCCTTTCCTGCGATCCGGCCTGTTACGGGGCGGCGACCGCGCAGATTCCCGCTATTTATGAAAATTTTCAGGCATTTGCCATTTCCGTTCTTCTTCTCGCTAATTCATTGTTTTAATTGCAAACACCCCCTGAAAAGAAAGGAAACGATAAGCCTTAAAAACGGTTAAATAGCCAGAGAGCGTTTCCTTTCTCTGTTTTTGTGCATGGAGTGGGCTATGGAGGTCAACAAAAAGCGGCTTTCTGAAATATTTGGTGTCAGCGTGCGAACCATCCAGAACTGGCAGGATCAGGGAATGCCTGTAGCACGTGGCGGCGGAAAAGGTAATGAGGTCCTCTATGAATCTTCCGCGGCTATCGAATGGTATTCCGCACGCGACGCGGCGATTGAGAATGAGAAATTACGCAAGGAGGTGGAAGACCTTCGTCTTGCATCGGAATCCGACCTCCAGCCAGGTACGATTGACTATGAGCGTCACCGCCTTACCCGGGCGCAGGCAGACGCCCAGGAACTAAAAAATGCAAAAGATTCCGCTGAGGTGGTGGAAACCGCATTCTGCACGTTCGTGCTGTCGCGGATGGCCGGAGAAGTAGCCAGCATTCTTGATGGAGTTCCTCTGTCTGTTCAACGGCGCTTCCCGGAGCTGGAAAACCGACATATTGATTTCCTCAAGAAGGACATCATTAAGGCCATGAACAAAGCAGCTGCGCTGGATGAAATAATACCGGGGTTGCTGAGTGAATATATCGAACAGTCAGGTTAAGGGGCTGCAACACTCTGCGCGCGCAGGGCTACTTTCGCTGTACCGACCTGAGCCGCAAACGCCGGTTGAATGGGCAGACGATAATTACTATCTCCCCAAAGAGTCGGCCTATCAGGAAGGGCGCTGGGAAACGTTGCCGTTTCAGCGCGCGATCATGAATGCGATGGGTAACGACTACATTCGTGAAGTTAACGTTGTTAAGTCTGCCCGTGTTGGCTATTCAAAAATGTTGCTGGGTGTTTATGCGTATTTTATTCAGCACAAGCAGCGAAATTCCCTTATCTGGCTGCCCACTGATGGTGACGCCGAAAACTTCATGAAGTCGCATGTTGAACCAACGATCCGCGATATTCCGTCACTTCTGGCGCTGGCCCCCTGGTATGGCAAAAAGCACCGGGATAATACGCTCAGTATGAAACGCTTCTCCAACGGTCGCGGGTTCTGGTGTCTGGGTGGTAAGGCGGCGAAAAACTATCGTGAAAAGTCAGTGGATGTTGCCGGCTATGACGAACTCGCTGCTTTTGATGAGGATATTGAGAAAGAGGGTTCCCCGACGTTTCTCGGTGACAAACGTATTGAGGGCTCTGTCTGGCCTAAATCTATTCGCGGCTCAACGCCAAAAACAAAGGGGACCTGCCAGATTGAGCGTGCTGCCAGCGAGTCCGGGCATTTCATGCGTTTTCATGTTGCCTGTCCGCACTGTGGTGAAGAACAGTACCTTAAGTTCGGCGACAAAGAGACCCCGTTCGGGTTCAAATGGACACCGGGCGAACCCTCCAGCGTCTTTTACCTGTGTGAACATAATGCCTGCGTTATTAAGCAGCAGGAGCTGGATTTCACTGAAGCTCGTTACATCTGCGACACCACCGGGATCTGGACGCGCGACGGTTTATCCTGGTTTTCATCAACAGGCACCGAAATCGACCCGCCAGACAGCGTGACGTTTCACATCTGGACGGCATACAGCCCGTTTACCACCTGGGTACAGATCGTTAAAGACTGGCTAAAAACGAAAGGGGATACCGGAAAGCGTAAAACCTTCGTGAACACCACTCTGGGCGAAACATGGGAGCCTAAAATTGGTGAACGGCCTGACGCGGAGCTCATGGCCGAACGCAAAGAGTTCTTCGGGGCATCCGTACCGGAGCGTGTTGCTTATCTGACAGCCGGGATTGACTCCCAGCTGGATCGATATGAAATGCGCGTCTGGGGATGGGGGCCCGGTGAGGAAAGCTGGCTGATTGACCGGCAGATCATTATGGGCCGTCATGATGATGAAGCGACCCTTGTCAGGGTGGACGAGGCGATTAACAAAACCTATCTCCGAAAGAATGGCGTGGAAATGTCGGTATCCCGTATCTGCTGGGATATCGGCGGTATTGACCCCACCATTGTCTACAATCGCTCAAAAAAGCATGGCCTGTTTCGCGTGATCCCGATTAAAGGGGCTTCCGTTTACGGCAAGCCCGTCGCGAATATGCCGCGTAAACGCAACAAGAACGGCGTTTATCTGACGGAAGTGGGTACAGATACCGCAAAGGAGCAGATTTATAACCGCTTCACACTTCAGCCGGAAGGGAGTGAACCTCTTGCCGGAGCCGTGCATTTTCCCAATAACCCCGAAATTTACGATCTGGCTGA
Source organism: Citrobacter sp. Cu096 (assembly GCF_030332285.1). NCBI lineage: Bacteria > Pseudomonadati > Pseudomonadota > Gammaproteobacteria > Enterobacterales > Enterobacteriaceae > Citrobacter > Citrobacter sp. Cu096. Next base: position 706,313 of record NZ_JAOWID010000030.1, read on the forward strand.
GGCACAGCAACTTACTGCTGAGGAGCAGGTTGAAAAATGGGTGGACGGGCGTAAGAAAATCGTCTGGGACAGCAAAAAGCGACGAAATGAGGCGCTGGACTGCTTCGTTTATGCGCTGGCGGCCCTGCGGATCAGTATTTCGCGATGGCAACTGAATCTTGATTCACTGCTCGCGAGCCTGCAGGAGGAAGAGGGAAGCCGGACCAATAACAAAACCCTGGCTGATTATGCCCGGGCATTATCTGGAGATGAATAATGGCGACACAGACAGATCTGGATGCCGCCCGCGCTGCGTTGCATGACCTCATGATGGGAAAGCGGGTAGCCACGGTGCAAAAAGACGGCCGGCGGGTTGAGTTCACTGCGACCTCCGTCAGTGACCTGAAGAAATACATTGCCGAACTTGAGTCACAGGTTGGCACCACTCCACGACGCCGGGGACCGGCAGGATTTTACGCATGAAAACACCTGCTTTGTTAGGACCGGACGGTAAAACCGCTCTGCGGGATTATGCCGGATATCATGGCGGTGCTGGTGGCTTTGGCGGTCAGCTCCGCGCCTGGAATCCACCGAGTGAAAGCGCAGATGCTGCGTTATTGCCTAATTTTTCCCGTGGTAACGCGCGCGCTGACGATCTGGTCCGCAATAACGGTTATGCGGCAAACGCGGTACAGCTCCATCAGGACCACATTGTCGGATCGTTTTTCCGGCTCAGTTATCGCCCCAGTTGGCGTTTTCTTGGCATTGGAGAGGAAGAGGCCCGGGCGTTCTCCCGTGAAGTTGAGGCGGCCTGGAAAGAATTTGCGGAGGATGATTGCTGCTGCATCGATGCGGAACGTAAGCGTACATTCACCATGATGATCCGCGAGGGTGTTTCCATGCATGCGTTTAACGGTGAGTTATGTGCACAGGCCACCTGGGACAGTGATTCCACGCGTCTTTTCCGCACACAGTTCAAAATGGTGAGCCCGAAACGCATCAGCAACCCCAATAACGCCGGAGATACGCGAAACTGCCGGGCAGGTGTCAGAACAAATGACAGTGGCGCCGCGCTGGGATATTACGTCAGCGAGGATGGCTATCCGGGGTGGATGGCGCAGAAGTGGACCTACATCCCGCGTGAACTGCCCGGCGGGCGGCCTTCCTTTATCCACGTATTTGAACCCCTGGAAGATGGGCAGACACGCGGTGCCAACGTGTTTTACAGCGTCATGGAGCAAATGAAAATGCTCGATACACTGCAGAATACACAGCTCCAGAGCGCGATTGTCAAGGCGATGTATGCCGCCACGATTGAAAGTGAGCTGGATACGCAAACCGCGATGGACTTTATTCTCGGCTCAGACAGTAAAGAGCAGCAAAGCAAGATGACCGGCTGGCTGGGGGAGATGGCCTCGTACTATACCGCGGCGCCGGTTCGCCTCGGGGGCGCGAAGGTGCCGCATCTGATGCCGGGCGACTCCCTGAATCTTCAGTCAGCGCAGGACACTGACAACGGCTATTCGACGTTTGAACAATCTCTGCTGCGCTACATTGCTGCAGGGCTGGGGGTGTCGTATGAGCAACTCTCTCGCAACTATTCGCAGATGAGTTATTCCACCGCCCGTGCCAGTGCTAACGAGTCCTGGGCGTACTTTATGGGGCGTCGCAAATTTGTTGCCTCCCGCCAGGCCTGTCAGATGTTTTTATGCTGGCTGGAAGAGGCCATTGTTCGCCGCGTGGTGACATTACCGTCTAAAGCCCGGTTCAGTTTTCAGGAGGCGCGAAGCGCCTGGGGAAATGCTGACTGGATCGGCTCCGGGCGAATGGCCATTGACGGACTGAAGGAGGTGCAGGAGGCCGTCATGCTCATTGAGGCGGGGCTGAGCACCTATGAGAAGGAATGCGCCAAACGCGGGGAAGACTATCAGGAAATCTTTGCCCAGCAGGTTCGTGAAACGATGGAGCGCCGCGCTGCGGGACTTAAACCGCCAGCGTGGGCGGCTTCGGCCTTTGAGTCTGGACTGAAAAAATCGAATGAGGAGGGGACCGATGACGCCAGAGCTGCGTAATCTCCCGCACATTGCCAGTATGGCTTTCAATGAGCCGCTTTTACTTGAACCCGCCTATGCGCGGGTTTTCTTTTGCGCGCTCGCTGGTCAGTTAGGTATCACCCGTCTGACCGACACCGTGTCGGGCGTTACGCTTGGCGCAGAGCAGATGGCTGAACCGCTGGCACTCTTTGGTGATGATGAGGAAATGGGGCCAAAGCCGGCGCGAAGCTACCAGATCACTGATGGTATCGCAGTGCTGCCTGTTTCCGGGACGCTGGTCAGTAAAACCCGCTCACTCCAGCCGTATTCGGGGATGACGGGGTACAACGGCATCATCGCGCGCCTCCAGCAGGCCATCAGTGACCCGGGTGTAGACGGCATTCTTCTGGATATGGATACGCCAGGTGGAATGGTGGCGGGTGCCTTTGACTGTGCGGACATCATCGCCCGCATGCGGGATATCAAACCCATATGGGCGTTAGCCAACGATATGAACTGCAGCGCTGGCCAGCTGATTGCCAGTGCGGCATCGCGTCGGCTTGTGACGCAGACGGCCAGAACGGGATCCATCGGGGTCATGATGGCCCACAGCAATTACGGCGCCGCCCTTAAAACCAGCGGCGTTGAGGTCACGTTGATTTACAGCGGCGATCACAAGGTGGACGGGAACCCCTACGAGAAATTACCCAAAGAGGTACGTGCAGATTTTCAGGCGCGTATCGACGCTACCCGGCAGATGTTCGCTGAAAAGGTGGCGGGTTATACCGGCATGTCGGTTCAGGCCGTTCTTGATACTGAAGCCGCTGTGTTTTCAGGCCAGGAATCAGTAGACAACGGCCTGGCGGAGCAGCTGGTCAACAACATGGATGCGCTGAACGTTATGCGCGATGCAATTAACAAACGAACGATGATTTCCCGAGGAGGAAGCATGAAAGGTACTACTGCATCCGCAGATACCACTCAACCAGCAGCATCTGCTGACCAGACCGTGACCACCGTTGACGTGCCTGCTGCGGTCGTTACTGACCCTGCAGCGGGTGCAACTGTTGATATCAGCAGCCAGCTGGCAGCGGCGGTCGCAGCCGAAAACGGTCGCATTATGGGGATCCTGAACTGTGAAGAGGCGAAAGGGCGTGAATCACAGGCGCGCGCGCTGGCGGAAACGCCAGGGATGACGGTGGAAAGTGCCCAGCGCATCCTTGCCGCGGCTCCTCAGAGTGCCCAGGCGCGTACGGATACCGCGCTGGATCGTCTGATGGAAACCGCATCCGGCACCGTAACGGCAGGTAGCGCTTCTGCCGAAGCGGGTATAGCGGCAGTGTGGTGGACAGTCCAACATACTTTGCGTTTGCAAAAGGGGCTGGCGTGATGGGCGAAGCCGGACCGGAGGCGATTCTGCCGTTACGTCGGGGCGCTGATGGCAAGTTAGGTGTGGTTGCCGCTGGCGCGGGAGGGATGGCGATGTTTGCGCCGCAGTATCACATCGAAATTATCAATCAGGATGGCAGCAACGGACAGATTGGCCCCGGGGCGCTGAAAGCGGTTTATGACGTGGGACGAAAAGCCGCTGCAGATTTTTTCGCACAGCAATCCCGCGACGGCGGCAGACTCAGCTGAGGACAACATATGGAAATCTTTCACTGGAAAATTCGTCCGGATATGACGATGGAGGCCGAGCCACAGGTTATTACCGTGAAGATGGGTGATGGCTATGAGCAACGCCGCCCCGCCGGACTGAACGGCAATCTGGCGAAATACAATGTGACGATCAAAGTGCGCAAAGGGGAGCATCAGCGGCTGGAGGCTTTCCTTTCCCGGCATGGCGGCGTGAAATCGTTTCTGTGGACGCCGCCATATACCTGGACACAAATCCGGGTGGTGTGCCGGAAATGGTCGGTCAGTGTCGGGGCTATGTGGGTTACTTACACCACCACGTTTGAGCAGGTTGTCATTTAGGAGAGGTATATGCAGGGTATTCCACAGGATACGCTGAATGAAACCACGAAAACCGAGCAGTCGGCCCGCATTGATTTGTGGGAAATCGACCTGACGGCCTTTGGTGGCCAGCGTTACTATTTTTCAAATGAAGCGAACGAGAAGGGCGAGCCGGTCACCTGGCAGGGCCGGAAGTACGACGTTTACCCGATACAGGGAACCGGATTCGACCTGGTAGGGAAAGGAACTTCCGCCCGCCCGACGCTGGCAGTGTCGAACCTGTTTAGCATGGTTACGGGACTTGCGGCAGATATGCAGAGCCTCGTCGGTGCCACGGTGGTAAGGCATGTCGTATACGCCCGTTTTCTCGATGCGGTGAACTTTACAGGCGGCAACCCGGAGGCCGATCCGGAACAGGAAGTGGTCAGCCGCTGGTTGATTGAACAACTGTCGGAGCTGAAAGCCACCACGGCGACCTTCGTGCTGGCCACACCGACCGAAACGGACGGCAGCGTGTTTCCGGCGCGGATCATGCTGGCGGATGTCTGCAACTGGACCTACCGTTCGCAGGAGTGTGGTTATACCGGGCCACCAGTGGCGGATGAATTTGACAAGCCCACGGCAGACCCGGCAAAAGATGCCTGCAGCAAATGCCGTACCGGGTGCGAACTGCGTAATAACCTGCCGCGCATCGGCTGCTTCCTCTCCATTAACCGTCTTTCCTGATGGATATACCCATGAAAAAAACACTCCTGGCGCATGCCGCTGCGTGTGCGCCGACTGAATCATGCGGCTGGGTGGTGAACACGCCAGCCGGGGAGCGGTATTTTCCCTGCCAGAATCTTTCAGCTGAACCAACCCTGTATTTCCGCATGGATCCGGCAGATTACATTCAGGCGCAGGCGGCAGGTGATGTGGTGGCCCTGGTACACAGCCATCCCGATGGCCTGCCGTTTCTCAGCGATGTTGATCGCCGCCTACAGGTGCAGAGTGGCCTGCCGTGGTGGCTGGTCTGCGATAATCGGATATACAAATTTCGCTGCGTGCCATTCCTCACCGGGCGGGCTTTTGAGCATGGTGTGACGGACTGTTACACCCTGTTCCGCGATGCGTACCATCTGGCGGGGATTGAGATGCCGGATTTTGCGCGGGGGGAGGACTGGTGGAAGCAGGGAGATAATCTCTATCTGGATAATCTGGAGGCGACCGGTTTTTACCGCGTGAATGCCGCAGAGGCACAGCCCGGAGACATTCTGATTTGTTGTTTTGGTTCATCGGTTGCCAACCATGCCGCGATTTACTGCGGCGACGGCGAACTGTTACACCATATTCCTGACCAGCTAAGTAAACGCGAGAGGTATACCGACAAATGGCAACGCCGCACACACTCAATCTGGCGACACCAGGCATGGCACGCGTCTGCCTTCACGGGGATTTACAACGATTTGGCCGCCGCTTCAGCCTCAGTATAAAAACGGGGGCTGAGGCCATTTACGCGCTGGCCATGCAGTTACCGGGTTTCCGGCAGAAAATGAATGATGGCTGGTATCAGATACGCATCGCCGGTCAGGATGTGGATGAAACCAGCGTGTCAGCCCGTCTGCATGAGCCGCTGCCGGACGGGGCCATTATTCATATTGTGCCGCGTATAGCAGGGGCTGGAAAAGGTGGTCTGTTCCAGGTGGTGCTGGGTGCCGTGGCAATCGGCGCATCATTTTTAACTGGCGGGGCAACTCTTGCTCTTTGGGGTAGCGCATTATCTGCCGGTGCTATTTCAGCATCCTCGGTCCTGTTTTCTATGGGGGTAGCCATGATGCTGGGCGGTGTGGCGCAGATGCTGACACCCCAGGCAAAAATACCCTCCTCCCGGCAGACCGATAACGGCAAACAGAACACCTATTTTTCGTCACTGGACAACATGGTGGCGCAGGGTAATGCCCTGCCGGTGTTATACGGTGAAATGCTGGTCGGCTCCCGCACGATCTCCCAGGAAATCAGCACCCGGGATGAAGGTGGCGGCGGGCAGGTGGTGATCATCGGTCGCTGACTTACTACAGCATATTTGTATTTACATAGAACCGCCTCCGGGCGGTTCTGTCGTTTCAGAGGGAACAGATTATGGGTAAGGGTGGTGGCAGCAGTAAAACGCCGCATGAGGCTCCTGACGACCTGAAATCCAGCCAGATGCTGACCGTTGTTGATGCCATCTGCGAGGGGCCGATAGAAGGCCCGGTGGACGGGCTGAAGAGTGTCAGAATTAACAAAACTCCGGTCCTCGACAGCGACGGTAACGCGATGGTTCACGGTGTCACCGTGGTTTACCGCGTGGGGGAGGATGAGCAGACCGCGATGGAGGGGTTCGAAGACTCCGGCGCTGAAACCCTGCTGGGTGTGGAGGTGAAGAAGTCAGAGCCGGTGACCCGCACCATTACCACTAAAACGCTGGACCGTCTGCGCTTTACCTTTGGTGTGCAGTCGCTGGTCAGCACCAGTACCAAAGGCGACCGCAATCCGACCAGCGTACAGATGCTGATCCAGTTTCGCCGGGATGGCCAGTGGCAGGTGGAGCGGGATATCACCATTACGGGGAAAACGACCACGCAGTTTCTGGCATCCGTGGTGATTGATGATTTGCCGCCCCGGCCGTTTGAAGTCCGCATGCAGCGCCTCACTGATGACAGCACGACAGACCTGCTGCAGAACAAAACGGTGTGGTCGGGCTATACCGAAATCATCGATGTGAAACAACGTTACCCGAATACCGCTGTTATCGGCGTAAAAGTGGACGCGGAGCAGTTTGGCAGCCAGCAGGTCACGCGAAACTATCACCTGCGCGGGCGTATTGTGCCGGTGCCGTCGAATTACGATCCGTTAAAACGGACCTATACGGGAATATGGGACGGGACGTTTAAACCCGCCTGGACAGATAATCCAGCCTGGTGTGTGCTGGATATGCTGACTCACCCGCGCTATGGCATGGGAAGCCGCATTGGTGTTGCCGATGTTGACAAGTGGGCGCTGTATGCCATTGCACAGTACTGCGATCAGTCTGTTCCTGATGGTTTTGGCGGGACGGAGCCGCGTATCACCTGCAATGCGTATCTGACGGACCAGCGTAAAGCGTGGGACGTGCTGGGGGACTTCTGTTCCCTGATGCGCTGTATGCCGGTCTGGAACGGCAGCACCCTGACGTTTGTGCAGGACCGGCCCGCCGATAAAGTCTGGACCTATACGCAGAGTAATGTGGTGATGCCCGCTGACGGTGCGCCGTTCATCTACAGCTTCAGCGCCCTGAAAGAGCGACACAATGCCGCCGAGGTCCGTTACACCGACCCGAACAACGGCTGGGAAACGTCAACCGAACTGGTGGAAAACGACGCTGCCATCCGGCGCTACGGTCGCAATGTCCTGAAGATGGATGCCTTTGCCTGTACCAGCCGTGGGCAGGCGCACCGCGCCGGACTGTGGGCCATCACCACCGAATTGCTGGAAACGCAGACGGTGGATTTTTCCGTAGGGGCTGAGGGGCTGCGACATGTTCCCGGCGATATCATTGAGGTCTGCGACAGTGATTATGCTGGCGTGACCGTGGGCGGACGCATTCTGTCGGTCGACAGCATTACGCGCACGTTCACGCTGGACCGTGAGGTGGAGATACCGGCAGGCGGCAATGTGGTGCTGAACCTGGTGGGCAGCAATGGCCAGCCTGTTACCGTCGCGGTCACCGCGCACCCCGCCCCGGACCGCGTGACCGTCAGCCAGTTACCCGATGGTGTGGCGGAGTACAGTGTGTGGGGGCTGAAACTGCCGGACCTGCGCCAGCGGTTGTTTCGCTGTGTGGCCATACGGGAAAACGATGACGGCACGTATGCCATTACTGCCGTACAGCATGTTCCGGAGAAAGGATCCATCGTGGACAACGGGGCGACGTTTGATCCGTTGCCGGATACAGGTATCACGAACACGCCGCCTGCCGTGCAGCACCTGACCACAGAGATTCTGGCAGAGGAGGGGCAGTATCAGGTGCGGGCGCGATGGGATACCCCACGTGTGGTTAAGGGGGTGAACTTTTTCCTGCGCCTGACGGTGAAAGCGGAAGATAACAGCGACCGCCTGGTCAGCAGCCTGACCCTGACCGAAACGGAGCATACTTTCCGCAACCTGTCTCCTGGGCGTTATACCCTGACGGTGCGGGCAGTGAACAGCCAAGGCCAGCAGGGTGACCCCGCCAGCACAGTTTTCAGCATCGCCGCGCCCGCAGTACCGTCTTATGTTGAGCTGATACCTAGCTATTTCCAGATAACCGCCACCCCGCGCCAGGCGGTATATGACCCCACGGTGCAGTATGAGTTCTGGTTTACGGATACGCAGATTGCCGATATCCGCCAGGTGGAAACCGATGCGCGTTATCTCGGCACCGCGCTGTACTGGATTGCGGCCAGCAGCAGTATCAAACCCGGCAAGGATTATTACTTCTATATCCGGGCCGTGAACCAGGTCGGGAAATCGGCGTTCGTGGAGGCCAAAGGGCAGGCCAGCAACGATGCGGCGGGCTACCTGGATTTCTTCAAAGGGAAAATCACCGAAAGCCACCTGGGGAAAGAGCTGCTGGAGAAGGTGGAGCTGACGGAAGACAACGCCAGCAGGCTGGATCAGTTTTCGGAAGAATGGCAGGACGCGAACGGCAAATGGAATGCCATGTGGGGTGTGAAGATAGAGCAGACCAAAGACGGGAAGCACTATGTGGCTGGTCTGGGCCTGAGCATGGAAGACACGGAAGAAGGGAAGGTAAGCCAGTTCCTGGTGGCAGCAAACCGTATCGCGTTTATCGACCCGGCAAACGGCAATGAGACCCCGATGTTTGTGGCTCAGGGGAATCAGATATTTATGAACGAGGTGTTCCTCAAATATCTGACGGCTCCCACTATCACCAGTGGCGGGAACCCGCCGACCTTTACGCTAACGCCTGACGGCAAACTGACCGCCCGTAATGCGGATATCAGCGGCCATATCAGTGCGAACTCTGGTGCTCTCAACAATGTGACGATTGAGGAAAACTGCACCATCAAGGGTACGCTCCGGGCCGAGCGTATTCTTGGGGATATTGTTAAGGCAGCGGGCAGGGAGTTTCCTTACTTCATAACCAGTAACGGTGAAAAACGGTATGCCAACGGGACACTGACAGTCGTGATTGAAGATGACCAGTCTTTTGACCGACAGGTTTCCATTCCTGGGATTACCTTTCAGGGTGCAGCGTATGACAGCCAGACCAGTAATGACGTATGGGATGACTGTACGCTGACTGTCAGGAAAAACGGGGTGGAGATATACAAGCAGACAAGCAGAGGTGTACCGGCCGTTTTTACGCGAACACTGGATATGCCTGCCGGGAGCGGACGGATGACGCTGAGTTTCAGCGTCAGTACACACGGTAACAGCAGCGGCTATCCATTTTCCCGAATCAGTGACCTGCTGGTTATTGTGACGAAAAAGTCATCAGCCGGGATAACAATAAGTTAATGACAGAAACCGCCTCCGGGCGGTTTTTTTATGGAGGTAGTATGCCGGTACTCATATCAGGCATTTTCAGAGATGGCGCGGGAAAACCCGTACAGGACTGCACCATTCAGCTGAGCGCCAGGAAAACCAGCCCGACCGTTGTGGTTGAGGTGACCTCATCCTCGGTTACGGATGCGAATGGCCACTACAGCATTGAGGCTGAACCGGGTTATTACAGTGTGTCACTGCTGCGGGAAGGTTTTCCTCCCGTACTTGCTGGCGACATTTACGTGGCCCCGACCGATGCGCCGGATACCCTGAATGCGTTTCTCGATGCGCCGAAGGATGCGGACCTACGTCCGGAGGTGATGAAACGCTTTGAGGAAATGGTAAACCGCGTTGTGGATTTGAGCGGTGCAACAGAGGAGGATCGGAAACTCGCTGAACAGGCCGCACAGTCAGCAGCGCAGAGCAATGATGCGGCAGCATTGTCTGCAACGGCTGCGGCAGAGTCACAGCGCCAGGCGGCACTCTCTGCGGATGCTGCGGATGATTCTGCCCGGTCTGCTGCCGATAATGCCCGACAGACGGCGCAGGACGCTCAGGCCAGCGGTGCAGATGCGGACAGTGCGGCAAAGTCTGCACAGGCAGCGACGGAACAGGCCGGAGTGGCAAAAACTGCCGCTGATACGGCACAGAAAGCGCAGCAGGAGGCAGGTGCTTCGGCACAGTCTGCAACTGGAAGTGCCGAAAGTGCCGCTTCATCAGCACAAACAGCGGGGGAGCATGCCGGTAATGCAGCCTCATCTGAAAATGCCGCGCGTGAAAGCGCCATCACGGCCACGCAGGCTGCAGAACAGGTGAATAACAGCGCGGCAGCTGCAGCACTAAGTGAGCAGCATGCCAGAGAGTCCAGCAACAAGGCCGCTAAATCAGAGACTGCTGCATCAGCCAGTGCAGAATCGGCATCTTCAAGTGAAGCATCGGCTCTGCAGTCAGCCGAAACGGCTGAGAACCAGAAAAATGCAGCCGCTGAGAGTGCCAACCGCGCAGAACAGGCCAGAGATGATGCGCTGACTTCCCGGAATGAGGCAGTGGAAGCCGCTGAAACAGCAGCGACAGACGCTGCAGAGAAAGCTGCAGGCAAGGTTTCGGAGCAACTGAAAGCTGCTGTTGCCGATGATACTCAGCGCGCAGAAGCCGCGATGGCTGGCGCTGAAAGTGCAGCAGCAGCCTCACAAGGATACCGCGATGAAGCGCGGGATATTGCTGAAAGTCTGAAGCTGGGAGATGCCAGTACAACGCAAAAGGGGCTTGTGCAGTTAAGCAGTGATGACGACAGCGACAGTGAAGCCCTTGCAGCGACACCGAAAGCCGTTAAAAAAGTCAAAGACCTGACGAACCTAAAAGCCCCGCTGGACAGTCCTGAACTGACGGGAACGCCAACCACTCCCACTCCACCACTGACCATTAACAACCAACAAATTGTTAATGCTGAGTTTGTTCACGCAGCTGTTGCAGCGCTTGTTGGCTCATCTCCTGAAGCACTGGACACCCTGGCTGAGTTAGCTGATGCATTAGGCAATGATCCCAACTTTGCAACGACGATGCTCAATGCGTTAGCGGATAAACAGCCGCTTAACGAAACGTTGACTAATCTGAGTGGGAAAGATGTAACGGGCCTGCTCCAATACCTTGGTTTAGTAGAAACGATAAAACTTGCGGCCGGAGCGCTGCCGATAACAGGAGGTAATTTAAAGGGACAAATTTCCTTTTCATTATTGCAACCCAGAAATGGCGCCAACCACCTAATATACAACGGCGACGATAAAGGAATACTGGCTTGCGGATATGGTTATTATCAGGGCAGATTTGATATTCATTTTTATGACGAAAAAGGCGCATGGGCATCAAATCCAGTAGCTATCTGGCCAAATGGGAATTGTCAGTTTGGAAATGTTTTCGATAATGGAAAGAGAGTTTATTCACCAAATAATCCCCCTCCTGACTCCTACCCTGTAGGTGCGCCAATTCCCTGGCCTTCAGACACGCCACCTGCTAACCATGCGATTATGCAGGGACAGCCGTTTGATAAGTCTGCCTATCCACTACTGGCTGTAGCTTATCCTTCTGGGATTATCCCTGATATGAGAGGGCAGACGATAAAGGGCAAACCTGATGGTCGTGCTGTATTGTCTCAGGAACTTGACGGTATTAAGTCACACGACCATGGTGCGACGGTCACAGCTACCGACCTCGGAAACCGTGACACCACCGGATTTGATTACGGAAATAAAGAAACAACAGGTTTTGATTACGGTACAAAAACAACCGATGTTCAGGGTGCTCACGAGCACAATTACTCATTCCTGGCATGGCAAGCAGGTTGGGGATATCCAGCCGGAAACCAAAACATGGGGGCGGTCACGCAAACGACCTCCACTGACGGCGCTCATGCACACAACGTTTATATAGGTGCGCATAGTCATATTGTTGGCATTGGAGCACATGCCCACTCTGTCTATATTGGTGCGCACAGCCATGGCGTGACAGTTTCGCCGTCAGGTCATGCAGAAAATACCGTCAAAAATACCGCATTTAACTATTTAGTGAGGCTTGCATAATGGCTTTTAAAATGACCGACTCCAACCGGGTAATTACAATATATAACCTTTCATCTTTGACGAATGAGTTTATCGGTCAGGGTGATGGTTATATTCCGGCAAATACCGGATTGCCTGCTTTCAGTACAGATATTGCCCCGCCGTCAGTACCGGAGGGGTTTATTGCAGTATTTAATTCTGATTCTAATGAATGGTCACTGGTTGAAGACCATCGCGGGAAAATTGTCTACAGCATTCACACGGGGGAAGCAACCACAATTAACCAATTAGGCGCACTACCGGATGATGTTGTTTCCATTGCGCCCGAAGGCCATTTTATGAAATGGGACGGGAGAAAATGGGTTCATGACACTGAATCTGAAAAAATGGCACAGATTACACAGGTGACACAACAAAAAGAAAGCCTACTGGCTATGGCCGCCTCAAAAATCGCTCCCTTACAGGACGCAGTTGATCTTGATATTGCAACAGAAGCGGAAGCGGCACTTTTACTGGCATGGAAAAAATACCGCGTTTTAGTTAACCGCATAAATCCATATGACACACCTGATATTAACTTGCCGCCCATGCCAGACACGGAATAAGTTATTCTAAAGTTTTTTTGAACACTGCTGGTGAGCCAGCATAGAGTGTATTAGGCATAACATCACAATTTACAACGCTGTTAGCTGCCACTATGCTGCCATCACCTATAGTTACTCCTGGAAGAATAACTGCGCCGGCACCGATCCAAACGTTCTTACCGATGTGTATTGGGTGCATTAGTAACCTGTCGCATCTTTCTTTAGGAGATATTGGATGAGCAACGGTTGTTAGAGTTACATGTGGTCCAATGAAGGTACTTTCTCCGATAACTACCTTCGCATGATCTAAAATAACGCATCCTGAGTTTATATAAGAGTTGTTTCCTATCTGAATATTCCCTTTCTCAAAGAAAAAAGGTGGTCTGATAGTGAAGCTTCCATTCGTTTCTATACCTGCTTTAACGAGTATTCTGTTTTTCTTTTTTCTACTTGCTTGTGATGAATTGACAAATACAGATGCGGATACTGGAGAAACTTTTTTTTTAAGGCTTAAGAACCAGTAGGTAAACATAGTTAAATTTTAGCTCCAATCCTTGGTGTAGAGTGAATTTTTGTGACCATGATCGTATGCCCTTACGTAAGTGAAGGCTATGACCGATTATACGTATAGTTTGATAAACCGGAAGCATAAATAACGCAATATTATTCATGAGGCCTATGGTTAGTCTTTTTGTGTTTACCTATGGAAAAATCTGTCAATACAGTGGGTTACTGTCATTTTACGTTAAGGCACGTTATCTCAGGGGAGATTCTTGCTCTTATTGACAATAAGAAATACTATGAGTCCAAAGGCAAGATTGGGCGGATGTTGTTGGGGGGCTGTCATCCCCACAGAGTAATCAAGTTGTACATTTTTATCATTCGCTCACCAGCCACATATCAGTATCTCCAAACATGTCCTGAACAGTAAGACTTATCTGTTCTTTCTCATGCTTGCTGGCGTCACTTTTGATCGCCGGCAATGTCATCATCGGTTTTACCCGGAAATAAGCATCCGGAAAAATCTGGTGAACCCTCTTGGTCAACTCGCCCAGAATGATATCTTTTGAACCGGGCAGACCATCAAAATTCCTTTTGTCATAAACGAGTTCCACGAACATTGCTTATTGCCTCTTTACTGTATCTCCATCCGGCCTTCAACAAAGGATACTGACATGGGATTCCCATCACCTGCGGCAGATTATGTTGAAACACTAATCTCCCTCGATCAGCAGCTAATCAATAAGCCCGCAGCGACATATTTCATGCGGGCATCGCGTTCACATTTCATGGAAGGAATACTCCAGGGGGTGTTGCTTGTTGTGGATGCTTCTTCCTCTGGACGGAAAGTATACCAAATCCGCCATCATTCATCACTACCTGACAATGCACTGCGGACCAAAGCGGAAGCTGACCGGATTTTTCTGGACGGTATGAGGGGTTGGGTGTCCCTAGTGGAAGCGCCGAGTGCTGTATCAGGCGGTTAGACGGTTTGGTAAAGGGGCTACTACAAGTAAAAAAAGGGCGATCAAGGGATCGACTGTAAGGGTGTCGTATGACCTGGTGTTGCTTTTATAATGATTTAAGGAAGGCGTTTTGTAGTAACTTCCGCAAATGATTATAAAAAAGTTGGGGCTGCGATAAGTCGCCCCAATGCTTGCATGATACTCAACTTCTTTATCGTTATTTAAGGAACATACGGGCAGTATTTTCCGCAAATAACACTAAAAAAATGGGCTACGCGCAGCCCAAATATGAATCAGAAAAATACGCAATCCATCGTCTTTGATGGTGATGCAATTTATGCCATAGAAATATGCCAATGAAATTGATTTAAATCAATTTAACAGGTTTTTAACAAGTGGACGGATGAGAAGGAAAAATCCTGGAATTATTCCTTTAAAGAAATTTGTCATAAAAACATTTGATTCGATGAGGATGGCCAGTTAATACCAGGTTTAAGAAACCAATTTGCAGTGGGGGATGTCTCCCCTGTTTAACCATCTAAAACATTTAAGGATATAAAGGAACCTCGTGAGGAGACTGCCATTAATGGGGGGGGAGTCACGATGACACCACGTCAGCATATGGCTTACTGATAATGTCATATTGCCAGTTGAATATAAGTGAGATCAAATGTACAGAGCCAAAAAAATCTGAAAATGAAGTGACGGGGTTTTACCCTGCTTCGCAGAATGGTACCTTTATAAGGCGGTGATTTCCATATAAGGTGTGGGGCTAAATGGTCATGAAGCATAGGAACTTCAGTGGTTGAGACAAGCAGCGGGTTATGGTTTACCAGCCAGTAACTCACCGGTGGAAATCCGGCACCGCATTGCGTTTAGATGCAGGTAGTTTCGTCCCATTATTGGTAACTAATATGCAAGATGTACTTTCCCAATACTTTGACCAGTTCCCGAACTGGTTTTTTTCTTCCATTAATGACGGATTAATCCTGCTTTTTCACCAGTTATATATAAATAGTATTCAGTATACATTACATGTGACATTTTTTTAATTTTAAGTTTAAGCATTATTTGATACTTATTAATTCTAAGCGTTGCCAGGCTTATGCCAAGGCTGGATGCTATTCTTAAATCATTATATTGTCTGATTGTTTGCCTTATGATTTCGAACTCTCTGAGAGTTAGTGAAGGAAGGTCGATTTTAGGTCCGTCATAGAAAATATCTGCGTTGACTGAAATATATCTTAGGTTTATCTTACGCGGGATGAAGTGAACAGGACAGTTGGGTTTAAGATTGGAAAACCTGAATGCAGAAAGAAAAATAATCTTGTTAATAAATGTTTTTTGGATGATGTAAAATAATTGGCTGATTGTTAGTTTACAATATGCCACATCAATCAAAAGAGTATCATGGCTTGTGTCTTTTTCACTTAGTATATAAATTGATGGTAATTTAATGATGCTGCTCTCGCCGTATAAATAGTTTAACCCACTATATAAAAGGTTATCATTTGTAAGAATGTATAGCATATAAACCACCTTACAGCTAATCACTATGACTAAATATGATTGACGTAATGATCTGCACGATAATGTGCTATGTTATTTATAGTGTACATATGTGATTATGTCGTGTTATCGTGAACATTTTAAGATTAATCTTTATTGAAATGATATAGATTTATGGGGTAAATCAGCTCTATTCCTTTGTATTCAATACTGAATTGGCTGGCTGTAATGTGTGTATTAATACATAGCTATCGAAGCAGAATTTACCATATGGTGAGTGAATAAAGACGTTTAATCTGAAACCAGCCACATATCAGCCTCTTCAAACATTTCCTGAACAGTACGGCTTATCTGTTCCTTCTCATGCTTGCTGGCGTCAGTGTTGATCGCCGGCAGTGTCATCATCGGTTTTACCCGAACATCAGCATCGGGGAAGATCCGGTGAACCCTCTTGGTTAACTCGCCCAGAATGATATCTTTTGCACCGGGCAGACCATCAAAATTCCTTTTGTCATAAACGAGTTCCACGAACATTGCTTATTGCTCCTTTACTGGATGGATATACAGTATTTATACTGTGTTTTTATCCAGTATTCAAGAGAGGGCGTAAACATGGGCTTTCCTTCACCTGCGGCAGATTATGTTGAAACTCGAATCTCCCTCGATCAGCAGCTAATCAGCCAGCCAGCAGCGACTTATTTCATGCGGGCATCGCGTTCACATTTCAGGGAAGGGATAATTCAGGGGGCGCTACTGGTTGTTGATGCGTCACTTTCTCCCTGTGATGGCTCGCTGCTGATATGCGCGATAGACGGAGAATTCAGGATCAAGCGATATCGGACACATCCTCAACCCCACCTCGTTAATCTGGAGAACGGGAGAAAGGAGGCGCTGCCAGTAGATGATGGCGGTTATAGTTCTGCACCCGCTATATTCGGGGTGATCACGTACATCATTAATGATGCCAGGAACGCGGAGTTTGATGAATGCCCGGTGATGTGAATAGCTTAAATGTCGGGGATTTTTCCCCGATTATTCCCCGTTGCTTCCCCGCTCAGAAAACAGGCATAAAAAAACCAGCCATAAAGGCTGGTTCTTAAAGGAGTTTTTGGTCGGCATGAGAGGATTTGAACCTCCGACCCCCGACACCCCATGACGCCGTAATACCATCTTGAGGGCTGCTATTTGCCAGAAACGGAAGTATGTAGTTTTACGAGCGTATTACGTAGTAGGCTATGCTTAAATTGACTCAGCAAAACGTGGTTGGACGGCAGTATGCTGGGCTTGCACTTCTGCCACTCCACTTTTTTTCTTACGTAATGCCAATGTCTCGTAATAATGTTGTGCTACAACCGTTTCGATAAAATCGACGTCATTACCTGCAAGTTCATAAACAGCACTCTTGATCTCTTTCAGACTGACGTTAAAAAACTCTTTACGCCTATTAACGAGGTTCGTTCGTTTGACATCAAAGTGTTGATGAAGCGCATTTTCTAGCGCTGGAGCATCTTCACTATGGATCATGGCGTGAACATCAAAGAGAAAAGGTACTGAGGCACTTCCCAACTCATCTACTCGGTCCTGAGGGTCAAGACGGCGCGTCATACCAATTTTGAAAACATCTTCGCCGAAAGACCCTACATTGGAAATGACATAGACATGCCCACGTTTGGTTTGCTGTGCCATGCTCAAAGCTTTTTGGCCCTTCAATTCTGCTTCGGTTAAGGCGTCACGCAACTCATCAATTTTTGACTGATATTTTTCTGCCTGTTCGGTAGTCAGTTGCGCCAATTTTGACTCCATTTCCTTACGGGCTTTATCCAGTGCTTTTTGTGCACGAAGCTCTTCCGCTTCTGCCTCTCTAATCGCCCGCTCAATTTCCTGCTGAGCTTTGCGTTCTTCTGCCATTTGAGCACGTATTTCCCGCTGTTCTTCTTTTTCTGACTGTTTTTTCATTTTGTAGGCATGTACGAGATCGAGCTCTTTTAACTTCAGTCTGAGATATTCTTTACTGATATGCACATCATTCACTTCGTTGAGTGCATTGATTTTATCGAAAGCTGCCTGGATCCTGTCATGCATGACTGACCAGTTCTTGAATGTACAGTTGGCAATTGCTGCATCACACTCACCATTGAACGCCCTCGCTGTTAGATTGATAGCTCGGGTAGTCATTTTTTTCCCTTCGGCACGGGAATTATGGACCGTCCAGTCAGTTCCACACCAGATAGCTCCGGCTTTGTTTTTGAGGCGTAATAAGGATTTTTGCTCATTTCTGTTATCTTTGATCGCCTCCTTAAACTCTTCGGAAGTGTCGAAATCGAAATGTGGGTCGAACATACACATCTCTGCAAAATCTACATCTTCACGATAAAGGGCTATCGCTTTTTCGAGTTCGTCATAAATGCTTTTTTTCTCGGCATATGAGGCACGTAATGAAGTAATTTTCTCCTGTAATGATAGGGTCGTTGACTGTGCATTACTCAATAATGTACTTGCTTCCTCCTCCAGAGAGGCAGCAGTGCTTTTTGCACCGTCGATGATTTCTCGAGCTTGTTGTTCCGCCTCTAGCGTTACCCGAGTTGCTTCCGTTTCTGCATCAGAAATGACGGAATAACGCTCAAGTTGTGCTGTTTTACTGGCATCTGAGGCCTTCACTGCGCGTAATTTTGTCAAAAGGACAAAAACGATGACAACCAACAATGCTGCAACAGTTAATGCAGCGATTGAAAGATAACCCATATTCATTCATAACCTTCCTTGAGAGGATGCTCTTCACATGCAACTAGACATTGCTATCGATGAGCACAATTAAACCCTGATCTATTAATGGTCAATATTATCAAAAAAGGGACAATAGGACATACTGTAAGTATCACACTTAACCTGACCAGACCATTAAGTGCAGAAACAGGTATAGATAGTTTTCACATGTTATTGAATAGTAAAATTTTGCGCATAATTTCACCTCCTTTCCGTAAGAATGAAGCTTAGGTTTAGCTCAGAAAGTGTTGGTATATTAAGTATGGAGAAACGAGTAACTACTTGAATTTTATGAAGTGGAAATATTGTGGATATACCAGAGTGAAAAGTTAAGTTATTGAAAATATTACCAATGAAATCGGTCTCGAAAACCGGAGTAGGGGTAACTCTACCGGGGGTTCAAATCCCCCTCTCTCCGCCACTACTTACCAGTAACTGGCTGTTTTTAATGGTTTCTATCTAAAATTTTCTTCCTCAGTCTTTCACTTGATATACCCTTCCGAATAACTATCTGCCATATCTTGTTGGTATATTTTGAACAAACTGACCGTCAAATACGTTATCACTTACCCAGCGTTCCCGGTAGGAAATTACCAGTATGTCCTTCATTTTGTGAGCTAAGTCGTATGACATTGAAGTACGTCGGCTCGACGTAATGAGTACCAGCCCTGGGGATGACTGGGCCGATACTTTCTCATGGAGTTACATGATTATTTCTTTTCTGCCAGCCAAGCGTTCAGTTTTCCTTCGAATGTATCGCTAACCGGCCAAACGTGACCATCAGGGCGCTGAAGCACAGTGAAACCGTTGTCACTCAGAAGATGGAGATATTCTTCATCATGCCAGGCTGGGCTTGCCATGCCCTGACGTTTCACTTCATCAAAGGTATGTACTTCAACCAGCAGTTTACCGCTAGGCATTAGCCAGCGACGAGTTTTATGCGATCTGTGGAGGAGATAATCGTACTGATATTCATAAAATCCTTCTTATTAAGTATTGAATCATTTTTCGTGGTAGTGCGTGGGAACAATCGGTATTTGTTCGCCCAGGAAATGTCCAGTTTGCCTTAGTCGGGTGAGGCAACAGATACGAATGTACCCATGAAGCTCAATAATCCTCTGGAATGAAATTTGTGATCTGAATTGAAAATTCTCTCCAGTATACATGCCAAATGAAAACGATGGTTCATTTAATGCTTTCTTGATTAGGTGGTTAGGGATATCCTAATTACTATATTGGCGCACTAGCGTGATGTTACATTGATGTGAATGCAATGCTGTTGAGTAATTGATATATCGCGCATGTCTAATTTATCGTGATTTTAATCACAATAACTTTAACTGCTAATAGACAAAAAATCGCCATACTATAATGATGTTGTCATGTTTAATAAGAGTTGATATCTAATGATTAGCTTATTTAATACATATCTGACTTCTAAGTGGTTCAACATCGACACGATGATTGTCAATCATCGCCCTTAAGTTTTACTCCTTCCTATTCATACAATGTGAACAGAAACTTTTTTCTGTTTTTGTATGCCTTGAATAATTCATAATTTATTTGCTGCATAATCTTGTTATACCTGGTTTACGTGTAGGTTTAGGCGTAGATAACGGGTGTAGAGATGTGTGGATAAAATTTATATGGGTTGTTCATCAATATTTAAAATGCTTCAGTAATTCAGGCCTATGAGTTACTGCAGGCGTGGTATGTGTATATCTAATACAGGAAATATTCCATGAATAACTTTAAACATTTACCAGAACCATTCCGTATTCGTGTTATTGAACCCGTAAAACGTACAACGCGGGAGCACCGTGAAAATGCGATTATTAATTCCGGAATGAACCCATTCCTTCTTGATAGTGAAGATGTGTTTATTGATTTATTGACAGATAGCGGTACTGGCGCTGTTACCCAAAATATGCAAGCAGCAATGCTAAGGGGGGATGAAGCATACAGCGGAAGCCGCAGTTATTATGCGCTTGCAGATGCGGTTAAGAATATTTTTGGATATCAATATACTATTCCGACTCACCAGGGTCGTGGTGCTGAGCAGATTTATATCCCTGTGTTAATCCGTAAGCGTGAGCAAGAAAAAGGGTTGGACAGAAGTAAAATGGTTGTGTTCTCAAACTACTTCTTCGATACAACTCAGGGACATAGTCAAATTAATGGCTGTACTGTCCGAAATGTTTATATTAAAGAAGCATTTGATACTGCAGTCCGTTGCGATTTCAAAGGGGATTTCGACCTGGATAAACTGGAAGAAGGTATCCAGGAAGTAGGGCCAAATAATGTTCCTTACATTGTGGCTACGATAACGTGTAACTCTGCTGGTGGTCAGCCGGTTTCACTGGCAAACCTGAAAGCAACATATCAGCTGGCGAAAAAATACGATATTCCAGTGGTGATGGATTCCGCTCGATTTGCAGAGAACGCATATTTCATTCAGCAAAGGGAAACAGCTTATAAGGACTGGAGCATCGAGGAGATTACACGCGAAACCTATAAATATGCGGATATGCTGGCTATGTCAGCGAAGAAAGATGCGATGGTGCCAATGGGGGGGCTGCTCTGTATTAAAGATGACAGCTATTTTGATGTCTATACCGAATGCCGGACGCTTTGTGTGGTGCAGGAGGGATTCCCTACCTATGGTGGTTTGGAAGGCGGAGCAATGGAACGTCTGGCCGTCGGTCTAACTGATGGCATGAACCAGGATTGGCTGGCCTATCGTATTGCACAGATTCAGTATCTGGTTGATGGTCTTGAAGCTATTGGTGTGACCTGTCAGCAAGCTGGTGGACATGCGGCATTCGTGGATGCTGGAAAATTATTACCGCATATTCCTGCTGAACAATTCCCGGCACAGGCGCTGGCATGCGAACTTTATAAAGTCGCTGGCATTCGCGCTGTAGAGATTGGTTCATTTTTACTCGGCAGGGATCCTAAAACGGGAGTTCAGTTACCGTGTCCGGCTGAGTTGTTACGTTTAACCATTCCGCGTGCGACATATACGCAATCGCATATGGATTTCATTATTGAAGCCTTTAGTCATGTGAAAGAAAATGCCAAAAATATTAAAGGATTAACTTTTACATATGAACCTAAAGTTCTACGTCACTTTACTGCACGATTGAAAGAAATCTGATAGTCAATAATTGACCATGAATGGCTATATCTCATAGCTATTCATGGTTCACATTTTTATAAAATTAATATGATAGTGAATAAATACAACTGATGAAAAGAGGCTCGTATGGAAGAAAATTCCAATTCAAAGCATTCATCCTTTTGGGGGATTATGGTGATTGCTGGCACCGTAATAGGTGGAGGGATGTTTGCATTACCCGTTGATCTCGCCGGCGCTTGGTTTTTCTGGGGGGCATTTATATTAATAATATCCTGGTTTTCAATGTTGCACTCAGGATTGCTACTTCTGGAAGCCAATTTAAATTATCCTGTCGGTTCCAGTTTTAACACAATTACAAAAGATTTAATTGGTAATAAATGGAATGTGATTAGCGGTGCGACAGTTGCCTTTGTTTTATATATATTGACTTATGCATATATTTCAGCAAATGGAGCTATTATTAGTGAAACGATATCTATGCATTCTGATGGTCATGTTAACCCACGAATCATTGGTGTTTGTACCGCGCTGTTTGTAGCAACTGTATTATGGTTTAGCTCATTGGCTGCAAGTCGGATTACATCATTATTTCTTGGGATTAAAATTCTTGCTTTCGTGATTGTTTTTGGTTCGCTTTTCTTTCAGGTCGATTACTCAATTTTAAGTGGGGTAAGTGGAGTAAACGAAGAAAGTCGCTCGTTTTTTCCTTATATATTTATGGCCATTCCGGTATGCCTGGCATCCTTCGGTTTTCATGGTAATATCCCCAGCCTAATCATCTGCTACGGAAAGAAAAAAGATAAATTGATAAAAAGTGTTGTGCTGGGATCTTTTCTGGCATTGGTTGTTTATTTGTTTTGGCTATATTGCACGATGGGTAACATCCCTCGTGAGAGTTTTAAAGGTATAATTGCTTCTGGCGGTAATGTCGATGCTTTGGTGGGGTCCTTTTTGGGAACTAATCAGAGTGGCGTGATTGAGTTCTGTTTACTCGTTTTCTCTAATTTGGCCGTGGCCAGTTCTTTCTTCGGCGTTACATTAGGACTATTTGACTTTCTTGCCGATCTGTTCAAATTCGACAATTCCCATTCTGGACGATTTAAAACAGTAATGCTGACGTTTTTGCCGCCAACGGTGCTTTACCTGTTATTCCCTAACGGATTTATCTATGGGATCGGTGGGGCAGGATTATGTGCAACGATCTGGGCTGTTATTATTCCGGCCGTGCTGGCCTTGAAATCAAGGCAAAAGTTTCCGAATCAGATGTTTACTGTATGGGGAGGGCGGATTATCCCCGCCGTAGTTATTATTTTTGGTATCGTCGTGATCTTCTGTTGGTTTGGTAATGTACTGAATATTTTACCAAAACTGGTGTGAGTGATAACGGACAAGAATCTTAATTTTTAGTGAAACTGCTCAGTTTTGCCCTCGGGCATCAATATTGATCCGTATTTCCTTCAGGTAAACAGTATCAATGGATAGCAAAATGATAAAGAGGATGAAAAGGATTTTGCCAGGCGTAGCTTTTCTGCTTGCAGCGCCTTCGGTGG
The DNA here is from genome assembly GCF_030332285.1 of Citrobacter sp. Cu096. Taxonomy (NCBI): domain Bacteria; kingdom Pseudomonadati; phylum Pseudomonadota; class Gammaproteobacteria; order Enterobacterales; family Enterobacteriaceae; genus Citrobacter; species Citrobacter sp. Cu096. The sequence continues at coordinate 729,394 of NZ_JAOWID010000030.1, forward strand.
TAGCCTCCGAGGGAAACGGACCGGGTATTTATCCCGATGGTCTGGAAAACTATATGTCAGGGTTTCTTCCTGCCGAAGGAATACATACCCTGTTGTACGGAGGCAGCGCACGGTATGACCACGTGCGTGACAGCAAAGGTCATGATATTTCAGGGCCGGGCTTCAGTATGAACGTCAATATCCTAGCGCCGCGTATTATTTGGGTTACGGAACAGCGCCTCCTGGGGGGACAGTTGGCGTTTCATTCCATCCTGCCATTGCTCGATATCACGGCTAAATCATATGGGCGGAAATATACCCGCCAGGGTTTGGGAGACATCACACTGGGGCCAGCATTAGGTTTTCATCCCTTGCGTGACCTTCATTATGTGCTGGGCGTTGATGTATTTGCACCAACAGGTAATTACAGCCAGTCTGATCCCGCCAACCTGGGGCGAAACTACTGGGCTGTGCAACCTGTATGGGCAATTAGCTATATTCCGCAACAAGGTGTTAATGCCGATATCAAAATGATGTATGACGTTAATCGACGTAATCAGGAGAGTCATACGAAGGCAGGCCAGGCTTTTCATGCCGATTATGCATTAGGATGGGCAGTGGGAAATGGTTGGGTGTTTGGCATTGGTGGGTACACATTTATACAGACTACCAATGACAACGGACCGAATTCAGCGCCGGCTAAAGCGCGGGCCTTTTCTCTTGGTCCTTCTATTCGTTATGCCAATGACAAGGGCTGGCTGATGACGTTGAAATGGCAGAAAGAAATGGATGTGCGTAACCGACCTGAAGGCTCCCAGCTATATCTTAAGGCTTCTGTCCCACTCTAAAAATGTAAAAAGCCCGCTTCAGAAGAAACGGGCTTGCTTGTTTGTGCAGCAATTAGAACTGGTAGACTAAACCAACGGCAACGATGTCGTCAGTCGCGATACCATTGCTTTCATAGAAGCTGTCGTCTTCGTCCAGCAGGTTGATTTTGTAATCAACGTAGGTGGACATGTTTTTGTTGAAGTAGTAAGTCATACCCACATCAACATATTTGACCAGGTCTTTATCGGTGTAGCGTGGGGTGCCATTGCTATGGTGATCCCAGCCACCTAAGTCGACACCTTTAGATTGCAGGAATGCAACGGATGGACGCAGACCAAAGTCAAACTGGTATTGTGCAACAACTTCGAAGTTCTGCGTTTTGTTGGCGATACCGCCTTTGTCATCACCATAAGCGGTCATATTGCGGGTTTCGGCATACATTGCAGCCAGGTACACGTTGTTAGCGTCATATTTCGCGCCAACAGTCCAGGCATCCGCTGTATCTCCGCCTGCGTATTTATTGGCATAGCTACGATCGCCACGGCCAGCAGAAACTTGCTCGTTAGTACGATCAGAACTCGAGTACGCTGCGCCGAGGCTTAAACCGAAGTCAAAGTCATAGGAGGTAGACATACCGAAACCGTCGCCGTTTTCTTTCGCCAGTTTGCGGTTTTCGCTATTACCGGAACCTTCCTGACCTACGCTGCTACCTTCATTATTACCCTGATACTGCAAAGCAAAGTTCAGGCCATCAACCTGACCAAAGAAACCTTTGTTACGATAGGTAGCCACGCCGTTGGTACGACCCAGCATATACACGTCGGTCTGAGTGTAAGTATCACCGCCGAATTCTGGCAGCATATCGGTCCAGGCTTCAACGTCGTAAACGACGCCATAGTTACGACCGTAATCGAAGGTGCCGTTTTCAGCAAAGCCTAAGCCTGCGAAAGCCAGACGAGTCCAGGAGTCGCCTTTGTCACCTTCGGTGCCGTTAGCCTGAATGTTATATTCCCACTGACCGTAGCCAGTCAGCATATCGTTGATCTGTGTTTCGCCCTTAAAACCCACACGCGCATAGGTCATGTCACCGTCGCTGCCTGCATCGTCAGAGAAATAACGCAGACCATCGACTTTTCCGTACAGATCCAGTTTATTGCCGTTTTTATTATAGATTTCAGCCGCATTTGCTGCGCCTGCAGCTAATAAAGCAGGGAGAAGCAGTGCCAGTACTTTTCTTTTCATTATGTATTCCCTTTATTTAATAATTAAAATGAATATGTAGTGATGTCCTGAAAACTACATTTCGATACTATCCATGAAGTTCATTTAATTTAAAATATAACATGTAACAATTGTATTTTAGATATTTCAGAATGTTTCAATTTGGATTTTTTAAATCATTTCTATATATATATGTCGTTTTCATTCAACGTATAAATGTATATTTATCAACTGGTTTATGCTTTTTGGTTTTAGTATTTGCTATGTATATTGTATGTATTTTTATTATTGCTGAACGTGGTTTCTTGATGATTTATTATCAATGCTACATGCAGAAGTTATAAATTGATATTCGTTATAAATATTATTTAATAATTGAATTTTGCTATAAAAGAGGGCGGACAGTGGTTCGGAGTAAAAATTGTTGCTAAGGTGGTTTTCTTTATGTAAAGGGAGAGAGCATGGAACTCCACGACTGGCAGTCGCGATTTGAAACCTGGCTACGTGAAAACCATTCAGAGCACGACGCTGCCCACGACATCTTTCACTTTCGCCGGGTGTGGACGACGGCACAAAAGCTGAACACAGATACGGCCGTTGACTGGCTGGTGGTGTTGACGGCGTGCTACTTCCATGATCTCGTCAGTTTGCCGAAGAACCATCCCGATCGTCATCGTTCGTCGGTACTGGCAGCTCAGGAAACGCGTGGGGTTTTGATGCGCGATTTCCCTGATTTTCCACAACAACGGCTATTTGCCGTGTGTCATGCTATTGAGGCACACAGTTTCAGCGCCAAAATCGTACCAGAAACCCCTGAAGCCAAAATTGTGCAGGATGCAGACCGGCTGGAGGCGCTGGGCGCGATTGGTTTAGCGCGGGTATTTGCCGTGTCCGGCGCATTAGGCGTGGCGTTATTTGATGCGGAAGATCCACTGGCCCGGCAACGTGGCCTCGATGATAAACAGTACGCGCTCGATCACTTCCAGACCAAATTATTAACGTTGCCGCTGACGATGCAAACCGAAAAGGGGCGGCGTTTGGCGCAGCATAATGCTGACTTCTTGCTGATATACATGGCGAAGCTGAGTGCGGAGTTAAAAGGAGAATATGAAAAGCTGGATCTTGACGCGATTCAACCCTTTACCGCGCGTTAGTCATCAGTACAGCCGCCACGTCAACCGCGCTATTTTATGTTAATCTGTCAGTCATCTATTTCGGCCGGTTAAATGTATGCAGGATAATTTTTCAGTAGCAGGCTCCATGAACCCAATGACAGATGATAACGAGGCCGCCGCACAGGTGATTTTGGCGAAGTTGCTTGAAATATATGACGTGAAAACGCTGGTTGCTCATCTGAATGGTGTTGGTGAGAATCGCTGGAGTCCGGCCATCTTTAAGCGCGTTGTTGCCAATGAAACGTGGCATCGGTTGAGCGACGCTGAGCTGGCTCATCTGAACGCTATGCTGCCGACACCGCCCGCGCATCATCCCCATTATGCTTTTCGCTTTATCGATCTTTTTGCTGGTATTGGCGGAATTCGTCGCGGTTTTGAAGCGATTGGCGGGCAGTGCGTCTTTACCAGCGAGTGGAACAAGCATGCGGTGCGCACCTATAAAGCGAATCACTACTGTGATCCTCAACAGCACCACTTTAATGAAGATATTCGTGATATTACGCTCAGCCATCATGATGGGGTGAGCGACCAACAGGCGGCGGAGCATATTCGTCAGCATGTTCCGCAGCATGACGTGTTGCTGGCGGGTTTCCCTTGTCAGCCATTCTCTCTCGCTGGTGTATCCAAGAAAAACGCGTTAGGACGAGCTCATGGCTTCGCCTGCGATACGCAAGGTACACTATTTTTTGATGTGGTACGTATCATTGATGCGCGTCGACCAGCGATATTTGTGCTCGAAAACGTCAAAAACCTGAAGAGTCACGACCAGGGAAAAACGTTTCGTATCATTATGCAAACCCTGGATGAACTGGGTTATGACGTGGCGGATGCGCACGATAACGGTCCGGATGATCCGAAGATTATCGATGGGCAACATTTTTTGCCACAGCACCGTGAACGGATTGTGCTCGTCGGTTTTCGCCGCGAACTGAATTTGAAATCAGACTTCACGCTGCGCGATATTGTCTCCCGTTATCCGCAGCGGCGTACTACGCTGGCGGAGCTGCTTGAGCCAACCGTCGAGGCGAAATATGTGCTGACGCCGGTGCTGTGGAAATATCTCTATCGCTATGCGAAAAAGCATCAGGCGCGGGGGAATGGATTCGGCTATGGTATGGTGTATCCTGGCAATCCCCATAGTGTAACGCGCACATTATCGGCGCGTTATTATAAGGATGGCGCCGAGATCCTTATTGACCGCGGTTGGGACATGGCACTGGGGGAAAAGGATTTTGATGACCCGCAGAATCAGCAACACCGCCCGCGCAGGCTCACGCCCAGAGAGTGCGCGCGCCTGATGGGATTTGAATCCCCCCAGGGCTATCAGTTCAGGATCCCTGTGTCGGATACCCAGGCTTATCGCCAGTTTGGTAATTCGGTGGTCGTCCCGGCATTTGCGGCAGTTGCCAGGCTGCTGGAGCCAAAAATCAAACAAGCGGTTACCCTTCGCGAGAAAGAGAACCTGCATGGCAGACGTTCACGATAAGGCAACGCGCAGTAAAAATATGCGGGCGATTGCCACCCGTGATACCGCAATTGAAAAACGCCTTGCCAGTGTGCTGACAGAGCAGGGGGTAACGTTTCGCGTGCAAGATGCGACGTTACCCGGTCGCCCTGATTTCGTGGTGGATGAGTATCGTTGTGTTCTCTTTACCCACGGCTGTTTCTGGCATCATCACCACTGCTATTTATTCAAAGTCCCCGCTACACGAACGACGTTCTGGCTGGAAAAAATAGGCAAAAATGTCCAGCGTGACGCGCGGGATTGCGAAAAGCTGCAGGCTCTGGGCTGGCGAGTACTGATTGTCTGGGAGTGCGCCCTGCGCGGGCGCGAAAAGCTGGGGGATGAAGCATTGTCCGAACGTGTCGTCGAGTGGATCTGCGGCGGTGGCGCCAGCGCGCAGATCGACACACTTGGTATTCATTTACTGTAACGTCTTCTCCGATGGAGTCACAATGGCGTCCGCTTTAGCAGGGAACAGGTATTTACCGAGTGTGACCAGTACCACCGCAAACACGATCACCCCAAGCGCCAGCCATTCGATGAGCGCCAGACTTTCTCCTCCCAGACCGGTACCCAACAGTACGGCGACCACCGGATTCACGTAGGCATAGCTGGTGGCGAGTGCCGGACTGACGTTGCGGATCAGGTACATATAGGCGTTAATGGCAATAATAGAGCCAAACAGGGCCAGATAGGCTACCGCCATAAAGCCTGAAAACGTCGGCATAGTGGTCAATTTTTCCCCGGAAAGTAGTGAGGCGCACATCAACACGAGACCGGCGGCGAGCATTTCTATGGCTCCTGCCATCATGCCAACGGGCAGGGTTATGCGTGAGCCGTACACTGAACCAAACGCCCAACTCATTGAGCCAATCAGGATTAAAACAGCGCCCCATGGATTACCGCTCAAATTGCCGCCGCTGTTCAGCATGATGATCCCGGCGAGACCAATAGCTATCCCTATCCATTCCAGTTTGCGTGTTTTGATGCCAAAAAAGTGACTAAAGCACAGCGTAAACAGCGGGACGGTGGCGACCACTACGGCGGCAATACCGGAAGGAACATTTTGATGTTCTGCAACGGTAACCAGCCCATTACCCACGGCCAACAGCAGGATACCAATTAACGCGGCGTTCAGGAGCTGGCGCAGAGGCGGTAGCTTGTGTCCGCGAAGAAGTAAAAAAAGTGTTAATAACACTCCCGCAGAGAGAAAACGCACGCCGGCCATCATCAACGGCGGCCAGCTTTCAACGCCAATACGAATAACGAAGTACGTGGAACCCCAAATGATGTACAGCGCGAATAGCGCACTGAAAAGCGGTAACAATTGCCTGAAACGCATAATCCCTCACGGTGGAAATAAAAAGGTGCAACATAGTAAACGTCAAAACTATCGTGCTGGCGAGATTTATAATTACGTACTGATGTTAAAAAAATGTTGACCAGAAAGGTCAGTTTCAGCATTGCGTGTTTTACTTCATACTTATGGCTGCAAAAAAATAATATTGAGGATTAAAACTTTGGCAGGAAGTAGCTTACTGACCTTACTCGATGATATCGCCACGCTGCTGGATGATATTTCAGTCATGGGAAAACTGGCCGCGAAAAAAACGGCGGGTGTATTGGGGGATGATCTGTCGCTTAACGCGCAGCAGGTCTCGGGCGTGCGGGCGAACCGTGAACTCCCGGTAGTCTGGAGCGTGGCAAAAGGATCATTTATTAACAAAGTTATCCTTGTGCCATTGGCGCTATTGATAAGCGCCTTCATTCCGTGGGCGATCACCCCTTTATTAATGGTTGGCGGGGCGTTTCTCTGTTTTGAAGGGGCAGAAAAAATTCTCCATACCTTGCAAGCGCGTAAGCACAAAGAGACTCCAGAGGAGCGCCAGCAGCGTCTGACAACGTTGGCGGCGCAGGATCCTCTCACCTTTGAAAAAGATAAAATCAAAGGGGCGATACGTACCGATTTTATCTTATCTGCCGAGATTGTCGCGATTACGCTGGGTATCGTCGCGGATGCGCCACTGCTGAATCAGGTGTTGGTGTTATCAGGCATCGCGTTAGTCGTAACCGTGGGGGTATACGGCCTGGTTGGGATTATCGTTAAGCTCGATGATATTGGCTACTGGCTGGCAGAAAAACGTAGCGCGCTTGCCCAGTCGCTGGGGAAAGGATTGCTGGTGGTCGCTCCCTGGCTGATGAAAACCCTCTCTGTGGTGGGTACGCTGGCGATGTTTTTGGTCGGTGGTGGAATCGTGGTACACGGGATATCACCGTTGCATCATGCGATTGAACATTTTTCCCAACAGCAAAGTGCATTGATTGCGCTAATGCTTCCGACCCTGCTGAATCTGGTGCTCGGTTTTATCATTGGCGGGGTCGTGGTGCTGCTGGTGAAAGCCGTCGCCAGACTACGCGGAGTTTCGCACTAATTGTCGCAGAGATGATTACGCAAAACGCCTCTTTGTCGTCTAAGGTGTAAAGGTTTCTCTTGATACAGGAGGCAGGTATGGTCTTTTCTGTCAGTGAGGAAGTCACCTCCAAAGAGGGGGGCCCACGCATGATCGTTACCGGGTATGCCAGCGGAATGGTGGAATGTCGCTGGTACGACGGCTTTGGCGTCAAACGGGAAGCATTCCGTGAAGATGAACTGGTGTCGGGTGAGCGAAGATCGCTCTGCCAGGATGCCTGAACACCTGGCTTGAAGGTAACCTGGTGAACTCTCAACCATTAGTTATATTTATCATTTTGGTGAGAATTATTTACTTGTCAGGCAAAAAAATTGCAGATAAGGTTTGTTTCACATCAGATTTTCTGGTGTAACGAATTTTCAAGTGCTTCTTGCATAAGCAAGCTTGATCCCGACCCGATAAGGGCCGGGATTTTTTTCGCCCTCAGTCAGCGATTGATCTCCGACACGCTAAAATCATGGATATCAAGCTCGAACGCGTCGGCAAGTTCATGCCATGTATGGTAATCACGCCCATCGACGCTGACGCGTTCCGGGTCATCCTGACTACGATGAATCTCACTCTCGCAGATTTCGTTGATTGCCTTCAGCAGCGCGTCCACATCGACGCTGACTTCACGTTTGGCCGTATCGCTGTACTCTTTCGCGGTTTTCATCCTCATACCTCTCAACCGTTAAGGATACCGGGGGAGCGTATCCCAACATCAGATACGCACAACTTAAGTATAGACCGTCGATAAAACCCGCAATCGCACGAGCCGGGCGCTGCCAGAAAAAGGAAATTGTTCTACACTGGCACAAAGCCACAGGAGGAAAACGATGAAGGTGAATGATCGGGTTACAGTCAAAACGGACGGCGGTCCTCGTCGACCGGGCGTGGTACTGGCTATTGAAGAATTTAGTGAAGGCACCATGTACCTCGTTTCGCTGGAAGACTACCCGCTCGGTATCTGGTTCTTTAATGAGTCAGGTCATCAGGATGGTATCTTTGTGGAAAAAGTGGAGTGAGGTGAGTTCAGCTTTTTGATTCTGACTGGTGGAGTCGCCACCAGTCAGAACGTCTTAGCGCATATTCACAAAGATACCATTGGTTACGTTATCTGTGAGTCTCACAACGTGATAGATCACTTGCTTATTATGCGTCTTTATCTTTCGTTTTATATTCCCCTTATGGGATGACACGGTTTTGGCTTTGATATTCATTTGATCTGATATCTGTATTGTTCCCTGGCCCTCCATCCACATGCGTAGCATACTGGATTCGGTGCGGCTTAATGACAAGGTCGGCAGATTTACATCAATGACAATATCCACTTCCTTTTTCAGAATATCGCCAAGGAGTTCATCCAGTGAATCTGGTTTAATCGACTTAGAACTGATCAATAAGTTTTTTCTTACTAATAAATATTCATCAAAATGCACATTGGCAATTGCCATAAACACAATAAATAATGTGCCGGGATGCTGATTAATGATTTGCTTTATTTGCTGGCTGTTAGCAGGATCGTGGATAAAGCAGTCCTCATTAATAAACACCACAGCGGGTTGCTGAGAGACACAGGCGAGGCTGAGCTCATCAACGCTGGAAATGTTGTTGATTTCCCTTTTTTTCACTCCCCGACTCACCAGATATCCGGTCAAACCTAGGCGGGTGTAACTGCATAAATCCATAATAATCGTTGACATGGCATACCCTCACTCAATGCGTAACGATAATTCCCCTTACCTGATTATTTCATCACAACTAAACGGAATAATAACGACCTAAGATGACGCTTTCGCTGTTTTTCAGGCGAAATTACTATCCCGTAAAGTTGCGTATAATTTGCCAGGAAACATCTTAAAGTAAAGTAAATGTTGCTTTATGTGAGTGAGACAAAAACAAATAAGCCGCGACAGGTATATCCTGGTGGATGTTGTTGCTTTTTAAATTTAGGATAATCCTTAGTAAAACAGGATAAAAATTAAGGGTTATTATTTCCCGGGCATTTCGCTGACAATATCAGCCAACAAATTAAAAATCTCGCTGAATAATCGCTCGCAGAACGGCGCAATTAATGGCATCAGGGCCGCCATTAATGAAATACCCACGGCAAGGGTGAGTGGAAAACCGATGACGAAAATCGACAGCTGCGGCGCCATGCGATTCAACAAGCCGAGTGCAAGGTTGAGTGTGAGTAGCAGCGTCATTATCGGCAGGGCCAACATGAGTCCGTTGAGGAAAATCAGGCTACCCGCACGCGCCAGCGCGAGAAAGGCATTACTGTTCACCGGATTACCGCCGATGGGCAACGTATGAAAGGTATCGACCAACAGCGAAATCAGCCACAAATGGCCGTTAAAGGTCAGGAACAACAGCATCGCGAGCATGTCGATCAGTCGCGCCAGGACCGGCATATTCAGACGGCTACCAGGGTCGAAGAATGTTGCAAATGAGAGGCCCATTTGCAGACCAATTAATTCCCCGGCGGTGCGCACTGCAGCAAACGCAAACTGCATGGTAAAGCCTAAGGCGATGCCGATGAGGATCTGTTGCATTGCTTGCCATAACGCTTCAACAGAAAAGATAGGGACATCTACCGGGGGAATCGACGGGGCGATAACGACGGTTATCATCAATCCCAGCCCCAGTTTTACCCTTTTAGGGATGGCGCGCTCGCTGAGAATAGGAGCCGTCGAGATGAGTGCCAGGATGCGCAGCAAAGGCCAGAAGTAAAGATTCAGCCAGTGGAGCCACTCAACGCTGGTCACCTGCAACATAATGTCATCTACCCGATGATATAAGGGATATTGCTGAACAGCGTACGCACGTAGTCGAGCAGCAGGTTAAGCATCCACGGACCGGCAACGATGATGGCAATAAAAACCGCGACAATTTTGGGAATGAAGGACAGCGTCATTTCGTTAATCTGGGTCGCCGCCTGCAGAATACTAATGATTAGACCCGTGACGAGGGCGACCAACAGTAAAGGTGCGGCAAGGGCCAGGGCGACTTTCATCGCCTCTGTGCCCATCATCATGACCGATTCAGGAGTCATTTCGCGCCTCTAACTGTAAAAGCTTTGTGCCAGCGAGCCGACAAGCAGCTGCCAGCCGTCCACCAGTACAAACAACATCAGCTTGAACGGCAGCGCGATCGTGGCGGGTGGAACCATCATCATCCCGAGCGCCATCAGCACGCTGGCGATAACCAGGTCGATAATCAGAAACGGAATAAAAATGGTAAAGCCTATCTGGAATGCCGTTTTCAGCTCGCTGGTGACATAGGCCGGAAGCAAAATCCGCATCGGTACGGCTTCTGGTCCCTGTAGTGGACCGCTGTTTGCCAGACGGGCGAACAGCGCCAGGTCTGCTTCACGGGTTTGTCGCAGCATAAACTCACGCAGCGGTTGCGCGCCTTTCTCCATGGCTTCCTGCATGGAGATCTTCTCTTCGCTGAAGGGCTGATATGCATCGACGTAGATTTTGTCGATTACCGGCGACATGATGAAAAAGGTCAAAAATAGCGCCAGCCCGAGTAGCACCTGGTTTGGCGGCGCAGAGGGTGTTCCAAGCGCATTTCGTAGCAGGCCGAAAACAATGATGATGCGAGTGAAGCTGGTCATCATCAGCAAAATGGCGGGCAAGAATGTCAGCGAGGTGATAAACACCAGCGTTTGCACTGGCAAAGACCAGCTTTGTCCGCCGCCCGGCAGCGGCTGGCTAACCAGGCCTGGGAGCTCGGCGAGGGCAACGGGGCTGAAAAGCCATAAGCCTGCCAGCGTGAGGAATAACAAACGGCGCATCAGGGTCTCCCGGGACGCTTGAGCAAACTTTTCATCATGGCCTGGAAATCCGCGGGGGAGGCCGTTTTTTCTTCTGCATCGGCAGGGACCGGGGGCAGGGTGTGCAGGACGTTAATTTGCGAGGCGGTTACGCCCAGCACCAGCCGTGCATCTTCAACCTCAACAATCACCACGCGCTCACGCGGGCCCAGTGAGGTACTCGCCGCAACTTTCAGTCCGCGCGTACCGGCGCTTTTGGGAGCAAATCCCAGACGTTTAATGGCCCAGGCCGCAGCCAGGATCAATACGATAATCCCGAGCAGCGCACCGCTGACCTGCACCAGCGGTGAGCCGGGGACGGCTGCTGGCTGAGAAACTGTCGCCTGGGTATTCATGATTAACGGCTCAGACGGCGCATACGTTCAGAGGGGGTAATAATGTCGGTGATACGTACGCCGTATTTATCCGCGACGACTACCACTTCACCCTGAGCAATCAGATAGCCGTTGATCAGAATATCCAATGGTTCGCCAGCCAGACCATCCAATGCGACGACCGAACCCTGCGTCAGGCGCAGCAGCTCTTTGATGGTCATACGGGTACGGCCTAATTCGACGGTTAGTTTGACCGGAATGTCCATGATCAGGTCGATGTCCTGCAAGGCACCGCTGACGTCGCCGCCACCTAACTGCTGGAATACCGCATCGGCCGCACTTTTGGTAGGCGTGGTTTTTTGCTCGTTTAACGCGTCAGCCCACAGATCGTCCAATGCGCCAGTGTTCTCATCGGACGGATTATTCATATCACTCATTTGGGCTGTTCCTCATTCAGCGAATTCAAAATCGGGTTTATCAGATGTTCTACGCGTAACGCATACTGACCGTTCACAGTGCCATACTGGCTGGTCAGTACAGGCACGCCGTCCACATGAGCAATAATGCGGTCGGGTTTTTCAATCGGCAGTACATCGCCGGGTTTTAGTTTTAAAATCTGGGATAGCCGCAGCGGAATGTCGGCAAAGTTTGCCACCAGCTCCAGCTCAGAATGCTGAACCTGACGCACCAGATTATTGCGCCAGTTCTGATCTTCATTTCGCGAGTTTTCCAGCGGTGGGTTCACCAGCAGCTCGCGCAACGGTTCAATCATGCTGAATGGCAGACAGATGTTAAATTCACCGGTCAGGTTACCAATCTCAACGTGGAATGGGGTATTCACCACAATGTCATTTGGCGAGGTGGTGATATTGGTAAATTTCACCTGCATCTCCGAACGAACGTATTCCACTTCCAGCGGATTGATGGCCTTCCAGGCATCGCTGTAGCCTTCCAACGCCAGCTTCAACATGCGGTTGATGACGCGCTGTTCGGTATGGGTAAATTCACGACCTTCCACTTTCGTCGGGAAGCGGCCATCGCCGCCAAACAGGTTGTCTACAGCGATAAATACCAGACTCGGAGAGAACACCACCAGACCCGTACCGCGCAGTGGCTTCAGGTGGATTAAGTTCAGGTTGGTCGGAACGGGTAAATTACGCGCAAACTCGTGGTAGGGCTGGATACGGATCGCACCCACGGTAATATCCGGGCTGCGGCGTAACAGGTTAAATAATCCCATACGGAACTGGCGCGCGAAGCGTTCGTTAATGATCTCCAGCGCCTGTAAACGCTCACGTACCACGCGGCGCTGGGTGTTGGGATCATAAGGACGAATATCGCTTTCTTTTGCGATACCGGAAATGGGTTCGTCTTTAGTCTCGCTATCGCCGTTAAGCAATGCGTCGATTTCAGCCTGAGAAAGAATACTGTCGCCCATGTCTTTACCGCAGAATAAAAGCTGTATAAAGAACGTCGGTGACAACCTGTTTGGGTTGTCCAACAACGAGCGGAGTCGCGAGCGTCTCTTTGATGGCGGCAATCAACTGTTGCTTACCTTCTTCAGTGGCAAGCGTGGCTGCGTTCTGACGAGAGAACAGCAGCAGCAAGCGGCTGCGTACTTCTGGCAGATATTCGTTCAGACGTGAACGCGTCGCCTCGTCTTTCATGCGCAACGTGATACCGATATACAGCACTCGGTCCGCATCACCCAAATTGACGGTAAAAGTGTCCAGCGCGAAGAACACCGGGGCAGGCGGTGGAGCCGGTTCCGCTTTGACGCTGGCGGACGGCTGCTGCTGCATGCGCCAGTAGCTATACCCCGCAGTTGCGCAGGCGGCGAGGGTAATTAATACCAGCAGAGGGATCCAAATAGCGCGTTTACTTTTTTTGTTAATCGCGGAGTCAGTCATCAGATACGGGCTTCCTGTTTCGGTACAGCTTATGGGCTGATTATCCCGTGTCCTGTCCACGACAAAGCGTGGAAAAGACGCGGATAATCATGCTACCTCTGGCGTTAGGCGAAGATGTCTACAGCTCCATCACCACGTGCTGCGGCTTGCAGTGAGGCAGGCGTTGCCAGTACGGCGTCATCTTCAGCGGCAAAAATATCTTGTCCCTGGGCGCGACCCGCCTGCTGTTGCTGCCCGGAAGATTGCTGATTGCCAGCAAAACTTTCGCTGCTGATATTGCTTTGTCCAAGCTGGATCCCGCTTTCAGCCAGTTGAGTTCGCAGCATTGGTAACGCAGCTTCCAGCGCTGCGCGCACGTGACTGTGCGGCGAAACCATTTGCAGCTGAGCGAGGTTATCATCCAGTTTGAGGGAAATATGCACCTGGCCCAGGTCCTGCGGATGCAAGCGCAGTTCTGCGCTTTGCTGACCCTGGCGCGTGAACAGCGTAACGTGCTGACTTAGTGCTTGCTGCCATTCGTGGCTTCCCAATGGCGCGCTAAGCACCGGTGCGGCTGTCGGTAACGGTTGTGCATGGGGCTGCGGGCCGCTTAACGGCGCCGCCGTCACGCCAATGCTGGTCGGTGAAGAGGAGCTTTCAATTTCTGCTCGGGTCGCCGCCGCTGCCGTCAGCGGGGTTAGCGTCGGAGTGTTGGTCTGATCTACGCTACCACCAGGTGCCGCATTATTCGCTTTGCCTTTTTTGGCATCACCGGGCAGCAAATCGCCCGCGTTATCAGCGATAGCGCCATGTACTGCACCGCGTGTTAACGTTGAAAGCGTCGCATCAACAGGTACAGGCGTGCTGTCAACGGCTGGTGTGGTCAGCGGTTGGCCTGGCAGCATAGCGAACAGCGCGCTCAGGTTGGCGAGATCGTCATCGCTCAGCGAGGTGTTTTTTTCATCCTGCTGATTCACTTTACCCAATGTTGTCATAGCATTCGCTTTCAGCGATGGCGTGAGGGCTGACAACAGTTGCTGGGCGTCAGTCATGTCGGCAAGGGATGCATCGCTATGTATCTCTTTTTGCGCCAGCAGTTCACTTAACTTGAGCGACGGTGTTGGGTCACCATTTTTTTGTAACAACCCTTTTTGCAGTTTGCTGCCTGCCGCCTGTAAATCGGCCAGCGACAGCGGGGCGGCTTTACCTTGTGCGTCGCCCACACCTAATGCGCCAGCCAGTATCGCTAAAAAATCCTCGGGTGAATCTACCGCTTTGCCTGACTGAAGACCTGCGGCTACATCGGTGTCGGTAGTAATCAGTTGGGGTAAAGTAATCATTCGGGTTTCCTCATAGCTGCGCGCTGAGCAAATTCATCCATCTTTTTCTGATCCAGGCGGTTTTCGGCCAGTAATGCCGCCGAAGTTTGTCTGTCCTGCAGTGTCTGCCACGCCTGTAAACGTTGTTTTTTGTCGCGCCAACTGTTCAATGCCTGGTCTACTTTCTGCGTCCATTGATTGAGCTGTTGGCGATGTTGCTCAATCGCTTTTTCCAGCGTCTGAATAAATTGTTGGTAATTGATCCAGCGATTGCTGGTAATACCCTGGCCCATGTCGCTGTTCAGATTGTTGCGATACTCATGCTGATAATCGATCAGCATTTTCAACTGCTCTTCCGCCTGCTGACAGCCACGACGCATCTCTCCCAATAAGACAGCGGCGTCATCTACCTCTTTTTCAGCCAGGTCTTTCAATGTTGCTAATGCACCATGTTGTGCCATGACCTATGCTCTCCTGCTTAATCACACACCAGGGAAAATCAGTTCTAAAGCCTGCAGAGAATCTTCCCAGTCAGCTCTTTCAAAAATACCTTGCTGTAAGAATGCTTCCAGTTGTGGCCATAAGGCGATGGCTTTATCCAGCATCGGATCGCTGCCTTTGGCATACGCGCCCACGCTGACCAGATCGCGGTTGCGTTGGAAGCTGGATAACAGCTGTTTAAAGTTACGCACCCGCGCATAGTGTTGTTCACTAATGAGCGCGGTCATGGCGCGACTAATAGAAGCCTCAATATCAATAGCCGGATAGTGGCCCGCCTCAGCCAGATGACGGGACAAGACGATGTGGCCGTCCAGAATCGCGCGCGCGGAATCGGCAATCGGATCCTGCTGGTCGTCGCCTTCAGTCAGTACCGTATAAAATGCGGTGACTGAGCCGCCGCCGTGAATGCCGTTCCCGGCACGTTCGACCAGCGCCGGTAATTTAGCGAATACCGAGGGTGGATAACCTTTCGTTGCCGGTGGTTCGCCGATCGCCAACGCGATCTCACGTTGCGCCATCGCATAACGGGTGAGGGAATCCATAATCAGCAATACGTGCTGTCCGCGATCGCGAAAATCTTCGGCGATACGCGTGGCATAAGCCGCGCCTTGCATACGTAACAGCGGCGAAACGTCTGCCGGAGCGGCAATCACCACCGAGCGTGCGCGACCGTCAGCGCCGAGAATATTTTCAATAAAATCTTTAACTTCGCGACCGCGCTCGCCAATCAGACCGACGACGATAACATCGGCCTGGGTATAGCGCGCCATCATGCCGAGCAGGACGCTTTTACCGACGCCGGAACCTGCGAAAAGACCCATACGCTGACCACGTCCGACGGTTAACAATGCGTTGATAGGGCGTACGCCAGTATCCAGAACGTGTTCAATCGCGGTGCGTTGCAGGGGGTTAAACGGCGGTGTAATCAATGCCCCCGTTTCGGTGGTGTCCGGGGCGGGCAGGCCGTCGAGCGGTTTTCCGCTGCCGTCAAGCACACGCCCGAGCAGAGCAGGGCCAAGCGGTAATTGCTTCCCGCTTTGCAGACCTTCCCCGGCAATGTTCTTTGCATACACGCGTGCGCCGGGCAGAACGCCTTCGACCTCTTCGAGCGGCATCAGAAACAGACGTTGGCCGTTAAAGCCCACGACTTCACTTTCGACTTCCTGTGTTTCGTTGCCGTCCTGACGTTCAATGACGCAGGTGGCGCCCAGCGGCAACTGTAGACCTGTGGCTTCCAGTACCAGCCCGGTGGCACGAGTCAGGCGACCATAACGGCGTACCGCAGGCAGCAGCGACATTTTCTCTTCGAAGTTGTCCAGCGTATTGAGCCAGCGAGTCAGGCGTGTGGTCATTACACGACTCCTGGCGCTGCCAGACGGCAGAGTTCTTGCCAGCGCGTGGCGACGCTGGCATCCAGGTCGCCCTCGTCGGCGGAGACTTTACAGCCGCCGTGATGCAGCGTCGGGTCGCCGCGAAGTCGCCAGCCGTGCAGACTGAGTGTGGCACCGAGCATTTCTTCCACACGCTGGAGATCGTCGGGATGTACGCGTAGCTGCGGCTTACCGCTAAACAGCGGTTCCTGTTGCAACAGCTGTTGGATTTGCTTAATCAGCGCAGCGTTGTCCACGATTGGCGTCTGACCAATAACCTGACGCGCCGCTTCCAGCGCCATTTGCATCAGGCGTGAGGCAATGACGCTGTCCAGCGCATCCAGGGTATTCTGAAACTCGCTCACCAACTGCTGCATGCGGGCATGGATGGGGGCATGCTGCGCGCGTGCCTGGGCCTGGCCTTGTTCCAGCCCCTGACTCAGCCCCTCCTGATAACCTTGTTCATGACCCTTTTGGCGACCTTCTGCCAAACCCGCGTTATAACCTTGCTCATGGGCTTGCATTTGCAACTGTGCGAGCTGCTGTTCAAGCTGTTGCTCAGGGGAAAGCTCTGGCTCTTCTGTCTCTTCTGACAGCGGCGTTTCGCTGTGGTCGGCCAGTACGAACTCCGCCATCGGTGGGGCGAGGTCGTCCGGGGTCCAGACTTTCCACGGCAATTCGTTAGACATAGGTATCCTCGCCGCTGCCTATCACCATCTCGCCGGTTTCTGCCAGACGACGCACAATAAGCAGGATTGCTTTCTGTTCGTTTTCCACCTGCGACAAACGCACCGGACCGCGGTTGGCGAGATCGTCGCGCAGAATATCGGCAGCACGTTGCGACATGTTGCGCAGGAACTTCTCGCGTAGCGGCTGTTCGGCACCTTTCAGAGCAATCAGCAGTGATTCGGAATCCACTTCCTGCAGCAGGCGCTGAATACTGCGATCGTCGACGTCCACCAGGTTCTCGAACAGGAACATCTCGTCGATAATTTTCTGCGCCAGTTCGCCGTCGAATTCGCGTACGGCGGTAATAACCGCTTCTTCTTGCTGAGTTTTCATCAGGTTGATAATTTCTGCCGCCGTTCTCACGCCGCCCATTTTGCTGCGTTTGAGATTCTGGCCATCGAGCAGGCCGTTTAGTACCTCGGTCAGTTCTGCCAGCGCGGCAGGCTGGACGCCGCCGAAAGTAGCGATACGCAGCATCACGTCGTGACGTAAACGTTCGTCGAACAGCGCCAGAATATCAGCCGCCTGGCCCCGCTTGAGGTGTACCAGAATGGTGGCGATAATCTGCGGATGCTCGTCGCGGATAAGGTCGGCGGCGCTTTGCGGCTCCATAAAGTTGAGCGTTTCAATACCGCTGGTGGTATCGCGGGTTTCCAGAATGTCTTCCAGCAGGCTGGAGGCGCGTTCTTCGCCCAACGCTTTCACCAGTACGGAGCGCAAATATTCGTTAGCGTTGATATTGAGCGCGGCAAACTGCTCGGCTTCTTGTTCAAACTCGGCCAGTACTTCCGTCAACTGCTTGTTTGAGATCTGGCGTACGTTCGCCATCGCTGTACTGAGCGCCTGAACTTCGCGCGTGGAGAGGTGCTTAAACACCTCCGCCGCGCGATCTTCGCCAATGGTCATCAACAGAATGACGCTTTTGTCGGTACCGGTAAGGGCATTACTCATGATCGTTACTCATCCACTGGCGAATGACCAGCGCCACGACGCGCGGATCGTTATCTGACATTTCACGAATACGTTGGCTCATGACTTCTGCGCCCAGACGCTGGTTCGTACGACGTTGCTGGGTCTGCTCGTCTTTGCTGAGGCGAACTTCTACCGCTTCTTCGGTTTCCTGACGGATACGTGTTTGTTCTTGTATCGCTTTCGCTTCTTCGCTGCGACGGACCAACTGTGGGCGAACAGCCTTACGCCACAGGATCCAGGCCACCAACAGAACCAGCAACCAACGGCCAGCGGACATTAACTGGTCGATAAAGGACTGCTGTTTCCAGAACGGAAGTTCGCCAGCTGAGTCATCAGTCGCTGTGAAGGGAGAGTTCACCACGTTCAGGGTGTCACCACGCTTGTCGGAGAAACCCATCGCCTCGCGGGTCAGATCCTCAATCTGCTTCATCTGCTCGGCGGTCAACGGCAGCGGTTTGCCGTCTGGCAAGGTTTTATAGTTGACGACTACTGCCACCGAGAGACGCTGCACATCGCCAACGTTCATTTTGGTGTGGCGAATAGTACGGTCGACTTCATAGTTGCTGGTTTCATTGCGCTGAGTACTGCGCGGGCCCGCATTATTACTGTTATTCGTCGCTTGCGCGTTTTGCGTATTTTGCGCGTTTTGCTGATTCGCCGGTGGGTTGGCGATTGGCGCAGTATTGGCGGGTGCTGGCTGATTAGACAATGCGCCCGGCACGCCGCCTGGTGCTCCACTACCGATCTGCTCACTGACGTTCAACTGACGAGAACGCAGCACGGCCTGAGACTCATCACCGTTTGGACGGTACTGTTCTTCGGTTTGCTCTTTATTGGCAAAATCAAGCTGCGCGGTGACTTGCGCATGAACATTACCGTTGCCGACAATTGGCAACAGAATCGATTCGATACGACGCTGAACGCGGCCCTCGACGTCGCTGGCGTATTTCAGCTGCGCATCGTTAAGGTCGCGGCTGCTGGTGTTCGACTGGGTTAATAAATGCCCCGCCTGGTCGACCAGCGTAACGTTGCCGGGCGGTAACCCTGCAACAGCGCTGGATACCAGATGCGTGACCGCACTGATCTGACCTTCATCCAGTGCACGACCCGGCTCGAGATTGACGGTGACGGAGGCAGAAGGCGCTTTTTGCTCACGTACAAACAGCGACGGTTTTGGCATTGCCAGATGCACGCGGGCGCGTTTTACCGGTCCCAGTGTTTCGATGGTACGGGCTAATTCACCTTCCAGTGCGCGCTGGTAGTTGACCTGCTCGCTAAACTGGCTGATACCAAACTTTTCCTGATCCAGCAGCTCAAAACCCACCGCGCCGCCTTTGGGCAGGCCTTGCTGCGCCAGACGTAAACGCAGTTCATGGACTTTGTCGGCAGGAACTTCAATCGCGCCGCTTCCCTCAGTGAAACGATAGGGAACGTTCATCTGCGTCAGTTGGGTAACAATTGCGCCACCGTCCTGATCGGAAAGATTGCTGAACAGCGTACGGTAGTCAGGCGCTTTGGCCCACAGAACCATCGCCACGATGATAGCGACGGCAGCGGCTCCCGCCACAATCAGAGGAATTCTGGGATTCGCGCGCAGGCGATTTAACCACTCGAGAGGTTTAAGCTGGGTTGCAGTCGATGCTGTCGCACTCATCTCGCACCTCGTGGCTTATCGTGGACGGCGTTTTTTGCAAAGTGGAACAAGACTCACTCCCGGGTCAGCAAACTCGAAAAATTGACGGTCTCATTATTTGCGGTTTCGAATTTTTCTATGCGTTAAAAACCGTGGTTTTTTATCGTTATTTAACGCCTTTATCTTATTGACTAACTGGTAATCTCAACTACGTAAAAAATCATCCAGGGGATCAGAATGTCGGCAATACAGGGGATTGAAGGGGTTATCAGCCAGCTACAGGCTACGGCGATGTCAGCAAAAATGCAGGATATGCAGCCACAACCGACCGTCAGCTTTGCCGGTCAACTGCATGCGGCGTTAGACAGGATCAGCGATGTGCAAACCGCGTCCCGTGTGCAGGCTGAGAAATTTACCCTCGGTGAACCGGGTATTGCGCTGAATGATGTGATGACCGATATGCAAAAAGCGTCAGTTTCAATGCAAATGGGGATTCAGGTGCGTAACAAACTGGTGTCGGCGTATCAGGAAGTGATGTCGATGCAGGTGTAGGTTCACTAACCTAATGATATTTATTAAACCACATACTTTTTGCGTCACTATCTGCGGTTTAATATAAAAGTGCATGGATGCACATCACATCGGTCAAACTCCCGGCATTTTATCTCAGTGAAATTTCCTGTTTGTACCGTAAGGCATGCCTGATGCTGAGCCGTCGTCATGAGTCTCATCTTATCGAAGAAAAAGCCCTCAAATTTCAGTATGAGGGCTCGTAATAGCTAATTATTGTATTTTCCCAAAAAGACTATAGCGGTGTTATCTGAAATAAATAATGAGTAATACTGGTTAGAGGATACAGGTTTGATTCCTTTGTTTATCATATTAGCCAGTTTAATTTTATTCTCTTGCACATCACTATAACCATGCTGTGTTTGTAATAATCCTTTGTTAATTAATTGGAAGGATGCTAAAAACTCAGTGGCTGGAAAAACGAAATGACCTATAAGCGGTTTGTTTTCTATTATCAGTTTTGCTCTTTCATTTGCATTTAACTGGCCTACAGTTCCAATCGAAACGATGCTCTTATGATTTGCAATATCCTGCGCAATCATGTTGAAAACAAAATCTTCATATTCTTGTTGAGCTTTCATTGTGTTGCCCAACTGAGCGCTAAAGGCAAATGAAGCAATGACAGGCATCAGTGCCATATATTTTAGGCGAGGAGAGAAATGCATGATTGGTATAGCAATTATAACCATTATAACTGAAAAGGAGACTAAAGTACGTGGGAGTACGGGGGCATCCTGAAGCAATATGGTTG
The DNA here is from genome assembly GCF_030332285.1 of Citrobacter sp. Cu096. Lineage (NCBI taxonomy): Bacteria > Pseudomonadati > Pseudomonadota > Gammaproteobacteria > Enterobacterales > Enterobacteriaceae > Citrobacter > Citrobacter sp. Cu096. Next base: position 750,443 of record NZ_JAOWID010000030.1, read on the forward strand.
GCCCCATAAGAGAAACAATGAATATTAAAAAAGAAATGGCCCCATATAGAATAAAAGACACGATATTTCCGATGTGTGCACGATAAGTAATGAGCATAAACACGCAGATTATTAATATCGGGATTGCGAAATAGATGTAAACCGGATGATAAAGATAAGCAAGGACTAACGCTTTTAATGATGCTAACGTCCCAATAAGATAATCCAGTCCTCCTTTATCCAAAGGTATTAGCTCTGCGCGAGAGTTGTTTTTTGGAGAAAAGAAAAACATATAGATAATGTAAAACGATAAAAATAGAGTTGTTTTCTTAAATAAAAAGATTACGAATTCTTTGACTTTTACGTGTTGTTTTATCGCTATAATCATTACGTCAATAGCAAGTAAACCAATAAAAATGTTTGCACATGGCTGATACAATGTTAAGGCTAATACTCCTGATATTAGTTTTGTTGCAACCTCTAGTGTCAGGTTTTTATTTGAATACGTATACGCAATTACTGCAAGGAAAAAAGCGATAGACATTCCCAGACTATCGTATCGATAAGCGATATTTTGCAGAATGAATGGATTGAATATTAAAAGTGCGGCAACCATTTTAGCATTTGCAACATCTGATCTGATCAAATGTTTGCTGAGCGCAAGTGAAGAGGCACCTAAAAAGACACAGGACGCGAGCATCGTGTACGGAAATAAGTCAAGATTGTAATGACCACTTGCAGAAAAAAATCTTGCTAAAATATCTGCAAAAGGACGGCCTAAGCCACGCCAACCATAATACCCACTTATGGATCTATCAAAGTCATCCCTATAGTATATTCCAGCTTGTATTAAAGGATAGATGAATAATAGAGCCAGTCCTGAGTAAATTAAGAGTAATTTCTTGTCGAGTTTAGAAAACATTTTTATTTCCATCTTGTTTTTTAACTATATAGCGTGGGCGCTGCTTGCTTTCGATATATATTCTTCCGATGTACTCACCTAATACACCTATTCCAATTAGCTGAACACCACCAAGGAATAGAATAGAAACAATAATAGACGGATATCCTGCTACCGGGTTTCCCCAAAATATTTTATCGGCAATCATCCAAGCTCCGTACAAGAAGGATAAAGCAGCGACAAAAAAACCGATGTAAGTCCAAATCCGAAGTGGAAACGTCGAAAAACTGGTAATGCCCTCTAACGCAAGATTCCATAATTTCCAGCCGTTAAATTTTGAGTTACCCGCAATGCGCCCGGCTCGAGTGTATTCGACGACATCAGTGCGGCCACCAACCCAGCTTAGGATGCCTTTCATGAATAGGTTACGTTCTGGCATGAGTTTAATGTTCTCTACTACATGGCGGGACATGAGTCTAAAGTCGCCAACGTTCTCTTCTATTTTTGGATTACTGATTTTATTGTGTAATTTATAAAACCATTCAGCGGTTTTACGCTTTAGTTTCCCATCGGTAGAACGGTCAGAACGCTTTGCAAGTACAATATCTGCACCTGACTGCCATTTCTCTATCATGGCCGGAATAACTTCAATGGGATCTTGTAGGTCAACATCGATCGGAATGACGGCTTCACCAGTGGAATAGTCAAGTCCTGCACATATAGCCGGTTCTTTTCCAAAATTACGAGTAAAAGAAACAGGAACCACGAGCCTATCAGATATCGCAAGCGCGTTGATCATTGATTCTGTTGCGTCTTTACTTCCATCATTGATGAATACGATTTCTACTTCATGCTTTTTGAGTTCTTCAAATTCGCGAACATTTTTATAGAAAATTGGTATCGCGTCCTCTTCGTTAAAGACAGGAACAACCAAAGATATTTTCATTTCGCATCCCTAAAGACAATGAACTTAGAATAAATGAAACCGCATACCAAACTGATGGCTGAGAATAAAATTAAAGTGATGATAGGCGCCATACCTGACTTATCAGCACATAATCCTACAGCAGCGCTTAGCGTTCCCATGAAGCCAACATAGAGCATGTAGCGCATGGTTGTCGTCGTTGACTTAAAAGTGAATCTTGCGTTAGCAAAGAAGCTGAATGATACCGCCACGAGGAAACCAGAAAAATTACCGAGAGCTTGTCCGGTGTGCAGGCCGTATATGCATATAGCAAAGACAATCCAGTGAATGATCGTATTGATGACCCCTATTGATGTGTACTTTGCGAATAGTTTAAACATTATAAAAATCAGCGAATTCTTAGGGTTTGACAGTTTACCATCTGATCATGGAACGATCGACCTATGATGTTAAGTAGATGAAACAAAGGCGGGAACATAAAGTCTTGCATCTGATGTTGAGGCATGTTTAATCACTGAACATTCTCCCGCTGCGTCAGACAACGGGAGAATTGCATTACTTCTGAATCAAATAGCGAATCGTTGGGCCATCCTGCTGAATATCCAGCACCGTATAGCCGTGATTGCGCGCATCCAGTGGAATATTGTTGATTGACTGCGGGCAATCGCTTACCACTTCCAGAATTTCACCTTTCTTCAATTGCGGCATCGCTTCCAGCGTGGCAACAGCCGGGTACGGACACGGCTCGCCGACCATATCGAGGCGATAATCAGGCACGATGTTTTTCATACAGACTCCTTGGCAGGCGTCAGCCCTGCGCGGCGGAAGAAGTGTTTTTCCCAGCCGATGATCAGCATCAGCGCGGCAAATAACAGCAGATAGGTTACCAGCAGACCGCCGAGCGGACCGAAGGTGTTGAGCAGATTCACTTTGTCCCAGTTGGTGGCAAGCGCGGGAGCAAAATCATCCCAGTAGTAGGCCAGAATGGTCGAGCCAATAACGTTGCCCAGACCAACCCACCAGTAATGTACCTGACCTTCAACGGCGCGGTACATCCAGCCGGTTTCACACCCGCCCGCCAGCACAATACCGAAGCCGAACAGCAAGCCGCCGATCACTGCATTTGGACCCGCCCACATGATTTTAGGCTCGACGCCCAGTTGCACGTAGCTAAAGATACCGATGGCGCTGACCGCCATCCCGAAGATGATCGCTTTTGCCATATGAGTGCGACCGGAAATCCACAGGTCGCGGAAGGCGGAGGTGAAGCAGATTTGCGCCCGTTCAATCAGCAGACCGAACCCAACGCCAAATAGCATCGCCAGACCGAGCTTGGGTTTATCCATCGCAGTCAGTAATGCCCAGCCGATCATGCCGATAAACACCAGCATGCCGAGGCGGAAACGGCGACGGGCCTGCTCCGGTTTTTGGGTTAGCGGAGAAGCGGCGGAAACTTTCTGCATTTTGACCGGAATACGAAACATCGGCAGCAGGGTAAAGCGTGCGCCAAACCAAGAGCCAATTGCCGTTGCCAGCGCGAAAAACCAGGCGTGTAGCGAGAACTGCGGAATGCCGGTGAAGAATGCGGCCAGGTTGCAGCCCATCGCCAGCCGGGCGCCGAATCCGGCGATCATCCCGCCGACAACGGCCTGCATAATGCGCACCCGGCTGCGTGGCATGCGCAATTTGACGTTGTTGGCCCACAGCGCGGCGGCAAAACAGCCCCCGAACATACCGAGGATCATCATGCCGTCAATGCGGGTCAGGGGAGAACCTTCGAGATGAATCAGCTTGTAATATCCCCACTCTTCGGCGTGAACGCCAAACAACTGCAGGATTTGACCACCCCAGCGAGTGAATTCACCGGTAACGGCCCAGAAGGTTCCCGTAATGCCGAAATAATAAGTGGAGAGAATACCCGCTGCGATGACCGCAGGGGCGGGGGCCCAAAATTTAATTAACCAGGCCTGTTTGAAGTGTTGCCATGACATGCGTTTTGCCTCTGAACTCAGAAGGTATGTAACAAGAAGTGTGGATACTACACCGATCAGAATTTTTGACTATGAGTAATAAGAGGTAATACCGCCTGGATCAATCTTTATCAACACCGCTGAAAGGCTGGCGACATCAGGCCTTTAATGCCACAATCCCATTTTCTTCGCATGCAGGATGAATGATGAAAAAATTAGCAATCGTTGGTGTATTTCTGGCGCTAACCGGATGCGCCGAAGTAGAAAATTATAACGACGTGGTGAAGACGCCAGCGCCAGCGGGTCTGGAAGGGTACTGGCAGTCAAAAGGTCCGCAACGCAGCCTGGTGAGTCCGGAAGCGATCGCCAGTCTGGTGGTAACAAAAGAGGGCGATACGCTGGACTGTCGCCAGTGGCAGCGAGTGATCGCGCTGCCGGGCAAGCTAACGATGCTCTCTGGCGATCTCACCAACGTGACGGTGAAACGCGAGCTGTATGAGATTGAGCGTGAAGGCAATACGCTGGAATATGACGGTATGACGCTGCAACGGGTCGATCGCCCAACGCAGGAGTGCGCTGACGCGTTAAAGAAAACGCCGCTGGCTACGCCACTGCCATAAGCCGTACGCCCCGGTAGCCCATGGCCACCGGGGTTGAGTTTTAAATCACTTCTTCAATGACCCACACGCTGACGCTCCCGCCGTTACAATAAAATGTTACTTCGCCGTTATCATCGGTAACCACGCTTTCCTCGCGATTACCCAGATAATCACGCCAGGTTTTATTGCCGTAATTCGCGCCGAGATTGATGGTCTTTTCTCCGTCATCGCCGTTAGACATAACAACCACACAGCCTGGATCGTCGTCCGTTCCGCTGCGACTAAAAGCGATACAGTTAGGATGATCGAAAAAGAGCGTCTGTACCCCATGCGCGAAGCGCTGGCGCGCGAGGATCAGTTCATCAAGCTGTTCAATGATCGGCATATCGATAGGATAGGTTTCGCCATCGCCGCCGGTGTCTTCGTAATGTGCGCCGTAGAGGTCAGGATAGAAGACTGATGGCACGCCGTTTTCGCGCAACAGGATCAGCGCATAAGCCAGTGGCTTAAACCACGGCTCGACGGGGGCTTCCAGCGCCTGCAAGGGTTGGGTGTCGTGGTTGGCAACCAGCGTGACGGCATGAAACGGATCGGCTTCCACCAGGGTGTCGGTGAAAATCTGACTCATGTCGTAATCGCGACCCTGACGGGAGGCTTCGTGGAATTTCATCTGCAAAGGGGCGTCGAACAGCATGGTTTTTCCCTCCACCTGATTGATGTAGGTTTGTAGCTTATCGACTTCGTGGGACCAGTATTCGGCGACGATAAACAGCGGCTTGGGTGCCACCTCCTGCACGTGCTCAATCCACTCTTTATAAAACCATGCCGGGATGTGTTTCACGGCATCTAAGCGAAAGCCGTCGCACTGGGTTTGTTCCATTACCCAGCGTGCCCAATATTTGATCTCCTCGGTCACGGCGTGATTACGGAAATCGATGTTTTCGCCCATCAGGTAATCAAAGTTACCCAATTCATCATCAACCTGATCGTTCCAGCCTTCGCCGGTGTAATCGTTAACGATTTTAAAAATACCGTCTTCGGTTGGGTTCTCGATATGGTCAATGCCGCTGAAGCATTTAAAGTCCCAAATGAATTGCGAGTACTGGCCTGCGCGGGCAGGGAAGGTGTAGCGCGTCCAGCCTTCGCATTCAACGATCTCATCGTCTATTTGTGTGCGATCGTCGGCGTTAACCCGTTGGACGCGGATATTCTCTTTCTCATCCGCGCCCATTTTGTGGTTAACCACTACGTCCAGCAGGACGGCAATATCATTGTGTTTCAGCGCGTCTATCGCTGCCAGCAGTTGATTCTTATCGCCGTATTTGGTGGCGACGGTTCCCTTTTGGTCAAACTCACCCAGATCAAACAGATCATAAGAGTCGTAACCCACCGAATAACCGCCAGAAGCGCCTTTATAAGCGGGGGGCAACCATACCATATTGATGCCGATGTCATTGAGCCCGCCTGCGCGTTCGGCAAGCTCGGGCCACAGTTGACCGCCATCGGGGTAATACCAGTGAAAAAACTGCAATAACGTGGGATTTTTCATCTTCCGTGCTCCAGAAGTCGTTTGGCCGACCTCTGGAGTATGGAAGATTATTCAGACGAGACGGGAAATTATTGTGGGGTAGTGGGGGCGTCGGGGACTAACAGCATGCCGGAAAGACGGCCATAGGCGTTATTTAGCGTCTTCTGGCGGGTCGATTGACCGATGAGATTGCTGAGCTCATCCAGGCGCTGCTGCAACAATGTTTTGAGTAACTGTTCGTTATCCAGCGTCTGTTTAATGTACCCGGCGGCTAAATCCTGAATACTTCGCGTAATGCCTGGTGGAGTTTGCTCTTCCATGACCACTTCAATACTTTGCAGATAGGTAACTTCCTGTTCCAGTAAAAGGTCCCATTCACCGCGCTGCGCCAGTTCCAGCAGTGAGTGACTGAGCAGCGCGATGCGCTGCCAACGGTTGATAAACTCCACGGCTGAGGTCATTAACGAGACTCCTGGGACGTCGCTTTCGGTGAGATCTGTTTCCAGGCATCTGCAATGTTGCCGAGCAACCCTTCGACTTCTTCAATAGCCTGACAATCATTACGCAAGTTAGCTTGCAGTAAACGGCGGATCATATAGTCGTACAGTGAGGACAGGTTGGTGGCGATTTCGCCGCCATTCTCTTGATCCAGCCCCGCTTTCAGACCATTGTCGATAATGTTAATGGCTTTACTTAAGGCCTCGCCTTTAGCGACGATATCGCCCTGTTGCATAAACAGGCGAGCGCGCACCAGGGCACTGTTCGCGCCATCAAACAACATTTCGATCAACTGATGCGGACTGGCGCTCATCACGGCGCTTTCCACGCTGACCTGTGCATAGGCTTTGGTACCGCTCGCGGTATACATGCTTACCTCGTGTTATCAGGATTTGTTCATCGCTGTAAATTGTTGGCCCAGATAGGTACTGGTGTTATTCAGTTTGCTCATCATGCTATCAAGCTGGGTAAACTGCGCCGTGTAACGTGCAACCATGTCGTCAATGCTGGCGCTGACTGACAGATATTGTTTGGTCAGTTTTTTCAGCGTGGCGTTAATGCTGTCTTGCGCATTGTCGATAATGCCGTCATCGGCGAGATAGCTTTTTACTTCAGCGGCAATTTTGGTAGTGATGCCGGTTTCTTTGCCATCGCCCGCCAGCAGTTCGCGAACAGAGGCTGTGTTTTCGTCCAGTGCTTTTTTCAGTTTGGTATCATCGATGGACATCTTGCCGGTTTTGCCATCTTGCTTGATGCCGATTTCATTCAGGGTTTTAAAAGCCCCCTGGCTACCAGAGTTAGCAAACTGCGCGCGAATACCGGTCTGAATGGTGCGCACCACGCTATCACCGACCAGCGCGCCGTTGTCTTTGTCCTGACCTTCCGCACCTGCGTCAACGGCTTTATATTTGGTCAGCGTATTAAAGGTATCGATCAGTGAGTTATAGGCATCTACCCAGCCTTTAATCGCTTCCGTGGCTTTCTCATTGCTTTTCGTCACGGTGACGCGGGCGTCGGTAACTTTTTTGGTTAGCTCCAGCGTAACACCTTGCGGGGCATCGGTGATTTTGTTGCTTTGACGCTCAATATCGATACCGTTCATCGTGAGCTTGGAGTTCTGCGCCTGAACCAGCTCGGTCATTTTTCCAGTGCCGGTCGTGCTGTCGTAGGCCAGCATATCGTTCAGCTTACTGTCGCCATCAACAGAGATGGTCATCTTGCTGTCCAGACCTTCTGCTGCGGTCAGTACCAGTTTGAACTCGCCGTCTTTCACCTTCACGATGCTGGCGGAGATGCCGCTATCGGTATCATTTATTGCCTTGCTGATATCATCCAGCGTGGTCTTATCTTGCGAGAGTTTAATCTCCAGCGGCTCTTTTCGACCCGGCTGATCAATTCTAATGGTACGCGTGGCGGAACCATCACCCAGAGCCTCTTTGTTTGAAGCAACTGATTTGGTGCTCAGCGATTGCGCTTGTGCCAGTTGCGTGACGCTGATGGTATAAATACCCGGTGCCGCGCCGGCTTCGGTGCTAACTTTCAGGTCTTCAGTACTGCTCGTCACATTACTGCTTCTGAACAGCTCCGGTTTATTTAACGCAGTATTGGCCGTCTGGAACTTTTCCAGCGCACTCTTCAGCGTACCGTAAGCCGTCAGACGGGCGGTATTGTCGGTCTGTTGCTGAGTAATTGGATTTAAACGTTTTTTCTCAGCAATAGTCAGGTTGTTTAGCAACGTATCCAGTGGTAAGCCTGAGCCTACGCCTAATGATGTAAATGAAGCCATGCCCGATTCCTTGTGATTGCAAACAATTGTTCTGCGGGTTATCGGCAATCTGCGCGCAAAGTTTAATGATAGTTTTGTGAAAATAATGCGCGGAATAGTGGTGCATATAGAGGGTATTTCAGGGGCTAAGAAAAAAGAGGGCGGAAAGTAAAAATTTTCTAAAGTTCGAAATTAAGGTGCCGATACATGGGTTACGGTGAGAAACCGTGGGCAACAGCCCAATAACATCGAGTTGTAATTGATAAGGAAAAGATCATGGCACAAGTCATCAATACAAACAGCCTGTCGCTGTTGACCCAAAACAACCTGAACAAATCTCAGTCCGCTCTGGGCTCTGCTATCGAGCGTCTGTCCTCTGGTCTGCGTATCAACAGCGCGAAAGACGATGCTGCTGGTCAGGCGATTGCAAACCGTTTCACCGCGAACATCAAAGGTCTGACTCAGGCTTCCCGTAACGCTAACGACGGTATCTCTGTTGCACAGACCACTGAAGGCGCGCTGTCTGAAATCAACAACAACCTGCAGCGTGTTCGTGAACTGTCCGTACAGGCCGCGAACGGCTCCAACTCTGATTCCGACCTGTCTTCTATCCAGGACGAAATTAATCAGCGCCTGGCAGAAATCAACCGTGTTTCCGAGCAGACCGACTTCAACGGTAAAAAAGTTCTGAACCAAGACGGACAACTGACTATTCAGGTTGGTGCTAAGGATGGTGAAACCATCACCATTGACCTGAAAAAAATCAACAGTGACACTCTGAAGCTCGACGATCTGGACGTGACTAAGATTGCAACGACTATTTCTAACGGTACAAAAATCAATACTCAAGTTACGCCAGCTGCTGCTGATATTGTCGATCAGAAAGCGGGTAGTACTGTTACTGGTCAAACATTAGTTAAAGATACTGCAGGTAAATACTTTGTTACAGATGGTACTGACACATGGGCGGCAACGCTTGACAATACCAATGGTAAGGTAACTTTTAACAGTACAACCACTGCTGCTCCGACAGGTGCTACAACTGCCGCAACCGTTGGTAAAGATGTGAAGGTGAATACCACTGCACTCACTGCTGCGAACCAAAGCTTGATCTCTTATAAAGATGCGGGCACCACGAAATTCGCTGTTAAACAAGCTGATGGTACTTACAAAGGTGCGACGATTGATGGCGCTGGTGCAATAACCCAGAATGCCGCAGTTACACCAGATATCAGCCTTGACCCGCTGAAGAAAATTGACGATGCGCTGTCTGATGTTGATAAATTCCGTAGCTCCCTGGGTGCGGTGCAGAACCGTTTTGAATCTGCAGTGACCAACCTGGGTAACACCGTCAACAACCTGTCTTCTGCCCGTAGCCGTATCGAAGACTCCGACTACGCGACCGAAGTATCTAACATGTCTCGTGCGCAGATCCTGCAGCAGGCGGGTACTTCTGTATTGGCACAGGCTAACCAGACCACGCAAAACGTCCTCTCTTTACTGCGTTAATCCATCGATTGGGTTACTTAGTAGTCAGAGACAATAAAGGCAGCGAAAGCTGCCTTTTTTCTATACTGGAGTCTGAATAATGCAAGAAATTACCGTTACCGAACCGGCTTTTGTTAAGGCCTTCCGATGCTCTGGAACACAATGTCGCGATCATTGCTGTAAAACATGGCGTATAACTCTGGATAGGTCAACGGTGAAGAAATATATTTCCAGTAAAGATGGATGTATCAGAGGGATCGCGAAGGAGAATATCATTCTCCTAAAAAAAGATATCGATAACTGGGGGTTAATCAAACTTAATGAAGAAACAGGAAATTGCCCTTATCTGACTGAAGATAGCCTTTGCAAGGTCCAGAAAACGCTTGGCGCTGAAGCATTAAGCTCGACATGTAAGACATTTCCGCGTAGTGAGCGTATTTATAAAAACGATGTAAGAAAAGCGTTAAATCTGTCCTGTCCGGAAGTCGCGAGTTTGGTGCTGACCGATCCTAATGCGATGGTTCTGAACGAGAGCAGTAAAATTGTGCCTAATGCTTTTAGCGCACCTATCTTTTCTCAACAGCAAAAACTGTTAAACCTTTTCTGCCTGAGCCTTGTTGAACAGGCAGGGCGGGATGTCAATGTAGGTCTGTATGGGCTGATTAAACTTACTTTATGCATTAAGAAGTTTAATCAGATTGATAATGTGGCGCTGTCTGAAGTTGAGCAAATTTATTACGCGATTATGTCTCAGACTCAATCAGGTGAATTAAAGAAAGAATTGTCGGCATTTTCAGCGGATAACAATGTTAAGGTCACTTTAGTACTTTTGCTGCAGGATTATTTCCGAAGTCTTACGGTAAGCCGCGCCAATGGCGTGCTCAACTATTACATTCAGTGTCTCCTGAGAACATTGACCGAGGAAGAAAATCCCTCTGTAGAGGAGGGGATCGCTAAACTTGAGTCCACGTGGCAGAAGGTTTACGAACAGCAGGGTGAGACTGGATTCGACCTAAAAAACTTCATTTTGTACAAGATTTGGGAGAATAATTTTCCGAATCAAAAAAAAGTAGATCCGCTTCGGACACTATACATGATATGTGTTGAATACTATTTCATTAAAATGCTGATTGCTGCGAGTGCCTACGAAAGAACATATCTGGAGAAGGAGGACGCGATCAATATTGTCTACAGCTTCCATTCGCTAAGCCAGCATAATCCTACCATACATGAGAACTTTCAAAAGCATATCGAGACCGTGCGCACAGGTGATGACCTGTCGATGATTCATCTCTTGACATAATTTAAGCAGGGATGCGTGAAAACGCATTCCTCGCAAGCCAACTATTTGATTTATTATCAATTATTTCTTATTCGAAATAACGTCATTAGCTACATAAGTGAAATAACCCTTCTTTTATAGCCTTATTCCCCCGATAGAACCCCCTGCAGAAACGGATAATCATGCCGATAACTCATTTAACGCAGGGCTGTTTATCGTGAATTCACTGTATACCGCTGAAGGTGTAATGGATAAACACTCGCTGTGGCAGCGTTATGTACCGTTGGTGCGTCACGAAGCATTGCGCCTTCAGGTGCGTTTGCCGGCGAGCGTAGAACTGGATGACCTGCTACAAGCGGGCGGCATCGGGTTATTGAATGCCGTGGACCGATATGACGCTTTGCAAGGAACGGCATTTACCACTTACGCAGTGCAGCGTATTCGTGGAGCGATGCTGGACGAACTACGTAGCCGGGATTGGGTGCCGCGTAGCGTTCGGCGCAATGCTCGCGAAGTGGCCCAGGCGATGGGACAACTGGAGCAGGAGTTAGGGCGTAACGCGACGGAAACCGAGGTGGCGGAGCGTCTGGCTATTCCTGTGCAAGAGTATCGTCAGATGTTGCTTGATACCAATAACAGCCAACTCTTCTCCTACGACGAGTGGCGGGAAGAGCATGGCGATAGTATTGAGCTGGTGACGGAAGAACATCAGCAGGAAAACCCGTTACAGCAGCTACTTGAGGGTAACCTCCGCCAGCGCGTGATGGACGCGATCGAGGCGTTGCCGGAGCGCGAAAAGCTGGTGTTAACGCTGTACTACCAGGAAGAGCTGAATCTGAAAGAGATTGGCGCGGTACTGGAAGTCGGGGAGTCACGGGTCAGCCAGTTGCACAGTCAGGCCATCAAACGTCTACGCACCAAGCTGGGTAAGCTATAGGGGTACATCATTACCCCTGAACAATGCCGCATTACGAATTGACTACCAGGAGTTCTCATGACGGTGCAGCAATCAAAAAGACGGCCTCTAAGCCGCTATCTCAAAGATTTCAAACACAGCCAGACGCATTGCGCCCATTGCCTCAAGTTGCTCGACCGGATCACGCTGGTTCGCCGCGGGAAAATTGTCAATAAAATCGCCATCGCTCGCCTGGACACGTTGCTGAACGAAGCCGAGTGGGAACAGGAGAAAAAAGAGTGGGTGGCGCTATGTCGTTTTTGCGGTGATTTGCACTGCAAGGAGCAGAGCGACTTTTTTGACATTATCGGTTTCAAACAATTTTTATTTGAGCAGACTGAAATGAGCCACGGTACAGTCCGCGAATACGTTGTCCGCCTGCGCCGCCTCGGGAATCATCTCACCGAACAAAACATCTCTCATGACCTGCTGCAGGAAGGCTTCCTCGACGAAAACCTTGCCCCGTGGCTGCCGGAAACCAGCACCAACAATTACCGTATCGCCTTACGTAAGTATGAGCAGTTCAAAGCCCATACCCATATGGGACATATGCAGAAATCCTCCTGGACAGCCAGTTCTGATATATATTAAAAACGAATAAGGTGTAACAGAGTCGTGTTTGTGGATCACCGCAAACGCTTTACACTCTAGTCATAAATGATAGTCACTAATGACAATATTCGGGGTAACTATGAAATTAGCACTTCTGGGACGTCAGGCTCTGATGGGTGTAATGGCTGTTGCACTTGTCGCCGGAATGAGCGTGAAGACTTATGCAGATGAAGGTCTGTTAAATAAAGTTAAAGAGCGCGGCACGCTGCTGGTGGGCCTGGAAGGGACCTATCCCCCGTTTAGTTTTCAGGGCGATGACGGCAAACTGACCGGTTTCGAAGTGGAGTTCGCCGAGGAACTGGCAAAGCACCTTGGCGTGAAAGCCACGCTGAAACCGACCAAATGGGACGGTATGCTGGCTTCTCTTGATTCCAAACGTATTGACGTGGTGATCAACCAGGTGACCATCTCTGACGAACGTAAGAAAAAATACGATTTCTCCACCCCGTATACGGTCTCCGGCATTCAGGCACTGGTGAAGAAAGGCAATGAAGGCGTTATTAAGACCGCCGCCGATCTGAAAGGTAAAAAAGTCGGCGTTGGTCTGGGCACCAACTATGAAGAGTGGCTGCGCCAGAACGTACAGGGCGTGGATATTCGTACCTATGACGATGACCCGACCAAATATCAGGATCTGCGCGTAGGCCGTATTGACGCCATTCTGGTTGATCGTCTGGCCGCGCTTGATCTGGTCAAGAAAACCAAAGATACGCTGGCCGTCACTGGCGAAGCGTTCTCCCGCCAGGAATCCGGCGTGGCGCTGCGTAAAGGCAATGAAGATCTGCTGAAAGCGGTTGATGCAGCCATTGCTGAAATGCAAAAAGACGGTACGCTGAAGGCTCTGTCTGAAAAATGGTTTGGAGCGGATGTGACGAAATAATCGTCACCCGATGAAAAAAGGCGCCTTTAACAGCGCCTTTTTTTATTTCATTGCGCCTGAACGTGCATAATAAAAAGAACATCACAACAACGAATACCGGAGGCTATATGCCACTGCATAACTTAACGCGCTTTCCACGTCTGGAATTTATTGGCGCGCCAACGCCGCTCGAATATCTTCCGCGCTTCTCAGACTATCTCGGGCGCGATATTTTCATCAAACGCGATGACGTCACGCCGATGGCCATGGGCGGAAATAAGCTGCGTAAGCTGGAGTTTCTGGCCGCAGACGCGCTGCGTGAAGGCGCGGATACGCTGATAACCGCAGGTGCGATTCAGTCTAACCACGTTCGCCAGACAGCGGCGGTTGCGGCTAAACTTGGTCTGCACTGCGTGGCGCTGCTGGAAAATCCGATTGGCACCACGGCTGAAAACTATCTTAGCAATGGCAACCGTCTGCTGCTGGACCTGTTTAATACGCAGATCGAAATGTGCGATGCGCTAACCGATCCGAATGCGCAGTTGCAGGAGCTCGCGACGCGGATTGAAGCGCAAGGGTTTCGGCCTTATGTGATCCCGGTTGGGGGGTCTAATGCTTTGGGCGCGCTGGGCTACGTGGAAAGCGCGCTGGAAATTGCCCAGCAGTGTGAAGGGGCCGTTTCGCTCTCTTCCGTGGTGGTCGCGTCGGGTAGCGCTGGAACGCATGCCGGACTGGCGGTGGGGCTGGAGCAACTGATGCCAGACGTTGAACTTATCGGTGTGACCGTCTCGCGCAGCGTGGCGGATCAAAAACCCAAAGTTGTTACGCTGCAGCAGGATATTGCCCGTGAACTGGAGCTGACGGCCACTGCGGATATCCTGTTATGGGATGATTATTTTGCGCCGGGCTACGGTACGCCAAACGAAGAGGGCATGGAGGCAGTAAAACTGCTGGCGCGCCTCGAAGGCATCTTGTTGGATCCGGTGTATACCGGCAAGGCAATGGCGGGTCTTATTGACGGCATCAGCCAGAAACGCTTCAAAGATGAAGGGCCAATTCTCTTTATCCATACTGGTGGGGCGCCTGCGCTGTTTGCCTACCATCCTCACGTGTAACGACCAGGTAGAAAAACGCTAATGCAAGAAAGTATCCAACTGGTGATTGATTCTCTGCCGTATCTGCTCAAAGGCGCGGTTTTTACGCTGCAACTGAGTATCGGCGGGATGTTCTTTGGCCTTGTGCTGGGGTTTATTCTGGCACTGATGCGTCTGTCGCCACTGCTGCCTGTGCGCTGGCTGGCGCGCTTTTATATCTCTGTCTTTCGCGGAACACCGTTGATTGCCCAGCTGTTTATGATTTATTACGGTCTGCCGCAGTTTGGTATTGAGCTGGACCCCATCCCGGCAGCAATGATTGGCTTGTCGCTTAATACAGCCGCTTACGCTGCGGAAACGCTGCGTGCGGCAATCTCTTCCATCGATAAGGGGCAGTGGGAGGCGGGGGCCAGTATTGGTATGACGCGCTGGCAAACCATGCGTCGGGCGATCCTGCCGCAGGCTGCGCGGGTTGCACTTCCACCGCTGAGCAACAGCTTTATCAGCCTGGTGAAAGACACCTCTCTGGCCGCGACTATTCAGGTACCGGAACTGTTCCGTCAGGCGCAATTGATTACCTCGCGTACGCTGGAAGTGTTCACGATGTATCTGGCGGCCTCGTTGATTTATTGGGTGATGGCAACGGTGCTTTCTGCACTGCAAAACTATTTTGAAGAGCAACTGAACCGCCAGGAGAGAGAGCCGAAATGAGTGCTATCGAAGTCAGAAACCTGGTCAAAAAATTTCATGGACAAACGGTGCTTCATGGGATCGATCTTGACGTCAAACCCGGTGAAGTGGTGGCAATTATCGGGCCGAGCGGTTCGGGCAAAACCACGCTGCTGAGAAGCATTAATTTGCTGGAGCAACCGGAGGCGGGCACCATTAAAGTCGGTGAGATTACGATCGATACCGCGCGTTCGTTAACTCAGCAAAAAGGCCTGATTCGTCAGTTGCGCCAGCATGTGGGTTTTGTGTTCCAGAACTTTAATTTGTTCCCGCATCGTACGGTACTGGAAAACATTATTGAAGGTCCGGTGATTGTTAAAGGCGAGCCGAAAGCCGAAGCCATAGCGCGTGCGCGCGAACTGCTGGCAAAAGTCGGGCTGGCAGGTAAAGAAACCAGCTATCCACGTCGCTTGTCCGGTGGACAACAGCAGCGTGTGGCTATTGCCCGAGCGCTGGCGATGCGCCCTGAGGTGATTCTTTTTGATGAGCCGACCTCTGCGCTCGACCCTGAACTGGTTGGCGAGGTACTTAATACCATCCGTCAACTGGCGCAGGAAAAGCGTACGATGGTGATTGTGACGCACGAAATGAGCTTTGCGCGTGACGTGGCCGATCGGGCGATATTTATGGATCAAGGACGGATAGTAGAACAAGGGCCAGCGAAATCCTTATTCACGCATCCGCAGCAGCCACGAACCCGTCAGTTTCTTGAAAAGTTTCTGATGCAATAAATAGTGCATGCAGCACTCGTCTAAATTGTTTTTAGCGAGTGCTGTTCGCATAACTATTTATAATTATTGCTTTATTATTAACGTTTAATGCTGTTACTTTCTTCCGCCATTGAGTAATGCTCAAGTAATTGCTCAGTTGTCCGATAATTTACATATATAAAATACATTTATGTGTTAGCTTGTTTCATATGTTTGGATGATTATCAATCTCAGGGGTATTACCACTTAGTATGCAGGGTCATGATTTCTTCACCTGGCGACGGAGCATGCTGTTACGCTTTCAGGAAATGGCGACGGCAGAGGATGTCTATAACGAATTACAACAACAGACGCAGCATTTAGAGTTCGACTTTTACGCGCTCTGTGTTCGTCATCCCGTACCTTTTACCCGGCCTAAAACGTCGCTTCACACGACGTATCCCAAAGCCTGGGTGGCGCATTATCAGTCCGAGAATTATTTTGCGATTGACCCGGTGCTGAAACCTGAAAACTTCAGTCAGGGGCATTTACCCTGGAACGATTCCTTATTTCGCGATGCACAGCCCCTGTGGGATGCTGCGCGCAATCACGGTTTACGGAAAGGGATGACGCAATGCTTAATGTTGCCTAATCGGGCGTTGGGTTTTTTATCGGTATCGCGTGCGAGTGTCCGTAATAGTTGTTTTGCCAGCGATGAGGTAGAGCTCAGGATGCAACTACTGGTGCGGGAAAGTTTGTCGGTACTGACGCGGCTGGAAGATGACATGGTCATGGCGCCAGAGATGCGCTTTAGTAAGCGGGAAAAAGAAATATTGAAATGGACGGCGGAGGGGAAAACCTCTTCAGAGATAGCGATAATTCTGTCGATTTCTGAAAATACCGTTAACTTTCACCAGAAAAATATGCAAAAGAAATTTAATGCACCAAACAAAACGCAGATCGCCTGTTATGCCGCTGCAACCGGGCTTATCTGAGTAAATTATCGTTCTGAGTTTCAGACGCAAAACCGGCTGATAGCGATGCTCTCAGCCGGTTTCTTATTACTGGCGGTAAGCCTGTTTAATTTGCTTAACAGTGCTGGAAAATACCGCAGCCTGTGATTGATCTTCAATCAGTGCGATCTGTTTTTCCATTTTAAGAATCACGCGTCCTGCATCGGCTTGACCCATTGCCTGCAGCATCAGCGTTAACATGGCTTTCAGGCAGGTGACTTCATTGGCCAGTTCCTGGTTATTCTCAGCAGTGGAAAAGTCAAGCGTACTCATTTATTTTCCTCGTTATGTTTCAATGAAAAAGTGCGATGTCAAATCTTAAGGCGGCGGAGTATACCATAAGCGAGGCTAAAAATATCAGTGGTTGTTTTTTGTGCAATTGCGAGGTGCGGACATTAAAATAAACAACTTGTTGCAGCGCATATATTTTCTCCACTTGTTGTTTATTTCGAGTATTTTACTCGTTAATTATTGTTACAACTTTGACTGCTTGGTTTGCATTCAGCGAAGGAATATGATCTTTTTGTCACCATTATGAAACAGCTACACAGATATAACCGTGGCAAAAGGTTATCAGTACTGAATGTTTCCACTCTTCGTACAATCTAATTTCCAAAAACGAGAGCAAAATCGAAAGACAGGTGTTTTTTACATTTCAAAGTTGAGATAAAACCCGTTAACATAGGACCGATTAACTATCGGTAGCGTTATCCCTATTCTGGAGATATTCCTTTGATCAACGTTTTTCTTGTTGATGACCACGAACTGGTGCGCGCAGGGATACGACGCATTCTTGAAGATATAAAAGGCATTAAAGTTGTCGGCGAGGCGTGCTGCGGCGAGGATGCGGTAAAATGGTGCCGCTCAAACGCCGTTGACGTTGTGCTGATGGACATGAATATGCCCGGTATTGGTGGCCTTGAGGCAACGCGTAAAATTGCGCGTTCAACGGCTGACATTAAAGTGATCATGCTGACTGTCCATACCGAAAATCCGTTGCCTGCAAAAGTCATGCAGGCAGGAGCCGCGGGCTATCTCAGCAAAGGGGCTGCGCCCCAGGAGGTTGTAAGTGCGATTCGTTCGGTTTTTTCCGGCCAACGTTATATAGCCTCCGACATCGCTCAGCAGATGGCGCTCAGCCAGATTGAGCCTGAGAAAACGGAAACCCCGTTTGCCAGTTTGTCTGAACGTGAGTTGCAGATTATGCTGATGATCACCAAAGGTCAGAAGGTCAATGAGATCTCAGAACAGCTGAATCTTAGTCCTAAGACGGTGAACAGTTATCGTTATCGAATGTTCAGTAAATTAAACATTCACGGCGATGTTGAACTGACTCACCTGGCAATTCGCCATGGCCTGTGTAATGCGGAGACATTAACAAGCCAGTGACCGATCAGTTTGATGCTAAAGCTTTCCTGAAAACCGTGACCAGTCAGCCCGGCGTTTATCGCATGTATGATGCCGCCGGTACGGTCATCTATGTCGGGAAAGCGAAAGACCTGAAAAAAAGGCTTTCCAGCTACTTTCGTAGCAACCTCGCGTCGCGTAAAACCGAAGCGCTGGTCGCGCAAATACAGCAGATTGATGTCACGGTAACGCACACCGAAACCGAAGCGTTACTGCTTGAGCACAACTACATTAAGCTGTATCAGCCGCGCTATAACGTTTTGCTGCGCGATGATAAATCCTATCCTTTCATTTTCCTCAGCGGCGATACCCATCCTCGCCTGGCGATGCATCGTGGCGCAAAGCACGCCAAAGGCGAGTACTTTGGCCCGTTCCCTAACGGCTATGCGGTACGTGAAACGCTGGCGCTGTTGCAGAAAATATTCCCTATTCGTCAGTGCGAAAATAGTGTTTATCGCAACCGCTCGCGTCCTTGTTTGCAATATCAGATTGGCCGCTGCCTCGGTCCGTGTGTGGCGGGCCTGGTGAGTGAGGAAGAGTATGCGCAGCAGGTTGATTACGTTCGTCTGTTCCTGTCCGGGAAAGACGATCAGGTATTGACCCAACTGATCGCCCGGATGGAAAAGGCCAGCCAGAGTCTCGAATTTGAAGAGGCTGCGCGCATTCGTGACCAAATTCAGGCCGTACGCCGCGTGACCGAAAAACAGTTTGTTTCTAATACTGGAGACGATCTGGACGTCATCGGCGTGGCGTTTGATGCAGGCATGGCCTGTGTGCACGTTCTGTTTATTCGCCAGGGTAAAGTGTTAGGCAGTCGCAGCTATTTCCCGAAAGTGCCTGGTGGAACAGAGCTCGGCGAGGTCGTAGAAACCTTCGTCGGACAGTTCTATCTGCAGGGGAGTCAGATGCGCACCTTACCCGGTGAGATCCTGCTCGATTTTAAGCTTAGCGATAAAACCTTGTTGGCGGATTCTTTGTCTGAGTTGGCTGGGCGGAAGATTAATGTTCAGACGAAACCACGAGGCGATCGCGCCCGTTATCTGAAGCTGGCGCGAACTAATGCGGCAGTGGCGTTAACCACGAAGCTTTCCCAGCAGTCGACGATTACACAACGTCTGACGGCGCTGGCATCGGTACTGAAGCTTCCGGAAGTAAAACGCATGGAGTGCTTTGATATCAGTCATACGATGGGCGAGCAGACGGTTGCCTCCTGCGTGGTATTTGATGCCAATGGACCGCTGCGTGCGGAGTATCGTCGCTATAACATCACTGGCATTACGCCGGGTGATGATTATGCGGCCATGAATCAGGTTCTGCGTCGGCGTTACGGTAAGGCGATTGAAGAAAGTAAGATTCCGGACGTTATCTTGATCGACGGCGGTAAAGGTCAACTGGGGCAGGCGAAAGCCGTTTTTGCTGAGCTGGACGTTCCCTGGGACAAACAACATCCGCTATTGCTGGGGGTGGCAAAAGGGGCCGATCGTAAAGCCGGCCTGGAAACGCTGTTCTTTGAGCCGGAAGGAGAGGGCTTTAGCCTGCCACCGGATTCGCCTGCGTTGCACGTTATCCAGCATATCCGCGATGAATCTCACGATCATGCGATTAGCGGACACCGTAAAAAACGGGCGAAGGTGAAAAGTACCAGCACGCTGGAAACCATTGAGGGCGTTGGACCAAAACGTCGGCAGATGTTGTTGAAATATATGGGCGGTTTGCAAGGTCTTCGTAACGCGAGCATTGAAGAAATTGCAAAAGTGCCGGGTATTTCGCAAGCTCTGGCAGAAAAGATCTTCTACTCGTTGAAACATTAAGCCCTCTGTAGCAACATAGGGGTAATTTCACTGACAACAGATAGTTATCCGTCATATGCAATTTAATATCCCTACGTTGCTCACGCTGTTTCGCGTCATCCTGATCCCATTCTTTGTATTGGCGTTTTATCTGCCATTCACCTGGGCTCCCTTCGTTTGCGCGCTGATCTTCTGTATCGCGGCGGTCACCGACTGGTTTGACGGTTTTCTGGCGCGTCGCTGGAACCAAAGCACGCGTTTTGGCGCCTTCCTCGATCCGGTCGCTGATAAAGTGCTGGTGGCTATCGCGATGGTGCTGGTGACCGAACACTATCACAGCTGGTGGGTGACGCTGCCTGCCGCCACGATGATCGCGCGTGAAATAATTATCTCTGCGCTGCGTGAATGGATGGCTGAACTGGGTAAACGCAGCAGTGTGGCAGTGTCCTGGATCGGAAAAGTGAAAACTACTTCCCAAATGGCCGCGTTGGCATGGCTGCTTTGGCGTCCAAATATCTGGGTTGAGTACGCAGGGATCGCACTTTTCTTCGTTGCCGCGATACTGACTTTGTGGTCAATGTTCCAGTATTTGAGCGCTGCATGGGGAGATTTGCTTGAACAGTGATCGTTTCGACGCAAATTTCAGCAAACGATCGTCAGTGGTGAAAAATATCGTTGACTCATTGCGTCAGGTAAGTAGAATGCAACGCATCGAACGGCAGCACTGATTGCCAGACGATAACAAAATCAAGTGATTAACAAAGTTACTTGGTGATGCGGGAATAGCTCAGTTGGTAGAGCACGACCTTGCCAAGGTCGGGGTCGCGAGTTCGAGTCTCGTTTCCCGCTCCAGATTAAAGACATCGGCAATTGCGGATGTCTGGCTGAAAAGCCAGAAGATTTCGGCGCGTTAGCAAAGCGGTTATGTAGCGGATTGCAAATCCGTCTAGTCCGGTTCGACTCCGGAACGCGCCTCCAATTTCTTCCCGAGCCCGGATGGTGGAATCGGTAGACACAAGGGATTTAAAATCCCTCGGCGTTCGCGCTGTGTGGGTTCAAGTCCCACTCCGGGTACCATGGGAAAGAATAGAATAATCAAAGCAATAAGCAGTGTCGTGAAACCACCTACGGGTGGTTTTTTTGTGCCTGTTATTCTGGATAACTTGCGGCAGGTAAATCTGCCTGATGCGTTAACCGACCTCAAAACCCCCATTGTTGCCAATCTTTCTATTTGCGAATCGGCGCGAGTGGGGAATGGCTCGCAATTTAAGAACTATAATAAAAGTATCGACAGGTGATGACTCCTGTTGGCAGAGAGTGCTGATACAGGGGCGGTCATGAGCGTCTCATTTTCTCCGCTAGTCGTGTTTGCGGCATTACTTGTCTTGAGTTGCGCAGCATTTTCGCAGACTGGCAGGATCATCGATCCGATTGCGGTTTCACAACGCTCATTCACTAACATGACTTCTTATCAGGTTATGCTGCGCTCCTCGTCGCCGTTGGGTGAAAGCAAAATCATTCGCTACAGCTATCAAAAACCCGGCTACGTGCGAATGGATTTTACCCAGCCGCATTCAGGTGCAGTGGTTATCTTTAATCCTGTCAGCGGTAAAGTGACATTATGGCCATTCGGTGTGGGTACATTGCCCATTTTCCACCTATCGCCCACCAATTCATTGATCCAGGATGAGCGCGGTCATCGGGTGGATCGCTCTGATATTGGCGTGTTGCTGGGTAATATTCGCCATTTGCAGCGCTCGGGTACAACGAGCATCGTTGGTCAGGAGAGCATTGCAGGACGGGCGACAACCCGCGTGTCCGTGGTTGGGCCGGGAACCATGGTTGTTGATGGTGTTCACCGCTACGACATCTGGCTGGATAATTATCACGGACTCCCTGCCAAAGTGATCAGCTATGCGCCTGATGGTCAGCGATCAGAAACCGTTCTGCTGGATGCTATGATTATCAACATCCGTTTCCCCGCCAATTTCTTCACGCCTTGAGGGAATCTTGACTATGGCTGACTATCAGTTTTCCACGCTCTGGCGGGTTGAGGCTTCAATTCAGGATGTATGGGATGTTTTTTCTCATCCGGACCAGTGGCCGGAATGGTGGGGAAGTCTGGAACGTATCGTTGAGATAAAGAAAGGGGACATGCAGGGTATTGGGGCGCTGCACCGTTATACCTGGAAAGGCGTGCTCCCTTATCGCTTAACCTTTGATATCAACGTCTTGAATATTCAGCCCTGCACTCTGCTTGAAGGACAAGCCAGCGGCGCGGTGGAAGGGCGAGGCGTATGGTCTTTTTCCGCCAATGGCGCAGAGACTTTCGTCAGATATGACTGGAACGTCCGCACCACGATCCGCTGGATGAATTATCTTGCACTGCTGGCAGCCCCCGCTTTTCGGTGGAATCACGATACGGTCATGCGCGAGGGAGCAAGAGGGTTAGCCCGCAAACTGGCAACGAATGTGTATGTATACTGAACTCGTCCTCGTTACTGTACTTTTTTGCCTGTAAATGGCTTAATAGCGGCCACGTAGTTTTTCATTTCATTCACAGTTAACAGGTCTGTTATTGATGAATAGCCTCCATCGACTCACCTTTATTATCAGCGTCTGTCTGCTGTGATGATCGTATACGGTTTCCGTAGCACAACTCTTACAACATGGACAGACACTAATGCAACGTCGACAATTTCTCAAAAATAGCGTTCTCCTTTCCGCCGCCGGTTTAGTCGGCCCAGCGGTTTTAAGCCAGACGGTAAGCGCCGCAGAGCCTTCAGGCGCGCCAGTGACGCGTCGACGCTTTGTCTTATCACAAACGTATAAACTCAACCCTCCAAAGGGATCGAGCGGCGTGGTGAAACTGTGGATCCCGCTACCGGTGGATACCGCGTTTCAACAAATGACAGCGCTTGCCTTTAGTGGGAACTATAAGCAGGCGTACGTCACCACCAATAATACCTATGGTGCGAAAACGCTGTTTGCCACCTGGCCTGATTCGCAGGGCGAATTGTTGATTGACGTTAATATTGATATTGAAACCGCCGACTGGGAACCGCTGAAGCACAACGCGCTGAAAACCTGGCAAGCGCCCGAGCAGATTATTTATCCGCTGGATGTAAAACCGTACCTGTTGCCAACGGCACACACCCCTGTTGATGGGCTGGTTCTGGAAACCGCGCGTAAAATCACCGGTAATGAGACGGACCCGCTGAAAAAAGCACGTCTGATTTACGAATGGGTCAGCAGTCATATGGAACGCGATAACGACGTTATTGGCTGTGGCACGGGTGATGTGGCCGAGATCTTGAAAAGCGGTATGCTCAAAGGCAAATGTACCGACATGAGCTCCGTTTTTGTGGCTCTCGCGCGCGCCAGCGGCATTCCGGCGCGTGAACTGTTTGGCATCCGTCTGGGCAAAGCCAATAAGCTTGAACGTTATTCGAAAAGCGCTTTTGGCAAAGCCGACAGCGCGGGAGTCGCCGACGTGAGCGGCGGACAACACTGCCGCGCCGAATTCTATCTGGCAGGTTACGGCTGGTTACCTTGCGATCCCGCTGACGTGACCAAAATGCGTCTGGCAGAGAAAAAATCGCATCAGGACGCCGATGTCCAGGCCGTGAATACCTACCTGTTTGGCAACTGGGAAATGAACTGGGTTGGATTCAACTACGGGCGTGATTTTGAGCTGTATCCGGCAACGGAGCAGGGCGCGATGAACAACTTTGGTTATCCTTATGCTGAAGTCGATGGCGACCCGATTAATTTCTATGATCCTAAAGCGTTCTCCTACAGCTATGTCGCTACAGAACAACGCTAAAGGGGCGGGTCTCACTATATTGACAGCCGCTGCGGCGGCAGTCACCGCGGGTTTATGCTGCGTTGGGCCGCTGTTATACCTGCTGTTTGGTATTTCGGCGGCGAGCTTTGCCATCTTTACCCGGTTTGAGTTTTTGCGTACGCCTCTGGTGCTGCTATCCCTGGGATTATTATTGCATGTCTTCTGGCGGCTCTATTTTTCCAAACGGCTGTGGTGCTCCGGGTGGTTAACGCTGAAGCAAGCGCGCATTTTTTACTGGTGCGCGCTGGCGTTGATTTTACCTGTCCTATTTTACCCAACGCTTGTAGCCTGGTTTTATGAGGTAGTTGAATGAAGATCTTCACGTTAGTTGCATGCTTGCTGTTACCGCTGTGGGCTCAGGCGGCCAACCAAAAAGTGGTGCTGGATATACAAAACATGACCTGCTCGTTGTGCGTTATTTCGGTCAATCAGGCGCTACGTGACACTGACGGCGTGATTAAAGCAAAATCCTCCCTCAAGACCCGGCAGGCAGAAGCGATCGTGCCTGAAGGTTTTTCAACCGATATTCTACTTAACGCAGTAGCGAAAACGGGTTATACCGCAACGCTCAACCGTATTGAGCAACAGTAAACCACCTGCGGGTGGTTTTATTGTGTTTTCCCGGTATGATGCCCGGCGGCTTCGTGTTCTCTTTTGTGCGTTAACTTCCGGAATTCTCTACTTTTCCTGTTAACCTGAACAAGCGGCAGCTGTAAGCCGCATATGCCCATTTGTATCTGTTATCCCTCCAGCCATGTAGGATGATCACAGGCAAGATTTTTTGACTAAGGAAAAGCGTTATGAAAACGGGACCATTAAACGAGAGCGAACTGGAATGGCTGGATGATGTACTGACAAAGTACAACACGGACAAGGCTATTCTGGATGTGTCAGAACTGGATGGTTTACTGACGGCGGTGCTGAGTTCACCGTATGAAATTGAACCGGAGCAGTGGCTGGTCGCTATTTGGGGCGGCGCGCAGTATGTTCCTCGCTGGTCCTCCGAAAAAGAAATGACGCGTTTCATGAACCTGGCGTTTCAACATATGGCGGATACGGCCGATCGTCTGGATGAATATCCTGAACAGTTTGAGCCGCTGTTTGGTTTGCGTGAAATTGACGAGCATGAACTGACCATCGTTGAAGAGTGGTGCTTCGGTTATATGCGCGGCGTTGCGTTGTCGGACTGGTCTACGTTACCAGACACGTTAAAACCAGCGCTCGAGGCTATCGCGTTGCATGGCACGGAAGAGAACTTTGCGGTGGTTGAGAAACTGACACCAGAAGCGTTTGAAGAGAGCGTGGATGCCATTCGACTGGCAGCGCTGGATCTGCATGCCTGGTGGATGGCGCATCCCCAGGAAACGCCGGTCAAGGTACCGGTAAAAGTGGATGCCAAAGTAGGGCGTAATGACCCATGCCCGTGCGGCAGCGGCAAGAAATATAAGCAGTGCTGTTTGCATTAATAAAAGGGGCGAAAGCCCCTTTTGTTTTAACCCACTTCTGGTAGTAATCCTGCTGCAATAGAGAACTGTACTGCGATCACCACAATGCCGCACAAGAATACCAGCGCCAGCACCGGAGCACCGCCCGCCACGCGGTAGGTAGCCTGCGGATTCTGTTTTCTGCTCTGCCATGCCAGCATCGAGGGGATCAGCAGCGCCAGCACTGCCAGGGCAACGCCCGCATAACCTAGCGCCATAACGAAGCCACGTGGATAGAATAGCGCGAATGCCAGCGGCGGCACGAAGGTCACCACGCCAGTTTGCATTCTTCCCGCTACGGTATTACGGCGCTGGAAGAGGTCGGCCAGGTAGTCAAATAATCCCAGCGCGACGCCGAGGAAAGAGGTCGCCAGCGCAAGATCGGCAAACAGATGCACCGCCAGTTCGACGTGTGGCGACGCTACGACTTCACGCAATGCCTGCAATAAACCGTTTAAGCCAGCGTGGTTGGCTAACAGCCCCATGAACGTGGACGAGTTAATACTGCCGAGCGTAGCCAGTTGCCAGAAAATATAGGCGATCAGCGGAATGGCGCTACCGGTGATAAACACCCAACGCAGTTTACGGATGTTACCGTTCATATAGCTGACGATACTGGGGACGCTGCCGTGAAAACCGAACGAAGTAAAGATAACCGGAATGGCGGACAGCGCCAGCCCCTGCTGTAGCGGCAGCGTAAGCAGGTTTACTTTATGGATATGCGGCATTAACAGGGCCAGCATCGCCACCAGGAAGATTATCTTGGCGCTGAACAACAAACGGTTGAACAGATCGACCAGCGAAGTCCCCACGCAAACGACACCACCGGCAACAAAGGTGAACAGCAGCACGCCTGTGGTCGGAGAAAGAGTGGTTCCGGTCCAGTCGCTGATACTGGAAGCCAGCAGTTCACCCGCGCCACTGATATACGCCGCCGTCAGGGCGTACATTAAGAACATCATGCTAAAGCCCGTTACCCATTGTCCGTAACGACCAAGATAACGTTTTGCCAGCGTACCCAGCCCGGTGTCGGCCGGTACATGTTGATACACTTCAAGCAGCAACAGCGCGGTGTAGCACATTAACGCCCAAAGACTCACTAACAATACCAGCGTGACGCTAAATCCCACGCCTGCTGCAGCCAACGGCATTGCCAACATACCGGCGCCAATCGTGGTTCCCGCCACGATAAAAATACTACCCAGGGTTCTATTTTTCACGCTTTCCTCTGTCCCAGAGATAATCAATGGTTATATCTGCGGCGCAGGTTAAGGCAAAACGCTATTTTCGTCAAATCACCGTTACAATGATTGTAAACTTACGTTTACGATATTTTATGCTTTAAGATGTATACCAAATGACACTTATCTGCGAATAAACCTGCGTTAGCGCAATGCAACACCATGCAGTTCACATTAGGCTACGGCTTTTATTGAGGAGGTAGTATGGAATCTATTCACGGTCACGAAGTGCTCAACATGATGATTGAATCTGGCGAGCAGTATTCAAATGCCAGCCTTGAAGCTGCGATCACGGCACGGTTTGGCGATCAGGCGCGTTTTCACACTTGCTCTGCGACGGATATGACAGCAGCTGAACTGGTGGCTTTTTTAGCAGCGAAGGGAAAATTTATTGCAAAAGAAGACGGCTTCTCTACGCACGAAAGCAAGATCTGCCGCCACTGATATTAATAGGTAATGATGGCGTGTTGCCCTCATTACCTCACAACATTAATTCTGTGTATCAAGCGTAGCCAGTTCTTTATCGATGAAATAAAGACCTTCACCACTTTTCCCTGCCAGCGATAACTTATCGATGACAGATTTAAATAATTTCTCTTCCTCATGCTGCTCGGCAACATACCATTGCAGGAAATTAAATGTTGGATAATCCTGGTGAGTCATTGCCGCGTGTGCCAGCTCATTAATTTTCTGAGTGATTAACTGCTCGTGTTCGTAAGTCGCACGGAACAGTTCGTCTAAAGACGCATATTCAGCAAAAGGGGAAGAGACCGTGTTAATACGCGGCAAACTGCCGGTGTCGGTGAGGTAATCAAACAGACGCTGCATATGCGTCATCTCTTCCTGGGCGTGACGGCGCAAAAACGCGGCGGCACCTTCAAAGCTGTGATAGCTGCACCACGCGCTCATCTGTTGGTAGAGCAGCGATGAATACAATTCAAGGTTCATCTGCTCATTCAGTTGGTCGATCATTTCTGTTTTCAGCATGGTTCTGCTCCACAAACGTTAATATATTGACGTGGCGTCACTATAATTTGTTATTTAATTATTTGCAAAAGGTAAAATAATATAATTATTTATCAAAAATACGAATGGGAATAAAACGCATTAACGCTATTAAACTCAGGACACAAATAATGAAAAGGCAGAAGACCAGCAATAATATGCTGGTCGGAAATATTAATAATTGAAGGAAGGTGATTGGCGGATTGCGACACCGTGACACTGCCAGGCGAGCGTAATTTTGGTATTTAAGCACAGAGAACCGGCATATACGCTACAGGTTGAAACCGGTTGACCAAACGCCATTGCGTTGGCATAACCCAGGCGCTGACACTCTTTGGTCGCGGTTCCTTGGGTAACGTAGTCATCAGTACGGGCCGTTTGCAGTATGGCCTGGTTGTAGGTCAGGCGAACCACGCCGGTGATGGCGCTGGCTTCACTGACCTGCGCCTGTTTAGTAATAGTGCATCCTGTCAGCACGAGCGGCAAAAGGGCAAGGATAAAGGTCTTCATGTGATCGCTCTGAAAGTACGGAGATACGACATCATGGCATACGTGCTGCCTCAGCAATGGCTTGAATAGCCTGAAGATCACCTGCGATTAATCGCAACGACGTCATTTTATTGAGGCCATTCTGATCTGCCGAGGGAAAAATGTGAGCACTTCATTATTTTATAAAACTAAATTTCATTAAATTTGAAAGTGAGTTTGCAAAATAGTAATGTGGCCTGAATGTTATGACTTTCAGCGGACCACCGCAGCGCATTCAGGAGATTAAAGAATGAAAATTGCATTGATGATGGAAAACAGCCAGGCAAGCAAAAATGCCATCATTCATAACGAGCTTAAGGCCGTCGCGGATGAGAAAGGTTTTCCCGTGTATAACGTCGGGATGAACGACGAAAATGACCATCATCTGACCTACATCCATTTAGGTATCATGGCCAGCATCCTGCTTAATTCTAAAGCGGTGGATTTTGTCGTCACGGGGTGCGGTACGGGCCAGGGGGCAATGATGTCTTTGAATATACATCCGGGCGTGGTGTGTGGTTACTGCCTCGATCCGGCAGACGCATTCTTGTTCTCTCAGATCAACAACGGCAATGCGCTATCTCTGGCATTCGCCAAGGGTTTTGGCTGGGGGGCTGAGTTGAATGTGCGCTATATGTTTGAGAAAGCGTTCACTGGTCGTAACGGCGAAGGTTACCCACCTGAGCGTAAAGAGCCCCAGGTGCGTAACGCTGGTATACTGAATCAAGTGAAAGCGGCGGTGGTAAAAGAAAACTATTTGGACACGTTGCGCGCTATCGATCCTGAGCTGGTGAAAACCGCCGTGTCTGGCCCGCGCTTCCAGCAGTGCTTCTTTGAGAACTGCCAGGACAAAGCGATTGAATCATTTGTCCGTGAGATAATTGGCTAAATTCTGTTGGCCCGGGGGGCACCTGCCGGGCTATCTGTTCTTGTTTGATACTGCGCTTCCAGCATCCGGGGCGAGTCGCAGCGTATCCACCATACCGACAAGACAAATAATGGCAATCATGACAAAGGCCAACCGGAAACTGCTCCCTGGAATATTGCCTAATGCCAGCCATTCACTGATTTCATTGCCGATGCGGATCCCAATAGCGGCCAATGAAATACCTAAACCTACCGCTAATTGTGTTGCCGTACTGAACAGCGTATTGGCGTAGCTCATTTGTGAAACGGGGACGTCCGCAAAGGCGAGCGTGCTGACGCCGGTAAACTGAATAGAGCGGAACACGCCGCCCAGGTACAACACCAGTAAAATAACCCAGGTGGGGGTCTGTGGCGTGAACAATGCGCAGGCCAGCAACGCCAGGACGTTCAGTGCGCCGTTTATCAACAATAGTTTCTTAAAGCCCTGCCAGCGTATCAACGGCGTGGTAGCAGGTTTAATCGTCAGATTGCCCACAAATACCGCCAGTACCAGCGAACCCGCGTGAAAAGCGTTCATGCCGAAACCGACCTGGAACATTAACGGCAGCAAAAATGGTACTGCGCTGATTGAAGCACGAAACAGCGACCCACCGTACATGGTGATGCGAAAAGTAGGAACGCTCATGGCATCCAGACGAATCATCGGCCAGGCGGTGCGACGAAAATGATGCAGAGCAAACAGGAAGGTCATTACCCCTAGCGCCAGAAGCCCTGCGGCTGCTGAGCTCCCAATAACTCCATGGCATACACCAGGCTAACCATCGCAACAGAGGTCGCGATAAACCCCGCGATATCGAACGGGCGGCGCTCGTCGTCATGAATATCCGGGATAAAACGTAGCGCCAGCACAATCGCCAGTATTCCCAGCGGAACATTAATAAAGAAAATCCAGCGCCAGTTGGCGTAGCTGGTGATGAATCCTCCCAAAGGAGGACCAATAATAGGCGCGACTAATACGGGCCACGTCAGGGTCGCAATAGCAGTGATCAATTGATGTTTAGGTGTGGTACGCAGTACCGCGAGAGTGATCAGGTAGGTGCTAATGCCAATGTTCAGATCTACCGCCTGCACGCCAAAACTAATGGCCATGTCAGGCAGGGCGGTGGCAATTACCGTACCGTCGATAAACTCCATAAAGAAAGCTCCGGCAACAAGTAATGCTGCCGGGGAAAGACCGCGTTTGTTCTCAACCGCCAGCTTTTCACTCATGCTGTGCTTGCCATCTCAAAAGAAACTGACTGGAACTATTTTTAGTTTCAGCGTATTCGTAATGCGTGTGCGGCTATCGTTTCGAGCGCTGAATGGGTACTATGACGACCTTTCTATAAGGAGCTCACTATGTCCCAAACACTGAATGCCGATCAGGAACTGCTCTCGGACGTTGTTGCCTGTCAGCTGGTTATCAAGCAAATTCTGGATGTTCTTGATGTTATTGCCCCGGTAGAAGTTCGGGAGAAAATGTCCAGCCAGCTGAAAAACATCGATTTTTCCAGCCATCCTGCAGGTGCCGATCCGGTCACAATGCGTGCAATACAAAAAGCGGTTGCCTTGATCGAGTTGAAATTCACGCCGCAGAATGAATCTCACTAAAATAAACCGTTGTTTCAGGTTTTAGAAAGGTTTTTTGCGCCTCGCAGAATGGGAGGCGCAGATGTTGGGGCGTCAGATATCAGTGCTGTTGATAGTTAACAACGTTAAGCAGGTGCTTATCGGTTTGCGCCATGCACAGCCCTGCACGTTTGGCGCTGCGGACTTCATCAAGAATCGTCTGCAACAGCACACCATCCTGCTGCTGTTCTTTCTCCAGGTCGTGAAGAAAATCGATCGTTGGTGCATCGTTTAACGCTTCAGCTTCATTGGTTAAGCGCGAGAGCTTACTCGCGCGCTGTTGATATTCATCCAACGTTTTCTGAAACAATTCTTCAAGGGAAGTCAGCTCATCACCCGGAACATCAATGGCCTTGACGATGGGGTTAGCCCCGGCACTTTTCATGTAATTGAACATACGCATCATTTGAGTCACATTACCTTGCGCCTGAGTGCGCAGAAACGTTGCGGTACCTGTCAGGCTATGTTCGTAGCACCACTCACTAAGATGCAGGTAAAGATTCGATGCGTAGAACTCGAGGTTCATTTGGGTGTTGAGTTTATGAACAATTCCAACTGCAGCCATATCAATATCCTTATTTACAGAAAGGGGGATGTACGTTACTAACGCCAGTACAACGGGCTGCCGCTGCACTACATCTCTACGTACAATTATAACTGTTAGCAGAATAAATCCGTTCCGCCGGTCCTTTAGCGATCGCGAATTATATTCGCTCCCGATCGTGAATCAGCATAACGCTTGCTCCGACATAAGAAAATCCTTAAATCTGTGTATTTATGTTTTTTTACATATTGTCATCACCCCATCTGTGCTTCTGCTCTCTTTGCATATAGATGACATGAATGCAACGAGTTGATATTTATGTTATTAAATCCACATTTCAATAATGAAATGGTGTTTTAAATCACAAAAATATTTTCCACAATAAGATATTGTCTGGCTCCTGATGATTATCTGTTCATGCTGCGAAGCAATTTCACGATCGGATTAATGATCTGATAGCTAATTTTTTGTGCCAGATCAGTTTTAATCAAATTGAGAAATTTAACGGCCAGAACTATTCGTCATTAATTGTTTCGTTTATGTGGATAAAGCGAGGAGTTACATATGAAGAAAGTCGCGGTGCTGCTGGCACCCGGTTTTGAAGAGGCGGAGGCGATAGTTACCATTGATATTCTGCGTCGACTGAATATCGAGGTTGAAACGCTGGCCTGCGCGGAGTCACGCGCGGTGGTGAGTTACCATGACGTACCGATGGTAACGGACAGCACGCTGGCCGCGCGTCAGTCGTATCTCTACGATGCCATCGTGTTGCCTGGCGGGCCGCAGGGTAGCGTTAACCTTGCCGCCAGTGAGGCGGTTATCCGGTTTGTGGCTCGTCATGATGATGAGGGGAAACTCATCTGCCCGGTGTGTTCTGCGGCTGCACGGGTGTTGGGCGGCAACGGTCTGCTGAAGGGGCGTCGCTACGTGTGCTCTGGAGAGCTGTGGCAAAACGTCACCGATGGGGAATATATCGATGCGCCGGTGGTTGAAGATGGCAATCTGATTAGCGGCAAAGGGTTAGGGCATATTTTCGATTTCGCGCTGACGCTTTCGGCGCGTCTGCTGGGCGACGACACTCCGGTTCGCGATCACGCTGACCACATTTATTACCAATGGTAATCATTTTCCCGAATGCTTCGGTATTCGGGAACAAGGATTCGTTGGCTGATGTTATGGACTAATCTGCTATTCCTCTTTTTTCCCGTCGACAAAACCGCGTTTTTTTATGTCATTTCCCGCTGAATTTATGTACGCAATTACTGTAATTCTGTGGTGTGATGCCGCTCTCTTATGGAGAATCAATTTCCCGCTAAAAATACTCTCAGCACTGGCATTGATCTTATCAATAAAAGGTAATGCCTTGTTTTACGTCCGAATTACAAAAAATCGTCTGATTTTACCCTACATAAAAGAACGTTAAAGCTGGAGTTAACCATGCACAAATTCACTAAAGCGCTGGCTGCCATCGGTCTGGCTGCCATTATGTCACAATCCGCTATCGCTGAATCCATGAAGCTCGGTTTCCTGGTTAAACAGCCGGAAGAACCGTGGTTCCAGACAGAATGGAAATTTGCCGATAAAGCCGGTAAAGACCTTGGCTTTGAGGTGATCAAAATTGCCGTTCCGGATGGTGAGAAAACCCTTAACGCCATCGACAGCCTCGCTGCCAGTGGCGCAAAAGGGTTTGTCATTTGTACCCCGGATCCTAAACTCGGGCCTGCCATTATGGCGAAGGCACGTGGCTACGATATGAAAGTCATTGCCGTTGATGACCAGTTTGCCAACGCCAAAGGCAAGCCGATGGAGACCGTGCCGTTAGTGATGATGGCGGCAACCAAAATTGGTGAGCGCCAGGGTCAGGAACTGTACAAGGAGATGCAAAAACGCGGCTGGGATGTGAAATCCACCGCCGTGATGGCTATAACTGCGAACGAACTCGACACCGCACGTCGTCGTACTTCTGGTTCAATGGAAGCGCTTAAAGCCGCTGGCTTCCCGGAAAAACAGATCTACCAGGTCCCAACTAAATCAAATGATATCCCCGGCGCATTCGATGCCGCTAACTCTATGCTGGTTCAGCATCCTGAAGTCAAACACTGGCTGATTGTCGGCATGAACGACAACACCGTGCTGGGCGGCGTACGTGCGACCGAAGGGCAGGGCTTCAAAGCACCAAACGTAATTGGTATTGGTATCAACGGCGTTGATGCAGTAAGCGAACTGTCCAAAGGCGAAGCGACCGGGTTCTACGGCTCATTGCTGCCAAGCCCGGACGTTCACGGCTATAAATCAAGCGAAATGCTCTACAACTGGGTGACAAAAGGTGCAGAGCCTCCGGCGTTTACCGAAGTGACGGATGTAGTGCTGATTACCCGCGATAACTTCAAAGAAGAGCTCGCGAAGAAAGGCTTAGGCGGTAAGTAACATAAACGCCGGATGCGACGTCAATGCGTCTTGTCCGGCGTACGAATTGCGTACTCAGTAGGCCGGATGAGGCAACGCCGCTATCCGGCATAAAGATCTGATTCACGGAGACGTTATGCAACAGTCTACCCCGTATCTCTCATTTCGCGGCATTGGCAAAACGTTCCCCGGCGTTAAAGCGCTTACGGATATCAGTTTCGACTGCTATGCCGGTCAGGTGCATGCGCTGATGGGCGAAAATGGCGCCGGGAAGTCAACACTCTTAAAGATTCTCAGCGGTAACTATGCGCCAACAACGGGATCTTTGACGATCCGCGGACAAGAGGTTTCGTTTGCGGACACCACTGCTGCGCTTAATGCCGGTGTCGCCATTATTTATCAGGAGCTGCATCTCGTCCCGGAAATGACCGTTGCCGAGAATATTTATCTAGGCCAGTTGCCGCATAAAGGCGGAATTGTGAACCGCTCGCTGCTGAACTATGAAGCGGGGATCCAGCTTAAGCATCTGGGCATGGATATCGATCCCGACACACCATTGAAATACCTCTCCATCGGTCAATGGCAGATGGTGGAGATTGCGAAAGCGCTGGCGCGAAACGCCAAAATTATTGCGTTTGATGAACCGACCAGCTCCCTGTCAGCACGTGAGATTGAGAATCTGTTTCGCGTTATCCGCGAGTTGCGCAATGAAGGACGCATCATCTTGTACGTTTCGCACCGTATGGAGGAGATTTTTGCCCTCAGCGATGCCATTACCGTGTTTAAAGATGGTCATTACGTCAAAACGTTTACGGACATGCAGCAGGTCGATCACGATGCGCTGGTACAGGCGATGGTTGGGCGCGACCTTGGCGATATTTATGGCTGGAAATCCAGACCGTATGGTGCAGAGCGCCTGCGTTTGCATGAGGTAAAAGCCCCTGGCGTGCGTACGCCGATCAGTTTATCGGTGCGAAGCGGTGAAATTGTCGGATTGTTTGGTCTGGTGGGGGCTGGACGTAGTGAATTGATGAAAGGGCTGTTTGGCGGTACACGAATTACGGCAGGTCAGGTGTTTATTGATCAACAACCGATTGATATCCGTAAACCGAGCCATGCCATTGAAGCGGGGATGATGCTGTGCCCGGAGGATCGTAAAGCAGAAGGGATTATTCCGGTCCATTCGGTGCGTAACAACATCAACATTAGCGCGCGTCGTAAACATGTTCTGGGAGGATGCGTGATTAACAACGGCTGGGAAGAGACCAATGCCGATCACCATATTCGTTCACTCAATATTAAAACGCCGGGCGCGGAGCAACTGATTATGAA
The DNA here is from genome assembly GCF_030332285.1 of Citrobacter sp. Cu096. Lineage (NCBI taxonomy): Bacteria > Pseudomonadati > Pseudomonadota > Gammaproteobacteria > Enterobacterales > Enterobacteriaceae > Citrobacter > Citrobacter sp. Cu096. The sequence goes on from NZ_JAOWID010000030.1 coordinate 785,448, forward strand.
CCTCTCTGGCGGTAATCAGCAGAAGGCTATTCTTGGTCGTTGGTTATCGGAAGAGATGAAGGTGATCTTGCTGGACGAACCTACACGCGGCATTGATGTGGGCGCTAAGCATGAAATTTATAACGTGATTTATGCCCTTGCGGCGCGCGGCGTGGCCGTGCTGTTTGCTTCCAGTGACCTGCCAGAGGTGCTCGGTGTCGCCGACCGTATTGTGGTGATGAGAGAAGGCGAAATCGCTGGAGAATTACTTCATGAACAGGCGGATGAGCGCCAGGCGTTAAGCCTTGCTATGCCTAAAGTCAGCCAGGCTGTAGCCTGAATAAGGAGAGAATGATGTCTTCCGTTTCTACGTCGGGTTCAGGTGCTGCGAAGTCGGCGCTAAATCTTGGCCGCATTTGGGATCAGTACGGGATGCTGGTGGTGTTTGCCGTGCTGTTCCTCGTTTGTTCCCTGTTTGTGCCAAACTTTGCAACTTTCATCAACATGAAGGGGCTGGGGCTGGCGGTATCGATGTCGGGTATGGTTGCGTGCGGAATGCTATTTTGCCTGGCATCCGGTGACTTTGACCTGTCCGTTGCGTCCGTGATTGCCTGCGCTGGGGTCACCACTGCCGTGGTCATTAACATGACCGAAAGCCTGTGGATTGGCGTGGCTGCCGGGCTGCTGCTCGGTATTCTATGCGGTCTGGTTAATGGGTTCGTGATTGCGCGTTTAAAAATTAATGCCCTGATCACCACCCTTGCGACCATGCAGATTGTACGCGGTCTGGCCTATATTATTTCCGACGGTAAGGCCGTGGGGATTGAAGACGAGCGCTTCTTCACGCTCGGTTACGCTAACTGGTTTGGTCTGCCGGCGCCAATCTGGATCACGGTCGTTTGTTTCATCGCCTTTGGCTTACTACTGAATAAAACCACATTTGGTCGTAATACGCTGGCCATCGGGGGCAATGAAGAGGCGGCACGCCTGGCTGGGGTTCCGGTTGTTCGTACCAAGATTATTATCTTTATTCTTTCCGGGCTGGTCTCCGCCATTGCCGGAATTATCCTTGCATCACGTATGACCAGTGGTCAGCCAATGACCTCAATAGGCTATGAGCTGATCGTGATTTCTGCGTGCGTGTTAGGGGGCGTTTCGCTCAAAGGCGGCATCGGAAAAATCTCATATGTGGTGGCTGGGGTGTTGATCCTGGGTACGGTTGAGAATGCGATGAACCTGCTGAATATCTCTCCGTTCGCGCAGTATGTCGTTCGTGGTCTTATCCTGCTGGCGGCGGTGATCTTCGACCGTTACAAGCAAAAAGCGAAGCGTACCGTTTGATTATTTTATCCCCAACTTTTTAGTCTAGCTTCAGCTCATCGCCAGCCGCTACCCGGCTGGCGATTGTTTTTCCAAATGGCGAGCATGGTCACACTGTCTATACTTATATCCGTCATACATCATATATACGGCGCGATCCGCGCGGCGTACAAACCATGATGAGGAGGATAACCGGGTGACAGCATCACTGATCTTACCCCCTGAACAATCTGCAAACTGTGCTTACTTTTTTGATCTTGATGGAACATTGGCTGAGATCAAACCCTATCCAGACCAGGTCGTTGTCCCTGAGACAATCCTGCAATTATTACATCAGCTGGCGACGCATAATGCGGGGGCGCTGGCATTGATTTCAGGGCGCTCGATGGCTGAGCTCGACGTGCTGACCGACCCCTTTCGGTTTCCGCTTGCCGGAGTACATGGGGCTGAACGCCGTGACATCAATGGTCAAACCCATGTCGTGCGCCTGGCTGAGGATACTGAGCGTGAAGCAGGGGAGCTATTACACACCGCATTGGCGGCGATGCCGGGCACAACCCTTGAAGCAAAAGGTATGGCTTTCGCGCTGCACTATCGTCAGTCGCCTGAGCATGAAGCGACGCTAATTCACCTGGCTGAACAGATTGTGCGCAGATGGCCGCAACTGGCTGTGCAGCACGGGAAATGCGTCGTGGAGATAAAACCGAAGGGCATCAATAAAGGCGATGCGATCGCCGCATTTATGCAGGAAGCGCCTTTTGCCGGACGGATCCCCGTTTTTTTCGGTGACGATCTGACGGATGAGACAGGGTTTGGCGTAATTAATCGCGCTGGGGGTATTTCTGTAAAAGTAGGGAGCGGAGCGACGCAGGCCGCGTGGCGACTGGATAGCGTTAAGGATGTCTGGCACTGGCTGGAGCAAATTAACTCTTCGCAGCAAGAATCGAAAGTAACGAAAAACAGAAGAGGTGGCTATGAGTCGTTTAGTCGTAGTATCTAATCGTATCGCCTCACCCGATGATAAAGGGAGCGCAGGCGGACTTGCCGTTGGTGTGCTGGGCGCGCTGAAAGCTGCTGGTGGCCTGTGGTTTGGCTGGAGTGGTGACATAGGTAATGAAGACAAACCATTAAAAAAAGTCACACGTGGCAATATTACCTGGGCTTCGTTTAATTTGAGCGAACAGGATTACGAAGAATATTACTGTCAGTTTTCGAATGCTGTTTTATGGCCCGCATTTCACTATCGCCTGGACCTGGTTCAGTTTCAGCGTCCTGCATGGGAAGGTTACCAGCGGGTGAATGCCTTGCTGGTCGATAAACTGCTGCCGCTGCTGAGCGAAGACGACATCATCTGGGTTCATGATTACCATCTGTTGCCGTTTGCCAGCGAACTGCGTAAACGCGGCGTGAATAACCGCATCGGTTTTTTCCTGCATATTCCTTTCCCAACGCCTGAAATTTTTAATGCGCTACCCCCACATCAGGCGCTGCTGGAACAAATGTGTGATTTTGATTTACTCGGTTTCCAGACCGAAAACGATCGCCAGGCTTTTCTGGATTGTCTGGCCGCTCAGACTCAGGTGTCCACACACGGCGAAAAACACCACCGGGCATGGGGAAAAGCGTTTTGCACGCAGGTTTATCCCATCGGTATCGAGCCGGATGAGATTGCCCGACAGGCTTCCGGGCCTCTGCCGCCGAAGCTGGCGCAGTTAAAAGCAGAACTTAAAAACGTGCAGAATATTTTTTCGGTTGAGCGTCTGGATTACTCCAAAGGTTTGCCGGAGCGCTTTCAGGCCTATGAAGCTCTGCTGGAACATTATCCGCAGCATCACGGCAAAATTCGCTATACGCAGATCGCGCCAACGTCGCGTGAAGAGGTGCAGGCCTACCAGGATATTCGCCATCAGCTGGAGACCGAAGCGGGACGGATTAACGGCAGATATGGGCAGTTGGGCTGGACGCCGCTCTATTATCTGAACCAGTACTTTGATCGTAAATTGCTGATGAAGATCTTCCGTTATTCCGATGTCGGATTGGTGACACCGCTGCGCGATGGTATGAACCTGGTGGCGAAAGAGTTCGTGGCTGCACAGGATCCAGCCAACCCCGGTGTTCTGGTGTTATCACAATTTGCCGGCGCCGCGAATGAGCTAACTTCCGCGCTTATCGTTAACCCGTATGACCGGGATGAAGTGGCTGGCGCATTAAACCAGGCGCTGACAATGCCGCTCGGTGAGCGTATTACCCGCCACGCTGAGATGCTTGAGACTATCATTAAAAATGATATCGACAACTGGCAGGCGAGGTTCATTTGCGATTTGGAAAAAGTCTCCCCACGCCAGAGTAAACAGTCATTGTCTGATCAAGTTTCTTCCTGCTCAAAACTGGCGTGACGCGCCAAAAACGAAATTCAATCTCCAGCCAGTGGAACCAGTAGAACATCCACCTGGCTGGCACTAACTACGCTTTTCGCTGAGCAGGACGCGCGCGAAAAGAAGCTGTGGTTATGGTTGCCATAAATGACCAGATCGACCGCGTGTTTCCGGCATACGTCCAGAATATGGTCATTCAGTGCCCCATAGGTGATAAAGGTATGTTCAATGGGGTACTGCGCTTCTTTGCCGAGCTTGTTGATAAAATCCTGAGTCTCCTCTTGCATCACTTCGCGCAGGTCTTCCAGCATGGGGGCTGCAAACTGATTATAAAGTTCAGGGTCTGAGACCAGAGTTATCAGGCTAATACGGGCATTGACAGGACGGGCGATTGAAACTGCCTTGGCTAACAACTGTTGGCTTTCAGGTGTGGCGGCAACCGCAACAAGAATGTGTGTGTAGCTCATAACTCACTCCTTTTTTAAGAATTATGAGAGGATTTTTTAGCATTACTCAGCTTACTCCATACTGCAACCATTCCTTCCTGGATAGTGTGAATACCGTCATGATTATTCATTAATTATTCTTATAAATAGAATAATTGAGCCATATAACTTGTAAATACACTGAGGGTACTTAAGTAAAACTCACTGCTAATGAAAACAATGTGTTAATAAAAAATAAACATATTTTAACATTCTACTGGTTATCACAAGCCGGTATTAATTAATCACTCTTAATATTTAAGTTATTGTTTATAAAGCGTTTAATTGAAACGGTGTTTTGCATAAATAATGTGATCAAGCTCGCTATTTTACAATGTGATATTAACGTTTGTGAACAAAATACTATTCGCTTTTATTGCAAGAATATTCGTCCCAAAGGAATTGAAATGGAGATTGTTGGATTAAAAAATAAGCAAAGTAAAAGCTGTGCTGATGGATTTATGTTAAGTGTTTGGCTGGTTTATGTGATCTGCGTCACATATTCTTCAAATTCGCGGCATGGCTCCGTTGTATGTGTAACGGGTGGCGGGTAGAGTTGCGTCGAATTAGGAAAAATCTTAGACATTTGTAAGAATTGATGTGAGCTTGTAAGGAATACGGCCTTCTGAAAAAGGACTGTTTAGACAACGCGTAAGTGCCGTCACGCTGCTATGTATTTGACCTTTTGCTTTTTTTTTTACCGGGCCTTCCCGGCGACATCACGGGGTGCGGTTTTACCGCATAAAAATAATGTTGGTTATTATGGATGCAAATAATGCATACATCCGAGTTGCTGAAACACATTTATGACATCAATTTGTCATATTTATTGCTTGCACAACGTTTGATCGTTCAGGACAAAGCATCTGCGATGTTTCGCCTTGGTATCAGCGAAGAGATGGCGGATACGTTGGCAACATTAACACTTCCTCAAATGGTCAAACTGGCTGAAACCAACCAACTGGTATGCCATTTCCGTTTCGACGATCACCAGACTGTTACTCGCCTGACGCAAGACTCTCGCGTTGATGATCTCCAGCAAATACATACCGGTATCATGCTTTCAACACGCCTGTTAAGCGACATCGATGATGCAGCGCGTAAGAAAAGGGCTTGATGATGAGCGAAAAAAGCATTGTTCAGGAAGCGCGTGATATTCAGCTGGCAATGGAATTAATCACATTGGGCGCTCGTTTGCAAATGCTGGAGAGCGAAACGCAATTAAGCCGCGGTCGACTTATCAAGCTGTACAAAGAATTACGCGGCAGTCCTCCGCCAAAAGGGATGTTACCTTTTTCCACCGACTGGTTTATGACGTGGGAACAAAATATTCATGCTTCGATGTTTTGTAACGCATGGCAATTCCTGCTCAAAACCGGTTTGTGCAGCGGTGTTGATGCCGTAATCAAGGCGTATCGTTTGTATCTTGAGCAATGTCCACAACCGGAAGAAGGCCCGTTGCTGGCGTTAACTCGCGCCTGGACGCTGGTGCGTTTTGTCGACAGTGGGTTGCTAGAACTGTCCAGATGCAATTGTTGCGGCGGGAATTTTATCACCCACGCACACCAACCCGCGGGCAGCTTCGCCTGCAGTTTATGCCAACCGCCATCACGGGCCGTAAAAAGACGTAAACTTTCCCAGAATGCTGCCGATATTATTCCACAACTGCTGGATGAACAGATCGAACAAGCTGTTTAACTGATACGGTGTGGACAAACACTCCAGCAGCGGTAAGCGATTACCGCTGCTTTTTTTTGCCCTGACCTCAAGTTAACTGCCCGACTGCGCATCCTGTCATAGTCAATTGCGAAAGGATGATGTCGTGCTTATCTTATTAGGTTACCTGGTTGTTATTGGTACAGTTTTCGGCGGTTACATGATGACCGGCGGACACCTTGGGGCACTCTATCAACCGGCTGAGCTGGTGATTATCGGTGGCGCGGGTATTGGGGCATTCATCGTCGGCAATAACGGGAAAGCCATCAAGGGGACGATGAAAGCGATCCCGATGCTTTTCCGTCGTTCAAAATACACCAAAGCGATGTATATGGATCTGCTGGCGCTGCTGTACCGCCTGATGGCCAAGTCACGTCAGCAGGGCATGTTCTCACTTGAGCGCGATATCGAAAACCCCAAAGAAAGTGAAATCTTCGCCAGCTATCCACGTATTCTCGCAGATGCCGTGATGCTTGATTTTATTGTCGATTATCTGCGTCTGATCATCAGCGGCAACATGAACACGTTTGAAATTGAAGCGTTGATGGACGAAGAAATTGAGACTCACGAAAGTGAAGCCGAAGTCCCTGCCAATAGCCTGGCGATGGTGGGGGATTCATTACCGGCGTTCGGGATCGTGGCAGCTGTTATGGGGGTTGTTCACGCTCTGGCTTCCGCTGACCGTCCGGCGGCGGAACTGGGTTCGCTGATTGCGCATGCGATGGTAGGGACATTCCTCGGTATTTTACTGGCCTATGGATTTATTTCTCCACTCGCCAGCGTTTTACGCCAGAAAAGTGCTGAAACAACCAAAATGATGCAGTGTGTGAAGATAACTCTGCTCTCTAACCTGAATGGTTACGCGCCGCCAATTGCCGTTGAATTTGGTCGTAAGACTCTGTATTCCAGCGAACGTCCTTCGTTTATCGAACTGGAAGAGCATGTTCGTGCGGTGAGAAATCCAACTGCGCAGCAGACGACCGAGGACGCATGAAAAATCAGGCCCATCCCATTATCGTTGTAAAGCGACGCAAGCATAAAGGTCACGGTGGTGGGGCGCATGGTTCGTGGAAAATCGCCTACGCCGATTTTATGACCGCGATGATGGCCTTCTTTCTGGTGATGTGGCTCATTTCCATCTCCAGCCCTAAAGAATTGATCCAGATTGCCGAATATTTCCGTACGCCGCTGGCCACCGCGGTAACCGGGGGAAATCGCATTTCGAATAGCCAAAGCCCAATTCCAGGCGGCGGGGATGATTACACCCAGCAGCAGGGAGAGGTGAATAAGCAGCCGAATATTGATGATTTAAGAAAACGCATGGAACAAAGTCGGTTGAGCAAACTTCGCGGCGATCTTGATCAACTGATTGAATCGGACCCCAAACTGCGCGCACTACGCCCGCATTTGAAAATTGATTTAGTTCAGGAAGGGTTGCGAATACAGATTATCGACAGCCAGAACCGCCCGATGTTTAAGACCGGTAGCGCGGAGGTCGAACCGTATATGCGCGACATCCTGCGGTCCATCGCGCCAGTGCTCAACGGGATCCCAAACAGAATCAGCCTTTCCGGTCATACGGATGATTACCCTTACGCCAATGGTGAGAAAGGGTATAGCAACTGGGAGCTGTCTGCTGATCGTGCTAACGCATCGCGACGCGAGCTGGTTAGCGGCGGTCTGGATGATGGAAAAGTATTACGTGTGGTAGGTATGGCCGCCACGATGCGTCTGAGCGATCGCGGTCCCGATGACGCTATCAACCGCCGTATAAGCCTGCTGGTTCTCAATAAGCAGGCGGAAGAGGCCATTTTGCATGAAAACGCTGAAAGCCAGAATGAGCCGGTAAGTGTCTTACAACAGCCAGCGGAACTCCCGCCGGCAAGCGTTCCCACATCGCCACCAGCCAATCCGAGGTGATAGCGTGAGCATGGATATAAGCGATTTTTATCAAACATTTTTTGATGAAGCTGACGAACTGTTGGCTGACATGGAGCAACACCTGCTTGATTTGGTTCCTGAAGCCCCGGATTCCGAACAGCTGAATGCGATTTTTCGTGCTGCGCACTCGATAAAAGGCGGGGCGGGCACCTTCGGCTTTACCATTTTGCAGGAAACGACCCATCTGATGGAAAACCTGCTGGATGAAGCGCGGCGTGGCGAGATGCAGCTCAATGCCGACATTATCAACCTGTTTTTGGAAACGAAAGATATTATGCAGGAACAGCTCGACGCCTATAAAAGCTCAGAGGAGCCTGATGCCGCCAGCTTTGAGTACATTTGCAATGCGTTACGCCAGCTAGCGCTCGAAGCGAAAGGTGAAACCGCACCGTTGGTGGTCAATACCGCTAAACTGAGCGTTGCTGAAAGTACAGCAATGCAGGAAGAGGCAGGTGCAAAGTCTGAACCCGTCTGTGAAGAGAGTAAGAAACGCATTATTCTCTCGCGATTGAAAGCCAGTGAAGTGGATTTACTGGAAGAAGAGCTAGGGAATCTGGCAACCTTAACCGACGTGGTGAAAGGAAGCGACACGCTGTCAGCTACGCTTGATGGCAACCTCGCGGAAGATGACATCATCGCGGTACTCTGCTTTGTGATTGAGGCTGATCAGATTGAATTTGAAACCGTCAGCGCTGCGCCTGCAGCCGTTGAAACTGAAGCAGAAGCAGAAGCAGAAGTAGAAGCGCTAGCCGTTGCCGCGAAGCCACAGCCGGTTACCGTTGTGCCAGCGGTAAAAGCCGCCGCCAGTGACGCGCCACATGGCCGCGCGGAGCGTGACAAACCAGCCCGCGCCAGCGAGTCGACCAGCATCCGCGTAGCAGTCGAGAAGGTCGATCAGCTCATTAACCTGGTCGGCGAGTTGGTCATCACCCAGTCAATGCTGGCTCAGCGCTCTAATGAACTGGATCCCGTTAATCATGGCGATCTCATCACCAGTATGGGGCAGTTACAACGTAACGCCCGCGACTTGCAAGAGTCGGTGATGTCGATTCGAATGATGCCGATGGAATATGTGTTCAGCCGTTTCCCACGTCTGGTGCGCGATCTGGCCGGTAAGCTGGGTAAACAGGTCGAACTGACGCAGGTGGGTAGCTCAACCGAACTCGACAAGAGCCTGATTGAACGCATTATCGATCCGTTGACGCTCCTGGTACGTAACAGCCTCGATCACGGTATCGAACTGCCGGAAAAACGTCTTGAAGCCGGAAAAAGCCCAATTGGTAATCTGACGCTTTCCGCAGAGCATCAGGGCGGAAATATCTGTATTGAAGTCACTGATGATGGTGCTGGTCTGAATCGCGAGCGTATCCTCGCCAAAGCTGTCTCTCAGGGCATGCCGATCCACGAAAATATGAGCGATGATGAAGTCGGCATGCTGATCTTCGCCCCTGGCTTCTCAACCGCTGAACAGGTGACGGATGTCTCGGGTCGCGGCGTGGGTATGGATGTGGTGAAGCGCAATATCCAGGAGATGGGGGGCCATGTTGAAATCCAGTCCAAACAGGGACAGGGAACAACCATTCGAATTTTGCTGCCGCTGACGCTGGCGATCCTCGACGGGATGTCCGTACGCGTGGCGGATGAAGTCTTTATCCTGCCGCTGAATGCCGTGATGGAGTCACTGCAACCGCGCGAAGAAGATCTTCATCCGCTTGCCGGGGGAGAGCGCGTTCTGGAAGTGCGCGGCGAGTATTTACCGCTGGTTGAGTTGTGGAAAGTCTTCGAGGTTGAAGGCGCAAAAACCGAAGCAACACAAGGAATTGTGGTGATTTTACAAAGTGCGGGTCGTCGCTATGCACTGCTGGTCGATCAGTTAATTGGCCAACACCAGGTGGTCGTCAAAAACCTGGAAAGCAACTACCGGAAGGTGCCTGGTATTTCTGCAGCGACGATCCTCGGCGACGGCAGCGTTGCGCTGATTGTCGATGTCTCTGCATTGCAGGGGTTAAACCGCGAACAACGTGTGGCGATCACAGCCGCCTGATTGAGTGAGAAGGGAATAATATGACCGGTATGAGTAATGTAACTAAACTGGCCGGCGAACCGTCAGGTCAGGAATTCCTCGTGTTTACGCTGGGGGATGAAGAGTACGGTATCGATATCCTGAAAGTGCAGGAAATCCGTGGCTATGATCAGGTGACGCGTATTGCTAACACACCTGCGTTTATCAAAGGCGTCACCAATCTGCGCGGTGTGATTGTGCCGATTGTTGACCTGCGTGTGAAGTTTAGCCAGAGCGATGTCGATTACAACGAAAACACCGTAGTGATTGTGCTTAACCTGGGTCAGCGGGTGGTCGGAATTGTGGTGGATGGCGTCTCGGATGTACTGTCGCTGACGACGGAGCAAATTCGTCCGGCACCGGAATTCGCGGTTACGTTGTCGACGGAATACCTGACGGGGCTGGGGGCGTTGGGTGACCGGATGCTGATTCTGGTCAATATTGAGAAATTGCTAAACAGCGAAGAAATGGCGCTGCTGGATATTGCCGCGAGTCACGTAGCGTAACCGCTTCCGGCCTACAACGACGAACTTTGTAGGCCGGATAAGCATCGCGCCATCCGGCATTATTATCTTTTACGCTTCCCGCTCGACCAGTTCCGGTTCTTCTTCCAGTAAACCCTCATTCTGTGCCAGCATTGCCGTTGCAATCCCGTTACCTAATACGTTGATTGCTGAACGTCCCATATCCAGGAAGTGGTCAATCCCCATCAGTAGCAGAATTCCGGCAACCGGAATATTGAAGCTCGGGATGGTCGCCGCCAGTACCACCAGCGCTGAACGCGGCACACCTGCAATTCCTTTAGACGCCAGCATCAGCGTCAGCATCAGGACGGTAATTTCGGCAAAGGAGAGGTGAATATTATAGGCCTGCGCGATAAACATAGAGGCGAAGGAGCAGTAGACCATCGAGCCGACCAGGTTAAACGAATAACCTATAGGTAATACGAATGACACGATGTTGGGCGAACAGCCAAATTTGGTTAATTGCTCCAGCGTTTTCGGATAAGCGGCTTCAGAGCTGCTGGTCGTGAATGCCACCAGAACCGGATCCTTCAGCATGCTCACGAGGCGAAAAACCTCTTTTTTCAGCATGATATAACCCACTGCCAGTAGAACCAGGCAGGTCAGCAAAATAGCCACATAGTAGCCGCCGATGAACGACGCGTAGTTGAGCAGGATCCCCAGACCCTGGGTGGAGATAACTGAGGAAATGGCGGCAAAAATGGCCAGTGGCGCAACGTACATCACGTAACCCGTCACCTTCAGCATTATGTGGGAGACCACATCCAGCGCGGCAACCAGTGGCGCGTTGAATTTTTCACCAAGCGATGCTCCTCCAATACCGAAGAACATTGAGAACACCACAATTTGCAGGATCTCATTGTTGGCCATCGCCTCAGCTATGCTGGTTGGGATGGTGTGAGTCAGAAAACCTTTCAGGCTCATGCCGCCTACGGCCAGGCCGGTATCAGTGGCTTCCTGCGGGATCGCCAGATTCAGTCCGCTGCCGGGTTGCTCAAGAGAAACCACAAACAGACCGACCAGAATAGACAGTATGGAAGAGCTGATAAACCAGATCATCGCTTTCCCACCTACGCGCCCGATGGTGGATGTTTCTCCCAGGCGCATAATGCCGACGGTCAGGGTGCTGAATACTAAAGGTGCGATCACCATTTTTATCAGGCGCAAAAAGATGTCGGTGAGAAGCGTAATATTATCGGCCCAGGCGTTCACAACGCCGGGAGAGGCATAAGAGTGGATCACCGCACCTGACAGGATCCCTGCCAGCATGAAGATCACGATAAACAACGTGAGTTTGTTTGCATTTGCCACTAAAAAGCCCTCAGTAAGGATTTAACATTTATTGATCGGTTACTCATTTTTTATACTTATTAAGTGGTAACGAAATATTCATCATATAAATTGAATTAAAGCGCCACCTGATACAACTTTTTTTAATTTTTTATTCATTTTGTTGTGGTATTTACGATGTGTATGTGTGATCTCAATCACACAAGGGTGGCTATTTCATCCAATCTGGGCATGTTCACAAAGGAATGAGCATGTTATATACATGATAATCATGATGTTTTTATGTGAATAATTTGTGGTTACCAAACCCTGTCTTACCGTCCTTCCGCCAGGCTTCCCGTCTCTCAGGATTTCCTTTTCGCAAACGTAAAGTTATCTCAGCCACTGCCGATAACGTTGATAACTCGTTTTCAGGAAGGTGCCTTATGTTTAACCGTATCCGCGTTGTCACAATGCTGATGATGGTGCTGGGGGTTTTCGCACTGCTACAGCTTGTTTCCGGTGGTCTGTTGTTTTCTTCATTGCAGCAGAATCAACAAAGTTTTGTTATCTCTAACGATTTACGACAGCAGCAAAGTGAACTCACCTCAACATGGGATCTGATGCTGCAAACACGAATCAATTTAAGCCGTTCTTCTGCACGCATGATGATGGATGCGTCTAACCAGCAGAGCAGCGCGAAAAACGATCTGCTGAAGAATGCGAAAGCCTCTCTGGCGCAGGCGGATACGCATTACGCAAATTTTAAAAACATCACCCCGTTACCGGAGATGGCTGAAGCCAGCGGCAATGTTGAGGAGAAATATCAGCAATACCATGCGGCTTTGACAGAACTGATTCAGTTTCTGGAGAACGGCAATATGGATGCCTATTTCGCGCAACCAACTCAGGGAATGCAAAATGCGCTCGGCGAGGCGCTGGGCAAGTACGCCAGCGTGAGCGAGAAGCTTTATGCTCAGGCATTTGATCAAAGCGCACGGGATTACCACTTCGCCCAATGGCAGCTTGGCGTGCTGGCCGTCGTGTTGGTACTGATTCTGGTGGTGGTGTGGTATGGCATTCGTCATACCTTGCTTAATCCTCTGGCTCGCGTCATTGCCCATATTCGGGAAATCGCCAGCGGTAACCTGACCGCGACTCTGGCCGTCAGCGGTCGTAACGAAATCGGCGAGCTGGCCAGTACGGTTGATCATATGCAGCGTTCGCTGACGGAAACCGTCACCCTGGTGCGTGAAGGCTCTGATGCGATTTATTCCGGGACCAGCGAAATTGCCAGCGGCAACACCGATCTTTCATCTCGTACTGAGCAGCAGGCATCTGCGCTGGAAGAAACCGCCGCCAGCATGGAACAACTGACCGCAACTGTGAAGCAAAATGCGGACAACGCGCGTCAGGCCTCGCAACTGGCGAAAAGCGCCTCCGATACTGCGCAGCATGGCGGCAAAGTGGTTGATAGCGTGGTGAACACCATGCATGAAATCGCTGATAGCTCGAAGAAAATTGCCGACATCATCAGCGTCATTGATGGGATTGCCTTTCAGACCAACATTCTCGCACTGAACGCGGCGGTTGAAGCGGCACGTGCCGGTGAGCAAGGTCGTGGTTTTGCCGTAGTTGCGGGCGAAGTGCGTAATCTGGCAAGCCGCAGTGCGCAGGCGGCGAAAGAGATCAAAGCGTTGATTGAAGATTCTGTTTCCCGCGTGGATACCGGTTCCGTACTGGTAGAAAGCGCAGGAGAAACGATGAACGACATCGTGAATGCCGTGACGCGGGTGACTGACATTATGGGCGAGATTGCCTCGGCCTCCGACGAGCAAAGCCGGGGGATTGATCAGGTTGCGCTCGCAGTCTCTGAGATGGATCGCGTTACGCAGCAGAACGCTTCTTTAGTACAGGAATCGGCCGCTGCGGCCGCTGCTCTTGAAGAACAGGCCAGCCGTCTGACGCAGTCGGTGTCGACTTTCCGTCTTGCGTCACGCCCTGCGCCGTCTAAGCCGCGTGATGCTCGATTACCTGCGGCGGTGAGCGCTTCTAACCCACGCCAGAACATTGAACAAGATACGAATTGGGAAACATTTTGACTGATAGTTAAACCGCGGCCAGTGCCGCCCGATGGGAGCGTTGATGTTTAATCGTATTCGAATTTCGACCACGCTGTTTTTGATTTTAATCCTCTGCGGTGTTTTGCAGATTGGCAGTAATGGCTTGTCCTTCTGGGCATTTCGGGACGGTTTTCAGAATCTGAATCAGGTCGAACGGAGTAATCAGCAACGCGCTGCGCTGGCCCAAACCCGCGCTGTGTTATTACAGGCCAGTACGGCCCTTAATAAGGCAGGGACGCTGACCGCCCTGAGCTATCCGCCAGAGGACATCAAAACCCTGATGACCCTCGCGCGCGATAGCCTTGCGCAGTCTGAATTGATGTTTAAACGCTTTATGGCGACGTCGGATACGACGGAACAAGGCAAGGCGCTGTTTAGCGCGACGGAGAAAAGTTTCAATCAGTGGCACAGCGATCTCGCGCATCAGGCCACCTGGCTTGAAAACAATCAGTTGTCAGATTTTCTGACCGCACCGGTGCAGGCGGCTCAAGATGCTTTTGATGCGAATGTGAATGCATGGCAGAGCAACATCGACCGCGTGTTGCAAACGGCAGGAGAGCAGAGCCAGAGAAATTACCATATGTCGGGGGTGATTTTCGCCACGATGGTGATACTGGCGGCGCTGTTAACCAGTGCGGCGTTGTACTGGTCGCGCAAGATGATTGTCCAGCCGCTGGCGATTATTGGCAGTCATTTTGACAGCATTGCCGCGGGTAATCTGGCCCGCCCGGTAGCGGTTTATGGGCGCAATGAGATCTCGGCCATTTTTGCCAGCCTGAAGAAGATGCAGCAGGCACTGCGTGAAACGGTAAGCGAAGTTCGCCAGGGCAGCTCAGCCATGCATCGCGGCATTTCAGAAATCGCGATGGGCAACAACGATTTGTCCTCACGGACTGAACAGCAGGCGGCGGCGCTGGCGCAAACGGCGGCCAGCATGGAACAACTGACCGCAACCGTCGGGCAGAATGCTGATAACGCGCGCCAGGCGTCAGGAATTGCCAAAAGTGCGGCCGATACCGCGCATAAAGGCGGCGAACAGACGTCCCGGGTCGCCAGCACCATGCATGAGATTTCCGCCAGCTCGCAGAAAATTGGCGACATTATCGGCGTGATTGACAGCATTGCCTTTCAGACCAATATCCTCGCGCTGAATGCGGCGGTCGAGGCCGCTCGCGCGGGTGAGCAGGGGCGCGGTTTTGCCGTCGTCGCCGGAGAGGTACGCAATCTGGCAAGTCGTAGCGCGCAGGCGGCGAAAGAAATAAAAGGGCTCATTGAGGAGTCTGTCACCCGAGTGCATCAGGGATCGCGGTTGGTTGATATGGCAGCGCGGACCATGACTGAAATCGTCAGCTCGATTACCCGGGTTAACGACATTATGGGCGAGATTGCCTCAGCTTCTGATGAACAGCGTAAAGGCATTGAGCAGGTGGCGCAGGCCGTCAGCCAGATGGACTCAGTGACGCAGCAAAACGCCGGGCTGGTGGAAGAAGCCGCGTCCGCCACCGGACAACTCGCCACCCAGGCCGATAATCTTTCAGCCTGTGTCGCATTTTTTAAGCTTGAAGAGCAAACCGTAGCAAAACAAGAATTGGCGCAGCCGCAGGTTGTGCCCGTTGTATCCTGAATGTGATTGAGAAGGCGCTATGACATCATCTCTGCCCTCCGGGCAAACGTCATTATTGTTACAGATGACCCAGCGCCTCGCGCTGTCTGACGCGCATTTTCGTCGGATATGTCAATTAATCTACCAGCGTGCGGGGATCGTACTGGCCGACCATAAGCGGGACATGGTTTATAACCGTCTTGTTCGTCGTCTGCGTACCCTGGGGCTGGATGACTTTGGTCGCTATCTCAGCATGCTGGAAGCTAACCAGAACAGTGCTGAGTGGCAGGCCTTTATTAACTCCCTGACTACCAACCTGACCGCGTTTTTTCGTGAAGGGCACCATTTTCCGGTGCTGTCAGATCATGCGCGTCGGCGTAGCGGTGAATACCGCGTCTGGAGCGCTGCGGCGTCAACCGGAGAAGAGCCGTACAGCATTGCGATTACGCTCGCCGATACCTTAGGTATGGCCCCGGGTCGCTGGCGTGTTTTTGCTAGCGACATTGATACCGAAGTGCTGGAAAAAGCCAGAGCCGGTATTTACCGCCTCGATGAGCTAAAAACGCTGTCACCCCAGCAGTTGCAGCGCTATTTCATGCGTGGCACCGGCCCGCATGAGGGACTGGTACGCGTTCGGCAGGAACTGGCGGGACATGTTGAATTTTCCAGCGTGAATTTACTGGATAAACAGTACAACGTGCCAGGGCCATTCGATGCCATATTCTGCCGCAACGTGATGATCTATTTCGATAAAACGACGCAGCAGGACATTTTGCACCGTTTTGTTCCACTTCTTAAACCCGATGGGCTGCTGTTTGCAGGTCATTCAGAAAACTTTAGCAACCTCGTGCGCGAGTTTAGCCTGCGTGGACAGACCGTGTATGCGCATGCGCCAGGTAAGGATAAAGCATGAGTAAAATCAGGGTGTTGTCGGTCGATGATTCCGCGCTGATGCGTCAGATCATGACCGAAATAATTAACAGCCACAGTGATATGGAAATGGTGGCAACGGCGCCAGATCCGTTAGTCGCCCGGGATTTAATCAAAAAATACAATCCCGACGTCCTGACGCTGGATGTGGAAATGCCGCGCATGGATGGCCTCGACTTTCTAGAGAAACTGATGCGCCTGCGTCCAATGCCGGTGGTTATGGTCTCTTCCCTGACCGGTAAAGGTTCCGAGGTCACGTTGCGGGCGCTGGAACTGGGTGCGATCGATTTTGTCACCAAACCACAACTGGGGATCCGTGAAGGGATGTTGGCCTACAGCGAGATGATCGCTGAGAAGATCCGCACCGCGTCACGGGCAAAACTGGCGGCCCATAAACCCATGGCGGCTCCGACGACCTTGAAAGCGGGGCCGTTACTCAGTTCGGAAAAACTGCTGGTGATTGGTGCCTCAACCGGAGGAACAGAGGCAATTCGGCATGTACTCCAGCCATTGCCGCTTTCAAGTCCCGGTATTCTTATTACCCAGCATATGCCGCCAGGATTTACCCGTTCATTCGCCGAACGTCTGAACAAACTGTGTCAGATAACCGTGAAAGAGGCTGAGGACGGGGAGCGTGTGCTGCCAGGGCATGCGTATATCGCGCCTGGCGATAAGCATATGGAACTGGCGCGCAGCGGGGCGAACTACCAGATCAAAATTCATGATGGTCCGCCGGTTAACCGGCATCGACCTTCAGTGGATGTGCTGTTCCATTCGGTGGCAAAACATGCGGGGCGTAATGCCGTGGGTGTGATCCTGACGGGTATGGGCAACGATGGTGCCGCCGGAATGTTAGCGATGAATCAGGCGGGTGCCTGGACCATTGCGCAAAACGAAGCTAGTTGTGTGGTGTTCGGCATGCCGCGCGAGGCCATCAATATGGGTGGCGTAAGCGAAGTGGTCGATCTTAGCCAGGTAAGCCAGCAAATGCTGGCGAAAATCAGTGCCGGACAGGCAATACGTATTTGAATCAGGAGTTTATTTTTTTATGGCGGACAAAGAGCTTAAGTTTTTAGTTGTGGATGACTTTTCCACCATGCGTCGCATCGTGCGTAACCTGCTCAAAGAGCTGGGATTCAACAATGTTGAAGAGGCTGAAGATGGCGTGGACGCGCTGAATAAGCTGCAGGCAGGTGGATTTGGTTTTGTCATTTCCGACTGGAACATGCCGAACATGGATGGTCTGGAACTACTGAAAACCATTCGTGCCGATGGCGGAATGTCATCCCTGCCGGTGCTGATGGTTACGGCGGAAGCGAAAAAAGAGAACATCATTGCGGCAGCACAGGCAGGTGCCAGTGGGTATGTCGTGAAACCGTTCACGGCAGCGACGCTGGAAGAGAAACTCAATAAAATCTTTGAGAAACTGGGCATGTGAGGGTGTGATAATGATGATGCAACCACAAATTAAACCTGCTGACGAACACTCAGCAGGGGACATCATCGCGCGCATCGGCAGTTTGACCCGAATGCTGCGCGACAGCCTGCGTGAACTGGGGCTGGATCAGGCTATTGCCGAAGCGGCAGAAGCGATTCCCGATGCCCGCGATCGTCTCGATTACGTTGTGCAGATGACCGCACAGGCGGCAGAGCGGGCGCTGAACAGCGTGGAAGCTTCTCAGCCGCACCAGGACGCGATGGAAAAAGGGGCCAAAGACCTGACCAAACGCTGGGATGAGTGGTTCGAAAATCCGATCGAGCTGTCTGACGCCCGTGAACTGGTCACTGATACCCGCCAGTTTCTTGGCGATGTCCCCGGTCATACCAGCTTTACCAACGCCCAACTGCTGGACATCATGATGGCGCAGGATTTCCAGGACCTCACCGGTCAGGTCATCAAGCGTATGATGGATGTTATTCAGGAGATTGAACGTCAGCTGCTGATGGTTCTGCTGGAAAATATTCCGGAGCAGGGCGCTCGTCCAAAACGTGAAAACGAAAGCTTGCTGAACGGCCCGCAGGTTGACACCTCAAAAGCCGGCGTGGTGGCGAGCCAGGATCAGGTTGATGACCTGCTGGATAGCCTCGGATTCTGATGGCTATTTGCCGGATGTGGGGCGCTGGCCTCTCATCCGGTTCTTACGCAATTCTGCTTAAAGCTATAAATCCCGTCTTTTTTACCGCTTACTCTTCCCATTGCTGGATGGCTGTTCTGGCATCATTCTCGCCTATATCTCTATCCAGGGTCTGATGCGTGGCAGAAGAAAGCGACGACGACAAAACAGAAGCCCCCACACCCCACCGACTTGAAAAAGCACGGGAAGAAGGGCAGATCCCCCGATCCAAAGAGCTGACCTCACTGCTTATTTTGCTGGTGGGCGTGTGCATTATCTGGATTGGTGGGGAGTCGCTTGCCCGCAGACTGGCCGGCATGCTGTCGGCCGGATTACGTTTTGACCACAGTATGGTCAACGACCCAAATCTGATCCTCAGCCAAATCATCCTGCTGATCAAAGACGCGATGATTGCGCTGTTACCTTTGATTACCGGCGTTGTTCTGGTGGCATTAATCTCCCCGGTGATGCTTGGCGGCTTAATTTTCAGCGGTAAATCTCTGCAGCCTAAGTTCTCAAAGCTGAATCCGTTGCCGGGCATAAAACGCATGTTTTCAGCGCAAACCGGGGCGGAACTGCTCAAAGCGATACTGAAGTCTACGCTGGTAGGCAGCGTGGCTGGATTTTACCTCTGGCACAAGTGGCCGGAGATGATGCGGTTAATGGCAGAATCACCAATTACGGCGATGGGCAATGCCCTCGATTTAGTCGGCATGTGCGCGCTGTTAGTGGTGCTTGGCGTCATTCCGATGGTGGGATTTGACGTTTTTTTTCAGATTTACAGCCACCTGAAAAAGCTGCGCATGTCGCGCCAGGATATCCGGGACGAATTTAAGCAAAGCGAAGGTGACCCGCACGTTAAGGGCAAAATACGCCAAATGCAGCGTGCGGCGGCACAACGTCGCATGATGGCGGATGTGCCGAAAGCGGACGTTATTGTTACCAACCCTACGCACTATTCGGTGGCCTTGAAGTATGACGAGAACAAAATGAGCGCACCAAAAGTTGTTGCCAAAGGCGCGGGTCTGGTGGCGCTGCGCATTCGTGAGATTGGCGCCGAGCATCGGGTCCCTACGTTAGAAGCGCCGCCACTGGCGCGTGCGCTGTATCGTCATGCTGAGATTGGTCAGCAAATACCGGGGCAATTATATGCCGCCGTTGCCGAAGTTCTGGCATGGGTATGGCAGCTCAAACGTTGGCGTCTCGCCGGCGGGAAGCGTCCACCACAACCTGAAAACCTTCCGGTGCCTGAAGCACTGGATTTTATGAACGAGAAGACTACTGATGGCTAATCTGGTCGCGATGCTGCGTCTGCCCAGCAACCTGAAATCCACGCAATGGCAAATCCTTGCCGGACCGATCCTCATCCTGCTGATCCTGTCGATGATGGTGCTGCCGCTGCCGGCTTTCGTCCTCGATTTGCTGTTCACGTTTAACATCGCGCTGTCGATTATGGTGCTGCTGGTGGCCATGTTCACCCAGCGTACGCTGGAGTTTGCCGCATTCCCGACGATTTTGCTGTTTACCACCTTATTACGCCTCGCGCTGAACGTCGCGTCTACGCGTATCATTTTGATGGAAGGACACACCGGTGCGGCGGCGGCGGGGAAGGTGGTTGAAGCTTTTGGTCACTTCCTGGTGGGCGGTAACTTTGCGATCGGTATCGTGGTCTTCGTCATTCTCGTCATCATTAACTTTTTGGTAATCACCAAAGGTGCCGGGCGTATCGCCGAGGTTGGCGCACGCTTCGTGCTGGATGGTATGCCCGGCAAGCAGATGGCGATTGATGCGGATTTGAATGCCGGTCTGATTGGCGAAGATGAAGCCAAAAAGCGACGCGCAGAAGTGACCCAGGAAGCGGATTTCTACGGCTCTATGGACGGTGCGAGTAAATTCGTACGTGGTGATGCCATCGCCGGTATTTTGATCATGGTGATCAACGTGGTCGGCGGACTGTTGGTCGGGGTATTGCAGCATGGCATGAGCATGGGTAGCGCAGCGGAAAGTTATACCCTGCTGACTATCGGTGACGGGCTGGTGGCTCAAATTCCTGCACTGGTTATCTCCACTGCGGCGGGGGTTATCGTGACCCGCGTGAGTACCGACCAGGACGTCGGCGAACAGATGGTGACCCAGTTGTTCAGTAATCCCAGCGTCATGCTGCTCAGCGCGGCGGTGCTTGGACTTTTGGGTCTGGTTCCGGGCATGCCGAACCTGGTGTTTCTGATGTTTACCGCCGCGTTACTGGCTCTGGCCTGGTGGATGCGAGGTCGTGAACAAAAGGCCCCGGATGAACCGCAGCCGGTGAAAATGCCGGAAAATAACTCCGTGGTTGAAGCCACATGGAACGACGTACAACTGGAGGATTCCCTGGGTATGGAGGTGGGTTATCGCCTGATCCCGATGGTGGACTTTCAGCAGGATGGCGAGTTACTGGGGCGAATTCGCAGTATTCGTAAGAAATTTGCTCAGGATATGGGCTTCCTGCCGCCAGTGGTACACATCCGTGACAATATGGATCTGCAGCCGGCCCGCTATCGTATTTTGATGAAAGGGGTGGAAATTGGCAGCGGTGACGCCTATCCGGGGCGTTGGCTGGCCATTAACCCGGGTACCGCCGCCGGGTCGCTGCCGGGGGAGAAAACGGTTGATCCGGCTTTCGGTCTGGACGCTATCTGGATTGAAAGCGCATTGAAGGAACAGGCGCAAATTCAGGGCTTTACGGTAGTTGAAGCCAGTACCGTTGTCGCCACGCATTTGAATCACCTGATTGGACAGTTCGCCGCTGAGCTATTTGGCCGTCAGGAGGCGCAACAGCTTCTCGATCGCGTCTCGCAGGAAATGCCAAAACTGACGGAAGATTTGGTCCCTGGTGTCGTGACGCTCACTACGCTGCATAAAGTGCTGCAGAACTTACTGGACGAGAAAGTCCCGATTCGCGACATGCGTACCATTCTCGAAACGCTGGCTGAACATGCGCCGCTGCAAAACGATCCACATGAGCTTACTGCGGTGGTGCGTGTGGCGTTAGGACGCGCTATCACTCAGCAGTGGTTCCCGGGTAATGAAGAAGTTCAGGTTATCGGTCTTGATACCCCGCTCGAACGTTTGTTACTACAGGCGCTGCAGGGCGGTGGTGGGCTGGAGCCAGGACTGGCAGACCGACTACTGGCCCAGACTCAGGAAGCGCTTGCCCGTCAGGAAATGTTGGGTGCGCCGCCGGTCTTGTTGGTTAATCATGCCTTGCGTCCATTACTGGCACGCTTTTTACGCCGCAGCATACCGCAACTGGTGGTGTTATCTAACATGGAGCTTTCCGACAACCGCCATATCCGCATGACGGCGACAATTGGAGGCAAATAATGCGTAATTTACTGTGGTTGTTGTTTTTTCCTCTGGTGGTGCAGGCTGCCGGAGAAGGGGCCTGGCAGGCCAGCGGAATGGGAATTACGTTAAACTACCGTGGTCAGTCAGCCTCGTCTGCGCCACTGGTTCCCAGTCAGCCAGTCTCGGGGTTGATGACGCTGGTGGCCTGGCGTTATGAGCTTAATGGTCCAACGCCCGCGGGTTTACGGGTGCGTTTATGTTCTCAATCCCGCTGTGTTGAGCTGGACGGGCAAAGCGGGACCACGAACGGATTCAATAATGTTCCCGCCATTGAACCGATGCACTTTGTCTGGGAAGTGCCAGGTGGTGGTCGCCTGATCCCTGCCTTGCAAGTTCAGCGCAATCAAGTAATTGTGAACTATCGTTAACGCTTTCCTTTATTCATGCCAGCAGCAGAAACTGCTGGCTGCTTCGCAATTTTAGCCCGCCTCTTTGATTAAATAGAAACGCTGTTTTATAAAATAGGTGACATACGTTGCCGGACTCTTTGTGCTGTTGCCATTTTGCGAATCCCCCTGGCAGAAATAGAAAGGTTTCACTTGCTGTTAGCTTTTACTGTGGCCCTGTAAGGATGCCCTATGTCAAAGCGAGGATTGTGGGGCCTCCCAATAATGTGCAGGGGTAACGGCAATGAAGACACGAAAAATTGGCCTTGTTAACTATTTTGCCTACGGTTCTGGCGATTTTTTAGGCGCAGGCACCACGGCATTAACCGCGGCCTGGCTGCTCTATTTCTACACCACGTTCTGTGGTCTGACGCCTATCGAAGCGACCTTTATTTTCGCTACCGCCAGGGTGCTGGATGCCATCGTGAGTCCGTTAATGGGTTTTTTAACCGATAACTTTGGCTCAACCTGGCTCGGTAAACGCTTTGGTCGTCGTAAGTTTTTTATTCTGTTGGGGATCCCTTGTGTCTTTAGTTACTCGCTGATGTGGGTGGGGGATATGGGATTCTGGTACTACCTACTCACCTATCTGATTTTTGACGTGGTTTACACCATGATTCTGGTGCCATACGAAACTCTGGTGCCTGAAATGACCGATGACTTTAAACAGAAAACCAAATTCTCCGGCGCGCGTATTTCGATGGCGCAAATGTCAGCCATTCTGGCCTCATTCTTACCCGGTGTTCTGCTGACGCTGTTTGGCAAAGAGAATCCGGTGTCTTTTTTCTACGCCAGTCTGGTGTTCTCAGTGCTGTGCGCACTGATGCTGACTTTCGTCTGGTTCTTTACCTGGGAACGCCCGCGGGAAGAGTGGACCCAGGCGGCCCTGCAAGCTGAAGAAGAGAAGAAAAGCCTGACCTTTAGCCAGAGTATGAACCGCTTGCTTGTTGAACTGAGTTCAACGCTACGTATCCGTATCTTTCGCCAACATTTAGGTATGTATCTTGGCGGCTATATTGCGCAGGACGTTTTCAACGCCGTCTTTACTTATTATGTGGTGTTTGTGCTGATGCAGGAAGCATCGATGGCGTCAAATCTGCTGGGTACGATGGCTATTTTCCAGTTTATTGCCGTTATCGCCATGATCCCATTGTGCATCCGTTTCGGACCCGCGCCGTCTTATCGCATGGTGGTGGTCCTGTTTGGCCTCAGTTCACTCTCCTACGCGGGGCTGTATTACGCCGGGCTCAGCGATGTTTATTCTCTGTTGCTGCTGGTATCCGCCGTGGCGGGTCTGGGACGTGGCGGCATCAATTACGTTCCCTGGAATATCTACACCTATATCGCCGACGTTGACGAAGTGATTACCGGCCAGCGTCGCGAAGGGATCTTCGCCGGCATTATGACGTTAACACGTAAAGCGTCGCAGGCGGGGGCTGTGATGCTGGTGGGGATTATTATGCAGTTGTCCGGTTTTGTCTCCGGTCAGGGCATGCAGCCTGCGGCAGTCAGCCATACCATCCTGTTAATTCTGAGCTGCGGCACGCTGATTGTTCTGGCACTGGGCTTCCTGGTTTCCCTGCGCTTTAAACTGAACCTGCAAACGCACAGTACCCTGCGTGAAGAGACGGCAAAAATGCGTGAGTTTGGGCGACCTGTGCTGGAAGGACTTTCCACGAAAGGACGCGCCACCGTAGAGATGCTGTCGGGCATGCCATATGAATCACTTTGGGGTAACAACAATATTGGTTACCTGAATCGTAATAAACCCGCGGCTCCGAAGCTGGAAAAGGGTGCCGCATTGAATTCGACATTGACAGAGGTTAAGTAAATGATTGTTTACCCGGTTAAACACAGCCCATTGTTGCGTCAGCCAGAACATTTTATTGCCAGGGATGAATTAAAAGCGTTGATCAAAAAGGTGACGCATAACCTGGTCAATATTCATGATGAGACTGGCGAGTTCTTGTTACGCCTGGATGACGGGCGTGTTATCGATACCAAGGGCTGGGCGGGATGGGAGTGGACGCACGGCGTCGGCTTGTACGGAATGTATCAGTATTATCAACAAACCGGCGATGCAACGATGCGCGATATCATCGACAGCTGGTTTGCCGATCGCTTTGCTGAAGGCGCAACAACCAAAAACGTTAACACCATGGCGCCGTTTTTAACGCTGGCGTATCGCTATGAAGAGACGCGTAATCCCGTGTATCTGCCGTGGCTCGACAGTTGGGCTGAGTGGGCAATGCATGATATGCCGCGCACTGATTTCGGCGGTATGCAACACATTACGCTGGCGGAAGAAAATCATCAGCAGATGTGGGATGACACGTTGATGATGACGGTTTTACCGCTGGCGAAGATTGGCAAGTTGCTTAACCGTCCCGAGTATATTGAAGAGGCAACCTATCAGTTCCTGCTGCACGTACAAAACCTGATGGATAAAGAAACGGGGTTGTGGTTCCACGGCTGGAGCTATGAAGGGCAGCATAACTTCGCCAACGCGCGTTGGGCGCGTGGCAACAGCTGGTTAACTATAGTTATTCCGGACTTCCTTGAGTTACTTGATTTGCCGGAAAACAATGCCGTGCATCGCTATCTGGTGCAGGTTCTGAATGCGCAAATCGCGGCGCTGGCGAAGTGCCAGGATGAAAGCGGACTGTGGCACACCTTGCTGGACGACCCGCAGTCGTATCTGGAAGCATCGGCTACCGCCGGATTTGCTTATGGGATCCTCAAAGCGGTACGTAAACGCTATGTCGGACAAGACTATGCAGCAGTAGCCGAAAAAGCCATCAGAGGCATTGTGCAACATATTTCACCGGAAGGTGAATTGCTGCATACCTCGTTTGGGACCGGAATGGGTCACAATCTCGATTTCTACCGCAACATCCCGCGGACCTCCATGCCTTACGGACAAGCGATGGCGATGCTGTGCCTTACCGAATACTTGCGTAAGTATTTTTGATATCGGCGTCCGATAGTGCCGCTGCTATCGGACCTGCTTGTTCAGTTGTCTCTGTTGGTGCAATGTTGTCCTGCTGATCAAACAGATGATCCATTATTTGACGCATGACCGGCGCGGCGGTGACGCCATCGCTGCCGCCGTTTTCGAGAATTAACGCCACAGCGACTTTCGGGTTCTTATACGGCGCAAACGCGGTATAGAACACGTGGTCACGCAGGCGTATCGGGATCATTTTCGCATTGTAGGTCTGGTTTTCTTTCAGGCTAAAGACCTGTGATGTGCCGCTTTTTGCGGCAATGCCATAAGGCGCGGTGTGAAAGAACTTATACCCCGTGCCGTTTGGTTCATTCGCCATGCCGAACATCGCCTGACGCACCAATCCCCAATAGGGTGATGAAGCAGAAGCAATTTGTGTGGGTGCTTCGGGAGCCTGATACGGCGTGATGGCTTTTCCACTTTCTTCATCAAGGAGCAGGTGAGGGGCGATAACCTTGCCGTTGTTAATCAGTGCGACCATGGCTTTTACCATCTGGATAGGCGTGGCAATCCAGTAACCCTGACCGATACCAACCGAAATGGTATCTCCCTGATACCAGGCTTTTTTATGCACTTTCTGTTTCCATTCGCGACTCGGGAGCAGGCCGTTATACTCCTCATTAAGATCGATGCCGGTCGGTTTGCCATAGCCAAACTGGCTGAGCATGCTGTTAATCCGGTCAATTCCCATCATATACGCCACCTGGTAAAAGAACGTGTCGGCAGACTCTTCAATCGCTTTGGTGACATCCAACATACCGTGGCCGGTTTTTTTCCAGTCCCGGTAATGTCGATCGGTGCCAGGGAGGGTCCAGGTGGGCGCACCGAAGAAGCTGGTCTGCGGCGTAATCACGCCGTCCAGTAACGCTGACATCGCCATATACGGTTTAACCGTAGAGGCGGGAGGATACAATCCCTGGGTGACGCGGTTGATCAATGGCAGGTCTTTATCCTGAAGCAGCTTGTTGTAGTCCTGATAACTGATGCCTTTGACAAACGGGTTGGGGTCATAGCTGGGATTTGAGACCATTGCCAGCACGGAGCCGTCGTGCGGATCTTCAACCAAAACCGCGGCCCGCTGGCCCGCTAACAGGCTCTCAATGTATTGCTGCAAGTGCAGGTCCAGCGTCAGATGGATATCTTTTCCGGCAACGGGTGGCACATCTTTGATCAGACG
The DNA here is from genome assembly GCF_030332285.1 of Citrobacter sp. Cu096. Taxonomy (NCBI): domain Bacteria; kingdom Pseudomonadati; phylum Pseudomonadota; class Gammaproteobacteria; order Enterobacterales; family Enterobacteriaceae; genus Citrobacter; species Citrobacter sp. Cu096. The sequence goes on from NZ_JAOWID010000030.1 coordinate 811,846, forward strand.
CACGATGCGTCCGTGGTTATCAACTTCCACCTCCTGATAACCGGTTTTCCCATGCAGTTCATTTTCGTAATAATGCTCGATACCCTGTTTCCCGATGTTGTGATCGGCGGCGTAATTCTCTGCCAGACCTTTTTTATCCAGCGTTTTCAGATCGCTATCATTGATTTTTGAAACATAGCCAAGGACATGTGCCAGCGCCGCGCCATAAGGGTACTGGCGGTCTTCATAGCTGTTGATATTGACGCCGCTGAAACGAAACTGGTTAACCGAAAAACGGGCGATTTCCACATCGGTCAGCGCATTTTTTAGCACGACCGGGCGATAGCGGCTGCTGGTTTTCAATTCATGGCGAAACTGGTCAATATCGTCAGGGGTGAGATCAACGATGGGCGTGAGTTGCTCAATCAAGGCATTCATATCGCTGATTTTGTAAGGTGTAACGGAAATGTCATACCAGGTGACGTTACGCACCAGCGGGATGCCGTTGCGATCGTAAATCATGCCACGCGTTGGGGCCACGGGGAGCATTTTGATGTCGTTTGCGTTCGACCGGGTGGTGTAATACTGATGCTGACAGATTTGTAAGTTGTAGAGATTGTAAATCAGGATGCCAAAGCAGATGACCACCAGGCCAAAGGCTACCAATACACGCCGCTGGAAGAGTTTTTCTTCCGCCTCAAAATCTCTGAATGTCATTGAACCGTACCCGATTAATTCGCCGCCTAATAATACGGAGGCATAACCGGGATGACAGGCAAAAAATGTTCCATCTCTCTACGGAAATGTGTCATTCCTTGTGAGTTGTTACAGATAGCCCTTTACGGAAATAAAAAAGGCCTGAGTCCGACATCCGAACTCAGGCCTGATTTTTTTAGCACACTTACATACGTTCTACGGTTTCGATACCCAGTGTATCCAGACCCAGCTTCAGCGTTTTCGCCGTCAGTTGTGCCAGTTTCAGGCGGCTGTTACGAATTTCTTCGTTTTCAGCGCTAAGGATAGGGCAGTGCTCATAGAAACCGGAGAACAGACCGGCAACGTCGTACAGGTAAGCACACATCACGTGCGGTGTACCTTCACGTGCAACAACGGTCAGCGTTTCTTCAAACTGCAGCAGACGCGCAGCCAGCTGAGCCTCGCGATCTTCGTTGATAATCACCTGCGCATTTGCCAGCGCGCTTTCGTCGATATCCGCTTTACGGAATACGGACAGTACGCGGGTGTAAGCATACTGCATGTACGGTGCGGTATTGCCTTCGAATGCCAGCATGTTGTCCCAGTCGAAGATGTAGTCGGTGGTACGGTTTTTCGACAGATCCGCATATTTCACCGCGCCGATACCGACAGCATTCGCCAGTTTTTCCAGCTCGTCGGCAGGCATGTCCGGGTTCTTCTCTGCCACCAGACGACGTGCGCGCTCCAGCGCTTCATCCAGCAGATCGGCCAGTTTTACCGTGCCGCCCGCACGTGTTTTGAACGGTTTACCATCTTTACCCAGCATCATACCGAACATGTGGTGTTCCAGCGGTACGGAGTCCGGCACATAACCTGCTTTACGCACGATGGTCCAGGCCTGCATTAAGTGTTGATGCTGACGGGAGTCGATGTAATACAGTACGCGATCGGCATGCAGCGTTTCATAACGATACTTGGCGCAGGCGATGTCGGTCGTGGTGTAGAGATAGCCGCCATCTTTCTTTTGAATTATAACGCCCATCGGTTCGCCTTCCTTGTTCTTATACTCATCAAGGAATACGACGGTAGCGCCTTCGCTTTCAACAGCCAGACCTTTCGCTTTGAGATCGGCCACAATGCCAGGCAACATCGGGTTGTACAGACTTTCACCCATGACGTCGTCACGGGTCAGGGTAACGTTAAGGCGATCGTAGGTTAACTGGTTTTGTGACATGGTAATGTCGACCAGTTTGCGCCACATTTCACGGAAGTACTCGTCGCCACCTTGCAGCTTCACAACATAGCTACGGGCGCGTTCTGCGAAGGCTTCATCTTCGTCGTAATGTTTTTTCGCATCACGGTAGAAACCTTCCAGATCAGCCAGCGCCATCTCTCCGGCATTTTCCTGCTGCTGTTTTTCCAGCCACGCGATGAGCATACCGAATTGAGTGCCCCAGTCGCCGACGTGGTTAGCGCGGATAACATTGTGACCAAGGAACTCCAGCGTACGCACCGCAGCGTCACCGATGATGGTGGAACGCAGGTGACCAACGTGCATTTCTTTCGCGACGTTAGGTGCGGAGTAGTCAACCACAACGGTTTGTTTAGCCGGTTGGGTGACGCCCAGGCGATCGGAGGTCAGCGCCTGCTGAACGTGCTGCGCCAGAAATGCCGGATCGAGAAAAATGTTAATAAAGCCCGGGCCCGCAATTTCTACTTTGCTGGCGATCCCGCTGAGATCCAGATAAGTCAGCACCTGCTCAGCCAGTTGTCGCGGCGCCATACCCAGTTTTTTCGCGACAGCCATCATGCCGTTAGCCTGATAGTCGCCGAACTGTACTTTTGCTGACTGACGAACCTGTGGTTCGCAATCTGCAGGCGCGCCTGCAGCAATCATGGCCTGACTGACTTTTTCTGAGAGAAGAGCCTGAATATTCACCGGAATACCTTACATTTATGAAGCGGCTTAAAATTGACCGCACCAGTTTAAGAATTAAGGGCGGGAGTATACTGCAAATGCCCGTTGCCGTCAGCATTGCGAGCACCGCCAGCAGCCTGAAATATAAACATTGTAACTACGTATAATTATTCATATCGCGCTTAAGAAAATCAGCAGTTGGTTGGGGCTGCGCAACAGGGTAAATTAGCCGCTTTGAACATGGATATGAGCTTTAATTATGGCGAACTGGCAAACAGTTGCAGAACTGCATGATATTTCCGCAGATTTACCGCATTTCATTCAGGCGTTAACGGATCTTTCCACTCGCCTTGGGCTGGATGTCTCATCGCTTGAAGCCGATCACATTTCTCTGCGCTGTCATCAAAATACCACCGCAGAGCGCTGGCGTCGTGGTTTTGAGCAGTGCGGCGAACTATTGTCAGAAAATATCATTAATGGCCGACCGATTTGTTTGTTCAAACTCAATGAGCCCGTCTGTGTGCAACACTGGCAATTTAGCATCGTAGAACTGCCATGGCCGGGCGAAAAACGCTATCCGCATGAAGGCTGGGAGCATGTTGAAATAGTTCTGCCGGGCGACGTGGAGACGTTGAATGCGCGAGCGCTGGCGCTGCTTTCAGATTCTGGACTAAGCCAGCCGGGCATATTTGTAAAAACAAGTTCACCAAAAGGCGAGCGCGAGCGTTTACCAAACCCTACGCTGGCGGTTAGCGACGGCAGCGTGACGATAAAATTTCATCCGTGGTCGATTGAAGCGATTGTGGCCAGCGAACGTCAGGAGTGAGTATGGCTTTACTGGAAATCTGCTGTTACAGCATGGAGTGCGCGCGTACGGCGCAACAAAATGGCGCGGATCGTATTGAGCTTTGTTCAGCGCCGAAAGAGGGGGGCTTAACGCCGTCGCTGGGCGTCTTGCGTTCTGTTCGCCAGCATATTTCGATTCCCGTCAATCCCATTATTCGCCCGCGTGGAGGCGACTTTTGTTACACCGACGGTGAATTTGCTGCAATGCTGGATGATATTGCGATGGTGAGGGAACTCGGGTTCTCAGGGGTGGTAACTGGCATTTTAGATGCGGATGGCGATGTTGATATGCCGCGCATGGAGAAAATAATGATCGCCGCCGGTCCGTTGCACGTCACTTTTCATCGGGCCTTTGATATGTGTGCTAACCCACTCAATGCGCTAAAAAAATTAGCTGATTTGGGCGTCGCCAGAGTGCTGACTTCTGGGCAAAAATCAGATGCGGCGCAAGGTTTAACAAAAATAATGGAACTTATTGCGCAGGCAGGTGCTCCAATCATTATGGCCGGAGCGGGGGTTCGCGCCTCGAATTTGTCCCTGTTCCTTAATGCCGGAGTGCAGGAAGTCCACAGTTCTGCCGGAGTATGGCAGGCTTCACCCATGCGTTATCGCAATACGGGGTTGTCGATGTCTTCGGATTCGCAGGCGGATGAGTATTCTCGCTATGCGGTAGACGGGGTGGCGGTTGCGGAAATGAAAGCGATCATTGCACACCATCAGGCCAGCTGATTTTTACCGTTGCATCATGTCGCCCAATATGATGCTTGCTCGTACCAGGCCCCTGCAATTTCAACAGGGGCCTTTTTTTCTCCTTCATATTTCAAGCCGCAGCGGCGTTGGCCGCCTTGCTGCAACTTGAACTATTTTGGATAAATGGTGCTATACGTAACGGTCATCTGGCAAAAAGTGACTACGGCTTACGTGCAATCAATACCGCACGCAGTGGAGCAGGGTAGCCTTCCACCGTTTTGCTGTGGTCGTTCGGGTCGAGGAAATCGGCCAGCGATTCGGTTATCATCCATTCGGTGCGGCGCTGTTCTTCGGTAGTGGTCACACATACGTCGGCAATACGCACATCAACAAACCCGCATTTCTCCAGCCAGTTTTTTAGCGCCAGCGCAGACGGAATAAAGTAAACGTTACGCATCTGGGCGTAGCGATCGCCTGGCACCAGTACGGTATTTTCGTCACCTTCAACCACCAGCGTTTCCAGTACCAGTTCGCCATCTTTAACCAATTGATCCTTCAACTGCCAGAGATGTTCCAACGGTGAACGGCGGTGGTAAAGCACTCCCATGGAGAATACGGTATCAAAGGCGTTGAGTGCCGGAAGCTGTTCAATACCCAGCGGCAGCAGATGCGCGCGCTGATCATTGCCCAGCAGTTTACGCACTGCCTCAAACTGGCACAGGAACAGCTGGGTCGGATCGATACCGACCGCCAGATGTGCGCCCGCGCCAATCATGCGCCACATGTGATAGCCACTGCCGCAACCGACATCAAGAATGGTGCGTCCGGTGAGGTCAGACAAGTGCGGCAGAACGCGATCCCACTTCCAGTCTGAGCGCCACTCGGTATCAATATTGACGCCGTACAATGAGTACGGCCCTTTACGCCATGGCATCAGGTTACGCATCAGGGTGTCGATACGTTTGAGCTGACCGTCGCTGAGCGGCTCTTCGCTTTCTGCGGTGACGCTATGCAGTAAATCCAGACGATACGGCTTCAGCTCGGGCAGAAACTCTACCGCGTTCGACCACTGCTTAAACAAGCCGTGTTGATCGCGCTGCCAGGTCGCGATTTGCGCTGGCAGCGTTTCCAGCCAATGAGAAAGATGATTTTTGGCAATCAGCTGATAAAAGTTACCAAAGTCGATCATGCGCTAGCCTCATCTTTCAATGCCACCAGAGAACCAAAGTTAAAGCACTGGAACCACAATTCACTGTGTTCAAAACCAGCCTGATGCAGACGCGCTTTGTGCGTTTCGACAGAGTCGGTCAGCATCACGTTCTCCAGCATGCTGCGCTTCTGGCTGATTTCCAGTTCGCTATAGCCATTTGCTCGTTTGAAGTCGTGGTGCATGTTGAACAGCAACTCGCCTACGTTCGCGTCTTCGAAGCTGAATTTTTCAGATAGCACCAGCGCGCCGCCGGGATTCAGCCCCTGATAAATCTTATCCAACAATGCCTGGCGCTCGGGTGGCTCAAGGAATTGCAGGGTAAAATTCAGCACCACCATCGAGGCGTTTTCGATAGTAATGTTGCGAATATCGCCTTCGACAACCTCAACCGGAGTCGGTGCTTTATAAGCATCAATGTGACGACGACAGCGTTCAACCATAGCCGGAGAGTTGTCGACAGCAATAATTTTGCAATTCTCGTGATGAATATTGCGACGCACCGAGAGCGTCGCCGCGCCCAGAGAGCAGCCAAGATCGTAGACCTGCGTGTTGGGTTGCACGAAACGTTCGGCCAGCATGCCAATCATAGAAATGATGTTGGAGTAGCCGGGAACGGAACGCTGGATCATATCCGGGAAGACTTCAGCTACCCGTTCATCAAAGGTCCAGTCACCCAGACTGGCGATAGGCGCAGAAAAAAGCGTGTCGCGGTGAGACATAACGTAAAAATCCGGGAAAAATAAAGTGGCGTATTGTGCGCTAATGCAGGGAGAAAACCAACTCCCAGGGCATATACCAAAGATTCGCCAGCACCATTAGCAACAGCGAACACCAGGTTGCGCTCATGCCTGAACGTCGCCAGCGGAAAAGCCGGTGGTGGAATCCGTAATAATGCATCAGTCGTCCGGCAATCAACATCAGCCCGCAAATATGCACCATCCACGTTTCTGCGCCGTTCATTTCCATAAATAACAGCAGCACCAGTGCAATGGGAATATATTCCACCGCATTACCGTGAATGCGGATAGCGCTTTGTAGTTCGCTAAAACCTCCGTCGCCGTAAGCAACACGGTATTGCATACGCAGGCGAACGACGTCAAAAGAGAACTTTATTAACAATAACGCACCCAATACGGCATAAAGCGCGCTTACCATACAAACTCCCTTTTAAAATGGCTGATGGCCTTGACTATGATAGGTGGCATTGTCAGAAAAGAGAAGATTGCTGTGGAATAGAAGGTGCTGATCCGATCTCTGGCAGGGCGCTGTGTAAATCTGCCCATAGCGTATCGACAAGCTGCGGGGCCTGTGCGATATCCGGCGTATGTAGAAACAGATACGGCGTTGAGGTTTGCTGCCATAGCGACAGCTTGGTCAGCCAGACGGCGAAAAGTGCGCTGTTTTGTGCCATATCATCGCTGCCGATAAAACGTACCATCGGATGATTTGCCGTCACCACGGCATGCACCGGAACCTTTGGTTTCTTACGCTGAGCGTCACGTATCGCTTCAGTATGCGGGATTGCGGCATGCACCGGACGGCTGTCCAGAATCACCCGGTTTACCCCGCGCTCGTGTAAACCACGATTGAATAGCTGCTCTGCTTCGCCTTTGGTAAAGAATTCAGGATGGCGAACTTCTACACCGTAGGTAAATGATTTAGGGAGCGCATCGAGAAACTGCCATAAAGCAGGCAAGTCGCGCGGACCAAAAGTCGCGGGTAATTGCAGCCAGTATTGTCCAATGCGTGATTCCAGCGGCGACATGCGCGCGAAAAATTCCTGCACCAGGTCATCGCAATTACGCAGCGCAGCCTGATGCGAAATGGTGGACGGAAACTTAAAACAAAATCGAAACGCATCGGTGGTCTGTGCATGCCAGCGCGCAACAATCTCGGCTTTTGGCAGTGCGTACAGCGTGGTGTTGCCCTCCACACAGTTAAAATGGCGGGCATATTCTTCCAGACTGGTGATCCCCAGACGCACCCACTTTGGGTGCGACCATTGGGGTAAACCGATATAAATCATAGCGCGTGCAGGATCTCGTCCACGCTGCGTACGCGGGCAATGCGCGGGAATATGTGCGTCATGCTGCCCTGATGTTGCTCAGCGCTGGCGGCGCTACAGGCGTTTTCTGCAACGATCAGATTAAAACCCAGCTCCCATGCATTTCGCGCCGTGGACTCCACGCCAATATTAGTGGATATACCGCACAGGACGATGGTATCGATACCCCGGCGACGCAGTTGTAATTCCAGATCGGTGCCATAGAACGCACCCCACTGGCGTTTGGTTACTTCAAGGTCGCTGGCACATTTCCCCAGAGCAGTCGGGTAATCCCACCAGTTTTCAGGTAATGCTTTGGCCGGAGTCTGAGCATCAACCGGTTGTTTCAGCGCTTCGGCATAATCGTCAGACCAGCCGACGCGCACCATCACAACCGGGGAACCGTGGGCACGGAATTTTGCCGCCAACTGCGCAGCGCGGGCAACCACATCATCTGCCGAGTGTGGGCCGCCAGCGAAAGGTAGGATCCCTTCCTGTAGATCGATAACGACAAGGGCGGTTGTTTTTGCGTTCAGTTCCAGCATGCTTACTCCAGTAAAAAAGAATTCCGTTACACCTTAATCGCGAATCAGTGTGAAAGGGGCGACAATTTTTGTTATTTTTTGTGAGATTACGCAATGCCCGTCCAGGAAACAGGCGTACAGTCAGTACCGGACTTATCGTGCGGCAGAATTTCCAGTATAATAGCCGCCTTTTTTCATTCAGTTGTGACATTCAGCTAAAGCTGCGACTTCGTCATCTGCGAGACAGGTGACAATCTGCCTGCGGCAAAGTTAAGGGATATCTCATGCGTACAGAATATTGCGGACAGCTACGTCTGTCCCACGAGGGGCAGCAGGTGACTCTGTGTGGTTGGGTCAACCGTCGTCGTGATCTTGGTAGCCTGATCTTTATCGATATGCGCGACCGCGAAGGTATCGTGCAGGTATTTTTCGATCCGGACCGTGCGGACGCGTTAAAGCTGGCCTCCGAACTGCGTAATGAGTTCTGCATCCAGGTTACGGGCACCGTGCGTGCGCGTGATGCGAAAAACGTCAACGCTGATATGGCGACGGGCGAAATTGAAGTGCTGGCTTCCGATCTGACCATCATTAACCGTTCAGATTCGCTGCCGCTGGACTCTAACCACGTAAATACCGAAGAAGCGCGACTGAAGTATCGCTACCTGGATCTGCGTCGTCCTGAAATGGCGCAGCGCCTGAAAACGCGCGCCAAAATCACCAGTCTGGTACGTCGTTTTATGGACGACCACGGCTTCCTCGACATCGAAACGCCAATGCTGACCAAAGCGACGCCGGAAGGTGCGCGCGATTACCTGGTTCCTTCTCGCGTACACAAAGGTAAGTTCTACGCGCTGCCGCAGTCTCCTCAACTGTTTAAACAGCTGCTGATGATGTCTGGTTTTGACCGCTATTATCAGATCGTAAAATGCTTCCGTGACGAAGACTTACGTGCTGACCGTCAGCCTGAATTTACCCAGATCGACGTTGAGACGTCCTTCATGACCGCACCGCAAGTGCGTGAAGTGATGGAAGCGCTGGTACGTAATCTGTGGCTGGAAGTGAAAGGTGTGGATCTGGGTGATTTCCCGATCATGACCTTCGCCGAAGCTGAGCGTCGTTACGGCTCTGATAAACCAGACTTGCGTAACCCGATGGAGCTGGTTGACGTTGCCGATCTGGTGAAAGGCGTTGAGTTCGCCGTATTCTCTGGTCCGGCGAACGATCCGAAAGGCCGTGTGGCTGCCCTGCGCGTACCGGGCGGCGCGAGCTTAAGCCGTAAGCAGATCGACGATTACGGTAACTTTATTAAGATTTACGGCGCGAAAGGTCTGGCTTACATCAAAGTCACCGAGCGTGCGAAAGGCCTGGAAGGTATCACCAGCCCGGTTGCCAAGTTCCTGAACGCAGAAATCGTGGAAGCGATTCTGGAACGTACCGCTGCGCAAGACGGCGACATGATCTTCTTCGGTGCTGACAACAAGAAAGTGGTTGCCGACGCGATGGGCGCACTGCGTCTGAAACTGGGTAAAGACCTGAACCTGACCGACGAATCCAAATGGGCGCCGCTGTGGGTTATCGACTTCCCAATGTTTGAAGACGATGGTGAAGGTGGTCTGACCGCAATGCACCACCCGTTCACCGCACCAAAAGATATGACTGCCGCCGAGCTGAAAGCTGCGCCGGAAGATGCAGTCGCCAACGCCTATGATATGGTCATCAACGGCTATGAAGTGGGTGGTGGTTCCGTGCGTATCCACAATGGTGATATGCAGCAGACCGTATTCGGTATTCTGGGCATTAACGAGCAAGAGCAGCGCGAGAAGTTCGGCTTCCTGCTGGATGCGCTAAAATACGGTACACCGCCGCATGCAGGCCTGGCGTTTGGTCTGGATCGCCTGACGATGCTGCTGACCGGTACCGACAATATTCGTGATGTTATTGCGTTCCCGAAAACCACGGCTGCAGCGTGTCTGATGACTGAAGCGCCAAGCTTTGCCAACGAAGCTGCACTGGCGGAACTGAGCATTCAGGTTGTTAAGAAGGCCGAGAATAACTGATATGACATATAAACAGCCTGTCTCGGTGTTAGTCGTGATTTATGCAAAGGACACCGGGAGAGTGCTGATGTTACAGCGACGCGACGATCCTGATTTCTGGCAGTCGGTCACCGGCAGCCTCGAAGAGGGGGAAACCGCGTCGCAAGCCGCCATGCGCGAAGTAAAGGAAGAGGTCGCCATTGATGTTGCGACTGAGCAACTGACCTTAATTGACTGCCAGCGCACGGTGGAGTTTGAGATTTTTAGCCATTTACGTCATCGCTACGCGCCGGGAATTGAGCGTAATACTGAATCCTGGTTTTGCCTGGCACTTCCCTCTGAACGAGAGATCGTGTTCACCGAACATCTGACCTACCGTTGGGTTAATGCGTTCGAAGCCGCGCAGTTAACCAAGTCGTGGAGTAACCGGCAGGCGATTGAAGAGTTTGTAATTAACGTCGCCTGAGAAGGCGCGCTTTTTGGAGAGATTATTTATGGCAGGTCATAGTAAATGGGCCAACACCAGACATCGTAAAGCAGCGCAAGATGCTAAGCGTGGTAAAATTTTCACCAAAATCATTCGTGAGCTGGTGACGGCAGCCAAACTGGGTGGCGGCGATCCGGACGCTAACCCACGTCTGCGCGCCGCGATTGATAAAGCACTGGCTAACAACATGACCCGCGACACCCTGAACCGTGCAATCGCGCGTGGTGTGGGTGGCGACGATGATGCGAACATGGAAACCATCATCTATGAAGGTTACGGTCCTGGCGGCACAGCCGTGATGATCGAATGTCTGTCTGACAACCGTAACCGCACCGTTGCGGAAGTGCGTCACGCATTCACGAAAACGGGCGGCAATCTCGGTACTGACGGTTCCGTATCTTACCTGTTCAGCAAAAAAGGCGTGATATCCTTTGAACAAGGTGATGAAGACGCCATTATGGAAGCAGCGCTGGAAGCGGGTGCTGAAGACGTTGTGACCTTCGACGACGGCGCGATTGACGTTTATACCGCGTGGGAAGAGATGGGCAAAGTGCGTGATGCGCTGGAAGCGGCTGGTCTGAAAGCGGACGCGGCTGAAGTGTCGATGATCCCCTCCACCAAAGCGGATATGGATGCAGAAACAGCACCGAAGCTGATGCGTCTGATCGATATGCTGGAAGACTGTGACGACGTGCAGGAAGTTTACCACAACGGCGAAATCTCAGATGAGGTTGCTGCAACGCTGGAATGATGTGGTTAAGCCATAAATTAACAGGAGATGCGTGATGTCTATCATTCTCGGCATTGACCCGGGGTCGCGCATCACCGGTTATGGCGTAATCCGTCAGGTCGGTCGACAGTTGACCTATCTGGGAAGTGGATGCATTCGAACGAAAGTGGATGATTTACCATCGCGCCTGAAGCTGATTTATGCGGGCGTATCAGAAATCATCACCCAGTTTCAGCCGGACTACTTTGCCATTGAACAGGTCTTTATGGCGAAAAACGCCGATTCGGCGCTCAAGCTGGGGCAGGCGCGCGGCGTGGCAATCGTTGCTGCCGTTAACCAGGATCTTCCGGTGTTTGAATATGCGGCCCGTCAGGTAAAACAGACAGTGGTGGGGATCGGTAGCGCGGAAAAAAGTCAGGTTCAGCATATGGTGCGCACGCTGCTAAAACTCCCGGCGAACCCGCAGGCGGATGCTGCGGATGCGCTGGCGATTGCCATAACCCACTGCCACGTCAGTCAGAACGCCATGCAAATGAGCGAATCGAGGCTGAATCTGGCGCGAGGTCGGTTACGTTAGTGATAAATGAGGCTGGATATCTATCCAGCCTTTTTTTATGATAGCGCATTACCTTTTAGCCCTTAACGCAGGAGCGTCACGTGATAGGCAGACTCAGAGGCATCATTCTTGAAAAACAACCCCCGCTGGTCCTTCTGGAGACAGGTGGGGTAGGCTATGAAGTTCATATGCCGATGACCTGTTTCTACGAGTTGCCGGAAGCCGGGCAAGAGGCCATCATCTTCACCCATTTTGTCGTGCGTGAAGATGCTCAGTTGCTATATGGCTTTAACAACAAGCAGGAGCGCACGCTGTTTAAAGAGTTAATCAAAACTAACGGTGTGGGACCGAAGCTGGCGCTGGCTATCCTCTCCGGTATGTCTGCGCAACAGTTTGTTAATGCCGTTGAACGCGAAGAGCTTGGCGCACTGGTGAAATTACCAGGCATTGGTAAGAAAACCGCAGAGCGTTTGATTGTTGAAATGAAAGACCGCTTTAAAGGTCTGCATGGCGACCTCTTCACCCCGGCGGCGGATTTGGTACTGACCTCGCCGGCAAGTCCGGTAACGGACGACGCCGAGCAGGAAGCGGTTGCTGCGCTGGTGGCGTTGGGCTATAAACCACAGGAAGCCAGCCGCATGGTGAGCAAGATTGCCCGCCCTGATGCCAGCAGTGAAACCCTGATTCGTGAAGCGCTTCGCGCTGCGCTGTGAGGTAGAGGATGATTGAAGCAGACCGTCTGATTTCGGCTGTCAGCACGACCCCTGAAGATCTGGTGGATCGTGCGATTCGCCCTAAATTGCTGGAAGAGTACATTGGTCAGCCGCAGGTGCGTTCGCAAATGGAGATTTTTATCCAGGCGGCGAAGCTGCGCGGTGACGCGCTTGACCATCTGCTGATTTTCGGTCCTCCTGGCCTCGGTAAAACCACGCTTGCCAATATTGTTGCCAATGAAATGGGTGTTAATCTGCGTACCACTTCCGGTCCGGTACTGGAAAAAGCGGGTGACCTGGCGGCAATGCTCACCAACCTTGAACCACACGATGTGTTGTTTATCGATGAAATCCATCGTCTGTCACCGGTGGTGGAAGAGGTATTGTATCCGGCGATGGAAGATTATCAGCTGGATATCATGATTGGTGAAGGGCCGGCTGCACGTTCGATTAAGATTGATCTGCCGCCGTTTACGCTAATCGGGGCGACAACGCGCGCCGGGTCGTTAACGTCACCGTTACGTGACCGCTTCGGTATTGTCCAGCGCCTGGAGTTCTATCAGGTGGCTGACCTGCAGCACATTGTTGGGCGCAGCGCCCGCTTTATGGGGCTGGAAATGAGCGAAGAAGGCGCGCTGGAAGTGGCTCGCCGCGCCCGCGGTACGCCGCGTATCGCCAACCGGTTATTGCGCCGAGTACGCGATTTCGCCGAAGTGAAGCATGACGGCACAATTTCGGCAGATATCGCCGCTCAGGCACTGGATATGCTTAATGTGGATGCGGAAGGATTCGATTATATGGACCGTAAGCTGCTGCTGGCGGTTATCGATAAATTCTTCGGTGGACCGGTAGGACTGGATAACCTGGCGGCGGCGATTGGGGAAGAGCGGGAAACCATTGAGGACGTGCTGGAACCGTATCTGATTCAGCAAGGTTTTCTGCAACGTACGCCGCGTGGACGTATGGCAACTGTGCGTGCCTGGAACCATTTCGGGATCACGCCGCCGGCAATGCCTTAACAATGCAACGCCCGGTAAGCGAAACGCCACCGGGCAGCACACATTCAGCTCGCCTGCTTTTTCATCATGCTGAAAATAAACAGCAGTGCAGCACACAGCACCACAGATGGCCCTGCTGGCGTATCATAGAACGCTGAGAACGTCAGACCGCCTGTAACCGCTATCATTCCAACGCCCACGGCAACGCCGGCCATCTGCTCTGGCGTACGTGCAAAACGGCGTGCGGTGGCCGCAGGGATAATCAGCAATGATGTGATAATCAACGCCCCAACAAATTTCATCGCCACGCCAATCGTTAACGCCGTAACCAGCATCAGCAGTAGCTTTACGCGTTGCAGCTTCACGCCATCGACAAATGCCAGATCCGGGCTGATGGTCATCGACAACAGGTTACGCCACTGCCAGAACAAAATCGCCAGAACGATAACCACGCCAATGGCGATGGAGATGAGATCTTCTGGCGTCACGGCGAGCAAATCACCAAACAGGTAGGCCATCAGATCCACTCGGATGTTGGACATCAGGCTAACGACAACCAGCCCTAATGACAGCGCACTGTGGGCCATAATGCCCAGTAAGGTATCAATCGCGAGGTGAGGGCGTTTCTCCAGCCATACCAGACCGCCAGCCAACAACAAAGTGACGGCAATTACCGCATAGAAAGGGTTTACATCCAAAAGCAGGCCAAAGGCGACCCCCAGCAGCGACGCGTGGGCCAGTGTATCACCGAAATAAGACATTCGACGCCAGACCACAAACGAGCCAAGCGGGCCAGCGGCACAGGCCAGCATGATCCCGGCTAACCAACCGGGTAATAACAATTCAATCATGAGTGACCATTTCCCCGGCGTAAGACAATACGACCCTGTAAATCGTGGCGGTGATTATGATTATGACGGTATATTCCGAGTTGTTCGGCGCCGCGTTGTCCGAACATTGAGATGAATTCCGGATGCATGGAAACCACTTCCGGCGCGCCGGAACAACAAATATGATGGTTCAGGCACAGTACCTCATCGGTTTTTGCCATCACCAAATGCAGATCATGGGAAACCATCAGTACGGCGCAATCCAGTTCACGTCGCAATTGGTCGATAAGATCGTAAAGTGCGACTTGCCCATTGACATCCACACCCTGGGTTGGCTCGTCAAGCACCAATAACTGAGGCTTATTCAATAAAGCACGAGCCAGCAGGACGCGTTGCGTTTCTCCACCAGAGAGTTTTTGCATCGGCGCATTCATCAGATGCCCGGCCTGAACGCGCTTCAGCGCCGGAAGAATATCCTCTTTTTTGGTGCCGGGACGTAAGCGCAAAAAGCGACTTACCGTCAGCGGAAGCGTAGTATCGAGGTACAGTTTTTGCGGCACATAGCCAATCCGCAGTTGTCCATTACGCTTGATAACTCCCTCATCAGCCGCTACCAGCCCTAATACAACGCGCACCAGCGTAGACTTCCCTGCTCCATTAGGGCCGAGAAGCGTCAAAATTTTACCGGGTCGAAGTTCAAGCGAAACGTCAGAAAGGACGCGGCGTTGACCATAAGAGACCGAGACATTTTCCAGTGAAACCAAAGTCGTCATATCAATTTTAGTCTTGCAGAAGTTATAGAATGTTATAATATCACATTTCTTACATTCATTACGATGATTGGTCGCATTATGTTACATAAAAATACGCTTCTTTTCGCAGCATTATCTGCTGCTCTTTGGGGTAGTGCAACACAGGCAGCAAATGCCACTGTCGTGGCTTCTCTTAAGCCGCTGGGGTTTATCGCTTCAGCCATTGCAGACGGGGTTACTGACACCCAGGTTTTGCTACCTGACGGGGCGTCCGAACACGATTATTCATTGCGTCCTTCAGACGTAAAACGCTTACAGGGCGCGGACTTAGTCGTTTGGATTGGGCCTGAGATGGAAGCGTTTATGGAAAAATCAGTCAAGAATATTCCTAACGCAAAACAGGTAACGATTGCGCAGCTCAATGACGTGAAACCGTTACTCATGAAAGGTGCCGATGACGACGATGACGATCATGGACACAATGATGCTGGCGGCGAAAAAAGTGACGAGCATCACCATCATGGCGATTACAACATGCATCTTTGGCTTTCCCCAGAGATAGCGCGGGCCTCAGCGGTTGCAATCCATGAAAAATTAGTGGAACTTATGCCGCAAAGTCGAGCCAAACTTGACGCCAACCTGAAGGATTTTGAGGCACAATTAGCCGCAACCGATAAG
The DNA here is from genome assembly GCF_030332285.1 of Citrobacter sp. Cu096. NCBI lineage: Bacteria > Pseudomonadati > Pseudomonadota > Gammaproteobacteria > Enterobacterales > Enterobacteriaceae > Citrobacter > Citrobacter sp. Cu096. The sequence continues at coordinate 827,533 of NZ_JAOWID010000030.1, forward strand.
CAGGTAGGTAACGAGCTCGCGCCGCTCAAGGGGAAAGGTTACTTCGTTTTTCATGACGCCTATGGCTATTACGAAAAACACTACGGATTAACACCGCTTGGTCACTTTACCGTGAACCCTGAGATTCAACCAGGTGCGCAGCGTTTACATGAAATAAGAACACAGTTGGTTGAGCAAAAAGCAACCTGCGTTTTTGCTGAGCCACAGTTCAGGCCAGCGGTCGTTGAAGCTGTTGCGAGAGGGACATCCGTTCGAATGGGAACGTTGGATCCGCTCGGAACGAATATCAAACTGGGTAAAACAAGCTATTCAGCGTTTTTGAACCAATTAGCCAACCAGTATGCGAGCTGCCTGAAAGGAGATTAATGAGGAAGTGAATACGTGCAACAGATAGCCCGCTCTGTCGCTCTGGCATTTAATAATCTGCCGCGACCCCATCGCGTTATGCTGGGGTCGCTTACCGTACTGACATTGGCTGTCGCCGTCTGGCGACCCTATGTTTACCATCCCGATTCTGCCCCCATCGTCAAAACAATCGAGCTGGAAAAAAGCGAGATTCGCTCGTTGTTGCCTGAGGCCAGTGAACCTATCGACCAGGCCGCTCAGGAAGACGAAGCCATCCCACAGGATGAACTGGATGACAAAACGTCTGGTGAAGCTGGCGTGCATGAGTATGTCGTCTCCACGGGGGATACGCTGAGCAGCATTCTGAATCAGTACGGCATCGATATGGGAGACATCAGCCAGCTCGCAGCGTCCGACAAAGAACTGCGAAACCTGAAAATTGGTCAGCAGCTTTCCTGGACGTTAAGCGCAGAAGGTGAGTTGCAGCGTCTGACCTGGGAAGTTTCCCGCCGCGAAACCCGTACTTACGATCGCACCGCGACGGGTTTCAAAATGAGCAGTGAAATGCAGCAGGGCGATTGGGTTAACAGCCGAATCAAAGGCACGGTGGGCGGAAGTTTCGTCGCCAGCGCCAAAGAAGCCGGGCTGACCAGCTCTGAAATCAGCGCAGTCATTAAGGCCATGCAGTGGCAGATGGATTTCCGCAAGCTGAAAAAAGGCGATGAGTTCTCGGTACTGATGTCGCGCGAAATGCTTGACGGTAAACGTGAGCAAAGCCAGCTGCTGGGCGTGCGTTTACGTTCTGAAGGCAAAGATTATTACGCCATCCGTGCGGAAGACGGTAAATTTTATGATCGCAACGGTACCGGTCTGGCGAAAGGTTTCATGCGTTTCCCTACGGCGAAGCAGTTCCGCATCTCCTCAAACTTTAACCCGCGTCGCCTGAACCCGGTGACAGGGCGCGTTGCGCCGCACAAAGGCGTCGACTTTGCGATGCCGCAAGGGACGCCGGTGCTGTCGGTAGGTGATGGCGAAGTGGTGGTGGCCAAACGCAGTGGTGCAGCCGGATATTATGTTGCCGTGCGTCATGGTCGCACCTATACCACGCGCTATATGCACTTACGTAAGCTGTTGGTCAAACCAGGACAAAAAGTGAAACGTGGCGATCGTATCGCACTGTCAGGCAATACGGGGCGTTCAACGGGTCCGCATCTGCACTACGAAGTTTGGGTTAACCAACAGGCTGTTAACCCGCTGACGGCGAAACTGCCGCGTACAGAAGGGCTGACCGGTTCAGATCGTACCGATTACCTGGCACAGGTGAAAGAGGTTGTGCCTCAGTTGCGTTTCGATTAATTACTACACTGAAAAAGCCGGTACGCATAGCGTGCCGGCTTTTTTATTTTGTACGGCGCACGGTGCGCCGCTACACTATCAGCAGATTTACTTTTCGCGGCACCAGACACTGGAAGAGCATGGAAACGAAAAAAAAGAATATTGAGTATATCCCTGAGTTTCACAAATCATTTCGCCATCCGCGCTACTGGGGCGCCTGGCTGGGTGTGGCGGCGATAGCTGGCATTGCGTTAACGCCAGCATCATTTCGTGATCCTATTCTGGCAAAGCTCGGACGGCTTGCCGGAAGACTGGGAAAAAGCTCGCGTCGCAGAGCATTGATCAATTTATCTCTCTGCTTTCCTGAACGTAGCGAAGCTGAGCGTCAAGCCATTGTTGATGAGATGTATGCAACTGCGCCTCAGGCGATGGTCATGATGGCAGAACTGGCGATACGTGGCCCGGAGAAAATTCAGAATCGGGTTGACTGGCAGGGGCTGGAAATCATTGAAGAGATGCGTCGCAACGATGAAAAGGTGATCTTTCTGGTTCCTCATGGTTGGGGCGTAGATATCCCGGCGATGTTGATGGCGTCCCAGGGTCAGAAAATGGCTGCGATGTTTCACAACCAGGGAAATCCGGTATTCGATTATGTCTGGAACACGGTGCGCCGACGCTTTGGTGGTCGTTTGCATGCGCGAAATGATGGCATCAAACCATTTATCCAGTCCGTGCGTCAGGGATATTGGGGTTACTACCTGCCGGATCAGGATCATGGTCCTGAGCATAGCGAGTTTGTCGATTTTTTTGCTACCTATAAAGCCACGTTGCCGGCGATTGGTCGCCTGATGAAGGTCTGTCACGCCCGCGTCGTGCCACTGTTTCCGGTGTACGATGGTAAAACGCATCGGCTGACGATTCATGTTCGTCCACCGATGGATGACATCCTGACCGCGGATGACCACACCATTGCCAGACGAATGAACGAAGAGGTGGAGATTTTTGTCACGCCACATGTCGAACAATACACCTGGATTTTGAAACTGCTTAAGACACGTAAACCTGGCGAAATTGAGCCCTATAAGCGCAAAGATCTCTATCCGAAGAAATAAAAAAAAAGCCTCTCAAACGAGAGGCTTTTTTATATTTGAGCCACTTATTCTACGGTCAGAATACGTGTGGTATTAGTTGAGCCTATAGTGCTCATCACATCGCCCTGGGTCACGATCACCAGATCACCCGAAACCAGATAGCCTTTATCGCGCAGCAAGTTCACCGCTTCATTAGCAGCAACGACACCGTCTGTTTCGCTGTCGAAGTGAACCGGGGTGACGCCGCGGTACAGGGAGGTCAGATTCAGCGTACGCTCATGACGAGACATCGCGAAAATCGGCAGACCAGAGCTGATACGAGAAGTCATCAGCGCGGTACGACCAGATTCCGTCATCGCGATGATAGCGGTAACCCCTTTAAGGTGGTTAGCGGCGTACATCGCTGACATAGCAATGGCTTCTTCAACGTTATCAAACTGCACGTCAAGGCGGTGTTTAGAGACATTGATGCTTGGGATTTTCTCCGCGCCCAGACAAACGCGGGCCATTGCCGCGACGGTTTCCGCCGGATACTGACCTGCTGCTGTTTCTGCAGAGAGCATAACGGCATCGGTACCATCAAGGACGGCGTTCGCCACGTCCATTACTTCTGCACGGGTCGGCATTGGGTTGGTGATCATCGACTCCATCATCTGGGTAGCGGTGATAACTGCCCGATTCAGCTGACGCGCGCGACGAATTAATGCTTTCTGAATGCCTACCAGCTCAGGATCGCCAATTTCAACGCCCAGGTCGCCACGCGCCACCATTACTACGTCGGAAGCCAGAATGATGTCATCCATCGCATTCTGGTCGCAGACGGCTTCTGCACGTTCTACTTTGGCGACGATTTTCGCATCGCAGCCAGCGTCGCGCGCCAGACGGCGGGCATAGTTCAGATCCTCGCCGCAGCGTGGGAAGGAGACGGCCAGATAGTCAACGCTGATTTGCGCGGCGGTGATAATGTCGGCTTTGTCTTTTTCGGTCAGAGCTTCAGCAGAGAGGCCGCCGCCCAGTTTGTTGATGCCCTTGTTATTAGACAGCGGGCCACCAACGGTCACTTCGGTGAAGACTTTCATGCCCTGAACTTCGAGCACCTTGAGCTGAACGCGACCGTCATCAAGCAGCAGGATATCACCAGGCACGACGTCAGCAGGCAGCCCTTTATAATCAATGCCGACTTTTTCTTTGTCGCCTTCGCCTTTGCCAAGGTTGGCGTCTAACAGAAACTTGTCGCCAACATTAAGGAATACTTTACCTTCTTTAAAGGTAGAAACGCGGATTTTAGGTCCCTGCAGGTCACCCAATATAGCTACATGACGTCCCAGTTTTGCGGCAATTTCACGGACCTTATCCGCCCGCAATTTGTGATCTTCTGGAGAGCCGTGAGAAAAGTTCATACGTACAACGTTCGCACCCGCGGCGATAATCTTTTCAAGGTTGTTATCGCGGTCAGTTGCCGGGCCTAACGTGGTAACGATTTTGGTTCTGCGAAGCCTTCTGGACATGTAATACTCCGTTGACTGAAACAACTTGGTGTTGCGTGAACATTAATCCGGCCGTTCTCAAACATTAACGGTAAAATGAACAACCCGGATGATAAAAGGGTAGAACATTGTTATTGCTTTTAGCGGTCATCACTCTTGATGAGTAATTCTTTATCAAAACGCGATTCCTTGAGCGCTTCCTTGACACGCTTCAAGTTATCTCTAAATTTTGCCCCACGGCGCAAAGTAAATCCTGTAGCCAGCACATCTATCACGGTCAGTTGAGCAAGTCGAGAGACCATGGGCATATAAATGTCAGTATCTTCCGGTACATCGAGGGTAATTGCCAGCGTTGCTTCACGCGCCAGCGGCGTGCCGGGAGATGTGAGGGCGATAACCATCGCGTCGTTTTCCCTGGCCAACTGCGCCAGCTCAACCAGACTTTTGGTTCTTCCGGTGTGAGAAATAAGCACAATGACGTCGTCGTCGCTACAATTCATACAGCTCATGCGTTGCAGAACAATATCGTCGGAATAGATTACCGGTACGTTAAATCGGAAAAATTTATTCATCGCGTCATGCGCGACTGCAGCGGAAGAACCCAGGCCAAAGAAGGCAATTTTTTTCGCCTGGGTTAACAAATCTACCGCCCGGTTTACCGCCGCGTTATCCAGCGACTGGCGGACGTGGTCGAGACTTGCCATCGCTGACTCGAAGATTTTCCCCGTGTAACATTCTACGCTGTCATCCTCATCCACATTGCGATTAACATAAGGAGTGCCATTGGCCAGACTTTGCGCCAGATGCAGTTTAAAATCAGGGAAGCCGCGTGTGTCCATACTGCGACAGAAACGGTTAACCGTCGGCTCGCTGACATCGGCCTCAGCGGCAAGCGCGGCGATGCTTGAATGGATTGCCCGCTCGGGAAAGGCAATAATGATATCGGCGACTTTACGCTCTGACTTGCTCAAATGTTCCAGTTTTAACTGGATTTTTTCCAGCATATTCATGATGTAGGTAGACTCATGGGTCATGGACAAAACGATTTCAGCAATAAGGGGAAATCGGGGCATAATTCAGTGTATAGATATTACCCCTGCTGATGCGGCAACGGGGCAAAATGGACAGGATAGTTGTTGTTTTTTTTCATTACATGATCGGAGTCTGGTTTTCTTACTTCGTCATGGGTACGAAAAAAGGCGACTTTTTTGTCCATTTTGCTGCGGTAAACGACAATTAAGCGTCTGTTCGCGGTAACAGCACGGCTGGATAAGCGTTTACGGTTTCCGGATTCACGTAAAAGCAGTACAGTGCACTGTAATAAAATTACAACCAGTGTCTGGCAGAAGCACCAGGTACTTAATTGAGGAGAATGACATGGCGGTAACGCAAACAGCCCAGGCATGTGACCTGGTCATTTTCGGCGCGAAGGGCGACCTGGCGCGGCGGAAATTGCTGCCTTCCCTGTATCAACTGGAAAAGGCCGGTCAGATTAACCCGGAAACCCGTATCATCGGAGTAGGGCGTGCCGACTGGGACAAAGCAGCCTATACCAAGGTTGTGCGCGAAGCGCTCGAAACCTTCATGAAAGAAAAGATCGATGAAGGTTTATGGGAAACCCTCAGTGGTCGTCTGGAGTTTTGTAATCTGGACGTCAATGACACTGCCGCGTTCAAACGTCTGGGCAAAATGCTGGATCAAAAATCGCGTACCACCATTAACTATTTTGCGATGCCGCCGAGCACCTTTGGCGCGATCTGCAAAGGCCTGGGTGAAGCAAAGCTGAATGCTAAACCCGCCCGCGTGGTGATGGAAAAACCGCTGGGCACGTCGCTGGCGACATCCAGGGAGATCAACGATCAGGTTGGCGAGTACTTCGAAGAGTGTCAGGTTTATCGTATTGACCACTATCTCGGCAAAGAGACGGTTCTGAACCTGCTGGCACTGCGTTTTGCTAACTCCCTGTTTGTGAACAACTGGGATAACCGCACTATTGATCACGTAGAAATTACCGTGGCTGAAGAAGTCGGTATTGAAGGTCGCTGGGGCTATTTTGACCAGGCCGGTCAAATGCGCGACATGATTCAGAACCACCTGCTACAAATTCTGTGCATGATCGCGATGTCTCCACCGTCCGATCTGAGCGCCGACAGCATCCGTGACGAAAAAGTGAAGGTGCTGAAATCGCTGCGTCGCATCGATCGTTCGAACGTACGTGAAAAAACGGTTCGCGGTCAGTACACAGCAGGCTTTGCCCAGGGCAAAAAAGTGCCGGGATACCTGGAAGAAGAAGGCGCGAACAAGAGCAGCAATACGGAAACGTTTGTGGCGATCCGTGTGGATATCGATAACTGGCGCTGGGCGGGCGTTCCGTTCTATCTGCGTACCGGTAAACGTTTACCGACGAAGTGCTCAGAAGTCGTGGTTTACTTCAAAACGCCTGGGCTGAATCTGTTCAGAGAGTCCTGGCAGGATCTGCCGCAGAACAAGCTGACCATTCGTTTGCAGCCTGATGAAGGTGTTGATATCCAGGTACTTAACAAAGTGCCTGGTCTGGATCATAAACATAATCTGCAAATTACCAAGCTTGATCTGAGCTATTCCGAAACCTTCAATCAGACGCACCTTGCTGATGCCTATGAGCGCCTGCTGCTCGAGACGATGCGTGGTATCCAGGCGCTGTTTGTGCGTCGTGATGAAGTTGAAGAAGCATGGAAGTGGGTCGACTCGATTACTGAAGCCTGGGCGATGGACAACGACGCGCCGAAGCCGTATCAGGCAGGTACCTGGGGACCGGTTGCTTCTGTGGCCATGATCACCCGTGATGGTCGTTCCTGGAACGAATTCGAGTAAAATGTCATCTAGCCCATTGGTGTTATTTTACCGGTAACATGATCTAACACAGATTGTAGAATAATTTTTGCACTTTTAAGCTCCGTGTGGATTCACCCGCGGGGCTTTTTTTATTACACTGCCTGAAACGATTTTGCCCTTGAGCTACGGCTAACAAGCGATTCAGCTGTTTTTAACCCTTCTGAAGCACATTGTTAATCCAACGCTCTGACAGATAAATTTCAGGAGCCTCTATGAATCCGAATTTGTTACGCGTAACACAACGTATCGTCGAACGTTCTCGTGACACACGTTCCGCCTACCTCGCCCGTATTGAACAAGCGAAATCAACTACCGTTCATCGCTCACAGCTGGCATGCGGTAACCTTGCCCATGGTTTTGCCGCGTGTCAGCCGGACGACAAAGCTTCGCTGAAAAGCATGCTGCGTAACAATATCGCGATTATTACCTCCTATAACGACATGCTTTCCGCGCATCAACCGTATGAACACTATCCGGCCATCATTCGTAAAGCGCTGCATGAAGCCAATGCGGTAGGCCAGGTCGCAGGCGGTGTGCCGGCTATGTGTGATGGTGTGACCCAGGGACAGGATGGGATGGAACTGTCCCTGCTGAGTCGTGAAGTGATTGCGATGTCGGCTGCGGTGGGCCTTTCCCACAATATGTTCGACGGCGCGTTGTTCCTCGGCGTGTGCGACAAAATTGTTCCAGGTCTGGTGATGGCGGCACTGTCATTTGGGCATCTGCCTTCAATATTTATCCCTTCCGGTCCGATGGCGAGCGGTCTGGCGAACAAAGAAAAAGTGCGTATCCGTCAGCTGTATGCTGAAGGTAAAGTCGATCGTATGGCGCTTCTTGAATCCGAGGCGGCGTCTTATCATGCACCGGGAACCTGTACGTTCTACGGCACAGCAAATACCAACCAGATGGTGGTGGAGTTTATGGGGATGCAATTGCCAGGCTCCTCATTTGTGCACCCAGATGCGCCGCTGCGTGAAGCGCTGACCGCAGCAGCAGCCCGTCAGGTGACGCGCCTGACCGGCAACGGCAATGAATGGATGCCGATCGGTAAAATGATCGATGAAAAAGTGGTGGTGAACGGGATTGTCGCGCTGCTTGCGACCGGGGGCTCAACCAACCATACGATGCACCTGGTGGCCATGGCGCGCGCAGCCGGTATTCTCATTAACTGGGACGACTTCTCCGATCTGTCCGATATCGTGCCGCTAATGGCGCGTCTGTACCCGAATGGACCGGCAGACATTAACCACTTCCAGGCGGCGGGTGGGGTACCGGTATTAATGCGTGAGCTGCTTAACGCGGGTCTGCTGCATGAAGATGTGAACACCGTCGCTGGATTCGGTTTATCACGCTACACCATGGAGCCGTGGCTTAACAATGGTGAACTGGACTGGCGTGAAGGGGCGGCGAAGTCGCTGGACAGCAACGTGATTGCCACCTTTGACCAACCTTTCTCTCATCATGGCGGCACCAAAGTGCTGAGCGGAAACCTTGGCCGAGCGGTGATGAAAACATCGGCGGTTCCGGTAGAAAACCAGATCATCGAAGCACCGGCGGTTGTCTTTGAAAGTCAGCACGATGTGTTACCGGCGTTTGATGCGGGTCTGCTTGACCGGGATTGCGTGGTGGTTGTGCGTCATCAGGGACCAAAAGCGAACGGAATGCCAGAATTACATAAACTCATGCCGCCACTTGGTGTATTATTGGACCGTTGTTTCAAAATAGCGTTAGTTACTGATGGACGACTTTCAGGTGCTTCAGGTAAAGTGCCTTCAGCAATCCATGTAACTCCGGAAGCCTATGATGGCGGGCTGCTGGCAAAAGTACGCGATGGCGACATCATTCGTGTGAATGGACAGACAGGTGAATTAACGCTGCTGGTTGATGAAGAGGAACTTGCTTCTCGTCAGCCTCACATTCCTGACCTCAGCGCATCGCGCGTGGGTACTGGCCGTGAAATGTTCAGCGCGTTGCGTGAAAAGCTGTCCGGTGCGGAGCAGGGCGCAACCTGTATCACTTTTTAAGACTTATTTTGTAATCAGGCGAGAGAAAACTCTGATGAAAAACTGGAAGACAAGTGCAGAAGCAATCCTGACCACTGGCCCGGTTGTACCGGTTATCGTGGTTAATAAACTGGAGCACGCGGTGCCAATGGCAAAAGCGCTGGTTGCAGGGGGCGTGCGCGTTCTGGAAGTGACCTTACGTACCGCATGTGCGATGGATGCCATTCGCGCGATCGCCAAAGAAGTTCCGGACGCTATCGTTGGTGCGGGTACCGTACTGAATCCACAACAGCTGGCTGAAGTTACCGAAGCGGGGGCGCAATTTGCTATTAGCCCTGGCCTGACCGAACCGCTGCTGAAAGCCGCAACCGAAGGCACTATTCCGTTAATCCCGGGTATCAGCACCGTTTCTGAACTGATGCTGGGTATGGATTACGGTTTGAAAGAGTTCAAATTCTTCCCGGCGGAAGCGAACGGCGGTACTAAAGCGCTGCAGGCGATTGCGGGTCCGTTCTCACAGGTCCGTTTCTGCCCAACCGGTGGTATCTCTCCGGCGAATTACCGTGATTATCTGGCACTGAAAAGCGTACTGTGCATCGGCGGTTCCTGGCTGGTTCCGGCAGATGCGCTGGAAGCGGGTGATTACGATCGCATAACCAAACTAGCTCGTGAGGCTGTTGAAGGCGCGAAGCAGTAATTGCGCAAAATGCCCGGTAATCACTACCGGGCCTGCGAGTCTGTAACGGGCCATTCGGCCCGTTTTTTTATCCTTTTACCTTCACCTGTGCGGCCGCATTTTTTGCCCGAATCACCGCGTCCTCAATATTCTGCGCGGTAGTCAGCACCACGCCCAGACGACGGCTACCGTCGATTTCCGGTTTGCCGAAGAATCTAACTTGCATACCTGCGCCCACGGCGGCCTGAACGTTATCAAATGTCACATTCTGACTGGTAAGCTGCGGCAGAATAACGGCGGAAGCTGAAGGTCCATACTGGCGGATTGCGCCAACGGGCAGACCGAGGAATGCGCGAACGTGCAGGGCAAACTCGGACAGATCCTGCGAAATTAAGGTCACCATACCCGTATCGTGAGGGCGAGGGGAAACTTCGCTGAAAATTACCTCATCACCGCAGACGAACAGTTCGACTCCAAACAGTCCGTAGCCGCCCAGCGCCAGCACCACCTTACGGGCAATCTCCTGCGCGCGTGCCAGTGCCAGTTCACTCATTTGCTGTGGCTGCCAGGATTCACGATAATCGCCATCCTCCTGACGATGTCCAACCGGCGCGCAGAAATGCACGCCATCAACGGCACTGACGGTAAGCAGGGTGATTTCAAAATCAAAATTCACTACGCCTTCGACGATAACGCGCCCGGCACCAGCCCGGCCACCCTGTTGAGCATAATCCCAGGCTGTAGTGAGCTGATCGGCTGAACGGATAAAACTCTGTCCTTTACCAGATGAACTCATTACTGGTTTCACGATGCAGGGATAGCCGATTTCAGTGACGGCTTCGCGAAAGCGGGCCTCGCTGTCAGCAAAGCGGTAAGAAGAGGTTGGTAGAGACAATTCTTCGGCGGCGAGTCGACGGATCCCTTCGCGGTTCATGGTCAGTTGCGTAGCCCTGGCGCACGGCACGACACGCTGGCCTTCTTGTTCCAGTTTTACCAGCATATCCGTAGCAATCGCCTCGATTTCCGGCACGATATAATGTGGTTTTTCACGCTCTACGAGTTGGCGTAATGCTTCGCCGTCCAGCATGTTGATTACGTACGAGCGGTGGGCAACGTGCATGGCTGGTGCGTCGGGGTAACGATCCACGGCAATGACTTCCACACCCAGGCGTTGACATTCAATTGCCACCTCTTTACCTAGTTCACCCGAACCTAATAACATCACTCGCGTTGCTGCGGGACGCAGCGCTGTGCCTAATAACGTCATAAATTAATCCCCTGTTTTATCTGGGCGCAGTATAAACGAAAACGTTTGCGTCTGTCTTTATTACCAGGTTGATTTCGAGGTGCAAAAAGAATATACTGTACATAAATACAGGTAATTTAAGAGGCTGCAAAAATGGCGGTTGAAGTTAAATACGTAGTCATTCGGGAAGGTGAGGAAAAAATGTCGTTTACCAGCAAAAAGGAAGCCGATGCGTATGACAAAATGCTTGATACAGCGGATTTGCTCGACACATGGCTGGAGCAATCGCCGGTAGCGCTTGAAGACGAGCAGCGCGAAGCGCTTTCCCTGTGGCTGGCTGAGCAAAAAGATGTACTAAGCACCATTCTGAAAAATGGCAAATTGCCATCGCCACAGGCGGTCGAAAACGACGCGCACGGTGAAGATGATACTCAGGCTGCCTGAAACGACTTGCGCTCCTGACGTTTTGTACCATGCTTTTCCCTGAATCATTGTGCAATCCCTGACGTCATTTCTCATTGCTACAAGCAATCTGAAGGACGAAGGGGAGTTTAAGGAGAAAAGAATGTATAAAAAAAGAGCGTTGTTGAGCCTGCTGCTGCTGTCTGCCAGCGCATCTGTATTTGCGGCAAATATGGAAAGTAAAAATGTCCAGTTCCCTAAGTGTGAGGGACTGGACGCTAAGGGTATTGCGGCGAGCGTGAAACGTGATTATCAACAAAATCGCATCGCGCGCTGGGCTGACGATCAAAAACGCGTCGGGCAAGCCGATCCTGTCGCCTGGGTCAACACACCCGATATTACGGGCAAAGACGGTAAATGGTCTGTTCCTCTGACGGTTCGCGGTAAAAGCGCGGATATTCACTATCAGGTAAAAGTCGATTGCAAAGCCGGAACGGCGGAATATCAGCCGCAGTAACGGAGGTATTTGCACATCTTTTGATGACCAGGACACTTCCTGACATCCCCTCGGGTACGCTTTGATGATTATTCGTCTGTACTTGAGGGGCAAAATGGCTAACTGGCTGAATCAACTACAATCTCTTCTTGGGCAAAAAGGATCCTCCGCGTCATCTTCTGGCGAGCAAGGGCTGAGTAAACTTCTGGTTCCGGGCGCGTTAGGCGGTCTGGCTGGATTACTGGTTGCCAACAAATCTTCACGTAAATTACTGAGTAAATACGGCACCAGCGCACTTCTGGTGGGGGGCGGCGCGGTTGCCGGGACTGTGTTATGGAACAAATACAAGGATAAAGTCCGCGCAGCGCATCAGGATGAGCCGCAGTTTGGTGCACAAAGCTCTCCGCTGGATGAGCGAACCGAACGTCTGATTCTGGCGCTGGTTTTTGCGGCAAAAAGCGATGGCCATATTGATGCCAAAGAACGTAGCGCTATTGAGCAGCAGCTCCGTGAAGCGGGCGTGGAAGAGCAGGGCCGCGTTTTGATTGAGCGCGCCATCGAACAACCGTTAGATCCTCAGCGCCTGGCGCAAGGTATCCGCAATGAAGAAGAAGCGCTGGAAATTTACTTCCTGAGCTGTGCGGCGATCGATATCGACCACTTTATGGAGCGTAGTTATCTGAATGCGCTGGGCGATGCGTTGAAGATCCCGCAGGATGTTCGTGAGGGCATTGAACAGGATCTCAAGGAACAAAAACAGGCTTTACCGGGTTAAATACTTACCGCTAAGGTGCATGTTTCGCTTGCATCATTGCTGTCTTTTGCCACCCTTATAGGATGATTAAGCAAAAGAACAATGACATGCTACCAACAGCTTCTCGTATTCCCCACGCCATGACTCAGCATGGCGACACCCGCGTTGATAATTATTACTGGCTGCGAGATGACACCCGCTCGCAGCCAGAAGTGCTGAATTATCTGCAACAAGAAAATGCGTATGGCCGCCAGATTATGGCCTCGCAGCAGGCCTTGCAGGATCGCGTCCTGAAAGAGATTATCGACCGAATCCCGCCTCAGGACGCTTCCGCCCCCTATGTGAAGAATGGTTATCGCTACCGGCATATTTATGAACCGGGGTGCGAATATGCCATTTATCAGCGTCAGTCTGCCTTGAGTGAAGAGTGGGATGAATGGGACACGCTGTTGGATGGTAATCAGCGTGCGGCCCACAGTGAGTTTTATACGCTGGGCGGGCTGGCGATATCTCCGGATAACACCATCATGGCGCTGGCCGAAGATTATCTTTCTCGTCGGCAATATGGTGTGCGGTTTCGCAATCTGCAAAGCGGGAACTGGTATCCGGAAGTTCTGGAAAACGTTGAACCGGACCTGATCTGGGCGAATGACTCGCAGACCTTCTATTATGTGCGCAAACATGCAACCACTCTGCTCCCGTATCAGGTTTGGCGGCATACTGTCGGCTCGCCATCATCCCTGGATGAGCTGGTATATGAAGAGGCTGATGACATGTTTTATGTCAGCCTGCATAAAACCACATCGTTACACTATGTCGTTATTCATGTCGCCAGCGCGACCACAAGTGAGGTTTTGCTGCTTGACGCGGAGCTGGCGGATGCCGAACCGTTGGTATTTTTAGCTCGGCGTAAAGATCACGAGTACAGCCTCGATCACTATCAGCATACGTTTTATTTGCGTTCCAACCGCAAGGGTAAAAATTTCGGCCTGTATCGCACCCGGGTACGTGATGAACAAGCCTGGGAGGCGCTGATCCCGCCGCGCGACAATATTATGCTGGAGGGCTTTACGCTGTTCACAGACTGGTTGGTGGTGGAAGAGCGCCAGCGGGGCTTAACCAGCCTACGCCAGATCAATCGTAAAACGCGTGAAGTGGTCGGTATCGCCTTTGACGATCCGGCTTATGTGACCTGGCTTGCCTATAACCCTGAGCCGGAGACATCGCGCCTGCGTTATGGCTATTCCTCCATGACCACCCCGGACACGCTGTTTGAACTGGATATGGACACCGGGGAACGTCGCGTGCTCAAGCAGACGGAGGTCCCCGGATTTGATGCGGCGAACTATCGCAGCGAACACCTATGGATCACTGTGCGTGATGGTACAGAGGTTCCGGTTTCGCTGGTTTACCATCAAAAGTACTTCCTGAAAGGGAAAAATCCGTTACTGGTTTATGGCTATGGCTCGTATGGCGCCAGCATGGACGCCGATTTCAGCAGCAGTCGCTTGAGCCTACTGGATCGCGGCTTTGTGTATGCCATTGCCCATGTGCGTGGCGGCGGTGAGTTAGGGCAACAATGGTACGAAGACGGTAAGTTTCTGCAGAAGAAGAATACCTTCAATGATTACCTCGACGTCTGCGATGCACTGCTAAAAATGGGCTATGGCGCACCTTCGCTATGTTATGGCATGGGGGGAAGCGCCGGAGGAATGTTAATGGGTGTCGCCATCAATGAGCGCCCCGAACTGTTTCATGGCGTCATTGCACAAGTGCCATTTGTCGATGTGCTGACCACAATGCTGGATGAGTCAATTCCATTGACGACCGGTGAGTTTGAAGAGTGGGGTAATCCGCAGGAGGAAGAGTATTACACCTACATGAAAAGCTACAGTCCGTATGACAATGTTACCGCGCAGGCTTATCCGCATCTGCTGGTAACGACGGGCTTGCACGACTCTCAGGTGCAATACTGGGAACCGGCAAAGTGGGTGGCAAAACTGCGTGAGCTGAAAACGGACGACCATCTGCTGTTACTCTGCACAGATATGGATTCCGGGCACGGCGGTAAATCCGGACGTTATAAATCTTACGAAGGCGTGGCCCTGGAATACGCTTTTTTGATTGGGCTGGCGCAGGGAACACTGCCTGGATAAGCCTAAACTCAGGCGTTATCCAGATAGTGTTTCAGCGTTAAGCGCAGCTCCGGGCTCATGCTGTCGAGGTTATTAAATAACCAACGCAGATAGCCCGGGTCGCGTTCCGCCACTTCTGACACCGGTTTTCCACGGTACTTACCAAAAGTGAAAGTGGTCAGTAATGCGGGGCGGCCGGTAATATCCACCATCTGTTCTGTTGTCCAGCCTGACGTCTGCATAATGTCGATCAGGAGTGCGGCGGTGATATAACAATCGTACAGGGCGCGGTGATGATGCAGGCCTGCTGGCGTCTGGACGCTCAGCTTGCGCGATTTATACAGCGCCATATTGCTGTATTTTATTCCCGGCCACAAACGCCGGGAGAGTTTCATGGTGCAAATCCACTCTCCCGGCATGTCGGGTAATACGCGGCGGTCAAAGCTGGCATTGTGCGCCACGTACCACTCGCTGCCGTAATACTGCGGGATGATATCTTCAATCCACGGTTTATCGGCCACCATCGCTTCTGTAATGCGATGGATAGCCATCGCCTGGGGGCTGATTGGGCGGTCAGGACGCACCAGATGGCTCATTGGATTAACTATTTTTCCGTCAACCACGTCGACAGAAGCAATCTCAACAATGCCTCCCTGCAGACCACAGGTTTCTGTATCTATTATGCGCAACATACCATGCTCCTGACCCAAAACGACTAGCGTAATGGAATGATATCACCTTGCCAACCCCGTGGCGTGCGTTGACCGGTTAAGAGCAAAGAACCGCTATCTGCGCGAACAATCAATCGACCGCGCTCATCCCATAACGCGCTGCTGCCACGCGCATTGGCCATTAATACCGCAATGGCAAACTTGTGCGAGAAACTCTGTAGACGAGATGTAGAAGAGAGCAGCTCAGGTTCACTGACGGACTGAGAACTGGTGAACAGTGAGTAAGCAGGGTCGATATCGCTTCCTTCTGGCTGGCTATCCACAACGCTGATGGCATTTTGCTGTCGGGCGATACAGGCTCCGTGACTATGATGAAACATTAAGGGCGAGGTCATCCTGGGAGAGAAAAGCGCGATGCCTTTTACGAACCGGTTGTTATGTTCCACCGGTAGTCCTGCAATGATCGTCATACGATAAGTCACAGCGGCATGGGCGAGAGGTTCTAACAGCGCTTTATCGGGTGGGGCAGGCAGCGCGTCATGTTCATCGACACAACCTAACAAGGAGAGGGAAGGGAATACCAGCAATTCACATTGGCATTGAGCGGCTGCCTGAATGAATTGCAGGTGATGTGCGACATGCTCGGTAACTGAGGTATGAAGAGGTTCGTACTGTGCTGCTGCGATTTTCCAGTGTGACATAATGATTTCCTTTTCATAGTGTCTACAATCATCCTTAAAGTATAGATTAAGAATATACTTATACTGTAGCAGCCATCATGTAAGGAATCGTAACGTAATATAAGTTTTATTTAACTTTAGGCTCGTAAGGTAAACGGGAAAGGGAAACGGATGCCAGTCGGTGCGCGATGAGCCTTTCGCGAAACCAGCCGCGTAAATGTTCGGGCTGTTCACGTTCAACAACTTCAGCAACAACGGGCATGTTGTATCGCTCCTTAAACGCAACACCCGCAGCGGCCAGGTCAACATTGACCTTATCCATCTCCGCCTGCTCAAGTTTGGCCAGATTGATGTTCATGGGCTTCTCCTTTTCTCTGTCTTTCGGCGCGCAAAGTTACTAAGAGTGTGCATTAATGGCAAGACCGAAATGATGATTCTCGACTCGATCATTGTAGAAGGTTATTCTCTATAGATTAGACATAACAAAAAGGAATAGTTGAAATGGCTTCATCTGCATCTCTGCTTCGCAACGCTCTCATCGTACTCGCCAGCGTGCTGGCAACGCCCGCAGCCCTGGCGCATGCTCATCTGACAAAACAAAATCCGGCTGCGAATGCTGAGGTTACGACATCTCCTCAGGCGTTGACGCTGAATTTGTCTGAAGGCGTGGAACCCGGATTTAGCGGAGCAACGCTGACAGGCCCAAACAAAGAACAGATCAAAACGGGCAAGGCGTCTCGCAGTGAACAGGATAAAACGCAATTGATTGTTCCGCTTGCTCAAACGCTTGAGGCCGGGAAATACACGGTCGACTGGCACGTCGTCTCCGTGGATGGTCATAAGACAAAGGGGGCAATATACCTTTAGCGTGAAATAACCAATGCTGGCATTTACCTGGGTTGCACTGCGTTTTATCCATTTTACCACGCTGATGCTGGTGTTTGGCTGTGCGCTTTACGGCGCATGGCTGGCTCCCGTTTCGGTTCGTCGTTTAATGATGCGTCGTTTTTTGCGTCTGCAACAGCATGCCGCAGCGTGGAGCTTCATCAGCGCGACGCTGATGCTGGCGATCCAGGGGGGGTTAATGGGCTCAGGCTGGCGGGATGTTGCCTCTACTGACGTTTGGGGTGCCGTGCTGCAAACGCAGTTTGGTGGCGTATGGCTATGGCAAATTATCCTCGCGCTGGTTACGTTGGTGGTGACAATTATGGTCCCGCGCAACATGCCGCGACTGCTGTTAATGTTGACGATTGCGCAGTTTATTTTGCTAGCTGGCGTCGGACATGCGACGCTGCACAGCGGTATCGTTGGGGCATTCCAGCAGGTTAACCACGCCCTGCATCTGGTATGCGCTGCCGCCTGGTTCGGCGGTTTGCTGCCCGTACTTTACTGTATGCGAATGGCGCATAGCCGCTGGCGGGAACAGGCCATCAGTACCATGATGCGCTTTTCCCGCTTTGGGCATCTTTTCGTTATCGGTGTTTTACTTACTGGTATCATGAATGCGCTGTTTATTGTCGGTTTTTCCATTCCCTGGCACATGGCTTACGGGCAACTGCTTTTGCTAAAAGGTGCTCTGGTGATGCTAATGGTGGCGATTGCGCTGGCGAATCGGTATGTTTTGGTACCACGCATGCGGCAGGATAACCGCAGTATGACTCTCTATTTTATTTGGATGACTAAGCTGGAATGGGGAATTGGGGCGGTTGTGCTGGCGATAGTCAGCCTGTTTGCCACTCTCGAACCTTTCTGATTGATGGACTGGCGAAACGCATGAAAAAAATCATTATCTCGTTATTACTACTGACAAGCTCTGGGGCCGCGCTGGCTGCGCCACAGGTCATTACCGTCAGCCGTTTTGAGGTTGGCAAAGATAAGTGGGCGTTTAATCGGGAAGAGGTGATGCTGACCTGCCGTCCAGGAAACGCACTGTATGTCATCAACCCCAGTACGCTGGTGCAATACCCGTTGAATGATGTCGCCAGACAGCAAGTAGAAAGCGGGAAAACCACGGCGAAGCCGATCGAGATTATCCAGATTGATGACCCGGCGAAACCGGGTGAAAAAATGAGCCTGGCGCCGTTTGTGGAGCGTGCAGAAAAGCTCTGTTAATTGCCAGATGTAGCGCTCTGATTTCCAATAAAAAACCGCAAGGATCTCGCAGGAGAACTTGCGGTTTTAGCGTTTGGATGCGTGACGATCGCCCTTTTTTTCCGGCCACTTTAGTCGCGGACTGGAAAACCTGGCGCTGTCATCTATTCTTAAATAGCAGGGTAACTTAGCCTGCATTAATGCCAACTTTTAGCGCACGGCTCTCTCCCAAGAGCCATTTCCCTGGACCGAATACAGGAATCGTATTCGGTCTCTTTTTATGTGGCGAATGCGTTGCCATCCTGGGCTGAACACTGCGTGTCGCATGTTACATTCTTCGTAAACCATACCATACTCCGGCCCATGATCGTCCAGGCTTTTTTGCCGCCATTGCTAAAATTATAACCAGGTACCATTGAACTCAGGAGGCGGCATGGGACGACCAGATAATATCTATCAACGAATTGAAGGTTCGCACTGGCGTCACGTCTGGGTAGTCGGAGATATCCACGGCTGTTTCTCATTGTTGATGGCACACTTGCACCAGCACCGTTTTGATCCGTGGCAGGATCTGCTGGTTTCGGTGGGGGATGTTATCGACCGTGGGCCTGATAGTTTGCGTTGCCTGAAACTACTACGTGAGAGCTGGATTGTGGCGGTCAGGGGTAATCATGAACAGATGGCGCTGGACGCGCTGGCGACGGGGGAGCCCTTCCACTGGTTTATGAATGGTGGTTCATGGTTTGCACAGGCAGAGCAGCCAGCGGTGAGATCCACGCTTGAAGAGTGTCGGGATTTACCCTGGATTCTGGAGCTGCGTTGCCAGAACGGCATACATGTTGTTGCCCACGCTGATTACCCTGATGAAGATTATCAGTGGCAAAAAGAGGTCGACTTACGGCGGGTGCTGTGGGATCGCTCAAGGCTGATGAGTAAAGGCAACGGCATTCGCGGGGCGGATCACTTTTGGTTTGGTCATACGCCGCTGCGCCAACGGCTGGATCGCGATAATCTGCACTATATTGATACCGGTGCGGTGTTTGGCGGCGAATTAACGCTGGTGCAACTGCAATAATCAAAAATCGCTGTATTCCTGGGCCGGATGCCAGAAGCTGTCAATATAGTCATCCGCAGGTAAACATCCGCCGTTACGAATACGCTGATCGTCCATCGATATCAGGCACTGCTGCTCAGTTTTGTAGACATCCACCACGATATCTTCACAACCGCCCTCCAGGTAGCACACAAAAAGAACCAGCGTGAACATTCCATCCTCATATGGTAAAGCCATACCTGTAGTGTAGAGGATGTTGATAGATGAGGGAAATTAAGCAAGAAATAACCCGTCTGGCGACGGGTTCTTTTTGAATCAGGCAAGGCGCATGATCCAGGCATCTGACTTACGATCGTAGTGCTCGCGAAATAGTACCGAATGTTCTCCGTTCAGAAGAGCCGGGACGCTGGTGTCGGCATCCCAGGCGTCCAGTTGCATACATAAATCCGGATCAGATTTACACGGAATGGTTAACGTTCGGTCTCCTGGCGACTCGCCATGTAACTCGGCGTCGTCGATTTCAAAAGCGCCAATGCGCACACTGGTTTTCATCATCGTGCTCTCCGTTGATTTGTTGGTTGTGGTACGACCAGTTAAGCCGTCCATTTTTCAGCGTAGTCAACGTTAGCAAAAGCGCCAGTAAAAACGTGCGTTACCCTGTAAAGAGTTTGCCATCCCGGACAAGATCGCGTGGATAGCTATTCTTTAATCGCGAACCAATACGTTTTGCCAGACCGATTGGTTGGTGCTGGAATGTAACCAGTACGTCGTCACTCGTTGGTGCGGTTTGTGGGTAGACATCCCGGCCGCGGTACCACTCTTCAGCTTCGGTAAGGGTCAGTTCAAACGCATGGCTATGATTTGGGTTGGCGAGCGCGATGACGGCTTCATGCTGCCAGCGGTAACCTTTATTGTGTGTTTCAGCCAGTTTGACGCCGAGTCGGGAAAAACGAACTTTGCCGATCAGTGGTTCAATTACTGTTGGAAACAGCCAAATCTCTTTATCACGCTGCCACAGACGCAAAGTGCCTCCCCACTGCAATCCACAGGCGTTAGCGGCCTGAGTAACAAGCGCGGATTCACGTCCTTTAAGTGGGCTGAAAGGGAAGTTACCCACTTTGTACTTTGGCGTCGGTAATGGAGGGATGGCGGCTGTTTTGCGCAAACGTGCAACGAAGAAACCTTCGCAATCGTAGATTTGCGGGAACACGTGCAGAAATCCTTCCGGCGTCAGGGCGCGTTTGGCTTCCGGGAATAAATCGCCCAGTGGCAAAAATTCGACCGCATCCGGGTAAGTCTCAATCAACCACCGCATGACGTTTTCATTTTCGTCACGGTTAAGCGTACAGGTGGAATAAACCAGCGTGCCGCCGGGCCGCAGAGCGTGAAAGGCGCTGTCGAGCAGTTCGCGCTGAGTCGCGGCAATTTCCAGATTACTTTCTGGCGACCAGTTTTTCAGCGCATCGGGGTCTTTACGCATCACGCCTTCGCCGGAACATGGGGCGTCCAGCAAAATGGCATCAAAGGATTCAGGCAACGCTGCGCCAAATACGCGGCCGTCAAAATGGGTGAGCGCGACATTGGCTATCCCACAACGGCTGATATTGGCATGCAGGACTTTGACGCGACTGGCGGAAAACTCATTCGCAAGAATCGCGCCCTGATTATTCATTTTTGCGGCAATTTGCGTGGTTTTAGAACCTGGCGCTGCCGCAACATCCATAACTCGTTCCGGGGTGTTGCCTTCGGCAAACAGCGCGGCGACCGGCAGCATTGAGCTGGCTTCCTGAATATAAAACAGACCGCTTAAATGCTCTGCGGTGCTACCGAGCGGCAGTGACTCTTCATCATCGCGTTCAATCCAGAAACCTTCAGCACACCAAGGAACCGGAGTGAGCGACCAGTTGTAAGGCGCGGTCAGCGTGAGGAAATCGGCAACGGAAATTTTCAGCGTGTTGACGCGGATACTACGGCGCAGCGGGCGCTGGCAGGCAGCGAGAAAATCATCGAATGACAGCGTGGAAGGCATTGCTTCACGCATTTGGGTCAGAAAGGCGTCGGGAAAATAAGCCACTTGGTACCACCGGCAAAAAAACAGGTACGCAGTGTAGCATATACCCTAAATAATTCGAGTTGCAGGAATCTGGTAAGTGACTGGGGTAAACGAGAGTACCTAACGCATATGCAACTTGAAGTATGACGGGTAGAAGTGCTCCGGCGCGAGTATTTACGCCGGAGCAGAGGAGAGATTAACGTGGCAGGGCGGTTCCCCAGTCACGCCACTCTTTCGGTTCGCTTTCGAGCAGCAGGAAGTGTTTACCCGACTGCGCTTTCGGGGCGAGTGGCGTACCCGGTGGCGTGGCGAAGGCGATACCACCGCGAATGAACTGGTTGAACGTACCGGTTTTCACGACGCCGCCGGTCAAACCGAAGTCGAGATTGTATCCGGATGCCAGCCAGAACACGGAATTGTTGCGCACCAGGTGCTGATAGCGCTGGCTAATGCGCATGGCAACCATCACACGGTCAGAAAGAGAACCCAGCGTCAGCCCGGTGACGGTCCCCACTTCAATGCCTCTGAACAGCACTGGCGTACCGATATTCAGCGAACCGGCTTCCGGCGCTTCCACCACAATACTCAGACCATCGAGGTAACGAGAGTCGGTAATCGTGGCTTCCTGTAGCTCAAAATCACGGCGCGGGTTGCCGCGTCCTGGTTCAACGTTGATATACGGCTGCAGGATGGTATCCAGATGCTCCACGCCCGCCGCCGAAATTTGCGGCGTGATCACGGAGAAGCGCGTACCGCTTCGGGCAAAGGTCTGCACATATTCCGGATACAGAACCGCTTTTGCCTGAACTTCGTTACGGGCGGTGATGAGCTCAAGCGTCTGGATCTGACCAATATCGATCCCAAGATAGCGAATCGGCATGCCGGCCGCGAGTTTACCGGCATCGAACGCGTGCAGGGTTATCTGACCGCCCACCGCACGCGCGGCGGTTTCGGAAGCATACAAGATACGCTTGTCGCCTTTGCGTTGACTGGCGCTGGCGCCACTTAAGTTATCAAAGCTGATAGCCCCTTTGAGTGCGCGCGACAGGGGAGATGCTTGTACGGTTAAACCGCTGCCGTTGAGCTGAACCTTTGCACCGCCTTCGGCCCAAAACACGCTGTTACTGGTCAACAAATTGCGATATTCCGGTTTGATATGCAGATCGATATCAAACGCATCGGCGCGCGGACGAACGCTAATCACTTCACCGACCTCGAATTTGCGGTAGAGCACCACCGAACCGGCCTGCACATCCGGCAGCGTTTCGGCGCTCAGGCTGACCGTGGTGGTTGGCAGATCGCTCAGGCTGTTTTCAATTGCTTTTTCCAGGTTGGCATACAGCGGGTAGCTTTTTTGCATTTCGCCTTTGGTGCCTGGCAAAATGCGAATGCCGCCGCTGAGCCACTCACTGGCGCTGGCACCAAGGAATTCCACGCCATCCAGCCCGACTTTGACATCCACCCGGCTGTTGACCACGAATTTACTGTCGCCTTGCACCAGCGAGCGATGCTGCGGTTCGATGGCAACGATAAATGAGACGCCTTTGCTGGTAAGCGTACGCTCAATAACCTGACCGACCTGTACGCCGTGGAGGATCAGCGGCTGGCCGGCTTCAATACCGTAACTCTCCGGTGCGGTCAGCGTAAATGTCATGACGCCTGGATCGTGTAACAACGACTTCTCTGCGGGAATAACAGTAAACTGGCTACGCGGCTCGCCTTCGCCGGGGACCAGTTCAAAGGTTTTACCCGTCAGCAGTGAACTGAGATTGGCATCGTTTAACGATAATTTAGGACTGTGTAATTCGATCCGCGTGTTGTCGCGCAGCAGCGTTACGACGCTGGGGTCGACTGTCATTTCGCCGGTGACTTTCCCGCCCGGATTTAAATCCAGTTTGGTAAGCTGACCGACCTCTAATCCTTGATACATCAGTGACGTTGAGCCTGCCTTGAGTCCGTCTCCGCTGGGTAAATCAAGTTTGACAATTACCCCGCGCTGGCTGTGCGCGAGATCCTGATATAAACCAAACGTGTCGTCGGCAGCCGCGGGTTTTGAGTCTTCCGGCGAATCAAAAGCAATCGCACCATTGACCAGCGCGGCCAGACTTTCCAGTTTTACCTTTGCGCCACTGAGGCTGACATCCGCATTCACGCCGGATACGTTCCAGAAGCGGCTGCCTTTTTTCACCAGGTTGGTAAAGCGACGTTCAATCAACACGTCGATGGTTACCCCCTGATGATTGGGGTTAATGGCGTAGTCATACACCCGACCGACCGGAATCTTACGGAAATAAACCAGTGAACCGCTATTAAGCGAACCGAGGTCAGGCGCCCGCAGATGCAGCATCAAATCGCCATTATCAAGACGATATTTGGGCTGCGTATCGAGGGCGACGAAATGATCTTCTTCCTCGCCGGTTCCGGGCATCATGCCGATATAGTTACCACCAACCAACGCATCCAGACCCGAAACCCCAGCCAGCGACGCTTTCGGTGTAACAAGCCAGAACTGAGTATCTTTGCGCAGTGCATCTTTCATGCTCGATTTGATGCTGACGCGGACTTCAATTTTACGCAGATCTTTGCTGAGGTTGATATCTTGTACTGTGCCCACTTCAACGCCCTGATAACGAACGGGCGTGCGTCCGGGCACAATGCCGTCCGCAGACATGAAGTCAATGGTCACGGTATTGCCGCGATCTTCATAGCTCCCCCAGATCAGCCAACCTGCAATCATCAATGCGATCAACGGCAGCAGCCAGAACGGAGAGATACGACGTTTTGTTTTAATCTGCGCTTCAGTCTGCGAAGCGGGCGTTTCCTGACTCATGTGCATCCCAAAGTAATCGGCTGTCCAGCCATTCCACAGCAAGAATAGTCAATATTACCGCCGCGCCGAAATAAAACGCAGCCGGTCCCATAGTAAAAGCAAGAATCTGATCGCGATTAATCAGTGACATGGTTAACGCGATAACAAAGAGGTCCAACATCGACCAGCGACCAATCCAGGTCACCATGCGCAGCAGTTTGATGCGGGTACGCAATCCTTGCTCGCAGTTAAAATGAATGCTGATGAGCAACGTAAACATCACAATCACTTTGGTGAATGGCACCAGAATACTGGCGATAAAAACGATCGCCGCCACGCCGACGTTACTGTTTGCCAAAGACATTATGCCTGACAGGATGGTGTCCTCCTGTCGACCACCGTTGACATATATTACCGAGATGGGCAGCAGATTAGCAGGCAAAAGCAGGACAATCGAGGCCAGAAGAGCCGCCCAACACTTTTGAATACTTTGGTTCCTGCGCCAACGCAACGGGATATGGCAACGAGGGCAGCGACCTCGCGCGTCCGGATAACCTGTAAAGTGACAACCGAGGCAGACGCGGAGCTTTTCATCAGGGCGACGGGCCGGTCTTTGCGGATAAAATCGGTCCCAAAGCTGCTCTACGTTGAGGTGCGACAACGTCAAAATACTGAGGATCACCAGCGCGATAAAAGCAAACAGCCCCACACCGGGTTGCAAAAAAGCATAGTCCTGAACTTTGATTGATGCGACGCCAATACCCACAAGATAGATATCGAGCATCACCCACTCTTTAAGCCTTTCCAGCATCAACAGTACCGGGCGCAGGTTCATCCCGAGAATATTGCCAAACCACAGATAAGCAATTGAGGTCACGAGAATTAGCGGCGCACCAGCCACGCAAAATAGCACGAAGGATGCGGTGAGTGGATCGCCCTGACGGGTCATTTGCCAGATGCCCTGCAGCACATTGGCGTCAATGCGTACACCTAACAGATAGATGTGCAGGAGCGGCTCTCCCCAGGCAAAGGGCATCAGCAGCAGCATGGCGAAAGCCATTGCCGCCAGCCGCGTTAGTGACCAGTCGCGTCCGTCACGAATTCTTGCCTGACAGCGTGGGCAAAATGCACTTTGGTGTGAACGCATTTTAGGCAAACTAAAGATCAGGTCACATTCAGGGCAGCGATGGTAATTCGCACGAGGAAGTGCATCACCAATGGACCTGATGGCTATTTTTTTAGTCGGCGTGATGCGTGGTGTCGTTAAGGCCATGTATCGCGAATCAAATTGTTGAAGTAATGTTATCTTAACTCATGACGGGAATGATCTTGAGCATTAACGCATTTAATGTTTATTTTAGTAGGCTGCAGTTTTAGGTAAGACAACTAAGTGATTACATAATGAACAAAATAGAGCTATACACGGATCTGAACCGTGATTTTCAGGCATTAATGGCAGGTGAGACTAGTTTTCTGGCAACGCTGGCGAATACCAGCGCGTTGTTGTTCGAGCGTCTTGCAGAAGTAAATTGGGCCGGTTTTTATCTGCTCGAAAACGATACGCTGGTGCTGGGGCCTTTCCAGGGGAAAATCGCCTGTGTGCGGATTCCGGTGGGGCGCGGAGTATGTGGTACCGCCGTGGCGCAGAACCAGGTTCAGCGTATTGAGGACGTACATGCTTTTGACGGGCACATCGCCTGCGATGCCGCCAGCAACGCTGAAATCGTCCTGCCAATCACCGTCGACAATCAGATCATCGGCGTGCTGGATATTGATAGCACGGCGTTTGGCCGCTTTACTGAGGAAGATGAACAGGGGCTGCGGACGCTGGTGGCACAGCTTGAAACCGTGCTTGCAACGACGGATTACAAAAAATTCTTTGCGCGCATCGCAGGATAATCAACGGATAACGTAGCAATTACTGATGACGTCATTATAATGTCGCCTGTTCATGCCTGCGCTTGTTGGCTACGTCCGTTGTAATCAGGAAATTTCATGGAAAATCAACCTAAGTTGAATAGCAGTAAAGAAGTCATCGCGTTTCTGGCCGAACGCTTCCCGCAGTGCTTTAGTGCGGAAGGCGAAGCGCGCCCACTGAAAATTGGCATTTTTCAGGATCTGGTAGAGCGTGTTGAGGGCGAAATGAACCTCAGCAAGACACAGCTCCGTTCAGCCTTACGTCTCTATACTTCAAGCTGGCGCTATCTGTATGGCGTTAAATTGGGCGCAACGCGTGTGGATCTCGACGGCAACCCTTGTGGTGAGCTGGATGAACAGCACGTGGAACATGCTCGCAAACAGCTGGAAGAAGCTAAAGCCCGCGTTCAGGCGCAACGCGCTGAACAACAGGCGAAAAAACGCGAAGCGGCCGCTGCTGCCGGGGAAAAAGAAGACGCACCGCGTCGCGAGCGCAAGCCGCGTCCTGCTCCGCGTCGTAAAGAAGGTGCTGAGCGTAAACCTCGCGCTGAAAAACCAGCAGCAAAAGCACCGCGTGCTCCTCGTGAAGAACAGCATACCCCGGTATCTGATATTTCAGTGCTGACGGTAGGGCAGTCTCTGAAGGTGAAAGCAGGAAATAATGCGATGGATGCCACCGTATTAGAAATCACCAAAGATGGCGTCCGTGTACAGCTGAATTCGGGTATGTCTTTGATTGTACGCGCAGAACACCTGGTGTTCTGAAACGGAGGCCAGGCCTGGCATGAACACTTTTTTTAGGCTTACTGCGTTAGCTGGTCTGCTTGCATTAGCAGGCCAGGCACTTGCTGTGGAAGACATCACGCGTGCCGATCAAATCCCCGTCTTAAAGGAAGAAACCCAGCATGCGACGGTAAGTGAGCGTGTTACATCGCGTTTTACGCGTTCACACTATCGTCAGTTCGATCTGGATCAGGCGTTTTCGGCGAAAATTTTTGACCGCTATTTGAATCTGCTCGACTACAGCCACAACGTGCTGTTGGCGAGCGATATCGAACAGTTTGCAAAGAAGAAAACGGTTCTTGGCGATGAATTGCGTAGCGGCAAGCTGGATGTCTTTTACGACCTCTATAATCTGGCGCAAAAACGCCGATTTGAACGTTATCAGTACGCATTGAGCGTGCTGGCACGGCCAATGGATTTTACCGGTACCGACACGTTTAACCTCGACCGGAGCAAAGCTCCGTGGCCAAAGAGCGAAGCAGAGCTTAACGCGCTGTGGGACAGCAAGGTTAAATTTGACGAACTCAGCCTGAAGCTGACCGGTAAAACCGATGCGGAAATTCGTGAAACGCTGACTCGCCGCTACAAGTCTGCGATTCGCCGTCTGGCGCAGACCAATAGCGAAGATGTGTTTTCTCTGGCGATGACGGCTTTTGCCCGTGAAATCGACCCGCATACTAACTATCTCTCTCCACGCAATACTGAACAGTTCAATACTGAAATGAGCTTGTCTCTGGAAGGTATTGGCGCAGTTCTACAAATGGATGATGACTACACCGTCATCAATTCCATGGTGGCGGGTGGCCCTGCAGCCAAGAGCAAAGCGATAAGCGTTGGTGACCGTATTGTCGGCGTGGGTCAGACCGGTAAAGGCATGGTCGACGTGATTGGCTGGCGTCTGGATGACGTGGTGGCGCTGATCAAAGGACCGAAAGGCAGCAAAGTGCGCCTTGAAATCCTGCCTGCTGGTAAGGGTACCAAAACGCGCATCGTAACGTTAACGCGTGAACGTATTCGTCTCGAAGACCGCGCTGTGAAAATGTCCGTGAAAACCGTTGGCAAAGAAAAGGTCGGCGTACTGGATATTCCCGGCTTTTATGTTGGCCTGACGGATGACGTCAAAGTTCAGCTGCAGAAGCTGGAAAAACAGAACGTCAGCAGCGTCATTATCGATCTGCGCACCAATGGTGGCGGCGCGCTGACTGAAGCAGTTTCGCTTTCCGGTCTGTTCATTCCATCCGGTCCGGTTGTTCAGGTTCGTGACAATAACGGTAAAGTGCGTGAGGACAGCGATACCGACGGCGTCGTGTATTACAAAGGCCCGCTGGTGGTGTTAGTCGATCGTTTCAGTGCTTCGGCATCAGAAATTTTTGCTGCGGCAATGCAGGATTATGGTCGTGCGCTCATTGTCGGTGAACCGACCTTCGGGAAAGGTACCGTTCAGCAATATCGCTCCCTGAACCGTATTTACGATCAGATGCTGCGTCCGGAATGGCCGGCGCTGGGCTCTGTTCAGTATACGATCCAGAAATTCTACCGTGTCAACGGTGGCAGTACGCAGCGTAAGGGCGTTACGCCGGATATCATCATGCCGACAGGTAATGAAGAAACAGAAACCGGTGAGAAGTTTGAAGATAACGCGTTGCCGTGGGATAGCATTGATGCTGCGACCTACACCAAATCAGAGAATCTGACGCCGTTTGGACCTGAATTGTTGAAAGAGCACAATGCGCGTATCGCCAACGATCCTGAGTTCCAGTACATCATGAAGGATATTGCGCGTTTCAATGCGATGAAGGATAAGCGCAACATCGCTTCTCTGAATTACGCTCAGCGTGAAAAAGAGAATAACGAAGATGACGCAATGCGTCTGGCGCGTATCAACGATCGGTTTAAGCGTGAAGGCAAACCGCCTTTGAAGAAACTGGACGATCTGCCGAAGGATTACCAGGAGCCGGATCCGTACCTGGATGAAACGGTAAAAATCGCGCTTGATCTGGCGCATCTTGAGAAAGAGAAGCCAGCGGAACAGCCCGCAACCCGTCAATAACCTCAAACAGGCACAAGAAATTGTGCCTGTTTTTTTTAACAAACGCATGAAGACGTCAGTCTGATACGATAAAATGTAAAGTTGTGTTTTTCTGGTGACTTAGCACCGATGGATGCTTGAAAATAGCCGTAAGACCCATACGATATGGGTAATCGCATAGTGCGTTTTGTTAAATTGAGGTTAAAAGAAAATTATGATGCGAATCGCGCTCTTCCTGCTGACGAACCTGGCTGTGATGGTCGTTTTCGGGCTGGTATTGAGCCTGACAGGGATTCAGTCAAGCAGCGTTCAAGGCTTGTTGATCATGGCACTGCTGTTTGGTTTTGGTGGTTCCTTCATTTCTCTGCTGATGTCCAAATGGATGGCGTTAAAATCCGTCGGTGGGGAAGTGATCGAACAGCCCCGCAATGAAAGAGAACGCTGGTTGATGAATACGGTAGCGAATCAGGCCCGTCAGGCCGGGATCGCTATGCCGCAGGTCGCAATCTACCATGCGCCAGATATTAACGCGTTTGCTACCGGTGCGCGCCGGGATGCTTCGCTGGTGGCTGTGAGTACTGGCCTGTTGCAAAACATGAGCCCTGATGAAGCCGAAGCCGTTATCGCGCATGAGATCAGCCACATTGCCAATGGTGATATGGTGACCATGACGCTCATTCAGGGGGTTGTAAACACCTTCGTTATCTTTATCTCACGTATTCTGGCGCAAATTGCCGCTGGCTTTATGGGTGGAAACCGTGATGAGGGTGAGGGTAGCAACGGTAACCCGTTGATCTACTTTGCGGTGGCGACGGTGCTGGAACTGGTGTTTGGTATTCTGGCGAGCATCATTACCATGTGGTTCTCACGTCATCGTGAATTCCATGCGGATGCCGGTTCTGCAAAATTGGTAGGGCGTGAGAAAATGATCGCCGCGCTGCAGCGTCTGAAAACCAGCTATGAGCCGCAGGAAGCGACCAGCATGATGGCGTTTTGCATCAACGGCAAATCCAAGTCGTTGAGTGAGCTGTTTATGACTCACCCGCCGTTGGATAAACGTATTGAAGCGCTGCGCAGCGGAGAATATCTGAAATAATCTGCAGCAGACTAACTGAAGAGCGCGTCGACAGACGCGCTTTTTTTATGCCTGAATTCGCGGTTGCGTAATACGCAGGCCGCTCACGATGGCTGCCAGCGAGGCCAGAATGCCAGCTGTTATCAGCGAGACGTGCGTTCCGCTGTCACCGAATTGGTTGAGCATTAGTGCGACCAGCGCGGCCCCTGTACTTTGACCTAGTAAGCGCGCCGTCCCCAGCATACCGCTTGCCCCACCGCTGCGCTCACGCGGCGCGGAGGTGATGATAGTGTGGTTGTTCGGTGACTGAAACAAGCCAAAGCCCGCGCCGCACAAAATCATTGGCCAGATGATATTAAAATCAGAGGGCGAAGTGGGTAGCAGTACCAGCGAAAACAAACCGCTCGCCATCACTGCCATGCCCAGCGCACCCAATAGTCCGGCGTGAACGCGTTCAATCAGATATCCCGCGAGAGGAGCCATCACCATGGTTGCCAGTGGCCATGGCGTCAACAGCAGACCCGTTTCGACTTCGCTGCGCCCGAGTACCGTTTGCATAAAAAAGGGCAAGGAAACTAATGCCAGCATTTGCGCGCTGAAAGAACAGATTGAGGTACAAATCGAGAGTGAAAACAGCGGAATGCGTAGCAGATCAACCGGCAATAAGGGTACTGGCAAGGCGAGCTGACGGCGGATAAAGAAAAAACCTACAACGATCAGTGCCACAATCTCAGCACCAATAAGTTTTAGCGACTGTCCTTGTGCAAAACCGCTGAGGGCGGTGATCAGCAAACCAAACGTTAAGGCATTCATCACTGCACTCGGCAGGTCAAAGCGTGGTTTATTGCTGCGGGACGCATTGGGGGGTAAAAAGCGCATAGCCAGCAGCAGTGCGATTATTCCCAACGGGACGTTAATCAGAAACAGCCATTTCCACGAGGCGATAGAGAGAATTGCCGCGGCAATAGTTGGACCCGCTGCCGAGGAGACCGCAACAATAAAGGAGTTAATACCCATCCCACGCCCAAGCTGATGCTGTGGGTAAATGAGTCGGATCAATGCCGTATTCACGCTCATTAGCGCCGCGCCGCCAAAACCCTGGGCGATGCGCGCCAGCGTCAGCATGTGTAACGAATCAGACAAGGCACAGAATAGCGATGCCAGCAAGAACACGACCAGACCACACTTATAAATGCGTCGGTAACCAAACATATCGCCTAAAAAAGAGAGTGACAGAAGCGAAACGACGATAGCAATTTGATAGGCGTTCACGATCCATATTGAGCTTGCTGGTGAGGCCTGAAGATCGGCGGCGATAGTTGGCAGGGCTACGTTTGCTATTGCGCCGTCGAGTACTGCCATAGAAATCCCAATTACAATGGTTAAAATTGCGCCATATCGCTGGGGCAATGGCAGACCATCGGCCTGAATTTTTTCCATAGAAAATCAATATTGTCGGTATTTATGAAGAGAATAATGATTTTAGCATTGATATTCAGGCGTTAGGTCGCAGATTTGTAACTAAGTAAGCAAAGAGCGATTGCGAGTGGGGGGACGTGAAATTATAATAAAAACCGGTTCTGATTTTTATAAAACACTCGCAATGAGGTGGTAAATGGCTATCGCAGATCTGGATAAGCAACCCGATTCTGTATCTTCCGTGCTGAAAGTTTTTGGCATTCTGCAGGCGCTGGGTGAAGAGCGCGAGATTGGTATTACCGAGTTGTCGCAACGCGTCATGATGTCGAAAAGCACCGTTTATCGCTTTTTGCAGACCATGAAAACGCTGGGTTATGTGGCACAAGAAGGAGAGTCTGAGAAATACTCTCTGACCCTGAAATTATTCGAGCTAGGCGCACGCGCGTTGCAAAACGTTGATCTTATCCGTAGCGCTGACATTCAGATGCGCGAACTTTCACGCCTGACCAAAGAGACAGTTCACCTCGGTGCGCTGGATGAAGACAGCATCGTCTACATTCATAAAATCGATTCCATGTACAATCTGCGCATGTATTCTCGCGTTGGTCGTCGTAATCCGCTATACAGTACAGCTATTGGTAAAGTTCTGCTGGCATGGCGTGACCGCGATGAAGTGAAGCAGATTCTGGATGGTATTGAGTACAAACGCAGCACCGATCGTACCATTACGAATACCGATGAATTACTGGTACTGCTGGATAAAGTACGTGAGCAAGGTTATGGCGAAGATAACGAAGAACAGGAAGAAGGCCTGCGTTGCATCGGCGTACCAGTGTTTGACCGTTTCGGCGTGGTTATTGCGGGCCTGAGTATTTCATTCCCAACGCTGCGTTTCTCTGAAGAACGTTTACACGAGTATGTGGCAATGCTGCATACGGCGGCGCGCAAGATTTCAGAACAAATGGGCTATAACGACTATCCGTTCTGAACTGACGTCATCGCTAATGACAAAACCCCTGGTATTTTGTACCAGGGGTTTTTTATGAAAAATTATAACGTGAGTTGGCACAAATAACATTGTGAACGAATTGTTGCTATATTAGCCGTTGTCGATAATAACCGCGCTTTTCCTTAACAGAGGACAATCCGACAGGCCAATGATACCGCTATCAGTGTGGACGTACTGTGCGGTGCTGGTGCCGCGAGCGGTCAGATATTGGCATTGCAGGCCCAGACCCGCAGCATTCTCCTTACTTCCAATCAAGATACCGTAGCCGCTCAGTAATAAACCGATCCAAACCAGAGCTAACAACACAATAGCGCGGATAATCAGACGCATTACAACCTCTTATCTTTTTTCGTTGTTATTAGATTAGCCTGTACACGGTATGAAACAAGTCAATCATTCCTAAAAAGATTGAATGCCGATACAGTTAACGCTGGGTTTAGGTAACGCATGATAATTTATAGACATAAGATGTAGGATTGAAGAGTGGAGCTGGAGTGAAAAAGATTCGCTGGGTAGTGCTGATTGTTGTTGTACTGGTATGCATACTGATGTGGGCGCAGGTGCTCAACATCATGTGCGATCAGGACGTACAATTTTTCAGCGGTATTTGTGCCATTAATAAGTTTATTCCCTGGTAAGCGCATTTTCGCAACAGTTGATTACCTTCTTGTGCGGCAGTGGTAAACTATGCCGTCTACATTGAGGTGGTGAAATGAACGAAGTTTTGAATTCAGGCGCGTTGAGTTTTGCGTCTTTAGCGGTATCAGTGGTGGTTTTGATTGTCGGGCTTGTTCTATGGTTTTTCATCAATCGGGCAAGTTCGCGTACCAACGAGCAGATTGAGCTGCTTGAAGCATTGTTAGATCAGCAAAAAAGACAGAACGCTTTACTCCGTCGACTTTGCGAAGCTAACGAACCCGAGAAAGTAGCAGAGCCTGCTGCACTGACTGCCAGGCAAGAAGACGATGACATCATCCGCCTGGTAGCAGAGCGGTAAATAAGTATGACAGGGTGAGGTACTGCGGATGTTGCTTCCAGTTACTTCATCCTGTCTTAAGCGTGTCAGATTTTTTTCTTCTGTCCCTGACGTTTAATTAGCGGCGGACTGACATGGACTCCCAGTATTTTCAGAGACTCCGCCTAATTAATATCTTATCCCTGGCCTGATCTAAATATAATATCCCATACGTTAAAAATATGATTATGTCATTTTTGTGATAATGATCGTTTTATTAGCAGCGAAACGTTTCTCTTACTTTTTTTGTGCCTTGTCATCATTCTTTCATTATTTTGGTGCAAAACAAGAAGACGGATCCCATTTCTACGCTTGTGATATTTTATGCATTACTAAGCATAAAAAATGATATAGGGCAGAACCCGTTACAGATAACCTGGAACAACCGAAGCTATTGAGCTATGGTAGAAATGTCTCTGCAAT
Source organism: Citrobacter sp. Cu096 (assembly GCF_030332285.1). NCBI lineage: Bacteria > Pseudomonadati > Pseudomonadota > Gammaproteobacteria > Enterobacterales > Enterobacteriaceae > Citrobacter > Citrobacter sp. Cu096. Next base: position 861,405 of record NZ_JAOWID010000030.1, read on the forward strand.
GGTGCCAACCATGCGGGGTAAGGGGAGAGGCACGAGAATATATCTCTACTCGGCCTGGCGCATAACTGTGCAGTTGCTGTTTGATGAAAGACAGGATTTGTGCGACCGATCGAGACACGTTTAAAAATGGCTTGCCATTATTAACGTTGTATGTGATAACACGTTTTGGGTTAAACGAGGTACAGTTCTGTTTATGTGTGGCATTTTCAGTAAAGAAGTCCTGAGTAAACACGTTGACGTTGAATACCGCTTCTCTGCCGAACCTTATATTAGTGCCTCAAGCAGTAATGTCTCAGTTTTATCTATGTTACGCCCGCGGGCGAAGAAAATACTCTAAGGAATTTTGCAAATGGCAAAGATTAAAGGTCAAGTTAAGTGGTTCAACGAGTCTAAAGGTTTTGGTTTCATTACTCCGGCTGATGGCAGCAAAGACGTGTTTGTACACTTCTCCGCTATCCAGGGTAACGGCTTCAAAACTCTGGCTGAAGGCCAGAACGTTGAGTTCGAAATTCAGGACGGCCAGAAAGGTCCGGCTGCTGTTAACGTAACAGCTATCTGATCGACACCACTGATTTGAAGCGCTTTTGCGCCTCCATCTCAGATATAAAGCCTCGCTTCTGCGGGGCTTTTTAATTCAGATTACGTCAAAATATTACTGAATGCCCTTCCATTAGCGCTTTGTTGCAAAGGCGTGATGTTCGTAGCATAGTTTTCCCCGCATTCTTACGTCATTTCTCGTTAAATCAGACACCTGAAAAACTATCTTGCTGGAGATTGGGTGAAAAAGAAAAACGACGGCGATGCGCGCAATTTTACTCCCGTACGTTTTGCCCTGCTTTGCGTGGCAATATTATTGAGTCTTGGATTGCTGCTCGGTCGGGTTGCGTGGCTGCAAATAGTCACGCCGACGAATCTGGTAAAACAGGAAGACATGCGTTCGTTACGTGAAGTGTCGATTGCCTCTCCACGCGGAATGATCACCGACAGAGAAGGGCGGCCGCTGGCGGTAAGCGTTCCGGTTAACGCTGTCTGGGCCGATCCGAAGACGATTGTCAGCAAAGGTGGTGTTGGCTATAACGAACGCTGGCAGGCATTAGCTAAGACCCTGCATATTTCGCTCGCCACGCTGGCTGAACGTGTTAACAGCAATCCAACTGGCCGCTTTATCTATCTTGCGCGCCAGATCTCTCCTCAGCAGGCGCAGTGGATCGATGATCTTAATCTCCCGGGTATCAATTTGCGCGAAGAGTCGCGTCGATTCTATCCCGCCGGGCATGTTGCGGCCAATTTGATTGGTTTTACCAATATTGATGGTCAGGGGATTGAAGGCCTGGAGAAAAGCTTTAACAGCCAGTTGATGGGCAAACCTGGCTCCCGCCTCGTACGGAAAGATAAATTTGGCCATGTCATCGAAAATATCACCGAAGTGATGCCGGTGCCGGCGCACGAATTACAGCTCAGTATTGATGAACGTTTGCAGACAGTTACTGAAGATGCGCTGGACAATGCCGTAACATGGAATAAAGCGGAATCTGGAGCTGCGGTGTTGGTCAATATTGCCACCGGCGAAATACTCTCCATGGCAAGCTTTCCCGACTTCAATCCCAATAACCGTGATGGTGCGGTGCTGGATGATTTTCGCAACCGTGCAATTAGCGACACTTTTGAACCCGGTTCAACTGTTAAACCGCTGGTGATCATGACTGCACTGCAGCAAGGGATTGTGCAGCCTGATAGCGTCATTGATACACATCCTTTTAATCTGGATGGACATCGCATCCGCGATGTCGGGTTTTACCCTGAGTTATCGCTGACCGGGATTTTGCAGAAATCGAGCGATACAGGTGTATCACACCTCTCGCTGGCTATGCCGATCCAGAAACTACTGGATACCTATAAACGCTTTGGCTTTGGCGATCCTACCGGACTGGGGTTAACCGGGGAAAGTAGCGGTTTAATGCCGCAACGTCGCTACTGGAGCGATTTGGATCGGGCCACCTTTGCATTTGGCTACGGGCTAATGGTGACGCCGCTCCAGTTGGCGCATGTTTATGCCACCATCGGCAGTTTTGGTATTTACCGCCCCCTTTCTATTACGCGTATCGATCCGCCAGTAATAGGTACGCGGGTGATGCCGGAGGCGTTGGTTCACCAGGTTGAACATATGATGGAGAGCGTCGCGCTACCCGGCGGCGGGGGAACCAAAGCTGCGGTTAGAGATTATCGCGTAGCGGTTAAGACCGGAACGGCAAAGAAAATTGGTGATGACGGTAAATATGTCGACAAATACGTGGCTTATACGGCAGGCGTTGCGCCAGCGAGCGATCCAAAATTTGCGCTGGTAGTGGTGATTAATAACCCGCAAAACGGCGCTTACTACGGGGGAGCCGTTTCCGCGCCAGTGTTCAGTCAGATAATGGGCGATGTCCTGCGTCTGGAAAATGTAAAGCCGGATGGCATGCCGGCCAACTCCGATCATTTGGTGGTGATGCACGCCAGCAACGTAAACTCACCGTCGCTGTAAGTTATTTTCCCTGGGCGCAATTCGCGTTACACTTGCGCCCTTAAGTCACCTGCCGGAGTTGTCATGTCGTTTTCCTGTCCTCTTTGCCACCAGCCTCTTACTCAAGCGAATAACAGTTTTGTCTGTCCCGGGCGGCACCAGTTTGACGTGGCGAAAGAAGGGTATGTTAACTTACTGCCGGTTCAGCATAAGCGGTCGCGGGATCCAGGCGATAGCGCTGAAATGATGCAGGCGCGCCGGGCATTTCTTGATGCTGGCCACTATCAGCCGCTGCGCGATGCGATTGTGAATGTGCTTAAAGAGAAGTCGAATTCCGAAGATGCAGTGATCCTGGATATTGGCTGTGGGGAAGGGTATTACACCCATGCGTTTGCCGATGCGCTGGCGGGCTGTACAACCTTTGGTCTTGATGTCTCCAAAGCAGCAATTAAAGCTGCGGCGCGACGTTATCCTCAGGTGACCTTTTGTGTTGCCTCCAGTCACCGTCTGCCATTTGCCGACGAATCAATGGATGCCATCATCAGGATCTACGCCCCCTGCAAAGCACAGGAGCTGGCTCGCGTGGTTAAACCGGGTGGCTGGGTAATTACCGCCACGCCGGGCCCGCGTCATTTAATGGAGCTGAAAGGACTGATTTATGATGAGGTGCGGCTGCATGCGCCACACACTGAGCAGCTTGATGGTTTTGCCCTGCAACAGAGTATTGCACTGGGATATCAAATGCAGCTCAAAGGCAGTGAGGCTGTGGCATTGCTGCAGATGACGCCGTTCGCCTGGCGGGCAAAGCCGGAGGTGTGGGAAGCCTTAACGGGGAAAACACAGTTTGATTGCCAGACAGACTTTAGTATTCATGTCTGGCAGCGACTGAGTTAACCGTGAAAGTGTGCCCAGAGGATCTGGGCACCGATACCAATCAGTACCACCCCGCCCAAAATTTCAGCTCGTTTGCCCAGCATCGGGCCAATGAAACGACCGATCATCATGCCGAGTGTGGACATAATCAACGTGGCACAGCCGATGGCCAGCGCTGTGGCAATAATGTTGACCTGCAGGAAAGCCAGACCCACCCCGACGGCCATTGCGTCGAGACTGGTGGCGATGGCGGTGGTGACCAGCAGCCAGAAACCGTGACGGCGTTGCGGCTCTTCATCTTCATCACTGTTATCGCGAAAACCTTCGATTATCATTCGCCCACCTAAAAACATCAGCAGAATGAAGGCGATCCAGTGGTTCCACTCCAGCACAAATTTGCTGGCGAGCATCCCCATGCCCCAGCCAATCAATGGCGTGAGCGTTTCAACTGCGCCGAAAATAAGGCCAGTACGCAGTGCTTCAGAAAATTTGGGTTTATGCAGGGAGGCACCTTTGCCAATTGATGCAGCAAAAGCATCCATCGACATGCCGAAAGCGAGAAGAACGGTAGCGGTAAGATTCATAACAGCGTCCTGACCGGGGTATCCATAAAACACATCACTGCCCCCAGTAACCATGCATACAAGCTGGAATCACTGTAAATACAGCGCCATTCAAATATGCATTGCAGTTGATGTGCCTATGGTCTCGCCTGACTGAACCTGTAAGTTCAGTCCGTACGTGCCACGTTTTTCAACGAGTATGTTGACACGTACATTTCCGGAATCTGGAAATCGGCTACTCCCCAACGACGGGCGCAACCTTAACATATTTTTAGAATATAAAACAAGAAATGCAGAAATAATATTTTGACTCTAATTGAAAACGATTTTCATTTAGATTTATTTATAGATAAAACGTTAAAATTAATAACATTACTGATGATGAAATATAGCCTTAGCTATGTTTGTTTTTGCATTGATATATAAAAACATAGTTCAGGCTATATTCATAAATCATTGATTTGAAATTAAAAGTTTATATATGTTTTCGAGATCGTCTATATTTCGTACGCGAATCAGTAATCTTCGATGTTCTAATTGCATCACCAGTACACCGTCTTCAGATAAATTCATTTCTTTAATGCGATTATATTCAATCCAGACATTGGCGAAGAAAAAGCCTTTTTGCTTAAAGATGATTTTTGGCGTACGGATCCAGAACAGATACAACCCCATCAATATCAGTGCGCATAATAACCATGTGGTAAATTGCGCGCCGTGGCTGGTGATGTTGTTATAGATAAGAATAGCTACCAAGCCAAGGAAGATAACGCCGTCGACTCTGCTGCGAGGAAGCAGGACGACAGTAAGCAGAGTGGGGCCATTGCGTCGGGGCATGATGAACTGATCGTAAATGGCATACGCCAGCAGCGACAAGATAAAAAGAACCAGCACCAGGTCCGTGATAGTCATGAATCCTCAACCCTCTAAATAGAAAAACCGGGGGCAAGCCCCCGGTGATGTACAACAGTCTTACAGGCCGAGCAGGCCGACAGCGTAGCCCGCGATACCGATGACGAAGAAGCCAATGATGATCCACAGCGGGTTCACTTTCTTACGCAGCAGCCACATACAGGCGAACGTCAGCAGCAACGGAACCAGGCCCGGCATCAGCTGGTCAAGGATTGTCTGCACGGTGGTGACGCGAGTCTGGCCATCCTGACCGGTGATAGTGGAAACCACCAGCGGGATGTTGACGTGCGTCCATTTGTTAACCAATGCCCCCATGACAAACAGGCCGAGAATTGACGCCCCCTCAGTCAGTTTCTGCAGGAAGCCGCCGCCCATATCTTTAACGATATCGACACCTTTACGGTAGCCGTACGCCACTCCGTAATAAAGGGTCGCGAGACGTACCAGGTTAAACAGAACAAAGAAGAGCAATGGTCCAAGCAGGCTGCCGCTCATCGCGATACCTGCGCCGAGCGCGGCGAAGACCGGACGTACGGTACCCCAGAAGATCGGGTCACCCACGCCTGCCAGCGGCCCCATCAGACCAACTTTGATACCGTTGATAGCACCATCGTCAATCTCTGCACCGTTTGCACGCTGCTCCTCCATCGCCAACGTTACGCCCAGTACCGGGGCCGCTACGTACGGATGGGTGTTAAAGAATTCCAGATGACGCTTAATAGCTTGCTTTCGCGCGTCGTTGTTTTCCGGGTACAAACGGCGGATCGCCGGTATCATGGAGAAACAAAAACCCAGCGCCTGCATACGTTCGAAGTTCCATGAACCCTGAAACAGGTTAGAACGAAGGAACACGCCACGAATATCACTCTGGGTGAGTTTTTTCTCGGTGGTAGTTTTAGTCATATCAACCATTTCGCTCACCTGTTAGTCCAGTTCGTTATCGAGATCGTTATTGCCAGCTGCTTGCGCAGGTGCACCGGCTACGCGGTTATATTTCGGGCTCAACTGAATGTAGAGGATGGCCATTACTGCGCCAATCACACCCAGAGCAACCAGGTTGAAGTTAGTAAATGCCGCGGTGACGAAGCCGAGGTAGAAGAACGGCATCAGGTAGCCTGCGCGCATCATGTTGATGACCATTGCATAACCAACCACTACGATCATACCGCCTGCGATGTTCAGACCACCGGTAACAACTTCCGGAATGGCGTTCAACATGCCCTGAACTTCACTGGTACCGACGGAGATAGCCACGATTACCGCAGGGATTGCAACGCGCATTGCCTGAAGGAACAGGGAGGAGACGTGTATCCAGGATAGCGCCGTCAGGTTGCCGCTTTCGGCCGCCTTATCCGCCGCGTGCTGGAACGCTACGGTGATGGTACGAACGATAATGGTCAGAACCTGGCCTGCTGCTGCCAGAGGAATAGCCAGTGCGATACCCGCACCAATGCTTTGATGACCCGCGATGACCAGAACGGTAGAGATAATTGAGGCCAGTGCGGCATCAGGTGCAACCGCAGCACCGATGTTCATCCAGCCCAGGGCGATCATTTCCAGGGTACCACCGATGATAATACCGGTTTTCATATCCCCGAGAACGGCACCAATCAGCGTACAGGCCACCAACGGACGGTGGAACTGAAATTCATCGAGTACCGACTCCATACCCGCGATACATGCGACGATGAACACCAGCACAATCTGAAGAGTGGTAATCTCCATTGTACTTCTCCTATTGCTTATACAGACTTAAGTGTGAGAGCTAAAGATTCAACCAGAGCGTTTATTTTTCCGCTTTGGCAATCAGATCCATCATTTTCAGTTTCTGATCGGTGGAGACCTTACGGGCTTCCAGCTCAATACCACGCGCGTTTAATTTTTTAAACGCTTCGATATCTTTTTCATCAACAGAAATAGCGTTGTTTACCTGGGTTTTACCCTGATGGAAAGCCATACCACCAATGTTAACGGAGGTAATTTTCACGCCACCTTCAACGATACGTTCTACGTCGGTCGGGTTGGTGAACAACAACATCACACGCTCGCCTGCATATTTGGGGTTGTTGTAGACGCGGATCATTTTTGCGACATCAACCACATGTGCTGTTACACCCGGAGGTGCTACCTGAGTCAGCAGCGTTTTACGCACGGTATCGGCAGCAACTTCATCACTGACGACGATAATGCGTGTAACGTTGGTTTCTTTGGTCCAGCGCGTTGCCACCTGACCATGGATTAAGCGGTCATCAATACGCGCCAGGCCGATCTGCATATAATCGTTCGGGCCCATCGGTTTGGCGGGCGCTGCTGCTTTTGGCGCTGCGACCGGAGCAGGAGCGGCTTTTTCCACCGGTTTTGCTTTCAACGCTTTCACGCCTTCGCTACCGGTTTCAACGGCCAGTGCCACTAATTCATCGAAGCTGGGGTTGTCATCACGCGCCATGAAGGTCTCAACCAGCATGGGAATGTTCACACCGGCGATGACTTCGTAATGCTCTTTATCGACGACAATGCGGCTCGCAGCGTTGAACGGGCTGCCTCCCCATGTGTCAACGAGAAACAGCACGCCTTTACTGGTATCGAGTTTTGCCAACTGAGCGTTGTACTTTTCGATCAGCGTTTCAGCATTTTCGCCTGGAACGAAATCGATCCAGCCGACGTTTTCCTGCTCGCCTAACAGCATTTCTGCTGTTTTAAGTAACTGCTCTGCAGCCCAACCATGTGTGCCTATAACAATAGCAATGGTCACTTGCTACCTCCTTTATTATCGTTAACACATCAACGTGAAGATGTATTTGAATCGTCGTCCGCAATCGAATCGATTCAGATAAGGGTTACAAAGAAAAGCTTATGATTTTCGTGAATTATTTTAGATATCGAAAAAAATATTTTATGTGATGAAGATCCGTAATTTAACTTCCGATGAAAAGAAATTTCGAAGGGCAAAATATCTCCGAAACAACTTATTGCAAAGGAAGGTAAATCTTTGCTAAAAACCGATTGTCTCTGTTATGTTTAGCATCTGTTTAATTACTCAGGAGTATAGGGCAGTAGCCCACCATATGGATCGTCACCGACGTCATTTCACCATCAGGCCGCGTTGCGCCTGTCAAATTGGCACTTTTTGCCACAAATTTTCTCTGCATATCGCTTTAACGCCTGAGATTCTCAGCGCGCAGTTTGGTCATTCCTTAAGCAGGAGCTTGTCATGGAATTATTAATGGACCCGCAGATTTGGGTGGGTTTGCTCACGCTTGTCGTTCTCGAAATTGTTCTGGGTATTGATAACCTGGTCTTCATTGCGATCCTGGCTGATAAGCTGCCGCCAAAACAGCGAGATAAAGCGCGATTAATCGGTCTGTCACTGGCGCTGATTATGCGTTTGGGCTTGTTGTCCGTCATTTCGTGGATGGTGACGCTAACTAAGCCGCTGTTCACGGTAATGGACTATGCGTTCTCGGGGCGCGATCTGATTATGCTGCTGGGGGGTATATTCCTCTTGTTCAAGGCTACGACAGAGCTGCATGAGCGGCTGGAAAACCGTGAACATGATACTGGCCAGACAAAAGGATATGCGAGTTTTTGGGTTGTTGTAACGCAGATTGTCATCCTCGATGCGGTGTTCTCGCTGGATGCCGTAATTACGGCGGTCGGTATGGTCAACCATCTGCCAGTGATGATGGCGGCGGTAGTGATTGCTATGGCCGTGATGCTGCTCGCTTCCAAGCCGCTGACACGATTTGTGAACCAACACCCGACGGTGGTGGTGCTGTGTCTGAGCTTCCTGTTAATGATCGGTCTGAGTCTGGTTGCCGAAGGGTTTGGCTTCCATATTCCGAAAGGCTATCTGTATGCGGCGATTGGCTTCTCAATCATCATTGAGCTGTTTAACCAGATTGCCCGTCGTAACTTTATTCGCCACCAGTCGGCGCTGCCGCTGCGCGCGCGCACTGCCGATGCAATCCTGCGTCTGATGGGCGGTAAACGTCAGGCCAGCGCACAGATGGAATCCGACAATCCGATGCCGGTTCCCGTACCGGAAGGCGCATTTGTGGAAGAAGAACGCTATATGATCAACGGCGTCCTTTCTTTGGCGTCGCGTTCATTACGCGGCATTATGACCCCGCGTGGCGAAATTAGCTGGGTTGATGCAGACCTGAGCGTGGCGGAAATTCGCGAGCAGTTGCTCTCTTCACCACACAGTCTGTTCCCGGTATGTCGTGGCGAACTGGATGAAATCATCGGGATCGTGCGTGCTAAAGAGCTGCTGGTGGCGCTGGAAGACGGTGTAGATGTGGCGGCCATTGCCTCTGCATCCCCGGCTATCGTCGTCCCGGAAACGCTGGACCCGATTAATTTGTTAGGCGTTCTGCGTCGCGCCCGCGGTAGTTTCGTCATCGTTACTAACGAGTTTGGCGTCGTGCAGGGTCTGGTGACGCCGCTGGACGTATTAGAAGCAATCGCCGGTGAATTCCCGGATGCCGATGAAACGCCTGAAATTATTGCTGATGCAGACGGTTGGTTGGTGAAAGGGGGAACCGATCTGCATGCGTTGCAACAGGCGCTGGACGTGGATACGTTAGTGAATGAAGATGAAGACATTGCCACGGTGGCAGGTTTAGTCATTGCGGCTAACGGTCATATTCCACGCGTAGGTGATGTTATCGAGGTTGCACCGTTGAGCATCACGATTGTCGAAGCGAATGACTATCGTGTGGATTTAGTTCGCATTGTTAAAGAACAACCCGTTCACGACGAAGACGAGTAATCGGGTTTAGCGAAACGGCATGACGGGCATACTGTGTCGCCCGTTATGCCGGGTGGGCGGCGGCGTGCTGCCCGCCAGCCATTCAGGAAAATCGCGCAGCGGCATTGGCTTTGCATACAAAAAACCTTGCAATAAATGTACGCCATGTCGGCGTAAATGCTGCGCCTGGACCTGTGTTTCAACGCCTTCCGCTACCAGTTCGATATTCAGTTTTTTCCCCAACGCGATAATGATGTCTGTGACGGTTGAGTTCACGGCGTCTGTTCCGATTGCCGAAGTAAATGATTTATCAATCTTCAGCACATCCGGCCGAAGTTTTTCCAGCCAGGAGAGCGAGCTGTTGCCGGTGCCAAAATCATCAATCGCCAGTTTTACGCCAAGCCGATTTAACTCACGCACGATCCGATAATCCACATCAAGTAACGCATCGCGTTCGGTAAGTTCGATAACTAACTGTTGGATAGGGTGTTGGCTGAACCAATACTGGTTGAGATCTTTTAGCAGCATACCGTGACGAAAATGGCTGGCGGCGACATTAATCCCAACATGAAACTGGCTGCTCATCGGGAAGACGTGCCGCTGCTGAATGGTTTCTGCGATGACATGACGGGTCAATGGCACAATCAGATTGTGCTCTTCAGCGATGGGAATGAATACTTCGGGAGCAATCCAACCCTGGCGCGGGTTATTCCAGCGTAAAAGGATTTCCACTCCCGTACATTGCTGGGTTTGGGCATTAAGTAGTGGTTGGCAAAACAGCTCGAATTCGCGTGCGGCAAGGGCCAGATTTATCTCCCTGGAGAAGCTCATTCTGCTGGCAGTCGCCAGCCATGCCAGATACCCCACTAATAAACTCAGGATCACCGCCAGCGGCAGTTGTGTTGGCAGATGCTTGATAGCCAGTTCGCTGACGCCCGGACCAGTGATGCTGATGGTATAAGGGAAATGTTGCGATGAGAGCTGGTAGCGTTTTTCATTATTCAATTCAGGGAGCGTATCAACAACACCTTGTCCATAGAGCAAATGGCGATTACCGACGGTTAAGCTGGCATTAGTAATGTACGGCGGTTGAGGTTCAAGCAGCATGGACGACAATAAATCAATATTCACGATTTCCAGCACACCATCTTCGCCATCGGCAGATGAGGGATACCACTGCGTCAGAATCGGGCTGCCCTTAATCAACGAATGGTCGGTAGTAAGCAGCAGTTGTGGCTCCCGGCTGGGTAATTCAGGCTCCAGTTGACGAACTGGCACATTGCGATAACCAAAAATGCTGGAGCAATAGAGGATCCCGCGTTGAATCAGATTAATAGAACGCACTGTCTGTAGTCTGGCGGCGTGCTTACTCAGGGGTAAACGCGCTACTGAGCAGGGAAGTCCAATCAACGGCAGCAGCACATCGCGTCCGGCCTGTAAGGGTAAAAGCACGTCATCCAATTCTTCAACGGCGTGGTTGGCAAAGGTAAGGATATTGCGATGATTTAAATTACGCTCCGAAATAAATCGGACAGCTAATGTAAGGATGAGCGTCAGTAGTGCACAAACAGTGCAGACGATTAAGCGATTCCGGCGATAGTTTTTAATGATCCGTTGTGCTGTTTGCATGCGGGCTGCCCGATAAGCCGTTGGTCACAGAAGCCAACAGCAACAGAGCAAGTGTAGTGGGGAAAATTACAGTAGACGAGGGTGAGGGGCTAAATTCGCCCATCCGTCGCAGATGGGCGAAAATTAAGTATTAGTCACATTGGACTTTGATTGCCAGACCACCGCGTGATGTTTCGCGGTATTTGGCGTTCATGTCTTTACCTGTTTCGTACATAGTTTCAATGACTTTATCCAGCGAGACGCGCGGCGCGCTGGTGCGGCGCATTGCCATACGCGCAGCGTTGATCGCCTTCACGGAAGCAATGGCGTTACGTTCAATGCACGGAACCTGTACCTGACCGGCAACTGGATCACAGGTTAAGCCGAGATTATGCTCCATGCCGATTTCGGCAGCTACACAGACCTGCTCAGGGCTTGCGCCTAACAGTTCAGCCAGACCCGCGGCAGCCATGGAGCAGGCTACGCCAACTTCCCCCTGGCAACCCACTTCAGCACCGGATATTGACGCATTCATTTTGTACAACGCGCCAATCGCGCCGGCAGCCAGGAAATAACGGGTATAGATATCCGGGCTGACGGACTCGATGAAATGATCGTAATAGGCCAGTACTGCAGGCACGATACCGCAAGCACCGTTGGTTGGTGCAGTTACAACGCGACCACCTGCGGCGTTTTCTTCGTTAACTGCCAACGCGAACATGTTCACCCAGTCGATCACGTTCATCGGATCGTTGGAGAGCTTATCGCTGGAAACCAGCATACGACGCAGGGCGGAAGCACGGCGTGGAACGCGCAGCGGACCCGGCAGCACGCCTTCAGTGTTCATGCCGCGATCAATACAAGCCTGCATGGTCTGCCAGACGTGGCCAAAGTACTCTTCAATCTCTTTTTTACTGTGCAGCGCGAGTTCGTTCTGCATCGCCATGCCAGAGAGAGACAGGCCGGTGCTGTTGCAGTATTCCAGCATTTCAGTAGCGGATTTGAACGGATAAGGCACGCTGACCTCGCCCGCGGCATCCTGACCAAAATGTTCTTCATCAACGATGAATCCACCGCCGATTGAGTAGTAAGTTTTGCTGTAAATGACGGTTTCGCCATTGTAAGCATGGATCTGCATCCCGTTTTCATGCAGCGGCAGGTTGCCGTTGTGAAAACGCATCCCGTCATTCTGCGGGAAATCCACTTCGTGCTGACCCTGCGCAAGCAGCAGGCGTCCACGAGTTTCTACGTCGCGGATAAATCCGGGGATGCTGTCAATATCCACGGTAGCAGGCTCATTGCCCGCCAGACCCATAATAATGGCGATATCGGTGTGGTGACCTTTACCCGTGAGCGACAGTGAACCATACACGTCGACGGCGACACGAGTAACGCTGTCCAGTAATCCTTTTTCGACCAGGTCATCGACGAACTGTTTACCCGCCTTCATAGGCCCTACGGTATGGGAAGATGAGGGACCAATCCCCACCTTAAACATGTCGAATAGACTAATCACGATAATACTCCTACAGGGCGACTGGGGTTTCCAGTAACGATGTTATAACTGCGCATAGTGTAAGAGGGAACGCGGCGATCGGCTTAACTATTCACATGAATTAAACTAATAGATAACCGCGGTTTTGCTAATGTTGCGACCTGAATTTCAAGTTGTCCATGGAGTGCGTAAAGATAAGTATAGTCATGGCTTGACGCCAATTTGCAGCGCCAGCTCACGAATTATTCCGGCGGTCATTCCCCAGACAAAATATTGTTCATACCAGGAAAGCCAAACACGATGTGAATCGCCGCGACGGTAGATATCCAACGGGTGATAACGTCCTAAATGCAGGGCCTGCGCCAGCGGCATTTCGAACACCGCAGACACTTCATCCTCACTGGCGCGATACGGTAAATTTGGCGGGATAATACCTACCACTGGCGTGACCTGGAATCCGGTAACGCTGTCGACCGGTGGCAGCACGCCAATCACCTCAACGCAAGAAGGTGGGATCGCCACTTCTTCCTGCGCTTCACGAAGGGCGGCGGCAATCAATGAGGCATCGCTACTATCCACCGCACCGCCGGGAAAGGCGACTTGTCCGGCGTGCTTGCGCAGGTGAACGGATCGCTGGGTTAACAGTAATCCCGGCTGTGCACGACGCACGACAGGGATCAGTACGGCAGCCTGGCGCTGGTTTAACGCGGCATGATTGACCTGCGGGCGCAGGAGTTGGAAGCGCGATAAAAAGTCATCAAGCGTCAGGCTGCTGTATTCCACGTCTCAGTTCTCCAGTTGGTGCAAAATACGATTCACTTTATCAAACGTTTCCTGATACTCCGCGTCTTCCTGACTGTCTGCCACAATACCACCGCCTGCGGAGCAATAAATTTTTCCGTTTGTGGCCGTCAGCGTGCGAATGGTGATACTGGTATCCATATTGCCGCAAAAGCTCAGATAACCAATGCTGCCGCACCAGGCGTTGCGTCTTTGCGGCTCCAGTTCGTCGATAATTTCCATCGCCCGCACTTTCGGCGCGCCGGTGATGGAGCCGCCAGGGAAGGCGGCGCGAAGCAGGTCGGTGGCATGCAATGACTCTGGCAAGCGCGCGGTAATAGTGCTGACCAGATGATGAACGGCAGGGAAAGGTTCGACCACAAACAGCTGCGGAACCTGTACCGAACCCGGTGTGGCAACGCGACCAATATCGTTACGCATCAAATCAACGATCATCAGGTTTTCCGCGCGATCTTTCGGTGAATTTGCCAGTCGCTGGGCCTGCTCACGATCGGCGTTGATATCTTCAAGCCTTGGCAGCGTACCTTTAATCGGACGCGTCTGGATGTGCTGGTTTTCCAACAGAATAAACCGTTCGGGTGAAAGGCTGAGGATTGCGCCTTCCTCAAGACGAATAAACGCGCTAAACGGGGCGCGGTTGGCGTGATTGAGTTTGACGAATGCCTGCCACTCATCGCCCTGATAATGCGCCTGAAACCGCTGGGCAAGGTTGACTTGATAACAGTCGCCGCTGTGAAGGTATCCCTGCACCTGGCGGAATTTCTCGCCGTACTGAGCGCGGCTCATATTGGACTGCCATGCCGAGGTCAATGTAAATGACTCGCTGGTTGGCGGTTGTTGTGCATCGAGCCATTTCAGCCGCGCATCGACATCGGTATGGCTAAGCAGAGACACAGTCTGCAACTGATGATCGACAATCAGTGCCCAGTCGTAAATGCCTATCGCCATATCCGGCAGCGCAATATCACATTCGGCAATAGAGGGCAGTGATTCAAAGCGTCGGCCAAGATCGTAGCCAAACAGACCTAACGCCCCGCCCTGAAACGGCAGGTCCGGGTGATAATCTGGATGAATCTTGCGTGCGTTGAGCACGGAGTGTAATACCGTCATCGGATCATCATGCGTGCGCACGAAGGTGCGACCGTCCCGCACAACGGTCTCCTCAGCCAGCGTAACCAACGTAGCGATGGGATCCGCCACCAGAATATCAAAGCGGTTATGTGGATGGTCGGCATGACCAGAATGCAACAGCATCGCCCAGGGCAGATGGCTTAAGGTCGAAAAATAGCGTTCAGCGGCGTCCTGACGCCAGGGTAATGTGATTATTGCGGGAGATAACGTCTTCATCAGTCCTGACTCGTTGCTACTCTACTGGCTAACTGCCCGGTAGCATGAAATAATAAGCGCAGACAATTTAGCAGGAGTTAACAATGTTTGCAGGTTTACCTTCACTCAGTCATGAGCAGCAGCAAAAAGCAGTAGAGCGCATTCAGGAACTGATGTCGCAAGGGATGAGCAGCGGACAAGCTATTGCTCTGGTCGCTGAAGAGTTACGCGCCAGTCACACCGGTGAACGGATCGTGGCGCGTTTTGAAGATGAAGATGAGTAACGCCGCTTATACCGCAGCGATAATCTTGATCTCAACTTTGTATTTCGGGTTCATTAACCCGGCCTGAACGGTACAACGTACCGGCGCGTGACCCGCAACAACCCACGCGTCCCAGGCTTTGTTCATGGCAGCAAAATCACTTTTGTCTGCCAGGAATAGGGTGGCATCAAGGATACGTGACTTGTCGCTGCCCTGTTTTTCCAGCACCGCATCAATTTGCGTCAGCGTATTTGCCGTTTGCTCAAAAGCGTCTGCATCCAGATTCTCCGGCACGCCAGTGTAATACAGCGTGTTGTTGTGGATAACCACGTCGGACCAACGCGCTTCGGCATCAATGCGCACAATCGTCATAAATCATTCCTCATTTACGTTTTTTCATAATGGCTTTGGGTTGCGCCAAGACTGCCATAATGTTGTGCCCACGTCACCTCTTCAACTGGCGAAAGACCCGCTGGCCTGACATAATCCCTGTTCAAATGAACAGGGGGCAGTGTGACGGACGATTTTGCAGCAGACGGTCAGTTAGCTAAAGCGATACCAGGTTTTAAACCGCGTGAACCACAGCGGCAGATGGCCTTCGCCGTCAGTCATGCTATCGAAAAATCACAGCCGCTGGTTGTTGAAGCCGGAACCGGAACGGGTAAAACCTATGCCTATCTTGCCCCTGCACTACGCGCCGGAAAGAAGGTGATTGTCTCCACAGGCTCGAAAGCGTTGCAGGATCAGCTATACAGCCGCGATTTACCCACCGTGGCAAAAGCCCTGGCGTTCACCGGAAAACTGGCGTTGCTGAAAGGGCGTTCAAACTATCTGTGCCTTGAGCGTCTCGAACAACAGGCGCTGGCAGGCGGTGATCTGCCGGTACAAACCTTAAGTGACGTCATTTTGCTACGCTCGTGGTCAAATCAAACCCTTGATGGCGACATCAGCACCTGCGTCAGCGTGGCGGAAGATTCTCAGGCCTGGCCGCTGGTGACCAGCACAAACGATAATTGCCTTGGTAGCGACTGTCCGCTATATAAAGAGTGCTTTGTCGTTAAAGCGCGCAAGAAGGCGATGGAAGCGGATGTCGTTGTGGTGAACCATCATCTGTTTCTCGCTGATATGGTGGTGAAAGAGAGTGGGTTTGGCGAACTGATCCCGGAAGCAGAGGTGATGATCTTCGATGAAGCGCACCAGTTACCGGATATCGCCAGTCAGTACTTTGGTCAGTCGCTTTCCAGTCGCCAACTGCTGGATCTGGCAAAAGACATCACCATTGCCTATCGCACCGAGCTGAAAGACACTCAGCAGTTGCAAAAATGCGCCGACCGGCTGGCGCAAAGCGCTCAGGACTTCCGCTTGCAGTTGGGCGAACCGGGCTATCGCGGAAACCTGCGGGAACTGCTGGCCGACCAGCGCGTGCAGCGCGCATTTCTGTTGCTCGATGACACGCTTGAGCTGTGTTATGACGTGGCGAAACTGTCTCTCGGACGTTCGGCCTTGCTGGATGCCGCGTTTGAACGTGCCACGCTTTACCGTGCTCGGCTGAAGCGTCTGAAAGAGATCAACCAGCCAGGTTTTAGCTACTGGTATGAATGTACCTCCCGTCATTTCACTCTCGCGCTGACGCCGCTCACGGTGGCGGATAAATTCAAAGAAGTGATGGAGCAAAAACCAGGGTGCTGGATTTTTACCTCCGCGACGCTGTCGGTAAACGATGATCTCCATCATTTCACCGCGCGGCTGGGTATTAACGATGCCGAGTCGATGCTGTTGCCGAGTCCTTTTGATTATACCCGCCAGGCGCTGCTGTGTGTGCCGCGTAATCTCCCGCAAACTAACCAGCCGGGGGCTGCGCGGCAGTTGGCGTCCATGCTGCGTCCCATTATCGAGGCGAACAACGGTCGCTGTTTTATGCTGTGTACTTCACACGCGATGATGCGCGATCTGGCGGAACAATTCCGCGCCACCATGACGCTTCCCGTGTTGCTGCAGGGGGAAACCAGTAAAGGGCAACTGTTACAGCAGTTTGTCAGCGCAGGTAATGCGTTACTGGTTGCCACCAGCAGCTTCTGGGAAGGGGTAGACGTGCGTGGCGATACGCTGTCGCTGGTGATTATCGATAAACTGCCGTTCACCTCACCGGATGACCCGCTGTTAAAGGCGCGAATGGAAGACTGCCGATTACGCGGTGGCGATCCGTTTGAAGACGTTCAGTTGCCGGATGCGGTCATCACCCTGAAACAGGGCGTGGGGCGTCTGATTCGTGATGCTGACGATCGCGGTGTACTGGTGATTTGCGACAATCGTCTGGTGATGCGGCCTTACGGTGCCACTTTCCTGGCGAGCCTTCCGCCTGCACCGCGTACACGTGATATTGCTCGCGCTGTTCGCTTTCTTGCCGTACCAACGACTGAGTAATTTGTTACGGAGTGTGGTAAGATGCGCGCCAAATTTATTGATTTGATCACAAACACTCATGCGAATTCTGGCTATCGATACCGCCACAGAGGCGTGCTCTGTTGCCCTGTGGAATGACGGTACTATCAAGGCTCATTTCGAGCTTTGCCCACGAGAACACACCCAACGAATTTTACCGATGGTCGAGGAAATCCTGGCCGCTGGCGATCTCACGTTAACCGACATCGACGCCCTGGCGTTTGGTCGCGGTCCCGGTAGTTTCACCGGCGTCCGTATTGGGATTGGCATTGCTCAGGGGCTGGCGTTAGGCGCGAATTTACCGATGATCGGCGTCTCCACTCTTGCGACAATGGCGCAGGGAGCCTGGCGTAAATCGGGAGCTACCCGCGTACTGGCCGCGATCGACGCGCGAATGGGCGAAGTCTACTGGGCGGAATACCAGCGTGATGAGAACGGTAACTGGCACGGTGAAGAAACCGAAGCGGTGTTAACCCCTGAGCAGGTACATGAGCGTTTATTGCAGTTGTCTGGCGAGTGGGTAACGGTCGGAACGGGCTGGCCTGCCTGGCCTGAACTCGGTAAAGACAGTGGTCTGACACTCAGCGACGGTGACGTATTGCTTCCTGCGGCTGAAGATATGCTGCCTGTCGCCACGCAAATGCTGGCTGCCGGTAAGACCGTGGCGGTTGAACATGCTGAACCGGTTTATTTACGTAACACCGTGGCGTGGAAGAAACTTCCCGGTAAAGAATGAATCTTAGTAGTACATCCCCGGTTAATTTTCATCGACGTCAGTGCACAGCATTGTGAACAGGCCGGGGCAGAAGCTAAGAAAAGGGAGTCGTAATATGGCGGTGCAAAAGCAGTTATTGAAAGGTGTGTTGGCGGGCGCGTTAGCGTTAATGCTAAGCGGCTGCGTCACCATCCCGGACGCGATTAAAGGTTCGAGTCCTACGCCGCAGCAGGATCTGGTGCGGGTGATGAATGCGCCGCAGCTGTATGTCGGACAGGAAGCGCGTTTCGGCGGTAAAGTGGTCAATATTCTGAACCAGCAGGGGAAATCCCGTCTGGAAATTGCCACGGTTCCTCTTGATAGCGGGGCGCGCCCAGTGCTGGGTGAAGCCTCACGCGGGCGGATTTATGCTGATGTAAATGGCTTTCTCGACCCGGTGGATTTCCGCGGGCAACTGGTCACCGTCGTGGGGCCGATTAGCGGCACAGTGGACGGAAAAATCGGCAATACCCCGTATAAATTCATGCTGATGCAGGTAACTGGCTATAAACGCTGGCATATTACTCAGCAAATTGTGATGCCGCCTCAGCCGATCGACCCGTGGTTCTACGGTGCGCGTGGCTGGCCTTACGGTGGCTATGGCGGATGGGGATGGTACAATCCCGGTCCGGCACAGGTTCAGACCATAGTAACTGAGTAACTCTTTGTTTTATTAGTAAAAGAAACAGCGGCTCGTCCGCTGTTTCTGCATTAACGTGGATATAAGAAAAATAAATAGTGACGTGCTTCGCAACCTTGTCGTTGTGTAATAAACAAACTGGTACGCTGAGTTAATATTATGTTAACAGTTTGTTTATTGCCTGGGGTTGTGATGACGACGAATACGCATTTTAGAGGTGATGTATTGAAAAAGGTTTGGCTTAACCGTTATCCCGCTGGTGTTCCTGCGGAGATCAATCCTGACCGTTATCAATCCCTGGTGGAACTCTTTGAACACTCAGTAAGACGGTATGCCGATCAGCCCGCGTTTGTAAACATGGGGGAGGTGATGACCTTCCGCAAGCTTGAAGAGCGTAGCCGGGCGTTCGCAGCCTATTTGCAACAAGGCCTCGGGCTGAAAAAGGGCGATCGCGTCGCGCTGATGATGCCGAATCTGCTGCAATATCCGGTCGCACTGTTTGGGATTTTACGTGCTGGCATGATTGTCGTGAACGTGAACCCGCTGTACACGCCTCGCGAGCTGGAACATCAGCTTAACGACAGCGGCGCGGCGGCCATTGTCATCGTCTCTAACTTTGCCCACACGCTGGAAAAGGTGGTCGACAAAACGTCGGTGCAACACGTGATCCTGACGCGCATGGGCGATCAGCTGTCGACCGCTAAAGGGACGCTGGTTAACTTTGTCGTCAAGTATATCAAGCGTCTGGTGCCGAAATATCACCTGCCGGATGCCATTTCGTTTCGCAGTGCGCTACAAAACGGTTATCGCATGCAGTATGTGAAGCCCGAAGTAGTGTCGGAAGATCTGGCGTTCCTACAATACACTGGCGGGACAACTGGCGTGGCGAAAGGTGCGATGCTCACGCATCGCAACATGCTGGCTAACCTTGAGCAGGTTAATGCCACCTATGGTCCGTTGCTGCATCCGGGCAAAGAGCTGGTGGTGACAGCCCTACCGCTGTATCACATTTTTGCGCTGACGATGAACTGCCTGTTATTTATTGAGCTGGGTGGTCAAAACCTGCTGATTACCAACCCGCGCGATATACCCGGACTGGTAAAAGAGCTGGCGAAATATCCGTTCACTGCGATGACCGGCGTCAACACGCTGTTTAACGCACTGCTGAATAACAAAGAGTTCCAGCAACTGGACTTCTCATCACTGCACCTTTCCGCAGGCGGCGGGATGCCGGTTCAACAGGCAGTAGCTGAACGTTGGGTGAAGCTGACGGGGCAGTATCTGCTGGAAGGTTATGGCCTGACGGAGTGCGCTCCGCTGGTGAGCGTCAACCCTCACGATATCGACTACCATAGCGGCAGTATTGGGTTACCGGTTCCTTCCACCGAGGTTAAACTGGTGGATGACGACGACAACGAAGTGCCGCCGGGAGAGCCTGGCGAACTGTGCGTGAAAGGTCCGCAGGTGATGCTGGGGTACTGGCAGCGACCAGACGCCACTGACGAAATCGTCAAAGACGGCTGGCTGCATACCGGCGATATTGCGGTGATGGATGATGAAGGCTTCCTGCGTATTGTCGATCGTAAGAAAGATATGATCCTGGTGTCCGGCTTTAACGTCTATCCGAACGAAATTGAAGACGTGGTGATGCAACATCCTGGTGTGCAGGAAGTGGCTGCCGTTGGCGTTCCATCAGGCAGCAGCGGTGAAGCGGTGAAAATTTTTGTGGTGAAGAAAGACGCCTCGTTAACCGATGACGCGCTGGTCACTTTCTGCCGTCGTCACTTGACGGGCTATAAAGTACCGAAGCTGGTGGAATTTCGCGATGAGTTGCCGAAATCTAACGTCGGTAAAATTTTGCGACGAGAATTACGTGACGAAGCGCGCGCCAAAGTGGACAATAAAGGCTGAGCGTTAAGTCAGCCAGCAGAAAACGCCGGGTAATCCGGCGTTTTTTTTGCCGCAAACCAAAGAGAGCACGATTTGAATTACCAAATGATCACCACGGACGACGCGTTGGCCACGCTGTGTGAAGCCGTCCGTGAATTTCCGGCGATAGCCCTGGATACCGAATTTGTTCGCACACGCACCTATTATCCGCAGTTGGGGCTGATCCAACTGTTTGATGGCAAACACGTTGCTCTGATTGACCCTCAGGGGATCACCGACTGGTCGCCGCTGCGCGATATTCTGCGTGATACCGCCATCACCAAATTCCTGCATGCCGGCAGTGAAGACCTGGAAGTGTTTCTCAACGCTTTCGGCGAACTTCCTCAGCCGTTGATTGATACACAAATCCTCGCCGCTTTTTGCGGTCGTCCGCTGTCGTGGGGCTTCGCCTCAATGGTGGAAGAGTTTACGGGCGTGGCGCTCGACAAAAGCGAATCCCGTACCGACTGGCTGGCCAGACCATTGACCGAGCGTCAGTGCGAATACGCGGCAGCTGACGTCTGGTATCTGTTACCGATCACCACCACGCTGATGGCTGAAACCGAAGCCAGCGGCTGGCTGCCAGCCGCGCTGGATGAATGTCGCTTAATGCAGCAGCGTCGCCAGGAGATTCTGGCGCCTGAAGACGCCTGGCGCGACATCACCAACGCGTGGCAATTGCGCACCCGTCAGCTGGCCTGTCTGCAACTGCTTGCCGACTGGCGGCTGCGTAAAGCGCGCGAGCGCGATTTGGCGGTAAACTTCGTGGTGCGTGAAGAGCATCTGTGGGCGGTGGCCCGTTATATGCCGGGCAGTCTGGGCGAACTGGATAGTCTGGGGCTTTCCGGGAGCGAAATTCGCTTCCACGGCAAGACGCTGATCTCCATGGTCGAAAAAGCTCAGGCCTTACCGGAAGAGTCGCTGCCGGAGCCGCTGCTGAATTTGATGGATATGCCTGGCTATCGCAAGGCGTTCAAAGCCATTAAGGCGCTGGTTGCTGAAGTGAGTGCGGAACATAATCTTAGCGTCGAGCTGCTTGCTTCGCGTCGCCAGATTAACCAGTTGCTCAACTGGCACTGGAAATTAAAGCCGCAGCAGTCTCTTCCGGAATTGATTTCCGGTTGGCGTGGCGAACTGATGTCCGATCGTCTTAACGCGCTGCTGCAGGAATATCCGCAGTAAGTCACCAGACTTGCCGGGTCGCGCCATGGTTGACCCGGCCTGCATAACGCTACAAATCCAGCACCAGGCGTTTACCTTTCGCGCGCGAACAGCAGATGAGCATACTTTGCTGGCTGGCTTTTTCGTCGTCGCTGAAATATTGATCGCGGTGATCGGCTTCCCCTTCTAGAATCGTTGTTTCACATGTGCCGCAAACGCCCTCCCGGCACAGGCACTCCACGCGTGCGGCTTTGTTATGTTCGATAACTTGCAAAATAGTCATCTCTTCCGGGACCACAAATTCGCGCCCGGAACGCGCCAGAACCAGGGTGAAGGCGTCACCGCTTTTGTCTTCCGCGGCGAATTGTTCAAAATGTAGCGTATTGTTGTCCACCCCGAAGCGGGAAGCGGCTTCTCTGACGGCATCGTTGAGAACCGCAGGGCCACAGGTGTAGATATGCGTGCCGGGTTCAACATCGGCCAGCAGACGCGCTAAATCAAGACGTGTACCTGCGCTTGACAAGTGCAGATGAATGCGAGCGGCACTCGGGTGCTGCACGAGTTCGTCATGAAACGCGCAGTTATCCCGGCCGGGAGAACAATAGTGCAATTGCCATTGCGCCTGAGCATGCTCAAGCTCCGGGATCTGCGATAAAAACGGTGTGATCCCAATGCCTCCGGCAATCAACAGATGTTTTTGTGCCTGAGGGGCGAGGGCGAAGAGATTGTTTGGTGTGGAGATCGTGAGCGTATCGCCGGGTTTCACGTTTTGATGCAGATAGCGTGAGCCGCCTTTGGACGCCTCCTCCAGCCTTACGGCGATTTGATAAGCGCGCGTATCGCGTGGCGAACTTATCAACGAGTACGCATTGCTGTACAGGTTATCGCCATCTTGCATTTGCACAATAATATGGCTGCCTCCCGTAAACGCAGGCAATGGTTCATCTGAGGTCGCCGTTAAGGTGAAGCGCTTTACCTGCGCGGTAATTGTCTCAATCCGGCTAACGCGGACGTCTCGCATTTGATACTCTGACATTGCGGCACTCCCTAAAAAATCCGTCCGGCGCGGAGCAACGATGCGCCGGAACCTGTCGTTACAGCCCTGGTTATTCCTGAAACACCTGGGCAACCAGATTATGGAAATGGGCAATGCCATGTTCGGAGATACCGCTGCCGCTGGTGTCCGCCATAATGCGTCCCTGACCGCGATAACCCCGCGATTTCAACCCTTTTTGTACGCTTTCAACCAGACGCAAATCTTCCGGGCGAAAGACATTGCGATACCATTCGATAAGTTGTTTCTGTTCCTCGGTCAGCTCTTCGTTGGTGAAGTAGATGTCATAGTTTTGCAGCGTCGTTTCCGCATCCACCGGGAATTCGTAGATCACGGTCATCATACCTTTGATTGGCGTGACGTTGAGCATAGTGCAAGGCCACAGCCAGAAACCGTGGAAGGCGGCATCAACACCTTCTTCGAACTTGAATGACTGCTCCGAAGGTTTGGCGAAACCATATTGCAGCGTCCAGTTGCCGTGCATGGTGTGCCAGTAACGGTCAACCTGAACCGAGTCGGAAAAACCAGGGTGAGCAGGGCCGCAGTGGTAGCACTCCAGATAGTTATCGACAATATTCTTCCAGTTGGCCGGAGTTCGGGTCGTAAAGCGTGCAGCCAGTTTCAGATCGTGTACGTCAGGGCAGGCTTCGATAACTTTGTCTGCAAGACCTGGGAGTTGTTCTTCCACGCTGCCCGCGTTCGGGTCCATATTGATAAATACGAATCCGGCATATTCTTCCAGACGTACCGGGGTGAGGTGCGCTTTCTCGCTGTCGAAGTTGGCGACGTTTTCGCAGTTACGCGCGTGCGCCAGATTGCCGTCAAGTTTGAACGCCCAGGCGTGGTAAGGGCAGGTAATCACATTTTTCGCTTTGCCTTCGCCGCTTAATAACTGGTGACCACGATGCGGGCAGACGTTGTAGAATGCGCGCAGTACGTTGTCGCGCCCACGTACCAGCACGATGTTCTCACCAATGACTTCGCGGGTTATATAGTCATTAGGTTTCGCCAGTTCGCTACTGTGGGCGACGCAAATCCAGCTTTTAGCAAACACCTTTTCTTGTTCGTGCTCGAAAGCCTGATGGTCGGTATAGAACCGGGCCGGGATAGTCCATGCGTCCTGTGGGTTGGCACAGAAATTTTGCGGCAGAATAAACTCAGGGTTCAGATTGCTCATTGGAATACCTTTAATTTGTGAGTAAGAGGATTTTGTACTGGCGCTTAATTGTCGCCTTTGAGTAGTGTCCCGGCCGGTGGCGCAACGGGGAGGGTAACGGGTACTTCAGGAAGATGACTTTCAATTTGATGCGCAGGAATATGGGCATAGTCCTGCCGTACCCAGCGAAGAAAACCGCCAACTTTCACCAACAGGATGGCGAGGAAGGGAAGCGCAGTCAGAACCACCGTGGTCTTCATGGTTTCCAGGGACGCGCCGGTGAATAGAATCGATAACGGAATCAGCGTGATGACCACACACCAGAACAAACGTAAGCTACGGTCTGGATCGTCGCCCTCCTGCAGGTTGCGCGTGCTGGTAGCTGCCATGGTATAGGCGACGGCATCCATGTGCGAGGCGAGGAAGATAATCATAATCGCCAGATATGCCACCAGGAACAATTTCCCGGCAGGCAACGACATCAACACTTGCTGTACCGCCGTTTCACCACCCAACGTCGCCATTACCTGCGGCACGTCTATTACGCCGTTTACAAACTGATGAATAGAGTAGCTTTCCATCACACCAAAGAAGAACCAGCAACCGACGGTACTCCCCAGGATTAATGCCCAGATAACCTCTTTAATTTTGCGACCGCGGGACACGCGTGTGACAAACATCGCGACGCCCGGGGTGTAGGAGATCCACCACAGCCAGTAAAATACTGTCCAGTTACGAGTGAATTCACCGTTGCCGAGTGGGTCGGTGAACAGGCTCATCTGCAAAAAGTTTTGTGTCGTCAGTCCAATCGCGTTGATGATGTTGTTGGTGATGAACTCGGTCGGGCCAACAATCAGCACCAACAGCGGCAGTAAAAACGCGCCCCAGCCGACCATTTTGCTCAGACGTTGCAAACCGTTGTTGATGCCAATCCAGGAGCTCAGGCAGAAAATGCCGCCAGAGAACAGGATCACAAACGCCTGCACCGTGAAGTTATCCGGTAAACCCGTCAGGGCTGACAAACCGCGGGTAAAGGTGGCTGCGGTGACGACAAGGGAGATGGTTAATGCGCCAACGGTGGCGATCAGGAACATCAGGTCAACCACACGTCCCCACACGCCCTGCGGATGCACACCCGTGATGGCGGCGATAATTCCCGACAGGCTCAGCCCTTTGTTTTTACGCACATGAAAGTGGTAGGCCATGGTTAATGAGGCCAGCGTGTAGGTCGCCCAGGCGCTGATCCCCCAATGAAAAAAGGAGTAAGGCAGACTGAATTCCAATGCTTTTTGCGAGTGTGGCGCAATATTGAGACCTGGGGTCTGGTAATAATAGGCCCACTCGGCTACGCCCCAGTAGAGCGTGGAGGAGCCTAATCCAGCACAAATAAACATAAACAGCCAGGACAGCGTGCTGTATTCCGCTTTGCCTTCTCCGAGACGAATATTGCCGTATTTGCTGGTGGCCAGCCAGACCACCAACCCCATGGCCATGAGAACGAGGATTTGTACGGCGGAACCCAGCATTCGGGTCACGCCGTTAAAAATGGTATTTGCAACTTGCGCAGACTGCTGAGGGAAGAGACTAAGTGTGGCGGCGATAAAAAGAATAGCCACCAGGCTGATGGCTATCAGCGGCACGTCTTTTTTCTTTACGTTGCTCAACATGGGATCTCCTGGGCACGGTTGCCCGCGTTTGGCATTAGCCTGTCGTTGTTATCATGCTGTAGGGAATTAGCGACCTTGTATTTAACAATTTAATTATTTGTTCTTTACATGAATTAAACAATTGCCCAATGCGTGAAGCAATAAAACACGGAACGGAAATAATAAAAGGTGAATTGACGCAGGTTATTGGCTTCGTAAAAAGCATAAAAAAACCGCGTCAGTGACGCGGCTCATATTTCGTGGTTTGACCTCTAACGCAGTGCCCGACAGATGGCCTCAGCAACCTGTTGTGTGGTGGCGCTGCCTTTCATATCCGGCGTTTTTGGGCCGCTGGCGATGACCTGCTCAATCGCCGCCAGAATGCCGTCGTGGGCGGCTTTATAGTTGGCATCACCGTTGCCAAGGAAGTCCAGCATCATGGCACCAGCCCAGATAGTGGCAATAGGATTGGCAATGTTTTTGCCGTAAATATCGGGGGCTGAACCGTGTACCGGCTCGAACAGGGAGGGGAAGGTGCGCTCCGGGTTTAAGTTAGCAGAAGGCGCAATACCAATTGTTCCGGTACAGGCCGGACCGAGATCGGAAAGGATATCGCCAAACAGGTTGGAGGCGACCACAACATCAAAACGCTCTGGCTGCATCACAAAGCGAGCGCACAGTATATCGATATGCTGTTTATCCCAGCGGATCTCGGGATAGTTAGCCGCCATGGCTTCAACGCGCTCGTCCCAGTATGGCATGCTGATAGCCAGGCCATTGGATTTGGTCGCCGAGGTCAGGGTCTTACGCGGGCGGTTTTGCGCCAGCTCGAAAGCGTAACGCAATATACGATCCACGCCACGACGTGTGAAGACCGATTCCTGAATAACCATCTCGTGTTCGGTACCTTCGCTCACGCGTCCACCGAGCGAAGAGTATTCTCCCTCGGTGTTCTCGCGTACCACGTAAAAATCAATGTCGCCAGGCTGCTTACCTGCCAGCGGGCAAGGGACGCCCGGAAACAGACGCACCGGACGCAGGTTGACGTACTGGTCGAATTCGCGTCGAAACTTAAGCAACGATCCCCATAATGAGATGTGATCCGGGACAGTGTCCGGCCAGCCAACGGCGCCAAAATAGATAGCATCAAAGGATTGTAGTTGCTCATGCCAGTCATCGGGCATCATCTTTCCATGATGGGTATAGTACTCGCAGCTGGCCCATTCCATTTGCTCAAAGCTGAGCGACAAACCCCAGCGCTCGGCAGCTGCTTGTAACACATGAATGCCTTCAGGCAGGACTTCTTTACCAATGCCATCTCCGGGGATAGCGGCAATACGACAGGTTTTCTTCATAGCAGCTCTCACTTGTACGCCATCAAAATTGACTTTCCCCTTATCCTATAATTGACTGATTAATAGTTAATCCCCCTAACTGGTGAAACATAAAACACAGATCATGAATAATCTGCCGCTGCTAAATGATTTACGCGTCTTTATGCTGGTTGCTCGTCGAGCAGGATTTGCCGCCGTTGCCGAAGAGCTGGGCGTATCACCTGCCTTTATCAGTAAGCGAGTTGCTCTATTGGAGCAGACGCTGAATGTAGTGCTGCTGCACCGGACTACTCGGCGCGTAACCATCACGGAAGAGGGGGAGCGGATCTACGAATGGGCTCAGCGGATCCTGCAGGACGTTGATCAGATGATGGATGAACTGTCTGATGCCAGGCAGATCCCACAGGGAATGTTACGAATTATCAGTAGCTTTGGTTTTGGCCGCCGGGTGGTGGCTCCGGCGCTGTCTGCGCTGGCAAAAGAGTACCCGCAGTTAGAACTGAGGTTCGATGTTGAAGACCGCCTGGTGGATATGGTGAATGAGGGGGTCGATCTTGATATTCGTATCGGTGATGATATCGCACCTAACCTGATTGCCCGCAAACTGGCGACTAACTACCGTATTTTGTGCGCCTCGCCAGAGTTTGTGGCACAGCATGGGACGCCGAAACAACTAACCGATCTCGCCACTTTTCCCTGTCTGGTCATTAAAGAGCGCGACCATCCGTTTGGTATCTGGCAAATGCGTAATAAAGAGGGCGCTCACTCCATTAAGGTGACAGGGCCTCTGTCGTCTAACCATGGTGAAGTGGTACATCAGTGGTGTCTTGATGGTCAGGGAATTGCTTTACGTTCCTGGTGGGATGTTTGCGACAATATAGCCAGCGGACATCTGGTGCATATATTGCCAGAGTATTATCAACCCGCCAATATTTGGGCAGTTTATGTTTCTCGGCTGGCGACATCGGCAAAAATCCGTATTACCGTTGAATATTTGCGCCGCTATTTTTCCGAAAACTACCCAAAGTTTACGTTGGAATAAATGCGCAACATGTTGGCAAGAAACTGAAAATAAAAAGGCAGAATAATCTGCCTTTTTTGCAACCATGACTGTACTGAGCAAAGCGGTTATTTAGACTCTTCGGCTTCAGGTAATGTCACGTTAAGTTCGAGGATAGAAATATCGCCGTCTTTTTGCTCAAGCTGTACCGTGACCATTTCAGGATCAATTTGTACATACTTGCAGATAACCTCGAGAATATCTTTCCTCAGTTGCGGTAAATAATGTGGCTCGGCGTCACTACGACGACGTTCCGCAACAATAATCTGCAGTCGCTCTTTAGCGATGTTAGCTGTGCTCTTTTTCCGCGAGAGAAAAAAATCCAGTAATGCCATAACTTATCCTCCGAACAGGCGTTTGAGGAAACCTTTCTTCTCTTCTTCAATGAAGCGGAAAGGACGTTCTTCTCCCAACAGACGGTCTACGGTATCAGCATAGGCTTTACCGGCATCAGCATTGATGTCGAGAATAACCGGCTCACCCTGGTTAGACGCGCGCAGGACTGACTGATCTTCAGGAATCACGCCAACCAACTTGATTCGCAGAATTTCCAGTACGTCTTCCATGCTCAGCATGTCACCTTTATTTACGCGCCCAGGGTTGTAGCGCGTCAGCAACAAATGCTCTTTAATCGGATCTTCACCGTTTTCCGCACGACGAGATTTCGACGCCAGAATACCCAGAATACGGTCAGAGTCACGTACAGAGGAGACTTCCGGGTTAGTGGTGATAATCGCTTCATCGGCAAAATACAGGGCCATCAGCGCGCCGGTTTCAATACCCGCCGGGGAGTCGCAGACGATGAAGTCAAATTCCATCGTTTTCAGGTCGTCCAGAACTTTCGCGACGCCTTCACGCGTCAGCGCGTCTTTATCACGAGTCTGTGAGGCCGGAAGAATAAAGAGATTTTCGGTACGCTTATCTTTGATTAACGCCTGATTTAACGACGCATCGCCCTGAATAACGTTGACGAAGTCGTAAACGACGCGGCGTTCACAACCCATAATCAGATCGAGGTTACGCAGGCCGATATCAAAATCAATAACGACAGTTTTCTTTCCCTTCTGGGCCAAACCTGTAGCGATGGCCGCGCTGGAGGTGGTTTTGCCAACGCCCCCTTTACCCGAAGTAACAACAATAATGCGTGCCATAGAAATTCCTTGTTAAAAAGGGATCAATTCAACGGTTGAACTGTCAAAGCGTTTTCTGCTAATTGCAGACGGGCCGCTTTGCCATAAAATTCTGCTGGGATTTTATCACTCAGCCAATAAACACCTGCGATAGACACCAGTTCTGCCGTCAGATGGGTACAAAAAATTTGTGCTTCCCGATCGCCGCTTGCACCTGCCAGCGCACGGCCTCTCATCATGCCATAAACATGAATATTGCCATCAGCGATAAGCTCTGCGCCCGCACTGACGTGGCTTGTAACAATCAGATCACATTGTGGAGCATAAATGCGCTGACCGGAACGAACCGGCACATTTATTAATCGTGTTTTTGTGATGGGAGTAACGTTTTGCGGCGCTGCGACGGGGGGCGAAGCCTCAATGGGAGCTGAACGAATCGCTTTTTCTTTACCTTCAGTCAGTAAAGGAAGACCCATTTCGTCGATTTCAGCTTTGAGTCTGGCGTCTTTGCATCCGCTAACGCCGATAATGCGCAATCCGGTAGACGCGACAACTTTCTGCAGCGCTGGCCAGTTTACCGGGCTTTCAAGACCACTCACGTTAACTACGACGGGAGCATGTTTTAAAAAAGCCGGTGCCTGCGCGATTTTGTCTTCCAACGCCTGACGAATAACCTCGGGTTCTGCTTCATGTAAATGAACCACTGATAAGGTGAAGCTACTGCCTTTAAGCTCGATTGGCGTGTTTGACATCCTGGCCTTACTCAATTTGCTATTTATCATCCCCAGCGCGGGGTGATATTCCGAAGACTATAAGGCATGTTATAGTCAGTATTATATTGAGGCAAGCCACCATTCCGTGAATTCAGAGTAAAAGATATGTTTTGTGTGATCTACCGAAGCAGCAAACGTGACCAGACCTATTTATATGTCGAAAAAAAAGACGATTTTTCACGCGTTCCTGAAGAACTGATGAAAGGATTTGGTCAACCGACGCTGGCAATGATGTTGCCGCTTGATGGCCGTAAAAAACTGGTTAATGCCGATCTTGAAAAAGTAAAACAGGCCTTAACCGAGCAGGGCTATTATTTACAAATACCACCGCCGCCAGAAGATTTACTCAAACAGCATCTGGCCACGGCAAAACAAAATATACCAGACGCTAAAGGCTAAACTGCATCCGGCAGAAGCACGTTCCATCGATGCAGTACCTCAAATCTATGACTACGTTAGGGGAAAGTAATGTATCAACATCACAACTGGCATGGTGCTCTGCTGGATTATCCGGTGAGTAAGGTGGTTTGCGTGGGCAGTAACTATGCCAAACACATCCAGGAAATGGGCAGTGCGACGCCGGAAGAACCGGTTCTGTTTATTAAACCGGAAACCGCGCTGTGTGATTTACGCCAGCCGCTGGTGATCCCATCCGATATGGGGGCGGTTCACCATGAGGTTGAGCTGGCCGTACTGATTGGCGCGACCTTGCGTCAGGCGACCGAAGAACATGTGCGTAAAGCCATCGCTGGCTATGGCGTAGCGCTGGATCTGACTCTGCGCGATATTCAGGGGAAAATGAAGAAAGCGGGGCAGCCGTGGGAAAAAGCGAAAGGTTTTGATAACTCTTGTCCGCTGTCGGGGTTTATTCCGGTGGCGGAGTTTAACGGCGATCCGCAGGATACGATGCTCGGGTTGACGGTAAACGGCGAACAGCGCCAGCATGGCTCCACGGCGGAGATGATCCATCACATCGTTCCTTTGATTGCTTATATGAGCCGTTTCTTTACTCTCAAAGCGGGCGATGTTGTGCTTACGGGAACGCCAGCAGGCGTCGGGCCGCTGCATAATGGTGACGAACTGGAAGTCAATTTCAACGGTTATACGTTATCCACCCGCGTACTGTAAATCCTCATTGCCGCCTTTTCGGGCGGCAAAACTTGCATCAGCGTGCCAGACTGGTTATAAGGTGCAACCTGATTTTTGATGTGGACATCCCGATGAGCGAATTACCTTTCTGGCAAAGTAAAACCCTTGATGAAATGACCGACGCCGAATGGGAGTCGTTGTGCGACGGCTGCGGACAGTGCTGTCTGCACAAGTTGATGGATGAAGACACCGATGAAATTTACTTCACCAACGTTGCCTGTAAGCAGCTCAATATCAAAACTTGCCAGTGCCGTAACTATGAGCGTCGCTTCGAGTATGAACCTGATTGCATCAAACTCACGCGTGATAATCTGCCCACTTTTGAATGGTTGCCGATGACTTGCGCTTATCGTCTGCTCGCTGAAGGGAAAGGGCTGCCGGAGTGGCATCCGCTGCTGACGGGTTCAAAAGCGGCGATGCACGGTGAACGTATTTCAGTCCGTCATATAGCGGTGAAAGAATCGGAAGTGCGTGACTGGCAGGATCATATCCTGAACAAACCATCATGGGCGGACTAAGCCGCCCATCGACTAACCGGCGTTGAGGGTTAAGACTTTTTCGCCTGATACATCTCATCGGAGTGGTTATCATCTTCCACCCAGAAGTTAATGTTGAATTGCGCATCGTCGCTTAATTCAACGCGATGCCAGTACTGCGGTGGACTGGTCGCAAATTGACCGGCATTAATCACCACTTTCACTTCAGGCACTTTTGCGTCTTCATTAGCAAAGCCATAATACGTTACCGTACCTTCCATCACGCAGAGCTGTCCAAAGACGCCCTCTGCGGTGTTGTGGTGAGACAACAGTGCTGCCGGGACGTTATCTTTGGTGAAGAAGGGAGTAGAGCGTTTTACTTTCCAGGTTGCCGGGATGCGTAAATGGGACATAAGACATCTCCTTAATGTGGCATCTATAAGATGCATTAAATATACATCTTATAGATGCCAGCAAGCAATGTCCAAGCGCTGTTTTTCATTGCATAGGCGGTTAGAAAAAGGAGCTTGTGCTTGAGATGAAGGTCTGGTTGGCATACCCTCCATTCTCATTTTTGAGGTTTTCTGGAGATTTTCGATGAAAACACTTTCTACCAGACTCAAATTTTTGTCTGTTTTCCTTACACCCAACTTGTGGCTTGCGACGCTGACGCTGTTTATTGGCAGCGTATTTCTCAGGCCACTCTTGACTCAGGTCTGGCATTTTTTGTTGCAGTCCACCGGACAGTTTTCTGGCTGGAAAGAGATTATCTCCACATTAGGGTTATTAACGCTACCGCAGGTGATGCTTGGCATTGCGATAGTGCTCATGAGTATCGGACTTTTTTTGCGTGCCAGAGTGGCATGGACGTTTACAATAATTCTTCTTATTGCCATAACTCTTTTCAGCTTTTTAATGCCGAACAGTTCTTATCATATTGGGTTGCTGTCGGTAGTGGACTGTCTTTTTCTAATTTGGTTCTGGCGTGTTTTTAACCAGTCCAGCCTGGCTGCTGGAACACTGTTCGCGTTAGTGAGCTTCGTTTCGCTACTGCTTTATGCACTTTGTGGGTCACTCTATTTAGGAGAGGAGTTCAGGCCAGTAATAAGTGAGTTATCTGATGCGCTGTATTTTTCAACAGTAAGCATGTCCACTGTGGGTTATGGAGATATTGTTCCGGTAACATCGACTGCCCGACTATTTACAGTATCGATCATTATTCTCGGCATCACCGTCTTCGCGACTTCGATCAGTGCTATAATCGGTCCAATGCTCGGAGGGAACCTCCGGCGTATGATTAAAGGAAGAATTTCACACGTGATGCGTAAAAACCATATCATTATTATTGGCACTACCCCGCTTGCTGTCAGTGTTTATCATGGGCTTTGCGAACAAAATGAGAAGGTCACCGTAATAGTGCCTCCGGGCATTCCTCATAACTATCCAGAAAATGCTGACGTGATTGTTGGTGATCCATCTGATAATAAAGCGCTCAATAGTGCTGAAGCCGATAAGGCACGCTATATACTGGTTTTGCGCGATGATGACTCAGACAATGCTTTTATTGTGCTGGCGGCTAAAGAACTGGTCGGTAGTACAACAAAAATAATTGCTCTGGTGAATTCTGATGCGAACCTCAGCAAAATGAAACGAGTTCAGCCTGATATTATTTTTTCTTTACAAACACTTGCAAGAGAAATGCTGTTGCGGAAATTGAATGGTGAAAAAACAGACAACGCGAATCTTATGGATTTGCTTTTTCAGGAGTGAATATCTGCTACAAAAGCCAGGGCGCTTCCCTTCGTCGCGTTGTTTACTGTCAATCAGGGGGTAATTTTACTCGTTTTCCAGCCGGGTAACTTTTGATACCGCCTTTAACTTTAATCTGGTTTCTCGACCCTGTACAAAATAATTAGTGCTCCAGCGCGATAGCATAAACATGATCAATGGCAGACAGATTGCCGTAAAGTTCAGGTAAAGTTATTTTCTTCCTGATTATCACCTTAAGATTAACTTCGATTTTCCTCTTTTTTAGATCGCGAATAGTGATGTTTTCAATAACATTTTTTTGCTGATGAATACTGTCAATCAGCGTTTGTAGCCCCGATTTATCATCCAGGACAATTCGAATTTTAACTTTACCTGGTGACTGGTTTCGGGTTTGTAAAAAGATGACGAAATAGCTAAGTTTTATTGCCAGAAGGAATAATCCTGTTGCAAGTATGGCATGGAGATAAAAGCCAGCCCCACATGTAATTCCTATACCAGCAGAAGCCCAAACGATTGCTGCTGTCGTCAATCCGGATATCGCATCATCATGGCGATGCAGGATAACTCCTGCTCCCAGAAAGCCTACACCACTGATGACTTGAGCGGCAAGCCGCATAGGGTCGCTACGTATATTCATCGATATCTCAGCGTAATATTCGGCTGACTGAATCGAAACGATGGTCAGCACACAGCTGGCGACGGATATTATCACGCACGTTTTAAACCCGACTGGCTTCCCTTTTGATTCTCTTTCAAGTCCGAGGACTCCTCCCAGAAAAAAAGCGGCACATATTTTACATAACGTAATTACAAGGGATTCTCCTTCAGCGGATAAGAGGAGTGCCAACGCATTCATTTTTCCTCCGGAACAATATGAGCTTATATACTGTGCTAATACATTCTTTCCTGTTTCGGCATGCTACACATGATAGCGATGGATATAGTGTTCAATCAGTGAAAGAAGTTTTTGGTTATCAACAGACTGAAGAATTTCTATCATTACTCCTTTGGGCTCAGGTATTCCCACGTCGAGACGTAATGTGTTACGTCCATAGCGACAGGTCATACCGCGGGTCAGTCCTTCAAGCGAGACATCCAGAAAGTCTTCTGTGGTTGTAGCGAGAGAGGAGTCAAGCAGCCAGGCGACTGTCAGCACATCGTGTATCCAGCATCCGGGCAGATTTCGGGTGCGCATAGAATACGTAATCCATGGACGGATAGTTTGCTCCAGATAACGACCCAGAACGTTTTCTGCCGAAGCCAGACGATCTAAATCAGCATGGAGCATCTGCGTTTTTGTTGTGACATCCATAGGAACTAATGTTACTGGCGCTCCGCTGGTCAGCACGGCATGGGCTGCTTCTGGATCCAAACCAAAATTGGTGTCTTTCATATACCCTGGAACGTTAAACACACCGCCCATAATCACAATCTTTTTTACCGCATGAATAAGCTGCGGATAGAGTTGCAGCGCAATAGCCACATTAGTAAGCGGACCCGTTGCAATCAGAGTTATCTCGCCGGGGTTGTGACATATCAGCTCACCGATCGCTTCAGGCGCAATAGGTTTGGCGTGGCGAGATGCCTGAGGAGTGGGAACATCTTCCCAGAGTTGGCGTAAGCCAAAGTGCTCCACACCATGATCGAGCTTTTCTCTCCATGGCAAAGGATCTTCTCTGAGTGCACGTGAGGCGCCACAATAGACAGGGATTGGGACATCCAGTCTTTTTACGAGGTCTTTGGCTACAGCATATCCAACCTCAACCGGTGTATTTCCGGCTACGGTGGTGATCATTTCCAGAGAGATTTGCGGTGCGGCAATGGCGAGTGCCAGCGCGAGGCCATCATCGATATTGGCACCGGGAATCCCATTACCTGGATCGCAATCGATAATCACACGCATAGATTCACGTTTATCTGGTTTCGGATTGTACTTCATGTCCCTGGCAGCCACACGACTCTCCCACTTGTAAAAAAAACTCAAATTCAATGCGGCGAACTTCTCCATTCCAGTTTTTCAACATATCGATTGCCGCCCGGGCCATTTTGTCTACCGGTTGTCGAACGGCGGTTAGGGAAGGTACGTTGTAAGCCGATTCCTGTGTTGCGTTAAAGCAGACCAAAGCCACATCTTGTGGAACGTGGAGCCCTTGTTCTGCCAGTGCCCGTAAGCACCCAAGCGCTTGCTGCTCATTGGTAGCGAACAGCGCGCGTGGAGGCACTCCTTGTAACATGCGTTTCGTCGCCTCGTAGCCTCCGGCACGGGTATAGTTAGTCGAAAAGATCCAGGAGGGATTGACAGAGAGCGAGGATTCCTCCAATGCTAACTGCCATCCTTTGATACGATCCTGCGTGTTCAACATTTCACGTGGACCACAAATTATGCCAATGTCACGGTAACCGTGATCAATAAGATGTTGTGTGACCTGTCTGGCTGCTAGCTGTTCATCTACCTGAATCACACTCACATTCAGACTGGGATCTACACGATCCAACATGACACAAGGCGTACCGCTATCCTGAATCAGCTCAATATAGGGATGCCGATCTACACTGGTATAGATAAGTCCATCAACCTGACGATTCAGCATATTATTAATCAATTCTCGTTCACGTCCGCTATTATCACCCGCATCACCAAGCAGAAGCACCTTGCCATCAGCAAATGCCTCATGTTGCAGGGCGTGTGCCATTGAGGCAATAAACGGGTTCGATATGTCAGGAGCAATGAGCCCGTAAGTATGTGTACTGCCTGAAGCGAGGGCTCGCGCTATACCATTGGGTCGATATCCCGTCTTTTTTATGGCCTGCAATACGCGTTGTCGGGTCGCTTCGGCCACCGGACGCGGACCATTATTAATAACGTAGCTCACTACAGCGACAGACGTTCCTGCTTCTTTCGCGACATCGGAGCGGGTTACACGTTGTGAATGTGATTGAGTCATAAGGCACCAACCTGATTTTGTTCAGAGTGTTCGTTTTGCCAGCCAGCATAAGGTGTTATGACCCAAAAATCTTTGGTAAAGAACGCGCATCCCACGCTCTCAGGTCTCAAATCGCATCCTCCGGCAGGTTGAGATCGCGACCGCGCGTTTCCGGAGCGAAGAAAGTCGTCACTAGTCCAATAGCAGCCATGAGCGAAAAATAGAGGGCAATAGGCCACCAGTGGCCGTAAAACGAGAGTAACGCTGAGGCGACGAGTGGGGCCGTACCGCCAGACATAATGGATCCCAGCTCTTTTGCGAAAGCCATTTTGGTATAACGGTTGGTTACACCAAACAGTTCAACTCCCCATGCCGCCTGAACCCCAAAAATTCCCAGGGAAGCGAGTCCCATTCCCGTAATAATTGTTGGGATAACAATCCACGGCTCGCGGGAATCCAGCAACATGAATGCCGGGAATGCATACAGGATAAGCAACAGACAAAACCAACGATAGGTGATACGTCTTCCAAACCGATCAGAAAGCCAACCTGCTAGTGGAATAATGGCAAACCCCAGAATTGAAGCGATAAAAACCGCCAAAGTGGGGACCGATTTATCAACCATCAGCACTTTGGCAACATAGCCAATAATGAATCCTTGTGCCAGGTAGGAGGGACCATTTTCGCCGATACGCAATCCGACCATAGTCCAGAACGCACGGGTGCGTTGCCAGAAACTACGTGTGTCGTGCTGCTGCATCTCCTCACCTTTACGAAGCGCATTCTCTCGTTCGGCCTGCAGGAGTGCTTTTTGACGTTCAAATACCGGCGTTTCACGCATATGACGCCGTATAAAGAGGGCGGTGGCGGCGATAAGGAAACTACAAAGAAAAGGAATACGCCACCCCCAACTTAATAAGGTGTCTTTATCCATTTGCAGCACGATGAGCCAAACCAATGAGGCCAACAACGTACCGCTATTTGAACCCAGGGCGATAATCGAAGAGACCAGACCGCGGCGTTTAACAGGGGCATATTCACCGAGCATGACGGTGCCGCCTGACAATTCTGCACCGGCGCCCAGCCCTTGGGAAAATCGTAAAATAACCAGACACACCGGCGCCCAAACGCCAATTTGTGCGTAGCTGGGAATTAAACCGATCAACATGGTTGATACGCCCATTAGCCCGATAGTGATAACCATCACAATTTTTCGGCCATGACGATCGCCGATCCAGCCGAATAACAGCGCGCCGATGGGACGGGCGATAAACCCAACGGAATAGGCTGCGAAGCTGGATAACAGCGCCATAACAGGCGTTGCTTCGGGAAAAAAGATGTCGCCAAATATAATGCCAGCCGCGAGGCCATACAGAGCGAAATCGGCATATTCCATTGTTGTGCCCAGCCAACAAGATAATGCCGCTCGCCAGAATTCGCGGCGTCCTTCAGGTGTTTCCAACCGTTGCTGTGCGGCTTGCTGACCGTCAGTTACGGGTACAGAGGATGAATGCGTGTTCATAAGAACTCCTTGACGTTATCTGCCAATAATTGCGCGCGCTTTAACTTTATCTATTCTACTCGGGTAGATATTGCATTTTTACTGCAAATTAATAGATCTACTCGGGTAGATAAACTAGTAGAAAGATTCCAAATTGAGGGGTAGATCACTTATAACGGAAAATTGTTACAGAAAATTGATCATCGGCATTCGATGCAGCGCGAGTTTTACCGGGCTAGCCGTTGCGGGGGAAAGTTACTCTCAACGACGTATTAGTATGCCGAGCTTAAGCTCTTCGCTTGAATCAGATTGTAAGCCGTTGTTGAACTCGTGCTGACTGATTGCAGCAAACTCATACGAAAGCCATTACGACGACATATTCTCTTAACCGGTAAAAAAAGCTCACAACGGTGACATTGTGAGCTTTCTGTACCTAAGATGGACGTCTTACGGATGTTTTATATTACAGTGCGTTAAACCAACGTTTAACGCTCCCGAATGCGCGTCTCTGTTAGCGACCGAAGAGGTCACGTTTTTTCGGTTTAAACGGCTGCGCTATGACTACCAGCACGGCGACCACCAGGTAGGCGGCGAAGATCCCCAACAGCCACTGCGGCATTTCCAGGGTTAAAAAAGACCACTGGCGTTCAGCACAGTCGCCGGAGGCTAAAAACACTTGCGGAAGCCATTTGTCCAGCGGCAGCCAGCTCGGGAAGCGGGCGGCAAAATCACAGGTCATAAACGGTGAAGGATAAAGCTGAATCATGGTGTGTTCATACGCCAACTGAAACCCGCGCCAGGCGCTGTAAATCCAGATAACCATCGCCACATAGCGCAGCGGCGTTTTTGGCGCGATAGCCCCTACCAGTCCCGCTCCCATTACACCGAATAATGCGCTACGTTCGTAGATACACAACACGCACGGTTTTAGCAGCATGACGTGCTGGAACCAAAGCGCGACGAGCTCCAGCGCAAAGGCGGTTAACGCCAACAATAACCATGCTCCACGACCTCGGGAGCACTGGTTTAAAAATCGCAACATAATCATTTCCCTGCAACATGCGTAGAGACCGCAGTTTAAACCAATTCAACTTATGCGCCACTAGCGGTAATTGAAAATTTGCGTAATCGGATATTTATCATGCAAAAAGTCAAACCGGGCAGTGATTTGCCCGGTTAATTGTTATGAAAGTGTAGCTAACCAGCCCGTTTGGGCCATCCACTCGGTCACCGGAACAAGTGTGAACTCTACGCAAAGCAGACCGACGAGTGTCAGAACAAGGGTATAAGGGAGAGCCATCCACACCATGCGGCCATAAGACAGGCGTATCAACGGTGCCAGCGCGGAGGTCAGCAGGAACAGGAATGCCGCCTGGCCGTTTGGCGTGGCCACGGAAGGCAGGTTGGTCCCGGTATTGATCGCCACCGCTAACAGTTCATATTGATTGAGGCTGATAGTTCCCTGTTCCAGCGCGGCTTTGGCCTCGTTAATGTAAATTGTGCCGACAAATACGTTATCAGAAATAGAAGACAGCAGGCCGTTGAAGAGGTAGAACAGCGTCAGTTGGGCATGTTCGGAGGATTGTAAAACAAACTGAATGATTGGCGAGAAAAGCTGTTGATCGATAATAACCGCAACAATTGAGAAGAACACAGTCAACAGGGCGGTGAAAGGCAGCGATTCGGTAAACGCTTTACCAATCGCATGTTCGTCAGTAACGCCAGTCAACGAGGTTGCCAGAATAATCACCGATAAACCAATTAATCCGACTTCCGCCAGATGCAGGGCCAGAGCAATCACCAGCCAGACACCAATAATCGCCTGGATAATCAGTTTGATTTTGTCCTGGCGAGTACGTTGCTTACGGCTCTGATCGTCAAACTGTTGCAGAACGTCACGCACGGTCTCCGGCAACGTATCGCCATAGCCAAACCAACGCAACTTCTCAACCAGCACACAGGTTAGCAGGCCGCAAATCAGCACCGGGACGGTGACCGGCGACATGCGCAGGAAGAAGTCACCAAAATGCCAGCCAGCTGCTTTGGCGATAATCAGGTTTTGCGGTTCGCCGACCATGGTCATCACGCCGCCTAACGCCGTACCGACACCCGCATGCATCATCAAACTGCGCAGAAAACCACGGAACTGCTCAAGAACGACCTTATGGTGCTGATCGATATGGCTGTCATCAAGCATATTATTGTCTTCCGTGCGGGAAGAGGCGACACGATGGTAGATACCATAAAAACCGACCGCTACGCTGATCACCACGGCCACGACGGTCAGCGCATCAAGAAATGCCGAGAGAAAGGCGGCGGCAACGCAAAATGCCAGTGACAGCAACGCCTTAGAGCGAATAGTGAGCAGCAAACGGGTGAAAATAAACAGCAGAAGCTGCTTCATAAAGTAGATGCCAGCCACCATAAACATCAGCAGCAAAAGCACTTCAAGGTTAGCGGCAACCTCTTCACGCACATGTGTAGCGCTGGTCATGCCAATCATGACTGCTTCTATGGCTAACAACCCGCCCGGCAGCAGCGGGTAGCATTTTAGCGCCATCGCCAGCGTAAAAATGAACTCGGCTACCAACAGCCAGCCCGCAATGAAGGGATTAATGAAGAAAATAATCGGGTTAACGACTAAGAAGATGAGTAGTGCAAGTTTGTACCAGTCAGGTGATTGACCTAAAAAATTGCGCCACATAGCGCGGCCCCATGATAGCTCCATGGTGATTTCCCTACCTTTAAAAATGAAATCATGTTTTTATGTTTGACCGCAAAGCTTAGCGGGAGGAGGGAGTACAGGCAAGCTATTCACGTGACGGGCAAGCCTGGTTGTACTTCAGCGTTATCTGGAAAATGAAGCCTTGATCCACTTTTTCTTCATTGCGTCAGCTATCAGCTATGTGACCCGTCTGGTATGATAACTGTAACTATGTTTTGCTGTGTAATGGAATTATCACTATGGTCATTAAGGCGCAAAGCCCGGCGGGGTTCGCGGAAGAGTACATCATTGAAAGTATCTGGAATAACCGCTTCCCACCTGGCACTATTTTGCCCGCTGAACGTGAACTCTCTGAACTTATTGGAGTGACACGTACCACGTTACGCGAGGTATTACAGCGTCTGGCGCGGGACGGTTGGTTGACCATTCAACACGGCAAACCGACGAAGGTGAATAACTTCTGGGAAACTTCGGGGCTGAATATCCTTGAAACGTTGGCGCGTCTCGATCATGAAAGTGTGCCGCAGCTGATCGATAATCTGCTGTCTGTGCGTACCAATATTTCGACAATCTTTATTCGCACCGCGTTTCGCCAGCATCCTGATAAAGCGCAGGAGGTCCTGGCAACGGCAAATCAGGTTGCCGACCACGCTGACGCCTTTGCCGATCTGGATTACAACATCTTTCGTGGACTGGCATTTGCCTCCGGCAACCCGATCTATGGTTTGATTCTCAATGGCATGAAAGGATTGTATACCCGCATTGGCCGTCATTACTTCGCCAATCCGGAGGCGCGCGCGCTGGCGCTGAGCTTCTACCGTAAGCTGTCAGAACTTTGTGAGCAAGGTGCTCATGAGCAGGTATATGATACGGTGCGTCGCTATGGTCACGATAGTGGCGAGATTTGGCATCGTATGCAGAAGAACTTGCCGGGCGACTTAGCCATTCAGGGCCGCTAATTAGAAACCCCTCATTTGAGGGGTTTTATTATTACAGACCGTTCATCCTCGGCGGGCAACGCTCCAGCAGCTCCACGCTGCCATCTTCATTCTGCTGCTCCAGCATCACGTCAAAACCCCATAACCGGTGCACATGCTTAAGCACCTCTTTGCGTCCTTTATCCAGCGGAGCACGGTTATGCGGAATATAGCGCAAGGTGAGGGAGCGGTCACCGCGTAGATCGACATTCCAGATTTGAATATTCGGCTCCAGGTTGCTCAGGTTATATTGCGACGACAACCGGTTACGAATTTCACGATACCCTTCCTCGTTATGAATCGCGGAAATCTCCAGATAGTTATGACGATCGTCATCCAGTACGGTGAACAGGCGGAAATCACGCATCACCTTCGGGGACAGGAACTGACTGATAAAACTTTCATCTTTGAAATCGCGCATCGCGAAATGCAGGGTTTCCAGCCAGTCGGATCCGGCTATATTTGGGAACCAGTATTTGTCCTCTTCGGTTGGCGACTGGCAAATACGTTTGATATCCTGGAACATGGCAAAACCGAGGGCATAAGGATTTATTCCGCTATACCACGGACTGTTGTATGGCGGTTGGAACACTACGTTGGTATGGCTATGCAGAAACTCCAGCATAAACCGTTCCGTGACTTTACCTTCATCATAAAGGTGGTTCAGGATGGTGTAATGCCAGAAAGTAGCCCAACCTTCGTTCATCACCTGTGTTTGTTTCTGCGGATAAAAATATTGGCTGACCTTGCGCACAATGCGCAGCACTTCGCGTTGCCAGGACTCCAGCAGCGGGGCGTTCTTCTCCATGAAGTACAGCAGGTTTTCCTGTGGCTCAGAGGGATAACGCCGGGCTTCCGCCACGCTTTTCTCTTCCTCTTTCTTCGGCAGCGTGCGCCACAACATATTCACCTGGCTTTGCAGATACTCTTCACGGCTTTTTTGCCGGGCTTTTTCTTCCTGTAGGGAGATTTTTTGCGGGCGTTTGTAACGGTCAACGCCGTAATTCATCAACGCATGACAGGAGTCGAGGAGCTTTTCGACTTCATCCACGCCATAGCGTTCTTCGCACTGGGTAATATAGTTTCGCGCGAAGATCAGGTAATCGACGATGGAACTGGCATCCGTCCAGCTACGGAACAGGTAGTTGTTTTTGAAAAAGGAGTTATGTCCATAGCAGGCATGCGCCATCACCAGCGCCTGCATGGTAATGGTGTTCTCCTCCATCAGATACGCGATACACGGATTGGAGTTAATAACAATCTCATAGGCCAGCCCCTGCTGACCATGCTTATACAAGCGTTCGGTTTCAATAAACTTTTTACCAAACGACCAGTGAGGATAGTTGATCGGCATCCCAACGCTGGAATACGCGTCCATCATCTGTTCGGAGGTGATCACCTCGATTTGGTGCGGGTAGGTATCCAGTCTGTAGAGTTTCGCCACGCGGTCTATTTCCGCCAGATAGACATCCAGCAGATCAAACGTCCAGTCGGGTCCATCGCTTAACCGTGTGCTGTCCTTGTTCATGGAATCAATCGTAGCCATTCGCGCACCCTCATTGTTGGCGGCACTCTCTGTCTGGAGTACCTCATTTCAAGCATAGAACATGGTGTTAAAAAACGTGCTGTGGCAGAAATTTTTTCTTTGCGATTTCACGTTAGCGAGGCGTCGAAAAATGGCATGGTTGCAAAATTTTATGCTGGATAAAAATAACGCGCAGCAGGAGATGCCAAAGCAAAGAGTTCCGCGCTGTTACCGCTATATGTGAGATAAGTCACCATAAAAAAGCCATATGTTGAATAATATTTTCAACTGAGTTATCAAGATGTAATTAGATGATTGTTCTTTTACTGTTAACGGAGTGGCTATGCGAGTTGTCATACTGGGAAGTGGTGTCGTTGGCGTGACCAGCGCCTGGTACTTAAGTCAGGCTGGACACGATGTCACCGTCATTGATCGTGAGCCCGGTCCGGCACTGGAAACCAGTGCGGCGAACGCGGGGCAAATCTCTCCAGGTTATGCAGCACCATGGGCGGCGCCAGGCGTACCGCTTAAAGCAATTAAATGGATGTTTCAGCGCCATGCTCCGCTGGCCGTTCGCCTCGACGGGACGCAGTTCCAGTTGAAATGGATGTGGCAAATGCTGCGCAACTGCGACACCAGCCACTACATGGAAAACAAGGGGCGGATGGTGCGCCTGGCTGAATACAGCCGTGATTGCCTGAAAGCGCTGCGTGCCTCTACCGGTATCGAGTACGAAGGACGTCAGGGCGGAACGTTACAGCTGTTCCGTACCGCTCAACAGTATGAGAACGCCACCCGCGACATCGCCGTGCTCGAAGATGCGGGCGTACCCTATCAGCTCCTGGAAGCAAGCCGCCTGGCGGAAGTCGAACCGGCGCTGGCGGAAGTCGCGCACAAGCTGACCGGCGGTCTGCGTTTACCGAATGACGAAACCGGTGACTGCCAGCTGTTTACCCAGCGTCTGGCGCTGATGGCGGAGCAGGCGGGCGTTAAGTTTCGTTTTAACACCCCGGTCGATAAGCTACTGAGCGATGGCGAGCAGATTTATGGCGTTCAGTGTGGCGAAGAGATAGTCAAAGCCGATGCCTATGTGATGGCGTTTGGCTCCTATTCCACGGCGATGCTGAAAGGGATCGTTGACATTCCGGTCTATCCGCTGAAGGGCTATTCTTTGACCATTCCGGTGGCGCAAGATGACGGTGCTCCGGTTTCAACTATCCTTGATGAAACCTACAAAATCGCCATTACCCGCTTTGATAACCGTATTCGCGTTGGCGGCATGGCGGAGATTGTGGGCTTCAATACTGAATTGCTACAACCCCGTCGTGAAACGCTGGAGATGGTTGTACGCGATCTCTTTCCACGCGGTGGGCATGTGGAACAGGCGACCTTCTGGACCGGGCTGCGTCCGATGACCCCGGACGGTACACCGGTGGTCGGGCGAACCCGTTTCAAGAATTTGCTGCTTAACACCGGGCACGGCACCCTGGGCTGGACAATGGCCTGCGGTTCGGGTCAGTTGCTCAGCGACATTCTCTCCGGTCGCACGCCGGCTATTCCTTACGACGATCTGAGCGTGGCGCGTTACAGTCCGGGGTTTACTCCGTCTCGTCCACGACATTTACATGGCGCACATAACTGATAAGGACGTGAGATGACCCGCCCGATACTGGCCAGCATTGACCTGCAGGCGTTGAAACAAAACCTGACCATTACCCGCCAGGCAGC
Organism: Citrobacter sp. Cu096; assembly: GCF_030332285.1. Lineage (NCBI taxonomy): Bacteria > Pseudomonadati > Pseudomonadota > Gammaproteobacteria > Enterobacterales > Enterobacteriaceae > Citrobacter > Citrobacter sp. Cu096. The sequence continues at coordinate 906,353 of NZ_JAOWID010000030.1, forward strand.
GCCGGACGCCCGCGTCTGGTCGGTGGTGAAAGCTAATGCCTACGGACACGGCATTGAACGTGTCTGGAATGCGCTGGGCACCACCGACGGTTTTGCCATGCTCAATCTTGAGGAAGCGATAACCCTGCGTGAACGAGGATGGAAAGGCCCGATACTTATGCTGGAGGGCTTTTTCCACGCCGATGATCTGATCGTGTATGACAAATATCGTCTGACCACCTGCGTGCACAGTAACTGGCAGCTAAAAGCGTTGCAGAATGCGCGCCTCAACGCGCCGCTGGATGTTTACCTGAAGGTGAACAGTGGTATGAACCGGCTGGGTTTCTTACCAGAGAGAGTATCAACAGTCTGGCAACAGCTGCGGGCAATGCCCAATGTCGGCGAAATGACATTAATGTCGCACTTTGCTGATGCGGAGCACCCGGAGGGGATCCAGGACGCCATGACGCGCATTGCCCGTGCGACAGAAGGGCTGGAATGCAAACGGTCGCTGTCCAATTCGGCCGCCACGCTGTGGCACCCTGAAGCGCATTACGATTGGGTTCGCCCTGGTATTATTTTGTACGGTGCATCGCCGTCGGGGCAATGGCGGGACATTGCCAATACCGGCCTCAAACCGGTAATGACCCTGAGCAGCGAGATAATCGGCATACAGACGTTGAAAGCCGGAGATCGGGTGGGCTACGGTGGACGCTATACCGCCAGCGGCGAGCAGCGTATTGGCATTGTGGCGACTGGCTATGCAGACGGTTATCCGCGCCATGCTCCAAGCGGAACGCCGGTGCTGGTGGATGGCGTTCGCACCGGTACGGTTGGAACGGTTTCAATGGATATGCTGGCGGTAGACCTGACGCCGTGCCCGCAGGCGGGGATAGGGACCCCAGTGGAGCTGTGGGGCAAAGAGATTAAAATTGACGACGTGGCCACTTCTGCCGGAACGGTGGGCTATGAGTTGATGTGTTCTCTGGCGCTGCGCGTACCGGTTGTGACAGTGTAACGTTTGCGGTGTGCCTGATGGCTCTGCACTGATTAGGCCTATGGAGTCATTGCATTTCATAGGCCGGGTAAGGCGGCGCCGCCACCCGGCAAAAAACATCCACGTTACTCATCTTCATCTTCAGCCACGCGAACACCAACTTTCAGCACTGCATTGTCTTCTTTCTCAGCTACAGTCCAGATCATGCCAGCAAATTCAACCTGGTCACCAACGACTGGCGCGGCGCCAAGCAGATGCTGGACAATTTCACCGAGTGTTTGCTGCTTATCGCGATACTCTGTGCCATCTTCCAGGCCATAAATCAGCGCCACATCGGCATATTTCGCGCTGGCTTCGAGAATGAAATCACCGAAGAAACGCTGATCTAACGACACCGGCGGCGACTGGCTGAACAGCTTGCCGAGAGCAGGGAGATCGCGTTCACGGCCAATGACACACAGAACGTCGCCTTCACGCAGGCGGGTACTGCCTGAAGGGTGAAACAGCACGTTGTCACGAAACAGGGCGGCAATTCGCGTCTCTTCTGGCATATGCAAGTCGCGCAGCGCGGCGCCTACACACCACTTATCCGCGCTGAGCTGGTAAACAAACTGCTCCCAGGGATTGTCCGGATGAATATCCAGACCAATGCGCGAAACGGGCCAGCCAACGGGAGGAACCACCACTTTGGCTTTTTTAGCCGCCCACGAAAGCGACGTTCCCTGAAACAGCAGCGAGATCAGTACCACGAAGAACGCGACGTTAAAAAACAGGCGCGCGTTTTCCAGGCCCGCCATCATTGGGAAGACGGCGAGGATGATCGGCACCGCGCCGCGCAAACCCACCCAACTGATGAAAATGCGCTCGCGCAGATTAAAGCCACGAAACGGCAGCAGTCCGGCAAAGACCGAAAGCGGGCGGGCAAGGAATATCATCCACGCAGACAAAATCAGCGCAGGGATTGCGATAGGTAGCAGGTCCGACGGCGTAACCAGTAGTCCAAGCACCAGGAACATGGCGATTTGCGCCAGCCAGGCCAAACCGTCGAAGTTTTGCAGAATGCCAAACCGGTTGCGGATTGGGCGATTACCCAGCAGAAAACCACACAGATAAACCGCCAGAATACCGCTGCCTTCCAGCGCGGTAGTCAGGGCAAAAATCAGGATCCCGCCGCTTAATGCCAGCAGCGGATAAAGCCCGGCAGGCAGTGAAATACGGTTAATCATTTGCTGAAGCAGGTAGCCGCCGCCGAGACCCAGTATGATGCCTAAGCCAAACTGCTGGATTATATGTACCGCAAACATCCAGCTTAAACCGGTCTCGTGATTTTGGATCATGGCGATAAGCGTAATGGTTAAAAACACCGCCATCGGGTCGTTACTACCGGATTCAATTTCCAGCGTCGAGCCCACACGTTCGTTGAGTCCTTTGCCGCCGAGCAGGGAGAAGACCGCTGCGGCATCGGTTGAGCCGACAATCGCGCCAATCAGCAGCCCTTCAATGAGATCCAGATGAAACAGCCATGCCGCCATAATGCCAGTGAGACCAGAGGTGATCAGCACACCCACGGTCGCCAGCGATAATGCCGGGCCCAAAGCGACGCGAAAAGAGCTGGCCTGGGTGCGCATCCCGCCATCAAGCAGGATAACCGCCAGCGCCAGGTTACTCACCATGTAGGCAAAAGGGTAGTTATCGAAAGGAATACCGCCCACGCCGTCGACGCCCGCCAACATACCGATAGCGAGAAATATCACCAGAATAGGGATACCAAGACGTGATGAAAATGAACTGAGTAAGATACTGCAGGTGACGAGAACGGAACCCAAAATAAAAAGGCTAATAATTGCTGCGGCATCCAACGTTCGGTTACTCCTGAATTACGCTGTTTCGTATTAACAAACCCTAACATAATAACGACAGAAACAGCGTTTAACTTAGCCCTGTTAGCCGCTTTTTTTACGATTTAAGTATCGGATGCCCACTTAAGGTGAGCTGAGTGCTGTTTTTATCATTTTTCAGCACCGCATTCGCCCCCAACGGTAGGGTTACGGTACGTTGTTCATGGCCAAAATCGAGGCCGCTGATTAATGGAACGGACAATCTGGCGCGCAGAAAATCACAAACTGAATCAAGATTGTAACCCGCGTCGTAATCATTAGGCGCGCTGCCGCTAAAACTGCCGAGAATAATCGCGTTTTGCCGGGCCAGTATGCCTGCGTGATACAATTGCAGCAGCATGCGCTCGATGCGAAACGGATGCTCGTTAATGTCTTCCAGTACCAAAATGCCGTTTTCGATAGCCGGCATCCACGGCGTACCCATCAGCGAAATGATCATCGCCAGATTTCCGCCCCATAGCGTCCCTTCAGTCGCACACTCGGGGCCGTTACCCTGCCATTCGAGGGTAAATTGGGCATTGCGTAAAGCTTGCCAGAAATGGAGCTCGGTAAAGGGGTTCATCTCTTCGGCGCCGAAATTAGCCGCCAGCATCGGGCCGCTGAAGCTAATCACATTACCCTGCGCCAGTAGACCACACTGGATCGCCGTAAAATCGCTGTGCCCACACAGCAGCAATGGGTTTTGTTGCTGGCGAGCCGCAAGTGCCTGCCAGTCAATATCTGCCAGCAAACGGCTCGCGCCATAGCCGCCACGTACCGCCATCACAATGGTATCAGGCGATTTCAGATTTACGAGCGAGTTTAAATCAGCCAAACGCTCTGCTTCTGTACCTGCAAAACGCTGACAGCGGCGCGCAATGACCGCTGTATTATCGACCTGATGACCGGCCTCAGTAAGACGCGCAAGCCCACGTAAGGCAGCCTGCTGGTTGATACAGTAGCCCGACGGGGCAATTAAGTGAAACCGGGACATGGCATTTCCTTGCTACAACTAAAACCAAATGTATATCATGCCGCGTAGGTATGTCGTTGTCACCTCAGCGACAGGTTCCGGCTATAAGGATAGATGACGTGAAATTGAGATGGTTTGCTTTTTTGGTTGTATTACTTGCGGGCTGTAGTTCAAAACAGGATTACAAAAATCCGCCATGGAATGCTGAAGTTCCGGTTAAACGCGCAATGCAATGGATGCCGATCAGTGAAAAAGCCGGAGCGGCCTGGGGTGTCAGTCCACAATTGATTACCGCCATTATCGCCATTGAATCAGGCGGTAACCCGAATGCGGTCAGTAAGTCTAATGCGATTGGTCTGATGCAGTTAAAAGCCTCGACTTCAGGCCGCGATGTTTATCGTCGTATGGGGTGGAGCGGAGAGCCGTCGACCAGCGAGTTGAAAAATCCAGAGCGCAATATCTCGATGGGGGCCGCCTACCTGAGCATTCTGGAGACCGGACCGCTGGCCGGGATCGAAGATCCGCAGGTGATGCAATATGCACTGGTGGTCTCGTACGCCAACGGCGCGGGCGCACTGCTGCGGACGTTCTCATCCGACAGGAAAAAAGCCATCAATAAGATCAACGATCTCAGCCCGGATGAATTTATTGAACATGTTGCGGATAATCATCCGGCGCCGCAGGCTCCGCGTTATATCTGGAAGCTTCAGCAAGCGCTGGATGCGATGTAAAGCCGGGGATGCTAACCGCGCACCTTGTTCGACTTTTCCCGGGCTTCGCGCTCAAGGGAAAAAATAATCCGCTGTAAGTTCCGCTCCACCGCCGGGCCGACGTTGAGAAAACGAAAGCTCAGGCGGGGAGTGGTAATAGTTTCGTTTTTACTGTCGATAACTTTGCGTTCGCTAATGGAAATAAGCTGGGCGTCAACGTGATACACCCCCCATTGCTCCATGTTCAGCTCAACCTGCGAGAAACGCATGCCTTCTGTCAGGCCTTCCGGTTTTGCCGTTTCTAACAGCCCGCCCATACCACCGAGAGACAAATCGAATAAGCGAAAACACAGCGTACTGTTGTCCGGCATTTTTACCGTGCAGCGATAGGGGGGATGCAGTGGAGCACCGATGCGGAAATACTCCCGACGCTGGACGAACCACAGGGAAGGCGGCAACGATGAGATAAATGCTGGCAGCCGCTGATATTCGCCTTTCTTAAGCTGCGGCAGGGTGAATTCCACTTTGGCGCCCTGCGTTTCGGCGATAATCGAGATCTGAGTGGCTCGCTGCACAGCCTGGTTTTCGTATTCCTGACTGCCAAAATCCATGATCAGTTCGTCCGGGCTGACCGCCAGTATTTTGCTGATGAACTGGCCACCTGACCAGGATATACGCAGCGGAACCTGCTGCGAATTCAAGTCCCGGAGTACGCCTAACACCGCTAACGGATTTTGCTTCAGGAACTGCTCATTGTAGTTACTCACACCTAATGACTCCTGGATGCCTGGTTTATCGTTGGATTATCGGCATCAATCAACGGAACTTAATACAAATGAATGAAATTTTTTACCCACGCCAATGAATTCAGTCTGCGTGAAAACAACATATAACGATGGTTTGCCTATACTTTAAAGGCTGGCGCAAGAATGTCTTGCGCGTGCGTTCACTGGAAAGAGGGCCTGAAAATGGGAATTATTGCCTGGATTATTTTTGGTCTGATTGCGGGGGTTATCGCCAAACTGATTATGCCGGGGCGCGATGGCGGTGGATTTATCCTGACCTGTATTCTCGGTGTTGTCGGCGCTGTGGTCGGTGGATGGTTGGCAACGATGTTTGGTATCGGCGGTGATGTCAGCGGATTTAATCTCCACAGCTTCCTGGTGGCCGTGGTCGGCGCGATTATTGTGCTGGGTGTCTTCCGGCTTGTACGACGAGATTAATCGAACGGCCCCTCAAGGGGCCGTTTCTCTATAATAGAAAGTTGATCAAGGCGTCGGTTGAGTCTGTTTGTTAGGCTCAGCTGGTGTTGTACTTGCCGGGGTTGGTCGCGATGCGGGTACGCTGTCACAAGGCTTTTCTTTGGCGCAGATCAGGTCGAGCATTTTTAGCGTTACGCCGTTGGTCCAGCCAAAACCATCCTGCAACGGATATTCCCCACCGCCACCGCCGGTACCTGTGGTGCTCACATCATACTTTTCAACCAGCTTTTGCTCACGATCGTAGGTGTGCTGCACGTTAGTGAGGAATCGCCAGGTCACGTCCATCGCAACGTCATCCTGGCCGTAATTCTGTAACCCGGATGCTGCGACCCACTGCAGCGGGGCCCAACCGTTGGGGGCATCCCACTGCTGACCGCTTTTCACCGATGTGGTAGCAAGGCCGCCGGGTTGTAGCAGATGCGCCTGGGTTGCCGCGGCCACTTTGCTGGCGCGATCTTTAGCCGCGGCATTGACATACAGCGGGAACAGGGCAGCGGCAGTGAGTTGGTTGCGTACTTTATGACTCTTCAGATCGTAGTCGGCATACCAGCCTTCTTTGTCGTTCCACAGATACTTTTCGATCCCTTTTTGTCGGGCATTGGCGAAGCCTTCATACTGTGCCGCTTTAGCATCATCACCTGCGGCTTTGCTGGCGAGGGCGATCATCTTTTCCATTTTGAACATCAATGCATTGAGATCGACCGGAACAATGCTGGTGGTTCGCAGGGTGCCTAATTGATTAGGGTTATCCATCCAGCGGGAACTAAAGTCCCAGCCAGAAGCAGCGGCAGAACGCAGATCGCGGTAGATTTCTGTGGCCGGTCGGTTCGGGTTGCTTTTAGCGGTGGCGATATCCTCCACCCAGGACTCTGGCCTTGGCGTATCGCGGTCATCCCAGTAGCGGTTCAAAATGGTGCCGTCATCCAGTTTTACCACGCGCTTATTCTGCTGACCGGGCTGGAGCGTGTCGACGCCTTCCATCCAGTATGTGTGCTCTTTGAGCATTTGCGGGAGGTATTTTTTCAGCGCGTCATCCCCGTCGTGCTGTGCCAGCAGCTCAACCATAAAGGCAAAGAACGGTGGTTGGGAACGGCTCAGATAGTAGGTGCGGTTGCCGTTAGGAATGTGTCCCCAGGCGTCTATCTCGTAAGCGAAGTTTGCCACCATGTCCGAGACCTTATCCCAGTGATTGCTTTCGGCAAGCCCCAGCATGGTGAAATAGCTGTCCCAATAGTATATTTCGCGAAATCGCCCGCCAGGCACCACATACGGCTCCGGAAGTGGCAACAGAGAGTCCCATTTTTCAGCGTCGGTTGTCGAACGGGTGAGGACCGGCCACAGTCCGTCAATGTGCTCGCGTAATGATTGCCCGGCCGGGGGAACGTATTTCTCGCCGTCTTTCGGCAAAGTGAAATTCACCTCCACAAAATGGCGTAAATCAAATCCGGATTGATTTTTCTGCATCCGGTAATCGGCAAGGATCATGAGAGGATCGCTGTTAGGAACCGCATCAGCAAAGGTTTTCTGGTCAGGAAACAGTTTGGCCGTTTGTATATCGTTAAACAGAGGTCCAAGCAGGATATCTGGCGGCTGCGGCGGAGCGGCTGGTGCGTCTTCTGCATTGACGGCAAAAGAGGAAAGGGCAAAAAAGGTACTGGCGAGTGTCAGTTTTATTGCAACAGAAAGCAGGCCTGGATGGCGAGTTGCAGGTGTTATCATCGGTTAATCTCCTTAGCGGCGTGCCAAAGTAGCGGCATTTACCATGAGAAAACCTTAGTTCAGGATCGACTGTTGCGTGTGATTGACGCCCCATTTTGCGAATAAACAGACATTTCCCGACGTGGGCAAACAGGATGCACACCCTTGGTTGGGAAGGGTGTGCAACCGTCATCAATCCGCGTGGGTGATTCGTTGCGTCACGCAGTCAAGAGTCAGGGCGTCACCCATTTTGATGCTATCAACAGCCTTGCCCTGCTGACATACGTAACACAACCCCATGGCACGGGCGATAATTGCCGGGTGGGAGGCATCGCTCCCGTCTCGCAGACAGACGCCCTGGACTGCCTTCGGATCGAGTTGCAGGATCGTAGATGGATAGATGACATCAGCGACCAGAATAGTGGGGCGAATGAAGGCGGGAATTTGCACGATCTCCCCCGTCAAATGCTGCAGCGAACGCGATAATAAATCTTCTATATCAATGTATCGGGCCTGCAGGTAGGGATCGTCGAGCTGTAAATACTGCTGGCTGAGATCGCTCAGCACGTGATGCCAGGCCCAGGCAGCGCTACACTGTGTCTCCTGCATTAAATCGCAGGCCATATCAAACAGATCGGGATCGTCCAACAGCGTGTGATGACCGGAGAAAATAGCGGCGATATCAGCGGAATATCGCTCTTCCGCAAGCGCGGTTAGTGCGCTTAAATCGTTCAGCGTGTTTTGGATAGCGACCCGTAATCGCTGCTGGTCTGCCTGAGGTGATGCTGTAGGCTGCTGGCTGACCTCTGGTGAGAACGGTGTATAACAGAATGCCGTTCCCGTTGCCTGTGGGGGGACCTGCGTGGCTACGTTATCAGCATTCGCGGGCTCGAGCGATTCACCAAAATTCTCTGCCGCCAGCCGTTTGAATGCGGCCAGCGCATCTTCTGCCTGTTCGCCCTTGGCAATCAGGCGCAGCATATCGTTACAGCGCACCTGCAGCAGAGCTATCTGATTCAGGCTATCAGGCACGACGCACTTGCCATTTTTCTCCAGCCACATGTCGGCGTTAAAGCCGGACAGCGCGGAAACCAGCCGTGAAGCTGGGCGAACGTGGATGCCGTTAGGGTTTTTCACCACAATGGCAACTGAACGTGCATCTGCATCGGGTACTAAGTCAGGAGACGTTGACTTTGCTGCAGATGGCGAAGGTAAACCCAATTGCTCACATTTGGCGTCGAGGGCGTTCATGGCATCACAAATGACCCGTTCGATATTCGCCCCTGCGGCAGCACTCACCGTTGCGGCCAGCGTGCCTTCAACCAGCGGCGCGGCACACAGACGCACTTTGGCGGCAATCGCAGGATCGAGCAGTTCCAGCGCGGTTTCCGCACTCAGTAGCGCACTCCCAATATCCATCATCACCAGCACGTGATCTGTGTCGGCTACGGACTCGATGGCTCCCATCACCTTAATAGGATCGGTGCCAATCGGATTCTCAGGATCGTCAATGCCTGCGGCAATGGCGATTTTGCAACCATCACCCATTAACATCTGCCGGGCTAGCGTGCCGACGCCTTCGCCCAACTGGGCGCTGTGAGAAACAATAACCAGGTTTACCATCGCTTTATCCTTACTCTCTGGACGCCTGAGCCAGCATTTGCATCATAAACATAACGGAGGTTGCGCCGGGATCCTGATGTCCAATGCTGCGCTCACCAAGATAGCTGGCGCGACCTTTGCGGGCCTGCATGGTGATGGTGCTTTGTGCAGCGGCTTCCGCTTGTTGGCTTGCTGCTTCCAGAGCCGCCTGGACGCTCAGCTTCTGCTCGCAGGACTGGCGTAAAGACTCCACTACCGGCAGCCAGACATCACACATGGTTTTGTCGCCAGGTTCAGCTTTACCGCGGCTAATCACACCCTCTGCGCCATCTCGCATCATTTGATATAACTCTTCAAGCGTCAGGCTTTGATGGGCCTGCGTTACCTGGGCGGCGCGGATAAAAAAGGTGCCAAACAGTGGACCACTGGCACCCCCGACGCTAGAGAGCAGTACCATGCCGGTATTTTTCAAAATAAAACCGATGTCTTTATCGGCGATGGACGGGAGCTTTTCGACGACTTTGCTAAAGCCACGATGCATGTTCAGACCGTGGTCGGCATCGCCGATTTCCCGATCGAGACCGGTGAGAAAATCACTTTCGGTGGTGAAAATTTCACCGCAGCGATAGAGCCAGTTAACAATCTGCGTTCTGTTGAGGGACATCATGAATCTCCTTATTTACCCCAGTTGAGGGCGGGGGTGTGAACCGGTGCATCCCATAAGTTCAGCGTTTCGTCATCCACCTGTAACAGGGTGATTGAGAAGCCGGTCATATCCAGAGAAGTACAGTAAGAGCCGATCAGGTTGCGCTCAATGACAATACCTGCATCCTGGCAACGGCTTTCGAGGCGGTTGTACACGCCGAAGAGTTCTGACAGCGGCGTTGCACCGAGATTATTGACCAGCGCAATGACGCGGTCGCCGCTTTGTAACGCACGTTTGCTTTCTTTACCTTCCTGCCACGCGCCCTGAACGTTGTCCCAGTGGCGGAGTGTACGACTGTAGTTGCCGTTTGCCAGCAGGGTATCGAACATTTCATCTACGGTCTGATCAAGAGAGGTGAAGGTGCGGCGGTCAATGCCCGGCTCCCCATGAATACCCACGCCAAACTCCATTTCGTTATCCTGCAACGTGAACGACGGTTGTCCGGCGGCCGGAACGGTACAAGCACCAATGGCTATCCCTATGGAGTGGCCCAGGTTATTCAGTTTACGACCCAGCGCTGCGCAGACTTCGAGTGAGTCACCGCGTTCGGCAGCCGCGCCGACCAGTTTTTCGATCAATACGGTATTCGCCACGCCACGCCGACCGGCGGTATACAGACTGTCTTTCACTGCTACGTCATCATCCACTACCATGGTGGTGACCTTGACGCCGCTTTCGTGCAACAGCTCGGTGGCGGTTTCGAAATTAAGAATGTCACCGGTGTAATTTTTGATGATCAGCAGTACGCCTTCGCCGCCATCAATTTGCATGGCGCATTCGAACATTTTATCCGGGGTAGGTGAGGTAAAAATCTCTCCCGGACAGGCGCCAGAGAGCATACCCTGACCAATATAGCCGCAGTGCATCGGCTCGTGCCCGCTGCCGCCGCCGGAAAGCAGCGCCACTTTGCCCATTACCGGCGCATCAGCGCGGGTGACATAGACCGGATCCTGATGCAGCGCCAGGGAAGGATACGCTTTCGCCAGTCCGGCGAGTTGTTCATTCAGTACGTCTTCAACACGGTTAATCAATTTTTTCATTATTTATGCTCCGCAGACAGTCCTGGATGGCTGCCGGATTCGGGCAGGCATCTGATGTAGGGTATCGGTTTGTACATCGCCACGGCGACTGCTCGCTGCCGATAAAGTAATTTTGCACACGGGTTTGCAAAAGAAAATTGCTGTAAATGGCGTTTCAATACGAAACATAGCAGCATAATAATGTTCCGTATTGGAACGTCATGGTGCATAAAACAGCGAAAGTGAGAGGTCGGGTGGTATTTGTGCGGAAAGTATTTGAACGGGTTTTTATGGAAAACACACCACCTGCAGAGCGGGTGGTGTGGAGGCATGGTTGATTTCGGCGTTAGCCCGGATAAATTCCGCGATCTTTACGTGCCAGCAGAATGCGTTCGCAGGCAACGATGTAGGCTGCAGTACGCAGGGAGCAGGATTTCTCTGCGGCTTTTTCCCACACGTGCACCATCGCATCGGTCATAATTTTGTCCATGCGATTGTTGATCTCTTCTTCGCTCCAGAAGAAGCTTGCCATATCCTGAACCCATTCGAAGTAGCTGACGGTTACGCCGCCGGCGTTACATACCACGTCAGGGACAACGATGATACCGCGGTTTGCCAGAACGTCGTCGGCGTCCGGATAGGTTGGACCGTTGGCACCTTCGAGTACCAGTTTACAGGTCAGCGTTTCCGCGCGTTGGCGGGTGATCTGCCCTTCGAGTGCAGCCGGGATCAGAATATCCATCTCCAGACTCCAGAAGGCTTCGCTGGCAATGGTTTCAGCGCCCGGGAAACCGGCTATCTGTTTGTGCTCCAATTGCCAGGCAGACAACGCGGCCATGTCGATTCCAGTGGTGTTAAACAGCGTAGCGGTGTGATCCTGAATCGCGACGACGCGTGCGCCAGCTGCCGCGAACAGTCTGGCTGCTTCGCTGCCAACGTTACCAAAACCTTGCACCGCGACGCGGGCACCTTCAACGTCGATATTGGCACGACGCGCCACTTCCAGACCGCTGACGAAAACGCCACGACCGGTGGCTTTATCACGGCCTAACGAGCCGCCGAGGTGAATTGGCTTACCGGTGACCACGCTGGTCACAGTGGTGCCGTGGTTCATGGAGTAGGTGTCCATCATCCAGGCCATTACTTTTCCGTTAGTCCCTACATCCGGCGCAGGAATGTCTTTCTGTGGCCCAATGATAATGCCAATTTCGCTGGTATAACGGCGGGTCAAGCGTTCCAGTTCGCCTTCGGACAGCGAGAACGGATCGACGCGCACGCCGCCTTTTGCACCGCCGTAAGGCAGGTTCAACGCTGCGCATTTGATGGTCATCCATGCGGACAGAGCCATCACTTCATTAAGATCAACATCAGGATGATAACGCACACCGCCTTTGCCCGGACCACGGGAGAGGTTATGTTGCACGCGATACCCTTCAAAATGACGGATAGTACCGTCATCCATCTGCACCGGTATATCGACAATCAGCGCGCGTTTTGGGTGGCGCAGGGTATCCACCCAATGGGAAAGTTCGCCCAGGTAAGGGGCCACACGCTCGATTTGTTGCAGGTAGGTATTCCAGGCAGATGTGCTGCTATCTGAAGCGTAAGATAACTTATCCATGATAAACCTTAGTTATAAAAGTAATATGTTCTTAATTTGGCCGTGGTATACAGTGAATCTCACCATATAAACTTAAATTTAACATTTTTTTCATAGGGCGGTCTGTCCAACCAACACGGATTATCACCATGATTAGTATGGTCTTTAACTTATGATTGAATAATTATTCTTTGTTTTTGCTTGTATTTGGGTTGTTTTGCGTGACTGATAATTTAATATGCAGAATATATAAAAATCGTAATTTGTCAGATTTATGACGCACCTCTAAAAGTAAACAATATGATAACAAAATGTATTTGCTTTATTGCGTTTAAGCTGAAGTCAGTAGGTTACAGCGATGGTGACGGTATCGGCATAGCTGTCAGGCGTGTAGTTCGCACTGGGAACGGTGGCGTAAACCGGGTAGGAGGTGGTTGTCCCTGTACCGTTCCCCGTAACGGTATTGAGTGAAGTATTGCCCCAGACCGTACCGGAAGGTCCTGGCGTCGAGCTAAGCTGGTAGGGGACTTTGTCCGTATTTGACCCCGTGCCCGTCATCACGCCGTTGCCTGTTGTATTACCGTTGGAGGGCTGAAGCCCGATGGTGTAGGGCGTGTTATTGGAACATGCTACGCCCACGGTATTTGACGCCGTTAGATTACGTCCGGTTGCCCTGGCTGGTGCAAAGCTAATGTCGGTAGCAGAGGTGATGTTGCACTGTTTGCTGACGGTCGCCGATACCGTGAAAGGAAGCCTGGCAGCAACGGTATCACCACAGGTGGTTGGCGGGAGAAGTAATCCAGGATTGAGGGTGACAAAGGCTGTCGCCGTCGTATAAGTATCCTGATAGTTACCGGGAACGGCTGAGGTTTGTGGCGTGGCGATCTGTGCTGATACCGTGAGTGAGCCTGTCACTGGCGTCAGATTCAGCAGGTTAAGCTGAACCATTGGGAAAGTCGTTCCCGACTGATACTGGCTCCCCCAGATTTTAGTGTGTCCGGGATCCTGGTAAAGCTGATATGCCAGCGTTTGGGCAGGTGTTCCATTTAATGACATATTCCGGGGTGTTACCTGACCACTGACGGCTGAGGCACCAATATTAAAACAGAGATTGATCCCTGCCAGCGCGTCGCCAAGCTCTTTGGCGCAGGTGTAATTGAACGTCATTGATGACGTTGCGCCCGTTGCCGACAGCGGATTCACCGAACCCAAATTTATGGGCTGCACATTGCTCACCGAACAGGTCACCGCATGGCTAATTGCCGGACAAAAGAGTACGGTAGCGATGAGTAGCAGATGTCTTAATCTCATGAGCGCACTCCTGTTATTGTGGTCGGCAAGCCAGCGGTCCTATTTGCGCAATCCCTTTCGTTGACGCAGGATAGTCAAATTGCACGCGACAACTGCCAGTGTCCGTATCAACGCGTAGCGTATTGTGCTGCTCCAGCGCGTCGAACCAGGTCATCCCATCAAAGCCAACGACAGATGATTGTCCCGTTCCGCTGACGGAATAAGCCATGCTGCCTTCGGGAATGGGGTTACCCTGATTGTCGACAAGAAGGATCTGCGCGGCGCGTACGGCAGTGATGCCAAAGCTGACCAACGCGCCGGAACGATCGGCAGGCGTAGCGTTCGCCTCGACGCGTGCGATCCGCATATTGGCGGGTAGATCCATCGGGTCAATACTGATCAGGTTTTTTTGATAGCTATTCAGCGGCGAGACCAGCAGTAGTCCCTGGTCGTTGCTGCGGCCAATCAGGTTATTTTGCAATTTAATCGGAACATCAGGAACGCCGTCAGTGGATACGACGGCAAAACCATTGTTGATTTCCCGTGCTGCAAACAGGCCGCCTCCCATGGTTACCAGCGATCCGGTTGCGCCAGCATAGCCATAATGGTTATGCGGTAAACGGCTGAATCCCGCGTACGCTTTGCCATAACGCCCCAGATATCCGACTTCGCCCTGACCGCTTTGCCGGGAAGCTTGCTGACTGGTGGCCAGATTCCAGCCCCAACCGCCGTCGGCAGGGGGCGTCTTGCTGGCGTTGAGCTGGTAGCTGGTTTCATCGTTGGTGCGTTGTAGCGTGCTGCTGGCGCTCAGATTGTGATCAGTGGTAATCGTTACCATCAAATAAAGACTGCGATCGCGGTTGTCGTCAATGTTCTGGTTGAGTCCGGCGTTCAGTGAGATGTTGTCTGTAACTGATTTGAACCAGCTGGCGTTAGCATAGCGCACCGCATTTTCGTGCGGGTAACGAAACTGCAGGTAACTCAGGCTGACGTTACCGGCAGATTCCAGCGAATAGCCAATGACCGTGTTGCTGTTAAGCGTTGGAGGCGGCTCACCATAATGGGTGGCGACATCGCGATAATCACCAGAAGTTGCCGTTGTACTGGTACTGAAATTAAACCGTTCGCCGGACCAACGATAACCAAAACTGTACAGAAATCCGTTCTGCCCTGAATCGGTGCTTGCGGCAAGTGACGTCGAAAATGTGCCGCTGCGGGTTCCCGGGATCCAGTCGTTACTAAAGCCTGCGTTAATCAGTCCATCGCTGGTTTCCGCGTGAGTTCCGGCGGTGAACGTATTGCTAAACCCGCGACGCCATGTACCACTCAATACCGGTGCGCTGGCATAATCGAAAGAGGAGTAACCATAGTTTTCGCGTACCGCGCCTAACTCAGCCGACCAGGCGGTTAATCCTTCTCGCAGAAGTTGTTGATCGTTGTAGAACGAGAAATTTTGTACGCTCGTTCTGCCCAACGCGTCTGTCATCATCACCTGACCCGTTCCCGCGCCGCTGATGTTAGGCAGGGTATTGATCTGAAAGCTACCGGCAGGGACTTCTCCGTTATAGTACCTGACGCCATCGACGTACAGCTCTACGTTTGACGGCAATGTTGCAGAGCCCAGATAAGCAGGGAGGGGTGTAGTTGGCATATAGGGCTGCAGACCAAAATCAGTTCCAATCTGAATGCCGCCGATACGCGTCGGCCGAGACCAGATAAGTGAACTGGTCAGGGTATCGCCAGCGGTTATCGCCAACATCGTTTCGGGAAATGATGTACGCCAGCTGGTATCAAGGCGCTCAACGCTGTTATTTGCATATTCCTCGGTGGAATACTGTGTCAACTGGGTCGTGCTGAGTACGCCTGCGGCACTGAAGGCGCGAAGTTCGCTGAAGGTATTGATTGCGCTTTCATCACCCTGTTGGCTATAGATATCGTAATTGAGCAGCGCTCCGCGTGAGGTTGTCGCCGTCGGCGCGGTTTCTGTGGGCGAGCTAAGCTGCGTGGTCGCAAGATTGAGTGAACTCAGCGGGGCGGTAAGCGAAAGCGTTTGCAACTGAGCGTTGTAGTCAATGGTAAGCTGAGGGATATCGTTCAGGCAGACGACATTAGTGGCGTCTGGCGCAAAGCGAAAGCCCATTTTTCGTAGGGTGTCTGCTCCTGCATAGAACTTTCGATCATCGTAACCCAGATGCACCAGTCCAACGGAATTTCCATTTAAGGTGACGTCGAGATACAGATCGATACCCACAAGTCGCGATGCGCCATTAATAACACCGTTTTCATTCTGGTGATTGTTCTGCGTTTGTGCGCAAACCATTCCCGAAATTAATACCCCATTGAGAAAGCAATAGTTCAGCAGAAGCCAGGATCTGTTAAAGGTCTTGTACTGTTTTTTGGCCATTGATTGTTACTTCAACTTTCCCGCCATAATGCGTATCACTGGCTGACGGAGAGACTATCCAGCGCATTGTTGAGCCGGGCAAAACGTAGCCTAACAGTCCGGGTGTAATGACTTTTTTAGCCCCGCCAGGGCTTATAAAAGTTGCCGCAGATAATTGTGCATGACCATTTCCCAGGTTGCTGACTTCAATAAATTTTTTGCCATCCAGTTGTTGTAATTTCCATTGCAGTTTTGCCTGCGTTTGCGCAGATGATGCCGGTTGGATGAAAACGGGGACGGAATAACGCAGTACAAATTGAAGCTTGTTTTTCTCAACTTTTGCAGGCGGCAACTCATCTATCGATAACCGATAAGCGTCTTCTGCCTGTGTCGAGGGTGGCCCCGTTCGAATAACGCGAATCAATTGACGTTCTCCGGGGGCCAATGCCAGCATCGGCGGACTAATGACCAGCCCCTGAGAGGGCGAAAGTTTGTCGTCGTAAGCGCTTTGGCTCCAGCGAAAAACCCGAACCTGGGCATTAAGCACATTTTCACCTGCGTTACTCAGCCAGATACCATCGGCATTTTGCGTCGCTTGCAGCGTTAACGTGACCGGTGCGATTTGCAATCCGCTGGCGGAGGCAAAGTTGACGTTCGCAACCATCCCTAACAGGCATGCGCAGGCATACTGCGCAACAGGCAGTTTTACTTTCATGTGGTTTCCTGAAGTTAGTAGTTAACGTTAACTGTTACCGTGTCGGCATAGTCGTCAGGAGTGAAGTTGGCGCTCGGTGCGGTGGCATAAACAGTATAAATTTGCGCCAGGCCGGTCCCCGTAGCTGCTACGCCGTTTCCCGGCGCAGTGTCGGTGGCTGTGTTCCCCCACACCGGACCTGTTGCTGATGTACGATTTAGTTGATAGGGCACTTTATCAGTATTGGAGGCAGCATTAGCCACGGAGGACATGGCACCTGAGCCTGTCGTCGTCCCTCCATTAGCGGCTGACGGCGCCAGACCGATAAAATAAGGCGTGGTCTTTGAGCAATTAACCGAAATCGTGTTGCTTGCGCTAGTATTCGTTGCCGTGGTATTCACTGGTCCAAGAGTGATATTTGAAGCCGAACCGGCGGTCACGGTACAGGCCTTTTGAATCGTCATCAGTACCTGAAATGTTCCATTAACGGTTGCTGCATGAGCCACAGGAATAATGGAAAAGGCGCAGCAACAAAGAATTAAGCGTTTGTTTAAGACCAGGGCCATATCCTATACCTTTTTCAAATAACCACATTTATTACCTTAGAAAAACAACAATGTGGCATAAGAAGACATGATTTAACCCTAGAATAAGTATTAGGCGTACGCCAGTTGGACTAATGAAGTTTACTTACGAAAAAGGTGATGGCGTCTACAAAAGAATAATACCAATGGGTGAGTATTTTGTTTTTTTTCTGTGCTACGCGCGGGTTAAGACAGGTGAAAACGGACAATTGATTCGTTCGATGGCACTCAAAATAAGCATCATAAATCAGAATTTGTAAGATCTGTTCTCTTCAGTGTGAAAAAATGAGCAAGTGATAACCCACCTATTTTGGGGTCATCAACATTATGATGCTGTTATGGCCACCCTCGATAGTTACGGACAGTGGAAAATGACTTTGTAACCTTGCTCATTCCAGTGTTGTAGCAGCTCATTTTGTCTTCGGGTTGGCGTAATACCGGTCCAGACAAAAAGCGTTTGCCCTGGGAAAAGTTCTGGTCTTGGTGTTTCAATGGGTTCAGCAAGCACGGCAATATGCCAGCCTGATTGCGATAATCGCCAGGATTCGAGCCATAAACGAGTTCTGTCTTCAACATCCCAGGCCATCAGGATGGCATCTTTCCCTGATTTGCGTCGCGTCTCAGACAGCAGTGTTGCAACATATTCAATCAATGCACCGTCAAGCATACTGTTCATAATGCGGGATGTATTATGGTCAAGCATCAGCCGTTGACGTACGGGAAGAAAAACGTGATCAATTAATGCTTCAACTGGGTAGACACGACCGAGTGAGATAATTTTGGCTCGAAGTTTCGGCGGGTTCACCATGCGAAGAATGCCCATCATCTCTTCTTGCAGTTGATTCCAGTCGTCGTCAGTTTCACGAGTGCTGGTTTCGAGCAATGCTTTAACTTTGCCAACAGGCGTGCCATTGTTAATCCAACGTTTTATTTCCTCTATACGTTGGATATCTTCTTCATCAAAGAGTCGGTGACCACCTTCGCTGCGCTGGGGTTTGAGTAAACCGTAACGCCGCTGCCATGCCCGGAGAGTGACAGGATTTATCCCGCAACGTTCTGCGACATCCCCAATACTGTAATACGCCATAACTCCCCCAAACATTCCCGATTCTCCGTCACCGATATGCAATTCCTGTTAGTTTGTACAACATGCATCAAATTGTACAAAACTGACATATGATTCTAGCAAAATTAAGATTTACTTTACTATCATGTATGGCGCAAATGCTGAAATTTATATTCAACATGAAGGCGTGTGGGGGATATTTTTGTTAAAGAACAGTTAGTTGAATTTAGTAACGATGGGGAATTATTTTTTCTCAGGCCATGCAACAGACGGTGTTCCATTCAGGCAGGCTTGTGCAAAAAGGTTGCCCTGGAAGATTTCAATGCCCGCGGATTCAAGCCACATCCACTCTTCAGGTTTTTCAACGCCGACTGCGGAAATCATAATCTCCAGTGAAGCGCAGCATTTGATAATTGCCTGAATGATGGCCTGCCGTGGTCCACTTTTATGCACATCAGTGATGAGCTCGCGGCTGATCTTAATTCGGTCGGGTTGAAAACGAGACAGAAGCTGAAGCCCGGCAAAACCTGCGCCAAAATGATCTATCGCTACACATATTCCCGCAGCCTTGAGTGACTTCACGGCCTGCGAGAACGTATCAAAGCGCGAAATAACTTCACTTTCGGTAAACTCTACAATGATTTGCTCAGGTACCAGTCCATGCGCCGTGATTTCGTCTATAAGAAAACTCACTGCATCGGGTTCGTTTACCAGGGTCATGGGGAGCAGATTGACTGACAACATTTTGCCATTAAGTCCCAGCGCGCTTGCCATCGCAAAGGCTGTCTTTTTACTCTGCAGGTCTGCAGAATACACATCCTCAGGTTTTAAGCTGCCAAAATATGTTGTGGGGGTATCACCGTCTTTACCGCGGATAAGCGCTTCCAGTGCGATGACTCGCTGCGACATAGGATCGATAATAGGTTGAAAAGCAAAGCTGAAATCTGCATCGGAGGGAAATGTGTCTTCATCCAGGAGGGTACAAGTATTGTCGGTAATAAAACTCCAGTAATCAGGTGCGGGTATTTCAAAATAGCTCGACTTGTCTGTCGCAAGGACAAATGTGCGGAAAAACTGTAATGCCCTGTCATCATAGGTGAGCTGAAACTTCGATGTTCCCTTATTCAGCACGGCTTGCAGGACGTCATTGCGCTCATGTCTTTGTAAATCAAATAACTCCATCCCCACTTTTCCAAATCTTCTCGCTGGAGCGTAATCACACATCAGCTCAACGACATTGTGGTGTCGTGGATCATTACAAATACAACGATAGATCTCTTTTACCTGCTCCTCAGGGCCTTCAAGCAGTTGGAAAAAGTGGCGACCATTAAAGAGTAAGATCCCCGTAACATCTGAGAGTCTGTTTTTAATATTTGCGGCTGTCACCATATCTTCAAGCGCTTTAAGAGGTGCGTCATCACGTAGATGGCTACGATAAATTATGGTTGTGAGCATGGAAATTCCGGGACTATAAGCGGGAAGAAGAAGTATGGACAGTATCAGACAAACCTGATTATGTCGTGATTTTAATACTTTATTCTAACTTTAATTTCACATTTTAAAGACCTTATGAAGATAAAGCTTACCCTGGGTGAGAATCGATTTGTACAATGCGTTCAGTGTTTTAAGTAAGTTGCAATTATCATAACTATATGATTTAAAACAATTAGCACATTATGGTAAAAATTAATTCATCACGTTGTACACATTTTCGGTACAACTTTGCTACTGTTATAAAACTTAATATTCACCAGCATTTTGTTACAGGAGAAGTACATGCAGCAGCATACTGTTCTTACTGATTCCGCAGGCGCGATTTCTCGTTACTTTGCTAAAGCGCATCTTCCTACCCAGCAGGAAACCTTGGGCGAAATCGTTACTGAGATCCTAAAAGATGGGCGCAATCTTAGCCGCAAATCACTGTGCACCAAACTTCTTCATCGTCTTGAAAAAGCATCAGGAGAGAACGAACAGAAACATTACAATGCGTTGATCGGCCTGCTTTTTGAATAAATGAAAACCCTAATAAGATAATGGGTAAGTAGTGAAGGAGTTATGAAGAAACCTGACAGTGAACGCTTGAAACATGAAATTACAGGTTTGGCTGTGCTAGAAATTTTACGCATGCATACAGACGTTTCTTTAACGGTACTGATTAAGCAATTGCGACTTATGCAGGCCGGTGAAATGGACAGGACACGCAAACAACTAATTGACAGCGTTATCAATGAATTCACAAATTTTAATCCGGACAAAATAAAAATAAAACCGGACAGAACTATTGATGAGAGTGATTTCAGTGCCAGCAAAAAACCTAAATTACATTAAAGATAATTTTCCAGACTATACAAGCGAGGTTACTATGCTTCATGAAATTAATGTCCACAGTGTTATGGCGGATAAAGCGTTATCAAGTTATTTCCACAATGCCGGTGAGCTTTTAGCCGATGAGTCGGTGGTACTGGGTCAGGCGGTGACAAATGTTATTTTAGCAGGTGATAATGTTAACAATAAAAACATTATTTTAAGCCTGATCGGTTCTCTGGAATCGACAACTGATGTTGTCCAGGCTGATATTATAAGAAAAACCCTGGAAATAGTGTTGCGTTATACAGCTGATGACGTTTAATTTGTTATTATATTAATATAATAATCAACTTTGTTATATGCAGCAAACTCTACTGCTTCGCTTTTTAGATTAAGACTATGCACAGCAGCCTCTTTTTTATAAATGCATTTCTATGGGGGGATATGGCTAATTCAATTCCGGATAATTATATTTTCCGCTGCGCGCTATATAAGGATGTAGAGCGAAAAGTAATGTTAAAACAGGGTTATATAAACAACGATATTCTTGCTCAGGCATTTAGTACGCAGTTGAAGAATGAGAAAAATGTGATATTAACCGATATCTATGCGCAGATTCTGGCCCATCTTCAGCCCGATAAAACTGCGCAGCCCGGTTAGGTCAATGGTGATTTTTCATTGGGGCCATAAAAATGAACATAATTCAGGAACATGCTGGAAACGCGGAATTATGGGTTGATGATATTTTTATCAGACAAGGATTAAAGAACATCATTGCCGATATCGTTTTTGAAGATGATAAGGCGCGGCTAGTGTTCTTCACCGCTAATCACTTTGAGGCGGTAAAAAAGCAAAATTACGATCTGAATACGCACCGGTTGGTGCTGCTGATCGATGGCCATCTGTATCAGTATCTCAATGAGATTTCATTTTACAGATTGCCGATAGATATTAGCGTTGCCACACTCAAACAGTTTATTATTGATATTACTGGTTTTGCTAGTAATCACGAAAATCAATCAGAGCTAAATATCTCACTGACCGCGCGGGATAAATATATTTTAACGCAGTTAGGGGAGGGGAGAACCATTTTTGAGATATCTGCCCTGTTAAATCTACACTTAAAAACGATTTATCAGGCCAGGCAGAATTTGATCAAGAAACTGGGTTGCTCTGGGCTGATTGATTTTCAGGGGATACTGCAAGCGCAAATTTTTCGGAACTGGCTGAAACATGCCTGAGCTCACCGACAGTTTGTACTTGATGTTGGGGATGTACGACAGGGCCAGTGGCCCTGTCGCGGTATAAACTAAACTTTGCTATTCCATTACGAGTTCATTCCCGCCCTCCTGCTGATGATGCTTTTTACTCAGCGAGAAGAAGCCAAATATCAGCGTTATTACCACAATGCTGGCCATAATCAGGAAAATTTCCTGATAGCCCACCATATCAAACAGCTTACCGACAGGCAGCGACAGCACGATGATGCCAATTGAACTGGCAATATTAAAGCCAATCAGGTATATCGTTGACGATAGGCGCTTATCAAAATTTGCGACGCTGAATTTAAAAACTGAAATAACAAACAGTGGGACTTCCAGCGCGTGCAGCATTTTGATTAAGGAAATAATATAGATATCAGTGAACAACGCAGAGCCCAGGATTCGGCAGGTCATGATTGTGCCACCCAGCAGCAATGCGGATTTAGGCCCAATGCGGTTAATCAGGAATGGAATCATCGCCATGCCAACGGCTTCCATAAACACCTGTACCGAGTTGAGGTAGCCGTAGACGCGCGGAGCCAGTTCAGGGTCGTCAAATAAGCTGGCGTAAAACACCGGGAACATCTGCTGATCGTAGATGCTATAGAACGACCAGGTGCCGACGACAAAGATAACGAAAAACCAGAACTGCGAATCTTTAAAGATGGTGAGAAAATCCTTTCGGGTCAGCGCGTCTGGCTCGGGCGAACGTGTATCCGCGGATGCCGGGGCCGGTGCGTTGGTTTTGAACACCACGTTAATCACCAGGAATAACACCCCCATGACCGACACACACCAGAAGTTAATGTGCGGGTTGATACTGAAGAAGATGCCACCCACAAACGTCCCTGCGGCGTAGCCAAGCGATCCCCAGAAGCGGGCGGTGCCGAATTCAAAGTTGAATTTGCGGCTCACTTTCTCGACGAAGCTTTCCACCAGACCGCAACCGGCGAGATAGCCAAGACCAAAGAAAATGGCGCCTAGTACCATGCCAAGCTTGAAGTTGGAGACCAGCAGCGGTTCATAAACATAAATCAGGAACGGACCGCTGAGCGTGATGACAGTCCCCATCATCCAGATAAGGGGCTTGCGGGTACCGAGCTTATCCTGCAGAAAACCGTAGCCCAGCATAAACAGCATGCTGAAAAACTGGTTTACGGCATACAACATTCCCAGCTCCGTTCCGGACAGGCCTAATTTGCTTTTTAGCCATATGGCATAAAAAGACCACCACAGCGACCAGGCGGCAAAGAAAAAGAGCAGATACCCGGAGGAATACCGGTATTTATCATTACTGAACGGCATCGTTATTTTCATGTTTTTTCCAATCCAGATTAGGTCATTGTAAGGTCTTGCTGCCGCGACGTAACGCGTGCTCGGTATTACGGGTTTATCGTTCTGTTTAGCGAAGGTTGTGACTGAATAAAGCGGCTCAGCTGTTGGTTGTTGGGGAACGCGCTAAGCGCGCCACGCTGGGTAGTTGCCAGAGCACCGCAGGCGCTGGCCTGCTCGAGAAGGGAGGACAACGCCGCCGTTGACGCAGGCCAACCTGCACCAGCAAGCGCCGCCAGCAGCCCGGCCATAAAGGCATCACCTGCTCCGGTGGTATCAATGCTTTCGACGTGATAGCCGCTTAAAATCAGCCTATGGTTTTGCCAGAAAGCGATAGCGCCATCGGCACCGCGGGTGATGATTTTCAGGCGTGCGGGAAAACCAGTCAGGCGCTCGCAGGCGGTGTTCAAATCATCGGTCTGTGTTAGCCAAAGCAGTTCTTCCTCCGACATCTTCAGTATGTCGCTCTGCCGCGCGAAGTCGCTCACCTGGTCAAACATCTGCGTCTCATTGCTCCACATTTGCGGACGCAGATTGATGTCGAAGCTTAGCGTGCCACCGGCCTGGCGCATAGCAGCCATCGCCTGGGTAAGCGTGGCTCGGCAGTCAGGGGCGACCAGCGCCAGCGAGCAGAAGTGCAGAATATCGCGGCCAAAGTCGGGCAGGCTCGCCGGGCTGAGAAACTGATCGGCAGATGGATTGACCAGAAAATCAAATTGCCGCTCACCGTCAGGATCCAGCGACACCAGTACGGTGCTGGTGTGTCGCTTGGGATCAAACTCCAGGCTTTTGGTGTCCACCTGCGCTGTCACCAGCGTTTGGTGCAGAAAGCGGCCGAAGGCGTCATTGCCTACGCGGCCGATAAAGCCGCTGTCATGGCCGAGGCGGGCGACGCCGATGGCCACATTGAAGGGCGCGCCTCCCGCACAGGCTTCAAACTGCATATTGTCGCGCGGTAGCAAATCCACCACGGCATCTCCGAGCGTCCAGATTGTCATTATTTTTCCCCAAAGCAGTGAGACGGGTGGTTATTTGGCGGCGAGCGGCCAGGCATGCCCGTTATTAAAAATGGCGTGTCCGTTCTGGCTAAATAAGGTCAGTTGGCGATCGTCCGGTTCAGGATAAATACGGCTGCTGAGGGTGTACTCGCCGTGATTAACAAAGACTTCTACCGACGAACTATCGATAAACAGGCGCAGGTCCAGCACATCATTGGCGGGCAGCGGTACGCTACGGCAGCCCGACAGGCCGTGTTGCGGATAGCGGCGTTCCAGCACCAGACGCTGAGCCTGGGTATCGACGAAGACGCGCAGCCCGTCACCCAGCGCGATGCCGTATTGTTCAGCATGGCTGCGGGCAATATCGAGGCTCAGTTCGACTTCGAGAGCATGCGCCTGTTCTTCTACCATCAGGGTGCGATTGTTCAGGTCGCTGACCGGCCAGACATGAAGCTGACCGCGTAATGACTCCAGCTCTTTGACCGGGTTCATGCGCAGACGCAAATCTGCATCGAGCGTCACTTCCCGGGGAAGAGTAAGCATGCCCGCCCAGCCGTCGGCCTGTTCTGGCATCGGCGACTCCCACATCGATAGCCAACCGATCACCACGCGGCGACCGTCCGGTGTGAAAAATGACTGAGGGGCGTAAAAATCATGCCCGTGATCCATCTCCCGGAAGGGGTGGGTCACGTGGAACTGATGGTTATCCTGCCATTCGCCGACCATATAGCCGCTCTGGAACAGGTTACGGTAATCGTAGCCGTCGGCGGCGATACCCTGCGGCGAGAACATGAAGACGAGCTTATCGTCCAGCGGGAAGAGGTCCGGGCACTCCCACATGTAGCCCATGCCGTCATTGGCCTGGGCAAGCGTGCTCGCAAACTGCCAGTGCTGCAGATCCTGCGAACGATAGAGCTGTACTTCGCCCACGTCATCGACCCGGGCGCCCACAACCATGTACCAACTGTCTCCCTCTCGCCAGACTTTCGGATCGCGAAAATGGTGAACGCCCTGCGGGGTATCCAGAATCATGCCCTGGCGTTCAAAGTGAACTCCATCGGTGCTGGTGGCCAGACATTGCACCTGGTACAGGTTTTCCTCTTTTGCCTCGCCGTCGAATTTGTGCCCGGTGTAGATCAGGGCCAGTTTATTGCCGTCAACCACCGCTGAACCGGAAAAACAGCCGTCTTTATCCTCTGGCCCTTCGGGGGCCAGTGCGATGGGTAGGTGCTCCCAGTTCACCATATCGCGGCTGCGCGCATGGCCCCAGTGCATCGGCCCCCAAACCGGTTGCCACGGATAGTGCTGATAGAACGCATGGTAGTAACCATCAAACCAGGAGAGGCCGTTAGGGTCATTCATCCAGCCCGCCGGAGGGGCGAGGTGATAGCACGGATACCAGCGCGGATTGATACGATCTTTTTGCTGGTTTAGGGCCTTATTGGCCGTTAAGAGTAATGACGTCATTTGCGTGTCCCTGTCAGTGAATTGAGTAGAAGGTAACGTTAACATTCTCAGCTTTCTCGCAGAATTGATGGTAATATCGATGTTAATCACAAAAGTTAACGTTAACATTTTGCGAGTGTTATCAAGATCGCATTTTCAGACCCGGCAAGGTGAACGCCGTTAAAGGAGAGGGTATGGCATCTTTAAAGGATGTGGCGCAACGGGCTAACGTCTCGTTAATGACCGTATCACGAGCGATTAACGAGCCCGAGAGACTGCGGCCAGAAACCTATAAAAAGGTGATGGAAGCGGTAGATGCGCTGGGGTATGTCTCCGATCTCTCCGCGAAAAAAATTCGTGGCGCGAAAACCACGGCTAACACTATCGGGGTGTTAGCGCTGGACACCATGACCACGCCATTTTCCGTGGAGATAACGCTCTCTATCGAAGAGACCGCGCGGGCGCACGGTTGGAATAGCTTTGTGGTGAATATGTTCAGCAATGACCAGCCAGAGAAAATGGTGGATCTGCTGCTGGCGCATCGCCCTGACGGCATTATCTATACCGCGATGGGGTTGCGTCAGGTTCCGGTACCGGAAAAGCTGCATAAGTATCGCTGCGTGCTGGCAAACTGCGAAAGCATCAGTGGTCCTTTTCCCACCTATATTCCTGATGATGAGCAAGGGCAATACCTTGGCGTGAAGGCGCTATTAGCCGCAGGCTATCGTCGGCTGCTGTGCATCCACCTGCCGAAAGGGATTGTGGCGACCGATCGCCGCCGGGCGGGAATGGAGCGCGCCTGTCGTGAGGTGGGGGTTGACCCTGATGCCATGCTCCACCATTATCTCCCACCCGGCGAAAGCCACCATATTGATGCAGCGGAGATTGTCGGCCGCTATATCCATGGCGCGCGACCGATATTTGATGCTGTGGTTTGCGGGAATGACCGCGTGGCTTTTGTTATCTACCAGGTATTGCTGGGCCGTGGGCTGCGCATTCCGCAGGACGTCGCTGTGCTGGGCTATGACAATATGGTGGGCACCGGTGAGTTGTTTTTACCGCCGCTGTCGACGATACAGTTGCCGCATTATGAAATTGGCCGTCTCAGTGCACTGCATCTTATCCAGGGACTCGATCACCGGGATACTGTGCGAGTCGACAGCCCCTGGCTTCCCCGGTCGTCAATATGATTAGCTTAACTGCTTCGTTTCAATAACCGGAGGGATGTGTGCATTCTGTTGAGGGTATCGCTAATTTGCTGGTGGATGTTATAAAACTGAAACTTGGGGGTACTGTTTAGTCACTGTTGAGCGCGCAAGGCTCAAAGTTGGGTCGTATATTAAACTCTCGCCGTAATTTAGGGGTTTCAATAAAATAACCATTATTTATTAATGTTAACGTATCAATATATTGTAACTTACGAAACGTTTACATTTTTTTCCGTTCTTACCCATCCATCGCTCTTCTCTGCTTCTGTAACTTCAGTGGGACGTACAAGCGTCCACCACATTAACCACATGCAATAGTTCATCTTAGTGACATTGGATTTTACGGCGGTTATAGGCATTTACGTCCCCCTTTTTTAGCCTACAGATAAACCGTGAAAATTGTGATCCCGTACTCAGATAGTGCATTCCGTGGTTGCCTTTTAATCACAGACTTTTATTGTATTCTCATTGTATACAATAAAAATACAGAGAGTGAGTATGAGAGTGATCGATACCCATAACCATGTTTGGCAGTGCCGGGGGGAACATTTTTCCTGGATTACAGACGACCTGGCGGCAATTCGACGTGATTTTCTTATTGACGATTTGCAGGCGGTATTGGCTGAAAACAGTATCGAAGGCGCCATTTTAGTACAAGCCATCCCTTCAATTGAGGAGACCGAATGGCTGCTGGATATAGCTGAGCATCACGATGAAGTCAAAGGTGTTGTTGGATGGGTGGATATAAACCACGGGACTGAGATCGTAGAGGATTTGCAGAGACTGCTGAGAAAATCCCGCTATCTGAAAGGGATCCGCTATATGTCTCAAGGCTTGCCTGAGAGTCATTTAGTGACCCCGCAATTTATTCAGGGGGTTCGCAGTGTTGGGGAGCAAGGGTTGGTGTATGAACTGTTGGTTACGCACCAACAGCTTGAGGCGGCAAATCAGCTAATTTCTGCTTGTCCAGAGGTGACCTTTGTTATCGAACATGCGGCAAAACCCGCAGTTCGCGACAGGGAAATTATCCGCTGGCGTGAACAGTTAATGTTGATTGGTGAGGCTTACAGCAATGTTTTTTGCAAACTATCAGGCCTGGTCACGGAAGCAGATTACGCCCGCTGGACGGGACCTGAGCAGGCGAGCCAGGAGCTTGAACCTTATTTTAGCTCGGTTTTTGCCGCATTTGGCCATGAGCGAGTGATGTATGGATCCGACTGGCCAGTTTCTCTACTGGCATTACCGTACGCCGGCACTTTAGGGCTTTACCAGAACTACCTGCAATCTCACCAGGCTCTTTCCAGCGATAACTTCTTTTATCGCGTGGCAGAGAAGGTTTACTCATTAAAGTAACAGGGGGGCACTTATGGAAGTCGTTCAATATATTCTCGGATTTGGCCCGGCAGTGGTCATTCCAATGATTATGTTTTTATTTGCCGTGCTTTTTGGCGCGAAACTTGCCGACGCGGCGAAAAATGCAATGACGGTAGGTATTGGTTTTCTCGGTCTTTCGTTGCTGATTGGTTTTATGGTGACATCACTCAGCAGTTCGACAGAAGCGATGGTAAAAAACCTCAATCTTCATTATGAAGTGTTGGATCTGGGGTGGCCGCTAATTAGCGCCTTCAGTCTGGCTGCACTCTCTCTACCGATAGTTTATACGTTATGTTTTGTCACTAATTTGTTGATGATTTCAACCAACACCACTAAAACCCTTAACGTTGATTTTTGGAATTATTGGCACTTTGTATTTGCCGGAATCATTGTTGAACAGGTGACGGGTTCATTTTGGATGGGGATTTTCGCCAGTTGGATCACATTTATTATTACGCTAAAAATCGCCGATTACATTGCCCCACATGTGCAGAAATTCTGTGACACGCCGAACGTGACTATTACTCAGGCGGAGATCGTCGCCTGGGCTCCGTTGGCATTTTTAATGGATCGTGTAATTGATCGTATTCCGTTGATTAACAAAATTGACCTTAATCTCAGCAAAATTGAAGCCAAACTAGGTTTTTTTGGTAGCCCGTTAGCCATGGGAGCCATTCTGGGGGTAATTATCGGTATGCTTGGCGCGCTACCGTTCAGCGATATTATTAAGAGTGGGATGAATTTTGCGGCGGTAATGGTGTTATTGCCGACGATGGCGGGGGTACTGGTCAGTGGTCTGGTACCAATTACTGAAATTGCCTCTGAATGGGTAAAGAAACGTTTTCCAACAAAGTCACTTTATTTTGGTATTAGTGGTGAAATTGCTTTTAAAAATCCTGCGGTATTGTCTGTAGGTATTTTGATGGTACCACTCACTATCCTGATTAGTACTATTTTGCCTTTTAATACCATGATGCCATTCGCCGATATTCCTTATCTGCCGATATTTGTCGTCTTTGGCACGGTTGCATGCAACGGAAACATGTTCCGTGGATTAATTAATGGCATTGTCATCGTGTGTGGGATCCTATGGTTTGGTTCGGATCTCGCTGTTGTGTCGCAGGCTTTGGCCGAAAAGGCGCAACTGAATGTGCCAAAAGAGATGATGGCCTCATCAATCGATGGCGGCTCACACGCTATATCCTATATTTTCTACAAAATGTTCGAATTGTTAAAAGGAATGAATCCTGCACTCTTGTGTATTTTTTCTATCGTAGCGACCGGGATTATTATTTATGTGCTGAAGTTGATTTTCAATATTAATAATAAATCAATTACAGCACCCTCATTAACTGCAAAAAAAGTTGACTAAGAATACTGATAAACATCAGGGGAATATTATGATTACTCAGAATACAATTAAAAGTGTAGGGCTTAGTGTACCTTCTTTAACCTTCGGTGCAGCCAGCCTGGCTAATTTATTCAGAACGCTGAGCAATAACGAAGCCATGGACATTGTTGATAAGGCCATTCAGGTTGGCTGGCGCTACTTTGATACTGCACCACATTATGGCAGCGGACTTTCTGAACTGCGTTTAGGTCTGGGATTACGGGGACTGGATCGTAGCGAATATGTTTTGTCCACCAAGGTTGGTCGTCTGCTGCAATCGCGGAAACAAGAGCCTGGTCTTGAGGCGGGGGAGTTCTTCTATGATGAGAACCCGTTTAACCGACTGGCTGATTACTCCTATGAGGGCATCATGCGCTCATACGAAAACTCTATCCAGCGCCTGGGAACCC
The DNA here is from genome assembly GCF_030332285.1 of Citrobacter sp. Cu096. Taxonomy (NCBI): domain Bacteria; kingdom Pseudomonadati; phylum Pseudomonadota; class Gammaproteobacteria; order Enterobacterales; family Enterobacteriaceae; genus Citrobacter; species Citrobacter sp. Cu096. The sequence continues at coordinate 936,520 of NZ_JAOWID010000030.1, forward strand.
GTTTTATCGACATTCTCTATGTACACGATCTCGGTACCTATACCTACGGCAATACGGAACTGGAACGTCAACATTTTAGAACCTTCTGTGAGTCAGGGCAGAAAGCACTAGAAGAGCTTAAGCGCAATGGCGATATCAAAGCCTGGGGCGCAGGTGCGAATGAAGAGGCAATCCTTATGGAGGTGATGGATAACGCTGCCCCGGATATCTTAATGCTCGCCAACCGCTACAACCTGCTGGAAACAGACCGCCAGGCGTTCTTTGCTAAATGTGAAAGCAACAATGTTTCGGTGGCTGTTGCTGCACCTTTCGCTACCGGAGTTTTAGTCGCCAAAGATAAATCTAAGGCGTTGTATGAATACGGTTCAGCGCCAGCGCAGGTTATTGAAAAAGTAAATGCGATAGAAGCGCTATGTGCAAAATATGCCGTGCCGATTGGTGCCGCGGCGCTGCAATTCCCATTAAGAAACCAAAATGTGGTCACTGTAACCTGCGGCATTCAATCCGTGGAGCAGGCGTTGACTAATTTTACATGGGCTAACTGGGATATTCCGCAGGGATTGTGGGATGAACTGGTCAGTATTGGTATTCAGTAAGCATCATTTGTAACTTTGCGAAAAAAATAAACAGATATTGAGGATGTAATGAAAATAGTTAAAGCCGAAATCTTTATGGTTGATTTGAAACCTAAAGTGAAACGTGTCGATGCGATTCAGTCTTTTGTATCACAAGAGACGCCGATTATTCGTTTAACAACATCGAGTGGAGAAATAGGTGAAGGTTACACCTACACCATTGGCACTGGAGGCTCATCTGTGGTTGCGCTGTTACGAGATCATCTGTTACCGAAATTGATTGGTCAGGATGCGACGATGATTGAGGGCATCTGGGAATCATTGCTATTCTCAACTCATGCGACCTCGGTTGGCGCCATTACGTCTCTGGCACTGGCAGCCATTGATACCGCATTATGGGATTTGAAGTGTAAGCGCATGAATTTGCCGTTGTATAAAGTCGCAGGTGGCGCGAAATCGCGCATGAAATTATACACCACCGAGGGGGGCTGGCTGCATTTAAGCACTCAGGAATTAGTTGATGATGCGCTAGCCGTTAAGGCGCAGGGATTCTGCGGTTCTAAAATCAAAATTGGTTCTGAAAGTCCGGTGCGTGATATCGAGCGCTTGACTGCTGTACGTGAAGCGGTGGGTGATGAGTATGTGATCATGACTGATTGCAACCAGGCGTTTAAATTCTCGGAAGCCAAACAGCGAGCAACGTTGTTGGAACATATTAATCTTTCATGGATTGAAGAGCCGTTTCTTGCGCATGATGTTGATTCTCACCAGAAATTGTGTGAGTCAACCTCTATTCCTGTTGCTGTGGGTGAGTCCATTTATTCCATCCAGCACTTCAAAGAGTATTTACAGAATAATGCCGCAGATATTATTCAAGTTGATGTGGCTCGTATTGGTGGTATTACACCATGGCTTAAAGTTGCACATATGGCGGAATGCTTTAACAAAATTGTCTGTCCGCATTTCTTGATGGAATTGCATATATCATTATGTTGCGCCATTACTAATAGCCGTTGGTTGGAATATATCCCACAACTCGATAGTGTTACTCTGAATAAGGTGAACATTCGCGAGGGATATGCTTTTCCACCAGAGGAACCTGGTTTGGGTATTCAGTGGGACTGGCAGAAAATACAGGCTGATACTGTTGTTTACCATGTCATTGAATAAAACAATTTTTATTTTCTCAGGAATATATTATGTCTGAAAATCATGCTCAATTTCACGGTGCATGGTGCCCATCAATTACGCCTTTTGATCAACAAGGAAATATTGATTTATCGGCACTGCAACAGCATTTGCGACGGTTGAAAGAGGCAGGGACTCGTGTCGTATTGCTAATGGGAAGTATTGGGGAGTTCACTGCATTAACGCTGGATGAACGACTGATGCTTATCCGTGAGACACGGAAAATGTCATCGCTGCCGCTGGTGGCAAATATCTCAGCTACCTGTATGGCGGATATGATACGTCTGGCAGAAGAGGCCTCGCATTGCGAGTATCAGGCAGTGATGATTCTACCTCACTACTATTTTCAACAAACGCCGGCCCAACTATTGGCATACTACCGCGATCTGGGGCAACGCCTGAATGGAAAATGGTTCGCATACAACTTTCCTGCCCGAACTGGATGCGATCTGGACGCGGTACTGGTGGCGCAATTAGCGGCAGAATTTCCCAATTTTGTGGGTGTTAAAGATACTGTTGATTGCCTCTCTCATACTCGCGCCATCATTCAGTCAGTCGCGTCCGTTAGAGACGATTTTGTTGTTCTGTCCGGTTATGATGAATATCTCATCCCAAATCTACTCGCGGGTGGCGCGGGAGTTATTTCAGGATTAAATAATATTTGTCCCGAACTTTTTGTGCGGGCAATTAAAGCCTGGGATGAAAATGATCTTACCCAGCTTACTGGTATACAGCGTGAGATAAGCCGACTTTCTGCTATTTATAATATTGGTAATGATTTTGTTACCACAATTAAAACCGCGGTGGCTCATAAGTTTCAGTATTCTGGAGGGGGATCAAGAAGCTTTGCGGGGAAACTAACCTGTCAGGAATCGCAACAGATCGACATAATGTTCAGTATCAAATAATCAAAAATCAATAACGGCATTCATTATGCTACGGCAATACAGTATTGCTGTTATACATCTCTGTTATAAGGTATAGAATATGTCTTATAGAATGATATTAAATGAAACCTCATATTTTGGCGTGGGTTCAATTAACGCTATCGTTGATGAAGTTAAAAAGCGAGGCTTTAAAAAAGCGCTGGTAGTTACTGACCACGATCTTATCCAGTTTAATGTGGCGACTAAGGTCCTTGATATTCTTGATAGCGCAGGGTTGCCTTACCAAATTTTTGATAATGTCATACCTAACCCTACGATTGACATCGTGCAGCAAGGTGTTGAAGCATTTCGTCAGGCGGGCGCGGATTACCTGGTCGCCATTGGTGGTGGTTCACCGCAGGATACGTGCAAAGCGGTAGGGATAATTATTAGCAACCCTGAGTTTGCCGATGTCCGCAGCCTCGAAGGTGGGGCTGACACTCAAAATGCCGCCGTACCGATGATTGCCATTCCAACGACCGCGGGTACGGCAGCAGAGGTGACTATTAACTATGTAATTACCGATGTAGAGAACCGCCGTAAGTTCGTTTGCTACGATCCTCATGCTATTCCGGTCGTTGCTATTATTGATGCTGACATGATGGCCAGCATGCCGCCCAGTTTAAAGGCGGCAACCGGGGTTGACGCATTGACTCATGCAATTGAAGGTTATATTACGAAAGGGGCATGGGAATTAACCGATACGCTTCATTTAAAGGCAATTGAGATGATAGGGCGTTCGCTACGCGGTTCGATACAGGGAATAGACCAGGACGCTGAAGGCATGGCGGTGGGGCAGTATATTGCCGGGATGGGTTTCTCTAATGTCGGGTTGGGTCTGGTACATGGTATGGCCCATCCTCTGGGGGCATTCTATGGTACACCGCATGGCGTTGCCAATGCGGTGCTACTGCCGCATATCATGGCTTACAATGCTGAGTTTACAGGAGACAAATATCGCCAGATTGCGCAGGCTCTGGGCAATACTCAGGCCATGGTGATGCCGATCGAAGAGGCGCGTCAGGCGGCCGTTGAAGCCGTGGAACAACTTAACCGAGACGTTAATATTCCTGTCCGACTGCGTGATATCGGCATGAAATATGAAGATATCGATGCATTGGCCGTTGCGGCAATGGCGGACATCTGTACCGGTGGAAATCCTCGAGATACCTGTATTGAAGAGATTAAAGTGTTGTACCGACAGCTCTACTAATTTTTAATTTTCCAAATGACCGGTAGAAATACCGGTCATTTTATATGTATGCCTATTTAAAGCTGGAGAACAGACGGTTGTATGAGTTGTTGACGTGGTGGGCAATGGCTTCACGGGTTTGTTCTATATCACGGGAAATAATACCGGCGCAAATTTTCAAATGTTCTTTGGATGAATCAATTATTGAATCATTTTTCATTTTGTCTGAACGCAGCATGCGTAACCGGTCATACATGAAGGTCAGTGTTTTAGTCACGATAGCGTTGTGGCAATCGGATAGCATTTGTTCATGTAGTTCGTTATCAGCTTCGAGTAATAAAGACACATTCGAATCATGAAAACCGACTTCAATTTTATCTTTAATTGTCTGGTAGCGTTGCGGATCCTGGTTCTCCCATGACAAATTCAATACCATAATTTCAATGTCTTTTCGGATCTGAAAAATATCGCGTATTTCACTGAGTGTAATGGGCTTAATGGTTTTCGTTTTGTTTTTGGAAGGCTCAATCCAGCCTTCCGTCATCAGACGAAACAAAGCCTCACGCAACGGCGTTCGACTGACATTAAGTTCCTGACATAGCTCATTTTCTGAGATAGCCCCTACCAACTCATTTGCGATGATTTTGGCCTTCAATTGATGATATGTTTTTTCGCTGATGTTCATAGTCTGGCTTTGATGGGGGTCATAATCATGTTTAATGAGATACAAATTAGCCCCTTGTCACTATGAAATCAATGGGTAAGCCTGGTTCTACAACGAATTAGCTTGTGTTTCAACGCCTCAATCAGCAGCACTAACAGCTGCAACCGCGTAAACAGATGGGGAGTTGTTGAAGTGTAAAATCCCCCATTTAGCTCTTCTGCTGCCAGCGCATCCACATCCTTCTGCGGATGATGTTTTTTTACTCAGCGTGAAGAAGCCAAATACCGGCGTTCATATCACGGTGCTGGCCATCATTAAGAAATTCTCCTGACAATCCACCTTTGCAAACTCAACGTTGAATTTGGCTTAGTGGAAGAGATAGCCGTTAGCCAGTTTGTTGAGGATGTATGCAGGCGGTCTTTCTGCTGTCATACCTCTGGCATTTACTCTTGATGAGGAGAGCTTTTTGCCCCTAAAAATTGCCTAATGTGACTAACGGTTAAATAAATTGCCGATTTCTCTAAAAAAAATGATTAGCGTGCCGATACACTGACAGGATATGTCAGTATTTTATATATAATTTGTGTAAGGAAAACAGAAAAGTAGGTGCTTATGGCTGATTCAGCAAGGAGTTGCTCAGCAGAACGTTTAGTCGATATCCTAATAGAGCTACAAACTTGTGGCGTTGTGAATCGCTATCAGTTGATGAAAAAATTTAATATCACTGAACGAACGGTCTATCGTGATCTTAATATGCTTTCCTCTTTTATTGAGGGGAGTGGTGGCGGAGAGTATCGATTGATACCGGTTCGAGCGCAGAATAATAGCGCCTATGCCCTTCATGGCCCACTGGCAAAGCTGCTGGACGCCGATGCGGTTTTTCCTGAGAGAGATGAAGATTTTTGGCTTAACTTAGAAAAAAGAGCTGAAGAACAGCACGTTAGAGTTCAGTTTGGTCGCCCTGAACATTCAGTCAGAAATGATTTGCGAAAGTATTTTAACTTATTAGAAAAAGCGATTCAGAAAAACAGAGTCTGTCATATTTTATATAAAGACAAAACGCGCACTGTTCACCCTTATAAATTAGTTAACCAGAAAAATATTTGGTATCTGCAGGCGACTGAGGACGGAAAACTTAAGTCTTTTTCGTTAAGTAAAATTCGGTGGTTGGATATCCGGAAAGAGCATTTTGCGGTTGATATACCCACACTGTCATTAATTGACGAGCATCGCGATCCCTGGGTGAGTGAAGATACGTTTGAAGTGCGGGTGCGTATTAAACACAGCATTGCTGGCTACTTCGCAAGACGAGATTTACTGCCTCAGCAAGAATTGGTTCGCGAAGAGAATGATGGCGTGACTTTGCTTTGCAAGGCAGCACATCAGAATCAAATTATTCCACTAATTCTATTCTGGTTACCAAATATAGAAATTCTGGAACCAGAATGGTTGAAAAAAACGGTCATCAATATACTGCATAACTACATCACTGGCGATCGCGACCCCGTTCCTGTTCTGGAATGTGATGCGTAGCAGGTAACAACGATTTATTGCAAAGGAGATTATTATCTATGGCATTACCATTCATTATTCTGGGCGTCGCGGCAGCGGCAACGGCGTTTGGCGGCAAAAAAGCTTATGATGGCTATCAGAAAAAATCGGAAGCTGATGATGTATTAGATCGCGCGCAACGTCGCTTTGATAAGCATAAAGAGAGTTTTGATCAGGCAAATGAAACAACGTCGAAAAAACTGGCCGAACTGGGTGAAAAAGAGCTGAAAATCGGTAAAGATTTCAATGAATTTAAAACGATTGCCGACGATCTGTTGGCGCGTATGGCTAAGGATGGGCATAAAGATCTTCGTCTGAAGGTACCGCAGCACAATATCAATAAAATTCAAAGTCTGGCGATTTCCGCCACGGAATACTTGACGACAGTCGTCGGTGCCGGGGTTTCTGGTGCTGCCGCTGGTTTTGCCGTGTACAGCGGTGTTATGGCGTTTGCCGCAGCTTCTACCGGTACGCCGATCGCCGCCCTGTCTGGTGCGGCGGCGTATAACGCCACAATGGCGGCTATTGGTGGTGGTTCCCTGGCCGCAGGTGGGTGGGGGATGGCGGGCGGCGCGATGGTGCTCGGCGGTGCGGTAGTGGCTCCGCTGATTGCTATTGCGGGCTGGGCTTACGATAGCCATGCCGAAAAAGCACTTAACAATGCTTATCAAAGCTCTCGTGAAGTGACCGCGGCGGTGGAAAAAATGAATGCGGCTGAAGCGCATCTGACGAAGGTGCAGCGGTATGTAAATAGTATTTATGAATCAATTACCCGTATGCATAGCGTCTTTGTTCAACACTACTTTGAACCGCTGAAAGCAATGCATGCCATCATTGTTGAACGTCATGAGAAGAATATCACCACCGAAATTAGTGAGTCGGAAGAGATCATGGCGATTATCGACCATGGTTATGAATTAGCCGCCATCATGACCGACGTGATCACCACGCCGCTGTTCAAGCCGGTGACGCAGGAAAACGGAGAAGCCGTTATCGAAGATGGGGTGATCCAACTGCAGACCGACAGCAACGGTATGAACCTGCTGAACAAAGAGATTCTGGACGAAAAACTGTCGGCTTCTGCTTCTGAGTTTGACGCATTTTCTTCTCGTATTTAATCGACCTGCCGGGCGATTCTGCCCGGCATTGCTATGGGTGAGCACAATGAACACAGCCAGGTTTGACTGGGGTGAAGAGTTACATCAGACGGTGGTCAAGAGTCTGACCACCTCTTTTGGGTTGGATTTTCTCTTGCTGGAGGATAAACACGGCGGCGATGTGAATACCATCCATAACGCTCGCGAGGGAGTGTATGCTACCGATGCCGAGCGTCAACGATACGAGCAACGTGAAGGGTATGATTCTCATCATTATCATAGCCACGAAAACTACATTGCCACCAATCGGGCGGGAAAAAAGGCGCACGAAGCTGGTACGTTGACTGATACCTACACCGGTGAGAGATTTGCTGCTAATGATAAAAAGAACCTCGACCATATTATTGCCGCCCATGAAATTCACAACGATCCAGGGCGTATCCTTGCCGAATGCGATGGTGCCGATCTGGCTAATGATTCATCAAATCTGACCTTCACGAATGAGTCGCTGAATAAGGCGAAGAAGGCGAAAACGATGGATGCCTTCGTGCAAACGCTACAAGAACAGTATGCTGCGACTACGCAGGAAATTGCCCGTTTACGCAGCCAGCTAACGCTTTCCGAGCAAGAGCAAAAAAAACTTAATAAGCTGGAAAATAAAGCCGCCGCCGATTTTGAACGGATGAAAGAGGCCGACAAAAAGGCGCGGGCAAAATACAACAGTACGATCAATCGGGAATATTACACCAGCAGCAAGTTTGCGAAGAATGTCGCCACTGCCACAATGAACAATGCGTTTCGCATGGGAACGCGGCAGATGTTGGGGTTGGTTCTGGCAGAGACCTGGTTTGAGTTCCGCGAGCGTATTCCCGTGATCTTTGAGAAGCATCGTCGTTCATTCGATGCCGGAGACTTCCTGCAAGATGCGGCGGAGGCATTACGCGCAGTCTGGCAGCGAGTGCAGGGTAAATTCAACACTTTCCTGACGTCCTTTAAAGACGGTGCCATCGGTGGCGTGCTCTCCAGCATTACGACGACGCTCTTCAATATCTTCTTTACGACTAAGAAGATGATGGTGCGCCTGATTCGTGAGATGTGGAACAATTTGGTACAGGCCTTTAAAGTTATGGTCTTTAATCCTGAGGGGTTAGCGCCGGGGCAGCTAGCTAAAGCGGTGAGCAAGCTGGTGGCTGCGGGTGTGTCCGTGGCTGCTGGGGTGGTGGTTAATGATGCTTTAGCCAAGATGCTCGTCTTTCCTTTTGGCCCGGAACTGGCCGCTTTCTGCGGTGCGCTGGCGACAGGTATTCTGACGCTGGTAATGAACTACTTCCTGGAACACAGCAAATTGATGAAAAAGGTCTGGGAGTTTCTGGATACGTTTAAAGATAATTATCAGAAAGCACTAGAGTATTATCAGCAGGTGAATGCTGCACTCGATCGTTATCTACTGGAGCTTTCGGCGTTAGAGTTTGCTATTGATACGTCTGCGTTATCGCGCTTCTCGCTGCATCTTAACGCGGTGAATAGTGAAATTGAGCGCGGTTTGTTGCTGCGTGCAGAGGTTGAGCGCCGTAATATTGCGCTACCCTTTGAAGCAGGGAATACCCGCTCTGTGCGTAGCTGGTTAAGTAAGCTATGACGCTAACACCCGCGTTTCCCTGTAACCAGTGCGGCGCTTGTTGTCGCCACGTCGATCGCGCCAGTGAAACGCAATTTCTAGATCGCGGTGACGGCATTTGTCAGCACTATCAGATGGAGACAAAGTTGTGTGCGATTTATGAAACACGCCCGCTTATTTGCCAGGTAGAGAAGCAGTATCAGCTTAACTATCAACAGCAATATAGCTGGCAGGAGTTCATTACGCTTAATCGTGAAGCGTGTTTAATTCTGGAGAAACTGTAGGGCTATGTGCTTCACGAAGGAGTCAGCCTCAATATGTACTCATTTTTGACAGCGTTGTTACGAGATGAGTTGAGACTCTATCAAATGAAAAATCCACGCAATTGCGTGGATTTTATAAGTTTTTTCGGTCCCGACGAGGTTCAATGAAACCTCATGAGACAGCAGGTTCTATTTAGACGTTGAACAGGAAGTTCATTACATCGCCATCTTTAACGATGTAATCTTTACCTTCTGCACGCATCTTGCCGGCTTCTTTCGCACCTTGTTCACCTTTATAGGTGATGAAATCTTCAAACGCGATGGTTTGTGCGCGGATAAAGCCTTTCTCGAAGTCTGTGTGAATTTTACCGGCGGCCTGTGGAGCCGTGGCGCCGACCGGGATGGTCCATGCACGAACCTCTTTCACGCCAGCGGTGAAGTAGGTTTGCAGGTTCAGCAATTCGTAACCTGCGCGGATAACACGGTTCAGGCCTGGTTCTTCCAGACCCATTTCCGCCATGAATTCTTCGCGATCAGCATCATCGAGTTCAGCAATGTCAGCTTCAACAGCAGCACAAACGGCAACCACAACGGAACCTTCGGCAGCCGCGATTTCGCGTACTTTGTCGAGGTACGGGTTGTTCTCAAAACCGTCTTCGTTGACGTTAGCGATATACATGGTTGGCTTCAGGGTCAGGAAGCTCAGGTATTTGATGGCCGCTTTGTCTTCGTCAGTCAGCGTTTTTAGTGCGCGCAGCATACCGGCGTTTTCCAACTGCGGCAGGCATTTTTCCAGTGCAGCCAATTCTGCTTTAGCGTCTTTGTCACCGCCTTTGGCTTTCTTCTGTACGCGATGGATAGCGCGCTCACAGGTATCCAGATCAGACAGCGCCAGTTCGGTATTGATAACCTCAATGTCGTCAGCCGGATCCACTTTGTTATTAACGTGGATGATGTTGTCGTTTTCAAAGCAGCGAACAACGTGGCCGATCGCTTCGGTTTCACGGATGTTAGTCAGGAACTGGTTTCCCAGACCTTCGCCTTTAGACGCGCCTTTTACCAGACCGGCAATGTCGACGAATTCCATCGTTGTTGGCAGAATACGCTGCGGTTTGACGATTTCGGCCAGCTGATCCAGACGCGGATCGGGCATCGGGACAACACCGGTGTTCGGCTCGATAGTACAGAACGGGAAGTTTGCCGCTTCAATACCCGCTTTTGTGAGCGCGTTGAACAGGGTGGATTTGCCTACGTTTGGCAAACCGACGATACCGCATTTGAATCCCATGTTTAAATCACCTTAATCTTTTGATATTCAACCTGTTATAGAAAACAGATTGTAGAAAAGTAAATAACTCTGCCCATTATACACAGCACGCGAGAAAAATGCCGCACATCGCTGCTTATTGCGCTTTAAAGGTGTGCAACCGACTCGTTGCTTTGGTCAGGCCATCTTTGAATAGAATCTCGGTACAACGTGCCGCTTCGTCAATCGCTTCATCAATTAACTTCTGTTCTGAAACAGGTGGTTTGCCTAAAACGAACCCGACAACTTTGTTTTTATCACCCGGATGACCAATTCCAACGCGTAATCGGTGAAAGTTAGGGTTATTGCCCAACTTGCTAATAATATCTTTCAGGCCATTATGCCCGCCATGGCCGCCGCCAAGCTTAAATTTGGCAACGCCAGGTGGCAGGTCTAATTCATCGTGCGCGACCAAAATTTCATCGGGATTAATACGATAAAAACTGGCCATTGCACCGACGGCCTTACCGCTAAGATTCATAAATGTGGTCGGTACCAGCAGACGGACATCCTCACCTTCAAGCGTTACTCGGGAGGTGTAGCCGAAGAATTTCGGCTCATCGCGCAGGGGAGCGCGTAATCTCTCTGCCAGTAGATCGACATACCATGCGCCTGCGTTGTGTCGCGTTGCCGCATACTCTGCGCCGGGGTTCGCCAGACCGACAATCAGTTTAATCGTCACGTGTTTTATCCTGAGTGTTTCCATAAACGACGTGTAGTTTACTGTCTGAAGGTGCGCTTGACAAAAAACTGCGTGTTTATCACTAAAAACTGAATAATTGCACGAGTGGACTATTGGAAAATTAGTGTGTTCAGTAGTTTATTTGTAAAGTTTTGTTGCGCGAGTGTTTGTTATTGTGATCGCTGGCGCACTTGCGAATGGAAGTGTTGTCTATACTTTACACATAAGGATTAGGGGTATTTCCTGTAACAACCCAAAAGTTCCGGAGGTGACACATGAAACGCAAAAACGCTTCGCTACTCGGTAACGTGCTCATGGCTTTGGGGTTGGTGGTGATGGTTGTGGGAGTGGGTTATTCAATTTTAAACCAACTGCCGCAATTTAATCTGCCACAGTTTTTCGCACATGGTGCAGTGCTCAGTATTTTTGTTGGCGGTATTCTCTGGTTAGCAGGCGCCAGAGTGGGTGGGCACGAACAAATCAGTGACCGTTACTGGTGGGTACGTCATTATGACAAACGATGCCGTCGTGGTGACACCAATCACCGTCATAACTAAATCGTCCCTCTGTTAAGAGTCCGGCGGTCTGAATGCAAAGCCTTGGTTGTAAAACCAGGGCTCTGCTGGTTTATAAATCTTGCTTGATAGCGCGTTACGGAATAATAGAAGAATTACTCGAATAACCGAGAATGTAATGCTCTAACCGCGCTATCCGCATCGTCAGCCGGTAACAGGATGCACAGGTTGTCATTCGATGCTCCATGGCAAATCATTCGTACCGTATGCTCTTCAAGCCAGGCAAAAACGTCTTTGCAAACCCCCGCAGCCTGAGTCAGTTGATTCCCAACCAAAGTGACGAGTGCCAGTCCGGTTTCTACTTCCACGCGACAGTGGGAGGACAATGCGGTAAATAATGCCGTGGTTAATATATGGTCTTCGCCTGACGTCGCATGAGTGGCATCTAGTGCCAGCGCAATACAATTCTCCGAGGTTGTGACTAAATCTACCGCGACCGTGTGGCGGGCTAAAATGGCAAATACTTGCGCCAGGAAAGCACAGGACGGTTGTGATTCCAGACTGTGTAATCGCAACAGCGTCTGCTTACGGCGCACGGCGAGCGCACGATAACGCGGCGGATTATCGGTGGTGTTATGCACCAGCGTTCCGCCGGCAGCCGCATCCTTACTTGAGCCAACAAAGACCGGAATGCTTTTACGCATCGCCGGAAGCAGTGTTGCCGGATGGAGCACTTTCGCACCATAGGCGGCCATATCGCTGGCCTCGGAGAATGAGATGTGATCAATGCGTTTGGCCCGCGGCGCAATACGCGGATCGGTGGTATATATCCCCGCCACATCGGTCCAAATGTCCACGCGTGCGGCGTGAAGCGCCTCACCGAGAAGCGTCGCCGTGTAATCACTCCCACCGCGTCCAAGCGTAGTAGTGTGTCCGGCGGCATCACGCCCGATAAATCCCTGGGTCACTATGATTGCGTGTTCAAGACGAGGGCGAAGATGGGCCTCGACCTGGTGGTGCAGGGTACTAAGTTCAGGTTCGGCGCAGCCAAAACTCGAGTTGGTACACATCACGCTGCGAGCGTCAAACCACCCGGCTTCGGCATATCGTTCACGTAAAACTTCAGTAAACAACAAAGAGGACATAAGCTCGCCGTGGCTGACCAATTCATCGCTTAGCGCATCGGATGGTGAGACCGTCGCCATTTGCGCAAGGTGGCGTATGTTGTTGAGAAGATTATCGATTTCCGTGCTGATAACGGAGGGCTGCTTCAGGCGGGAAATAATGTTGTATTGAATGGCGCGTAAGGTCTCAAGTTTATCTAATTGCTGATGCGTTTCCAGACCTTCAGAAAGCTCGACCAGTAAGTTTGTTACGCCTGCAGAAGCAGACAGTACGACTAAACGGACATCTTGATCAGCAAGGACAATGCTGGCGCTGCGGTTCATCGCATCAAAATCAGCGACGCTTGTGCCGCCAAATTTGGCAACGACGGATGGTGGATAAATGCGAGTCATAACAATCTCATATCAGGGCGCCATAAAAGTATGGCTAGAAAATTTTCATTCTCGGCATAAGGGAACGATGTTCACCTTACGAAATGTCCGCCCGCGAACATTTCTGCTGACAACCCAGGGAATTCCTGTTGTCGATAACACGTGTCGCCTGTACGCGTTACCGGGTGCTGCGCATTAATTTTATTTACATAGCCTGTAAATAAGCGCGCCATACTAAGTGATTTATATTAAGGGATCGACTTTTTTATTCGATTTATCGGCAAATAAGTGAAAAATCATGTCGTAACAAGAAAGTGCGTACATCATTAATGGTAAAAACGTGTAAAAAAATAATAAAAACATGAAAATCCCATGGTTTTTATAACATCGTATGCGTTGCAATTGGCTACGGCATTGTTAATTAAATAGCTATATTTGTTTAGGATTTAGTAATGGTTGGAGAGGTTTACATATTGAAATTTAAGGGGAAAGTGATTATTTGAGACGTCTAAAAATAAATGATTGAGTCCTAAGCTAAAACAACATATATTAGCCGCGCTTTTTTACAGGTAATCCTTATAACCATTTATTCAATCAGGCGTTAATCTACACCTGGTTGTAGGAGTGATATGATGACGGATAAAGTCCGTATTGATACTTTAAGTGCTAATTCATTACCACAGAGCAATGATACCTTTTTAGCAAGACAGGCTGAGTTTGAATCTAATGTCCGCAGCTATCCACGTAAACTGCCATTGGCGATTGCTAAAGCGCAGGGCGTCTGGATTACCGACGTAGAAAATAATCAATATCTTGATTGCCTGGCAGGTGCCGGAACCCTGGCGCTTGGTCATAATCATCCTGAAGTGCTGCAGAGCATTCAAAGTGTCATCACAAGCGGCTTACCGTTACATACGCTCGATCTTACTACCCCGTTAAAAGATGAATTTTCATCTTATTTACTGTCTTTATTACCGGGCCAGGGCAAAGAATATTGCCTGCAGTTCACCGGACCGTCCGGTGCAGATGCCGTTGAAGCGGCCCTGAAGCTGGCGAAAAAAGTGACTGGTCGTTCCAGCGTGATCAGCTTCTCCGGCGGCTACCACGGGATGACTCACGGCGCGCTGTCTGTGACCGGTAACCTGTCACCGAAAGAAGCCGTCAGCAACATGATGGCGGAAGTGCAGTTCATGCCGTATCCGCATCAATACCGCTGCCCGCTGGGTATCGGTGGCGAGGCTGGCGTTAAAGCATTAACCTATTACTTCGAAAACCTGATCAACGACGTTGAAAGCGGCGTGCGTAAACCGGCTGCCGTGATCCTCGAAGCCGTGCAGGGCGAAGGCGGCGTGAACCCGGCTCCGGTCGAGTGGTTACAGCGTATTCGTAAAGTGACCCAGGAACACGGCATTCTGCTGATCATTGATGAAGTACAGGCTGGTTTCGCGCGTACCGGTAAACTGTTCGCCTTCGAACACGCCGGTATCGAACCAGATATCATCGTGATGTCCAAAGCGGTTGGCGGTGGTCTGCCACTGGCGGTTCTCGGTATTAAAAAACAATTCGATGCATGGGCACCAGGGCACCACACCGGTACTTTCCGCGGCAACCAGTTGGCGATGGCGACCGGCCTGACAACGTTGAAAATCCTCAAAGACGACAAGATTGCCGATAAAGTGGCTGCCCAGGGCGAGTGGCTGAAAGGCAAGCTGGCTGACCTGCAGAAACGCTACCCGGTGATTGGCCATGTACGTGGTCTGGGTCTGATGATTGGTATTGAAATCGTTAAGCCGAACGAAGCGCAGGATCACATGGGCTGCTACCCGGCCGATGGCGAGCTATCCGCGCTGCTGCAGAAAAAATGCTTCGAAAACGGCCTGATTCTGGAGCGCGGCGGTCGCAACGGTTGCGTGCTGCGTCTGCTGCCGTCACTGCTGATCACCAACGCTGAGCTGGAAATTTTCCTCGATAAATTCGAAAACGCCCTGCTGGGCGCTGGCATTAAGCCGGTTTAAACGGAGTTGGATCGAATGTCAGACCTAAACCCGATTCTGTCCGGCTCGGCGCAAAGCATCGCAGCCTATCAGGATGCTATCGAGCAGAGTACGAGAGCGGTGGTTGAATGGTTGAAGCAGCCTGAGATGTATCAGGGCAAAACCGTTGAACAGCTGCGCGAACGCATCAACCTGAATTTTACGTCTCAGGGCCTGGGCAACCAGGCCGCTATTGAGCGTGCGGTTGAATACTTTCTGAAAGACAGCCTGTTAGTGCACCATGCCCAGTGCGTGGCGCACCTGCATTGTCCGAGCCTGGTGATTAGCCAGGCGGCGGAAGTGCTGATCAACGCCACTAACCAGAGCATGGACTCCTGGGACCAGAGCCCATCCGCCACCATCATTGAGATCAAATTGATCGAATGGCTGCGCGAGCAGGTGGGCTATGCGGCGGGCGACGCCGGCGTGTTCACCAGCGGCGGCACTCAGAGTAACCTGATGGGCCTGATGCTGGCGCGTGATGCTTTCTTTGCACGCCAGGGTCATTCCATTCAGCAGGATGGTTTGATCGGCGATCTGAGCAAAATCAAAGTGTTTTGCTCAGAAAGCGCTCACTTCTCCGTGCAGAAGAACATGGCGCTGATGGGGCTGGGTTACCGCTCAGTGACCCAGGTGAAGACCGATGCGTTCTCCCGCATGGATGTGGCTGACCTGAAAGATAAGCTGGCCCAGGCGAAAGCGAACGGCGAGCAGGTGATGGCGATTGTTGCCACCGCAGGGACCACCGATGCAGGCGCCATCGATCCGTTAGCGGATATCGCGGCGTTGGCGGCGGAGCATCAGATTTGGTTGCACGTGGATGCAGCCTGGGGCGGGGCGTTATTGCTGTCTGAGAAGTATCGCAACTTCCTGAACGGCCTTGAGCTGGCAGATTCTGTGACTCTGGATTTCCACAAACAGTTCTTCCAGACCATCAGTTGCGGCGCGTTCCTGTTAAAAGATGCTCGCCACTATGAACTGATGCGCTATCAGGCGGCGTACCTGAACTCTGATTTCGATGAAGAAGCTGGCGTGCCGAATCTGGTGTCGAAGTCGCTGCAGACCACGCGCCGTTTTGATGCGTTGAAGCTGTGGATGGGGCTCGAAGCGCTGGGCAAAAAGCAGTATGCCGAAATCATTGATAATGGCGTAACGCTGGCACGCGATGTAGCTGAGTTTGTCAAAACTCAGCCGCACCTGGAACTGGTGATGGAGCCGCAACTGGCAAGCGTGTTGTTCCGCTCCCGTCCTGAAAGCGACGATATGGCGTTCGTTGCACTACTGAACCAACGTATTGGCGACGTTCTGCTGGCTTCGGGTAGCGCCAACGTCGGGGTGACTGAAGCGGATGGCATCACCTGTCTGAAGCTGACGCTGCTGAACCCGACGGTGTGTCTGGAGGATGTGAAAGCCCTGTTGGCCAGCGTTAAGGTAATGGCTGAAAAGTTGCTGAAAGCGTAAGCAATAAGCTTGTTATAAAAATGGCTCCCACTACGGGAGCCATTTTTTTGCCTGTCATTTATGGCCTTGCGGCGCTTCCCTTAGCCGGGATAGACGTCAGTTGATGTCCGCCAGCGCGGCGTCTTTATTCGGGAAGAATGCCAGACGCCCGGGGATCGGCTGAATACCTGCGCGAGCCATGGTACGCAGCGGCTGGAATTCCAGGTTAGATACCCGCAGTTCGCAGCCTTCAGGCAGCTTTTTGACAAAGCGCTGGAAGGCGTCCAGACCACCGGCATCCAGTACCGGGACGGCGTCCCATTTCAGCACCACAATGCGTTTACCTGCAATACGCGACTCGAGATCGGTAAATAATCCCTCCGCAGCGGCAAAGAACAGTGGGCCAATGACGCGCAGCACCAGCACATCATCCGGTACGTCTACGTTGACCGGTGCCAGACGCGTCATGCGGGCAATACGGCGCATAAACAGCAGAGAAGCGAGAACGATACCGACGCTGATGGCGATAACCATATCGAACAACACCGTCAGCGACATACACATCAGCATGACAATGATGTCGTCTTTTGGCGCATGACGCAGCAGATCCACCACTTTATGCGCTTCACTCATGTTCCATGCCACCATTAGCAACAGCGCGGCCATGGCGGAAAGCGGTAACCAGGAAAGCAGTGGCGCAAGCACCAGCAGGGCGAGGATCACCAGAATTGCGTGGATGACCGCAGAAATTGGCGAGGTCGCTCCGGCACGGACGTTTGCCGCTGAACGGGCAATTGCCGCCGTGGCAGTGATACCGCCAAAGAACGGGGCGACGATATTGCCCAGACCCTGGCCAATCAGCTCGCTGTTGGCTTTATGCTTGGTACCGGTCATCCCATCGAGGACGACAGCGCACAGCAGAGATTCGATTGCCCCGAGCATTGCCATCGAGAAGGCTGCCGGTAACAGCGCCTGTAACGAGCTCCAGCTAAGGGTAAAGTTTGATTCTGGCATATTCCACGGTAAAACCAACTGCGGCAGCAGTTGTGGGATACCATTGCCTTGCGAGCCATCAGCCAGAATATAGTGGAACTGAGATCCGATGGTGGCGACATGGCCGCCGGTCAGGTTCACGATCCCCATCACTGCGCAGCCTGCCAGCAGTGCAGGAAGGTGTCCCGGTAATCGGATACCCAGACGTGGCCAGAAAATCAGGATCCCCAGTGTTACTACGCCAATCGCGGCATCACCCACGTTGATGGTCGGCAAGGCCATAAACAGCGCGCCAACCTTCTGCAAATAGTGCTCTGGAACATGGGGCATTTGCAGGCCGAGAAAATCTTTAATCTGCATGGTACCGATGGTGATACCAATACCCGAGGTAAAACCTAATGTCACAGACAGCGGAATATATTCGATCAGGCGGCCAAAGCGGGCGAGGCCGAAAAGGATCAGGAATATCCCGGACATTAACGTGGCAACCAGCAGGCCTGCCAGCCCAAACTGTTGCGATACCGGATACAGAATCACCACGAAGGCGGCGGTAGGGCCAGATACGCTAAAGCGCGAGCCCCCGGTAAGGGCGATAACGATCCCAGCGACGGCTGAGGTATACAGGCCGTACTGCGGAGCAACGCCACTGCCTATTGCCAGCGCCATCGCCAGTGGAATGGCAATGATCCCAACCGTTATCCCGGCGATCAGGTCGCGGGTAAAGCGGGAAGCAGTATATTTTTCTTTCCAACAAGCGTCGATGAGGGCGCGGAAAGGCATCACATGTGAGGAAAATAATCTGTTCACAATAATGTTTCATCCATGGGCGCATCATCTGTCAACTGAATGGCAGGTGAAGGAGGCAAAAGTCATACAAATAAATATTACAGATAAAAAAACCCGCCGCAGCGGGTTTTTGAGCCGGGCTCGATTAATGCTCGAACATAGCAGAGATGGATTCTTCGTTGCTGATACGACGAATCGCTTCGGCCAGCATACCCGACAGGGTCAATGTACGCACGTTTGGCAATGCTTTGATTTCGTCAGTCAGTGGAATGGTGTCACAGACAACGACTTCATCAATCACAGAGTTGCGCAGGTTGTTTGCCGCATTACCTGAGAAGATCGGGTGGGTTGCGTAAGCAAATACGCGTTTTGCACCACGTTCTTTCAGTGCTTCTGCTGCTTTACACAGCGTACCGCCGGTATCGATCATGTCATCAACCAGTACGCAGTCACGACCAGCAACGTCACCAATAATGTGCATCACCTGAGAAACGTTCGCACGCGGGCGACGTTTGTCGATGATAGCCATGTCGGTATCGTTCAGCAGTTTAGCGATAGCGCGGGCACGCACGACGCCACCGATATCCGGAGAAACCACAATCGGGTTGTCCAGATTCAGCTGCAGCATGTCTTCTAACAGGATCGGGCTACCGAATACGTTATCAACCGGTACGTCGAAGAAGCCCTGGATCTGTTCAGCATGCAGGTCAACGGTGAGGACGCGGTCAACGCCAACGCTGGACAGGAAATCAGCGACGACTTTAGCGGTAATCGGAACACGAGCGGAACGTACGCGACGATCCTGACGTGCATAGCCGAAGTAAGGAATAACGGCGGTGATACGGCCTGCGGAAGCACGGCGCAGCGCATCAACCATAACGACCAATTCCATCAGGTTGTCGTTAGTAGGGGCACAAGTGGACTGGATGATGAAAATATCACCACCGCGTACATTTTCATTGATTTGTACGCTGACTTCGCCGTCGCTAAAGCGACCTACAGCGGCGTCGCCGAGTGAAGTGTACAGGCGGTTGGCAATACGTTGTGCTAGTTCCGGGGTGGCGTTACCAGCAAAAAGCTTCATATCAGGCACGAGAAGAACCTCAGGCATGCGTCCATTGGTGGAAAGAATCTGCCGAAAACTGTGCGGGCCGGGCAGAATCCTCTCCATGCGGTGTATTAAAGAGCGCGATGCAACGTCTGGAACAGGGTGACGTTGTCACCGCAACTCAGCTTGCCCGGCTTACTCGGTATCCTTCACGTTTCATGTGCGCTGGCATCAATTCCTCGCACCAGTGACATACGTTTGTATGCTCCTGGCGACTCGTCATTTCGCCATCTTCCTGAAACCCGAAGGATTTAGAGTAACGCTCTTTGCAATGGGGAGAGGTTGACGCCTTTCGCCACAAAGCCTTTGAGCCATTCCGGGGCTTGCTCAAGCACCTGGCGAGCACGAGACTCAGTGTCAAATTCAGCAAAGACACAAGCCCCTGTACCAGTCAGGCGCGACGGCGCGTATTCTAACAGCCAGGAAAGCGCCGCATCAACCTCGCGAAAACGTTTTCTTGCGATAACCTCGCAATCATTGCCGAATTCACATTTTAGTAACGTTTCTATTGACCTTTTTGGCGTATTACGCGGGAGGTCGGGATCTTTAAAAATCACCGGCGTTGGAATGCTGACTCCCGGATGAGCAACCAGATACCACTTTTCCTTCGGCTCGACCGGCGTCAGAATTTCTCCCACACCTTCGGCAAAAGCCGCATGACCGCGTACGAACACAGGAACATCCGCTCCCAGCGTCAGGCCGATCGCCGCTAGCTCATCCACGGAAAGTCCGCACTGCCAGAGATGATTCAGCGCCACCAGAACGGTCGCCGCATTTGATGAACCACCGCCGAGGCCACCGCCCATCGGCAGGCGCTTTTCGATACTGATGTCCGCGCCGATTCCTTTGGGAAGGCGATTGCTTTCAGATGCCGTCGTCATTAGCAAACGCGCCGCACGGACGATCAGGTTGTCTTCATGCGCAACGCCTTCCACCGGAGTTAACAGGTGAATTTCATCGTCGCTACGCAGCGCAATATCTATCGTGTCGCCGTAATCCAGAAACTGGAACAACGTCTGCAGCGTATGGTAACCGTCCGCACGCTGCCCGGTGATGTATAAAAACAAATTCAGTTTTGCCGGAGAGGGCCAACGGGTCATCATTTCACAATCCAGTTGTCCATTTTCAGCTTAATACGCTGGGAGCCATCGGACAGTTCCATGTTCGCCGGCATCGCTGGCTGGATTTTGCTGTCGTAGGCGCTATAGACCACTTTCCAGTTTTTACCGTCTTTGCTGTAGTTCACTTCACTCAGACGATATTGGTCGTCGAGTTTATAATCGGTGGCGTCTCCCGGCAGTCCCAGGATCCACTGGCGTAAGCTGTTCAATGGAATAGGCATGCCGGTCAGTTTTCCAATCATCTCTTCGGCGTCGTCGGCGGTGTAGTGCTTACCTTTGTTATCGACAAGCTCGACGTTGCCCGGCTGCGCATTGAGTTCCAGTTCAGTGCTGCCCAGCGGGTTGGTCAGCAAGAGACGATAGCGATCCTGTCCGGTTTGCTGCCAGAAAAAGCGGGCATACACCTTCTGTTGATCGGAAATATAGGCAAACGCACCGCGCGTCTGATATTGGTTCAGGGCGCGTACTTCCTGCTGGTGCTGTCGCCACTGTGGAGAGTCGGGGCTTTTGCCAGGACCTTTCGGCGCGTTGAGCGTACAGGCAGTAAGAACCAGGGCCGCCAGCGGCAGCAGGCGAATCAGGCGAAAATCAGGCAGGGTCATAATGATGACAAATCCTTGAGATACGTTGCAGTTATAACGCTTAATGCTAGCGCCACCATCAGACATCGTCTACGTTCAAGTTATCTTAATTCGCTTAAATTTGTGCACTAAGCTATTACTCCAAAAGGGGGCAGTCTCTTTTATTGACCGCACGCATCCTGTATGATGCACCCAGTCTAACCTTATCAACGCTGGTACTATTCCCGCAGACATGACCCTTTTAGCGCTTGGTATTAACCATAAAACGGCACCTGTATCGCTGCGAGAACGCGTAACGTTTTCGCCGGATACGCTCGATCAGGCGCTGGACAGCCTGCTTGCGCAGCCAATGGTGCAGGGCGGGGTGGTATTGTCGACGTGTAACCGCACGGAGCTGTATCTCAGCGTTGAAGAGCAGGATAACCTGCAAGAAGCGCTGGTTCGCTGGCTGTGCGAATACCATAATCTCAATGAAGAAGACCTGCGCAATAGCCTGTACTGGCACCAGGACAACGACGCCGTCAGTCATCTGATGCGTGTCGCCAGCGGTCTGGATTCGCTGGTGCTCGGTGAGCCGCAGATTTTGGGGCAGGTGAAAAAAGCCTTCGCGGACTCGCAAAAAGGCCATCTGAACGCCAGCGCGTTGGAGCGCATGTTCCAGAAATCATTCTCTGTCGCTAAACGTGTACGTACAGAAACAGACATCGGCGCCAGCGCCGTGTCCGTAGCGTTTGCTGCCTGTACCCTGGCGCGGCAGATCTTTGAATCGCTCTCCACAGTAACCGTGCTGTTAGTGGGCGCAGGGGAAACCATCGAACTGGTTGCGCGACACCTGCGTGAGCACAAAGTGAAGAAGATGATCATCGCCAACCGTACGCGCGAGCGTGCGCAGGTGCTGGCTGATGAAGTTGGCGCCGAGGTGATTTCATTGAGTGATATCGACGCGCGTTTACAAGATGCCGATATTATTATCAGCTCCACCGCCAGCCCGCTGCCGATTATCGGTAAAGGAATGGTGGAGCGCGCGCTTAAAAATCGTCGTAACCAACCTATGCTGCTGGTGGATATCGCCGTACCGCGTGATGTCGAGCCGGAAGTCGGTAAGTTGCCCAACGCCTATTTGTACAGCGTTGACGACCTGCAAAGCATCATTTCGCATAACCTGGCGCAGCGCAAAGCGGCAGCCGTGGAAGCCGAAACGATTGTGGCGCAGGAAACCAGCGAGTTTATGGCCTGGCTACGCGCCCAGGGCGCAAGTGACACAATCCGCGAGTATCGCAGTCAGTCAGAACAGATCCGTGATGAACTGACCGCCAAAGCGTTGGCCGCTCTTCAACAGGGTGGTGATGCGCAAGCCATTATGCAGGATTTGGCCTGGAAACTGACCAACCGCCTGATTCATGCACCAACCAAATCACTTCAACAGGCCGCCCGTGACGGGGATAGTGAACGCCTGAATATTCTGCGCGACAGCCTCGGGCTGGAGTAGCAGCACACCAATCTTATTTTTTACAGGGTGCATTTACGCCTATGAAGCCTTCTATCGTTGCCAAACTGGAAGCCCTGCATGAACGCCATGAAGAAGTTCAGGCGCTGCTCGGCGATGCGGGTACTATCGCAGACCAGGAACGCTTTCGTGCATTGTCGCGCGAATATGCCCAATTAAGCGATGTATCCCGCTGTTTTACGGACTGGCAACAGGTTCAGGAAGATATCGAGACCGCTCAGATGATGCTCGACGATCCTGAAATGCGTGAAATGGCGCAGGATGAACTGCGCGAAGCTAAAGAGAAATGTGAACAGCTGGAACAGCATCTGCAGGTTCTGCTGCTACCAAAAGATCCCGATGATGAACGTAACGCCTTCCTCGAAGTGCGTGCGGGAACCGGTGGCGATGAAGCGGCGCTGTTTGCGGGCGATCTGTTCCGTATGTACAGCCGTTACGCTGAAGCGCGTCGCTGGCGGGTAGAGATCATGAGCGCCAGCGAAGGCGAGCATGGCGGCTATAAAGAAGTCATTGCCAAGATTAGCGGTGAAGGTGTTTATGGCCGACTGAAATTTGAGTCAGGCGGTCATCGCGTGCAGCGTGTTCCGGCGACGGAATCTCAGGGGCGTATTCACACCTCTGCCTGTACGGTCGCGGTCATGCCGGAACTACCGGATGCGGAACTGCCGGACATCAACCCGGCCGATCTGCGTATTGATACCTTCCGCTCATCCGGCGCTGGGGGTCAGCACGTAAACACCACCGACTCCGCTATCCGTATTACTCACTTGCCGACCGGTATTGTGGTCGAATGTCAGGACGAACGTTCACAGCATAAAAACAAAGCGAAAGCGATGTCGGTGCTGGGGGCGCGAATTCGTGCCGCCGAAGTGGCAAGACGTCAACAGGCGGAAGCCTCCGAACGTCGTAACCTGTTGGGCAGCGGCGATCGCAGCGATCGCAATCGTACCTATAACTTCCCGCAGGGGCGCGTGACCGATCACCGCATTAATCTCACGCTCTACCGTCTGGATGAAGCGATGGAAGGTAAACTGGATATGCTCATTGAGCCGATTGTCCAGGAATATCAGGCTGACCAACTGGCGGCATTGTCCGAGCAGGATTAATGGATTATCAGCACTGGCTGCGTGAAGCGATAAGCCAATTACAGGCAAGCGAAAGCCCGCGCCGTGACGCCGAGATTTTACTCGAGTTTGTGACCGGTAAGGGGCGCACCTTTATTCTGGCGTTTGGCGAAACGGTGTTAACCGAGGCGCAGCGTCAGCGGCTCGATACATTACTGGAACGCCGTCAGCGGGGGGAGCCTGTGGCACATCTGACCGGCGTGCGCGAGTTCTGGTCGCTGCCGCTGTTTGTGTCTCCGGCTACGCTTATTCCACGTCCGGATACCGAGTGTCTGGTTGAGCAGGCGCTGGCTCGTCTGCCTGCCTCTGCGTGTCGTATTCTCGATTTGGGAACCGGTACGGGCGCCATTGCGCTGGCGCTGGCAACCGAGCGTCCGGATTGCGCGGTGACCGCGGTTGACCGCATGCCCGATGCTGTAGCACTGGCAACCCGCAACAAACAGCATCTGGCTATCGACAATGTTTGCGTGCTGCAAAGCGACTGGTTCAGTGCTTTGCAGGGGCAGCAGTTTGACATGATTGTCAGCAATCCGCCGTATATCGACGAACAAGACCCGCACCTGGAGCAGGGCGATGTACGTTTTGAGCCGCTATCGGCACTGGTGGCGGGCGAGCAGGGAATGGCGGATATCGTGCATATCATTGACCAGTCTCGACAAATGCTAACGCCCGGCGGCTATCTGCTGCTGGAGCACGGCTGGCAGCAGGGACAGGCCGTCCGCGACGCCTATACTCATGCCGGTTACCAGACAGTTGAAACCTGCCGTGACTATGGCGGCAACGAGCGAATTACGCTTGGACGCCTTCCATCATGAGTTCCTTCAGAGTGTTACTCAACGTCCATCTCATCAGCATTGCGCTTTCTGTTGGTCTGTTGACGCTGCGTTTTTGGTGGCGTTACACCAACTCACGTCTTGCCTGCGCACGCTGGACGCGCATTGTGCCGCCAGTTGTGGATACCGTTTTATTACTCAGCGGCGTGGCGTTAATGCTTAAAGCGCACATCCTGCCATTCACTGAGCACGGGACATGGCTGACTGAAAAGCTGTTTGGGGTTATCATTTACATCGTTTTGGGTTTTATTGCGCTCGATTATCGTCGGGCGCGCAGTCAGCAGGCGCGATTAGTCGCATTTCCGCTGGCGCTGGTGGTGCTGTACATCATCATTAAACTCGCCACCACAAAAATACCGTTACTGGGGTAAGCATGAGGTCGTTAGCTGATTTCGAATTTAATAAAGCGCCATTGTGTGATGGGATGATCCTGGCGTCGGAGACTATCCGTCTGGATTTTCCAACACAAACTGTCTATGACGAACTGGAACGTCTGGTTAGTCTGGCGCAAGAAGAAATTAGCCAGCTCCTGTCTCAGGATGAGCAACTGGAAAAACTGCTGGCACTTTTTTATGGCGAATGGGGGTTTACGGACACCCACGGCGTCTATCGTCTTTCTGATGCACTATGGCTTGACCAGGTTCTGAAAAATCGTCAGGGCAGCGCCGTGTCGCTGGGCGCGATCTTATTATGGATTGCCAACCGACTGGAACTGCCGTTGGTGCCGGTGATTTTCCCGACACAACTCATCCTGCGTATTGAATCGCTCGATGGCGAAATGTGGCTAATCAATCCGTTCAATGGCGAAACGTTAAATGAGCACACGCTGGAAGTCTGGTTGAAAGGGAATATCAGCCCGGTTGCGGAGTTATTTAACGAGGACCTGGATGAAGCGGATAACGCGGAAGTGATCCGCAAACTGCTGGACACGCTGAAATCATCGCTGATGGAAGAGCGGCAAATGGAACTGGCCCTGCGTGCCAGCGAAGCATTATTACAGTTTAATCCTGAAGACCCGTATGAAATACGCGACCGTGGATTAATCTACGCGCAGCTGGAGTGTGAGCATGTTGCGCTGACCGATTTAAGCTATTTCGTTGAACAGTGTCCGGAAGACCCGATCAGCGAAATGATTCGTGCGCAGATTAATACTATTTCGCACAAACAAATTGTATTGCATTGATTAATGACACTTTACCTACCGTTTAAGGCGATCCTATGAAACAAAAAGTGGTTAGCATTGGCGACATCAACGTGGCAAATGACCTGCCGTTCGTGCTGTTTGGCGGAATGAACGTGCTGGAATCCCGCGATCTGGCGATGCGCATTTGTGAGCACTACGTAACCGTTACTCAAAAGCTGGGTATCCCTTACGTGTTCAAAGCCTCCTTTGATAAAGCCAACCGTTCTTCCATCCACTCTTACCGTGGACCGGGCCTTGAAGAAGGGATGAAAATCTTCCAGGAACTGAAGCAAACTTTTGGCGTAAAAGTGATCACCGACGTCCACGAAGCCAGCCAGGCGCAACCTGTTGCTGACGTGGTGGATGTGATTCAGTTGCCGGCATTCCTCGCTCGCCAGACCGATCTGGTGGAAGCGATGGCGAAAACCGGTGCCGTTATTAACGTGAAGAAACCGCAGTTCGTAAGCCCTGGTCAGATGGGTAATATCGTGGATAAATTCCATGAAGGCGGTAACGATAAGGTTATTCTCTGCGACCGTGGCGCGAACTTTGGTTATGACAACCTGGTTGTGGATATGCTGGGCTTTAGCGTGATGAAAAAGGTCTCCGGCAACTCGCCGGTGATTTTCGACGTGACCCATGCGCTGCAGTGTCGCGATCCGTTTGGTGCAGCAAGCGGTGGGCGTCGTGCGCAGGTTACCGAACTGGCGCGTGCAGGTATGGCAGTCGGTCTGGCAGGCCTGTTCATTGAAGCGCATCCGGATCCAGCCAATGCGAAATGCGATGGCCCATCCGCGCTGCCGCTGGCGAAACTGGAACAGTTCCTGACGCAGATTAAAGCCATTGATGACCTGGTGAAAAGCTTCGACGAGCTGGATACCGAGAACTAAGTCATTTTGTATACCTGACAGAGCTTGTGCTTATCAGGCCTACGAAAGGAAATAAAAAGCCGGACCCGACAAGTTGAGTCGGGTCCGGCTTTTTTCATCAGGCAAATATTGTCATCAGATAGGCGATAAACAGCGCCAGATGAGCCGCACCGTTAAGCACATTGGTGCGTCCAGTGGAGAAAGAGATATGGCACAGTACCAGTGATGAAACCATCACAATCATCTCTGGCGCGCCCAGCGCAAACACTAAATCATTTCCGGTTGCCCATGCGATCAGCGTCACCACCGGTACGGTCAGTGAAATAGTGGCTAATACCGAACCGAAGAACAAATTCATCGCCCGCTGTACCTGATTGCTCAGCACCGCTTTCAGCGCGCCCAGTCCTTCAGGAGAGAGGATGAGTAACGCGACCAGGAAACCGGTAAAGGCTACTGGTGCATTCAGTTCTGTCAGCAATGTCTCCAGTGGGCTGGCGTTCATCTTGGTTACGGCGATAACGGCGATCAGATGAATGATAAGCCAGGCGGCGTGCCACATATTGCTGTGTGCTGACGGCTTACCGTGATGCGGGTCGTCATCGTCGCCTTCGTCTTCATGCTCGTAAATAAACAGGCTTTGGTGGGTTTTGGTTTGAATCAGCAAAAATACACCGTACATTGCCGCAGAAATTAATGCGACCAACAGCGCCTGCGCCGTCGTGAAATTCGCGCCCGGTAAAGCCATTGGGAACACCAGTACAATAATGGCCAGTGGGAACAGGGCGATTAAATACTGTTTAATACCAAACAGGTTCATATACTGTGTAGCAAATTTACGTCCACCCAACAGTAATGAAAAACCGACCAGACCGCCGGTGACGATCATAATGATTGAATACAGCGTATCGCGCATGAGGGTAGGCGCAGCATCACCGGTCGCCATTAATGCCGAGATCAAACTGACTTCAAGAATAACAACGGACAGGCTGAGGATCAGTGACCCGTAGGGTTCGCCAAGTCGATGCGCTAATACATCCGCATGACGGACAACGCTGAATGCGCTGCTTAATATACCAATAAGGGCCAGCGCATTAATACCGATGACCACTGGTAGTGACTGACTGCTCCCCCAGAAGAACAGGACTACCAGCGCCAAAATCGGGAAGACGAGAGAGGTCTCCTTGTGGCGGGTTTTTACCGCCTCATGTACTTGTGTCATTGAACTAATTCTCCATCTCTGCAGGTATTTATAATTATAAAAGTATTAAAGAATGTAAAAAATAACAGATCTTTCGGTAATTCCGATCTGATTTTACGTAATTTTACGGCATGGAACATTTTTTGCATCAAAGCGAACAAAATTGCATATCTTGTTTATAGAGTATTTAAATAACAAAGCATTAGATTTTACCGTCAACAAGAATTGCTAATAGTACTGATACAAATGATAGTGCAGGGTTTAGCAACGCGAGAGGATATAAAGTGCCGTTGACGCTTTGTTGCCTTGCAAGCGAGCGGCGAATTGCCTATTGTCCAGCTATTGGTTTCAAAATGAGCAGTAAAAAGCCTGGAAGGCGTCAAAAAAGTTGTCGCACGGAAGCAGCAGTGGCGGAGGTGTAAGGTGTTAACGCGTGATTTTTTATTGAATGCCGACTGTAAGACGGCGTTTGGTGCTATTGAAGAATCACTACTCTGGTCAGCGGAACAACGGGCAGCTTCACTGGCCGCCACGCTTGCTTGCCGACCCGATGATGGACCGGTGTGGATCTTCGGTTATGGATCGTTGATGTGGAATCCGGCCTTAGAGTTTGATGAGTCCTGTACCGGGACGTTAGTCGGCTGGCACCGTGCTTTTTGCCTGCGCCTGACGGCGGGGAGAGGAACGGCGGGTCAGCCTGGACGCATGTTGGCCTTGAAAGAGGGCGGACGCACCACCGGCGTAGCCTACCGCTTACCGCACGCGTCGTTGGAACAAGAGCTTTCTTTACTGTGGAAGCGTGAAATGATAACCGGATGCTATCTGCCCACCTGGTGCCAGTTGGCGCTGGATGATGGTCGGACGGTGAACGCGCTGGTCTTCATTATGGATCCGCGCCATCCGCTGTTTGAGTCAGACACGCGTGCGCAGGTGATCGCTCCGCTTATTGCTGCGGCGAGCGGGCCTTTAGGCACCAACGCCCAGTATTTGTTCTCGCTGGAACAAGAGCTGGTTAAGTTGGGGATGCAGGATGACTGTCTTAACGATCTGGTGATTACGGTCAAACGATTGTTGGGAGAGAATCTGCCGGAGGGCGTTATGCGACCAGGGTATGCCTGAACCCCGCCAGGAACTGAATGCCCGAAAGCCAGACGCTTTTCGGGCATTTAACGCTTAGGCTGCAATATAACTTATCGAATGCTCAAGCGACTGGCTGTGGCTGTCGATCAGCACATTCCAGATGCCCGTATAGGGCACGGTCAGCCATGCGTTATCACGATCCTGCACGCTTAAAATGTCGGACTGCGTGTCTTTGACGTGATTTTTCTCGCTCATCAAATGGATATGACAGCGCTCAGAACAGCGCACAACCACCGTATCGCCACCAAATAACTTTAAACTCGCCTTCACTAATGCCATTTTTCACCCCGTTCTTGAAAACAACGTACTTTCTGTCGAAAGTGCTGCGTGATGTTGTTCACATTTCACTCATTGCATAACACCAAAGGGGGAGCAACAGGATGCTGATTTTGATCAAAAAATGGCATAACGATTAAACAAAAGTGATAAAATCCCTCAAAAGGGTTGAAAGGGCGTGCTAACGTTCAACGAAACCGCGCCCATCTACAATTAAATCCGGAAATTATCGACACTTTCAGTGCGCTTGCCTGAAAACGTTGTATCAGAAGGTCAATACCTTATCTGCATCCAGCGTCCATTGCGCCAGTTCAACCAGCGTGCCGACGGCCACTCCGTCAATTAACGGTAGCGCCGTGATCCCACGGCCATCGGTGCAGGTTTTGCACAGTTTCACCGGAACATTTTGCGCCGTCAGAATCTCCAGCATTTGCTGAATATTGTATCCTTCAGCGGGTTTCTGGCCACGCAATCCCGCAGTTACCGCGTCTGACATTAAAAACAGACGCAGGTCGAGAGAGCCTTCTTGTTCGCGCAAGGCGATAGCCAGACGCAGGCTGTTGAATAACGATTCGCTTCCGTAGGCCGCACCGTTCGCGACGATCACTATCTTTTGCATTTTTACTCCTTTTGCTGCATATGAGCGTTAATAACTGACACGTATGTTACACCTCTTTCTTGATGCCAGGATAATGCCGAAAAAGGTGGGAAGGGCTGAAAATCAATGCTGAAGACGTTATGGTTTAAGGTAAGTATGCCGCTGTGGCTAATTGATGTAAGAAACCGCTAACGATTTGAGCCATAATATTTATTTATCTCTCGCTGTATTCTCACTCTTGCCGTTGGCAGGCGGTACTGCCAGTGCGCAATCGTCTTTCATTCATCAGGCGGAAAACCCTTTCGATAACAATAGTGATGGCTTGCCCGATCTCGGCATGGCACCGGAGTCGCGGGCGGGCGAAAAGCACTTTGCCGAAATGGTCAAAGCGTTCGGTGAAGCCAGCATGACCGATAACGGGCTTGATACGGGTGAACAGGCGAAGCAGTTCGCGTTTGGTCAGGTGCGTGATACGGTTAGCGAGCAAGTGAATCAGCAACTGGAATCCTGGCTCTCTGTGTGGGGAAATGCCAGCGTTGGGTTGCAGGTTGATAACGAAGGCAGTTTTAACGGGAGTCGGGGGAGCTGGTTTATCCCGTGGCAAGACAATCAACGTTATCTCACCTGGAGCCAGCTGGGACTGACGCAGCAGGATGAAGGACTGGTCAGTAATGCGGGGATTGGGCAGCGCTGGGTACGTGACGGTTGGTTACTGGGTTACAACACCTTTTATGACAACCTGCTGGATGAAAATCTGCCCCGGGGAGGTCTCGGTGCAGAGGTATGGGGCAAAAATTTGCGCTTATCTGCTAACTATTATCAGCCGTTTTCCTCCTGGCAGGAGCGCTCTGTGACCCAGCAACAACGGATGGCCCGCGGCTATGATCTGACCGCGCAAATGCGCATGCCATTTTACCAACACCTTAATACCAGCATCAGTGTGGAGCAGTATTTTGGCGACCAGGTAGATCTTTTTCATTCGGGCACCGGGTACCACAACCCGGTGGCGATGAATCTCGGGCTGAGCTATACGCCGGTGCCGCTGATCACAGTGACAGCGCAGCACAAGCAGGGTGAAAGCGGCATCAGCCAGAATAACCTCGGCTTCACGCTCAATTACCGATTTGGCGTGCCGCTAAAAAAACAACTGATGGTCAGCGAGGTGGCAAACAGCCGTTCGCTGCGTGGCAGTCGTTATGACGATCCGCAGCGCAACAATCTGCCGACGCTGGAATATCGCCAGCGTAAAACCCTGTCGGTATTTTTGGCCACGCCACCGTGGGATCTCAAAGGGGGAGAGACGGTGGCGCTGAAATTGCAAGTACGTAGTCAGTATGGGATTCGCCACCTGACGTGGCAGGGCGATACCCAGGCGTTGAGCTTAACGGCTGGCAGTAATAGCAGAAGCGCGCAGGGCTGGACAATTATTATGCCAAAATGGGACAGCAGAGAAGGGGCGATGAACCGCTGGCGGTTGTCTGTGGTGGTAGAAGATGAGCTGGGCCAGCGTGTCTCTTCCAATGAGATCACGCTCTCACTGACCGAACCGTTTATTAACGTTTCGGAAAATGATCCTCGTTAATGCATTATCAGAAAATGCGTTCCTGATGCACCCATACCGCCGCTTCAACGCGTGATTTGAGCTTCATTTTCTTCAGCATATGTTTCACATGAACTTTTACCGTACTTTCGGTGATGTCCAGACGGCGGGCGATCATTTTGTTCGGCAGGCCCTGGGCGATCAGCTTAAGAATATCGCGTTCGCGCGGTGTCAGTTGGGTGACATCACGATCCGACGTTGCACGATTGGCGCGCAGGCTGGCGGCCAGAACCGGGGTTAGTGCTTCGCTTAGCACCATTTCACCAGCGGCTGCCTGCTGCAATGCTTTCAGCAAATCTTCCGGCTCCATATCTTTCAACAGATAGCCGTCGGCGCCACGCTTCAGTGCGGTAACCACGTCTTCTTCATGATTGGATACGCTAAACACCACGATACGGCCCGACAGCGATTTCTCACGCAGCTTGTCGAGTGTTTCCAGACCGTTCATGCCGGGCATGTTGAGATCGAGAAGGATCAGATCGGGATCAAGGGATTCTGCCAACTCAATACCCTGCTCGCCATTGCTGGCTTCACCGACCACGGTGATATCGGGCGCCATGCTGACAAGCTGTTTTACACCGGTTCGCAGCATCGGATGATCGTCGATCAACAGGATGGTTGCCGGTTCCTGATTACTCATGGGTATCTCCTTGGACTTCTGTGAAGTTTGTTTCGGGAATAAAAGTGACAGCAACTTCAGTACCGCCTGTCTCGCGACGGCGTACACGGCAATCGCCGCGCAAGCTCTGCGCGCGGTCACGCATGATTATCATACCGTAGTGGTTACTGCGTTCGGCGTTTTCTGGTACGCCACAGCCGTTATCTTGTACTGTCAGTTTGACCTGCTTGCCATTTTGCACCACCGTCACGACCACTTCATTGGCTTGCGAGTGTTTAAGAGCGTTGCTCAGGGCTTCGCGGGCAATTTGTAGCAGGTGAATCGCCTGATGTGAAGGGACCAGACGCGGCGGCAACTGATAATCCAGCTTAACCGTAAATCCAAAACGGGCGCTGTATTCCTGACAGCTGGCTTCCAGCGCGGGTCGCAATCCAGGTTCCGTCAGCTGTAAACGGAAGGTCGTCAACAGCTCACGCAGTTGCGCCCACGAAGCATTCAGCTCATTACGAATTTGGCTGAGCAGCTCGCGGCAGTTATCTGAAAGCGCATCGCCCTGCATCTGCAAACAGCTAACCTGCATCTTCATACAGGAGAGCGATTGTGCAATAGAATCATGAAGTTCGCGCGCAATGGTGGCACGCTCTTCCATCACGATCAACTGCTGCTGACGCTCCTGATGCCTGTCGAGTGCAAGCGTTGCGGTCAGTTGCTCAACCAGCGTATCGACCAGCTGCTGTTGATCGTGGCTGAGATGGCGTCCGTACGGCAACGTGGCGAGCAGAATACCATATTGTGTATGTGTATCGGTCAGACGCCATTTCAGTGTGATACCGCCGTCAATGGCAGGTAGCGTCCCACGTGGACACAAATGACAGCCTTTCTCATCACAACTGGCATCGGACTGACAGGTAAATTCCTGGTGGTTATCTTCATCTTCCAGGTCATAGACCCGCAGTTCTATATCATGCAGCAGGGTTAAATTTTGCAGGCCGTTCAATACCGGGGAGAGGCGTTCGCATAACGGCACCTGTGAGTGCAGACGGCGGTTGGCTTGCCACAGGAAAGAGAGGATCTGATTTTTATGCTCCAGCCCCGCCGTTTTCTCCTGTACGCGTTGTTCCAGCACGGCATAACTCTCAGCCAGTTCTTCCGACATGTTATTCAGTGCCGAACCCAGAGCCGCCATCTCATTACGCCCGCTAATATGCGCGCGTTGGGTAAAATCACGCTGGCTGACCGCTCGCGCCATTATCAGCAGCTGTTTCCAGGGCTGTAACAGACGCACCCGCAGCCAGATAATAGTGAAGACCAGCAGCAATGCCATAAATATGGCCATCAGGCGATGCAGCAGGACGACGCGTTCAATACGTAATTCGGTAGTATGATCAAAGGCGGTAACCAGTTTATCCAGTCCAACCACAAAGCGCGTAACATCCTGCGCGACCGCATCAGGTGTCTGCGCATGTAAAAGCCCCGGTGCCAGTTCGGTATGCCAGTAATCCTGTAATGCTTTTAACTGCGTTTGCTGTCCGTCGCGCTCAGCAGCACGCGTCAATTCCGGACTAAACGCCGTTTTCTCCATTTCATCCAGTAGCGGTTGATCATTAGCATCCAACGGGATAGCTGCCAGCAGGCGATAGCTTTGCATACGTAGCGAGCCTGCTTTGTTGATTGCATGCGCGCTACCCTGAACGCCCTGAACCAGCCAGCCGGAGACAGCCATACCTGCCACGCCGATGGCAGTGGACAACAAAACAATCAGCGCCACCTGGTTGACCAGCGTCAGCGGAGAGAGACAACGTTTAAACATGGTGACTTGTTCCTTCGGATTTCGCAGAACAGAAAACCTTATTGAATGACGATGCTGCAGGCAGTGGCGTTATTCTCGACGATACACTGGAGTATACCCATACCTCAAACGGGCTACCTCTTAATTGCCGTCAGGGGGAGTGTTCATGGACGAGGGGGAGTAGGGGACGGCAGAGGCGTGAAAAACCACATATTTTTTACCTAAGTTATGTACTCACTTAGGGTAATGACAAATTTTAGGCCTGAATAATGACACCTTTTCCTTTGATTTATATCAACTTACCTCCAGCTGTAAACCCTAATGTTGCAGGCATCGAAACAAGTATCAGAGGTGTCTATGAGTCACTCATCTGCCCCGGAAAGGGCATCTGGAGCTGTAATTACCGAATGGCGGCCAGAAGATCCCGCCTTCTGGCAACAGCGTGGTCAACGAATCGCCAGCCGTAACCTGTGGATTTCCGTTCCTTGCTTGCTGCTGGCGTTTTGTGTGTGGATGTTATTTAGCGCCGTGGCGGTGAATTTACCGAAAGTTGGATTTGATTTCACTACCGAACAACTGTTCATGTTGACGGCATTACCCTCGGTGTCCGGCGCGTTGCTGCGTGTACCGTACTCCTTCATGGTTCCCCTGTTTGGTGGCCGTCGCTGGACGGCATTCAGTACCGGTATCCTGATCATTCCTTGTGTATGGTTAGGCTTTGCGGTGCAGGATACCTCCACGCCATTTAGTACCTTTATAATTATCTCTCTGCTGTGCGGTTTTGCCGGCGCGAACTTTGCTTCCAGCATGGCAAATATCAGTTTCTTCTTTCCAAAACAGAAACAGGGTGGCGCGCTGGGGCTGAACGGTGGCCTGGGCAACATGGGTGTCAGCGTGATGCAGTTGGTCGCTCCGCTGGTGGTTTCACTGTCAATCTTTGCCGCGTTCGGTAGCCACGGCGTTGCACAACCGGATGGCACGCAGTTGTATCTGGCAAATGCCGCATGGATTTGGGTGCCATTCCTCGCTATTTTCACGCTGGCCGCATGGTTCGGTATGAACGAACTGGCAACCTCCAAAGCCTCGCTGAAAGAGCAATTACCAGTGCTGAAACGCGGGCATTTGTGGATTATGAGCCTGCTGTATCTGGCGACCTTCGGTTCCTTTATCGGTTTCTCAGCTGGATTTGCGATGCTGTCGAAAACGCAATTCCCTGAGGTGCAGATCCTGCATTACGCCTTCTTTGGCCCGTTCATTGGTGCTTTGGCGCGTTCTGCAGGTGGCGCAATCTCTGACCGTCTGGGCGGAACCCGTGTCACACTGGTGAACTTCATGCTGATGGCTATTTTCAGTGCCTTATTGTTCCTGACGCTGCCATCAAATGGTGTCGGAGGCAACTTCATTGCTTTCTTCGCAGTGTTCCTGGCGCTGTTCCTGACGGCCGGGCTGGGGAGTGGTTCAACCTTCCAGATGATCTCCGTTATCTTCCGTAAACTGACGATGGACAGAGTAAAAGCTGAAGGCGGTTCAGAAGAGAAAGCGATGCGTGAAGCAGCAACCGATACGGCGGCGGCGTTGGGCTTTATCTCTGCTATTGGTGCGATCGGTGGCTTCTTTATTCCGAAAGCATTTGGTACATCCCTGGCATTAACCGGTTCTCCGGTCGGTGCGATGAAAGTCTTTTTGATCTTCTATGTCGCTTGTGTGGTTATCACCTGGGCGGTATACGGACGTCATTCTAAAAAGTAAAAAAGCAGTAACTGTTGATTATCCATTGCGCGGCGTTAGACCGCGCTTTTTTTTGCTTATCATTAGTTACAACATACTTATCATGTGGGCACAACAACTGCCTGTGAGTATGGTGCTTTCACGATGCCAGGCAGGGGGGATACCCCTTAATACCCACTTATAAAGAATTTAACATTTGTATGATAAGTGTATTTAAAAAAATTATTATAATTCAGTTAGTTGACTGATTTATAGATATCCCACTAAGGGGGTATGTGAAAATTGTCCCTCATTTTTCATCCCTGTCTGCCTTGATCGTTATCAATTCTTACGTCCTTTCAGAGCGTTACCTTCGCTCTCAATCAAGCAATGTCGATTTATCAGAGAGCCGTCAGGCTCCTACAGGAGAAAACCGATGAGTAAATTCCTGGACCGGTTTCGCTACTTCAAGCAGAAGGGCGAAACCTTTGCCGATGGGCACGGCCAGCTTCTCAATACTAACAGGGACTGGGAGGATGGATATCGCCAGCGTTGGCAGCATGACAAAATCGTGCGTTCAACCCACGGGGTAAACTGCACCGGCTCATGCAGCTGGAAAATCTACGTCAAAAATGGTCTGGTAACCTGGGAAACCCAGCAAACTGACTATCCTCGCACTCGTCCGGATATGCCAAACCACGAGCCTCGCGGCTGTCCGCGCGGTGCAAGCTACTCCTGGTATCTCTACAGCGCTAACCGTCTGAA
Source organism: Citrobacter sp. Cu096 (assembly GCF_030332285.1). Taxonomy (NCBI): domain Bacteria; kingdom Pseudomonadati; phylum Pseudomonadota; class Gammaproteobacteria; order Enterobacterales; family Enterobacteriaceae; genus Citrobacter; species Citrobacter sp. Cu096. The sequence continues at coordinate 972,863 of NZ_JAOWID010000030.1, forward strand.
GTACCCGCTGATGCGTAAACGTCTGATGAAGATGTGGCGTGAAGCAAAAAGATTACACAGCGATCCGGTAGATGCCTGGGCGTCTATTATCGAAGACGCCGACAAAGCAAAGAGCTTCAAACAAGCGCGCGGTCGTGGTGGTTTCGTTCGTTCTTCCTGGCAGGAAGTGAACGAACTGATTGCTGCGTCTAACGTGTATACCATCAAGACCTATGGCCCTGACCGCGTCGCTGGCTTCTCGCCCATCCCGGCAATGTCCATGGTCTCTTACGCTTCTGGCGCGCGCTACCTGTCGCTGATCGGCGGTACCTGCCTGAGCTTCTACGACTGGTATTGCGACTTACCGCCAGCATCTCCGCAAACCTGGGGTGAGCAAACAGACGTACCTGAATCCGCCGACTGGTACAACTCCAGCTATATTATTGCCTGGGGATCCAACGTACCTCAGACCCGTACCCCGGATGCGCACTTCTTCACTGAAGTTCGGTATAAAGGCACCAAAACGGTAGCAATTACGCCGGACTATGCAGAAATTGCCAAACTGTGCGACCTGTGGCTGGCACCGAAACAAGGGACCGATGCGGCGATGGCGATGGCGATGGGCCACGTCATGCTGCGCGAGTTCCACCTCGATAATCCGAGCCAGTACTTCACCGACTACGTACGTCGCTATACCGACATGCCAATGCTGGTGATGCTGGAAGAGCGCGACGGCTACTATGCTGCTGGTCGTATGCTGCGTGCGGCGGATTTGGTTGATGCTCTGGGCCAGGAAAACAATCCAGAATGGAAAACTGTTGCTATCAACAGCAACGGCGAAATGGTTGCGCCAAACGGTTCAATTGGTTTCCGTTGGGGCGAAAAAGGCAAATGGAACCTTGAGCAGCGTGACGGCACATCTGGTGATGAAACCGAACTGCAGCTCAGTCTGCTGGGGAGTCAGGATGACATCGCTGAAGTAGGTTTCCCATACTTTGGCGGTGAAGGTACTGAACATTTCAGCAAAGTAGAACTGGAAAACATTCTGCTGCATAAATTGCCGGTTAAACGTCTGCAACTGGCCGATGGTTCTACCGCACTGGTGACCACCGTTTACGACCTGACCATGGCCAACTACGGTCTGGAACGTGGTCTGAACGATGAAAATTGCGCGACCAGCTACGATGACGTGAAAGCGTATACCCCAGCATGGGCAGAGAAAATTACCGGCGTATCACGTGCTCAGATTGTGCGCATCGCCCGTGAATTTGCGGATAATGCCGACAAGACGCACGGTCGTTCGATGATTATCGTCGGTGCGGGCCTGAACCACTGGTACCACCTCGATATGAACTATCGCGGCCTAATCAATATGCTGATTTTCTGCGGTTGTGTGGGTCAGAGTGGTGGCGGCTGGGCACACTATGTCGGCCAGGAGAAACTGCGCCCTCAGACCGGCTGGCAGCCGCTGGCGTTTGCCCTTGACTGGCAGCGTCCGGCGCGTCACATGAACAGCACCTCCTACTTCTATAATCACTCCAGTCAGTGGCGGTATGAGACGGTCACCGCGCAGGAACTGCTGTCTCCGCTGGCAGATAAATCCCGCTATAGCGGCCACCTGATTGATTTTAACGTTCGCGCTGAACGTATGGGCTGGCTACCATCTGCGCCTCAGTTGGGTACCAACCCGCTGTATATCGCGCAAGAAGCGCAGAATGCAGGTATGACACCGGTGGATTACACCGTGAAATCCCTGAAAGAAGGCTCGATTCGCTTTGCGGCGGAACAACCTGAAAACGGTAAAAACCATCCGCGTAACCTGTTCATCTGGCGTTCTAACCTGCTCGGTTCTTCAGGTAAAGGACATGAGTACATGCTGAAGTACCTGCTGGGTACCGAGCACGGTATTCAGGGGATGGATTTGGGCCAGCAGAACGGCGTGAAGCCAGAAGAAGTGGAATGGCATGACAACGGACTGGACGGCAAACTGGATCTGGTGGTGACGCTGGACTTCCGTCTGTCGAGCACCTGTCTGTATTCCGACATCGTGCTGCCTACCGCAACCTGGTATGAAAAAGATGATATGAATACCTCGGATATGCATCCGTTTATTCATCCGCTGTCTGCCGCCGTTGACCCAGCCTGGGAGTCGAAAAGCGACTGGGAAATCTACAAAGGCATCGCGAAGACATTTTCTGAAGTCTGCGTAGGCCACCTCGGGAAAGAAACCGACGTCGTTACGCTGCCAATCCAGCACGATTCTGCCGCCGAACTGGCGCAACCGCTGGATGTAAAAGACTGGAAAAAAGGCGAATGCGACCTGATTCCGGGGGTTACCGCGCCGCACATCATGACCGTTGAGCGTGACTACCCGGCAACCTATGAGCGCTTTACTTCTATCGGTCCATTGATGGAAAAAATCGGTAACGGCGGTAAAGGTATTGCCTGGAACACCCAGAGCGAAATGGATCTGCTGCGTAAGCTCAACTACACCAAGGCGGAAGGCCCGGCGAAAGGACAGCCTTGTCTAAACACGGCTATTGATGCCGCTGAGATGATCCTGACACTGGCCCCTGAAACCAATGGTCAGGTCGCCGTGAAAGCCTGGAAAGCGTTGAGTGAATTTACCGGACGTGACCATGCACATTTGGCGTTGAATAAAGAAGACGAAAAAATTCGCTTCCGTGACATTCAGGCGCAGCCGCGAAAAATTATTTCCAGCCCGACCTGGTCTGGTCTGGAAGATGAACATGTGTCTTATAACGCCGGTTATACCAACGTTCACGAACTGATCCCATGGCGTACGCTTTCCGGTCGCCAGCAGTTGTATCAGGATCATCAATGGATGCGTGATTTCGGTGAAAGCCTGTTGGTTTACCGCCCACCTATTGACACTCGTTCAGTGAAAGAGGTGATGGGTGAGAAGTCTAACGGTAACCCGGAAAAAGCGCTTAACTTCCTGACGCCGCACCAGAAATGGGGTATCCACTCCACCTACAGCGACAACCTGCTGATGCTGACATTGTCACGCGGTGGTCCGATCGTGTGGATGAGTGAAGTCGATGCGAAAGAACTGGGTATCGAAGATAACGACTGGATCGAAGTTTTCAACAGCAACGGTGCGCTGACCGCACGTGCGGTTGTCAGCCAGCGTGTGCCGGCCGGGATGACCATGATGTACCACGCGCAGGAACGCATCGTTAACCTGCCGGGTTCAGAAATCACCCAGCAGCGCGGCGGGATCCATAACTCGGTGACCCGTATTACGCCGAAACCGACCCACATGATCGGCGGCTATGCGCAACTGGCATACGGTTTTAACTACTACGGTACCGTCGGTTCAAACCGCGATGAGTTCGTAGTTGTACGTAAGATGAAGAACATTAACTGGTTGGATGGCGAAGGCAATGACCAGGTACAGGAGAGCGTAAAATGAAAATTCGTTCACAAGTCGGCATGGTGCTGAATCTCGATAAGTGCATCGGCTGCCACACCTGTTCAGTGACCTGTAAAAACGTCTGGACCAGCCGCGAAGGTATGGAATACGCCTGGTTCAATAACGTCGAAAGTAAGCCTGGTGTTGGTTTCCCGAATGACTGGGAAAATCAGGAAAAATGGAAGGGCGGTTGGATCCGTAAAATCAACGGTAAGTTGCAACCGCGCATGGGTAACCGTGCGCTGCTGCTGGGTAAAATCTTTGCTAACCCGCATCTACCGGGCATGGATGACTACTACGAGCCGTTTGATTTCGACTATCAGAATCTGCACACCGCACCGGAAGGCAGCAAAGCGCAGCCGATTGCCCGTCCGCGCTCGCTGATCACCGGTCAGCGGATGGACAAAATTACCAGCGGTCCTAACTGGGAAGAAATTCTGGGCGGCGAGTTCGAAAAACGCGCCAAAGACCAGAACTTCGAAAACATGCAGAAGGCAATGTACGGCCAGTTCGAAAACACCTTCATGATGTATTTGCCGCGCCTGTGTGAGCACTGCCTTAACCCGGCGTGTGTGGCGACCTGCCCGAGTGGCGCTATCTACAAGCGTGAAGAAGATGGCATCGTGCTGATCGACCAGGACAAGTGCCGTGGCTGGCGTATGTGCATCACCGGCTGCCCGTACAAGAAGATTTACTTCAACTGGAAGAGCGGGAAGTCCGAGAAGTGCATCTTCTGCTATCCGCGTATCGAAGCGGGTCAACCGACCGTTTGCTCCGAAACCTGTGTTGGTCGTATCCGTTATCTCGGCGTACTGCTGTATGACGCAGATGCGATCGAAAGCGCGGCCAGCACCGAGCACGAAAAGGATCTGTACCAGCGTCAACTGGACGTGTTCCTCGATCCGAACGATCCAGCGGTTATTGAACAGGCGCTGAAAGATGGTATTCCGCTGAGCGTCATTGACGCTGCACAACAGTCTCCGGTTTACAAAATGGCGATGGACTGGAAGCTGGCGCTGCCGCTGCATCCGGAATACCGTACGCTACCGATGGTCTGGTATGTGCCGCCTTTGTCACCGATTCAGTCTGCCGCGGACGCGGGTACGCTTGGTAGCAACGGTATTCTGCCGGACGTTGAGAGTTTGCGTATCCCGGTTCAATACCTGGCGAACCTCCTCACCGCAGGCGACACACAGCCGGTACTGTTGGCGCTGAAACGTATGCTGGCGATGCGTCACTACAAACGTGCGGAAACCGTTGACGGTAAAGTTGATACCCGTGCGCTGGAAGAGGTGGGATTAAGCGAAGCGCAGGCACAGGAAATGTATCGTTATCTGGCGATTGCTAACTACGAAGATCGTTTCGTGGTACCGAGCAGTCATCGTGAACTGGCGCGTGAGGCATTCCCGGAGAAAAGCGGTTGCGGCTTTACCTTCGGTGACGGTTGCCACGGTTCTGATACTAAATTCAATCTGTTCAACAGCCGCCGCATCGACGCTGTTGATGTGACCAGCAAAACGGAGCCGCACCAATGATTGAACTCGTCATTGTTTCGCGTCTGCTCGAGTACCCGGATGCTGCCTTATGGCAGCATCAGCAGGAACTTTTCGATGCACTCGCGTCATCTGAAAACCTGGATAAAGAGGATGCCCAGACCCTGGGCGTTTTCCTGCGCGATCTCACTGCGCAGGACATGCTGGATGTGCAGGCAAGCTATAGCGAACTGTTTGACCGTGGTCGCGCCACCTCGCTGCTGTTGTTTGAACATGTACACGGCGAGTCCCGCGATCGTGGTCAGGCGATGGTCGATCTGATGTCGCAGTATGAGCAGCACGGTTTGCAGCTCGACAGCCGCGAGCTTCCCGATCATCTTCCGCTGTATCTGGAATACCTTGCGCAACTGCCGAAAAGCGAAGCGTTAGCTGGATTACAGGATATAGCACCAATTCTGGCGCTGCTCAGCGCACGTTTGCAACAGCGTGAAAGCCGTTATGCGATGCTGTTTGATCTGCTGTTAAAACTGGCGAATACCGTTATCGACAGCGATAAAGTGGCTGAAAAGATTGCGGATGAAGCGCGTGATGATACCCCACAAGCGCTGGATGCAGTTTGGGAAGAAGAGCAAGTGAAATTCTTCGCCGATCAGGGGTGTGGCGAGTCGGAAATCACCGCTTATCAGCGTCGTTTTGCCGGGGCCGTTGCGCCGCAGTATCTGAATATCACCACCGGAGGACAGCAATAATGCACTTCCTGAATACGTTCTTCTTTGACATCTATCCGTACATTGCAGGTTCAGTCTTTCTTATCGGCAGCTGGCTGCGTTATGACTACGGACAGTACACCTGGCGTGCGGCGTCCAGCCAGATGCTGGATCGTAAAGGGATGAACATGGCGTCAAACCTGTTTCATATCGGGATTCTGGGTATTTTTGCCGGTCACTTCCTTGGTATGTTAACGCCGCACTGGATGTATGAAGCGTGGCTGCCGCTCGAAGTGAAGCAGAAGATGGCGATGTTTGCGGGCGGGGCATCCGGCGTGATGTGCCTGGTTGGTGGCGTTTTACTGCTTAAACGCCGTCTGTTCAGCCCACGTGTGCGGGCAACCACGACTGCAGCAGATATTTTGATTCTTTCCCTGCTGGTGGTTCAGTGTGCGCTGGGCCTGTTGACCATTCCGTTCTCTGCCCAGCATATGGACGGCAGCGAGATGATGAAGCTGGTGAACTGGGCACAGTCTGTGGTGACTTTCCACGGCGGAGCGTCTCAATATCTGGATGGTGTCGCGTTTATTTTCCGTATGCACCTGGTGTTGGGGATGACGCTGTTCCTGTTGTTCCCATTCTCGCGCCTGGTGCACATCTGGAGCGTTCCGGTCGAGTACCTGACGCGTAAATACCAGATTGTACGAGCGCGTCACTAATCGGTTATCTGTATAAGACAAACCCTGCTTCGGCGGGGTTTTTTTATGGTTGTTTGCAAGAAGATGTATTTAGCTGAAGTGTTACTGGAGAAGTAGGTTGTGGGGGAAGGATTACTCAGCGCTGCGCGCTTCGCCCTTCGGGTCGTTGCCTGCGGCAACGCTTTCTCGCTACGCTCGAATCGAACCTTAGTCGAAGCTTCTCATCCTTCCCTATTGGGCGGTTCATGGGGCACTACAGATGAATTCGGTGTTGGTGCTATATGAAATGATGGTGGTGGGGGAAGGATTCGAACCTTCGAAGTCGATGACGGCAGATTTACAGTCTGCTCCCTTTGGCCGCTCGGGAACCCCACCTGAGGTATACTGATTTTGTGAACTAGCTGAATAATGGTGGTGGGGGAAGGATTCGAACCTTCGAAGTCGATGACGGCAGATTTACAGTCTGCTCCCTTTGGCCGCTCGGGAACCCCACCACGGGGTAATGCTTTTACTGGCCTGCTTCCGTTGGAAGCGGGGCGCATCATATCAAATGATGCGCCGCTGTAAAGCATTCCTTTGCTTAACATGAACTGTTTGCGTACTTTTCATCCGTAACGCAGTAAAGCTAATCAATTCATATTATTGGTGATTACAGAATAATCGTTCGGTTACCGTAAACAAAGACGCGTTGAGCCAGAACCTGATACAGCGCGCGGCTTAATACATTTTTCTCAACGTCACGACCTGCGCGCATCATATCTTCTGCACTGTAGGTGTGATCCACATGAATCACGTCCTGCATAATAATTGGACCTTCATCGAGATTATCATTCACATAATGCGCCGTCGCACCGATGATCTTCACGCCGCGCTCATAGGCTTGATGGTAAGGGCGAGCACCAATAAACGCTGGCAGGAATGAATGGTGGATATTGATAATCTTATTCGGGAAGCGGGAAACAAATGTAGGTGTCAGAACGCGCATGTATTTTGCCAGCACGACATAGTCCGGTTGGTGCGCGTCGATAGCGTCGGCCATTTTCTGGTCATGCTCGTCACGCGTTAAACCTTCATGGCTGACCAGCTCAAACGGAATATCGAATCGCTCAACCAAGGAGCGCAGCGTCTCGTGGTTGCCGATCACCGCAGCGATTTCAACATCCAGTCCGCCATAATTGGCCTTCATTAACAGATCGCCCAAACAATGAGCTTCTTTAGTGACCAAAATGACGATGCGACGGCGGCCTGCTGGCGTTAATTCACGAATGGAGCCTTCGGGTAAGGCGCTATCCAGATCGGCAAGCAGCGTGACGTCGTTAAAAATACCCTCCAGTTCGGTACGCATAAAAAAGCGCCCGGTACGGTGGTCCACGAACTCATTGTTTTGCACGATATTCAGCTCGTGTTTGTAACAGATATTCGTAATGCGTGCGATCAGACCTTTTTGGTCCGGGCAAATAGTACGCAGTACTTTTCGTTGTAATGAATGCATTTGCAGCGGTGATCCTGTTGAGAATGTTTGCAAAATTGATACTGTCGGGCGTTGACTAGCCGCAGCACTTTTTAAATTTTTTACCGGAGCCACAAGGGCAGGTATCGTTTCGTCCAATTTGAGGGCGTGTACCGTCTATATAGTACCACTGACCGTTTTCTTTTAGAAAACGAGAGCGCTCGATAATTACGCCTGTTTTACCTTGTTCTGTAAACCGTGCGACAAAGCTGACATAGCCGGTATTTTCTGCGTCTGTCGTCTCTTGTTCAAAAACGGTCAGTCCGAGCCATTCGGTATGGCTAAATCCTGCGATAATGTCGTCGCGAAACGCGGTTGCATGACAGTCTGGATGCCAGGTTTTGATCAGGTAATCTGCGTCCTTCATCACAAAAGCGCAGTAGCGAGAACGCATGAGGTGTGACGGCGTAGGTGCTACTTGTTCGCCAGACACATAACGGTAGCAACATAGGCTATACTCGACAGCGCTACCACAGGGACAAACCTGAGACACAAAATACTCCCTGGAATAAAAAAACGGCGTAAAAACGCCACGGTGGCACTATGTTAACTGAGCCGTAGTGATGTTGCTACGTCTGCAAGCCAGGGGAAGTCTGTAGGTACAATGAGAAAAATAAAAATTGGGCTGGCGCTAGGTTCCGGCGCAGCGCGAGGCTGGTCGCATATTGGTGTGATTAAAGCCCTGAAACACATGGGCATTGATATTGATATCGTTGCGGGTTGTTCTATCGGCTCGTTGGTGGGCGCCGCTTATGCCTGCAATAAATTACCTGCCCTTGAGCAGTGGGTTTGCTCATTCAGCTATTGGGATGTTTTACGCCTGATGGATCTCTCGTGGCGTAGAGGTGGATTGCTGCGCGGTGAACGTGTATTCAATCAGTATCGTAATGTCATGCCGGTAGAAGCTATTGAACAATGCACACGTCGTTTCGCAACGGTTGCCACAAACCTGAGCACGGGTCGGGAGCTATGGTTCACCGAAGGTGATTTGCATCTCGCTGTCCGAGCCTCCTGCAGTATTCCCGGTCTGATGTCTCCCGTGGCGCATAATGGTTACTGGTTGGTCGATGGTGCAGTGGTGAATCCCGTACCTGTGTCCCTGACCCGCGCGCTGGGTGCTGACATCGTTATTGCCGTCGATCTGCAACACGATGCGCATCTTATGCAGCAAGATTTACTCTCCTTCAACGTCAGCAGTGATAGCGAATTGAGTGGTGACACTGACGAGCTTTCCTGGCGTGCCCGCCTGAAAGAGCGTTTGAGCAACATTACGGCCAGGCGTGCGGTCACCGCACCGACGGCGATGGAAATCATGACGACTTCTATTCAGGTTCTGGAAAACCGTCTGAAACGTAACCGCATGGCTGGCGACCCGCCGGATATTCTGATTCAGCCGTTTTGTCCGCAAATATCCACGTTGGATTTCCACCGCGCTAGCGCAGCAATTGCTGCCGGACAACTGGCGGTCGAGAAGAAAATGGATGAACTTCTACCCTTGGTGAAAACCAACGTCTAACGCATTTTTTATCAACACTTAAGCAAATTCTGACAGGCGTGAGTAGCAATAGCATGCCACTATTTACTAAAGCCAGTCAGGGGGGAGAATATGACGCAGCCATTGGTCGGAAAACAGATTCTTATCGTTGAGGATGAGCCGGTATTTCGCTCACTCATGGACTCATGGTTTTCCTCTTTGGGGGCGACAACAGCGGTAGCTGGCGATGGGCTTGAAGCTCTGGAATTACTCGGACACTTTAACCCAGATTTGATGATCTGCGATCTGGCTATGCCAAGAATGAACGGCCTCAAACTGGTGGAGTATCTGCGTAATCGTGGCGATCAGACCCCGATACTGGTGATCTCCGCAACGGAAAACATGTCCGACATCGCTAAGGCGCTGCGCTTGGGTGTGGATGATGTGCTACTGAAACCAGTAAAGGACCTTAACCGCCTACGTGAAACCGTCTTTGCGTGCTTGTATCCCAATATGTTTAATTCACGTGTGGAAGAAGAAGAACGGCTGTTTCGCGACTGGGATGCGATGGTCGGCGATCCGGCTGCTGCGGCAAAGCTGTTACAAGAATTACAGCCTCCGGTGTCACAAGTGATTTCACACTGTCGAATCAATTATCGCCAGTTAGTGGCCGCCGATCAGCCGGGGCTGGTACTGGATATTGCGCCGCTCTCGGACCATGACCTTGCGTTTTATTGCCTTGATGTGACAAGGGCAGGGGATAACGGTGTCCTGGCAGCATTATTACTGCGCGCGCTATTTAACGGTTTGTTGCAGGAACAGTTGGCACATCAAAATCAACGGTTACCGGAGCTCGGTGCGTTATTGAAGCAGGTAAACCATTTACTGCGCCAGGCTAATTTGCCTGGACAGTTTCCCTTGCTGGTGGGCTATTACCACAGCGAATTAAAAAACCTGATTTTGGTATCTGCAGGGCTGAATGCGACATTAAATACGGGTTCCCACAACGTACAAATCAGTAATGGCGTTCCGCTGGGCACTTTAGGTAATGCGTATCTTAATCAACTAAGTCAACGCTGCGAGTCCTGGCAATGCCAAATTTGGGGGGCTGGTGGTCGTTTGCGCCTGATGTTGTCTGCGGAATGAACAATTGACAGGTGTGGGAATCAAATTGGTTCACCTCTCTCATGCTGCGGGTGCTACTATCAGCGCCAGATTTATTCGTATTTATCTTAATTATACCGACGCGCGTCCTTTTCAGACCAGAAGCTTGTCGCTGTACTGATATACTGGGATGCGATACAGATTGATGAACACGTTCAATACATGAACAGTCCAGGAGAGTTTTAAATGGCTGCCCTTAATTCGAAAGTCAAAAAGGCCGTTATCCCGGTAGCGGGATTAGGAACCAGGATGTTACCGGCTACGAAAGCTATCCCGAAAGAGATGCTACCGTTGGTTGATAAGCCATTAATTCAGTACGTCGTAAACGAATGTATTGCTGCGGGCATCACTGAAATTGTGCTTGTTACTCACTCGTCTAAAAATTCGATTGAGAACCACTTTGATACCAGCTTTGAACTTGAAGCTATGCTGGAAAAACGTGTAAAACGTCAGCTTCTGGAAGAAGTGCAGTCTATTTGTCCGCCGCATGTCACTATTATGCAGGTGCGTCAGGGGCTGGCCAAAGGTCTGGGTCACGCGGTATTGTGCGCACATCCGGTAGTGGGTGATGAACCAGTTGCGGTTATCCTGCCGGACGTAATTCTTGATGAATACGAATCTGATTTATCACGCGACAACCTTGCCGAAATGATTCATCGTTTTGATGAAACAGGCAGTAGCCAGATTATGGTTGAGCCGGTAGAAGATGTTACCGCTTATGGTGTTGTTGATTGTAAGGGCGTTGAATTAGCTCCTGGCGAAAGCGTACCGATGGTTGGCGTTGTTGAAAAGCCGAAGGCCGATGTAGCGCCATCTAATTTGGCCGTTGTGGGGCGTTACGTGCTGAGCGCAGATATTTGGCCTCTGCTGGCTAAAACCCCTCCGGGAGCGGGTGATGAAATTCAGCTGACTGATGCTATTGATATGCTGATTGAAAAAGAAACGGTTGAAGCTTATCACATGAAGGGCAAAAGCCATGACTGTGGTAATAAGCTGGGTTATATGCAAGCGTTCGTAGAATATGGTATTCGCCATAATACACTGGGTGCTGAATTTAAAGCCTGGCTGGAAGAAGAGATGGGTATTAAGAAGTAACCTCCAGGTATTACCAGGTAAGAACGGCGCTGTTAACCCAGCGCCGTTTTTTTATACCTAATCCAGGTATGGATAGAGCGAAGTAGCGGCAAAAAAAATCCCGCCATTGGCGGGATTTTGAACAGCGTAATTCTGAATTATTCCTTGATCAGGAAGTCATCCAGTTGTTTACCTTGTTCTTCCATCGCTTTTTTGATCACAGCCGGTGTACGACCCTGGCCAGTCCAGGTTTTAGTTTCACCGTTTTCGTCAACATAGCTATATTTAGCCGGACGCGCAGCACGTTTAGCTTTGGTGCCAGATTTAACAGCAGCCATGCTATTCAGCAGTTCGTTCGGATCAATGCCGTCAGCGATCAGCATTTCACGATATTGTTGCAGTTTACGAGTACGTTCTTCAACTTCAGCAGCGGCAGCGCTTTCTTCTTCACGGCGCTCGCTAACTACAACTTCTAATTTTTCCAGCATTTCTTCAAGCGTTTCCAGAGTACATTCTCTTGCCTGCGCACGAAGAGTACGGATGTTGTTCAGAATTTTAAGTGCTTCGCTCATTGTAGTAATCTCAAACTTATATTGGGGGTGGTTTGTTGAGCTAATAATAGAGCGATAAATTCAGTTGTGCAATAGCCAGGAATGTAAGGAATTCAAAATTGCGCTTTATTTAGTATCAGAATTAATTCTTCTGTCATAAATTCCACGTGCTGTTGGGCATAAAAAAGGCTTATTGGTGAGGGGGCTTCTCAGCAGTTGAGAGTAAAAATTCAAGATTCAGGTCACATTTTATGGTGTACAAATAGTATCTCTTTGCAGTGATTTCAACCTTTTGTATTAGTTTTGCTTACGTGAATTCACTAATACATGGCGACTGTGGGTAGATTCAATAACAATAAGGAAAGGGTTTCTTTATTGCCACAGGATGAAAAACCGCATGGATAAATTTCATGAGCACTATTTGTGAAAGAGTATGTATATACACATCCAGTTTCAGGTTATCTGGGCTATGGCAGAGTGTACTCATGCTCTCATGTAACTTAAAAAACTGGTTATTAAGGCGACACTGAGCGAGCCTGTATGCGCATTTATACGCCTTTGGGAGCAACGCTACGCCGACACTTTCGTGAAATATGATACAATCCCGCCCATATTTATTTCCCCAGGTGAGGGCCTTCGGTCAATGGCACAGCTATATTTTTACTATTCTGCAATGAATGCCGGTAAGTCGACTGCATTGCTGCAATCTTCGTACAATTATCAGGAACGTGGGATGCGTGCTGTTGTATATACAGCGGAAATTGATGACCGTTTTGGCGCTGGAAAAGTAAGTTCACGTATAGGTCTGTCGTCACCTGCAAAATTGTTTAACCAAAATTCATCATTGTTCGAAGAGATTCGTGCTGAAAACGAGCTGCAAAGAATTCACTGTGTACTGGTTGATGAGTCGCAGTTTCTGACTCGGCAACAGGTTTATGAATTATCTGAAGTAGTCGATCGGCTGGATATTCCCGTGTTGTGCTATGGTTTACGCACAGATTTCCGTGGTGAATTATTTGGCGGCAGCGAATACCTGCTTGCATGGTCTGATAAGCTGGTTGAATTAAAAACAATTTGTTTCTGTGGGCGTAAGGCCAGTATGGTTTTACGTCTTGATCAGGCTGGAAGACCCTATAACGAGGGCGAGCAGGTCGTTATTGGCGGGAATGAACGTTATGTCTCGGTTTGTCGTAAACATTATAAACAAGCGCAGTCTGAGGGCTCTCTGACGGCGATACAAGAGCGACACAGCCACGATTAACCCTTAGCGCTTACGCGCGCTTAGTCACGCAGGGTAGGCCGCGACATTCGACAATGTTCTCTACCCTGTCAGGTTCTCTCTGACGCAATTCTTACACCGTACTGGCCCCACTCCAACAGAACCATCCTCTATACGCCTCTGAATTACGTATATGCCTGTTCCGATAGAGTAGGACATAAAAAAACGGCCCCAATGTGGGGCCGTTTAGAGTGAAACTAAAACTTATCTGGTCGAATTAAGCGGATTTCTTCGCTTTCTTCTCAGCTTTCGGTGCTGCTACTGTTTCAGCCTTAGCTGCGGCCTGGCCTTCGCTGTACTCACGACCGTAGTAGGTATCCAGCAGGATCTGTTTCAGTTCAGAAATCAGCGGGTAACGCGGGTTAGCACCAGTACACTGGTCATCAAACGCATCTTCAGACAGTTTGTCCACGTGTGCCAGGAAGTCAGCTTCCTGAACGCCAGCTTCACGGATAGACTTAGGAATACCCAGTTCAGCTTTGATTTCTTCAAGCCAGCCCAGCAGTTTCTGGATTTTCGCAGCAGTGCGGTCGCCCGGTGCGCTCAGACCCAGATGATCTGCGATTTCAGCATAGCGACGACGAGCTTGTGGGCGGTCATACTGGCTGAATGCAGTCTGTTTAGTCGGGTTGTCGTTGGCGTTATAACGAATAACGTTGCTGATCAGCAGGGCGTTCGCCAGACCGTGAGGAATGTGGAACTGAGAACCCAGCTTGTGCGCCATTGAGTGACATACACCCAGGAAGGCGTTAGCAAACGCGATACCGGCGATGGTTGCTGCACTGTGTACACGTTCACGAGCTACCGGGTTCTTAGAACCTTCATGGTAGGACGCCGGCAGGTTTTCTTTCAGCAGTTTCAGCGCCTGCAGAGCCTGACCGTCAGAGAACTCAGAAGCCAGTACGGAAACGTAAGCTTCCAAAGCGTGAGTTACGGCATCAAGACCACCGAACGCACACAGGGACTTCGGCATATCCATGACCAGGTTAGCATCAACAATCGCCATATCCGGAGTCAGCGCATAGTCTGCCAGCGGGTATTTCTGCCCGGTTGCATCGTCAGTAACAACAGCAAACGGAGTCACTTCAGAACCGGTACCGGAAGTGGTAGTAACGGCAACCATCTTCGCTTTGACGCCCATTTTCGGGAACTTGTAGATACGTTTACGGATGTCCATAAAACGCAGCGCCAGTTCTTCAAAGTGAGTTTCCGGATGCTCGTACATAACCCACATAATTTTCGCGGCGTCCATCGGGGAACCACCACCCAGCGCAATGATCACGTCTGGTTTGAAAGAGTTAGCCAGCTCAGCACCTTTGCGTACAACGGTCAGAGTTGGGTCAGCTTCGACTTCAAAGAACACTTCAGTTTCAACGCCAGCAGCTTTCAGCACGGAAGTGATTTGATCAGCATAACCGTTGTTAAACAGGAAGCGGTCGGTCACGATCAGCGCACGTTTGTGACCATCGGTAATCACTTCATCCAGTGCGATTGGCAGAGAGCCACGACGGAAGTAGATAGATTTCGGAAGTTTGTGCCACAACATGTTTTCAGCTCGCTTAGCAACGGTTTTCTTGTTGATCAGGTGCTTAGGACCAACGTTTTCAGAGATGGAGTTACCACCCCATGAACCACAACCCAGAGTCAGGGAAGGTGCGAGTTTGAAGTTGTACAGGTCACCGATACCACCCTGAGATGCAGGGGTGTTAATCAGGATACGTGCGGTTTTCATCATCTGGCCGAAGTAAGCAACGCGTTCTGGCTGGTTGTCCTGGTCGGTGTACAGGCATGAGGTATGACCGATACCGCCCATCGCAACCAGTTTTTCAGCTTTATTAACGGCGTCTTCAAAGTCTTTCGCACGGTACATCGCCAGCGTCGGAGACAGTTTTTCGTGAGCAAACGGTTCGCTTTCGTCAACAACCTTCACTTCGCCGATCAGAATCTTGGTGGTTTCTGGTACGGAGAAGCCTGCCAGTTCAGCAATTTTGTATGCCGGCTGACCAACGATGGCCGCGTTCAGCGCGCCATTTTTCAGGATAACGTCCTGAACAGCTTTCAGCTCTTTACCCTGCAGCATGTAGCCACCGTGAGTCGCGAAACGCTCACGTACTGCGTCATATACAGAGTCAACAACAACAACAGACTGTTCAGAAGCACAGATTACGCCGTTATCGAAGGTTTTAGACATCAGAACGGAGGCAACAGCACGCTTGATATCTGCGGTTTCATCGATGACAACCGGGGTGTTACCTGCGCCTACGCCGATAGCTGGTTTACCGGAGCTGTATGCAGCTTTCACCATGCCTGGACCACCAGTCGCAAGGATCAGGTTGATGTCCGGGTGGTGCATCAGCGCGTTAGACAGTTCTACGGAAGGTTGATCGATCCAGCCGATCAGATCTTTCGGCGCGCCAGCAGCGATGGCTGCCTGCAGAACGATATCAGCGGCTTTATTGGTCGCATCTTTAGCACGCGGATGCGGAGAGAAGATGATGGCGTTACGCGTCTTCAGGCTGATCAGCGATTTGAAGATGGCAGTAGAAGTTGGGTTAGTGGTTGGAACGATACCGCAGATAATACCAATCGGTTCAGCGATGGTAATGGTACCGAAAGTGTCGTCTTCAGACAGCACACCACAGGTCTTTTCATCTTTATATGCGTTATAGATGTATTCGGAAGCGAAGTGGTTTTTAATCACTTTATCTTCGACGATGCCCATGCCGGATTCGGCAACGGCCATTTTCGCGAGAGGGATTCGAGCGTCTGCGGCAGCCAGAGCGGCGGCACGGAAGATTTTGTCAACCTGTTCTTGAGTGAAACTGGCATATTCACGCTGGGCTTTTTTTACGCGCTCTACAAGTGCGTTAAGTTCAGCGACATTAGTAACAGCCATAATGCTCTCCTGATAATGTTAAACTTTTTTAGTAAATCATCTGCTCGATACGAGAGTATAGACAGATCGACGAAAATTTGTGTAACGTTTTGAAAATCAAACGGTTAATTAACGTCCGTTTTACCTTGATTTACTAAAAGAGCTTATGCGTTAGCGTCAGTTAACTCTAACGCGTTACCTCCAGGTGGCGTAAGCAAGATTACTCACTTCTGAGTAGTAATTGCGTGATCTGGATCAAGATTTCGCAAAGCTGACACCTTTCAGCAGGCCCTTTTAGCGTTTATCGGTAAGTGTTAATGAATTGATGTGATGAATTCCAATGACATTAGCATATTCAATACATATTAATAACACTCACTATTGGTAGCGTATTTACGTAGATAAACGCAGATAGAAGGTGAAGTATGCTGACAAAAAGCGTATCTTCAGCGCGGATTTTATCAATTTTTTTATGACTCATTTTATCCGGCTAACGCTTCGGAGCTAACCGTGATCCAAACGCTATTTGATTTTCCTGTCTATTTTAAATTTTTCATTGGGTTATTTGCGTTGGTCAACCCGGTGGGGATTATCCCTGTCTTTATCAGCATGACCAGCTACCAAACGGCTGCAGCGCGCAACAAAACCAACCTTACGGCAAACCTTTCGGTTGCCATCATCCTGTGGACTTCGCTGTTCCTTGGTGACGGTATTCTGCAACTTTTCGGTATCTCGATAGACTCGTTCAGGATCGCCGGCGGCATCCTGGTGGTGACTATTGCGATGTCGATGATTAGCGGAAAACTTGGCGAAGATAAGCAAAATAAACAGGAAAAATCAGAAACCGCTATTCGCGAAAGCATCGGTGTTGTGCCACTGGCCTTGCCTCTGATGGCGGGGCCGGGGGCGATAAGCTCAACTATCGTTTGGGGCACGCGGTATCATAGTGCGATTAACCTGTTTGGTTTTTTTGTGGCAATTGTGCTGTTTGCCCTGTGCTGTTGGGGGCTGTTCCGTATGGCGCCATGGTTAGTTCGCCTGCTGGGCCAAACGGGCATCAACGTCATTACGCGTATTATGGGATTGCTGTTAATGGCTCTGGGGATTGAGTTCATTGTTACTGGAATCAAGTCTATTTTCCCCGGTTTGCTTGCCTGATATCCCTCTTTTGCATCAACGGAGCCACTATAGGCTCCGTTTCCTTTCATTATCAGTAAAACTTCTCACTAAAGTTGAAAAGTAGCACAACAAAAATAATAAAAACTTATGTTTAGCTCTTTTGTTATTCATTGAATTTATAGATATAACTCTCAACAGTCCGCCTGTGGTGGCTAAGTGTCGCTGTTATTTTAGTAACATCATACTCTGGGGCTTGCTGTAGGATTATCGAAATGTTATTAGTTATTTCAGCGTTTTTTTTAGATGAATGTGCTAATTAATAACCAATTGTTAAATTAATGTGTATTTGAGTGCGGTGTTGATACCGGACAGGGTAGTTAACAATGCTTGATGTTCAACATTATGATTTTTAATAGTTTTTTGTGATAAATCTTCATTCGAAAGACTTTTCTACTGAGATTTATTTTCAATAAAAGAGAATTGGTTAACAAATTTGTAAAATGTATTGGCGGTTAAGAAACGCATTTGATACTTTCCGGCCAGGTATTTTGCAGAAGATTTCACGTTGATGAGAATCATTTTCAATTGATTTCTCTCAACAGAGTAACAGCGTGTTTCCGGCAGGGGAAACACGATCGATAATCGACGCAAGGCGGTCGTACGAATCGCCAGAATAAATAGAGTCGGTGATAGCAAGCAGTAAAACAATAAACCACCTGACGGCAGAAAATCTCCGATGCCGTACAGGGATCCTGACAGGATTAACAGTCTGGTTAAAAAGCCAGCCATAATAATGAGGGAGTACAAACACAATGACTAACATCACTAAAAAAAGTTTAGTAGCTGCGGGGATCCTAACTGCGCTAGTCGCTGGAAATGCTGCCACAGCAGCAGTTGTGCCAGCCGGTGTGCAGCTTGCTGAAAAGCAGACTCTGGTGCGTAATAACGGTTCGGAAGTTCAGTCGCTCGATCCACATAAAATCGAAGGTGTGCCTGAATCCAACATCAACCGTGACCTGTTTGAAGGTTTATTAATCAGTGATGTTGATGGCAAACCATCACCAGGCGTAGCTGAAAAATGGGAAAATAAAGACTTTAAAGTCTGGACATTCCATCTGCGTAAAGATGCAAAGTGGTCTGACGGTACGCCAGTCACCGCGCAAGATTTCGTGTATAGCTGGCAGCGCCTGGCTAACCCAAATACCGCGTCACCGTACGCCAGCTATTTGCAGTACGGCCACATCGTCAATATTGATGATATTATCGCCGGTAAAAAGCCGGTCACCGATCTCGGCGTTAAAGCTCTCGACGATCATACATTTGAAGTCACCCTGAGCGAGCCGGTTCCTTATTTCTACAAACTGCTTGTGCACTCATCCGTTTCACCGGTTCCTAAAGCCGCAGTTGAAAAATACGGTGAGAAGTGGACTCAGCCAGCTAACATCGTCACTAACGGTGCTTATAAACTGAAAGACTGGGTTGTCAACGAGCGCATTGTGCTTGAGCGTAATACTAACTACTGGGACAACGCGAAAACCGTTATAAACCAGGTTACCTATTTGCCAATTGCTTCTGAAGTGACTGACGTGAACCGCTATCGCAGCGGTGAAATCGACATGACCTATAACAACATGCCGATCGAGTTATTCCAGAAACTGAAAAAAGAGATCCCGAACGAAGTTCACGTTGACCCGTACCTGTGCACCTATTATTACGAAATCAACAATCAGAAAGCACCGTTCAACGATGTTCGCGTTCGTACTGCCCTGAAACTGGCGTTGGATCGTGACATTATCGTCAATAAAGTGAAAAACCAGGGCGACCTGCCTGCATATAGCTTTACTCCTCCTTACACCGATGGGGCAAAATTGGTTGAACCAGAGTGGTTCAAATGGTCTCAGGAAAAACGTAATGAAGAAGCGAAAAAACTGCTGGCTGAAGCAGGCTTCACCGCTGAAAAGCCGTTGACCTTTGACCTGCTGTATAACACCTCAGACCTGCATAAGAAGCTGGCCATCGCAGCGGCATCCATCTGGAAGAAAAATCTGGGTGCTAACGTGAAGCTGGAAAATCAGGAGTGGAAAACATTCCTCGATACGCGCCATCAGGGTAACTATGATGTTTCGCGTGCGGGTTGGTGTGCGGATTACAACGAACCAACATCCTTCCTGAACATGGTGCTGTCCGACAGCTCCAACAACACTGTGCACTATAAGAGCCCAGCGTTTGATAAGCTGATTGCCGATACCCTGAAAGTGACTGATGAAGCGCAGCGCAGCGAACTGTATTCAAAAGCGGAACAGCAATTGGATAAAGATTCTGCGATTGTACCGGTTTATTACTATGTTAACGCCCGTCTGGTGAAACCGTGGGTTGGCGGATACTCTGGTAAAGACCCGATGGATAATATCCACGTCAAAGACTTGTATATTATCAAGCATTAATGGCAAGACGTGGGGCATTTTTATTGCCCCACAGTGTCTTTTTTCTTCGAACTATTAATACCGCTTTACCTGAAGGTCGGGGTAGAAGGGGTATAAAGGCACACGCCAGAAGGTACGGGCAATGTTAAAATTCATACTACGTCGCTGTCTGGAAGCGATTCCGACGCTATTTATCCTTATTACGATTTCATTCTTTATGATGCGCCTTGCGCCGGGAAGCCCATTTACCGGGGAACGCGCGTTACCGCCAGAAGTACTGGCAAATATTGAAGCGAAATATCATCTTAACGATCCTATCTCAACGCAGTACTTCAGCTATCTGAAGCAGCTGGCACATGGCGATTTTGGGCCCTCCTTCAAATACAAAGACTACACGGTCAACGATCTCGTTGCCTCGAGCTTTCCGGTTTCAGCGAAGCTGGGTGCGGCAGCCTTTATTCTGGCGGTACTCGTCGGTGTAAGCGCTGGGGTGATAGCCGCGCTGAAGCAAAATACGCGCTGGGACTACACGGTGATGGGAGTAGCAATGACCGGGGTCGTTATCCCCAGCTTTGTAGTCGCTCCGTTGTTGGTCATGATATTTGCCATAACCTTGAAATGGTTGCCTGGCGGGGGCTGGAACGGCGGGGCGCTGAAATTTATGATCCTGCCGATGGTGGCGTTGTCACTGGCCTATATAGCCAGTATCGCCCGTATTACCCGTGGTTCGATGATTGAAGTGCTGCACTCTAACTTTATTCGCACTGCGCGCGCAAAAGGGCTGCCGATGCGGCGGATTATTTTCCGCCATGCGTTAAAGCCGGCGCTGTTGCCCGTCCTGTCCTATATGGGACCGGCATTTGTCGGCATTATCACCGGTTCAATGGTTATTGAGACCATTTACGGCTTGCCGGGCATTGGCCAGCTATTCGTCAATGGTGCCTTAAACCGCGACTATTCGCTGGTTCTGAGTCTGACCATTCTGGTGGGTACGCTGACCATCGTGTTTAACGCGATTGTCGACGTGCTGTATGCCGTTATCGACCCAAAAATTCGTTACTGATACTGGAGCTCGCTATGATGTTAAGTAAGAAAAACAGCGAAGCGCTGGAGAATTTCAGTGAAAAGCTGGAGGTCGAAGGCCGCAGTCTGTGGCAGGATGCGCGTCGACGCTTCATGCATAACCGCGCTGCGGTCGCAAGCCTGGTGGTGTTAGTGATTATTGCGCTGTTCGTGACGCTGGCACCAATGCTGTCGCAGTTTACCTACTTCGATACCGACTGGGGCATGATGTCCAGCGCGCCGGACACGGAATCAGGACACTATTTCGGCACCGATTCGTCGGGTCGCGACTTGTTGGTTCGCGTGGCGATTGGCGGACGTATCTCGCTGATGGTCGGTATTGCCGCAGCGCTGGTGGCGGTAGTCGTCGGTACACTATACGGCTCTTTGTCGGGCTATCTCGGCGGCAAAGTCGACTCGGTAATGATGCGTCTGCTGGAAATCCTCAACTCCTTCCCGTTCATGTTCTTCGTGATCCTGCTGGTTACCTTCTTTGGGCAAAACATCCTGCTGATTTTTGTTGCTATTGGGATGGTCTCCTGGCTGGATATGGCGCGTATCGTGCGTGGACAAACGCTGAGTCTCAAGCGCAAAGAGTTTATTGAAGCGGCGCAAGTGGGAGGGGTATCTACCGTGCGCATCGTTATCCGCCATATCGTGCCGAACGTACTGGGCGTGGTGGTGGTCTACGCTTCATTGCTGGTGCCCAGCATGATCCTGTTTGAATCCTTCCTGAGCTTCCTGGGATTAGGTACACAGGAGCCATTAAGTAGCTGGGGTGCACTGCTGAGTGATGGTGCCAACTCGATGGAAGTCTCGCCATGGCTGCTGCTGTTCCCGGCAGGTTTCCTGGTGGTAACTTTATTCTGTTTTAACTTTATTGGCGATGGCCTGCGTGACGCCCTCGACCCGAAAGACCGTTAAGGAGTGCAGCCATGAGCGTAATTGAAACCTCAACCGCACCGCTCGCGCAACAACAGGCTAACGCACTGCTGAATGTAAAAGATCTGCGCGTGACGTTTGCTACCCCCGATGGCGATGTGACCGCGGTTAACGATTTAAACTTTTCGCTTCGAGCAGGAGAAACGCTGGGTATTGTTGGGGAATCCGGTTCCGGTAAATCGCAAACAGCCTTTGCCCTGATGGGCCTGCTGGCGGCGAATGGCCGTATCGGGGGCTCTGCAACCTTCAACGGGCGTGAAATTCTGAATTTACCGGAACGCGAACTGAACAAACTACGTGCCGAGCAAATTTCGATGATTTTCCAGGATCCGATGACGTCTCTTAATCCGTACATGCGGGTCGGCGAGCAGTTGATGGAAGTTCTGATGCTGCATAAAGGCATGAGCAAAGCGGAAGCTTTTGAAGAATCGGTCAGAATGCTGGATGCGGTGAAGATGCCGGAAGCGCGTAAGCGTATGAAAATGTACCCGCATGAATTCTCAGGCGGGATGCGCCAGCGCGTCATGATCGCCATGGCGCTGCTGTGCAGGCCAAAACTACTGATAGCCGATGAGCCGACTACCGCGCTCGATGTGACGGTACAGGCGCAAATTATGACGCTACTGAATGAACTGAAAAGCGAATTCAACACGGCGATTATCATGATCACCCACGACCTTGGCGTTGTGGCTGGTATTTGCGATAAAGTTCTGGTGATGTACGCCGGACGTACCATGGAATATGGTAGTGCGCGGGATGTGTTTTATAAGCCCGTTCATCCGTATTCGATTGGGTTGCTGAACGCTGTACCTCGTCTGGATGCCGAAGGGGAAGAGATGCTGACTATCCCGGGCAACCCGCCGAACCTTCTGCGTTTGCCAAAAGGTTGTCCATTCCAGCCGCGTTGCCCGCATGCGATGGAAATCTGTAGCAATGCTCCGCCACTGGAGGAGTTTAGTCCGGGCCGCCTGCGCGCCTGTTTTAAACCGGTGGAGGAACTGGTATGACTGCGGTGACCGAACAACGAAAAGTGCTCCTTGAAATTGCCGATCTTAAAGTCCATTTCGACATTAAAGACGGCAAGCAGTGGTTCTGGCAGCCGGCTAAAACCCTGAAAGCAGTTGATGGCGTGACCCTACGGCTGTATGAAGGCGAAACCCTGGGCGTGGTCGGCGAATCAGGTTGTGGTAAATCGACCTTTGCCCGTGCGATTATCGGCCTGGTGAAAGCCACCGATGGAAAGGTTGCCTGGTTGGGTAAAGATTTGCTGGGCATGAAACCCGATGAATGGCGGGAAGTGCGTAGTGATATCCAGATGATTTTCCAGGATCCGCTGGCATCATTAAACCCGCGCATGACCATTGGTGAAATTATTGCCGAACCGCTGCGGACTTATCATCCGAATCTGCCTGGTCAGGAGGTCCGTGACCGTGTGAAGGCGATGATGATGAAAGTTGGCTTGCTACCGAATCTGATTAACCGCTACCCCCATGAGTTTTCCGGTGGTCAGTGTCAGCGTATTGGTATTGCCCGCGCGCTGATCCTTGAGCCTAAATTGATTATTTGCGATGAACCGGTTTCCGCGTTGGACGTATCAATTCAGGCTCAGGTGGTGAACCTGCTGCAACAGTTACAGCGTGAAATGGGATTATCGCTCATCTTCATTGCTCACGACCTGGCGGTGGTTAAACACATCTCCGACCGCGTGCTGGTCATGTATCTTGGACACGCGGTGGAATTAGGGACCTATGATGAGGTGTACCATAACCCGCTGCACCCTTATACCAAAGCCCTGATGTCTGCGGTACCCATTCCCGACCCTGACCAGGAAAGGAACAAGGTTATCCAACTACTGGAAGGCGAATTGCCGTCGCCTATTAATCCTCCTTCCGGCTGCGTGTTTCGTACGCGCTGTCCGATTGCCGGGCCGGAATGTGCAAAAACGCGCCCGGTTCTTGAAGGAAGTTTCCGACACGCTGTTTCCTGCCTGAAAGTAGACCCGCTATAATCCTGAGGGCTGACAAAGGTCAGCCCTTCTTTTTGGTGAGGTATTTGTGCCAGGTCTAGTCTCTTCTGTCCGCCGTGGGCTCTATCGCAAATTATTCGATTTAAACACCCGTTCGGGGCGTCGCTTTGAAGGTATGTGCGCGCTGTTCGCATTGCTTAGCGTTATTGTTATCTTCATTGAGTCCGGAGTAGGGACGCAATACCATTTAACGTATGATGAATGGCATATTTTTATCTGGCTGGAGGTCTTTATTACTCTGGTCTTTACCCTCGAATACTTTCTACGTTTATGCTGCTGGGCCAATCCCGCAAAGTATGTGTTTAGCTTCTGGGGAATAATCGATCTTGCCACCATTTTGCCGCTGTATGTAATGTGGTTGTGGCCTGAAATCAGTCTGAGTTATGTCTTCGCCTGGCGCGCGATGCGCGTTCTACGTGTGCTGCGTATTCTGAAGTTGCTGCGCTTTATGCCTTCCCTGCGAGTGTTCTGGAACGCCATCAAAAGCGCCCGCCATCAGCTCATACTGTTCTATTCCTTTATTGCCATTCTGATGATTGTTTTCGGTGCGTTGATGTACCTGATCGAAGGACCAAAATATGGTTTTACCACGCTAAATGCGTCGGTGTATTGGGCCATTGTCACGGTCACTACTGTTGGCTATGGCGATATCACACCACACACGCCATTGGGGCGCATGGTCGCGTCTTTGCTTATCCTGATTGGTTACTCTGTGATTGCGATACCGACTGGATTGATTACCACACATATGAGCAGCGCGTTTCAGAATCGCCAGAATTTACGTAAATGTCCGCAGTGTCAGCAAGGCCAGCATGAACATAGTGCGCAGTTTTGTAACCGCTGTGGAAGTAAACTGCCGGGTTAAAAATGAAAAAAGCTGCGAGAGCAGCTTTTTTGTTTGATTATTCGCGCCAGAGAATATGGCACAGCTTGTGATCTTTTTCGCGACACAATAAAACGCGCGCAAAAATATCGTTAATCTCGCCGTCTTCAGTATCTGCAAGACCAATCACCACTTCGGCAAAGAAATCAGGGTTCAGATCAAAATCAACGTGATCCTGCCAGTCTTCTGCCGGGTCGAATAACTCCGCACCGCCGCGTTCTTCAAACTGCAAATTGAACAGAATGATGTCGGCTGGATCCAGGTTGTCCGCAGCCAGTTCGAGAAAAATGTCGTAAGCCTGCTCAAGCGTTTCGTCTTCAGTCAGGCGATTGTTCAAATCCATATCCATAATGACTACCTGTTTACTGTCTGATGGGCACGTTTTACAGCAACGGACTAAAGAAGTAAAACAGTCGCTCTGCAATCCGCTGCCAGAGTGGTCGTTTTAACCACAAACGGGCATCAAGCAGGCGAGAACGCGAAATATAATCATCCTGCACTGCGGCGAGATCGCCGCCGAATCCTGCATCGTCAATCACCAGCGTAATTTCAAAATTCAGCCAAAGGCTACGCATATCCAGATTAACGGTACCGACGAGGCTCAGTTCGCCATCGACCAGTACGCTTTTGGTATGCAACAAACCGCCTTCGAACTGATAAATTTTAACGCCTGCCGCCAGCAACTCAGTGAAAAAGGCCCGGCTTGCCCAGCCAACCAGCAGGGAGTCATTCTTACGCGGAAGAATGATACTGACGTCGACCCCGCGCTGCGCCGCCGTACAGATCGCATGCAACAAATCGTCGCTGGGAACGAAGTAGGGCGTGGTCATAATTAAATATTCACGTGCGGAATAAGCTGCAGTTAACAGCGCCTGATGAATCAAATCTTCAGGGAAACCAGGACCCGAGGCGATAGTGTGAATGGTATGACCGCTGGCTTGCTCAAACGGCATGATATTAACGTCCGGCGGCGGGGGCAAAATGCGCTTGCCGGTCTCAATTTCCCAGTCGCAGGAATAGACAATACCCATCGCGGTAGCTACAGGGCCTTCCATTCTCGCCATTAAGTCAACCCATTGCCCGACGCCAGCATCTTGTTTGAAAAAGCGCGGATCGACCATATTCATGCTGCCGGTATATGCAATGTAGTTATCGATCATGATCATTTTGCGATGCTGGCGCAAATCCATACGGCGTAAAAACACACGCATCAGGTTCACTTTCAGCGCTTCAACAACCTCAATACCTGCGTTACGCATCATTGCCGCCCATGGACTGCGGAAGAACGCCACACTGCCCGCGGAGTCCAGCATCAGTCGGCAGTGAATCCCGCGTCTGGCGGCAGCCATTAATGACTCCGCGACCTGATCGGCCATACCACCCGGCTGCCAGATGTAGAACACCATCTCAATGTTGTGGCGCGCCAGTTGAATATCGCTGATTAATGCCTGCATTACGTCATCTGAGCTAGTGAGCAGTTGCAGTTGATTTCCCTTAACGCCAGCGATTCCCTGGCGACGCTCGCACAGCTTAAATAAGGATGAGGCGACGCTGCTGTTTTCTTGCGCAAAAATATGCTTACAGGCTTTAAGATCGTTCAGCCATTTGGCCGTTGACGGCCACATTGCCCGGGCGCGTTCGGCGCGACGTTTACCCAGATGGAGCTCACCGAAGGACAGATAAGCAATGATCCCTACTAATGGCAGAATATAGATGATCAAAAGCCAGGCCATTGCGGAGGGCACTGCGCGTCGTTTCATTAGAATGCGTAATGTTACGCCAGCAATGAGTACCCAGTAACCCAGAATGACCAGCCAACTCACCACGGTGTAGAAGGTTGTCATAAATTTAAAAATCCTTTTGAAAGCGTATTGTTAAGAGTTTACGCATCAGGA
Source organism: Citrobacter sp. Cu096 (assembly GCF_030332285.1). Lineage (NCBI taxonomy): Bacteria > Pseudomonadati > Pseudomonadota > Gammaproteobacteria > Enterobacterales > Enterobacteriaceae > Citrobacter > Citrobacter sp. Cu096. The sequence goes on from NZ_JAOWID010000030.1 coordinate 999,453, forward strand.
TTCATCTGGCAAATAAAAACACGGGAAAACCACTGGTCTGCATGCGGTGTGGCGTTATAATGGCCGCTCAGTGACTGAAAGAGTAGTAAACATGAAGCGTAGTAGAACGGAAGTGGGACGCTGGCGGATGCTGCGTCAGGCGAGCCGTCGTAAAGCACGTTGGCTTGAAGGGCAATCGCGTCGTAATATGCGCATCCACACCATCAGAAAGTGCATCCTCAACCATCAACGTAACTCGTTGCTGTTTGCGATCCACAATATCTGATCTAAAAGGGCACCGCTGGCGGTGCCCAAAGTCTCAGCTTTTTGTTCTGTTTTTAAAATACTTTCTTATACGGTTTTACTGAAACCTGTGCATAAACGCCTGCCGCCACATACGGATCGGCTTCTGCCCACGCCTGTGCGGCTTCTAAAGATTCAAATTCAGCAATCACCGTCGAGCCGGTAAAGCCCGCAGCGCCTGGCTCATTACTGTCAACCGCTGGCATAGGACCTGCCGTGAGCAAACGGCCTTCATCATGAAGAAGTTGCAGACGGGCCAGATGAGCAGGGCGTACGGAAAGACGTTTTTCGAGAGAATCTGCGATATCTTGAGCGTAAATAACGTACAGCACGGGTAGAGCTCCTTGAACGGTAAAAGTCATATTTACGTTATTGGAAAGGCCCGGTAACTGCAACGGAAAGATTGCTGATATGTTAAGGCCACACTCCGAAAATGGTTATTTTTCATAAAATCGCGTTTTAAATCTGAGTTACCTTCACGGTCTTATTGAATATGATTGCTATTTGCATTTAAAATCGAGGCCTGGTTTTTTTACTGAAACGATTATGACTTCAATGACCCTTGATTTACCTCGTCGCTTTCCCTGGCCAACGTTACTTTCTGTCGGCATTCACGGTGCTGTAGTGGCAGGTTTGCTGTATACCTCGGTACATCAGGTTATTGAACTGCCTGCACCAGCGCAGCCTATTTCCGTTACGATGGTCGCGCCTGCCGATCTTGAACCGCCTCAGGCGGTTCAGCCACCGCCTGAACCCGTCGTCGAGCCAGAGCCGGAACCAGAGCCGATCCCGGAGCAGCCAAAAGAAGCACCGGTAGTGATTGAGAAACCGAAGCCCAAACCTAAGCCGAAGCCAAAACCGGTGAAAAAGGTTGAAGAGCAACCGAAACGCGATGTGAAGCCCGCAGAACCGCGTCCGTCGTCTCCGTTTGAAAATACGGCACCTGCGCGTCCAATGACCAGTGCTGCTCCGGCAACCACTAAGCCAGCGGTAAGCGCGCCTTCCGGGCCGCGCGCCTTAAGTCGTAATCAGCCACAGTATCCTGCGCGTGCCCAGGCGCTGCGTATTGAAGGTCGTGTTAAGGTCAAATTTGACGTGACCCCAGATGGTCGGGTCGAAAATGTGGAAGTTCTGTCCGCGCAGCCTGCAAATATGTTTGAACGTGAAGTGAAAAATGCGATGCGCAGATGGCGCTATGAGGCCGGTAAGCCAGGTTCTGGCCTGGTGGTGAATATCGTTTTCCGCCTGAACGGCACAACGCAGATCGAGTAAGCATCATGCCGGATTTGGTGGTACGCCGCCATCCGGCAGTGAGCGAAAGATTGAAATGCTACTGGATGGCGCTGCTAATGCGTACTGTCAGGACAAGGTTGGGATCGGACGCGGTTTACCGTCTTTATCAACAGCTACGTAGATAAACAGGGCTTCGGTAGCTTTATAGCGCTGGCCGATAGGTTCAGAAGCAACTTTCTTCACCCAGACTTCAATATTAATGCTGATCGAGGTCGTCCCGCGTTTTACGCAGCGCGCATAGCAACACACTACGTCGCCTACGGCAACCGGGCGCAAAAAGCTCATTCCTTCAACCCGCACTGTTACGACACGACCGTGTGCGATCTCTTTGGCCTGAATAGCGCCACCTATATCCATTTGTGACATCAGCCAGCCACCAAAAATATCGCCGTTCGCGTTGGTATCGGCAGGCATAGCCAGAGTGCGTAAAACCAGTTCGCCCTGGGGAGTGTTATTCGTTGTTGTCATTGTAGAACCGACTATAGAGAAAGATTACAGGCGCGATGCTACTAGAATTTACGTGCTGAGAACAGAGGGGATACGGCGTGCGCAGCGGATGTGAGCCGGGTTTATAGCAACAAGGAACGCGAGGGGATAAAAATTCGCCAGATCCGTAGATCTGGCGAACATTAATTACGATTTATCTTCCTGTGGAAGGTGGCGGTAAATATAAACTCCGCTCAGCAACGTAAAGAGTAAGGTCAGGGCGGTCAGGCCGAATACCTTGAAGTTGACCCAAATGTTCTGCGGCAGCCAAAACGCGATATAGATGTTTGCCAGACCGCACAGGATGAAGAAAACGGCCCAGGCTAAATTAAGCTTTGACCATACCGGCTGCGGCAGGGAAAGCTCTTTACCTAACATGCGCTGAATGAGCGGCTTTTTCATCACCCACTGGCTAACCAGCAGCGCACCGGCAAATAGCCCGTAAATCACCGTCACTTTCCATTTAATGAATTCATCATTGTGGAAGAAGATAGTCAGGCCACCGAACACGGCTACCAGAATAAAGGTGATTAATGCCATCTTCTCGACCTTACGATAGCGAACCCAACTGTAAATCAAAACCACAGCCGTCGCGACAATCAGTGCCGAGGTTGCCGCATAGATGTCGTAAAGCTTATAAAAAGCAAAAAAGACAACCAGCGGTAAAAAATCAAGAAACTGCTTCATTCTTCGATTCCGTCATCAAAAGCACCGGGTACAAGCCCGGTATGCGTTCAGGGTTTATTGGCGAATCAGCATATACAGGCGAAACAAATAGATCAGCAACACGGCGGAGATCATGTTGCTCAGCGTATTCGCCAAGACCGCGCCTACATTCGGCGTAAGTACCGCAAAACTTGGCGCAAAAAGCAACAGCAACGTTTTTGCCAGCAGCCAGCCAATCACCGCGGGCGCAACCAGACGCATATTTGACCACGCCAGACGCATACTGTTGCGCATAGCAGCAAAGACACCCATTTTGTCCTGTACCATCATCACCGGCGCGAGTGCCAGCAGGATGGCCAGCAAAATACCGGGTACAACGACCAGCATAATACCGATTTGCACCAGCAGAGTAGTCAGAAAAATCAGAATAAACAACTTAGGCAAAACTGGCGCGCTGGCACCAATGGCACGTAATGCGCTGACCCGATGCCCTGCTGAAATGAGCTGAATCATCAGGATGATACCTCCCGCGAGGATGGCATTACCAATCAGACCGGAAAACGTCGACGCAGCAGAAGCGCGTAGCAAAATTTGCTGTTGCTCCGGGGTCATGTTTTGCACCAGATCGAACAATCCCACACTGCTGGTTAACTGATCGCCTTCACTGAGTTGCGCAATTTGAGCGTCAGTGGGAGAAAAGGCATGCCCTAACACCACTGTGATAAACGCGCACAACAACGATACCAGCAAGATGGTAATGAATTGATTACGGAAAAAGTTTCCCGCGTCACGGTAAACGGATTTCGCCGTGATAGACATGCACTCTCCTTGAGTTTTGCAGGTGTTCATTTGCGGGCAATTGTACCCTGGATAACTCTACAGTGGCAGCATCACGCGATGTATGGAAAAGCATATCTTTGTAAAGCCCTGGTAATTTTCGACTATCCGTTCAGCATCATGCCAGAGCGCTGTGTGTTATTTGCGCATCGCGACCAAAAAACATCGTCTGAAAGGCAAAAATGCGAGGGGTATTTGCGAGGTGAAAATATATCAAAATTGATCTGAATTAATTTAACCAGGATTTTGAATGCAAGTTCTAACTTAATCTGGATCAATAAATGTTAAATTATCAAAGTCAATGTGATCCAGGTTTGATCACTTATTACTCCAATGTGGGTATATTCGTTCCGCTTTTATAACCATAACGATGGAGCGGACATGAAAAAATTAACAGTTGCAGCATTGGCTTTAACAACTCTTCTCTCTGGTAACGCATTTGCGCATGAAGCCGGAGAGTTCTTTATTCGTGCGGGTTCTGCCACCGTCAGACCGACGGAAGGCGCAGGTGGCACGCTGGGTAGTCTGGGTGGCTTCAATGTCAGCAATAACACCCAGTTGGGGCTGACATTTACCTATATGGCAACCGACAATATCGGTGTAGAACTCCTGGCCGCTACGCCGTTCCGCCATAAGATTGGCACTGCCGCAACAGGTGATATTGCGACCGTTCACCACTTACCGCCAACCTTAATGGCACAGTGGTATTTCGGTGATTCCAGCAGCAAACTGCGTCCTTACGTTGGTGTCGGGGTGAACTACACCACTTTCTTCGATGAAGGTTTTAACAATAACGGTAAAGAAATCGGTTTATCGGATCTGAGCCTGAAAGATTCCTGGGGTGCAGCAGGGCAAGTTGGTATGGATTATCTGATCAACCGCGACTGGTTGATTAATATGTCAGTCTGGTACATGGATATCGATACTACTGCGAAGTACAAATCTAATGGTGCTGTTCTGCCGCAAGCCCGTTATAGCGACAGTGTACGCCTCGATCCGTGGGTGTTTATGTTCTCTGCGGGTTATCGTTTTTAAGTTCCTCTGCAAAACTGGTCATCAAATGACCAGTTTTTTTTCCATTTTTTTACACGCGTGTCGTTGTAGCGATCGGTCATAACTTTACTGCTATGGCCCAACAAAATTTGTGTGTCGACATCTTGCTCCCTGAAGATACTCTGGATACCTTTCGCAAATCATTATAAAAAAAAAGGGGCTGCGATAAGACGCCCCAATGCTTGCATGTTATTCAACTTTTTATTGTTATTCAGGGAATTTACGGGTAGGTAAACTCCACAAATAACACTAAAAAAATGGGCCACACACAGCCCGAATATGAGTCAAAGCAATTATGATCCAATCAAGAAAGGCGTGTTTCACCAGGCTTAGCACCACTACTGTTCCTGATGCCCATTCTTTATGTCATGAGCAGGAGGGAACATATATGATAAATATCAATAATTCAGCCATGTATGACGGGGCTGCCTGCACTTTCAGATAATGCTAAAAGGCGGTGTAACCCGAACATCAGCATCGGGGAAGATCCGGTGAATCCTCTCAGTCAACTCGCCCAGAATGATATCTTTTGCATCTGGCAGACCATCAAAATTCTTTTTGTCATAAACCCGTTCCACGAACATTGCTTGTCGGGGAATTCAGGATCAAGCGATACCGAAATCGCCCTCAGCCCCACCTGTTATTTTAGTTAAAAATATTAGATATCAATCACAAAGATTTAATGACAACCGGCTTCGAAATGACTATAAATCTACCCACTCGCTACGGATATAGCGTATCCAATATGCACTGCTGTGTGATTACGGGTGTCTGTGGATGTCAGCAGGCACCCGGTTTTTCATCATCGACTACACACAGCAGCTACCATGTCTGGCAAATTCTGTATTTGGGCGGTGTTTCTCCCCATTATTTCCCCAGAGCTTCCCCACTTATAAAGATGCAACGCTGTCCTTAATCAAGGGAGACATTTGCAATGAAACGAAAAACTCACAGCCCAAAGCGGAGGTTTATGTTCTCTGCGGGTTATCGTTTCTAAGTTAGTGATTCAAAAGCTGAAAGGCTGATCGCTTCCTGGTAAGCTTTTTTATTGTCCGTTTTCACTCCCTGCCTTTCCTCAATTCGATGAGATGCTACTCTTTAAGCAAACTGGCTTTAAGGGGATTGACGATGAGGTTGACCCGTCACCAGCTGCAACACAAAATTTCCCTTCTGGAAGCATCCATAAACGATGATACGGCAGAGTTTGCCGTGTATGCTGCGCGCGAGTTATTGAAATACATGAACAAGGTTGAAATTCTAGAGAAGAGCCTTGCCGTAACGATCACGCTGCCTTACTGCAGCGCCAGTCCGGTTTGCGAGATTGAGGCGGGCTATGCCGCAGGCGTGAGCGACTGTCGTGAGGCCATTCGTCGTGCAGGGTATCCGATTGAAGGTGATGATTAGTTTGCATTTATGTTAACAAAAATGTTCTTTTATTGTATAAGCCTGTAACTTTCGTGCACGAGTGCGCTTACTATTTCAACTCATTAGTCTCTGGATAGTTAACATTTTTATCCAAGTACAACGCTGTTATGCAACAACATAAACGGGTAACCGGTTTGGTGATACTGTTAACTATCGGGGGGACTCGTGAAGATTGTGCAGGATAAGCTCCGAAACAGGCAGGCTCTGCTGGTATCTGGGCTCATTACGTTGGTTTTTACCTCGTTGTTTCTGTTTATCATTTATGAACAGCGTATGGCGGCCGCCAGTGAAGGCGTTAGCCGCCTGCAAGCTCACATGTTGGATATTTTTAACGATAATGAACTGATTGCCGATGCGATTGGCGAGCGTTACTACCACATCAAAACCGGCGAACAGTGTGGTGTTATGGCACAGTTTGTTCCACGAAATAAAGATGAATGGGGAATTAACGCCGACCCAAAGCGGGTTCATTCTGCAACAGGGACGATTATTGCTCAGCAACCCAGCCATAATGCGCTGTGTATGTATGCTGCAGCGGAGTTCATTCGTGGAATGGTTAATGAGCTAAATCCAGGCAGTTTCGATGCGCACCGTTACATTATCGCCAGCAATTCAGATTATTTTTACTGGTTTATGGCTTCCGACTCGCGCAATTTTAGTTTTTCTGACTCCGAAATGGCGATGGATATTACTCATTTTTTCTATCCTCCCGTCGATTTCTATACCCGGTTGTTGCAAAAAAACGTCAAAAATAAAGCCCTAAGTTCAACAAACTTCTATACCGATAAAATTACTGGTGAAAAAGCCTACAGCGTGGTGAGCTATATTTACGATCTTTCTGGTAAAGAGATATCAGATCAAATCGTGGCCTATCTGGTCTATGATCATTCGAAACCCGAGCTGGAGGAAGCGTTGGCAGAGGCGTTTGATAATCAAATTCTTCCCGGATTGAACGTTGAGTTGGTGAATCTGACCAACAAAGAGAGCCTCTGCTTATCCGGCAAATGTGCGGGACAATCCAGCTATTTGGTGCGCAATTTTTCAGAAAAATATGCGCTGCACTATTCGATATCATTAGGCCGTTTCATGGCGCGCGATACGCAAGCCGGTATTGTTATTCTGCTGGCGCCGTTCTTTTTCATCATCATTACTTTCTCGCTAAAATCATGGCTGAATGAAAGCGACCTGAAAGTTTATATTGATACGCTGACCGGCTGTTTTAATCGCCGAATTCTCGACATTATCAAACGCCGGGATTTATCACATTGCTCGGTAGTGTTACTGGATTGCAATAAGTTTAAGGCCGTCAATGATACCTGGGGGCACGCAGCAGGGGATCGTGCGCTGCAAATTATCGCCAACAGAATGTTGTCTAACACCCGTACCAGCCACGATCTTGTGATTCGCACCGGCGGAGATGAATTTATGATCCTGCTGTTTCGCTCTCAGGCCAGTGATGCGGTCGCAATTGCGGAGCGTATAAGTGGACAGGTGACCAGCCATGTATTTGTGGTGGAAGGCAATACTATACCCTTGTCAGTGTCGTGGGGGATTGCAGAGGTGAAGGGTGATCTGGATGCGGCAATCCAGAATGCGGATACGGCCATGTACAAAATGAAGCAGGCCAGGGAGTAAAACCGCCAGAAGCCTCTGGCGGTTTAATTAACTTACTGTAGGGTAGCGGCTTTCATCGCGCTGACAAACGCTTTCAGCTCAGCCAGCATCTGTTCTGGTGCCGCAACATTCTTCTCAATGATTTTCACAATCGCCGAGCCGGAAATCGCGCCAGCAGCGCCAGCTTCAATTGCACCGGCTACCTGTTCAGGCGCAGAAATACCGAAGCCTTGTAAAGAAGGCGGAGCATTATATTCTTTCAGCTTTTCGACTAAATGATGCAGGGGTAGTGCCGCACGGTTTTCTGCACCGGTCACTCCTGCTCGTGAAAGCAGGTAGGTATAACCTCGGCCATAAGAGGCAATCTGACGCAGTAGCTCTTCATCGGCATTCGGTGGGCAAATGAAAATGGGTGCGATGCTATGACGTAGTGCCGCCGTTCTGAATGGCGCGGACTCCTCAACCGGAACATCGGCCACTAATACAGAATCTACACCCACTTTTTCACACTGAGCGTAAAACTCGTCAATGCCCTTGCTAAACACCAGGTTGGCATACATCAGCAAGCCAATGGGAATCGTCGGGTGCTTCTGGCGAATCAGGGCCAGCATTTCAAAGCATTGTGACGGCGTAACGCCTGCGGCAAACGCACGCAGTGTAGCCTCCTGAATGGTTGGACCATCAGCCAGCGGATCGGAGAATGGAATGCCGAGCTCAAGTGCGTCGGCACCGGCTTCAATCAGCGTATCTATGATTTTCAGTGACTTTTCAACAGACGGATCGCCCAGGGTGACGAAGGGGACAAAAGCACCTTCCTTGCGGTCCTTCAGCTGTGCAAACAGGTTTTCGTAACGTTCCATCAGATTTCCCCTCGCGCTTTCAGAATATCGTGTACGGTGAAAATGTCTTTGTCGCCGCGACCGGAGAGATTAACCACCAGTAGCTGCTCTTTTTCAGGGGTTTCACGCATCATTTTCAACGCGTGCGCCAGGGCGTGAGAGGACTCTAGTGCCGGAATTATCCCCTCGTGCAGACACAGTGTTTTGAAGGCTTCCAGCGCTTCATCGTCGGTGATCGAAACATAATCGGCGCGACCAATGCTGTTCAGATACGCATGCTGTGGCCCGACCGATGGGAAGTCCAGCCCGGCGGAAATAGAGTAAGACTCTTCAATTTGTCCTTCTTCGGTTTGCATCATCGGGGACTTCATGCCGAAGTAAATCCCAACACGACCATGTTTCAACGGCGCGCCATGTTCCCCAGACTCAATCCCGTGACCGCCAGGCTCTACGCCGATCAGCCCGACGCTGGTTTCATTAATAAAGTCGGCGAACATACCGATAGCGTTAGAACCGCCGCCCACGCAGGCGATAACGGCATCCGGCAGGCGCCCCTCTTTTTCAAGGATTTGTGCTTTGGTTTCTTCACCGATCATGCGCTGGAATTCACGCACAATGGTCGGGAAGGGGTGCGGACCTGCCGCCGTCCCGAGCATATAGTGCGCAGTATCGTAGCTGCCAGACCAGTCGCGCAGCGCTTCATTACAGGCATCTTTCAGCGTTGCGGAACCGCTGTGAACCGGGATCACTTCAGCGCCCATCAGACGCATACGGAAAACGTTAGGCGACTGACGTTCAACGTCTTTCGCACCCATATAAATACGGCATTTCAGTCCCAACAGGGCGCTGGCAAGGGCAGACGCCACGCCGTGCTGACCCGCACCGGTTTCGGCGATGATCTCGGTTTTACCCATACGCTTCGCCAGCAACGCCTGACCCAGAACCTGGTTGGTTTTGTGCGCGCCGCCGTGCAGTAAATCTTCACGTTTAAGGTACAACGTGGTGTTGGTGCCTTGAGTAATGTTCTGGCATTTGGTCAGCGCCGTTGGGCGGCCGGCATAGTTTTTTAGCAGGTCTGTAAACTGCGCCTGAAATTCAGGATCCTTTTGTGCGCTAACAAAAGCTTCTTCCAGTTGGCGCAGGGCAGGCATCAGAATCTGTGGCACATACATACCGCCAAATTCACCAAAGTACGGATTGAGTAATGTTGTCATGTCCTTTTCCTTAATATGCGCGCAGCGTCTGAAATACCGAAGCCAAAAGACGTGCATCCTTGATGCCCGGCTGTGACTCTACGCCAGAATTGAAATCGAGACCGGCACAGCCGGCTTTTGCCGCGTCAACGCAGTTATCTGCGCCAAGTCCGCCAGCCAGTAATACGTTATCCAGCGATTGTCCGCCTAAGAGAGACCAGTCGAAGCGTTGTCCGCTGCCGCCCTGACCGTTGTCGAATACGTATTTATCGACATGCTGATAATCACGGGCTGGCAACGTCTCGCTGACGCTCAGCGCCTTCCAGATTTGTACCTGTGCGGGTAGCGCATTGTGTAGCGCGTCTACGTAGGCCTGGTCTTCACTACCATGCAGTTGCACTGCAGTGAGTCCCAGAGCAGCCGCTGTATCACGCACGTCGCTAATTTCTGTGTTGCGAAACACCCCGACGTATTGCAGCGGCGCGCCGGTCATGACCTCTCGCGCCTGATCAACGCTGACCGCGCGTGGCGATGTGGGTACAAAAATCAGTCCGCCATAAATCGCGCCGGATTTATACGCCGCGTTGGCATCCTGAGCCCGGGTTAAACCGCAGACTTTATTCTCGCCGAGCAGTACGCGACGCACGGCGGCATGCAGATCATCATGCGACATCAGCGCGGAGCCAATCAGAAAACCGTTAGCGAAGTGGCTGAGTTCGCGCACCTGTCCATAGGTATTGATGCCTGACTCGCTGATGACGGTAACGCCGTGGCCCAGGCGCGGCGCCAACTGGCGGGTACGATTCAGATCAATCGACAAGTCGCGTAAATCACGGTTATTGATGCCGACGACTTTGGCGCCCAGTGCGATAGCGCGCTCCAACTCTTCTTCGTTACTGACTTCGGTCAGTACGCCCATTTTCAGACTGTGGGCGACGGCGGCAAGTTGACGGTATTGCTCATCATCAAGTACCGACAACATCAGCAGACAGGCGTCCGCCTGGTTGAAACGCGCCAGGTAAATCTGGTAAGGATCGATAATAAAGTCCTTACACAGAATAGGTTGTGGCGCGATGCGGCTGACGATAGGCAGGAAATCAAAGCTGCCCTGGAAATATTTCTCATCGGTCAGCACGGAAATCGCGGAAGCATAATGTTTATATACGCCCGCAATCTGTGCCGGATCGAAGTCATCACGGATCACGCCTTTTGATGGCGATGCTTTTTTGCATTCCAGAATAAAGGCGGTGCGCGCACCTTGCAGCGCATCGTAGAAATCACGAGAGCTGGGTTGAACATCATTTTGAAAGCTGGCCAGCGGTTGTTGCTGTTTGCGGGCTTCTACCCAAATCGCCTTGTCTGCGACAATTTTCGCTAAAACGGTTTGCATCATTTACCCTCTTGCTGCCAGTGCAGTGACACGGTCATAGGCCGCACCGCTACGCAGTACATTAATCACGGTTTGCGCATTGGCTTTTAAATCTTCTTCACCGTGCAAGCGCATTAACATGGCGACATTCGCGGCCACAGCAGCTTCATGAGCGGCTTCACCTTTACCTTGTAACAAGCGACTAAGAATGTCACGGTTTTCTTCCGGCGTGCCGCCAGCCAGCTGTTCCTGGTGGTAAGGCGTCAGGCCAAAGTCTTCCGCCGTCAGTTGATAGCTCTTAATTTCGCCATCATGCAGCTCTGCCACAATGGTCGGCGCATGCAATGAAACTTCATCCATTCCACCGCTGTGCACCACGGCTGCTCGCTGATATCCGAGCACGCGTAGCGTTTCGGCAATCGGCAGCACCAGTTCCGGACTGTAAACGCCAATCAGCGCCAGCGGCGGATGCGCCGGGTTAATCAACGGGCCGAGTACGTTAAACAGCGTGCGGGTTTTCAACTGTTGGCGTACCGGCATGGCATGGCGAAAACCGGTGTGGTATTTCGGTGCAAACAGGAAACACACGCCGAGATCGTCAAGCGCCTGGCGGGATTTATCGGCGTTCATATCCAGATTGATGCCAAATGCCGCTAACAGATCCGAAGATCCCGATTTGCTGGAGACACTGCGGTTACCGTGTTTGGCCACTTTCAGCCCGCAAGCCGCTGCAACAAAGGCGCTGGCGGTGGAAATATTGATACTGTTGCTGCCGTCGCCGCCGGTACCGACAATATCGGCAAACAGATAATCAGGTCGTGGGAACGGGGCAGCATTTTCCAGCAGCGCGGTTGCCGCACCGGCAATTTCATGCGGATGCTCGCCACGAATTTTCATGCTCACCAGCGCCGCTGCCAGTTGTTCGGGTTTCAGTTCACCGCGGACCACGGCGGAGAACAGCTGGTGGCTTTCCTGCTGAGACAGCGTCTGCGCCTGATACAGTTTCTCCAGAATAGGTTGCAGCGTATTGGTCTGTTCAAGCTTCTGTTGCGCCCAGGCCAGCGTTTGCTCCAGCAGACGCGCACCCTGGGTGGTCAGAATGGACTCCGGATGGAACTGGAAGCCGCACACGCGATCGGTATCGTGACGCACCGCCATCACCATGCCGTTAAAATGGGCGTTGATGGTCAAACCGGCCGGAACGTTGCTACCAACCAGAGAGTGATAGCGTGCTACCGGTAGCGGATTTGCCAGACCGGCGAACATCGCCTGGCCGTCGTGTTCAATGCTGGACGCTTTGCCATGCAGAATTTCCCCAGCCTGGCCCACATAGCCGCCATAGGCCTCAACAATGGCCTGATGCCCCAGACAAATACCGATGATTGGCAGCTTGCCGCGCAGGCGGGTTAACAGCTCCGGCATGCAGCCCGCTTCGCTTGGCGCACCAGGACCTGGAGAGAGCATCAGCACCGGATTTTTCATAGTCGCTAAGCGGTCAATTAACGTCTGTGCCGGAATATGGTTACGATAAATCACCACGTTGTGACCGTTAGTCCGCAACTGATCTGCCAGGTTATAGGTAAAAGAGTCGATATTATCGAGCAGCAGAATGTCAGCCATCAGAAAGTCTCCTGTGCGTGGTGTGCGGTGGCGATAGCACGCAGAACCGCACGCGCTTTATTACGGGTTTCATCGGCTTCAGACTGCGGAACAGAATCCAGAACAATCCCGGCACCGGCTTGTACGGTGGCAATACCGTCTTCCACGAGGGCGGAACGAATCACAATGCAGGTATCCAGATCGCCATGGGCGGTGAAGTAACCTACGGCGCCGCCATAGCTGCCACGGCGTCGACCTTCTGCCTCGGCGATAAGTTGCATGGCGCGAACTTTCGGCGCGCCGCTTAGCGTGCCCATATTCATACAGGCGCGGTACGCATGCAGCACATCCAGATCGCTACGCAGTTCGCCGACAACGCGAGAAACCAGGTGCATCACGAAGGAGTACCGATCCACTTTGGTCAGATCAGCAACGTAGCGGCTGCCCGGCGTACAGATGCGCGCCAGATCGTTACGCGCCAGGTCAACCAACATCAGATGCTCTGAAAGCTCTTTATGATCGGTACGCATCTCCAGCTCAATACGACTGTCGAGATCGCGGTCAAGCGAACCGTCCGCCCGACGGCCGCGTGGGCGAGTCCCGGCAATGGGATAGATTTCAATCTGGCGGCTGGAGGCATCGTATTTCAACGAGCTTTCTGGTGAAGCACCAAACAGCGTGAACTCGTCGTCCTGCATGAAAAACATATACGGGCTGGGGTTACTTTTCTTCAGTACATAGTAGGCAGCCAGCGGCGAAGGGCAGGGTAGCGAGAAACGGCGGGATGGTACCACCTGGAAAATTTCACCCGCGCGAATGGCCTTTTGCATCCCACGGACCACTGCACCAAACTCTTCATCACTCTGATTGCATTCGCAGCGCATCTGCGGGACTTCAGTGACGGGCAGCGGCGGCGCAGGTTCGGTAAGCTGTTGGCTCAGTTGCGCCAGACGGGAATTAAGACGCTGTCTTTCTGCATCGTTGGGGGTAAAAACGCTGGCCTGAATGTGGGTGCTTTTTTTCTGGTGGTCGATGACCATCAGCGTTTCTGCCAGATAGAAGCAGTAGTCAGGGCAACGGTTGCCCGCTTCAAGCTGAGGTAAATCTTCGAAACCGGCAACCAGATCGTAGGAAAACAGACCGCCGAAGAACATCGCTTCACGTTCTTGCGCAGGAACATTAACCAGCCCTTGCAATAAACGGAACGCATCAAATACAGAAAGGGAACATAAACGGGCGTCTTCATCCAGCAGCGGGCTGACGGCAGGGAATCGCAGATGACGTCCATTCGGCTGTTGTTCGTTGTCAACGCCAGCTGGCAGGGCCGCATCCAGCAGGGGCAGCAGCGATGCGCCGTTTGCGGATAATGCCTGAATAGTGACAGTGTCACCGATGGCAGTAATACGCAATGCGCTGTCGACCAGCAGCAGACTCTTCAGATCGTCTTTGCTGTCGATATCTGCAGATTCCAACAACAGCGTTGCCGGACGTGCGCCGCAAACCTGATGAAACAGTGCTGTTGGATTCTCACGGTAGGCGGCATCGCAGGCAAGCAATTCGAGCGTCGGTTTTTGTGTTTGCATCGTTATTCTCATTAATTTTGTTCAAAAAAAAGCCCGCTCATTTGGCGGGCCGGGTATCTGGTTGCATATTGCAGACGTAAGACACTGCCCGAAATCAGGAAGTGCGCCACCAACCGTGCAGGATAAATGTTGCTTTCATCTCAGATACCTTCTTCATGTGAACTTGCGTACTAGTTAACTAGTTCGATGGAGTAAAGTCAACACCTGATTTCAGTATATTTGTCGAAACCGTTATGATGGGCGTGTTAAGACATTTATTGAAACGGGAGCCGCCTTGAGCGACACGAATTACGCAGTGATTTATGACCTGCACAGCCATACTACAGCTTCTGATGGGCGGTTAACGCCAGAAGCCTTAGTACACCGTGCGGTAGAGATGCGAGTCGGTACACTGGCGATCACCGATCATGACACCACAGCGGGCATTGCGGCGGCAAGAGAAGAAATTTCACGTTCAGGTTTAGCGTTAAATTTGATTTCTGGCGTTGAGATATCAACGGTCTGGGAAAACCATGAGATCCATATAGTGGGTCTGAACATTGATATCGCTCATCCGATGATGCGCGAGTTTCTGGCGCAACAGACGGAACGTCGCCAGCAGCGCGCGCGCCTGATTGCTGAGCGGCTCGGCAAAGCGAACATTCCCGGTGCATGGGAAGGGGCGCTGCGACTGGCTGATGGCGGGGCGGTTACACGGGGGCATTTTGCGCGTTACCTGGTGGAATGTGGCAAAGCCGCAACCATGGCGGATGTCTTTAAAAAATATCTTGCCCGTGGGAAAACCGGTTACGTTCCGCCACAGTGGTGTACAATAGAACAAGCTATTGATGTCATTCATCATTCTGGCGGTAAGGCAGTTCTGGCTCATCCAGGTCGGTACGATCTTAGCGCTAAGTGGCTGAAAAGACTGGTTGCGCATTTTGCTGAACACCGCGGCGACGCGATGGAGGTGGCACAGTGCCAGCAGTCTCCCAATGAACGAACCCATCTGGCAACGCTTGCGCGTCAGCATCAACTGTGGGCATCGCAAGGGTCGGATTTTCATCTACCCTGCCCGTGGATTGAACTGGGGCGTAAACTCTGGTTGCCCGCAGGCGTAGAAGGCGTCTGGGAACTTTGGGAGCAGCCCGAGACCACAGAGAGGAAAGTATGAGCCAGTTTTTTTATATTCATCCTGATAACCCGCAGCAGCGACTGATCAATCAGGCCGTTGATATCGTGCGGAAAGGTGGGGTGATCGTCTATCCAACTGATTCCGGCTACGCGTTGGGTTGTAAAATTGAAGATAAAGGTGCAATGGAGCGCATTTGCCGTATCCGCCACCTGCCGGACGGGCACAACTTTACGCTGATGTGCCGTGACCTGTCTGAATTGTCGACCTATTCCTTTGTCGACAACGTGGCCTTTCGTTTGATCAAAAACAACACGCCGGGCAACTACACCTTCATTCTGAAAGGGACGAAAGAGGTTCCGCGCCGTTTGTTGCAGGAAAAGCGTAAAACTATTGGCCTGCGTGTGCCCTCGAACCCGATAGCACTGGCGCTGCTTGAAGCGCTGGGCGAGCCGATGCTCTCCACGTCACTGATGCTGCCGGGCAGTGAATTTACCGAGTCAGATCCGGAAGAAATAAAAGACCGTCTGGAGAAACAGGTGGATTTGATTATCCACGGTGGTTATCTTGGCCAGCAGCCGACCACGGTCATCGATTTAACCGACGATTCTCCGGTGGTGCTGCGGGAAGGTGTCGGCGATGTTAAACCTTTCTTATAAGGGCGCGAACCGCTATACTACGCGGCCTTAAAATGGCGCTGACTGGCGCCGTTGATTCTCCTGTTCGACGCCTGTGAAGGCGACATCTAAAGGAAGCTCTATGAGCGAAAAGTTACAAAAAGTGCTGGCGCGCGCTGGCCACGGTTCTCGCCGTGAAATTGAATCTATTATTGCCGCGGGTCGCGTGAGCGTTGATGGCAAAATTGCCACGCTCGGCGATCGCGTTGAAGTCACGCCGGGTCTGAAAATCCGTATCGACGGTCATCTGATTTCGGTTAAAGAGCCTGCGGAGCAAATCTGCCGCGTTCTGGCCTACTACAAGCCAGAAGGTGAACTGTGTACCCGTAACGATCCGGAAGGTCGTCCGACCGTATTTGATCGTCTGCCAAAACTGCGCGACGCGCGCTGGATTGCAGTGGGGCGCCTGGACGTGAATACCTGTGGTTTACTGTTGTTCACCACCGACGGTGAGCTCGCGAACCGTTTGATGCACCCAAGCCGCGAAGTTGAACGTGAATATGCGGTGCGTGTGTTTGGCCAGGTTGATGACGCGAAACTGCGCGATCTGAGTCGTGGCGTGCAGCTGGAAGATGGTCCGGCTGCGTTTAAAACGATCAAGTTCAGCGGCGGTGAAGGGATCAACCAGTGGTATAACGTCACGCTGACCGAAGGGCGTAACCGTGAAGTCCGTCGCCTGTGGGAAGCCGTAGGTGTGCAGGTAAGCCGTTTGATCCGTGTCCGTTACGGTGATATCCCGCTGCCGAAAGGCCTGCCGCGTGGTGGCTGGACAGAGCTTGATCTTGCTCAGACCAACTATCTGCGTGAACTGGTGGAGCTGAAACCAGAAACGACCTCCAAAGTGGCCGTCGAGAAAGATCGTCGCCGCATGAAGGCAAACCAGATCCGTCGTGCGGTAAAGCGTCACTCTCAGGTCGGCAGCAGCCGTCGTCCGGGCGGTCGCAGCAACAACGGTTAATTTTGCTGTCGTAGAGATCAAAAGGGCCCAGTGGGCCCTTTTTTAGTAATCGATCCCTGGCTGGGCTTTCACGCCCGCTTCAAACGCATGCTTGACCGGGCGCAGCTCGCTGACCGTGTCAGCTAACTCCAGAATATCGCGATGACATCCACGCCCAGTGATAATGACCGTTTGATGGGCTGGGCGCGCGTTCAGGGCATTGATGACCTCTTCAAGCGGCAGGTAGTCGTAAGCCACCATGTAGGTCAGTTCGTCCAGTATCACCATATCCAGCTCAGCATCGGCCAGCATCCGCTTACCGTGTTCCCACACGGCCATACAGGCAGCGGTGTCGGACTCGCGGTTCTGCGTTTCCCAGGTAAACCCTGTTGCCATGACCTGAAACTCTACGCCGTGAGGTTCGAGTAAGTTACGTTCCCCGTTTGGCCATGTGCCCTTAATAAATTGCACCACGCCGACTTTTTTACCGTGACCTACTGCGCGGGTGGCGGTACCGAACGCGGCGGTGGTTTTTCCCTTACCATTACCGGTGAACACGATGATAATCCCGCGCTCATCTTTCGCTGCGGCAACACGGGCATCAACCCGGTCTTTTACGCGCTGCTGGCGCTGTTGATAGCGTTCTTCACTCATTGGGCTATTCCTGGTTTACGGCCCGGCTGGGCATCGAAAGTCATACCGGTTTTACGGCGGCTGTCATCGCCCATCAGCCACAGATAGAGCGGCATGATATCGGCGGGCGTTTTCAATTTTTGCGGATCTTCGGTCGGGAATGCGCTGGCTCGCATGTCGGTACGTGTACCGCCAGGATTGATACAGTTTACGCGCAGGTGGCGGTTCTGATATTCATCTGCCAGAACCTGCATCATTCCTTCGGTAGCAAATTTGGAGACGGCATATGCCCCCCAGTTGGCGCGCCCCTGGCGACCGACGCTGGAGGAGGTGAAGACCAGCGAGCCGGCATCAGATTTGAGCAACAACGGCAGCAATGCCTGTGTCAGCATAAAGGTCGCATTGACGTTTACTTGCATCACGTCCTGCCAGACCTGCGGGTTTTGTTCGCTCATCGGGCAAATATCGCCGAGCAACCCGGCATTATGCAGTACACCATCCAGACGCGGGAAATGCGCGGCAATGCGTTGTGCGAGCTGGTGGCATTCAGCGGATGTGCAGTTGAGCAGATCCAGCGTAAACCAGTGTGGTTGCGTACCGTTTTCATCGGCGATGGTGCGGGCAACCCGGCGCAGTTTCTCTTCGTTGCGTCCAAGCAGAATAACGGTCGCGCCGTAACGCGCATAGGTCTGAGCGGCCTCACGCCCGATGCCGTCGCTGGCTCCGGTGACCAGAATAATGCGGTCCTGTAGAAGGTCTTGTTTAGGTTGATAATGCACGGCTACTCCTCGGCGACGTCTGGCCATCTCGTTCGCGATAACTTTTGGGCTTTATGCCTTAAACCCTGTTCTTTTTCAATCAGCCAAAGGCAATAACACCGCAAAATGAACGCGTTGTCATGCTTTTTGCTGGTTCCTCACTGGATGGAGAAGCAAGACGGGTTAACAAGGCTGTTGTACACTGAGCAAAAGTAGCGTTGTTTAACCAAGGTGGGTCTTGTGGAATTGTTGTCTGAATATGGGCTGTTTTTGGCAAAAATTGTCACTGTCGTAGTGGCTATCGCGGTGGTGGTGATGCTGATTGTAAATGCGACACAACGCAAACGTCAGCGTGGAGAATTACGGGTTATTAATCTCAGCGATCAATATAAAGAGATGAAGGAAGACCTGTCGCTGGCCCTGTTAGATGGGCATCAGCAAAAACTTTGGCACAAGGCGCAGAAAAAGAAACATAAGTTGGAGGCGAAAGCGGCTAAGGCTAAAGCGAAACAGGGAGACAGCACGTTATCTGATAAGCCTCGGGTATGGGTTCTCGATTTTAAAGGCAGTATGGATGCCCATGAGGTCAGCGCATTACGCGAAGAGGTTACAGCGGTGCTGGCGGTCGTTAAACCTCAGGACCAGGTGGTGGTTCGTCTTGAAAGTCCGGGCGGCGTGGTACATGGCTATGGTCTGGCCGCCTCGCAGTTACAACGCTTGCGCGATAAGCAGATCCCGCTAACCGTCACGGTAGATAAAGTCGCTGCCAGCGGCGGATATATGATGGCCTGCGTGGCGGATAAAATTGTCTCGGCGCCGTTTGCTATCGTCGGCTCTATTGGCGTCGTCGCGCAGATCCCGAACTTTAACCGTTTCCTGAAAGGGAAAGATATTGATATCGAGCTGCATACCGCCGGACAGTATAAACGTACGCTGACTTTACTCGGTGAAAACACGGAAGAAGGGCGGCAGAAATTCCGCGAAGATCTGAACGAAACGCATCATCTGTTTAAAGATTTTGTGCAGCGCATGCGTCCGACTCTGGACATTGAGCAGGTTGCCACAGGGGAACATTGGTTTGGTCAACAAGCACTGGCAAATGGGTTAGTGGATGAGATCAATACCAGCGATGAGGTGATCCTCGGGTTGATGGAAGGCCGCGAGGTATTAAACGTACGTTACCTGCAGCGTAAAAAACTGATGGATCGTTTCACCGGTAGTGCGGCAGAGAGCGCTGACCGTTTGCTGATGCGCTGGTGGCAGCGGGGACAGAAACCTCTGATGTAAATCTTCATTGCCGGGTGGCGATGCAAACGCGTCTTACCCGACCTACAGATATGCACTAACGTAGGCAGGATTAAGCTCAGTCGCCATCCGGCAAATGATTTCTCGCGTTAATCGATCAAGTGATACTTTTCAGAAAGTACGTGCGCCAGGTGTTTAAACATATTAAACACAGCCGTGCTTTTGGGCGTCGGTAGCCCTTGCTCGTCTAAAAAGTAATCTCCGCTGAAAACCAGTACACCATTTCGCTGTGTAACTCCGGTGGCGACAATCCCCGCCAGCGTGTCCTCATGCTCACGAATGATTTTGTTGGCTTCAATCAGCAGTGTTTCGCGATCGATGGGTTGAGTGTCTTTATGCATGATTTACTCCTTAAACAAGGACATTAGTCTACGCTGAGCCCAGCTTATGGGCAAATATTCCCTGACATAAATGAAGGTTTTACGGCGGTGTTACAACTGGCGATATTTGTTTTTGCATGCTAATAAAGTTGCGTAACGCATTTTATCAGGTACAGTGTGACGCTTTCGTCAATCTGGCAACAGATTTGCTTGACATTCGACCAATACTTCGTCGTGCTATAGCGTTTGTGAGCAAAAAAGCCTGTTAACTCAGTTATATGAGAGTTACATTGCAAGCGCGAATCAGTTTAAGGGGTTGATATCCGCCGACGCAGAGACCATATCGATGTCTCGTCGCCAGTGGAAGGTGAATCAACGTGCGACGCATTCTGGAAGAATCAAATTAGGTAAAGGTGAATATGGGTAAAGCTCTTGTCATCGTTGAGTCCCCGGCAAAAGCCAAAACGATCAACAAGTATCTGGGTAATGACTACGTGGTGAAATCCAGCGTCGGTCATATCCGTGATTTGCCGACCAGTGGCTCAGCAACTAAAAAGAGCGCCGACTCAACCTCCACCAAAACGGCTAAAAAGCCCAAAAAGGATGAACGTGGCGCTCTCGTCAACCGTATGGGTGTTGACCCGTGGCACAACTGGGATGCGCGCTATGAAGTGCTGCCCGGTAAAGAGAAAGTGGTTTCTGAACTGAAGCAACTGGCTGAAAAAGCCGACCACATCTATCTCGCAACCGACCTTGACCGCGAAGGGGAAGCCATTGCGTGGCACCTGCGGGAAGTGATCGGTGGCGATGACACCCGCTACAGCCGCGTGGTGTTTAACGAAATTACCAAAAACGCTATTCGTCAGGCATTTGAAAAACCTGGCGAACTGAACATCGACCGTGTAAATGCGCAACAGGCGCGCCGCTTTATGGACCGTGTTGTGGGCTATATGGTGTCGCCGCTGCTGTGGAAAAAAATTGCGCGTGGTCTGTCAGCTGGTCGCGTACAGTCAGTTGCTGTGCGTCTGGTGGTTGAGCGTGAACGCGAAATCAAAGCATTTGTTCCAGAAGAGTTCTGGGAGATTGATGCCAACACAACCACGCCAGGCGGTGACGCGTTACCGCTCGAGGTGACGCATCAGAATGATAAACCGTTCCGTCCGGTCAACCGGGAACAAACGCTTGCCGCCGTTAGTCTGTTGGAAAAAGCGCGCTACAGCGTTCTGGAACGTGAAGATAAGCCGACCAGCAGCAAGCCGGGCGCGCCGTTTATCACCTCTACGCTACAGCAGGCCGCCAGCACGCGTCTGGGTTTCGGTGTGAAGAAAACCATGATGATGGCGCAACGCTTGTATGAAGCGGGCTATATCACTTACATGCGTACTGACTCAACTAACCTGAGCCAGGACGCGGTGAACATGGTCCGCGATTACATCAGCGATAATTTTGGCAAAAAATATTTGCCGGATAGCGCGAACCAGTACGCCAGCAAAGAGAACTCGCAAGAAGCGCATGAAGCTATTCGTCCTTCCGATGTCGCCGTACAGGCGGAATCGCTGAAAGACATGGAAGCCGATGCGCAAAAACTGTATCAACTGGTTTGGCGCCAGTTTGTTGCCTGTCAGATGACGCCAGCTAAATACGACTCAACCACGTTGACCGTAGACGCGGGTGATTTCCGTCTAAAGGCGCGCGGTCGTATTCTGCGCTTCGATGGCTGGACAAAGGTAATGCCAGCGCTGCGTAAGGGCGATGAAGACCGCATTTTACCGGCGGTAGAAAAAGGCGATACGCTGACGCTTATCGAACTGACGCCAGCACAGCACTTTACTAAACCGCCTGCACGTTTCAGTGAAGCCTCGCTGGTTAAAGAGCTTGAAAAGCGTGGCATTGGTCGTCCATCAACGTATGCGTCGATCATTTCTACGATTCAGGATCGCGGTTATGTTCGCGTGGAAAACCGTCGTTTCTACGCAGAAAAAATGGGTGAAATCGTCACCGATCGTCTGGAAGAAAACTTCCGTGAACTGATGAACTACGATTTTACCGCGCAGATGGAAGACAGCCTCGATCAGGTCGCGAATCACGAAGCCGAATGGAAGGGCGTGCTCGACAACTTCTTCACTGATTTTACTCAGCAACTGGATAAAGCCGAGAAAGATCCTGAAGAGGGCGGTATGCGTCCGAACCAGATGGTGCTGACCAGCATTGATTGTCCGACCTGCGGACGCAAGATGGGGATTCGTACCGCCAGTACCGGCGTTTTCCTTGGTTGTTCCGGTTACGCGCTTTCCCCGAAAGAGCGTTGCAAAACTACCATTAATCTGGTGCCGGAAAACGAAGTACTGAACGTGCTGGAAGGCGACGATGCGGAAACGAATGCTCTGCGCGCCAAACGTCGCTGCCAGAAATGCGGCACGGCGATGGACAGCTACCTTATCGATCCTAAGCGCAAGCTGCATGTATGTGGTAATAACCCTACCTGCGATGGCTATGAGATTGAAGAGGGCGAATTCCGCATCAAGGGTTATGACGGTCCTATCGTTGAGTGTGAGAAATGTGGCTCTGAGATGCACCTGAAAATGGGGCGTTTTGGCAAGTACATGGCGTGTACCAACGACGAGTGCAAAAATACCCGTAAGATCCTGCGCAACGGTGAAGTCGCTCCGCCGAAAGAAGATCCGGTTCCGTTGCCGGAACTGCCGTGTGAAAAATCTGACGCGTATTTCGTGTTACGTGATGGTGCTGCAGGTATCTTCCTCGCGGCAAATACGTTCCCGAAATCACGTGAGACCCGTGCGCCGCTGGTGGAAGAGTTGTACCGTTTCCGCGATCGTCTACCGGAAAAACTGCGCTATTTGGCAGATGCACCGCAGACAGATCCGGACGGCAACAAGTCCATGGTTCGCTTCAGCCGTAAAACCAAGCAGCAGTACGTCGCCGCTGAGAAAGACGGTAAGGCGACCGGCTGGTCCGCGTTCTTCGTTGACGGTAAATGGGTAGAAGGGAAGAAATAACAGTATTTTGGCTGAATTTCTCCTTAAAGGGTCGCATAAGCGGCCCTTTTTGTTTAGGCCCTATTATTTTTTATCATGCCTATACAGATCACAAAGAAATGATATAGTGGTTATAGTTAACAGACTTTTTATTATTAAATCGTATTAGCAGCGCTTAGCAGCTTGCTTTGAAACGATGATTTGATGGCGCAAATCGGGATGGCTTAATATGAAATTACAGCAGCTTCGCTACATTGTTGAGGTGGTGAATCACAACCTTAATGTCTCCTCAACGGCGGAAGGGCTTTATACCTCCCAGCCCGGTATCAGTAAGCAAGTTCGTATGCTGGAAGATGAACTGGGTATCCAGATTTTTGCTCGTAGCGGTAAGCACCTGACGCAGGTTACGCCAGCGGGGCAAGAAGTCATTCGTATTGCGCGAGAAGTTCTGTCGAAGGTGGATGCCATTAAGTCCGTTGCGGGCGAACATACCTGGCCGGACAAAGGCTCGTTATATATCGCCACCACGCACACCCAGGCGCGTTACGCTTTACCGAACGTGATTAAAGGTTTTATCGAGCGCTATCCTCGCGTCTCATTACATATGCATCAGGGATCGCCGACGCAAATCGCCGAAGCCGTCTCGAAAGGAAATGCAGATTTTGCTATTGCGACGGAAGCTCTGCATCTGTACGACGATCTGGTGATGCTACCTTGCTACCACTGGAATCGTTCGATCGTTGTCACACCTGAGCATCCGTTGGCGGGCAAATCCTCGGTATCCATTGAGGAACTGGCGCAGTATCCGCTGGTGACTTACACGTTTGGGTTTACAGGACGCTCGGAGCTGGATACCGCGTTTAACCGTGCGGGTCTGGAGCCGCGTATTGTCTTTACCGCGACTGATGCCGATGTTATTAAGACCTATGTCCGCCTGGGGCTCGGCGTCGGTGTGATTGCCAGTATGGCAGTAGATCCCGTCTCAGACCCAGACCTTGTGCGCGTGGATGCGCACGATATCTTTAGCCATAGCACCACTAAAATTGGTTTTCGTCGCAGCACATTTTTACGCAGTTATATGTATGATTTTATTCAACGTTTCGCGCCGCATCTGACACGCGATGTGGTGGATACGGCGGTGGCGCTGCGTTCCAACGATGATATTGAAGCCATGTTTAAAGATATTAAATTGCCTGAGAAATAATAACTGCTGTTACCCCGTCGGTATCCTTAAGCATAAAGCGATACCGACGGGACACTCTGAATTTATTCATTATTTCCGCTCCCTATATTAACCATAATTTATTTATGGAAAATATTTCCTAAAGTAGTTTCAAATTACTCAGCGTGCCAAAAATACCTGTCAAATATTTATAACCGATCAAACAATTGATTTATTTATCAGGTCGAGTACGAAAATTAACTGGCTTTTTTTTACCTTTTTTATTAGGATTCCTCTTATCTAATGATTAATTGTACCGATTGTTTGGTGCCTAAATGATAAGTGATTTCGATAGTATGAGGTTAGCGATGCCTTCAGGAAACCAGCCGGCACGCCGGGATCCCGCGATGAAACGTAAAGCCTGGTTCGCTGTGTTTCTTGGCTCTACCGTGTTTTGGATTATTGTCGCGCTCGTGGCGTGGAACGTGTGGGGGTAGGTCATGTCCGCAGCGGAACAGCATTCTATCGTGACGCCATCTCCTGATGACCATGAGCAGGAGAGCCATCGCGGCGCAGAGAATAAACCGAATATTCCTGCGTCCTGGGAACTCACTCCTGAACAACGGGCGTTTATCGACCTGTTTACGGAAGATGATGAACAGGAACAATAATTGATATCTGTTTTATAACTATTATTATTTTGTCGTTTGTATATCTAATAATTTATTCCTAGAACATGCGTGAGCCACGCTAATCAGCGTATTATCGATTGGCCATTACCTGCTACACAATCACTGTATTAACTTTCATCGTTTAAACTCTTCTTCTCGCCATTTACTTCACTTGCCACTTTAGATTGTTTCCGCTTTTTATCAATTTGAGTTGTTATCAAAACGTTACATTTTGTTTGTGTTATCTTTAATACTAACCCTGAGGAAAATCAGGGGATCCAACCCTGTCATTTAAGGAGGAGCTATGTCGTCGACCCTACGAGAAGCCAGTAAGGACACATTGCAGGTTAAAGATAAAACCTACCGCTACTACAGTCTGCCGCTGGCCGCGAAATCACTGGGTGATATCACCCGTCTCCCCAAATCGCTAAAAGTTTTGCTGGAAAACCTGCTGCGCTGGCAGGACGAAAATTCAGTTACTGAAGACGATATTCATGCGCTTGCGCATTGGCTGAAAACTGCCCATGCGGATCGCGAAATTGCCTATCGACCTGCTCGCGTTCTGATGCAGGATTTTACCGGCGTGCCGGCAGTGGTCGATCTGGCCGCCATGCGCGAAGCGGTGAAACGTCTGGGCGGGGATACGGCAAAAGTGAATCCGCTTTCGCCAGTGGACCTTGTTATTGACCACTCGGTAACGGTGGATCGTTTTGGTGATGACGACGCTTTCGAAGAAAACGTTCGTCTGGAAATGGAACGAAACCATGAGCGTTATGTGTTCCTGAAATGGGGACAACAGGCATTTAGTCGCTTCAGCGTTGTGCCACCGGGGACGGGGATTTGCCACCAGGTTAACCTTGAATACCTCGGTAAAGCCGTCTGGAGCGAATTACAGGACGGTGAATGGGTGGCTTACCCCGATACGCTGGTCGGTACTGACTCCCATACGACAATGATTAATGGTCTCGGTGTGCTGGGCTGGGGGGTGGGAGGCATTGAAGCGGAAGCGGCAATGCTGGGTCAACCTGTCTCAATGCTTATCCCGGATGTTGTGGGCTTCAAGCTGGTGGGCAAACTGCGGGAAGGCATCACCGCGACCGACCTGGTTCTGACCGTCACCCAGATGCTGCGTAAGCACGGCGTGGTCGGAAAATTTGTTGAGTTTTACGGTGATGGTCTGGACACCTTACCGCTGGCCGATCGAGCGACCATTGCGAACATGTCACCCGAATACGGTGCAACCTGCGGCTTCTTCCCGATCGATGACATCACCCTTGAATATATGCGTCTGAGTGGACGCAGTGAGGAGCAGGTTGATCTGGTTAGTGCCTATGCTAAAGCGCAGGGCATGTGGCGAAACCCTGGCGATGAACCCGTATTTACCAGCTCGCTGGAACTGGATATGGGCAGCGTAGAAGCAAGCCTTGCCGGACCGAAGCGTCCGCAGGATCGTGTTGCGCTGGCGGATGTACCGAAAGCATTTTCGGCGAGTAATGAACTTGAGGTAAATAGCTCGCTGAAAGACCGTCAGCCGGTGGAGTACACCATGAGCGGTCAGCAGTATAAACTGCCTGATGGCGCAGTGGTGATAGCGGCAATCACCTCCTGTACGAACACCTCTAACCCCAGTGTATTGATGGCGGCGGGGCTACTGGCGAAAAAAGCAGTGACGCTTGGTCTGAAACGTCAGCCGTGGGTGAAAGCCTCGCTGGCACCAGGATCAAAGGTGGTTTCTGACTATCTGGCACAGGCCGGATTTACACCGTACCTTGATGAGCTGGGATTTAACCTTGTGGGTTATGGTTGCACCACCTGCATTGGTAACTCAGGGCCGTTACCCGACCCTATTGAGACAGCCATCAAAAAAGGCGATCTTACCGTTGGGGCGGTGCTTTCCGGCAACCGTAACTTTGAAGGCCGTATTCATCCGCTCGTGAAGACCAACTGGTTGGCGTCTCCGCCACTGGTGGTGGCCTACGCCCTGGCGGGGAATATGAACATCAATCTGACGAAAGATCCGCTGGGTCATGACCGAAAAGGTGACCCCGTGTATCTGAAAGATATCTGGCCGACTGCCCAGGAAATCGCCCGTGCCGTTGAGCAGGTCTCTACCGCCATGTTCCATAAAGAATATGCTGAAGTTTTTGAGGGCACACCGGAATGGAAAGCTATTGATGTTGATAGAGCTGATACCTATGGCTGGCAGTCCGATTCAACTTACATTCGCTTGTCGCCGTTCTTTGATGGTATGCAGGCTACGCCGGATCCGGTTCAGGACATCCATGGCGCACGTATTCTGGCTATGCTCGGCGATTCCGTCACCACCGACCATATTTCACCAGCCGGTAGTATTAAGCCGGACAGCCCGGCGGGTCGCTATCTGCAAAGCCACGGCGTTGAGCGTAAAGATTTTAACTCCTACGGTTCACGACGTGGGAACCATGAAGTGATGATGCGCGGTACGTTTGCTAATATTCGCATTCGCAATGAGATGGTACCCGGTGTAGAAGGCGGCATGACGCGTCATTTACCTGGAACAGAGGTGGTGGCTATCTATGATGCGGCGATGCAATATCAGCAGGAGAACATTCCGCTGGCGGTCATTGCCGGTAAAGAGTACGGCTCCGGCTCCAGTCGCGACTGGGCGGCGAAAGGCCCGCGCTTGCTGGGGGTCCGCGTGGTTATCGCTGAGTCTTTTGAGCGAATTCACCGTTCTAACCTGATTGGCATGGGGATATTGCCGCTGGAATTTCCGCAGGGCGTCACGCGTAAGACGCTGGGATTAACCGGTGAGGAAGCGATTGATATCACGGAGCTACAAAATATTAAACCAGGCGCGGCAGTTCCAGTGAATATAGTACGCGCAGATGGGCGCAAAGAGGTGATTCAGTGCCGCTGTCGTATTGATACCGCGACGGAGCTAACGTATTACCAGAACGATGGTATTTTGCACTATGTGATTCGTAACATGTTAAATTAAAAGATAAAAAGCCTGCGAAAGCAGGCTTTTTTACAGGCGGTGACAACGCTTACTTGCCCAGCAAATGTCCCATCTTGGCGGCTTTAGTGTCCAGATAATGTTCATTGTTTGGGTTACGGCCTACAATCAGCGGTACGCGTTCAACGATATTGATTCCCGCTTCGGTCAGAATCTCCACTTTCTTCGGGTTATTGGTCAGTAAACGTACTTCGTCCACACCCAGCAGTTTGAACATATCTGCACACAGCGTGAAATCGCGCTCGTCTGCTGCAAATCCCAACTGATGATTTGCTTCAACGGTATCATAACCTTGGTCCTGCAACGCGTAAGCGCGAATTTTGTTGAGCAGGCCAATGTTGCGCCCTTCCTGACGGTGATAAAGCAGAATACCACGCCCTTCTTCAGCAATGTGGGTGAGTGCTGCTTCAAGCTGGAAACCACAATCGCAACGCAGACTAAACAACGCATCGCCGGTCAGGCATTCGGAGTGGACGCGAGCCAGGACAGGCGTTTGGCCTGTAATATCGCCAAAAACCAGGGCGACATGATCGTGTCCGGTTGCCAGTTCTTCAAATCCCACCATCAGGAAATCACCCCAGGGGGTTGGCAGTTTGGCTTCTGCCACACGTTTAAGCTGCATGTAATTCTCCAGATTATGCTGGCACTCGTCGTGCCGTCGCCTGTCGGCTTCTGTTCTGTATTGCACTATTTTGCCATAAGGCAGCGACGTTCACCTAATCGTGGCAACGGATTCATTTTTGGAATGGCACAAAATTGTCAATTTTCCCAGCATACGTATTTTTCAGTTATGATTGTGAGACTTATCGACAAAAGGAGAGGCAATGCTTTCAATTGCAAAGCGTACGGCAGTTGGCGCCGGACTGCTACTGATCATGCCGGTTACCGTATGGGTATCAGGCTGGAACTGGCAGCCGGGACACAATGTCTGGTGGTTAAAAACCCTGTACTGGATAACAGAAACGGTGACGCAGCCGTGGGGAATTATCACTCACGTTGCGCTCTGTGTATGGTTTCTCTGGTGCCTGCGTTTTCGTCTTAAAGCCGCGATAATGCTGTTTGCTATCCTGGCGGCGGCAATTTTAGTGGGGCAGGGCGTGAAGTCCTGGGTAAAAGACAGAGTGCAAGAGCCAAGACCCTTTGTTGTGTGGCTGGAAAAAACGCACCATATTCCGGTTGATGAGTTCTACACTTTAAATCGTAAAGATCGCGGGCACTTAGTTAAAGAACAATTGGCTGAACAACAGGATATTCCAACGTTTTTACGCAAGCACTGGCAGAAAGAAACGGGCTTTGCCTTTCCGTCCGGGCATACGATGTTTGCCGCCAGTTGGGCTTTACTGGCCGTAGGACTGTTATGGCCGCGCAGACGTACGCTGACGATTGTGTTTTTGCTTATCTGGGCGACGGGTGTTATGGGTAGCCGTTTGCTGTTGGGCATGCACTGGCCGCGTGATTTGGTCGTTGCAACGCTGATTTCGTGGCTGCTGGTGACGCTGGCAACATGGCTCGCGCAGCGAGTATGCGGACCATTAACGCCGCCTGTGCAGGAGGCAAAAGAAATCGCGCAACGTGAGCAAGAAAGCTAGCTATGATTGATTTTTCAAATTTTGCCCTTAAATCAGAATGCGGAAAGCGCTTTTCCATTTCGCACTCGTTGTGAAAATGGTAATTTAAAGGGCTCAACGCGGTAAGTTGTACACGATTTATTCGCTTAAACCACATAACGGGAAGTAATGTGAAATATTTACTCATTTTCTTACTGGTGTTGGCGATTTTTGTTATCTCGGTGACATTAGGTGCGCAAAACGATCAACAGGTTACGTTTAATTACCTGTTGGCTCAGGGTGAGTATCGTATCTCTACGCTGCTTGCTGTATTGTTTGCCGCAGGTTTTGCCATTGGTTGGTTAATTTGCGGCCTGTTCTGGCTGAAGGTTCGTGTATCTCTTGCACGCGCCGAACGTAAAATCAAACGACTGGAAAACCAGCTTGCGCCTGCGACCGACGTTGCGGTATCTGCCGATTCGTCGGTTGTGAAGGAATAATTATTTATGTTGGAGTTGTTGTTTCTGCTTTTACCTGTAGCCGCTGCCTATGGGTGGTATATGGGTCGCAGAAGTGCGCAACAAACCCGGCAGGATGAAGCTAACCGTCTCTCCCGCGACTATGTCGCTGGGGTTAACTTCCTTCTGAGCAACCAACAAGATAAAGCGGTGGATTTGTTCCTCGATATGCTAAAAGAGGATACAGGCACCGTTGAGGCTCATCTCACCCTCGGAAACCTGTTCCGCTCTCGCGGTGAAGTCGATCGTGCAATCCGCATCCATCAAACGCTGATGGAAAGTGCCTCACTGACCTACGAGCAGCGTTTGCTGGCCGTACAGCAGTTGGGGCGCGACTACATGGCCGCGGGTCTGTACGACCGAGCTGAAGACATGTTCAATCAGCTTACCGATGAAACAGACTTTCGCGTTGGCGCATTGCAGCAACTACTGCAAATTTATCAGGCAACCAGCGAATGGCAAAAAGCCATTGATGTGGCGGAACGTCTGGTGAAGCTTGGTAAAGATAAGCAGCGCATTGAGATAGCGCATTTTTACTGCGAACTGGCCTTACAGCAAATGGGTAACGACGATATGGATCGTGCCATGACGTTGTTGAAAAAAGGGGCCGCGGCAGACAAAAACAGTGCACGGGTATCCATCATGATGGGCCGCGTGTATATGGTGAAAGGCGATTACGCCAAGGCGGTTGAAAGCCTGCAGCGGGTGATTTCCCAGGATAAAGAGCTGGTCAGCGAAACGCTGGAAATGCTACAAAGCTGCTACCAGCATCTGGGGAAAAACGATGAGTGGGCAGAGTTCTTACGTCGGGCCGTTGAGGAGAATACTGGCGCCGCTGCTGAGTTAATGTTGGCCGATATCCTTGAAGCACGTGAAGGGACTGATACCGCACAGGTTTACATCACGCGTCAGCTTCAACGCCATCCTACAATGCGCGTGTTCCACAAGCTGATGGATTATCATCTCAACGAAGCAGAAGAAGGGCGTGCCAAAGAGAGCCTGATGGTTTTGCGTGATATGGTTGGGGAGCAGGTGCGCAGCAAACCACGCTACCGCTGTCAGAAATGCGGATTTACTGCATATACGCTGTACTGGCACTGCCCGTCTTGCCGTTCATGGTCAACCATTAAGCCTATTCGCGGACTTGATGGGCTGTAGTTTTTAAAAAAACCTCACTTTAGTTACAACATACTAATTGAGGTATGATCGAGCCATCCTC
The DNA here is from genome assembly GCF_030332285.1 of Citrobacter sp. Cu096. Classification (NCBI taxonomy): domain Bacteria; kingdom Pseudomonadati; phylum Pseudomonadota; class Gammaproteobacteria; order Enterobacterales; family Enterobacteriaceae; genus Citrobacter; species Citrobacter sp. Cu096. Next base: position 1,030,544 of record NZ_JAOWID010000030.1, read on the forward strand.
AACCTCCGCTGCCTATTCGCCTGGCAGAAATGTAATCGCGCCTGTTAATTTTCTATTACCGCAGGTAGAATGCACGCCGTTTACCCATTTTGCGCCACTGCCGGCGCCCATCTTCAAGAAGGTCTGGTCATGACGTTTACTGCTTCATCTTCTTCTCGTGCTGTTACTGATTCTCCTGTCGTTGTCGCTCTCGATTATGCTAATCGTGATAAAGCATTAGCTTTTGTCGACAGAATTGATCCTCGTGATTGCCGTTTGAAAGTGGGCAAAGAGATGTTCACGCTTTTTGGACCTCAGCTGGTCCGCGATCTTCAGCAGCGTGGTTTTGACGTCTTTCTTGATTTGAAATTCCATGATATTCCCAATACCACCGCCCATGCGGTTGCAGCTGCGGCCGATCTTGGTGTGTGGATGGTTAACGTTCATGCCTCTGGTGGGGCGCGTATGATGACTGCAGCCCGTGAAGCTTTAGCGCCGTTTGGTAAGGATGCGCCGCTGCTAATTGCGGTGACGGTTCTGACCAGTATGGAAGCCAGCGATCTTGCCGACCTTGGCGTGACGTTGTCACCTGCCGAGCATGCTGAAAGACTGGCTCGTCTCACTCAAAACTGTGGCCTGGATGGGGTCGTATGCTCAGCGCAAGAAGCGGTGCGATTCAAGCAGGCCTTTGGTCAGGCATTTAAGCTGGTGACGCCGGGAATTCGTCCTGAAGGTAGCGAGGCGGGCGATCAGCGCCGTATTATGACGCCAGAACAGGCGCAGTTAGCCGGTGTGGATTACATGGTGATTGGTCGTCCGGTCACGCAGTCGGTCGACCCAGCTCAGACGCTGAAGACGATCAATGCCTCCCTGAAACGAGGTGTATAAATGAATGATTCAAACTCTCGCCTGGTCTACTCAACCGATTCCGGGCGTATTGATGAACCGAAAACGGCGCCTGAGCGTCCAAAAGGCGATGGCATTGTGCGTATCCAACGTCAGACCAGTGGGCGCAAAGGCAAGGGGGTGTGTTTGATCACCGGTGTTGATCAAGATGATGCCGAACTGGCCAAATTAGCGGCGGAACTGAAGAAAAAGTGTGGTTGCGGCGGAGCAGTAAAGGATGGCGTGATTGAGATACAGGGTGATAAACGCGACCTGATTAAATCGCTGCTGGAAGCCAAAGGAATGAAAGTTAAGCTGGCAGGCGGTTAATAAAAAAAGCCACGGTATTGATCCGTGGCTTTTTAAGAATAACGATTTTAATCGTAATGACCTGAAAAAAGTAAACGTATTATTATACCGAGCCAGTCAACCGTAGATTATTTACCCACCTGGTGGCCAATAATACCACCTACTGCAGCACCACCCAGCGTACCAAGCGTGCTACCGTCAGTCAGGACTGCACCACCTATTGCACCTGCACCAGCACCGATTGCGGTGTTACGATCGCGTTTGGACCAGTTAGAGCAGGCGCTCAGCGACATTGCCAGAGTAATCGCCAGAATGGCAGCGGTCATTTTTTTGCTCGTTACTAACATAATACTTTCTCCTGAATTATTGATTCACGGAATCCTGTGTTCTTTAAGAATAGCGCTAAATTAAGACTATCGAAGATATTTCCGTGAAACCGTTTAGCGAAGGCATACAAACACTATCCTGAAGTTGGATGTTCGTTCCTGTTATATCGCTAACATTAATTTTACGACTTTATCCTGTTAACGACAGGTAAAAAGTCTTAATTGGACTGTCAGATAACTCTCAGAGAGCAGATGATTTGCCTGTCAACAAACCATCTGCTGAAGATATTATGAGTGGGTATCAATGATATTGACGGTTAACCCTGAATGCTCGAGCTGCATTTGTACGCTGGCACTAAGTCCAGAGTCCGTCACTACGCGACTGAATCGCTCTAACGGACCCAGCGTGTAAGGGTGAATGGCTTCGAATTTTGAGCTGTCGGTAAGTACAATAACTTCTGCTCCTTTTTCCAGCACCGCGTTAACCACGTCAGAACGCATCATGTCGCGTCCGGTAAAACCGGTATCAGCTTGCCAGCCATCGATGCCGATAAAGGCCTTGCTGAAGTGTACCTGCTGGATAAACTGGCGTGTTAAGGGACCGACCATACTCTCGCTTTTTTTCTGATAAATGCCACCGAGAAGAATCACTTCGCAAGGCGTTTCTTTGAGCAAATGAGCAATGTAGCTGCTCACAGTAATGATGGTGACATCTTTTTGCTCTGCCAACGTTCTGGCCAGAAGGGCATTGCTGCTGCCGTTCTCAATAAATACGGATTCACCAGGGCTGACCAGCGATGCGGCGAATTCAGCCAGTTCACGCTTCAGGGTGAAATTGGTCATCATGCGCGTTTCAACGTCATCGCTGTTCAGTGAAACAGCAAAACCATGCGCTCGGCGTAAATAACTCTGTTTTTCCAGCGTGTTCAGATCCTGTCGAATCGTCACTTCTGAAACTCCGGTGATTTTTGCCAGATCGGCGACGCTCATCTGACCTTTATCTGTCACCATCTGCAAAATAGATTGTTGTCGGGAATTCATAGTATTAATTTTATTGCGATATCGTATAGGAATTTAAACGGAAACTGCATTACCTGCAGTTCGCTGATAGCAGCGACATCAAAAGAACAATGTCATCAGATCTCCCACGGAGCCTTATGCTTTTTCGCCAAAGATTCGGCATCTTCTTTGATCGTGTTTAACAGCTCAGTCTTAAGAATTTCAAGATTGTGGATGGCTGAGTGGTAATCACCTGCAACGAGGATATCCAGCACGGTATCAATACGTTCGGCCAGACGCTGAGCGTCGATATCAGACATGGTTGTCATCCTAATGGCAATAGAGTTTGAATTTCATGATGCAGAATTTCATGGCAAAAGAGAAGGGAAAAATAGTATTAAGCAGAACGATTGAAGAATATTATATATTCTGTGATTACATGCAGATAGGTTCCTCATCTCATATCCACTTATGATTATTCACTACGTGTAACCTCTCTGCATTAGCGCATTTTTTTATTCAGATGTCGTCGATACCAACGCTCAAATGCGGCGGCCGGCATTGGTTTGGCGAATAAAAAACCCTGACGCTCATTGACGCCATTTTTGGTCAGAAACGCATCCTCTTTCGCGCTTTCCACACCTTCAGCAATCACCTGTAGGTTGAGCGCCTGTGCGACCGCAACAATGGCCCGTACCAGCGATTGTGAAATCGATTGTTTGTGTACATCTCTGACAAAGGTTTGATCCAGTTTTATTGCATCAAGCGGGAAGCGAGCCAGTTGGGACAGCGACGAATAACCGGTACCAAAATCATCTAAATGGATTTGCGCACCTAACTGGCTAAACTGCTGAATCACGGACAGCGCCAGTTGCTCATTTTCAATCAAACTGCTTTCTGTTAACTCAACATCGATAGGGCAATACTCAAAATCAAGTTCGTGAAGTACTTGCTTAAGCGCGGTAAAAAGCGTCTGGTCGGCGAGCTGTCTGGCAGAAACGTTTACCGCCACACGTAGGTTTATGCCCTTGGCGCGCCATTTCGCGACCTGGCGCACAACATCGAGAATAACCCAACGACCCAGCGGGACGATAAGCCCCGATTCTTCGGCATAGGAGATAAATTCCAGCGGTGGAATGAGGCCGCGTTCCGGAGATTGCCAGCGAACCAGAGCCTCAAGGCTACGTACTTCGCCGCGCCAGGTTATCTTTGGCTGATAGTGGATAACCAGTTGATCGTTTTCCAGTGCCTTACGCAGATTGGTATCCAGCCACAGATATTCAAATACCCGCTGATTCATTTCCGGGGAGAAGACACAAAACTGCCCGCGACCGCCTTCTTTCGCAGTGTACATGGCAGTATCCGCGTTACGAATAACGCTCTCGCAGTCCTGACCATGCTGTGGTGCGAGGGAAATACCAATAGAGCATCCGGTATAGATTTCAATCAGGCCGATGCGAAAGGGTTGACGCAGGCGTGTCAGAATACGCGACGCGGTGGCTTCCAGTGAACCCTGGGATGTTTCGGTGGCAAGGACAATGAACTCATCACCGCCAAATCGTGCCAGTAACTGGTTTTCGCCAAGGCAACTGAGGATTGCCAGCGATACGCTTTGCAATAGCTGATCGCCAAACATATGCCCGTAGGCATCGTTTACCTTTTTGAAGTTATCCAGATCGAGGTACACAATCCCGACCTGCATTTCGCCCGCGTTCTCAATCGCATTGCTGATCAGATCATGAATAGCGTTGCGATTGGGTAATCCAGTGATCGAGTCAGTATTCGCCAACAACCGCAAACGCTCCTGGGCGCGGCGTTCTTCAGTGATATCGGTCCCGGAACAGATCAGAAATATTTCGTTCTTTCCGCTACCGTTATGCACAAATTTATTACGAAATAAAAACAGACGCTGTCCTTTACAGGTCTTCACCCAGCGTTCAACTTCATACGAGTTACCTTCGCGAAAAAAGACCTCGATATTGCGTCGTGACGCGGCCGCTTCACGTCGACTCATAAATAATGTGAATACACTTTGGCCAATGACTTCACGTTCTTTGAGTCCGGTATACTCTTCGCAGAGTCGATTAAACCGCTGAATGTTGCCCATGCGATCAAGAATGACAATGACTGAATTGGCTTCAGAAACCACCTGTTCGGCAAAAGAGAGGCCGTGAGCCAGATCACGGGCGACGGAAGGGGTGTCATCCCAGGCGGATGCGCTACCGGCCCATTCACGCTTATTGATTTTTCGGCCGACCAGATGCACGGGAATGTTGTCATCTTCAATTGGTAACGTCATTAATAAACTTGATGTAATTACCGTCATCTCGCGAATGCGATCGGCTTGTTCCGGGGATAATTCGATGGTCTGATCGGCCTCTGACGTTTCTTCGACAGAGAAATGCAGGATGTTGCAATCCTCTGACAAACGCCAGTAAGGGTTATTAGTGCCCACATAGCTATACAACGTAATCAGCTCCCGGACGTCTTTCATGATGTGTACTATCCCGTTTAAAGCGCATAGAGCCTCAAAAGTATGGGTAGCCATGATTCATTCAGGGTGATTATGGCTGAACGTATTGTTTTTTTTATATATTTATGTGTAATCCAGAATCCGTAAAAAGCAAAGCCAACGGAACTGAAAATAGTAAAAAAATTAAAATTAGCCGAATGAAAGAAGTGTAGTGCGTGGTGGAAATTTGGGCGAAAAAAAGAAAACGACCTTTCACACAATGAGAAAGGTCGATGGTTTGATGTGTGTTATACCGCTGGGCGCGCAATAACGCTGCGGGTTTCCATCCGTACTTCAGCGATAGTTACGTCAATCACATCCGTGACTTTGTAAACAACTTCACCTTTAATTTGCACGGTGCCGCTTTCCTGGCTGCATACCAGTTCGTCACGAACGGCGTGCAGGAACGGGGCTGGAATAAATGCAACAGCGCCATTATCAACTAAGCGCACGCGCATGCCACCGCGGCTGACGTCAATGATCTCAGCCGCAAAGTGGGTGTCGGTACCGGCTTTGTCACTCAGGAAACGGGCGTATAACCAGTCTCCCACATCACGCTCAGCCATTCGGTTCAGGCGACGACGTTCCGCCATTTGCACGGTGGTATCATCCTGAGGGCGGGCGATGGATTCGCCTTTGATGACGGCCTTGAGCAGACGGTGGTTGATCATGTCGCCATACTTACGAATCGGAGAGGTCCAGGTGGCGTAAGCCTCCAGACCCAGTCCAAAGTGCGGACCTGGCTCGATACTTATTTCAGCGTAAGACTGGAAGCGGCGAATGCGGCTGTCGAGGAAACCGGAAGGCTGTGCATCAAGTTCGCGACGCAGTTTGCAGAAACCTTCCAGCGTCAGAACTTCCTCAGCATCCACGTGCATACCATGGGTTTTCAGCAGCGCAGCCAGCGCGTCGGCGTTCGCAGGATCGAATCCCATATGGACGTTATAAATCCCGAAGCCCAACTTGTCGCGAAGTACTCGGGCGGCGCAAATGTTTGCCGCAATCATGGACTCTTCCACAATACGGTTAGCGATGCGGCGCGGCTCAGCGACGATGTCCAGCACTTCGCCTTTTTCACCCAGAACGAAACGATAATCCGGGCGATCTTTAAATACCAGCGCATGGTTATGACGCCATTCACCGCGGCTGAGGCAAATACGATGCAGCAGGCGAATTTGCTCAGCAATCGCCTCATTTTCAGGCTGCCAGTTACCCGCGCCCTCCAGCCAGTCGGAGACGTTGTCGTAGACCAGCTTCGCTTTCGATTCAATCATTGCGGCGAAGAAGATGATGTTGTCTTCAATCGCGCCATCTTCGGCGATGGTCATACGACAGGCCAGAACCGGACGCACTTCATTTGCACGCAGAGAACACAAATCGTCAGACAGTTCACGCGGCAGCATTGGGATATTGAACCCTGGCAGATAGTTAGTAAACGCGCGAACTTTTGCCGTTTTGTCCAGCTTGCTGTCTTCAGCAATCCATGCTGTAGGGTCAGCAATGGCGACGGTTAACTGCAGTTTGCCGTCGGCCAGTTCTTCAGCATATAGCGCATCATCCATATCTTCGGTGCTGGCGCTGTCGATGGTAACAAAGTTGAGGGCGGTTAAGTCCTGGCGTACCAAACCCTCATCCAGCATCTCAGTTGCCACACCGTCAGGTGCTTCTTTTTCAAGATTATGACGTGCCAGCGTCACCCACCACGGAACAAAGTGGTCATCAGCAAACGTGATAAATTGGGTTAGCTCGGCATAGAAGGTGCGATCGCCTTTCAGCGGGTGGCGGCGCATTTCAGCGACGGCCCAGTCACCTTCTTTAAATTCATGCTCAACACCGCGGGCGGCACGGCAAGGGATAGCATCTTTCAGTAACGGATGATCCGGCACGATGGCGAGACGGTCATTTTTGCCCTGAACTTTACCCACGAAGCGCGTCAGGAAGGGTTCAATCAGTTCTTCCGGCTCGGCAGATTCACGATCTTTTTCGGTATGGATAACGGCAACAATGCGGTCGCCATGCATCACTTTTTTCATCTGCGGCGGCGGAATGAAATAGCTTTTTTGTGCATCGACTTCGAGGAAGCCAAAGCCTTTTTCCGTGGCTTTTACCACCCCTTCAGCACGTGGCGTCTGGGAATGCAGTTGCTGTTTAAGCTGCGCTAGCAGCGGGTTGTCCTGAAGCATAATTGTCTATTTTCGTGGCTAAAAGAGCGGCTGACAGTTTTACGCGATTCTATCAGTTGCGGCAAGCGCTCTTTCAGTAAGTGGATCGGTTAACAAGTCTCGCCCAGCGCGATTTTCAAGCGATTCAACCATCCGCACAATCCGCTCCAGGTGAGCAGGTTAATAGCCTGCTCCGAAGAGAGCCCCTGATCGAACAAAGGCGTTAACAATGCGGCGCTAAAGCGGTCGGGCGCTCGTGTCAACCATTGTACAGCTTGCAGGGTGGCGCGCTCAACCGGATGTCGTTGTTCCCAACGCTGTAATTCACGTTCATCCAGGCGAAGCAGGGCGATAACGTCGACTAATTCATTTGCTGTATGCGCCTGCTCGTTAAAGCAGGCCACGCTGCCGTTAATTCGTGACGTCATCAGCGCCGCCAGTGAAAATGCCTGTACTGATACAGCGCTGCGCCGGGCACTGGAAATCAACGTCGTGAGTAAATCCAAAATGACCGGTGCATGTATCAGTAATGGCACCAAGGCTTGCAGCTCATCCGGATACGCTCTGGCAGTGTTCTCATCATGGGGGAGGTATTTTTCGATCGGGAATGGTGCAGCATGCCAGGTTGTGTTTGTGGCGCTGAAGGATGAAGCCTGAGCGAACTGCTGTATATCCAGCCCTGGTATTCGCCGTAGCGGATGACCAGACCAGGCCTGAAACAGGGCCACGGTTCGGGCCTGAAAACCGACGAAGCCGATGATTTGATTCATCAGAATATTATCGCTGGTGGTCAGTCCGACCGCCTCCAGATGCTGACGGTCGCGTTCGTCTATCACGGCAGGAGAGCTGGCAAGTTGGCGAGCATATTGGGTGATTTGCGCCAGTCGATGGTTACTTTCCCGCGAGGAGTCCGGACCAGGAAGCGGTGTTAAACGCGCAGCATAGTGATTACATAATCGCTGGACGCCATACACCTGAGCGACGGTCAGGGCTGTACTCATCCGTTCATAGGCGCTGAACGTATGCATCTGATTCAGGTTTTCATGAGCCGGGAAGAGCGTCAGGGCAAGTTTACGGGCAGGGGTTAACCAGGATTCAAAGGGCGAAAGAGCGTCATCAGGTAATGCCAGATCCAGTAAAAAGCTGTCGTCGACATGAGCGGCTTCCGGCACCAGCGGCAGAACTTTTTGCGGATACGTGCTGGATTGCGTCTCATGATACCAGTGGCTTTTACCTTCAATTCGGCGTTGTTCCATGGGCGTTCCTTGGTCTAAAAGTGGCGACCCGGACTCGTCGTCATACTACTACGCCGGATCGTTTGCGCTGCAATATCCTGACGTAAGCGGATGAGGGGATAAAAGATTGTTACGTGATAATAAATATCAGAAAGGCATATGTGGTGGCTGACAGAGGAGAGTCATGGGCGGCACAAAACCGCCCATCGAGATCTTAGGCTTATTTAAGTTCCAGCTCGTTCATTGCGGCGATACTGAAGCCACCGTCAACGTGAACTACTTCACCAGAGATACCGGCAGCGAGATCGGAGCACAGAAATGCTGCGGAGTTGCCCACATCTTCAATGGTAACGGTGCGGCGAATCGGCGTAACCGCTTCACAGTGCGCCAGCATTTTACGAAAATCTTTAATGCCAGAAGCGGCGAGTGTACGGATTGGACCTGCGGAAATGGCGTTCACTCGCACGCCTTCAGGCCCCATCGCGTTGGCCATATAACGCACGTTCGCTTCCAGAGAGGCTTTCGCCAGACCCATCACGTTGTAGTTAGGGATGGCACGCTCTGCGCCCAGATAGGATAGGGTCAGCAGCGCAGAACCCGGATTCAGCATGGAACGGCAGGCTTTTGCCATCGCCACAAAGCTGTAAGCGCTGATGTCATGAGCAATTTTAAAACCCTCTCGGGTGACTGCATTCACATAGTCGCCATCCAGTTGGTCAGCAGGCGCGAAGCCAATGGAATGAACGAAACCGTCGAATTTAGGCCAGGCTTTGCTCAGCTCAGCAAACATTGCGTCAATACTGGCGTCTTCCGCCACATCACACTGCAGTGTGATACTGGAACCCAGTTGAGCTGCAAATTCTTCCACGCGGCCTTTCAGTTTGTCGTTCTGCCAGGTGAAAGCGAGTTCTGCGCCTTCGCGATGCATTGCCTGGGCGATTCCCCAGGCAATGGACAATTTGCTGGCAAGACCTGTTATCAGAATGCGCTTACCGGAAAGAAAACCCATAGTTTAATCCTTATGGCGATTGTTTATCTTTTATTAATCAATAAGTCATCATTGGAATTGCGTGAACGTCCTGCATTGGTCTGAAGTTATCTCCACCCCTGTCTCTTATTGAATGGTAATCAGTCCTGAGTGACCTTCCGCTCTCCAATACAGGCGTGGAGTATACCACTCTGGCCGGGGTCTGCCTCATCCAACCCACGATCCAACGGAGTAGTTGAGAAAGAATAAAATGCATCGATACACAGGTATTAAAAGACAATCTGTCTTCACTAGCTTATGATTTTACTTATGGCAATACTGGAACATTCTTAAAATACATAAACGTATAATATTCAGTAAGTTATTATATATTGCTTTTATCGATCAATATTGATTCATTGATCGATATTATTGATTGATTGTGATTAAAAGTGCATTATCAGGACGTTATGATCAATTGGAGTGGTCTTATGCACTATCATTTCATCGCGGAACCAATGAGAGACACCACTGATACGTTACTGGGTGTAGAGATGAGCGCCCGGTTTGTTTCAGATACGGTTCTACCGTTATATCCAGAGCTCATCATTTCAGCGTGGAATAGCGAACAAAAGCGTAATTTCATGCTCGAGCAAATTCGATTAATTGCTGAAAAGCGTGATTGGTTTGAGAACCACAACCTTTTCTGTACCCTAAACCTCATTGAAGAAATGGCGCTGCTGGCGATTGGCGACCCGATCATCAAATCAGCACTACGTGCAATGCCTTTTATTGCACTCGAACTTTCAGAACGTTTCCTGACGAATACCCTGTGCCTGAATGATCTGCTGATTAATTCGCTTTGCGGTGGCCCAAACGCCTTATGGCTGGGCGATCTTGGATCCGGCAGCGTTGGAGCCAGTCCACTGGTTTGCGGCCAGTTTGACGTTGTGAAACTGGATCGTGGGTTTTTCCTGGAACAGGTTGAAAAACCGATGTTCCCGGTGTTGATTAAAAACATCCGTGAATACTGCAACCGTATTGCGGTAGAGGGTGTGGAAACAGCACGTCTTATCGACGAGGCAGGCGCTGCGGGCGTATGGGTGATGCAGGGAACCCTTTTCCCTTCGGTTGCGTTTACTGACGTTGATACACTGCTCTTACCCAGTCTTTACCACTGATTGCAAATTGGCCCTCCGGTTGAGGAGGGCTGCAATTTTGCTAGCGATCTTTTCGCCAGGCATCAGCGGTAAGCGCTTCGCCGAAATGACCGGCAATCAGGCGGCGGGTAAGTTCGTGCAGCGGGGAGGCCAGAACATCCGCTGTACTGCCGCGTTCAACCACTTCGCCCTGGTGCATGACCAATACCTGATCGCTGATATGTTTCATCATGCCGATGTGTTGGGTTACATAGATATACGATATTCCCTGTTTTTCCTGTAATTCCAGCATCAGGTTGATGAGCTGTGAACGCATCGACATGTCCAGAGAGGCCAGGGCTTCGTCAGCGATAATGACTTTTGGACGCAAAATGAGCGCACGAGCAAGGCCCAGACGCTGTTTTTGCCCTGGGGCTAGCATATGCGGGTAGTAGCTTACGTGATCGGGCAGTAGCCCAACCATGCGCATGGTTTCAACGATCTGCTTACGGCGCTGTTCAGGTTCAAGGTCGGTATTCAGACGTAGCGGGAAATCGAGGATTTGCGAGATACGCTGCCGTGGATTGAGCGACGTTGACGGATCCTGGAAAATCATACGGATACGCTGGCTGCGGAATGAATAATCGCCATATTTTAACGGGTGATCGTCAATCAGTAGCTCACCGCTGGTGGGCTCAATCATACCTGCCAGCATCTTTGCCAGCGTGGACTTGCCGGAACCATTTTCACCAATGATGGCAAGCGTCTGGCGCTCGCGTAGAGTGAAGCTTAGTGGCTTAACGGCCTCAACGGTCTGGCGGCGGAATAAGCCCGTCCGGTAGCGAAAGGTTTTGCTCAGATTACGCACTTCGAGCAGGGTTTCTACCATCTCACTCTCTCTCCATATTCAGCGGGAAATGACAGGCGTAGAGATGATTCTTTGCTCCGGTCAGTCTTGGGGTTTCAATGCATTCGCGCTGAGCATAAGGGCAGCGTGGGCCCAGACGACAACCTATGGGTAATTGTTCTAACAATGGAATGGCTCCTGGCATGGTATTCAGGCGGCTTTTATGCGGCATTGCGCTACCAAAATCAGGAATGGCGCGAATTAACGCCTGGGTATAAGGATGGTGCGGAATGGTGACCAGATCTTTACTGGGCGCTGTTTCCACCGTTTGTCCGCAGTACATCACGTTGATTTTGTCTGCCCACTGGCTGAGCATTTGCAGGTCATGGCTTATCAACAAAATGGTGGTATTGCTATTTTGGTTTAGCCGCGTCAGCAGGCGGAAAATTTGCGCCTGGGTGGTGGGTTCCATCGCATTCGTCGGCTCATCGGCAATCAGCAAGCGCGGCTGGTTAGCCAATGCGATTGCGATCATCACTTTCTGGCATTCGCCGTCGGTAAGCTCATATGGGAAGCTGCGCATAGCATCTTTATGATCTTTTATTCCGACGCGGTGCAGGAGCTCAATTGCGCGGCGTTTGCGCCAGCCGATGCGCTGCCACCAGCGGCCTTTGTAAGTCCATGCCGGAATATTTTGCATTAGCTGTCGTCCGATACGCTCGGACGGATCGAGACACGACTGCGGTTCCTGAAAGATCATGGAAACGTTGTGGCCAACCAGCTTGCGTCGTTCACGGGCGGAAAGACGCAGCAGATCGATATCATCAAAGCGCATGCGGTCTGCGGTTACGCGCCAGTTATCTTTAGCAACGCCACAAATGGCTTTGGCGATCAGACTTTTGCCGGATCCAGACTCGCCGACCAGGCCGCGAATTTCACCTTCATTGAGGGTCATGCTGACGCGGTCAACCGCCTTCACCCAGTCGTCGCCGGTCCTGAATTCAATGGTCAGGTTGCGGATATCCAGTAATGGCATTATTCCACCCCCGCAATAATTGCGCGGCGTACGCCGTCACCCAGCAGGTTAACCAGCAGCACGCTTATCATAATCGCCGCGCCTGGCAGCATGACTGTCCACGGTGCGACATAAATCAACTCCAGCGCGTCGCCAAGCATGGCGCCCCATTCTGGTGATGGCAACTGCGCGCCAAGGTCGAGAAAACCCAGCGCGGCGATGTCCAGAATCGCCATCGACAGCGCACGGGTGATTTCAGTAATAAGCCCGGCGGTAATGTTGGGCAGAACGGCAAACCACAGGATATTGAGCGTAGTTGCGCCGTCCAGACGCGCGGCAATAACGTACTCTTTTTCCAGCTCGTCATGCACCATGCTGTAGACGGAGCGGACCATGCGCGGCAGTAATGCCAACCAGACGGCAAACATTGCATGCGTCAGATGCGGCCCGGCAAAGGCCACCACGATGATCGCCAGCAGCAGCGAAGGGATCGAGAGCAAGGTGTCCAGAATATGGTTTAGCACCGCTGAGCGCAAACCGTGCGTCGCACCGGCAACCACGCCCAGCAGCAGACCACACAGCGTGGCGGCGAGGGTGACGACAAACGCGCCACCAACGGTTGGGGCTGCTCCGCTGAGCAGGCGGCTTAGTACGTCACGCCCCAGATCGTCAGTTCCGAGGAAAAATGAGACTTCACCATAGCGCGACCATGAAGGCGGTAAAAGCTGATAACCGAGAAACTGCTGGTCGATGCCATAAGGCGCAAACCAACCACCAAAAATACACAGAATCGCCAATCCCGCGCAGCCATACAGGCCGATCATCGCCGTCGCATCGCCGTAGAAATTGCGCCAGGCGGTGCGCAGCGTACCCGGCGGGCGCTTTTCGCTGTAGACGCTATCGTAAGGCATACCATTCCTTATGTTTCAGAGGGTTAGCCATAGCACCCAAAATATCAGAGATGACGTTGACGATGATAACCAGTGAACCAATCACCATGACGCCCGCTGAAATCGCTGCGTAATCCTGCTGGCGAATCGCGTTAATCAGCCAACGGCCAAGGCCTGGCCAGCTAAAGACCATCTCGGTGATCATCGCCAGCGTCAGCATGGTCGAAAACTGTAATCCCAGGCGTGGGATCACCGGCGGAAGGGCATTGTGCAACACGTGGCGACGTAAAATCGTGAACCGCGACAGACCGCGCGTGGCAGCCGCTTTAACGTAGTTTTGATCAAAGACCTCAATGGTGCTGATACGCATCAGGCGAATCACTTCCGTGGTAGGGGCGACGGAAAGCGTTAACACCGGAAGCACCATGTGACGGATTGCGCTGATCAGCATTTCATCACGCCAGGGAGAGGTGGAGATCCACGCATCGATGATGGCAAATCCGGTAACGGGTTTCACTTCGTAGAGCAGATCAAACCGCCCTGAAACGGGAAGCCAGCCCAGGGTCAGTGAGAAGAGCAACGTCAGTAACAATGCCAGCCAAAAAACTGGAATGGAAAATCCCATCAACGCTAATGCACTGATACAACGGTCCTGCCATTTGTTGCGCGTGATACCAGCCAGCATGCCAACGGGGATGCCGACCATTAGCGCAAAACCAAAGGCCAGAATGCACAATTCCATCGTCGCCGGGAACACCTCCTTCAACTGTTCCGAGATCAACTGGCCGTTAATACTGGACACTCCAAAATCCCAGTGAATGAGGCCATTGAACCAGAACACCCAGGCATTCCACAGCGATGCGCCCTGTAACGGCGCATGAGGTGTGAAGTAGCTCAGGCTGAATCCAATAAAGGTCAGAAAGAACAAGGTGACCAGCAGCAACAAAAATCGACGCAGGGTGAAGATAATCATGGTTTTTTCACCTCATCCTTCTTTTCCCTGGAAACCCCGGCAAAAGAGGCATTGCCGAACGGGCTGAGCACCAGCCCTTTGATATCGTAGCGGTAAGCCTGTAGACGCAGTGAAGAGGCCAGCGGCAGGATCGGTAGTTCTTTCGCAAGAATATTTTGCGCTTCGTCATAGGCATCGATTCGCGATGATAGCTGCTGTGAAGAGAGGGCTTTGCGCAGAATGCGGTCAAACTCCGGATTACACCAGTGGGCGAAGTTGGTCTGCGAGTTGATGGCGGCGCAACTTAGCAACGGTCGGAAAAAACTGTCAGGATCGTTACTGTCCGTCGCCCAACCGGATAACGTCAGATCATGGTTCATATCCATTAATCGCGCCTCCTGAAAACGACCTTCTACCGGAATAATCTTCACTTTCACACCTACCTGAGCCATGTCTGCCTGAATCAGCTCGGCGGTTTTCAGTGGACTTGGGTTCCAGGCCTGAGAGCTGGTGGGAACCCAAAGCTCTAACGTCAGGTTCTCCAGCCCCAGCGCTTTTAACTGTTCGCGCGATTTTGCCGGGTTGTACTCTGTAATTTTAGCCTCGTTGTCATAAGCCCACGAGGCGCGAGGCAAAATAGATGCTGCAGTTTCTGCCGTTCCATAGTAGATGGACTGCATCAACCGTTGGTTGTTAATGGCCAGCGCCAGCGCATGCCGCACATCAGGGTTATTCAACGGCGGTTTATTGGTGTTGAATGCCAGATAGGCAATGTTCATGCCTGGGCGCAGCGTCAGGCGCAGGCGTGGGTCATCACGCAAAATGCTGAGCTGGCTGGCGGCAGGCCAAGCCAGAACGTCGCATTCTCCGGTCAGAAGTTTCGATAGACGTCCGGTGCCGCCGGAGCCAAGGTCCACAACCACCTGCGGCATCAGCGGAGTACCACGCCAGAATTTTTCATGGCGTTGCAGTCGAATATATTGCCCAGCGCGATTCTCAGAAAGCAGGTATGGGCCCGTGCCGACAGGTTGTCTGTCAAGCAGTTCCTGACGATCCTGTTTTGCCAGCTTAGCCGCATATTCTGCCGACATCACGGAGGCATAATGTGTGGCGAGATGCCATAAGAAGGAGGCATCAGGTTGTGTTAAGCGGAATTCGACGGTGTTGTTGTCCAGTTTGCGTACGCTTTGGACGTTATCGGCAAACTGTAGACTGTCAAAATAGGGGAAACTGCTACCGTTCACATTGTGCCACGGATGCTGGCGATCAAAGATTCGCTCGAAGGTAAATACCACGTCGTCCGCATTCAGTTTGCGGGTGGGGGTAAACCATGCGGTCTTCTGAAACTGTACGTCGCGACGCAGATGGAAGCGGTAAGTTGCGCCGTTATCCAGTACCTCCCAGCTTTCAGCCAGTTCAGGCACGAGTCGATATGTGTACGGGTCGACATCAAGCAGTCGGTCATACAATTGAGCCGCCAGCGTGTCGACGATCAGGCCGCTGCTCGCTTTTTGTGGATTGAAGGTATTGACCTGTCCGCTGACGCAATAGACGAAGCCGCTGTCACGAATATCAGCTTGCGAGGCCTGCTCAGGCGCAGCAACAGCCTGACCACTCAAAAATCCAGCCATCACGATCAGAGATGATAAAACCAGGCGCATAATTTTAAAGGGTTATTTTAAAAGAGGCTATCTTACTAATACTTAATGACATTTGCCATTACCGTTTGTGTTTGGGGACGTCAGGGGTGATAACCGCGAATTCAACCTCGCAACATGGTCAAAATTCATACCCACTATCCACTTTGAATATACTCTATTAACTATCTTAGCATTTTCATGACCCATCTGACTCGCTTAAACGTGGGATTCGCTGGCAGACAGAAAAATGTGA
Source organism: Citrobacter sp. Cu096 (assembly GCF_030332285.1). NCBI lineage: Bacteria > Pseudomonadati > Pseudomonadota > Gammaproteobacteria > Enterobacterales > Enterobacteriaceae > Citrobacter > Citrobacter sp. Cu096. Next base: position 1,046,654 of record NZ_JAOWID010000030.1, read on the forward strand.
GGGGAGAGAGGGGGAGAAATGACCATGACGGGCAGAAGAGAGCATTAGCAAAACCGTGAGAATAATGAAAATCTACCGGGAAGAGTGGCTTCTTTCCCGGTTATTGCGTTACTTCTGGAGTTTATTTACTCGTATTACTGGTGGTTGCATTTTCGCGTCGAGACTACCGTTAATACTGATCATTTGATCGGGTTTAACCGTTCGACCATCGAAAACCGCGAGTGGAATTAAAGTATGGATACTGCCGGTTTTATCACGAAAGATAAATTTGTCTCCGCCTTGATCCTCGATGAGATTACCTCGCAGAGAAATGGTCGCACCATCATGCATAGTTTTGGCCTGTTCGACAGTCATGATTCTTGCATCTTCAGTCCCACGATAACCATCATCCAGAGCGTGGGATGGCGGTGGAGCAGTATCCTTTTTCAACCCGCCGATATCATCAGCAAGCGCTGGCGACAATAAAAAACAACACAATAATGGCGCTATGGATAATTTCATACGTTCTCCATTGTGAGAGGGTTAAGATATTAATTATGGTTGCTATTTATTAATAAAGCGAACTGGATAAGTCTCAAATGATAACGTGCAAATTAAATCTAACGCTGATGGGCGTGCTGAGATTAAAATGGTGATTTTTTATATAAATTTATGATTTATATCGATTTATTATTTTTGATATTAAACCTGGATTAATCTCATTGTGTACATTGAAGTCGTGATGCGGCTATAAATGCAGCGGTGTGTGGGAGCGAGAATTAATATTATGAGGAATTAGGTTTAGGTGAGTGATATAGGTCATGTCACTCATTTTGGTCTACGCTTATTAGTCTTTGTGATAATTAATGAGAGGTAATTGAATGGCTGACTTAAATAAGGAAAAAAAGACCATCAATAAAACTAATTCTGCGCGATTTCCGACGCCGCCTTTTCCACGGCAGCAACAACCCTTTCCTGGGCTGGCGGGGAAAATGCAACCGCGTCCCGACCATGGAGAAGACAGCTATCAGGGAAGCGGTCGCTTGAATGGGCGCAAGGTATTAATTACCGGTGGGGATTCGGGAATTGGTCGTGCTGTTGCTATTGCCTATGCTCGTGAAGGTGCTGATGTTGCGATCAACTATTTACCTGAAGAAGAAGACGATGCGCGTGAAGTAGTCGACCTGATAAAAAAAGCAGGCAGAAATGTTTTGGCTATCCCCGGAGATATCCGTGATGAAACTTTTTGCGGCAATCTGGTAAAACAGGCGGTAAAAGGACTGGGAGGGTTGGATATCCTCGTCAATAATGCGGGGCGTCAGCAATTTTGCGAGTCAATTGAGGAACTCACCACAGAAGATTTTGATGCAACATTCAAGACCAATGTCTACGCTATGTTTTGGATAACCAAAGCGGCTATACCCCATCTTTCACCAGACAGCGTGATAATTAATACCTCCTCGGTACAGGCTTATGAACCAAGTGAAATCCTGCTTGATTATGCTCAGACCAAGGCAGCGATCGTGGCATTTACTAAATCGCTGGCGAAACAACTGGCCCCGAAAGGGATACGGGTAAATGCTGTAGCGCCGGGACCATACTGGACTGTGCTGCAGTGCTGTGGTGGTCAACCCCAGGAAAAAGTGGAGAAATTTGGTGCAAATGCGCCGCTGGGTCGCCCTGGTCAACCGGTGGAGATTGCGCCGCTTTATGTCACTTTGGCCGCTGAAGAGAACAGCTATACATCCGGCCAGGTCTGGTGCTCTGATGGGGGGACAGGAACTCTTTGACGCTCATGCGCTCTGCGTTGAAAGTCACTTTTAAGGTGAGTGCGTACACCCTCGTATAAGGGCGGGAGCGGTACTTACCGCTACCTGAATGTTAACCAATCACAGCGATACCAAGCCGCTCCATCAGCAACGCGGCCTGGTAGCTGTCCAATTTGACACCTTGTAAATCGACGCCCCGAATATCTAAATTACCCAGTTCGGAATTGGTCAAATCACAATGCGTAAAATTTGCAGTCCGCCAGTCGAACGACGAAAACTCGCCGCCGGAGAGATCTGAACCACTGAAGGTCGCACCCAGCACCTGAGTTCCCATCCATCGGTTTTCCCACAATTCGCACTTTTCAAGCACGGCCTTCGAAAAGTTGGCGTAGCTTAGATTGGTATTAGTGATATATGCGCTGCAAAACCAGGTGCGCGTGGTGATCATATTCATAAAGCTTGCACTGCGAAAATCTGCACCCTGTGCGCGGCAGTGACGAATTTCAATGCCCAGCGCACTGGCGTTGCGAAAATCCGCCATTGATAAATCACAGCTTTTAAAAATGGCATCTTTCAGCATTGCGCGACTGAAATTGCACCCATTCTGGTTTTCTCGATCATAGAACTGACAGCCGATAAATTCAGTACCGCTAAGGTCGACGCCCGAAAAATCACAGTTTAAAAAAGTGCTATTTTCAACTTTTTCACCGGTGAAGCGATTTCTGTCAATTTTTTCGCCAATTAATGACAACGTCATAATCTGGTGCCTGTCTTTTTATACAGTGGAATGGCATGTTAAGCTGTTTTAACGTTATGCGTCAAACCATCCAATATCACGTAGAAAAAAGTAGATTAAATCTGGTGTTTCTTCAGCAAAGCGCGTAGCTGATGATAAGTCAAACCTAATAATTCAGCGGCTTTTTTCTGATTAAATTTTGCCTGCTGTAAGCTGGTCTGTAACAAGTCTTTTTCCTGCAGCCGCTGGAACTCACGCAGATCCAGCGGTAATGCAACAGATGCCGGTGTTGTTTCCGCTACCTGCGGCTGCGAAACGTGACGGCAGAAGGGGTCAATGATTATCTCATCCAATGGGAAATCGCTGGTACCGTGCCGGTATACGGAGCGCTCCACAACGTTTTTCAGTTCACGAATATTGCCCGGCCAGCGATAGTGGAGGAGGGTTTCTCTGGCCTCAGCGCTAAACCCAGGAAACAGGGGTAACCCGATCTCGCGGCACATCTGAATAGCGAAATGCTCGGCCATTAACATGATGTCGCTTTGACGCTCGCGTAACGGGGGCAGTTGCACCACGTCAAAGGCCAGACGATCCAGCAGATCTGCGCGGAAAGTGCCTTCGCTGACCATACGTGGCAGGTCTTCATTGGTCGCACAAACAAGGCGAACGTTAACCTGCAAGGGCTGGCTGCCGCCGACACGCTCCAGCTCGCCATATTCAATTACGCGCAGCAGTTTTTCCTGCACCAGCATTGGTGCGGTCGCCAGTTCATCAAGAAACAGCGTACCGCCATCAGCACGTTCGAAACGCCCTGGATGGCGTTTTTGCGCCCCGGTAAAAGCCCCTGCTTCGTGACCAAACAGTTCTGAATCCAGCAAGTTCTCGTTGAGGGCCGCGCAGTTAAGCGAGATAAACGGGCCTTGCCAACGGGTGGAGAGATAGTGCAGGCGGTTGGCGATAAGCTCTTTCCCAGTACCTCGCTCACCAATAACCAGTACAGGTTTATCCAGCGGTGCCAGATGAGAAACCTGCTCCAGTACTTCAATAAAGCTGTTTGCTTCGCCCAGTAGATTGTCTTTGTATCCTGCCATGATGAAATTCACCATTTGTTAGTGTTATTCACCAATTTACCCTAATTATCTCGTCAGGTAAAATTAGATATAATTATTAAAATCAATGCCTTAAAAAATTGGCACGCCAAGTGCATTACGTAAACAGCAGGGCATCGCCCGATATCAGAACAGTAAGTGAGGATTACATTATGGGTATTTTTTCTCGTTTTGCCGACATCGTGAACGCCAACATTAATGCGTTGCTGGAAAAGGCTGAAGATCCGCAGAAGCTGGTGCGGTTAATGATCCAGGAAATGGAAGATACCCTGGTTGAGGTGCGGTCAAACTCCGCCCGCGCACTGGCAGAAAAGAAACAATTATCTCGCCGTATCGAACAGGCGAGTGCACAACAGGCAGAGTGGCAGGAAAAAGCCGAGCTGGCGCTGCGCAAAGAGAAAGAAGATTTGGCGCGTTCTGCGTTAATCGAAAAGCAGAAACTGACCGACCTGATTGCTTCTCTCGAGCATGAGGTGACGCTGGTTGACGATACGCTGACGCGTATGAAAAAAGAGATCGGTGAGCTGGAAAATAAACTCAGTGAAACCCGGGCTCGTCAGCAGGCGTTAATGTTGCGCCATCAGGCGGCGAGTTCTTCCCGCGATGTTCGTCGTCAACTGGACAGCGGCAAGCTGGATGAAGCGATGGCGCGCTTTGAATCTTTCGAGCGACGTATCGATCATATGGAGGCTGAGGCTGAAAGTCATAACTTCGGCAAACAGAAGTCTCTGGATCAGCAATTTGCTGACCTGAAAGCAGATGATGAAATCAGCGAGCAGCTGGCGCAACTTAAAGCCAAAATGCAGCAAGACAAGCAATAATAACATCTGGCGGCGCCCGAACGCGCCGCCGCTCATCACCTGTAAGGAGTACTCATGAGCGCGCTATTTCTGGCTATCCCGTTAACCATCTTTGTGTTGTTTGTTTTACCGATTTGGCTCTGGCTGCATTACAGCAACCGTTCCAGTCGTGGCGAACTGTCGCAAAGTGAACAGCAACGTCTGGTCGAACTCAACGATGACGCACTGCGGATGCGCGAGCGCATTCAGGCGCTGGAAGACATCCTTGATGCTGAACATCCAAACTGGAGGGACCGCTAATGGGAGGCGTTAACCTGAACAAAAAACTGTGGCGTATTCCGCAGCGGGGCATGGTGAAGGGGGTTTGTGCTGGGATTGCGCATTATCTCGATGTGCCTGTGAAGCTGGTACGGATCCTGGTGGTGTTGTCAGTCTTTTTTGGTCTGGCTTTTTTTACCTTCGTCGCCTACATCGTGCTGACGTTTGTGTTGGACCCGATGCCGGACAATGTGGTTTCCGGCGAGCAGCAGCCTTCAAACGGTGAACTATTGGACGCTGTCGATCGTGAGCTGGCCGCAAGTGAAAAGCGTTTGCGTGAAATGGAGCGTTATGTGACGTCTGATACCTTTTCATTACGCAGCCGCTTCCGCCAACTGTGAGGTTAGAAATGAACAATCGCTGGCAACGTGCCGGGCAAAGGGTTAAGCCGGGCTTCAAAATAGCAGGTAAGCTGGTGCTTCTGACTGCGCTGCGCTACGGCCCGGCGGGGGTAGCAGGGTGGGCGGTGAAATCCGTCGCCCGACGCCCGCTAAAAATGCTGCTGGCGCTGATTCTGGAGCCGGTATTGAGTCGGGCTGCGGCAAAATTGTCGAAACGCTATTCAGGTAATCAAACCTGATATCTGAATCAGCAAAAGCAAGCAACAACTAATCAACATCCCCTCAGTTAATTTGCGGCAGCTCACAAATACGATTTTTTGGCTGCCAAATTTCTTTTATACCCCCCTCAGGAGTACCTCGGCTGATTGACAGCTTATTTTCGTCAGAGTAGTCTCTTGAATCATGGGACCGCTACCACGGAAATCAAAAGTGAATCAAAAGATCCAAAAGTGCCTGACTGAAGTTTATGGTGATGCATTGACTTCATGTCACTATCAAGCGCTGGTTGCACGTTTAGAAAAATCACAGAAATTAATTAAAAAAAAGCGTAAAACGCATTGGGACGAGGGTGATGTTGTTCTTATTACCTATGCCGATCAATTCCACGGGGCTGATCAGAAACCGCTGCCGACGTTTAATCAGTTTTATAATAAATGGCTTAAGTCGACATTTTCTCATGTGCATTTGTTGCCATTCTATCCGTGGTCTTCGGACGATGGCTTTTCGGTGATTAATTATCATCAGGTTGCTGAAGAGACCGGTGACTGGAATGATATTAAGCAACTGGATGAATCCAGTCGACTGATGTTTGATTTTGTTTGTAACCATATGTCAGCCAAAAGTGAATGGTTTAATAACTATTTGCAACAGCTTGACGGTTATGAGGATTTCTTTATTGCAATGGATCCTGAAATGGACCTGAGCAACGTAACGCGTCCACGCGCATTACCGTTACTGACACCTTTTACGCTGAAAGATAATACCGTGCGCCATTTATGGACGACGTTCAGCGACGACCAGATCGATCTCAACTATGCCAATCCGTTGGTGTTATTGGCGATGGTCGATGTGCTGCTGAGTTATCTTGAGCAGGGCGCGGATTATGTCCGCCTGGATGCGGTTGGTTTTATGTGGAAAGAGCCGGGGACGACCTGTATTCATCTGGATAAAACGCATCAGCTTATTAAACTGTTCCGCGCGATTGCAGAAGTCGCTGCACCGGGTACGGCGATCATTACTGAAACGAACGTTCCGCATAAGGATAACGTGTCTTACTACGGTAACGGTCATGATGAGGCGCACATGGTGTACCAATTCTCGCTGCCTCCGCTGGTGCTGCATGCGGTACAACGCCAGGATACGACAACTTTATGTCAGTGGGCACAATCACTGGAACTCCCCTCCAGGGAGACGACCTGGTTTAATTTCCTTGCATCACATGATGGTATTGGTCTCAACCCATTACGGGGTCTGTTACCTGAAGATGAAATCACGCAACTGGTGACAAAATTACAGCAGGAAGGCGCGCTGGTTAACTGGAAAAATAATCCTGATGGTAGCCGCAGTCCGTATGAAATTAACGTGACATATCTGGATGCGCTAACGCCTGGTAATTGCAGTGATGCCGAACGGTTCTCCCGATTTATTCTCGCACATGCCATTTTGCTGAGTTTTCCGGGCATACCTGCGGTTTATATTCAAAGCATTCTTGGATCACGAAATGACTATGAAGGGGTGGAAATATTAGGGTACAACCGTGCGATTAATCGTAAAAAATATTCGGTAAGACAAATAGAAGCAGAGTTGAAAGATGAAACCAGTTTGCGCCATGCTGTTTATTATGAATTATCCAGATTAATCGTCATTCGCCGTAATAATAAAGCCTTTCATCCTGATAGTGATTTTCAAATTATTAGTGTTACACCGGCAGTAATGCTAATTAAACGTACGGCAGATACAGGCGAAAAAATTACCGGGGTATTTAATGTCAGCGATCATACTCAAACCATTAGTATTGATATTGAAAATGGATTTGATTTGATTAGCGATAAAGCTATTTCGGGTAAGGAATTAACGTTGCACGCCTGGCAGGTCATGTGGGTTAAGTAATAAAAAGGAACATTTCATGTTTAAAGCTAAAATTGTGCTGATTTCAGCACTGGTTTCCTGCGCCCTGGTTTCCGGGTGCAAGGATGATAAAAAGTCCTCTGTCGCGATTGAATTTATGCACTCCTCTGTAGAGCAGGAGCGTCAGGCGGTTATTGCGAAACTGATTGAGCGTTTTGAAAAAGAGAACCCGGGCATCAGTGTCAAACAGGTTCCAGTGGAAGAAGATGCTTACAACACCAAAGTCATTACCCTGGCGCGCAGCGGTTCATTGCCTGAAGTGATTGAAACCAGCCATGACTACGCGAAAGTTATGGATAAAGAATCCCTTATCGATCGTAAAGCGGTGGCGCAAGTCATCAACGGCGTAGGTGAAGATGCTTTTTATGATGGCGTTCTGCGTATAGTGCGCACTGAAGACGGAACTGCATGGACCGGAGTTCCGGTCAGCGCCTGGATTGGCGGGATCTGGTATCGCAAAGATGTGCTGGCTAAAGCCGGACTTCAGGAACCCAAAGACTGGCAGCAACTACTGGAAGCGGCGCAGAAGCTCAATAATCCTGGCAGTAAGAAATACGGTATTGCGCTGCCTACGGCGGAAAGCGTTTTGACCGAACAGTCATTCTCCCAGTTCGCGCTTTCTAACCAGGCCAACGTTTTTGATGGGCAGGGAAAGATAACGCTCGACACGCCTGAGATGACCCAGGCGCTGCAGTATTACCGCCAACTTGCCATGAACACTATGCCGGGCTCTAACGACATCATGGAAGTTAAAGACGCTTTCATGAACGGCACGGCGCCGATGGCGATTTACTCTACCTATATCCTTCCGGCGGTGATTAAAGAGGGCGATCCTAAAAATGTCGGCTTTATGGTCCCGACAGAAAAAACTTCCGCTGTTTACGGCATGTTGACGTCGCTAACCATTACCGCGGGCCAAAAATCTGAAGAAACAGAAGCAGCAGAGAAATTTGTCATCTTTATGGAACAGGCCGACAACATTGCGGACTGGGTCATGATGTCGCCAGGGGCCGCGCTGCCGGTCAACAAAGCGGTGGTGAATACCCCGACATGGAAAGATAACACTGTCATCAAAGCGCTGGGTGAATTACCCGATCAACTGATTGCCGAACTGCCATATATTCAGGTCTTTGGCGCCGTGGGTGATAAGAACTTTACCCGCATGGGCGACGTAACCGGCTCGGGTGTCGTGAGTACCATGGTGCACAACGTGACGGTAGGAAAAGCTGACCTTTCATCGACTATCAAGGCAAGCCAGACAAAACTGGATGACCTTATTGAACAGCGCTAATGGGGAAATGGAAAGCCGTGATGAATAAGTTCTTTTCAGGCCGATCCGATATGCCATTCGCCATGCTGCTGCTGGCCCCTAGCTTGCTGTTGCTGGGCGGTTTAGTGGCGTGGCCGATGATATCTAACATCGAAATCAGCTTTATGCGTCTGCCGCTGAATCCGCAAATCGAGTCAACGTTTGTCGGCCTGAGCAACTATATCCGTATCTTATCCGATCCTGGATTCTGGCATTCACTGTGGATGACGGTCTGGTATACCGCGCTGGTCGTGGCAGGGAGCACGATACTGGGACTGGGCGTGGCGATGTTCTTTAACCGTGAGTTTCGTCTGCGGAAAACGGCGCGCTCACTGGTCATCCTCTCTTACGTAACGCCATCAATATCGCTGGTGTTTGCCTGGAAATACATGTTCAACAACGGCTACGGCATTGTGAACTACCTCGGCGTGGATCTGTTGCATCTTTACGATCAGGCGCCGCTGTGGTTCGACAATCCCGGTAGCAGCTTTGCGCTGGTCGTACTGTTCGCTATCTGGCGCTATTTTCCGTATGCCTTTATTTCGTTTCTGGCGATTTTGCAGACTATAGATAAATCGTTATATGAGGCAGCGGAAATGGATGGCGCGAACGCCTGGCAACGGTTTCGTATCGTCACGTTACCAGCGATTATGCCCGTGCTGGCGACCGTGGTGACGCTGCGCACGATCTGGATGTTCTACATGTTCGCCGATGTTTATCTGCTGACCACGAAAGTCGATATTCTCGGGGTCTATCTCTATAAAACAGCGTTTGCATTTAATGACTTAGGTAAAGCGGCCGCGATCTCTGTTGTCCTATTCGTCATCATTTTCGCTGTTATCCTGCTGACCAGAAAACGGGTGAACCTCAATGGCAACAAATAAGCGCACGCTTGGCCGCATTGGCTTTTACTGTGGATTAATTGTCTTCCTGGGCATCACGTTATTTCCATTTTTTGTGATGCTGATGACTTCATTTAAAAGCGCAAAAGAGGCGATCTCGCTGCATCCAACGCTGTTACCGCAGCAATGGACGCTGGAACATTACATCGACATCTTCAACCCGATGATTTTCCCGTTTGTTGACTACTTCCGTAATAGCCTGGTGGTATCGGTGACTTCTTCTGTGGTGGCGGTGTTTCTCGGTGTGCTTGGCGCGTATGCGCTTTCCCGCCTGCGTTTTAAGGGACGGATGACCATCAATGCCAGCTTTTACACGGTGTACATGTTTTCAGGGATCCTGCTGGTAGTGCCGCTATTCAAAATCATTACGGCTCTTGGCATCTATGACACTGAAATGGCGCTAATTATCACTATGGTTACCCAGACGTTGCCGACAGCGGTATTCATGCTGAAAAGCTACTTCGACACCATTCCGGATGAGATAGAAGAGGCCGCGATGATGGATGGGTTGAACCGTCTGCAGATCATCTTTCGTATTACCGTGCCGTTGGCAATGTCTGGTCTGGTTTCGGTCTTTGTGTACTGCTTTATGGTGGCGTGGAATGACTACCTGTTTGCTTCGATTTTCCTTTCCAGCGCCAGCAATTTTACCTTACCGGTCGGTCTGAACGCGCTGTTCAGTACACCTGACTATATCTGGGGACGCATGATGGCTGCATCGTTAGTCACCGCATTGCCGGTGGTCATTATGTATGCGCTTTCCGAACGTTTTATTAAAAGTGGTTTGACCGCTGGCGGCGTGAAAGGTTAAGCGGCCAGTTTAATTAAGGAGTTGTAAATGAAGAAGTTAGTTGCCACAGAACCGCGCGTTGCAGCGCTGGTGGAATATGAAGACAGAGCGGTATCCGCCAATGAAGTTAAAGTTCGCGTTAAATTTGGCGCGCCGAAACATGGCACGGAAGTGGTCGATTTTCGCGCAGCCAGCCCGTTTATTGACGAAGATTTTAACGGTGAATGGCAAATGTTTATGCCGCGTCCGGAAGGGGCACCGCGCGGGATCGAATTCGGTAAATTCCAGCTTGGCAATATGGTGGTGGGCGATGTTATTGAGTGTGGCAGCGATGTGACCGAATACGCCGTTGGCGATTCAGTTTGCGGCTACGGTCCGCTGTCGGAAACAGTCATCATCAACGCGGTGAATAACTATAAGCTGCGTAAAATGCCGCAGGGCAGCTCGTGGAAAAACGCCGTCTGCTATGACCCGGCCCAGTTCGCCATGAGCGGCGTGCGCGACGCCAATGTGCGCGTTGGTGACTTTGTGGTCATCGTGGGCTTAGGGGCAATTGGTCAAATAGCCGTGCAACTGGCCAAAAAAGCGGGCGCGTCGGTAGTGATCGGCGTAGATCCTATTGAACATCGCTGTGATATCGCTCGCCGTCATGGCGCGGACTTCTGCCTGAACCCGATCGGTACCGACGTAGGTAAAGAGATTAAAACGCTGACCGGCAAGCAGGGCGCGGATGTGATCATCGAAACCAGCGGCTATGCGGATGCGTTGCAGTCGGCGTTACGCGGTCTGGCCTATGGTGGCACCATTTCTTATGTCGCTTTTGCCAAGCCTTTTGCAGAAGGCTTCAACCTTGGCCGTGAAGCGCACTTTAACAACGCCAAAATTGTCTTCTCCCGCGCCTGCAGTGAACCGAATCCAGATTATCCGCGCTGGAGCCGCAAGCGCATCGAGGAAACCTGTTGGGAACTGTTGATGAACGGTTACCTGAACTGTGAAGAACTGATCGACCCGGTTGTGACTTTTGCCAGCAGCCCGGAAAGCTATATGCAGTATGTCGATCGCCATCCGGAAAAGAGCATCAAAATGGGTGTGACGTTTTAATTAAGGAATGCAGAAAATGAAAATTGGAACACAGAATCAGGCTTTTTTTCCGGAAAATATTCTCGAGAAATTCCGTTACATCAAAGAGATGGGGTTTGACGGTTTTGAAATTGACGGCAAATTGCTGGTTAATAACCTTGCGGAAGTAAAAGCGGCGATCAAAGAAACGGGTCTTCCCGTCACCACAGCCTGTGGAGGTTATGACGGCTGGATTGGTGATTTTATCGAAGAGCGTCGCTTGAACGGTTTACAGCAGATCACTCACATTCTCGAAGCACTGGCCGAAGTCGGTGGGCAAGGCATTATTGTCCCGGCTGCATGGGGCATGTTTACCTTCCGCTTACCGCCGATGACCTCACCGCGTAGCCTTGCGGGCGATCGTAAAGCCGTCAGTGATTCATTGATTTACCTCGATAACGTTGCCGGGCGTACGGGGACGGTGGTGTATCTGGAGCCGCTCAACCGCTATCAGGATCATATGATCAACACTCTGGCGGATGCCCGTCGCTATATCGTGGAAAATAATCTGAAGCATGTGCAAATCATTGGTGATTTTTACCATATGAATATCGAAGAAGACGATATGGCACAGGCGCTACATGACAATCGCGATCTGCTGGGTCACGTCCATATTGCGGATAACCATCGTTATCAGCCGGGAAGCGGTACGCTGGATTTCACTGCACTGTTTGACCAGTTACGTGAAGATAATTATCAGGGCTACGTTGTGTACGAAGGGCGCGTACGAGCAGAGAATCTGCCGGAAGCGTATCGTCAGTCACTGGCCTGGCTGCGTACCTGCTAAGAGGATTTCCGTGAAAAGTGCACTGACAAGCTCTCCGCTTCGTGTCGCCATTATCGGCACCGGGCAGGTGGCGGATAAAGTTCATGCTTCGTACTACTGCACCCGCAACGATCTGGAACTGGTGGCTGTCTGTGACAGCCGCCTGGCACAGGCGCGGCTGTTTGCAGAGAAATACGGGAATCCGCAGGTTTGGGACGATCCCCAGACGATGTTACGCGAGGCAAGACCAGATATCGTCAGTATCTGTTCGCCCAATCGTTTTCATTATGAACACACCATGTTGGCATTGAACGCTGGATGCCATGTGATGTGCGAGAAACCTCCGGCAATGACGCCAGACGAGGCGTTGGAAATGTGTAAAACGGCGCGTCGGGTAGGGAAAGTGCTGGCTTATGATTTTCATCATCGTTTTGCGCTGGATACGCAACTACTTCGTGAGCAGGTGATGGCCGGTATTCTGGGTGAAATCTATGTCACCAATGTCCGCGCTTTGCGCCGCTGCGGCGTGCCCGGCTGGGGAGTGTTTACCAATAAAGAACTGCAGGGCGGTGGACCGCTGATTGATCTCGGTATTCATATGTTGGATGCCGCCATGTATGTGCTGGGGTTCCCGGCGGTAAAGCGTGTTAACGCGCACAGCTTTCAACGTATTGGAACGCGTAAAAACAGTGGGCAGTTTGGGAAATGGGATCCCACGGCGTATACCGTGGAGGATTCTTTGTTCGGCACGATTGAATTTCATAACGGCGGTATCCTGCGCCTGGAAACCTCTTTCGCGCTGAATATTCCTGAACAATCGATTATGAACGTTAATTTCTGCGGCGATTTGGCGGGGGCGACGTTATTCCCGGCCCAGGTTTACACCGACCGTGATGGTACGCTTGACGTGCTGCTTGCGCGCGAAATGGCCGACGACAACCGTCATTATCGCAGCATGGAAGCCTTCGTTAACCATGTCCAGGGCGAGCCTGTCACTATTGCTGACGCAGAGCAGGGCGTCGTTATTCAACAACTGGTTGCCGCACTGTATCAATCGGCTGAAACAGGGACCTACGTAGACTTATGACGAAGCCAGTAAAGTTAACTGAACCAGTTTTTTGCCCACACAATCTGAATAAATATGCGTCACTTATGACGATCGGTAATGGCTATATGGGGATCCGCGCCAGCCACGAGGAAGCTTACACTTTACAGACGCGCGGTATGTACCTTGCAGGTCTTTATCACCGGGCAGGTAAAGGCGAAATTAATGAACTGGTTAATCTTCCGGATGTGGTGGGGGTAGAGATTTCACTCAATGGTGAGATTTTCTCGCTAACCAGCGGCGTGATTGAAAGCTGGCATCGTGAACTGGATTTTTCCTGCGGGGAAGTTCGCCGTGAGCTTATCTGGTGTGCATCTGATGGGGCGCGTTTTGCCATTGAGAGCCGGCGTTTTGCCTCGGCCCAGAAACTGCCATTGTTGGCGATGGAAATCGTCATTACGCCTCTGGATGCCGATGCCTGCATTGGTATCTCGACCGGTATTGATGCCACGATCACCAATCATGGTCGCCAGCATCTGGATGAAACGCAGGTCCGGGTCTTTGGACAGCATCTTATGCAAGGGATTTACACCACCCAGGATAATCGTAATGACATCGCTATCACCACATATTGCGATGTAGATGGCGCAGCGCAGCGTTGCTTCACTGCGAAAGAACGTCGCTTATTACAACACAACACCGTGCAGGCGCAAGCCGGGCAGCACGTCACGCTGACGAAAATGAGTTGGGTTGACTGGACGAGCGAACGCAACCTGTCGCTTGAGACCTGGGGACGCCAGTCGTTGCGTAACATTGAAGAATGCGCGCAACAGGGATATGACGCTCTGTTGGCTGAGTCGAGCACCAACTGGCATGCCTGGTGGCAAAGCCGTCGTGTTCAGATTACCAGTACTGATATCAGCGATCAGCAGGCACTGGACTATGCGCTCTATCATCTGCGTGTGATGACCCCAGACCACGATGAGCGCAGCAGTATCGCGGCCAAAGGTCTGACGGGCGAAGGGTATAAAGGGCATATCTTCTGGGATACTGAGGTCTTTTTGTTACCATTTCACCTGTTTACCGAACCGAAAACCGCGAGAAGTCTATTGCGTTACCGCTGGCATAATCTGCCGGGGGCGCGTGAGAAAGCCCGTCGCAACGGTTGGCAGGGCGCGCTGTTCCCGTGGGAGAGCGCTCGCAGCGGTGATGAGGAAACGCCTGAATTCGCGGCGATCAACATCCGTACCGGGTTGCGGCAAAAAGTGGCCTCCGCACAGGCTGAACATCACCTCGTGGCGGATGTGGCCTGGGCGGTAATCCATTACTGGCATGCCACCGGGGATCTAAACTTCATGACACGTGAGGGCATGACGCTGCTGCTGGAAACGGCGAAGTTCTGGATTAGCAGGGCTGTCATGATTAATGGTCGTTTAGAGATCCACGATGTGATTGGCCCGGATGAATACACTGAGCATGTGAACAACAATGCGTTCACCAACTACATGGCCTGGTACAACGTAGAGCAGGCGCTGGGTTTTGCCCGTAGATTCGGGTATAGCGATGAAACGTTTATTTATCGTGCAGAACATTTTTTACAGCATCTGTGGCGACCGGAAGTGCAGCCCGATGGCGTGCTGCCTCAGGATGATACGTTCCTGCGCAAACCGGCTATCGATCTGACGCAGTACAAAGCCCTGGCGGGCAAGCAGACGATTTTGCTCGATTACTCCCGCGCGGAAGTCAATGAGATGCAAATTCTCAAACAGGCCGATGTCGTGATGCTGACCTACATGTTGCCAGAGCAATTTAGTCTGCAAACGTGTCTGGCAAATCTGCGTTTTTACGAGCCGCGCACAATTCATGACTCCTCTTTGAGTAAGGCGATCCATGGGATTGTGGCTGCGCGTTGTGGTGATTCGGCTCAGGGGTATCGGTTCTGGCGAGAAGGATCGCTGATCGATCTCGGAGAGGCACCACATAGCTGCGATGACGGTATTCATGCAGCAGCGACGGGGGCCATCTGGCTGGGGGCAATCCAGGGATTTGCTGGTGTGAACGTGCGTTACGGGGAGTTACATCTTGCGCCAGTATTACCTGCTCACTGGCAGAGGCTCTCTTTTCCGCTGCGTTGGCAGGGCTCCACTCTGCAGATAACTATCAATGATGCCGAAATCCGTATTCACAGCACTGAGCAGATTACCCTTTGGGTCAATGGCGAAAAAGTCTCGTTGCAAGGAGAGACCGTATTCAGCAATAGCGGCATCATTTCGCCTACGCATGGGACCGCTACCACGGAAGGGGGCGATGAATGATCTTCAAACCACAGGCCATCATTTTTGATTTAGATGGCGTGATTACCGACACTGCACATCTGCATTTTCTCGCCTGGCGACAGGTAGCTGATGAAATAGGAATTGAGATCGACGAAGCATTTAATGCCAGCCTGAAAGGGATTAGTCGCGGCGAATCGCTACAGCGTATTTTGCAATATGGCGGGAAAGCGGGGGCGTTTTCTCCTGAAGCCTGCGCACAATTGGCCGAGAGAAAAAACAGACTCTACGTCCATTCTTTGCGCCAGCTAACGGTTAACTCAGTATTACCGGGAATTCGTGAGCTGTTGATGACGTTGCGTGAACAGCAGATTCCGGTGGGACTAGCTTCTGTATCGCTTAATGCTCCCGCTATTTTACACGCGCTTGATCTTAGCTCTTATTTTGATTTTTGTGCGGATGCGGCGCTGATCACCCGCTCAAAACCGGATCCGGAAATTTTCCTGGCAGCCTGTGCGGGGCTTGGCGTTGACCCGCGGCAGTGTATTGGCATAGAAGATGCTCAAGCGGGAATTGAGGCGATCAATGCTTGCGGCATGCTTTCTGTTGGCATCGGTACAGGGCTGAACGAGGCAGGCTTGCAGCTTCCTGCAACCGAATTTCTGACGTGGCCGTGCTTATCGGCTTTCTGGCAACACGACAAGTAAAGGATTCAACATGGCACAGCTTTCGTTGCAACACATCCAAAAAATATACGGTAACCAGGTGCATGTCGTTAAAGACTTTAATCTGGAAATTGAAGATAAAGAATTCATTGTTTTTGTTGGCCCTTCCGGATGTGGGAAGTCAACAACGCTGCGTATGATCGCCGGTCTGGAGGAGATCAGCGGTGGCGATCTGCTGATTGACGGTAAGCGGATGAACGATGTGCCGGCCAAATCACGCAACATAGCAATGGTTTTTCAGAACTACGCGTTGTACCCGCACATGACCGTGTATGACAACATGGCGTTTGGCCTTAAAATGCAGAAAATTTCGCCTGCCGTAATTGAGGAACGCGTCAATTGGGCGGCGCAAATCCTTGGTCTTCGCGATTATCTGCAGCGTAAACCCGGTGCATTATCTGGTGGCCAGCGTCAGCGCGTGGCGCTGGGGCGTGCAATTGTTCGCGAGGCGGGGGTTTTCCTGATGGATGAACCCTTATCGAATCTCGATGCCAAACTTCGCGTTCAGATGCGGGCAGAAATTAGCAAACTGCATCAGAAACTCAATACCACCATGATATATGTTACCCACGATCAAACCGAAGCCATGACCATGGCGACGCGTATTGTGATTATGAAGGATGGCATAGTTCAACAGGTTGGTGCACCAAAAACGGTTTATAACCACCCAGCAAATATGTTTGTTGCCGGTTTTATTGGTTCACCTGCAATGAACTTTATTCGTGGTGCGATTGACGGAAATAAGTTTGTTACTGAAACACTGAAGTTAACGATTCCAGAAATTAAATTGGCAAAATTAAAAGCACAGGGCTATGAGCATCAGGCGGTCACGCTGGGTATTCGCCCTGAGGATATACATCCGCAGATTGAAAATGAAAATAGTGTATTGGCAAAAATTAGCGTTGCAGAACTCACCGGCGCTGAATTTATGCTTTATACCGTTGTTGGGGGGCATGAGTTGGTGGTCCGTGCCGGTGCAGTTAATGATTATCACGCAGGAGAAAACATCACAATTCATTTTGATATGGCGAAATGCCATTTCTTTGATGCTGAAACTGAAGTGGCTATTCAATAAAATTCCGGGGGGATAAAAATCCCCCAACCCTTGGGGCATTTTTGCGAGTATTTTAACAAGGAATAATAATGAAAACCCTACTGTCCGCGACTGCGCTGATAATCAGCGCAGGAATGGCCTGCGCGCAGGCTGCTGAAAAGAATGACTGGCACTTTAATATCGGTGCTATGTACGAAATAGAAAACGTTGAAGGTCAGGGCGAAGATATGGATGGACTTGCTGAGCCGTCCGTCTATTTCAATGCGTCCAATGGACCGTGGAAAATATCGCTGGCCTATTATCAGGAAGGACCGGTTGATTACAGCGAGGGCAAACGTGGGACCTGGTTTGATCGCCCGGAACTCGAAGTCCGTTATCAGTTCCTCGAAAGCGACGATGTTAATTTCGGTTTGACCGGTGGTTTCCGTAATTACGGTTATCACTATGTCAATGAACCGGGAAAAGATACCGCCAATATGCAGCGTTGGAAAGTTCAGCCGGACTGGGATGTTAAATTGACCGACGATCTGCGTTTTAGTGGCTGGCTGGCGATGTATCAATTCGTCAATGATTTGAGCACTACGGGTTACGCCGATAGTCGTGCCGAGAGTGAGACTGGGCTGAATTATACGTTTAACGAAACGGTGGGCTTAACGGTTAACTATTATCTTGAACGCGGTTTCAATCTGGCTGATTCACGTAATAATGGTGAGTTCTCAACCCAGGAAATTCGTGCTTATTTGCCGCTGTCTTTCGGCAATAAGACTCTGACACCGTATACTCGTATAGGGCTTGATCGCTGGTCAAACTGGGACTGGCAGGACGATCCGGAACGCGAAGGTCATGATTTTAATCGTCTTGGTTTATTGTATGCCTATGATTTCCAGAACGGTTTATCCATGTCACTGGAATATGCTTATGAGTGGGAAGATCATGACGAAGGTGAAAGTGACAGATTCCATTATGCTGGTGTAGGTGTGAATTACGCATTCTAAAATGTACTGGGGCATTTAATGCCCCAGTTTTTACACCAGTGAATCGGCCAATGATATTTGCGTGCTTACCGTGATATTCTGTAATCCTTTCTCACCGGCAATCAGCTTAAATAACAAATTGCAGCTTTGCTCACCCAGTTGTTGGGTGGGTACATCAATTCCGCCAGGAACTGGGGTCAGCATAAAAGACAGCAGTTCATTACTGTAACCGACAACGGCAAGTTGTTGCGGGATAGTAATGTTTTGCTCGGCCGCTACGCGATATAAACTCATTAACTTTAAGCTGTCGGTGGCAAATACAGCGTCGGGTAACGGCTGTTGGCTTAGTAATTTTCGTGATGCGAGCAGGGCGGTTTCATGGGTATATCCCCCGTCAATAATCCACTCGTCATGCATTTTGATATTATGCGCTTCAAGACTGGCTTTATAACCATTAACGCGATCAATAGAAACATGAACGTCAAGCGGTGCATGTAAACAGGCTATATTGCGGTGTCCACTCTCAATTAGCGCATTGGTTAACGTAATACTGTCGCGATAGTTATCGGTATCTACAGAATAAACATTGGAATAGTCACCTTCGACTTTACCAATAACTACGACCGGAACATTGTATTTATCCAGCCTTGCAAAAAATGATTCATCGGCGGGAGAACTCAGCATAATGATCCCTTTGATCAATTTCTGCTTAATTTTGCTCTCGCATTTTTGCAGGTCATCTTCAGTGCTTCGCGACGTCTGTAATATGACATCAAAACCGACCTCTTCAGCCTTAGCAGTAATTGCATGCAGCACTTCAGAGAAAAACGGATTCCCGGCGGTTGTTTTTGCAGAACGGGTAGATATCACCATTATTGCATCAAACCCGGAAGAGGTGAGGGCGCGAGCAAGTTTATTGGGCTGATACTGTAACTCATCAATAGCGCGCTGCACTTTTTCAAGCGCTTCTGGCGAGATGTTGGTTTGCTTATTAAGCACGCGCGATACCGTGGATTTTGATACGCCAGCGGCTCGTGCAATATCATAAATGGTAGGAGACATAGTTCCCAGGCTCCGTCCGAGAGTCAATGGCGGACATATTATGGAGTTAATTGGCGAATGACAACAATCTCGGAATACGGTTAGAAAAATCAAAAGGCTAACCGCACTATGTGTGTGCTGATGAACAATCGTCCACGGACGCAGACGGTGATAATACGATCGCAATATTTTCTTAAGAACTGGCGTATAGTGTAGGGGTTAAATCCAACTATCAGCCAGGAAGATATTATGTTGAAGAAAAGCGTATTCGCGTTGGCACTGGTCATCGGCATGCCGGTTTATGCTGCCGAGCACTGGATTGATGTTCGCGTTCCTGAACAGTATCAACAGCAGCATATTCAGGGGGCTGTCAACATCCCGTTAAAAGAGATCAAGGCGCGTATCGTAACTGAAGTTCCTGATAAGAACGATACCGTGAAGCTCTACTGCAACTCCGGGCGTCAATCAGGGCAGGCGAAGGACATGCTGACTGAAATGGGCTACACGCAGGTGACTAACGAAGGTGGCATCAATCAGATTGCGCTGCCAAAAGTAGAAAATAAGTAAACCGCTCGCATTTCTTCTGCTACAGGCGGTAAGAATTATACCGCCTGATATCGCTCAGGTAGTTGATAAGTAAGAATTGACCCCTATCTTTACTTCCTGTTTGTTATAATTTATTCGGTTCCTTCAGCAAAACGGGATGGCGATGAAGCGACTTAAAAATGAACTCAATTCGCTGGTTAATCGCGGCGTAGACCGGCATTTGCGGCTGGCTGTCACCGGACTTAGCCGTAGCGGTAAGACAGCATTTATCACCGCGATGGTAAACCAGCTACTCAATATTCATGCTGGTGCGCGTCTGCCGTTGCTCAGTTGCGTACGCGAAGAGCGTCTGCTCGGCGTTAAGCGGGTTCCACAACGCGACTTTGGCATTCCGCGCTTTACCTATGATGAAGGATTGGCTCAGCTGTATGGCTCTCCGCCGACCTGGCCAACACCGACACGTGGTGTGAGTGAAATACGTCTGGCGCTGCGCTACAAGTCCAATGACTCGTTACTGCGCCACTTTAAAGACACCTCCACGCTGTATCTGGAAATCGTCGATTATCCGGGAGAGTGGCTGCTTGATTTACCGATGCTGGCACAGGACTATTTGAGCTGGTCGCGTCAAATGACCGGATTATTACAAGGGCAGCGTGGTGAATGGTCGGCAAAATGGCGGCAGTTAAGCCACGGGCTTGATCCACTGGCACCTGCTGATGAAAACCGCCTCGCAGAAATCGCTGCTGCCTGGACGGAGTATCTGCATCAATGCAAGCAGCAGGGGCTGCACTTTATTCAGCCGGGCCGTTTTGTCCTGCCAGGTGATATGGCGGGCGCGCCTGCGTTGCAGTTTTTCCCGTGGCCGGACGTTGATGCCTGGGGAGAATCGAAGCTGGCGCAGGCAGATAAGCACACCAATGCGGGTATGCTGCGCGACAGATTTAATTACTACTGTGAAAAAGTCGTGAAGGGATTTTATAAGAATCACTTCCTGCGCTTTGACCGTCAGATTGTGCTAGTTGATTGCCTGCAACCGCTCAACAGTGGGCCACAGGCGTTTAACGACATGCGTCTGGCGCTGACCCAACTGATGCAAAGCTTCCATTACGGACAGCGCACGCTGTTTCGTCGGCTGTTTTCACCGGTGATCGACAAACTGCTGTTTGCCGCCACCAAAGCGGACCATGTCACCGTCGATCAGCACGCTAATATGGTGTCGCTATTGCAGCAGTTGATCCAGGATGCCTGGCAAAACGCCGCATTCGAAGGCATCAGCATGGATTGTCTGGGTCTGGCATCGGTGCAGGCAACCACCAGCGGCCTGATCGATGTGAAGGGTGAGAAGATCCCCGCGCTGCGTGGTAATCGCCTGAGCGATGGCGAACCGCTGACGGTCTATCCTGGTGAAGTACCCGCACGTTTACCTGGACAAGCGTTTTGGGACAGCCAGGGTTTCCAGTTTGAGGCATTTCGCCCGCAGGTGATGGATGTCGATAAGCCCTTACCGCATATCCGTCTTGATGCCGCGCTGGAGTTTTTAATAGGAGATAAATTGCGATGAGCGAGCCATTAAAACCGCGTATCGATTTCTCAGGTCCGCTGGATGTGGAACAAAATGCGGCGTTTAAAGCACAGCAGATGTTTAACGAAACGGAAGCGCAGACTTTTTCTCCGGCGACAGTGGATGAACCACTGGAAGATGAAGGTCAGGCAGAAGCCGTCATTGATGCGGCCCTTCGCCCTAAACGCAGTCTGTGGCGCAAGATGGTGATGGGTGGGCTGGCACTGTTTGGCGTGAGCGTTGTCGCTCAGGGAGTGCAGTGGACCATGAATGCCTGGCAGACTCAGGACTGGGTTGCGCTGGGAGGATGTGCTGCTGGCGCATTGATTATTGGCGCGGGTGTGGGGTCGGTTGCGACAGAGTGGCGTCGGTTATGGCGTTTGCGCCAGCGCGCGCACGAGCGCGATGAAGCGCGAGATCTGCTCCATAGCCACGGAACCGGGAAAGGACGCGCATTTTGTGAAAAGCTGGCGCAGCAGGCGGGTATCGATCAGTCCCACCCGGCGCTTCAGCGCTGGTATGCCTCAATTCATGAAACGCAGAACGATCGTGAAGTAGTTAGCCTGTATGCGCATCTTGTGCAGCCGGTTCTGGATGCGCAAGCCCGGCGTGAGATTAGCCGTTCAGCGGCGGAGTCCACGCTGATGATTGCCGTCAGCCCGCTGGCGCTAGTGGATATGGCGTTTATCGCCTGGCGCAATCTGCGGCTGATTAATCGCATCGCATCGCTGTATGGTATTGAACTTGGTTATTACAGCCGCCTGCGCTTGTTCCGTCTGGTGCTGCTGAATATTGCTTTTGCCGGAGCCAGTGAACTGGTGCGGGAAGTGGGAATGGACTGGATGTCGCAGGATTTAGCCGCCCGCTTATCGACACGTGCCGCTCAGGGCATTGGCGCGGGCTTATTAACGGCGCGTCTGGGTATCAAAGCCATGGAACTATGCCGACCGCTACCGTGGATCGATGACGATAAGCCTCGACTGGGCGATTTTCGCCGCCAACTGATTGGTCAGGTGAAAGAGACCTTACAAAAGAATAAATCTCCGCGCGAAAGCTAGCCAATAATCGGGCGCCGATCGTACAGCTTTACGTCCAGGTGCCCGTTTTTCCAACGAGCTGTCAATATTTGTTGACAGAGTTCTTCCTGCAAACCCAATACTGTCTTATCATTTAATACATAATCCCTTGTCCAGGTGAAGGTTCCTATGCGTTTGGAAGTCTTTTGTGAAGACCGACTTGGTCTGACCCGCGAATTGCTCGATTTACTGGTGCTGAGAAGCATTGATTTGCGCGGTATCGAGATTGACCCCATCGGGCGAATTTACCTCAATTTTGCGGAACTGGAGTTCACCAATTTCAGTAGCCTGATGGCTGAAATCCGCCGTATTTCTGGTGTTACGGATGTACGTACCGTACCCTGGATGCCTTCAGAGCGTGAACATCTTGCGCTGAGTGCGCTGCTTGAGGCGCTACCAGAACCGGTCCTTTCTCTGGATATGAAAAGCAAAATCGAGATGGCGAATCCTGCGAGCTGTCAGCTTTTCACTCACACGCAGGATCGTATGCGCAATCATACCGCGGCCCAGTTAATCAACGGGTTCAATTTCCAGCGCTGGCTCGAAAGCAATCCGCAGGATTCGCATAGCGAGCATGTGGTGATTAACGGACAGAACTTCCTGATGGAAATTACGCCAGTCCATTTGCAGGGAGAAAATCAGGAACAGATGCTGACCGGTGCCGTTGTTATGCTACGTTCCACCCTCCGGATGGGACGTCAGTTGCAAAATATGACCACGCAAGATCTAAGCGCGTTCAGCCAGATTATTGCCGTCAGCGCCAAAATGAAACACGTTGTGGAACAGGCGCGTAAGCTGGCAACGCTGAGTGCGCCGCTGCTGATTACCGGTAATACCGGCACTGGCAAAGATCTCTTTGCCCATGCCTGCCATCTGGCGAGTCCACGTGCGTCGAAGCCGTATCTGGCGCTCAATTGCGCATCGATTCCTGAAGATGCGGTCGAAAGCGAACTATTTGGTCATGCGCCGGAAGGCAAAAAAGGCTTCTTTGAGCAGGCGAATGGCGGTTCGGTTCTGTTGGATGAAATTGGCGAAATGTCGCCGCGTATGCAGACCAAACTGCTGCGTTTTCTCAATGACGGCACGTTCCGTCGCGTGGGAGAAGATCATGAAGTTCATGTTGATGTTCGCGTGATTTGCGCGACGCAAAAGAACCTTGTGGAGCTGGTGCAAAAAGGGCTTTTCCGTGAAGATCTCTATTATCGTCTGAATGTACTGACGCTAAACCTGCCGCCGCTGCGCGATTGCCCGCAAGATATTATGCCGCTTACCGAACTGTTTGTGGCACGTTTTGCCGACGAGCAGGGCGTACCGCGTCCGAAGTTGTCCGCCGATCTTAGCACGGTGTTAACCCGCTATGGTTGGCCGGGTAACGTGCGCCAGCTTAAAAATGCTATCTATCGGGCGCTGACCCAGCTTGAAGGCTATGAGTTGCGTCCGCAGGATATTTTACTGCCGGATTATGATGCGGCTACGGTAGCGGTCGGAGAAGAAGTGATGGAAGGATCGCTGGATGAAATTACCAGCCGCTTTGAACGCTCAGTGCTGACGCAGCTTTATATGAATTATCCCAGCACGCGCAAACTCGCCAAACGCCTCGGTGTTTCGCATACCGCGATTGCTAACAAATTGCGAGAGTATGGACTGAGTCAGCAGAAAAAAAGCGAAGAGTAATGCCATAAATGAAAATGCCTCCATCCGGAGGCATTTTTGTATGTAGGCTGGCTTAAGCTTTCAGAACGTCCAGCGCAGCGGTGTAGTCTGGCTCGTTGGTGATTTCATTGACCAGTTGGCTGAAAACGACGTTGTCATTTTCATCGATAACAACCACGGCGCGTGCGGCCAGGCCTTTCAGCGGACCTTCAGCGATTTCAACGCCGTAGTTTTTCAGGAATTCTGCATTCCGCAGGGTGGACAGCGTGATAACGTTGCTCAGACCTTCCGCGCCGCAAAAGCGAGAATGGGCGAATGGCAGGTCGGCTGAGATGCACAGTACGACGGTATTGTCGATTTCTGTCGCCAGTTGGTTAAACTTACGTACCGATGCCGCGCAAACGCCGGTATCGATGCTTGGGAAAATATTCAGCACTTTGCGCTTGCCTGCGAACTGGCCCAGCGTAACGTCAGACAGGTCTTTAGCCACAAGGGTAAAAGCCTGAGCTTTGCTTCCAGTCTGAGGAATAGAGCCGGCAACTGCAACCGGGTTGCCCTGGAAATGAACGGTTTGTGACATGGTTATCTTCCTGTTTACATATAGTTAACGTCGAGGCTAGTTTATGCCATCAACAGTTAACACGGCAAACGCTATTTGCGGATATCCGCTTCAGGGACTGTATTAAGGAAAACAAATGAGAACAGTTAAGGTATATGAGGAAGCCTGGCCGCTGCACACTCCCTTTGTCATTGCCCGTGGGAGTCGAACTGAAGCGCATGTGGTGGTGGTCGAAGTGGCAGAAAACGGCGTCACAGGTATTGGCGAGTGTACGCCGTACCCACGCTACGGCGAAAGCGATGCCTCTGTGCTGGCGCAAATTATGAGCATTGCGCCACAACTGGAAAACGGACTGACGCGTGAAGATCTGCAAAAACTGCTGCCAGCGGGAGCGGCGCGTAATGCCGTGGACTGCGCGTTGTGGGATTTGAGTGCGCGTCAACAGCAGCAGTCGCTGGCAGAATTAGCAGGAAGTAAACTGGCTGAGATAGTGACGACGGCGCAAACCGTGGTGATTGGCACGCCGGAGCAAATGGCGGCGAGCGCGGCTGCGCTATGGGGTAATGGCGCAAAACTGCTGAAAGTGAAACTGGATGAGCGCTTAATTAGCGAGCGGATGGTTGCCATTCGTGCCGCTGTACCCGATGCCACAATTATTGTCGACGCTAATGAGTCCTGGCGGGCAGAAGGCCTGGCGGCTCGCTGTCAACTGCTGGCTGATTTAGGGGTTGCGATGCTTGAGCAGCCGCTGCCAGCGCAGGATGATGCCGCGCTGGAAAATTTTGTGCATCCGCTGCCCATCTGCGCAGATGAAAGCTGCCACACCCGTAGCAGTCTGAAAGCGTTGCATGGACGCTATGAAATGGTCAATATCAAACTGGATAAAACAGGCGGCCTGACGGAAGCGCTTGCGCTGGCAACCGAAGCACGCGAGCAGGGATTTACGCTCATGCTGGGCTGCATGCTGTGTACCTCCCGAGCGATTGGCGCTGCGTTACCCCTTACGCCACTGGTTAGCTTTGCCGACCTTGACGGCCCAACGTGGCTTGCCACCGATGCGGAGCCAGCCTTGCATTTTACGACCGGACAGCTTCATCTCTAGGGTGCCAGCGCAGGAGATTGGACATGGCCAGCAGATATTTCTCGCTCGCTTCATCTGATGAAATGGGGGGAAATTCGGCGGTGATACAGTGTAAGTTCAGATCTGCGCACCAGCTTCCAAAAGAGCCGGGCGTTTCATAACCTACGCTGGTTACAAGCGGCAATTCAAACGACTGCGCCAGCCACGCGCCTAATTCGCTGCGTCTGGGATCTTCAATACAGGCCAGCGGATCGTGAAAAGAGACCACCCACGCAGGGTGAATTCGGTGAATGAGCTGACACAGTGCCTGGGTTTCTGGTTCTGAACCTGGGTTTTCGCCGGTCAACAACACCACATCGCGCTCCTCTGCGCTGCTGTTCCAACGATACACCGTTTCACCCGCTTTCCAGTTTGCGGCGGGAAAGTTACGGTTAAGGTCCACGCCGTTCGCATTGGCACGCAGTCCGAGCTGACAACCGTCAGGGTTAACCGCCAGCACGACATGGTGACGACGCAAGGAAGGGTTAAGCGTACGCAATGCACAGGAAAGGGTGACGACCGATGAGTTCTCGTCGCCGTGCGTTCCTGCCAGTATCAGACCGCTTTCACGATCGGCAGCCATTGCGGGAAACCAGATCAGCGGTGCGCCGAGCAATGAACGTCCGTAATGTTCGGTACCTGGCGGAAATGCGCCGCGCTCGGCACGGGGGCGGGTAACAGTCATAGTCATCTCTGAATGATTGGATAGTTACTCGCAGTGTTGTGCAAAATTTATGGATAATCAAATCGTTTTCACACACTTAACTTTTCAGGTGTAATATCACTTTCTTGTCGGAAGTTAATTGCATTTCCTGCTGGCGATACAAATAATTACACATTCACCTAGTAGCCGGAATTGAGGGTATCTTATGCAGTATTCTGTTTCAGTAACCTGTTGTGCGCTGTTGGTTAGCAGCATTTCATTATCCTGGGCTGCTGATGTTCCCAGCGGAACGGTGCTGGCAGAAAAACAAGAACTGGTGCGTCATATAAAAGATGAACCGGCGTCACTGGATCCGGCAAAGGCCGTCGGGCTTCCTGAAATCCAGGTTATCCGTGATTTATTCGAAGGACTGGTCAACCAGAATGAGAAGGGCGAGATTGTGCCTGGCGTTGCCACTCAATGGAAAAGCAACGATAACCGTATCTGGACGTTTACGCTACGCGACAATGCGCAATGGGCTGATGGTACGCCGGTAACGGCACAGGATTTTGTCTATAGCTGGCAGCGTCTGGTTGATCCGAAAACGCTGTCGCCGTTTGCCTGGTTTGCTGCGCTGGCAGGCATTAACAATGCACAGGCCATCATCGATGGAAAAGCCACGCCGGATAAGCTTGGCGTTAGCGCGATTGATGCGCGTACGTTGAAGGTTCAACTGGATAAACCACTGCCCTGGTTTGCCAATCTGACGGCGAGTTTTGCGTTTTATCCGGTACAGAAAGCCAATGTTGAGAGCGGCAAAGAGTGGACCAAACCCGGCAATCTGATTGGTAACGGCGCTTATGTGCTCAAAGATCGCGTCGTGAACGAAAAACTGGAAGTTGTGCCGAACACGCATTATTGGGACAACGCCAAAACGGTGCTGCAGAAAGTTACTTTCCTGCCAATTAACCAGGAGTCGGCAGCGACCAAGCGCTATCTTGCAGGTGATATCGATATTACCGAGTCCTTCCCGAAAAACATGTATCAAAAACTGTTGAAGGATATTCCTGGACAGGTTTACACCCCGCCTCAGCTTGGCACCTACTATTATGCCTTCAATACCCAGAAGGGACCGACTGCCGACTCACGCGTGCGTCTGGCGCTCAGCATGACGATCGATCGTCGCCTGATGGCGGAAAAAGTCTTGGGGACTGGTGAAAAACCCGCCTGGCATTTTACGCCGGATGTCACAGCAGGATTTATGCCAGAACCGTCACCCTTTGAACAAATGAGTCAGGAAGAGCTTAATGCCCAGGCGAAAACGCTGCTGCGTGCAGCGGGCTATGGTCCACAGAAACCGCTTAAACTTACACTGCTGTACAACACCTCTGAAAACCATCAGAAGATTGCTATCGCAGTCGCGTCTATGTGGAAGAAAAACCTCGGCGTTGACGTAAAACTGCAGAATCAGGAGTGGAAAACCTATATTGACAGCCGTAATACCGGCAATTTTGATGTGATCCGCGCTTCCTGGGTGGGGGACTACAATGAGCCTTCGACGTTCCTGTCGCTATTAACATCGACCCATACGGGCAATATCTCCCGCTTTAATAATCCGGCATACGATAAAGTGTTGACCCAGGCTACTCTGGAGAATACAGAAAAAGCGCGGAATGCCGATTATAACGCAGCAGAGAAAATTCTGATGGAACAAGCACCTATTGCGCCTATCTATCATTATACCAACGGGCGTTTAATCAAACCGTGGCTGAAAGGGTATCCGATTACTAACCCTGAAGATGTGGCATACAGTCGCACAATGTATATTTTGAAACACTAATATTGCAGGCACGTTCGGGACGTGGTGTTAGCCATTTCCCGAACAGACAAGGCAAGGTGGAGTGATGAAAGCGACGGAAAAATATTATCCGATAGATTGCGATCTTCATGATTATCTGGAAATCGCTTGCCTGTACCACTATTGGTTACGCATTGAGCTAACGGATAGCAGATGTTTTGATGCCAAAGCGTTGACGACGTGTACCACAACGGATAAAGAAGAATTTCTGCTGGTGGAGCACGATGAAGACCAGCAAACAATACGTCTGGATCACCTGTCAACGATCACTGCGCTGACGCCCGGGGCGCTATTTAGCACGGTGAGTTTTCAGCGAGCCATAAAGAAAGAACTGTAGTACAGATGTTATACGGTATAAATACGAATATCGTGCGCCTGGAAAGCCGTGGCATACTCTTTGCTAATATTATCCTCGACAACAATCACATCGATATTGCTGCTTTCGGTGACGACATAACGGGCGACAGCCGGGATCTTCTCCGCTGTCAGCGCGACGATAGTTTCATTGCACTGCTTGATCACTGCTTTTTTGAACTCACAATCCGCGTAATCAAATCCCGTTAAGCCGGGTTCAGGCGACATTGCACAACCGCCAATAAATCCCTGATCGAATAAAATACCCTGCACCTGTGCAATAGCGGCGGCCCCCACACATCCTCCTGAAGATCGCTGTACTGCACCGCCCAGTATAATGACGTCAAATAGCGGTTTTTTTAGTAAAACGGCGGCAATCTCCGGTGAATTTGTCACCACGGTTAGCGCCAGCTCGGCGGGCAGGGCTTCAGCCATTGCCATATTGGTACTGCCCGTATCGATAAAAATGCAGCTTCCTGATTTAACCAGCCGGGCGCATCTCTGCGCGATATTGCTCTTTTTCGCCACATTAATACGCTTACGCACGCTGATGTCTTCGGATTCAGGGAGGGCAATGACTGCGCCGCCATAGACTTTTTTACATACGCCATCTTTACTCAGCTCATGCAGGTCGCGGCGGATTGTGTGTTCTGAAACGCCCAACCTGCTGGCGAGTTCGGAACAGATGACCCTGCCGTTTTCCTGCAGGATCTGATAAATGAGCGCCTGGCGCTGTTCCGGAAATGCGGCGTAATCGAGCATGTGTACTCCAGAAAAAATAAACATCGAGCAATAACAAGCATAATCGTGCATTATGGTTCACGATGTCAACACCCCTTAAAGGGGCGTCCTGTAGTAGATATTATGAGAGAGGTTCGCTATGAAAGTTGCGCATATGGCGTTATGGACACGGGATCTTGAACAGCAAGCGCAGTTCTGGGTTACGTTTTTTGACGCAAAGATCAACGAAAAATACTGCAGTAAAACCAATCCTGGATTTGAATCTTATTTTGTCACTATTGGTGAGGATATTGCGATTGAGTTAATGACGAAGCCTGGATTGACACAACGAACTCCTGACAATAACACTTCAGGATGGGTGCATCTCGCCATGTCAGTGGGGGGGAGAGAAAATGTTGATGCTATGGCAACACTGGCAAAAGAACAGGGGATATTAGTCTCTGACCCACGTACTACTGGTGACGGATATTACGAAGCAGTGATACAGGATCCTGATGGAAATTTAATTGAGATAGTAGCCTAATCCCTTAAAAAATTTGGTGCAGGATCCGTATCATCATTTTAATTGGCAGACGCTTGTGTGGTGGAGTTCTCCATATAGAGCGTCTGGCTTGGGAACGCAAAGTCGGCGCCGTTTGCCTGGACTATCGAAATTATCTTCAAATAAACGTCTTGTTGTACTGCGAGCCACTCCTGCCAGACGGTGGTTTTCGTGAAGCAATACACCATGATATTCAATGATGAATCAGCAAATTCATTAAAATAAACCAACAGAGTTTGTTTCTGGTCTATTCCAGGATGGTTTTGCAACATTTGTCTGACTGATTCAACAACGTTACCGACTTTATCAGCATCCTCATATCGTAACCCGATCACCGTTTTGATGCGTCGGTTAGTCATCCTCCCCGGGTTCTCTACGCTGATGGAAGAGAAAACCGAGTTTGGTACATATAGCGGGCGATGATCGAAGGTTTTTATTTTGGTCATTCGCCAGCCGATTTCTGTTACCGTGCCTTCAATATTACGGTCCGGGGAGCGGATCCAGTCGCCGATGCTAAACGGTCTGTCGAAATAGAGCATAATGCCAGAGAAAAAATTGCTCAGAACGTCTTTACCCGCCATACCTACAGCGATGCCGCCAATACCGCCGAAGGTTAACAGGCCGGATAAGCTCATGCCGAAATGCTCGCCGTACAGCAAAATGATAGCGACCACGATGGTAATCTTAATGATACGCGACAGGATCCTCGCACTGGTGATATCTCTGCCTTTATTAATCTGCGTTTTTTCAAACTGATTAATCATCAAAAAGAGTTTGGTGGTCAGGATCAGCGCAATCAACGAGGTGCAGATAAAATCGACCACGCTGGAGGAGATAAATTTCAGGCTGTAACTTTCGATAATGTTATTGGCAATACTGCCAAACGTCCCAATGATAACGGCATAGATAAAAAATTGCGCGGCATGAAATATGAATCCTTTGCAGCGTCGCTCTCCTCGATGATACCAGACACTCATCAGGATCAGTGCGGCACAGCAGCTGAGAATTACTGTCAAATTAAACGCGTTATTTATAAACAGTTCAGCGATCATGATTCTTCCAGGCAGCTCCGTGTTAGCGAAATATCATCTGATATCCTAATCCTTGAATATTTTACTCAGTTCAGGCGATCAGAGCATTATTCTCCAGGATAGAAAAATAATGCAATTAGCGCTATTTTCGGCGAAATCGCGCTGGCGTCAACCCTGTGTATGGTTTATGTAGCAGACAGTCAGTTGATGTCATGGTATTGTTAGCGCAAAGTAACAAGGTTTTCATCTGCAAAAGGACAGTACTATGATCATGGCTAAGCTGAAGACAGCAAAGGGGCGGAAGTTTCTGTTGTGCCTGCTTGGGGTGTTTATTATCGCAGCGTCGGTCGTGACGCGAGCGACGATCGGTGGCGTTATTGAACAGTATGACATTCCGCTATCCGACTGGACCGCCTCAATGTACGCCATTCAATCTGCAATGATTTGTGTCTACAGTATGGTGTTTACGATTTTGTTGGCTATCCCGCTTGGTATTTATTTCCTCGGCGGTGAGGAGCAGCACTAGGTGTTGAAATGCCGGATGATATCGTCATCCGGCATGTGTTACGCGGTTAATCGTCTTCTTCGTCGTCCAGTTCAACAGGTGTTTGATACTCATCCGGCTTGATAACCAACAGGTCGCAGCGTAAGTGATCGATAACCTGTTCCGCGGTGTTACCAAGGAACGCGGCCGAAATACCGGTACGACCGACGGTACCCAGCACGACAATACCTGCCTGCAAGTGCTCGGCTAAATCAGGAATAACTTCTTCAGGTAAACCTTTTTCAACATGCGTCATTTTCTCATCGATACTGAATTTCTGACGTAACGCCTTCATCGCCAGCAGGTGCTGTCCGCGGATCGCATCGTTGTAAACACTGGGGTCAAACTCAGGCAGTTCAATCGCGATGTTGATTGGCGTCACGGGATAGGCCCCCACCAGATGTACTTCGGTATGGTTAACCTGTTCTGCCAGTTGCAGCGTCTCTTTGACCAGTTTTTCATTGAGCGCGTTGTGATAAGCCTCTTCACTGGCGAGGTTGACCGCAACCAGAGCTTTACCCCCTTCAGGCCATGGCTGGTCTTTGACCATCCATACCGGGCTTGGACATTTACGCAATAAATGCCAGTCTGTGGGGGTGAAAATTACGGCTTCGAGGCGGTCGTGTTGGTGCGCCATTTTGAGGACCA
Source organism: Citrobacter sp. Cu096 (assembly GCF_030332285.1). NCBI lineage: Bacteria > Pseudomonadati > Pseudomonadota > Gammaproteobacteria > Enterobacterales > Enterobacteriaceae > Citrobacter > Citrobacter sp. Cu096. The sequence continues at coordinate 1,078,706 of NZ_JAOWID010000030.1, forward strand.
GGTCATGCTGAGCACTGATAACTTCCTGGATGATGGCTTCAAAGGGACGGTTGTGCCAGACCACTTTTATCTCAAGAGGGATCCCTGCTTCGATATAGTATTTCGCTTGTTCACGTATCCATGCCGTTCGTTGGCTTATAACTCCCTGACGCATTGCCGTACGTTCATCGGGCGACAGCAGCGTAGTCATCTCATAGGAAAAGTCATAGATCGGCAAAAAGGCCTTAATTTTGCCACCAATCCGTTGATGCAGATAAACAGCTCGCCTTAATGCTGGTTGATCGTCCTGGTTTGGATCGATGACGACCAGCATATTTTTGTACATAGCCATACAGGGTCTCCTTACAACTGTCATCGCAGTTTGTAACTAAAAGAGTAACCCAATAATGTGGATTGAAACAGGGGATAACCTCCTGCCAGATCAATAAATTGGGAAAATTTATATATTTTATTCACATCTTGCTAAAACTAAACGACTTTCCTCCGAATTTGTGTCCGTTTTAGGCATCCTGGTGTAGCGCTGTCGGCATACGGTTATTTAGCATAATGATCTGATCCTTCTGTTGTAGCGTAGTCCGCCGGAGGATATAGAAGGCAAGGGTTTGTATATTTACTGAATACTTTCCAGGTCTTTTGCTATATCACGATGGCGTCCCTGGTCGGCAATCTCACGCCCCTGGCGAGGCGGTGCTTTAAGCGCTTTTTCCAGATAGCGTTTTCCTTCGTCAGTCTTTTTCTCTTTTAGCAAAAAGTCGCCATAAAAATAGTTTGGATCGATGCCATCAGGATTGATCGCCAGTGCTTTTTTCAGCATTTCGTCGGCTTTGTTTTTATCACCAAACCCAATCGGCCAGCCGGGAACTTGATAATACAGCGCCCCAAGGCTGGTCCAGGCAGATCCCTGTAAAGCATTGGGGTCGATGCTGATCGCTTTTTCCAAATCGCTACGTGCCTGTTTGACCAGACTCAATGCACCCAGCCCTCCTTTAGCCCCCGCCCAGCTACTGTCGATAATCGCCGACCAGATAAGCAATGATGCATCAGCATTATTTTTCGCCTGACTCGCACTATGGGCCCGCTGACTCAGTGCGGTAAAGCAGCTCTCTTTTTTCGCTTCAAGGGTTTGATATTGGCAAACTGACCAGTCGTGCTGGAGATTTTCCAGTGTGGTAGTCGCCATGGCAGAGACGGGAAAAGCTGCCGTCAGCAGCAACGTTTTCAAAATTTTCATTTGTCTTCACCTTTGAATAAGCCCTGGGTATAGGATTGGATCACGGGTAATTTTTTACCCAACGCGTTGTCTACTATACCGGGAAACCAGGCATTGATTTTTACGAACAGACGCTCCATCACGCCGAAGCGGTAGAGTTTCTGCTCTGTCTCAAGGAGATGCACCAGACGTATGGCGACAAATTGCGGGGAATCACTGCCATTACCCAGTTTGCGGTTAAGCGCGTAAACCTCGTCACTGTTGAGCGTAGTTTCGGTGGTGCGCGGCGCGGCATACAGTACGCAGATACCATTCCCCTTTAATTCGCGCCCCAGCGCCTCCGAGAAACGATGCGTGGCTGCCTTGGTGGCGCTATACACGCTCCAGGCAGGGTGACCAATTTCACCAAATATCGAACCAATGTTCAGGACGATGCCCTGCGGATTAAACTTATCCAGCATGGCGCGGGTTAACAGGGTGGGGATTTCGATATTGGTTCTAATCTGTTCCCGAATATCCTCAAAAGACTGTTGTTCAAACAGTGCAAAACGACTGGTTCCGGCATTGTTGATCAGGATATCCAGTTTGTTCTCATCTTTGAATCTGCTGGCCAGCGCGACGATTTCCTCATCAGTATAACTGTTCATCAGCGCAATATGATGCCGTTCCGGATTGGGAAGCGTTTCTTTCAGAAGCATCATTGCCTGCGCATTTCGTCCTACCAGGTACAGTCTGGCTCCTTTGTGCGCCAGCCTTTGCGCCAGCGCTTGTCCGATACCACCGCTGGCGCCAGTCAGCAGAACGGTTTTATCATGCAGGTTCATGCGTGGTCTGCCCCAGTTGATTAAGCATCTCTGTGTACAGGCGATAGACACGACGAGCAGCATAGATAATGGCTGCCTGATCGGCTTCGTCAGTCACGGTATCCATAAGTGAGGCGAAAAACTTAAGATGCCCCTGATCAAGTTCACCGTGTGAACGCAGGTAGGTTGTCGCCTGTTCTGGCAGCCCCAGTGTCCGTTCCACCTGGGCTGCAATCGCGGTAGCAATAGATACGCTGGTTCCCTCCAGTACCTGTACCATGCCAAAAATACTCATAGGATTGATCCGTTCAATGCGGTAGTAGAGCCAGGCAACCATCATTTCTATCGGTATCCCTGGAGTGCCATTGCGAACGCTTTGCGCATCACCGCCGCAAGCCTGAATATCGTTCAGGATCCATTCCTGATGCCCGTACTCTTCGTCAATATATTCAGCAATCGCGCCCCGAACAGCTTCATGTGAGGCTGGCAAGCGGCTGCCAGCACTCATCAACAGGGGGACGGTATGGCTGACGTGATAGTAAGCCTGTGTCAGAAAAGCGATATACAGCTCGCGCGAGATATCACCAGTCTGGCAGCGCGCGATGACAGGCGAGGAGAGTAAACTGCGGCGTTCGGCCTCAGTCTGTTGTTGTAATATGTTATAAAAGCTCATGATGACTCCTCTTCACTACAGGTGAGAATATGTTGCCAGAGGGATTGCCGGATGAGTTCCCGGCGTGGGCGGCCATTTGCAGTGAGCATGCCAGGCTCTGAAATAGCTGAAGTGAATAACAAACGATGGAACTGCGCATAATCAGGCAGTCGAGCAGAAACGGCCAGTAGTTGCTCGCGGGCCTGCGTCTGTTGCCCGTCGACGGCATCGACGAGTGCAACGTTATGCCTTAAGCCTTCGCCAAAAATCACGATTCGGCGTACAGCCGGGCAGGCCATGGCCTCTGCCTCAGGCCATTCAGGTGAAAAATTACGACCAAAGGCGTTTATCTGCACGTTCTTCAGGCGTCCCTGAATACTAACAAACCCGTGGTCATCAACACTGCCAAGATCGCCGGTAGCAACTGTGGGGGAGGCGGGCGCGGCTCCCAGATACCCCAACGCGTTGGCCGGGCTGGTGACACACAATTGTTGCTGGTCATCAACATGGATCTGGATACCAGGCAATGGCCGACCGACGCTGTTCTCTTTTATGGCGTCGGGAAGATTGAGGGCAACGACAGAGCCACATTCGGAGAGGCCATACCCTTCATATACTGGTAAGCCACTCGATATCGCCATTGTCAGCAATGAAGCCGGAACCTTGCCGCCGCCTGCGGCGACAAAACGTAAAGATTGCGTACTGCCCGGTACCTGCTTGTGCAGATGCAGTAACACCCGTAGCAACTCCGGTACCAGCACCAGGCTTTGTGGGTTCCAGGTGGTCAGCGCCTGAAGAAACTGGGCTGGATTAAAGCGGCTGGAACCTTCAAACCCAATCCGGGAGGGCGGGATAATCACCGTCTCAACGCCAAGTAGCAGAGGGATGTAAACGCCGCACAGATTCTCCAGCAGGATACTGAGGGGCAGTGTCACCAGGTGTTTTTCCAGATTCAGGGGTTGCAGTGCGGCTGCTAACGTTTGAGCCATCCATACCATACCATCCAGACTCAGACAGACGCCTTTTGGCTCTCCGGTTGTACCGGAGGTATACGTTATCTTTGCCGTTCCTGCCGGCAGAGTCACGGGGTCCTTTACTGCACGGATTTGCAGTCTTCCGAGTACAAAATCGTGTTCCTGCCAATCCGCCAGGATTTCCCCACCGATTTGTGCATCCACAGAGGCTGATGATCGTACCCAGGCTTTCTGTTGCCCGCTGAAAAAGGAGGGGACAGGGATGATTACCACTCCACTTACCAGGCATGCGAGATCGATGATCGCCCATTCAGGGCTGTTATCCATTTCAAGTGCCAGCCGTTTTACCTTGAGGGAAGATAATTGTTCGGCCACTGCCTTAACGGCTTCATGGTATTGCTGCCAGCTCCACGAGCGAGAGTCTCCCTGCAGGGCGAGGGCATTTGGCTGAAGCGTAACCTGTTTCTCAAGCATGTTCAGAAACATAAGATCCTCCGGAAGGGGTTATCCAGGGAGCAGCAGGCGGATCAGCAAACATTCCCAGCAACAGGCTGGTCTGACTCAGTGTGGTTTGCCCACCATGTAACTCTCCCGCCATAATTTGTGGGTCATGTTCGTAATAGCTCCCCCATTCACGCGCAGCTTCGCCAAGCCTTGTCGGGTCAGCAGGCATCAATGTGACTGGCTGAAGATTCAGACGGAAAAAGGTATTGCGTATTTTTTTAGTTCCGGTAAAGACAATCCACGAATAGCAGTATTGATTGAGAAGCAGGCATAGCGCCGCATACATTATTCGGGCGCTAGCCCCGTCGCTCGCGGCAAAATTACCAATTTCAACCATTGAGTCACGTGAAACGGGATGTAACAATCGTGCAGACAGCACGGCTTCAACCGGGACATCAAGATAATGTTCGAGGTATAGCGTACCCATTGAGGCTGGCTGGACGCCACATGCTGCTTTTAATTCTCCGTTGGCATCGAACATTCCAAGTAACCATGGCATGCAACGCGGAAGAGATGCATGATAAAACTGAGAATAACTTTCACGAATAAACACTGAAATATCATTCTGCTCACGTTCACCAGGAAGCCAGCGCAACGTATAAGGAGATAAGATTCGCATAGGAAGACCTCTTTTAGCGTCTTATCAGTATGGCGAGTCAACATTATGTTAACATTAAGTTGAGCATGAACCTGGTAATTGAATCCAATACCGCGACAATAATGTGTAGAACCCGAATAAACAGAATGTATTTATGCGGAAGTACATTCTGTAAATGGGTAGTCATGATTTCGGTGCTTTAACTGCAAGATATTACGTCAAGCTGACAGGAAATAATTAACGGTACTTTTGGGTGCATTTTGAGACGTAGGGGCGGGTTTTGGGCGAAACAATAGCACTATTGTCTGAGCCCATCGAAATTTATGTGTATCAAATAATCGGTAAATCATTGAAAGAGGGGAGAACCTTCTGCCAGATCGGTAAATCAGGAAATTTAGCGATTTGACAGAAGGATAATTACGATGCTTGCGGAAAGATTATGCAACGTTACGTGTGTGGCCAGCAAGAACGGCCAGTGCGTCGCTATTCTCAATAGTGATGTATTTACCTTTCACTGCGAGCATGCCACTTTTCTGGAAACGTCCTAGTAGTCGGCTGATGGTTTCAACCGTCAGACCGAGGTAGTTACCAATATCGCCACGGGTCATCGTCAGACGGAATTCGCGAGGGGAGAATCCGCGTTGGGCGAAACGACGGGACAAGTTATAGATGAAGGCCGCTAAACGTTCTTCTGCGTTCTTCTTTGACAACAGCAGGATCATATCCTGGTCACCTTTGATCTCGCCGCTCATCAGACGCATCATTTGCTGACGCAGGTTCGGCATTTTACCGGACAGGTCATCAAGGGTTTCGAAAGGAATTTCGCATACCATTGAGGTTTCCAGCGCCTGGGCAAAGCTCGGGTGATGGCCGCTGCCAATCGCATCAAAGCCAACCAGGTCGCCTGCCAGATGAAAACCGGTAATTTGCTCATCACCTTGCTCGGTAATGGTATAGCTTTTAATCGTTCCGGAGCGGATAGCATAGAGTGATTTTAGCTCATCACCTGCTTTAAAGAGCGTCTGCCCCTTTTGGATAGGCTTTTTGCGCTCGATGATGTTATCGAGCTGGTCAAGCTCATGCTCGTTAAGTGTGAACGGGATGCAAAGCTGGCTGATGCTGCAATCCTGGCAATGGATAGCACAACCGCCAGACTGAATGCGCCGTATAATTCGCTTTTCCGGGATCATAGGTCTGCTCAAGCCGTAATTGATATTTGTCAATTTTAACATCTTTTTGGTGAGCGCGTAAGTCTGAGCTACTCCCAAGAGAGAATAATTCAGGCATAACTGAGGTAAATGATTGTATCTTATTGATTAAAAACACTTAATTTAGGATCGCATTGTACGGAAGTGTGATGAATAAGGCATTAATTGCCTGGGATCTAGAGTAACAAATAGCCTTCGTGACGTAATAACCACTCTTTTCGTTGCACGCCGCCGGCATATCCGGTCATGGTGCCGTTACGTCCAATGACGCGATGGCAGGGGACCACAATGCTCACCGGGTTTGAACCATTAGCCGCTCCGACAGCTCTGGCGGCGCCTGGACGTCCCAGTTGTTCGGCAAGTTGACCGTAGTGCATGACCTGTCCACAGGGGATAGTGCGCAATGCTTGCCAGACTTCGCGTTGGAAAAGCGTGCCAGCGGTTGCTGTTTCCAACGAATCAATAATGCTGAGGTTCCCGGCAAAATACTCCGACAGCTTATCGCTTAGTCCGCCAGGATTTTTGACGGCCATACGCTGATAGCCTTCTGTGCGGTAATGAATATCCAGCAATTGTTCCATGCGATCGCTGTGTTGGTCCCATTCCACCGCGCGCAGGCGAAATTGCTCATCACAAATAACCCATAGCGGGCCAAGCGGTGTGTCGATGATGTCTTCCAGTAAGTTAAGCATCCGTATCTCTCATTACAGCGTTCAGGCGAGGTGACACATTATCACGCTATTGACCGTTGCAGCTATACCCCTAAAAACGGATATCTGCATGTTATGAGTAGATCTTTTCAGTGGAGTCAAGCGGGTGAATTACTGGAAATAATCGTAAACCGTTGTCGGTATAATAGTGCGCGGTTATGATAACGTTCGTCGTAATTCGCTGGAGGATGAAACATGAACCTGGATGATAATTCGCTGTTTCTTGATGCGATGGGGGATGTTCAACCGCTGAAGGGCTCCGCCGATGTACATTGGCAGCCAACGCGTAATATTCGCACCCCGGCGCGTATCGACACGCTTCAACTGGATAACTTTCTCTCTACGGGGTTTCTCGATATTGTTCCGTTGAGCGAGCCGCTGGCTTTTCGGCGCGAAGGTTTGCAGCACGGTGTGACAGATAAACTGCGAACCGGAAAATATCCGCAGCAGGCGAGCCTTAATCTCATCCGCCAACCCGTTGAAACATGCCGTCAGATGCTCTTCAGTTTTATTTTGCAGGCACGGCAGGATGGGTTACGTAACGTGTTAGTGATACATGGCAAGGGGCGTGACGATAACGCTCATGCCAATATTATTCGCAGTTATGTGGCGCGCTGGCTGACAGAATTTGACGATGTGCAGGCCTACTGCACCGCATTGCCGCATCACGGCGGCAGCGGGGCATGCTATGTGGCATTACGTAAAACAGCGCAGGCAAAACAGGAAAACTGGGAGCGTCACGCGAAGCGCAGTCGCTAATCAACGTATACATCAGGCGGCCAAGACTCTGTTTCTGCCTTCGTGCTTGGCCTTGTATAGCGCGTCGTCAACGCGTTTGAATAATTCATCAATACTTTCGTTCGTTTCATGTCGGGCAACGCCAATGCTGACGGTAAAGCGGGGAAGGCCAGGGAGAGTCACCTTTGCGACCGTCGCGCGGATCACTTCTGCAAGGTTGAGAGCAACATCCAGCGACGTTCGCGGCAGAAGCAGCACAAATTCTTCACCACCCCAGCGAAAAATAAGATCGTCTTTTCGTGCACAGGATTCCAGTGTGCGTGCCAGCGCGCAAAGTACTTCATCGCCTTTCAAATGGCCAAACAGATCGTTAATGCTTTTAAAGCGATCAGTATCGATCAACAGCAGGCTGTAGTCCTGCGTCAATGATATCGCATGCGTTTGCTCCGGCTCGGTTACCTGATAAAAATGTCGGCGGTTAAATAATCCCGTTAAAACATCTCGCATGGCCGCACGCTCAAGCTCCTGTTCCAGCCGCTTTTGCTCGGTAATGTCATGAATAATGCACAACATGAGTTTATTACCGTATATTTCGATCGGTCCGGCGTAAGTTTGTACATGACGGGAAGTCCCATCAGCCAGTTTATGGACAAAATGCAAAGGCTTATGACCACCGGGTAGATGGGCGATCTCATGCATCACCGGAAGTATACGGCGGCCCAGCATATTGATTTCCCATGTATGTTTCTGACACATCACATCATGAGTGTATCCATAAAAATTGAGCGCACTGAGATTCGCATCAACGATCAACCCATCGCGGGACGGATCAATAAGTAACATTGGCGCGGAGTTGGTCTGGAAAAAACGTGCATAAAATCCCTGTTTTTTCCGCTGGTAGGTTGCTGAACGACTCGCCTTCAGACCCTGCGCAGTAGGTGTTTCAATACCTTCGAAAAGGATGACTTCACCCATACCCGGCAGGGCTTTAATGGAGAGGCGACTTGCCATCGCGGCCTCCTCACCCTCGCGATAAACCGTGAGAATTTCCACAATATGGTGAAGATTTCGCAAGTCGCTGAGATACATGGTTAAATCATTTTGAACATGCGCTGAAAATGTTCCCATGCGGAGCGGGGAAAAACAGAGATCATGCATTAGCTCCCGTGCAACGTTATTAGCGAATACCAGCTCTTCGGTATGTGGCAAAACAATCCATACCGGAAAGGTTAATAAATCCAGTGAATGCAGCTCGGTTGTGCTCATCGATAATCCCGTTATCTTTATCTGCTGTGTTGCCCGTTAAAAGGCGAATATTTTAGATATTGCGTCTCACAATGTTATTGATTGTCGGTGAGACAAGGGTTGTACGACTGGCATTTGTTTGATGCTGGTTTCTGGTTGTATCAGTTCATGAATCTTATGTGCTGGTAGCGGTTTTGCAAACAAGAAACCTTGCAGCATGCAACAACCCATCTGTGTAAGGAGTATTTCCTGTTCCTGGGTTTCTATTCCTTCTGCCACCACACGCATATTCATGGAGTGAGCTATGTCAATAATGGTAGACACAATTTTTGTGTTTTTGCTGTTCTCACTAATATCTTTGACAAATATCCTGTCAATTTTTAATTCGCGCGCTGGAAGAGACTTCAGCATCAATATATTTGAATAACCCGTACCGAAATCATCAATAGAAACGGTGATCCCCAAAGTAGAGAAAGCATTCAGGACTTCAACGCTGCGTTTTAAATTTTTAAGGGCGGTGCTTTCAGTGAGTTCCAGCGTGAGACAGGCTGGTGGTAGCTGATATTGTGCCAGTGCATTACAAACAACATCAATAATATCATGCTGTTCAAATTGGGCGGGTGAGAGGTTAACGGCGAGCGTCCATTCTGTATTCCCTTGTAATTTCCATTGATACAACTGCAAGCATGCCTGCTGGATAACCCATTTCCCGACGGGAATAATCAGGCCCGTATCTTCCAACGCAGGAAGAAATTCGGCTGGCAGCAGCATGCCGCGTTCCGGATGATGCCAGCGTAATAATGCTTCAAAACCGGTCAGGGAATGATCTCCAGCGGTATATTTGGGCTGATACCATAGCTCAAACTGGTTGCGTTCAAGCGCTTGTGACAGTTCCTGTAAAAATGTCGGCGGCGTATCCGCGATAGCTTCCATTTCAGGATGATAAATAGCCCAGCCGTTTCTGCCCGTCTGTTTGACATGATACATCGCCATATCAGCCTTCACTTTTAGCTCATGCAGCGTTGAGCCATGTTCAGGATAAATGCTGCTCCCCGCACTTAGCGAAACCCGAATGGTATGCCCGAACAAGCTAAAGGGCTCACCGATCACATCGGCAATCCGCGTCAGCAGGGTGGAGATAACCTGCTGGTTGCAGTCAGGGACCAGCAAGATAAATTCATCTCCCCCCAGTCTTGCCAGTGTCATTGAGTCATCAAGGCAGCTGAAGATTCGCTGTGTACTGGCAATCAGTAGCTGATCGCCAATGTGATGTCCCCAGGTATCGTTAACGACTTTAAAACGATCGAGGTCGATAAATACCAACGCGAAATGCTGTTGATGCAGCTTAGAATGCCGAAGGCAGGCCACTAAACAGGTGTCTATTTGCGTACGATTAGCGAGACCGGTCAGCGCGTCGAAGTGAACCTGATGCTCAAGCTGGCAGTTCAACTGATGCAGGTTGTCAGCCAGTCGGGAGGTACGGAGTTGCGAATCCACCATCGAAACCACCAGCATGATCCCCAATATAACAAGCGTGACGGCGCAGACCCAGATAGAAAGCTCTAGCGTGCTGAGACCATCGTGCGCAGTGTGTCCAAAGTGGGTGAACGTAGCAGCTCCCATACCGGTGTAATGCATAGAGGCTATTGCCACCGCCATAATAAAAGCAGCAATAAGCCGATTTATTAGCGCTCGACGGTTATTTTGGCGTAAATGAAAGGCCAGCCACAAACCGACGCCAGATGCAGCGACGGCAATAATCACGGAGAGCAGGATTAGTGAGCGATCCCAGGTTATAGCCACATGTTCGATAATGGCATACATGCCAACATAGTGCATTGTGACAACACCAGCGCTTAATATACTGGTAGCAATGATCAGGCGTTTTGTTGATAGTGTATTACCAGAAATAGCGATATTGATGGCGACTGTCGCAGAAATGAGCGCAATAAAGAACGAAAACGCTGTGAGGGATAAATGATAATTTATTGGCATACTCATTTTCATGGCCAGCATACCAATAAAATGCATCGACCAGATCCCCATACCCAGCGTAGCGCCGCCAGAGAGTCGCCAGAAGGTAGATTCACGTCTGCTGGAAATTGCCACTTTGCCCGCACTGTCGAGAGCAATAAAGGAGGCAATAAACGCGACCACAAAGGAAATCCCAATCAATACAGGGTCCCACGACACGTGCAACATCTTACTACCTATCGAAAAAAAGACGTGATGATAAATTTAGCAGGTTTTGTCCAGTTAACCTGATAAAACCGGGAATGTCCTTGTGTTTTTACAATGACTATTAGAGGGAAGGGGCGAACATTGAAAATGACAGTCCTTTACTTATACAAATATTCATCGGGTTTATGATTCTGTGCATTTTGTGCGCACGGCGTGCTTGCCATCACAATAATCTAACGACAAGCTTCAGCCTCATTTTTTGTAGGGTAAAATACTTAATTAATAAAAACTACCAGTATAATTGCCTGCCTTAAGTGAAAGGATTACAAACTCTCATTGAAAGTTCGTCTTTCGTCTCAGCGCTATGGAAATCTTGATTGCAGATGCTATAAAAAATAATATCCATGTTATTTCTTGGCACACAGGACTAAAATGTTAAATGATATTAGTGTCAGAACCTTTATTATTTTATTTCTGCTCATTACGGCGTTTTTTCTAAATGTCGTTGAAATATTTCTTTCGGCCCCCCCAGAGATTATCATTGGGACTAACTCAGTAAGCTTAATTTCTATATTATGTCTATGGTGGTACATGACGAAATATTTGGTCATGCCAATTAATACGGTTAAAAGAAGCATTGAGGAAGTGACGTCCGGGAATCTGGCGATCAGTATTCCAGAGTTTGGCAATAACTGTGCGGGGAGATTAATACCCGGCATTAATAGTTTATCAAGTAATATTTCAACACTGGTTAATGAGATCAGAACATCCTCGCAAACGGCTATGGCGCTTTCTGAACAGCTCGCGGAACGCAGCGCTGAGTTATCAGTAAAGACAGAGCAGCAATCCGGTGCATTAATGCAAACGGCTGCTAACATGGATGAAATAGCGGTCAGCACGCGTAACAATGCAGAGAATACGCAAATGGCGAGTGCTAAGGCCAATATTGCAACGCTATCTGCCCAGCAGGGGGGGGATTTAATGGTGCAGGTCGCAACCAATATGCAGTCGATCACCGAATGTGCGCAGCAGATGACAGAAATTATTACCATGATAGATGGTATTGCATTCCAGACAAATATTCTGGCATTGAATGCCGCTGTAGAAGCGGCGAGAGCGGGAGAGCATGGCAAAGGTTTTTCCGTGGTAGCCGCAGAGGTGCGAATGCTCGCGCATCGTAGCGCGGATGCCGCGAAGAATATTAAACATCTGATTGCCCAAACTCATGAAAACGTTCAGCAAGGTGCGGCTATTGTGCGTGAAGCTGAAAAAAATATGCAGGATATTGTTGGTGGTGCCGGGCAATTAAACCAACTGATGAGCGAGATATTAACCACTACGCAGGAGCAGGAGAAAGGGATCATCAGTATTACTCATGCTCTCGCGGAACTGGAAAACGTGACTCAGAGTAACGCCATTATGGTGGATGAACTGTCAGACTCTTCGGATATTCTGAAAAATCAAGTGACAGACCTCCAGTCTCGAACGCACAAGTTTCGCTTAAGTCACGCTTTTGATTCTGAGAGACGCCAACGGGCTTAACAGAATCGCCTCGCAACAAGCGCCGCATTTGTCGGCGCTTTACTTATTATCAGATACTTTTATGAGTCATTTCAGCACAATGGGACAATGAGATATTGCTTAACATATTCTGACGGCTAGACTAACGAAAAAAGCTGAATGTTTGTGGAGGCGCTGTGGAAGCCATTAAGGGAACGGATGTTAATGTGCCGGATGCCGTATTTGCATGGCTGTTGGATGGCCGTGGTGGGGTGAAACCACTGGAAGATAACGATGTTATCGACACTCAGCATGCCTGCTGGCTGCATCTTAATTATACTCATCCTGAAAGTGCGCAATGGCTGGCGACAACGCCTTTACTTCCCAATAACGTGCGTGATGCGCTGGCGGGTGAAAGCACGCGTCCGCGCGTCAGCAGAGTAGGAGAAGGTACGTTAATCACGCTGCGGTGTATCAATGGCAGTACAGACGAGCGGCCTGACCAACTGGTAGCGATGCGTTTATATATGGATGAACGTCTGATTGTCTCAACGCGTCAGCGCAAAGTGCTGGCACTGGATGACGTAGTCAGCGACCTCCAGGAAGGTACAGGGCCAGCTGATTGTGGCGGTTGGCTGGTGGATGTCTGTGATGCACTGACCGATCATGCCAGCGAATTTATCGAACAGTTGCACGACAAAATTATCGATCTGGAAGATAACCTGCTCGATCAGCAGATCCCGCCGCGTGGCTTTCTGGCATTACTGCGTAAGCAGTTAATTGTGATGCGCCGTTATATGGCACCACAGCGTGATGTCTATGCCCGTCTGGCGAGCGAACGGTTGCCCTGGATGACTGACGACCATCGGCGACGGATGCAGGATATTGCTGACAGGCTGGGGAGAGGGCTGGATGAAATCGATGCCTGTATTGCCAGGACCGGTATTATGGCAGATGAAATTGCGCAGGTGATGCAGGAGTCTCTGGCTCGCCGAACTTATACAATGTCATTGATGGCAATGGTTTTTCTTCCCAGCACTTTTTTAACCGGGTTGTTTGGCGTTAACCTCGGCGGTATCCCTGGTGGTGGTTGGCAATTTGGCTTCTCACTTTTTTGTATTCTGTTAGTGGTCCTGATTGGTGGTGTTACTTTATGGTTGCATCGTAGTAAATGGTTGTAACAACAACGTTTTTTAGTGACTTTTGCGCATGAAAACGTGCTGGTTTTTGAGCGAAGTCAATAAACCATCTACCTATTCGGGGCAATATCTCTCTCGCAGGTGAATGCAACGTCAAGCGATGGGCGTTGCGCTCCATATTGTCTTACTTCCTTTTTTGAATTACTGCATAGCACAATTGATTCGTACGACGCCGACTTAGATTAGTCGGCTTTTTTTTGCCTGCATGAAATCAACGTCTACCCTAAAAGAGTCAGTCTCAATAACTGGAGGGGTATATGAGTTGTCTGATTGTATCGCCACACACTGATTCACTACCGACCGATCCGATTCCCATTCCCGATCCCATTCCTCGTCCGCAGCCAATGCCGGATCCGCCACCGGACGAAGAGCCGATTAAATTGTCGCATCGTGGGCGCAGATCTGCGAGGATACGCGCCTGCTGAATGTAAGTTTTTATCGCGAGATTAAATTGTGACTGCTTTTTCAACCCTGAATGTTCTACCTGCTACCCAACTCGAGAATCTTAACGAGCTGGGTTATCTTGAAATGACGCCTGTTCAGGCTGCTGCATTACCGGCAATCCTGGCAGGTAAAGATGTTCGCGTGCAGGCTAAAACCGGCAGTGGCAAAACGGCGGCTTTTGGTCTCGGATTATTACAGCATATTGATGCCATGCTGTTTCAGACACAATCGCTGGTGCTGTGTCCGACGCGTGAGCTTGCCGACCAGGTGGCGGGTGAGCTGCGTCGCTTAGCCCGCTTTCTGCCAAACACCAAGATCTTAACGTTGTGCGGTGGGCAGCCTTTTGGTGCACAGCGTGATTCTCTGCAGCATGCGCCTCATATTATTGTCGCCACGCCGGGGCGTTTACTCGACCACCTGCAAAAAGGCACCGTTTCTCTGGATGCTTTGAATACACTGGTCATGGATGAAGCCGACCGTATGTTGGATATGGGTTTTAGCGATGCGATTGATGATGTTATCCGCTTTGCGCCTGCTTCTCGCCAGACCTTGCTGTTTTCTGCGACCTGGCCGGAGGCCATTGCCGCCATCAGTGGCCGGGTGCAACAAAATCCATTAACCATTGAAATTGATACCGTTGATTCGCTACCGGCGATTGAGCAGCAGTTTTTCGAAACCTCCAGCCACGGCAAAATTCCGCTGCTGCAAAAATTGCTCAGCCAGCATCAGCCTGCTTCATGTGTCGTTTTTTGCAACACCAAAAAAGACTGTCAGGCCGTGTGTGACGCACTGAATGCGGCGGGGCAAAGTGCTCTTTCACTGCATGGCGATCTGGAACAGCGCGATCGCGACCAGACGCTGGTGCGTTTTGCCAACGGCAGCGCACGCGTTCTGGTTGCCACCGATGTCGCTGCGCGTGGCCTGGATATTAAATCACTCGAGCTGGTGGTTAACTTCGAACTGGCGTGGGATCCGGAAGTTCATGTCCATCGTATCGGACGTACCGCGCGTGCCGGCAACAGCGGTCTGGCGATTAGCTTCTGTGCGCCAGAAGAAGCCCAGCGAGCCAATATTCTTTCAGAAATGCTGCAACTGAAGCTGAACTGGCTGCCTGCGCCCGCTAACGTCTCGGTTCTGCCTCTTGAAGCAGAGATGGCGACGTTATGCATTGATGGCGGTAAAAAAGCTAAAATGCGTCCCGGTGATGTTCTGGGTGCACTGACGGGTGATATTGGACTGGATGGTGCCGATATCGGTAAGATTGCCGTTCATCCGGCGCATGTTTATGTCGCTGTTCGTCAGACTGTAGCGCATAAGGCATGGAAGCAATTGCAAAATGGTAAAATTAAAGGCAAAACCTGCCGGGTTCGTTTATTGAAATAAACGTCCACTGAAATGTCTGGTGGCGCTTTGCTCATCAGGCCTACAGGCGCGTATGCACATTGTAGGCCGGATGAGACGTTTATGCCGCCATCCGGCATTCTCGACTTACTTCACTTCCACCACGTTCAGACGCAACTCATCCAGTTGAGCATCATCTTCTTCTGGTTGCCAGCCCGCAGGCTGCAGCGGGATCTCTTCACGATCGAACGCTAAATCACCACCGTCCACAACCTCTGAACCGTGCCTGATGCCTTTAAAATCGAACAGATTGATATCGCTTAGATGTGAAGGTACAACGTTCTGCATCGCGCTGAACATGGTTTCAATGCGCCCTGGATAGCGTTTGTCCCAGTCGCGCAGCATGTCGGCAATGACCTGACGCTGAAGGTTCGGCTGTGAGCCGCACAGGTTGCACGGAATAATCGGGAAACCCTTCGCTTCGGAGAAGCGCTCGATATCTTTCTCGCGGCAGTAAGCCAGTGGACGAATAACGATATGCTTACCGTCATCGCTCATCAGCTTCGGCGGCATGCCTTTCATTTTCCCGCCGTAGAACATGTTTAAAAACAGCGTTTGCAGGATGTCGTCACGATGGTGCCCGAGCGCGATCTTGGTGGCGCCTAACTCAGTTGCCGTGCGATACAGAATACCGCGACGCAGGCGAGAGCAGAGTGAGCAGGTCGTTTTGCCTTCAGGGATTTTATCTTTGACTATCCCGTAAGTGTTTTCTTCGACAATCTTATACTCAACGCCCAGCTGTTCCAGGTACTCTGGCAGGATGTGCTCCGGGAAACCGGGTTGTTTCTGATCGAGGTTAACCGCCACTAAGGAAAAACTGATTGGGGCACTTTGCTGCAAATTGCGCAGGATCTCCAGCATGGTATAGCTGTCTTTCCCTCCGGAAAGGCACACCATAATGCGATCGCCGTCTTCGATCATATTGAAGTCGGCAATGGCTTCGCCCACGTTACGACGCAGACGTTTTTGCAACTTGTTCAGGTTGTATTGTTCTTTCTTGCTAATATCTTGATTTTGCGACATTTAATAGAGGCTCAATTCATAGTGTGGCATCAGAAGAGTATGCATCACGCCGGATAGTCCGGCAAAAAAAGTCTGATATGAAAACAGTGGCGTGTATGGTACGGATAAGCGGGAAAAATGTCAGCACATTTAGGGCAGGAATCGTGAGGTATAAGTGGTAGAAATAAAAAGCCCGCAGCGATGTGCGGGCCAGACAGCTTAGCGGACTACCAGTACCGAACACTCCGCGTGACGTACCACCGCTGCGGCGTTAGAGCCCAGCAGGTAGGTGGTGATGTCAGGTCGGTGTGAGGCAATAATGACCATATCAGCCGGTAATTTTTTAGCAATCTCCAGAATCTTATCTTTCGGTGCACCTTCTGCGACATGAATGTGCACTCTGTCCGTTGGGATATTGAATTTCTTGATAATCTCTTCCAGTTGAGATTTTGCCTCGGCTTTCAGATCGTCCATGGCCGGTAACTCTGCTGAGTAGGCCAAACCCAGGGAAGCGTAATAGGGCAGTGACGGAATAACGGTCAGAAAATGGACCTGCGCATCGTCAATTTTGGCCTCCGCTTCAACATGGGCAATAACGCGTTGAGTTAATTCTGAGTCTGAAATATCGATGGGTACAAGAATCGTTCTGTTCATAAAACCTCCTGTTTAAGCATCCACCTAAAGCTTACCGCGTAATGGCACTTTATGTACAATGACAAAGATCACATTTTGGCATCACTTTATTTTGATTTCAGGAAACTTGCCTCTTATTACGCCGTCGTAAAATCGACCTTTAGAGACCACGCTCAGGAAATCACGAAAAATACGCGCAGGGACATGCTGATATTGCAGGGTAGCCAATTGGTGAAAGCGAATTTCCAGCGTGTGAGAGGATTCGTCATAGCCGACGGATGCAATACGGGATGATTTTACAGGATGATGATTCATTGCAGGTATCCTCTACTACAGGTCTTAATGAAGATATCATCTATCAAAGAGGTGTTTTAATACAATAGATATAATATTTCGATCTGAATAAAACAGATTGGTTACCAAAGAAAGAATAGCCCGCTGTTGCCAGCGGGCTGACGGATTAGAACTGGTAAACCAGACCTAATGCGACAACATCATCAGTAGAGATGTTGTTACGAGTGTAGAAGCTGTCATCTTCGTCCAGCAGGTTGATTTTATAATCAACATAGGTGGACATGTTTTTGTTGAAGTAGTAGGTAGCGCCGATATCAGCATATTTAACCAGGTCTTTGTCACCGTCGGTAGCGTTCAGGTCTTTCCCTTTAGACATCAGGAAAGATACAGCCGGACGCAGACCGAAGTCGAACTGGTATTGTGCAGTGACTTCGAAGTTCTGGGTTTTATTGGCTACGCCGCTGTCGCCGTACGGTGTCATGTTACGGGTTTCGGAGTACATGGTTGCCAGGTAGATGTTGTTGGCATCGTATTTCAGGCCGGTCGTCCACGCGTCAGCTGTATCCCCGCCGGCAACGTTGCCACCAGCTTTACCTGCGTTAACCTGATCGTTAGTACGGTCAGAAGTAGAGTATGCCGCACCGAAGCTTACACCCATACCCAGATCGTAAGTAGAGGAGATACCGAAGCCATCACCGTTAGAGTTCTGAACGTTACGATCGCTGCCGTTACCGGTGCCTTCCTGTTCATCACCCGCTTGTTCGTTCGCACCCTGATACTGCAATGCAAAGTTCAGGCCGTTCACCAGACCGAAGAAGTCAGTGTTACGATAAGTTGCTACGCCGTTAGCACGGCCAGTCATAAAGTTATCAGCATAGGTGTAGGAGTCGCCGCCAAACTCTGGCAGCATATCGGTCCAGCCTTCTACGTCGTACAGTACGCCATAATTACGACCGTAATCGAATGAACCGTAGTCGCCGAATTTCAGACCTGCAAAGGCCAGACGTGTGAAGTTGTTGTTGCGGTTGCTTTCAGTGGTGTTGGCATTGACCTGATATTCCCATTGACCGTAGCCGGTGAGCATATCGTTGATCTGAGTTTCGCCTTTGAAACCGCCACGAACATAGGTCTGATCGCCATCTTTGTTGGCGTCATCAGAGAAATAACGCAGACCATCTACTTTACCGTAGAGATCTAATTTGTTGCCGTCTTTATTATAAACTTCAGCAGCGTGAGTTGCGCCTGCAGCCAGCAGGGCTGGAATGACGAGAGCCAGTACTTTTCTGTTCATTGAAATAATCCTTTAGTTTTTTTATTTACCTGTGACTACCCATACGGGGAGTAAAAGCATGCTAAAGGATAAGTTCCGTAAAGGGATAAATATGAATTGTTACGCCTTAAGTATAACCTTAAATAAATAATTCTACAGAAATGGTGATAATTACGATGAATATATAAAATAAAAATTATACAAGTGAATTGTGTTGAGTTATTCTGCGCGGGTTATATGCCTTTATTGTCACTTCTTGTTTTTCGTTGGGGGATTTGTCTCAGGACTGATTAGCCAGCGAATAAATTGACAAGCCCGAACAAACTGTTCGGGCTTTTTTTTATCCTCGACTAATACTTAACGACACGTATTAATCGGTGCTGCTTTTTTCCGCTTTCCCTGCCAGTTGGGCCAGGAAGTCATAGCGTTTTTGCAAATCAGCGGTCGCATCCTTCCACAATTGCTCGGCCACTTCCGGTTGCTGTGCGTTCAGACGGCGGAAGCGCTGCTCGTTCATCAATGTCTCAGCCAGCGCGTCTGACGGCGGGCGAGAGTCCAGCGCCAGCGGCAGTTTACCTTCGTCTGCACGGCGCGGATCAAAGCGATACAGTGGCCAGAATCCGGTTGCCGTGAGCTGGCGCATCTGATCGTGGCTTAACGCGAGGTCGTAGCCATGTTCCTCACATGGGCTATAGGCGATAATCAGCGACGGACCTGGATAGGCTTCCGCTTCCTGAATCGCTTTCACCGTCTGATTCAACTGCGCCCCCAGAGAAATCTGTGCAACATACACGTGCCCGTACATCATCATACTGACGCCAAGATCTTTACGTGCCTTGCGCTTGCCGTGTTCACCAAATTTGGTGACGGCTCCGAGCGGTGTGGCTTTCGACGCTTGTCCACCCGTATTGGAGTAGCACTGGGTGTCCAGTACCAGAATATTGACGTTCTCGGTCAGGCTCAGGACGTGATCCAGGCCGCCAAAACCAATATCGTAAGCCCAGCCATCGCCGCCAATCAGCCAGATGGATTTCTCGACCAGTGCGTCGGCATCGGTTAACAGTTGCTGCGCGCCTTCGACATCTTTCAGATGCTGGCGCAGCGCGGCAACTTGTTCACGACGTACTTCTGGCGTTGCTTCGGCGTGCAGGGCGTCATTCAGTTCAGCCGGAATGTTATCGGCAAACTGTTCCAGTAAGCGCATAACGCGCACACGGTGTTGATCCACCGTCAGACGGAAGCCCAGACCGAATTCGGCGTTATCCTCAAACAGTGAGTTTGCCCACGCAGGTCCACGGCCGTTGGCGTCGGTGGTATACGGTGTTGAGGGCAGGTTGCCACCATAAATCGATGAACAGCCGGTCGCATTGGCGATCAGCATGCGGTCGCCGTAAAGCTGCGTAAGCAGTTTGATATACGGCGTTTCACCACAACCGGAGCAGGCACCAGAATATTCAAACAGCGGCGTTATCAACTGCGAGGTACGAATATCAATGCGTTCCAGTTTAGTGCGATCAATCTCAGGCAGATCAAGGAAGAAGTCATAGTTAACTTTTTCTTCTTCAACATGCTCAAGCCGCGACATCATATTGATGGCCTTGATCTCCGGGTTTTGCCTGTCTTTCGCCGGGCACACTTCGACGCACAAATTACAGCCGGTGCAATCCTCTGGCGCAACCTGCAGAACATATTTCTGACCGCGCATATCGCGTGATTTCACATCCAGAGAGTGCAGGCTGGCAGGGGCGTTTTCCATCGCTTCTGGTGAGACGACTTTGGCGCGGATAGCCGAGTGCGGACAGGCGGCAACGCAGTGGTTACACTGAGTACACAGATCTTCTTTCCAGATGGGGATCTCTTCGGCGATATTGCGTTTTTCCCAACGCGTGGTGCCCATCGGCCAGGTGCCGTCTGGCGGCAGCGCTGAAACGGGGAGGGCATCGCCCAGGCCGGCGAGCATTGCAGCGGTGACGGTTTTCACGAAATCAGGCGCGGCATCAGAAACCACCGGTGGGCGGTTAGCGCTATGTGGATCAACCGGCTGCAGCGCCACTTCGGCGACCGACTCACGCGCCAGGGCCAGCGCCTGCCAGTTACGTTCAACCAGGTCCTGACCTTTACTGCTATAGCTTTTGGCAATCGCCCCCTGCAATTCAATCAGCGCGCTGTCACCTGGTAAGATTTGCGTCAGATGGAAGAATGCCATCTGCATCACGGTGTTAATACGCGCAGCCAGACCGCACTCGCGGGCGATTTTCGCCGCATTAATAACGTAGAAACGTGCTTTCTTTTGATTCAGAACCGCCTGAACTTCCTGTGGCAGACGCGCCCAGACTTCATCCACGTTGTACGGCGTATTTAGCAGGAAAATACCGCCCGGTTTCAGGCGCTCGACCATCTGATATTTATCGATAAATTGCAACTGATGACAGCCAACAAAATCGGCCTGTGACACAAGATAAGCAGAGCGAATAGGTTGCTCGCTGACGCGCAGGTGAGAAACTGTCAGACCGCCTGCTTTTTTCGAGTCATAGACGAAATAACCCTGCGCATACCACGGTGTCGAGTTACCGATAATCTTGATATTGTTTTTGGTGGCCGACACGCTACCGTCACTGCCCAGCCCATAAAACAGTGCTTCAAGCTTCGCGGTACCGGGTAGGGTGTTTTCCGGTAGTGGTAGTGACAGGTTGGTGACATCATCATAGATACCGACCGTAAAGCGAGGTTTCGGCTTCGCGCTAGTCAGCTCATTAAAGACCGCCATGACGCAGTCCGGTCCAAACTCTTTGGAAGAAAGTCCATAACGTCCGCCAATCACGCGTGGTAGGGTTTCCCGCTCGCCGCAATTAAAGGCTTCCGCCAGCGCGGTCATCACATCCAGATACAGTGGTTCTGCCTGGGCACCCGGCTCTTTGGTGCGATCCAGAACGGCGATGCTCCGTACGGTTTCCGGCAGGGCGCGCAGTAGATGTCTGGCAGAAAATGGGCGGAACAGACGCACTTTCAGTACGCCGACTTTCTCGCCGCGAGCCTGCAACTCTTCGACGACTTCTTCGCAGGTGCCAATTGCCGAGCCCATCAAAATAATGACGCGTTCTGCCTGAGGATGACCGTAATATTCAAAGGGTTGATACTGGCGGCCCGTCGCCGCGGCGAAGTCGTTCATCGCCTGTTCGACGTTTTCGTAAACCGCGTTGTACCAGGGGTTTGTCGCTTCGCGCGACTGGAAGTAGGTATCCGGGTTTGCAGATGTACCGCGAATAACCGGATGCTCCGGATTAAGCGCGCGGGCGCGGTGAGCATCGATTTCCGCCTGCGGCATCAGTCCGAGGATCGTGTCATCGGCCAGCGGCACAATTTTATTGATTTCATGCGAAGTACGGAAACCATCAAAGAAATGAATGAACGGAACCCGACTTTTCAGGGTGGCCATTTGCGAAATGAGCGCAAAGTCCTGTGCTTCCTGCACGCTACTGGCACACAGCATCGCACAACCCGTCTGGCGCACCGCCATTACATCGGAATGATCGCCAAAGATCGACAACGCGTGAGTGGCAATCGTACGTGCCGCCACGTGCAGTACAAACGGGGTCAACTGACCGGCCAGTTTGTACAGCGTCGGGATCATCAGCAACAGGCCCTGCGATGAAGTAAACGATGTAGAGAGCGCGCCGGTCTGCAATGCGCCGTGAACGGTCGCGATCGCACCGCCTTCCGACTGCATTTCTACGACGCGAGGAGTATCCCCCCAGACGTTTTTAAGCCCGTTCCCGGCCCAGGCATCCGCTTGTTCAGCCATCGTCGAACTGGGCGTAATCGGGTAGATGGCGATAACTTCGCTGGTACGAAATGCGACCGAAGCAACCGCACCATTACCGTCAATTGTGATCATACTGACACCCTTACATTGCGCAAAAAGAGGGACCCGCATAACCGCGGCGAATCCTGTAGTTATATCTTTCTATTTTAGCAAAAGCGCTAAAGACAGATTTTCGCTTTTGTGTCCTGGGAATAATCAGAATGAATGGTTTGATCAAAGGAGCAGCCAAAAAATTGCCAGAAAATGTAAACAACGCGCATAAATGCGCATTTTGCCTCTCGACGACGGTGTTTCCGCTGCCTATTATTTATGGCTGTGTCGTTTGGTTAATATTCAGAGGGGAGTAAAATGCGCGCAGCGTTTTGGGTAGGGTGTGCCGCGTTATTATTATCGGCTTGTAGCAATGAACCTGTTCAACAGGCGACCGCCGCTCATGTCGCACCGGGAATGAAGGCCGCAATGTCCAGTTCTGGAGAGGCAAATTGCGCCATGATTGGAGGTTCGCTCTCCGTTGCACGCCAACTGGATGGTTCAGCCATCGGCATGTGTGCGTTACCCAACGGCAAACGCTGTAGTGAGCAGTCGCTTGCCGCCGGAAGCTGTGGTAACTATTAAGCCACCGCGTTTCCTACATTAAATCCGCAAGTTTATACGTCAGCGTTTGTTCCGCTGTCGCCAGCGTTAATTGGTCAGCTGTCAGATCGACCTGTGCGCCTTGCTTAAACATGCCGCTGACGATCCCGTCGAGCGCATTAAGCTGTGGATCGGCGCACATCATGCGGGTCATTGCCATATCTTTGACCTTCAACTCGCCGTCGGACAGCTTGCCCTGACCGTGGAATTGATTACACATCTTTCCCGATACCGTCATGTTTTCGCCAAAACTTAATTCGGGTGGATTATTAGCGATGGTGACGGCTTTACCATTCACGCTCTGCAAAACGAAGCGGTGGTGCTGCAACTGTTCGCGATTGACGGAAACTTTTCCATTGCTCACACAGCCAGCCATCAGCATGCTGAGCGCAATCAACGTGACAACTTTCTTCATTGTATTTCTCTGGGTTTGTGACGGGGAAACATTCAATATAATAATGATACTGTGTGTTTTATCATCGGTGATTGTCTGAAAATGCTCCCCTGAAGCCAGGGGAGCACGGAAATCAGAAGAGGGCGTTTGGACAGGTTTCGCCTTTGGAGATTTGTGCCAGATTCTGTAGCGTAGTCTCAGAAATACTGGTTAGAGCTTCGGCTGTCAGGAACGCCTGATGCCCGGTGAACAGCACGTTATGACAGGCCGACAGGCGACGGAACACATCATCCTGAATCACGTCATTGGATTTATCTTCAAAGAACAGATCGCGTTCGTTTTCATACACGTCCATACCCAGAGACCCAATTTTCTGGTTTTTCAGCGCATCGATAGCGGCTTGCGAATCGATCAACGCCCCGCGACTGGTGTTGATAACCATCACGCCATTTTTCATTTGCTCAAAGGCTTCGTGATTGAGCAAATGATAATTCTCTGGCGTTAATGGACAGTGCAGGGAGATAACATCGGACGCCGCAAACAGCGTTTTCAGATCGACATATTCAACGCCTAACTCCAGCGCAGCAGCGCTTGGATAGGGATCAAACGCCAGCAGGCGCATACCAAAACCTTTCAGGATCCGCAGGGCCGCAATACCGATTTTACCGGTACCGATCACCCCAGCCGTTTTGCCATACATGGTAAAACCGGTCAGCCCCTCAAGAGAGAAGTTGGCATCACGGGTGCGTTGATAGGCACGGTGAATACGGCGATTCAGCGTCATCATCATGCCAATCGCATGCTCAGCGACGGCTTCCGGTGAATAGGCTGGTACACGTACTACCTGCAGACCCAGCTCTTTTGCCGCGTCGAGATCGACGTTGTTGAACCCGGCACAACGCAGCGCGATATATTTCACGCCATGCTTTTTCAGCTCTTCCAAAACAGGGCGGCTGCCATCATCGTTGACGAAAATGCACACGGCTTCACAGCCATGGGCGGTTTTAGCTGTTTTTTCCGTCAGCAGAAAGTCAAAGAATTCAAGTTCAAAACCAAAAGTCTCGTTAACCTGCTGCAGATACTTCTTGTCGTACTGTTTTGTACTATAGATGGCGAGTTTCATAAGACTTTCTCCAGTGATTTTGACGTCACATTAATTCAATTAAAATTATTTTACAAAATATAAAAAATTATTGATAGTCATGGACGTAATGAATAATTTCAACGCATATCTGGTTAGTGTGGGCAGATTACGCGTTTTCAACAACTGGAGAATTTTCATCCAGCTCATGACGGTCAATACAACGTGGTTAAAAAGCCAGCCGAATCACATCCAGGCAGCTACGCTTATACAGGTAGCAAATATCGGGAGGAGTCATGTTAACTCACTCTGAAGCAAAACGATGGGCCACCTTAATGCTGAAGGCGGCATTATGTGATGGTATGAAACCTGACGAGATTTCCCGACAGGTACATCTGGTCTGCGATCATCACGGTAGGGAGTGCCTGGAAGAACTTATTGAGGAAATTCTGATCGAAGCGGGCCGTATAGGACCTAAACATAGCGATGGACAAATGAGGTCTCATTAAGTCCGAATCTTTATCTGTCAGACGGCACGTGTGACAGCGTGCCATATGAAATAATAGTCTATCTTATTGAATAATTATTAATTTCCTTAGCGATCCAAAAAGTCATAGATAATACATATGTCTCTTAGGCATCTATTCTTAATGTGGGCATATCCAGGTAAACATGCCACAATACTGGCCTAAACCGGCTTAAATTTTTGCTAAATCAGGATATTAACTACCCATGAAGGGTAAATATAAAGCCGTTCTGGCACTTCTCTTATTATTGATTCTCGTGCCGTTGACGCTGGTCATGACGCTTGGCCTGTGGGTTCCCACGCTGGTGGGCGTCTGGTTGCCTGTCGGCACGCGCATCGCGCTGGATGAGAGCCCACGGCTGACACGGCATGGGCTGCATATCCCGGAACTTCGCTATTTGGTCGATGATTGCCCACTAGCGCGTGTTACTCAGGCGGATCTTTCTCATCCCAGCCGCTGGTTGCTTAATGTCGGGACAATTGAGCTCGACTCGGCTTGCCTGGCCAAATTGCCGCAGGCTGAGCCTTCTCCGGTTGCGCCAAAAACGCTGGCAGAATGGCAATCGATGCTACCTAATACCTGGATTAACATCGACAACGTTATTCTTTCTCCCTGGCAGGAGTGGCAGGGGAAACTGTCTCTCTCGCTTACGCCTTCGACCCAGCAACTACGCTATCAGGGTGAAAAAGTTAAATTTCAGGGGCGTCTGCACGGGCAAAATCTCACGGTAAATGCGCTGGATATCGCAGCATTTGAAGGCCAGCCGCCGGTAAAACTGGTCGGTGAATTTACTATGCCGCTGGTTCCTGATGGACTACCGGTGAGCGGTCATGCGGTTGCTTCTCTGAGTTTGCCTCAGGAACCTTCGTTGGTTGACGTCGAACTGGAGTGGCAAGAAAACAGCGGGCAATTGATCGTCATGGCCCGCGATAATGCCGATCCGCTGCTCGATCTTCCGTGGGAAATAACCCGTCAGCAACTCACCATTAGCGACGGTCGCTGGAACTGGCCTTATCAAGGATTCCCGCTCAGTGGACGGTTGGGAATGAAAGTTGAAAACTGGCAGGCCGGGCTGGAAAATGCGATGGTGAGCGGGCGACTGAACATTCTGACGCAAGGCGATGCTGGTAAAGGAAACGCCGTATTAACTCTGGGACCGGGTAAGCTCGGTGTGGATAGTAGCGACATGCCGTTGCAGCTGATCGGCGAGGCGAAACAGGATGACCTGATCTTCTACGCCAAGTTACCTGCCAGACTCACCGGAAGCCTGAGCGATCCGCAGTTGGCTTTCGAGCCAGGAGCATTGCTGCGTTCGAGTGGACGTGTGATTGACTCGCTGGATATTGACGAAATTCGCTGGCCGCTGGCGGGCGTAAAAGTAACGCAACGCGGTGTGGATGGCCGTCTGCAGGCTATTTTGCGAGCGCATGAAAATCAGATGGGCGGTTTTGAGCTGCATCTGGATGGTCTGGCCAATGATTTTCTTCCTGACGCGGGGCGCTGGCAGTGGCGATACTGGGGCGAAGGCAGTTTTACGCCGATGCATGCCCGCTGGGATGTGGCGGGTAAAGGGGAATGGCATGACAACACCCTGAAGCTGTTTGATCTCTCCACCGGCTTTGACCATCTGCAATACGGCACCATGCAGGTGGAAAATCCGCGTCTGGTGATGGATGAGCCGATCGTGTGGGTACGAGATGCCAGCAAACCGACATTCAGTGGCGCGCTGTCGCTGGATGCAGGGAACACCACCTTCACTGGAGGAAGCGTATTACCGCCATCAACTCTGAAATTTAGCGTGGAAGGTACCGACCCGACAGTTTTCCAGTTCAAAGGCCAGCTTCACGCGGGGGCGATTGGACCCGTACAACTTAATGGCCGCTGGGACGGGATCCGCCTGCGCGGTCAGGTCTGGTGGCCAAAACAATCGCTCACCGTTTTCCAACCGCTCATCCCACCTGACTGGAAAATGAAGCTGCGCGAAGGTGAGCTGTATGCTCAGGTCGCATTTTCAGCGGCTCCGGAGCAGGGTTTTGAAGCGGGTGGTCATGGGGTCTTAAAAGGCGGTAGCGCCTGGATGCCCGATAACCAAATCAATGGCGTCGATTTTGTGTTGCCGTTTCGATTTAGTGAAAGCGCGTGGCAACTTGGCACCCGTGGACCTATTTCACTGCGTATCGCGGAAGTGGTGAATCAGGTGACGGTGAAAAATATTGCCGCCGATCTGCAGGGGGCGTATCCCTGGAGTGAAGACAATCCGTTGCTGTTAAGCGATGTCAGCGCTGAACTGCTGGGGGGCAAAGTCATCATGCAACAACTGCGAATGCCGCAGCACGATCCGGCATTATTGCGGGTGCAGAATATCTCCTCCAGCGAGCTTATCAGCGCGGTTAATCCCAAACAATTCGCCATGTCTGGCCCAGTCAGCGGCGCGTTGCCGTTATGGCTGGATAACGAAAAGTGGATCATCAAAGACGGCTGGCTGACCAACCCCGGTCCCATGACGCTGCGTATTGACAAGGACACGGCGGATGCCGTCGTCAAAGATAATATGACGGCGGGTGCGGCCATTAACTGGCTGCGTTATATGGAAATAAGCCATTCCTGGACGAAAATAAATCTGGATAACCTCGGTGTTTTAACTATGCAGGCAACGGTGACCGGCAACAGTCGGGTGGATGGCAAAGTGGGAACGGTTAATTTGAATTACACCCACGAGGAAAATGTCTTTACGCTATGGCGCAGTTTGCGTTTTGGCGACAATTTACAGGCATGGCTTGAACAAAATGCAGCGCTGCCGAAAAACCATTGCACGGAAGGCAAGGAATGTGAGGAGCAACAATGAAAACGATAGCTGCGATGCTGGGTTTGCTGGCGTCATCTCTGCTGGTCGGGTGCACACCCAGAATCGAAGTGGCTGCGCCAAAAGAACCGATCACGATTAATATGAACGTCAAAATCGAACACGAGATCCATATCAAAGTCGATAAAGACGTTGAGAGCTTGTTGAAATCGCGCAGCGATCTGTTCTGAGGTTACGATGAAAAAACAGCTTGCAGTGATCCTGGTGGCTCTGAGTTTACTCAGCGGCAATGTGTGGGCCTTAACTCTGAATGAAGCCAGAACTCAGGGGCGGGTTGGCGAAACGCTTAATGGTTATCTGGTGGCATTGAAAACCGATGCCGAAACGCAGGCGCTGGTGAGTGAAATTAATAAAGCGCGAAGCGCCAGCTATCAGCAACTGGCTGAGAGCAACAACATTCCGGCTGATGAAGTGGCGAAAATGGCCGGACAAAAGCTGGTTGCCCGCGCTAAACCGGGAGAGTACGTCCAGGGCATCAATGGTAAGTGGTTACGGAAAGAATAACCTGACTTGTTAGTAAAGTCTGATTTTGAGTTCAGTCGAAAAAACTATCAGGCAGGCGGGGAGTGATTAATCTACTATAGTCAAACAGACATATTATCAAGGAATGATGATGACGCTTTATCAGATCAAACCCGCCTTTCAAGCGCTGTTACGTCCATTGATGTTTTGGCTCCATAAGAAAGGCGTCACAGCAAATCACGTTACTCTCGCCGCGATGGCGCTTTCTATTGTGACCGGTGTCGTACTGGCGATTTTCTCCCAACCTGAATTTTTTGTTCTCCTGCCAATCGTATTGTTTATTCGAATGGCGCTTAATGCACTCGATGGCATGCTGGCACGTGAATGTCACCAACAATCACGCCTTGGGGCTATTCTGAACGAGAGTGGGGATATTCTGTCCGATCTGGCGCTTTATCTGCCGTTTATGCTGCTCCCAGACAGTAACGTAATACTGGTTATGGTGATGTTGTTCTCTGCAGTAATGACTGAGTTTTGCGGCGTCCTGGCACAAACGATTAATGGCGTTCGCAGCTATGCCGGGCCGTTGGGTAAAAGTGATCGAGCGCTGGTATTTGGCGCTTGGGGTCTGGCGTTGGTTCTGTGGCCGCAGCTTGTGCAATGGAACAATCTGGTGTGGGGCGTTGCTACGCTCCTGCTGCTATGGACGGTAATTAATCGCTGTAAAAGTGCATTACGCGAAGCGGAGGGGAAATGATGCTGCTGGAGAAGTCGCTCGCAGTCATTTTTGCATTGCTGCTGGTTGCAACGGCAGTGAATGGATTACTGGTGTGGCGACGACCGGACAAAGACTGGCGGGAACTGACGTTACGTATTCGTACCTGGTGGATCATCATCATCCTGTTTTCTCTGGCTATTTTAAGTCCACACTGGCTGGCACTGACCTTTTTTGCGTTGGTGAGCTTTATGGCGTTAAAGGAGTTTTTGACGCTGGCGCCGTCGCGTCAGACCGATCGCATGCCTCTGCTGTGGATGTTCATTGCTATTCCGATTAACTACTGGCTGATTGGCATCAATTGGTATGGCATGTTTGTGGTGTTTATCCCGGTCTACGCATTTTTATTCTTACCCGTGCGGATGGTCATTGCGGGCGATACCCAGGGTTTCTTGCGCTATGCTTCGCAGCATCACTGGAGCCTGATGACCACCGTTTTTGCCTTCAGTCATGTCGCTTTTTTACTGGTTCTGCCTGATGATGGCATGCAAACTGGCGCATTGCTGGTGCTGTTTCTGGTTGGCTTAACGGAATTCAACGATATTGCGCAGTATCTGTGGGGTAAATCGATTGGGCGCATCAAAATAACGCCCAGAGTCAGTCCTAACAAGACGCTGGCGGGATTGGTTGGCGGCGTAGCGACTACCACGCTGGTGGCGTCGCTGCTTGGGCCGTTGATGACACCGCTAAACATTCCGCTGTCGCTGTTAGCGGGTTTGATTATCGGCATCAGTGGTTTTTGTGGCGATGTGGTGATGTCGGCAATCAAGCGCGATATCGGCGTGAAGGATAGCGGAACATTGCTGCCAGGTCATGGCGGGATCCTTGATCGGCTGGATTCTCTGATCTTCACCGCGCCGGTATTTTTCCATTTCATTCGCTACTTTTGCTATTAACTTATGCTGAACTCAATTCTGAGAATGCTGTTTACGTTATGCATCGTCTGGCCGGTGATTTGGCTGTGGCTTGGGCTGCGTATCAGGCATAAAGAGCGTTTGCCCACACGAGGCCCGGCAATTATTGTCGCCAATCACAACAGCCATATGGATGTTTTTGCGTTGCTTTCGCTCTTTCCGCTGCGCCGTCAGTCGTCAGTTCATCCAGTGGCTGCCGCAGACTATTTTCTGCGTAATAAAGCAATGGCCTGGTTTGCGCTAAATATTCTCAACATTATTCCCATTTCGCGAAAGGGCGGAGAAATCAATCCGCTGGCGCAGTGTGAACAGGCATTACGCAACGGTAAGATCCTGATCCTCTTTCCTGAAGGTACGCGGGGCGAGCCAGGAATATTGTCGCCGTTGAAATCTGGATTGTGGCATCTCAGTCAGCGTGTGCCGGAGGTACCGATCATTCCCGTCTGGCTACGTGGCACTGAATCTGTCATGGCGAAAGGGAATCGCATACCGCTGCCGCTGTTTATAGACGTCAATATTGGCTGCACGTTGAATTTTCATGGTGATAAACACCTCTTCATGGATGAACTAAAGCAACAACTGTTGCTGTTGGAGCAACAAACTAAAGGAATGCATTCTCATGAGTAATATTCGAGTACCTGAGGAACAACAATTTGTAACCAGCGACAGCACCGAGCTGTTTTACCGTCACTGGCCGGCAACTGCGCCGGGTGCGACACCGAAAGTGATTGTCATGTTCCATCGCGGTCACGAACACTCCGGGCGACTGCAACATATCGTCGATGAGCTGGCGATGCCTGACACCGCATTCTATGCCTGGGATGCGCGCGGTCACGGCCACTCTCCGGGCCAGCGTGGCTACAGTCCTTCGCTGGCGCGTTCGGTGCAGGATGTTGAAGAGTTTGTGCGTTTTGCCGCCGCTGACAGTCATGCAGCAATGGAAGATGTGGTGGTGGTAGCTCAGAGCGTAGGCGCGGTATTGGCTGCGACCTGGGCTCACGACTATGCGCCCACCATTCGCGGGTTAGTGCTGGCGTCACCGGCGTTTAAAGTAAAATTGTATGTGCCGTTTGCGCGCCAGGGGTTGGCGTTAATGCACCGATTGCGCGGCCTGTTTTTTGTTAACTCTTATGTTAAGGGAAAATACCTGACGCACGATGCCGAGCGTGTGGCGAGCTTTAATCTTGATACTCAGATTACCCGGGCCATTGCGGTGAACATTCTGCTGGATCTCTACAAAACGGCAGAACGCATTGTCAGTGATGCCGCCGCCATTACGATGCCTGTGCAGTTGTTGGTATCCGGAGATGATTTTGTTGTGCATCGCCAGCCGCAAATTGATTTTTATCAGCGCTTGAGGAATCCGCTCAAAGAGCTGCACGTGTTGCCAGGGTTTTACCACGATACGTTGGGAGAAAAAGACCGGCATCTGGCGTTCGATAAAATGCGTGATTTTATCACCACGCTTTACGCTATGGCGCCACAGCGTTTTGATTATAGCAATGAAGATCGCTGGAGCCCTGGTGCTGATACCTGGCGGATGCTCAGCGGGGGACCCGCGCCGTATTCTCTCGACGACATTGCATACCGTGGCTTGCGCTATGGAATGAAGCTCCTGGGCACACAATCGACGGGCGTTCGTTTGGGATTCGAAACCGGTTTTGATTCCGGTAGCACGCTGGATTACGTCTACCGTAATCAGCCGCAGGGCAGCAGCGCGCTGGGACGTTTGATTGACAAAAACTACCTCAATAGCGTGGGCTGGAAAGGGATCCGTCAGCGTAAGATCCATCTGCAGATGCTGATCGGTCAGGCGGTCGCGCAACTGGCGGAGCAGGGCACGCCGGTACATGTAGTGGATATTGCTGCCGGACATGGACGATATGTGCTTGATGCGTTGGAAGGTGAAAAGGCTGTACGTTCAATTTTACTGCGTGATTACAGCGAGCTGAACGTGATTAAGGGGCGCGAAATGATCGCCAGCAGAGGTATGACTGACATCGCGCGTTTTGAACAGGGCGATGCCTTCAACCGTGAACAACTGGCTGCGCTGGAACCTCGTCCCGGTTTGGGGATTGTATCCGGTTTGTACGAGCTCTTTCCTGAGAATTCGCTGGTTAAAAACTCTCTGGCCGGGCTGGCTGATGCGATAGCGCCTGGGGGCATATTGATTTACACCGGTCAGCCGTGGCATCCGCAGCTTAAAACGATTGCCTGGTCGCTGACCAGTCATAAAGATGGCAAAGCGTGGGTGATGCGCGTGCGTACGCAGGGCGAAATGGATGCGTTGGTCCGAGAAGCGGGCTTTGATAAGTGCACACAATTGATTGATGAGTGGGGTATTTTCACCGTTTCCATGGCGGTGCGTCGTGCTTCCTGAACAGCGTAAAGTCATGGTGCAGGCCGTGGGTTGGTTATTGCTGCTGGCACCTTTTTTTTTCCTTACGTACGGCCAGGTGAATGAGTTTACCGCCTGGCAGGACGCTCAGTATCAGAACGTTGGCAGTATCGTTTTCGGCTGGGAGTCTGCCATTCCGTTTATTCCGTGGACTATTCTCCCTTACTGGAGTCTGGATCTGTTTTACGGGTTATCCCTGTTTATTTGCACCACGCGTTTCGAACAGCGTCGGCTGGTGCTCAGGCTGGTACTGGCATCGGTGATTGCCTGCGCGGGGTTTTTACTGTTCCCGCTACAGTTTAGCTTTACCCGCCCCGAAGTGACGGGGGCTGCGGGGTGGTTATTTGCACAGCTTGAACAGTTCGATTTGCCCTATAACCAGTCGCCGTCGCTACATATCATTCTCTGTTGGCTACTGTGGCGGCATTTCAATCGCCACCTGACCGGCGGCTGGCGCAGACTGTGCGATGGCTGGT
Source organism: Citrobacter sp. Cu096 (assembly GCF_030332285.1). Lineage (NCBI taxonomy): Bacteria > Pseudomonadati > Pseudomonadota > Gammaproteobacteria > Enterobacterales > Enterobacteriaceae > Citrobacter > Citrobacter sp. Cu096. The sequence goes on from NZ_JAOWID010000030.1 coordinate 1,111,618, forward strand.
CTTTACTGATCGCGATATCGGTGCTGACCACCTGGCAGCACCATTTTATTGACGTTATCACCGGGCTGGCGGCAGGAATGCTGATTGACTGGCTGGTACCGGAACAGCGTCGCTGGCGCTGGTGTAAGCCGGATGCCGCGCGTCTGAGGCTGATGCGCCAGTACCTGTTGGGCTCGGCATTATGTTCTATTGCCGCAGTGTCGCTGACGGCATGGTTGTTATGGCCTGCACTGGCCCTCTTGATGGTCGGCTGTGGTTACGCTGGATTCGGCGCGGCCGTGATGGCTAAAAATTCGCAGGGCCGACTGCCTTGTACCGTTTACTGGCTGTCATTACCGTGGCGTGCAGGAATGTGGCTGTCAATGCGCTGGTTTACCCGCCATTTGCCCGCGGCATGTTCGGTAGCACATGGCGTCTATCTTGGTAGTTTTCCGCACTTTGTGCCCGCGCAAAAAGCGGTGCTCGACGTGACTTTTGAGTTTTCGCGTGGGCGGGCGACGGCCTCGCGTATGTATCACTGTGTACCGATGCTGGATTTAGTGATCCCGGATGAAGCTGAACTTCAGCAGGCGGTAGGCACTCTGGAGACTCTGCGTGAGGCACAGGGCACGGTATTGGTTCACTGTGCGTTAGGACTGTCGCGCAGCGCAATGGTGATAGCGGCGTGGCTGTTACACTATGGTCATTCGACAACGGTAGAGCAGGCAGTAGCGCAGATTCGGACGAGTCGACCGCAGGTGGTACTGACTGATAAACATCTGGAGATGCTGCAACAGTGGCAACGGAAAGTGACAACGTAACAAATAGTGAAGCACTTCAGCATGGTTTGCTCCGACATACGCTGGCAAGCTGGCGATTTATTCTGCTGTTTTCCCTCCCGCCGATAGTGTGGGTGCTGTTTGTTGCTCCATCAGGTGTACTGCGTGCCATCATAGCGTTGCTATGTGCTGTAGTCTGGTTTGGTTGTTGGCGACTGTGGCTCGATGAGCGTTATTTTTCGCTGATTAATACGCAAAACAATGAGCTGGCCGGAAGCGCGCTGTGTTTTATCTGGCGACGCGAACGGTTGAAAACGTTAACGCTGGCTGAACGCCAGTCTGGCGCATTGCAGCAATGTCGAAAAACACTGTTTCTGGTTGTGGTTCTGTGGGCTGTCTGGTTGGCGCTATTGATGTAGCGTTCGTCAGGATTATTCATCGACATCGCAATAGTTGCCACACGGCATCAAACTGAGGCTGATATAGTTCAACACCGATCGCGTCGCGGAGTGACATCATGTGGCTTTTCAAGTGGTATGTCTGGAATCGTTGGGTATTCAAGCTGTTAAGCCGGGATGTCGCTGAACCGGAACAGTTTTTGCGCCATTGCTGGGAAGAGAATCTGGCAAAGTGCAGGGATTATGCAACCATCTGGCGTGATATTAACCGCATTCACGGCAAGCAGGTTCGAGTGCAGGTAAAGAAGTAACTACAGATGAAAACCCTCCCACCGCATGGTGAGAGGGTGAGTTATCAGGCAGTGACGACGCTGTCGATAGCGGCTTTCGCATCGGATTGTGCTTTGGATGCTACTTCCGGGCCATAAGCAATCCCTTCGGCGAACACGAAGTTCACATCGGTAATCCCGATGAAGCCGAGGAAAACTTTCAGATACGGAGCGATCAGATCGGTTGGGGTATCTTTATGAATACCGCCGCGACTGGAGAGGATCACCGCACGTTTGCCGGTCACCAGACCTTCCGGACCTTTCTCCGTATAACGGAAAGTCACGCCAGCACGGGCAATCAGGTCGAAATAGTTTTTCAGCTGCGTTGGGATGTTGAAGTTATACATCGGCGCGGCGATAACAATCACATCATGCGCTTTCAGTTCTGCAATCAGCTCATCGGACAGCGCGAGCGCTTCTTGCTGGCGTGGCGTCAGCGGCGTATCGCTCGGGCGCATCGCACCCACCAGTTCGCCATCCAGCACCGGAACAGGATTTGCAGCCAGGTCACGGACGGTGATTTCATCAGCGGAATGCTTTTCACGCCACTGCTCAACAAAATAATCAGACAACTGACCAGACTGAGAGTACCCTGCCAGAATACTGGATTTAAGAACTAATACCTTGCTCATGGGTGTTTCCTTTTATGTGTTTGAAGGGGGAGGCCCCGTTGCTTGTTGACACTTTATTCACAATCCTGTCGCAGTGATAGCGCAATATATCGAATTCTATGTTCGAAATTATTGAACAACACATGAAAAGCGCCGATGTGGTACTCTATACCTATCATCTACAAGAGATTTAACCCGGCAGAACACTGCCTTTTAACGCTATGACAGAACAACAAAAATTAACCTTCAACATGCTGCAGCAACAGCTGGACTCACTGATGCTGCGCGACAGACAGCGTTTTGCTCGCCGCCTCCACGGCGTGAAGAAGGTTAAAAATCCTGATGCACAACAGGCCATTTACCAGGGGATGGCAAAAGAGATCGCGCAGGCAGCAGGTAAAGTCGTGCTGCGCGAAGCGGCTCGTCCGAAGATTACCTATCCGGAAAACCTGCCTGTTAGTCAGAAAAAGCAGGATATTCTGGAAGCCATTCGCGACCATCAGGTGGTGATTGTTGCCGGGGAAACCGGCTCTGGTAAAACCACTCAGTTGCCGAAAATCTGTATGGAGCTGGGGCGCGGGGTGAAAGGGCTGATTGGCCACACCCAACCGCGTCGTCTGGCGGCGCGCACCGTGGCGAACCGCATTGCGGAAGAGTTGCAAACTGAGCCGGGCGGCTGTATCGGGTATAAAGTCCGTTTCAGCGATCATGTCAGTGACAACACCATGGTTAAGCTGATGACCGACGGTATCCTGCTGGCGGAAATCCAGCAGGATCGGCTGCTGATGCAGTACGACACCATCATCATCGATGAAGCACATGAACGCAGTCTGAATATCGATTTTCTGCTCGGCTATTTGAAAGAACTCCTGCCGCGCCGTCCGGATCTAAAAATTATTATCACTTCGGCGACCATCGACCCGGAGCGTTTTTCAACGCATTTCAATAACGCGCCGATTATCGAAGTCTCCGGTCGAACGTACCCGGTAGAAGTGCGTTATCGCCCGATTGTTGAAGATGCAGATGACACGGAACGTGACCAACTGCAGGCAATTTTTGATGCTGTAGATGAGTTAGGCCGTGAAAGCCAGGGCGATATTCTGATCTTCATGAGCGGCGAGCGCGAAATTCGCGATACTGCCGATGCGCTGAATAAGCTGGATTTGCGCCATACCGAAGTGCTACCGTTATATGCGCGTCTTTCCAACAGTGAGCAGAACCGCGTATTCCAGTCGCACAGCGGCCGCCGTATCGTGCTGGCGACCAACGTGGCGGAAACCTCGCTAACCGTGCCGGGGATCAAATATGTGATCGACCCGGGTACTGCGCGTATCAGCCGTTACAGCTACCGTACTAAAGTTCAGCGTTTGCCGATTGAGCCGGTATCGCAGGCTTCTGCCAACCAGCGTAAAGGCCGCTGCGGTCGTGTTTCGGAAGGGATCTGTATTCGTCTGTATTCCGAAGACGATTTCCTGTCACGCCCGGAGTTTACCGACCCGGAGATCCTGCGTACCAACCTGGCATCCGTTATTTTGCAGATGACTGCGCTGGGGCTGGGTGATATCGCGGCATTCCCGTTCGTTGAAGCACCGGATAAACGCAATATTCAGGACGGGGTACGCCTGCTCGAAGAGTTGGGGGCGATAACCACCGATGAACAGGCAACCGCGTATAAGTTAACGCCGTTGGGGCGTCAGCTGTCGCAACTGCCGGTGGACCCGCGTCTGGCGCGCATGGTGCTGGAAGCGCAAAAGCATGGCTGCGTACGTGAGGCGATGATCATTACCTCGGCGCTGTCGATTCAGGATCCGCGCGAGCGTCCAATGGATAAGCAGCAGGCTTCCGACGAGAAGCACCGCCGTTTCCACGACAAAGAGTCTGATTTCCTTGCGTTTGTAAACCTGTGGAACTATCTCGGCGAGCAGCAAAAAGCGCTGTCGTCAAACCAGTTCCGTCGCCAGTGCAAACTTGATTTTCTGAACTACCTGCGCGTGCGAGAGTGGCAGGATATCTACACGCAACTGCGCCAGGTAGTGAAAGAGTTGGGTATTCCGGTTAACAGCGAACCTGCTGAGTATCGGGAAGTTCACGTTGCGCTGTTGACCGGATTACTCTCACATATCGGGATGAAAGATGCCGATAAACAAGAATTTACCGGGGCGCGTAACGCACGCTTCTCGATCTTCCCTGGTTCTGGTTTGTTTAAAAAACCACCGAAATGGACGATGGTTGCCGAGCTGGTGGAAACCAGCCGCCTGTGGGGACGTATTGCCGCACGTATCGATCCCGAGTGGGTGGAGCCGGTTGCCCAGCATCTGATCAAACGTTCATACAGTGAACCTCATTGGGAACGCGCGCAGGGCGCAGTGATGGCGACAGAAAAAGTCACCGTTTACGGCTTACCGATTGTGGCCGCCCGTAAGGTGAACTACAGCCAGATTGATCCAGTGCTGTCGCGTGAACTGTTCATCCGCCATGCGTTGGTGGAAGGCGACTGGCAAACGCGCCATGCGTTTTTCCGTGACAATCTGAAGCTACGGGCTGAGGTGGAAGAGTTAGAACACAAATCACGCCGTCGCGACATTCTGGTCGATGATGAGACGCTGTTTGAGTTTTACGACCAACGCATCAGCCATGATGTGGTCTCCGCTCGTCACTTTGACAGCTGGTGGAAAAAGGTCAGCCGTGAAACGCCCGATCTGCTCAACTTTGAAAAAAGTATGCTCATCAAAGAGGGCGCGGAAAAGATCAGTAAGCTGGATTACCCGAACTTCTGGCATCAGGGCAATCTCAAACTGCGCCTGAGTTATCAGTTCGAACCCGGAGCCGATGCGGACGGCGTGACCGTACATATTCCGTTGCCGCTGCTTAACCAGATCGAAGAGAGCGGTTTTGAATGGCAAATTCCGGGGCTGCGCCGCGAGCTGGTGATCGCCCTGATTAAATCGCTGCCGAAACCCGTTCGACGCAACTTCGTGCCTGCACCGAACTATGCGGAAGCGTTTTTAGGCCGAGTGACGCCGCTGGAATTGCCGTTACTGGACTCGTTGGAGCGTGAATTGCGCCGAATGACGGGCGTTACCGTTGACCGTGAAGACTGGCATTGGGATCAGGTGCCCGATCACCTAAAAATCACCTTCCGGGTAGTGGATGATAAGAACAAGAAGCTGCAGGAAGGGCGTTCGCTGCAGGATTTGAAAGATGCGCTAAAGGGTAAAGTTCAGGAAACATTGTCTGCGGTGGCAGATGACGGTATCGAGCAGAGCGGATTGCACATCTGGAGCTTCGGCCACCTTCCGGAAAGTTACGAGCAAAAACGCGGTAACTATAAGGTAAAAGCGTGGCCAGCGCTGGTAGATGAGCGTGACAGCATTGCTATCAAACTGTTTGATAATCCGCTGGAGCAACAGCAGGCGATGTGGTGCGGTTTACGCCGCCTGTTGTTGTTGAATATTCCATCTCCAATCAAATATTTGCATGAGAAGCTGCCTAATAAAGCTAAGCTGGGGCTGTATTTTAACCCGTACGGTAAAGTGCTGGATTTGATTGACGACTGTATCTCCTGCGGTGTGGATCAACTGATTGACGCTAACGGCGGTCCGGTGTGGACCGAAGAGGGGTTTGCGGCACTGCATGAAAAAGTTCGGGCTGAACTGAACGATACGGTGGTGGATATTGCGAAGCAGGTCGAACAGATCCTGACTGCAGTGTTTAATATCAATAAACGTCTGAAAGGGCGCGTGGATATGACCATGGCGCTGGGACTTGCGGATATCAAATCACAGATGGGTGGGCTGGTGTACCGTGGGTTTGTTACCGGCAACGGTTTCAAACGTCTGGGCGATACGTTGCGTTATTTGCAGGCTATTGAAAAACGTCTGGAAAAGCTGGCTATCGATCCGCATCGCGATCGCGCACAGATGCTGAAAGTAGATAGCGTGCAGCAGGCCTGGCAGCAGTGGTTCAATAAACTACCTCCCGCGCGGCGTGAAGATGATGATGTCAAAGAGATCCGCTGGATGATAGAAGAGCTGCGCGTCAGCTATTTTGCCCAGCAGCTTGGTACGCCGTATCCGATCTCCGATAAACGTATTCTGCAAGCGATGGAGCAGATTACGGGGTGACACGGTGCTGGACCTTAGGCCGGATAAGGCATAGTCGCCATCCGGCATCTGTACCCGGTAAAGAATAAACACCAGGAGTATGAGTATGAGTCAGTTTCCGATACTTTCCGCAGCCACCCTTGCGGCTATAAATACCGTAGGGCAATGGTTGGCGCAGAATGATTTTATGGAAAATGTCACCGTTCAGTCAGACTGCGTGATTCTGGCGGGCAACGCGGTTATTCCGACCATCGACGCTGCTTGTCGGATCGCGAAAGAACAACAGGTTCCCTTATTGATTAGCGGTGGCATCGGTCATTCTACGCGCTTTCTGTATGACGCGATTGCTCAGCATCCTCGCTATAACATCATTCGCACTACCGGACGCGCTGAAGCCGCGATCCTTGCCGATATCGCTCACCAGTTCTGGCTGATTCCGGGTGAGAAGATTTGGGTGGAAGACCAGTCAACAAATTGCGGTGAGAATGCCCGGTTTAGCTGTGCATTGTTGAATCAGGCGGCAGAAAACATTCATACCGTTATTGTGGTGCAGGATCCTACTATGCAACGTCGCACGATGGCGACGTTTGAGCGCGTAACCCGTGATGATCTGCATGCGCCGCGCTGGCTGAGTTTCCCTGGTTTCAGCCCCGAACTGGTCCAACAGCAAAACGGCGTGGATTTTGTACCCGCCGCAGAAGGCCTTTGGTCGGTGGATCGCTACCTGTCTCTCATTACCGGTGAGCTTCCACGCCTGCGTGACGATGCCGATGGTTATGGGCCTTGCGGCCGCGATTTTATCGCCCATGTTGATATTCCTCAGAATATTGAGCAAGCCTGGCAGCAGTTGCGAAATGACACTGCGTTGACTGACTTACTGGAGAGCCGCTCTCTGTAACGCCTGCTGCCCGTTTGTCGGCGTTTTGCGGCAAACGGGCAGAAATCCCGACTGTTTTTTTCCCTTTATCATCACTTTACCAAACGCTTTTATGAAGCCGCTCACAGAACAGCGATGACAGCCATAATCTGACATGCATGATTGATATTAATTAACAATAGTTTCACTTGTTAAAAACAAATCAATCACAGGAGAACCGCATGTCAGTACCCGTACAACATCCTATGTATATCGATGGGCAGTTTGTGACCTGGCACGATGACGCCTGGATTGATGTCGTCAATCCGGCCACGGAAGAGGTAATCTCACGTATTCCCGATGGACGTGCCGAAGATGCGCGTAAAGCGATCGATGCCGCGCAGCGTGCTCAGCCGCAATGGGAAGCCCTGCCTGCCATTGAACGGGCGAACTGGTTACGCAAAATTTCTGCGGGCATCCGCCAGCGAGCCGATGAAATCAGTGCGTTGATTGTGGCGGAAGGTGGAAAGATCCAGCAACTGGCTGAGGTTGAAGTCTCATTTACCGCCGACTATATCGATTACATGGCGGAATGGGCGCGCCGCTATGAAGGCGAGATCCTGCAAAGCGATCGTCCGGGCGAGAATATTCTGTTGTTTAAGCGCGCTCTGGGCGTGACCACGGGCATTCTGCCGTGGAACTTTCCGTTTTTCCTGATTGCCCGCAAGCTGGCTCCCGCATTGCTGACGGGGAATACCATTGTTATTAAACCGAGTGAATTCACACCGAATAACGCCATCGCCTTTGCCAAAATTGTTGATGATATCGGCTTGCCGCGCGGCGTATTTAATCTGGTGCTCGGACGCGGTGAAACGGTCGGTCAGGAGTTGGCTGGAAATCCGAAGGTAGCGATGGTGAGTATGACCGGCAGCGTCGGCGCGGGCGAGAAAATTATGGCCGCGGCGGCTAAAAACATCACTAAAGTTTGTCTGGAGCTGGGCGGCAAAGCGCCTGCCATAGTAATGGATGATGCTGACCTTGAACTGGCCGTGAAGGCGATTGTTGATTCGCGAGTGATCAATACCGGACAGGTATGCAACTGTGCAGAGCGTGTGTACGTGCAGAAAGGCATCTATGACCAGTTCGTCAATCGTCTGGGTGAGGCGATGAAAGCTGTGCAGTTTGGCAATCCGGCCGAGCGCAATGACATTGCAATGGGACCGCTGATTAACGCTGCTGCGTTGGCGCGTGTTGAGCAGAAAGTTGCACGCGCGGTGCAGGAAGGAGCCAGACTGGTGTTGGGCGGTAAAGCCGTTGCCGGCAAAGGTTATTACTATCCGCCGACGTTACTGTTAGACGTGCGCCAGGAGATGGCGATTATGCACGAGGAGACGTTTGGCCCGGTGCTGCCGGTGGTGGCGTTTAATACGCTGGAAGAAGCGCTGACAATGGCCAATGACAGTGACTATGGTCTGACTTCATCGATTTACACGCAAAACCTGAACACGGCGATGAAGGCGATTAAAGGGCTGAAGTTTGGCGAAACCTACATTAATCGTGAAAACTTCGAGGCGATGCAGGGGTTCCATGCGGGCTGGCGCAAGTCCGGGATTGGTGGGGCAGACGGTAAACATGGTCTGAGTGAATATCTGCAAACGCAGGTGGTCTATCTGCAGTCCTGAGTTTTACTCTACACCTGGCGGTGCATCCGCGCCAATAGCTGTTTTGAGGTTAAACGCAACTGACTGAAAATAGGTGAACAAAACTTAATGAATTTTTAACAAAAGCCCGTTATGTTGACGCATTATTGTTTTTATTCAGGAAATGTTATGGGGAATAAGTATTCTGGCCTGCAAATTGGTATTCACTGGCTGGTCTTTTTGTTGGTCATTGTGGCCTACAGCGCCATGGAGTTTCGCGGATTTTTCCCGCGCAGCTATCGCCCCGTGTTCAATATGGTGCACGTCTCCTGCGGTATCACCATTTTAACGCTGATGGTGGCGCGCTTGCTGGTCAGGCTCAAATATCCAGCACCGCCGATTGTGCCAAAACCGAAGCCGATGATGACCGGGATGGCGCATCTCGGGCATCTGGTTATCTATCTGTTGTTTATTGTGCTGCCGATTATTGGCCTGGTAATGATGTACAACCGGGGTAACCCGTGGATTGCATTTGGCATCGTTATGCCACATGCAGCAGAGGCCAACTTTGATGTAGTGGATATGCTGAAGTCCTGGCACGTGACGCTGGCCAACCTGGGCTATTTTGTCATTGCTCTGCATGCCGCAGCGGCCCTGATGCACCACTATTTCTGGAAGGACAATACGTTGTTGCGCATGATGCCGCGAAAACGCTCCTGAGGTAATGCCCCACAAATGTGGGGCATTTTTTTAGCCAATTATTTTTCCAGACATCATAAAAGCTTATCGACAAGATGGTTAAACAACGCTCAATTCGCCACTCTTGTCACTTGATCGCTGTCCTTATTAAAACTACTGTATATAAACACAGTTAATGAGAGGCAGATTATTATGTTGTTTTTCCAGCCTGCGGAACGCCGCGAAATTAAACACTTTCCGCTATTTAGCGATCTTGTACCCTGTGGTTTTCCATCTCCGGCACAGGACTACGTTGAGAAGCGTATCGACCTTAATGACCTGCTGGTACGGCATCCCAGCGCAACCTATTTTGTTAAATCATCTGGCGACTCCATGAGGGGAGCGGGGATCGGCGAGGGCGATTTGCTGATTGTCGACAGCGCCAGAAAGCCTGCCCATGGAGATATCGTTATTGCCGCTATTGAGGGTGAATTCACCGTTAAACGTCTGCAATTACACCCAGTTATCATGCTGAAGCCAGAGAACAGCGCCTACGCGCCGATCATGATTAGCAGCGAGGACACGCTGGATATATTTGGCGTGGTAACATTTATCGTTAAAGCCGCGGGCTGATTATGTTTGCTCTGGTGGATGTTAATTCATTTTATGCCAGCTGTGAGTCGGCATTCCGGCCCGATCTGAAAGGCAAACCCGTTGTCGTTCTTTCAAATAATGATGGCTGTGTCATTGCCAGTAGTGCGGAAGCAAAAGCGCTTGGCGTTAATATGGGCGCACCGTATTTCAAACAGAAAGATCTGTTCAGGCGTTATGGCGTGTTCTGTTTTAGTTCGAACTACGAATTGTATGCGGATATGAGCAGCAGGGTGATGTCGATTCTGGAGGAGTTGTCGCCGCGTGTGGAGATGTACAGTATTGATGAAGCCTTTTGCGATTTAACGGGGGTGCGAAACTGCCGGGATCTTACGAATTTTGGTCGGGAAATCAGAGCTACCATTTTACAGAAAACACGTCTCACGGTTGGGGTTGGCATCGCCCAGACCAAAACGCTGGCCAAACTGGCGAATCATGCAGCCAAAAAGTGGCAGGAGCAAACCGGCGGAGTCGTGGATCTCTCAAATATTGAACGTCAGCGTAAACTAATGGCCGCACTTCCGGTTGATGAAGTCTGGGGTGTCGGGCGCCGTATCAGCAAGAGACTGGATGCCATGGGCATTAAAACGGTTCTCGATCTGGCGAATACCGACATTCGCTTCATTCGTAAACATTTCAATGTCGTACTTGAGCGAACCGTTCGGGAATTGCGCGGTGAACCTTGTCTGGCGCTGGAAGAGTTTGCGCCGGATAAGCAGGAAATTATCTGCTCAAGATCGTTTGGTGAAAAACTCACGGATTACAACGCGATGAGAGAGGCAATTTGCACCTATGCTTCACGCGCTGCGGAAAAGCTGCGCAGAGAGCACCAGTATTGCCGGTTTATCTCTACGTTTATCAAAACCAGTCCGTTTGTTCTGAATGAACCTTATTACGGAAACAGCGCGTCGATAAAACTGCTGACGCCAACTCAGGATAGTCGGGATATTATTGCAGCGGCAACGCGCAGCCTGGATGCCATCTGGCGAGCGGGGCTGCGTTACCAAAAAGCGGGCGTTATGTTGGGGGATTTTTTTAGCTCTGGCGTTGCGCAGCTGAATCTTTTTGACGACAACTGCCCACGGCGTAACAGCGATAAACTGATGGATGTACTGGATACGCTTAATGCTAAAAAAGGGAAAGGAACGCTCTACTTTGCCGGACAAGGGATACAGCAACCGTGGGCGATGAAGCGAGACATGCTTTCACCGCGTTATACCACGAGATACAGCGATTTGTTGCGGGTTAGGTAGTAGCATTGCACATTTCTCTATATTACTCATATAGTATTTTTCGTATAAAAAATGAGTAAATAATAATGCAGATCATTGCTACTACATAAAATGGCCACAATAAAGATGTTCTGAGCGTATCGATTAAATCAAATTCGAGGTCATGTATTTTGTCCCCGCGGATTAACAGCGTGAACATGACGACAAATCCCACGGCGTATATTATAAAATAATGATAAAAATTCATAATTATTCTAGTTATTGGATAATGAATCCATTTTACGTGTTATATCCATATAATTATAGTTAGTATTACAGAACAATTATCTTCGTGCTGACCATTCAAAATGCTCATCAATCCTGCAAAACGGGATTATCTTCATTGGTGAATAGTAAATAAACCTAATTTATTACAAATAGATTAAAAACAATGATACTATAGGGGGGTATAGGATTTGGAGGGCGTATGCCGCATTCACCTGAAGATAAAAAACGCATTCTCACCCGTGTACGCCGTATTCGCGGTCAGGTTGATGCACTTGAGCGCGCGCTGGAATCTGGCGAACCGTGTCTGGCGATCCTGCAACAAATTGCCGCCGTACGCGGTGCATCCAATGGCCTGATGGGCGAAATGGTTGAGATTCACCTAAAAGATGAACTGGTCAGTGGGGAGACAACGCCAGACCAACGAGCTGTGCGCATGGCTGAGATCGGCCATCTTCTGCGTGCTTATCTAAAATAACACCATCACCTTGCAATAATGGGAAGAGACAAATGAAATCACGTGCAGCAGTTGCATTTGGCCCCGGCCAACCGTTAAAAATTGTCGAAATCGACGTTGCACCGCCAAAGAAAGGTGAAGTGCTGGTTAAAATTACCCACACCGGCGTGTGCCATACTGACGCTTTTACGCTCTCAGGTGACGATCCGGAAGGTGTGTTCCCGGCGGTACTGGGTCATGAAGGCGGCGGCATTGTGGTTGAAGTGGGGGAAGGCGTCACCAGCCTGAAACCGGGCGATCATGTGATCCCGCTGTACACCGCAGAATGTGGCGAGTGCAAGTTCTGTAAATCGGGTAAAACTAACTTGTGTCAGGCCGTGCGGGCGACACAGGGCAAAGGTCTGATGCCGGATGGCACAACGCGCTTCTCGTATAATGGCGAGCCGATTTATCACTATATGGGCACCAGTACCTTCAGCGAATACACCGTTTGCGCAGAGATCTCGCTGGCGAAGGTTAACCCGCAGGCTCCGCTGGATAAAGTGTGTCTGCTGGGGTGTGGCGTGACCACCGGTATCGGAGCGGTCCATAACACCGCGAAAGTGAAGGAAGGCGATACCGTAGCCGTATTTGGTCTGGGCGGTATTGGCCTGGCAGTGATTCAGGGCGCGGTGCAGGCAAAAGCCGGGCGTATTCTGGCCGTTGATACCAATCCGGAGAAATTCAAACTGGCGGGTGAAATGGGGGCGACCGATTTCATCAACCCGAACGATTACGATAAACCGATTCAGGACGTGATTGTCGAACTTACCGACGGTGGCGTGGACTTTAGCTTTGAGTGCATCGGCAACGTTAACGTGATGCGTGCAGCACTGGAGTGCTGTCATAAAGGGTGGGGCGAAAGCATCATTATTGGCGTGGCGGGTGCTGGTCAGGAGATCAAAACACGTCCATTCCAGTTAGTGACCGGGCGCGTGTGGCGCGGTTCCGCGTTTGGCGGCGTGAAGGGGCGCACTCAGCTTCCTGGCATGGTCGAAGAAGCGATGAGTGGGAAAATTCAGTTGGATCCCTTTATTACCCATCGTTTACCGCTGGAGCAGATTAACGAAGCGTTCGATTTAATGCATCAGGGTAAATCCATCCGTACCGTTATCCATTTTGGTGATAACTGATTCATGGGCCAGCGGATTTGACCGCTGGCACTTTCCTGAATTTTTTAGAATTATGTTGTGAAAGTGTGACGAATCCGGCGCTTTTCACGGTAAGTAAACCTCCCGGATTGCCGATGACTATCTAACGGGCGTGTTTTCACGCATAAACCCTACAAGAGAGTCGACGGTCATGGACAACACTACATCGATGCAAGCCCAGTATAAACTGGGCTTTCTGCATCAAATCCGGCTGGTTCCGCTGTTTTCCTCCATTCTCGGTGGCATCCTTCTGTTGTTCGCCTTAAGTTCCGGGCTGGCAAGTTATTTTCTTATGCAGGCCGATCGCGATCAGCGCGATGTAACCGATGAGATTCAGGTTCGGATGGGGTTATCTAACAGCTCTAACCACTTACGCACCGCGCGTATCAACATGATCCATGCTGGTGCGGCGAGCCGTATTGCTGAAATGGATGACATGAAGGCCAATATTGCCGAGGCAGAAAAACGTATTAAGCAATCGCAGGACGGTTTCAATACTTATATGGCGCGTGCAGTGAAAACCACTGCCGGTGAAGCGTTAGACGCTGAACTGAGTGCCAGTTTCAAAGCCTATATCGACGGCTTACAACCTATGCTGAAGTACGCTAAAAACGGCATGTTCGAAGCGATCATCAACCATGAAAATGAACAGGCCAGACCGCTGGACTCTGCTTACAATAAGGTGTTGTTAAAAGCGATCGACATTCGTACCGCCAGGGCGAATCAGTTAAGCGAACAGGCACACCAACGTACACAGCTTGGCATGGCCTTTATGCTGGGCGCATTCGTTCTTGCACTAGCGCTGACCGTGATGACGTTCATCGTTCTGCGCCGTACCGTCATTCATCCTCTGTTGCGCGCGGCACAGCGCATTGAGCAAATTTCAGTAGGGGATCTGACGATGCAGGAGGAACCGACCGGGCGCAGCGAAATTGGCCGCCTGAGCCGCCATCTGCAAACTATGCAACGGTCGCTGGCGAAGACAGTGGGCACGGTTCGTCAGGGCGCGGAAGAAATTTATCGCGGTACCAGTGAGATTTCGGCAGGGAACACCGATTTGTCTTCCCGTACCGAGCAACAGGCCGCGGCGATTGAGCAAACCGCAGCCAGCATGGAAGAGTTGACGGCCACGGTGAAGCAAAATGCCGACAACGCGCATCATGCGAGCAAGTTGGCGGAAGATGCTTCCGGCAAGGCCAGCCGGGGCGGGCAGATGGTTTCTGGCGTGGTTAAAACCATGGGTAATATCTCAACGAGTTCGAAGAAAATTTCTGAAATTACCGCCGTTATTAACAGCATTGCCTTCCAGACTAATATCCTGGCGCTGAACGCAGCGGTAGAAGCGGCGCGGGCAGGAGAGCAGGGGCGAGGGTTTGCCGTCGTAGCCAGTGAGGTGCGTACGTTGGCAAGCCGCAGCGCCCAGGCGGCAAAAGAGATTGAAGGGTTGATTAGCGAGTCAGTCCGGCTGATTGACCAGGGGTCCGGAGAAGTGGTCGCAGCAGGCAATACGATGACGGATATTGTCGATGCGGTAAAACGCGTGACCGACATTATGCTGGAAATTGCAGCGGCCTCCGATGAACAAAGCCGGGGCATCGTCCAGGTGAGTCAGGCTATTTCAGAGATGGACAAGGTCACGCAGCAAAACGCCTCGCTGGTTGAAGAAGCATCCGCCGCTGCAGCATCTCTTGAAGAACAGGCAGCACGCTTAACGGAAGCCGTCGGCACATTCCGTTTAACCGGGACAAGCGCAATTAAACGCGCTCAGGTGGCGCCTACACCGGGTCATTCACGTCCGCAGGCGGCAACGGCCAACGGCGATAACTGGGAAACGTTTTAAGCATCAATAAAGGGACCAGATGGTCCCTTTATTTTTGGCATTAAAACGGCACGGTTTTGCGTATTGCGGCGATAAGGATCTGCGCGGCCTGAGAGAGTTGCACATCGACACGAGTAAGAATACCGATGGGTTCAGCCGCACCGTGAGTGGGAATTGGTAATGACACCAGTGTCGCCTGGCGCAGATCTTCTCTAACCGCGCCTGATGGGACAAACCACACATAGTCGTAATCAACCGTCAGTTGGCGGGAGAGCGATGCTGACAGCGTTTCAATACAACCCGACGGCATTTTACAGCCCTGACTTTGCAACAATGTCTCTGCGTGCTGGCGAGGTGCGGTTCCTTTCGGCGAAACCACCACTGGCCACTCCATTACCCGGCTCAGCGTGATGGTTTCTTGCAACAATGGATGGTTAGGACGCACGACCAGTTTGAGTGATTCCAGAAATAATAATTCGTAGTTCAGACCGACCATCAATTCCGGATCGGCCATACGACCAATGCCGAGATCAATTTCTCCGGACTTTAAACCTGCCAGGATCATCGGATTACTCATGGTGGCAACCTGCAGCGTGGTTTCCATTTGCTGTTTATGGAATGGGCCAATTACCGCCGGCAGAATGCCCAGCGCCGCGGTGGGTAAGGCGCCAATTCGTACGACATCAGTCTGCGACTCTTCGCGCTGGTTTAATGCTTGTCCGGCGGTGTTAAGCGCATCCAGCACTCTTACCGCGTGGGTAAGAAACTGTTCTCCGGGCAGCGTTAACTGCGCGCCAAGACGGCCACGCTCAAAGAGCCGGGTACCGGTCAGTTGCTCCAGTTCATTCAGCGTTTTGGAGAGGGCCGGTTGGCTCAGGTTAAGGGTCTCAGCCGCGCGCCCCAACGTTCCCTGTTGTGCAACGGCGACAAAAGTATGAAGGTGGCGCAAGCGAATGCGCTGATTGAACAGAACATTTTTTTCCATAAGCGATGTTAAAAACAGAGCCGTATCGATGACAAGTGAAGTTGTTTGTTTTTGATAACTTGATAGCAAAATATTATTAACATTTATCGTATTTTACTTACAACTAATTTATTTTGCTTATGTTTTGTACAGCATGTACAGGGGGATAGGATCATGGAAGGGAATGTATCCGGTCGATATACTTTCGTTATTGTTGGCTTTTGAACCCTTCTCTTCACAAGGCACTGATTGATGATACACGTAATAGGGCACCTTAATCCCGATAGCGATGCCATTTGTACTGCCGCAATGACGGCGCGTTGGCTTACTTTACGCGGTCAGCAGGCGACGGCATGGCGTCTGGGCGAACCGAATCGCGAAACGCAATTTATCTTTGAGCATGCAGGGCTGGAAATGCCTGGGCGGCTGACGTTTCCGCTGACCGATCTTGATGTCTGGCTGGTCGATTTCACTGAGCCTGCTCAGGGGCCGGAATCGCTGGCAGAAAGTAACGTCGTGGGCATTATCGATCATCACCGACTCGGGGGATTAATGACCCGTCTGCCGCCTGAAGTGTGGGTGAAACCCGTCGGTAGTAGCGCGACGCTGTTATGGCAACTGATGACGGAAGCTGAGCGCAGCCAGTTGTCTGCCGCCGAGGCCGTTTTATTGCTGGGTGCCGCGTTGAGTGACACTGTCACGCTTCGTTCCCCGACCACGACCCCAGATGACCGCCTGGCAGTTGAGGCATTAACCCTAAAAACTGGAGTGGACCTTGACGTTTTCAGTCGCGGTCTGCTATCTGCCAAAACCAGCGTGGAAGGCATGACCGCCCACGAACTTCTGCAGAAAGACATCAAATCCTTCACCATCCATGGGCATTCGGTTTGTGTGGCACAGCTTGAGCTGTATTCGCTGCAACAGGTGGATGCGGTGCTGGACGATTTACGTCATGAAATGGTGCGTTATGCAGAGGAAAAGAATGCCGCACTGGTTGTTCTGATGCTCACCGACATTAATCTGGGCGACACCAGCCTGTGGTTTGCTGGTTGTGAACTCTCAGACATCCCGCAGCCCTGTAAAGTTGAAGGTATGCTCAGCCGTAAAAAACAGATGCTGCCGTGGCTGGAAACGCATTTAAAACCACGTCAGTAGGTTCTGTTCATCGTCAGTAAGGGTGGGAAATTTACGCGAGGTCACACTTTGTAAATTCTTCCCACCGGAGTCTGCGGTGTTCTCTACACTCCAGGTAATATTCACTGGAGGCATGACATTATGGCGAACACCATCACGGCAGATGAGATTCGGGAACAATTTTCGCAGGCAATGTCAGCAATGTACCAGCAGGAAGTCCCGCAATATGGCACGTTGCTGGAACTTGTCGCTGATGTGAATCTGGCGGTACTGGAAAATAATCCGACGTTGCATGAAAAACTGGCTAATGCGGATGAGCTGGCGCGGCTAAACGTTGAGCGCCACGGCGCTATTCGGGTGGGCACTGCGCAGGAACTTTCTACGCTGCGCCGGATGTTTGCGATTATGGGTATGTATCCGGTGAGTTATTACGATCTCTCCCAGGCCGGCGTTCCCGTACATTCCACGGCTTTTCGGCCCATCGACGATGCGTCGCTTTCGCGCAATCCGTTTCGGGTATTTACCTCGTTATTACGCCTCGAATTAATCGAAAACGTCGCGTTGAGGCAAAAGGCCGCGGAGATCCTCGCGAAACGCGACATATTCACCCGTCGTTGTCACGAACTTCTGAATGAATATGATGCGCAGGGCAGTTTTACGCAGGCGCAGGCGCATGAGTTTGTGCATGAGGCGTTGGAAACCTTCCGCTGGCATCAGCATGCCACGGTTGATGAAGGAACCTACCACGCATTACATGACGAGCACCGACTGATTGCCGATGTGGTGTGCTTCCCTGGTTGTCATATCAACCATCTGACGCCGCGTACATTGGATATCGACCGGGTGCAGTCGATGATGCCCGAATGCGGTATTGAACCCAAAATACTGATTGAAGGGCCACCGCGTCGCGAGGTGCCCATTTTATTGCGTCAGACCAGTTTTAAAGCGCTTGAAGAACCGGTGTGGTTTGCCGGGGAGATGCGCGGCACCCACACGGCGCGTTTCGGTGAGATCGAACAGCGCGGCGTGGCCCTGACGCCGAAAGGCAGAGCGCTGTATGACGAACTGCTGAATAAGGCGGGAACGGGAAAAGACAACCTGACGCATCAGTTGCATCTTCAGGAAGTGTTCAAAGCATTCCCGGACAGCGAGTTTTTGCTGCGCCAGCAAGGGCTCGCCTGGTTCCGTTATCGCCTGACACCGTCGGGCGAGGCGCATCGACAGGCAATCCGTCCGGATGACGACCCGCAGCCGCTCATTGAGCGAGGCTGGTTGGTTGCGCAACCCATCACCTACGAAGATTTTTTACCGGTAAGTGCCGCAGGAATTTTCCAGTCAAATCTGGGGAATGAAACGCAGGCTCGCAGCCATGGAAATTCCAGCCGCGACGCGTTTGAACAGGCGCTGGGTTGCGCGGTGTATGATGAGTTTGCGCTGTATCAGGAGGCGCAAGATCGGAGTAAACGTCGCTGTGGTTTACTTTAACGGAATTTACATGGGATTCGGCCTGTTCCCATCGACATAAAATATTTTCGATTTTGTACAGATAATCGGCGACCAACAATTGGATTATTAATGAATTTTGTCTAGAGTGAGCGGTCAGAAATGTGCACTCTCTTGCCGCTGATTATGACCGGCGCGGGACCATTTACACGACCAGAAGGATTCACTTTCAGGCATGAATCGCAGACGATTTATTAAAGGTTCAATGGCAGTGGCCGCCGTGTGCGGAACCAGTGGTATTGCATCACTCTTTTCCCGCGCCGCCTTTGCGGCAGAGTCTGACATTGCAGACGGAAAAACCGTTCGTTTTGATTTTTCCGTTCTGCAATCGATGGCTCATGACTTAGCACAGAAGCCATGGGGTGGCGCACCGCGCGCGTTACCTGACACGCTGGCGAAACTGACGCCGCAGGCCTACAACAGCATTCAATATGACGCAGAGCAGTCTCTGTGGAACAATGTTGAAAATCGTCAGCTTGATGCGCAATTCTTCCACGTGGGAATGGGCTTCCGTCGCCGTGTACGCATGTTCTCGGTTGATGCCAGTACGCATATGGCACGTGAAATTCACTTCCGTCCGGAACTGTTTAAATACAATGATGCGGGCGTGGATACCAAACAACTGGAAGGGCAAACTGACCTCGGCTTCGCCGGGTTCCGCGTATTTAAGGCGCCAGAGCTGGCCCGTCGCGACATCGTTTCTTTCCTGGGCGCCAGTTATTTCCGCGCCGTGGATGACACCTACCAGTATGGATTATCGGCTCGCGGTCTGGCGGTAGATACCTACACCGACAGCAAAGAAGAGTTCCCTGATTTTACCGCTTTCTGGTTCGAAACGGTCAAACCGGGCGCAACCTCCTTTACCGTGTATGCGCTTCTTGATAGCCCAAGCGTTACTGGCGCATTCAAGTTCGTGATCCACTGTGAGAAAACGCAGGTGATCATGGATGTACAAAACCACATCTATGCGCGCAAAGACATCAAGCAGCTCGGCATTGCGCCGATGACCAGCATGTTTAGCTGCGGCAACAATGAACGTCGGATGTGCGACACCATTCACCCGCAAATTCATGACTCCGATCGTCTGGCGATGTGGCGAGGTAACGGCGAGTGGATCTGCCGCCCGCTGAATAACCCGCAAAAACTGCAGTTCAACGCCTATACCGATAACAACCCGAAAGGGTTTGGTTTGCTGCAGCTCGATCGCGACTTCTCACATTACCAGGACATCATGGGCTGGTACAACAAGCGTCCAAGTCTGTGGGTCGAACCGCGTAACCAGTGGGGCAAGGGGACTATCGGCCTGATGGAGATCCCGACGACCGGTGAAACGCTGGATAACGTCGTTTGCTTCTGGCAGCCGGAGAGGAAGATCAAAGCTGGCGATGAGCTGGAATTCAAATATCGCCTGTACTGGAGCGCTCAGCCGCCAGTGCGTTCGCCGCTGGCTCGCGTGATGGCGACCCGTACAGGCATGGGCGGTTTCCCGGAAGGATGGGCACCGGGCGAGCACTACCCGGAAAAATGGGCACGACGTTTTGCCGTTGATTTCGTCGGTGGCGATTTAAAAGCCGCCGCGCCGAAAGGTATTGAACCGGTAATTACGCTTTCGAGTGGTGAAGCGAAACAGATTGAGATCCTTTACGTTGAACCTATCGACGGCTACCGCATCCAGTTTGACTGGTATCCGACCTCTGACTCAACCGATCCGGTAGATATGCGTATGTTCCTGCGTTGCCAGGGCGACGCTATCAGCGAAACCTGGCTGTATCAGTACTTCCCGCCAGCGCCGGATAAACGCCAGTACGTTGACGACCGCGAGATGCGTTGATCCTCATCTTTATGGCTCTCCGTCGGGGAGCCATATTCGTCATTTTCTTAAAAAACGCTGTACACTATTTACTCGATCCTGCTCGCATTTTTCCCTGACTTAAACCGATAAGCTGAAGGTGTGTATTTCTTATACACGTTCTTGTCCACTAACAGGGAGAAAGTATGTTTCCAGAATACAGAGACCTTATTTCCCGACTGAAATCCGAGAACCCTCGCTTTCTGTCCTTATTCGAAAAACACAACAGCCTTGATCATGAGATCTCCAGACTGGAAGGTTCGGATGGTCGTGGGTATAGTTTGGACATTGTTCGCCTTAAGAAACAGAAACTCCACCTGAAGGAAGATCTGCTCAAAATATTGCAAAAAGAGAGTGTCAGTGAGAGCTAAATAAAACGGCACTTGCTGTGTAAAAGGGCTTCCAAAAGGGAGCCCTTCCTGTTTTATTTGATGAGCAGGGTTGCCTGCTGAACCAGCATAACGGAATAAAAATGTCAGAAGTGATTACCATCAATGAAACGCTGGAACTGCGTGCCGTAGAAGAACAACACGTCACGCCTCTGTATCAGCTTGTACTTAAAAATAAAAGCTGGCTCCAGCAGTCGCTGAACTGGCCGCAGTTTGTTACGTCAGAGGAAGACACCCGCAAGAACGTGCAAGGCAATATGATGTTGCATCAGCGCGGTTACGCCAAAATGTTCCTGATTTTTGCGCAAGGAAATATGGTCGGGGTTATCTCGTTTAACCAGATAGAACCGCTGAACAAAGCCGCGTATATCGGCTACTGGCTGGATGAGGAACATCAGGGCAAAGGGATCATGTCTCTGGCGCTACAGGCATTGATTCACCATTATGCGCAGCGTCAGGAGATCCGCCGCTTCGTGATTAAATGCCGCGTCGATAACCTTGAGAGTAATCAAGTGGCGCAGCGCAATGGCTTTTTGCTGGAAGGATGTATGAAACAGGCGGAGTTCCTCAATGGTGATTACCATGATGTGAATCTCTATGCCCGAATCATTGATAGCACCTCAGAATAAGCCTGCGATCGGTGTACGCGTAATGCGCTGCTCGCCGTTGATCACCTTCGGGCCGTGCAGATGAATGGCATCGCCATCAAATGCTTCAATATGCGCCTGGTCGCTTATTTCAATGTGATGCTCGATCAGCACTTCGCCCAGCACGCAGGCGTGGCCTTCAATCAGGATGTGGTCGTCAAGCAGGAGCGGCCCGCCGCGTAACTGCGCATGACCGCCGACGAGCACATGGTGCTTCAGTACGCAGTTGCCCTCGACCACCGCGTTTTCCGCCACCTGCGAGCTATAACGTAGGGTAGGAATGGCATCTTCATCGGTTCCGGCAATGACGTGTGCGTGTCCGTAGACTTTGGCGCAATCGCAGATCCAGACATTGTTCTCTGCATTACCTTCAATCCTTGCGCAATCAAACACTTCTGCCCGATGTTCAATAAAGGCATAGTTGATTTTTGCATCACCATAGAGTTGTGCCTGATGCACTACACGCGAGCTGCTGACAAAAGCGCGATCGTAAATTTGCAGGATCTGGTCATGTTCAGGGGTAAGTCCCCTGGCGGCAATGATTTCAGAGCCACACACCACGCGCGCATCACCGAAGAGAAGACACTCACCGCGAACGACTGAATCCTGAATAATGACATTGTCACGGATGTGAGCGTGATGACTGATCTCAGCCCGGTCAATCCACGCGGTATCGCCAATCTGAGCGCCATCTCTAACCACGCTTGCCTGCGTGATACGAGCATTTCCTGTAATTATTGCGCCGGAAAAAGCGAGCGCGTTTTCATCGTAAATCCAGCAATCGCCGTTTTGCGACAGCACGCTTTCATTATCAATCCAGCCGCCGGGAGTACCGGCCTGGACATCATTAAAATCAGTGAGCGCAATGATTTGGCGGAGTAATACGCTTTTTTTATTGCCATTATCCTGATAACTAAAGGAGCGAGGTTCATCGCTTAGACGATATTTGGTCATAGCTCGTTTCCATGTTGCGCGCCTTAGTAAACGTAGCAAAGTTTTCCGGACTGGCTAAATCAGCGGAAATTCCATAAAATGCATTTCAAATATACTTTAAAAAATAAACAAAATGAGTAAGAACAAGCACAGTGAACAGGTCCTCAATCTTCCTGCTGGTTATTTTGGCATGGTACTGGGCATCATAGGGATGGGATTTGCGTGGCGTTATGCCAGCCAGGTGTGGCCTGTAAGCCACTGGATCGGCGACGGTTTAGTGATCCTTGCGATGGTCATCTGGGGATTGTTGACGCTGGCCTTTATTAGTCGTTTACTGCGTTTTCCGCATAGCGTTTTGGCAGAGGTTCGTCACCCGGTGATGAGTAGCTTTGTCAGTCTGTTTCCGGCCACAACCATGCTGGTCGCGATTGGTTTTGTCCCGTGGTATCGACCACTGGCGCTTGGATTGTTCAGCATTGGGGTTGTGATCCAACTGGCGTACGCGGCGTGGCAAACCGCGGGACTATGGCGCGGGGAGCACCCAGAAGAAGCCACCACGCCGGGGCTGTATCTGCCGACTGTCGCCAATAACTTTATTAGTGCAATGGCCTGTGGTGCGCTGGGTTTCAACGACGCAGGGCTGGTTTTTTTGGGCGCTGGGGTATTTTCCTGGCTCAGCCTGGAGCCAGTGATCCTGCAACGTTTACGCAGTTGCGGCGAACTGCCAACGGTATTACGTACTTCGCTTGGCATTCAGTTGGCGCCTGCGCTGGTCGCCTGCAGCGCCTGGCTTAGCGTCAACGGCGGCGAGGGGGATACGTTGGCCAAAATGTTGTTCGGCTATGGTCTGCTGCAACTTCTTTTTATGCTACGCCTCATGCCGTGGTATCTGTCTCAGCCCTTTAATGCGTCTTTCTGGAGCTTCTCGTTTGGCGTGTCGGCTCTGGCGAAAACGGGGCTGCATCTGGGACAAGGCAGCGAATCAGGATTTTTTCATACGCTGTCGATCCCACTGTTTATTTTTACCAATTTTATCATTGCATTATTACTGGTACGTACGTTTGCATTGCTGATGCAGGGAAAACTGCTCATCCGCACAGAGCGTACTGCATTACTGAAATCTGAGGATAAATAATGACCCTTTGCGACGAAAACTACTTTACTGAGAAATACGATTTAACCCGTACGCATTCCGATGTTGTAGAAGCGGCAAAAATTGTTAAGCCAGGTGAAACATTAGATCTGGGCTGCGGTAACGGTCGTAACAGCCTGTACCTGGCAGCAAACGGTTATGACGTAACAGCATGGGATAAAAATCCCATGAGCATCGCTAACCTTGAGCGTATCAAAGCAGCCGAAGGGCTGATTAATCTGCAGGCGAGCGTCGCGGACCTTAATGCGTTGAGTTTTGACGGTGAATACGACTTTATTCTGTCTACCGTAGTGCTGATGTTTCTCGAAGCGAAAACCATTCCGGGACTTATCGAAAATATGCAGCGTTGCACGAAATCGGGGGGATATAACTTAATCGTTGCGGCGATGGATACCGATGATTTCCCGTGCACCGTTGGCTTTCCGTTCGCGTTTAAAGCGGGGGAGTTACGCAACTATTATCGCGGATGGGAACTGCTGAAATATAACGAAGACGTGGGCGAACTGCACCGTACAGATGAAAACGGCAATCGCATTAAACTGCGTTTTGCGACTATGCTGGCCCGCAAAATCGGCTAATGGCTTATGCTCTGCGTTCAACGCTTTTACGTCGAACGCAGAAAGAAAATTTGTGTGATGCGTACCATTTTTCGCACAACTAGCATGATTTCCTTTTGCTACTATTTCAGATGCATATCTGCAAATACTAAGGGATCATTCCATGCGTGCTCAAACTTTATTTAAAGTTGCAGTACTTACGGGTTTACTGGCGTTATCAGGCTGTGCGTCAAAAATCACGCAGCCGGATAAATATTCAGGTTTTTTAAAAAATTACTCTGGCCTGAAGGAAACGAAATCGGCAACAGGACAACCTGTGCTGCGTTGGGTTGATCCCAACTTCAATGAGTCCAACTATGACAGTATTGTGTATAACCCGATAACCTATTATCCGATTCCTAAACCAACGACTCAGGTTGGACAACAGGTGCTGGATAAACTGTTGAGCTATACCAATACGCAGATGAAAACCGCGATTAGTAAACGTAAACCTCTGGTGACGACCCCCGGTCCGCGTAGCCTGATTTTCCGTGGCGCGATTACCGGTGTTGCAACCAGCAAAGAAGGGCTGCAGTTCTATGAAGTCGTTCCGGTTGCGTTGCTTGTAGCGGGTACACAAATGGCGACAGGCCACCGTACCATGGATACTCACCTCTATTTTGAAGGTGAGTTGATCGATGCGGCAACCAACAAGCCAGTGATTAAAGTGGTACGGCAGGGTGAAGGTAAAGACCTGAACAACGAAAGTACGCCAATGGCGTTCGAAACGTTGAAGAAAGTTGTTGATGACATGGCGACAGATGCCTCCATGTTTGATGTCAACACAAAACCGTAATGCTGAGCGCACCATCTTTGGATGGTGCGTTTTTTATTATGCCGTCCGACGGCGGTAAAGCAGTTTTCCCATTAACGCCTCCGGGCGAGCAAACATCACCAGATTACCCAGCAAAATCAGCAGTAATCCAGCAATTGCGTTAACCTGCCAGATATATCCTTCATACAATGTTGACAGCGTCAGCGCGACCAGCGGGAAAAGCAGCGTACTGTATGCCGCCTTACTGGGACCAATACGCCCTACGAGTGTGAAATAGGCACCGAAAGCAATCACCGAGCCAAAAATAGCCAGATATAACAGCGCGCTAATATAGCTGAAAGTCCACTGCGGCATGAAGTTATCCCCGCGCACCAGCGCAATAACGGCGATCAATAGCGTGCCATACAGCATGGCCCAGCTGTTGGTGGTTAATACTTCCAGCCCTTTTTTCTGGTGACGTAGGCTTATCATATTGCCCAATGAGAAACCAAAAGTACCAAGGGCGCTTAAGCCAATGCCCAGCAGCAGCGAATGGTTGAATCCGCTGTTGAGCAAATCCTGCCAGAACAAAGTGACAATGCCCGTCAATCCCAGGCCGGCTGCAATATAGAAACGCAGCGGTGGTTTTTGCCCAAAAAAGATAAAACTATTGACCGCATTGAACAGAACGGCCATTGAGAAAATTACCGACTCCAGGCCGGTATTAATCCATGCCGCAGCTGTGTAAAAACACCAGAAGTTGAAGCAAAAAACGCATCCACCTTGCAACAGGCAAAACAGATGATCGCGACCGGACAGTTTGCGTAATTTCCCGCTAACCAGAAGGGCAACAATCATTACCGAGCTGGCCACGGCAAAGCGCCAAAAGATAGAAACCGGGGCAGAAACAGGGCCTTGCTGCAAATAAATCGCAATCCATGTTGTTCCCCAAATGACGACGACCAGACAGTACAACAGTGCGTTCATACAACTCTCTCATTTTTGTAATCAGGCTCACACTGTGTCACGGCTGGCGGCAGGGGGCTTTCATCGGCTTGCGGCGAACTTGCAAAATCTTGCGCTTTTTTAGCGTAAGAAACGAAAAGTTGGCTGTTTACAACATGTAGCTGATATAGACTGAAAGCCTGCTAATCTATTTTTGAACGTGATGGTATGTCTCAGCCCTACGATGCCTTTGAAAAATTACGCAAACATAATGCCGTGCTGCATGAATCAGTTGCGTTACATTCGGGGATCCAACTGGCCGCCTGGTCAAACAAGCGCGATACCATTACCCAGTATTGCGATCACCACACGCTCAGTTTATACATCGCGGATGGCTACGAGAGTTATCACAAGACGGCGGAAGGCTGGAAGAATGGCGGCGGGCCGGATCGTTTTTGCCTGATGCCAAAAGAGAGCGAATCCAGTTGGGATATTCGCGACGACCTTTCCTTCGTTCACCTCTATTGTACGGATACCCATCTGCGCGAAGTGGGTGAAAAAGTCTGGGACAAAAGCCCCTATAGCTTCACGCTGGACGAGCATACATTTGGCAGCGATCCGGGGATCACAGCGGTTTATCGTCAGTTTTTGCTCGGTAACGACTGGCAGCAACCGGCCAATCATCTTACGCTCAGCGCCGCATCTTCACTGCTGCTAACGCATCTGATCCAGCATTACAGCAATGTACAATGGCGGTTGCCCACAGTCACGGGAGGTCTTGCACCTGCCACTTTGCGTAATGTGCTGGCCTATATTGAAGCGCATCTGGCGCACCCGATAACCCTGAGCGATCTGGCAAGCGAGGCGGCGCTTAGTGATTTCCACTTTGCCAGAATGTTTCGCCAGTCGATGAATATGGCGCCGCACCAGTATGTGATGCAACGTCGGATGGCGCTGGCGCAGAATCTGGTTTGTTATTCTTCACGCAGTTTGTCGGATATTGCGATGGCCTGCGGGTTTAGTTCGGCGAGTCATTTTAGTAACCGGTTTAAACAGGTAACGGGTAAAACGCCAACGCAGTTACGTGCGGCGAAATAACGTCAAGGCTGCGTAGCAGAAACCGCCGACGACCAGCCCCCAGAATGCAGACCCAACACCCCACAACGTCAGACCGCTGGCCGTGACCAGAAAAGTAACGATAGCCGCATCGCGCTCGGCCTCATTATGCAGTGCCTGATACAAACTTCCGCTAATCGTACCGAGCAAGGCGAGGCCAGCCAGCATCTGGATCCAACTTACGGGCAGGGCCGCCATCAGTCCTGTGACCGAACCACCAAAAACCCCGGCCAGTAGATAGAAAACGCCTGCCGCAGCGGCGGCGAGCCAGCGTCGTTTGGCATCAGGATGTGCTTCGGGACTTTGGCAAATTGCTGCGGTTATGGCGGCAATACAAATAGAGTAAACGCCAAAAGGCGAAAACAGCAGCGCCATCAGGCCAGTGAAAACAATCAGTGGTGATACGGGTAACGCATAGCCTGATGCTTTCATGGTGGCAATGCCTGGAGCATTTTGCGAGGCCATGGTGACCAGAAACAGCGGCAGCGCAATGCTGATACTGTGGGCAAATGAAAAGTGTGGGGCAATAAATTCAGGAAATACCGGCGACAGATTAACACCGCTAGTGACAACGTCACCTTTAATCAGCGCAATGGCGATACCTACCAGCATCGCGGCGAGCGTCGCATACCGTGGGGCGATGACTTTACACACCAGCCATGCCAGCAGCATGCTCCCGCATAAGATAAGTTCGTTATTCAGGCTATTAAATGCCTGCAAACCAAAACGCAGCAGGATCCCGGCCAGCATGGCAGATGCCAGTGAATGCGGAATGATTTTCATCAAACGGGCAAACAGCCCGGTTACGCCGCACAGCACAATCAGCGCATTAGCCACAATAAAAACGCCGATAGCATCCTGAATCGTGATGCCTTGCAGGCCCGTAACCAGCAGCGCGGCACCGGGCGTTGACCATGCGGTGAGAACAGGGGCGCGATACCATAATGTCAGCGCCAGCGTACTGACACCCATTGCTATCCCCAGCGAGGTCATCCAGCCCGCGATTTGTTCAGTCGTCGCCCCTGCGGCCAGAGCGGCTTGCCAGATGATGGCTGCGGAGCTGGCATAGCCGACCAGGACAGCCACAAAACCGGACAGAACGGTATGCAGAGGGATAGAAAATGCGCGCATATTCACTCCTTGTGCGTTATAACGGTCAGACACTGTAACACTGTGCGTTATAGCGTACAAGTGCTAAACTGTAGGTCCGTGAAAGGAGACCGATGAAGGAGAAAAATGGACAACTTAACCCAGTATCTGGCTACTACGCTCCGGACGTTACGTCACCAGCGAGAATGGAGCCTTTCACGCCTGGCGGAGGAAACCGGTGTATCAAAAGCCATGTTGGGGCAAATTGAGCGCAACGAGTCCAGCCCAACGGTGGCGACATTGTGGAAAATTGCCACTGGACTGAACGTGCCGTTTTCGACGTTTATTTCACCGCCAGAGTCAGACAATACGCCGGCATTTGATCCTCAGCAGCAGGCGATGGTCGTCACATCACTGTTCCCGTGGGATCCGCAACTGTGCTTCGATCATTTTTCAATCCTGCTGGCACCCGGTGCACTCAGCGAATCAACTCCGCATGAATCCGGGGTTATCGAGCATGTTGTGGTGATTAACGGACTGCTGGATATGTGTATTGAGGGGCAGTGGCGTACCATTACATCCGGCGAGGGAGTTCGTTTTGCCGGAGACAGGGCACATAGCTACCGTAACAGCAGCGAACAAACGGTGCACTTTCATTCGCTGATCCATTACCGACGTGGTTAATCGGGAAAACTATTCCGAAACGCCCCGCTTGTGACTACAATAACCGCCATTTTTACCGCTTGTGGATGATAACAACTGTATGCGCCAGCAGCCTCATCACCTTGAATTGTTAAGCCCGGCCCGGGATACCGCCATTGCCCGTGAAGCCATTTTGCACGGCGCAGACGCCGTTTACATTGGCGGCCCGGGTTTTGGCGCGCGTCATAACGCCAGTAACAGTCTGAAAGATATTGCCGAACTAGTGCCTTTCGCCCATCGCTACGGGGCGAAAATCTTTGTGACGCTAAATACCATTTTGCACGATGATGAACTGGAACCCGCACAACGGTTAATTACCGATCTGTATCAGACCGGTGTTGATGCCCTGATTGTGCAGGATATGGGAATTCTGGAACTGGATATTCCCCCCATTGAGCTGCATGCCAGCACCCAATGTGACATTCGCAGTGTTGAGAAGGCGAAGTTTCTTGCTGATGTCGGATTCACCCAGATTGTCCTGGCGCGCGAACTGAGCCTTGAGCAAATTAACGCCATCCATCAGGCTACTGACGCAACCATTGAATTTTTCATCCACGGTGCGCTGTGCGTTGCCTATTCAGGCCAGTGTTATATTTCTCATGCCCAAACCGGACGCAGTGCTAACCGTGGCGACTGTTCTCAGGCCTGCCGCCTGCCGTATACCCTGAAAGACGATCAGGGGCGCGTGGTGTCCTATGAAAAACACCTGCTGTCGATGAAAGACAACGATCAGACCGCCAACCTCGGCGCATTGATTGACGCAGGTGTGCGTTCCTTCAAAATTGAAGGGCGCTACAAAGACATGAGCTATGTGAAGAATATTACCGCGCATTATCGTCAGATGCTGGACGCTATCATCGAAGAGCGGGGAGATTTGGCCCGTTCTTCAGCTGGACGCACAGAACATTTCTTCACCCCGTCTACGGAGAAAACCTTCCATCGCGGCAGTACTGATTACTTTGTAAATGCCCGTAAGGCCGATATCGGCGCATTCGACTCTCCAAAGTTTATTGGCCTGCCGATTGGTGAAGTCCTGAAAGTGGCAAAAGATCATCTCGACGTTGAGGTGACAGAACCGCTGGCGAACGGGGATGGTCTGAACGTGTTAATCAAGCGTGAGGTCGTTGGATTTCGCGCTAACACCGTTGAAAAAACCGGGCACAATCGTTATCGGGTGTGGCCGAATGAAATGCCCGTCGATCTGCACAAAGTTCGTGCTAACCATCCGCTGAATCGCAATCTCGATCATAACTGGCAACAGGCGCTGACCAAAACCTCCAGCGAACGCCGAGTTGCGGTCGATATTGAACTGGGCGGCTGGCAGGAACAGTTAATCCTGACGCTCACCAGCGAGGAGGGCGTGAGTATCACCCATACGCTGGATGGTCAGTTTGAGGAAGCGAACAATGCAGAAAAAGCGTTGAACAATCTGCAGGATGGCCTGGCAAAGCTCGGACAAACGATGTATTACGCCCGCGATATTCAGATCAACTTGCCGGGGGCATTGTTCGTACCAAACGGTCAACTGAATCAGTTGCGACGTGAAGCTGTCGACATGCTGGATGCCGCGCGTTTGCAAAATTATCAGCGGGGCAGTCGTAAACCGGTCGTACAACCGGCGCCGGTTTATCCGCAAACGCATCTGAGTTTCCTGTCTAACGTCTACAACCATAAAGCGCGTGAGTTTTATCACCGCTATGGTGTGCAGTTGATTGATGCCGCCTATGAAGCGCATGAAGAAAAGGGCGATGTACCGGTGATGATCACCAAACATTGTCTGCGTTTCGCCTTTAACCTGTGTCCGAAACAGGCGAAAGGGAACATCAAGAGCTGGAAAGCCACGCCGATGCAACTGGTTAACGGCGATGAAGTCCTGACGCTGAAATTTGATTGCCGACCGTGCGAAATGCACGTGATCGGCAAGATGAAACATCACATTCTGAAGATGCCATTGCCTGGCAGTATAGTGGCTTCCGTCAGCCCCGAAGACCTGATGAAGACACTGCCGAAGCGTAAAGGCTGACGGTTAACTCATATGGATATCGGGTTTTCGTGATTTTTGCCAGTGATGGTGCTCGCGAAGAGTGGCGGCGGATTCTTCCGCCGTCACTCGCAGCTCATCGCTGTCGGCCGTGTGTCGTAATACGTGATCGGCATCCTGTACCTGAAGATATTCATGTCCCTGATTAGTCGCGAAAAGCTGACCAGAAAAAAGCGCGCTGGCCAGCAATAACACCGTTAACCCTTTCTTAAACATCATGCACCCTCTGGTACGTTAGCTGCGGAATTGGCGATAATTTCACCTTGTGACTATTCAATATTTTAATCGGGATAATGGCAATCTCTATTTTGCCAATTCGATGTTTTTTACATTTTTGTTTAGCCAGCATTAGGATTTGTAACAACCGGGAAGCACAGGGCGACTCGGTTGTTACCGGGGGGAAAATCAGGACTTAAACCCAGCAGCGGTCATCAGTAAGCGAAAGAATGAACCGACGGCCGCCAGGGCCAGCACACTGCCGCCCCAGAGAATGACCAGCCACATCAGACGTTTCCAGATAGATTGTTGCATTAATGATACCCCTCACCATGTTGAACTTTGCCGCGGAAAACGTAGTAGCTCCAGAAGGTATACACCAGGATTATTGGGATAATCAGCAGTGCGCCAACCAGCATAAAGCCCTGACTTTGCGCCGGAGCCGCCGCCTGCCAGAGCGTAATGGACGGTGGAATGATGTGTGGCCAAATGCTGATCCCCAGTCCGCTAAACCCGAGGAAAATCAGCCCCAGCGTTAAGACAAAAGGCAGAGTATGGCTGTTTCGCTGGCCCAGCGCGCGCCACAACCAGAGGCTAATTAACGCAACCAGCAGCGGAACCGGCAGCAGGAACCACAGGTTGGGCAGGCTAAACCAACGCACGGCAATAGCATTGTGCGCCAACGGCGTCCACAGGCTGATAATGGCAATGACAACCAACATCGCCAGCAGTAGTTTTTTTGCCACGCCGCGCATTTTATCCTGTAACGGGTTTTCGCTTTTCATCACCAGCCATGTTGCTCCCAGCAGGGCGTAGGCCACCACGAGACCAATGCCGCAGAACAGCGTAAACGGGGTCATCCAGTCGAAAGGACCGCCGCTGTAGCTGCGACCGGTAACGGAAAATCCGTTGAGTACAGCACCCACCACCACGCCCTGGGTGAATGTCGCCAGAATTGAACCGCCGAGAAAGGCTTTATCCCAGAATGGTCGATGCGCCGGTGTAGCCTTGAAGCGAAACTCGAACGCGACGCCGCGAAATATCAGGCCGATTAGCATCAGGGTCAACGGGATCGTCAGCGCATCGACAATCACTGCATAGGCCAGCGGGAACGCACCAAATAACCCGGCCCCCCCCAGAACAAGCCAGGTTTCATTCCCGTCCCATACCGGAGCGACGCTGTTAACCATCACGTCGCGATCATCAGCGTCCTGAATAGCGGGAAATAAAATACCGATCCCGAGGTCAAAACCGTCCATCACGATATACATCAGCGTGGCGAACACGATAATCACAAACCAGATAACTGATAAATCGATACCCATTAGCGATGTGCCTCCGGTTGAGAATCGAGGACTGCGGCAGAAAGCGGCCGGGCAGGTGTGCCGGTTGGCGGAATGGTCGGGTCATCTTCCTGCGGCCCTTTACGGATCAAGCGGATCATGTAGCTGTAACCCACGCCAAATACCGAGCTATACACCACAAAGAAGGACAGCAGGCTGATACTCATATGTAAATCGCCATGAGCGGAAACCGCATCCGCTGTACGTTGCAGACCGTAAACCACCCACGGTTGACGGCCCACTTCAGTGGTCACCCAGCCAGCCAGAATGGCAATCAGACCGGAAGGGCCCATCAACAATGCAAAGCGCAAGAAAGCGCGCGAGGTGTATAAACGCTGCTTATAACGCAGCCACAAGGCAAACGCACCCAACAGGATCATCAGCATGCCTAGCCCCGCCATAATGCGAAACGACCAGAACACCATGGTGGAGTTGGGCCGGTCTTCTTTAGGAAACTCTTTCAGGGCCGGGACTTGTTTATCCAGACTATGGGTCAGGATCAGACTGCCCAGCGCAGGAATTTCCAGCCCATAGCGAGTGCGCTCTTGCTCCATATCCGGCCAGCCGAAGAGCAGCAGCGGGGTTGGTTCGCCTGGCGGATTTTCCCAGTGTCCCTCAATAGCGGCAATTTTTGCCGGTTGGTGTTTCAGCGTATTCAATCCGTGCATATCGCCAATCAAGGCCTGCAGTGGGGCGACGATTAGCGTCATCCACAGCGCCATCGAAAACATGGCGCGAATAGCGGGAGTGCTATTCCCACGCAGTAAATGCCATGCGGCTGAAGCCGCGACAAACAACGCGCTGCTGAGGAAAGCGGCAACGGACATATGCAACAAACGATAAGGGAATGAAGGATTGAAAATAACGGCGAACCAGTCGACGGGAACCACTTGCCCGTTAACGATTTCATAGCCTTGCGGTGTTTGCATCCAACTGTTGGAGGCGAGGATCCAGAAAGTAGAAATAATCGTACCCAGCGCAACCATACAAGTGGCGAAGAAGTGAAGTCCAGGACCAACCCGGTTCCAGCCAAACAGCATTACCCCAAGGAAGCCCGCTTCGAGGAAAAAGGCGGTTAACACCTCATAGGTCAGCAGCGGTCCGGTGATGCTTCCGGCAAACTCGGAAAAACCGCTCCAGTTCGTGCCGAACTGATAAGCCATCACCAGCCCGGAAACGACGCCCATACCAAAGTTTACGGCGAATATTTTCGACCAGAAATGGTATAGCGAACGCCAGGTGGGATTTTTTGTTTTTAGCCATAACCCCTCAAGCACCGCCAGATAACTGGCGAGGCCGATGGTAATGGCCGGAAAGATGATGTGAAAGGATACCGTAAACGCGAACTGGATCCTCGCCAGGTGAAACGCGTCAAGACCGAACATGCTTAACTCCGCAGGAAAAATTGATTTGGCGCAATTCTAAGCTTCGGAAGGAATGCGGGGCAGAAACAGAACAGTTCTTTTTAACCATAACAGTTGCAGTGCTGTTATAGGTTGTACACGCTGATATGAAATCTGGAAGCGAGTCTAACACCGGCAGTGGAAGGTGGGTTTGTGGTTTCTTTTCCGGATATTCCGGAAGCATTAACTCAGGAAAATACTCGCCATGACGCTTTCCAGGCCGCGCAGACTGCATTGATTACCGCTTTTGAATTCTATTTCGACGACAACGAGGCGATTCCACTCCCTTCGGCGGTTGGCGCTGAAGATACCTACGTAGAAATACCGCTGAGCGTTGCGTCTAAGGTTCTTCTGCTGAATGCCTTCCTTGAATCAAAAATCACCCAGCAGGAGCTGGCGAACAGGATCGGCAGACCTAAGCAGGAGATCACCCGTTTATTTGATTTAAAGCACACGACCAAAATTGATGCCGTACAGATTGCTGCTCGCGTCTTAGGCAAAGAACTGGCGTTAACGATGTTGTAAAACTGTTAACTATAACAGTTATAAAAAACACCCTGATTATGTAAACTGATATACACAGTGATTGTCACCGACACCGGTAATCAGGATCAAAAATGAAAAAGTATCAGCGACTGGCTGAGCAAATTCGCGATCAAATCGCGTCTGGCGTATGGCAGCCAGGCGATCGCCTGCCGTCACTGCGTGAACAGGTGGTCAGCAGCGGCATGAGTTTTATGACCGTCGGACACGCCTACCAACTGTTGGAAAGTCAGGGGCGGATTATTGCCCGACCGCAGTCGGGTTACTATGTCGCCGCGCGCCCACAACGTGAGCTGGCAGCACCGCAGGCACAGGTCATGCGCGATGAAGCAGTGGATATCAACACTTATATTTTTGATATGTTGCAAGCCAGTCGTGATGCGTCAGTAATGCCATTTGCCTCTGCATTCCCCGACCCGCGACTGTTTCCACTTCAGCAGTTGAACCGCTCGCTGGCGCAGGTGAGTAAAACCGCCACTGCTATGAGCGTGATCGAAAACCTGCCGCCGGGAAATGCAGAATTGCGCCATGCCATTGCCCGTCGCTATGCTCAACAGGGAATGACTATTTCACCTGATGAGATTGTGATCACCACCGGCGCGCTGGAAGCCCTCAACCTGAGCCTGCAGGCGGTGACCGAACCGGGGGATTGGGTGATTGTCGAAAACCCTTGTTTTTACGGCGCGTTGCAGGCTCTGGAGCGATTACGCCTGAAGGCGCTTGCGATTGCCACCGATGTCAAAGAGGGGATCGATCTGGCTGCGCTGGAGCAGGCGTTGCAGGAGTATCCGGTCAAAGCCTGCTGGCTGATGACTAACAGTCAAAATCCGCTGGGTTTTACGCTCAAACCAGAGAAAAAAGCGCACCTGGTGGCATTGCTGGAAAAATACCACGTGATGCTGATAGAGGATGATGTCTACAGCGAACTGTACTTTGGTCGTGAAAAACCGCAGCCCGCCAAGGCCTGGGATCGTGCTGACCGCGTTTTACATTGTTCGTCTTTCTCGAAGTGCCTCGTGCCCGGGTTCCGTGTGGGCTGGGTGGCGGCCGGGAAGCATGCCCGGCGTATTCAGCGACTTCAGCTAATGAGCACCTTATCCACCAGTTCCCCGATGCAGCTTGCACTGGTGGATTACTTGTCAACCCGGCGCTATGACGCACATCTGCGTCGCTTACGCCGCCAACTGGCAGAGCGCAAACAGCAGGCCTGGCAAACGTTGCTGCGTCATCTTCCGGCGGAAGTCAAAATTCACCACAACGACAGCGGCTATTTTTTATGGCTGGAATTACCAGAACCGCTTGATGCAGGCGAACTCACTACCCGGGCACTGGCGCACCATATCAGCATTGCGCCGGGAAAAATGTTCTCAACCTCGGGGAGTTGGACGCGTTTCTTTCGTTTTAATACCACATGGCACTGGGGAGAACGTGAGGAACAGGCGGTGAAACAGTTGGGAAAATTAATTCGCGAGATGATGAAATAAAACGTAACGCGCTATTCAAGATAAAAGAATAGCGCGTTCTTATTTTCGAAATAGAGAATACATAGCACTGATGTTATTTATATCGAGTGCTACCATACAAAAAATCAATAGTTCTTACTATTGCCACCTTTGCACCTAACTCCTTGTCTATACTCCAGAAGATTAAGCCTCATGGTCGGAGTCAGTCGCGTAATGAGCGTTAGCTCACAACCTGATTAAATTTCCTTGCGCCAGCAGGAACGCTTACCACACCCCGACTATTTTTAGGAAAGGACATATATTTACGGCAAGGCTGCCGCTCAATATTTTTTCGACAGGAGTAAGACGTTATGAGCAAGCAACTTGCCCTCAGTAGCCTCTGTGCCTTCAGCATGACGCTGATGACGGCGCAGGCAGCCGAACCCCCGACATCATTAAGTAAACCGGAAGGTCGTCTGGATATTATTGCCTGGCCGGGTTACATCGAGCGTGGACAAACTGATAAACAATATGATTGGGTCTCGCAGTTTGAGAAAGATACCGGCTGCGCGGTCAATGTTAAAACGGCGGCCACCTCTGATGAGATGGTCAGCCTGATGGCTAAAGGCGGCTACGACCTGGTTACCGCTTCCGGTGATGCTTCATTGCGACTGATTATGGGTAAACGCGTTCAGCCAATTAATACCGCGCTGATCCCTAACTGGAAAACCCTTGATCCGCGAGTGGTAAAAGGAGAGTGGTTTAACGTTGGGGGTAAAGTTTACGGTACGCCATACCAGTGGGGACCAAACCTGCTGATGTATAACACCAAAACCTTCCCAACGCCGCCGGACAGCTGGAACGTGGTATTCGTTGAACAAAATCTTCCTGACGGTAAAAGCAATAAAGGTCGCGTTCAGGCTTACGATGGCCCGATCTATATTGCCGACGCCGCGTTATTCGTTAAGGCCACTCAGCCGCAACTGGGTATTACCGATCCCTATCAGCTCACCGAACAGCAGTATCAGGCGGTTATCAAAGTCCTGAGCGATCAGCACGCGTTAATTCATCGCTATTGGCACGATACCACCGTGCAAATGAGCGACTTCAAAAACGAAGGTGTGGTGGCCTCAAGCGCCTGGCCTTATCAGGCTAACGCCCTGAAAGGGGAAGGTCAGCCGATTGCCACAGTTTTCCCAAAAGAAGGGGTTACTGGCTGGGCTGATACCACCATGCTGCACAGTCAGGCAAAACACCCGGTATGCGCTTATAAATGGATGAACTGGTCATTAACCCCGAAAGTACAGGGCGACGTAGCGGCATGGTTTGGTTCTCTGCCAGTGGTGCCGGAAGGCTGTAAAGCCAGCCCGTTACTGGGTGAAAAAGGCTGTGAAACCAACGGTTATAGCTATTTCGACAAAATTGCCTTCTGGAAAACGCCGATCGCAGAAGGCGGCAAATTCGTTCCTTACAGTCGCTGGACGCAGGATTACATCGCCATTATGGGTGGTCGTTAATTCCGCTGGGGGTTTTATGACGTACGCAGTGGAGTTTCATGACGTCTCGCGTTTGTACGGGGATGTTCGTGCTGTTGATGGGGTGAGTATTGCGATTAACGACGGTGAATTTTTCTCTATGCTGGGGCCATCCGGCTCCGGCAAGACCACCTGTCTGCGCCTGATTGCCGGTTTTGAGCAACTTTCAGGCGGCGCAATTACTATTTTTGGTAAGCAGGCCAGCGAATTGCCGCCCTGGGAACGGGACGTCAATACGGTTTTTCAGGATTACGCGCTATTCCCGCATATGTCGATTCTCGATAACGTCGCTTACGGGTTGATGGTCAAAGGCATTGATAAAAAGACACGTCACGCAAAAGCACGCGAGGCACTGGATAAGGTCGCGCTCGGTTTTGTTCATGAACGCAAACCGTCACAGCTTTCCGGTGGGCAGCGGCAGCGCGTGGCTATTGCCCGGGCGTTGGTCAATGAACCACGCGTCCTGCTGTTGGATGAGCCGCTTGGGGCATTGGATCTTAAATTGCGTGAACAGATGCAACTGGAGCTGAAGAAGTTACAGCAATCCCTGGGTATTACGTTCATTTTTGTCACCCACGATCAGGGGGAAGCCCTGTCGATGTCCGATCGTGTGGCGGTGTTTAATAACGGTCGTATTGAACAGGTGGATTCTCCGCGTGAACTGTACATGCGCCCGCGGACACCGTTTGTGGCAAGTTTCGTTGGGACGTCAAATGTCTTCGATGAGGCGATGTCGGCCAACGTTTGCGGGCTGCAGGGTATGTTTTCCTTGCGTCCGGAACACATTCGCTTGAATGACGTCAGTGGCGAAGTCCAGGCTCCGGGGATCATTCAGGCTGTGCAATACCAGGGAGCGGCGACGCGGTTTGAGCTGAAACTCGCCGGTGGTGAAAAATTGCTGGTTAGCCAGGCTAACCTGACGGGAGAAGTGCTGCCGCCAACGCTGTCACCG
This sequence comes from Citrobacter sp. Cu096, assembly GCF_030332285.1. Lineage (NCBI taxonomy): Bacteria > Pseudomonadati > Pseudomonadota > Gammaproteobacteria > Enterobacterales > Enterobacteriaceae > Citrobacter > Citrobacter sp. Cu096. The sequence continues at coordinate 1,149,853 of NZ_JAOWID010000030.1, forward strand.
GGTCAGCAGGTGATAGCCTCATGGTCACGTGATGTGATGGTACCGCTGGTTGAGGAGAGGTGAATGGCTATGAACGTCTTACATTCGCCTCCACAGCCGACAAATCTGAACCGGATCTCAGGTTTCTTTTGGCGTAATCCGGGGCTGGGGCTGTTTTTGCTGCTCCTCGGGCCGCTGATGTGGTTTGGAATCGTTTACTTTGGCTCATTACTGACGCTGTTGTGGCAAGGTTTTTATACCTTTGACGATTTCACGATGTCGGTCACGCCGGACCTGACGCTGGCGAATTTGCAGGCGCTGTTTAATCCGGCTAACTACGACATCATTTTGCGTACCCTGACGATGGCGGTGGCAGTCACCATTGCCAGCGCGATTCTGGCGTTTCCGATGGCGTGGTATATGGCGCGATATACCAGCGGCAAAATGAAAGCCTTTTTTTACATTGCCGTGATGTTGCCGATGTGGGCCAGCTACATTGTTAAAGCTTACGCGTGGACGTTGCTGTTGGCTAAAGACGGCGTGGCGCAGTGGTTTTTAACCCATCTTGGGCTGGAGCCGCTGCTGCTTTCGTTCCTGACGCTGCCTGCGGTAGGCGGCAATACGTTGTCGACGTCAGGATTGGGTCGTTTCCTGGTCTTCGTCTACATCTGGCTGCCGTTTATGATTCTGCCGGTACAGGCTGCACTAGAGAGACTTCCGCCGTCACTGTTACAGGCCTCCGCTGATTTGGGCGCGCGTCCGCGTCAAACCTTCCGCTATGTGGTTCTCCCACTGGCGATACCCGGCATCGCGGCGGGTTCGATTTTTACCTTCTCACTGACGTTGGGCGATTTTATCGTACCGCAGTTGGTGGGACCACCAGGCTATTTCATCGGCAACATGGTGTATTCGCAACAAGGGGCTATCGGCAATATGCCGATGGCGGCGGCATTTACTCTGGTGCCAATTGTCTTAATCGCACTGTATCTGGCGTTCGTGAAGCGTCTGGGAGCTTTCGATGCACTCTGAACGCGCACCCTGGCTACTCAAACTGGCGGCATGGGGCGGGGTTATTTTCCTGCACTTTCCCATCCTCATCATCGCCACCTATGCTTTTAATACAGAGGAGGCCGCTTTTAGTTTCCCACCGCAGTGGTTAACGCTGAAATGGTTTAGCGTTGCGGCGCAGCGTAGCGATATTCTGGAATCGGTGACGTTGTCACTTAAAATCGCGGCGCTGTCGACAGCTATTGCCCTGGTTCTGGGGACGATGGCCGCGGCTGCCCTGTGGCGCAGGGACTTTTTTGGTAAAAGCGCAATATCGCTGTTGCTACTTTTACCGATCGCGCTGCCGGGAATTATTACCGGTCTGGCGCTGCTGACTGCGTTTAAAACCATCAACCTGGAACCAGGGTTTCTGACGATCGTGGTGGGCCATGCGACGTTTTGCGTGGTGGTGGTGTTTAACAACGTCGTGGCGCGTTTTCGCCGTACCTCATGGAGTCTGGTTGAAGCGTCTATGGATCTTGGCGCCAATGGCTGGCAAACCTTTCGTTATGTCGTGCTGCCGAACCTGGCATCGGCACTGCTGGCGGGAGGGATGCTGGCGTTTGCCTTGTCGTTTGATGAAATCATCGTGACAACGTTCACCGCCGGACATGAAAGAACACTTCCTTTGTGGCTACTCAATCAACTGGGTCGACCACGAGATGTGCCTGTCACCAACGTTGTGGCATTGCTGGTAATGCTGGTGACAACACTGCCAATTTTAGGGGCCTGGTGGCTAACGCGTGAAGGCGACACTCTCGCCGGAAACGGTAAATAAACGACGATATGGGAAATTGCTATGCAACATCAATTACTGATTAATGGCGAGCTGGTCAACGGTGAAGGTGAAAAGCAGCCAGTCTATAACCCCGCCACTGGTGAAATTATTCTGGAGATTGCCGAGGCGTCTGCTGCGCAGGTTGATGCCGCAGTACGTGCAGCAGACAGCGCATTTGCCAGTTGGGGGCAAACCACGCCGAAAGTCCGCTCGGAATTGCTGCTGAAACTGGCGGATGTTATCGCCGATAACGCGCAAACCTTTGCCGAGCTGGAATCACTCAACTGTGGTAAGCCGCTGCACTGCGTCCTCAATGATGAAATTCCGGCAATCGTCGACGTTTTCCGCTTCTTTGCCGGGGCAGCGCGAACTCTGCAAGGACAGGCGGCCGGAGAGTATCTGGAAGGGCATACGTCGATGATTCGTCGGGATCCACTGGGCGTGGTGGCCTCTATTGCGCCGTGGAACTACCCGCTGATGATGGCGGCGTGGAAGCTGGCTCCGGCGCTGGCGGCGGGTAACTGCGTGGTGATTAAACCGTCAGAAATCACCCCGCTAACGGCGCTAAAACTGGCTGAATTTGCCAAAGATATTTATCCGGCTGGCGTTATCAACGTGCTGTTTGGCCGGGGTAAAACGGTGGGTGACCCGCTGACCGGCCATGAAAAAGTCCGCATGGTCTCCTTGACCGGCTCCATTGCAACCGGCGAACACATTATCCAGCATACTGCGCCTTCGATTAAGCGCACGCATATGGAACTGGGTGGTAAAGCCCCGGTCATCATTTTTGATGATGCCGATCTGGATGCGGTGGTGAGCGGCGTGCGAACCTTTGGGTATTACAACGCCGGACAAGACTGCACTGCCGCTTGCCGAATCTATGCCCAGAAAGGCATTTATGATGCGCTGGTTGAGAAACTTGGCGCCGCGGTTGCCAGCCTGAAAACCGGTTCACCGAATGATGAGTCGACAGAGCTGGGGCCAGTAAGCTCTCAGGCGCATCTTGATCGCATCACCAAAGCGGTTGATGAGGCTAAAGCGTTGGGGCACATCAACGTTATCACCGGTGGTAAGAAAGTGGAGGGGGCAGGCTACTATTTCGCCCCGACGCTGCTGGCTGGGGCAAAGCAAGACGATGCCATTGTGCAGAGGGAAGTTTTCGGTCCGGTGGTCAGCGTAACGGTCTTTGATGATGAAGATCAGGTATTGGCGTGGGCTAACGATTCGAAGTACGGGCTGGCATCCTCCGTCTGGACCCGGGATGTGGGGCGCGCGCATCGATTTAGCGCTCGCCTGCAGTATGGTTGCACCTGGGTCAATACACACTTCACGCTGGTCAGCGAGATGCCGCACGGCGGGCAAAAACAGTCTGGTTATGGCAAGGATATGTCGGTTTACGGGCTGGAAGATTACACGATTGTTCGCCATGTCATGATCAAGCATGAGTAGTCTCTGAAGCGCGAGCGGTAAATGGGGCACGGATAGCTAAATATTGGCAAACGTGCGTCTATACTATTCGTGCCACTGGCCTCGTCGCCATCGGACGGCGGTAAGTTGGAAATATCCGCGAGGTCAGGCTAATTGATACAACAAAGCCCCGGTTGAATATCGGGGCTTTGTGCTTTCAGGTATACCGTCCGGTTATTAGCGGCGTAAGCTGCTAAGTCAGGCGAGTAACGCACAAACGCTCAGAACCAGTCCCAGTTGTTCCGGCGTCAGACCTGTCGTCAATAATCGCCGGTTCAGCAGGCTGCCCAATAGTGAAGCAAATGCCAGTAACAATCCCGTTCAGCCAAGGGATCTCAATTTCCATCAGCATACCGGCACAACACCGAGGCGTTATTTAGATACCTAATGCCATAGAAGGATTAGGGGGATTACATACTAAGGATAATTTACCCGGAAGTGTGAGAGTGGGAAGATGGTGTACTAATGGCAGAGAGAAAAACCTCTCTGCCAGCGGACGCTGCGATTAATTAAACAAGAACCACATCAAGCAAACCAGCCAAACCTTGCGGAAATCAGACTGAAAAGTCCTACAGCAGCAAATATATTTATCAGCACCACCGTTTTACTGGAAACATTCATTTGTGCCACCTTTCGTTTAAACCCTTATGGGTATAGTACGGGTTATAACTATCCGCAATAGTACGAATTCCGAACACAATGAAAACGGTGTGTTTTACCGCTGTTTCTCTTAAAATAATTAATAAAACTTGATGTGGGTCATGAAAAAGAGCATATTGCGCGCGATTTCACCTTTCGGCCCGGATGCCTTACATGTCTCTGTACCAAAAAATGTTGGTTTTTTATGCGGTGATGGCCGCTATCACGGCAATCATCACCTGGTTTCTTTCCCGCGATAAAAAGCGGATTCGTTTTCTCAGCGCAGTATTAGTCGGGGCGACCTGGCCGATGAGTTTTCCCGTCGCGTTAATGTTTTCTCTCTTCTGATGACGGCGTAAACGCCGTTTCAGGCGGAAAGCAGGGCATCTAATCGTTTTCTGTCGGCGTCACTGACGTCCTGCGGATGCTGATACCCCACGTTCTCATTCGCACGGGTATATAAAGCGACCAGCCAGTCGTAAACGTAGCGACTTGCGCCGTGCGAAGGTTGTTCATCCAGTTTCGTCAGGCGTAACATTGGCTGTTGCTTAGGCGCGCTAAAAATAGCCGATCCTTTTTGGATCCTGCTGGCCGGACGCTGTTCCTCGGCAACGTTAGCAAATCCAAGCCAGGTAATAAAATCGCCAATATCGGCGTGAAGTTGCGCGGCGCAGACGTTTTCTCGCTGCAAAATGCGCTGTAAGCGTTGCGGCATCTCCAGGCGATAGCTGGCGGTAACGAGGATATCGGCAACCTGCCTTAGCGTACGGGCGTCGAGGCGTAACCGGCGCGCATTATTTTCATCGCGACACCACTGGCGCACGTGGTTTATCCACATTTTGTGCGCCTGATATCCGATCTCTTTGTTTTCCGGCGAGTGTTGCGTGTCGCGCACCTCGGCAAACAGGTCAATATCTTCATTAAAGAGTCCGCTCACCTGTTCCTCGCGTGGCTGCTGAATACGCAGCAGCGACTCAAAGAGGCGCATCGGCGGGAGCAAACCATCAAGGAGTTCGCCATGCTTTGCCGCCTGAGCCTGTAACTGGCGGATCACCCACTCATTGCTACCGGATTCGGCTTCAACGGGATGAATCCAGCCGATCAGGGTTTGGCGTACGTGCTGTTGGTGCTGCTCACGCAGGGAATCCAACCTGGCCTGGCGCTGCTGTGGCGAGGTGGCTTGAGTCAGCCACTCGACAAGGCGCTGTAAGCTGTGTTTATCCAGCGCCTGCAGTGTGCCCCAGTGCAGTCCGGGCTTACCCATTAATTGCTGTACGGATTCATCCAGGTTTTGCTGAGTGCTAAAACGCGCATCCTGCGGGGTAATGGCCCACACCACGCCCGGCAATGCGGCGTCATGTACGGGCTGAGTATCGTTAACCCAGCCCAGCAGCTTGCGGGTGATAGCAGGCGTCTGGGAACGGGTCGATACCGCATTACAGATTAAGAGCACATCCGGTTGCAGATGCTGGCGGTAATGTTCCAGCATCCAGCCTAATTTGGCCTGCCACAGTGGATGGAGATGAACATCCGGGGCGAGGGGAATATCAAGCAGATCGACATTCCCCAGTTCAGCGTTTTCAACTGTCAGGACCAGTTCGCGCGTGAGCAGCGCCAGTGATGCCTGAGGGAGACTAACCGCGTTGAGCAACTGATGATTTTCAACGGGATGAACCACCACATCGCTTTGCGCCTCATTCCCGGTTAACGCCATCTGGGTAAGAAAACTTTCCGCAGGTAAACCGAAATGATCGACCAGCAGGCTCAGCGGTGCCGCTAATTCTGACGCGTTCCCGGTTTGCTGCAGCGTATGCGCCAGCGCCAACCACTGTTGCGTCAGTTCTGGTTGCTCTCCCCACAGTAACGCCCAGGCGTTTGCCCGGGTCGTCAGGTCCAGTGCGGGTAGCAGCGTGGCAAACTGATGCCATAGCGTATCGTCGATTTGCTGCTGATTGGTTGGCACGCAGGCGCGCCAGAAGCGGCCAATCGACGCAACATCTTGTGCAGTAATGCCCTGTACTGGATGACGTTGACGTAGCGTTTGCCATTTTTCCAGGCGCGACTCAATAATCGATTTCTCAACCTGGCGATTGTCCGGGAGCGCACTGAACTGGGCGATAAACAGTTGTACCAGTTCGGCTTCGCTGAGTAACCGCAGGCGCAATGGCCATTCACTATCAAGCGGATTTTCTTCCTGCGTGAAACGGATCGCCATATTGGTTGGCGCATGACCGGGATTAATATGCGAAAAGTAATCAAAACTGCGATCCGGAGTGACGATATTCACTTTGCCATTGGCGTTGTTGCACAATGCCGCGAGCAGATGCGCTTTCGCCGATTGTGAATGTCCATATAACCCAATGCACCCTCGCGATGAAAAAGCCGTCTTTAACGCAGATTCCTGCACGGCGGCTAACGTGAGCTGGGCCAGCAGGGCATCTGCTTCATCATCAAGACGTGCCGAGCGCTGACGGGTATCAGATACCCATTCGATGACGGCCTGCGCGGTATTTAACATCTTACTCATTTCAGGTACACGCTCCCGCTATCAATCCAGTAATGGCTACCGCTATGGCGACGGTCTGCCAGCGTATTCAGTTTTAACGTTAAGGCATGGGCGGCAACGGGAGTGCCATCCTGTAACCAGGCGTCGCTCAGTACGAAGAATTCCGGTCCGCTTTCTTTGCTACCACCGCGTAGTTGCAACCGGACATTCAACACGCCATCTCCGGCGATGGTTTTTGCCAGTTCGGCAGAATTTATGCTGAGCGTATACAACGGCGTGGCAGGCCAGCGACTGTTTGCCAATTGACGGAAACCTAACGTCACGTTACCGCGCAAAGGAAAGTGCAGGCGGGTATCCAGCTTAGCGCCGGGCTTATCCAGATCGATATCGTGATACCAGATATTCTCATCGCGCAGCGTATTGACCGTATTATCCAGCACGCCGAGATATCGTACGGTTGAGTAAGCGCCGATATCGGCAGCTTTAAAGTTAAAGCGTGGAAGACGTAAATCCAGCGCCAGGCTACACAACATGGCACCTACTGCTGCGGTGGATTTGGGGTTACCAATCCGTCCTTGCTGGCTAAACGGATACCACTCATGTACGCGGTAGTTATCCATCCAGATCATACGATTAACCGGAACGGGCTGCAGATGGCGGATCAACGCCTGTACGCCGGGTAAACAGGCGGGTCTGCCGGTCACTAATAAAATATCGCAGCGATAGTGCGAAATGGCCTCACAGACCGCGTGCAGCGGCGCAGTCAGAGTAAATTGTCCCGCCAGTAACGCTTCTTGTAGCTGCCTGAACTGTACCTGTAAGGGAACGTTCAGAACATCAAACGCTGGCGATCCTGCTGGCAACGCATGGTCGATGGCCTGTTGGATATAATTCATCACGTTACGTGTGGGTCGCTGGCTGAGCAGCTCGCCAAAGGTGGCATGCAGCCCGGCTACCGGATCGTTAATATCACTTTGTTCCCAGGCAGAGAGCACCGCATGACCAAGCGGCATAAAGAGCTGTAATGCCGTTTGTTGACGCAAAATCGCCTGAGTATCGATGCGCCCGGAATCGCCGAATAGCGTCGCCAGCAATGCGGCGGCATCAGTCACGCCAGCCTGTTGTAAGCGGGTTTGCAACGCGGGCAAAACGCAACGCTGAATTACGTCCAGCAGCATGTCATCCCCCGCGACCTTAAAACCTTCACGGAACAACAGATGCGGGGTAATTTTGACGTTCGCCCCAACGCCATCATCAAGCTGGTAATGAACCACGGCCATATCCGTTGTCCCGCCGCCAATGTCGATCGACGCCACGCGCAGCGCACGACCTTTAGTCTCACCGGGTTCCGGCAGACGGTCCGGGCGGGCAAGGGCGTTAAAGAACGATTCAGTGTGGCCATCATAGTGGGAGATAGCCTCGTTATACAGCCACACCAGTTGCCCACAGCTGGCCTCATCCCATTCCATCTGGATCTCAGGTACGGGAACCACGCTCTTTTCTTGTTGTTTACGAGTGGTGAAATCTTCATCCTGCGGGTGCCAGCCCATCGCTTTCCACACCAACGCAATAGCCTCAAACATGCGCAGGCGGAAAATTTCGCGCTCCTGTTTGGGCATTGCCGACGGCAGGGTCAGGATCAACGTCCGCAACTGACGAGGAGAGGCCGGGAATCCAAGACGCAATCGCGTTGCCACGCTGTTAATTTGGCCCAGCGCCTGAGCCAGAATTTCGCACAGCATATGTGTCATCAGCGTGCTGCGACTGTATTGCGGTGAGAATACCGGCAGACGATCGTCCTGCGGCAGGCTAAACAGCGGTTGCCCGTCATCGTTCATCAGGTTCATCAGCGGGAAGGCGGTAGCCAGCGGCTCGCGCTGGGTTTTGCCATTCATCTGGCTAAAGCGCCAATCATGTAGCACCGGCGTTTCGTCCCACAGATAACGGCGTGGGCTGGAGATCCCACTGCTGCCTTCAGTGCCCATACGCTGCATCGCCAGCTTACGGGCTTCGTCACCCACGCGGACAATCGACGGCCAGATAAAGGCGTCATCACGACCGCTCTCCACAGAAAAGTGCTGCTTGCCAAAACGCGCTTCAGAAAACTCCAGTCGGCTGGTGAACAGTGGGTCGTTGAGATACTGCGGCTCGCTTAACGAACGCACCTGTAATTCAGCAGTCTGACGCAGTCCGTCATTGGCGTCGCCATGATCTTCAATCAGCACGCCGCAGGTGTGTGTATTACCAATATCCAGAATGAGATCGACGGGAATGGCGGGTGTACTGAGGGTGTGCGTAACCAGCTTCACTTCCGGCACCGAAAGTTGTTCGCCTAACAGGGTCAGCACATTCAGCCAGTGTGCCTGATATTCAAAATTACGCAGTGCCTGCTGGATCTCGTGTTCAGAGCGGTTCTCATGCTGTGTGACATGATGCATAAAAGACTCACGCAACCAGCCGTCAATCCATGTCTGGTCGAGGAAATCGGCAATTTCATTGTCATGCCAGGCCAGCGCGAATCGTGTCCCGTTGAGCAGGTCGTTTTCATTAGGCGTTAACGCTGCAGGGGCATTTTCAGTGAGCTGGCTGTCCAGAGCTACGGTAACGCGGTGGGTGTTGCCCGCGCTGTCGGGCTGCGCCAGTTTTCGTACCTGCACGCGTGCCCAGTTATCCGGACCTTCAACAAACGTGCGCGGTGGGTTAAAGCGCAGAAACGGCAGTGGCAGCCAGACGCCGTCGAGGACATCAAGCGAATAATGCAGCGTCTGGGTGCTTTCCGGTTTCACCACTTCGGGCTGACCGCCGGTACTGCCTGGCAAGGTATAGCGACCCGTTGCCAGATCGAAATCCAGCCGTAGTAGGGGACCGTTTGCCGTTTTGCGCACAAAGCGACCATGATGCGCAGATTCTTGCGGCGTCAGGCCAAAATCCAGGAATTGCACACCGCTATTGGCGATGAGCGTCACGCTCTGTTTGTAATCACACAGATTCACCAACATAAAATCAGGCACCTATCTTTTTGATCGTCAGAGGGATTTCCGCGTGATCGTCATAACGTGCGGTACACGCGGCGACGTCATTGGTTCCCGCTTTGCAGGTAATTTCAGGCATTGGATAACGTGACCCGTCCGTGCAACGGGCATTCCCGCGACTCTTAATCATTAATTCACCCGACTGGTGCAAACCGGAGAAAATCTCGGCTCGACAAACGATATTGTCACCATGAACCACGCGAGCAGTGCCTTTATTGGCCTGGATTTGATAGCGTAGCGACGGCGCTTTGCCGCTGACCGGATCTTTAACATCGACCATTACACGCCAGTTGCCGTTGAGAAAACGCGTTGTTCCTGCCTTCATCTGGTTGGCATCCATGACCAGCGCATCTTTCGGAATCGCGGCGATCACGACAGGTCCTTCCACAGGTTTCTCTTTCTTCGCGACCGGGATCACTTCAGCCCGATGCAGCGGCAGTGCAGATGTCAGTTCTGGCAGCGGAGCCATATCTGCCTTCGCAACGTCAACAGGGATGACTGCGGGAGTGGGCTGGACTGTCTGTTGTTTCCACAACAGTGGCCCTACAATGGCGGCAATGATTACTGCGGCAACCGGCAGGCTCCACAGCGGCAGGCGGCGCGCGGGTTTCTCTTGTGCCAGTGGCGGTGTGACTTCAGGTTCGTTAACTATAACCGGCGGCTGTGGTTCAGGTTCAGCCGGTTTAGCCAGCTCGACGACCGGCGTCAATAAAGGCGTATCAGCCTCGGCGAAGGTGATTTCCGGGCTGCTTTCTTCTTCCGGCTCCGGCTCTGCTACGGTAACGACAGGAGGAGTATCAGCAAGTCGCAGGCAATCGAGCACCTCGTCGCGAGGATTTTCGTTCAGATTGACGAAGCCCCAGAACGTAATAACGGGTTTGCCTTCAACCAAAAAAACGTGATTCTCACCAGGAAACTGGATGGCTTTTTCGAGCAGTGAGCCAAACAGCTGTAGTGAGGTTTTCCCCGATTGCAGGCTTTTACGGCTCAGAGCAGCCGCATTTTCCAGCGTGCTCCCCAGATAGCGCAGCGCACGAAAACGAGCCTCCTCATCAGCGGCTTTCCACGCAACGACTTTCCCTTCGATCGGGGAATACCAGTCCACCCGATCGCCGTTGTCGTTAATTTGTGGGATCGCCAGACAATCCACCATTGCCTGTTGTTTACGCAGACGAAGCGTTTCGCGAATTTGCAATGCTGAATCAAACACGGCCTGACCACCGCCACCCACGGCCTGATAGTCATCCAAATTGCCGCTGCGCAAGAGAGTTTTTGCCACGTTGTTACCCCTTAGACTTCTTCACGTATCTACTTTACGTTTTATAAAAACGAGCAAACGGTGAAAGAGAGGCAAAAAGGGGCTAATTTTCATGGCATAGAGTGCCGGGAAAAATCTTGACGTTTCGAAAAAGACTTAAGGGAAATTAATTCGCTTAGAGTGATGGATTATTCAGCGAAATACACCGGATTAGAATAACCTGATAGTGATTCGTTATTGGTCAGTTTTTGTCAGCTATGCTCTGATATCACGGTTAATAATAAAATAAGAAGGCTTATAATCATGATTGCAAGGAAAACGTTACTCGCGCTGACGCTCAGCGCTGTCATACCGTCAGGCGCTGCATTGGCGGCCAATACTGACACTATCATCTACTGCTCTGAAGCGTCGCCTGAGTCATTTAACCCGCAAATCGCCAGCTCAGGCCCGTCGTTTGTGGCCAGTTCACAAGTGCTGTATAACCGACTCATCAACTTCGACCCGGTAAAAAATACGCCGGTACCGTCTCTGGCGACGGACTGGACGATTTCGCCGGACGGTAAGATCTACACCTTTACCCTGCGTCAGGGTGTAAAATTCAACAGCAATAAATTCTTTAAACCGACGCGCGACTTCAATGCTGATGACGTGATTTTCTCGGTATTAAGGCAGAAAGATGCCGATCATCCGTACCACAAGGTTTCTCAGGGAAGCTACGAATACTTTAACGATGTCGGTCTGGATAAACTGATTAAAGAAGTGAAGAAGCTCGATGATTATCACGTTCAGTTTGTTCTGAATGAACCTAACGCCGCGTTTCTTGCCGACTGGGGAATGGATTTCGCCTCCATTCTTTCAGCGGAATATGCCGACGCGATGCTGAAAAAAGGCACCCCGGAAAACGTTGATAACTGGCCAATTGGCACCGGGCCTTACGTGTTGCAGCAGTACAAGCAGGATTCGCAAATCCGTTATCTCGCCAACCCGAACTACTGGGATGGTGCGGTCCCGACAAAACACCTGATCTTCTCAATCACGCCGAACGTTCAGACGCGGCTGGCAAAACTGCAAACCAATGAATGCCAGATAATCCCGGCACCAGCGCCCGTACAGTTTGACGAGATTAAAAAGAATAAAGATTTGACGCTGCATTCGGTTGACGCGTTGAACGTTGGATATCTGGCGTTTAACACCGAGAAAAAACCGTTTGATAACGTGCTGGTGCGTCAGGCTCTGAACTACGCAACGGATAAAAAGGCCATTATTAACGCTGTCTTTTTAGGTTCTGGTACGGTGGCAAAATCACCGATTCCGCCGAATATGCTGGGGTTCAATAAAGATCTGCAGGATTACGCATACGACCCGCAAAAAGCGAAAGAACTGCTGAAACAGGCGGGGCTGGAAAACGGTTTTGAAGCGACACTGTGGTCAATGCCGGTTCAGCGTCCGTACAACCCGAACTCCCGACGGATTGCCGAGATGATCCAGAGCGACTGGGCAAAAGTTGGCGTGAAGGCGAAAATTGTGTCCTACGAGTGGGGCGAATATCTTTCTGGAATGCGTAAAGGTGAGCATGACACCGCTTTGTTCGGTTGGATGTCGGACAACGGCGATCCGGATAACTTCGCCGATGTACTGCTGGGCTGCGACAGCATTAAAACCGGATCTAATGCCGCGCGCTGGTGCGATAAAGCGTATAATTCGCTGGTTGAAAAGGCGAAACTGGTGAGCAAACCTGAAGAACGCGCCGCGCTTTACCAGCAGTCACAAGAGATTTTCTATCAGCAGGCACCGTGGATTGCGCTGGCGAACGGTAAAACGTTCTACGCGACACGCAGTAATGTCAGCGGATACAGCGTGAGCCTGATGGGCAGTGATTTTTCGAAAGCAAAGTTAAATTAATGAGTTAAGGAGAGGTTATGTCGCATCTGGATGAGGTTAGCGCACGGGTTGATGCCGCCATTGAAGAGAGCGTCATTACGCATATGAATGAATTGCTGATTGAACTCAGCGATGATGACGTGCTGAGCCGGGAAGATCGCTACACCCAGCAACAGCGTTTGCGTACAGCGATCGCACATCATGGCCGTCAGCATAAAGAAGATATGGAAGCCCGTCGCGAACAGTTGACCAAAGGCGGCTCTATTCTTTGATATTTCCTTGCCGGACCTTATCCGGCCTACAGGCACATTCTGTAGGTCGGATAAGCGCAATTAAAATGAGCGTCGCGCCACCAACCAGGCCCCGACGACCAGCAGCACCGCACCACAGACTGGCCCCACCAGCGCCCGCAGCGGCACGCCGTGGCTGCGCAAAATATCCAGCACCAACCCGCCAATTAACTGGCTGGCGACCAGCACCGCGATAGTCGTCGCTGCGCCCACATTTTGATATCCGCTGATACTGGCAAAAACGAAGAACGATCCCAGCAAGCCGGGGATTAGCGTCCACCAACGTACGCTGGAGACCAGCTCTGCAAATCCTGCCGCACCTTGCTTAAACCACAATATGCTGACAAATAATACGATCCCGACCAGCGAGTTCAATAACATGGCGATGAGGATCGTCGAGGATGTCTGCGTAATGCGCACCATCAAGGTATTTTGCACCACCAGACCAATACCCGCCGCAATCAGAAAGGAGAGGGTCAGCGTCTGGTTCATCTGCCGGCATCCGGTTCGCGACGATCGTCTAACTGCAACTGCATGAAGGTCAGATCCAGCCAGCGGCCAAATTTGGTGCCAACCTGCGGCATTTGCGCGGTGGTTTTAAAACCCAGCGTGCTGTGCAGATGCAAAGACGCCTGATTCTGAGACTCAATACCGGCCACCATCACATGCTTGCCGCATACACGAGCTTCTTCTATCAGCCTGCTAAGCAGCGCTCGTCCCAGGCCCTTTCCCTGATGCTCAGGATGGACATACACCGAATGTTCAACGGTATGGCGAAATCCATCAAAGTTACGCCAGTCGCCAAAGGAGGCATATCCCGTAACCACGCCATTATCTTCACTTACCAGCACCGGATACCCCATCAACTGGCGGGCTTCGTACCAGGAAATACGGTTTTCGGCATCGACCGTTTGATCGTTCCAGATAGCCGCCGTATGCAGTACCGCGTGGTTGTAGATTTCGGCAATAGCTGCACAGTCTTCTTTGCTAGCAAATCGAATTGACATGTTGAACCTCAAGGCTTGTTCACTATAGTATTACAATATGAATACTATTGAAGACAGCATAAATCAACGGATCGCGGCAAGAATTCGCATTGAGCGGGAATCTCGCGGCTGGTCACTGACGGAACTTGCCGAGCGCGCGGGCGTGTCGCGGGCGATGATCCATAAAATAGAACGCGGTGAAAGCAGCCCAACGGCCACGCTGCTGGGCAGGCTCTCCGGCGCCTTTGGTATCAGCATGTCTATGCTGATTGCGCGGGCCGAAATGCAGGAGGGCAAGCTGCTGCGCTTCGCTGACCAGCCCGTCTGGCACGACCCGCAAAGCCATTATTTACGCCGCCATGTTTCGCCGCGCAGCGATCTGCCGATTGATCTGGTGCAGATAGAATTGCCTGCCGGCAGCGATATTCCGATGCCAGCCTCTTCTTATGTGCAGGCCAGACAGCTTATCTGGCTCCAGCAAGGGGAGTTAGTCTTTGTGGAGGGGGACGTGCGACATGAAATGCAGGCGGGCGATTGCCTGGAGCTTGGCCCACCAAATGACTGTCGGTTTATCAATGAAACTACACAACCCTGCGTTTACCTGGTTGTGCGGTTAAACCCTGGCGTCAGCTAAATGGCAGGTCCGGGCTGCTACTATTGATGGATTCATGCCAAAAGCAGAGGAGCACATCATGGGTCAACAGACTAATCGTAATCGCCGCTGGGTACTGGCTTCCCGCCCACATGGCGCGCCAGTTACGGACAACTTCCGTCTTGAAGAAGATGAGGTTGCAACGCCGGGTGAAGGTCAGATTTTACTGCGCACTGTTTTTCTTTCTCTCGATCCCTATATGCGTGGACGCATGAGCGATGAACCGTCTTACTCCGCACCGGTTGAGATTGGCGGCGTTATGGTTGGCGGTACCGTAAGTCGCGTAGTGTCATCTAATCATCCTGACTATCAGACTGGCGAGTGGGTGCTGAGCTACAGCGGATGGCAGGACTATGACATCTCCGATGGGAACGGGCTGGTGAAACTTGGCGATAACCCCGAGCATCCCTCCTGGGCACTGGGCGTTATGGGTATGCCAGGTTTTACCGCCTATATGGGACTGCTCGATATCGGTCAGCCGAAAGCGGGAGAAACGCTGGTTGTGGCAGCCGCGACAGGCCCGGTTGGCGCAACGGTAGGACAGATAGGTAAGCTCAAAGGTTGCCGGGTGATCGGCGTTGCAGGCGGCGCTGAAAAATGCCGCCATGCCACCGAAGTACTGGGTTTTGATGTCTGTCTCGATCACCACGCACAAGATTTCGCGCAACAGCTGGCAAAAGCCTGTCCACAGGGGATCGATATTTACTATGAAAACGTCGGCGGAAAGGTATTTGACGCTGTCCTGCCGTTACTCAACACGTCTGCGCGCATTCCGCTTTGCGGACTGGTCAGCGGTTACAACGCCACATCGCTCCCTGCCGGACCGGACAGATTACCTTTGCTGATGGCAACGCTGCTGAAAAAACGTATCCGCATGCAGGGCTTTATCATTGGTCAGGATTATGGTCACCGCATTCAGGAGTTTCAGCGCGAGATGGGACGTTGGGTTAAAGAGGGCAAAATCCATTACCGCGAGCAAATCACCGACGGTCTGGAAAATGCGCCGCAGACCTTTATCGGCCTGCTGACCGGCAAAAACTTTGGCAAGGTGGTTATTCGTCTTGCCGACGATGCGTAAATCGGAGGGCGGGAGTCATTCCCGCCAGTTTTACTCAAAACGCCATGCCAGATTAATTCCTAAACCGTAGTTTCGTCCTGGCGCCGGTTCGTAGTATCTGCCGTTTGACTCATTCACAATCACCGAGCCGACATAAGTTTTATCGAACAGATTATCCACCCGAGTGAACAGGTCGATCATGAGACTGCTGTAATAAAATTTATAACCGGTATTCAAACCAACAACGGTATAGGACGGGGCTTTCGCTGTATTTTCATCATTGGCCATAATGTTGCCCATATAACGAACTTCTGTTCCCGCATACCAACCTTCATCAGGCACGTAGCCCAGTGACGCAAATCCCATGTTTTGCGCTATGCCGGGCAGTCGGTTGCCGTTGCAGTTTTGATCGCCACAGACGTTGCTGCGATAAGTTGCATCCAGCCAGGTCCATGCCGCTTTTACGCGCCAGTTTCCTGCAAAACGTTGGTCCCAGGCTAACTCGGCGCCCTGACGGCGGGTTTTACCGGCGTTTTTATAGGTCGTCCTTCCACCGCTGCTACTGTCAACGACGATTTCGTCATCCGTGTTGGTCTGGAACAGGGCGGCGGTAAACAATCCGTCACCGATACGCGTTTTACTGCCAATTTCAACGGTATCATTTGTTGCAGGCTGTAGGTTAAAATTCATCCCACTTTGACCATCAGCGCGGTAAGACAATTCATTGATGGTCGGCGTTTCGAACCCGCGTCCCGCAGCCAGGTAAACGTTCCAGGCATCAGTGATGGCGTATTTTAACGACCCGGCAGGTAACCACTGGTGATAGCTGGCGTCACCGCTGTCATCTCCGTTACCTGGGGTAATATAGCGATCGTTAGAATCAAACCACACCGAACTGTAGCGAAGGCCTGCATCCAGCGAAAGCTTCTGCGTTAATTGCCACTGGGTTTGCAGATAGGGATCGAGATTCCACATCAGATTACGCTCGTTACGTCGTAAGTCGCCTTTCTGGCCATACTCCGGCACGCCTTCATCAAGGCGAAAGTTGTTGTAGCCTTTCCGGTTTTCGCTCATGTTTTCATAATTCAGACCGGTAGTGAAGGTCACGGGTATGCCCAGCTCACCACGGTGAGTCCAACGGTTATCTATCCCCTGATAATGACGCTGCAGGGTAATGACGCCTCCGGCGTGAGACGGTTTTAACTGAGGGGCCATTGGGATCGACTGGTACTGCGTGGTCTCACGTTCCCCCGCGTAGGTCATGATACTGATATCATCCTGCGCGCTAAGCTGGCGTTCATATCGCAATCCCGCCTGGGTCTGTTTGATGGTTTTTCGCGTATTAAATTGCTCTGCGCGAGGCGATTGCTGCGGATTAGACTGCCATTCCGACTCGGTAAGACCGCCGGGATCGTCGGCCTTGCTGTCTACACTATTGAAAATCAGTGTCAGTTTGCTCGCATCATCTATGCGCACGCCCAGTTTGGCATTGGCCAGACTTTTTTGCGCACTACTGCGATCGCGATATCCGTGGGTGGTAAACCGGGTTGTTGAAACGGTGTAATCCACATCCCCTCGTTGAGTACCATCACCCAGCGCGCCCGTTGCTTTTAACCCGTAGCGCCAGGTGCCAAAACTGCCGTAATAACTGCTGGCTTCAATGGTTGGCGGTTCATGACCCGTTTCAGTGCTGACATTCATCACCCCGCCGGAGGCATTGCCATACAAAGCCGAGAAGGGGCCACGTAAAACCTCAATATTTTGTACGCTGCTGATATCAATATTGGAGGTTTGACCCTGTCCATCCGGCATCGTTGCCGGGATCCCGTCGACGTACAAACGAATACCGCGGATGCCATACGTGGTTCGCGAACCAAATCCGCGAATCGACAACTGTAGATCCTGGGCGTAGTTCTGCCGATTTTGCACCTGTAGACCTGGGACACTAGTCAGGGATTCAGACAAATTAATTCGCGGCGTTGCCAGACGCATATCTTCGCCGTTAACGACGCTGACGGCGGCTGGGGTGTCCAGCTCAGAAACGGATTGCGGCGTCGCGCTCACGATCAGCGTTTGATCGTTGATCTCACTTTCTGCCACAGCACATGGGGAGAGCAGGAAAGACAGTAATGAAACAGGAAATGCAATAAAGCGAGCTGAAAAAATCGTCATGAACAAGGCCAGTAAATGATGTTTACGCCGTAAAATCGGCGGTAATCATGTGAATATTTTTATAAAAGATGAAATTTAGCGCTGTTGAATTGCGGTAAATAACCGGACAACCAAAACGATTGTAGTCAATATGTGAATAAGTGCTCCACTTTGAGATGAATAATGATTACTATTCTCATTACTACAAAGCAAAACTATGATTTTGCGCATTGAAGCTATGTGAAGCAGTAACAAACGAATTTTTCAAAGGGAGTCGTCATGTCTTTACGTCATCTGTTTTCACCGCGTCTGCGTGGTTCATTACTGTTAGGTTCACTGCTCGTTGCATCATCTTTTACTACGCAGGCTGCAGAAGAACTACTGCGCAAAGCCGTGGGTAAAGGCGCCTATGAAATGGCGTACAGCCAACAAGAGAACGCACTGTGGCTGGCAACCTCGCAGAGCCGCAAACTGGATGTCGGCGGGGTGGTTTATCGTCTTGATCCAGTCACCCTCGAAGTGACTCAGGTTATTCATAACGATCTCAAACCGTTTGGTGCCACCATTAACAACGCCACGCAAACGCTGTGGTTCGGCAACACGGTAAATAGCGCGGTAACGGCGATGGATGCCAAAACGGGCACAGTGAAAGGGCGTCTGGTGCTGGATGCGCGTAAGCGTTCTGAAGATGTTCGCCCGCTGCAGCCGCGTGAACTGGCCGCAGATGACGCCACGAACACGGTATACATTAGCGGTATTGGTAAAGAGAGCGTGATTTGGGTGGTGGACGGTGATGCCATTAAACTGAAGGACACCATTCAAAATACTGGCAAAATGAGCACCGCTCTGGCGGTCGACAGCAACGCTAAGCGCCTGTATACGGCCAATGCAGACGGTGAATTCATTACCATCGATACCACCACCAACAAAATTCTCATTCGCAAAAAGCTGCTGGATGATGGCAAAGAGCATTTCTTCATCAACCTGAGCCTGGACACGGCGGGTAACCGTGCATTTGTCACCGACTCTAAAGCGGCAGAAGTGCTGGTAGTCGACACCCGTAATGGTAACGTACTGGCTAAAGTCGCCGCGCCGGAATCCCTGGCCGTGCTGTTCAACCCGGTGCGTAACGAAGCCTACGTGACCCATCGTCAGGCCGGAAAAGTCAGCGTGATCGACGCGAAAAGTTATAAAGTCGTCAAAACGTTTGATACCCCAACATTCCCGAACAGCCTGGCGCTCTCCGCCGATGGTAAAACCCTGTACGTCAGCGTGAAGCAGAAGTCTACACGCGAACAGGAAGCTACCCAGCCGGACGATGTTATTCGTATTGCGCTGTAATTAACCGGAGGGGGAAACCCCTCCGATCATTTCTCCAAACCCTACGATACGCCTCGTCAAAGCTGGATAAAAAGACGGGAATGCGCGGGGAATTAACAGCAATGACGTCGCGCAGTTGATTGAAACTAACTAAAAAAGAAGGCCTGAAGGATTAACCTGTCAGGCCTTTTGTCATTACGGCGCAGTGCGGTGAATTTCAGCAACGCGCTTACGTACACCAAACCAACCCGCAACCAGCAGGATGGCTATCAGCGGTAATGATGCGATGGTATAAGTACCGTTCGGATAGTCAAACGCCATCAGTACCAGCACGCTCAGCAGGAACAGCAGCGTTAACCAGGAGGTAAACGGTGCGCCCGGCAGTTTGAAGCTGACATCTACCGTTTTGCCTTCTTTGATGGCCCGGCGCAGACGCATCTGACAGACCATAATAAATCCCCACGACGCAATAATGCCCAGCGATGCGAAGTTCAGCACAATCTCAAACACCTGCGATGGAACCAGATAGTTCAGGAATACGCCAACGACATACACGACCAGCGTGGCGAGGATCCCAGCCCAGGGTACCTGTTGACGGCTCATTTTCGCCATAAACTTCGGCGCAGATCCGCCCATCGACATGGAACGTAAAATACGCCCGGTGCAATACAGCCCGGAGTTAAGGCTGGAAAGCGCCGCAGTGAGCACCACAATATTCATGATACTGCCGATGTACGGCACACCCAGTTTGGAGAAGAAGGTGACAAACGGGCTTTGTCCTGCCTGATAGGCGTTCCATGGTAGTAACAGAACCAGCAGCACGACAGAACCCACATAAAACAGACCAATACGCCAGATAACGCTATTGATTGCTTTTGGCACCATCGTTTGCGGATCTTTGCATTCACCGGCGGCAGTGCCCACCAGTTCAATAGAGGCAAACGCAAAAACCACACCCTGTACAAGTACCAGCGCTGGCAGCAGGCCATGCGGGAAGAATCCGCCGTTGTCGGTAATCAGGTGAAAGCCCGTGGCGTTACCATCAAGCGGCTTTCCGGTACCTAAAAATACGGTCCCCACCACCAGAAAAATGAAAATCGCCAGTACTTTAACCAGTGCAAACCAAAACTCCATCTCTGCGAACCACTTCACGCCGATCATGTTCATGGTGCCGACAATGGCCAGTGCGCCGAGGGCGAATACCCACTGCGGCACATCGCCAAATGCGCCCCAGTAATGCATATACAGCGCCACTGCGGTGATATCGACAATGCCGGTCATTGCCCAGTTGATGAAGTACATCCAGCCCGCCACATAGGCGGCTTTCTCACCTAAAAATTCACGAGCATAGGAAACAAAACTGCCGCTGGAAGGGCGGTGTAAAACCAGTTCACCGAGCGCGCGCAGTATAAAGAACGAAAAAATACCGCACACCAGATAGACCAGCGCCAAAGCAGGCCCGGCCATCTGCAAGCGTGCGCCTGCGCCTAAAAACAATCCGGTACCAATTGCGCCGCCAATGGCGATCATTTGCACCTGTCGATTGCCCATCGCTTTGTGATACCCCTCTTCGTGGGCATTCAACCAGCGTCGTTTCGCCGCATGTTGCTCTGCGGCTTGCGTGTTGTTTGTGTTCATTACGTTTCCTGTTGACCTGACAAAAATTCAACGTCCTTTTTGCCGCACCTGCTGCGGCGAAAACAGCGTTACCCTTCATTGTGTTACGAGGGAAAACAGCCGGCCGAGCATCCTACATTCAATTGATCGGTTCCGCAAAGCCCCGATAACAAGAATTCAGTATTTTTGTACAGCCATAGCTGGCGCGGTGTGGCCTCGATTCAGCCAATAAAAAAGAAGGGGGTTAATACAAGGAGAGGCGCACTTATCGAGACATTTACCCGATAAGCGCGGCGTGTTTATGCCGATGCGCCAAAGACCTGAACGGCCTGCTGTAAACGTGATGAACGCTGGGTCAGATCGGCAGTCGCGTCAGTGACACGTTCCACCATCTCTGCGTTATTGTGCGTCATGGTGCCAACGCGTGAAATCGAATCATTAATCAGATCCAACGCCTGGGTTTGCTCGCGGGTGGCCAGACTAATGTCTTTGATCATCATCGACATCTGCAGTACATCGCCAATCATCCCGGTGAGATGTGTTTCCGTTTGCTCCACCATTTTGACCCCGCTATTCACGTTAGCGACGTTTTTTTCGATAAGTTGCTTGATCTCTTTTGCCGCGGACGCTGAGTGCTGCGCCAGATTTCGCACTTCTGCCGCCACGACGGCAAAACCACGGCCGGACTCCCCGGCGCGCGCCGCCTCAACTGCGGCATTGAGCGCCAGAATATTGGTCTGAAAAGCGATGCTGTCGATGACGCCAATGATGTCAACGATCTGCCCGTTGTCACGCGATATCGCCTGCATCATGGCGATAGTTTGTTTCATGATATCGCCGCCTTCTGCAGCGTTGGCGCTGGTTTTATCGGCCATAGTCATGGTATGAGCCGCCGTTTCAGCGGTTTGCTGTACTGCACTGCCAATTTCTTCAATGGCCGCAGCCGTCTGTTGCAGGTCGGCTGAGGTTTCTTCTGAGCGTTTATGCAGCGCCGTACCTTCTTTTGATACCCGTTGACTGATCGCGCGAATGCCGGAGATTTGCGTACTGACGTCATCGACCAGTGAATTCAGGTTAAGTCCGGACTGATTAACCAGCCGCATCAGCATTCCGATCTCATCCACCCGATTTAAATGACAGTTATCAGGTTTTCGTCCGGATACCACTTTTTTCATTTGCGTCAGTAGCGTATTAACTGGCTGACAAATTTGATACTTAAGGTAAATAGCAAGCATAAGAAATAATATTAACAACCCACCCGCCTGAATAAATGGGTTGATAGGGGCGAACTGAAATAACAAAGTGAGCAGGGCGGCTACTCCTAAAGAATAATTGACACGCTGGCTAATACTCAGCCATTTAAACATAGAAGCCCATGCCATTATGCCGCGACGAATGATAATGCCTTTATAAAGCCGAAAGCCTTTAAACTGCTGACTATTAATTTTTTGGTATAAGCTTTCACTATGAGTTATTTCATCACGCGAAGGAACGGTACGCACCGAAATGTAGCCAGTGAGCTTTTCATTGTGCCAGACCGGTGTAACGTTGGCGCGAACCCAGTAATGGTCGCCATTCTGCCGACGGTTTTTCACCATCCCTGTCCAGCTCTCTCCCTGCTGTAGCGTGTACCACATATCGGCGAACGCCGCGGGAGGCATATCAGGGTGGCGAATAATATTATGCGGTTCGCCCATTAATTGCTGTTCGTTAAATCCGCTGGCATCAATAAATGCGGAGTTGGCGTAGGTAATATGACTTTCTTTATCCGTCGAAGAAAGCAGCGTCGCTTTATCGTTAAGTCTGTGCTCAATTTGTGTAACGGGCGTGTTACTTTTCATAGAGACCCCATGATGGTATGTAAAATCCATACAAAAAATCCCCGCAATGAAACCAGGGGATATTAAAAGTTGTTTTAAATAAGTCTTAATAAGAAACGCTGCATTCTCTACTAATCATCAATTTTGTGAAAGTACTTAAAATAAAAATTTCCATTTAAACTATTCATTTGTTGTCATAAAAGTTAAACAATTAATACAAACATATAACGCGAAAGGCGGTTTGCCCTGACCTAAGTTAAATTAACTGCTATCTTACTGTTGAAATAAAACAAACTCAAAAGTATATTTTTTTACAGGGCGGATAACATCCCTATTATATTTTGTAGTGTACGCATACAAGATTTTTTAATCAGGAAGTGATAGGCATAGTGAAAATATCGCGCCAGAAAGAAAGCGCTGTCAGGAGCGCACCGTGAGGCACAAGGCTGCGCCGCACAGGGATTACAGGGTGACGACGATTTTACCCACCTGACCGTTGGCTTCCATGTAGCGATGCGCGTTGACAATGTCATCAAAAGCGAAGGTTTTATCAATCAGCGGTTTGAGCTGACCGGATTGCAGTCCTTCAAAGATAAACCGTTATCCGGGTAGCGCGACTGGAAATCGTTCAGGGCCGGGACTAATACCGAATGCGCCAGCGACAGGGGAGCGTTCACCCTGAGTTTTCCGCGCGGAGGGCGAGTGGGTGAGAAAGAGGTCATGATGTCATCAACATCACCAAGTAATATTTTTGTGCGCTGATAAAAAGCGTCGCCCTCATCAGTCAGACTCACTTTGCGGGTGGTGCGCTTAAGCAGCTTTACGCCCATCGCTTTGGTTACAGCAGGGCGATGCAGGTGTAACACATCGGCGGCTTTGGCAAATCCGCCTTGCTCCACAACCTGCACAAAAATGCTCATGTATTTAAACATACTGGAACGCATCTCTTACTCTCCTGGTGTTCGCTCTGGCACGGGTATTGTTATTATTAGAGTAATAATGATGACTGCATAGACTCACGAATGCTGCTCTACACTTAGGGTTTTAACATTGAGGGTTGCAGCATGATGAAAATCTATGGGGTGCCGGGCTGGGGATCGGCCATCAGTGAAGTTATGCTCACACTGGCGGAAATCCCTTATCATTTTATTAATGTCGACGGTTTTGACAGTGACGGCCCTCAGCGGGAGTTACTTAAAAAAATGAATCCGCTATGTCAGGTGCCCACACTGGTGCTGGAAAATGGCAATGTGATGACGGAAACGGCAGCGATCGCGCTGATGATCCTCGATCGTTGCCCTGAACTTGCGCCACCCGTTGGACACGCCGAACGCCAGCAGTTTCAGCGCCTGCTGATTTGGCTGGTGGCAAATGTCTATCCTACATTTACCTTTGCCGACTATCCCGATCGCTGGGCGCCAGATGCTCCGGCGCAGTTGAAAAAAAACTGCATTGAGTACCGGAAATCTCTCTATATGTGGCTGAACGATCAGCTAAACGCCGAGCCGTACGCATTCGGGGATCAGCTAACACTACTGGACGTATATATTGCCGTTATGCGCACCTGGGGGCCAGGGCATGACTGGTTTCAGGACAACACGCCGAATATTAGCGCCATCGCTGATGCAGTTTGTCAGCATCCGAGGCTGCGAACTGTCCTGAAAAACAATAAGATTATTTGAATAAAAAAACGCTGTTCCGCAGGAGTGCAAATCCCGGAACAGCGGGCGAACCTTCGCCATAAGGTAAAATTACGCGACGGAAGGCGTCAGCGTAATACGATCCAACGGACCGACAATAAACAGATAAGAAATCAGGCCAATCAGTCCCATCGAGCCGACGTACAGAATGGCGTAGTCGAATGACTGGGTATTCGCCAGAATGACGCCGATCACTAGCGGTGTAATAATACTTGCCATGTTGCCGCACATATTGAATACGCCGCCAGCAATGCCGAGCACCTCTTTAGGCGAGGTATCGCTGAGTACGCACCATCCCAGATTGCCAAAGCCTTTGGCGAAAAACGCCAGACTCATCGCTGCAATAACCACAAATTCTGATGAGGTATAATTGGCAATAACGATGACGCAGGAAAGTAACATACCACAGATAACCGGCAGCTTACGGGCGACAGTCAGGCTGTAGCCGCGTTTTAGTAGCCAGTCGGAGAACACGCCGCCTAATAATCCACCGATAAAACCGGCAATAGCAGGAATACTGGCGACAAATCCCACTTTGAGGATCGACATACCTTTAGCCTGGTACAGATAGGTAGGGAACCAGGTCAGGAAGAACCAGGTAATTGACGTTACGCAGAACTGCCCGATGTAAACGCCAATCATCATGCGATTGACGCAGACGCTTTTAATTTGCGCAAAGGTAATTTTCTGCGGCTCTTTTTTATTGCCCAGTGACGGTTCGCCACCACCTTCCCGTATATAGTCAATTTCCTGTTGGTTTACTTTCGGATGATGCATAGGATCCCTGACTTTGACCAGCCAGAAGATGCCAAGAATCACGCCAATTGCCCCGATATAATAAAAAACAAAGTGCCAGCTCAGATTATGCAAAATAATCGTCATGAGCGGCGTAATAATCCCTAACGAGATATATTGTGCGGCCTGATAAACGGAAGTGACAAAGCCGCGTTCGTTATTTGGAAACCACTGCACACTTAATCGGCTGTTGGCAGGAAAGGCCGGAGCCTCAATGGCACCCATCAGTAATCGTAAGATAATCAATACGACCAGTGGGCTGGCGTACAGATAAATTGTGCCCTGGAACATGGTCACCAGCGACCAGCCAATCAGGGCGCAACCGTAAACCAGACGAGAACCGTAACGATCAAGTAGCCAGCCGCCTGGCAACTGCATAATGACATAAGAAATACCGAAAGCGGAAAAGGCCAGTCCCATAGCTTCAGGATCAAAACCTAATTCTTTACTCATAATCGGAGCCACCACGGATAACGTCGCGCGATCGGCATAATTAAATACAGTGGCAAGAAACAGAAATATCAGAATGCCGTAACGCACTTTTGTGCGCTTTATTATTGTGTTCATCACCCACTCCTTTCATAAGGTTGAGAGCGTTTATGTAGGGGAAGAGGGCGGGTGTTATTTACCCGCCAAAGTCAATTAAGGACGTTTTCCAAACTCGCAGGTTAATTGCGTCCAGCGGCGCGCTTGTTCACTGATGCTGAACCCCAGACCGTGACGGTCAGATACCCACATCCGCCCATCGCGCAGCTCAAGCTGTTCATTAAATAGCGGGTTCAGCCATTCGAAATGTTCCAGCCATGGCTCAAGCGGATAAGCGGCGGACAAATGCAGGTGTACTTCCATGGCGAAGTGAGGTGCCAGTTTACGTCCGTGTTTTGCCGCCAGATCCATAATCTTAAGGAACGGTGAAATCCCGCCCACACGCGGCGCATCGGGCTGCACAAAATCACTGGCATTGCCGAGGATCAGCTGCTCATGTTCGCGGAAGCTGGTCAGCATTTCACCGGTGGCAATCGGGGTATCCAGCGCGGCTGCCAGTTGGGCGTGGCCTTCTACATCGTAGGCGTCAAGCGGCTCTTCTATCCAGATCAGATTGAACTGCTCCATTTTACGTCCCATACGGATGGCGGTTTCTCGATCCCACTGCTGATTGGCATCGACCATCAACGGGAAGTCATCACCCAGCGCTTCACGTACCGCGGTTAAGCGGCGAATATCCTCGGCGCAGTTTGGCTGACCAACCTTGAGTTTGATGCCGCCAATACCGTTCTCACGAGAAATAACCACGTTTTTGAGCACCTGATCCAGCGGCGTATGCAGGAACCCACCGGAGGTGTTGTAGCACTGCACGGAGTCCCGATGCGCACCCAGCAGTTTTGCCAGCGGCAACCCTGCACGCTTGGCTTTCATATCCCATAAGGCGATATCGATAGGGGAGATAGCCTGAACCGCCATGCCGCTGCGCCCCACGGAAGCCCCAGCCCACAGCAGCTTGGTGTAGATCTTGTCGATATCGTTTGGATCTTCGCCTAACAGGTTGTCGGCAATTTCTTTGGCATGCGCATAGATTCCCTGACCGCCAGCCCGCTTGGAATAACTAAATCCAACGCCTTCGTATCCGTCGCGACTGCGGATCTCGGCGATGATAATGGCAACTTCGGTTAAGGGTTTCTGACGACCGGTCAGCACTTTAGCATCGCTTACCGGTGTTGCCAGAGGAAGGAAAGCCAGGGACAGTTTGACCCACTCGATACGGTCGCCAGTTTCTGCCGCGGTTTTTCCATTGGCTGATTTGGCATAGGTCACGGCATCGGAATTAGCGCTTAAAGACATATTATTCTCTCCTGGTGATAAAAAATGATTGCGCTAACATTTTTAGTGTTAGCGCAATCAGTGCGCCAGCAAATTGATTGTGATTTGAACAACCGCTCACAAATATGGAGATGAAAGGGCAAGAACTTGTAAACAGCATCACATTCCAATATTTTATGGGAAAATGCACAATTCTTTATGATGGCGCTATCATTTTGTTTGATAACACTACGCTAAGCTGCTGTTTTCTTTTTGCTATGGTGGAGGGGCGCTGGCAATAGCCGAAATCATGATGAATAATGCCACGATAAATCAGCGATTTTTGACAAGGGCATCGACAGTGAAAAACGCCAGACCTCCGCGAGCACCCACGCTGGAAGATGTTGCCCGTACTGCAGGATTGTCACCCATGACGGTGAGCAGAGCGCTAAATAGCCCGCAGTTGGTGCGCCCGAAAACGGTGGAAAAAGTGATGCAGGCGGTACGCGCCACGGGGTATATCCCTAACGCGCTGGCCGGGGGGCTGGCTTCGCGTCGCAGTAAGCTTATCGCCGTGGTTGTTCCGCAAATTAACAACAATATGTTTGTCGATACCATTCAGACATTAAGCGATGAACTGGCTGAGCGCGGGTACCACATCTTGCTCTGCGTATCAGGTTACACGCCGCAAACTGAGGCCGAGCTGGTGGCGACGCTGCTTTCTCGCCGCCCGGATGGCGTCGTGCTCACCGGTATCCATCATACCGCCGAGTTGAAAAAGGTGATTCTTAATGCGGCCATTCCGGTTGTGGAGATCTGGGATTTAACGCCAACGCCCATCGATATGCTAGTCGGTTTTTCGCATGAAAAAGTGGGTCAGGCGGTGGCAGACTATTTGCTAAAAAAAGGTTATCGCCGTCCTGGTTTGCTATGGACTGCCGATCGCCGTGCAGGCCAGCGAAAACAAGGGCTACGTGATGCGCTGAGTCGTCATGATATTGCGGCTGACGCGCAGGTGGATGTTCCGCTTCCGGCTTCTCTGGCATTGGGGCGCAGCGGGTTGACGCAACTACTGGCTGAGCACACGTTTGATGTCATTGTCTGTAGTTCAGATACGTTAGCCCAAGGGGCGATTATGGAAGCCGAAAGCCGTGGTTTACGCGTGCCGCAGGAGCTAGCGATAATCGGTTTTGGCGATCTTGATTTTGCCGCCAGTAACCGGCCAGCCATCACCACCGTCAGCGTCGACCGACGGGCCATTGGACAACGCGCCGCCTCACTTCTGGCCGATCGTATCGAACAAATCCCGCGTGAAGACGATATTATTGATGTCGGATTTCACCTGGTTGAACGAGAGTCCGCATAAGTAACCTGCATCCCAAAACAATAAGGAACCTGTCATGCCGCACGTTGATATCAAATGTTTTCCTCGCGATCTGAACGAAGAACAGAAGGCCGCACTGGCGGCGGATATTACCGAAGTCATTATTCGTCATTTACAAAGCAAAGAGAGTTCAGTGAGCGTGGCGCTGAATGAAATTGAGCCCGAGGCGTGGCAGGGCGTGTGGGATGCCGAAATTGCGCCGCAGATGACGAGGCTGATTAAAAAACCCGGCTACAGCATGTGAAAGTAAACGGGCGATTATTGCGCCCGTATTATTCAGCCGCTGTTATGCGTTTCCCGTTGGTGACAAACGTTCCGGCGCCAAGATGATGCAGGGTATTGAGTAGGCCATCATCAAACTGCCAGCGTCCCTCAACGAAGACACGCTCATCAGCGGCAGCAGATACCACTTCGCCAAACAGGGTGTCATATTTTTCCTGTGCCGCAGTTGCAGGCAGCAGACGACACTCCATCCAGGCCAGACATTTCGCTTCTATTAACGGTAATCCCAGTACCGGACCTTTTACCACCGGAATACCATAGCAGTTAAATTTATCTTCTACGCGACCCGAAACGCTGCCTACCGCCCAGGTCCAGTTGGTGGCGGCCACGCCCGGAATAACGATGCCGAACTTGCCGCTACGCTCAATCAATTCACGCGACCAGGCGGTTTTATCGACAACAATTGCGATCCGCGGCGGTTCAAACTCCACGGGCATTGACCATGCCGCCGCCATCACATTGCGCCGCTCGGTATGCTCATCCCGGCTGGTGATTAGTATCGTAGGGCCGTGGTTAAGCAGCCGACTTGCATGTTTTAATTCGATTGAACGGAAATGGCTCATGGATGCTCCTGGTCTGAGAGATAACACACCACAATAGATATAGATATTAACGGTATTAGCGATTTTGTCGCCTCGTCTTGAGGAACAACGCACAATTTCGACAGCGTAAAATTAAAAATGCGTTATAAGTACTGCACCAATCGAACAGGAACGCCGTATGACGCCTTTTTTAACCGCTTATTTTGCCCGCATTGGCTGGTCAGGTTCGGCCAGCACCGACATTGAAACCTTAAAAGCACTGCATTTACTGCACAACGGTGCAATTCCATTTGAGAACCTGGATGTATTGCTGCCAAGAGAGATGCAACTCGACGATCAGTCGCTGGAAGAGAAACTGGTGACCGCGCGTCGCGGCGGCTATTGCTTTGAGCAGAACGGAGTGTTTGAGCGCGCGTTACGCGAAATCGGTTTTAACGTACGTAGCCTTCTCGGACGAGTGGTTCTGGCTAATCCGTCAAGCTTGCCGCCGCGCACGCATCGTCTGTTGCTGGTTGAATTACAGGGAGAGCAGTGGATCGCCGACGTTGGCTTCGGCGGACAAACGCTGACGGCGCCGATTCGTCTGCAGGCCGACATTGAGCAGCAAACGCCGCACGGTGAATATCGCCTGGTTCAGGAGGGTGATGACTGGCTTCTGCAGTTCCGCCATCACGATCACTGGCAGTCAATGTACCGCTTCGATCTGGTGGTGCAACATCACAGCGATTATCTGATAGGTAACTTTTGGTCCGCGCACTGGCCACAATCACATTTTCGTCATCATCTGCTGATGTGTCGCCATCTTCCGGACGGCGGCAAGCTGACGTTGACCAATTTTCATTTTACCCATTATCAGGATGGTCGTGCGGTAGAACAGATAAATTTACCCGATGTCGCCAGTCTGTATGCCTTGCTGCAGGAACGGTTTGGACTGGGTGTGGATGATGTGAAGCATGGGTTTACCCTGGATGAGCTGGCGACCGTCATGGCGGCGTTTGATACACATCCGGAGGCGGGGAAATAGAGGATGGGAATAATGCCGGATGCGGCGTCATCGCTTCATCCGGCTTACAGATTCAATCAAAAATCGATCGCCCATTCGGCATGAAACAGGATCACTGCCGAACCGGTAATAGTCACTTTTTCCGGCAGGTTATCACGGATAGCCACCGTCACATCAACAATACCGTCGCGCCCGAGCGCGCGGCCCTGATACCCCTGAACACGTAGCGTTTTCCCGTCATGCGCCATCACGCCATGGTGAACCAGCCACGCCCCCATTGGACCGTTGGCATTGCCGGTGACCGGATCTTCCACAATACCAATAGCAGGCGAGAACATGCGGCCATCGGTGGCGTTTTCGTCCTTGCGAATTTGAAAAG
Organism: Citrobacter sp. Cu096; assembly: GCF_030332285.1. Lineage (NCBI taxonomy): Bacteria > Pseudomonadati > Pseudomonadota > Gammaproteobacteria > Enterobacterales > Enterobacteriaceae > Citrobacter > Citrobacter sp. Cu096. The sequence goes on from NZ_JAOWID010000030.1 coordinate 1,180,215, forward strand.
GGAAGAACCCGTTACAGCCAATTTGCTGGCTGATAGCGGTCAGGGCAGGCAAATCCGGGGAAAGGGCGTCGAGGTCCACCTCAGGCTTCAGCGCAATCATCACTTTAGAGTGTCCGGTGGTGGCTACCTGAATGGGTAATCCGGGCAGCATATCGTCTTCGCTCAGGTGCAGTGCATCGATTATCGCGGCACGTACAGCACCTTCCAGCGGAGCTTCGAATCCAGGTACGCCTTGTTCAAGGCTGATGCGATAGTCATTGTCACTTGCTTCAATATCGACCCGATGACGACCGGCGAGCGAGGTTTGCCAGACGGTGCTGTTGCCCAAACCCAGCACATTGGCGCGCACATAATGTGCTGCGACGGTAGCGTGCCCACAGATAGGAACTTCGACCGTCGGCGTGAAATAACGGATGTGAACATCGCTGTCGTCACTGGTCAGCAGGAATGCGGTTTCCGAATGACGTAGCTCGCGAGCAATGAGCTGCATCTGCGTTTCGCTCAGTCCGTCAGCATGCAACACCACTCCCGCTGAATTGCCACGAAAGGGTAGCGAGGTAAAGGCATCGACGTGATAAACCTGTGGTTTCATTAGCGTTCTCCCTGGGATGGAGAAGCATCATAACGTACAAAAAGCGGGATAGCGATCCAGGCCCGGTAAGCGCAAGCTATACCGGGCATCAGAGAAAATTAGCGGCGTGAACGCACTATCTGATAACGGCGGGTAAAGTACTCAAACGGCGCACTCCATACGTGGACCAGTCGGGTGAACGGGAACAGCAGGAAAATGGTCATTCCCAGAACCAGATGCACACGGAAAATCCACGCCACGCCATCCAGATGCGCAGACGCACCGCCCTGGAAGGTCACCACCGACTGCGCCCAACCGACCAGTTTCAGCATTTCACTGCCGTCAGGATGCTGCGCTGAGAACGGGATAGTGGTTAAACCGAGAATACATTGAATCAGCAGAACGCAGAGGATCAGAATATCGGCGGTGGAGGAGGTTGCACGAATGCGCGGATTAGTCAGCCGGCGCACCAGCAAGCCAGCGCCGCCAACCAGCGTCAGCACGCCACAAAATCCGCCGGCAATCATCGCCATCTGCTGCTTTACCGCAATCGGCAGGAACCAGGCATACATCCAGTGCGGCGTTAACATGCCAAACAGGTGACCGAAGAATATCCCCAGAATACCGATATGGAATAAGTTTGACCACAACACCATACCGCGTTTGTCCAGCATCTGGCTGGAAGAGGCGCGCCATGTGTATTGCCCGTAGTCGTAGCGTAGCCAACTGCCGAGGATAAACACCGTACCGCACAGGTACGGATAGATATCGTAAAAAAAGACGTTCAGGTACTGTATCATTTCGGGCCTCCCGCGCTGACGTCGACATACTGAGGTGCCACGTCCTGGCTAAAGCGTCGTTGATAATTTTGTAACGGTGAACTGTCACAGGCGGTGGCGTTATCCTCAATAAACTTCACCTGTTCCTCTTCCCAGACTGCATCCAGCGCCTGTCGGGTATCGTCGCGAGTTTCCGTGCCAACCTGTTTAGTGACACTGTCACTTGAGAGGGGGCTTCCTGCAAGCAGCAGCAGGGCATCAAACAGTTGATACCAGGGCGTATCACGCTGCTTCAAACGCCCACCCAGTAACGCCAGAATCGGTGCGACGTTCTGCAGCCCTTCTTTAGCCTCCGCTTCCGGTAACACGCTTAAGTACTCAAGATATAAAGGCAGGTGATCCGGCAGTTCACGACAGTCGAGCTGCAGCCCGACCTTTTCGTACTGCGCCAACAGATCAACCATTGCCTGACCACGGTCACGAGACTCGGCGTGCACATGTTCAAACAGCAGCAGAGAGGTGGCCCGACCCCGGTCAAAGATTTCGCACCATTCGGCTTGTTTATCCAGTAACGGCGCATTGAGCAGCGCCTGGCTAAATTCGCTAAGCATTGGGGCATCGCAGGCCACAAGCGCCAGTGCCTCGTCTTTACACTCCCATAGCAGCTCGTCGGGGTACTCCATCAGCAGGCCGATAACCTTCAGGATTTGCATTATTCCCCCTCCGCTTTATCGCGCACTTCTGTGATGTCGATAGCGTCAATACGGCTACTGTTGAACAGGTTGAATTTAGTGTCGGAGCCATGGCAGCCGTCACCGAAGGTAAAGCCGCAGCCGTTTTTCTCCGGGAAGGCATCGCGCGCCATTTCGCGGTGGCTGGTCGGGATCACGAAGCGGTCTTCATAGTTGGCAATCGCCAGATAGCGATACATTTCTTCAACCTGCTCAACGCTCAGACCCACTTCCTCAATCGCGCGAGTATCCGTAACACCTTCGACGGTTTGCGAACGCATATAGTGGCGCATCGCCATCATCCGTTTTAGCGCGCGCAGTACCGGGCCGGTATCGCCCGCGCTAAGCATGTTGGCGAGGTATTGAACCGGAATTCGCAGTGACTCAACCGCAGGCAAAATGTTGCCGTTGTGCGGCAGGCCACCGGCGTCGGCAATTGACTGAATCGGTGACAACGGCGGAACATACCAGACCATCGGCAAAGTGCGGTATTCGGGATGCAGAGGCAGCGCCAGCTTCCAGTCCATCGCCATTTTATAGACCGGTGAACGTTGGGCCGCTTCGATAACGTTGTGCGGAATCCCCTGTTTCAGCGCTTCTTCAATCACCGCCGGATCGTTCGGGTTGAGGAACACATCGCACTGACGCTCGTAGAGATCGGTTTCATGCTCGGTGCTCGCAGCTTCCTCGATGCGATCGGCGTCGTACAGCAATACGCCGAGATAACGGATACGCCCGACGCAGGTTTCTGAACACACCGTTGGCTGACCGGACTCAATACGTGGATAACAGAAAATGCACTTCTCTGATTTGCCACTCTTCCAGTTAAAGTAGATTTTTTTATACGGGCAACCGCTAATGCACAAACGCCAACCTCGACATTTGTCCTGGTCGATCAGCACGATGCCGTCTTCTTCACGCTTATAGATGGCACCGCTCGGGCAGGTGGCGACACAGCTTGGGTTCAGACAGTGTTCGCACAGGCGCGGTAAATACATCATGAAGGTGTTTTCGAACTGCCCGTACATCTCCTTTTGCATCTTCTCAAAGTTACGGTCACGGGCTCGTTTTGAAAACTCACCGCCGAGCAGCTCTTCCCAGTTGGGACCCCAGATAATCTTGTCCATCCGCTTGCCATCAATCAGTGAACGCGGACGCGCGGTGGGCTGATTCTTGCTCTCCGGCGCGCTATGCAGATGCTGATAATCGTAGGTAAACGGTTCGTAATAATCATCAATTTGCGGGATCACCGGGTTGGCGAAAATTTTGGTGATCACGCCCATCTTGCCGCCCAGACGCGGTCTGATCTTGCCGTTGACATCACGAACCCAGCCGCCTTGCCACTCTTCCTGATCTTCCCAGTTTTTCGGATAACCAATGCCCGGCTTGGTCTCGACGTTGTTAAACCATGCATATTCCATCCCTTCACGCCCGGTCCAGACGTTTTTACAGGTGACGGAGCAGGTGTGGCAGCCGATGCACTTATCCAGATTAAGAACCATGCCTACCTGTGAGCGTATTTTCATTTTTTCGCCTCCTGTACCTGATCGCGACCTTCATCATCCAGCCAGTTAATGTTTTTCATTTTTCTAATCATGATGAACTCATCGCGGTTAGAGCCGACCGTCCCGTAATAGTTGAAGCTGTATGCCAGTTGCGCATAGCCGCCAATCATGTGCGTGGGTTTCGGGCAGACGCGGGTAACCGAGTTGTGGATCCCGCCGCGCATCCCGGTGACTTCGGAGCCGGGGATATTCATGATTCGCTCCTGGGCGTGATACATCATGGTCATTCCCGGCGGCACGCGTTGACTCACCACTGCACGCGCGGTGAGCGCACCGTTGGCGTTGAAGGCTTCAATCCAGTCGTTATCCTCAATGCCCAGCTCTTTGGCATCGGTCTCGCTGATCCAGACAATGGGGCCGCCGCGAGAAAGCGTCAGCATCAGCAGGTTTTCGCTGTAGGTGGAGTGGATCCCCCATTTCTGATGCGGCGTCAGGAAGTTGAGCGCTTTTTCCGGGAAGCCGTTAGGCGGAACTTCGCGCATTTCGCTGACGCTGCGGGTATCGATAGGCGGACGATATGCCACCAGACTTTCACCAAACGCTCGCATCCACGCATGATCCTGATACAACTGCTGACGACCGGACAGGGTACGCCATGGGATCAGTTCGTGGACGTTGGTATAGCCTGCGTTATAGGAGACATGTTCGCTTTCCAGACCGGACCAGGTAGGACTGGAGATAATTTTGCGCGGCTGGGCCTGGATATCGCGAAAACGAATTTTCTCGTCTTCTTTGTTCAAGGCCAGATGCGTATGGTCGCGACCAGTCATCGCGCCCAGCGCTTCCCAGGCTTTTACCGCCACCTGACCGTTGGTTTCCGGTGCCAGGGCGAGGATTACTTCAGAAGCATCCAGTGCGGTGTCAATCAACGGTCGGCCTTTTGCCGGGCCTTCGCGTTTGGTGTAGTTCAGCTTGCCGAGGAAATCGACCTCCGTCTGAGTATTCCACGCAATGCCTTTCCCGCCGTTGCCGAGCTTATCCATGAGTGGGCCGAGCGAAGTAAAACGTTCGTAGGTGGCGGGGTAGTCACGCTCCACAACGGCAATATTGGGCGCTGTTTTCCCCGGCAGGAGATCGCATTCGCCTTTACGCCAGTCCAGAATGTCAAACGGCTGCGCCAGTTCTGCCGGGGAGTCGTGTTGCAGTGGTTGCAATACAACATCCGTTTCTTGCCCAAGGTGCCCGACACAAACCTCGGAGAAGACTTTGGCGATGCCTTTATAAATTTCCCAGTCGCTCTTCGATTCCCACGCCGGGTCGACTGCCGCTGACAAGGGATGAATAAACGGATGCATATCCGAGGTGTTCATATCGTCTTTTTCATACCAGGTGGCGGTTGGTAAAACGATATCGGAGAACAGGCAGGTACTCGACATACGGAAATCGAGCGTTACCAGCAGATCGAGCTTGCCCTCAATCGCTGCGGACTGCCATTCAACTTCTTCAGGTTTAATACCGTCGCTTGAACCGAGCGCCTCTCCCTGGATCCCGCTTTCGGTACCCAGCAGATATTTGAGCATGTATTCATGCCCTTTACCGGAAGAGCCGAGCAGGTTAGAGCGCCAGACGAAGAGGTTGCGTGGATGGTTCTTGCCGCTATCCGGCTGTTCGCAGGCAAAACGAATATCACCCGATTTCAGCGCCTGCGCGGTATATTCCACCGGAGACATTCCCGCTTGATCTGCCTTTGCCTTAACGGTCAGTGGGTTGAGGTTTAGCTGCGGGGCGGACGGCAGCCAGCCCATCCTTTCTGCGCGCACGTTAAAATCAATTAAATGCCCACTAAACTTCGATGCATCGGCCAGCGGAGAGAGGAGTTCCTGAGCGGTGAGTTTTTCATAGCGCCACTGACTGGAGTGGTTGTAGAAAAACGAAGTGCTGTTCATCTGACGCGGAGGACGGTTCCAGTCCAGCGCAAAGGCCAGCGGTAACCAACCGGTTTGCGGCCGCAGCTTCTCCTGACCCACATAGTGTGCCCAGCCGCCGCCGCTTTGCCCCACGCAACCACAGAACACGAGGATGTTAATCATCCCACGATAGTTCATGTCCATGTGATACCAGTGGTTAACGCCCGCCCCGAGGATGATCATCGAGCGGCCATGCGTTTTGTGCGCGGTATCAGCAAACTCGCGGGCGATTTGCTCGATATGACGGCGTGGCACGCCGGTAATTTGCTCGCCCCAGGCAGGGGTGTAGGCTTTCACTTCGCTGTAATCTTGCGCGCTATGAACATCATCCAGACCACGGTCGAGGCCGTAATTCGCCAGTACCAGATCATAGACGCTCACCACCGGGCAACGGCTGCCATCGGCGAGGGTAAGATGTTTTACCGGCAGTTGGCGAATCAGCACCGGCTCCTGTTTCACGCTGCGAAAATGTGGGTTTTCGTTGCCGCCGAAATAGGGAAACGCCACGCCGGTCACGTCATCATGCTGACCAAGCAGCGAGAGGGAAAGCTCTGTTTCAGTCCCTGCCGCCAGCGATTCGAGATTCCATTTGCCTTTCTCGCCCCAGCGAAAACCGATGGATCCGTTCGGGACAACAAGTTCGCCTTCGCGGTTGAAAGCCACCGTTTTCCACTCTGGATTGTTGTTTTCGCCCAGACCATCGACAAGGTCTGAGGCGCGCATCATGCGTCCAGGCTCGTAGGTGCCATCTTCGCGGGCATCCAGCAGCACCAGCATCGGCATGTCGGTATAGCGGCGACAGTAATTGAGGAAGTAATCGCTGGGATTGTCGAGGTGGAACTCTTTCAGGATGACGTGGCCCATTGCCATCGCCAGCGCGCTGTCCGTCCCTTGTTTGGGTGCCAGCCACTGGTCGCAGAGTTTGGCGACCTCCGAGTAATCCGGCGTAATGGCAATCGTCTTGGTACCTTTGTAACGTACTTCAGTAAAAAAGTGCGCGTCCGGGGTTCGGGTCTGTGGCACGTTAGAACCCCAGGCAATGATATAACTGGAGTTATACCAGTCGGCAGATTCCGGTACATCGGTCTGCTCGCCCCAGGTCATTGGTGATGCAGGCGGTAAGTCGCAGTACCAGTCATAGAAGCTCAGACAAGTTCCGCCCAGTAGCGAGAGATAGCGTGTACCTGCGGCATAAGAGACCATCGACATTGCGGGGATGGGGGAGAATCCGGCCACGCGATCCGGACCGTAGGTTTTTACCGTCCAGACGTTGGCGGCGGCAATCAACTGATTAAGCTCTTTCCAGTTGGAACGGATAAACCCGCCGCGCCCGCGCACCTGCTTGTAACTCAGGCATTTTTGCGGGTCGTTCATAATGGATTCCCAGGCCAGCACCGGATCGGGCTGGCGGGACAGGGCGTCGCGCCACAATTCGATTAGACGTTTACGCACCAGCGGATATTTCAGGCGGTTGGCGCTGTACAGATACCAGGAATAACTTGCGCCGCGTGGGCAGCCACGGGGCTCATGATTTGGCAGGTCAGGTCGGGTACGAGGATAGTCGGTTTGCTGAGTTTCCCAGGTTACCAGCCCGTTTTTGACGTAGATTTTCCAGCTGCATGAGCCGGTACAGTTAACGCCGTGGGTAGAACGCACAATTTTATCGAACTGCCAGCGCTGACGATAGCTGTCTTCCCAGTCCCGGTTGGTGTGCATCACTTGCCCGTGCCCCTCGGCAAATGTCTCACCCTTTTGTTTAAAGTAGCGAAAGCGATCTAACAGTTTACTCATGACATAACTCCTGCTTCGAATAACGTTGCCCGCACTGGCCAAAAGATGACTATTTTTTTTGTGATTTACGGCCGTATACCAGCCAGGTCACCAGCACGCAGACGATGTAGAACACAAGGAATATTTTCATGGCGCCGACCGGAGAGCCGGTCAGCGCCAGCGATGAACCGAACGCTTTCGGAATAAAGAAGCCCCCGACCGCGCCAATAGCAGAGATAAATCCCAGAGCGGCTGCGGTATCGGTTACCGCTTCACGCTGAGCCTGTTCTTCAGTACCACCGTGCAGCTTCACCCGGTAAATGGTGATTTTGCGAAAGATCACCGCAATCATCTGGAAGGTCGAACCGCTACCCAAACCTGCGGTCAGGAACAAGCCCATAAACACCAGGTAGAAGGCGACAAAGTTTCCTTCGCCAGACCCTGGCAGGGTAAGAAACAGCAGGGCACTAAACAGCGCCATAAAGATGAAGTTAATTAATGTGACGCGTACACCGCCGAACTTGTCAGAGATCACGCCGCCCGCCGAACGCGCAAGCGCGCCAATAAATGGGCCAAAGAACGCCAGTTGCAGAATATTCACGTCCGGGAACTGGGTTTTCGCCAGCATGGCAAAGCCTGCCGAGAAACCGATAAATGAACCAAAGGTGGCAAGATACAGCAGGCTTAATAGCCACAGATGAAAACGCTTCAGGACCGGTAACTGGGAAGCAATGGAGGCCTTCGAACTGGCAATGTCGTTCATTCCCGTGCTTGCCGCCACGGTGGCTATCAGCAATAACGGAACCCAAATCCATGCGGCATTGGCCAGCGACAGTAACGAGCCGTCGGCTTGCGGGACGCCCTGTACGCCCAAAAAGGTAAAGATGGGCAGAAAGATCACCAACGGTGCGATCAACTGCATCACGCTGACGCCAAGGTTGCCGAGACCGCCGTTAACACCTAACGCGCTACCTTGTTTCGCTTTTGGGAAGAAAAAGCTGATATTGCCCATGCTGGAGGCAAAGTTAGCACCAGCAAAACCACACATCAGCGCAATAATAATAAATACGCCAAACGGAGTAGCGGTGTTTTGCACGGCAAATCCGAGCCAGACGCAGGGAACGACCAGAATAATGGTGCTAAAAATGGTCCAGCGACGCCCCCCAAATATAGGTACCATAAAGGAGTAGGGAACACGTAATATCGCGCCAGAAAGAGAAGGCAATGCGGTTAATAAAAACAGTTGGTCGGTGGTAAAATTAAAACCAATTTTATTCAGATTGACGGCCACGGCGCTGAACAACATCCAGACGCAGAACGCCAGCAACAGGCAACTCACTGATATCCAGAGATTTCTTCGGGCAATATGCTTACCTTTATTTTCCCAAAAGGCGGGGTTCTCCGGTTTCCAGTCAGTTAAAAGATAACGATTATTTTTCTCATTTGATGCTGACATATTATTCTCCATGCACATGCCGTTCATGAAAAAGAAATAAACGCATACAGCGCCGCGCGGGTTCTTTTTAGAAACTATTGAAAAGTTTTGGGAATATTGACTGAAAGAATAGATAAAAAAGCGCAATAACGCGGCGTGATGGGGGGATTACACGTTGCTTAAGTGTTACCAATTGTAAATATAAAAGATGTATTATTAATTCATCTATAACATCAATTAACTAACTCTAACGTAATCATACGATCCAAATGGCGCTCGAACGCAGGATCGGCCATTTCTTCAATGCCTAATACATAGATGCCATCCAGACCGCAGACCAACGCAATCAAACGCCAGGCCACATCGGTAGCATCCGGGCCTGGAGAAAACTCACCTGCTTTCTGTCCCTGAGCAATGATAGCGGCGGTTTCTTCGTGCCACATCCGCATGGTCAGCAGGTAAGCACTTTTGATTTCCGGATCTTTATCCGCCAGAACCTGTGCTTCACGCCACAGTTTAATATAGGGTTCAAACCCGCCGTCTTCGCTGCCCAGCATGGCGTGAAGCCGTTCACGGAAGCTGGCGTTTGCGCTGACCAGTTCGGCATCCAGAAGGGTACGGATCAGTTGCACAAAAGCGAGGGATTTTAACTCACCGGCAGACGTAAAGTGATGGTGTACCTGGCCGGTGGACACCTGAGCTTCCGTGGCAATACGCCGCACCGTCATGGCAGTAAATCCTTCCTCAAGCGCGACGCGCATTGCCGCCTGCAGAATCACTTCCCGACGTTCATCCCGATTCAGATAGCTCATCGTTCCTCCCATACCCGTTTAGCACGCAGTGTAACAAAAAGTTGGACATATGTTCAATTTTCCGTAGGATCGCTGAAGTTGGACGTGTGTCCAGTTTCGGTTTCGAAGGGAATTTTATGTTTCGTCAGTGGTTAACGTTAGTGATTATTGTGCTGGTCTACATCCCTGTTGCGATTGATGCAACGGTGCTGCACGTTGCCGCGCCCACGCTGAGTATGACGCTGGGTGCCAGTGGTAACGAGCTGCTGTGGATCATTGATATTTATTCTCTGGTAATGGCCGGTATGGTGTTGCCCATGGGGGCGCTGGGCGATCGCATTGGCTTTAAACGCTTGCTGCTGTTAGGTGGAGGCTTGTTTGGTCTGGCATCGCTGGCCGCCGCCTTTGCCCACAGCGCCAGTTGGTTGATTGCCACCCGGGCCGTATTGGCAATTGGTGCGGCGATGATTGTGCCAGCAACGCTTGCGGGTATCCGCGCAACCTTTGCCGAGCAACGTCATCGTAATATGGCGCTGGGCGTGTGGGCAACCGTGGGTTCCGGTGGTGCCGCATTTGGACCGTTAGTGGGCGGCATGCTGCTGGAGAACTTCTATTGGGGTTCCGTGTTCTTAATCAATGTGCCCATTGTCCTGGTGGTTATGGCATTAACCGCGCGTTATGTGCCGCGCCAGGCCGGACGACGCGATCAATCGTTAAACTTCGGTCATGCGATAATGCTGATTGTCGCCATTCTGCTGCTGGTTTACAGCGCGAAAACGGCGTTGAAAGGGCATACAGCGATCGTGGTCATCGTACTGACATTGATAATTGGTGCGTTATTATTGGGGCAGTTCGTGCGCATCCAGCTTGCGGCCGCGCGCCCGATGATTGATATGCGGCTGTTCACGCATCGTATTATTTTAAGCGGCGTAGTTATGGCGATGACGGCGATGATTACTCTGGTTGGTTTTGAGTTGCTGATGGCTCAGGAGCTGCAGTTTGTACATGGTTTAACGCCGTATCAGGCGGGGTTATTTATGCTACCGGTGATGCTGGCCAGCGGCTTCAGCGGACCGATCGCTGGTATGCTGGTATCACGTCTGGGATTACGTTGCGTGGCAACGGCGGGTATGGCGCTGAGCGCCGTCAGTTTTTACGGTCTGGCAATGACGGACTTTAGTACCCAGCAGATTCAGGCCTGGATATTGATGGCTTTGCTCGGTTTTAGCGCCGCCAGCGCGCTCCTGGCCTCAACGGCGGCTATCATGGCGGCAGCACCGGCAGAAAAAGCTGCTGCCGCAGGCGCCATCGAAACAATGGCTTATGAACTGGGGGCCGGGCTTGGGATTGCTATCTTTGGTTTGCTGTTGAGCCGTAGCTTTTCAGCCTCGATTCTGCCGCCTGCGGGACTTAATCCACAGGAAATAGAGCGAGCTTCATCGTCAATGGGTGAGGCGGTACAACTGGCGCATTCGCTTCCGGCGTCCCTGAGTGATGCGTTGTTGTCAGCAGCCAGAGAAGCCTTTACCTGGTCGCACAGCGTGGCCTTAAGCAGTGCCGGCAGCATGCTTATCGTTTTGGCGGTAGGAATGTGGTTCAGTCTGGCAAAGGTACAGCGTCATTAACTAATGGGCTAAATGACAGGGGTAATCCATCTCTTCGACTTCTTTTCCACTGAGTCGAGCGTATTGCCCCGTCAGTCTCCAGAACGCAGGTTGTGTTTCCGTATAGATCTCTGCCGCTAACACCAGGCGGCGGCGATCCACCTCGTTCAGTTCCAGCAATGTCCACGGCACAAAATAACGATCGCTGCCCGTTAGGGTAAACCACAGGGGACATCCGCAACCGGAACAGAAGAAACGTTCCCCACGATTTGAAGAAGGAAAGTGTGAGGGTTCGGCTGAATCTGGCGACATCTGCGGGTGAGTGCTGGATTCCAGATACATAGCAATGCCTCCAGACCACTTTTGACATAGCGTACAGTGGCAGGCATAGACATCCAGCATTTCGACGTCGACGGTAAAATGACTCTGTCCGCAAAGACAACGACCAGTGAATGTCTGCACGGCATACTCCTTATGACCGAGTCTACATCAAGAGAAAAAGCCAGCCCCTGAAGGACTGGCTTTGTATTCAGGCTACAACAAAATTAGAACTGGTAGTTCAGACCAACAGCTACGATGTTGTCGGTGCTTACACCGGCAGCGCGGGTGAAGTTGTTGTCATCCAGCAGGTTGATTTTGTAATCAACGAAGGTGGACATGTTTTTGTTGAAGTAGTAAGTAGCACCCAGGTCTACGTATTCAACCAGATCCTGGTCGCCGTATACTGCAATGTCTTTACCTTTAGATTTCAGGTAAGCAACGGACGGACGCAGACCGAAGTCGAACTGGTACTGAGCAACAGCTTCAAAGTTCTGAGTTTTTTCAGCGATACCGTTTACAGAACCATAGGTGGTCATGTTGCGGGTTTCGGAGTAGGTGGTTGCCAGATAGATGTTGTTCGCATCATATTTCAGACCAGCAGCCCAAACTTCAGCGTTTTTACCGTCAGCTTTGAATGCGCTGCCAGCACGGGTCTGGGAATCGGTACGGTCAGATTTCGCATAGGTAGCACCTACGCCGAAGCCTTCATACTCATAAGTGGTAGACAGACCGAAGCCGTCACCGTTAGCTTCTTTGACATTAGAACGGTCGTTTTTGCCCTGGTACTGAGCAGCAAAGTTCAGACCTTCAACCAGACCGAAGAAGTCGGTGTTACGGTAGGTTGCAACGCCGGTAGTACGGCCAGTCATGAATACGTCAGTCTGGGTCCAGGTATCGCCACCGAACTCTGGCAGAACGTCGGTCCATGCGCCGATGTCGTACGCTACGCCGTAGTTACGACCGTAGTCGAAAGAACCGTATTCAGCGAATTTCAGACCAGCGAATGCCAGACGAGTTTTGTCGCTGTTGGAACCACCGGTGGATTCAGTACGGTTACCTTTGAATTCATATTCCCACTGACCAAAACCAACCAGTTGGTCATTGATCTGAGTTTCGCCTTTGAAACCCATACGTGCATAAGTTTTGTCGCCATCACTGCCGGTGTCATCAGAGAAGTAGTGCTGAGCGTGAACTTTACCGTACAGGTCCAGTTTGTTACCGTCTTTGTTATATACCTCAGCTGCGTTTACTGCACCTGCCGCCAACAGGCTAGTCACTGCCACTGCAACTAATTTAAGTTTCATTCTAAATAATCCTTATAATTATTTCTTGGTGTGTTTCCTAAACCATTGCTAAACGAGGGGTTCGTCAATGGCAAACTATTTTTAAATGACGCAGTGGTATAAGTTCAATAATAAGTTTCATAATATTGCGAAATATTTGAAGTTGTGTGATCCAGATCTACATAATATAACTGATTGCATTAATCTTTATATGTGACAGATCTGAATGGGTATATTTACATAGGGGACTATTGCCAGCCCTATGATTTAAATAGTGTTAGTTTCTCAGGTGTAATATATACATGTGAAGGGATATGGATAACCGCATAATATTTTCGGGCGTTAATTAATTACCACATATTTAACATTTAATTAAACAAATATAAACATAAAGCGCAGACAGAATGAACAATTATTATTCATCAATTTGTCTAAAGTATAGCCGGGTTTTATTTATTTGTGATAAAACCCGTATTTTTTCAGGCGCGCCGCGTTGCCAGCCAGCAAAGCAGCGAGCCAGCGCAGACCATCAGCGCACCTTGCCAGAAGGAAAGGGACAGCGGAGCACTGAGCAATACAGCAGCCAATGCGGAGGAAAGCACCGGGGTAAAATAAGACCCAACAGCCATGATGGTCACGTTACCGTGCAATATACCGATATTCCACGCAGCATAGGCAAATCCTAACGTTAATGCAGCGGTGAACATTTTAATCGTCATCGACGTGCTGAAAACCATTTCCGGCTGAGGAGTAATAAAATAGTAAACCCACAAACTTGCAGCCGTCAGTAAAACGAAGACGGTGATGCCATTAAAACCTTTTGCATATTTATTGGTCACCGTGCAATACGTTGCCCAGATAAAAGCTCCGAGAAAGGCGAGGAAATAGCTAAGCGGGCTGGTAGCGACATTGCTGATAATTTCACCAGGATTGAGACCATTTTCACCCCCCAATACCCAACAGACCCCGGTCAATGCGATGATTAATCCGGGAACCACCAACCAGGTTGTTTTCTGGCCATTAAATAAAATGGCAAATAATATTGTCAGGCTTGGCCAGAGATAGTTGACCATGCCGACCTCAATGGCCTGATGACGAGTTGCGGCATAACCCAGGGCCAGCGCTAAACATATTTCATAGCTCACAAAAAGCACACTACCGGCGATCAAATAACGTACAGGGATTTTTCTGATATCAGGAAAGCCAACAGTAAATATCAGCAACAAGCCGCTTAATGAAAAAATCATTGCCGCGCCACCCGCTGGCCCCAGTCCTTCACTTACTCCACGAATGAGACCCACCATGGTGCTCCAGAGCACAATGGCAATCAGCCCAATCAACGTTGCTTTTTGTTTTGTCATGCTATTTGTCTGTCCATGATACTGGCAAAAATTAAGCTGAAATTTATAGCACTTTTGCACCATAGCACGCTAATTAATTACCTTTTACCTACTCCCTTATGAGTACAAAGGTTAAGCAAAGAGCACTATTTAGTAGCGGAACCGTTTCGTTATTGATTTGACGCAAAAAAAATATGGATATAGCTGATAGTTTCGTCGCGAAGTTGTACATGTCATCTTTCAAACAGCCGCGCTGGCGCAATTTGAGAGATTTCCTGTACGAACCCCTGCAAAAAAGAGGAAAGCAATGGACGTCAGCCGCAGACAATTTTTTAAAATCTGCGCGGGCGGTATGGCGGGAACAACAGTAGCCGCTCTGGGTTTTGCACCCAAAATGGCACTGGCTCAGGCGCGAAACTATAAGTTGTTACGCGCCAAAGAGATCCGAAACACATGCACATACTGTTCCGTAGGTTGCGGGCTATTAATGTATAGCCTGGGTGATGGAGCTAAAAACGCCAAAGAATCGATTTACCATATTGAAGGGGATCCGGATCATCCGGTGAGCCGTGGGGCATTATGTCCTAAGGGCGCAGGATTATTGGATTACATACACAGCGAAAACCGTCTGCGTTACCCGGAATATCGCGCTCCTGGCTCCGACAAATGGCAGCGTATCAGCTGGGATGATGCCTTTACCCGCATCGCGAAACTGATGAAAGCTGACCGCGACGCCAATTTTATTGAGAAGAATGAGCAGGGCGTAACGGTTAACCGCTGGCTTTCTACCGGGATGCTGTGTGCATCTGCGGCAAGTAATGAAACCGGCATGCTGACGCAAAAATTTGTGCGCTCTCTCGGCATGCTGGCAGTTGATAACCAGGCACGCGTCTGACACGGACCAACGGTAGCAAGTCTTGCTCCAACATTTGGTCGCGGTGCGATGACCAACCACTGGGTAGATATTAAAAACGCCAACGTCGTGATGGTGATGGGCGGTAACGCCGCTGAAGCACATCCGGTGGGATTCCGCTGGGCGATGGAAGCCAAAAACAACAATGATGCCACGCTGATTGTTGTTGACCCTCGTTTCACCCGTACAGCCTCGGTGGCAGATATTTACGCGCCGATTCGTTCCGGCACGGACATCACGTTCCTGTCCGGTGTTTTGCTGTACCTGATTGAAAACAAAAAAATCAATGCTGAATACGTGAAGCATTACACCAACGCCAGCCTGCTGGTGCGGGATGACTTTACTTTTGAAGACGGTCTGTTCAGCGGATACGACGCACAAAAACGCCAATACGATAAATCGTCCTGGAACTATCAGTTCGATGAAAACGGCTACGCGAAACGCGATGAAACGTTAAGCCATCCTCGCTGTGTCTGGAATCTGTTAAAACAGCACGTTTCCCGCTACACGCCGGATGTGGTGGAAAACATCTGCGGTACGCCAAAAGCAGACTTCCTGAAAGTCTGCGAAGTGCTGGCTTCCACCAGCGCAGCCGATCGCACAACCACCTTCCTGTATGCGCTGGGCTGGACTCAACATACCGTCGGGGCGCAGAACATCCGTACCATGGCGATGATCCAGTTGTTGCTCGGCAACATGGGGATGGCAGGTGGTGGGGTTAACGCCTTACGCGGTCACTCCAACATTCAGGGGTTAACTGATTTAGGTCTGCTGTCGACCAGTCTGCCGGGCTACCTGACGCTGCCGTCAGAGAAACACGCGGATCTGCAAACCTATCTGGCCGCGAATACGCCGAAAGCCACGTTAGCCGATCAGGTTAACTACTGGGGCAACTATCCGAAATTCTTCGTCAGTCTGATGAAGTCTTTCTATGGCAATGCGGCGCAAAAAGAGAACGACTGGGGCTTTGATTGGCTGCCGAAGTGGGATCAGTCCTACGACGTCATTAAATACTTCCACATGATGGATAGCGGGAAAGTCACCGGCTACATCTGTCAGGGCTTTAACCCGGTTGCGTCCTTCCCGGATAAAAACAAAGTGGTGCAGTCGCTGAGTAAACTGAAGTATCTGGTGGTAATCGATCCGCTGGTGACTGAAACCTCAACGTTCTGGCAGAACCACGGCGAGTCTAACGATGTCGACCCGGCATCTATTCAGACCGAAGTCTTCCGTCTGCCATCCACTTGCTTTGCGGAAGAAGATGGCTCCATCGCCAACTCCGGCCGTTGGCTGCAGTGGCACTGGAAAGGACAGGATGCGCCGGGTGAAGCCCGCAACGACGGCGAAATTCTGGCCGGTATTTACCACCGTCTGCGCGATATGTATCGCACTGAAGGCGGTAAGGCCGTAGAGCCGGTGCTGAAAATGAGCTGGAACTATAAGCAACCGGACGAACCGCATTCCGAAGAAGTGGCGAAAGAGAATAACGGCTATGCGCTGGAAGATCTCTATGACGCCAACGGCGTGCTAATTGCGAAGAAAGGTCAGTTGCTCAGCAGCTTTGCACTCCTTCGCGATGATGGAACGACCTCATCCTCCTGCTGGATTTATACCGGTAGCTGGACCGAGCAGGGCAACCAGATGGCCAACCGCGATAACGCCGACCCGTCAGGTCTTGGTAATACGCTGGGCTGGACCTGGGCATGGCCGTTGAACCGTCGCGTCCTGTATAACCGCGCATCGGCGGATCCGCAGGGCAAGCCGTGGGATCCAAAACGTATGCTGATCCAGTGGAACGGCACGAAGTGGACGGGGAACGATATCCCGGACTTCAGCACCGCGGCACCGGGCAGTGGCACTAATCCGTTTATTATGCAGCCGGAAGGGCTGGGTCGTCTGTTCGCTATCGATAAAATGGCGGAAGGGCCGTTCCCGGAACACTACGAGCCGATGGAAACACCGCTGGGTACTAACCCGCTGCACCCGAGCGTGATCTCCAACCCGGCAGCACGTCTGTACGAGGCGGATAAATTACGCATGGGGACGAAGCAGGATTTCCCGTACGTCGGGACAACCTATCGTCTGACCGAACATTTCCATACCTGGACCAAGCACGCATTACTGAATGCGATTGCCCAGCCAGAGCAGTTTGTGGAAATCAGCGAAACACTGGCGGCAGCGAAGGGAATTAACAATGGCGATTACGTGAAAGTCAGCAGCAAGCGTGGATTTATTCGCGCAGTTGCTGTCGTCACTCGTCGTCTGCGTACCCTGAACGTCAACGGTCAGCAGGTTGAAACGGTTGGGATCCCAATTCACTGGGGCTTTGAAGGAGTCGCGCGTAAAGGCTTTATCGCCAACACCCTGACGCCGAATGTCGGTGATGCAAACTCGCAAACGCCGGAATACAAAGCGTTTTTAGTTAACATCGAGAAGGCGTAAGGGGGCGAACAAATGTCTATGGAAACGCAGGACATCATCAAAAGGTCCGCAACAAACTCCATCACGCCGCCGCCTCAGGGCCGTGATTACAAAGCCGAAGTTGCGAAGCTAATCGACGTCTCCACCTGTATAGGCTGTAAAGCCTGTCAGGTGGCATGCTCAGAATGGAACGATATCCGTGACGAAGTCGGCCACTGCGTAGGGGTGTATGACAACCCCGCCGATCTCAGCGCTAAGTCCTGGACGGTGATGCGGTTCACCGAAACCGAACAGAACGGCAAGCTGGAATGGTTGATTCGTAAAGACGGCTGTATGCACTGTGAAGATCCGGGCTGCCTGAAAGCATGCCCATCTGCCGGGGCAATCATTCAGTATGCCAACGGGATTGTCGATTTCCAGTCAGAGCACTGCATTGGCTGCGGCTACTGTATTGCCGGGTGTCCATTTAATATTCCGCGCCTCAATAAAGAGGATAACCGCGTGTATAAATGTACGCTGTGTGTGGATCGCGTCAGCGTTGGGCAGGAACCTGCCTGCGTGAAGACCTGTCCAACCGGGGCAATACATTTCGGCACCAAGCAGGAAATGCTGGAAATGGGCGAGCAGCGTGTGGAAAAACTGAAAGCACGTGGTTTTGAACACGCCGGTCTCTACAACCCGGAAGGTGTGGGGGGCACGCACGTCATGTACGTTCTGCATCATGCCAACCAGCCGGAGCTGTATCACGGTCTGCCGAAAGAACCTAAGATCGATACTTCTATCAATCTGTGGAAAGGAGCGCTGAAACCGCTGGCCGCTGCCGGATTTATCGCCACCTTCGCCGGACTGATTTATCACTACATTGGTATTGGTCCGAATAAGGAAGTGGACGACGACGAGGAGGATCATCATGAGTAAGTCGAAAATGATTGTGCGCACGAAGTTTATCGACCGCGCCTGTCACTGGACGGTGGTGATCTGCTTCTTTCTGGTGGCACTGTCGGGGATTTCGTTTTTCTTCCCGACGCTGCAATGGCTGACGCAAACCTTCGGTACGCCACAGATGGGGCGCATTTTGCACCCGTTCTTCGGTCTGCTGATTTTCGTCGCGCTAATGTTCATGTTTGTACGCTTTGTGCACCACAACATCCCGGATAAGAAAGATATTCCGTGGCTGAAAAACATTGTCGAAGTGCTGAAGGGCAATGAACACAAGGTGGCGGATGTGGGCAAATACAACGCCGGACAAAAAATGATGTTCTGGTCGATCATGAGCATGATTTTCGTGCTGCTGATTACCGGCATCATTATCTGGCGTCCGTACTTTGCGCAGTTTTTCCCGATGCAGGTTGTCCGCTACAGCCTGTTAATCCATGCTGCGGCGGGCATCATTCTGATGCACGCAATCCTCATCCATATGTATATGGCATTTTGGGTGAAAGGTTCGATTAAGGGCATGGTCGAAGGGAAGGTGAGTCGCCGCTGGGCGAAGAAACACCACCCGCGCTGGTATCGTGAAGTTGAAAAGGCCGAAGCCAAAAAAGAGAACGAGGAAGGGTTACAATAATCCATTAACGTTCTGCTGATAAAAATGGCGCTACCGACGTAGCGCCATTTTTTTTGCCAAAAAAACGTCATGTTTCTGTCATCTGGTAAACGTAAGGTGTTGTCTTTCCATTAAGAGAAGAGTTAAAAGACAATGCATCTGGTGAAAACATTACTCGCAGTCAGCGTATTTCTCTGTGCGTCCGTTCAGGCGCAGAATATCCTCGACTTTCCGCAGCCGGAGAATAACCCGGAAGAGTTTTATGCCGTGACTGAAATCCCGGCAGGCGGGATCATAAAATATGAAACCGATGCGAAAACCGGCTTTATCGTCGCCGATCGCTTCCAGTCGATGCCGGTTGTCTATCC
This sequence comes from Citrobacter sp. Cu096, assembly GCF_030332285.1. Taxonomy (NCBI): domain Bacteria; kingdom Pseudomonadati; phylum Pseudomonadota; class Gammaproteobacteria; order Enterobacterales; family Enterobacteriaceae; genus Citrobacter; species Citrobacter sp. Cu096. Next base: position 1,199,560 of record NZ_JAOWID010000030.1, read on the forward strand.
GGCAAACTACGGTTCATTGACCCAGTCCCTGGCAGGTGACGGTGACCCGCTGGATGTGATTTTCTATACCCGGGCACCGCTGGCCCCGGGAACGCTGATCAAGTTGCGCGCGATCGGCGTGCTGAAGATGATCGATGGCGGGGAAAAGGACGATAAAATTGTCGCCGTGCCGGCAAGCAAAATTGACCCCACCTATGACGACATCAAAGAGTTGAGCGATTTGCCAAAGATCGAAGTGCAACGACTGGAGTCGTTTTTCCGCGTGTATAAAGAGTTGCCGGAAGGGCGTAAAAAAGTAGAGTTAAATGGCTTTAACGATGCAGCCACCGCGAAACAAGAGATCAAGCAGGCATGGGATGCCTGGAAAGAAAAACAGCCGAAGCAGTAAATGAAATGCCGGATGGCGTTAGCGTATCCGGCATTCACTTTTATCACTGCACTGCCAGCTTACGCAGGCGTGAAATATCCACGTTTTTTTGCCATCTTCATTAATGATAATCCTCGTAGTCCAATATGTACGCGTCGCCATTGACAAATTCAAAGGTAATGCGCCAGTTACCTGAAACAGGAATTGCCCATATGCCGTCGCGATCGCCCGCCAGTGGATGCAACCTATAACCGGGCATATTGATATCAGTAATATGGCTGGCCACATCGATAACAGCGAGTCTGTGTCGCACGCAATCGTCGGACATGCTTCGCCATAACGCCAGATGCTCTTCCATGAAGAAACAAGTCACGCAAGATTTGCCGGACAGGGCCAACGCCGCTGTCCGGCAATGGGTTTACTCCAGTTGTGAATTCAGACGCGCAATCTCCTTCCGCCATTGCGTCTGTAATTGCGGTTTCTGATGCTTCGGTTTGCGGGCGAGGTCGTCGGCCAGCCGCTGCTCCAGCTCAAGAAGTTTTTCCAGTACTTCATCTCCACTGCGATGGGGAGCAGGAACAACCTTTGCCACACTGTTATGCACCATTAACTCACTGGTGGCGCCCTGAATACGCGCGTTGATTGCCTCCAGGTCATGCCATTCGCTAAGCTCACCCTCGTCGATAAACCAAAACCGGTTGCAGCTTTGGCTGATAAGCTGACGGTCATGACTGACCAGCAACACGCCGCCGTGGTAGCTTTGCAGCGTTGCTGCCAGCGCCTCTTTACCTTCCAGATCCAGATGGTTGGTCGGTTCGTCGAGCATCAGCAGGCCGTAGCGAGCTAGCGAGAGCCCAACAAACAGCAGCCGGGAGCGCTCACCACCACTTAAAACACTGACTTTCTGCGCGTGGCGGATCCACGGAAAACCCGCGCTAATCAGCGCCATTTTGCGGATATCAGGCTGAGGCGCAAAAGGCTCCAGCGCGTCAAATAGCGAATCGCTATCGGCAAGCTGATGCAACGTCTGGTCGTAATACCCCAACGTAACGCGCGGGTGCAACACCAGCGAAGGTGATACCAGCTGTGACTGAAACTGTTGCCAGATAAGCCTTAACAGCGAAGATTTCCCGCAACCGTTGCGTCCGACAATCGCCACCCGATCGCCGCTTTTTAACCGAATTCCGGCAATGGAAAACAGCGTATCTGCGCCGGGAGCAGGGGCCACCGACAAATTAGTCATCTCCAGTAAACGATCTGCACGCAGGGCATCGCCATGCAATGTTAGTGTCCACTGACTTCCTGCGGTCACTTCCGTCTGAACGCCCTTCAGGCGTTGCACCTGCTTTTCCATCTGCTTCGCTTTGCGGGACAAATCCTCGTTGTCGTAGACCCGCCCCCAGGTTGCCAGCCGTTTAGCGCTGGCGGTAACCCGGTCTATCTCCTTTTGTTCAGCCTTATGGCGCAGAGCATCGCTGGCGTCTCTTTCTGCCAGAGCCTGACGCGCCTCGCTGCAGGGTAGATCGAAGGCATGGAGAGTACGATCGCGCAGGATCCAGGTTCCCTGCGTCACCGCATCCAGCAATTGCGGGTCGTGAGAAACCACCACAAAACTGCCAGACCAGTTCTGTAAGAACTGTTCCAGCCACAGTAATGTTGGCAAATCCAGATGGTTACCCGGTTCATCCAGCAGCAGCAGATCGGGATTTCGCATCAGCGCCCGCGCTAATAAAAGCCGCGTGTGCTGCCCGCCGCTCAGCGTCTGTGCAGTGAGGTGCAAATTCTCCGACGTAAAGCCCATTTCGGCGAGTAACGCTTCAACTCGCCACTGCTGGCTGGCGCGCTCATGTTCGGGAAGTTGAGCAAGAACCGCCTCCTGCAACGTTAGCGGCAGTACATCGTCGGGTAAATGTTGTTCTACACGGGCGAGTTGACAGTAATTCGCCTGCGCGATTACGCCACTGGTGGGAGAAATGGTGCCATCAAGCAGCTTTAACAACGTGCTTTTGCCGCAGCCGTTATAGCCGATAAGCCCGATGCGGTCGCCTTTTTTCAGGGTAAATGTGAGATCGTCGAATAGCGTGCCAAATGCCGTATCAACGTGTAAGGATTGTGCGGTTAGTAATGTGCTCATTGTTGCTTACTCAAGAGTTACAGGCGTAAAAACGCCTCGTCAAACATCGCTGACGATAACCCGGTAAGCCCGAGAGAAGGGGATTTAGAAGTTAGCTTCGCTCAAGCAGAAGTTATCGCAGCACGATACCGATAACGCTTGAGCACTGGCGATCGCCAAAAGCATGTGAAACGATGAAACGTTCACAGTACAGCATAAGTATCCTCCTTTTATATTTCCGAATGTTAATCGATGGTGAAAGTGTAATCGCAAGCTGCTGGATTGTGCAAGTGTTGAACACCCGGCAGCAACGTGCCACCGGGCAAAGCGTCAGATAGAGGTTCGACGGTAATCGCGATATTCTGCCTGCCAGAAATTATCGTCAATCGCCTGTTGCAGCGCTTCAGCGGACGTTTTCACCGCCACACCTTGCTGTTGGGCCATTTTACCGACGGCAAACGCAATGGCGCGGGACACGGTCTGAATGTCTTTCAGCTCAGGCAACACCAATCCTTCGCCGTTGAGCACCAGCGGTGAATACTGTGCCAGCGTTTCACTGGCCGACATCAGCATTTCATCGGTAATGCGCTTAGCGCCAGAAGCAATCACGCCGAGGCCAATACCCGGGAAGATGTACGCGTTATTACACTGGGCGATAGGATAAGTTTTCTCTTTCCACACTACCGGTGCGAACGGACTACCGGTCGCAACCAGTGCGTTGCCTTCGGTCCAGGCGATAATATCCTGCGGCGTGGCTTCTACGCGGGAAGTCGGGTTAGACAGCGGCATGACGATCGGACGCGGGCAATGCTTGTGCATTTCGCGAATGATCTCTTCGGTAAACAGGCCAACCTGTCCGGAAACCCCGATCAGGATGTCCGGCTTAACGTTACGTACCACGTCGAGCAACGACAGTACATCTTCTTGCGTATCCCAGTGCTGCAGATTTTCGCGTTTTTGCACCAGTTTGGTCTGGAAAGAGAGCAGGTTGGGCATTTTATCGGTTAACAGGCCGAAGCGATCGACCATGAACACACGTTGACGCGCGGCTTCTTCGCTTAAACCTTCACGCTGGATTTGCGCGATGATCTGCTCGGCAATCCCGCAACCGGCGGAACCCGCCCCGAGGAAAACGATGTTCTGCTCGCTCAGCTGGCTACCCGCCGCACGGCTGGCCGCAATCAGCGTACCGACAGTAACCGCCGCGGTGCCCTGAATATCATCGTTAAATGAACAAATTTCGTCGCGATAACGGGTCAGCAGCGGCATGGCGTTTTTCTGCGCAAAATCTTCAAACTGCAACAGCACGTCAGGCCAGCGATGCTTCACAGCCTGGATAAATTCATCAACAAATTCGTAGTATTCATCATCGGTGATGCGCGGATTACGCCAACCCATATACAGTGGATCGTTCAGCAATTGCTGGTTGTTAGTCCCGACGTCCAGTACCACTGGCAGAGTGTAAGCCGGGCTAATCCCGCCACACGCGGTATACAGCGACAGTTTACCGATTGGAATACCCATCCCGCCGATCCCCTGATCGCCAAGACCCAAAATACGTTCCCCATCGGTGACGACGATAACCTTGATATTGTGGTTAGGAACATTTTGCAGGATATCGTCCATATTGTGGCGGTTCTGATAAGAGATAAACACGCCGCGTGCGCGACGATAGATCTCAGAGAAACGCTCACAGGCCGCGCCTACTGTTGGGGTATAGATAACCGGCATCATCTCATCAAGGTGATTATGCACCAGTCGGTAAAACAGGGTTTCGTTAGTGTCCTGGATGTTGCGCAGGTAAATATGTTTATCGATTTCGGTTTTGAATCCCTGATATTGGATCCAGGCACGTTCGGCCTGTTCTTCAATCGTCTCGACCACTTCCGGCAGTAACCCCAGCAGGTTGAAGTTACGGCGTTCTTCCACACTGAAAGCGCTCCCCTTATTCAGTAAAGGAAATTCCAGCAGTACCGGGCCAGCGTAAGGGATGTAAAGGGAACGCAATTTTTTAGTTTCGTTTTCCATGTCACTCACTCTTTTTTGAATAACCGTCCCTGGCACTCTTATGATCGTATCGGGCCTGTCCGCCAGGGAAACAGGCGAAGTATAAAGCATTGTGAATGGGTTAAGGGGTTTTATAAGCAAAAACACCACTGCGGTTGCAATGGTGTTTATCTCGTTACTCAGTCATACGTGCGAAAGGCTATTTGCCGTCAGTGCGGCGCTTTCTTCCGGTAGGATTATTGACCACGTTGGTTTTGTCACCTTCGGTCACGACTTTGCGTTGATTTGAGATTTTGTGGTCCAGTCCAAGAATATGGCGGGCCTGACGGTTCGATTTCATTCTAACTCCTTTATCCTGTTACTGGTTTCAAGGGCGAGCCCGTATAAGAACGGACGAAATACAACCTGATAGAAAGCCGATGTTCAACATAACGGCTTTCTGGATGGTCGGTCATTTTATCTGAAAGGTCAATGCTTAAGCAGGAAATGAGAACTATCCCTTATGTGTCATGCTTTTTCTCAGCCGTCCTATACTTGTAACTCCAACGACAACACAGGAGAGCGATAATGACTATCCATAAGAAAGGTCAGGCACACTGGGAAGGCGACATCAAGCGCGGGAAAGGTACCGTGTCGACCGAAAGTGGGGTGTTGAATCAGCAACCGTATGGGTTTAATACACGATTTGAAGGAGTGAAAGGCACCAATCCTGAGGAGTTGATTGGCGCGGCCCATGCAGCCTGCTTCTCAATGGCGCTCTCGCTCATGCTGGGCGAAGCAGGTTTTACGCCAGATGCCATTGATACTACAGCCGACGTTTCTCTGGATAAAGTGGATGCCGGGTTTGCTATCACCAAAGTGGCGTTGCACAGCCAGGTAAGCGTCCCGGGGATAGATGCCGCCACATTTGACGGCATCATCCAGAAAGCGAAAGCTGGTTGTCCGGTATCCCAGGTGCTGAACGCGGAAATTACACTGGATTATCAACTGAAGTCTTAATAAGTATGCGCCGGATACGACGGGGTCTTATCCGGCCAATGTAATTTATTGCGCCACCCAGCCGCCATCCATATTCCACGCGACGCCACGTACCTGCGCCGCACCGTCTGAGCACAAAAACAGCGCAAGCTCACCCAGCTGTTCCGGCGTAACGAATTCGCGTGACGGCTGCTTTTCCGCCAGCAGAGCGTCACGCGCTGCATCAGGTTCAGCCCCGTCGGCAATACGCTTATCAATCTGCTGCTGGACCAGCGGGGTCAGCACCCAGCCGGGGCACAGCGCATTGCAAGTGATTCCCGTCTGCGCGGTTTCCAGCGCAATGGTTTTGGTTAAACCCACCACGCCATGCTTCGCTGCCACATAAGCGGATTTGTCTTTTGACGCCACCAGACCATGAACAGAGGCGATATTAATGATGCGCCCCCAGTTACGCGTGCGCATGCCGGGAAGTGCCAGACGCGTGGTGTGAAAAACAGAAGAGAGGTTAATAGCGATAATCGCGTTCCACTTATCAACCGGAAAGGTCTCTACCGGTGAAACATGCTGGATCCCGGCGTTGTTGACCAGAATATCCACACCACCGAATTCGCTTTCGGCATAACGCATCATGTCGGCAATTTGTGCTTCATCGCTTAAGTCTGCGCCATGATAGCCCGGTGTTTTGCCATACTGCGCAACGGCATCTTTGGCGGCATCGACATCACCAAATCCGTTGAGGATCAGCATAGCGCCTGCTTGCGCCAGCACCTGCGCGATGCCTAATCCGATACCGCTGGTAGAGCCGGTAACCAGGGCTACTTTTCCCGTTAAGTTCATGATGATTCTCCTTAAACAATTCCGGTGGTGTAGAAAACGCCGATCACAAACAGCACGGCCAGACTTTTAATTATGGTAATGGCGAAAATCCCACCATACGCCTGACGGTGGCTGAGACCGGTAATAGCCAACAGCGTAATCACCGCCCCGTTATGCGGCAGAGTATCCATGCCTCCGCTGGCCATAGAGGCGACGCGGTGGAAGACTTCAAGTGGGATATTTGCGGCATGAGCGGCAGCGATAAAGGTGTCCGACATGGCGGCGAGCGCAATACTCATGCCGCCAGATGCTGAACCGGTGATCCCGGCAAGCGTGGTGATGCTAATTGCCTCATTGAGCAACGGATCGGGAATGGCAGCCAGCGCTTTTGACAGTACGAGGAATCCGGGCAGGGCGGCGATCACCGCGCCAAAACCGTATTCTGACGCAGTGTTCATGGCCGCGAGGATTGCGCCGCCAACCGCCGTTCGGCTGCCTTCCGCCAGGCGACCTTTAATGTTGCGATAGCCGAACACCACCACCAGCAAGATCCCAGAGATCAGCGCTGCTTCTACCGCCCAGATAGCGGTGATTTTACCGACTTCGGTGGTAATCGGTTTGGCAAGACCCGGAAGTTCCAGTTGATGCGTGGCACCATACCATTGGGGGATCCAGCGGGTAAACAGCAGGTTAAATACCCCGACCAGGATCAGCGGCGAGATAGCAATTATCGGGTTCGGCAGGTTAATGTTATCCGGCGTTTCCGGTTCATTTAACAGTTCAGTGCCATAGCCTTCGTTTTTCGCCTGTGCTTTACGGCGCTGGCGTTCGAGATAAACCAGACCGACAACGATGATAAACACGGAACCGATCAGACCCAGCCAAGGCGCGGCCCAGGCGTTAGTCCCGAAGAAGCTGGTTGGAATAATGTTCTGGATTTGCGGCGTACCAGGTAGCGCATCCATGGTGAATGAGAACGCGCCCAGCGCCACGGTTGCCGGGATCAGGCGCTTCGGAATATTGCTCTGGCGGAACAGTTCCGCCGCAAACGGATACACCGCAAACGCCACCACGAACAGCGACACGCCGCCGTAGGTCAACAGCGCACACACCAACACAATCACCGGAATGGCGTGACGACGCCCGAGAATGTTGATGGCGGCGGCAACGATCGATCGAGAAAAACCGGATAACTCAATTAACTTGCCAAATACCGCTCCCAGTAAGAATACCGGGAAGTAAAGCTTCACAAAACCGACCATTTTTTCCATAAACAGGCCGGTGAAGGCAGGGCCAACGGCGCTGGGTTCGGTCAGCAATACAGCACCTAATGCCGCGATGGGGGCAAACAGGATAACGCTGTACCCGCGATAGGCTGCCAGCATCAGCAGGCCCAGCGCTGCCAGGGCGATTAATACACTCATCATGACTCCTCAATATCATTGTTATAGTGGGGTACAGAAAGAGAAGTTACGGTTTCAGGGCAAAGCGCAGCTGATGCTCTCGGCGTTGCTGGATATACTCCTTGCGCGAATCATCCCAGCGATAAAACCCCTGGCCGCTGCGCAAGCCGGTATCACCAGAGGCAACCTTATCCGCGACCAGCGACATCATGTCGCTACCGGTGGCCAGTTCCGGCAGCAGATGCCGACAAATGTCCTGCACCGTAGAAAGTCCGGTCATATCTGCCGCCTCCAGCGGGCCAACCATCGCATAGCGGCGACCGAGCGAGGCGCGCATGACCTGATCCACCACCTCTGCGCTGGCGATACCGCTTTTTACGATATGTAATGCTTCACGCAGCAGCGCAAATTGCAGGCGATTACCGACAAAACCAGGTGCTGCGCGGTCGAGGACGACGGCTTCCAGTTGCATCGAGAGCAGCAGCTGTTGCAGCTCACGCAGGTATTCCGGTTTCGTGGCGGTGCCGGGGACAATTTCGACCAGCGGGATAAAATGTGGCGGGTGCCAGAAATGGGCGATGAGCAGCCGCTCAGGATGGGCGAGCTTTTCTGCCAGCGCATCCGGCGGCAGGCCGCTGGTATTACTGGCAATGACGGCCTCCGGCGCGATCAGTTTTTCCAGTTGCGCATACAACGCGTGCTTTAGCCCGAGCCGCTCCGGGATGGCTTCAATCAGTAATCCGCACGCAGCAATCTCCGGTAGCGAAGTCGTACCGTGCAGACGACTCACAACCTGATCTTTTTCGTCAGCGGCAAACTTTTCGGCGGTGATCAGTTCATCCAGAATACCGCTGGCAACGGCGCCAATTTCAGCAATTCGGTCGCTATCGGTGTCATACAGCCAGACATCGTGACCATAACGAGCAAAGTGGGTGGCAATACCGACGCCCATTAAACCCGCGCCCAATACGCAGACATATTTACTTTGCATGAGGGACCTCCTGCAAACGCTCTACCGCCAGGGCTACGCCCTGACCGCCGCCTACGCACAGCGTAGCCAGCCCTTTGGTCGCGTTACTACGCGCCATTTCGTGCAGCAGCGTCACCAGAATTCGGCAACCTGATGCGCCGATGGGATGGCCCAGCGCAATCGCACCGCCGTTTACGTTCACCCGGTCGCTGTCCCAGTTCAGGGATTCACCAACCGCCAGCGCTTGTGCGGCGAAGGCTTCGTTGGCTTCAATGAGATCGACATCATTCAACGTCCAGCCCGCTCGCTTCAGGCACTGGAGTGTGGCCTCTACCGGCCCAATGCCCATAATGGAAGGGTCGACGCCGGAAACGGCGTAGCCCGCCACCCGGGCAAAAACCGGCAGATTGAGTTCTGCTGCTTTGGCGGCGCTCATCAACATCACTGCGGCGGCACCATCGTTGATTGAAGAGGCGTTCCCGGCGGTCACTGTGCCGTTACCAGGGCGAAACGCTGGTTTGAGCAGCGCCAGCTTCTCAGCCTGGGTATCCGGGCGAGGCTGTTCGTCATGGTTCACAACGCGCGGCGGTTTTTTACCCTGCGGGACGATGACCGGCGTGATTTCCGCGATAAAACGACCGGCTTCCATGGCGGCAGCCGTTTTTTGCTGGGAACGCAGAGCAAAGGCGTCCTGCTGCTCGCGACTGATAACGAATTTATCCGCCAGATTTTCCGCGGTAATTCCCATGTGATAATCGTTGAACGCATCCCACAAGCCGTCATGTACCACGCTGTCTTGCATACTGGCATGGCCCAACCGCAGACCGGCTCGCGCACCGTCGAGAAAATAGGGCGCATTGCTCATGCTCTCCTGACCACCGGCTATTACGATTTGCGCATCGCCGCAGCGAATCGCCTGGACCGCCTGATGCACCGCCTTCAGGCCCGAACCGCACACCAGATTAATGGTTAACGCGGGCGTGGTTGCCGGCAGTCCTGCGCGTAACGCCGTTTGCCTGGCCGGATTCTGGCCGCAGCCTGCCGTTAGTACCTGACCTAAAATCACCTCATCAATTTGTTCAGGCGCCAGGTTGGTTTTTTCCAGCAGAGAACGGATCACTACCGAGCCTAACTCAACGGCGGAAAGTGGCGCCAACGCGCCATGAAAACTGCCAATCGGAGTACGCGTTGCGGCGACAATAACAACATCCTGCATGGTCAGATCCTCAGCTAAATTGCATTTCGGGGACGTTTTCGGGAACGATCAGCTTGCCGGCTGTTCTGGCGACAATCTCATCCACGCTGATGCCCGGCGCACGCTCACGCAGAATGAACGCGCCATCGGCGATCTCCAGCAGCGCCAGATCGGTAAGCACGCGTTTAATGCAGGCCACGCCGGTCAGCGGCAGGGTGCAGGAGGGAAGCAGTTTCGACTCACCACTTTTGGAGGCATGCGTCATCACCACGATGATGTTGTCAGCACCAGCAACCAAATCCATCGCGCCCCCCATGCCTTTCACCATTTTTCCGGGGATCATCCATGAGGCGATATTGCCGTTAACATCCACTTCAAACGCGCCGAGTACCGTCAGATCGACGTGGCCACCGCGGATCATGGCGAAGGATTGCGCCGAGTCGAAGATCGCCGCGCCTTTGCGCGCTGTAACGGTCTGTTTTCCGGCATTGATCATGTCTGCATCAATTTCGTCTTCCGTGGGGAACGGGCCCATACCCAGCAAACCGTTTTCTGATTGCAGCATGACGTCCATGCCATCGGGAATGTAGTTCGCCACCAGAGTGGGAATACCAATCCCAAGGTTGACGTAATAACCGTCGCGCAGCTCGCGGGCGACACGCATCGCCATTTGTTCACGCGTTAACATGGTCAGGCTCCTTTGTGGCGAAGGGTGCGTTGTTCAATACGTTTTTCAAATTGCCCCTGAATAATGCGGTTAACAAAAATTCCTGGGGTGTGAATAGCGGCGGGGTCAAGCTCTCCGGGAGGGACAATTTCTTCGACTTCCACGACGGTGATTCGCCCGGCCGCGGCCATCAGTGGATTAAAATTCTGTGCGGTGTGACGGTAAATAACGTTGCCGTACCAGTCGGCTTTCCAGCCCTTAACCAAGGCAAAATCACCAGTAATTGCCTGCTCCAGGATGTACGGGCGTCCGGCAAATCCACGAACTTCTTTTCCTTGTGCGACCGGGGTTCCGTAGCCGGTTGCGGTAAAGAATGCCGGGATCCCCGCGCCGCCTGCCCGAAGTTGCTCCGCCAACGTGCCTTGCGGCGTCAGGATAGCGTCCAGTTCGCCGTTGAGTACCTGCTGCTCAAACAGAGCGTTCTCACCCACATAGGATGCGACAACTTTACGCACCTGCCGCGTTTCCAGCAGTACACCAAGGCCAAAACCATCCACGCCGCAATTGTTTGACACCACCGTAAGCCCCTGAACTTTCCGACGGCGTACTTCGGCAATCAGGTTCTCAGGGATCCCACATAAGCCAAAACCGCCCGCCAGCAGCGTCATGTTATCGGTCAGTCCTTCCAGCGCCTCTTGATAAGTGGCAACCCGTTTATCCAGTCCAGCCATACACTTGCCCCTCCAGTTGTCCTTGCCGACATCATTGGGGGTGAAAAATGATTTGTTAATTTTAAATTTGTGACTCAATCATTGGGTTTTTTTATCAATTTAATGTTAATTAAAGGTATTCAACAAGTTAAAGAAATGCGAAATGGGAATGAGCATCAAACAGTTACGCGCGTTTTTAGCGGTAGCTCACACTCTGAATTTTGCTCATGCCAGTGAAAGACTGAATATGTCGCAACCCGCATTAAGCCTGGCGATTAAAGGACTGGAGGATTCCCTGGGCGGGGCGTTACTGTTGAGAACCACCCGCAAAGTGACCCTGACGCAGGAGGGAGAAACGCTGCTGAACATGGGACGACAACTGCTGGCGGACTGGGAGAATACGGAAGAGGCAATGCGCCAACACTTTACGCTGCAGCGCGGTAAAATCTCGATTGCCGCCATGCCTTCATTTGCCGCTAACGTCCTGCCATCGGTACTGAAAACATTTCGTGACTCTTACTCTGGTATCAACGTAACGGTACACGATGTGATCAACGAACAGGTGATTGAGATGGTCAGCGAAGGGCGGGTAGAGATGGGTATCGCCTTTGAGCCTGACTACTCAGGTCATCTGCATTTCACGCCGCTCGGCGTGGATCGTTTTATTGCGATTGTGCCGCCGACATGCCGACTGGCGGGGAGGGATCGTATTGCGTGGCGCGAACTGCTGACGCTGGATTTCATCACCCTGCAACGACCTTCCGCCGTGCGTCTGATGCTGGAAGAACAGCTGGTACAAAGCGGGCATACGCTGGAGGTGGGGCTGGAGAGCCATCAACTGGTGACAGTTGGTCGCCTGGTGGCGAGTGGACTGGGCGGCAGCGCCGTGCCAGCATTGTGCCGTACGCAAATGACCGAGCTGGGCGCAATCTGTATCGATCTGGATACGCCGGTGATCCAACGTCGGATCGGCGTTTTGCGTTCGGCACATCATAAGTTATCTACCGCCTCTGAAGTGCTGGTGGATTCACTGAAAAAGGCGTATCGCACCTGACTTTTCTCAACGGCTCAGGTCATGTAACCGCCCGCCAGCAGCGAACGTCACATCCGGTATCACTTTTCAATAATGCCTGTTTCTTCTCACAACCGCTGGTCACAAGCGGGCATCTGTCACGGAAAAAACAGCCCTCTGGCAGAGTTCGATTTCCCGGAAGTTCGGTTTTCCGCAACACTAAATCTTCCGCCAACGGCGCTCCCGTTTTAGGGACGGAATCCAACAATAATCGCGTGTAGGGATGGGCGGGTTGAGTGAGAACCTGCTGCGCATCGCCCAGCTCAACAATTTGCCCGAGGTACATTACCGCCACGCGGTCGCTCATATGGCGGACCACCGACACATTGTGCGAGATCAGCACGTAGGTCAGGTTTCTGCGCGCCTGCAGTGACACCAGCAGGTTAAGTATTTGCGCCTGTACGGAGATATCCAGTGCCGAAGTGGGTTCATCAAGTACGATAACATCCGGCTCTGACGATAGCGCCCGGGCGATGGCAATACGCTGACGTTGTCCACCGGAAAACGCATGCGGCAGACGATCGAGATATTCTGGGCGGATTCCCACCTGTTGGGCCAAATCTTCGGCAAGCATGCGGCGCTCACGTTCCGGATTCCGTTTTTGGATCCATACCGGCTCAGTGATAGTTCGCCACACCGGTAAGCGAGGATCCAGCGATGAAAGAGGATCCTGAAATACCATCTGCATACCGTTATGTTGCTTGTCACCACGGCGGCCATAGTTTCCCTTACTGGGTTTCAGCATGCCCATCAGCAGTTGCGCCAGCGTACTTTTTCCGCAACCAGACTCGCCAACAATTCCCAGCGTTTCCCCTTGTCGGATCTGTAAATCCAGACCGTTGAGCGCATGTACTCGCTCCGTTACTTTGCCGAGCCAGTTTTTACGCGCAGGGAAGTTGACATGGACATCCTGCAGATCCAGTAAAAAGTCAGACATGTGTTGTCTCCAGTTGCGGGTACCAGCAGGCAGATTGTTGCTCCGCGCCTCCCTGACTGCTTAACGCGGGTGTTTCTTCACAGCGAGGGCCAGCCGCAAAACAGCGCTCGCGAAATGCGCATCCCGCCGGCAAGCAGGTTAAATTCGGTACGGTGCCGGGAATGGCAGGCAGCAATGCGCGCGGTTCGCCGTGTTCCGGCGCACATTTCAGCAAGCCGATGGAATAGGGGTGCGTCGGGTGTTGAATAACGGTTTGCGTCGGGCCACTCTCAATCACGCTTCCGGCATACATGACGTATAACCGATCGCATAGCTGTGAAACCACAGCCATATCATGGCTGATAAATAACACAGCAGTACCGCTGGCTCGCGCTTTTAATTTCAGTAACCGCAGCACCTGCAGTTGCACCGTGACGTCCAACGCGGTGGTTGGTTCATCGGCAATAATAAGCTCTGGCTCGCAGGAAAAGGCCAGCGCGATCATGACACGCTGGCGCATCCCGCCGGAAAGCTCAAACGGGAAACGTTTCATGACTTCCGACGCGTCCGGGATTTGCATCTCTTCGAGTAAAGCGATGGCTTTCTGACGGGCATCCGTGCGGCTCAACGCCTGATGATGACGGATAACCTCCACCATTTGCTGACCGATACGTCGGGTTGGATTCAGTGCCGTCATGGGTTCCTGAAAAATCATCGCGACGCGTGCGCCGCGCCATTGACGCATTTGCTTCTCGCTGGCATTGAGCACATCTTCACCCAGCAGCGAAACGCGTCCCTGGTGAATATGATAACTCCCCTCCGGCAGCAGACGCATGGTGAGCATGGCCGTCACGGACTTACCGGAACCGGATTCACCCACCACACCAACGATCTCTCCGCGGTTGATGTGTAACGAGACATGGTTCAGCGCATGCACCTCAGCTTTATAGCCGGGGAAACTCAAATGTAAATCTTCGATTTCCAGCACGGGTTGTGTCATGACTGTTTTCCTCCGGCTTTCGGATCCAGCAGATCGCGAATACCATCGCCAAAGAGATTAAAGCCCACGGCGGTAATCAGAATTGCCGCGCCGGGGAAAGCGCAATACCACCACTGATCAAGCACATAATTGCGGCCAATTGCGACCATCGCGCCCCATTCAGCGCTCGGTTGCTGTGCGCCCAACCCAATAAACCCGAGCGTGGCAGCCATCAGGATCGCACTGCCGATATCCAGCGAAGCCTGCACAATGAGTGGGGGCAGAGAATTACGTAAAATGTGCCAGCTAATAAGATGCCAGCGTGAAGCCCCGTAAGTGCGCGCCGCCTGTACATAGGTGAACTGACGCACCACTAACGTTTGACCGCGGGCGAGGCGCACATAAAAAGGAATTCTTACGATCGCAATCGCCAGCATGGCGTTAAACAAGCTTGGACCCAGCGCGGCAGCCAGCGCCATCGTCAGCACCAGCGAGGGAATAGACAGCATAATGTCCATCATGCGCATAATGATCGCATCTGCACGTCCGCCCATAACACCTGACAGGCAGCCCAGCAGTGAACCCGCTCCTCCGGCAATACCCACTACCACCAGACCCGCAACGACCGACTGCTGGCTCCCCACCAGAACGCGGCTGAACAGATCGCGGCCAACTTCATCGGTACCAAACCAGTGAGTTGCTGACGGGGGCAGCAGGCGCGCACTTAAATCGATGGCGTTTGGGTCGTGAGGGGTTATCCACGGCGACAGCACCATCAACAGCAGTATCAATACGATGATGACCCCGCCAACCAACGTCAGCGGGCTGCTTTTCATCATCCAGAACAGTTTGGCCCAGTCCGTGCGACGGCGAACGGTCTGCGGTGCCGCGGGCGTTTCTTGTGTGAGCATCATTGTGCGCCTCCACGTCCAATTCGAGGGTCCACCCACAAATAGAGCAAGTCCACCACCAGGTTGACCAGCACATAGGCGAAGGAGACCACCACGGCAAATCCCATTACCGCCGGGAAGTCGAGCGCCTGAATTGATGTCACTACCCAGGCGCCCATCCCCGGCCAGGCGAAGACCGTTTCGGTCAGCACCGCACCGTAGAGCAGATCGCCCAGCGCCAGGCCGAGGACAGTGATTGATGGAATGAGTGCGTTAGGCAATGCATAGCACAGCACGATGTACCAGCCCGGTAACCCGCTGGCGCGAGCGGTACGAATGTAATCTTCACTGAGTTGCTCCAGCATGGCAGAGCGAATCTGGCGGGCAACGATTCCGAGATGCACAAAAGCCAGCGTCAGCGACGGCAGGATCAGATGCTGAAGCGCATTGAAAAAGACTTCGCCATTGCCTTCCAGCAGTGCATCAATCAGGTAGAACCCGGTGACGTGAGCGGGTGGATCCAGCCAGTCGTCTAAACGCCCGCCGCCGGGTAAAATTTGCAGATGACCATAAAACAGCACAATAACCCCCAGCCCCAGCCAGAATGCAGGCGTAGAGATGCCGGTGATCGCCATCAGGCGAACGAGGTGATCAAGCCAGCGGTTGCGCCAGACCGCAGATAAAATGCCCAACGGAATACCGATGAGCAGCGCCAGCAACAAGGAGCAGAAAGCCAGCTCAAGGGTGGCGGGGAAGAAGATGCGTAGCTCATCCAGTACCGGACGGCCGGTACGAATGGAAGTGCCTAAATCGCCATGGAAAATATCGCTGACGTAGCGAAAAAACTGAACATACAACGGCTGGTTCAGCCCTAGCTGTTGGCGAATATTTTCGACAATTTCATCACTGGCGCGATCGCCTGCCAGCAGCCGTGCGGGGTCGCCAGGTATCAGGTGTGAAATAATAAAGGTGATTACGCAAACACCGATCACCACCAGAATAAGTCCCCAGCATCGCTGGCGTAAAATGCTCCAGAACGTCATTAGCTTCCCCTTGCGGAGCCGAGCGGCTCCGCATCAACGTGGCTTATTTACTCATGGTGGAGATATTGAAGACCTGTTCCAGCATGGGGTTGAATACAAATCCTTTAACGTCTTTGTTCATCGCCAACTGATAATTTTTCTGGAATAAATAAACGTAGGCAGCTTCATCAATTACGATGGTTTGCGCCTGCTGGTAATCCTTGGTTCTGGCCGCCTGATCGGTGGTCGCCAGGGCGCTACGCAGCAGCTTATCGACTTCACTGTTTTCGTAGAAGGAGCGGTTACCGGGTAAACCTTTCTTGTCTGACTCAAACCAGTAATTCATAAACATGTACGGGTCGGCAAAATCCGGGCTCCAGTTGCCAATGGCAATGTCGTAATCTCCCTTACCTACACGGTCACGCATGGTGGCGTTTGCCAGTTTCTCCAGCTTCACCTTAATACCCAGTTTGCCAAGACTTGCCTGAGTGGCGAGCGCGATAGGTTCCCAGTTAGGGTCATTATCAGAGTACAGGAAGCTCAGGCTTTCAGGTTTGCTGGCAACGTTGTCCCACGCCGCTTTCGCTTTGGCCTCATCAAAACTATACTGCATGGCCTTGTCGTCAAAACCCCACATGCCTTCAGGGATCGGACCACGCATTTGCTTCCCGTTGCCGCTGAGGATCCCATTTACCATGCCTTTATAATCGGTGGCCCACGAGATGGCGCGGCGTAAATCCACCTGATTGAGCGGCGCTTTACTGTTGTTCAAATACAGATAGGTCACGCGCAGTGAGGGATAATCCGCTACGTTAACTTTGCCTTCCTGTTTTAAGGCCGCAAGCTGGTCTACAGGAAGCGCATCGGCAATGTCGATATCGCCACGTGACAATTGCAGTCGGCGGGAGGCGCTTTCACCGATGATTTTTACCGAAACCCGCTTAAACGAAGGTTTTTCACCGGCATAATACGGGTTAGGAACCAGCACCAACTGCTGTCCTTTTTGCCAGCTTTTAAGCATGAACGGACCAGAGCCTGCCGTGTTTTGCGCCAGGAATCCGCGGGCATCGTCTGCAGCATGCTCTTTTAAAATGGCCGGGTTAATGATTGAGGCTCCGTCATTCGCCAGCGTATACAGGAACGGCGCAAACGGCTGACTGAGGGTAAACTTCACCGTCGTGTTATCGATAGCCTCAACCTTCAGATCTTTCGGGAATGCTTCTGCAGGGCCCTGGCCAATTTTGAGCAAGCGTTCAAAAGATTGCTTTACCGCATCAGCCGTTACCGGCGTCCCGTCGGCGAATTTGGCATCGTTTTTCAGGGTAAACGTCCACTCTTTCTGGTCGTCAGAGGCTTTCCAGCCGCTGGCTAAATCACCTTCAACTTCCGTGGAGCCTTTACCGCCGTCGGTTTTGTACTGAACCAGTCGCTGATAAGAGGGGTAGGTGACCGTCCAGTCGTTGTTATCGATGGTCACGGCGGGATCGAGCGTTTGTGGATCGGCTGCTTTACCAATCACCAACATATCTTTGGGAACGGCGGCCTGTGCGGCGGGCAGGGCAAACGCCAGCGCAACGGCAATCAGAGCGGGGCGAAAAAACGCGTTTAACGCAGGTGTAGTCTTCATAACCAGGCTCCAGAATCAAAGGGGATGTTGTGTTGCTGTGGGAGTGACAGTGTAACAATCTATCTGATCGTCAAGCAGCGGATAGCGGGCGGCATCAGGTAATTCAAAATGCCACCACTCGCTGTTGATACCGACAAAGCCGCCGCCGAACATAATGGCATTGAGCAGCAGGCGATTACGCTGTGCAATCGGAGGAACAGACGGATGCCAGGCATGGGAACGGTCGTGCATTTCATCAAAACCGGCTCCCATATCAAGGACCTTGCCGCGATCGTCCATTAACGTAACGTCAATAGCCGTACCGCGGCTGTGATTAGAACCAATCGCCACATCGACAACGTACTGAGGATCCGGACACGCATTCCACAGCACCGCCTGTGCCTGCTGCGGGCGATACGCGTCGTACACAACAAGCTTCAGGCCCGCCAGTTGCGCAATACTGATGCTTTTAGCCAGCGCGGTTACCGCCTCGGTGTGCAACAGACAACGTGCTTCCCGGTAAATTGGCGCACCGGTAATGTTATCTGCAGTAGCGTATTTAAGATCGATATGCAGTGACGGGAATATCACTGACAGATCGACCAGTTCTGGGGTCTCTGACATAGCACGTTTCCTGTTTATTGTTCAAATTGACCAAATTGTTGTTGTAACTGGCGATTGGTTTGCAGGCGTTCTGTGAGGGAGTCACCCAGTTGTGCCACCACCGCAGAGAGTAATAAGTTGAACAGACAGCTCACCGGTGCCAGTGAATCCCAGAAATGCCCGGTGTCAGTTTTCACCTGAAGCAAATCAATGGAATAGTCTCTGGCCCACGGGCACCACACATCGGTGACCAGCGCCAGCGGAATGCAGCGCTCTGTGGCGATACGGCAATATTGTCTGGAGACCGCAGAGTAGGCGCGCATATCGGTGATCACTACGTAAGGCTGGGTGAAACCCGAATTCAGTGATTCCACCCAACTGCCTGAAAGCCCTTCGGAGTAGCTGACTTTAGGCCGCAGGTATTCCAGATGGCTGAAAAAAGCGTTGGCGATCCCGCGGGTAGACTGGATCCCAAGGATAAACACGGCTTCCGCATGCGCCAGCTGTTGCGCAATGCGTAAAAATGTCTCGCCCTGAGCAAGCTGATAAACGTGGGTAATAGCGTCGATTTCCAGTAACAGCGACTGCTGCGCGCGATCGGGCAGACTTTGTTGCTGGTGCCAGGAGTCCAACCGCTCGTTCATACCCCAGGGCTGATAGGGAACTACGGGTAGTTCTCGCAGGCTGGCTTTTGCATCTTCCAGATTGCGAAAGCCCAGTTTACGCAGATAGCGTCCAACGGTAATGCCGCTGGTTCCGGTCGCCTTCGCGATACCATCCGCCGTCTCAAAAGGGATCTGTACAGCATGGGCTAACAGCCATCCGGCCACGCGCTTTTCGCTGGGCGTCAGCTGGCTAAAGGTCTGCTCTATGCGGGTAAATAACTCAGGTTTCGCTGTCATTACTTTCTCGCTGTTAGTTGTCTGTCAGATTACGGCTCACTGTTAGCGAATTAACAATGCAGGACGCGTGCCAGGCTGGTAACAGCGGCATGCTGGCTGTTTTTGTTAAAATTCAACTCAAATTCGTTAACCAATGATCAACATTTGTGCAGCGTAGTTCAGTTTTGGTGCAGTGACAGGGGTATGGAGTATGAATCTACTGATTTCGTCGGAACGATCACATTGTGGCCACGTTTTGCGCTCGAACATCAGAATCAGTAATGTGAAATATAAATTTCAGCCATATCCATGGTGTTGATCTTTATTCTTATGAAGGTAGGGGTATTATTTTTTGCGAACTACATTAACGGTTTGAAGCGCAAGTGTAGATATTATTTATATTATAAATGGAGTACTACAATGAATAAATTCTCCCTTTCTACAGCAGGTATTCTGGTCGCAGCGCTGTTAACCAGTGTCAGCGTCAATGCAGCAACTGATAACGCTAAAACTGAAGTGACTCCGAAAGGCATGAGCTGCCAGGAGTTTATTGATTTGAACCCGCAAACTATGGCTCCAGTGGCTTTCTGGGTGCTCAATGAAGACGAAGACTTCAAAGGTGGTGATTACGTAGACTATAACGAAACCGTCACTACCGCAGTTCCTCTGACCGTTGAACTTTGTAAAAAACATCCGCAGAGTGAATTAAGTAAAATAAAAGACGAAATCAAAAAAGAATTATCAAAATAAGATTAAGTTGTTATTTAAACCCAGTCCAAGTGCTGGGTTTTGCTATTCGTGACAACGTCACTTATTTATTTTGTGATACTTAAGAAAACTTTATAAAGATATAAACGCCTGTGCCGATACTGGATAAAACTTAGCCTTTCGCACAAGGAGTTTGTATGGCCTGGTATCCCACTCGTATTTCAACGCGTTTAACCATCGGCGGCATTCTGCTGCTTGCAGTCACGACGCTTGTTATTGTGGCGATTATGCTCTGGCGTGGTCAGCCGCGCGTTGTTGAAATCAACACAGCACTGATCGAAGAAACAGGGCAAGGTTTAACCCGTCAACTGAGTACCGTGTTGTCCCGAATTGAAGGCGAGACCGTCAGCCTGTCACGACTGGCTGAAGTATTGCCCAACGATGAATCCCTCTACCAAAGCGTCGTTCCACATCTGATTGGCGAAAGTAAAGACTCGATTATTACCGGCGGCGGCATTTGGCCAGAACCAGGCGCCTTTACCGCTGGCGTGGAGAAGCGCAGCTTTTTCTGGGCGCGTAATGCGGAAGGTAAACTGGTGTATTCCAACGACTATAACGTCGAAGGATCAAGCGGATACCATAATGAAAGCTGGTATCAGCACGCCAAAAACCATTCACAAAACAGCTGCCTATGGTCTGATGTGTATCAGGACGCCAGTTCGGGCGTCAACATGGTAACGTGCAGCGTGCCATATCAACTGGCGAGCAAGTTTGCCGGGGTTGCTACCACCGATATTCGTCTGGATAACGTCGCCACCTTTATGCAACAGCAGGGAAACAGCACCGGAGGTTACGCGTTTGTGGTGGACAAACAGGGGCAAATTCTCTACTTCCCGCAGGCCGATTTGGCAAAATATAAAACCATTAATGAACTGGCGCAAAGCGCGCAATGGCTTATCCCGGTGGAAAACGGCCTGAAATCTCTCCGCCCGACAGATGGGGTGAAGACTATTACGCTTGCAAACGACAACGTTCTGAATACGGCGTCCCGGGTGATGCTGTTCCCGATGGCAGATACCGGTTGGGTAGTGGGACTGGTGACGCCTGAATCACGTATCGTCGGCCTTGCTAAAGTGATGATGCAGGACGTACTGGAAGTGTTGATCCCGATTATGACGCTGTTGCTGGTTGGATCCTGGCTAGTGGTTCGCCGACTGATTTCGCGTCTCGATGATACTCGTCAGGCACTTGATGACATTGCACAGGGAGAAGGCGATCTTACCCGTCGCCTGGATGTGCGTGGTAAAGATGAGATTTCAGCCATCGCCGAAGCGTTTAACCTGTTCGTCGATAAAATCGCAGCCGTCCTGATCACCGTCAGAAGCAGTAGCGTGGTAGTGGCGAATAACGCCGTCAGTCTGGCAGACAGTAATATGGAACTTTCATCTCGCGTAACGCAGCAGGCCGCGGCGCTGGAAGAGAGTTCAGCGGCGATGGAACAATTAAACGCAACCGTTCATCAAAATGCCAGTAATACACAACTGGCGGATGAACTCTCCGATAGCACAGCGCAAACGGCCAACCGCTGCGGCGATGTGATGCAGGGCGTTATCTCTACGATGGACAACGTCAGCGCGTCATCCGGCAGAATGGTAGAAATTGTTGCAGTCATCGACAGCATTGCGTTCCAGACCAATATCCTCGCCCTCAACGCTGCGGTTGAAGCCGCCAGAGCGGGTGATGCAGGCAGAGGCTTTGCCGTTGTGGCCTCCGAAGTGCGCACGCTGGCCCAGCGAAGTGCCACCGCTGCACAGGAAATAAAAGCGTTGATAGATGAATCCGTTTCTCATGTTGGTAGCGGAAGCCAGCAAATTCACCATGCGGGCGAACGTCTGGGAGAACTGGTCAGCAATGTACGTCAGGTACGTCAGCTGATGGGGGAAATTCGTGTGGCGGGTGAAGAACAGCGTAAGGGCGTTTCAGAAGTTACGCTGGCCGTTACCGAAATGGACAGCACCGTTCAGCAAAACGCCTCGTTAATTGATGATGCCGCCGCACGTACGCAGGCATTGAAAGAGGAGGCGGAACAGTTGGCGTTGTTGGTCTCGTCATTCAGATTGCCTGAGCCTTCAGTTGCCTGATAACGACACGATATCCGGGTGCAAACGTTGTGCCCGGATAACTCCAGTATAATGATGCTTAACCACGAATTATCGATTTAACTCCTTTTTATTGTGTCTTACAAAACTTTGAATCATTCCTCGCTTAACTCTATAATATTGGGTGTAAAGTCTATTTTATCCCTATAAGAGCCAATATTATGGATTTAATGCTCAATACAGCAGCCGATATCGTCAAACTACTTTGCGACAGATTGCGTAAGGAACGACTCGCGCGGCAAATGACGCAGGCTGATGTTGCCGCGCGTTCAGGGGTCGGTGTGAATACCGTTTCAAATCTGGAAGCGGGTAAGAATGTAGGATTTGAGAATCTGGTCAAAGTCGCGATGGTGTTAGGCTATGGTGAGGCGCTGGAGGGCTTATTTAAACCCAGGATTGACAGTCTGGATGATATTTTGCGTTACGAGAAGAGCGCAGCACGCCAGCGGGTGAAAAGGAAAAATACTGATGCCTGAGCAAGTCGATGTCTTTTATGAAGGCTGGGGTGAAAAATGGTTGTGGGGAAAACTGGTGTCTTCCACAGCCCTGACCGGACGCCCGTTGATCGCTTTTGAATACAGTGAAGACGCCATACGTAAGGGGCTGGAGCTGTCCCGGCTAACGTTACCGCTGAACGGTCCCCGTTTACGCAGGGATTTCCCGGCTCATCAATTGGGATTACCTGGTCCCGTGTACGATTCGCTACCTGATGGCTGGGGGATGCTGTTGATGGATCGGTTATTTAAACGCCGTGGACTCAACGCAGCGCGCATAGGACCTCTGGAGAGGTTAACCTGGGTCGGCAATAACGCAATGGGTGCCATGACGTTCCGGCCCGTTCAGTCAGATGTCGAGAAACTTTCAAAAGAGGATGTTCCTCTTGAACAACTGGCATCTGAGGTTCAGGAAGTCCTGAGTGGAGAAGGCGGGGAATTCTTGCAAAAACTTCTCCAGATGGGAGGTTCACCACAAGGGGCAAGGCCAAAAGCGTTACTTTATCGTGACAGTGTCACGTCAAAATTCACCACTGTGCCCCTCCCGGGGAGCGAAAGCTGGTTGATTAAATTTCCTGCCAGGCACGAGCATGCCGAGGTATGTGCCATCGAAGCAGTATACGCAGAATGTTTGCGGCAATGTGGGATTACCACGCCAGATACAGCGTATTTCAATCTGCCTGACGAGCAGGCGGCGTTTGCTACCCGCCGTTTCGACCGTGAGCAGTCGGTCCGTATTCCTATGCAGAGTCTGGCGGCATTTACCGGTGCAAATTACCAGATACCCGGTGCTTTAGATTACCGGGATTTTCTGCGCGCCACACAGATTTGTACCAATGATGTCAGAGAAAAAGCGAAAGCGTTCGAACGCGTGGTTTTCAACGTGGCATTTAACAACCGCGATGATCATCCCAAAAACTTTGCCTATTTAATGTCAGCCGACGGAAACTGGACTTTGGCCCCGGCTTACGACGTGACCTGGTGCGAAGGGCCAGGCGGATATCACCAAATGGACGTGCTGGGAGAAGCGCTGGATATCGAAAGAAAGCACCTGCAGCAGCTTGGCGAACAGGAAGCCGAGCTATCAGCTGAGCATGTGAACGCCATAATCGACAAGATCTGCCACTATGCGACAGCGCTAAGCGTTACAGCCAAAGACAAATACGCCGATCAGATAACACAAACTACGCTGAATACGATACAGAAACAGATTAATGATAATGTCCGCAGGTTAATGTCCAGGTGATGCCGAGACAGTCCCCACATGGACTGAAGACGTCGGCCTGAGCGGGGAAAAATTTCCCCGCTACATTTCCCCGCTAAACAGACCAGAGGACAACCATTAACGTCCCCAACGGTTGCGAATATAAGTTACCGCTTCCTGCGTTTGCGGTTGATTAAGATAATCTTCGCGAAACAGAATAGTGCCGTTAATGTGCGGTTCCGACTCGTTCAGATCGAGCTGTTTTTTTAACTCTGGTACACCGCCTTTAACCGTCCAGTCTGGTTCTTTTCGCGACGGCTCGCCGACTTTGTAAAGCGCCACCCCTATATAGAGGCGAGTGTTGGTTGATTTCACGACATCTGCCCACCATTTTGCCAGCACATCGTATCGTGCCGCATCGCGGGCGAAGGGCCAGTACAGTTGCGGGGCGATATAGTCCAGTAGCCCCAGTTGCACCCAGCGGCGGGTATCGGCGTATGATTCATCATACGCTGCCGCGCCGCGCGTGTCGGACCCCGCTGGATCGTGCGAACGGTTGCGCCACACACCCGCAGGGCTGACGCCAAACTCGACTTCAGGTTTGAGTTTCTTGATGGTTTGTGAAACCTGGGCGATCAGACGTTGCGTGTTATCACGCCGCCAGTCTGCTTTGGATGCGAATTCCTGGCCGTATCGTCTGAAAGTCTGGCTGTCGTTGAGCGCAGAACCGGGAGACTCGGTATAGAAGTAATCATCAAACTGCACGCCGTCAATCGGGTAATTCTCAACCACTTCAGCCACGATGCTGGTTATCCAGTCGCGAACTTCCGGAATGCCGGGATCTAACACAAAACGCTCGCCCGAGGTGCGGATCCAGTCCCGATGCAGAACATAAACGCTGGAAGGCGTCTGTGACAGCGTATTGTTTAATTCGGTGATTGTCGAAGGTTTGGTGTTCACGGATACGCGGTAGGGGTTAAACCACGCATGGACTTTCATGCCGCGTTTATGCGCTTCATCAAGCATAAACTGGAGCGGATCGTAGCCCGGATCCTGACCAATCGTTCCCGTCAGAGTATCTGACCACGGCAATATTTTTGATTGCCATAGCGCGGTGGCATCAGGCTTTACCTGGAAAAAAACGGTATTAATACCAAGACGTTTCAGATTGTCCAGCTTGTCAGTCAGCGCTTTTTGCTGCTGGCTGATGCGAACGCCAGGCGAACTGATGTTGACAGATGGAATCGGTGGCCAGTCCAGACGCGAAACCGTTGCCAGCCAGATACCGCGCACTGGCTCTTTGCTCTGCAGTGATTTGTTTACCGGAGTCTGTGGGGTGATTTTGGAACCTGGCGGCTGTGAAGAACAACTGCCGAGTAGCAACATACTACCTACCAGCAGCGTGAACCATTTCATGTTGGTGAGCGGCAGTCTGGCTCGGGAACGGGCGAGTAAATTCGCCAATTTTTTTTGATAATTTCCTGAAATAAAACCGGATGCAGACATCAGATTTGGCTCTTATTTCTTCTTGTTGCGGCTGTTAGCCCAGGGATCAATGGCCGGTTCGGCGGTGTTATTTGAGGCCTGGTCATCCAGAGAATCAAGGTACAGCGCTTCAACTTCTGCCCGCGCCCACGGCGTACGACGCAGAAACTTCAGACTGGATTTAACGCTCGGTTCATTTTTAAAACAGTTGATGTTAATGCGTTGTGCCAGCTCAGCCCAACCGTAACGATCAACCAGTGCATTGACCTGCATTTCAAGCGTTACGCCATGTAAAGGGTCTTTAGAAATATGAGCATTCATATGAAGTCCAGTTCAGTGGTTCCAGATTTTGTCAGTAGAGCGACGGAAAGAAGGTTACAAGAAAGCGAAGCTGCCAGCAATGGCAGAAACCGGTATGACGCGCAAGCAGAACGCCATACCGGCAATGGAGGGTTCAATACTCTTTAAAGGCCAGTTTCAGACGGGCAATTAACAGTTTAAACAGGTAACTCATCAAGGTTCGTTCACCGGTCTTGATCGTCACGCTGGCGGGCATTCCCGCTTTAATTTTTAATTCGTTCTGTGGGGATTTCAGTTTGGCAATGTTAATTGAAGCTTCAATTCATGAGGGAAATATAACATCATCTCAGTCATCTGGATGACTGTTGCTGCATTAATTTGTGATGAACATCGTTATTATTGTATTTGATTCAGGTTAAGAAAATTTTTCTTATGGAAATTATCATTATCATTAAAACTCAATAAAAGCAATTAGTTAGAATGAAAATATCGAAATTAAGATCTTATTTAAGATCGACCTAATATGATTTGAGAAAACAAAGGTTTTAATTTCTGGGATTATTCTTAAACTAGCCGTCATCGTAGGGTTACTCTTACGGTGTCATAAGACATTACTGATGTCGCTGCATCCCTGAATAAATACTCCACGCTAAGCGGAGAAGGGTTATTGCATCATTTTATTACGATGCCAGTGTATTTATTAATTAAGGATAGACAATATGAAAACCAATATTCCTCATGCCAGTTATATATTTGCAGCTGGTGGCCTTGCATTATTGTTTGCGCAGATAGCGTATGCTGATTCAGCAAATACCATCACCTTTAAAGGCGAAGTGACCGAACAAACTTGCGAAGTCACGGTTAACGGTGTAAATGCACGGCCAGTAGTATTACTGCCATCTGTTGCGAAAAGCGATCTCGCGTCAGCAGCATCTTCAGCAGGCCTGACAACATTCACCCTCGGCGTGACCGGCTGTACAGTTGATTCTAACGCGTTGGATATTAAAACCGTCTTCGTTGCAAATAATATGACCGAACGCGGTAACCTGGCTAATACAGGTACCGCGCAAAATGTTGAATTACAACTGCTGACCGATAGCGCGGGTACTACGCCGATCGATTTACGTACTGGAACTCCGGTTGCAGGAATTACCGTTGCGGCCGGAAAAACATCCGGTGAGCACGACTTTGCCGTGCAGTATTATAGCCCGAACGGTGGGGCAACCGCCGGGACAGTTGTTGGCACTGTGCAATACGCCATTTCCTATTTGTAAGCGAGATCTGCGTGATGAAAGGATTGGCTATTAGTTTGGCAGTAATGATGATGTGCTTCTGCGCGCAGGCAAGCATAGTGATGACCGGCAACCGGATAATCTATCCGGCAGACAGTCGGGAAGTCAGCGTGCAATTAACTAATCGCGGCGACGTCCCCGGCGTTGTTCAGGTTTGGCTTGATGATGGCGATGCACAATCAGTACCACAAACTGCGGCCGCTCCTTTTGTCACCACACCACCGGTCTTTCGGATGGCGGCCCACGCGGGGCAAACTGTGCGGTTGCGTTACATCGGTAAACCCGTCGCACAGGACAGGGAATCACTGTGGTGGTTTAACTTCATTCAGATCCCGCCCACAAATAAGGACGCGCAAACCGATAACCAGCTTCTGGTGCTGGTGCGTAGCCGCGTAAAAGTATTGGTCAGACCGAAAGGGCTGGTGGGTTCACCGCTGGAGATGGCGAACACCAGCCGGGTCTGGCTGCAGAATGGCAAGCTGCATTTCCGCAATAACAGTGGTTACTATCTCGCACTTTCGTCACTTGACGTCAGCGGCACGGGAAAAAAACAGCGCATTCAGAGCGAAACGATCGCACCGTGGACGACGATGTCATGGCCTGCAAAAATTTCGCAATTGAACGACGCGCAAATGCGCTGGATTAACGATCAAGGAGCCTCATTAAGCGGGCGTGTGGCGCTGGAGAAGCAGGACAATGTCCGAGACTAATCCACGTTGGTGGTGGCTGTTTTTGCCCATTGCGATGCCTGTTTTTGCCAGCGATTACACCTTTGATGAAACATTGTTGCTTGGAAGTGGCTACGAGAAAGGCCTGGCAATGCTCAACGATCCGGATGCCGTGGTTGCGGGACGTTATAGCGTGGATATCTGGCTCAATGGACAATATGTAGGGCGGGATGATGTATTGTTTCGCCAGAATACCGCAGGGCGTACCGAACCTTGTCTTCCGGCTAAATTTTGGGATGAACAGGGCGTAACAGCAGCACCGGAACAAGCGCAGGAATGCTTCGCCCCTGAAGCTCGGATCAGCGGTGGACGGTGGGATTTTGACCAGAGCCTGTTGCGTCTGAATCTCAGCGTGCCTCAGGCCGCATTAAAACGTACCCCAATGGATTATGTACCGCCGTCGCAGTGGCAAAGTGGCGAGAGTGTGCTGTTCAGTAACTACAATCTGCACGCTTATCACAATAAAAATAACGGTCAGCAAAGTGATTACGGCTGGCTGGGTCTGAGCAGCGGCTTCAATATGGGGAGTTGGCAATTTCGCCAACAGTCATCTGCCAACTGGCGGCGCGATGGCGATCGTGAAAGCCAACGCTGGGATGCGCTGCAAACCTGGCTTCAACATCCTGTTGCAACACTGGAGAGTTTACTGACGGTAGGCGAAAGCTACACCTCGGGAAATCTGCTTGGCAGTATGGCGTTTACAGGTGTCAAACTGGAAACCGATCAACGGATGTGGCCGCAGTCGCGACGCGGCTACGCCCCAGAAATTCGTGGCACGGCATCGACACCTTCACGCGTTGTGGTCAAGCAGAATGGTCGAACGCTTTACGAAACCAGCGTACCACAAGGCCCCTTTGTACTTGATGATTTGCCGAATACAGCCTGGGACGGTGATTTACAAGTTGAAATCACCGGCGCCGATAACAAAAAGAGTAGCTATACCGTGCCATATGCCAGCGTACCTTTATCACTGCGTCCCGGCGTCTGGCGCTACGGTCTGGTGGCAGGGAAGACCCGGGATTACAGCGCTGCCGATGGTCTGTTTACCGATTTCACGCTGGAGCGCGGGATGACGAATCTCCTGACCGCCAATGGCGCTTTGCGGATCGGCGACGACTATCAGGCACTGCTGATGGGAGGCGTTCTGGCTACATCGATGGGCGCTTTTGGTGTCGATATTACCGGTTCGCGGGCCCGGATTTCTTCTCAAACTATGAGTGGCTGGCGGTTGCAAACCAACTGGAGCAAAACGTTCAACCCGACAGGCACTCACGTCGCGCTGGCGGGGTATCGCTATTCCACAGAAGGGTATCGTGACTACGGTGACGTCCTGGGTGAGCGAAGCGTCAGTGGGAGCAATGCGCAGTGGCGCTCGGATACACTGCGTCAAAAAAACCAGTTCTCCGTTACGGTGAACCAAACACTGAACAGCTACGGAAACCTATGGCTGTCGGGATCAATGATGGATTACTACAGTGACCGTGGCAACAGCACACAATTGCAGGCTGGTTATAACACCACCTTTGGACGAATGACGTTAGGTATGTCATTCAGCAGACAGGATACCTGGTGGCGTAACGGCGATCGGTCACAAGTGCAAAAAGAAAACATGGCAACGATTACCGTCTCAATGCCTTTCGGTATAGGCGAACGTGAGCATACGCTGGCGCTGTCGGCGAGTCAGGCTCAACATGCAGGGCGCAATGCACAGTTGGCATTGTCTGGTGCGCTTGATCAGGATGAAACCCTCAATTACGCGCTGTCCACGGGCTGGCAACAAGGGCAAGAGGAATCGAACAGCGTGACCGACTGGAGTGGTTCGCTGCAAAAAAATACTGCTTTCGGCACGCTAAACGGCAGCGTTTCACAGTCACAAAACTATCAACAATGGGCTGCTGGTGTTCGCGGGGCACTCGTTGTACATCGCCATGGCATCGTTGCCGGCCCGTGGGTTGGCGACACATTTGCTCTGGTAGAAGCGCCAGGCGCTGCGGGAGCCAGAGTAGGGGGTGGACAGGGTGCAACCGTGAACAGTGGGGGTTATGCGCTGGTCCCCTCGTTGACACCTTATCGCTATAACAACGTGACTCTCGACGGTAGCGGAATGAACACCAACGCAGAGCTTCAGGAGAGTCAACGCCGCATTGCGCCAATGGCAGGGGCCGCAGTAAAACTGCGTTTTGCAACGCTCTCTGGCTATCCGTTACTCATCACTGTGAAGAGTGACGTGACGTTACCGATGGGAGCGGCAGTGACCGACAGTCGAGGCCGGGTAGTGGGGATGGTTGCCCAGGCTAATCAGGTATATGCCCGCGTTGAAGACGAAGAGGGACTATTGATGCTGGAAAGCAGTGATTGTTCGTTGCCGTGGAAACTTAACCCACAACAACGTACAGAACCATTAATTGCATTAACGGTGGATTGCGTAATAAAAGGGCGCTCATGAGACTATTTTTTCTGGTGCTGGCGCTGTTTTCTTGCCAAACGCAGGCCGCCTGTGAATACATTATTTATCCATACAAATCAGGGAGTAGTGGTGCACAAGGCACCCACAGACTCAGTGCAAGTACGGACGGCATCGCCAATGACTGGCGCTCCGGCGGCGGCAACGATGCCTGGAACGGATTATTGCCGGGATTGAGTAAGTCTGTTGATATCACCAGTAATAGCAGCTTTCAGCCAGCAGGGACGATACTGACTTCCAGCGGCGGGATCCCTTTTACTACATATGCCCATAAAGGCGGTGGTTACGATCCTGAGCAGGTATTTTTCCGTTGTACACCGGACACTGCCGGGCAACTTTATGAAGCCTGGTCAACGAACGGCGATGACATCGTGGCTGGCTGGTATGAAGCAACGGATGTACCTGGCGCGTATCTGACCATAATGAAAAACGTCGCATTACGCTTGACGCATGACGCGACAGGTAGCGTCTTTACCGACAGTTGGCAGCAACGCCCACTGGAGAACCTGGATCTTGACACCAATGGCAACTTCCTGATTAAGGCCAAGAACTTCTCGACGATAAGTGCCGAGTTGATTAAAACGCTGGATACACGCTATTACGCCAACCAGGCACAGTCTGCTACTTATAATAGCTATGTGAATCCCAATGCTTACGTGGTTTTTCGTGGGCCAGGTACAACTTCGTGGGGTATCAAGATAGGTCAGCCGCACCGTGGTGGAAATTGGGCTGGCTGGGCGAATGACTGGCCATCAGTGATCAGCCTGTACAACAACGGGATCTTCGTCAAACGTGCAGCAATGTGTCAGGTCACTGATTTTACGCCGGTAGTGCATCTGCCGCCAATTTCCGTGGCTCAGCTTAAGCAAGGGGAATATTCCTCAGCCCCCTTCCAGATAGGATTTGCCTGCGAATCAACGGTGGTTTCCGGTGTGGCGACCGGGAAGAGCAATGTCGCAATGGGGCTGCTTGCGCCGGAAAGCAGCGTCAACAGCGCATGGGGTTTTAATTTGATTACCGGTAAAACAGTAACCTGGCTATTGGATACGCAATATGGCGCTCCCGGGCGGGCTCGCGGCGTTGGCGTGCGTGTTTACCGTGCGGGTAATCCGGTGAATTTTATGGCGGTGTCGACTGTCGGTAGCGGTAGCGAAGGCGGCTGGATGCCAGTCATTGGCAGCAATACGCAGCAAAATGGCAGCCAGGATGGCATCAATTACTACAGCGAAAGCTTCGAAGCTCGTCTGGCAAGTTTTGGCGCGGATACGTTAACGGCGGGGAGCTACCAGTCACATGTACAAGTTTTATTGCGTATTCAGTAGCCTCTGGATGCTGGCATTTGGCCTACATGCGGCGGTTAACATCAGTACTACTCGGGTCATTTTCAACCACGGAGAAACTCAACGCTCGGTGATGTTAGTCAACGACGGTAAATATCCCGTGGTGGTTCAAAGTTGGGTAGATGACGGCACCCCAGAGAAAGGGCCATCACAGGCCAGTTCGCCTTTTATCGTGCTTCCCCCGGTGCTAAAAATTCTCCCCGGCGAACAACGCGAGATAAAGGTTATGACGTCCGGTGCGGGGCTTGCCAACGATCGCGAATCATTATTCTGGCTCAACGTGTACCAGGTTCCAGCGGAGGTGAAAAGTAGCTCAACTGGTGAAAAAGTGCGCTTAACGTTAAGAAATCAGCTAAAAGTCCTATGGAGACCGAAAAACACAGGCGTGTTGACTGAAAAAAGCATCAATCTTCTGAGTTTTCACCATGAAAGTGGGGAAATTTATGCTGTTAATCAGAGTTCCTGGAACATAACTCTGGCTAATGTATCTTCAGGAGACTATTCCATAACTGGAATAGTGGTTTCACCGCGTTCCCGGCAGGTAATTTTTAAATCCGCGCCTCCTGAAATGCTGAATAATAAGATAAACTTCACTGTGATTAACGATGAAGGAAATCGTTGGGGATTTTCAACTGTCGTAAATTAACGCTGGCAGTGCTCGCACCAGCTAAAATGACAAAAATCCATATTCAGGGAACATAATGGCACACGTGTTTTTGCTTAACAGTACCGTTGTATTCTGGCCAGAGCGGAACGTACTCTACGCGAAATCAGATGAGACCAAACGTATAACATTAAGCAATCCGGCAACCCGTTGTTTACTATTATTAATTCAACAACAGGGTCAAGTTATTGGCCGTGATTATTTTTTTGAGCATGTCTGGTATATTAACGGTGCGCAGGTCACCAATAATACGTTCTATCAGAATATCTCCTTGTTACGTCGCGCTTTTAAAGAACTTAGCCTGAATGAAGAACTTATCGTAACCGTGCCGAAAGTCGGGATCCGTCTGGAGCCGCAACTGGAAGTGCTGGAACAGAAGATAGAAGAGCCGCTCAGCGATCACCCCGTCACGCCATCGGTAACGTCGGTAAACACAGTGACAAAATCACTGCGTATGCGCACACTGTGCTGGATTTTGGCGAGTGTGGTGTGCTGCGTTTTAGCCGCAATAGTGACCTGGGAGGCACAGTTTGATCCCAGACTCAGTCGTTATGTGCCATTAAGCGTAGGGGAGGGATGTCACTGGTACGCCAATCAGGATGTGCTTAAATTTGATCAGCACCAGCAGTTTATCAAAACAAGTACGCTGGATTGTCAAAGCTATCCCTGGGTTTATCTCACGCTGTATCCCAATTTCCCGCGGATCTCCGCATTAACTTGTCGAAAGCAATTTAGTCGCTGGCGGGATAATGATTGTGTGACCCATTATTATTTCGCGGAGTCCAGACATGTGGGGACGTAATATAAAATGGTGCCTAGGCATCATCTTAGCAGTAGCGTTAACAATTGCAGCCACGGTGACGTTACAAAACTGGCAGCGGTCGCATTTCGATTGCTCTGGAGAATTAGTAATGGAGTATCCAGATATTCGTGGTGATATTTCAGTCAGATACGTTTTTAATGGCAGCAATGGGGTGGCTATTTTACGCGGAAAAATCACTGATAATAACGGTGAAAACCTGGCGGTAAATCAAAATGTCTGGTTTACCTTTACCCGCAAGGATGATGATTACTTTATGGAATCCGGAAATGTCGCTTCAAGTTCCGGTGGCACTAACATTCATCCATTGTTAGCGAGAACGTTGCCAGATTTTTTCCTTAAACCCAAAGAGCCATTTTATTTCAGCATATTGCGACTCAATAGCAATACATGGCAGTTCTATACCAGCCGTTCGCCGTCGGTATTTTGTCAGCGTTAAACCACTGAGATTGCACTCTGTATAGCGTTTGCATACAGAGTGCTTTGCTCAAAGCATCTCAACTGCAGGAGAGCGAACCTTGTTCATGATTGGTTATTAGACAGAGAAATCAGACGGGGCGAAGGGTGGACAGGTCCATGGGGTTAGAAGCCTAATGCGGTATAAATTCAATTTAACATAATATACATTATGCGCACTTACATAGAGTAAGAAAGAACCTGAGTTTTTTTGGTCGTCCTTGTGCAGCTGAAACATAGTGTTAAACAGCGCTGCTGCGTATCAGACGATACAGGACATGTTGTGCTAATCGATGATCTGGCGGCAACGCGGGATGTACAAACTCTTCTGCTTTACTCATGCCAAGGCGTATCATCAGGTTCTCAGACGGTTTGTTCAGCACCGAAGTAAATGAAACCACCTCAGTTAACGCCAGTTCCTCGAAAGCAAAAGTCAGGCAGGCTTCGGCAGCTTCCAATGCCAACACCTGATGCCAGAATGATTTCGCAAGACGCCAACCTATTTCAGTACAGGGTGAAAAATGAAACTTATCTGGTTGTGGATGTAAACCTACGCAGCCCACAAACTGGTGTGTTTCTTGTAGTTCAACGGCCCAAAATCCCCAGCCGCGCTCTGTAATGCCTTCCTGGAATCTTGCGGCAAGATTGTCGCTTTCCGTCCGTAGCAATGGAGCCGGAAAAAAACGCATCACATCGGAATCGGTATTTAACGCGGCGAATGGCGCTCTGTCTTTCGCTTCCCACTGACGGAGAATCAGTCTCGATGTTTCCAGCATAAATCTGCCCTTATCATTCATTTTCATATAATCTTCTAAAAGAAGCTGCTCATCGGCAAGGACTAATGAACCCCCTTTCCGCCTTTTCTTCTTATACTGGAGATTCATACATGGCCGACTGGAACCCTTCGCTTTATTTGCAATATGAAACTGAACGTTCAAGACCCGCAGCGGAATTACTTAGCAGAGTGGCGTTAGAAAGTGTTCGTTCAGTTGTCGATCTTGGCTGTGGTCCGGGAAACAGTACAGCATTACTGCATCAGCGCTGGCCTTCAGCTCAAATAACTGGGGTTGATACCTCACCCGCGATGCTGAATGAAGCGCGCAACACATTACCAAAATGCCATTTTATTGAAGCGGATATCAGTACGTTTCAGGCAGAGCAACCCGTGGATCTGCTTTATGCCAATGCATCGTTACAGTGGGTACCCGAACACTATGATCTGTTCCCAAATCTGGTATCGCTGTTGGGTCACAACGGCGTTCTGGCGGTGCAAATGCCGGATAACTGGCTGGAACCTACGCACGTTCTGATGCGCGAAGTGGCTTATGAACAGGGTTACCCCGATCGGGGCCGAGCGCCGCTACCTGGCGTACATGCCTATTATGATATTTTGACCGAGGCGGGCTGTGAGGTGGATATCTGGCGTACGACGTATTATCACATTATGGATTCTCATCAGGCGATTATCGACTGGGTAAGCTCAACAGGCCTGCGTCCCTGGTTGCAGGATTTGAGTGAAAGCGAGCAACGTCAGTACCTGGCGCGCTATCATGAATTACTTCAGGCGCAATATCCACTACAGGAAAATGGCAAAATTTTGCTGGCATTTCCACGTTTGTTTATTGTTGCCAGACGCAATAATTAAGCATTTATCATCAGATAGATCACAGGAATGAACTATCGTCTATGAGCGCCCTCGCCTTTTTATCATAAGTATCTAGTGACAATGTCGGGCATCTGCTAGTGTCTTGCAACGTGATTATGACGGGGGTTGTTATGTCTAAAATCTACACTGGTGGGTGTCTGTGTGGTTCTATCCGCTTCACTGCCAGCAGCCCTAATAATTCCCATACCTGTTCCTGCAATATATGCCAGAAACATACTGGCGCACCGACCGTCGTCTGGATTGAGTTTGATGCGGAAAATGTTGAATGGACGGGAAAAGCCGGAAGACCAACAATCTGGCGCTCATCAGAGACAGCCAGTCGAGCCTTTTGCCCCCAGTGCGGCAGTTCTGTGGGCGCTATTGATGACGCCCCGGTAATTGCGCTTTTAGCCGGGGCTTTTGACGATCCTAACGATGAAGACCTGGCGCCAGAGTTTCATTCGTTCTACGAGATACGGCCGATCTGGTGGCAAAACGAGCGCAACTAGGTTAATTGGTAATGCTTATCCGGCATGTGCTTTGCTGGCACATTTGTTTCATCATTCATTTGCAGCAAATCGATTTCGATTGCATTGCAAATGGCATCCAGCGGCAGATCGTTGTTCTCAGTGCCAAATGGATCTTCAAGCTCTTCGGCAAGCGTGTCGAGCGAAATAAAAGTATAGGAAATAAGCACTGAAATAAACGGTGTCATATAGTGCAGATCTACCACCAATGCGAATGGCAACATGATACAAAACAGGTACACAGTACGATGAAGGATCAAGGTATAAGCAAACGGCACCGGGGTATTAGCAATCCGCTCACAACCGGCCAGTACTGCAGACATATCATTTAACCTATTGTTTAAACTGTGAAATAATATGTCAGACAGTTGACCATTACGTCTGCGTACGGCCAACCACTCGCCCATCAGCAACAAGATGCGGTTTGCCGGTGATTGTGAGGCAAATACCGTCTGTATATCTTTCTCGCTCAGGTACTTCGCTAACGGCTCTGCCTGAGGCTGTCGGCGTAAAGTCATGCGTAAACAGTGGGCAAATGCGATTTGCAGATGAACAAAATGCCTCAGATCAGCGTCGTCCGGTAAGGTGGTTTTAACCTCTCGCAGTAATGAGCGGGAAGTTATCATCAACTGCCCCCACAGGTGTCGGGCCTCAACGTAACGTGAATAGCAGGCGTTATTGCGAAATCCCAGAAAAATAGCTATCGCCACGCCGAGAATGCTGAACGGTGCCAGGGTAAATTTGATACCCAGCATCGTATACCATGGCAGGATGATAATAACCACAATAGAAAGAAGTAAATTAAGAAGCAGCCGGGTAAAGATTTTTGATAATACGGAGCCATGCCAGACAAATATCAGGCGTATCCAGTGTTGTTGAGGTCTAACGATCATGGTTATCTTAGAAATGGTTGGGAGCCAACGCATTAAACTTGATTGTGATCAATGTTGCAAGCTTCTGACCACACCAGCTTCTTCCCTGCTAAAAACTTAGTCAACTCCGTTGTTACGGAACGGTGTTTTTTGAAAGTGCTTATTGTATGTTGTAACTAAATAAGATTTATCATTACCATTCGGAAAATACCTCACATTCGAAACAGATAACGTATGCTAACTTTATATTGAATGACCGGACGGGTATTGTATCTTCAGTTTCTTAGTGGTCATTACAGTCATTCATTGGGATATAAATTACATAAAATCAGAGAATAAATTATGTACATTAAAGAATGGCTCGCGAATCAGACGCATGTTGCCACCTCCGTTTTTCATCTCGGTAGGTACTGCGACGACTGGAAAGCCTCAACATACCCAACCGGTATGCCCAGTTTTCATTTGGTGCTGGAAGGGCAATGCTGGCTTCGCTTCACCGATCGTAACACTGTCGTAAACCTGTCCGAAGGTGATATTGTATTCTTTTTCTTTAATATGCCATTTTATTTAGTCTCTTCTCCCGAGGCGAATACCGAGAATATTCCAAAAAAATCGATGTATTCCATCAGTGAACCTAAAGATGGCGATACCGCCCTTCTGTGCGGTTTTTTGCACCCAAAAACCATACAGGGTGAAATTCTTTTTGCTCTACTGCCGGAATTCATGATAATCAAAAAAGATGATACATCCAGCCAGAAAATAAGCCAACTGGTTGCTATTTTACAGCTGGAGTGTTCAGTCTCACAGTCAGGGTGCGAACTGGCTCTCGCACGACTCACCGATCTTTTATTGGTTTACATTGTTGAGCAAATTGTTGATGAACATCTTGTCGATATAAAACTGTTGGATATTTCACAACACGCCCCCTTCTCTGATCTTTTATTGCAGATTATGCATAACCCTACACTCGACTGGTCAATTGATATGATGGCCGGTAAAGTAAATATGAGTCGCTCAACCTTTATCAGAAAGATAGATGATATATGCGGTTATACTCCTAATGAGCTGGTAACCCGACTGCGTATTAACATCGCCATTAACTTATTGCGCAGAGGCTACAAAGTTGAAGAAGTAACATCACGTGTGGGCTATGAGTCATTATCCGGATTTAATAAAGCCTTTCGAAAAATCACGTCGAGCACACCCGCTGATTTTTGGAAAGCACGTTAGTTATCAATGCAAAACTACTCTGCCATACCGTGCATGTCATGCTGTTCATAACGCAGGTATAGTGAAAACGGATGGCTCAATAACCCACTAAACTTTTTAAGGTTGAGCAATAACATAATATTATATTTGTGGCTAAAGAGCGTTTTTATGGCAATATTCAAGTCATCCGTAATCACACGCTGACTCTTATGCAATAATGTCATTGTTATGATATGATGTTGTCTTCTGGTTAAATATATTTTAGGTTGCCATTCATAGAACCTACCATGAACAACCAATTCTCTTAAATCTTGTACCTGAATTGCTCGTGGGATAAACCTAACCTTCATTCCAGGAAAGCATTTTTTAATCCCAAAAGGTGACATAATATACATGCGTTCAGGTTCAATCAACGCAATCCGCTCGGCCAATGGCGTATAAATGACATTGTTTTTAAAAGTATCTAATATCACATGAGCATGCCGATGACGTTGCAGACAAATATCTTCTACACAACGGATATGCTCTGTCATATCCGGACCCAAAATACAGGAAATTGAATAAAATAAAAAACGATCCTGAGTAATGACGAGATACACCTTTTTATCCTGTGAAAATTAGCCTGATGGCGCGGTTAAGACGGAGTTAATCCATAATGGAACTTCTGGAATGCGATCAATATCGGTACGCTGAAACAGATGCCCCTGAAGCCAGCAATGCGGGGTCGTCATCAGAGCCATTGTGTGGCCGGTGTGTTCTACTCCCTCCACGATGACATTTCCTGCAAAACGAGTCAGATCGCGGATAACCTTTCCCAGCCATGCCTCATCGCTGACATGGTGTTGCCAGAAAAAAGACTTATCAATCTTCGCCCCACTAAAATATCCCCTGATCAGCAAACCAAAATTGTTATGGCTTCCGGAGCCAACATCATCCAGCCACATTGAGGCATGGGGCCGTAAATGATGCAGTAATCCCCGTTTTTCTTTGTCTGAGGTGGGGAAATGCTCATGTACCTCAAGACGAATAAACGGCATTTTAGCGATCATAGAAAGTACGGCCTTGTCACGAAGAAGCCATACAGCCGTATCAGCATCCACATTCAGTGAGATAACGATGTGGTGGCGAACCAACCAATTTTGCCAGCAGCTAACACCGTGCAGTTGGCGCACAAAATTTAGCCATTTATACTCCGGCGTGAGAATATCGGTCACATCGTTGTACGAGACCGTATTCCCTTCAGGCGTCGTAAACGATGTCAGCACTTCCATGGCAACCAGACGCCCCGCCATGGTATAAACCGGCTCACAAACATAACGTTGCTTATAGCTGTTTATCATGCTGCGATTACTGGTAATTAATAGTGTAAGTCAGGCTAGTTTTGATCGACCCGCCCTGCACCGAATCGCTGGTTCGGATGATACGCGCGCCCAACGGAAAACGGACTGAACCACTGCTGTCTCCAACCGTCGGCGTGACAACCATACTGCCCGCGAGATTCTGCGCAACGTAGGTTCCTGATTGTTTCGAGGCGAGCTGTACGCCAAATCCTGATGCGGTGGCCGTATTATCCAGAGCGACAATTCCATTTACGGAATCAATAGCGGAGGTGTTCGGTGTCAGCGTCATAGTAAGTTTGTTGGGCGCAATACTGCCTGACTGGGATACGTTGCCAGAATTAAAACCTTGAATATTGTACTGGGTATAGCTTCCATTACTGTTATTACCCAGGAATGTAGAACACCCGGTCAATGTCACTGGCGTATCCACCCACACACTGGCGTCACCCTGATTTCGTAAGAGTGTGGTGTTAGTCGTTCCCAGATCCCAATTAAAGTTGGGCGTCGTACACGTTGGCGTTTGCAGCGTAAAACCGCCGGTAATCGTATGCCATGCCACTCGAGTCGGATTATTGTCGGCATCTATAGCATCAATTCTCACTTGCGGAAAAAGTGCGCTATTCACTGTTCCGGCAGTAATTGGCCCCATTTTGACCAGCTCAATAGTAAAATCTAGCCACCCTCCCGGATTGACCTCACCAGTAAGAGAAGTGGTATTGAATGGTAAGTATTTATTCTCAAAAGGATTACGAAAGCGTATCCCCAGGCCATTAATGCCCGTCTGATAAATATTACTCTGACCTGGATACAGCGAACCGCCAGACAGACCCATTCGCACCGCGGCCCCTCCCTGTGTGCAGTTCACGGTTACGGTGGCATAGCCTCTTACCTGCTGCACTCGGATATTGCTACCGACAGGAAAGTCCTCTCCAGCACTGAATGTTGCCGACTGCAACGCAACCTGGACGGTGTACTGATTATTCGTCGAGCAGACGGCAAGACTATGGCCAGCAAATAACAGCCCGCTCGTCGCAACGAGCAACTGAACTATCCGCAGATGTATTTTGGAACGAATCAAACTGAACATGTATTCTCCATGATCGTAAATCAAAGCGGCTGTTGTCTTAGCGTCCGCACGAATAGGTTATCTGCTGCATCGCTTTCGCTTCATCCGTCACGCTGAACGGCATAATGCAGGTACTGGCTTTGCCTGTTACATCATGGGTGGCAAACAGCTGGCCTGTTTTTGTATTTACCCGGGCGTAGACCATTCCACCTTGCCCTACCATGCCGACGGTATTGCCCTGACTATCCGTTACCGTCGCGCCGAAGGATAAACTTACTTCTGGTCGCGCTGGCGTCAGCAGTAGGGCATAGCCTTGATGCGTGGCAAATTCCGCCACCACTACCGCACCTGCGCGCGGCACCACATTTTGAGTGGTATTTTCGAGTTCAACCTGGTGAGACAAATTTTTCGGATCGAGGCTGACCGAATTTCGCTGATAAGGCATTGAGGCAGGCATGACGGCATTGCCCCAGCGGTCCAATTTTAATCCCGGATAACTCAGCACTTCCGCACCTGCAGCACCTGGGGCATTCACTACCACCCAAGTGTCACTGGTATAAGGCGTAAAGGTTACTCCGTGTGGATGCGCCACTATCGAACCTGACAACCCACCAGACAAGGTATGGTTATCCCGACCTACACCTACAGACGCATTGACGGATGTCCATGGTGAAAGGTACTGACCGCTTACGCTACCGGTACTGCCACTTTGTTCACTGTGGGTTCCCGAAACGCCCCAGCTCATCTGCTGCTTATCTCCGCCAGTTCCGGCCAGCGCTACCTGCTCAGCCAGGCCACCGTTATCATGGGAAACCGAACTACTAAACGTGACAGGGCGCTCCTCACCCAGCGGCAAACTGAAGGAAACCAGCCAACTGGTTTCCATGTTTCCCTCTGGGGCACGGTTACGCGTAGCGGTCAGGGTATAACTCAATCGTTTCCAGCGGTTTGAGTAACCAAACTGGTATTGCATGTCGTTCCCATTGCGATTCCAGTAATTCTGCGAAAGCCCGGTGGCAGAGAATGTCCCCCAACCTTCCGCCAACCCCTGACTTAACGTCAGGCTGTATCGGTTTTTGGTCCGGTACAGTAACCCGGCATAAATCGCATCCCCTTTCTGCAAGTTCTGGTATTCCATGGCCTGAGCAAAATCCAGATAATCACGCGTGGAGAAACGATATGCGGCCAGCGCAATATTGCTCTGCGTGTCAGAAATGAGTTTGTTGTAGGTAATGCGATAACTTTGCCCGCTCAGTTTGTCTCTGCTCGTGGAGGTCATAGCCTGGGTCACATCCAGCGCCACGGCACCCAGCGGGGTCGATACCGCGCTGCCGGCCTGATACGCCTGATAGCCATCGCTAAATTGGGTTCCACCATACAACGTCAAGAAGTTAGTAATACCCTGCTGCCAGGTCGCCTGATAAAAAGGCTGACCGTCACGCCCATTCGACTGACGGTATTTTCCTGCCACCGCTTCATAACGCGATGCGCCAGGGCGCAACAAATCTGCTACCGAGGCGTAAGGCACAAGGAATGTGCTTTCACTACCGTCCGCTTCGCGTACGGTCACGCTGAGGTCGCCACCATAACCGGTAGGATAAAGATCGTTAATAACAAAAGCCCCTGCCGGAACGGTAGTTTCATAAATCACATTCCCGCTCTGCCGTACGGTGACGCGCGCATGGCTGCGGGCGATCCCGCGGATTTCAGGTGCATAACCGCGCTGTGATTCAGGCAACATTTGATCATCGCTGAATAGCGAGACGCCGGTATATGACAACGAATCAAAAAGACGTCCTGAGGTATTAGCTTCACCCACCAGGAAACGACCGCGAACAGAACTGACATCATGCTGGAGGTAAGTATTAATGCTTTGATAACGATTGCCGCTTCCGGTCTGATTGGTCAGACTACCGTTATGTCGCAGATACCAGCCTCCAACGTTAAGCCCGCTGTTCAGACTCAAATACTGAGAGTTAAACGTTTCACCGCCAGATGATGATTGATAGGCACTGGCGTTGTAACCCATAAATGCCGCCAGACTGCCATCCTGCCAGAGCGATGGCGACACGGTACCGCGCGCCGTTTTCGCGAGATCCTGCTGGGGTATGGCAATAACCAGCTTTTGCTCGCTGTTATTCCATGTGAGTTTTGCTGATGGGATCACCTGCTCTACGGGCACGCAGTTGCCGCGGGTCAGCTTATCCGTGTCGTGCAAAGCGGACGGCATAATATTCAGGTGAGCCAGCAACTCTGGAGTCATGCAGGCAACAACCGTCCCTTGAGACGTTTTATTGAATGTCATTTTCTGCGTTGTCACCAACTCATCATTTAGCCAGATATCTGCTAAATACTCTCCCGCCGGCAAGTTGTTCCCCTGCCTGAACTGCTGCAGGTCGATACCCGCTGTATACGCGCTGTCAAGAAATGTGGTGTTGAACTCAACATCATCGTCTGGCGCTGCCATTGCCATAACAGGTATGATCAGTAATGACGCATATATCCAGGCAACGGGCTGCCCTGCCGACAGCATTTCAGCAAGATAAGTTTTACGCATGAGTATCCCCTGGTATTACAACCGGTTTACAGGTTCTGTAACCGATGAGCCGTAATCGTTAATCGCTTCCACGGTAAGGCCATCCGCCACTACACCAGAGGGAAGCGTCAGATCGAGACTGCCGTGCGGTGCCAGCATATCGGCGGGGATCGTTGTTTTTTTGCCTGCGTGCGTCGCGGTTACAGCCACGGCAGAAACGTAGTACGCCGTCGGATTACTCAGGATGATATGATTACCCTGCGCCTGCCAGCGCAGCTGCGCGATTGCCGTACGAGCGCCTTTGTCGTCAAGTGTGACAGGGCGATAAAACAGCTTGATCCGTGATCGAAAGGCCACCTGTACCTGATTTGTCCCTTTCTCACCTACAGGCGGGATTTCCAGCACGTTTAACCAATAAACGCTCTCTCTGTCGGCGGGCAAAGCAGTCCCGGTATATGACAGGCGTAACGTTTGTCCTGCGTCGGCATTCACCCGCGTCAATGGAGGAGTCAGCACAAAAGGAGTGCGCATTGCGTCAGGTTTAATTTCTGGATTACCGTCATCGGTCCAGCTTTGCAGCAATACCGGATATTTTCCTGGATTCGTAATTTGCACGCTGATATCTTTTTCCGCAGCATGATAAATGACTCGGGTGGTATTGATTTGAATACTGGCATACGTCGCTGGTATTCCCGTAGCCAGTAAAAGCGCTGTAGCAGAAAAGAATCGGTGCAGTTTCATAGTATTATTGCCTTTAAAACAGAATATTTAACGATATGCTCTTTATTTTTATAAAATCCGGAGAGGAAGGTTCGACATAAAACCTTCCACTCCGGCTTGTTACGAAGTAAGAAAATTACTGGAGTTTATAGAATACTTTGAAAATGTTTATCTATATTATTCGGAGAAATACTTTTACCAAATTTTCTTAAGTAATATTCTGATATCAGTTATAGATCAGCGAATACGTTACGCTAGACGCAACCGCACCAGCAGTAGCTGCCCCCGTTGCATAATAGCGTACGGCATATGGCAGAGTTGCATTACCACCACTAATAGGCACGTAGTTACCCGTGTTCTGCGCAATGTCGCCAGCCTTAATTGGCGTATTCCCGGAACCGTCAACAAGCTCCAGCACAACATTGGACGCACCTGTTGTATTGGTATTAACAAGACGACCATTACTGTCTACATTTGCTCCTCTTTCAAAAAAGGCCTTAACAGTGCCCGCGCCTGCTGGGTTAGTCGACGCACACCCAGTGACATCCATTTTAAAAGATGTCTGACCCGCGACATTACCTGCGGTACCTAAAATATTTGCCTGAACAGTTGGCAGCGTCACAGCCGCCGCAGTACTACCTGTTGCGCCATTAATCGTAGCACTACAGGTCTGGTTATTTACCGCACCGGTAAAATTAATAGTACCATTTCCGGCTGCCTGAACAGCAGAGACAGCAAATACGCTGCTGAATGCAACGATAGCGGCGATTTTTTTCATTATGTTGTTCCTGATAAAAATATAACGAGTTGTTGTGCATTTCAAAAAGAAC
This sequence comes from Citrobacter sp. Cu096, assembly GCF_030332285.1. Lineage (NCBI taxonomy): Bacteria > Pseudomonadati > Pseudomonadota > Gammaproteobacteria > Enterobacterales > Enterobacteriaceae > Citrobacter > Citrobacter sp. Cu096. The sequence goes on from NZ_JAOWID010000030.1 coordinate 1,243,614, forward strand.
AGAGTCTCTCTGAGAAGCTGAATCGATTATCAACAGGCTCAAAATTAAATCAACAACTATTTAATCAACGAAAAAAACTGAAAACATAATTATTTCCTAAGATTTCCTCACTGATAATAACTTACGCGACAAATATCTCATCAAAAATTTCAATTGGTATCGTTTAATGAAATTTTTGTAATCCCCACCCACTAAAAGCCTTCATTTTTTCATGGTTTTTATATAGCTTTATTTATAACTTTTTTTACAGATTGGATCAAAAATGTTATATGCAGAAACAGGTAAAATGCACTTAGTTTTATATGTCGTTAGAGATAATGGTGGTGATAATACCCATGGGAACTACTTTCATCATGATGCTATTATGGTGTGTGGTGTAATTCTATAGTTTTATAATTAAAAAAAGTATAGTTTGCACGGGTGAACTACGGAAAAAACATAATTTGTATTACAAAATAAAATAGCTCAGGGAGAGTAACCTCTCCCTGAATTAAACACCTTTGCGGCCTGCTAAAATAAAAAGCTTATAAATGAATATTAAGCATTTTTTAGCACAGTGGTTTCACGGCTTCACGCATGCCTTTTGCCAGGATGGCATCCAGATCGGCAGAAACCTGCTCCACCAGCCCAGAAACCTGGGTCAGGTCTTGCTCCCAATGTTCTTTGACCGCCAGTACAGAACGCACCAACGCCTCAGTACTTATCTGGCGATCGCGATGTTGGCTCCACAGTTGTTGGAAACGTTCAATCCAGTGCGCATCATCCTGGACCGGATAAGACTCACCGTTACGCTCCCCGCGGTAGAACGCAATCAACGCCGCCAGCGCAAACGTCAGACGTGCGGGCAATTGACCGCTGGCCTGTTGCCCGGCCAGCAGTTGCGGCAATATGCGGGTACGGAATTTAGTCATGCCGTTCAGGGCAATCGACAACAACTGATGCTTGATGTACGGGTTGCAGAAACGCCCCGTCACCGCACTGGCAAAGGACGCCAGCTCATCGCGCGGTAAATCCAGTACCGGAATGATTTCTTCATAAATGGCTTTTTCAACAAAGGCACAAATTTCCGCATCATTCATTGCTTCACCCACGGTGTCGAGCCCTGCCTGCCAGGCAACAGGAACCAGTGCGGTGTGTGCGCCGTTGAGAATCGCCACTTTCCGTTCTTTATACGGTTTGATGTCATCAACAATCAGAACGTTGAGCGGATATTTATCCAGACGCAGTTCCGCAGCTAACGACTTCGGTCCCTGAATAACAAACAGATAGAAGTGTTCTGCCGTATCAAGAAATGCATCGTGGTAACCCAACTCAGCTTCAAGTTTCGCCACCTCGTCACGCGGATAACCGGTAACAATGCGGTCCACCAGCGTGGAACAAAATGCGTTGGCCTGATCCAGCCACTGAATAAACGCCTCCGGTAGCATCCACTCCTGAGCGTAACGCAGAACCAGTTCACGCAGCGCATCACCATTGTAATCAATCAGTTCGCACGGAATGATAATCCAGCCTTTATCTGACGCGCCATTAAAATGGCGGAAGCGTTCGAACAGCAGTCGGGTCAGTTTAGCCGGATAGCTTACTGCTGGCGCATCCTCAAACTTGTCGCCCGCGTGATAGCTAATGCCTGCTTCAGTGGTGTTAGAAAACACAAAACGGATATCCGGATTATGCGCCAGCATCAGGAACTCATCGTATTCGCTATAGACGCTGATTTCGCGGTTAACCGAACGAATCAAACGGGCATCGCTCACGGCTTCGCCCTGCTCATTCAAACCACGAATGATGGTGGTATAGAGACCATCCTGGGTACTCAGCGATGGCGGGAAAGTACTTTCGATAGGACGAACAATGACCACACCGGCGTTTAGATCGGTATGTTCATTCAGCAGATCTACCTGCCAGTCAACAAAAGCGCGCAGGAAGTTACCTTCACCAAACTGAATAATGCGTTCAGGATACTGAGCACCGGGGAAATCGCGACGATTTAGTGTTTGCACAATGGGTTCCCTTTTTAATTAGTCATACAACCTGATTTAATTGGTACAATAGGTTATCAAACTTTAATACATTGAAACCCTGTTTTGATCAATCCCCAGCAACAAATTAGAGGTATTTATAGAAAAGTGTGGTCCCGGTCAGCGTCCCGTCTGGCATTTTGGCATAATCGGGTATCACCCCTACTTTTTGCCATCCGCAATTGTGGTAGAACAACTCAGCGCCACTGCCCGTCGCTGTATCGAGCACCAGCAACGTTTTACCTTGCTCACGTGCGCAGCTTTCCAGTTCGCTCATCAATTTTCTGGCAACGCCGCCCCGTCGTGCCGAGGTGTGCACCAGCAGTTTAGCGACATCCGCACGATGAGGCTGATTTTCGGGTTGATTGAGAATAAGCTGGACGGCACCGACAAGCGCCCCCTGAGCGTCCTCCGCGCCCAGAACAATCCTTTCACCACGAGTAACACTTTGTGCGACGTTCAACCAGAATGGCCGTGATTTATCACGATTAAAAGGTGACATAAAGCTAACGGAAGCGCCGTTATTGACGCATGTTTCAAGGATATCGCTGAGCTCGTCGACTCTCGACAGAATCTGTGCCGCGCTCAGCACAAAGCAGGGGGTAGAGGAAGCCATTTTTTCTCCTTAGATTGACGCCTTCATACTGCTTTTAACAAAAGCACAACACAAGGAGTCGTATCATAGGATTATGTTATCTATGGCTTATTCATTTGGAGCACTAACCAGTGATAAATCACCATAACAACGTAACGTTGTTGTTCGTTGCTTAACGCCACACCCTGAGGGATATCATGCCATTTCGCCAGGCATCCCCGACAGCAGGTTGCCGTGGCATGTTGAGCGATAAATACCGGATGTCCGCGCATGGGGGTCTGTTTGCCATCATTGGCAGGAAACGCCGGAGCCAGTCGTTTAGCAATAAAATCCACAGCGTGTTGTTCAATAACCGGCGCACCTTTATCCAGACAATATTGTCTCTCTTTGTGACCAAGACGAAAGCGCGAGCGGAACGTTGATTTCGCCAGCCGTGCAAAAAGAGGATCGAGCCTATTCATCAGTAAACCGAGCGCCCCAGCTGTTGCGTTAATTGCTCCAGCACCGCGATGCCGGCCAGTGAGTTTCCCGCCGGATCTAACTCAGGACTCCAGACGGCAATCGCCATCTCGTGGGGAACGATAGCCACAATACCGCCACCGACGCCAGATTTCGCCGGTAAGCCAACCCGCCAGGCAAATTCCCCTGCGTTCTGATACATGCCACTTGTCGCCATCAACGCGTTGATCTGCCGGGCCTGCATGGGTGTAACCACCGGCTCCGTAAGATGAAAAGCATGCCCTTGATTTGCCAGAAAGACGAATGTACGCGCCAGTTCCACACAGCTCATTTTCAGGGCGCAGTAGTGAAAATAATTTTGCAATACGGTGGTCACGTCATGATGGAAATTGCCAAAGGACTTCATTAGCCAGGCGATAGCCGCGTTACGTGCTGAGTGCTCAAACTCAGAGCGCGCCACCGTCGCATCATAGGCGATATCCGACACGCCGCTTAATGCCCGTACCACTTCCAGCATCCGTTGACGCGGTGCGCTCAGACGCCCTTGCAGCATATCGCAAACCACCAGCGCCCCTGCATTGATGAAGGGATTACGTGGGATCCCCTGCTCCATTTCCAGCTGCACCAGGGAGTTAAAAGGATGACCGGAAGGATCTTTACCGACGCGTTGCCAAATCTCATCTTCCTGATAGTGACGCATCGCCACGACCAGACTGAGCACCTTTGAAATTGACTGAATAGAAAAGCGCTCTTGCGCATCCCCCGCCTGGTAGTGCTGTCCATCAACGGTGCAAATGGCAATACCCAGTTTTGAACCGTCGACGGAGGCTAATGCAGGAATGTAATCAGCGACTTTACCTTGACCAATCAGCGGACGAACCTGCTGCACAATGGTCTCTAAAATTGAATTGTTCATGGCCCTGGCCACAACATGCTCCTTGCTCGCAGGTATGAAAGGCCTGCGAGTATAACAGAGCTGAATACGCAGCGTCAGGCCGGAAGGCGGAATCTGGCTATAGCCTGCATAAGCTGGTGAGATTCATAATATACAATTTCGAAAGGTGCCCCCGACGGAGGCACCACACCATCAGAGGCGGTTTTTCCAGACAGTTTGCACGTTACAGAACTCATACAGACCAAAGTGTGAAAGCTCGCGGCCAAACCCACTTTTCTTAACGCCACCAAACGCAACGCGGGCATCGCTGGCGCTGTAGCCATTGATGAATACGCCCCCACATTCCAGGCGTGCCGCCATCTTCTGAGCCAACGCTTCATCCGCCGTGAATACCGTGGCTGATAAACCGAAATCACTGTCATTAGCCAGTGCTAAGGCATGTTCCGCATTCTTTGCCACGGTAATCGCCGCGACCGGACCAAACAACTCCTGACGGAACGCCGTCATCTCCGGGGTGACATTACCCAGTACCGTCACGGCATAATAGTTGCCCTTACCGGCAATTTTTTCCCCGCCGAGAAGCAACCGCGCCCCTTCAGCAAGGGAGGCTTCGACCTGCTGGTGCAACTCATCACGCAGATCAAATCGCGCCATCGGACCCAGATCGTTTTCTTCATTTAACGGATCGCCCATTTTCAGCGCGCTCGCGGCCGCCACAAAGCGTGAGGTAAATTCTGCCGCAATCCCTTCTTCGATTATAAAACGCTTGGCTGCCGCACAAACCTGCCCGGTATTTTGATAACGTCCGGCAACCGCAGCTTTAACGGCCAGCTCGAGGTCGGCATCATTAAGGACAATAAACGGATCGGAACCACCCAGTTCAAGCACGCATTTTTTCAGCGCTGCGCCCGCCTGAGCACCAATCGCCGCACCAGCACGAACGCTGCCCGTCACCGTTACGGCTGCGATACGTGGGTCATTGATCATCTGACTCACCCCGGCGTTATCGGCATTCACCCAACCGTACACACCTGCAGGTACGCCGGCATCAACCAAAACCTGCGCGATAATCGCAGCACAGCCGGTTACGTTAGGCGCATGTTTTAACAGATAGCCATTTCCGGCCAACAGAATTGGAATGGCGCCACGCAGTACCTGCCAGAGTGGGAAGTTCCACGGCATGACCGCCAGAATGGTTCCTACGGGGCGATACTCAATCACCGCCTGATTGTTTTCCACCAGCGTGGGTTCCGGATTGAGCATCTCCGGTCCATGTTCGGCGTACCAGTCACACAATGCGGCTGATTTGGCCACTTCAGCACGCGCCTGCTTGATGGGTTTCCCCATTTCACGTGAGATACACTGCGCCATCTCTTCCGCGCGATTACGCAGAGCCTGCCCGATATCACGCAGCGTTTGCGCACGGTGCTCAACGGAAGTGTGTTTCCATTCGCTGTAACCATTCGCGGCAAGGGTCAGTGCATGAGTAATCTCTTCCGCGCTGGCCCACGGCATCGCCGTTAACATTTCGCCATTAGCAGGATTGACAGAAATCGCATGTGTTGCTGCAGTGATAGTCATAGTTGCCTCTCTTTATCGCAGGGTATGGTTATATCATGCGCATATTTACTCTTTCTGAAAAATGAATAATATTAACCGCTCCATTCACGAATAGAGAATATTATGGACCTGACGCAACTGGAAATGTTCAATGCCGTCGCGGAGACGGGCAGTATTACCCAGGCTGCCGCGAAGGTGCATCGTGTGCCATCCAACCTTACCACCCGCATCCGCCAGCTTGAGGCCGACCTTGGCGTCGATCTGTTTATTCGTGAAAACCAGCGTCTGCGGCTTTCCCCGTCAGGACACAACTTTTTACGCTATAGCCAGCGGATCCTCGCACTGGTTGACGAAGCGAGAATGGTTGTCGCCGGGGATGAACCGCAGGGATTGTTTTCGCTTGGCTCGTTGGAAAGCACCGCTGCCGTGCGCATTCCTGCGACGCTGGCTGAATATAATCAGCGTTATCCCAAAATTCAGTTTGCGCTGGCGACCGGTCCTTCAGGCACAATGCTGGATGGTGTGCTCGACGGGACGCTGAACGCTGCCTTTGTTGACGGACCGATTACCCACCCAGGCCTTGAAGGAATGCCGGTCTACCGTGAAGAGATGATGATTGTCACTCCGTACGGTCATCCTCCCATCCAGCGGGCCAGCGACGTTAACGGGTGCAGTATTTACGCCTTTCGGGCCAACTGTTCCTACCGCCGCCATTTTGAAAGCTGGTTTCATGCCGATCGCGCCATGCCCGGCACTATTCATGAAATGGAGTCGTATCACGGGATGCTGGCCTGTGTGATTGCCGGCGCGGGGATCGCGCTGATCCCACGTTCGATGCTGGAGAGTATGCCAGGACATCATCAGGTCAACGCCTGGGCGCTAAGCGAAAACTGGCGCTGGCTGAATACGTGGCTGGTATGGCGCAGAGGCGCAATGACGAGGCAACTGGAAGCGTTTATTGAGGTATTGAACCCCCAGTTGTCGCAGACCAGGGATTAACTGGCAATAGTCAGTTGGCAGGGTAGCTGTTCCAGTTGCTCGCGCACGTCTTCATTGAGATGCGCATCGGTCACGATATCCGTCAACGCATCCAGATGTGTAACGTTAAACAGTGACCATGCGCCGTATTTCGAACTGTCCGCCAGCAGTACCCGACGTTTGGCATTAGCAATCAGGTCGCTTTTCAATCCGGCCTTCTCTTCAGTCGGCGCGGTGATCCCTCGCGTTATGTCCCAACCGTTGCAGCTCAAAAACGCGATATCTGGCCAGACGTTCTGCAGCAGTTTACGTCCATGTTCACCGATGCAGGACTGACTGGAATCATCGATACGTCCGCCAATAATGGTCACTTCAATTTGTTTAAACTCAGAGAAGAAAAGCGCAATGTGCAGATCGCTGGTGATAACCCGCAGCGGCAGATGGGTGAGCTGACGAGCCAGCTCAATCATTGTCGTCCCCGCGTCGAGAACAATAGCATCACCGGCTTTCACCAGGTTTGCCGCCGCACAGGCGATAGCCTGCTTTTCCAGCAGACTACGCTGCATTTTCTCATGCGTGGTAGGTTGTGAAGGAATAAACCGGTTAAGCGTGACGCCTCCGTGGGTACGGCTGATGACACCTTCCTGGTCAAGCTTGATCAGATCGCGACGAATGGTCGCCGGAGAGGCCTGAGTCACAGCGACGAGCTGTTCAACAGTCGCCAGATTATGCCCTTTCAGATAATCCATAATCTGTTCTAACCGATTATATCCCTTCATTTTATTCCCGCGTAATTTGCATTGCTAACTGGATAGACACCGCCATGCTCTCAGACTTGGCTTTTCCTGTCCAGGCAATATCAAACGCCGTACCGTGGTCCGCAGAGGTGCGAATAAACGGCAATCCGGCGGTGATATTCACCCCATCATAAAATCCCAACAATTTTAGCGGAATATGGCCCTGATCGTGATACATCGCCACCACCATGTCGTACATACCTTCGTGGCACTGCATAAATACCGTATCCGGTGGACAGGGTCCCGTAACATTTACCCCTTCCGCTTGCATTGCACGCACCGCAGGTCCGACAATCGTTATCTCTTCCTCGCCAAACAGGCCATTTTCGCCGGCATGGGGGTTGACGCCAGCAACCGCAATACGTGGATTATCGAACCCTACCCGACGCAGGAAATCATTCGCCACCTGAATGACCGTTTTTACACGTTGCTCGCTGAGCGTATCAAGAAATTTGCGCAACGCGATGTGGGTGGTAACGTGAATGACTTTAAGCTGATCGGTATAAAGTACCATCGCGTAGTCTTTGCTGTTGGTCAGTTGTGCCAGCAGTTCGGTATGTCCGGGATAATGATGTCCCGCCAGATGCAACGCTTCTTTATTCAGCGGCGCGGTAGCAATAGCCTTAACTTCACCACTTAGCGCCAGTGCTGTAGCGCGTTTTATGCAGCGATAGGCCAAATCTCCCGCCTGCGCTTGCACCACTCCTGGCTGAAGAGCGGTAGGATCGGCAAGCGGTTCATCAATCACGTTGATAACACCTGGGGCGAATTGCGCCAGGTCTACGCTGTCGATAACCCGAAGTTCCGCTGGCGGTGTGACATTTAATGACTGGATACGACGCAGCGTTTGGGCACATCCCACAACCACAACCGGCGCGCCAGAGAGTTCTCCCTCCACCAGCGATTTAATAATAATCTCAGGTCCAATACCGGCAGGATCGCCCATTGTTACTGCAATAATGTTATTCACTTATGTTCTCCTCGATAAAATTTAAAACCTGACGCAACGTCGTTTCGTCACCGAATCCCCCTGCCTTTGTCATAACCGGGCGTTGCCAGTCGCCACCGACAAAATGACCGTACGGCACGCACTGGGCCACACGGTCGGTAATTCGAAATCCTGTTGCCTTAAGGGCGTCTGCAACCGCCATCGCCACATCGCCACCAGAGAGATACAGCGCGCCTGGCGATACCTCTTGCAAAACCTGGCGGATAAGCTGTCCAAGAAACAGGCAGATTTTTTCACCGAGCTGAACGCGATTCATCTCCATGCGCACGCACAACTGCGGAATATGATGGCGCGCTTCACTGTCGGGACTTGTGTGAACGATGCAGTGTTTACCAGAGGCGAGGATTCCAACAATGCGCTGCACGTACGCTGTTGAACCACCGCTGAAAATATTCTCGATATCGATGAATACCATCCCCACTTGCGGGTTCTGGTACACAGCGGCAACCTGTTGTTGAGCGATTTCACTCATTGATCCCACAACAGCCAGCAAGCGCTGGGAAGAAGGTGCCCGCACATGGCGCGCCAGTGCATCACAGATTCCGGCTGACCCCACCAACAACGGCAGCTCATCCTGCATCAGCGCTTGAGTAACAATCACATCAAGGTCAGCGTCAGTCCGGGCATCCACAACCCAAATCTGCGGCGTCTCAACAACAGGCTCATGCAGGTGCTGCGTGTAGTCATTTAGAGACATCGACCGACACGCAATGGTGGTTTGCGCCTGTATCACTTCACAGATATCAGCACTCATCACCGGTGTTTTAGGATCGCTGGCAAATTCGGTATGCGTTACCGGAACGCCGTGAATCAGGCATTGCCCTTGCTCGGTGGTACGGCCTGCGGCAGGATAAGCAGCCGCTAAAATGGCACGTTTTTTGCCCGTAACTCGCATCAACGCGTCCAGTTCCGCCCCCGGATTACCCCGCAATGTTGAATCGATTTTCTTCAGCCACTGCGTCTGAGGTTCTGCCTGACAGGCAAGAGCCAAATCGCTTACCCTCGCCGCGGCTTGTTGAGCATCCAGTGCCCGGCTATCGCTGTTTATGACCAGTGCATCCGTATCAACGGAATAAGGCACGGTGAACGCAACGTTCACCGTCATTCCCGTCATCGCCAGACTCACTCCCGCATCATTTCCCCCCGTAAAGTCATCAGCAATGACAAGGATCTGGGGTCTTACAACATGTCTACTCATCCATGCTCCGGGTTGTTGAATTTTGATAATGATTATATTCAATCACATTTGATTAAATGTGAGCAAGCTCAAGTTATTCAGTTCCGAGATAAATTATAAATTTAGCCCATGATGAAATCGCTTTTGAAACGAAATGAGCGAATTCAATCACTCACCTACAGGAGAATGTTGTGGCAACAATCAATAGCACCGTGATTAGCGGTTCAAATGCCATCCCCGCGCTGGAACCAATACTGACAGGCAAGCACCAGCTATTGCTGGTGACCGATAGCAATATCGTCAGGCTGGATGCAGTGGCGCAGATCCGCACCTTGCTCAGTAACGATGGCCGCCAGGTCACACTTATTGATAGCGTGCCTGCCGAGCCGGGTCATCATGACGTTGCGGCACTGTTAGAAAGCGTTAAAGGTCTTAACGTAGAGATGGTGATAGGTATTGGTGGTGGCAGCGTACTGGATGTAGCGAAGTTGCTCTCAGTCTTATGTCATCCTGAATCCTCTTCTCTTGACGCCATGCTGGCAGGCGAGAAACCGTTGCACAGCGTAGCTTCAGTGCTGATTCCAGCCACTGCAGGGACGGGTTCTGAAGCAACTCCTAATGCGATTCTGGCGATCCCGGAACAAAACACCAAGGTCGGCATCATTTCTCCGGTGCTATTACCCGATTACGTTGCCCTGTTGCCGGAACTGACGACCAGCATGCCAGCGCATATTGCGTCATCAACCGGAATAGATGCGTTATGTCATCTGATTGAGTGCTTTACAGCCACCATCGCCAATCCGATCAGTGACAATGCGGCGCTCATCGGGTTACAGAAGTTGCTAAAGAACATCGAAACCTCGGTTAATGAACCGAACAATTTGCTGGCTAAACTTGAAATGCTGTGGGCGTCATATTATGGCGGAGTCGCGATTAATCATGCCGGAACACATCTTGTCCATGCACTCTCTTACCCACTCGGAGGTCGCTATCACCTGCCTCATGGTATAGCCAATGCCATTCTGTTAGCCCCTTGCATGAAAGCTATCCGTCCTCATGTGGTCGACAAGTTCGCTCAGGTCTGGGATCTGTTGCCTGATGCCGATCGGACCCTGAGTACCGAAGAAAAATCATTCGCGCTGGTGGAATACTTCTCCGCACTTGTGAAACGACTCAACCTGCCCGATAACCTGGCAACGCTCGGGGTACCACCCACAGATATTTCCACTCTCGCCAATGCCGCGCTCAACGTAAAACGTCTTATTAACAACACCCCCTGTCAGGTAAGCCATGACGATGTTAAGGCTATTTATCAAACACTTTTTCCAGAACTGATTACCAAAGGAGTGAATCATGAGTAAGAAAATTTGTGGTGTACTGACGGCAATCGTCACCCCCTTTGACAACGAAGGGGCGCTAAACCTCCACGAGCTCAAAAATCAGGTTAATCGCCAGCTAAACGCCGGCAACGGCATTTTCTGCGGCGGTACGAACGGTGAGTTTTTTGTGCTTAACGAGGAAGAAAAAATAGCAGTGACCCGCACCTGCGTTGAGGAAGTCGCTGGACGGGCAAATGTGGTGGCGCATATCGGTGAAATCTCAACCCGTGAAACCATTCGTCTGGGCAAGCAAATTGAAAAAATGGGCGTCGATGCCGTATCGGTGATTACCCCGTATTTTGTTCCGCTCAAACAGCAGGAACTGATTGCTCATTATACCGCGATTGCCGACGCGCTATCGGTGCCGGTATTTCTCTATAACATTCCGGCACGTACGGGTAACACCATTGAACCAGAAACCGCAAGCGTACTGGCGACGCATCCCAACATCATTGGTATCAAAGACAGCGCCGGGAGCTATGAAAGCCTCGAAGGTTTCCTCAACGCCGTCAAAGATATCGAAGGTTTTGATGTGCTAAATGGGCCGGACTCGCTGATTCATCAAGGATTCGTTGACGGTTGTTCAGCCTGTATTTCCGGTTTGGCGAACGTAGCGCCAAAAGAAATTAACGCTATCTGGACGCGATTCAAGGCCGGTGATGTTGTCGGATCGCGTGAAGCGCAGGAAAGCGTCACGGGTTTGCGAACCGAGCTCTATAACGTTGCGTTCTCGCCCGCCGCAGTCAAAAAAGCATTGCAAATCATGGGACATGAGGTAGGCGCAAGTCGTTACGCCGTCACGTTTAGTGAGCAACAGGAAAATACTATCCGCCAGATAGTGTCGCATCTCGCCCACTAAAGGATTTCTCAATCGTCACAAGAATACCCGGGAGCCTGGCGCCCCCTGGATTCGTACGCCCTGGAGGGCGGCTAAGATGAACTCATTTACCTCTTCAGACACTCTGATCATTGTAGAGATCGTGATTGCCTATATTATTTTTACAACCTGGCTCACTTTCCGCCTACGCAGTAAAAATGCTGGCGATTTTATGGAAGGCTCGCGTGCCATGCCTGCCTTCATCGTCGGTATTCTCCTTATGTCCGAATATATCGGCGCCAAATCTACCATTGGTACCGCTCAGGCAGCATTTGAAGGCGGAATAGCCGCATCCTGGTCTGTTCTCGGTGCCGCTATAGGTTTTCCTCTGTTCGGTCTGATACTGGTTAAACGTATCTACAATACAGGGAAAATCACTATATCGGGTGCCATTGCCGAGAAATATGGCAACAGCACAAAAAACATTATCTCTATCATCATGATTTACGCCCTGCTGCTGGTAAACGTCGGAAACTACGTCAGCGGCGCCGCGGCGATTTCGACAGTACTGCAGGTCAATTTACCTGTTGCCGCCTTTATAACCACCATTGTGAGCACCTTCTATTTTGCCTTTGGCGGCATGAAAGGCGTTGCCTGGGTAACGATGCTGCACAGTGCCCTAAAGTACATTGGTCTGTTGATCATTATGGGGTTTGCTCTCTCAAGAACCGGCGGTTTCTCACCGATGATTGAACAAATGCCAGACTTTTACTGGACCTGGGATGGCAACATCGGCGCGGGTACTATCGTCGCATGGCTCATCGGTACCATTGGTTCTATTTTCTGTACACAGTTTGTGATCCAGGCGATTTCATCAACTAAAGATGTCAAATCCGCCCAACGATCAACATGGATCGCCTTCTTCTTTTGTTTACCAATTGCTTTTGCTATCGCCATTATCGGTGTGGCGGCGAAGTTTCTTCACCCAGAAATTAACAGCCTGTATGCAATGCCCATTTTTCTGCAGGATATGGACCCATGGCTGGCCGGGCTTGTGACAACGTCACTTGTAGCCTCTATTTTTGTTAGTGTCAGTACCGTTGCTCTGGCTATCGCCTCACTGGTGGTGAAAGATTTTTATGTGCCAATGCGTAACCCTACCAAGGAACAGGAGTTTAAAGCGACTCGCTGGATCTCCTTGTTCATTGGCTTCCTGCCGCTGATTTTCGTCCTGCTGGTACCGGAAGTATTAAAGCTCTCCTTCTTTACCCGTGCGATCCGACTCTCCATTACCGTCGTCGCCATTATCGCCTTCTATGCGCCGTTCTTTAAAAGCACTCGCGGTGCAAACTGTGCCCTGCTGGGAGCCTGCGTGGTGACATCCGTTTGGTATCTGCTGGGTGACCCGTTCGGTATCAATAATATGTACATCGCCTTGCTGACGCCTGCGGTGATTATGATTCTCGACCGTCTAATCCCTAACAAATCCCAGCAAGCTACTCCCAAACCTGTCGAAAATAATGGAGTCTAAAATGACCGTAACCGTAAATCGCGATGGCATGCTGCGAAAACTCGAACAAGATGAGCGTGTGGTTATTGCCATGCTGCCTTCAGAATGCCCGCAGAATCATGCCGCCAATATTATGCCTCTGCCCGATGGCTCACTGATGTGCGTCTGGTTCGGCGGTACTCAGGAAGGCATCGCAGACATCTCAATCTGGAGCTCACGTCTGCGCCCAGGAAGCGAGCGCTGGAGCCAGGCTGTTAAACTGTCTGATGATCCGGGTCGCTCAGAGCAAAACCCTGTGCTGTTCCTCGCGCCAGATAACGTCTTATGGCTGCTTTGGACCGCCCAGATCTCTGGCAATCAGGACACGGCTATTGTGCGTTATCGTCAATCACATGACCTTGGGGAGAGTTGGGGCGAGACAGGTACCCTGCTGGATAAACCGGGCACCTTTATCCGCCAGCCAATTATGGTGATGGACAATGGCAACTGGTTGCTTCCGGTTTTCTATTGCCGCACACGTACGGGCGAAAAATGGGTCGGTAATGATGATATTAGCGCAGTCAAAATTTCATCCGATCGCGGTAAAACCTGGCGTGATGTGGAAGTTCCGCAAAGTCTTGGCTGCGTTCATATGAATATTACACCGCTGCTGGACGGCTCACTTATCGCCCTGTACCGCAGCCGTTGGGCCGACAATATCTGGTACAGCACGTCCACCGATATGGGTGAAAGCTGGTCGGCACCACAACCAACGACATTACCCAATAATAATTCCTCAATTCAGGTTACTACGCTGGATGATGGCAGGCTCGCGCTGGTATTCAACGCGATGAACGCGACCGGAGCCAGTGAGCGCCGCACATCACTGTATGATGAAATTGACGATGGCGATGATGACCGCATCCAGCCGGTAGTGACATCAGGCCGTTCGGCTTTCTGGGGCGCACCACGCGCACCGATGACCATCGCCCTCTCTGCCGATGGGGGTAAAACGTGGCCCTGGCAGCGTAATCTTGATGAAGGCGACGGTTATTGCATGACCAACAATTCACAAGAAAAACTCAACCGTGAGTTTTCCTATCCCAGTATTAAACAGGGTGCTGATGGTCAATTGCACATTGCTTATACGTATTTTCGTCAGGCCATTAAATACGTTCGCCTCACTCCGGAATGGATTCAGGAGGATCACTGATGATTATCGGTAATCTTAACGTTCTCGATCTGGCAGGGTTACCCTTCTGTCTGCAGGATATACTGCGCGATCCCCGCTGCCATCTCGCGGCCTTACAGGCACGAGAAGATGGCCGATGGCAGCCTGATAATGTCGACTGGTTTTGTACTCTTGGCCCAGCGCAAACCCAGCAAGCCTCGCAGCGTCATACTGAATACCATCGCCAGTGGGCCGATATACAGGTAGTTTTGACAGGAGAAGAGCGTATCAACGCGGGGGGAAAATTTGCTTTTTTCAACGGTGATGAAGAACGCAAACCCGACCTTTTTATTTCTACAAAGGCTGAACTGAATGTCACGATAACGTTACGAGCAGGAGATTTTGCCGTCTTTATGCCTGGTGAAGCGCATCAGGCATTATGTGCGGTCAGCCAGCCAGGAACAGTCCGCAAAGCCGTGTTCAAAGTTCCCCTGTCATCTCCGGAGGTTTAAATGCGTCACGCGATTGTCACCGGAGCCAGCTCCGGGATCGGCGAGGCCATTGTCACTCAGTTGCTCAATGACGGCTGGCAAGTAACAGGTTTGTGCCGCTCCTCCGTCGCACGCAGCGATCCTGCGTTTTGCTGCGTGAATGTGGATCTGAGCGACAACTCATCTTTATGGGAGATAATGCCAACGCTCGCCACACCTGACGCTATTATTCATGCCGCAGGTATTATGGCTGCGGCACCGCTGGGGGAATTGAACGCCGACATCAGCCAGCGATTATGGCATTTACATATTGAGGCCGTCGAAACGCTGGTCAATTACTTTGCTCCCCGGATGGTCGCTGGCGGGCGGGTGGTGGCCATCGGAAGTCGAACCTCTCGTGGTGCGGCTGGTCGTTCACAGTATGCGGCAACCAAAGCCGCGTTGGTGGGAATGATCAGAAGCTGGGCCGCAGAACTTGCACCAAAAGGGATTACAGTGAATGTGGTCGCCCCAGGCGCTACGCAAACGCCAATGCTGAAGATGCCTGGCCGTGAAAGTTCTCCTCCCAACGTGCCACCCATTGGCCGCCTGATTAAACCTCAGGAAGTCGCTTCGCTGGTCGCCTGGCTGGTATCAGAAAATGCCGCTGCGGTAACCGGGCAGGAGTTAGTCATATGCGGCGGGGCATCGTTGCGCTAAATCCCCATCCGGGCGAGATACCCTCGCCCGGAATTTCATTAATAATGAAATAGTTAAAAATACGCAGAATGTTCGGCAGCAAATTATGTCATCCAGTCAATGAAATGCGATCTGAATCACAAAATGATTGTATTTTCGCCAGCAAACGTTTTAAGATCGTGCCCTTACCTTTTCGCAGCTAATCCACCTATTAGATATGACAACAGACACTGTTTCCCGCAAGGTCGCGTGGCTACGGGTAGTTACGCTTGCTATTGCCGGTTTTATTTTTAATACCACCGAGTTTGTCCCTGTCGGTTTGCTTTCCGACATCGCACAAAGCTTTAATATGCAGACCGCTCAGGTCGGGATCATGCTGACGATCTACGCCTGGGTTGTGGCCTTGATGTCGCTACCCTTCATGCTGCTCACCAGCCAGGTAGAACGCCGCAAGCTGCTGATCTGCCTGTTTGTCGTGTTTATTGCCAGCCACGTACTCTCTTTCCTGGCATGGAATTTTACCGTGTTGTTGATTAGTCGTATTGGTATAGCTTTCGCACACGCCATTTTCTGGTCGATTACCGCATCGCTGGCGATCCGCCTTGCTCCGGCCGGGAAGCGCGCGCAGGCACTCAGTCTGATTGCGACCGGCACCGCGCTGGCGATGGTGCTGGGGCTGCCTATCGGGCGCATCGTCGGCCAGTATTTTGGCTGGCGCACTACCTTCTTCGCCATTGGTATGGGGGCGCTAATTACTCTGCTTTGCCTGATTAAGCTCCTGCCAACATTACCCAGTGAGCATTCCGGTTCATTAAAAAGTCTGCCGGTGTTATTCCGCCGTCCGGCGTTGATGAGTCTGTATGTACTAACGGTGATTGTGGTCACCGCGCATTACACGGCCTATAGCTATATTGAACCGTTTGTGCAGACTGTCGCCGGGCTGAGCGCAAACTTTGCTACCGTACTGTTGCTGGTTCTGGGTGGTGCGGGTATTGTCGGGAGCGTCATATTCGGCAAGTTGGGTAATCAACATGCCTCCGTACTGATTAGCAGCGCCATTGCCCTGCTGACGATATGTCTGGTGCTATTACTGCCCGCCGCTGGCAGCGAAATGCATCTGGCTGTCCTGAGTATTTTCTGGGGCATCGCCATTATGTTGATAGGTCTGGGCATGCAGGTAAAAGTGCTGGCGCTGGCCCCGGATGCCACCGACGTCGCTATGGCATTGTTCTCCGGAATCTTCAATATCGGTATTGGCGCTGGCGCCCTGGTGGGCAATCAGGTGAGTCTGCACTGGTCAATGTCTACGATTGGTTACGTAGGCGCAGTGCCTGCCGTTGTAGCGTTGATATGGTCAGTGATTATCTTTCGTAAATGGCCGGTATCGCTGGAAGAACAGCCCCAGCATTGATAAAAAGTGCCCGGTAGACCATACCGGGCACCTTGCTTTACGCGTAAGTCTTAATAATTTCCAGCACGCCGTTTATAATAAACTGCACGCCCATACACACCAGCAGGAAGCCCATCAGACGGGAAATCGCTTCGATCCCCCCTTTGCCGACCAGGCGCATGATCCCCCCGGAACTGCGTAAACAGCCCCACAGAATAACCCCAACCACCGCAAAGATAATCGGTGGCGCAACCATGATCACCCACTCTGGAAATTCGGAGCCATGACGCACGGTGGAGGCCGAACTGATGATCATCGCAATCGTACCCGGGCCTGCAGTGCTTGGCATGGCCAGCGGGACGAAAGCAATATTGGCCGTTGGTTCGTCCTCCAGCTCTTCTGACTTGCTTCTCGCTTCCGGAGAATCATGCGCCTTCTGCTGTGGGAACAGCATGCGAAAGCCGATAAACGCAACGATTAATCCACCTGCAATACGTAATCCGGGAATAGAAATCCCGAACGTATTCATTACCACCTGCCCGGCGTAGTAGGCCACCATCATAATGGCAAAAACATAGACAGATGCCATGAGTGACTGACGGTTACGCTCGGCGCTATTCATGTTGCCTGCAAGGCCGAGAAACAGCGCCACGGTGGTTAACGGGTTTGCCAACGGTAACAGGACTACCAGCCCCAGTCCTATTGCTTTAAACAAGTCCATCATAATGTCATCTTTCCTGTGCGTTTTTCGTCAACGGCAAGTATAAGGGCAAACTCAAGGGTTAAGCCATGTTGTCGATGTAAGGATTCATTAGCTCTCTTTTCGCATAAACCCTACGGATCAGAATGTTAAAAACACGTTATGCCTGGCGTGCTCCTGATGTTTTAGCAAAACGTGGCATTTGCTGACCCATTCATTTGACTTATATTTGCCTAAGCAATAATATCAGCCGTGACTAACTACTTGCCAGGGCAACCATTGTGAAAAGCACCAGTGATCTGTTTAACGAAATCATCCCACTGGGTCGTTTGATCTATATGGTTAATCAGAAAAAAGATCGTTTACTAAACGACTATCTGTCACCGCTGGATATCACGGCATCGCAGTTCAAGGTGCTCTGCTCCATCCGTTGCGCGGTGTGCATCACCCCTGTCGAATTGAAAAAAGTGCTGTCTGTCGATCTCGGCGCCCTGACGCGGATGCTGGACAGACTGGCCTGTAAAGGCTGGATTGAAAGGCTTCCGAATCCACATGACAAGCGAGGCGTGCTGGTGAAACTCACCGAGCATGGCGCAGCAATTTGCGAGCAGTGTCATCAATTAGTAGGGCAAGACCTGCACCAGGAACTAACAAAAAACTTAACGGCGGATGAAGTCACCACGCTTGAGCATTTGCTTAAGAAAGTCCTGCCGTAAACAGAAAGAGGTATGACGATGTCCAGACGCAATACTGACACAATCACTATTCATAGCATTTTGGACTGGATCGAAAATAACCTTGAATCGCCGCTCTCGCTGGAAAAAGTGTCAGAGCGTTCAGGTTACTCCAAATGGCACCTGCAACGGATGTTTAAAAAAGAAACCGGTCATTCACTTGGTCAATACATCCGCAGCCGTAAAATGACTGAAATAGCGCAAAAATTAAAAGAGAGTAACGAACCGATCCTTTATCTGGCGGAGCGTTATGGCTTTGAATCACAGCAGACGCTGACCCGAACATTCAAAAACTATTTTGATGTTCCGCCGCATAAATACCGTATGACGAATATGCACGGCGAATCACGTTATTTGCTGCCACTCAATCAATGTAATTGCTAATCGCCAGTTAACGACGTAACCGAGGAAATCATGAAACTTCTGTCATATGCGATGCTGGCCCTGATGTTTGCTTTTTCGGGCCAGAGCATGGCGGAACAAACCGCGCAACCTGCTGCCGCACAAAACAATCGCGACGCGATGATTATGCCCTCAGCACACGATCAGTCCCCGTTTGATTTTAATCATATGGGCGCAGGTAGCGACAAGTCCGATGAATTAGGCGTGCCTTATTACAATCTGCGCAACCTTTAATTTTATTGCCCCGTCACTGCGGGGCTTTTTTTACCCTCTCGCCTGGGCAATCTTACGCCAACGAAAGCCAAACACATTGATATACAGTCCAGCCATTATCAGTAATGCACCAAGCAGCTGTAATCCGCTTAGCGTTTCGTCCAGCAGTACGGCCGCACTCGCCAGACCAACAACGGGTACCAACAGCGACAGCGGTGCGACACGCCAGGTCTCATAACGTCCGAGTAATGCTCCCCAGATGCCATAACCCACAATGGTCGCCACAAACGCCAGATAAACCAGCGACAGGATGGTCGTCAAATCTACCGCCACCAGACTTTGGGCTATTTGCGTTGGACCATCAAGAAGTAATGAGGCCAGGAAAAATGGAACTATCGGGATTAATGCACTCCATACCACTAACGACATCACGGCCGGGCGCGACGTATGCTGCATGATTTTTTTGTTAAAGATATTGCCGCAGGCCCAGCTTAGCGCTGCCGCCAGCGTCAACATAAAACCGAGCATACCGACATGCTGTCCGTTCAGACTGGCCTCAATCAGCACCAGTACGCCAAAAACGGCCAGCGCAATTCCTACTAACTGTTTGCCCTGCAGACGTTCGCCAAAGGCGAATGCCCCCAGAATGATGGTGAAAAACGCCTGGGCCTGCAATACCAGAGAAGCTAACCCGGCGGGCATACCGAATTTGATGGCGCTGAAGAGAAACGCGAACTGCC
This sequence comes from Citrobacter sp. Cu096, assembly GCF_030332285.1. Taxonomy (NCBI): domain Bacteria; kingdom Pseudomonadati; phylum Pseudomonadota; class Gammaproteobacteria; order Enterobacterales; family Enterobacteriaceae; genus Citrobacter; species Citrobacter sp. Cu096. Next base: position 1,263,306 of record NZ_JAOWID010000030.1, read on the forward strand.
CAAAACTAATGGTCAGGCCATAGCCGAGTAAAAGCGAAAGCGGAATTTTCGGGCGGGCAACAAAGAATATAGCCGGGAACGCCACCAGCAAAAAACGTAACCCTGCCAACATCAATGGCGGCATATTGTGCAAACCCACCTTAATGACAACAAAGTTCAGCCCCCAAACTACGACGACCAGTAACGCCAATAACCCGTCTTTACGCGACATACCACCGCCCCTGCAAATATTAAATTTTTGTAAACAAGTTAAAGTAACGGAAATCGTTGTACCGTAACAGATCATTAATTCAGGTAGGCTATACAGGGCATTTTCGGACAACTTATTGGGTGTACATCACACTTTTAGCATGCTATTTGTTTCTGATATCTAAAAAAAACATAACAACATGCATTGTCGGGCAGGAAAATGAATATCTCTCTGAGAAGGTCCACTCTCGCTTTACTCGCGTCATCTTTGTTATTAACCATTGGTCGTGGCGCCACGCTGCCTTTTATGACGATCTATCTCAGCCGGCAGTACAACCTGAGTGTCGATCTAATCGGTTATGCGATGACGGTCGCTCTGACCATTGGCGTGGTGTTCAGCCTTGGCTTTGGTATTCTGGCCGACAAGTTCGATAAAAAACGCTATATGCTGCTGGCTATCTGCGGCTTTGCCTCCGGCTTTATCGCTATTCCGCTGGTGCATAACGTCGTGATAGTGGTTTTGCTCTTTGCCCTGATCAACTGCGCCTACTCCGTCTTCGCCACGGTGCTGAAAGCCTGGTTTGCCGATAACTTGTCTGCGACCAATAAAACGAAAATTTTCTCACTTAACTATACCGTGCTGAACATCGGCTGGACCGTTGGTCCACCGCTGGGCACGCTGCTGGTCATGCAAAGCATTAACCTGCCATTCTGGCTGGCTGCTGCATGTTCTGCGCTACCTCTGGTGTTTATCCAGACGTGGGTAAAACGTTCACCGGCAGCCGCAGACGGTGTAAACACCGCGGTTTGGTCCCCTTCAGTACTGCTGCGTGACAGAGCATTATTCTGGTTTACGCTGTCAGCCTTTTTGGCGTCATTCGTTGGCGGCGCCTTTGCGTCCTGTATTTCGCAATACGTTATGGTGGTTGCAGACGGCGATTTTGCCGAGAAAGTGGTGGCAGTCGTCCTGCCCGTCAACGCCGCCATTGTGGTATCACTGCAATACGCCCTCGGGCGCAGGCTCACCGCCACCAATATCCGCCCGCTAATGACAGTGGGCACACTGTTCTTTGTGGTCGGCCTGGTGGGCTTCACCTTCTCCGGTAACAGTCTGCTTTTATGGGGACTTTCTGCTGCCTTTTTCACTATTGGTGAGGTCATCTACGCGCCAGGTGAATACATGCTCATCGACAACATCGCACCTGCTGGCATGAAAGCCAGTTATTTTTCCGCCCAGTCGTTAGGCTGGCTGGGGGCAGCGGTAAACCCATTAGTTAGCGGCGTCATTCTAACCACATTGCCGCCATGGTCGCTGTTTGTGGCGTTGATGGTGGCAATCGTTCTTGCCTGGGCGCTGATGATAAAAGGCATGCGCGCCAAACCCTGGGGCCAGACGGCGGTCTGCTAGTTATGTTCGCGACAGAGCCACAGTCACTCTGTCGCGTATCTCAGATGGCGACCAGACCCCGAACGCCCTCGGACTCCATATTTTTACCCTCACCACTTTGAATTATGCTGCCCCGCGACATAAGCAGGTACTTATCGGCCAGCTGCTCGGCAAAATCATAGAACTGCTCCACCAGCAAAATGGCCATGTCCCCACGGTGCGCCAGCTGGGAAATCACCTGACCAATCTCTTTAATCACCGACGGCTGGATCCCCTCGGTGGGCTCATCAAGGATCAACAACTGCGGGCGACTTGCCAGCGCCCGTCCAATCGCCAGCTGCTGCTGTTGCCCGCCGGACAAATCGCCGCCCCGCCGATGTTTCATCTCCTGTAGCACCGGAAAAAGCGCGTAAATATCATCCGGAACGCCTCGGGCCTCCTGCGTGGAAAATCGGGAAAGACCGAGCAAAAGATTCTCTTCTACCGTCAGACGCGGAAATATATCGCGCCCTTGTGGGACATACGCCACACCGGCCCTGACCCGCTGATGCGGCTTCCAGTGAGTAACATTTTTCTCCTGCCAGAACACGTTTCCGCTGCGGGCGGGAATCAGCCCCATCAGACACTTCAGAAGCGTCGTTTTACCCACGCCGTTACGTCCCAGCAGACATGTCACTTCGCCGATATGCGCTTCGAAGGTCACGCCTCGCAGAATATGGCTGCCACTATAATATTGATTCAGTTCTTTCACCTGCAGCATCTGCACTCCTTAACGCCCGAGATAAACTTCAATAACCTGCTCGTTGGCCTGCACTTCACACAGACTCCCCTGAGCCAATACTTGCCCCTGGTGTAATACCGTGACGCGATCGGCGATGGTTTCGACAAATCCCATATCATGCTCAACAACCATCAAAGAATGCTTCCCGGCAAGCTGGCGAAACAGCTCCGCTGTGTATTCCGTCTCCGCATCCGTCATACCCGCCGCAGGCTCATCCAGCAGCAACAGATGCGGTTCCTGTACCAGCAGCATGCCAATTTCAAGAAATTGTTTTTGCCCGTGAGATAGCAGCCCAGCTGAGCGGGCGCGCTCATTGCCCAGTCGCAACAGTGCCAGTATTTCATCAATGCGATCCCGCTGTTCGCCTGAAAGACGCGCCCGTAAAACGCCCCAAACAGATTTATCGCTTTTCAGCGCCAGTTCCAGATTCTCCTCCACCGTTAACGCTTCAAATACCGTGGGCTTCTGGAATTTCCGCCCGATCCCCTGGCGCGCAATAGCAATGGGATCCAGCATGGTCAAGTCGGTAGACTGATCGTATATCGCACGACCACTTTGCGGCCTGGTTTTGCCGGTAATGACATCCATTAACGTCGTTTTTCCGGCACCGTTGGGGCCAATGATGCAACGTAGTTCCCCAACGCCAATATTGAGCGAGAGATCGGTCAGTGCCTGAAATCCATCGAAGTTAACGTTAATTTTTTCCAGCTGTAGCACCGGGTCAGTCTGGTTGCGAAACCGATCTCCCGGCATCTGGCGAGTAAATAGCCCTTCATCTGGCTGCATCATTTGCCTCCCTTGCGAAACAGACCCATTACACCTCGGGGTAAAAACAGCGTAACACCAATAAAGATCAGGCCAAGAAACAGCTGCCAGTATTCAGGCATAATCACGGTAAACAGGCTTTTAGCGCCATTCACTAACACGGCGCCGAATACCGGGCCGATAAGGGTTCCTCGCCCACCGAGGGCAACCCAAATCGCCGCTTCAATCGAGTTGGTCGGCGACATTTCGCTGGGGTTAATGATCCCCACCTGCGGAACATACAGCGCCCCTGCCAGGCCACACAGCACCGCTGAAAGCGTCCAAACCAGCAGTTTGAAACCTTTCGGATCGTAACCACAGAACATCAGACGGTTTTCGGCATCACGCACGGCAGTCAGAATACGACCGAACTTACTGCGGGCCAGCGCCAGTCCCAACCATAATGCCAGTACCAGCAGCATGACCGTCGCGAGAAACAGCGCGATACGGGTTGAGGTGGCGGCTACCGGGAATCCCAGAATAGTGGTAAAGCCGGTAAAACCGTTATTCCCCCCAAAACCCGTTTCGTTGCGAAAGAACAGCAGCATTCCGGCGAAAGTCAGGGCCTGGGTCATGATGGAGAAATAGACCCCTTTGATTTTTGACCGAAAGGCAAACCAACCAAATACCAGCGCCAGCAGGCCAGGAACCAGAACGACCAACAGTAGCGCCCAGATAAAATGTTGCGTTCCCCACCAAAACCAGGGCAGCTCGGTCCACGACAAGAATGACATGAAGGGCGGCAATCCTTCTCCAGAGGCCTGGCGCATCAGGTACATTCCCATCGCATACCCTCCCAGCGCAAAGAAAATACCGTGGCCCAGGGAGAGCATTCCTGCATAGCCCCACACCAGATCCAGCGCGACCGCCACAATGGCATAGCAGAGAATTTTCCCGGCAAGCGTCAGCGTCCACACCGATATAGCCAGCGGATGGTCCGCAGGTAGCAGCGCAAGAAACGGCAGAATAATCAACGCCAACAGTAACCCCAGGCCCAGCACACGTGTCACGCGTGGCGCTTTACGCGCCAGCGTTAATGTCATTGGCATCGTCATCAGTCAATAACCCTCCCTTTTAGCGCGAACAGCCCCTGCGGACGCCTCTGAATGAACAGTATAATCAGCATCAGAATCATAATTTTGCCGAGTACCGCCCCTATCTGAGGCTCAAGAATTTTGTTGAAGATCCCCAGCCCAAACGCAGCAGCCACACTCCCGGCAAGTTGTCCCACGCCGCCCAGCACCACCACCAGAAAGGAATCGATAATGTAGCTTTGTCCCAATTCCGGTCCTACGTTGCCCAATTGTGAGAGCGCGACGCCCCCCAATCCGGCAATACCTGAACCAAGGCCAAAGGCCAGCATATCGACGCGTCCAGTAGGTACGCCGCAGCATGCCGCCATATTTCGATTCTGCGTCACCGCACGTACGCGCAGCCCAAGGCGCGTTTTATTCAACAATAGCCAGGTGAAAAACAGCACCAGAATGGCAAAGCCAAGCACCACAATTCGGTTCCACGGTAAAATCAGATTGGCATAAACCTGAATCCCCCCGGAAAGCCATGCCGGATTGGCAACTTCAAGGTTCTGCGCGCCGAAGGTCATACGCACCAGTTGGATGAGCATCAGACTAATCCCCCAGGTCGCCAGCAGCGTTTCGAGAGGACGCCCGTATAAATGGCGGATCACTCCGCGCTCAAGCAGCATTCCTACCGCCGCGGTAAATAAAAAGGCAACCGGCAGCGCAATAGCCGGATACCAGGCTAACCATTGCGGGAAAAACTGGCCCATCAGCTGTTGCACAATCCAGGTACAGTAAGCCCCGAGCATTAACATCTCGCCATGCGCCATATTAATAACGCCGAGTAGCCCGTAGGTAATGGCCAGACCCAATGCCGCCAGCAGCAAAACAGAACCCAGCGACAACCCCATAAAGGCCTGTCCAAGAAGATCGCCAATCTTCATGCGATACGCGATGGAACTCAGACTGTCGCTGGCGGCAGCACGCACGCTGGCATCGGCCTCATGTTCAGCAAGGGTGAAAGGTTGCAGGCGCGCCTGGGTTTCAGGATCGTTTGAAGCCCCTATAAGCACAATGGCCTGCCGTCTGACCTCAGGCGAGCTGCTGGTTAACTGCAGGTTTGCCAGCGCAATAGCCAGCGCGGATTTCACATCGGCATCGGGCTCCTGTGCCATTCGTTGCTGCAAAAATGGCAGCATGCCTGGCAATGCCTCTCGTTGTAACGTGCGCGCTGCCTCAGCTCTTTTAGTGACACTGTCACTAAAAAGTTGATGGACGGCCAACGTTCCGGCAACCAGATTACGCAGTCGGTTAGTCAGCCGGACTTTTTTTAACTCGCCGTTCGGGCCTTTCGCCGTTCCTAACGGCTGTACGTGCGAGCCGCTTATGATGAACGCGTTTCTTGCGTTATCGGTCAGCAATTGCTCTTCACGCAACGCGTTGAGCATCGGCAAACGCTGAACGTCGGGATTGATCGACCATTGTTCGAGCAAGGCAGCCTGCTGAGTTCGATTTGCGGCTGTAAAGGTATCGGCATCTGATGCCTGCGCTATCCACGGCAAAAACCACGTCAGCAACAACACACCACGAATAAAGCGCATAGCTTTCATGAGCGTTCTCCAAAGCGTTGCCCGCCCGCAGGAGGGCACACGATCAATTGCTGGCAGTTTTAACGGGCTGTGCAGATTTTTTGTCATTACCGGCGATGTACGGACTCCACGGCTGGGCGCGGACCGGTTCATCGGATTGCCACACCACGTTAAACTGGCCGTTGCCTTCAATCTCGCCAATCATGACGGGTTTATGCAGGTGATGATTGGTGGCATCCATGGTCAGGGTAAAACCTGATGGTGCAGCAAATGATTGTCCTGCCATCGCTACGCGGACTTTATCCACATCAGTCGTTCCGGCTTTTTCTACCGCCTGCGCCCACATATGCAAACCAACATAAGTGGCTTCCATGGGGTCATTGGTTACCACCGAATCAGCATTTGGCAGTTTGTGCGCTTTGGCATACGCCCGGTAATCCGCAACGAATTTCTTGTTGGTCGCGTTATCTACAGACTCAAAGTAGTTCCACGCGGCAAGGTTGCCCACCAGCAGTTTGGTATCAATACCGCGTAACTCCTCCTCCCCCACGGAGAATGCCACCACCGGAACATCGGTGGCTTTCAGGCCCTGGTTCGCCAACTCTTTATAGAATGGAACGTTAGAATCGCCGTTGATGGTCGACACCACCGCCATTTTTCCTCCTGCAGCAAATTTCTTGATACTGGCGACGATGGTCTGGTAATCGCTGTGTCCGAATGGGGTGTACACCTCTTCGATATCTTTATCAGCAACGCCCTTCGAATGTAAAAAGGCGCGTAAAATTTTGTTCGTTGTACGCGGATAAACATAATCCGTGCCCAACAGGAAGAAGCGCTTAGCACTGCCGCCGTCTTCACTCATCAGATACTCAACCGCCGGGATCGCCTGCTGATTTGGCGCAGCTCCGGTATAGAAGACGTTAGGCGACATCTCTTCACCTTCATATTGCACCGGGTAAAACAGCAGACCGTTTAGCTCTTCAAATACCGGTAAAACTGATTTACGTGAAACCGATGTCCAACAGCCGAAGACCGCCGCCACTTTGTCCTGGCTCAACAACTGGCGGGCTTTTTCAGCAAATAAGGGCCAGTTCGAGGCTGGGTCAACGACCACTGGCTCCAGCTTTTTTCCTAACACCCCGCCCTTCGCATTGATTTCATCAATAGTCATCAACGCCATATCTTTTAACGGCGTTTCGGAAATGGCCATCGTGCCGGATAACGAATGCATGATGCCGACCTTAATGGTATCGGCCGCCTGAACGCTAAAACTCATTCCCATCGCGACTACAGAGGTGGAAAGTGCAAAAATTTTTAAAAATTTACGACGCTGCATAGTTTCACTCCTGAAATTAGACTTGTTGAAAGCTCCGGTGCAGCCGGGCAGACAAAACGGTGCAAAATAAGGGTGTTCAGAAGTGATAAGGCAAAAACAATGCCAGATATTAAAAAATCATATAAAATCAATGAATTAAAATTAATTTACGAAGAGGGGCATTAAAATTTTCTGCTACAAGGAATAATTGCACGATCAATTGAACCACGATGAGACAACGCTGCATTATAAGCGTGCAACAATTTGTGTCCGTATTACAGCATCATGACAACGTGTCCCGGTATAAAATCAGGGCTATTTGTGCGCAGATAAACGATCCTCGTCACTATTATTTATTTTTCCCGACGTTATCGCGTCAAAACTTTACTTTTTAGCCGAAATATTCAGACAGTTCAGCCTTTGTTTAAGATTGAATTGCTACTATAGTCATAAGCGAGGTGAACTTAAGGTAAGAGAGGAAACTCACAGATAAAGGAGCATTTACTATGCTGGGTAATATGAATATTTTTATGGCTGTTCTGGGAATTATTTTATTTTCCGGTTTCCTGGCCGCGTATCTTAGCCACAGATGGGATGATTGATGAACGGAGATAGTCCTGAACCGACCCGGCCCCTTGTTGCGTAGCTGCACAAGGGGCCATTTTTTTTACCTGCATCGCCCTTCCGCATCTTGTCCCTGATTAGCAGATAAAAAAAACCGCCGGTTAAACCAGCGGTAAATGCTTGCATGGATAGATTTGTGTTTTGCTTTTATACGCTATCTGGCAATTCCCTGCGAAGATAACGGATAGTCAGCTAACCTATCACTGGCAACCCCAATGAAAGCTAAACGAAACGTAACTACTTCGAAACGGTGTTCGCAAATCTCATGCGCTAAGGGGGTATGAGATCACACGATTAGTGTCAACCTGAGTGATCCGCTCGTATTCATCCATAAACATACAGCGATTCCTGCCGTTCTGCTTCCCTTGATACATCGCTCTGTCAGCGCGATCCAGTGCGGTATCCAGCGTTTCACCCTGTTGAACCCGGGTTATTCCAGCCGTTACCGTTATACCAATTTCGCCATCAGCATAGGGTATTTTTTTCTGGCCAATAAGCTGACAAAGCCGCAATCCCGCCAGGCAGACCTGTTCGTCAGTTTTAGTCCGGATGATGATGATAAACTCTTCACCGCCGTAGCGGTACGCTACCTCGTCATATCGCGTCCATGCCAACAAATTTGAGGCCATAGCACGCAACACTACATCCCCCACCAGGTGACCATAAGTATCATTAACGTGTTTAAAACGGTCGATATCCAATAACAATATATAAAGATTTAGCGGTTCGGCGTCGAGTAGTTGTTGATCAAATGACTCATCAAGCATTCTTCTCCCGGGTAAACCCGTTAATACATCGATATTACTGCGGATGTTCAATAAATATATCTTGTAGTCCATTACAGCAGACGTAAATGCCAATAGCGCGTCCTGGAAGCTGTCGAAATGCCATGTATGGCTACGATTCTCCACTATTGCCAATAGCAACTCCTTTCCTATTACATGCATTTTTTCATGAACAGAATAAATCTTGCTCACATAACTACTATCATCCTCATTGTTCAGCGATTGATCATTTATCCATTTTCCAAATCGACAAACAAAATGAGCGTTGTCACCCGTAATATCGGGATGAGTAACATCTGAGGACACAGCGCAGCGGAACATTTTTACCAGCCATTTGTAGTGGGCATCAATTGAGTTGTTCAACTCATTTATGATTGCATCTATTTCCGCTGTGTTTTTCATCATCACGGTTTCCTTCCCTGAATGAACACTTTGAACCGGGATTTTAACCATAAAAAAGAAAATTTATGTAAATTTAGTTATAGAAATCAATGGTGTCATAGCACTTGCCATTTATCGCGATTATTGATTTAATTCCCAGCCAAAACAATAACAGATAGAAACTAATGAATAAAATGACTGATGATGGCGCTAAAATTTACACACCAATGACGCTAAAACTTTATGACTGGTGGGTGCTAGGAGTATCAAATCAATATGCCTGGAAGTGTCCGACCAGGGAACACCTTCTTCCCCATTTTCTCCAGCATTTGAGTAAAACACATCTGGATATTGGCGTTGGAACCGGATTTTACCCCTATCACGCTCCTGACGGCTGTGTAATATCGCTAATGGATTTGAATGAAGCCAGTCTGGACGCTGCTGCATCAAGAATCGGGGAAGCGAAAATTCAGCGCAAAATTAAGCATGACGTGTTCGAATCTTACCCTACGGATTTGCACAATGAGTTCGATTCCATTTCCATGTTTTATCTCCTGCACTGCTTGCCTGGCAATATATCAGCGAAAGCCAGTGTGATAGCAAATGCCGCACGGGCTTTAACAGACACGGGTACGCTGTATGGCGCAACTATTCTTGGCGATGGTGTTATACACAACACTTTCGGAAATAAACTCATGAGCATCTACAATAAGAAAGGTATTTTCTCAAACGCTAATGATTCTGAAGAGGGACTGAAACAGATTCTGTCAGCGCATTTTGAACATGTTAATACGCAAGTAACCGGTACTGTAGCGATATTTTCAGCATCAGGTAAAAAATAGCGCCCTGACATTATTAACTGACAGCCTGGAGCATTACCATTAGGGAAAGACAATAAAAAAAGCCTGTCATTCATGACAGGCTAATGGGGTGGATAATGTTGATAACATTTATTATACCTGTGGTGCCGGGTGCCTCCCGGTGAAACAGCCCCAGCCGGTTAGTTTCGCGTTGCATACCAGGCAAAGGAGGTATGGCTGGACGCCCCACCGCTCAGGGGGATTCACCACCATTGGGAAGATAAAATTATTCATGACGCCAGGCAACGTTCGCTGATGGCTTTTCAGAATCAGATATTTAAATACGCAAATACCGGGCATTACACCCGGTTACTCTCACTATCTGAACAAATCCTACGCGCTCAAACCACGATGTTCCAGCATTGGAGCCATTCGTGGATCGCGCCCGCTCCACTGGCGATAAAGCTCAGCTAAATCACTACTGTTCCCGCAAGATAAAATCGCTTCGCGGAATTTCTGCCCATTTTCACGCGTTAATCCGCCCTGCTCCACAAACCACTGATAGCCGTCATCGGCCAGCATTTGCGTCCACAAATAGGCGTAATAACCTGCGGCATAACCCCCGCCGAAGATATGGGCAAAGTAACTGCTGCGATAACGCGGTGGCACGGCTTTAAGGTCCAAATCTTCCGCCGCCAGTGCCTGCTGTTCAAATTGATCGACCGAGCGAGATGAGTCACTCACATCCAGGGAGTGCCAGCGCATATCCAGCAATGCGGCGCTGAGCAGTTCAGTCATGTCGTAACCTTTGTTAAACAAGCTGGCCTGTTGCATTTTATCCCGTAATACCGGTGGCATTTGCTCCCCGGTATCAACATGACGCGCAAAACGGGCAAAGACCTGCGGATGACTCGCCCAGTGTTCGTTAATCTGCGATGGAAACTCGACAAAATCACGCGGAGTGTTAGTCCCTGAGAGCGTGGCATAACGCTGAGTGGCGAAAAGGCCGTGCAACGTATGTCCAAACTCATGAAATAACGTAACAACATCATCCCACAGCAGCAAGGCGGGTTGGCCCTGAGCGGGTTTCTGATAGTTGCAGACGTTGTAAATCACCGGTCTGGTTTCGTTTAGCCGCGATTGCTCAACAAAATTGCCCATCCAGGCACCGCCGCTTTTTGATTCCCGGGCAAAGAAATCACCATAAAATAACGCCAGTCCTACGCCATCATGATCGAATATTTCCCATACCCGTACATCGGGGTGATAAACCGGAATGTCGAAACGCTCGATAAACTTGATGCCAAACAGTTGATTAGCCGTCCAGAAAACCCCCTCGTTCAGCACCGTATCCAGAGCAAAATAAGGTTTGAGCTGCAGCTCATCAAGCGCATATTTCTCACGGCGGACCTGTTCGGCATAGAATGACCAGTCCCAGGCCTCTGGGCTAAATTGCCCGTTTTCTTTAGAGATAACCTTCTGGATTTCAGCCTGCTCATCCAACGCCCGCGCTCGCGCGGCAGGAACAATCGCCCGCATGAAATTTAGTGCCGCTTCCGGCGTTTTTGCCATTTGATCGGCAATTTTCCAGGCGGCGTAATTGGCAAAACCGAGGAGTTTTGCCTGCTGCATCCGAATATCAACCAGCCGCTGAATGATCGCCCGCGTGTCGTTGGCGTCATTATTTTCGGCCCGTGTCCATGCGCGGGTGAACAGGTTTTCACGGGTCTGGCGATCGCGTAACATCGCAAGCGCCGGTTGCTGAGTCGTGTTTAGGAGCGGAATAACCCAATGCGCTTCAAGCCCTTTTTCCCTTGCTGCTTCGGCGGCAACGGTAATTTCGTCAGCGCTGAACCCGTCCAGATGCCGGACATCGTCCACCACCAAAGCACCGGACTTGTTCGCTGCCAACAGCCGTTGATTAAACTGACTGGTCAGGGTGGCGGATTCCGTGTTGAGCGCTTTCAGGCTGGCTTTATCCGCCTCATTCAGACGGGCACCAGCCAGTACAAAACGCTGGTGGACGATCTCCAACAGGCGTAATGACTCGCTATCCAGACCTGACGTACTGCGCCGTTGCCAGACGGCTTCGACGCGCGCAAAAAGCGCGTCATTGAGGTAAATGTCGTTGGCCAGCGCGGCAAGCTCTGCGGAAAACATTTCGTCGAGGCGCTGTATTTCATCATTAGTGTGAGCCGCCGTCATCGCGAAGAAAACGTTGGTCACGCGTGTGAGCAGCGCGCCGCTTTGTTCAAGTGCCAGCAAAGTATTTGCAAAATCAGGGATCTGTGGGTTTTGCACAATCACTTCGATCTCTGCGCGTTTTTGCCGCACGCCTTCCTCGAAAGCAGGACGATAATGCTGCACGTCTATCAGATCAAATTGCGGTGCCTGATACGGCAATGTGCTGTGGTGTAAAAAAGGATTCGTTAACGACATCTTTCACTCCTGAAAACGATTTGTTTACCAGAGTAGACTTCCCTGTAATCTACCGCAATCGCGTTAAGCAGGAATAGCTCTGAACGGAAATGACGTGCTATGGTAGTGCTACATAAAAAGCGTTGAGGAACAGTGAGATGATCGTTTTAGTAACCGGAGCAACCGCAGGTTTTGGTGAGTGCATTACGCGTCGTTTTATTGAGAATGGGCATAAAGTTATTGCTACCGGACGCCGTCAGGAGCGCCTGCAGGAGCTCAAAGACGAGCTGGGTGACCGCCTCTATACCGCACAGCTGGACGTACGTAATCGTGCATCAATAGAAGGGATGCTCGACGCCCTACCTGCTGAGTGGCGCAATATTGATGTACTGGTCAACAACGCGGGTCTGGCGCTGGGTCTTGAGCCAGCCCATAAGGCCAGCATTGAAGACTGGGAAAATATGATCGACACCAATAATAAAGGTCTGGTTTATATGACCCGTGCCGTTTTGCCAGGCATGGTTGAGCGTAACCGCGGTCACATTATCAATATCGGTTCTACCGCGGGCAGTTGGCCATACGCTGGTGGTAACGTGTACGGCGCGACCAAAGCGTTTGTTCGCCAGTTTAGCCTGAATTTACGTACTGACTTACACGGCACCGCGATTCGCGTTACCGACATTGAGCCAGGCCTGGTTGGCGGTACGGAATTCTCGAATGTGCGTTTCAAAGGCGATGACGCCAAAGCTGAAAAAGCTTACGAAAATACGACCGCGCTGACCCCGCAAGATGTCACAGAAGCGGTATGGTGGGTGGCGTCCTTACCTGCTCATGTCAACATTAACACCCTTGAAATGATGCCTGTCACACAGTCATTTGCAGGACTGAGTATTCATCGGAGCTAATTTCACTGCCCGGCCTTGTGCCGGGTATAGATAGCCTGAAATAAGTGATAAGATCTCTGGGTTAACTCTCTAAAAAGTAATAATTAATGACCGAAGAAACGCAGCTCAACCCTACACAGCCGGTAAATCAACAGATCTACCGTATTCTTCGTCGCGATATCGTGCACTGTCTGATTGCACCCGGTACACCGTTGTCGGAGAAAGAGGTTTCCGTACGCTTTAATGTGTCCCGCCAGCCGGTACGAGAAGCATTCATCAAACTGGCAGAAAACGGCCTGATTCAAATTCGCCCGCAGCGTGGCAGTTACGTGAACAAAATTTCGCTGTCGCAAGTACAAAATGGCTGTTTTGTACGCCAGGCAATTGAATGTGCCGTAGTTCGCCGCGCCGCAGCATTGATCACCGATAAACAGAGCTATCAGCTCGAACAGAATCTGCATCAGCAACGTATTGCGATTGACCGAAAACAAATTAATGATTTCTTTCAGCTCGATGACGAATTTCATCAGAAACTGGCTTTAATCGCCGAGTGTCAGCTCGCCTGGGATACCGTCGAAAATATAAAGGCCACGATTGACCGCGTTCGCTATATGAGTCTGGATCATATCTCTCCGCCAGAAATGCTGCTGCGCCAGCATCACGACATCTTTGCCGCACTTGAGAAGCATGATGGCGATGCCGTTGAGCGCGCAATGATGCTGCATCTTCAGGAAATAGGTGAGTCCGTTCAGCTTATTCGTCAGGAAAATAGCGACTGGTTCAGCGAAGATTAATATTACGCTCACCTCGCGCAGAGGTGAGTTTATTCTGCATCCCCCACTCTCCTGCACATCTGCATAAAAAAAGCTGTGATTTTGATCGAAAACAAAAAAAATCATTAACGAGAAGCGTATTTATATTGCGCCCGTTACGTGGGACTAAAAGCCCACGGGCTTTGACGGTAAGTTGGAAAGGAGAAAACACCATGAAAACATACGATCGTAACCGTAACGCAATCACCACTGGCAGCCGCGTCATGATTAGCGACACCGGACTCACAGGCCGCATTACAGCGATAGATACCGATGGCCTGACCGCTGAGCAAATTCGTCGCGGTAAAACAGTGGAAATCGAAGGGTGTGAAGGTAAATATGCCCCCCTCGAACTGATTCGTTTGGGCATGAACTAATTGGTGTGAATGCCAAAACAATGCGCCATCTGGCCCGTTTACAGCCAGATGGCGAGCTAAATCGATGCTTTTGTTACTTCAGTTTTGCAACATACTTCGCAACTGTTGTCTTTGCCCCTTCAGCCACTAAAGCAAGATATGCTTGTGTAACTTTGTTTTTGAACAATTCGACCTGCGGCAGTTCACGACCAAAAATAGCATCGATCGCCAGCAGCGCCCGAACACGATCTTCGCCCTCGTTACTACTACGCACCGCATTCTGGATCACTGGCAACAACGGATCGCTAATTTCAATCGCCTGGCCCTGCTCATCAACACCGCCGACGTAGCGCATCCAGCCAGCCACACCCAGCGCCAGTAGATCAAAGTGACTGCCGTTTACAATGTGCCAACGAACGGAATCAAGCATACGCTGAGGCAATTTTTGACTGCCGTCCATAGCGATCTGCCAGGTTCGATGACGCAGTGCCGGGTTGCTGTAGCGCTCAATTAACAGATCGGCATAGTGCTGTAGATCCACACCTTTAACTTTTAACGTAGGCGCTTGCTCCTGCAACATTAGCGCGCGAGCGGCAAGACGATAATTTTCATCGCCCATGCAGTCGTTAATGTGCTGATATCCCCCCAGATAACCAAGATAAGCCAGAAAAGAGTGGCTGCCGTTGAGCATGCGCAGCTTCATTTCTTCAAATGGGATGACATCTGCCACCAGCTCCGCTCCTGCTTTCTCCCACTCAGGGCGACCGGCGACAAAGTTATCTTCGATGACCCACTGACGGAATGGCTCACATGCCACGCCTGCCGGGTCGCGTACGCCAGTGATGTGTTCAATTTTGTCCAGCGTTTCTGGGGTAACCGCCGGGACAATCCGGTCAACCATAGTCGACGGGAACGTCACATGTTGCTCGATCCACGCCGCCAGTTCTTCATTCACCGCCCTCGCATACGCTGTGACAACATTGCGCATTACGTGACCGTTTTCTGGCATGTTGTCGCAAGACATCACGGTAAAGGCGCCTAAACCTGCCGCTTTGCGACGTGCCAAAGCCTCAACCACTACGCCTGGCGCAGTTTTTGGCTGTTTTGGGTTTTGCAGATCGGCGGCAATCATTGGATTGTCGAACATCAGTTGACCGGTCGCCGGAGAATGGCAGTATCCTTTCTCCGTTATGGTCAGGGAAACGATCGCGACCTGCGGTTCACACATCGCAGCCAGTACGCTTTCCAGACCATCAACCTGTGCATGCAGCGCTTTTTTCACCACGCCCACGACTCTTGCAGTCCAGGCATCCGCTGACATTTCCGCAACGGTATACAGGTTATCTTGCTGTTTCAGATCGGCAATTTGCTGCTCACCGCCAATCAGGTTCACTTCACAATAGCCCCAGTCACTGTCGTGATCTGCAGCCAGAATGTCAGCGTAAACACCCTGATGTGCGCGATGAAACGCGCCAAATCCCAGATGAACAATACGCGGAACCAGTTTTGTACGATCGTAGTCGGGAAGCGCAGCCTTCGCTGCCAGGAGCTTGTTTTGCATGGTATGGCCTATTTATTTATGAACTCAGGATTGTTTCAGAGTAACGCCTGTAGGGTTGTATGTTTTGACTTGCATTAAGCTTTTCTCGATTGGTATGACATCAATCACTAAGTTATATGTCATCTTAAATGGTGAATATGGCGGCACACTGCCGCCAAAGGTATTAATGTTTCTGCCACTGCTGGTATTCACGTTTTAGTCTCTGTGGCGCGGTTTCAGGCATCATTAGCAATCCAATGACTGAGATGACGCCAAGTACAATCACATAGGTTGCGAGTCCATAATAATGTCCACCGGTTACCTGTAGAATTTTTACTGCCACTAAGCCAAGAATCCCACTGCCTATTAACGATCCCAACTGCCAAATTAATGCTATTCCGCTACAACGAATATGGGTAGGGAAAAGCTCAGGAAAATAAGAAGCCTGAGGTGCATAGCACATACTATGTCCAATACTCAGTACCAGGATCATTACTATTTGCGTAAGCCAAAAACTATCCTGATTAATCGCAAGGAAGAAAGGTATAATCATAACTACCTGTAACAACGCTCCGATAATATAGACTGGTTTGCGTCCAATCTTATCGCATAGCGAGCCCATCAATGGTATTGCTATTATTTCTATAATTACTGCAACAATCATTGTCTCCATCAAGATATTTGCATCAAGATTATTTGCTTTACCGTAAGCAAGGACAATCACAGTAAACATAGCAAATGTGCAAGCTTCTATAAGCTTAGCGCACACACCCTTAACAACAATACCTGGAAAATCACGAATCACTTCGACTAATGGGCGTGATTCCTCTGCTTTTGTCTCCCTAATCTGAGCAAAGACTGGTGACTCATCAATTTTTAAGCGGATAAACAGTCCAACAATAACCAGTAGCAGGCTCAACAGGAACGGTATACGCCATCCATAATCCATCATTGCCTCTGGAGAAAGTGTGGCATTTAACAACGCAAAGAGTGCCAAAGGTAGAAGGAAGCCAACCGGAGCACCGATTTGAACCCAACTAGAGAAAAATCCGCGATGCTTAGGTTCAGAGTATTCAGCAGTCATCAGTACTGCACCGGCCTGTTCACCTCCGACACCAAATCCTTGTAATACACGAATGAAAATAAGTAAAGCGGGTGCCCATACACCTATTTTTTCATATGTAGGTAACAACCCAATACAGAATGTCCCCAAGCCAACGATTAATATCGTAATTACTAGTGCTTTTTTGCGTCCTACTTTATCGCCAATATGTCCAAAGACAATTCCTCCTAATGGCCTTGCAAGAAAACCAACAGCATACGTTGCAAAAGCGGCGAGTGTACTAATTAACGGATCATCGCTTGGGAAAAATAGATGACCAAAAAAGAGTACAGCTGCTGTCCCATATGCAAAAAAATCATAATACTCAGCAGCAGTACCAATTGCGGATGCTGAAGCGACTCGGCGGATAATGGGCTTATTATCTACGTCATTTTTAATATCGACTGAACTAACCATAAGTTTAACCTTCTGTAGGGTATTGGGTTAATCAACATATTTCGTACGTAAAATTTATATTTACCAGTTCCACAGCGTGCCATCTTCCAGGCGGGCTACAGGCAAATATGCAGGGTCATACGGATATTTCGCCGCCAGTTTTTCGTCAAACTCGATCCCAAGTCCCGGTTTGTCTCCCGGATGCATGTAGCCGTTATCAAAGGTCCAGTTATGCGGGAACACTTCCAGCATCTGTTCCGAATACCCCATATATTCCTGTACACCGAAGTTAGGCACCCACAGATCAAAGTGCAACGCGGCGGCCATGCACACGGGTGAAAGATCGGAAGGTCCATGCGAGCCTGTGCGAACCTGATACAGCGAAGCAAAATCGGCAATCCGACGCATACCGGTGATCCCCCCCGCATGGGTGATGGTAGTGCGGATGTAGTCGATCAATTGTTCTTCGATAAGCTGTTTGCAGTCCCAGATGCTATTAAACACTTCCCCGACCGCAATCGGCGTGACCGTATGCTGGCGGATCAGGCGGAAGCACTCCTGGTTTTCAGCTGGGGTTGGATCTTCCATCCAAAACAAACGATACTGCTCAATGCTTTTGCCAAAACGGGCCGCTTCAATTGGCGTCAGACGGTGATGCATGTCGTGCAGAAGATGTTCGTTGAAGCCGAATTTATCGCGCACCGCTTCAAACAGTTTTGGCGTGAAATCGAGATATTTCTCCGTTGACCATAACTGTTCTTCCGGCCATTGCCCTTTGGTCGCGGGTTCATAGGCCAGTCCTTTACCTTTCGACATCCCGTAAGTGGTTTTCATGCCAGGTACGCCGCACTGCACACGAATCGCTTTAAAGCCCATCTCTTTATGACGCGCATAATCTTCCAGTACCTCATCGACGGTATGGCCTGTGGTGTGACAATAAACCATGACCCCTTCACGCGACGCGCCGCCGAGTAGCTGGTACAACGGCATATTGGCCGCTTTCGCTTTGATATCCCACAATGCCATATCCACTGCGGAAATCGCCGACATGGTGACTGGACCACGACGCCAGTACGCGCCTTTGTAGAAAAACTGCCAGATGTCCTCAATTCGATGCGCGTCGCGACCAATCAACTGCGGGCACACATGATCTTTCAGGTAGGACGCTACGGATAACTCGCGTCCGTTTAATGTGGCATCACCCAGCCCGGTGATCCCATCTTCTGTCGTAATTTTTAACGTCACGAAATTACGCCCCGGACAGGTGACAAAAACTTCAGCCCCGACAATCTTCATTTCTTGTTCCTTACATCTGTTCTTGAGATGCAGGAAATTTACCCAACTGAGCTACTACCATACAAGTATAACGATCAAAAAAGCGCTTCTTGATCACAAAAAAGGCGCTATGCGCGCCCCCATCCAGCCACAATGATCAGCATGCCGCACAACGCCACAAGCGCCCCCGACCAGTCGTACAGGCTGAGTTTTACGCCGTCGACGATGCGTAGCCATAGCAGCGCGGTTACCACGTAAACCCCGCCATAGGCTGCATAGACACGCCCGCTTGCTGCCGGGTGCAGCGTCAGAAACCAGACGAATAATGCCAGTGCCCCCCCTGCGGGGATCAGCAGCCAGGCCGTAGCCCCTCGCTTAAGCCAGAGCCAGGGTAAAAAGCAGCCAATGATTTCGCATAGCGCGGTGACGAAGAAAAGCAATGTGGTCTTAAGCATTGATGTTATTCAGTTACCTTCGGTTTAACCATGATACGACAGAATATCATCAGCGTATCCATATCCGCTGAGTGGGTATGCCCACGAAACGTAATAGTGTAGAATTTAACCCTGTTTTACGATTTATCCCCTTTCCCATAAAAGGAATTCGCCATGAATATTACACTGACCAAACGCCTGTGCCTGACGGCTATGCTGACGCTGGCGGCGGCTGTGTACACCTCTTCCGCATTTGCTGAAACCAGTAAACTGGTCATTGAGTCCGGGGACAGTGCGCAGAGTCGTCAACAGGCTGCAATGGAAAAGGAACAATGGAACGATACGCGTCAGCTACGCCAGAAAGTCAATAAACGTGTAGAGAAAGAGTGGGACAAAACCGACGCCGCCTTCGATAGCCGTGATAAGTGCGAACAGAGCGCTAATATTAATGCGTACTGGGAACCCAACACCCTGCGCTGCCTTGACCGCCGCACAGGCCGCACCGTTGCCCCATAAACATTGCACTTTGAAGGATATTGAAAGGATACGATATGACTAGCGCCCTCAGTGTTAAGTTGCGCCCGCTGGAGCGTGAAGATTTACGATTCGTCCATCAGCTTGATAACAACGCCAGCGTAATGCGTTACTGGTTTGAAGAACCTTACGAAGCGTTTGTTGAGCTGTCAGATCTTTATGACAAGCATATCCACGACCAAAGCGAACGTCGCTTTGTTGTGGAATGCAACGGTGAAAAAGCCGGGCTGGTAGAACTGGTTGAAATTAACCATGTGCACCGCCGGGCGGAATTCCAGATCATTATCTCCCCTGATTATCAGGGTAAAGGTCTGGCAACGCGTGCGGCTAAACTGGCGATGGATTACGGCTTTACCGTACTCAATTTGTATAAGCTGTATCTGATCGTTGATAAAGAGAACGAAAAAGCTATCCACATCTACCGTAAACTCGGCTTTATGGTCGAAGGCGAACTGATTCATGAATTCTTTATCAACGGACAATACCGCAACACTATTCGCATGTGTATCTTCCAGCAGCAGTATCTGGCAGAACATAAAACGTCAGGTCCTAATTTGCTGCAACCTACCGCTCAGTAAAGACTGACTAATAGTACTCGATGGTGTTTTCAATTGAGTAATGATGTTCAACTGCCGGCTTCACGCTCTCGTCAACGATAACAAGCTGGCAGTTGACCGGATTAGCATAGTCATCGTACTTGCACGTTTGTTTGACGTTGCCTACAGGACGATTGTTAAGCAGACTCACCGCGGTGTAATCCAGCTTCTTCAACGGATCAACCGAGGGTTTGGCATCAACTTGCAAGGTGTTATCGTTATTGACGGTTGTTTTACCCAGCGGGTAGCCTTCCGCATCATAGCGATATTGCACTTTCATCTCTTTGCCCGTAGCGGAAACGACAAAACCGTTATCATCGGTATCCCAAACCACACCCGCAGCAGGCAGCTCTGCCAACTGACATTTACCCTGTAAGCGGATCCGTTTTTCCAGCGTTTCGGCATCCCGGTAATAGTTAGCATCCAGGACCAGCGCCATGCCGCTATTATTTTCAATATCGTGCAATTCAAGCGTATCGAAGCACCCTTCCTGTGAGAGCGTACCAACAACGCGTTTAGTAACCTCACCTTTGTCATTGAGCAACGTCTGGCTGAAATCTTTCACCGGTCCGCGCAGCGGGTCGAAATCAAATTCATTTGAAAAACTGGCCATTTCCGGCGTAAAGGAAATCAGCCCTTTGGCGTTATCACATCCAACCAGCAAGAGGCACAGGAAACCTAACAAGGTCTGTTTCTTCACATTTTTCACCGGGATAAGAAGATAATTCTCAATCATATTAGCAAATACAGTTATTTACACCAGAAATGCTAATCTTAGTTTAAGTTGATCATAAAGGAGCTGATGATGAAAAACATACCAGGAATTGCCGCGATCATATTGGTAGTCGCTTCCCCGCAGGTTCTGGCTGCCCCGGCGTCATGTGAACGCGTAAAAAGCGATATCGAACAGCGTATCATCAATAATGGTGTGGCTGAATCCAGCTTCACGCTGAATATTGTCCCCAACGATCAGGCAGATCAGCCTGACTCACTGGTAGTCGGACATTGTGCAAACGATACGCACAAAATTCTCTACACCCGGACTAACAGTGGCAACGCCCCCGCGAATAGCACATCTTCGCAAGACGGACACGCCGCCGAACCGCAATAAATCACGCCCTCCGTGCGCGGAGGGTCACTCCAGTTTGATATGCATTAATATGCTCTACCTACAAGTGGGTAAACTCTCTCTATTATTAGCATGCTATTAATTGCGTTATAGAAGTTATTATATAGCGATAACAATAATGGAGTGAGTTATGTCTGAAACTGAGCAATATGGAGGCATCAGCCGCAGGGCGTTAGTGAAATCCTCGGCTATCGGTTCGCTGGCGCTTGCCGCTGGCGGGCTGTCATTACCTTTCGGAATACGCACCGCCGCCGCTGCGGTACAACAAGCTATTCAACCAGCTGAAGAAAAAGTGGTTTGGGGCGCGTGTTCCGTGAACTGCGGTAGTCGTTGTGCCCTGCAACTCCATGTCAAAGATGACGAGGTTGTATGGGTGGAATCCGATACAACCGGAGACGATATTTATGGTCAGCATCAGGTTCGTGCCTGTTTGCGTGGACGATCAATCCGCCGATGGATCAATCATCCGGATCGCCTGAATTACCCAATGAAGCGGGTGGGAAAACGCGGTGAGGGAAAATTCGAACGTATAACCTGGCAGGAAGCGCTGGATACCATCAGTGACAGTTTAAAAAATACCGTGGAGAAATACGGTAATGAAGCTGTTTATATTAACTACACCTCAGGCATTGTAGGCGGCAACATTACGCGCTCCTCTCCTTATGCCTCGCTGGTCGCTCGCCTGATGAACTGCTATGGCGGATTTCTGAGCCATTATGGTACTTACAGCACCGCCCAAATCGCGGCGGCAATGCCCTATACCTACGGCTCAAATGACGGCAACAGCACGTCCGACATCGAAAACACCAAACTGGTGGTAATGTTCGGCAACAACCCTGCCGAAACGCGCATGAGCGGCGGCGGAATAACGTACTTCCTTGAACAGGCCCGGGAACGCTCTAATGCCCGGATGATCGTCATCGATCCGCGCTATACCGATACCGCAGCGGGTCGCGAAGATGAGTGGATCCCTATCCGACCGGGAACCGATGCCGCACTCGTAGCGGGACTTGCCTGGGTTATGATTAACGAAAATCTTATCGACCAGCCGTTCCTTGACAAATACTGCGTCGGTTATGATGAGAAAACCCTGCCCTCCGATGCGCCAGCAAACGGACATTACAAAGCTTATATTCTGGGGGATGGCGATGACGGCATCGCCAAAACCCCCCAATGGGCATCCCAAGTCACCGGAATCCCAGCCGATCGCATTATCAAACTGGCTCGGGAAATCGGCAGCACGAAACCGGCATATATTTGTCAGGGTTGGGGGCCGCAACGTCAGGCTAACGGCGAACTGACCTCACGCGCGATCGCGATGTTGCCTATCCTGACTGGCAACGTCGGCATCAATGGCGGCAATAGCGGTGCACGAGAATCAACCTATACCATCACAATTGAGCGTATGCCGCTGCCAGATAATCCCATTAAGACCCAGATATCCTGCTTTAGCTGGACTGACGCCATCGCCCGGGGTCCGGAAATGACCGCTACCCGCGATGGCGTGCGTGGGAAAGAAAAGCTCGATGTGCCGATTAAATTTATCTGGAACTATGCGGGAAACACCATCACCAATCAGCACTCAGATATCAATAAAACGCATGCTATCCTGCAGGACGATACAAAGTGCGAAATGATAGTGGTCATTGAGAACTTCATGACATCCTCGGCCAAATATGCCGATATCCTGCTGCCTGATTTAATGACTGTGGAGCAGGAAGACATCATTCCTAACGACTATGCGGGCAATATGGGATACCTCATTTTCATTCAGCCAGCAACCTCACCTAAGTTCGAGCGCAAACCGATCTACTGGATCATGAGTGAAGTGGCAAAACGTCTTGGAGATGATGTCTATCAACGTTTTACCGAAGGCCGTACTCAGGAACAGTGGCTCCAGTATCTGTATGCCAAAATGCTGGCCAAAGATCCTGCCCTCCCTTCTTATGACGCGCTTAAAAAAATGGGGATCTATAAACGTAAAGATCCTAATGGCCACTTTGTCGCCTATAAAAAATTCCGCGACGATCCACAGGCCAATCCGCTCAAAACACCGTCCGGAAAGATTGAAATATATTCCAGCCGACTGGCGAAAATTGCCAACACCTGGGAACTGCAAAAGGATGAAGTGATCAGTCCGCTTCCCATTTACGCGTCCACCTTTGAAGGGTGGGATGATCCGAAACGCAGTTCATTTCCGCTCCAGCTGTTTGGTTTCCACTACAAATCCCGTACGCACTCCAGCTACGGCAATATCGATGTTCTCCAGACATCTTGCCGTCAGGAAGTGTGGATCAACCCCGTCGATGCCCAAAAACGAGGCATTGCAAATGGCGATATGGTTCGAGTCTTTAACGATCGCGGTGAAGTACGTATCCCGGCAAAAGTAACGCCACGAATCCTACCCGGCGTAAGCGCAATGGGCCAGGGCGCATGGCATGATGCCGATATGGCTGGCGATAAAATTGATCACGGCGCCTGCGTCAACACGCTGACAACTCAGCGTCCGTCGCCGTTGGCAAAAGGCAATCCACAGCACACTAACCTGGTCGAGATCGAGAAGGTTTAAGGACTAACCCATGACAACTCAGTATGGATTTTTTATTGATTCCAGTCGTTGCACCGGCTGCAAAACCTGCGAACTGGCCTGCAAAGACTACAAGGATCTCACGCCCGACGTCAGTTTCCGCCGGATTTATGAATACGCCGGGGGAGACTGGCAGGAAGACAACGGCGTCTGGCGACAGAACGTTTTCGCCTACTACCTCTCCATTGCCTGTAACCACTGCGAAGATCCGGCCTGCACCAAGGTTTGCCCCAGCGGGGCTATGCATAAACGTGAAGATGGTTTTGTGGTGGTGGATGAAGACGTGTGTATTGGCTGTCGTTACTGCCACATGGCCTGCCCGTACGGCGCACCACAGTACAATGCCGCCAAAGGGCATATGACCAAGTGCGACGGCTGCCACGATCGCGTCGCCGACGGCAAAAAGCCCGTCTGTGTCGAATCCTGTCCGCTGCGCGCGCTGGACTTTGGTCCCATTGATGAGCTGCGCAAAAAACACGGTGAGCTGGCGGCGGTTGCTCCGCTGCCGGGCCCGCACTTCACCAAACCGAGTATTGTAATCAAACCCAACGCCAATAGCCGCCCGACCGGGGACACCACGGGTTATCTGGCCAACCCGAAGGAGGTGTGACATGGGTAATGGATGGCATGAATGGCCGCTGGTTCTGTTTACGGTGCTCGGCCAGTGCGTGGCCGGGGCGCTGCTGGTGAGTGGTTACGGCTGGCTGACCGCTAAAGACGATGCGGTAAAACAGCGTATCGTGCGCAACATGTTTTTTCTGTGGCTGGTGATGGGCATCGCCTTTCTCGCCTCGGTGATGCATCTGGGTTCGCCGCTGCGCGCCTTTAACTCGCTGAACAGAGTCGGCGCATCGGCGCTGAGTAACGAAATCGCCAGCGGGTCGCTGTTTTTCGCCGTCGGTGGCCTGTGGTGGCTGGTGGCGTTTCTCGGTAAAATGCCTGCAGCTTTAGGTAAAATCTGGCTGCTGGCAGGCATGGTGCTGGGTCTGGTATTTGTGCTGGCGATGACCCGCGTCTATCTGATAGACACCGTCCCGACCTGGTATAATGGCTATACGACGCTGGCATTTTTTATGACGATGCTGCTCAGCGGGCCGCTGTTTGCCACCCTGCTGCTGCGGGCTGCAGGTGTTTCCTGTAGCCCTGCCAGATTCGCCGGCGTAAGCGTTCTGGCCCTGCTGGTGACCGTGGCGGTTATCGTTCTGCAGGGACTGGCGCTCGGTGAGATCCACAGTTCGGTACAAAACGCCAGCGCGCTGGTGCCCGACTACGCAAGTTTACAGGTCTGGCGTATCCTCCTGCTGGCTGCGGGTCTGGGGTGCTGGATATGTCCGCTTGTCCGTCGCAAAGAACCGTCCGTTGGCGGACTGGCGTTGGGCCTGGTTTCAGTCCTCGCCGGTGAAATCATTGGCCGCGGTTTGTTTTACGGATTACATATGACAGTCGGAATGGCTGTCGCAGGTTAACTCTCGGGTGCGGGGCAACCCGCACTGTTCAGGATTGTATGCATGACCCATTTTTCACAACGTGACAACTTCTCTACCGCAGCGCGTGTGCTGGGTGCGCTATTTTATTATGCACCTGAAAGCGCAGAAACCTCTGCATTAGTCAATGCGTTAAGAACCGAAGGCTGGCAGGTCCAGTGGCCGCTTGATCAGGCAACGCTTTCTCCGCTGGCAGAAAAACTGCAAGTCGAGGCCGATGAGCCTCTGCCGCAGGCCTGGCAGCGTCTGTTTGTCGGTCCGTATGCACTACCTTCTCCGCCCTGGGGATCCGTCTGGCTGGATCGTGAAAACGTGTTGTTTGGCGATTCCACTCTGGCATTACGCCAATGGATGCGGGAAAACGGCATCCAGTTCGCCATGCAGCAAAATGAGCCGGAAGATCACTTTGGTTCGTTGCTGTTGCTTACGGCCTGGCTTGCTGAGAACGAACGCCATACCGAATGCGAGCAGTTGCTGGCGTGGCATTTGTTCCCGTGGTCATCCCGCTTCCTTGACGTATTTATCGACAAAGCCGACCACCCGTTCTATCAGGCGCTCGGTGAGCTGGCCCGTCTGACACTGGCTAAATGGCAATCGCAGTTACTGATCCCGATAGCCAAAAAACCTCTGTTTCGCTAATTTCCTCACAGGCAGAATGCATCCTGCCTGTGGGACATCCTGTTGCGCACGCTAAGCTTTTGCTTCTGTTGCCAAATAACCGCAAAATGAAGCGTCTGCAACTTCCTTTCTGGACACTCATGCACCATTTACATGCTTATCCTGATCTGCGCGCCATGTTCCGCCGTCTGATGATTGCAGCGCTGATTGGTATTCTTGCCGCGTTAGCCGTTGCAGGATTTCGTCATGCCATGTTCTTGCTTGAATGGTTGTTCCTGAGCAACGACACCGGGAGTCTGGTCAATGCGGCAACAAGTCTTTCGCCTCTAAGACGTGCGCTGACGCCTGCATTAGGTGGTCTGGCGGCAGGTTTACTGCTTTGGGGATGGCAAAAGTTTAACCGTTTACGCCCACAGGCCCCTACCGATTATATGGAAGCCCTGCAAACCGACGGTCAATTTGACGTCAGTGCAAGCCTGGTTAAATCACTCGCCTCATTACTGGTTGTCGCCAGCGGGAGCGCCATCGGGCGCGAAGGCGCCATGATTTTACTGGCGGCGCTGGCGGCCTCCTGCTTTGCTAAACGCTTCACCCCGCGTACGGAATGGAAGTTATGGATTGCCTGTGGAGCCGCTGCCGGTATGGCTGGAGCGTACCATGCTCCACTGGCGGGCAGTTTATTTATTGCTGAAGTATTGTTTGGCACGCTGATCCTCGCATCGCTGGGACCAGTGGTGGTGTCTGCCGTCGTGGCCTTGCTCACCACCAATGTACTGAGCGATAGCAATGCGCTCCTGTATGCCGTACGATTCACGCGCGAGCTACATATGCTGGAATATGTCATGATCGTCAGTACCGGTCTGGCAGCCGGCGTTTGCGGGCCGCTGTTTATGTGGTTGATGACCGCCAGCCATAATGGTTTTTTGCGCTTAAAACTCTCCCCTCCGTGGCAACTGGCACTCGGCGGACTGATCGTTGGCCTGCTGTCGCTGCTCACGCCTGCGGTCTGGGGCAATGGCTACAGCGTAGTGCAGTCATATTTGACCGCCCCTCCGTTACTTGCCGTGGTGAGCGGGATCTTTATCTGCAAAATACTGGCAGTATTAGCCAGCAGTGGTTCCGGCGCGCCAGGCGGTGTGTTTACGCCAACGCTGTTTGTCGGTCTGTCGGTGGGCATGCTACTGGGACGGATGTGGGGATTGTGGTTACCGGGGCCGGATGAGATTGCTATTTTGCTGGGATTAACGGGTATGGCCACGCTGCTGGCAGCAACTACACATGCGCCAATAATGTCGACACTGATGGTTTGTGAAATGACCGGGGAGTACCGTCTGCTCCCCGGGTTGCTAATTGCCTGTGTGGTGGCGTCGGTGCTATCGCGAACGTTACGCCACGACTCGATCTACCGACAACACGCTGCCGAGCATTGACAGGCGGATGAACTGAGACAGCTCGCGCTGCTCTGCGCGAGGCAGATAAGGCAGTTCGCCGATAAGCGGTGCGGGTAATTTTTTGCTCAGCACATCAATGATTTCCGCATAATGCGCCAGCCCTGGATTGATACGGTTCGCGACCCAGCCGATTAACGGCAGTCCGTCGCTGGCAATCGCCTGCGCAGTAAGGATGGCATGATTAATACAGCCTTCCTGGATACCTACCACCAGCAACACCGGCAATTGTTCCTGTACCACCCACTCAGATAACGGACGCAGATCGTTCATCAGGCTCCGCCAGCCTCCTGTGCCTTCCACGACAACGTGATCGACTTTTTCACTGAGGCTTGCGAGGCCGTTAGAGAGCAGGGTGTAATTGACCGGCCCACTATGCGCTACGCTACTTTCGTCTTCACTGAGTGCAATCGGGTTGACCGCCTCGTAGGGCAGCTCGATTGTCGACACGCTTTGTAGCACCAGCGCGTCTTTGTTGCGCAGGCCTTCAGGCGTCTCTTTGCTTCCTTTGGCTACGGGCTTGTAACCCACAACACTTTTACCTCCTGACGCTAACGCTTGTAGTAATGCGCGGGAAACCACGGTCTTCCCAACAGAAGTGTCTGTACCTGTAATAAAGAAACGCTTCAGCATCACTAACTCCACCGTTATGCTTTGAAAATATAAATCAGGAAAATAAAACAGTGGAGAAAGTCTAAGGTATGGCGATAAGAATCGGCTTGAGATAGCGCAATTTTTCGTACAACAGTTAAAAAATGTTAACCCTGTAATAGACGAATCAACAAAGAACCGTTATACATCGCGTCCTTAACGAGCGCCGCACCGGCCATCGTTCCCTGATTGGTGAACTGCGTACTTTCGACGACAATATGCTGACTGTAGGCCGGAAGCGCCTGCTGACGGATGCTGTCAGCAATAGTGGGAAACAAAATATCCGCCGCTTTGCTGAACGGAGAACCAATCAATATCTTTTGCGGGTTGAACAAATTCACCATGATGGCAAGAATTCTGCCTACATGGGTTCCGACGCCGCTAATGATATCCTTCGCCAACAAATCTCCCTGCATGGCCGCCAGACACAGCGCGTCTACCGTTAACGGTTGCCCGTGTAGAGAAGAACTCATTGACTGTTTCAATCGCACCTGTGCGAGTTCCAGCACGCTGTCGACGCTGGCAATCGTTTCCAGGCAACCATGGTTGCCGCAATAGCAGCGTTTACCATAGGGATCCACCTGCGTATGCCCAATTTCAACCAGACTACTGCTGCCAGCATGCAGTAAATGACCGTCGGTGATCACCCCTGCACCCACGTTATGATCGATCACCACCTGAATGACATCGCGCGCGCCACGCGATGCACCAAAAAGTGCCTCGGCCATGGTCCAGGCGCTGATATCGTGCTGAATATACACCGGTACACCAGTATGATTTTCAAGAGCCTGCCCAAGCGGCATCTCTTTGACATCTTCGTAAAACGGCATGCGATGGACGATACCGTTTTCAGTATCAATAATACCGGGTAAGGTGATGGCGATGGAGGTTAAGCGCTCCAGCTTTTGCTGGTGGCGGATGAAAAACTGATCGACCTGGGTAATAACACGTTCCAACAACGGGGTTTCACTGACCAGCGCCATCTCAAGACAATCTTCAACCACCAGCTTGCTGCTCAGATCGCGCAACGCCAAAAAAATCTCTCCGCGACTGATACGAATAGATAAGTAGTGCCAGGCTTCCGTTTCAACAACCAGCCCAACGGCCGGACGCCCACGGCTTCCCGCCTCCTTGATTTCCAGCTCTTGTACCAGGTGCGCCTCGAGCATTTCGCGGACAATTTTAGTAATGCTGGCAGGCGCCAATTGTGCCAGGCGAGAGAGATCAATACGCGATACCGGACCCAGCTGATCAATCAGGCGATAAACCGCGCCCGCATTGGTCTGCTTAATTTGATCGATATGCCCAGGCTGACTATCAGCAACCACCACTTACTCCCTTTATTTTCGCGCTCCGAAATAATCTGTAGACTATGGTGAAGCACTTCAATGGCTCCCGTCAAATTTTTACTTAGCCGTGTGATTTACTGCACATTTTCGCCCATTTTTAAACTAAATTAATCGTATGAACAACCGCCAGCAGTTGCTCGCGAAAGCGCTGTGCGGCGTGACTTTGTTCATGATGCTTAGGCCACACTAACCACATTTCTGAGACGGCATCTTCTTCCGCTATCGGGAGCCAACACATTTCATATAGCTGCACCCGTTTAAAAGAAGCAGGAAGTATAGAAACCCCTAATCCTGCAGCCACCAGCCCGATGATAGTCATCGCTTCGCCAACCTCCTGCGCAATCGTCGGTTTTAGTCCATAGCGACGCATCAGGCCAAGAATATCGTCATACAACCCTGTCCCCACATGGGGGTCAAAAAAGACAAATGGCTCATTCGCCAGCTCGGCCAACGTGACCACGGGTTTTTGCGCCAACGGATGCGCGCGTGGGATCATCGCCATCAGTGGTTCATGCAGAATGATTTCACGCTCCAGTGTTTCCGGAAGCTGCGTATTGCGCAGAAGTCCCAAATCCAACGTCCCTTCATTGAGCGGGGCAATTTGCTCACGTGTGTTCATTTCGCGGGTTTGCATATGCACTGCCGGGTAGCTTTGGCGAAACAGAGATAACGTATCTGAAACGGCTTTGATAAACGGCGCCGACGACGTAAAGCCGATACGCAATTCCCCTGCTTCTCCCAGATGCAAACGCTCAGCCCTGGCAGCAGCTTCATTAACCAGACTAAGGATCTGTCGGCTGTCCGCCAGAAACTGTTTGCCGGCAGACGTCAGCGCCACGCTACGGTTAGTGCGCGCCAGAAGTCGGGCACCGACCTGCTGTTCCAGGATCTGGATTTGCTGGCTGAGTGGCGGTTGCGAAATATTCAGTCGAGCCGCAGCTCGACCAAAATGCAGCTCTTCGGCAACCGCCACAAAGTAACGTAAATGACGCAATTCGATATTCATATTTTTAAAATATTATTTGAGATTATTAATATATTAGACAGAATATTGTGAGTTTCATACTCTTAAGGCCAGACCTGTAGAGGTAATTGATTGAGCAAGGATTTCAAGTGAGCCGTACAACAACTGTCGATACCGCGCCGGCAAGCGATGTTGATGCACAGAGAGTTACCACGCCGGATGGTTTTATCAAACGTGGCACATCCCCATTTATGCGCGTCACGCTGGCGCTATTTTCTGCCGGACTGGCAACTTTTGCTCTCCTCTATTGTGTGCAACCCATTCTGCCCGTGCTCTCACACGAGTTTGGGGTCTCTCCCGCCAGCAGCAGTATTTCGCTTTCCATCTCAACGGCGATGCTCGCCATTGGTTTATTGTTTACCGGCCCACTTTCTGATGCGATAGGTCGCAAGCCGGTAATGGTAACGGCACTCCTGCTTGCGTCCTGCTGTACGTTGCTTTCCACGATGATGACCAGCTGGCACGGTATTTTAATCATGCGCGCACTGATAGGCCTTTCGCTGAGCGGCGTGGCGGCAGTGGGTATGACCTACCTGAGTGAGGAAATTCATCCCAGCTTCGTCGCCTTTTCAATGGGTTTATATATCAGCGGTAACTCGATTGGTGGTATGAGTGGTCGTTTGATCAGCGGCGTGTTTACCGACTTCTTTAACTGGCGTATCGCGTTGGCGGCGATCGGGTGTTTTGCCCTTGCCTCCGCGCTGATGTTCTGGAAAATCTTGCCGGAATCTCGTCATTTCAGACCGACGTCGCTGCGCCCGAAGACGTTATTTATTAACTTTCGTTTGCACTGGCGCGACAGAGGGTTGCCGCTGCTGTTCGCCGAAGGTTTCTTGTTAATGGGATCTTTTGTGACGTTGTTTAACTACATCGGCTACCGTCTGATGCTCTCCCCGTGGGAACTCAGCCAGGCTGTTGTCGGCCTGCTGTCAGTGGCGTATTTGACCGGGACCTGGAGTTCGCCGAAAGCAGGTTCGATGACCACCCGCTACGGACGCGGCCCGGTAATGTTGTTTTCAACCGGCGTGATGCTGGTTGGGCTGTTGATGACCCTTTTTACATCGCTATGGCTAATTTTCGCCGGGATGCTGCTCTTTTCAGCTGGATTCTTTGCCGCGCACTCCGTGGCAAGCAGTTGGATTGGGCCACGGGCAAAACGCGCTAAAGGCCAGGCCTCTTCCTTATATCTGTTCAGTTATTATCTGGGATCCAGCATTGCTGGCACGCTGGGCGGTGTATTCTGGCACAGCTATGGCTGGAACGGCGTAGGCGGATTTATCGCCCTTATGCTGGTGCTGGCGTTGCTGGTCGGCACACGTTTACACCATCGTCTGCACGTGTAATCCTCGATGCCCGGCCTCCGGGCATCATCTTCATGAACCTGACAGTAACATCTGAGCCGCCATTTGCAGGGTAATAACCGTTCAATTCATCACTATATGCAGCATAATCGGCATCAATGCCAGGAAGTGTTATAGCCTCTCTTTACTCAGGAATATCATCGTCAGCTACTCAGTGGAGAGTCCGCCAGCGGCAACGTAAAACGGAAGCAGGCCCCTGCCGATGAATTAACCAGGCTTATATCCCCCCCATGCAGCTCGAGCATTCTTCGCACAATCAGTAAGCCCAGACCACCACGTTCAGCCCGCTGCTCACGGGGAATTAACGCGGTCGGTCGCTGAAATAAGACTTCTCGTACAGCGTCCTCCACCCCAGGTCCGCTGTCCTGCACTTCCGCTAATAGGCGGTCTGCATCACACCAGACTTTCAACCATACATCGCCCCCGTCAGGCGTATGACGGATAGCATTATCCAGCAAATTCGTCACCACTCTTTCCATCATTGATAAATCGGCATTCACCAATGGCAACGGCCCCATTACTTCAAGGTGCAACTGCAAATGACGCGTGGCAACGGGGAGATCAAATTTCTGCGCCACATCCTGGATAAGCTCGCCAATTGCAAAACGCTCGCGCTGCGGTTTTATACCACCATGCTCCAGTCGCGCCAGCTCAAACAACTGTTTCGACAGATGACGAACCTTATGCCCCTGGCGTAACGCGATACTCAGATAATGCCGGTTTTCATCCGGCGTCATCGTATCCGCTTTCAGCGACAGCATTTCCAGGTACCCCAGCAGCGATGTGAGCGGCGTGCGTAAATCGTGTGAGATATTGGCAATAAATTCTCTGCGCTGACGATCGCTGTCAGCCAATAAATCCCACTGCTGTGCGATTTTCTGCGCTAACTCGATAAACGCGTTGTTCAGTAAGGCAATCTCATTCGCCGGAGCCGGATCAGGATTTTTTTGTGCCAGCTGTTTAATAACGCTAATGCTGTCCTGTTCCAGTTTGACCACCTGACCGGTCAGCCTTTTCACCGGATTCGTCACCCATCGCCACACCAGGAACCCCGCGATTGCACCAGCGAATAAAACCAGAATTAACGTCCCGGCCACGGTGTTCCAAAGCGTTTTTTGCCAGGCGTTATTTGCCAGCATATTCAGGTCTTCGCCCTGGAGAATGATGTACAAATAGCCGTGCAGCTCACCGTTGAATAACACTGGCGCGGCGCTAAAAACCTTTTGCTGACTACTGCGCGGATCGTTGCCATATACGGGCAACTCGTTCGAATTAAGGAACGCTTTAATTGGTTGTACGCTAATTTTCTGTCGCTGCAGATGCCCAGGCGGGGCAGCATCAGCGAGTAATTCACCGGACGGTGAAACCAGATACAGCTCCACGCTTGGGTTGAGCGTCATCAGGTGATTGAAAAGTCCTTTTAAGGTCTGGCGATTAACTTGCCCGCTGGAGTCAATAAGTGGCTCACTTTCAACAATCTTACTCGCCAACGCCAACGAGAGCCTTTGCACCATCGCATCACCATACTGTTTACTGCTGCGGATCTGAACAGCGCTGACGGCAACCGCGCAAATCAGCATAATGGCGGTAAAGACCAGGGTCAGTCGCTGGCTCAGCGACAGGCGATAAATCATGACTGATGCTCCGCGTTAACCGCAGCAAGCTTATAGCCTCTTCCCCAAACGGTGAGAATAATTTCCGGCTCAGCCGCATCTTTTTCAATTTTGGTCCGCAGACGATTGATATGGCTGTTCACCGTATGTTCATACCCTTCATGCTGGTAGCCCCACACCTGATCTAACAGTGCCTGACGCGAAAAAACCTCTCCTGGATGACGGGCGAAAAAATAGAGCAAATCGAACTCCCGCGGCGTCAAATCGAGGGTTTTACCTTGCAGGCGGACCTCCCGGGCTAATGGATCAATCTCTACGCCATGAACGGTGATAATCCCGGCCTCCATACGCAGGTTCTGACTCATTGCCTCCTGACGGCGAAATAACGCCTTCACCCGAGCCATTAACTCCAGCACGGAGAAAGGTTTAGCTAAATAATCATCGGCGCCCATTTCCAGCCCCAGAACACGGTGCGTTTCACTGGTACGGGCGCTGATAATGATGACGGGTAGATAGAAACTCATTTGACGAATGCGACGACAAATCTCCAAGCCGTCCACTCCTGGCAGCATCAAATCGAGGATAACGGCATCCCAGACGTGCTTCTCGAGTTGCTCAAGCGCACGCGCACCATTTGCTTCATGTATAATTTCGTACCCCTCATCCTTCAGACTCAGTTGCAAAAGTGAGGCAATATCACTGTCATCTTCCACCAGAAATATCTTTTTTGCGCCAGTCATCAGTGTCATCCCCCTCTCGTCATACTGAAAGCTTACCTCAGGCAAGGGGCGGAAGTTATCACAAAATTTTTAACTTTTCGTGAGGATCAGGGGATACCCCTGCGCCCAGTATGTCGATATAGACACGTCAGGCATTCAAAGCGAAACGTCGCTTTGTTTTCCTCAATATGACAACAAAAAGGAAAAGTTATGCAGAAAAAACGCCTACTTCGGGAAGCTGATGTAACAGCCGAGTCAGTTTTTTTTATGCAACGACGACAGATCCTTAAAGCTCTTGGGATAGGCGCGGCTGCGGCATCGTTGTCTTCCCCGACACAGGCCAATTTGTTGAATTGGTTTAAAGGTAACGATCGTCCACCTGTTCCGGCGGGCAAAACGCTCGAATTCGCAAAACCCGAGCGCTGGCAAAGCAATCTGCCCCTGACGCCGGAAGACAAGGTGACGGGCTACAACAACTTCTACGAATTTGGTCTGGATAAAGCCGATCCTGCCGCGAATGCCGGTAGCCTGAAAACCGAGCCCTGGACGTTAACTATCAGCGGTGAAGTAAACAAGCCTTTGACGCTGGATCATGATGCACTGACCACGCGTTTTCCGTTAGAAGAACGCATTTACCGGATGCGTTGCGTCGAGGCCTGGTCAATGGTCGTGCCATGGGTTGGCTTTCCCTTGCATAAATTATTGGCGTTGGTTGAGCCAACCAGCCATGCCAAATACGTCGCTTTTGAAACTCGCTACGCCCCTGACGAAATGCCTGGCCAGAAAGATCGCTTCATTGGTGGAGGACTGAAATATCCCTATGTCGAAGGTCTGCGTTTGGATGAGGCCATGCACCCGCTCACACTTCTGACCGTGGGCGTGTATGGCAAAGCGTTGCCGCCACAAAACGGGGCGCCAATACGCCTGACGGTCCCCTGGAAGTACGGCTTCAAGGGTATTAAATCGATAGTCAGTATTAAGCTAACGCGAGAGCAGCCACCGACAACCTGGAATATGTCGGCGCCAAACGAATACGGTTTTTTCGCCAATGTAAATCCACAGGTCGATCACCCCCGCTGGTCTCAGGCTTCAGAGCGTTTTATCGGTTCGGGTGGCATTCTCGATGTACAGCGGCAGCCTACATTGCCTTTTAATGGTTATGCCGATGAGGTGGCGTCTTTATATCAGGGCATGAATCTACGGGAGTATTTTTAAGTGAGGTTAACCGTAAAACAGATAACGGGCCTGAAAGTGCTGCTGCATCTCGCCGGTTTTTTACCCCTGGTGTGGCTTTTCTGGGCCGTACAGCATGGCGGATTAGGTGCCGACCCAGGAAAAGATATCCAGCACTTTACAGGTATCACTGCGCTGAAGTTTTTACTTGTGACTTTGCTAATATCGCCGCTCGCACGCTATGCAAAACAACCTTTGCTGTTTCGCACTCGGCGGTTGTTAGGTTTATGGTGTTTTGCCTGGGCCACGCTGCATTTGACCAGCTATGCGCTGCTGGAGTTGGGTATACAAAATCTGGGACTATTGGGACGTGAACTGGTTTCACGCCCATGGCTGACGCTGGGCATAATAGGTTGGATAATCTTACTGTTGCTGACGCTAACGTCCACGCAAGCCGCGCAGCGTAAAATGGGTAAACGTTGGCAAACACTGCACAATTACGTTTATCTGACTGCCATTTTGCTACCGCTTCATTACCTGTGGTCAGTAAAAGTGTTATCCCCGCTTCCCATTATCTACGCCATTTGTTTTGCCGTGCTGCTGGCTTTTCGCTATAAAAAGCTGTTACGGAAAACCGGTTACAAAGGTGTGTTTATGAAAAGTGAATGAATCACGGTAAACTTCTCATACACCTAAACAGAACGAGAACAAAAAATGAGTAGCAATGATAATTACCATCAGCTCACCCGCACGTTCCAGCGGCTCTCTCGCTTCTCCCACCTCTCGGCAATCGCCAGTTGGGACATGTTTACCATGATGCCATCCGGCGGCAGTAAAGCACGCGGTGAAGCGCTGGCCGAGTTGAGCGTGCTCGAGCACCAGCTGTTAACCGATCCGAAGGTGGCAATGTGGATCGCCGCGGCCCAACAGGAAGACCTCAACGATGTTGAGCAGGCCAACCTGCGCGAAATGTCGCGTCTGCATCACCAGGCATCGTTGTTGCCTGAATCGCTGGTAGAAGCGAAATCACTCGCGGGAAGTCGTTGCGAACACGCCTGGCGCAGCCAGCGCCCCGCGAATGACTGGGAAGGATTTTCCGACAACCTGAAAGAAGTCGTGAAGTACAGCCGAGAAGAAGCCCGACTGCGCGCAGAGGCTAAAGGCTGTACGCCTTATGACGCGCTACTGGACATTTTTGAACCAGGGATGACCAGCGCCCAGTTGGATGTCCTGTTTACTGACGTTAAGAGCTGGCTTCCTGACCTGCTCAACAACGTTGTGGCGAAGCAGTCTCAGCAGTCGCTCATTGCCCCGGTTGGTCCCTTCCCAACCGCTCTCCAGCGTGAGCTGGGTCTGGAAACAATGGCTCAGTTGGGATTCGATTTTACGGCTGGCCGACTGGATATCAGCGCACATCCCTTCTGTGGCGGTGTACCGGAAGATGTTCGTATCACCACCCGCTATGATGAAAACGAATTACTCAGCGCGCTGTTTGGTGTGATCCATGAAACCGGTCACGCCCGCTACGAGCAAAATCTGCCGCGCAACTGGTCAGGTCAACCTATCGCTTTGGCACGCTCAACCGCCATTCATGAATCCCAGAGTTTGTTTTTCGAGATGCAACTGGGCCGTAGTGAAGCCTTCCTGACGCGGTTAATTCCGGCGGTGAGGCGGTATTTTGGCGATCAGGCTGCGTTTGAAGAAAGCAATTTCATTGCCTGGAATCAGCAGGTTAAACCCGGATTTATCCGTGTTGATGCCGATGAGGTAAGCTACCCCGCTCACGTGATCCTGCGTTATGAAATCGAACGTGCGCTCATTAATGGCGATATTGAAGTGGATGATATCCCGGCATTGTGGAATGAGAAAATGCAGGCCTGGCTGGGACTGTCAACGATCGGCAACTATCGTAACGGTTGTATGCAGGATATTCACTGGACCGACGGCGGCTTTGGCTACTTCCCTTCTTATACCTTAGGTGCCATGTACGCAGCGCAGTTATTCAGTGCCGCTAACCGTGCGTTGCCGAATTTAAATCAGTCTATTGCGCAAGGCGAGTTTGGCGCATTATTTGACTGGTTACGTCAGAATATCTGGCAGCACGGCAGCCGTTTTACAACTGAACAGCTTATTACCCAGGCCACCGGGGAGCCGCTTAGCAGCCGTTATTTCCGCGCTCACCTGGAAGCCCGCTATTTGTAATCTCATACCGTGAGTCATTGTACATATCGTTACACGCCGAAACCAATGACTCACGGAAGCCCTGTGATTACAGCGATATAGTTATTTCAACGGCCCCGCAGTGGGGTTGAATGAAAAACCAAATCGAGGGTATGAGAATGAAAAAAGTATTAGCTCTGGTTGTTGCCGCTGCTATGGGTCTGTCTTCTGCTGCATTTGCTGCTGAAACAACTGCTACAACCGCTCCGGCTGCTGCAGCAACCACTAAAGCTGCGCCGGCAAAAACTACGCATCATAAAAAACAGCACAAAGCAGCGCCGCAGAAAGCACAGGCTGCCAAGAAACACGCTAAAAAATCCACCACAAAACCGGCTGTAGAACAGAAAGCACCAGAGCAGAAAGCTCAGGCCGCTAAAAAACACACCAAAAAAGCAGTAAAACACGACACTGCTAAACCAGCAGCTCAACCTGCAGCATAACGCATTTGTAGTCACTATGGCGTCCCCCACGCCATAGCATACGGCGCTAGATCGACCTGATGTAGCGCCGCCTTTCGGAGGGTAAAATGGTGTCACATTACCGCTTTGAGTTCATTCTTATTACCCTGATAATTTGCGCCATCATCGCCATGCGTTTTTATCTTTCCTGAATGTAGTTATCTGATTTTACTCCCACTTTCTCGTCGTCCCGTCTATAGTATTAACTGAGGGTTTGCTGTTAAAAATCATAATTCCCCACCAGAGCGTGATATGCCTAAAACCATTGCTGTACTACTGGGTTCACTTTGTTTACTTCCTGTCGTTGCACATGCGGACAAGCCTGCAACGGACAGCGCTGAAGCAGAAAATATAAAAACGCTGTTTTTTGGTCATGACGATCGCATAAAGGTGACTGACCCTACACAATCGCCGTGGGACGCTATCGGGCAACTGGAAACCGCCAGCGGTAACCTGTGTACCGCCACGCTCATTTCGCCACATCTGGCCCTGACGGCCGGACACTGTTTACTCACCCCCCCGAAAGGTAAGCCGGACAAAGCCGTCGCATTGCGCTTCGTGTCTAAAAAGGGTCTCTGGCGCTATGAAATCCACGACATTGAAG
Source organism: Citrobacter sp. Cu096 (assembly GCF_030332285.1). Classification (NCBI taxonomy): domain Bacteria; kingdom Pseudomonadati; phylum Pseudomonadota; class Gammaproteobacteria; order Enterobacterales; family Enterobacteriaceae; genus Citrobacter; species Citrobacter sp. Cu096. The sequence continues at coordinate 1,301,765 of NZ_JAOWID010000030.1, forward strand.
GCCGGGTTGCGCCCTCACTTGCCAAACGTTTAAAAGCCGATGGTGATGGCTGGATAGTGCCGCCTGCCGCAGCCCCGTGGGATTTTGGTCTGGTGGTGCTGCGTAATCCGCCGTCTGGCATCACACCGCTGCCACTGTTTGATGGCGACAAAGACGCGTTAACCGCGGCGCTAAAAACTGCAGATCGTAAAGTCACCCAGTCGGGCTATCCAGAAGATCATCTGGACGACCTGTACACGCATCAGGATTGTGTCGTGACCGGCTGGGCACAGAATACCGTCTTGTCACACCAGTGCGACACGCTCCCGGGTGACAGCGGTTCGCCATTGATGCTGCAGACAGAGTCTGGCTGGCAGTTGATTGGTGTGCAAAGCTCCGCTCCGGCTGCCAAAGATCGCTGGCGGGCAGATAATCGCGCCATATCCGTGACCGGTTTTCGCGATAAGCTGGAAGAGTTGGCGAAGGATTAACATGTGCTGCCCGCATTACCGGGCAGCACGGATATCAGGCAAGTTTTATCATTATCATTCCGGCCAGCAGCAGTACCACACCGATCCAGCCCTTATTATTCAGGCGCTGACCAAACAGCACCCAACCAGCCGCTAACGTTGCGGCAATACCGAATCCGCCCCACAAGGCATAAGCCACAGAAAGATCGATACCTTTTACCGCTTGCGACAGCGCGCTAAAGGCCGCTAATACAGCAGCCAACGACAGCACGCCATAAATCTTGCGGCGAAAACCATCGGAAAATTTCAAAAAGACGTTAGCGACGATTTCTAACACGATGGCCATACCCAGCCAGGCACCGTGAACCCATTCAAACTGTTGCATGAGTCACCTCTTTGCCCGGTTTAACAGGCTTTCGGGTGCCGGATTTGATCAGCACAATGCCGACCACCAGCGAAGCCAGTCCTGCCACCTTCAGTGTGGACAAGGTTTCGTCAAATAACAGCACGCTAAATAGCGTAATAAATAAAATACCGATCCCTTCCCACAGGGCATAGGCCACACCAAGGGCAATTTTTTTAACGGCAAAACTGAGAAAAATATACGATAAGGCGATCATTACCAGCATTAAAATAAAGCCCGAATTACCATGACCGACGCTTGCCCATTTCATTGAAAGCGTACCGGTAATTTCAGCCGCGATGGCCAGACCTAATAATATCCAGTAAAACATGATGCTTCTCCTGCGTGAGAATATAGTCCTTTGGGCCTACTGCATGCAGTAAACCAAAAAAATAAAGTGAGTTAGCTCAGCGCGCAGCGCCAGCTCAGGCAGAAGAAGGGACTATAGCGCGTTGCGCCAGTGTTGCTCACCTGCAAGCAGGAAAGAGGAAGAAGTACGAAGAAGTGTAGGTAAACGCAAAAACATCCTGAACATATTGTCCATAATATTACAATTATCCGCAGTGTTGCTTCTCATCATCGCGGATGATAATTGTCCTCGGTAGTTAAACACAGATGATTTGTATCATAGCTTCAATACGAACTCAAAACCTTTTCACTTCTTTACTCAGTGCGTTTGATTTTTATTATAACGACTCGACGCAAGTCACATTATTATTAAGGTTCAAAATAAAAACGAAGGAATACACATGACAAAACCGATCATCACGCTTAACGGTCTTAAAATAGTCATTATGCTGGGCATGTTGGTGATCATCCTGAGCGGCATCCGCTTTGCCGCAGATATCATCGTTCCCTTTATTTTGGCGTTATTTATTGCCGTTGTGCTTAACCCCGTGGTGCAGTGGTTGGTCAAACTTCGCATCCCGCGTGTAGTCGCGGTGTCATTGCTCATCGTAATTATTGTGATGCTAATGGTGCTGCTATTAGCGTATTTAGGTACATCCTTAAATGAACTTGCGCGTACGCTGCCACAGTATCGATCTTCACTGGTAGTCCCGCTAAAAAATCTTGAGCCGTGGCTACAACGCGCAGGAATCGGCGTTTCCGTGGATGAACTTGTTAAATATATCGATCCAAACGCGGCAATGACGCTGGTGACCAATTTGCTGGCACAGCTTTCGAATGCCATGTCATCGATATTTTTACTGCTGCTGACGGTGGTTTTTATGCTGCTGGAAGTACCGCAATTGCCCAATAAGCTAAAACAAATGATGAGCCGCCCTATTGAGGGAATGGCAGCGATTCAACGCGCCATCGACAGCGTATCCCACTATCTGGTGCTAAAAACGGCGATCAGCATTGTCACCGGGCTGGTGGCCTGGAGCATGCTCGCCGCGCTGGACGTACGCTTCGCCTTTGTCTGGGGATTGCTGGCGTTTGCCCTCAACTATATTCCTAATATCGGTTCGGTGCTGGCAGCCATTCCCCCTATTGCTCAGGTTCTGGTATTTAGCGGCCTTTATGACGCTCTCGTTGTTTTGGCTGGCTACCTGGTCATTAACCTGGTGTTTGGGAATATCCTTGAGCCGCGGATCATGGGGCGTGGACTTGGACTGTCTACACTGGTGGTATTTTTGTCGTTAATCTTCTGGGGTTGGCTGCTCGGCCCTGTCGGGATGCTGCTTTCTGTTCCGCTAACCATCATTGTGAAAATCGCGCTTGAGCAAACCAATGGCGGTCAAAGCATTGCCGTGTTACTGAGCGATCTCAATAAAGAGTAAAATAAAAACGGCCTCCGCAGAGGCCGTTTCAGTTTTCGCTGACGATTACAGCGCTTTCAGGATCGCATCCACGCTGGCTTTGGCATCGCCAAACAGCATTTGGGTGTTTTCTTTGAAGAACAGCGGATTCTGCACACCAGCATAGCCCGTGTTCATCGACCGTTTGAACACAATGACGTTCTGCGCTTTCCACACTTCCAGCACCGGCATACCGGCGATAGGGCTGTTCGGGTCATCCTGCGCCGCCGGGTTCACCGTATCGTTGGCACCAATCACCAGCACGGTATCGGTATCGGCGAAATCATCGTTGATCTCATCCATTTCCAGCACAATGTCATAAGGTACTTTGGCTTCCGCCAGCAGTACGTTCATATGACCTGGCAAACGCCCTGCTACCGGGTGAATACCGAAACGCACTTTAATGCCGCGCGCGCGCAGCTTCTCGGTGATTTCCGCTACCGGATACTGCGCCTGAGCAACTGCCATACCGTAGCCCGGGGTGATAATCACAGAGTGCGAGTTCTTCAGCATTTCTGCCGTATCTTCTGCATTAATCTCACGGTGCTCGCCCACTTCTTCATCAGAACCAGTAGAAGAACCATCGGAACCAAAGCCGCCCGCAATAACGCTGAAGAATGAACGGTTCATCGCCTTGCACATGATGTAAGACAGGATCGCACCTGAAGAACCGACCAGCGCACCGGTGACGATCAGCAGATCGTTGCTCAGCATAAAGCCCGCCGCCGCCGCCGCCCATCCTGAGTAAGAGTTGAGCATTGAAACGACTACCGGCATATCCGCACCGCCGATGGAGGCCACCAGATGCCAGCCAAAGGCCAGGGCAATAATGGTCATCACCAACAGCGCCAGAACCTGTAAGCCCACGCTTTCTGTACGAACAAACACCACCAGCAACAGGAAAGAAACTACCAGCGCTGCCAGGTTCATTTTATGACGATTCGGCAGCATTAGCGGTTTAGAAGAGATCTTGCCGCGTAGCTTGCCAAACGCCACCACGGAACCGGTAAAGGTCACCGCACCGATGAAGATACCCAGGAAGACTTCCGTCAGGTGAATGTTCACCAGAATCGGTTCCAGGCCCGTGTCGTGATACAGATAGCTGTTGAAACCCACCAGTACCGCAGCCAGACCGACGAAACTGTGTAGAATCGCCACCAGCTCCGGCATCTCGGTCATCTCGACTTTCTTCGCCAGACGAATACCAATCGCGCCGCCGATGATCATCGCCACCAGAATCCACGCAACGTTGCCGGTATCCGGGCCAAAAATCGTGGCAATCAGCGCAATCGCCATCCCGGCGATACCGTAGTTGTTACCCTGCTGTGAGGTTTCGTGTTTCGAAAGCCCCGCCAGACTGAAAATAAACAGGATCGCGGCAACAATGTATGCAGCTGTAACTAATCCTCCAGACATATGTTACCCCTTAGTTTTTCCGGAACATTTTCAGCATGCGCTGAGTCACGGTGAAGCCACCGAAAATATTAATGCTGGCAATAAGCACCGCGATAAAGCTCAGGAAACTCACCCAGCCACCCTGGCCAATTTGCAATAACGCCCCGACAACGATGATGCCGGAGATGGCGTTGGTCACGGACATCAGCGGAGTGTGCAGCGCGTGCGACACATTCCAGACCACGTAGTAACCCACCACGCAGGAAAGCGCGAACACCGTAAAGTGACCCAGGAACTCTTTCGGAGCAACGTCGGCGAGCCAGCCAAACAGAATGATCACCAACGCCATCAGCGCATATTTGCGCCACGGTGAGGTAGGTTTTTTCTCTTCTTTTGGCGCGGGCGCGGCTTTTGCCGCAGCCTGCGGCTGAGCAGAAACCTGAATTGGCGGCGCAGGCCAGGTGATTTCACCCTCACGAACGACCGTGACACCGCGCACTACCACGTCGTCAAAATCGACGGTGATATTGCCGTCCTTCTCTTTGCACAAAAGTTTGAGCAGGTTGACGAGGTTCGTGCCATACAGCTGGGAAGATTGCGTTGGCAAACGTCCCGGCAGGTCGGTATAGCCGATAACCTTCACTCCGTTCTCGGTGGTGGTCACCTGGTTAGGCACGGTATATTCGCAGTTACCGCCGTTTTGCGCGGCGAGATCGACAATCACGCTACCCGCTTTCATCGAATCGACCATCTCGCGGGTGATCAGTTTCGGGGCAGGTTTGCCCGGGATCAGCGCGGTGGTGACAATAATATCGACGTCTTTCGCCTGCGCGGCGAAGAGTTCCATTTCGGCTTTGATGAACGCTTCGGACATTACCTTAGCGTAACCGTCGCCGCTGCCCGCCTCTTCTTTAAAGTCCAGTTCGAGGAACTCGGCGCCCATACTCTGAACTTGTTCTTTCACTTCCGGGCGGGTGTCAAATGCACGCACGATAGCGCCCAGACTGTTTGCAGCACCGATCGCCGCCAGACCAGCCACACCCGCACCAATCACCATAACCTTGGCAGGTGGAACCTTACCTGCGGCGGTGATTTGCCCGGTGAAGAAGCGACCAAATTCATGTGCAGCTTCAACAATGGCGCGATACCCGGCGATATTTGCCATCGAGCTTAAGGCATCCAGCGACTGCGCACGCGAAATACGCGGCACGGAGTCCATCGCCATAACCGTCACGTTGCGCTCTGCAAGCTTTTGCAGCAGCTCAGGGTTTTGCGCGGGCCAAAGAAAACTCACCAGCGTCGTGCCCGGGTTGAGTAACGGAATTTCCGCCGCCTCCGGCGCATTGACTTTCAAGATAATCTCTGACTGCCAGACCGCATTTCCGTCAACAATTTCTGCGCCTGCTTGTACAAACGCCTTATCGTCAAAACTTGCAAGTTGACCTGCGCCGCTTTCAACCGCGACGCTGAAACCCAATTTAAGCAGCTGTTCAACCGTCTTCGGCGTGGCAGCAACACGGGTTTCATTGGTTAACCGTTCTCTTGGTATGCCAATTCGCATAATGTTCCCTTCCATCTGTATTTATGATGATGGTTTATCAATGTTCGCACGAGGCATGCGCGCACTCTCGAAAGAGGTCAGTGTTACCTCAATAAAATAAAACAGTAACAAACTCTGTATAACCTACTGAAAATGACGCCTGTGATCTAGCGCCAAAAAACAGTATTTATTATGAAATTTGCAAAATAGAGATGATTCGAACCTCAGACAGATAAAATGCCCTAAAAATAGCCCACAAAGACCGATAATTCGCTCAAACGAAGCGGCAAAACATGATTACGCACCTGTCAAAAACAATTAATTAACATTAAATTAACTTATTAAATTCAACTGCTTTATCAGTTTTTGTCACCAAACGCCGAAATTTTCGACATATCACAAAATATTATCGATGTTGTTACGTCAGGTGGCACGATGAGTGAAAAATGACGCAGACACTGACACAATTTAAATGCAATAATCAGCGACGTTTCTAGTCAATAACAATACCAGTACCTGGTTTGCGCAAGGCGAAGGATTATTTTTATGAAGCTTAAGAACACTTTCCTGGCGTCCGCACTTATTTCTGCGACTGCTTTTTCTGTAAATGCAGCGACAGAATTGACGCCGGAGCAAGCTGCTGCCCTTAAACCCTATGACCGCATTGTGGTTACCGGTCGTTTTAATGCGATCGGTGATGCGGTGACTGCCGTATCACGCCGTGCAGATAAAGACGGTGCAGCCTCCTTTTATGTTGTTGATACCTCAGATTTTGGCAGCGGCGGTAACTGGCGCGTTGTCGCTGACGTTTACAAAGCCGACGCTGAAAAAGCGGAAGCATCCAAAAACCGTATCATTAACGGTGTAATGGAATTACCCAAAGATCAGGCCGTTTTGATAGAACCTTATGATACCGTTACGGTGCAGGGTTTCTACCGCAGCCAACCTGAAGTGAACGATGCCATCACCAAAGCGGCGAAAGAGAAAGGTGCTTACTCCTTCTATATCGTGCGCCAGGTCGATGCCAACCAGGGCGGCAACCAACGTATTACTGCATTTATCTACAAAGCTGATGCGAAAAAACGCGTTGTGCAAAGCCCTGATGCGATCCCAGCTGACTCTGATGCCGGTCGCGCCGCATTAGCAGCAGGCGGGGAAGCCGCGAAGAAAGTTGAGATCCCGGGCGTTGCGACTACCGCGTCTCCGAGCGCTGAAGTGGGTCGCTTCTTCGAAACGCAATCCACCAAAGGTGGGCGTTACACTGTCACGCTGCCGGATGGAACGAAAGTTGAAGAACTGAACAAAGCGACTGCCGCCATGATGGTTCCGTTCGACAGCATCAAGTTCACCGGTAACTATGGCAACATGACCGAAATCTCGTACCAGGTGGCCAAACGCGCTGCGAAGAAAGGCGCGAAATACTATCACATCACTCGCCAGTGGTCTGAACGTGGTAACAACATTACGATCAGCGCTGACCTGTACAAGTAATCGTCATTAGTAACATTAAAAGGCGGCTTTATGCCGCCTTTAGCATTTTTAGTCACAAATCTGCCTATCCCCATTGCATGCAATCTCTTCTCTCCGTAAAATCCCGCGCCTTAGTGGCTTTCACCATTTTTATGCGGTTTGCCAAAATAATTATTCTCTCACTCTCGTTTTTGTAACTGGATAGAAATGGAAAAGAAATTGGGTCTGAGCGCGCTGACAGCGCTGGTTTTAAGCTCAATGCTTGGCGCTGGCGTGTTTAGCCTGCCACAAAATATGGCGGCAGTAGCCAGTCCGGCCGCATTACTGATTGGTTGGGCAATTACCGGCGCGGGTATCCTGTTGCTCGCCTTTGCCATGCTGATCCTCACGCGTATCCGTCCTGAACTGGACGGTGGCATCTTTAGCTATGCGCGGGAAGGTTTCGGCGAACTGATTGGCTTCTGCTCCGCGTGGGGATACTGGCTGTGTGCCGTTATCGCTAACGTTTCTTATCTGGTCATCGTTTTCTCTGCACTCAGCTTCTTTACCGATACGCCAGAGTTACGTCTGTTTGGCGACGGTAATACCTGGCAGGCGATCGTTGGCGCATCGGTGCTACTGTGGGTCGTACACTTTCTTGTGCTCCGCGGTGTGCAAACCGCAGCCAGTATTAACCTGGTCGCCACGCTGGCGAAGTTACTGCCGCTGGGTCTGTTTATCGTGCTGGCTTTCATGCTGTTTAAGCTAGACACCTTTACCCTTGATTTTACCGGCGTTGCATTGGGCGTTCCCGTCTGGGAGCAGGTTAAAAACACCATGCTCATTACCCTGTGGGTATTCATCGGTGTGGAAGGTGCGGTAGTGGTTTCTGCCAGAGCCAAAAACAAACGCGATGTCGGGCGTGCTACGCTGCTGGCGGTACTCGCCGCGCTGGGCGTATACCTGCTGGTCACTTTGCTGTCTCTGGGCGTTGTCGCGCGTCCCGAACTGGCGGAAATACGTAACCCATCAATGGCCGGTCTGATGGTTAAAATGATGGGTCCATGGGGCGAAATAATTATTGCTGCAGGTCTGATTGTCTCAGTGTGCGGCGCCTATTTAAGCTGGACGATTATGGCGGCGGAAGTACCGTTCCTCGCCGCCACACACAAAGCCTTCCCGCGCATCTTTGCCCGCCAGAATGCACAAGGCGCACCTTCCGCATCGCTGTGGCTGACCAACATTTCCGTCCAGATCTGTCTGGTACTGATCTGGCTTACAGGTTCGGACTACAATACGTTACTGACCATCGCCTCTGAAATGATTCTGGTGCCCTATTTCCTGGTCGGTGCCTTCCTGGTGAAAATCGCCTCCCGTCCGCTTCATCGGGCTGTCGGTGTCGGCGCCAGTATTTATGGTATATGGTTATTGTATGCATCAGGTCCGATGCACCTGCTGCTGTCCGTGGTGTTGTATGCGCCGGGACTGCTGGTTTTCCTGTATGCCCGAAAAACACACGAGCATGAAAAAGTATTAAACCGCCAGGAGATTGCGCTGATCGGCCTACTGCTTGTAGCTTCTGTTCCGGCGACCTGGATGCTGATGGGGTAACGTTATCCCCATCGTTCGCGACACATGGAGATTACGATGGGTCAAAAACCCCCATTGCCAATTCTTATCACCGGTGGAGGCCGTCGCATCGGCCTCGCCGTTGCATGGCATTTTCTGAATCAAAAACAGCCGGTTATCGTCAGCTACCGTACGCATTACCCCGCTATTGATGGCCTGCGGGGTGCGGGCGCGCTGTGTATCCAGGCTGATTTCTCCAGCGATGAAGGCGTGCTGGCCTTTGCTGATGACGTAAAGGCACATACCAATGGCCTGCGCGCCATTGTGCATAATGCCAGTGCCTGGCTTGCAGAAAAACCCGGCACTCCGCTGAGCGACGTGCTGTCAACTATGATGCAAATTCACGTCAATACGCCCTACCTGCTTAACCATGCGCTTGAAGGATTGCTGCGCGGTCATGGACACGCAGCCAGCGATATTATCCATTTTACGGATTATGTGGTGGAGCGCGGCAGCGATAAGCACATTGCCTATGCTGCCAGCAAAGCGGCGCTGGATAATATGACCCGCTCGTTCGCGCGTAAACTGGCGCCGGAAGTGAAAGTGAACGCCATTGCCCCTTCGCTAATCCTGTTTAACGAGGGTGACGATGCAGAGTATCGCCAGCAGGCATTAAATAAATCCCTGATGAAAACAGCGCCAGGTGAAAAAGAGGTCATTGATTTAATTGACTATCTGCTAACCAGCTGTTTTGTCACCGGACGTAGTTTTGCCCTTGATGGTGGACGTCATCTGCGTTAATGCAGTTTAATCCAACAGAAAATCAGCAACCACGCGCTCAGGCCCCAGCACACCACTGAACTGCCGAGCGCGACAGGCAAACGCATAAATCCAGTGAAATACCACAGCGAAACGAGGTAGACAAAATAAGGAATAATCGACCACATGCTGAATACAATGGTTGTACGCAGCGCCTCGATCCCACGTTCACTGGCCACGATGTAGTGGGCAATCAACGCAAAGGTTGGGAACAACGGAATTAATCCGGCAATATAGTAATTCTTTGTTTTCGCCAGCAAACCAATCAACACCACCACCAGCGCACCTAGCGCCGCTTTTATAACGAGTCCCATCACTCTGCCTTAACACATCAATAACATCAGCCTCTAGCATAACGGAAGCATTCTTGTTTAGAAAAGATTAATGGAAGGAAAAACGAGGGCGGTGTATGTTGACGTTTTATATTCAAAATTAATGATATGAATACCATCGTATTTGTTGAAGATGATCCCGAAGTGGGTTCGCTGATCGCGGCCTATCTGGCTCGGCATGATATTGAGGTTATCGTGGAACCTCGTGGCGATTTAGCCGAGGAGAAAATCCTGCAAGTTCAACCCGACCTGGTGTTATTAGATATCATGCTGCCGGGCAAAGATGGGATGACTATCTGCCGCGATTTGCGTGGACGCTGGCAGGGTCCAATTGTCCTGCTTACCTCGCTGGACAGCGACATGAACCATATTCTGGCGCTGGAAATGGGGGCCTGCGATTATATTCTGAAAACAACGCCACCAGCGGTGCTGCTGGCCCGCCTGCGCCTGCATCTGCGCCAGAATGAACACTCTGCGCAGTCTAAAGGCATTCAGGCGGCAACAATCACACCACATGCAACGCTGCGCTTTGGCACACTCGCCATCGACCCAACCAATCGTTCCGTGCTGCTTGGCGGCGAGCAGGTATCTCTTTCCACCGCCGATTTCGAATTACTGTGGGAACTGGCAACTCATGCCGGGCAAATTATGGACCGCGATGCGTTGCTGAAGAATCTGCGCGGTGTAAGTTATGACGGCATGGATCGCAGTGTCGATGTCGCAATTTCCCGGTTACGCAAAAAACTGCTCGATAACGCGACGGAACCCTACCGAATCAAAACGATACGCAACAAAGGTTATCTGTTCGCGCCGCATGCCTGGGATGTCGGGCCTCAGAAGTAATCCACCGAGCCGGTCATATTGATCGGCAAACCCACCCTTTTCGTTACACTGTCACACAAACTCGGATGCATAACAGGCATACAAACGCCCTCCAGCTCCATTCTACATTTTTGAATGGCCGCTCACCTTCTCGCTCCCTATATTCCGTTCCCACTATTTTAAAACCGTCTTTTTGTCTCAACTAAACGTCAGTCCGTCGTATTTTTTCCAACGGTAGTTTAGTGCAGAAATAATCCAGCAACCGATAAAGACGCCAATAATGGCAAACCCGACATTCCCCATATGGTCACTCAAATCACTGACGGCATCCCACAATCCTCCCTGCAGTGAAAACGCCTGCGAAAGAAGTCCCAGCGCCTCCACACCGCCGTTCACTGATTGATTATTAAAACGTTTACCGTGCTAATGATAACTTTTAAGAATTACCAACCCAGTGTCGTAGAACAAAGTTGATGGCCACCTGAAGCAAGTTCCGCAGTCGCTAACTCCGCTACGCACAGGGGGACTGTCGCTCTGCACCCGTCTTGCATAAACCAGGCGGACGATAGTCCACACCAGGCAATAATCCACATCAGCAAACGTTGCCGTTATATCTGTTCGCCATCAGGAACGAGCCCCCATCGGCTGAGCCAGCCATTGACTACTGATTTATCCAATGCGGCCCTTTATTTGATTGAGCCTTGAGGCGAAAAAGCATACTGTTACTCTACTTTATAGGGAAATACATGAACAACGTTGCCTGCCAGTAGATACAATCCAAGGCTCTCGGTTCTTTGCTTAACTTCTTCAAAAGGAAGTTGCGGATCGGGCTCGCGTCCCCCCCAGACCAGCAGCCCACTTTTGGCATAATGCTCCATGAACTCCAGAGTTTTGCCATTATCAAGCGCGATAACCACCCTGTTTTGTTTTACCGGTTGCAAAGAACCGTCATCATCAGCAATAAACATTCCTGTAACACCGGAATCAGCTTCTTTAATCGGCAGTGGTGAAACAATCATGCCATTGGCCGCTACCGGTTTAAAATCCAGTTGCGAGGTCTTCACTTCTTCTGACGTCTGATACGGAATTCTGCCCCCCCAAATATGAAGCCCTTCAGGAATTCCCTCTGGTAAAGGTTGTGGGCTACCAGCCAGTTCAAGCGATTTGCCATCAGCAAACTCAACAACAATACTGCGACCGTTTTGTAAGGTTAAATCGCCATTCTGGTCAATAATATAGATCTTCATATCATCCTGTCTCCGCTGTTTATAATGCTTGTGATTGATGCTCAGGAAAATGAAAGTGGAAAGAGCCAATAAACAGCTGCCATCGCTGAAACACTCAATAAGATACTGATAATGAAATAAGTTTTGAATGGCTGTTTCTGTGTTTTATGATGAAAGAGTTGTTGGCCCACAATCGCGCCAGGCCACCCGCCCACCACGCCAAACACCAGCAAAGTGGATTCAGGCACTCTGCGCCAGGCCCTGCGAGCCGCCATTTTATCTGCGCCGTAAATGACCAGCGTCAAAACATTAGCAAGCAGACACCACATGACAAAGGGATGTGAGGTGAACATACTGCCTGACGCGGCCAAAATCAGTAGCAAGTAACAGAAACGATTGAGAGTCATTTTATTAGTCGTGGAATAGCTCAGAATGCATCAAAGCCGCATTATACGTCATACATGCCAAAGCGCCGAGCGGAGCATGGCAATGCAGAAATAGTCGATACAGTGTAATCTGCTCCACTGAGTGTGCTTAATGGCATTCGGAGAGTTATCCGCACCCGCACATTTTCGATGAGATTTGCTAACCTTTTGAGCGTCTGGTGATTTTGATGAAGAAGCTGTTTGTGCAGTTTTATCTCCTGCTGTTTGTCTGCTTTCTGGTGATGACCCTACTGGTCGGTCTGGTATACAAATTCACCGCAGAACGCGCAGGCCGGCAGTCGCTCGACGATTTGATGAAAAGCTCGCTATACCTGATGCGTAGTGAGTTACGCGAAATCCCGCCACGTGACTGGGGTAAGACGCTAAAAGAGATGGATTTGAACCTCTCTTTTGACCTGCGTGTTGAGCCGCTAAATAAATACACACTGGACGCGCCAACCATGCTGCGTTTGCGCGAAGGCGATATCGTCGCGCTTGACGATCAGTACACCTTTATTCAACGGATCCCTCGCAGTCACTATGTACTGGCCGTTGGCCCGGTCCCGTATCTCTATTTTCTCCATCAAATGCGCTTGCTGGACATCGCGCTGATGGCATTTATTGCTATTTCTCTGGCCTTCCCGGTGCTTATCTGGATGCGTCCGCACTGGCAGGAAATGCTCCGACTGGAAGCCGCTGCACAGCGTTTTGGCGAAGGGCATCTGGGTGAGCGCCTCCATTTTGACAGTGGTTCCAGCTTTGAGCGATTGGGCGTGGCGTTTAATCAGATGGCAGATAATATCAATGCCTTAATCGCCAGTAAAAAACAGCTTATCGATGGCATTGCCCATGAGCTTCGCACCCCACTGGTACGCTTACGCTACCGGCTGGAAATGAGCGATAACCTCACCGAGCAGGAATCGCTGGCCCTGAATCGTGATATTGGTCAACTGGAAGCGTTAATCGAGGAGTTACTGACCTATGCCCGGCTGGACCGCCCACAAAACGAATTAAAGCTCACGGTACCGGACCTGCCCGTTTGGCTGACAACCCATCTGGAGGATGTGCAAAGCGTAAACCCTGATCGAGCGGTGCGCTTACGCCATCTAAAGAGCGGCGACTATGGTGCGCTGGATATGCGCCTGATGGAGCGTGTTCTGGATAATCTCCTGAATAACGCCCTGCGCTATTGCCAGTCTACGGTACAAGCAAGCCTGCTATTAAACGGAAATCAGGCGACGCTGGTTGTGGAAGACGACGGACCCGGTATTGCACCTGATGCCCGCGCACAGATTTTTGAACCGTTTGTACGCCTTGATCCCAGCCGCGACCGGGCGACCGGTGGTTGCGGGCTTGGTTTAGCTATCGTTCATTCAATCGCACTGGCAATGGGCGGCACGGTCGTCTGCGATGAAAGTGAGCTCGGCGGCGCCCGCTTTTGCTTCAGTTGGCCCGTCTGGCATGACATTCCTGAAATTTCACCTGCCTGACCCGTTCTGCTCGGTAGTCAGGTGGCAGATGTTATGCTATAAAAAAGTATGTTGTAACTAAAATGGTAACCCCAATGACCCGTTACGATCTCGTCGACCGCCTGAACGGCACCTTCCGCCAGATGGAACAAGAGCTGGCACTTCTGAATGAAAATCTGTTGCAGCAGACGCTGCTGATTGCACGCGTATTCTCGTTACCGGAAGTGGTTAAAGAAGCAGAACACGCCCCGCTACCGAGCATTGATGTTAAACAGCATTTAGGTAAAGAAGCAGAAACACTGGCGCTGCGCCACTATCGTCATTTGTTTATCCAGCAACAATCCGAGAATCGTAGCAGTAAAGCAGCTGTCCGCCTGCCTGGCGTGCTGTGTTATCAGGTGGATAATGCGACTCAACGTGATCTGGAAGCGCAAATACAGCGTATTAATCAGCTCAAAACCACCTTTGAGCGCATTGTCACAGTGGAATCCGGGCTCGCACCGGCAGCCCGTTTTGAATGGGTGCATCGCCACCTGCCCGGGCTGATTACGCTGAATGCCTACCGTACACTTACCCTTGTCAGAGAACCGGCGACTCTGCGATTTGGTTGGGCCAACAAACACATTATTAAAAATCTGAAGCGCGATGAAGTGTTGCAGCAACTGGAAAAAAGCCTGACGTCGCCGCGTAGCGTACATCCCTGGACGCGTGAAGAGTGGCAGGCAAAACTTGAACGTGAATATCAGGATATTGCCGCTCTGGGGCAGCATGCGCGCCTGAAGATTAAACGACCGGTAAAAGTGCAGCCGATCGCCCGCGTCTGGTACAAAGGAGCACAAAAGCAGGTACAATACGCCTGTCCGACGCCATTGATCGCGCTGATCAACAATGAAAACGGTATGACCGTACCGGATATCGGCGAGTTACTGAATTACGATGCCGACAATGTCCAGCATCGTTTTAAACCTCAGGCGCAGCCGTTGAGATTGATTATTCCCCGGCTGCACCTGTACGTTGCTGATTAACTGCCAGGCCGCATGCTACCCACCATCAACTCCGGGCGTACCCAGTTGTCAAACTCCGCTTCGGTCAAATACCCCAGTGCCAGGGCGGAGGCTTTTAAGGTCAGCCCTTCTTTATGCGCTTTTTTGGCAATTTCAGCCGCTTTATCGTAACCGATATGGGTATTGAGCGCGGTCACCAACATTAGCGACTCGTTAAGCAGCTGATCGATTCTTTCACGGTTGGGCTCAATCCCCGTTGCGCAGTGCTCGTTAAAGCTTTCCATACCGTCTGCCAACAGCCGTACCGACTGCAGGAAGTTGTGGATGACCATTGGTCGGTAAACGTTGAGCTCAAAATTACCCGACGCCCCCCCCATGTTGATCGCGACATCGTTGCCCATCACCTGACAGCAAAGCATGGTTAGCGCTTCACACTGGGTAGGATTGACCTTGCCCGGCATGATCGAGCTGCCCGGTTCATTTTCCGGAATCGAAATCTCACCAATGCCACAACGCGGACCGGATGCCAGCCAGCGCACATCGTTGGCAATTTTCATCAGCGTCGCCGCCAGCCCTTTTAGCGCGCCGTGGGCATGAACTAGCGCGTCACAGGTGGCGAGCGCTTCAAACTTATTCGGTGCGGTAGTGAACGGCGCACAGGTGATGACTCGCAGTTCATCCGCGACCCGCCGGGCATACTCCGGATGGGTGTTGAGTCCGGTCCCTACCGCTGTTCCACCAAGCGCCAGTTCCGCCACATGCGGCAAGCTGTTTTCAATGTGCTTCAGGCTATGTTCGAGCATTGCCACCCAGCCGGAAATCTCCTGGCCCAGCGTCAACGGTGTGGCATCCTGCAGATGCGTACGACCAATTTTGACAATATTCGCAAACGCGTGGGATTTATCGCTTAACGTTTTGGTTAACACCTGCAATTGCGGGATCAGCGATTTGCGCAGAGCCAGCAGCGCGGCAACGTGCATTGCAGTCGGGAAAACATCGTTTGAACTTTGGCTTTTATTGACATCGTCATTGGGGTGTACTTTACGCTCCATCCCCCGCACGCCGCCCAGCAATTCGCTGGCCCGATTTGCCAGCACCTCGTTCATGTTCATATTGCTTTGCGTACCAGACCCGGTCTGCCAGATGGCCAGCGGAAACTCATCAACGTGCTTATCCGCCAACACCTCATCTGCCGCCTGCATAATTGCGCGGGCTTTATCCTCCGCCAGCAGTCCGAGATCCTGGTTAACCTTTGCTGCGGCGCGTTTCGTCAGCGCAAGCGCGTGGATCAGCGAGACCGGCATTTTCTCCGTAGAGATACGAAAATGCTCCAGCGATCGTTGGGTTTGCGCGCCCCAAAGCTTATCAGCCGGGACATCAATCGCCCCCATTGAATCATTTTCGCGGCGTACCGTTACCATTACCTGCTCCTCACATTAACAATTGATTAGGTTATGTTTCGACATTGCCCACTTGCGTTGGTCTTATGAGTATTAACGAGGATAAAACTGTCGTTTGGTGGTTCGTGCGGTAAAAAAAACCGCCCCGTAGGGCGGCTGACGTTACTTAACGCAGCGTGCGCACTGCGACGTCTGAATCTGCTGGAAGAAATCATTGCCTTTGTCATCCACCAGGATAAACGCCGGGAAATCTTCCACTTCAATTTTCCAGATGGCTTCCATCCCCAATTCAGGGTATTCCACACACTCCAGACTCTTGATACTGCCCTGCGCCAGTACAGCCGCAGGACCGCCAATACTGCCTAAGTAGAAACCGCCGTGCTTATGACAGGCATCGGTAACCTGCTGGCTGCGGTTGCCTTTCGCCAGCATGATCATGCTCCCACCAGCGGCCTGAAGCTGGTCAACATACGAGTCCATACGCCCGGCTGTGGTCGGACCAAGCGAACCAGAGGCGTAGCCCTCTGGCGTTTTTGCCGGACCGGCGTAATAGATCGGGTGATCTTTAACATACTGCGGCAAACTTTCACCGTTATCCAGACGTTCTTTCAGTTTCGCATGAGCAATGTCTCGGCCAACGATGATTGTACCATTGAGCGACAGTCGCGTAGAAACCGGATACTGCGACAGCTGAGCCAGGATCTCTTTCATCGGACGATTGAGATCAACGCGCACCGCTTCCCCCTCTCCAGCCTGACGCAACTCTTCTGGAATGTACTTGCCTGGATTATGTTCCAGTTTTTCGATCCAGATACCTTCGCGGTTGATTTTAGCTTTGATATTACGGTCAGCAGAGCAAGAGACTCCCATACCGACCGGACATGAAGCGCCGTGACGCGGCAGGCGGATTACGCGGATATCATGAGCAAAGTACTTCCCGCCAAACTGGGCGCCCAGCCCCAAATTTTGCGCCTCAATCAGTAACTCTTTTTCCAGCCCCACATCGCGGAATGCCTGGCCATGTTCGTTACCTTCGGTCGGCAGATCATCGTAGTATTTAGCAGACGCCAGTTTCACCGTTTTCAGCGTGGCTTCCGCTGATGTTCCACCGATTACAAACGCAATATGGTACGGCGGGCAGGCCGCTGTTCCCAGCGTTCGCATCTTCTCAACCAGGTAACTTTTTAATTTTCCTGGCGTGAGCAGTGCTTTGGTTTCCTGGTACAGATAGGTCTTATTCGCCGAACCACCGCCTTTAGCAATGCACAGGAATTTGTATTCATCGCCGTCGACAGTATACAAATCTATTTGTGCTGGCAGGTTGGTACCGGTGTTCACCTCTTTATACATATCCAGCGCGGCGTTTTGTGAATAGCGCAGGTTATCTTCGATGTAGGTGTCATACACACCGCGCGCCAGCGCCGCTTCATCACCGCCGCCGGTCCAGACGTGCTGGCCTTTTTTACCCACAATAATCGCGGTGCCAGTGTCCTGGCAGGTCGGCAAAATACCTTTTGCCGCAATGTCAGAGTTACGCAGGAATTGCAGTGCCACATATTTGTCGTTTTCGCTGGCCTCAGGGTCACGCAGAATATCGGCTACCTGCTGTTGATGCGCAGGACGCAGCATAAACGATGCGTCATGGAACGCCTGCCGAGCCAGCAAAGTTAATGCTTGCGGCGCAACTTTGACAACCTCCTGCCCTTCAAATTCGGCAACGGAGACATGGTCGCTGGTCAGCAGATAGTATTCGGTATCATCCTTTTTGAGGGGAAAAGGATGTTGATAATGAAAGGGTTTGTTTGACATTGTGCTCTCACTTACTGCTCGGTCTGGTTATTCTCTGGGCAGATGTTCCATTGCCCTGCTTCCCTGCCGCAGGTCGGGTTGCAGAAGGAAGGGCTTTCCGCAACCGGAATTACTCAGGGTATTAAAAGCGAGTCACCATATCCTACACAATTTTTTAACAAAAACTGAGACAAGGACGACTTTTTACATGTGCAGGTTACTTCCCCACGGGTTTCTTGCTTTAATAGCCGTAGAAAATTCCACATTGAAACAGGGCTTGAGCATGCAAAAACTCATCAACTCAGTGCAGAACTATGCCTGGGGAAGTAAAACTGCGTTAACGGAACTTTATGGGATTGCCAATCCCACTCAGCAGCCGATGGCTGAGCTGTGGATGGGCGCGCATCCGAAAAGCAGTTCGCAGGTTATGGGCGCTAACGGCCAGACGATCGCGTTGCGCGACGTCATCGAGAATGACAAATCCGCACTGTTAGGCGATGCCGTTGCGAAACGCTTTGGTGAACTGCCTTTCCTGTTTAAAGTACTCTGCGCCGCGCAACCTCTTTCGATTCAGGTCCATCCTAACAAACACAACTCTGAAATCGGTTTTGCTAAAGAAAACGCGGCGGGGATCCCGATGGATGCCGCCGAGCGTAACTACAAAGACCCTAACCACAAGCCGGAACTGGTTTTTGCTTTAACCCCTTTCCTGGCGATGAATGCATTTCGCGAGTTCTCAGACATTGTTGCATTGTTACAACCGGTTTCCGCAGCGCATCCGGCTATTGCACATTTCCTGCAGGAACCGAATGCCGAACGTCTGAGCTATCTTTTCGCCAGTTTGCTGAATATGCAGGATGAGGAGAAATCCCATGCGCTGGCGATCCTGAAATCCGCGCTGAACAGCCAACAGGGTGAACCCTGGCAAACCATTCGCCAGATCGCTGACTTCTACCCGAACGACAGCGGGCTCTTCTCCCCACTGTTGCTGAATGTGGTGAAACTTAATCCTGGCGAAGCGATGTTCTTATTTGCTGAAACTCCACACGCCTACCTGCAAGGTGTGGCGCTTGAGGTAATGGCCAACTCAGACAACGTGCTGCGCGCCGGACTGACGCCAAAATATATTGATATTCCCGAGCTGGTCGCCAACGTTAAGTTCGTCGCCAAGCCTGCGAACCAATTGCTGACGACACCGATAAAAACTAATAGCGAGCTGGACTTCCCCATTCCGGTAGACGATTTCGCATTTTCTCTGCATGAACTGACCGCCGATGGCGCAGATATCAACCAGCAAAGTGCGGCCATTTTGTTCTGCATTGAGGGTGAAGCCGTGCTGAGCAAAGGCGAGCAGCGTCTGGTGTTGCAGCCGGGTGAATCGGCCTTTATTAGTGCGAATGAATCACCGATAAACGTCAGCGGCACGGGTCGTTTAGCTCGGGTTTATAACAAGCTGTAGCAAGATACTGATATTTTTAACATCTCTTGCTAAGCTGTAGTAGGTTAGAGACATGTCACTCCTCCAGGCGTCTTCAAGCGTCTGGTTTTATTATATGGATATCAAAATGAAAAAATCGCTGGTAGCTGCGGGTGTGGTGGTTGCACTGGGTATCGTCTGGACGGGCGGCGCCTGGTACACAGGAAAAAAACTCGAAACGCATCTCGCCGAGATGGTGACGCAGGCAAACGATCAGTTAAAACGCTACTCTCCCGAGGCTGGCATTGAACTGAGTTATCAGAACTACCAGCGCGGCGTGTTCAATAGCCAACTGCAGTTGGTGGTAAAACCTATTGCCGGACAGGCAGATTCCTGGCTGAAACCGGGGCAAAGTATTGTCCTGAATGAAACGGTGGATCACGGTCCTTTCCCGCTGGCCCAACTGAAGTCACTGAATCTGGTTCCAGCGATGGCCTCCGTGAAAACGACGCTGGTGAATAACGACGTTACCAAACCACTGTTTGATATTGCCAAAGGCGAGACGCCATTCGTCATTAATTCGCGCATTGGCTACAGCGGGGATACCCGTTCCGATCTTACTCTCAAACCACTGAACTACGAGAAAGGCGATGAAAAAGTCGCCTTTAGCGGCGGTGAGTTCCAGTTTACCGCTGACAAAGACGGTAATGCTGTGTCGTTAACTGGCGATGCGCAGAGTGGTCTGGTTAATGCGGTTAATGAGTATGATCAGAAAGTACAAATTACGTTCAATAACCTGAAAACTGAAGGTTCCAGCAGTATCGCCAGCTTTGGTGAACGCATTGGCGACCAGAAACTGTCACTCGAAAAACTGTCGATTTCAGTCGAAGGCAAAGAGTTAGCGGTTCTGGAAGGCATGGGCATCGATGGTAAATCCGATCTGATCAACGATGGCAAAACCGTCAACAGCCAGTTGGATTACACCCTGAATAGCCTGAAATTGCAGGGTCAGGATATGGGGAGCGGTAAGCTGACGCTGAAAGTTGGCCAGATTGACGGGGAAGCACTGCATCAGTTTAGTCAGCAATACAGCGCCCAAACCAAAGCGCTGATGGCGCAGATTGATGTGGTACAGAACCCTGAGCTCTATCAACAGAAAGTCACTGAAGCCTTCTTTAATGCGCTGCCGATTCTGATGAAAGGCGAACCGGTTATCACCATTGTCCCACTGAGCTGGAAGAATGCAAAGGGTGAAACCGCATTTAACCTGTCCCTGCTGCTAAAAGATCCGACCACAAATACCGTGGAGCCGCAAACGCTGGCTCAGGAAGTGGACCGTTCAGTCAAATCACTGGATGCGAAGCTGACAATCCCTGTCGATATGGCGACCGAGTTCATGACGAAGATTGCCAAACTGGAAGGATATCAGCAGGAAGAAGCGGCGGATCTGGCGAAGCAACAGGTTAATGGCCTGGCGGCAATGGGCCAGATGTTCCGTATTACGACGCTGCAGGACAACGTTATCGGCTCCAGCCTGCAATACGCTAACGGCCAGGTAACGCTGAACGGGCAAAAAATGCCACTGGATGAGTTTGTTGGTATGTTCGGTATGCCTTCTCTGGCAGAACCGGATGCTCCAGCCATCCCTCAACAGTAATCACGTCTCGATGACAGGCCCGATAACGTTGTTTGTCGGGCTTTTTTATTTCGCTGCCACCAGACGAGCGGAAAGCGTCAGATTGCGTGAATGACTTTCATCGTGGCCAATGCGTTGTAACATGCGTTCAGCAAGGGTGTATCCCATTTCACGCGCAGGCGTGCATGCCCAGATAATGGGAATATCGTCCAGCGCGTTTTCTGCCACATCGGCGAATCCGGCCAGCGAAATTTGCTGTTCGAAATAGCGATCTACGCCAATTTCACCACTCTGACGCCCCGCTCTCATCAGGCCAAACCAGGCACCTACGGCAATGATTTCGTTGTAGCATACCACCGCACTGATCGTTGGATTGCGACGTAATAGCGCCGTCACCTCTTCTGCGGCCTGCTTCTGACTGGATGAACATTCCAGCACCCACTCGCTATGAAACGGTAAACCATATTTTAGCAACGTAGCACAATAGCCGCCGACGCGCTCTGCGCGGGTCAATGAAGAACTCTTGCCACCCAGCCAGGCAATTCGTTGGTGTCCGTGGCGGATCAGATGTTCAACCAGTAACTGTGCAGCCTGCATGTTATCGGGCCTGACGGTGTCAACATCGTCCATATAGCTGGCTCGTGATGCAAAAACCACTGGGATCCCTTTGTCAGCAGCCAGCTGTTGCAGTGTGTCACTGCTGCCAGCTACCCCCGCGATCACCACGCCATCTACCCCTTGATTGAGTAACATCGCGAAACGCTGGGCCAGCTGGTCACCATCTTTCCCGCCGTGCAGTAAGAACACCATGCGCCCCTGTGCTTCTAACGCTTCCGTCAGGCCCGCCGTCAATTCGGCGTAAAATGGCGCAGAAAGATCGCGCACAATCAAACCAATAACACCGCTCTGCCCACCGCGCAATGCAGATGCTTGCCGGTTACGTACAAATCCCAGTTGCTCAATAGCAGCATTCACCCGTTCGCCGGTTGCTGATGAAATTCGCCCTTTTCCACTAAGCACCAATGAGACAGTACTGACCGAAACCCCTGCAGCCAGCGCAACATCATGGATGGTTATTTTTTTGGCTATAGCCATAAAAACAGAAAACTCCCTGATAACGTGATGGATAAAACGTTTTATCAATCACTTATATTTATACGCTCTATTATCGTTCGATAATGTGATTTGTACCGCACTAAAATTAGGTAAAACGTTTTATCTTCTCGCCATCATTAGTCAGCCAGCTTTTACAAGGAGTCGTTTGATGACGACGAGAACCACACCAAAAATAACGTTATGGGAATTTTTTCAGCAGTTGGGCAAGACCTTCATGCTGCCCGTCGCACTGCTCTCATTTTGTGGGATCATGTTGGGGATCGGCAGCTCGTTAAGCAGCCATGATGTCCTGACGCTGATCCCGGCGTTGGGAAATCCGCTGCTACAGGCCATCTTTACCTGGATGAGTAAAGTTGGCTCATTTGCGTTTAGCTTCCTGCCAGTGATGTTCTGTATCGCCATTCCTCTTGGTCTGGCGCGCGAGAACAAAGGCGTGGCGGCTTTTGCCGGTTTTGTCGGGTATGCGGTCATGAACCTTGCCGTCAACTTCTGGTTAACCGCCAAAGGTATCTTACCCACCACTGATGCAGCGATCCTGAAAGCCAACAACGTGCAAAATATTTTGGGGATCCAGTCGATCGATACCGGGATCCTCGGCGCAGTAATTGCCGGGATCATTGTCTGGATGCTGCATGAACGCTTCCACAATATTCGCCTGCCGGATGCGCTGGCATTCTTCGGCGGAACCCGCTTTGTGCCTATCATTTCCTCGGTGGTGATGGGACTGGTCGGGTTGGTTATTCCCCTGATTTGGCCGGTTTTCGCCATGGGTATTACCGGGCTCGGCCACATCATCAACAGCGCAGGCGAATTTGGTCCGATGCTGTTTGGTACCGGTGAACGTCTGCTGCTACCTTTTGGCCTGCATCATATTCTGGTGGCATTAATTCGCTTCACGGAGGCCGGTGGTACTCAGGAAGTCTGCGGTCATAGTGTGAGCGGCGCACTAACTATTTTCCAGGCTCAGTTGAGCTGCCCGACAACGCAAGGTTTCTCTGAAAGCGCAACTCGCTTCCTGTCCCAGGGTAAAATGCCGGCGTTCCTCGGTGGTTTACCGGGTGCGGCATTAGCGATGTACCACTGCGCGCGTCCTGAAAATCGTCATAAAATTAAAGGGTTATTAATTTCTGGTCTGATTGCCTGCGTTATTGGTGGCACTACCGAACCCCTCGAGTTCTTATTCCTGTTCGTCGCCCCGGTTCTGTATGTGATCCACGCCCTGTTGACCGGGCTTGGCTTCACCGTAATGGCGGTACTTGGCGTCACCATCGGTAATACTGACGGTAACCTGATTGACTTCGTGGTGTTTGGCATTCTGCACGGGCTGTCCACCAAGTGGTATCTGGTCCCTGTTGTAGCGGCGATCTGGTTTGCGGTGTACTACGTGATCTTCCGCTTCGCCATCACACGCTTCAATTTGAAGACGCCGGGTCGTGAAGTAGAACTTGCCAACAATATCGAGAAAGTCATGGCTGGAGCGCCTGGTAAATCGGGTTACAACGTTCCTGCTATTCTGGCAGCGCTGGGCGGTGCGGAAAACATTGTCAGCCTGGATAACTGTATTACCCGTCTGCGTTTGTCAGTAAAAGATATGTCGCTTGTTAACGTACAGGCTCTGAAGGACAATCGTGCCATTGGCGTAGTACAGCTCAATCAGCATAACCTTCAGGTCGTTATTGGTCCGCAGGTCCAGTCAGTAAAAGACGAGATCGCGGTTCTGATGAACACCGTACAGGCTTAAGGACAACACTATGTATGATTTTTCAAAGGTAGTGGACAGGCACGGTACCTGGTGTACTCAGTGGGATTACGTTGCCGACCGTTTTGGTTCAGCCGACCTGCTGCCGTTCACCATCTCCGATATGGATTTTGCCACCGCGCCTTGTATTCTGGAGGCGCTGACTCAGCGCCTGTCACATGGCGTGCTCGGCTACAGTCGCTGGAAAAATGATGAGTTTCTGGCAGCGATTAGCCACTGGTTTCATATGCGTCACAATACGCAAATCGATCCTCAGTCGCTGGTGTATGGCCCCTCGGTCATCTATATGGTCTCGGAGCTGATCCGCCAGTGGTCTTCTGCGGGTGATGCGGTGGTGATTCATACGCCGGCGTACGACGCGTTTTACAAAGCAATTGAAGGTAATCAGCGCGTGGTGCGCGCTGTCGAACTGGAAAAGCGCACTGACGGCTGGTATTGCGACATGGTTGCCCTGGAGAAAGCGCTTTCTCGACCAGAAAGTAAAATTCTTCTGCTTTGCAGCCCACAAAATCCGACGGGCAAAGTGTGGACTCGCAATGAACTGGAAACCATGGCGGAACTGTGCGAACGCCACGGCGTTAAGGTTATTTCCGATGAGATCCATATGGATATGGTATGGGGAGAACAACCGCACATTCCGTGGAGTAACGTCGCGCGCGAAAACTGGGCTCTGCTCACCTCCGGCTCAAAGAGTTTTAATATTCCGGCATTAACCGGGGCTTATGGAATCATTGAGGATGCGCAAAGCCGCAATGATTACCTCAGCGCGTTGAAGGGTCGTGATGGTCTTTCCTCGCCTGCGGTGCTGGCGCTTAGCGCGCATATTGCCGCTTATCAACAAGGCGCAAGCTGGCTTGATTCGCTGCGCGACTATCTTGCCAGTAATCTGCATTACGTAGCCCAAGAGCTAAATGCGGCCTTCCCCGAACTTAACTGGCAGGTTCCGCAATCCACTTATCTGGCATGGATTGACCTGCGCCCGCTGAATATTGATGACCATGCCTTGCAGGATGCTCTCATCAACCAGCAGAGAGTCGCCATCATGCCGGGATATACCTACGGAGAAGAAGGTCGAGGTTTTGTGCGTCTCAACGCCGGATGTCCACGATCCAAGCTTGAAAAAGGCGTTCAGGGATTGATTAACGCCATCCATTCGGTACGCTAACTCAGTTTGCGCAATGAAATTATTCATTGCGCAACATAGATTTTTATCCCGATTTTTTCATATAATACGACGCACTTTACCTAAATACACGAGTGCGACCATGATTGATACTTCCCTCCCACTAACCGACGTCCATCGCCATCTTGATGGTAACATCCGTGCGCAAACGATCCTCGATCTGGGTCGTCAGTTCAATTTGACGCTTCCGGCGCAAACACTTGAAACACTGATCCCTCATGTACAAATCACATCTACTGAGCCGGATTTAGTGAGCTTTTTATCCAAGCTCGATTGGGGCGTGAAGGTACTGGCCTCGCTGGATGCCTGTCGCCGTGTGGCATTTGAGAATATTGAGGATGCCGCACGTAACGGCCTGCACTATGTAGAATTACGTTTTTCCCCAGGCTATATGGCGATGGCGCATCAACTTCCCGTTGCTGGCGTAGTTGAAGCCGTCATTGCCGGCGTTCGCGAAGGCTGCAAGACCTTTGGCGTCGAGGCACGCTTAATTGGCATTATGAGTCGTACCTTCGGTGAAGCCGCCTGCCTGCAGGAGCTGGATGCGCTGTTAGCACACCGGGACCAGATTACCGCCCTGGATCTGGCCGGCGACGAGCTGGGCTTCCCGGGTAGTCTGTTCCTGTCGCATTTCAACCAGGCGCGTGACGCGGGATGGCGTATTACCGTGCATGCAGGTGAAGCCGCGGGACCAGAAAGCATCTGGCAGGCCATTAAAGAGCTGGGCGCTGAGCGTATTGGTCACGGCGTTAAAGCCGTTGAAGATCGTGCGTTGATGGATTATCTCGCTGAGCACCGGATCGGCATCGAATCCTGCCTGACATCGAACATTCAGACCAGCACCGTCGCCTCCCTGGCGACCCATCCGCTGAAGACATTCCTCGAGCACGGCGTGGTAGCCAGTTTAAATACGGACGATCCGGCGGTGCAAGGGGTGGATATTATTCATGAGTACACCATTGCCGCACCCGCTGCGGGGTTAACGCGAGAACAGATCCGCCAGGCGCAAATCAACGGACTGGAAATGGCATTTCTGAGTAACGAAGAGAAACGTGCGCTGCGTGAGAAAGTTGCCGCAGCGTAATAGCAGTATCGCAGGTCGCTAATGATTATCCGGCCTACGTTGGGTTTTTGTAGGCCGGATAACTGTGCCCGGGCACAGTTATCCGGCATTGGCGTAATCAGGCAAGGCACAATGTCGAACGATGCTTAGCTGATTCAATACCAAGCTCAATCAGTTCCATGATTTGGATCGCTTGTCTCGCCGGTACCGGGTTTTCACCGTGACCATTTAACGCATCACGAATGCCAGCATAATACGCAGGATAGTTGCCCGGTACGGTAAGCCAGGTCTCTTCAACCTGCTCTTCACCTTCAATTCGCGTCAATACGCCATCGCGCATGTCATAACCCCAATCCTCCTGAGGCAGTCGCTCGCCATTTTTCAGGCGCTCTTCCTGTGGGTCAAGACCATACTTCACATAGCTACCGCGCGAACCGTGTACAATATAACGGGCCGATTCTGCGGCTGCGAGCATGGTACCGTGCAGAATCACACGACGCTGCGGATACGTCAGAATGGCATGGAAGTAGTCCGTTGCTTGCGCCCCCGGGCGAAGTTGAGCCAGATCAACCGTCAAGCTGACGGGTAAACCAAACAGGTTAATCGCCTGATCCAAAAGGTGCGGTGCTAGATCATACCAGATACCGCTTCCCGGGCCGCCCTGTTCACGCCAACGGTCACGAACCTGCGGACGGAAACGATCGAAATGAGATTCGAAATACGCGACTTCCCCCAGCACACCATCCGCCAGCAGAGCTTTGAGCGTCAGAAAATCACTGTCCCAGCGCCGATTATGGAAAACAGACAGCACACGCCCGAGGCTACGCGCTAACGCATCCAGTTCGCGAGCTTGTGACAGTGTCACAGTGAAAGGCTTATCAACAACCACATGTTTGCCCGCTTCCAGCGCAGCCTTTGCTAACGGGAAGTGCGTATCATTAGGCGTGGGGATCACAATCAGGTCGATATTCGGATCGTTAAAAAGATGCTTAGGCTCAGCAACAACCGCGACCTGCGGCCAGTCTGCCTTCACTTTTGCTTCATCACTACTGGAAACTGCAACCAATTCCAGGCCCGGTGTGCCCACGATCAGCGGGGCATGGAAAGTTTTGCTGGCGTAACCATAGCCAATTAGCCCAACGCGGATGTTGTCGCTCATGTTATTGCCTCTCAATTCAGGACTGACCTATTTCACACCATACCCTGCAACGTCTCAATAGTTTAATAACCTTTACGCTACAAAGGTTGTTTCTTAACTTAAGTCAAACATATGCCACTTATGCTTAACTTACCGCGAAAAAGAGGGAGAAATCGTTCCCAATTATCTTGCTGTATTATTGAGAGATTAGTAACATTTGCAGCCTGTGTTTATGGATAAATCAAAGCAAATGTCATCAGTAATGAATCGTCTTATTGAATTAACAGGTTGGATTGTTCTCACCGTCTCCGTGATCCTGCTGGGTGTTGCCAATCATATTGACAATTACCAGCCGCCGGAGCCCGTTGCTACCGTGCAGAAGAAATAAGCATCTGCAGCACTTTTGCGCCCGGCAATTAACATGTGTTAGTTGCGTCATATGGCTACAAAAGATCGAATTCTGTCAAAAAAAGCGAATTATGCCGCATCCTTCTCCGCAGCATATTGCCTGTGGTAGCGAAGCGCGTTACCCTTGCTGCAGGTGTGCATAACGCCTACTTTTCCACAGGTATGAACTCTCTTCTTACATTTGCGCGTAAATCCGCTTTTACCTGTGCACGTTGTTTATTTTTTATATTATCTACTCCGTTGGTATTATTTTATTAATATGGATCTTCATTTATGACTGTTCAGGATTACTTATTAAAATTCCGCAAAATCAGTTCACTCGAAAGCCTGGAAAAACTGTTCGACCATCTTAACTACACGCTCACCGACGACGGCGACATTATCAATATGTACCGTGCGGCAGACCACCGCCGTGCAGAGCTAACTTCGGGAGGCCGCCTGTTTGATGTTGGTCAGATCCCTAAATCAGTCTGGCATTACGTGCAATAAATAAGAAAGTAGCGCTTAACGTTAAAAGCTTTATAATAATTGCCCCAAAATAAAAGGCATGCTTGATCGCGCGCGTAAACCTGGAGAAGAGATGACTACCACACCGGCACAACGTATCGGAGGCTGGCTACTTGGGCCACTGGCCTGGCTGTTAGTCGCATTGCTGAGCGCTTCGCTGGCGTTACTACTTTACGTCACTGCGCTGGCTACACCGCAAACCTTCCAAACCCTGGGTGAACAAAGTACGGCCAATTTGTTGCTATGGGGCGTCTCCTTTATTACCGCAATCGCCATGTGGTATTACACACTGTGGCTGACGATTGCATTTTTCAAGCGCAGAGCCTGTGTGCCCAAGCACTATATTCTGTGGTTGTTGATTTCCGTGCTACTGGCGATTAAAGCGTTTGCTTTTTCACCGGTCCCGGACGCCTTTGCCGTGCGCCAACTGTTGTTCCCATTGTTAGCGGCAGCACTGTTGGTACCCTACTTTAAACGCTCGCAGCGCGTAAAAACAACGTTTGTGAACCCGTAATAACCCTACAGTTAACCTGTTGTCGCCTGTTCTGGATTGTCAGATAATAGGCGGCTTTTTTATTTCAGGCCGAAAAATGACTGATTACCTGCTGCTGTTTGTCGGAACTGTACTGGTCAATAACTTTGTACTGGTTAAGTTTCTGGGCCTTTGTCCATTCATGGGCGTTTCCAAAAAACTGGAAACCGCAATGGGTATGGGCCTTGCCACGACGTTTGTCATGACGCTGGCATCCATCTGCGCATGGCTGATTGATACCTGGATTCTAATCCCGCTCAATCTCATCTATCTGCGCACGTTGGCATTTATTCTGGTTATCGCTGTCGTTGTGCAGTTTACTGAGATGGTTGTACGCAAAACCAGCCCTGCACTTTACCGTCTGCTGGGGATCTTCCTGCCGCTGATCACCACAAACTGCGCGGTGTTGGGTGTGGCGCTTCTGAATATCAACCTCGGCCATAACTTTTTACAGTCGGCACTGTACGGTTTTTCCGCCGCTGTCGGCTTCTCGCTGGTGATGGTACTGTTCGCTGCTATTCGCGAACGCCTTGCTGTGGCAGATGTCCCGGCTCCGTTTCGCGGTAACGCAATTGCTCTAATTACCGCCGGTCTAATGTCATTGGCCTTTATGGGCTTTAGTGGTTTGGTGAAGTTGTAATGAATGCTATCTGGATTGCCGTTGCCGCAGTGAGTCTACTGGGTCTGGCGTTCGGCGCTATTTTGGGTTACGCCTCACGACGCTTTGCCGTCGAGGATGATCCGGTGGTGGAGAAAATTGATGAAATTCTACCACAAAGCCAATGTGGACAATGCGGTTATCCGGGCTGCCATCCTTATGCAGAAGCGATCGGCTCTCAGGGTGAAAAAATTAACCGTTGCGCACCCGGTGGTGAAGCTGTGATGTTAAAAATTGCCGCCCTGCTGAACGTCGACCCGCAGCCGATTGATGGTGATGAACATGATGTTACGCCCGTACGTATGCTGGCGGTCATTGATGAAAATAACTGTATCGGTTGCACAAAGTGCATTCAGGCCTGCCCCGTCGATGCGATCGTGGGCGCGACGCGCGCCATGCACACGGTGATGAGCGATCTCTGCACCGGCTGCAACCTGTGCGTTGATCCGTGCCCGACGCAGTGCATCGAGTTACGTCCGGTAGCCGAGACACCAGACAGCTGGAAATGGGATTTAAACACCATTCCTGTGCGCATCATTCCCGTGGAACAACATGTTTAAGTTATTCTCTGCATTCAGAAAAAATAAAATCTGGGACTTTGATGGCGGCATTCATCCACCAGAAATGAAGACTCAGTCAAACGGTACGCCGCTGCGGCAGGTTCCGCTGGCGCCACGTTTTGTTATTCCGCTGAAACAACATATTGGCGCGGAGGGTGAACTGTGCATCAGCGTGGGCGACACTGTGTTGCGAGGCCAGGCGCTAACCATAGGGCGTGGCAAAATGCTTCCGGTACATGCGCCAACGTCAGGCACCGTGGTGGCCATTGCCCCGCACTCTACCGCGCATCCATCGGCGTTAGCTGAGCTGAGCGTTATCATTGACGCTGATGGCGAAGACCGCTGGATCGAGCGCGACGGCTGGGCCGATTATGGCTCCCGCAGCCGGGAAGAACTGATCGCGCGTATTCATCAGTTTGGCGTCGCCGGACTGGGCGGCGCAGGTTTTCCCACCGGTGTAAAACTGCAGGGCGGCGGTGATAAAATTGAAACACTGATCATCAACGCCGCTGAATGCGAGCCGTATATTACAGCTGATGACCGCCTGATGCAGGACTGCGCGGCGCAGGTCGTCGAAGGTATCCGCATCCTGGCCCACATTCTTCAGCCACGTGAAATTCTGTTGGGCATCGAAGATAACAAACCGCAGGCAATTTCCATGCTGCGCGCGGTGCTGGCTGATTCACACGATATCAGCTTGCGCGTGATCCCTACTAAGTATCCGTCCGGCGGGGCCAAACAGTTAACGCAAATTCTGACTGGCAAGCAGGTTCCCCATGGTGGACGCTCATCCGATATTGGCGTGCTGATGCAAAACGTCGGAACCGCCTATGCGATCAAACGTGCGGTAATTGACGGAGAACCGATCACCGAGCGTGTCGTGACGCTTACCGGGGAGGCCGTCAGTCGTCCAGGCAACGTCTGGGCGCGTTTAGGTACGCCAGTTCGTCATCTGCTCAACGACGCGGGCTTTTGTCCTTCCGCCGACCAGATGGTGATTATGGGTGGACCGCTGATGGGCTTTACGCTGCCATGGCTGGATGTACCGGTGGTCAAGATAACCAACTGTCTTCTGGCACCTTCTGCTAGTGAAATGGGTGAAACGCCAGAAGAGAAAGGCTGTATTCGCTGTAGCGCTTGCGCCGATGCCTGCCCGGCCGATCTCCTGCCACAGCAGCTTTATTGGTTCAGTAAAGGGCAACAGCACGACAAAGCCACGGCCCACAATATCGCCGACTGCATTGAATGCGGTGCCTGCGCCTGGGTATGCCCAAGCAACATTCCATTGGTGCAGTATTTCCGTCAGGAAAAAGCCGAGATTTACGCCATTAGTCAGGAAGAAAAACGTGCAGCTGAAGCAAAAGCGCGATTTGAAGCCCGACAGGCACGCCTTGAACGTGAAAAAGCTGCCCGTCTTGAACGTCACAAAAACGCAGCCGTTCAGCCTGCAGCGAAAGATCATGATGCCATCGCCGCCGCGCTGGCTCGCGTAAAAGAAAAGCAGGCTCAGGTGCTGCAACCCGTGGTGATTCAACCAGGCGAAAAACCTGACAATAGCGCCGTGATAGCCGCACGCGAGGCGCGTAAGGCGCAGGCTCGCGTGGCCCGAACGGAAAATCAGGCCCAGGTTGAAGAGAACAGCACAGGTAGTGACCCACGTAAAGCCGCCGTGGAAGCGGCAATCGCACGCGCCAAAGCCCGCAAGCTTGAGCAGCAGACAACAACGGAAACAGCCGAGCCGGTTGATCCCCGCAAAGCCGCCGTGGAAGCGGCAATCGCTCGTGCCAAAGCCCGCAAGCTTGAGCAGCAGACAGCAACTGAAACAGCCGAACCGGTTGATCCCCGCAAAGCCGCCGTGGAAGCGGCAATCGCTCGTGCAAAAGCCCGCAAGCTTGAGCAGCAGACAGCAACGGCAACAGCCGAGTCGGTTGATCCACGTAAAGCCGCCGTCGCGGCCGCTATCGCACGCGCTCAGGCAAAGAAAGCCGCGCAGCAGCAGGTTGTTAACGAGGAATAAATGGTATTCAGAATAGCAAGCTCCCCTTATACCCATAACCAGCGCCAGACATCACGAATCATGATGTTGGTGTTACTTGCGGCGTTGCCAGGGATCGCCGCGCAGCTGTGGTTCTTTGGCTGGGGTACGTTGTTCCAGATAGTTCTGGCCGCCATCAGCGCTATCGCCGCCGAAGCGGGCGTGCTTAGACTGAGGAAACAACCCATCGTGCCAATTTTAAAAGACAACTCCGCCTTACTCACCGGGTTGTTGCTGGCCGTGAGTATTCCTCCGCTCTCCCCCTGGTGGATGGTGGTATTAGGCACGGTATTCGCGGTTATTATTGCTAAACAGTTGTATGGCGGTCTCGGTCAGAACCCGTTTAACCCTGCCATGATTGGTTACGTCGTGCTGCTAATCTCATTTCCGGTACAGATGACCAGCTGGCTGCCGCCGCACGAAATTGCGGCTACCGTGCCTGGGTTCTTTGACGCACTGAACGTTATCCTTAGCGGCCACACTGTCAGCGGCGGGGATATGAATACGCTGCGAATGGGCATTGATGGTATCAGCCAGGCAACGCCTCTTGACACCTTTAAGACGTCATTGCATGCAGGGCGTACTGTTGAACAGGTGATGCAATACCCGATCTATAGCGGTGTGCTGGCAGGTGCAGGCTGGCAGTGGGTTAATCTTGCCTGGCTGGCAGGCGGGATCGTTCTGTTATGGCAGAAGGCGATTCGCTGGCATATCCCGGTTAGCTTTCTTCTGTCTCTCGCCGTTTGCGCCACCCTGGGATGGTGGATCTCACCGGAGTCACTCGCATCACCTCAGTTACACCTGCTTTCAGGCGCGACCATGCTGGGTGCATTCTTTATTCTTACCGACCCCGTTACGGCCTCGACAACTAACCGTGGCCGCCTGGTTTTTGGCGCACTTGCAGGTCTGTTAGTGTGGTTGATTCGCAGTTTTGGCGGTTATCCTGACGGTGTGGCCTTTGCCGTATTACTGGCAAATATCACGGTTCCCTTGATTGATTATTACACCCGCCCTCGCGTGTACGGACATCGCTAAGGAATTCCAATGCTGAAAACGATTCGTAAACACGGTATTACGCTGGCACTGTTTGCTGCGGGCTCAACGGGATTAACCGCGGCAATCAATCAATTAACCAAGTCCACCATTGATGAACAGGCCGCATTGCAGCAAAAAGCACTGTTCGATCAGGTTCTGCCAGGCGACCGCTACAATAATAACTTGTCTGAGAGCTGTTATCTGGTTAATGCGCAGGCGTTAGGTAAAGGTACTCACCGTGTGTATATTGCGCGCCAGGACGACCATCCCGTGGCAGCAATTCTTGAAGCTACAGCGCCAGATGGTTATTCCGGGGCTATTCAACTGCTGGTCGGTGTCGATTTTACGGGTACTGTGTTGGGTACGCGGGTAACCGAGCATCATGAAACGCCGGGACTGGGCGACAAAATCGAACTGCGGCTTTCTGACTGGATCACCCACTTTAGTGGCAAAACAATCGCTGCGGGTAACGACGCCCACTGGGCGGTAAAAAAAGACGGCGGTGACTTTGACCAGTTTACTGGCGCAACCATTACGCCGCGGGCGGTAGTGAATGCAGTAAAACGCGCCGGTTTGTATGCTCAAACGCTACCCGCACAGCTTCCTCAACTTAGCGCCTGTGGAGAATAAACCATGAGCGAAATTAAAGACGTTATTGTCCAGGGGTTATGGAAAAATAACTCCGCGCTTGTGCAGTTACTCGGGATGTGTCCGTTGTTGGCTGTTACCTCTACCGCCACTAACGCGCTGGGGCTGGGGCTCGCGACGACGCTCGTCCTGACGCTGACCAATCTGACGATTTCGGCCCTTCGTCGCTGGACACCGCCTGAAATCCGTATTCCAATTTATGTCATGATCATCGCCTCTGTGGTGAGTGCAGTGCAGATGCTGATTAATGCCTACGCCTTTGGCCTGTATCAGTCTCTGGGCATCTTTATCCCGCTGATTGTGACCAACTGTATTGTTGTTGGTCGTGCTGAAGCCTTCGCCGCCAAAAAAGGCCCAGCATTATCCGCGCTCGATGGTTTCTCCATCGGTATGGGGGCTACCGGCGCCATGTTTGTTCTGGGCTCACTGCGTGAAATAATTGGTAACGGTACACTATTTGATGGCGCCGACGGTTTGTTGGGTAGCTGGGCTAAAGTATTGCGCGTTGAGATCTTCCATACTGATACGCCGTTTCTGCTGGCCATGCTGCCACCAGGCGCGTTTATTGGTCTGGGCTTGATGCTGGCAGTTAAGTATCTTATTGATGAGAAAATGAAGAAACGTCGTGCCGAGGCGGCTGTCGTGGACAGTCCGGCTGGTGAAACAGGGAATGTGTCATGAACAAAGCTAAACGGCTGGAAATTCTCACTCGCCTGCGTGATAACAATCCGCATCCAACAACCGAGCTTAATTTTACATCACCTTTCGAACTGCTGATTTCGGTCTTGCTTTCCGCTCAGGCCACCGATGTCAGCGTCAATAAAGCAACGGCCAAGCTTTACCCCGTCGCTAATACGCCCGCCGCGATGCTGGAGCTAGGCGTCGAAGGCGTTAAGTCCTACATTAAAACAATCGGTTTGTTTAACAGCAAAGCGGAGAACGTGATTAAAACCTGCCGCATTTTACTGGAACAACACAATGGCGAGGTTCCGGAAGACAGAGCCGCATTAGAAGCCCTGCCTGGCGTTGGGCGCAAGACGGCGAATGTGGTGTTAAATACTGCCTTTGGCTGGCCGACTATTGCTGTAGATACCCATATTTTCCGGGTATGTAACCGGACACAATTTGCCCCTGGTAAAAACGTCGAACAGGTAGAAGAGAAGCTACTGAAAGTCGTACCCAGTGAATTTAAAGTCGATTGCCATCACTGGTTAATTCTTCATGGCCGCTACACCTGTATAGCCAGGAAGCCTCGTTGTGGTTCCTGCATCATCGAAGATCTCTGTGAATTCAAAGAGAAAGTTGATATCTGATGCTGCCGGGGCATCCTCTTTGCCCCTCGCATACATAACGATTAGTTATGCACTCCCTCGCAATAGTTTTCCCGACAATGATGCCATTCAATTACCCATCTCTAATGTAATATTCTTGTGAATTAGCGCCTGAGCAGGTTAATCGTTTTTTTAGTACTAGAAATTTCTATCTATACGTGATCAGGATCACGCAGCTAACACAATGTTAAAAAATATTTATTTTTTAGTTAAAGTGACAATCATATGACCTAAGTGAACAGTTTATAAACAAAACATTACACTAGCTATTTTTCAGATATTGGCCTATATCACTGGATTCAACCGCAAATAGCAGAACATATCGCCACATTGCGGTTTTCACCGTAATTAAACAGTGTAAAAATCTGCCATTTTCTAAATGAAGAAATTTAACGCTAGATAACATTTCAGCGCCCCGACGATTTCACCAGTCATGATATATGTAACAGATTATTACAAACCACTTGTCTGAAGGGTCAAGATAGTGAACATTACTTGCCGTTTCCCCTCCCACTATAACAATCGGACGGATGAACTTGACTCATCACGTACCTGAACACCCCCGTTGATATGGGATGTAAAAAAAGAGGTAAAAGTGTCTACTGCAAACAATAAACCAACAGAAGGCGTGAGTTTAAACGCCTTCAAACAACCAAAAGCGTTCTATCTCATTTTCTCAATTGAGCTGTGGGAACGTTTTGGTTATTACGGCCTGCAAGGAATTATGGCCGTCTACCTGGTTAAACAACTGGGCATGTCAGAAGCGGATTCCATCACCCTTTTCTCCTCCTTTAGCGCCCTGGTATATGGCCTGGTTGCGATTGGCGGTTGGTTAGGTGATAAAGTTCTGGGTACAAAACGCGTCATTATGCTGGGTGCCGTTGTGCTGGCGATTGGTTATGCGCTGGTAGCATGGTCCGGTCACGATGCGGGTATCGTTTATATGGGTATGGCGGCCATCGCTGTCGGTAACGGTCTGTTTAAAGCAAACCCATCATCCCTGCTCTCTACCTGCTATGCCAAAGATGACCCGCGTCTTGATGGTGCATTTACCATGTACTATATGTCCGTCAACATCGGTTCATTCTTCTCTATGCTGGCAACGCCGTGGCTGGCTGCGCGTTACGGCTGGAGCACCGCGTTCGCACTGAGCGTCGTGGGTATGCTGATTACCGTGGTTAACTTCGCATTCTGCCAGCGCTGGGTTAAACAGTACGGTTCTAAGCCTGACTTTGAGCCAATCAACTTCCGTAACCTGCTGCTGACCATCGTTGGCGTTGTGGTGCTGATCGCGATTGCAACCTGGCTGCTGCATAACCAGCAGATCGCACGTATGGTTCTGGGTGTGATTGCCATTGGTATCGTGTTTATCTTCGGTAAAGAAGCCTTCACCATGAAAGGTGCTGCCCGTCGTAAAATGATCGTTGCCTTCATTCTGATGCTGGAAGCGATTATCTTCTTCGTGCTGTACAGCCAGATGCCGACCTCGCTGAACTTCTTCGCGATTCGTAACGTTGAGCACTCTATTCTTGGTATTGCTTTTGAACCTGAACAATACCAGGCATTGAACCCGTTCTGGATCATCATTGGTAGCCCAATCCTCGCCGCTATCTATAACAAGATGGGCGATACGCTGCCGATGCCAACCAAGTTTGCGATTGGTATGGTGCTGTGTTCCGGTGCGTTCCTGATCCTGCCGCTGGGTGCGAAATTCGCTACCGACGCGGGCATCGTTTCCGTTAACTGGTTGATCATCTGCTACGGCCTGCAAAGTATTGGTGAGCTGATGATCTCCGGTCTGGGTCTGGCAATGGTGGCACAGCTGGTTCCGCAACGCCTGATGGGCTTCATCATGGGTAGCTGGTTCCTGACCACTGCCGGTGCCAATATCATCGGTGGTTACGTGGCTAACATGATGGCGGTCCCAGAGAATGTGACTGACCCGCTGATGTCTCTGGAAGTCTACGGTCGCGTGTTCCTGCAGATTGGTGTTGCAACGGCGGTTATCGCTGTTCTGATGCTGCTGACGGCACCGAAACTGAATCGTATGACTCAGGACGACGAAGCCGATGAGAAAGCCGCTAAGGCCGCAACAGCGTAATTCTCAGGGAAACTTTCTTTCCGGCCGCTAACTGATGTTAGCGGCTTTTTTTTTGCCTGAGGTAGCACTACCATACGGTATACCTCAGCCAAAAGGAGTTACCGATGAAACTGTTCTACAAACCGGGCGCTTGTTCTCTCGCTTCCCACATCACGCTTCGTGAGAGCGGTAAAGATTTCACGCTGGATGGTGTTGATCTGATGAAGAAACGTCTGGAAAACGGCGATGATTTTTTCGCGGTAAACCCAAAAGGTCAAGTCCCCGCGCTGCTGCTGGATGACGGAACGCTACTGACCGAAGGCGTCGCCATCATGCAATACCTGGCAGACAGCGTGCCAGACCGTCAGCTCCTGGCCCCTACAAGCAGCCTCTCCCGTTACAAAACCATCGAATGGCTTAACTACATTGCGACAGAGCTGCATAAAGGCTTTACACCACTTTTCCGTCCCGATACGCCGGAGGACTTCAAGCCAACCGTTCGCGCGCTGCTGGAGAAAAAAATGCAGTATGTGAATGACTCGCTGAAAGATAACCCATGGATCTGTGGCTCGCGCTTCAGCATTGCGGACGCTTATCTGTTCACCGTGCTGCGCTGGGCCTATGCGGTGAAGCTGAATATGGCCGGTTTAAGCAATATAGACGCGTATATGGCGCGGATGGCTGAACGCCCGGCGGTTGCAGCGGCGTTGAAAGCTGAAGGGTTAAATTAACTGCTGTTGCCGGGTAGCGCTGGCGCTTACCCGGCCTATAGTCAAACCAATGCCCGATAAGCGAGAGCGCCATCGGGCATTGATTACAGCTGCGTCGCGCTGAAGTAATGTTCAGGCCTGGCGATAGAATCCTGCGCGGCCACCACCTGCAACTCATACTCGTGCATCTCTTTGGTGGCGATCATCACTTCATACACCGCCGCTGTCACATGCTCAAGCGCCTGCTGTAAAGACGCCCCCTGCAACAGTTTAACCAGCAACAAGCCACTGGTGACATCACCGACGCCAACGGGCTGACGAGCGCCAAAATCAACTAACGGTCGGCTGATGTGCCACGCCTGGTCGGCTGTGACCAACAACATCTCGAAACGATCTGAGCTAATACCTGCACGAGCCAGATGCTTCACCAGCACAATTGCCGGTCCTTGCGCAATGAGCTCACGTGCGGCTGCCACTGCCTCATTGACGCTGTTAACCGCGTGTTCGCACAAAATTTCGAGTTCAACCAGATTCGGGGCGATAATGTCGCTGGCCGGCAACGAATGGCGCACGTGAAACTCAGCGACGCCGGGTGCAACGATACACCCTTTCTCCGGATGCCC
Organism: Citrobacter sp. Cu096; assembly: GCF_030332285.1. Classification (NCBI taxonomy): domain Bacteria; kingdom Pseudomonadati; phylum Pseudomonadota; class Gammaproteobacteria; order Enterobacterales; family Enterobacteriaceae; genus Citrobacter; species Citrobacter sp. Cu096. Next base: position 1,340,096 of record NZ_JAOWID010000030.1, read on the forward strand.
CATCACCGGGTCGCAGAAGTATTTCGCCTGCGGATTGGCCGCTTTCACCTGGCGTACAATATCCAGAATATGCTCGCCCTGCTCTGCTGAACCAAGATAACCGCTCAGGACTGCGTCACAGGTTTGAAGTTTATCAATATCGGCAATACCCTGAACGATTTCGGTCAGGTGGCTCGGCGGCATAACGCAACCGGTCCATTTACCGTATTGTGTATGGTTAGAAAACTGAACGGTATTCAGCGGCCAGACATTTGCGCCAAGACGACGCATTGGAAACTCTGCTGCACTATTGCCCGCATGACCAAAAACAACGTGGGACTGGATGGCGAGGATATTCTTCATTTTGCTTACCACAACCCTGAAAAAATAAAGGGGCGAAGTTTCCCACGCCCCTGCTAACTAAATCTTACTTCCAGCAAATCAGACAATAATTCTTCTTACCACGGCGCAGTAAGGTGTAGCGCCCGAACAGGATATCACTCTCCTGGAAGAAATATTCCGGATCAGATTGCTTCTCACCGTTGATGGTCACCGCGTTTGACGCGATGGTCTTACGTGCCTGACCGCGAGAAGGCTGCAGTTCGGAGTCCACCAGCGCCTGCATCAGATCGGCACCCTTATCCATTTCGATCATCGGCACACCATCCTGCGCCAGCTGTTCGAAATCAGCTTCGCTCAAATCGCTCAAATTACCGTTGAACAAACTTTCGGTAATGCGTTTTGCCGCAACCAGACCTTCTTCACCGTGAACCAGACGCGTGACCTGTTCGGCCAGTACATACTGGGCACGCGGTGCTTTACCGCTGTTTTTATCTTCTTCTTCCAGCGCATTGATCTCTTCAATGTCCATGAAAGTGAAGAATTTCAGGAAGCGATAAACGTCCGCATCGGCGGTGTTGATCCAGAACTGGTAGAATTTATAAGGGCTGGTTTTCTTCGGATCCAGCCACACAGCGCCGCCTTCAGTCTTACCGAATTTGGTGCCGTCAGCTTTAGTGATCAGCGGAACGGTCAGACCAAATACCTGATTCTGATGCAGACGACGGGTCAAATCGATACCTGAAGTAATGTTACCCCACTGGTCTGAACCACCAATCTGCAGCGCCACGCCGTGCAGTTTATTCAGACAGGCAAAGTCATAACCCTGCAGCAGGTTGTAAGAAAACTCGGTAAAGGAGATCCCTTGATCGTCGCGGTTCAGACGCTGCTTCACCGCTTCTTTGTTGATCATCTGGTTAACAGAGAAGTGTTTGCCGATATCACGCAGGAAGGTCAGTACGTTCATACCGCCAAACCAGTCGTAGTTATTCGCAGCAATCGCCGAGTTGTCGCCACAGTCGAAATCGAGGAACGGCGCAACCTGTTTGCGGATTTTGTCCACCCACTCCTGCACGGTGTCTTCGGTATTCAGTTTACGCTCGGCGGCTTTAAAGCTCGGGTCACCAATCAGACCGGTTGCGCCACCTACCAGTGCGACAGGTTTATGGCCTGCCTGCTGGAAGCGTTTCAGGCATAACAATGGAACCAGATGCCCCAAATGCAAGCTGTCAGCGGTAGGATCGAAGCCGCAATAGAGCGCGATCGGGCCTTGCGCCAGTCGCTCTGCTAACGCTTCCTCGTCCGTCACCTGGGCCACCAGCCCCCGCTCTTGCAATTGTTTAATCAAGTTACTGCTTGCCATCAAAATCTCCATGTATAAAACGACTGCACCTTTGCCGGTACACGACTTTTCGCCTGATGCGAAAGAAACATAGAATAAAGCGCCGGATTGTTCAGCACCAGCGCTTAAAACAAGAAATTTGCATCTTTAGGGAGCCAGGCGATCAATTTTCCACGCGTTATCTTCGCGTTGGTATAAAAAACGATCGTGTAAGCGGTTTTCACCACCCTGCCAGAACTCCATTTGTTCAATACTCACACGAAAGCCGCCCCAGAAACTGGGCAGAGGCACTTCCCCTTGCTGAAACTTCTGTTTCAGTTCGAGGAATTTGCTTTCGAGAATACCGCGAGCGGAGATCCGACTGGATTGTTTAGATACCCAGGCGCCAATCTGGCTGTCGCGTGGGCGACTGTGGAAGTATTTGACCACTTCAAGTGTGGAAAGACGCTCAGCCTTACCGATAACCATCACCTGCCGTTCCAGCGTGTGCCAGGGGAACAAGAGGCTAATGCGTGGGTTTTTCTCGATCTGATGCGCCTTACGGCTACCGAGGTTGGTATAGAACACCAGCCCTTTATCATCATAATGTTTGAGCAACACGATACGCTGATACGGCTGACCATTTTCATCGACGGTCGCAACGACCATCGCGGTGGGATCGGCGAGTTTGGCATCACAGGCTTGCCCCAGCCAGCGCTCAAACAGTGCAAGGGGGTCGGCGGGAAGATCGCGGCGGCGAAGACCGCCTTTCGTGTATTCACGGCGCAGATGCGCTATTTGCTGCAATTCGTCGTTATCAGACATGATGTTGGCTACGGATTGTCAGTGGGTGACGCTATTGTGCGCCGCCCAGGTGAAAATCTCAACGCTTCGGGTTCTGTAACTGACAGTTATTTAGCACAATTCTGTCTCGTTTATAGACCGTTGCCTCGTTGCCTTTAGACCAGAAGACGTAGATACCATCGGTATAGCGCGCACCTGATGCCGACACGCCCTGTTTGAGGTTCAATAGCTGATTATCATATACAAAGCTTGCCATCTGACGGGTATTGTTCAACTTCACGGTAAGCGGTTTTTCGTCACAACGATATTCCAGCGTATCCGTTTGCATACGCTCGACAAATTGGTTGTACACACTACACCCGCTAAGCAATACCGGCAGACACACTAACAACAGTTTTTTCATAGCCATATCCTGAAGACTTTCCTGGTCCTGGAGGGTAATGGCACCCTCCCTATTATTCCTAGTTTACCGGCATATGGCGCTGAATAATTTCAGTTAACTCTGAGTTCGTGGGTTAGCTGGATAAATCGCCCCTAAAACGCTCGGCTCTGATGCGCCGGTGACTGAAGGCAGATTTCCCGGTAACCCTGCCAGCGTTCGCCACGCCAGCCAGGCAAAGGCTAACGCTTCCATATCGTCGCCGCTAATCCCGGCTTCATCGGTTGAGGTGACCTCTGTACCCGGCAATAATGCCGCCAGACGCATCATCAACAGCGGATTACGGCTTCCTCCCCCGCAGACCATGAGTCGTTCACAGCCGCCGCTGAGCAAGACCTGCTCTGAAATAGTCACCGCGGTCAGTTCGGCAAGCGTCGCCTGTACATCCCGCGGACTTATACCCGGGAACTGCGACAGATGACGTTCTATCCAGCCATAATTGAAATACTCACGACCGGTGCTTTTGGGTGAAGGCGCAGAAAAATAAGGATCGCTAAGCATATTTTGCAGTAAAGGCAGGATCACCGTTCCTGAACTGGCCCACTGCGCATCTTTGTCGTAGGGTTGACCACATTGCCGCCAGATCCAGGCATCCATCAGCATATTGCCAGGTCCGGTATCGTAGCCGCGAACGGGTTGCTGGGGAATAAGCAGAGACAAATTGGCAATTCCGCCGATGTTTAGCACCATCCGCCGCTCCGTTGGATGAGCCAGCAGCGCCTGATGAAAAGCCGGAACCAACGGTGCCCCCTGCCCGCCGAGGGCGATATCGCGGCGGCGAAAATCGCCTACTACGGTTATCCCTGTGCGTGCCACAATCTGATTATTGTCGCCAATTTGCAGCGTGTGCGGCGCGGGGCCTGTCGGTTCATGCCACACGGTTTGCCCATGACAACCGATCGCAACAATGTCCTGCGGTTTCATCTTTTCCTGCGCCAGCAGGGCATTCACCGCCTCAGCAAACAGATAACCGAGCTGTGCATCCAGTTGCCCAAACTGAGAAAGCGTAAGCTGCTGACCCTGACAGATATCCAGAATCGCTTGTTTTACATGACCAGGAATAGGCCAGCTCAGACTCGCCTGTTGCGCAACCATCGTTTCATCTATTGTCGCCAGCACAACATCGACGCCATCAAGGCTGGTTCCAGACATTACACCGATAAAACGGCCCGATTTCATATGTCATCCTTTTAAGCAAATTAGCCTTGACACTCAACCATAAAGTGCCGAGTAATGCCATGCTTCCTTAATGATTTTTGATGGCTAATCATTACAATGGATGCTTTATTACATCAATTATATGAATGATTCGTTTATACTCGGTATATCCGATTTCAGTTAAGATTTTCATATTGTTCCAGTAGAACATGTGAACTTGGGTTCACAAATGCCATATAATTTAGTCATGAAGGGTGCTTATTGAGCATTTCGTGGCGACAAAGGAGATTTGTAAATGATTAAACGTGTGCTGATTGTTTCATTAATGGGCGTATCTTTAGCGGGCTGCGTTAACAATGATAGCCTTTCGGGCGACGTATATACCGCATCCGAAGCGAAACAAGTTCAGAACGTGACCTACGGTACGATTGTTCATGTTCGTCCGGTGCAAATCCAGGGTGGTGATGACGCAAACGTGATTGGCGCTATTGGCGGTGCGGTACTCGGCGGGTTCCTCGGTAACACCGTTGGCGGCGGTACGGGTCGTTCATTAGCGACGGCTGCAGGCGCCGTTGCCGGCGGCGTAGCGGGTCAAAGCGTACAAGGTGCGATGAATAAAACCCAGGGTGTGGAACTGGAAATCCGTAAGGACGACGGTAATACCATTATGGTGGTTCAGAAACAGGGTGCGACCAAGTTTTCAGCCGGTCAACGCGTTGTTATGGCAAACAACGGCAGCCAGGTTACCGTGTCTCCACGCTAATCGAATTTACGTGTGGTCAGACTCTGGCCACACGCTATCTTCTGTATCAGCCTTGTGACTGTAGCTCAATAATATTATGTTCCAGTCTGGCGACCAGTTTAATCAGCAGATCAATTTCCTCAGCTGAAATCCCTTCCAAAATTTCTCCACGTGTTTTGTTGATAACCGCTTCCATATCCGCGATCAGCGGCTCTGCTTTTTCTGTCAGTCTAATTCTCTTTGCCCGGCGATCGCTGGCGCAAGTCTGGCGTGAAATGAGTCCCTTTTCTTCCAGTTGGTCAAGCGTACGTACCAGCGAAGGCTGTTCGATGCCAATCGCTTTCGCCAACTGAATCTGCGATTGATCGGGCGGCAATTGATGAATGTTGTGCAGCGTAACCCAATGGGTCTGCGTCAACTCCAGAGGTTTCAGGCGATGGTCAATCAGAGCACGCCAAATGCGCACCAACCGTGCCAGATCAGAACCTAATGGCGATTCCAATTTCATCTCCTTATAATTAGCTTGCTAAGTTATTGTGCTGATTTTAGAATAGTGTGCAGCATTTGTATTGCCAAAACAAATGTATTGCCAAATTTGCTTACCGGCAGACATTTTTTCAGACATTATGCGTTACAGAGACTCGTTGTCTCTTTTTTGCTAAACCTATAGCGATGCTCTCTTCCGCCAAGGATTTTGCCCGTGAAGTTTATGTTTAATGCAACAGGATTGCCCCTACAAGATTTAATGATCGGCGCATCTGTCTACTTCCCGCCTGTTTTCAAGGCATTTGTAGCAGGATTCCTTCTCTGGCTGGTTGTTCATCGCCTGCTTCGCGACTGGATTTATTCCGGCGAAATCTGGCATCCCCTGTTAATGGATCTGTCCCTCTTTACGCTATGCGTATGTCTGGCCTTTGTCATGCTGATTGTGTGGTGATTATGTCGCTTAAAACCGTTAAATACTTCTCCACGATTATAGTCGCTGCAATCGCAGTTTTCGCCGGATGGTGGATGTGGAATTACTATATGCAATCGCCCTGGACCCGTGACGGCAAAGTGCGCGCTGAGCAGGTCAGCATCACGCCGCAGGTTTCGGGCAGTATCAGCGAACTCAACATAAAAGATAACCAGTTTGTGAATGAAGGCGATGTCCTGTTTGTTATCGACAAGACGCCATTTCACATTGCTGAACTGAATGCACAAGCCCAGTTGGCTAAAGCACAGTCCGATCTGGCAAAAGCCAATAACGAGGCCAACCGCCGCCGTCACTTATCGCAAAATTATATCTCTGCCGAAGACCTGGATACCGCCAACCTCAACGTGAAAGCCATGCAGGCGAGCGTTAAAGCAGCAGAGGCCAGTCTGCGCCAGGCACAGTGGCAACTGACACAAACGGTGGTCAAAGCCCCCGTGGCAGGCTGGGTCACCAACCTTTCAATCCGTACCGGAGACTACGCCTCAACCGGTAAACCCCTGTTTGCCCTTGTCGACAGTCAATCTTTTTATGTAATGGGGTATTTTGAAGAAACCAAATTGCGCCATATTCGCGAAGGTGCGCCTGCGCTGATCACCCTCTACAGTGGCAATATAAAGTTACAGGGTCACGTATCCAGTATTGGTCGTGCCATCTACGACCAAAGTGTGGAAAGTGACTCCGGCCTGATCCCCGATATTAAACCTAACGTGCCGTGGGTGCGCCTGGCGCAACGTGTTCCGGTGCGCATCGAATTCGACGAGCCAGTGCAGGGTATCACGCTGGTTTCAGGTACGACCTGCAGCGTGTCTATCGGTCAGCGTAAATGAAACTGCCCCATCTGACACCTGGCAATTTGCCGTGGTTTAAAGCCACGGCGGCGCAGTGGCGCTATGCACTGCGAAACACCATTGCGATGTGTCTGGCGTTAACGTTCGCCTATTACCTGAATCTGGATGAACCCTACTGGGCGATGACCTCGGCGGCGGTGGTCAGCTTTCCTACTGTTGGTGGGGTTATCAGTAAAAGCCTCGGTCGCGTTGCGGGTAGCTTGCTTGGTGCCACCGCCGCCTTAATTATTGCCGGACATGCCCTCAATGAGCCGTGGTTGTTTTTGCTCTGCATGTCGCTGTGGATTGGTTTTTGTACCTGGGCCTGTGCCCATTTTACCAATAACGTCGCTTACGCCTTTCAATTGGCGGGCTACACCGCGGCAATCATTGCGTTTCCCATGGTTAATACCATTGAGATTACGCAGTTGTGGAATATCGCGCAGGCCCGCGTGTGCGAGGTTATCGTGGGTATCCTGTGCGGTGGGATGATGATGATGATCCTGCCCAGCACCTCCGATGGCACCACGTTACTTACCGCGCTGAAAAACATGCATTCTCGTTTACTGGAACATGCCAGCTTACTCTGGCAACCGGAGACAACGGACGCCATTCGTACGGCTCATGAAAGTGTCATCGGCCAGATCCTGACCATGAACCTGCTGCGTATACAGGCGTTCTGGAGCCACTACCGCTTTCGCCGTCAAAATGCGTTGCTCAATTCGCTGTTGCACCAGCAGTTGCGTATGACCAGCGTGATTTCCAGTCTGCGCAGGATGTTGCTGAACTGGCCTAATCCCCCGGTCAATACCCGGGAGGTCATCGAGCAGTTGCTCAGCGCGCTGGTCAAATCCAATACCGACAGCTACACCGTTGCGCGTATTATTGCCCCTCTTCGCCCAACCGATGCGCGCGACTACCGACACGTCGCTTTCTGGCAACGGTTACGCTATTTTTGCCGAATTTACCTGCGCAGTAGCCATTACCTGCATTTACTTGAAAATGGGGTCAATGCGGAACAGATTAATGTTGACCGTACGCCAGGTCTTGCGCGCCACACTGATAATGCGGAAGCCATCTGGAGCGGGTTGCGTACATTCTGCACGTTGATGCTTATCGGCGCATGGAGCATTGGCGCACAATGGGAATCAGGATCTGGCGCGCTCACGCTCGCAGCCATCAGCAGCGTTCTGTATTCTACCGTCGCTACACCATTCAAGTCACTTTCGCTGCTGATGCGCACGCTGGTTCTGCTGTCGCTGTTTAGCTTCGTGGTTAAGTTTGGCCTGATGGTGCAAATTTCCGATCTCTGGCAATTCATTCTTTTTCTCTTCCCGCTTCTCGCCACCATGCAACTCCTGAAGCTACAAATGCCTGCGCTGGCGGGCCTGTGGGGACAGCTGATCGTGTTTATGGGATCGTTTATCGCGGTAACCAATCCGCCGGTTTATGATTTCGCTGATTTCCTGAATGACAATATGGCGAAAATCATCGGCGTGGCGCTGTCCTGGCTGGCCTTCGCTATTCTGCGTCCAGGTTCAGATGCGCGGAAAAGTCGGCGTCATATTCGTGCCCTGCGTAGGTATTTTGTCGATCAGCTGAGTCGACGTCCCTCACTCAGTGAAAACGAATTTGAGTCGCTGACCTATCACCACGTCAGCCAGCTTAGCAACAGTCAGGACGCGCTGGCGAGACGCTGGTTATTGCGTTGGGGAGTAGTTTTGTTGAACTGCTCACACGTGGTGTGGCAGCTTCGCACATGGGAGGCGCGTTCAGATCCACTCGCTCGCGTCAGGGACGTATGTATCTTACTGCTCCGTGACGTGATGAGTGAACGTGGCGTCCAGCAACGACCGCTGAATGCCACGCTAAATCAGTTACAGCGCATCTGCGATACGCTTGCCCACCATCATCAACCTGCCGCGCAGGAACTGTCTGCGCTTGTCTGGCGGCTACACTGTTCGCTTTCGCAACTCGAACAAGCGCCGCCGCCGGGTACACTAAGCAGTTGATTATTTAATAACGCCACAAGCGTAGCGCGCTCCGCCACCGCCCAGCGGTTTCGGTTGATCGGACATATTATCGCCGCCCACATGGATCATCAGCGCCTTACCTTTCACCTCGTCGAGCGTTTTCAGCCGCGGTGCAAAAACTGGTGTTGTGGCGTTCCCGTCGTTATTTACCAGTAACAGCGGCAGGTCGCCCATGTGACCTGCGCCTTCCGGCCCTTCGTGTTTGCCAGTTTTGTGTGGATCATAATGGCCTCCGGCCGATTCTGCGGCTGAAGCTTTTCCTTCCTTAATAGCCGGTTGACAGCTGCCATTCGCATGCACATGGAAGCCATGTTCACCTGGCGGCAGCGCTCTAAGATCGGGCGTAAACTCCAGTCCTTTCGCGGTTTCAGCAATAGTGACCGTACCAATCGCCTGGCCGACGCCTTGCGACGTTACCAGATTCATCGTCACCTTTTCTTCACTGGCAGCCTGTGCACTTGCACAGGCGAGTAATGTGATAATGGCCAAACTCAAACGCTTCATAAGAACTCCGTCCAAAGGGTGTCTGATTGATAAGTGTAAACCAGTGACGCTAATTTGAACGGTAAAGCGCTGAAAACGCGATTAAGGTACGTCGTAACCCAGGGCGGCTTTACGAATACGGAACCACTGCTGGCGAGACATGTCCAGTGACTCAGACTCAATGGCGGCGCGGACACGTTCTATCTTACCTGAGCCAATAATTGGCAGCGGCTGGGACGGCAGGCGTAAAATCCAGGCGTACACCACCTGCTCAATAGACTGCGCGTTTAACTCTTCTGCGATCGCGGCAAGTTCATTGCGTAATGGCTGGAACGCATCGTCATTAAACAAGCGACCGCCACCAAGGCAGGACCAGGCCATTGGACGAATACGCAGTTGCTGCAGTTGATCTAAAGTACCATCCAGCAGGAGCGGCTGATGTACCGGAGAGATCTCAACCTGGTTGGTTGCCAGCGTAAACGGTAGACGCGATTGCAGCAGTGAAAACTGTGCGGGAGTGAAATTAGAAACGCCAAAGTGACGTACTTTGCCGCTATGGTGTAATTTTTTAAAAGCGTCTGCTACGTCGTCTGCATCCATAAGCGGGTCAGGACGGTGGATCAGCAGCAGGTCAATATGATCGGTCGCCAGTAATTTCAACGACTGTTCCGCACTGGCAATAATATGCGCACTATCGGTAATGTAATGGCCCAGCACATTTTCCGCGCGTGCTGTCGTCGCGATCCCACATTTAGTCACAATCTGCATTTTTTCACGCAGATGCGGGGCCAGCTTCATTGCCTCGCCAAACGCCGCCTCACACTGGTATCCACCGTAAATATCGGCGTGATCGACGGTGGTAACCCCCAGATCCAGATGCTCTTCAATAAAGCTGACTAACTGGCGCGCGGACATATTCCAGTCCATCAGGCGCCAATACCCCATCACAAAGCGAGAAAATTCAGGACCTTGTGGCGCAATAGTAATACGCTGAACCATAGCAGCTTCCTTATGAGTGAATGTGCATCGAGTATACGCAATTACACTTTTAAAAGAGTGAAGGTTGTTGCGGTTCTTCCGAAGGATTGGGTTTGTTTGCGCGTAATTTACGCATCAGACGCTGACGACAAAGCCGCAGCACTTCCTGCTTTTCGGCATCGCTCATCTTTTGCCAGTTAAAACGCTCATCCCGACTACGAAAACAGCCACGGCAAAAGCCGCGCTCGTCAGACTGACATATTCCACGGCATGGGCTCTGGACGGGGAAAAACTCCAGCTGTTCCGCCACATCCCCTCCTTTAGTAAAATTGATATACTTATTGAAGACGTTAACTGAATTTCTCGCAAGGGGCTATTGCATTAGACCGACTGGTCTATTACACTCCATCTCATGAACAAAGTCACTGAATACGATACACGCGAACATCTGCTGGCGACTGGCGAACAGCTGTGTATGCAGCGCGGCTTCACCGGCATGGGTTTAAGCGAACTACTGAAAACTGCTGAAGTTCCTAAGGGTTCGTTTTATCACTATTTTCGCTCTAAAGAAGCATTCGGTGTCGCGATGCTGGAACGCCACTATGCGGCCTATCATCAGCGACTGGCTACGCATTTTGATACAGGGGCGGGGAATTACCGCGACCGAATACTGGCCTACTATCAGGAAACCCTGAACCAGTTTAGCCAGCACGGGATTATTAGCGGCTGTTTAACTGTAAAACTTTCTGCTGAAGTATGCGATCTGTCAGAAGATATGCGCACAGCGATGGATAAAGGCGCGCGACACATTATTGCGCTGTTAGCGCAGGCGCTGGAGAAAGGTCGGGCCAACCAATGTCTGTCCTTTGTTGGCGAGCCGTTACAGCAAGCGCAGGTCCTGTATGCACTCTGGCTTGGTGCCAACCTGCAGGCCAAGATTTCTCGTAGCGCCACCCCGCTGGAAAATGCGCTGGCGCACGTTAAAAACATCATCACAACGCCTGCCGTTTAACAGGCGTTTTTATTTACTTTATTACTAGACGACCGGTCTATTCAGGAGTGCCACATGTCATCTGAAAAACTGTTTTCCCCACTGAAAGTAGGTGCCATTACGGCAGCTAACCGCGTATTCATGGCGCCACTGACGCGTCTGCGCAGCATCGAGCCTGGCGACATCCCTACTCCGCTGATGGTCGAGTATTACCGTCAACGCGCCAGCGCAGGCCTTATTATCAGCGAAGCCACGCAGATTTCCGCCCAGGCAAAAGGGTATGCTGGAGCCCCCGGCTTACACAGCGAAGCACAAATCGCCGCCTGGAAAAAAATCACTGCGGCTGTACACGCTGAGCAAGGTCATATTGCCGTTCAGTTGTGGCACACCGGGCGCATTTCTCACGCCAGTCTGCAGCCAAATGGACAGGCACCGGTTGCACCTTCTGCAATTATCGCAGGTACCCGCACCTCATTGCGTGATGAAAACGGCCTGGCAACACGCGTCGATACCTCCATGCCGCGCGCTCTGGAAACCGAAGAAATTCCAGGCATTGTAAATGACTTCCGTCAGGCTATAGCCAACGCACGCGAAGCAGGTTTCGACATGGTAGAACTGCACTCCGCTCACGGCTACCTGCTGCACCAGTTCCTGTCACCAACGTCTAACCAGCGTACCGATCAATACGGTGGTAGCGTCGAAAATCGTGCGCGTCTGGTACTGGACGTTGTCGATGCAGGTATTAAAGAATGGGGTGCCGATCGCATTGGTATTCGCATCTCCCCGATTGGCTCTTTCCAGAACGTTGACAACGGTCCGAACGAAGAAGCCGATGCGCTTTATCTGATTGAACAACTGGGCAAACGCGGCATCGCTTACCTGCATATGTCGGAACCTGACTGGGCCGGTGGCGAGCCGTATTCCGATGCGTTTCGCGAAAAAGTTCGCGCGCGTTTTCACGGTCCGATCATTGGCGCGGGCGCCTACACACCAGAAAAAGCAGAATCGCTGATCGAAAAAGGTCTGATCGACGCCGTTGCTTTTGGTCGCGCTTATATCGCTAACCCGGATCTGGTCGCGCGTCTGCAGCGTAAAGCGGAGCTGAATCCACAGCGTGCCGAAAGCTTCTACGGCGGCGGCGCTGAAGGTTACACCGATTATCCTACCCTCTAACGTCACAAACTCAGTTCTGCCATTGATAGCGGTGTAACAACGCCGCTATACTAAAACAACATTTTGAATGTATTAGCCATTTTCGAAGGGGAAAAAGATGCGTTTACTTCATACCATGCTGCGCGTGGGTGACCTGCAGCGTTCCATCGAGTTTTACACCAACGTGCTGGGCATGAAGCTGCTGCGTACCAGCGAGAACCCTGAATATAAGTACTCTCTGGCCTTTGTCGGCTACGGCCCGGAAACCAGTGAAGCGGTGATCGAACTGACCTATAACTGGGGTGTCGATAAGTATGAGCTGGGCACAGCCTACGGCCATATCGCCCTGAGTGTAGACAATGCGGCCGAAGCCTGTGAACGTATTCGTCAGAATGGCGGCAACGTAACGCGTGAAGCGGGTCCGGTAAAAGGCGGCACAACAGTGATCGCGTTCGTTGAAGATCCGGACGGTTACAAAATTGAGCTGATCGAAGAGAAAGACGCCGGGCGCGGTCTGGGCGACTAACTTCCCCCTCGGGCGCAGATCGTCTGTGCCCGTAGTTTTATACTCATCATTTTGCAATAATACGTGCTGCAATTTTCCCGTATTAAGAGACCCAGATGTCCGATAACGCTCAACTTTCCGGTCTGTGTGACCGTTTTCGTGGTTTTTATCCTGTCGTCATTGATGTCGAAACCGCAGGGTTCAATGCCAAAACCGATGCGCTGCTTGAGATCGCCGCCATCACACTGAAAATGGATGAACAAGGCTGGCTGATGCCGGACACGACGTTACATTTCCACGTAGAGCCATTTGAAGGCGCGAATTTACAGCCGGAAGCCCTCGCCTTTAACGGTATTGACCCTAACAATCCGCTACGTGGTGCGGTCAGCGAATATGACGCACTGCATGCCATCTTCAAAATGGTACGCAAAGGGATTAAAGACAGCGGCTGCAATCGGGCTATCATGGTGGCGCATAACGCTACCTTCGATCACAGTTTCATGATGGCCGCAGCAGAGCGCGCCTCTCTCAAACGAAATCCATTTCATCCATTTGTCACTTTTGATACTGCGGCATTAAGCGGTCTGTCATTGGGGCAAACGGTGTTGTCAAAAGCATGTCTGGCGGCTGGAATGGAGTTTGACGGGAATCAGGCGCACTCGGCGCTGTATGATACCGAACGGACAGCCGTACTGTTTTGCGAAATCGTTAACCGCTGGAAACGCCTCGGCGGTTGGCCTCTTCCCGTGCCTGAAGAGGCATAACGGATCGATAAAAAAAGCGACCATCACAGGTCGCTTTTTTATTTCCGCTAAAATTACTCAGCGTCTGGTTCTTCGGTTTTGTATTTCGCCGCTGTTTCTTTAATCAGCTGCTGTAACTCACCGCGCTGGTACATTTCGATCAAAATGTCACAGCCGCCAACCAGCTCACCATCAACCCACAGCTGCGGAAAGGTCGGCCAGTTTGCGTATTTCGGCAGCTCGGCGCGAATATCCGGGTTCTGCAGAATATCAACGTAAGCAAAACGTTCACCACAGGCAGACAACGCCTGCACAGCCTGAGCGGAGAAACCGCAGCTTGGCAGTTTAGGGGAACCTTTCATGTACAGGAGAATCGGGTTTTCAGCGATCTGGCGCTGGATTTTTTCGATAGTGGTGCTCATTATCTTGCTTCCTTAAACTTCTTTTACGGCAGTAGTCTGACATTGTAACGGGTCAGACAGGCAACGGAAAATAACATTTTCATTACGCCTTATTATTTTATCCCCTGACGCTAAAAGTTGCATTCATAATCTCATTTATCCCCTTGAAGCCTGTGGATTTGATTGTCCTTTCACCTGTTCCCACGTTAATTGCTGTTTTTTTTTGCGGTCGGTTACGAAACACAGTTTTAAACAAAAAAAGCTATTAACTTTCCCTCTTTCTATAGATTAGAATCATCAAGTTTTGAAAATCACACGCAGGCACTATAGACCTGCCTTACCAGAGGACTGCTCAGTGGCGCGGATAAACCGAATCTCGATCACGCTCTGTGCTTTACTTTTTACTACACTGCCCTTTACGCCTATGGCTCATGCTTCCAAGCAGGCCAGGACGACAACTACCCAATCCCACCCCATCAAAACGGTAGATAAAAAGAAAAGCGCAACAACCAGCCAAAAAACAACAAAGACCAACAAGAAAACGGCGACAAAGACCTCCAGTAAAACCAGCACCAAAACCGCTTCCTCTTCTAAAAATCGCACTGCCACTCCGGCAAAGTCGACTAAAACTGCAAACCGTCGAGGCAAAACCGCCGCAGCACAAACCGCTGCCGTGACCTGGACTGAAAAATGCACGCCGCGTAAAGGCCATAAGCCACGCTGTGTGAAAGTGAAAACCACGGCTCCGACTACGCTCGCTGACGCGCACAAGGTCAAAGTGCAGAAAGCCACTAAAACCGCCATGTCCACGCTGATGAATCAAATAGGCAAGCCTTATCGCTGGGGCGGTACATCGCCAAGAACCGGGTTTGACTGCAGCGGTCTGGTCTATTATGCCTATAAAGATCTGGTGAAATTCCGCATTCCCCGTACTGCGAACGAAATGTACCATCTACGTGATGCCGCGCCGATTGAACGTGGCGAACTGAAAAATGGCGATCTGGTCTTTTTCCGTACTCAGGGTCGCGGAACAGCCGATCACGTTGGTGTGTATGTCGGCAACGGAAAATTTATTCAGTCCCCGCGCAGCGGCCGGGAAATTCAAATCACCTCGCTGAGCGAAGATTACTGGCAGCGCCACTATGTGGGCGCTCGCCGGGTAATGACGCCAAAAACAATTCGCTAAAAACTTACCCTACAGAACATGCTGTAGGGTAAGTTCTTCTTTTGCATAACCTTTCAATTTGCTACCCTATCCTTACTCACAATGAGGCTATTGTGTGTACTCAATATAAATAATAAGGAGAGAAGCAATGTCGTTCGAATTACCTGCATTACCGTATGCCAAAGATGCTCTGGTCCCGCACATTTCTGCTGAAACGCTGGAATACCACTATGGCAAACATCACCAGACTTACGTTACTAACCTGAATAACCTGATCAAAGGCACGGCGTTTGAAGGTAAATCACTGGAAGAGATCGTTCGTAGCTCTGAAGGTGGTGTATTCAATAACGCAGCCCAGGTCTGGAACCACACTTTCTACTGGAACTGCCTGGCACCGAACGCAGGTGGCGAACCGACTGGTAAACTGGCCGAAGCCATTGCAGCCTCCTTTGGCAGCTTTGCAGATTTCAAAGCACAGTTCACCGATGCCGCTATCAAAAACTTCGGTTCTGGCTGGACCTGGCTGGTTAAAGGAACGGATGGCAAACTGGCTATCGTTTCAACCTCCAACGCGGGTACGCCGCTGACCACCGACGCGACGCCACTGATGACCGTTGACGTATGGGAACACGCCTACTACATCGACTATCGCAATGCTCGTCCTGGCTACCTGGAACATTTCTGGGCGCTGGTGAATTGGGAGTTTGTTGCGAAGAACTTCGCAGCATAAAAAAGATAACGCAGAAGGGCTTCCTTCTGCGTTTTTGCATTAATTCGCGGTAGTGCAAGCCTCTTCAGGCTGTCTTCTTGCGGAAATGAACACCAGCAGCAGCGCAAGCCCTGCCACAATCGCCCCCATCACAGGCACAAAACTGTAACCCAGTCCACCGGATATCACCGCCCCACCGGCTGCGGCCCCCAGTGCATTCCCCAGGTTAAATGCGCCAATATTGACTGACGATGATAAACCCGGCGCTTCGCTGGCAACACGCATCACTCGCATCTGCAACGGTGGAACCACTGCAAATGTCGCCGCACCCCAGACCACCATACTTACCGCCGCGCCAGGCTCATTACGTGCAAGGAAAGGAATGGCCAGCATAATAACCATTAACAGCAGTAAAAAGCCTTTCAACGTACCATTGACTGAACGGTCAGCCAGCTTGCCGCCAAAATAGTTACCGATTGAGAAGCCCACGCCAATCAGCACCAGCATACCGGTCACAAATGCTGGTGTGGCATGAGTGATAGTGTGCAGCACCGGTGAGATGTAGGTATAAAGCGTGAACATCGCCCCTGCTCCCAGAACGGTCGTCAGCAGAGCCGACAGCACCTGAGGACGCATAAGTACCGCCAGTTCGCTGCGGACATCCGGACGCTCTCCCGCCCCGCCTTTGGGTAATGAGAAGAACAGACTGACCATGGCGATAACGCCGAGCCCTGCCGTTGCCATGAACGACATGCGCCAGCCGATGCTTTCACCAAGCCAGGTCGCCGCCGGAACGCCGCCAATATTGGCAATGGTTAACCCCATAAACATGGTTGCCACGGCACTGGCCTGTTTATGTTTGGGCACCACACTTGCAGCAACCACAGAGCCAAGGCCGAAAAATGCCCCGTGATTAAGACTGGTCAAAATGCGCGATAACATCAGCGTGGAGTAATCCGGTGAAATCGCCGAGAGGACATTACCCAACGTGAAAATCGCCACCAGGAAAATCAACGCATTACGTCGCGCACGATGAGACAATAATAATGTCATCAGCGGAGCCCCCACCATCACGCCAACCGCATACGCGCTGATTAACATGCCGGCGGCCGGAATCGAAACATCCACTCCTTTGGCTATGACGGGCAATAATCCCATTGGCGAAAATTCGGTGGTGCCAATGCCAAACGCTCCGATCGCCAGCGCCAGTAAAGGATAATTGAGTTTCATATTGCGACTCCGTAACGTCGAGCCGTGGCGCGACATAAAATAAGAGTCAAAAGCATGACATTGATCGCAAAATTAATAAAGTTAACAAAATTGCAAAAGACTTTTGCTTATTCGCAAACAATAGAAGAGATAGACGAGCGGAAAGAGTGAGGGAGAGCTAACTCCCTCGAGGAAATTAATGCAGCGCTGCGGTCAGGCCACCCGCGACGATCAAACCCAGAACAATAATGGTAGTTACTAACGAAAATTTCAGATCGGTGCTCATCAAGTTTTCTCCTTTTTATTCCCACACAAAAAGTGATATTGCGCATTTTTACACACTTGAAAGCAAAAATCTCTCACGATTTATATTGATAACTGCTTTTAACTCTTCCCCTTTTCGTTAAGATCAGACAAAATTCCACGCTTACTTGATTAGCGTACCGGCCATTGACCCCTTCCTGACGTTCCGTGTCGTTTTCCCGGCGTGCCGCAACCCTTACGTTGCGCTAAGGGTGTGTGAAGGCAAACGTTTACCTGGAGTATTCTCAGGAGCTTAGGATATGGTCTGGAGTGAGATGTAATGGCAACAATTAAAGATGTAGCGAAGCGAGCAAACGTTTCCACTACAACCGTATCACACGTGATTAACAAGACGCGCTTTGTCGCGGAAGAAACGCGTAATGCTGTCTGGGCGGCAATCAAAGAGCTGCACTATTCTCCGAGCGCAGTTGCGCGCAGCCTGAAGGTGAATCACACCAAGTCTATTGGCTTGCTGGCCACCAGCAGTGAAGCGGCCTATTTCGCTGAAATTATCGAAGCCGTTGAGAAAAACTGTTTCCAGAAAGGCTATACCCTGATTCTGGGTAACGCATGGAACAGCCTTGAAAAACAGCAGGCTTATCTGTCGATGATGGCGCAAAAGCGCGTTGATGGTCTGCTGGTGATGTGCTCTGAGTATCCGGAGTCGCTGCTTTCGATGCTCGAAGAATACCGCCATATCCCGATGGTCGTCATGGACTGGGGCGAGGCCAAAGCCGACTTTACCGATACCGTCATTGATAATGCCTTCGAAGGTGGTTACATGGCGGGTCGGTATCTGGTCGAACGCGGTCATCGTGAGATTGGCGTGATCCCAGGCCCAATGGAACGTAACACCGGAGCCGGGCGTCTGGCTGGCTTTATGAAAGCGATGGAAGAAGCGCTGATAAAAGTACCGGACAACTGGATTGTCCAGGGGGATTTTGAGCCTGAATCCGGCTATCGCGCCATGCAGCAAATTCTGTCACAGCCGCATCGTCCGACCGCCGTCTTCTGTGGTGGCGATATCATGGCGATGGGTGCGCTGTGCGCCGCTGATGAGATGGGACTGCGGGTACCGCAGGATATCTCGCTTATCGGCTACGACAACGTGCGCAACGCCCGTTTCTTCACGCCGGCTCTGACGACCATTCACCAGCCTAAAGATTCGCTCGGTGAAACGGCCTTCAATATGCTGTTAGACCGTATCGTGAATAAACGCGAAGAGTCGCAATCTATCGAGGTGCATCCGCGTCTGGTAGAGCGTCGCTCCGTTGCCGACGGCCCGTTCCGCGATTACCGTCGTTAAGACCGTTGTGCGGGAGCCTCATCTGGCTCCCGCAGCCACTCTTTGTTCAGCGTTTCGCTATCCCCTAAATAGTCCAACAGCCAGCTCAATGCAGGTGACGTATCGTTCTGTTGCCATGTCAGACAGCATGCGGCATCAGGAAATGGATTTTCCAGCTGTAGCGCGACCCACTTGCCGCTATCGATCCACGGTTTGGCAAAATGCGTCGGTACCATGCCAACACACAACCCTGCGGATAAGCAGGTAGCGGAAGATTCCCAGTCAGGCACCACGACACGTTTTTGGTTATCCAGCAGCCAGGTAATGCGTTTTGGCAGCGTACGGGAAGTATCTTCACGCACCAGCGACGGCCAGTTGCGCAACGTGTCGTCGCTAAGCGGCCCAGGCATTGACGCCAACGGATGATGGCTGGCCACCACGCAACTCCAGCTCAGCATTCCCATGTCGCGAAAGGTATAGCGTCCCCCCACCGGAATCGCCTGCGTGGCGCCAATTGCCAGCTCAACGCGACCATCGGACAGCGCATCCCAGACGCCGTTAAACACTTCCTGAAAAACCAACAGTTCCACATCATCAAAATGACGATAGAAATCCACGATCATCTGTCGGGTGCGATCCGGGCGAACAATGTTATCTACCGCAATCGCCAGCTGTCCGCGCCAGCCGTTGGCAATTTGCTGACATTGCTGGCGGGTGATCTGCATTTTTTTGATAACAGAGCGGCCTTCTTTGAGAAACCACGCACCGGCAGGCGTCAACTCCACATCCCGATGACGTCGCTCAAAAAGCGGCACCGCCAGCCACTCTTCCAGCTGACGTACAGTGTAGCTTACCGCTGAGGGTACACGGTGCAACTCCTGCGCGGCCGAACTAAAGCTGCCATTACGCGCAACCGCATCAACCACTTCAAGTGAATATTCCGACCACATATTCTGCCTGCAAAAAATTTGAAATCAGTAAACAAATATTAGCGTTTCACAGCAAGAATTACACTCACTACACTCAGCGGCATTGTTCTACTGCTAAAAAAAGAGAAATGATGATGCAACCTGGGAAAGGGTTTTTAGTCTGGCTGGCGGGTCTTAGCGTGCTCGGCTTTCTGGCAACGGATATGTATCTACCTGCCTTCGCCGCAATTCAGTCCGATCTGCAAACGCCTGCATCAGCCGTCAGCGCCAGCCTTAGCTTGTTCTTAGCCGGTTTTGCCGTGGCACAGCTTCTGTGGGGGCCACTTTCCGACCACTACGGCCGCAAACCTATTTTGTTGCTGGGTTTATCTATCTTTGCTCTGGGTAGTCTGGGCATGCTGTGGGTTGAAAACGCCACAGGCCTGCTGGCGCTGCGTTTTGTTCAAGCCGTTGGTGTCTGTGCGGCATCGGTAATCTGGCAGGCGCTGGTCACTGATTATTATCCGTCACAAAAAGTAAATCGCATCTTTGCCACCATTATGCCGCTGGTCGGATTATCTCCGGCATTGGCGCCGTTGTTAGGCAGTTGGATCCTTGTACATTTTTCCTGGCAGGCCATTTTCGCCACCCTGTTTGCCATAACCCTAATTCTGATGCTTCCTGCCCTGCGCTTAAAACCAACGGCTAAAGCGCGCGACGACAGCCAGGATAAACTGACATTCGCCACCCTGCTACGCTCGAAAACCTATCGCGGGAACGTACTGATTTATGCCGCCTGTTCCGCGAGCTTCTTCGCATGGCTGACGGGCTCCCCGTTCATCCTCAGCGAAATGGGCTACAGCCCGGCAGTGATTGGCCTGAGCTATGTACCGCAAACCATCGCCTTCTTAGTCGGCGGTTACGGCTGTCGCGCTGCGTTACAAAAATGGCAAGGTCGTCAACTGCTGCCATGGTTACTCATCCTGTATGCGATTAGTGTCGTTGCCACCTGGGCTACCGGCTTTATTCACCATGTTGCGCTCGCTGAAATCCTGATCCCATTCTGCGTGATGGCGATTGCCAACGGTGCCATCTACCCTATCGTTGTCGCTCAGGCATTACGCCCGTTCCCGCAGGCGACCGGACGAGCAGCCGCATTGCAGAATACGTTGCAGTTGGGTTTATGCTTCCTGGCAAGCCTTGTGGTTTCCTGGCTGATCGCCACCCCGCTGCTCACCACTACCAGCGTGATGCTGACTACGGTGCTACTGGCGGCCGTAGGGTACAAAATGCAATCACAGAAAGCTGGCACCCCTCAAACAGACGACCGTGTGCAAATTGTCCACGGAGAGTCTCATTAATAATTACCGCGGGCTATTAATTAGCCCGCTAACAATTATATGTTGAATCATCAAAAATTCAGGCCTATACTGATTTCCGGTTTTTAAAAAAACGATAATTTTTATGCGGTAACGGGAACAAGAACGTTCTCGTATTCCCACGGATGGTCTTTTCGGCAAGGGTTCTTCCCTTCCTCTGTTCTACGTCGGATTATAGATTCACGGATTAATTTCGTGAGATTTCTCACACAGCCCAAAAAAGCGTCTACGCTGTTTTAAGGTTCTGATCACCGACCAGTGATGGAGAAGCTATGAGTTCATCGTGTATAGAAGACATCAGCGTACCGGATGATAACTGGTACCGCATCACCAGTGAATTGTTAAGCCGTGCAGGCATCGCCGTTAATGGTCCGGCACCAGCAGATATTCGCGTTAAGAACCCTAAATTTTTCAAGCGCGTATTGCAGGAAGGATCGTTAGGGTTGGGTGAAAGTTATATGGATGGCTGGTGGGAATGCGACCGGCTGGACATGTTTTTTAGTAAAGCCCTGCGTGCCGGTCTTGAAAACCAACTCCCCCGCCATTTCAAAGATACACTGCGAATTGCAGCGGCTCGCCTGTTTAATTTGCAGACCAAAAAACGTGCGTGGGTTGTCGGCAAAGAACATTACGATTTAGGCAACGATCTCTTTTCCCGCATGCTCGACCCTTATATGCAGTATTCCTGCGCCTACTGGAAAGATGCCGACACCCTGGAATCTGCCCAGCAGGCGAAGCTGAAAATGATTGCCGAAAAACTGCAGTTGCAGCCAGGAATGCGGATACTCGATATAGGCTGCGGCTGGGGTGGCTTGTCCCAGTTTTTGGCATCACAATATGGCGTAAGCGTGGTAGGCGTGACCATTTCTGCAGAACAACAGAAAATGGCGCAAGCGCGTTGTGCGGGGCTGGATGTCACCATTTTGCTGCAGGATTATCGCGACCTGAACGACAAATTTGATCGCATTGTCTCCGTCGGCATGTTTGAACATGTAGGACCGAAAAATTACGCGACCTATTTTGACGTAGTCGATCGCAATTTAAAACCGGACGGTCTCTTTTTGCTGCATAGCATCGGTTCTAATAAAACCGACAATAACGTTGACCCGTGGATCAATAAATATATCTTCCCGAACGGCTGTTTACCGTCAGTTCGCCAAATTGCCAACGCCAGCGAGCCGCATTTTGTGATGGAAGACTGGCATAATTTTGGTGCGGATTACGATACCACCCTGATGGCCTGGCACGAACGTTTCATGAGTTCCTGGCCTGAAATCGCCGATAATTACACCGAGCGCTTTAAACGGATGTTCAGCTATTACCTGAACGCTTGCGCAGGCGCATTTCGCGCTCGCGACATTCAGCTATGGCAGGTGGTTTTCTCCCGCGGAGTTGAACACGGCCTACGCGTTCCCCGCTAATTATTATCGCCCCCGTGCTAACGGGGGCTTTACTCTCAGGCTCCTGCTTCACCTGTGACGTTGCTGATAGCGCTTTCTCGCGCCGCCAGCACACGCTCAACGGTATCAACCACCGCCTGCGTTTGCGGATCGATTTCGATATTGACCCGCGCACCCAGTTTTTTCTTGCCAAGCGTCGTACGCTCCAGGGTTTCCGGAATCAAATGCACGCAAAAGCGTGTCGGTGTGACTTCGCCTACCGTCAGGCTGATGCCGTCAATACCGATAAATCCTTTGTACAGGATATATTTCATCAGTGACGGATCCTGAACTTTAAACCACACCTGGCGATTGTTTTCTGAGGTCAGAATTTTCGATACTTCGGCAGTAGTCATAATATGGCCCGACATTAAATGCCCGCCGATTTCATCACTAAATTTTGCCGCGCGCTCAACATTGACCAAATCTCCGACCTTCAGATCCCCCAGATTTGTGATACGCAACGTTTCTTTCATCAGATCAAAGCTTATCTGGTTACCGTTGATTTCGGTGACCGTCAGGCAGCACCCATTGTGGGCAACCGATGCGCCGGTCTCAAGCGCATCCAGCATATATTCAGGTAACTCCACAACATGCGTACGAAAATTTGGTTTTTCATCAATAGACACCAATTTCGCGGTGCCCTGCACAATACCCGTAAACATACTTCTAACTCCTGAACTCAATTAAGACATCTCTGCACAGCACAATAGCAGGTGGAAATTCAGGTTGCCAGCGATGCGCCGCTACTGCCTGTTTTTTCACTGGAGAATTACGTATTCCTCGCTACAATAGACTGAAATTTCCCCAGCTTTTTCTCCTTGCTGCCAGATAAGGCGGCTTTTTTAGTCTCTCAAATAACAACAATATAGTGGTGTACACGTGCAAAAGTATGTAAGTGAAGCGCGTCAGTTATTAGCTCTGGCAATTCCGGTGATTCTTGCGCAAATCGCTCAAACTGCAATGGGATTCGTTGATACCGTCATGGCGGGTGGATACAGCGCCACGGACATGGCTGCCGTCGCTATTGGAACGTCCATCTGGCTGCCAGCTATTCTGTTTGGCCATGGACTGTTACTGGCTCTGACGCCGGTCATTGCGCAACTCAATGGGTCCGGACGCCGCGATCGGATTGCCCATCAAATACGTCAGGGATTCTGGTTGGCGGGTAGCGTCTCCGTTCTGATTATGATCGTGCTATGGAACGCAGGCTACATTATTCGCTCCATGCATAACATCGACCCGGCTCTGGCGGATAAAGCCGTTGGCTATCTTCGCGCGCTGCTGTGGGGCGCACCGGGGTATTTGTTCTTCCAGGTAGCCCGTAACCAGTGCGAAGGTCTGGCCAAGACCAAACCCGCAATGGTGATGGGATTTCTCGGCCTGCTGGTGAACATACCGGTTAACTACGTTTTCATTTATGGGCATTTAGGCATGCCGGAACTGGGCGGCGTGGGTTGTGGCGTCGCTACGGCAGCGGTTTACTGGGTAATGTTTATCGCGATGCTGTCTTACATTAAACGCGCACGCTCAATGCGCGACATCCGTAATGAGCGTGGTTTCCAGAAGCCGGACACCGCAGTAATGAAGCGTCTGGTGCAATTGGGTTTACCTATCGCGCTGGCGTTGTTTTTCGAAGTGACGCTGTTTGCAGTAGTCGCGTTGCTGGTTTCCCCACTGGGGATTGTTGACGTCGCCGGACACCAGATCGCGTTGAACTTCAGCTCGTTAATGTTCGTTCTGCCGATGTCTCTGGCTGCCGCCGTCACCATTCGTGTCGGTTATCGTCTGGGTCAGGGTTCCACGCTGGATGCCCAAACCGCAGCCAGAACGGGTCTGGGCGTCGGTGTCTGCATGGCCGTGGTAACGGCGATTTTCACCGTGACATTCCGTGAACACATTGCCCTGCTCTACAACAATAACCCGGAAGTTGTCGCTCTGGCAGCACAGCTCATGTTGCTGGCGGCGGTGTATCAAATATCTGACTCTATCCAGGTTATTGGCAGCGGTATCCTGCGTGGTTATAAAGATACCCGTTCAATTTTCTTTATTACCTTTACGGCCTACTGGGTGCTGGGTCTGCCGAGCGGCTATATTCTGGCGCTGACCGATCTGGTGGTTGACCGGATGGGGCCAGCAGGATTCTGGATGGGCTTTATTATCGGCCTGACTTCTGCGGCGGTGCTGATGATGCTGCGAATGCGTTTTCTACAACGCCAACCGTCAGCGGTTATATTGCAACGAGCTGCACGATAATACCCAAATAGCCGCCGTTGGCGGCTTTTTTCATCCTCAGAACGGACTGGCATTTTGGACATTCATCCATTCCTGACTGATGGGATGCCTGAAATGCAATTCACTGGCATGCAGCATCAGTCGCGGCGCCCTTTCAGTGCCTGGCAGCAGACAACCTCCATACAAATCACAGCCTAAAATCGGATGTCCTAACAACTGACAGTGGATCCGCAGTTGATGGGTACGCCCGGTTTCAGGCGTCAGTTGTACCCGGGTCAGGCAGAGTGACGCCCCATTTTCCTGGCGATAATGAAAACGCTCAACAACCTGATAGCGCGAGCGCGCGGGTTTGCCGTTGAAGGCGCAAATCGACATCCGTGGAAACAACGCCGGGTCTTTGGCTATCGCTGCGTCTATAACCCCTTCATCATTTTTCAGATGCCCACATAACAGCGCGCTGTACATTTTGCTTACCGTACGTCGACTGAACTGCTGGCAAAGCGCGGCGTTGATCGCTTTGTTACGGGCAACCACCATCAACCCTGAAGTGCTAAAATCGAGCCGATGTACCAGCGTGCAACCGGGATAAATCTGTACCAGCCGATGATGTACCGAATCGAGATTTTGCGGATTTTTCCCCGACAAACTTAGCAGCCCGGCAGGTTTATTGATAAGCACCAGATGTTCGTCCTGATAGAGGATCTCTATCTCGTCATGACAAGGCGGGGCAATAAAAGTATCGAGGATCGTAGACATGTGCGGCCAGAATGAAATGTGGGAGCAGATCATATCCAATTTTCACCAGACTGGCGAATTTGAGTCGTACAGGCATGATAGAGTGTGGGTTATCCCGAGTACGATGAGAGGGTTACACCGTGCAACAAATCGATTTCTATATGGTAGATGCCTTTACCACCACCACGTTTGGCGGTAATGCCGCAGCAGTATGTCCGCTCCCAGACTGGTTGCCCGATGAAACATTATTGAAAATGTCGCAGCAGCATAACCAGTCAGAAACCGCTTTTTTTGTCGTCAACGAGAATGGCTTTGAGCTGCGCTGGTTTACCACTCAGGGAGAAATCAATCTGTGTGGACATGCCACGCTTGCCGCCGCACATGTCATCTTTGAACATCTGGACTACCCAGGTACGACCCTCCATTTTGCCACTCGATTCGTGGGGCCACTGACGGTCACGCGCAGCGGTGAATGGCTGACGCTTGATTTTCCTGCCTGGCAAAGCGAGCCCACCGAACCGCCCGCCTTACTGCTGGAAACATTAGGCATCACCGAATACAAAGAAGTGCGTGTCGCGCGCGATTATATGATTGTTTTGGATAATCAACAGCAGGTTGAGGCTGTACGCCCGGACATCCACGCCATGCTTCCGTTGCGGAAAATGGTTTGTATCACCGCGCCGGGTGACGGGCAATACGACTTCGTCAGCCGTTTCTTCTGTCCGGGTGAAGCCGTAGCGGAAGACCCTGTCACGGGCTCGGCACATAGCATGCTGATTCCTTACTGGGCAGCAAAACTCAATAAATCACAGATGCTGGCGCGCCAGGTCTCTGCGCGCGGCGGAGATTTACGCTGCCAGTTGGCAGGAACGCGTGTTTATATCGGCGGACAGGCAATCACTTATCTAACTGGGAAAGTGCTGTTGCGCTAGCAGCTCTCCCCGAATTAACCAATCCAAGGAGGATTTATGGCGAACAAACTCGTGCAGATACACTTTGATTTTCATGGTCCGTTTGGCGCTGAGATGTCGAATCAGCTTGTTGAACTGGCCGAATCCATCAACCAGGAGCCGGGGTTCATCTGGAAAATCTGGACCGAGAACGAAGCAAACCACGAAGCCGGTGGCATCTACCTGTTTCAGGATGAAGTCAGCGCGCTAGCCTATATCAAAAAGCACACTGCCCGTCTGAAGCATCTGGGAGTGGAAGACGTGACGTTCAAAATCTTCGATATTAATGAGCCGTTAAGTAAAATTAACCACGGTCATATTGGCTAATTTTTTGCTTCAGACGCCCCTCCCCGGGGCGTTTCACCACTGATACTGCTTTCCCCTCGTTAAAACCGAAACCTCCCTGTTCCCACTCAGCATAGCTTTTACGTTAACCACATTTGCAATAGTTCACAAAATCAGCACCTGTGAAAATTATCACTAGCCTGACGTTGCATGAAAGCGTATAAAATAATACAAAATGTATTATTTTATACAAAATGAATTATCATCAACATCAGGAGATTCTTTATGTCTGTGGAGATTACATTGAACGCATCTGCAGGGGGCTTTCCACCTGCTGGTCATTACTCGCACAGTACAACGGCTGGCGGGTTCGTCTTCATTTCCGGCCAGTTGCCGGTCACTATTGATGGCGAAAAGAAAACGAATGCTTCTTTTGAAGAGCAGACGCGACTGGTGCTACAGAATATTGATGCCTGCCTGGCTGGCGCTGGAATTTCCCGACAGCATTTGGTGTCAGTACGCGTCTATGTGACAGATATCAACCAGTGGCCAACGTTTAACAAAATCTATGGCGAGTGGATCGGTGATTTCCGCCCATCTCGAGCAGTAGCCGGTGTTGCAGAGCTTCATTATGGTTTCGCGCTGGAAATCGAAGCTATTGCCTTGGCCCCACAAGCGTGACGTTTAACGACATACAGGTGAACAAGAATGACTGAAATGACACTGCCTGATTATAACGATGTTGCCGCTGCGGCAGAGCGCATCGCCGAGTATGCCAACAAAACACCGGTGATGACCTCCCGAACGGTTAATGACGAATTTGCGGCTGACGTTTTCTTCAAATGCGAAAACTTCCAGAGAATGGGCGCGTTTAAATTTCGCGGAGCTATGAATGCGCTGCGCCAGTTTACACCAGAACAACGCGCTGCAGGCGTCGTCACCTTTTCTTCCGGCAACCATGCGCAGGCCATTGCCCTGTCGGCAAAGTTGTTGGGGATCCCGGCGACGATTATCATGCCGCACGATGCCCCGGCAGCTAAAGTTGCGGCAACAAAAGGCTATGGTGGAAATGTGGTGATTTACGATCGCTATACCGAAGATCGTGAGAAAATAGGCCGGGAGCTGGCAGAGAAACACGGTTTGACGCTAATCCCGCCTTACGATCATCCGCACGTGATTGCGGGCCAGGGCACTGCCGCAAAAGAGCTGATTGAAGAAGTGGGTCAATTGGACGTTCTGTTCGTGTGTCTGGGTGGCGGCGGCCTGCTTTCAGGATCCGCACTGGCAGCCCGACATCTCTCCCCTGACTGCCTCATCTATGGCGTCGAACCCGAAGCGGGAAACGATGGGCAACGGTCGTTTCGCAGCGGAAAAATTGTTCATATTGATACGCCCAAAACCATCGCTGACGGTGCGCAGACCCAACATCTCGGGAAGATAACGTTTCCGATCATTCAGCAAAACGTTAACGATATTCTGACCGTCTCAGATGATGAACTGGTCGCCTCGATGAAATTTATCGCTGAGCGCATGAAAATCGTCGTGGAGCCGACCGGATGCCTGGGTTTTGCTGCTGCGCGAACCCGCAAGGCAGAACTTCTCGGTAAGAAAATCGGTATTATCATTAGCGGCGGGAACGTGGATATCAGCCGCTACAGTGAATTCCTCGTAAGTTGATCAAAAAGGTATCTGCTATGCGGATACCTTATTACTGTCTGTATATTCCTGTCTGGATAAGCGAACCTTGCTCACTGTAAACTGCTCGCAATCGTGGCTACAGGCATCACCACAGGAGACTGGCATGCCCAAAACTGACAACAACTCGCTTCTCAGCCAAATTGACACTATCGCCAGGGGGCTCGGCGAGACCTTCTCTCCATTTTGCGAAGTGGTGGTTCATGACCTCAAGAATCCTGAACATGCCATTTTGTCCATCCATAACAATTTGTCAGGACGCAAACCCGGCCAGCCGGCAACAGAACTGGGTCTGGCGCGAATCGCATCGCCCGAATTTCCCAGCATCATTGCGAATTACAGCAACCAGTTTGCCGATGGCCGCCCGGTGAAAAGTACATCCATTGGCATCAAAGACGAAGAAGGTAAATACGTAGCAGCACTCTGTCTGAACGTGGATATGACGCTGTTTCGTGGCATGCAGAGTGCCCTTGCACAATTTACTGAAACCGAAAACTCGCCTATTAAGGAACATATCGACCCTGGCAGTAATGAAGTCATCCGCCAGCGTATCGATGACTTTGCCGCTAAACGCGCAACGACGGCCCGCGCCCTTAAACCTGAAGACCGTAAGCTGCTGATTCAACAGTTACGCAAAGAGGGGTTGCTGAACGTACGAAAATCAATGGATACCGTGGCACAGCATCTGGGGGTATCCAGAGCTACCGCTTACCTGTATGCCCGTCAGTCGACACCGTTAAATGAGTAAGATGGTCATATAAGGTATGCCTTAGCGCAGGTCAGTGACATGTCATTCATTACTGGCACAAAGTGCTCCGCCACATGCTGAGGGGGCGTTGTGCCGACATAGCCATCCGCAAGAAAAACAGTATTACCTTGTGACTACACAAAAGATAAACCTTTGCATCTCTGCGTGTTTAATTATCCCAGTTAAACATGCAGGTTGCTTTTTGTACAAATCAATAAAGATTAACGCCCTTCTAATAACTTCATCAACCTTGCTTGAGCAACTTTAAAAGCAAGCAAACCCTAACTATCTGATTTTTATCAATAAAAATATATTCACGTTTATTCAACAAATATTAACCAGGCCGCATATATAATTAACATAATATCTAAATTATAATTCTTTTACACATCCGGTAGCCGGTGAGGTCAGAATGCGATTAATCGCCATGTTGTTAAGCTTTATGCTCGTCACCCAGGTCTATGCCAGCGAACTGCCCAAACCTGCAGGTAAAGTCCTTTTAACACTGTCCGGAAATATTGAAAATACAAATGAAGACGGGAAAGCCGTTTTTGATACCGCCAGCCTTGAGAAACTGGGAATGGTAAGTTTCCAGACCACCTCCCCCTGGTATAATGGTCGCACGACCTTTACGGGCATTCCATTACAAAAGCTCATGGATTATGTCGGGGCAAAAGGATCGGTTGTAAAGGTGACTGCGCTCAATGACTACACGACCGTTATCCCTCTCAGTGATTTCAAAAAATACGATGCTATCCTTGCTTTAAAAATCAACGGAAAATATATGCGCATCCGTGATAAAGGCCCGTTATTCATTGTGTACCCCTATGACAGCATGCCGGAACTGAATAACCAGATTTATTACTCCAGGTCTGCATGGCAGGTCAGTAGTATGGATATCGAGTAGGCGTTCAGAGGAACATCATGAACAGAATACTGGCTGGTATCATCTTTTTTCTTTTTATATCTACTGGATATATCTCATTCCTCGTGCATGAAAGACAACAAGAGTTACAGAAGCTAACTCACTACACCGATTCCTGGTCTGCTGCACAGCTGGTATCTCAATATTATCGATTTGAATCATTGTTAGCTCTTTACACTATCGATGATACGATGAATCTCGATAATGTACGCATGCGTCTCGACATTATGCTCAGCCAGAGTGATTTGATCAAAGAGGGTGATTTGGGGCGCTACATTGAAAGCAATATAGCGCACCGTCAACTGGCGGTAAAACTTGAAAACACCCTGAATTTTCTGGATGTTAATCTGGAAAAAATGAACCGTTCAGCACTCCAGGACTATCTAAAAAAAATGCATACTCTGGATGCGCCACTTGGTCGTCTTTCGTCCGGCGCGTTAAACAAGGATGTTAACTCGATCAATAACGCCAACCAGAAAATTCAAACACTGTACTACATATATTCAGCAACCTCTGTGCTACTGATAATACTGAGTGCGATTCTGGGCGTGCTCATTTTCTATCAAAACAGAAATATCCTACGTGCACACCTTCAGGTTAAGAGTCTTGCCGAAGAACTGCAGATATCTAAAGAAAAGCTACAAATCCAGAATGCTAAACTGGAATATGACGTCTACCATGACTCTCTTACCGAGATGAATAATCGCCAGCTATTCTGGGGTGATTTAAATAAAACAATCGAGATGGCAGAAAAAAATAACGACTCTGTGATTGTGATGTTGTTTGATTTAGATCGCTTCAAGGAGGTAAATGATACCTATGGTCATGATGCCGGTGACATTTTACTACGTCAGATATCAAACCGTCTGACTTCGATAAGCCTGACTTCGGATACACTGTATCGATTAGGTGGAGATGAGTTTGCGTTTCTCTCAAGCGGTTTGACAGAAAGTCGCGCAGTTTCACGAGCTCAGAAAATATGTGAATATATCAGCCAACCCTATACTATTTACAACACAATTATCAATATAACTACCTGCGTTGGTATTGTTATCTCAGATACTGAACGTCGCCCCGACTATCTTTATAAATTTGCCGATCTGGCGCTTTATGAAGCCAAAAACGACGGTTCTGGCAAGATAAAGGTCTTCCGGCAACGAATGTTAGAAAAGCTGCAAGAAAGCAGAACACTTGAGCATGATATGGCCCTGGCAATTGTGAACAAAGAATTCGTGGTTTATTATCAGCCTATTGTCGACTCTTTCAGCCAGAAAATTTACAGTTACGAAGCACTTATTAGATGGCTCCATCCTCTTAAGGGCCTCCTGTCACCGGATAGCTTCATTCCCGTTGCTGAAAAAACAGGAATGATTAATGAGATGGGGAAAGCCGTGCTCGAAATTGCTTGCCGGGAGGCAGCTTGTTGGGCAATTCCGGTTAAAATTTCAGTCAATGTCTCTCCCGTTCAGCTAAGCAGCAAAACCTTTGCCGGTATCGTGCTGTCCATTCTGAAAGAAACAGGACTACCACCTGATCGTCTTGAACTGGAGGTGACAGAATCCTCTATCTTTACTGAGAGTACAACGCCGATGAATACCCTGAATAAACTCAGAGCCCTTGGCGTAAAAATCTCCATCGACGATTTTGGTACCGGATACTCTTCTCTTTCGCGACTGAGCAGGCTTGCCTTCGATAAAATCAAAATAGACAAGTCCTTTGTGCATTCGATATCTACACAGGAAGATGCCCTTAATATCATCAAACTGATCACTGGCATGGCGAAGTCCCTTAATATGAAGGCTGTCGCAGAAGGTGTTGAAACGCAGGAACAACTGGAAAGACTGCAGGCTCTCGGCTGCGATTTCGCACAAGGATATCTGTTTGGTAAACCTCAACCTTGTATTGATAAGGAAATCAGACATGGTTAAATCACAAACGCCTCCCCAGCTCTGAATGGTCTGGCCTTGGGAAAAAGGATGTTAATTAAGCTTTAGTCACTGACTGACATCCTGCAGTCGCCGTTAAAAATTAATGTACCCTGTTTTAAAACAGGGTACATCTGTGAAATTGAAAAAGAATTAATTTTTCATTTCATGGTTTTTATTCATATTATCTTTTTTCATATTGTCCATTTTTCCCATACTGTCTTTGGTCATTGGTTTTTTGCTCATAGTGTCTTTGCACATATTGTCTTTACACATGTTGTCATGTGTCTTTGACATTGTGTCTTTAGCCATACCGTCTTTGCCCATCGAATCGGCGGCCTGTACGTTTGCCATAAACAGAGCGGAAAATACGGTTGCGGCGATGATCATCTTTTTCATGGTAGTTCCTCGTTGTGTTGTAGTATTAACTGCCACCAAACCAGTTGTAACCCTGATCTTCCCAATAACCGCCCGGGAAACGATTCGTGATTTCAATGACCTGGATATGTTTGGGATTCTTGTACCCCAGCTTGGTAGGGATACGTAGCTTTATGGGGTAGCCATATTCTGCCGGGAGGATCTGGTTATCCCACGTCAATGCCATCAGCGTCTGAGGGTGTAACGCCGTGGCCATGTCTATGCTGGTGTAGTAGTCATCTGCACAGCGAAAGCTGACGTACTTCGCGCGCAAATCGGCACCAACGAGCGTCAAAAAGTGGCGAAACGGCACACCACCCCATTTTCCAATTGCACTCCATCCCTCAACGCAAATGTGACGGGTAATCTGACTTGTCTGCTGCATGTTGTGCAGCTCCGTCAGCGTCCAGTTGCGGTTGTCACGCACCAGCCCGCGAATTTCAAGGCGATAGTCCCGGCCATCCACCTGCGGAATATCTTCTGGCCCGTAAAAAGCATTAAATGGAAAAGGACGCGTGATCTCTGCGGATGTATATTCAGGCGCAAGCGCACGGTCGCTGAATAAAAACCCCTGCACCCGATCGTTAAAACGTGACATACGTGAGAGCACATTTTCCACATCCGTGTTATCGCTGATATCGCAACCGGTAAGCATCATGATGCCGCCGAGCGTCAGTCCCTGGCGCAGTAAACGACGGCGGTCCGGGCTGAGTAATTTTTCCGCTTCTTTGACCAGGTAATGCGTGTCAGTGTCGGAGAGAAATCGGGATTTTTTCATGATGTATTTCCTTAGCGCCCCCGTAACATTGCCAGCAACGTGCGCGGAACCAGCAGGACCATTAGCAGATGAATGACAATAAACAGCGCAAGTGCGCTCATGGCGAAGAAATGGACATACCGCGCAGAATCATATCCACCGAATAAGGTCCGTAAAAACGGGAACTGTACGGATTTCCACAGTACCAGACCGGATAAAACCAGCACGATGCCATCGAGAAGAATGAACAGATAGGCTATTTTTTGCACCATATTGTAGTGGCGCAGATCGGCGTGCTGGAGTTTCCCTCGCAGCGCCTGCAAGAGATCGTCCTTCAACTGTCGATATGACAACGGAAAAAACTTTTGCCGAAAACGGCCACTGGCTATGCCTAGCGAGAGATAAATTGCGCCATTTAAGGCCAGTACCCACATCATGGCAAAGTGCCACTGGAGTGCGCCCCCCAGCCAGCCACCGAGGGTTATTTGTGCAGGAAACTCAAATGAAAATAGCGGTGCGGCGTTGTAGATGCGCCAACCGCTAAACAACATGCCCGCGATAGCAACGACATTTACCCAATGGCAACAGCGCAGCCAAAGCGGGTGTACCGTTTCTGAAGTTGATGGTCGCATGATGCGCTCTCCATGAATGACATGAGCGCATCATGGCAGCATTGTGATCACCACATCCTCACGGAAGTTTAAATAAAATGTGATAACTTCCCGTATTCGCCAACAGTAAGCTAATTAACCATTAAACGAAGCGCTAATTCATTCGGATAAGGATCAAAATAGTTCTGGCCAAGCAGGTAGCTGTCCGGGTATTCAGCCAGGTAGTGCTTGAGTAGCGTGAGTGGAGCCAGGATTGGCAAAAGTCCACTGCTGTAGTTGAGGATGACGTCACGTAACTCTCCGCGCTGGCGAGCGCTCAATTGCTCACGGAAGTAACCCTGAATATGCATCAGCACGTTGGTGTGATTCTTCCGCGATGCGGGCTTTTTAAGAATAGCCATAAGCTTTTCACGATAGGCCACGAAAAAAGCATCCAAATCATCCCACTGGTGAAGCGAGGCAACAAAGGGGCCAATTTCCCGATAACCCGCCTGGTTATGAGCCAGCAGCTGGAGCTTATAGCGACTATGAAAGTGTATTAATCCGTGGCGAGTAAGGCCATTGGCTCGCAACTTATTTAGCTCATGTAACGCGAACACTCGCGCGACAAAATTTTCCCTCAGCACCGGATCGTGCAAGCGGCCATCTTCTTCGACCGGCAACCACGGGTAGGTTTCCATTAATGCACCAGTAAATAAACCCGTCCCCTCTTTTCGCCCACGATTTCCCTTTTCGTCATACAGCCTTACTCTTTCCATCCCGCAGCTCGGTGATTTAGCACAAACGATAAAACCCGCCAGACTACCAAGTCCCTGTAGATATGAGGCGGTGAATTCGGACATTTTATCTGTTACATCTTCACCCGGCGCATGGCTAAAACACATGCGAATATCCCCTTGGGAAGTCTGAACCAGACGCAACGCGGGACGTGGTACAGGCAAACCGATGGACATCTCCGGACAGACAGGTTTATAAGTCACCCACTTAGCCAGATCGTCCATCACAAACCCCATCCGCTTATGCCCACCATCGAATCGCACGGCTGAGCCGGTCAAACATCCACTAATCCCGATAACAGGTTGAGTATGCATAACGATCCCCTCTTTTGTTTGCGCCCCTTTTCGGGAAGGATTCGTGTGACTGTTCCATTAAGTAAAGCATATTTAAACGACATACTTTCGTGAGCTTTAATTTTTAATGTTCGGATACATTAATCATAAATAACGAATATTTGCAGTGAAAGTTGGTAATTTCCCTGAACAGTTCTATAGTCGGGACTGCTTCTCATTACAGGGTTCACTAATGCGATTTAACGGACTGACTAAAGGTTTCTTCATTTTCATCCTTGCCCTCGTTACCTGGGCGTTTTTCGATGTATTGTCCCCCTACTTTTCTGCTATTTTGTGGGCTGCCATCCTGACCACAATATTCAACCCGGTGAAAAACAGGCTGCGCAGTGCCCTTGGCGAACGCAACGGGCTGGCATCACTGCTCACCATCGGCATTATCTGTCTGATTGTCTTTATCCCACTGATGGTGATCCTCTCCTCATTGGCGATTGAGTTGAACGTGGTGTATACCAAATTACAACAAAACGACACACAGTTCCCGGAAGTGGTCACCTCCATTATTTCGCATCTTCCTGACTGGGCCAGAGGATTCCTCGCCGAACATAATCTGGATAACGTTGCACAGCTCCAGAAAAAACTGTCGGACGTTGCGCTGCAGGGTGGCCAGTACCTGGCAGGTAGCGCGTTCCTGATTGGTAAAGGGACATTCGGCTTTGCTATTAGCTTTGGCATCATGCTGTATCTGCTGTTTTTCTTACTAAAGGACGGACCTTATCTGGTACGCCAGATTCTGGACTCATTACCGCTTTCTGATTTTGCCAAACAGCACCTGTTCGCTAAGTTCGTTGGCGTGACACGGGCTACGGTTAAGGGCACGGCGGTAGTCGCGTTGGTTCAGGGGATTCTTGGCGGCATCGCGTTTGCTGTTGTTGATATCGACGGCAGCGTACTGTGGGGCGCGCTAATGGCGTTTCTCTCCCTCGTGCCCGCTGTCGGCTCAGCGATCGTCTGGGTACCTGCGGCAATATTCCTTTTCGCCACGCATCAGCTATGGCAAGGGCTGTTTATCGTCGGCTTCTTCGTGATTATCGTCGGGCTGGTGGACAATATCCTGCGCCCGCTGCTGGTCGGTAAAGACACCAAAATGCCTGATTACCTGATCCTGATAAGCACCCTCGGCGGGATGGAGATCTACGGTATCAACGGCTTTGTAATTGGCCCGCTAATTGCCGCGCTGTTCATTACCTGCTGGAATCTGTTTTCCGGACGTGACCATGAAGGTAACGTGGAAGGAATCGACGAAGCTTTTATGGAAGAAGGAAAAAATCCTCCAGATCTGTGATGGCTGGACGATAACAAAAGGCGGTCTCAGGGCCGCCTTTTGTTTTCACGCAAAATCATACGTTTCCTATAATTTCAATCATGCTTATTCATTAATCGTCGCAAAAGGAACTCATCAGTGCGAATAGCCACAATTACCAACTGGGCCTATAGCGCGACGGTATGTCTGACCATCGCCTCCGGCATTGTCATGCTGATGGCCTCCAGCGCCGATAATACCGAACGCCAGGTGGTGGAGCAGCGTTATCAATTCGATCAACTGACCGAAGAAGTGGAGCTTGACGCCTGGTCTCTATCAGATCTGGCACGCGAATATGTTATTGCAAAAGATTCAGAAGCACTTAACACCTACCGCCAGAAAGAAGCGTCGCTAAAAGCGGTTGAACAGCGATTGTCGAAGCTAAAAGACCTTGGGGCAACGGATGAAGAGCTGGCGCTATTGCATGAAGGGCTGCAGATTGTGGATGCCCTGCAGGATGAGCAGGCCACGGCGCTTGCCAGCGTCGCGCGTGGAGAAGAGTCGCAGGCCATCGCCCTGCTGTACGGGAAAGCCTATGAACAGGAACTGGAGCGAGCTCAGGATCGCATAGACCATTTCCGCCAGTTGCTCGACAACCGCGTGCGTAATGCCATTGAAGATGCAACCCAAACATCGCGTAAGCTGCGTACGGCCTCTGAAGTGATGGTTGGGCTTACGGCTCTGCTATTTTTGTTCGTCCTCGGCTTTATTTTAAAACGCCGTGTACTGCGTCCCGTCGTGCGTTTGAGCGATGTGGTCAACCGTTTGGCATCGCAGGATTACGCCGTTGAGACGCCAAGCTTTAACCAGATTGATGAAATCGGCGATATGGCGCAGGCGATCCGCATTTTTCGCGAAAACGGCCTGGTACGGCAACAGCTGGAGCAAGAACGAGACGCTGACTGGGCAATTCGCGAACTGTTGGCGCGTATGACACAACGCTTACAGGGCTGCGAGAGTTTTGCTGATGTCATCAATGTGGCTGAGCTGTTTGCACCGAATATTGCCCCAGGTATTGCTGGACGACTTTACATTCTTGACCGGGAGCCCTGGCAGATGCGCTCCGTTGCACAATGGCTCTCACCGCAGGGCAAAGCAGATGCTTTCCATCCGGATGAGTGCTGGGCAGTGCGCCGCGGTCAGAGCCATCCGCCGGTGCAAGGCGAACCCGATATCGCCTGCTACCATCTGCCGGAATCATGCCAGCAACATACTCTGTGCGTGCCACTGATTGCCCAGGGTGAAGCCATTGGCCTGCTTTCATTCCAGAATCTCAGCAATGAGTCAGCTCCTTCGCGTGCGTATCTGGAGCTGATGGCGGAAGCACTCGGTTTGGCCTTAGCCAACCAGCGCCTGCGCGATGCGCTGCTGGAGAAAGCGCTCTACGATCCGCTAACCGGTCTGCGCAACCGTCATCATCTGGAAGATTCCTTACGCACTCAGATGAGCCAGGCCGTACGCAACCAGGAGCCGATCAGTTGCCTGATGATCGATATCGACCATTTTAAAAATATTAACGATCGCTTTGGTCATGAGGCAGGAGATAGCGTGATAAAAAGTATCGCCGCGACTATTCAGCGCGTGGTCCACGACAGCGGCATGGCTTTCCGCTATGGCGGTGAGGAATTTCTGGTGCTGCTGGCCAATACGGATGAGCAGGCCGCCAACCGCTTTGCGACGGATATTTATAACGGTGTACGGGAACTGTCGCTGCGCTTTGGCGTCTCTGAAATTGGTCACGTCGATGTCTCTATTGGCGTAGCCAGCTATCCTCAGCACGCCCAGAGCGACAACCTGCTGCGTGCTGCAGACGTGGCCTTGTATCGCGCTAAAGAGCTGGGACGTTCGCGCATCGTGAGCTTTGGCATGCTGGAAGCGAGCTGAACATGGCTTTACCTCGATGCCAGGCGGTGATATGTTATTTCAATGAACACAAAACACGATATCACCGCTTTTAATCACAACCTGTGGTGGCTGCCTTCTTAAAGGCGGTCAGAATGTGTTTTCCCCATTTTAGATAACCGCCGAAAGGCGGTTATTTGCATTTGAAGACCCCTTTCGGTTTTATGACTAAGGAGTCTTATATGAACAACAAAACCATTATCCTCACTGGCGATCGACCTACCGGCCCGTTGCACCTCGGTCATTATGTTGGCTCGCTGCGTCAGCGCGCCATGCTGCAACACGATTATCAGCAGTTTGTATTAGTTGCTGACCTCCAAGGGCTGACCGATAACGGCAGCACACCGCAAAAGATCCGCGACAATATTCCCGAAGTGCTGGCCGATTATCTTGCTGCAGGAATAGATCCTTCACTGACCACTATTTGTTTGCAATCGGCCCTGCCTGCCCTTGCGGAGCTGACCGCGCTATATATGAACATCGTCACCGTGGCTCGCGTGGAGCGTAATCCTACGGTCAAAAACGAAATTGCGCAGAAAGGGTTTGCCCGCTCGTTACCGGTTGGTTTTCTGGTTTATCCCATCAGCCAGGCGGCAGATATTACAGCCTTCAAAGCCGAAGTGGTTCCCGTTGGCGACGATCAGTTGCCAATGATTGAACAGACCAATGAAATCGTGCATAAAATGAATAGTCTGTTACCTGCCCCCGTCTTGTCGCATTGTAAAGCGCTGCTGAGTGAAACCAGCCGTCTTCCGGGGATCGACGGTAATGCCAAAATGTCAAAATCGCTTGGCAATACATTACTCTTGTCCGCCAGCGAAGAGGCCATTCATCATGCGGTCAGCGCGATGTACACCGATCCCAATCATCTAAAAGTGTCCGATCCAGGGCAGATTGACGGCAATATGGTATTCACTTACCTCGATGCTTTTCATGCGGATAAAGCAAAAGTCGCGGAGATGAAAGCGCATTATCAGCGCGGCGGGCTGGGCGACCGTGCATGCAAAAACGAGCTGGAGATGTGCTTGCAAGAGCTTATTGCCCCGATGCGCGAGCGGCGCGCAACTTACATCCAGGATAAAGGCATACTGATGGCGATGCTCAAAAAAGGCAGCGAACAGGCGCATGAAGTCACACAGCAGACATTAAGAGAAGTGAAGCTAGGGCTGGGTTTGCCGGTGTTTTGAACTCGACCTGTTACAGTTGGCTCAATAAGTAAAGACAGCTCCCGACGAGTTACCTTCGCCGGGAGTTTTCAGAATCTTATCCACGTTTTATCAGCAAAATTCAGAGTGAAGATTAATCGCCCTTAACCCGTTG
Organism: Citrobacter sp. Cu096; assembly: GCF_030332285.1. NCBI lineage: Bacteria > Pseudomonadati > Pseudomonadota > Gammaproteobacteria > Enterobacterales > Enterobacteriaceae > Citrobacter > Citrobacter sp. Cu096. The sequence goes on from NZ_JAOWID010000030.1 coordinate 1,379,299, forward strand.
AAAAATCCTTTCCCTTCCTCTCAACTTAGTCATTTTATTAATCTGGCAGTTGCTACCATAATAACAAGTCACGAAGCGAAGCCTGTAACCCGCAGGCAATATGAGTAATGCAACCATATTTGAGGATTCCGGTATGACCACCTTTCATCAACTCACTGCCACCAGTCTCAATGGCCAACCCATCTCGATGGCCGATTACGCTGGCAAACTGGTGCTGGTGGTGAATACCGCCAGCCATTGTGGCTTCACGCCACAATATGCAGGCCTCGAAGCACTCTACAAGAAGTACGCCGCGCAGGGTCTGGTGGTGCTGGGTTTCCCCTGCAACCAGTTTGGTAAGCAGGAACCTGGTGGAGCCGATGAAATCGCTCAAACCTGTCACATCAACTACGGTGTGAGCTTCCCAATGTTTGAGAAAGTGGACGTCAACGGCGCTGCTACACATCCGGTGTTTCGTTTCCTTAAAGACGAATTACCCGGCATGCTGGGTGGGCGGATCAAGTGGAACTTCACTAAGTTCCTGATCGGGCGTGACGGCAAGCCGCTTAAACGTTTTGCCCCCTTCACGACCCCAGAGAAAATAGAAGCCACGATCCTTGCAGCGCTAAAAGACTGAGTGCTCATGTCATTCAAACCGTTCACATTATGCCCCTGCTTGCTGCCTGAATAAAAAACACGCTGCAAAATCAACAAAATATAGTCAACTTGCTTAATTACTCTGCAATCGCGTGAGATCAGGAAGAAAAATGCTATTTCCCTCTTGCCTCATTCGGTCTGTGCCGCTAATATTCGTCCCCGTTGTCACCTACAACGTTGCGTTCATAGCTCAGTTGGTTAGAGCACCACCTTGACATGGTGGGGGTCGTTGGTTCGAGTCCAATTGAACGCACCATCTTGCGTCCGTAGCTCAGTTGGTTAGAGCACCACCTTGACATGGTGGGGGTCGGTGGTTCGAGTCCACTCGGACGCACCAAATTATCTCAATGATTTGGTGCTGCTTCCCATAGTTATTCCTCAATAAACCTTCTGTTTTTATCCTTCAGTTCAATTAATTGTCCGCATAATGCTGTTAATAAACGATGCACTAAAACCTACTAAACGCCGTGTTCAGCGCGTATCATTCATCTTCTAAGCAAAACCTTTTGCGTTTGAGATCGAATACTATGCCCTCTTCCATGGTAGCAATGCTGTGCCACAATCCCTTTTCCCCCCTCCTTCTCAATGCTGTCGCCCAAAGCAGGCCGCGTGCCGGTTAGCGTATCGAGCAGCGTACTCTTCCCCAGACCATTACGCCCCAGCCAGAACACGATATTGGGTAATGTCTCTTCAGTATCAGCCTGATACTGAATCAGGCTCACCAGCGCGGCAAAAAAGCCGCTCAAGATAATACCCGACAGGATCAGCACCAGCGTATCCTCCAGCCCCTGCAACGCAGCAATGGCATACACCAGGATCAGCGCCGTCAGACCGAAGAAAAACGTTGAGCCCATCATCAACCACGGCGACAGGCCGAGCAGAATAGCCAACGTTCCGCCAAAAGCAGCCCCCGATGTCACACCGATAATATGCGGGTCGACCAGCGGATTATGAAATACCCCTTGCAGCGTCGCGCCGCATAAACCCAGCGCGCCACCTGCCAGCAACGCCATCACAATACGCGGCAGCCTGACCGTCCAGATAACCTGACCGGCAATCCCTTCAGCGCCGCTAAAGTGCGTCAGATGATAAAATACCTCACGTAACGACAGCGGATACTGCCCAAGACACAGCGAACTGGTGCCCAGCAACAGGACCACCGCGATTAAGAGCGGTTGCTGGGGTGGAATGCGCTTACTTAGCGGCATCTGAATGCCAATTCACGCGATAAAAGCGCTGATAGTAGTCTTGCGCCTGCGCATCGACATCCACGTCTTTATAGGCATCCGGATACAGTTTTTTGGCCATCCACAGCTCACCTATCGCCAGCGCTTCCGGCATCGGATAGCCCCAGGCTTTGGCGTATTCAGGCATCAGCCAGACGCGATGATTTTTCACCGCATCAATCCCCTGCCAATTGGGATCGTTTTGGATCTCAGCCACCACCTACGGGTAGCGATCCTGGACAAAAATCACCTGCGGATTCCAGGCTAATACTTGCTCCAGCGCAACCTGACGTGCGCCTTTCACACTGGCAGCCGCCACGTTCAATCCTCCCGCATGCTGCATCATCAGTCCCGTATACTTCCCGGAGCCGTATGTCATCAGGTCGGGGTTAGCCATATAAATACGGACTTTTTGCGCATCCGGGATGTTTGAGACTGGTGCGTTGAATTTTGTCCGCGCCGCAAAAACGTAATCAATTAAGGTTTCGGCCTGCGGTTTACGCCCTACGACGTCCGCAATCAGGCGAATACCCTGTTTTAGCGCGCAAACTCAGGTCCAAGCTGCTTTTTCCAGCTCGACATCACGCCAACAATGTCCTGCTGCGCATTGAGCTGGACCAGAATATTCAGCGTCTGGTGTTGCAGCACGACCACTTTATCGACGCGATCAGGAATGGTCACCTGACGACCAAGCTGGTCGGTGATCGTCCGGTCGGCCTGGGCAGCAAACGCGAACAACATGCTGGCACATACCAGCGCAAAAGAACGGAGACTTAACATGGGATACCATCTGAAGAGAGGAGTAAAAATCGCTATGTATTAAATTACATAACGAATAAACTGGCAACCCATTCCCGAAAATTACTGCAATGCACACGAAGTGGATCAATTTATGCGAACGAAGGAAAACCGACGGCAAGAGCTACTGTCGGCTTTCATTAATAGTGTGCGGCGCTACTATTTGGTGGCCACTTTGATGATATCAAGCGCTCTGGCGAACTGATCATGCGGGATCGTTAGTGGATAAAGGAAACGAATAACGTTGCCATACTGCCCACAGGTTAGCAGCAGCAATCCTTGCTCAAGGGCTTTCTTCTGCACGCGTTGTGCCACGGCCGCACTGGGTTCCCCCGTCGCAGCATCACAGAATTCAGCGGCAATCATCGAGCCTAAGCCACGCACTTCAGCCAGTTCAGGACACTCTGCTTGCGCATCTGTCAGAGTGGCACGCAGTTGTTCTCCGAGAGCCGCCGCACGCTGGCACAGCTTTTCATCACGAATGATATCCAGCACCGCATGGGCCGCTGCAATCGACAGCGGGTTCCCGGCGTAAGTACCGCCTAAACCACCCGGCGCAGGCGCATCCATAATGTCTGCTTTACCCACTACCCCTGACAGTGGCATCCCGCCAGCCAGGCTCTTCGCCATGGTCATCAGGTCCGCTTTATCGGCGTAATGATCCATTGCAAACAGCTCGCCGGTACGGGCAAATCCGCTTTGCACCTCATCAGCGATCATCACGATGCCATGCTCGTCGCAAATACGGCGGATGGCAGCCACAAACTCCGCCGGTGCCACTACGAAGCCCCCTTCGCCCTGGACAGGTTCAAAAATAATCGCCGCCACCTGGGTTGGATCGATATCAGCTTTGAACAGGCGCTCAATCGCTTTGATGGAATCCGCTGTGGAAATCCCCTGCAACGCAGAAGGATACGGCGCATGGTATACAGAGCCCGGGAATGGGCCGAAACCTTTTTTATACGGCGCCACTTTGCCTGTTAACGCCATCGTCATGTAAGTACGCCCATGAAAACCCCCACCAAACGCGATAACACCTGGACGGCCGGTATACGCGCGGGCAATTTTTACTGCGTTTTCCACCGCTTCAGCTCCGGTGGTGAAGAAGGTGGTTTTACGCTTGCCGTCGATAGGTGCGACGGCGTTGATTTTCTCAGCCAAGGACACATAGCTTTCGTATGGGACGATTTGATAAGCCGTATGAGTAAAAGCCTGAAGCTGTGCTTCAACAGCTTGCACCAGACGAGGATGACGGTGTCCGGTGTTCAGCACGGCAATCCCGGCAGCAAAATCAATGTACTGATTGCCCTCGATATCCGTAATGGTGCTGTTTTCTGCCGACTGGGCATAAAAATCACACATCACGCCCACCCCACGCGGGGTGGCATCCAGACGACGTTGTTGCAGGTTTTTATTGTTCATTCTCACACCTTGTCATAAACATATTTGGGTTGAATTACGCTTTAAATTTAGACGCCGTCTGGTACTTTAATCGAGAGCCAAATCGTTTTATTTTAAGGATCCAAATGCGTTCACTTGCCGGAGATGTGATCAAGCAGGCATTTAGCCAACAGACGGATGAAAAACTGCATCGTCGCCTGTATGCCGCCATCTGCAGTTGCATCCTCGAAGGTAGCCTGAAACCGGCTACCCGAATGCCGCCGTCGCGCGACCTGGCAGGCGAATTGACGCTATCGCGCAATACCGTCCTGCGGGTTTACGAGCAATTGCAAGCCGAAGGGTATATCTCCGCGCGCACCAGCAGCGGAACATTTGTCACCGACAGCGTGCTGGACAATCTGGACCTGCATCCCAACAAAGCGCCTGGTGCTGCTCCGGAAGAGAGCCCCCGGTTATCTGACCGCTGCCTTGAGCTGTTAGGTCATGCCAGCGCCAGTCCCCGTCAGTGGGGTGCTTTCATTCCAGGCGTACCTGATGTAGCGCATTTCCCTCACCGGGTGCTCAAAAAAATTCAGGATCGGCTGGCGAGACGGTTGCGCCCGGAGCTTCTTACTTACGATGCCGCCGGCGGTGTGAATGAGCTGAAAGAAGCCCTGGCAGACTATCTGCGCACCGCCCGCGGCGTGCGGTGTTCACCGGAGCAGATTCTGATTACTGAAGGTATTCACCAGGCGCTGGATCTGGTGACTCGTACTTTATGCAACCCGGGTGATAACGCCTGGATTGAGGAGCCTGGCTACTGGGGAATCAAGAATATTCTGCGCATCAATGCGGTTAATTTTTCGGCGATTCCAGTGGATGAGCAAGGTATGGTCCCACCGGAATCAGGCGAACCCGCGCCAAAGCTTATTTTTGTGACACCGTCACATCAATATCCGCTCGGATCGGTTATGAGTCTCAGTCGCCGTCGACAACTGCTCTTTCGCGCCCGTGAAACACAAAGCTGGATAATAGAAGATGACTACGACAGCGAGTTTCGTTTTTCCGGCCAGCCTATTCCATCATTGCAGGGACTGGAGGAAGAGACGCCAGTGATCTACATCGGAACATTCAGTAAGACACTCTATCCCGCGCTACGGCTCGGGTATGTGGTGTTACCCAAACAGTTAGCCACGCCGCTAAAGAAGGTCCATAACGACCTCTATCGTGGCGGGCATTTGCTGATTCAGGCCGCGCTGGCGGAGTTTATCCGCGAGGGTTACTACGCCGCGCACATTCGAAAAATGCGCCAGCTGTACAGCCGTCGGCGTCAAATGCTGGTTGAGCTTATCAACCGCCAGCTTGGTGAGCATTATCTAGGCTCTTTCAGCAGCAACGCCGGGCTGCACATGATTTTACAATTACCCGCCGGGAGCGATGATGTTTTGATTGCCCAACAGGCAAATGCGCAAGGGCTACTGGTGCGCCCGCTGTCACGCTACTATGTGGATGAAGACAAACGTAGCGGCTTGCTGCTGGGATTTGCCAGCATTGAAGAACATGAAATGGCGGCGGCGTTTACCCGACTGGTAGGTATTATCAGAGTAAACGCCGTCTAAGTGCCTTATCCGCCCGACAAATTACAATCATCGGGCATGCTGTTTAATGTGATGCTTTTTTCACACCAGCCAGATCCTGCTGGCTTACTTCACTATTCCCTTCTCCCCAACTTTTGCGCACGTAATTAATCACGTCGCGCATTTCGTTGTCACTTAACACGCCCCCGTAGGCTGGCATCTTAAAGGAGACACTGCCACGCGTAGTCGGTGTTTCTGCACCATGGGCAATCACTCTGAACAGCGGCGTTGGGTCATCAACCATCACCAACGGGTTATTGATCAACGAAGGCGCATTATCATCCGTACCTTTCCCTTCGAGGCCATGACAGGTGGAGCAGTAACGGTTATAGATTACTTTGCCCGCCTCGGACGAGTTCGACCACGACGCCGTGGTTGCCGCCGCGCGCACCGTTTCGGGCTTCGTGCTTTTCAGGCTCAGCAGATATTGCGCGATCGCCGTGGCATCTTCGTCGGTCAGATACTGTGTACTTTGCGTAACAACTTCAGCCATCGAACCAGAAACCGCGGCATGTTTGCTTTTACCGGTCAGTAACAGCGATTTTAACGCCTGCTCAGACATTCCGCTGCCCCGCAGCGATGGCGCATACCAGCCGTCGATCATCGCGCCGCTCAGATACTCGGCATCAGCATTGGTATAGGCTTTTTCGTTCATCGCCATGCCTCTTGGGGTATGGCACGAGCCGCAGTGTCCCGGACCTTCCACCAGATAAGCGCCCCGTTTCACCAAGGCAGCATTGCCCTCTGATTTCGCGCTCTCTACAGCCGTCGCGGGCGCATCGGTAAACAGCCAGTTCCAGATATGCAGCGGCCAGCGGGCGGAGAGCAGCCACGGGATGGCATTCTCTTTATTGGGTTGTGCCGACGGCGTAACGTCATGCATAAAATAACGATACAGCGCCTGTACATCCTCATCAGACAACTTCGCATAAGAGGGATAAGGCATAGCCGGATAGAGCGGATGACCGTCTTTGGCAATTCCCTGACGTACGGCCTTTTCAAAATCCGCGTATGAATAATTACCAATACCCTGCGTCTTGTCTGGAGTAATATTGGTCGAAAAAATATCGCCCACCGGCGTGGGAAACTTTTTACCCCCCGCCATCGCAACACCACCCTCTGCGGTATGACAAGCCACGCAGTCAGAAATTCGCGCGATATATTCACCACTAGATTCAGCAGCACTTACCGAGGCGGTAAATAAACAGGCGGCAAGAATGGTTACGTTACGCATAAATCACCCCATATCCTTGAGTTCGTTAACCGCACGCCATGCCTGATCGATGGCTGTGTGCGCATAAGCACTCCAGTCAGAATCAGAGTTGGCGATAGCAATGCGGCCCACTGGTTGACGCGCACGCTCGATAATTTCTGGCATTTTATCCATATCATCAAACAACGAGTTGGCGTAATACGCATAACCATGCGCCCAGCGGTTAACAGTGATGGCGGAGATGTCGCGTTGATTATCAAAGCCTGTCGAACCAAACATTTCCTGCAACTGGGCGCGAATCATCTCCTCATGCGCCGCAAATGTGGTCCCCAGCAAATAGGCTCGTCCCAGACGGAACTGCTCTCTGGCGGACAAGTTACTGCCCGGATAGGTAGGCACATAAACCATGTGAATAACCATCGGATCGTCCGGTGAGGCCGGATGTTGATACCCTCCGATGCTAACCGGATAGTCGAGCTTAACCCGGCTGTAAGGTGCCGCCGGAGAATAAAATTCATGTACGCCGAGCTGTTTGAACGCCTGCCAGTTCTTGACTACCACGTTGGTGTACACCAACGGCGCCTTCACGTTTAGTTTGAGATCCGCCTGCTGCTGTTCAGGCATCTCAGGCACCAGATAAGGGATCATCATGTTATAACCCGCCATGATGGTATTTTTGCCGCGCACACGGTGCATTTTGCCGTCACGCAGATAGGTCACCACCACGCCATCCTGTACATTAGCCGCATTAATCACCGTGCTGTTCAGGCGCAGGCGCGTGGCGTTTTCCGACAGATCCAGCTTTTCGTAATGCAGTCTTGTGAGGACAGAATCTTCCATCGTGTTACCCGGAAGCGCATCCGGCAGCATATACCTGACGAGCAGTCGGGCCAGGCCAGCGTTACCGTCCGGGAAATGGTAAACATACGGTTCTTCGAGATCGGCCAGCGATTCTCCGTCCAACGGCGGTAGTCCCAGCGCTTCCATGCCGGGTAATGCGCATGCCCTGGCATCGCTGCAGGAGATACCCTCAATGCCGATGGCAAAGAAGTCGTTGGAACGCTGCTGGAAATAGAGCAGCGCCATTTTGCTCAAACCGACTTTTGTGGCCAAAAATTCACTGTAGCTGTGGGTATCCAGCCATGCCATTTTCTCATCGACCGTCATACCGGGAAGATAGTCGCCTGGATGCACGTGCAGGTCGATCAGCGCTTTTCTGTCGTTCTCACTGAGTGGGAAATCATTGATAAAGTCTTCAATTTTCCGGCCATTTAGTCTGTCCGGCGGAATATCATCTGATACCGCGCGCCCCGGATCGCCGCTGACGATTTTTGTCTCGCCAAAATTCTTTTTGTCGAAAAAAACCCCGCGACTGAGCTGCCAGTCGGGGTAGAAGTTTACGTCAAAACTCTCTTTTAACCGCGTGACGCTGACGCCTATGGTTTCCATCAGTTTTTGTACTTCAGGGCTGAAATTATGCGCGGGCGACTGGAATGCTTCGCTGCCGCCATAACCGAGTAATTTTTTGCCCGAGTGAGTGAATTCATTACGTTTGGCGTGCCCGCCAAAATCGTCATGGTTATCGAGGATCAGTACCCGGCTATTTTGCCCGGCAAGTTGTCGCCAGAAACACCCGGCAGCCAGCCCGCTAATCCCGCCCCCCACAATCACCAGATCGTACTCTTCCTCAACGGGCAGAGCGTTTAAATCAAAATGCTTCTGCTCGCGGCCTAGCGCATGCGCCATTTCAAATGATCCTGGATGATTACCCCGCAACCCGGTCAGTGCCGGCGGATAATAACTCCCATCGATAAATGCATTGCTCTTTCCTGCCGCCCTGACCCACTCCAGCGGAGTAAGCCCCGCAGCAATAGTCACCGCGACGCCGTTCAGAAAATCACGTCTGGTAATTGCCATTTACTTTTTTCCTTATTGCTACACACTGCCCTAAATACGACCAAATAAGAGATATATCCCTTCATCTTAATAAAGCGATACAGCCGACGACCTCACTGGCTTTAACTCTTCATCCCGTTTTTTAGAATCATAATAATTGATGAACTTCCTGCTAACCGCTATTCAGCGATATCGCACATGATATGTTTCACTCGGGTATACTCATCAAGTGAATAAGATGAAAGATCTTTCCCGTAACCCGATTTTTTGAACCCCCCGTGCGGCATTTCGGCGCACAGCGGAATGTGATTGTTAATCCATACCGTGCCAAAATCGAGGGCAATGCTGAAACGCTGGGCACGACCATGGTTGCTGGTCCAGACGCTGGCAGCAAGACCATACTCCACATCATTAGCCTTGAGTAACGCATCTTCATCAGTTGAAAACGACTGAATAGCCATCACCGGCCCAAATAATTCATGTTGTATTGCTTCATCATGTTGATGCAACCCGGAGACGATCGTCGGCTCAAAATAGAAACCCGGCCCCGGCCCGGCTCGCCCACCGGTTTCAACTATTGCATGTGCAGGTAAACGCTCAATAAAGCCTTTCACCTGCTCGAGCTGGTTTCTGCTGTTCAATGCGCCGTACAGCGCATCCTGATCCTCTGGTGGACCAAATTTAATACTCTTCGTTTTCTGGATCAGCTTTTCCAGAAATTCAGCGTAGATGGACTGTTCGACCAGGATACGCGTAGCCGCCGTGCAGTCCTGTCCGGCATTGAAAAAACCTGCCGTGGTAATCGTCGCAATCGCTTTGTCGATATCCGCATCAGCAAACACCACTGCGGGCGCTTTTCCGCCCAATTCCAGATGTGCTTTAGTCAGATTCGCCGCTGCAGAGGCAGCAACCTTCAGACCCGCGCGAACCGAACCGGTAATCGAAACCAGCGAGGCCTTCCGGTTTGAGACCACCAGCGAACCAGTATTGGCTTTGCCCAGCACGACGTTAAATGCTCCTCTTGGGAACAACGGCGCAGCCAATTCAGCCAACAGCAGCGTGCTGGCTGGCGTTGTATCGCTTGGCTTTAACACGACCGTGTTGCCTGCCGCCAGCGCTGGCGCAATCTTCCATACTGCCATCATGAACGGGTAGTTCCACGGTGTCACTTGTCCAACAATACCCAGCGGTTCACGACGGATAGTCGAGGTAAACCCGGCGGAATATTCTCCTGCTGCCTTCCCTTCAAGACAGCGCGCCGCGCCGGCAAAAAAGCGGATGGCATCACAGGATGCCGCGATCTCTTCCTTCTCAATAAAATGACGGAGCTGACCGGTTTCCTGGCTCTGCGCGTTTACCAGTCGCTCAACGTTTCGCTCTATCTCATCTGCAAGGCACAAAAGTGCCTTCTGCCGCTGTGCTGGCGTCGATTTTCTCCAGATGCTAAACGCCGCCTCCGCCGCCGAGTAGGCCTGCTCCACCTCTGCCGCACTAGCGTTAGGAGATAATGCGTACGTTTCGCCATCGACCGGACTTACCAGTTCGAAGGTATCTTGGCTGCTGCCTGCTACATATTGCCCATTGATGAAATGCTTCAGGGTTTTCATGCCTTTCTCCTGCCGGTTAATACATAAAGAATCTTATGTAATTTATATATTGTAAAAAATTTTCAAATACGCAACATTGACACTATGATAGGGCTCGCATTTTTAACTTAGATTTCACATTTACAGGAAAAGGCTTTTCATCGTGAGCTGACGCGTTATGTCCAACTCATCATGAGGTTATCGGGACACACATCCGCTTGTGCTGTGAAGTTGCGTACAGGCATGTAAAGTAACTCGGCCATTCTTACCTTCCTTGCCCGGCGGGCATGTGTTAGAAATGGTCGTTGTTTCAGGGAATTGAGTGCAGAAAAGTTATGATTACTCACGCGGTCATATTTGCGCCTATCGGGCAGGTCAGTCGTTCGGACCAGATAGTGCAACGCCTTTCAAACGCTATTATCACCGGGTTGCTGGAGCCAAAGGAACAACTTCCCAACGAAACTGATTTGGCAAAGATGATGGGCGTCTCACATATTACCATCAGAGAAGCGCTCAATACGCTTCGGGCTAATAATCTAATCTATACGGTTCGTGGTCGTAATGGCGGGAGCTTCGTTTGCGAAAAGATTGATAGCAAAAACAACGCTCTGCATCCGTTCAAAGCGATAAGCACAGATTATCTTTCTGATCTGGGTGAAATGCATTGTGCCATCATTAGCCATAGCGCAAGGCTGGCTTCCAGACGAATGACCAGCGCGGACATCGCCAAATTTCGCGAGTTTGTTGAGGTGCTCAGAAAGGCAAATTCACCTGAACTAATGACCCAGGCAGATATGCGTTGCCTGCTGGCGATAGCCGCCAGTTCGCATTCCGCGCGGCTGGCCAACCAGGAACTACAGGTGCAGGCAGAATGGGCATCGTTAGTGGCGATACTCTATCGCATAGACAGCGTTCATGCGGAGATTATCGCGCTTTATTCAGCGCTGGCGGATGCGTTAGCGGCTCACAACGAGGCGGAATCGGTGCAGCTTGCCACGAGGATCATCGACACGTTTACCTATTACCTTATTGAAAAAAAGTTGAAATATAACGCGAACTGACAATCAGTGAAGGCAGAACAGACAATGAGCTCTTCGACATCTTTAAGCGCATTAATTCGTAAGATTGATGATATTACCGCCTCTACCGTAGAGTCTACCGTTGCGCTGGCGAGGAGCATCCATGAGGCTATTTCTGGGGTGCAAAAGGCCTCCGCAGAAGTAGTTCTCGATCCGTCGGTGAGATCGACCGTTCAGCAGCACATCAAACGCACCCTCAGTGACAACCATTACTGCTCAGGGGCCGGGTTCGCCAGCCATATTGAGAGCACCGCAACCGCAAAAGAGTATTGGCTGCTGGAATGGTGGTATAAGAAAGATAATGGCTTGAGCCAGGCCCATCTCGATTTAGATCAGGCCACGCAGCAACGACTGGATTTCAGAACCTTCGAGTGGTTTAAGCACTCACCTCCGGAGGGAAAAGCGTATATCCACGGCCCCTACGTCGACTATATCTGCAATATCTCTTACACCCTGACCTCGGCTGTGCCGGTCTATTACAACGAGCAGTTTCTTGGCGTCGCCGCCGTCGATCTGCTGGTCAGTCAGATTGAAGCCGAACTGCTTTCCTGTCCCCACCCTGACTATGTCATTCTGACCAATCTGGAAAACCGGATTATCTTCTCCAGTTGGCCGCGTTTTCGCGTGGGGGAATTGCTGTCCCCCACGCACAGCACCGTGGTTTACCAGAGCGACTACTTTATCCTTTATCACTATCAAAACTAAGGGCCCGAGGGCCCTTAGTTTTAGTTATCCTGCCCCACATTGAGTTTGTTAGCGTAAGCAATGGCGTCGTTTTCCGGTGCCGCAGATCGTCCGAACGGTCGTGTCAGGAACATATAGATTAGACCAGAGCCAACAACAATCGCCAGGCCGAACAGTACCGTCCAACGATCGATGAAGTCGCTGCTGTCTGCCGGTTGTGCCAGCAACCAAATCCCGCACAATCCATAGGCCAGCGCCAGCACATTCACAATCACGCCCCAACCGCCAATAGTCCACTCTCCAGCCGGTTTCCAGCCTTTGAGACGCTGGCGTAGCGCGGCAAGCACTACCATCTGGAACGAGATGTAAATCCCGATAACGGCAAATGCGGTAATACGCGACAGGTTGTCTGGCTGGAAATAAACCCAAACACAGATGATGACGGGCAGCAGACAGCTAACGACCATGGCATTATCCGGAACACCATTTTTAGATATTTTTGACATCCATTCACTGCCCGGCAGCATTTTGTCGCGGGAGAAGGAAAAGATAAGACGGCTTAACGCAGCCTGCAGAGACAGAATGCACGACAGCATCGCCACAATCGCAACAATGATAAAGATAGTTGCACCGGTTTCACCAAGTGCTTCATTCAGGATGGCCGGTATCGGGTCGGACGTTTTGCCATTGACGATACTTATCAGATTTGGCGAAGCCAGCAGGTAACCCATAACGGAAATAATCGCGGAAATCGCGCCAAATACGATGCTTAGAATCATCGCAACAGGGATCTTTTTACTTGGATTTTGTACCTCTTCCGCAACATTACCACAGGCCTCAAAGCCAAAGAACATGAACAGCCCCATCAGCGCGGCAGACATAAATGCAGTTGAATAGCTGCCATCATGAGCCAGCACCCCCATCGAATCGAAGATGACCGAGAACGGCTGCGAACGGTGGAAAATCAACAGATAAATCCCCAGCGCAATCACGCTGACAATTTCACACCAGAAGCCAATTTTTGCGACCCGGGCCAGATTTTTAGTCCCGGACATATTAACAGCCATCATCAAAAGCAGCAGTAAAACGGACGTCAGCAGCATCGTGGCTGGCGTCTGACCATAGTGAAAGAGCGACTCTACAAACGTTGATGTATATTCCGCGATTGACGTAATGGTGACCACCAGCGCCCACAGGTAAATCCAGGCGGCGATCCACGCATATTTCTTGCCCCATAACCTCCTGGCCCAAGGATAAAGCCCGCCGGTTATGGGATACTGGGAAGCGACCTCACCAAACACCAATGCCACTAAAAGTTGTCCACATGCAACGATTAAAATCCACCATACTGCCGGCGGCCCCGCCAGCGTTACGGCCAGCGCAAACAGCGAATAGACAGCGGTAAGCGGCGACAGATAGGTAAAACCCAACGCAAAGTTTGAAATAAGACCTATCGAGCGATTGAATTGTTCTTTGCCATCTTTCTGAAAATTATCGTTTTTCTTATCAGGTGTCTGTTCCATATAGCTTTCTCTTTTGTGGAATAGTCGCAGGGTTGAACAATTAATGTATAAAAGATATTAAGTTATATGTATAGTGATTTTGTCACGTAATTGTTAAAAATGATCGCACATCACATTCCCGAAAAAACTGGAATAAACCATTAAAATTAACAACAAATTAACAAAAAAGTGATGTATTCATGCTGACAAAAGAGAAAGGAGCCATACGTTACTGAGGAATCGCGCATCTGTTCGGCGTGGCTGTTCAGATGCGCGGCTGTTGAATTGTTAGCCAGTGCAGACCGACAAACTAAATTGTGAAATAAAACGATCGATAGTAGTGATATCCTCCTGCGTCAATGACCAGCCAGGTTTGCGACAGTAATCAGCCGTAATGATCCCCCTGCGCTGTAAGATTGTTTTTTCTACCTGAATGATATATTCGCAGTGCTGCATCCAGCGTTGTATATACGGTAACAGCGTCTCATGTAACTGCGTCGCTTGCTGATGTTCACCCACCAACCAGTGACGATAGATTTGCACATAAATTTCGCTAAACGAGCAGCCAGGCATCACCCCTTTTCCTCCCGACTCCAGCATTTGCAGCATATACAAACCGGCATAACCGTTTAGCACATGCGCGTCTGGCGCCTGCTGCAGAAATTCACACGTATAGTTCACCGGCGGATTACATTCAATCTTGAACACCGCATGTGGGTAACGTTTTGCCACCTCAGCCAATTGCGCAGGTGTAACCGGGAACCCCGTTTCTCCTGGCGCGTACTGCACCATCACCGGAATAGTGACCGCTTCCAGTACCGCGGCAATATGCGCCTGCACTGCGGCAAGCGATGGCTGTAGGAAAAAAGGCGGCAACAACATTAGCGCGTCAGCGCCCATACTCTGGTAGCGCCGCGCACGGCGAACGGCCACTTCTGTGCTATGGTCGGTGATCGACAGTGCGCGAAATATGCCTTTATCCGCTAACTCAGCAACAAAGACTTCCGCCAGTTGCTGACGTTCATTATCGTCAAGTTTCGGAAATTCACTGGCAATGCCAAACAGTGTGAGCCCATTAACACCGATGCCAGAAAGATGCGCCAACAAACGACGAAAGCTCGTAAAATCCACGTCACCCTGCGGTGTAAACGGCAGAGCAACAATGGGATTAACCCCTCGGATGCGCGCAACCGTAATCATTACAAATCACCCCTATCCGCCAATACAGCCCCCTGCGCAGCCGGTAGCGCCCAGCGACGATACAAACGTAAGAACCCACGTGGAACGTCTTTATGGACCAGTTGGCAGTGTTGCTGACGTTCGGTCAAGACCCTCTCTTCCACATTCAACATTAATGTCCGCTGAGGAATATTAATGCTGATCGAATCCCCGCTTTCGACCAGCGCCAGAACACCACCATCGCTGGCTTCTGGCGAAATATGCCCAACAAACAGCCCACGATTCGAGCCGGAAAAACGTCCATCAGTAATCAGCGCACAGGAGTCTGACAGCTTCATTCCTTCGAGGAATTTCATTGGCTTATACATCTCTGGCATACCCGGTCCGCCTTTTGGTCCTTCGTAGCGCAGCACCAGTACGCTTCCCGGCTGAATATCACCGGAGAGAATCGATTCCACGGCCTCATCTTCGCTGTTAAATACCACAGCAGGTCCGGTAAAGACCATCAAATGGTCCGGCACTGCAGCTGGCTTCACGACACACCCCATTGGTGACAGATTGCCATGTAACACAGCAACCCCCGACTCATTGCGTACCGGGATAGCCAGTGTATGGATAACTTCCGGGCGGCGGGAATTGGGAACACCCCGTAGCCATTCACCTTTTGTTTGCCCGTTGACCGTCAGGCAACTGAGATCCAGTAAATTGGCGATCTCTTTTTCCACTGCCGCGACACCGCCCGCTTCCCAGAAATCGATCATGTCATACTCCGACGCCGGATAGAGCGAGGCGACCAGCGGTACCTGGTGACTGAGAGCATCAAATTCAGCCAAGGGCAGATGTCCCAACTCGGCTTCATAATAAATAGCCTGTAGATGCAAAATAGCGTTAGTGGAACCTCCCGTTGCCAGCAGATAAGTCATCGCATTGCGGATCGATTCGCGCGTAATAATTTGTCGGGCGTTCACGCCACGCTTAACCAGATCAACAGCCGTTCCCCCAGTCGCATAAGCACAATCTCGTCGTTCATGTGAAATCGCAGGCAGCATACTGCTCCCTGGCAGGCTCATGCCTAATACTTCCGCAATACAACACATCGTGTTGGCTGTACCGTACATCGTGCAGGAACCGTGGCCCGGCTCAGCAATATCTTCAATATGGCGGAATTCAGCGTCATCAATTTCGCCACGACGTTTCCAGCCAATAGCCTCGGTGACGATATTGCCGTCCCAGTGTTTACCTTTGTATTCTGCGGGATACATTGGCCCGCCATTTACTAAAATAGCCGGGATATCGAGACGTGCTGCCGCCATCAGCATAGCGGGCACGATTTTATCGCACGACCCCAACAGCACCATGCCGTCGAAGCGGTGAGCGCGCATCATCACTTCGATCGAACTGGCGATAATTTCGCGGGCCGCCAGAATATAGCGCATACCCAGATGCCCTTCAGCAATCCCATCGCATGGAGCGATAGTGCCAAACACCATCCCCACGCCACCAGCCTCATCGATGCCTTTCAGCACATGCGCAGTCAGTTCATTCAGATTGGCATGTCCCGCTGTCGCATTGGTATAGCTGTTGACGACGGCAATCACCGGGCGATGCAACTGTTCGTCTGTATGGCCCATTGATTTATACAAGGCGCGTTTTAAAGCGCCATCATCACCGCTGAGGATCGGGTTGAAGTGCTCGCCACCACAACCTGCGCATCCGCTGCCACAACTGCTCATATATGACCTCTTTTCGTTAATACACTGTTTTCTGCTGGTGTTTTTTTGCGGTCGCGGGGATTAACCAAGCGTCCGGGAATGAGGAAAATCAGCGGCGCGCAGAGTACAAGGAAGCCCGCCAGAATATACAGTCCGCTACTGGTGCTGCCGGTGGTGTCTTTCAGCCAGCCGAGAACGGTTGGACCAAAGAATCCGGCTAGATTACCAATCGAATTGACTAATGCGATACCAGCAGCCGCTGCCGTACCAGAAAGTAACGTCCCCGGAAGGCTGATATAGGTTGGGATTAGGGATAACGTGCCGGACATGGCGACACAAATCCATGCCATCATCCAGAACGTGGAGCCTTCATTCAGGGCGCTAAATGTCAGACCAATCGCACCGATAATCGCCGGAATAGCTATGTGCCAGCGACGCTCCTGCTTCAGATCAGAGTGACGGCTGTTCCACAACATGCAGGCCGCACCGAAAATATAGGGTACCGCCGCCAGTAGGCCGATAGCAAAATCGTCCTGTACGCCGGAGCTTTTAATAATCGATGGCAGCCAGAAGTTAATACCGTAATAGCCAATGTTAAAACTGAAGAAAATCAGCGCCAGCAACCAGACGAAGCGGTTACGGAACATCGCAGACAGGCTGTGCTGCGGCATTCCGGCGTTGGCTGCAACTTTATCAAGCTGATCTTTATGCAGATCTTGCTCAATCAGCGCTTTCTCATCATCCGATAACCATTTGGCCGATTTCACGTCATTATCGAGATAACGCAGCACGACGAAGGCCAGTAGGAATGACGGGATTGCTTCCACCAGGAACAACCATTGCCAGTTGTGCAGTTGACCAACACCTTCGAACATTTTCAGGATTAGCCCTGACAACGGGCTGCCGATAATGGTCGACAGCGGCGTCACTAGAATAAACAGCCCCAGCGTGCGCGCTGAACGCCAGGAAGGGAACCACAGCGTTAAATAATAAACAATCCCCGGAAAGAAACCGGCCTCTGCGATACCAAGTAAAAAACGTACAATGTAAAACTGGGTTGGTGTGGTAACAAACATCGTCAATGCTGATAAAACTGCCCAGCTTGCCATGATGCGTGCAATCCAGAAACGGGGACCAAAACGCTGCATTAGCAGGTTACTCGGCACTTCAAAAAGAAAGTAACCGATAAAGAAGATACCAGCACCGATCCCATAAACCGTATCGCTGAGATTCAACGCATCCTGCATATGGAGTTTGGCAAAACCCACGTTCACCCGATCGAGATAGGCGAAGAAATAACACAGGATTAAAAACGGGATCAGCCGTCGGGTCACTTTACGATAAACCGCATTTTTATTTTCAGTATCAAGGGTACGCGTATTCATCTTTCAGCCTCTTGAGTTGTTATTGTCGCGATGCTCAGGTATTAACCTGTTGCCATGCCTGGGCATAGGCCTGCGCGTTGGATCGAACCTGTTCATAATCTGCGCCCGCACGATACAAACCGCCGCCGCAACCAAAACCTTTTGCTCCCGCCTTACACCAGTTTTGTAACTGTTGCGCTTTAGCGGAAATACCGCCAACCGGCATACACACGACGTGAGGGGGTAAAACCACGCACATGGCACGGAGTATCTCCGGTGAGATCATTTCCGCCGGATAAAACTTCAATCCGCTGGCACCAGCATCCAGCGCCATAAACGCTTCGCTTGGTGTGGTAACGCCGGGCAAACTGATGACGCCATGATCTCTGCTACGGCTGATCACTGCGGTGTTCATATTGGGTGAGATGATGACCTGACCGCCCGCATCGACAACACTATCGACCTGTTCTGTCGTCAATACCGTACCCGCTCCGACGATAGCACGCTCACCCACCCGTTCACGGAGTAGCGTGATAGAATCGAGCGCTCGCGGTGAATTCAGCGGGACTTCGAGCCAGGTGAAGCCGGCCTCGAGTAATACGTCGCCAATTTCCGGCGCGTCCTCTGGTGTCAGACCGCGTAAAATCGCGATCATAGGAAGCGGCGTTTTTTGCCATAAGCTGGCAAAGTTAAAGCTGTCCATTTTGTTTCTCTGCTAGTTGTTGTTGAAGAGACTGCATACCGGCAATAAAACAGCGATCACCATCGATGCAGCGTGTCTGAATACCAAACGCATTGGCAGCCAATTGATAACGTCGTGTTAACGCCGTACTGCCCACCAGCCAAACGAGTC
Organism: Citrobacter sp. Cu096; assembly: GCF_030332285.1. Taxonomy (NCBI): domain Bacteria; kingdom Pseudomonadati; phylum Pseudomonadota; class Gammaproteobacteria; order Enterobacterales; family Enterobacteriaceae; genus Citrobacter; species Citrobacter sp. Cu096. The sequence goes on from NZ_JAOWID010000030.1 coordinate 1,398,044, forward strand.
CGGTGTTGTCAGTGCAAAACTCCATTCCAATCAATAGACCGGAGAGATAATCACTCACAGATTCAGGCGGTATTTCCCCCGAAAGCCGTAGCGTCCGGGCAGAAAACAGAAGTTGGCTTAATGCAGCGTTGCGCCGGGATGCCGCAACACCGCGCAAGAATGCACTGTCATCAACCACCGCATCTGGAAGCGCACGTCCCAGCAAGGAGTGGGTAATTAGCACGTGGAATAGTTCGCCTGTCATATAAGTCGAAAAATCAACGATTTCTCGCTTCTTCATTCGAGCGTGTTTGCTATGTGTACCCGGCAGAATCGCCCGGAAGTCGACGATACCTTCCAATAAGGACAGCCCGAATAGTTGTACTTCTTCACCACGCATCACATCCGGTATGTCACCGTTAGGTGCTTTACGTATGCCTGGTACAATCCATGCTTCGCTGCCCCAGGAGGTGGTGAATTTTTTGCTGTGCGTAAGCAGGCTATCGGTGCTCGCGGGTAATGGACAGTAATCAACCTCATACCAACCCTGCTGCGAACCTACCATTCCTGCCATTGCAATCATCGGTGAACCTGATTCCACCCACTCGCCCAGTAGCATTTTTAACGTCGAATCGAACCGCCCCGGCTCGACGTGAAGAAGTCCGCAGCTGGCGCTGCGCTTATCCAGCACATCGTTTCCTGCCATCAACCACGCGCGAAAATTCGAGGTTCCCCAGTCGATCGCGATCCATTCCCCACTCATCTTGTAACCTCAATAAACATATCTTGTATGACAAGAATGTAATTGAGTTAATGTTACCGATCTGTGATCGCGATCGTGAAGTGAAATAAAACATTTCATGTCGTAAGCTGATCTCACAAGAAGAACTATCTTGTATACCTAACATTCTGTTTTTCGAGTACAATGCCTCATTCTCATTTCTTCAAGGCCGAATATGACTACCTCGCTAACAAACATCTCTGAAACGATCACCCGCGATCTGGCGATGAAAATCATTCGCGGAACCTTGGACGATGGAGAGATGCTCCCCGGCGAAAATGAACTTGCCGTGCAATATTGCGCGTCGCGTACCTCTGTGCGTAATGCGTTGCATGTCCTGTCGGCGAAAGGTTTACTATCAATTCAGGCGAAACGACGCAGCACGGTTAACCCGCGTGAACTCTGGAGTTTTCTGGATACGGATGTACTGAGCTGGATGGAAGAAGTTGGTATTTCGCCCGATGTTGCAGAGCAACTGATGGTAACGCGTCTGATGTTTGAACCTAACGCCGCTGCGCTGGCCGCCGCTAACGCTACAGCTCGCGATTTAGCTGCCATTGAAGATGCCTGGACGCTTATGTCGCGCGGGCAAAGGCAGGATCAGGTTGCCCTCTTCGAGGAAGGTGATTTAGCCTTTCACACGGCATTACTCAAGTCCTGCCATAACCCCTTTTTAATGTCCATTGGCAACGCCCTTTCAGCCGCCATGATGCTGTCGTTTAAACAGACGCAGGAGTCATCGGTTAAGGAGACCGAGCATGCCGTTGAGCAACACCGACTCCTTCTGGAAGCAATACGATTACGCCAGGCCGTTACGGCGCGGGAATGCATGCGCGATATTATTCTTAGTGCGGCCAACCGCCATTTGTGGAAAACAGTGCCGGATAAATACGCGCACCTGGTTTAAGTCGGAGGTTAAGTAGCAAAAATCGCTGCTGTTAAACAACATTTTTGCAATATAATAACGAGATGTTAAACGATGAACCTGAGCAGGTGAATGATGGAAATTGATCTCGATAATCTGGTCTTTGATGGGCTGGAAGAAGCGCAGGCCCGCAACGCCGAACGTCTGGAAGATGCAGACCAAAAAGCACAAGAAATTGTTGCTGATAACGACTGCGGCGATGCCTGCAAAATCTGATTTCCACACCGGCGCAATGCCGGTTTTTACTTCCTGCAGATTCCTTCCCGGTAAGAGATTCAACATTCAATAAATTGATGTTCTTCGTTGAGCCGATATTTCACCCCCGCCCGAATGTTGTTTTCCCCCTCAACAGCAAGCGCAAAGCGCATTCTCTCGCCATCGTGATAGGCCAGCGCCGCGCAGCCGCCGGGGCCGAGAATGATCGAGTCGACGGTGCCGGTACTGGCAACAACGGCGTTTTCTCCGCTGGCAATAATGTGGATGTTGTCCGCACAGTTGGCAATGTTAGATTCTGCGCCGAAGCAGGCCAACTGGGTTAAATCACCGCTGCAGGCAATCCGGTTCCGGTCGCCGAGCGAGCTGATGCGTACTCGCATGCCGGTACAGGCGATACGCGTTGCGTCGCCCACGCTACTGATCCGCGCCGAATTACCCGCTACCGCAATTCGCCCGCGATCGCCTGAGCTGCCAATATGCGCGTTATAGCCGACGCTGCCAATACGTGCGCTGTAACCTGCGCTGGCGATTTGTACGGCATACCCGGCGCTGGCGATTTTAACGTTATCGTCTGCGCTACTACATCGGGCGTTATCTTCCGCACTCGCCAGCGGACGATTGATTTCCCCCGCCGTTTGCGCACGGGCAATATTCCCCATAGCATAAATATCCTGCTGGACAAAACTCGCCTCTTCCCGCCATTTTGACCAGCCGTATTCCACCAGGCTATTTGCCCAGTCTGTATACCCTTCCCGCTGGAGCGCACGATGAACATCGGCGTAACTTCCACCTAACGGAAATGCACGTAGAAACCAGCGATACATTACGGGCCCAACGCGCCAGGCCCGTAAATCACTTCGCGTAATCATCATCGCTTAATGCCGGTGATAGCCATCCACCATACACTTGAAGGTTTCGCCCGGCGTACGACCTGTTGTGCAAAGATAAAGATGCCCAAAAATGAAAAAAAGACTGACAATTGCCAGCGCAAAGTGCGCCTGAAGTAACCAGTAACGCACGCCAGGGAACACATCGCCGACGACCGTAGGATAGAGCGACAGCAACCCAGAGATAAGCAGCAGTGGCAGCAAACCATACATCACGCCAACATAGGCCGCTTGCTGTAGCGGATTGAATTTAGAACGCTTTGATGCCGGGAATGGATGTGGCTCACCCTGCATAATGCCAAACAGATAAAAACGTGCTTGTCTCTGCGCGCGAGCGATCCAGCCCTGACGTTGAATAATATAGTGATGCCCGTTGCCGCCAATCATGTTGATCAGAACAAAACCCATCCAACAAGCGAGCAGCAAAAAGCCGCAAACCTCATGTACGGTAAGCAGGCTTTTCATCACCGACGCGCTGGCAGCAGAGAAGTGATTGATCAGGCCACTGACCAGAAGTAGCAGGAATAATAGCGCATTCGACCAGTGCCACAAACGAACGGCCTTTGAGTATAAATAGACCGTCTCACCGTGCCCTGCCGGTGCTTTATGCGCAGCCCGAAAGCGCAGCATGGCGTGTAGCGCCAGCACCATCCACATCCCCACCAGCATCAATCCGGCAATGACCAACCACACGGGCCAGTAGTCCGGTGAAAACAGGGGAACATACTGCGCAAGCTGGGCATGAAACTGTTCGGCATTCTGCGACGCGTTCATACATTATCCTTTTTAATCAAATGTTGACCGAACCGACGATACAGATGGGGTTTTCCGGCGCCTGCAAGTTGATATTCGTAATATTTGTTCTCTCGCAACCAGGTCTGAATTTCCGGGCTATCTTCACGACCAAAAATCAGCGCATGTTCCGGGCAAGCATTAACACAGATCGGCGGGAAACCTTTCGCCAGACGAGATTCAGCGCAAAAGTCGCATTTATCCGCTACTTTGGTCTGCGGGTTTAGATAGCGCACCTGATAAGGACACGCGCCAATACAGTAGCTGCAGCCGATACAGGAAGACGCGTCAACCCGCACAATGCCGTTCTCATCTCGCCAGGAAGCACCGGTTGGACACACCTCAATACAGGGCGCATCATCACAATGCTGGCAGGACTGACGGAAATAGTGATACAGCGTTTCGTTGTCGTTATCCGAGACCGGAATATGCGCTATCGACAATCGACTGCCCTGGGCTGGTACATGGTTGGTTTTCCTGCATGCTCGGGCGCAGAGATTACATCCGTTACACAGTGATTCGTCGTGAATCATGACGTAACGCACGGCTTTAGGGCTCTTCGTACTCGCTAACAAATTTTGACCCGGGCCGGTGAAAAAAATTACCGTCCCCATGCCAATGACAAATTTTCGTCGGGTGAAGGACATCGGGTTATCCTCTAATACTGTGACAGTGGTCGTCCACACGTTCCATGACATCAACCTGAAAAATTCAGGGGTTCTGATACTGCTCAACCTCAAGCCATTCGCACAGGCCGTACGCTTTGCCATAACTCATAAAACGTTCGCTAAACAGATAAGGCTCCGCATTTGACGATTCCACAGTCCGTATATCTGCGTAATCAGGATGCATTTCCATGGCCGTTAGCGCCGCTGTAACCTGCTGAGATTCAAAGCTATACGGCGGTTGCATCAACATGGCGACCTTATAGGGGCGAGGGTACGTTCGACAATCAAAACGTACCGCCTCGGCAATCGCGAGGCAGATGTCGTTTTCCACTACCTGCACACACATGTTGGCGTAGTTTGCCGTCATGGTTTGCGTCGAATAGAAATACGCATCTTCGGTGCCCTGCACACAGGTGATATCCGTGCTATTCGCATCCAGACACAGCGCATCCAGTAGCGCGGAGAGATCGGTTTCAGGGACCGAGTAAGGTGGTAGCAAAAACAGACTACGCGCCACCAGTTGCCCCGAAACTGAATGCTGACGGATAAAATCTGCCACAATCGCCTGCGGGTTGGCGGGGTCCTGAACCTGCGGCACACTCACCTGTTCTACCGGCGGGTGAAAAGCCTGCAACCATTGTCTCTTGTGGCCATCTACCTCGTCAGGAAGCGCCTCATCGGGTGTCAGAACATCGCTCACGTTTGTCATCTCGCGTTCCTTACGCCGGCAACAGATCTTGCGCCGCCAAATCAGCGGCTACATCTTCAAGTCCGAGTCGGTTCAGGGTTTCACGCGTTGGGCAACCCAGCTCTGGATCCCAGCCCATTTCCTGATAGAACATCGTCAATGACTGACGCATATCTTCCCGATCCATCTTGTCGGTCCCTTCAGTGAAGACGGGGATCTTCGGATCTTTATCGAACACCCAGGAGCAGATGAGATCGTGCTCATTGCGCATATCTTTGGTTTGCATCAGTTTGACGGTATAAGCACGATGCAAAGTAAAGATGCGTTCAGCAGCCAGATCCAGACTCGCTTGCGTGGTTTCATCGCCGGTGACCGCCTGGAAGAATTTTGCTTCCAGATCCAAATCCCCGCGATAGTTGCGGCTCTTGAGCGGGGAAACCGTCATCGGCCAGACCCAGTTGCACAACGTCACCGCGTTATGCAGGCAGACTTTCAGCAGCGTCCATTTGGCATATTTGATCTTGGCAGCATTGATCGGGGTGTAGTTTTTGGTTTCATCGTAGGCATCCTGTGAACCAAACAGCTCGCCCGCCACTTCGCGCTGCAATTTCAACGGCAAACCGGAACCGATGAAGTTGATATGGGTGTGCGCCATGCAGTCACGGTTAAACATACAGTTGGTGATCGCCCCCACCTGCGCTGAAGCCTCGTTCGCATGGTGAACAGGAAAACCGAACGGTGACCACAGTTTATTTTTGGCGTAGCCCCAGTACTCTTCGCCCAGATCCCAGCGCTCAGCAATGGCATACGAGCCGTCCGCAAGGTGGCTAAGTTCGCCTACGCGGTGCGCCAGTCGATAGTAAAAGTCTTTAATAAAATTAGGATCGCCTTCTTCCAGCTGATCCCACCTGATCTCCGCATACTCCTCTGCTGGCAGCACGCGCTTAAATACGCCTTTCGAATAACAGTAAGTAAAGTCACGATGTAACTGCCCGTAGTTACACCAGATGCCGTAATCGTCAAACAGGTTCAGGCCAATCAGGTTCCCCACCACGCGCCCATCGTCTTTATCGTCGAAATCTTTCGGGCCATTGGGGAAAATGGTGGTGTGGACAAAGTTCGCTACGCAAGTATTACCACCGGTACTCGGTACACCAAAATCTTTCACCCGCGGGACATTGAGCTGCGACATACAGCGAATTGGGCAAGAATGGCAGCCGCTCATTTTGACCGTGTACTTCTCAGCGGCTGGTCCCAGATCGAAAACGGATTTATAGGTTCGAAAACCCACGGTATTCTGGTTGCCAGGCGGGATTTCCCCGGTTTCGATTGGTCCCCCTTCTGCTGCGCCCCAGAAGAGTCCCTTACGCGCCGTCCAGCGGGAATTTGGCGAAGAGTATTCCGCCCAGGCCTGCGGGGTGCTTGGCACAACGTGGTTGTTGTTGGCACCGATGAGCTCGGTCATCATGTAGTCATTGAGCCGTTTCATCTCTTTGCGGTCGGCAATATTGACGCCTTTAGTGCCTTCTACCGCAATAGCCTTCAGGTTTTTCGAGCCCATTACTGCGCCGGTACCAGCACCGCCGCTGTGGTTACGACTGTTGATCATGCAGGAGAGCGGCACAAGATTTTCCCCCGCCTGGCCTATCGCGGCAACGCAGGTTTCAGGACTGGTAATGCGGCAAATTTCTTCAGTTGTGGCGCGCGTCCCCTTACCCCACAGGAAATCGGCTTTTTCGATGCTAACCTTATCGTCTTTAATGTTGAGCCAGACGGGGGTCGCGGATTTGCCTTCAATAATAATGGCGTCGTAACCGGCGAATTTCATTTGCGCGGCAAAGAATCCCCCCATATGGGCATCCACGACTAAATTACCTTTGGTAAAGGTCGATAAGGAGGTGATATTGACGCGGGAGCTACACGGAGCACCAGAACCCGTTAACGGCCCGGTGGCAAAAACCAGCTTATTCCCTTCATCAAAAGGCATGGTGCCGGGCGGAACTTCGTCGTACATAATTTTATAACCAAAGCCCATCCCGCCGACAAATTTTTTAAATTTACTGGAATCCTCAAGGGTGATATTACCCGTAGAGAGATTGACCCGTAAAATATTACCTGTCCAACCATTAGCCATCATGTTTTCCTTTGCAAGAAGGTTTAATAGATATACTCGCCATCCGTCAGGCATTTTTTTTCTGCAACACCGCGATATTTTCGGCAATTAATGACGCGTATCAGGCATGCCTGCTATCTATCAAACAGTAATATCTTTCCACTCGATAATTTTTAATGCCCCAGTTGGACACGCATTTGCGCATTCCCCGCATAACACACATTTTGAGGATTTTTTGGTTTCGGTATTCACGGTCGCCATCATCCACGGACAGGCAGTAGTACACGCGCTGCAGCCAATACAACGTTTGTGATCCACGGCAATACAACCGTCTTCCTGTTTCCAGGTAATAGCGCCAATGGGGCAGACCTTCATACATTGCGGATCTTTGCACTGACGACAGGTATCAGCGGTATAGTTTAAATCGCCATACAGTCCGCCACCGGAGCCAACACCATCATCGCCAAAGAAGAAATTGCGATGGATTTTTATACGGGAAAAGAAAGTGCCCACGGCACCATCGTTATAATTAGTGCAGGAAATTTCACAGCGGTGGCAGCCCGTACAGCGTGCTCGTTGGGTCACCAGCACCCCTTTCGGCGTATTGATAAGACCCACAGTACCGCTGTCGACATCTTCCTGCTTACAGCCAAAAAGTGATAACAACGCAGGGGCGATGGTTAATCCCGCAAGGCCTTTGCCTGATATCCGCAGAAATTCAAGCCGCGTTAAACCACAATCTAAAAATGGACGATCAACCTGGTTCATTTATTTCGCATCCTCTTCGCAAACGCTGTGGTAGCAACACCTCCAGGCTAAATTAAACCAGTGCAGCTCAAGCCATTTCGAGCGATTAATGTTGCCAACAACACGTAAATTTTTGCCCTAACCTGATCGTGTAAATGACGGTGGTTAAACTGAATGAATCTAATCCTTTGGGGTTAGGCACAGGAATAATGTGGTTATTTAGGGCTTATAGTTTTGATCGTCATCAATTAAAAAACGGAAGGAAAATAATTAATGCGGAGTGATATTTATTATCATTAAGATAAATTGAAATAGAATTTCATATGATTTACAAATATTTGTGACCCCACTCTCATATATATTTTATATATCAAACGATATACAATTTAATATACAGCGAAAAACCTTCTTCTGATTGCAGTACTAAATTATATATATTGGTAGATTAACGTAACGAGAATAAGAGGACGGCGAAGAATCTCCCTTCCTCTTTTTATGAATTAACCGGCCAACGCTTTAATTACAGTCTCGATTGCCTCTTTTTCTAACTCGCTGCGCTTCACACGCTGATTGGCGAGGGTCGTTCTCAGTACTCCCGCAATGACGATATGCTTAGGCTCCTGTCCCAGATCGCGCATTTCCAGCACTACTTTACCGACTACTCTGCACATTTCACGGTACAACTCGTCGTCTTTGGTCTGATTTCCCATTTTTGCCTGCTCGTCATTAACTCAAACCCACAGCATATATCAGTATGGCGGTTTAGACAAAATTCAATGAAAATCAATCAAATGTCATCAATCTACAGAACCTGTTGAAGACGGTTAACCAGCTCAGCCAGGCTCCCCGCCTGCATTTTTTCCATCACCCGCGCCCGATGAACCTCAACCGTACGCACGGCAATATTCATGGCGTCAGCAATTTCCCGATTCATTAACCCTTTTGCTACCAGTTGTGCCAACTCTCGCTCCTTTGGCGTAAGCTGCTGATAGCAGACCACGATCTTTTGTCGCGAGAAGGCGGCCTGAGAAACCTGCAATGCATGCTCTAATGCCGCCTGCAGCGGCGCGGCGGACACCGGCTTTTGCAAAAAATCGACAGCACCGCGTTTCATTTGTTCAACCGCCATCGGCACATCGCCATGCCCGGTGAGAAAGACGACCGCCAGCGTGCTCTTTCGCTGACGCATTGCTTCATGCACCGCGTGTCCATCGAGTACCGGCATCCGCATATCCAGCAGAAGTACGCCCACCTGGTGCAGATTTGCCCTGGCAAGGAATGTTTCGCCTTGCTCCCAGCAACTCACCTCATATCCCAGACTTTCCAGTAAAAACGCACAGGCCTGGGTTACAGCGATGTCGTCATCCAGCAGATGAATGATTGCCACGACGGCCCTCCTCCTGGTTTTGCTTAAAATGTAATGTCACTACTGCACCTGCTTTTTCATCGGGAGCTGGATGATTTTTGATATCAATGTCTCCGTTTGCGAAGCGTACCAACCGCTGGCAAATCACCAGCCCGAGTCCCATGCCCTCTTTACGCGTGGTCATAAACGGCTGAAAAGCCTGGTACAACTGAGCCTCATCAATGCCTCCGGCATTATCCTGCAGCTGAATACTCACACCGCCATCCTGACGCAAGGCGCTAAACCACACTGTGGTAGCCCCGGCCTGGGCGGCATTGAGTACCAGATTGGCCAGCACCTGTTCGAGAAGAACGCTCGGCAACGTTAGCGTTAACGCCTTGCTAACTCGCGTTTGCAGCGCTATCGCCGGGAATTGCTGAGGCATGCGCAATAATTGCCAGACGTGATGGATTGCATCGTGAACGTTGACGGCTTGCCAGTCATCGGTCATCACCGGATTACCCTGTGCCTGACTGACCCACTGACGAAGATTGCGCAGCGTATCAGCGCCCCGCTGCGCCTGAGTATCAATGTGTTCCAGCGCGGGTAACAATGGGTGTTGTTCATCCTGACCGCGCAGGCGAATCAGACAACCTTGCGCATAATGGCGGATAGCCGACAGCGGCTGGTTTAGCTCATGGGCAAAGCCGGAAGTCATCTCTCCTAACACGCTCATTTGGCGAGCCGTTTCCAACGCCTGCTCCTGTTTGCGCAACAGTACGTTGTTTCGTTCCAGTTGCCTGCCGCGTCGGCGAACCAACAACATCACCCAGATGTAGTTGAGGGTGAGCAACAACAGCACTATGGCCGCCGCTCCCATCGCCAGCCGATGTTGAATAAACCAGCTTTTGACATCAAGCCACAGCTGCCGCTGCTGCGGATGCTGGCGGACATCGCGCAGCAACGCTTCCACCTCGCGGGTCGAGGCGGGCGCTCCCCAGCGAAATGTCGCGTCCTGCGGCGCATTAAACAGGGCCCGCGTGACGCGATCGGCCAGCTCGTCGCTTACCGCGGGCAGCGCCGCAAATGACCAGTCAGGATAGAGCGGCGTGCTGGTTAAACAGGGAATCGACGTCGGATAGTTAAGCACGGTCATAAAATCTGTTTTACGAACCAGCCCTTCTTCATCCATTTTTTCCAGCAGGCATACCGGCACAATCACCGCCTGCACGGCTTTTTCGCGTAATAAATAGAGTAACGCGTCAGCGGGAAATCCAGTAAATGTCAGGCGCAAATCACGCTCCGGGCGCAGGCCTGCATCGCTAAGTGCTTTATATCCTAATAAATAGCCGCCAAATGCCTGCGCATCAATGGCGCCAACGGTTTTGCCGATCAGATCGTGTGGAGAGGTTATCCCGCTGTCGCGTCTGACAAGGATCGCGCTGCCAATTACGTTACTGGCGGCTTTCCCGCCGCGGGTAGAGCGCAGCGAAGCCAGCCAGCGCAGCGCCGAACGGCTGTTTAGCTGAACAAACTGCGCCGGATTAGTGACTACAAATTGTACTGTTCCGCGATTCACCGCCTCCTGCATCTGGTGCAGATCCAGCGGTTGAATGTGAAACTGTTCGCCGGGGATTTGCTGATTTAACATAGTCTCCAGCGGCTGCCAGTGATTACGTGTGGAGACGTCCCCACGCATTGCCAAAATACCAATGTTCCATGTCTGTGCCCTGACTACACCGCTCAGCATCCACAGCGACGCCAGCAGCGTCAGACATTTTACTACGTTGCGTCCCACTCAATTATCCCTGTCTTATATGTTGTTTTAGATCAACAACTAGCCGGGTATGTGGTTAACCACAATAGAGTACTCCCCGTCACGATTTTTACACTGTAAATCATCGAGATTCTTTATTCATCACACGCAATCAACGGCGTGACCAATGTTTCGTTGTTGCATCGTGACGGGAGAAAATATGGACAGCAGTAAACGGCAGTTTCTCCAGCAACTTGGCGTCCTGACCGCTGGCGCATCGCTGGTACCTTTGGCTCAGGCGCAATTTCCCTTTTCGCCTGAACGCCATGAAGGCTCACTTCAGCATCGCTACGCCATGCTGGTTGACCTGCGACGCTGTATTGGCTGCCAGGCCTGTACCGTCAGTTGCGCTATTGAAAACCAGACGCCGCAAGGCGAGTTTCGTACCCTCGTCAATCAGTATCAGGTGCAAATTGAAGGCCATCTGAGCGTCACTAACGTTCTGCTGCCGCGTCTGTGCAATCATTGTGATAATCCCCCCTGCGTTCCCGTTTGCCCAGTACAGGCCACCTTCCAACGCGAAGATGGCATTGTGGTGGTCGACAACACGCGGTGTGTGGGGTGCGCCTACTGCGTTCAGGCCTGTCCTTATGATGCGCGGTTCATCAACCATGAAACGCAAACCGCCGATAAATGCACTTTTTGTGTTCATCGCCTGGAAGCTGGCCTGCTCCCGGCCTGCGTGGAATCCTGCGTCGGCGGCGCACGCATTATCGGCGATATCAAAGATCCGCACAGCCGAATTTCGCAAATGCTGCATGAACACCATGACGCCATCAAAGTCCTGAAACCGGAAAACGGGACTTCACCCCACGTGTTCTATCTGGGCCTGGATGAAGCGTTTGTCACCACGTTGATGGGACGCGCTCAACCCGCTCTCTGGCAGGAGGTTTAAATGAACCATTCACTAATTATCGACGAGGTTCTGGCCCATCCCCAGGACGTAAGCTGGTTACCCTGGGCCGTACAATATTTCTTTTTCATCGGCATTGCTGCCTGCGCCGCGCTGTTCGCCTGTGTGCTTCACTGGCGCAAACAAGAGACGCCGGAACTGGAAAACATGACGCTGCTAATCGCCCTGACCTGCGCAATTACTGCGCCGCTAGCGCTGACCGCTGACTTACACCAAACTGCCCGCGTCTGGCATTTTTATGCTTTTCCGACGCCGTGGTCGTGGATGCCGTGGGGCGCGCTGTTTTTACCGCTATTTACTGGCTTCCTGGGTCTGTGGTTTCTGGCGCAGCACGTTAAACGGCTCACACTTAAAAGTTACAGTGTCACAAAATGGTTAGCATTGGGTAGCGCACTTTCGGCCATCGGACTGCTGATTTATACCGGACGCGAAGTGTCGGTAGTTCAGGCGCGCCCCGTCTGGTTCAGCTACGCCTTTCCGGTTGCGATGTTTCTCAGCGCCTTGCAAACATTTCTCGCCCTACTCATCTCAGTATCTAAAAGCGAGGGAACATTAGCGCGCAAACTAGCGCGGGGACAGATAGTCACCCTGGTAGCACTGGCTTTAGTGGTAGTGGCGTGGGCAAGCGGTAATACGCTTTCCGGTTCGGCTATCCGCCAATGGCTGGATGTGGCCTCTTCGGCACAACACGACGCCATCGGCTGGGTTGTGCTCTGGCTTATTTCGCTTGTTCTTTGCACGCTGGTGCTACGTAACCCCTTATCGCTGCCGCTGCGCATAGTACTCGCGTTAAGCGCAATGGCACTGTGCTGGCTGATGCGCTGGACATTACTCATTCAGGTACAGACCGTACCGAAATTTAACGCGCAGTTTAATCCTTACACCTTGCCCAGCGGTACAGATGGTTGGCTAGCCATTGTGGGTACCTTCGGCCTGTGGATTGCGCTGATCATTATTGTTCGTGAAGCCCTGAACGCGATCGCAAGGAGAATGCAACATGGCTAATTTAACCCGTCGTCAGTGGCTTAAAGTGGGCCTTGCCGTAGGTGGTATGGTGACTTTTGGCCTGAGTTATCGGGACGTGGCAAAGCGCGCGATAGACGGTTTACTGGACGGAACCTCGGGCAAAATTACCCGTGACCGCATTTTTGGTAACGCCCTCATCCCTGAAGCTAATGCCCAGCCGCGCTGGCAGCAGAACCCACAGCAGGTTATCTCCATGACGCAGTGCTTCGGCTGCTGGACGCAGTGTGGCGTGCGGGTTCGCGTTGACAGTGAACAAGGTAAGGTACTTCGCATTGCGGGCAATCCGTATCATCCGTTGTCTCAGGAGCATCATATTGACTCCGCCGTCCCCTTTGCCACTGCAATGGAACAGCTGGCGGGCGAATCGGGTCTGGACGCGCGTTCCACTGCCTGCGCCCGTGGCGCCACCTTACTTGAAGGACTATACAGCCCGCTGCGCATTCTGGAGCCAATGAAACGCGTCGGCAAACGCGGTGAAGGAAAATGGCAACGCATTAGTTTTGAACAATTGATCAAAGAGGTAGTGGAAGGTGGCGATTTGTTTGGTGAAGGTCACGTTGATGGCTTGCGCGCAATCCATAACACCAACACACCGCTTGATGCCGGACATCCCGGATTTGGCCCAAAATCCAATCAACTGCTGGTAACCAATACCAGCGATGAAGGTCGTGATTCATTTTTACGCCGCTTCGCACTGAACAGTTTTGGCAGTAAAAACTTCGGTGCCCATGGCGCATACTGCGGTCTGGCTTATCGGGCAGGTTCCGGCGCGCTAATGGGCGATCTGGATAAAAACACCCACGTGAAGCCCGACTGGGACAACGTCGAATTTGCGCTGTTTATGGGTACGTCTCCGGCGCAATCCGGCAACCCGTTTAAGCGCCAGGCTCGCCAACTGGCCAGTGCCCGTTTACGTAACGACTTCCGGTATGTAGTGGTGGCACCAGCCCTGCCATTAACCACCGTACTGGCTGACGATCGCGGCCACTGGCAGCCCGTACGCCCAGGAAGTGACTCCGCGCTGGCGATGGGGATGATCCGTTGGATTATCGATAAACAACGTTATAACGCCGATTACCTCGCCATACCCGGCGTGCAGGCCATGCAGCAGGCAGGAGAAAAAAGTTGGACCAACGCGACGCATCTGGTGATTACCAATGAGCTTCCAACCCTTGCCGGACAGCATTTAACCCTCGCGCACCTGAGCGCAGATGCCGCCCAGGTGCCGGTAGTCATTAACGAAGCTGGCGAAATTGTCGCAGCCAGCAGTTGTGCGCGCGCGCAGCTATTCGTCACCCGCGACGTCACGCTGGCAGACGGACAGACGGTGACCGTAAAAAGCAGCCTTCAATGTCTGAAAGAGTCCGCAGGGAAACTGTCGCTGGCACAATACAGCCAGCAGTGCGGCGTATCTGAAGCAGACATTGGCGCACTGGCCGACGCGTTTACCCGCCATGGCCGTAAAGCGGCGGTGATCACGCATGGTGGAATGATGGCAGGCAATGGATTCTATAATGCCTGGTCAGTGATGATGCTCAATGCGCTGATTGGCAACCTCAGTCTTGAAGGCGGCGTGTTTGTCGGCGGCGGCAAGTTTAATGGCGCCACCGACGGCCCACGCTACAACATGGACAGCTTCGCCGGGAAGGTTAAACCCAAAGGGTTAAGCATCGCGCGCAGTAAAACGGCTTATGAGTCTTCCGAAGAGTACCGTAATAAGGTGGCTACCGGACAGTCGCCCTTCCCGGCCAAAGCCCCGTGGTATCCGTTTGTTGCCGGTCAGCTCACTGAACTCCTCGTCTCAGCGTTGGAAGGTTACCCTTATCCGCTAAAAGCCTGGATCTCTAATATGACCAATCCGTTCTACGGCATTGCAGGGTTGCGCGCCGTGGCGGAAGAAAAGCTTAAAGATCCTGCGCGTTTGCCGCTGTTTATCGCCATTGACGCTTTTATGAACGAAACCACGGCGCTGGCAGATTACATCGTGCCAGATACCCACAACTTTGAAAGCTGGGGATTCAGTGCGCCGTGGGCGGGTGTCGCCAGCAAAGCGACCACAGCGCGTTGGCCTGTCGTCAGAGCCGCAACCAGCACTACCGCAGATGGTCAACCGGCCTCGATGGAAGCTTTTTGTATCGCCGTTGCGAAACGTATCGGACTACCCGGATTTGGCGACAACGCAATTACCGATCCGCAGGGCAATCACTATCCGTTGAATCGTGCGGAAGATTACTACCTGCGACTCGCCGCCAATATTGCGTTTATGGGCAAAGTGCCTGTGGCAGAGGCACGGGAAGATGACATCGCGCTGACCGGGGTGCAACGAATCTTGCCTGTAATGACTCAAACGTTAAAAACCGATGAGGTAAGCCGCGTGGCGTTTATCTATTCGCGCGGTGGCCGTTTTGCGCCGGATAACAGTGGTCGGGTCGATAACCGTGTCGGCAATGCGTGGGAAAAACCGCTGCAAATATGGAATGCGGACGTCGCCGCGCACCGCCATGCGATTACCGGCGAGCGTTACAGCGGCTGCCCCGCCTGGTATCCTTCGCGCCTGTCAGATGGACGTGCGGTCGAGGAATTGTTCCCGGAACAAGAGTGGCCGCTGAAACTGATTTCCTTTAAATCCAATACTATGTCCAGCGCCACGGCGGTGATCCCGCGCCTGCATCATCTGAAACCGGTTAATCTGGTGGCGCTCAATCCGCAGGATGGTGAGCGGTATGGTTTAGCACATGGCGATAGGGTGCGGATCACTACGCCTGGCGGGCAGGCGCAGGCGCAGATAAGCCTGCTGCATGGCGTCATGCCGGGCGTGATCGCCATTGAACACGGTTACGGGCATAAAGAGATGGGCGCAGCTCAGCATACGCTCGACGGCAAGCCAATGGCATTTGATGCACAAATAAAGTCAGGAATTAATCTCAATGATTTGGGCTTTGCGGATCCTACCCGACAGGTTGCCAATACCTGGCTTGACTGGGTGTCGGGAGCCGCAGTGCGCCAGGGATTGCCAGCGAGAATTGAGCGTATAAATTGTTAATCATGTTAATAAAAGCATCAGAAAAATATTATAACGCATTCATAGAACAAATTTAATTAAATTAATTATTGAAAGCCTGAATTATTCAAAAAAAGATTCAGGCTTTTTTATGCTTTATGCTTTATGCTTTATGCTTTATGCTTTATGCTTTATGCTTTATGCTTTATGCTTTATGCTTTATGCTTTATGCTTTATGCTTTATGCTTTATGCTACAGGAATCACATAATTGACATAAAAATTAGTTTTTTATTGTTCTTTTAACCGATGAGTAAGTTTCTGAAATGTATTTCTATCAAAGCAACAGAGAAATTTGTCAGTACATAAGCGAACATGAATTATGGGTTTTAGGTCGGGTCACTGGGATATTTTTAAAAATATTTAGAGAGCATATTGATCTTGCACAGTATGATGATATTAAAAAAGCACTGAGATTGTCTTCGTCGTCTATTGTTCATAAATGGAATCAGACCGGGATTAACGATATTGAAGGTTACGCAACTTATATAGAAAAATCAGCAAAACTGGTAAAGCTAATGAAAACATTCAATAAAGTTGGCATTGCCCTGTCAGCATTGAATGGTGCTAATTCTATTTATGATACCTGTACAATTGGTAGAGATTGTGAAAAAACGGCTTACACTGAAATTGGCAAGTTTTCAGGGGGTTTGCTAGTTCCAGCTATGTTTAATGCTTCAATCAAATCTGGTACGACCGCTATATGTTCAGTAGTATTGACTGTATTAAGTGCTCCAGAAGGAGGTATTGGAGGTATTGCTTGCGGGATCGTTGTACAGGCAGCGGCAGCATTTGGCGTAAGCAAAGCAGGAGAAGAGATAGGTGAAACGTCCGGAGAGGTAATATACAATAAGAAAAAATAAAATATGGGAAAAGCAAGAGTTATTATTTATCTATAGGATAAAGAGAGAAAATGATTAGTAAATCATTAATTACTTTAAGTTTAATAGGTATAGTATTTTTAGGAGGTATAATTATATACATTCTAATGTTTATAACCAATAGAAATTTTTATACTATATGTGATTTATATAAAAATAAATTTGGGAGCTTACCATTAAGCACAGAGTTATTTTACACGTCATCACCATTTTTTTTGGCAGGATATAATATGAAAATGAGCTTCATATTATATCCTATACTATATAATAAAAAGTCAAAATATAGCGAAATATTAATGATGTGGAGTTTATACGTTCGCTTCCTAAAAAACTCACAAGAATATATGTAATAAATTATTATTTTAGCATCATTATCTCCTGTTTTTTTTGTATGCTTGCGGCAATGTTATATGTAATAAAATAAATGTTTTATCATGCTGGTGATAATGGTTACATTAATAAATAAAGGGACTCCATCAGAGTCCCTTTATAGTTTTTATTTCAACACCCCATATATCTGATCACCTATCCAGCCATATGGTTAACCGGATCGATTGACGTCAACGTTCCGGTCCATCCTGTATGACCGTATGTTTCTGAACTGGCTAATACACCGAACGTTAACGTCATCAATATGTTACCGTTCATTCGCCACTCGGCAAAAAGCGGATCAGTTATTAACCGGGATCACCGCGCCTTTATATTTGGTACGGATCCAGTCTTGGATTTCTTTGGAGTGCAGGACATCGACCAATGCGACGATATCCTTCTTCTTCTCGTCGCCACGATGCACGGTAATGATGTTGGCGTACGGGTTGTTTTCACCGCTTTCAACGGCAATCGGATCTTTCACCGGATCCAGCCCGGCGTCGATGGCGTAGTTAGCGTTAATCACCACCGCATCGCCTTCATCATTGTTATACATCTGCGGCAACAGCGCTGCTTCCACGTTAGGCAGGAACTTCAGTTTTTTTGGGTTCTCAACAATGTCGCTAATGCGCGCGGTCACTTTATCTACGCCCGGCTTCAGCTTGATCACCCCCTCTTTTTCGAAAATCGACAGAATACGGCCTTCCTCAGATACCGCATCGCGCATGATGACCTTGCCACCTTCCGGCAGATCTTTAAGCGATTTCACTTTTTTCGAATAGATACCAATCGGCTCAATGTGGATCGCCCCAGCGCTGACGAAATCATAGGTATTATCGCCAGCATGATCTTTTATCACGCTGTTAAGGTACGGAATATGCTGGAAGTAGTTAGCGTCAATCTCACGGCCAGCCAGCGCGGTGTTCGGCAGAATGTAATCCTGGAACGGTTTGATCTCCAGATCGATCCCCTGCTTCGCCAGTATAGGTTTAGCCTGCTCAAGGATCTCTGCATGCGGCACGTTGGACGCGCCAACGGTCAGCGTATCTGCCCACGAGGCAAAGCTCAGGGCGCTTAAGGTTGCTGCGGCAAGTAACGTCAGTGATTTTTTCATGATAATGGTTTCCGTATTTTATTAGCGTTTATCTAACAGAGAGGTGATCACATCGCCGCAAAGCTGGATGATGAAAACAATGAGCAAAATCGTCACTGTCGCCACCAGCGTGACGTCGCTGTGGTTGCGCTGGAATCCTTCCAGATAGGCCAAATTCCCTAAACCACCGGCGCCAATCACCCCCGCCATCGCGCTGTAGCTAACCAGTGCAATCAGCGTTACGGTGATGCCGGACACCAAGGCAGGAGAGGATTCTGGCAGTAAAACCCGAAAAATAAGTGTGCTCAGACGTGCGCCCATCGAACGCGTCGCTTCAATCACGCCTTTATCGACTTCACGCAGGGCAATTTCGACCAGCCGCGCATAAAACGGTGCAGCCCCTACGATCAGCGCAGGCAGCGCGGCATTGGCGCCGAGAATGGTGCCAACCATTACTTTGGTAAACGGGATCAGTAGCACGATCAAAATGATGAATGGGATCGAGCGAAAGATATTCACCACCAGCGAAATACCGCTATACACCGCGCGATTGTGAAACAGTCCACCGCGTGCGGTCAGGAATAACGCCAGCCCAAGTGCGATTCCCAGAATAAAGGTCGCTGCGCCTGAAAGGGCAGTCATGTAGAGCGTTTCCTGGGTTGCCGCCAGCAGTTGGTCCCACTTTAGATGAGGAAAAAGTTCTTCAGCCATGTTGAATCACCTCGCCTTCAATGTCGCTCTGGCGCAGGTCGGCCAAAATATTGTTCAATTGTTCTTCTGAGGCCACCACGTGCACCCAGAGCTGACCAAACACACCGTGCGCGGTTTGCGTCATCTTGCCGTGTAAAATGTTAAACGGCAGGCCATAGCGTAGGGTCAATTCGCCAACCACTGGCCGATGTGTACGTTGCCCGGTAAACGTAAGCTTGATCACCACGCCGCCAAGTTCGCTGGCCAACTGCGGGTTGAATTCGTCTTCCTCGCCGTATTGACTCACCTGACGAACGAACTGTCGGGTGATCGCCTGTTGCGGATGAGTAAAAACGCTGAGCACGTCGCCTTCTTCAACGACTTTGCCATTTTCCATGACCGCCACGCGATCGCAGATCTTGCGTACTACGTGCATTTCATGGGTGATCAGCACGATGGTTAATTTGAAGCGACGGTTAATATCGAGCAGTAAATCGAGAATCTGATCGGTGGTTTGCGGATCCAGCGCCGAGGTGGCTTCGTCACACAGCAATACGTCAGGATTATTCGCCAGCGCGCGGGCAATCCCTACCCGTTGTTTTTGTCCACCACTTAGCTGGGACGGATACGCATTTTCGCGACCGCTCAGCCCAACCAGCGCAATCAGTTCGGCAACCCGCGATTTGATAGACGCTTTCGACGCGCCAGCGATTTGCATAGAGAAAGCAATATTCTCGCTAACGGTCCGCGACCACAGCAAATTGAAGTGCTGAAACACCATGCTGATTTTCAGTCTCGCCTGACGTAACGATTCCCCACGGGCGGCAGAGATATCGTGACCGTTAATTGTTACGCTGCCTGAGGTTGGTTTTTCCAACCCATTGAGCAAGCGAATTAAGGTGCTTTTCCCCGCCCCGCTGTAACCAATAATTCCGTAAATCTGTCCCTGTTCAACCGTCAGGTTGACGTTATCGACAGCGGTAATGGCAAGCCTGCCTGGCGTAAACACTTTCGAAATATTTTTCAGGACAATCATGTCGTTTGGGTATCCGCTGCTGCTTAGTGTTCTTCTGCTAGCGCTTTTAGCTGTTTAGCAGTATGGATGTCCAAACGAGTGTAATCAGCAAGGTTGACTTTTAAAATGAATTAAAATGAATTTGATATAACATTTAGAAATATGTCGATATGGTTGGCGTCATGTGCATATAACACAGGCACCGGGATGACGTTTTCAGCATGTTGCGCAACAAACCACAGTGGCAAACAACTTCTTTATCCATACATCTGAACAAATTAATGAATATTTTCTGTAAAACTGCACAGAAGTGTTTTGAAACGCTGTTTCCATTTTCCTTTTTGATATTTTTCAGCGTATAATGCGCGCCAATTGTCTCTTGAATGGTTTCAGCACATTGACCTGTAAAACTCAACGACTACAAAACTCACCATCCCGTTGGGCTGAAACGCAAGCACACATTCCTCTGCACGCTCTTTCGATGTCACCTATCCTTAGAGCGAGGCATCACAACTTTCGTAACTCAGGTTTAGCTTCCCGTCCGTGCGCGGCGGGAGCCAGATTTCCATATCCTTCTCAACTTAAAGACTAAGACTGTCATGAAAAAGACGAAAATTGTTTGCACCATCGGTCCGAAAACCGAATCCGAAGAGATGTTAACCAAAATGCTGGACGCGGGCATGAACGTCATGCGTCTGAACTTCTCCCACGGTGATTACGCAGAACACGGTCAGCGCATCAAGAATTTGCGCAACGTCATGAGCAAAACCGGTAAGAAAGCCGCAATCCTGCTCGACACCAAAGGTCCGGAAATCCGTACCATCAAACTGGAAGGCGGTAACGACGTTTCCCTGAAAGCGGGCCAGACCTTCACATTCACCACCGACAAATCTGTCGTAGGCAACAACGAAATCGTTGCTGTTACCTATGAAGGCTTCACGAAAGATCTGTCCGTCGGCAACACCGTTCTGGTTGACGATGGTTTGATCGGCATGGAAGTTACCGCTATCGAAGGTAACAAAGTTATCTGTAAAGTGCTGAATAACGGCGACCTGGGCGAAAACAAAGGCGTTAACCTGCCAGGCGTTTCCATCGCGCTGCCAGCACTGGCTGAAAAAGACAAACAAGACCTGATCTTCGGTTGCGAACAAGGCGTTGACTTCGTTGCGGCTTCCTTTATCCGTAAACGTTCTGACGTCGTTGAAATCCGTGAGCACCTGAAAGCGCACGGCGGCGAAAACATCCAGATCATCTCCAAAATCGAAAACCAGGAAGGCCTGAACAACTTCGACGAAATCCTCGAAGCGTCTGACGGCATCATGGTTGCTCGTGGCGATATGGGCGTTGAGATCCCGGTTGAAGAAGTTATCTTCGCACAGAAGATGATCATCGAAAAATGTATCCGTGCGCGTAAAGTCGTTATCACTGCGACCCAGATGCTGGACTCGATGATCAAAAACCCGCGTCCGACCCGTGCTGAAGCCGGCGACGTTGCTAACGCCATCCTCGACGGTACCGACGCAGTCATGCTGTCTGGTGAGTCTGCAAAAGGTAAATACCCGCTGGAAGCCGTCACCATCATGGCGACCATCTGTGAGCGTACTGACCGCGTGATGACCAGCCGTCTGGACTTCAACAACGACAGCCGCAAATTGCGCATCACCGAAGCCGTTTGCCGTGGCGCGGTTGAAACTGCAGAAAAACTGGATGCTCCACTGATCGTCGTTGCAACCCAGGGCGGTAAATCTGCTCGCGCAGTACGTAAATACTTCCCGGATGCGACCATTCTGGCGCTGACCACCAATGAAACTACCGCGCGTCAACTGGTGCTGAGCAAAGGTGTTGTTGCACAAGTTGTTAAAGAAATCAGCTCTACCGATGATTTCTATCGCCTGGGCAAAGAAGTTGCTCTGGAGAGCGGTCTGGCTCAGAAAGGCGACGTAGTTGTGATGGTTTCCGGTGCGCTGGTTCCGAGCGGAACCACCAACACTGCATCTGTTCACGTGCTGTAATAATTCCACCGCGAATTAATTTGCTTGAAAAGCGCCCTTGCGGCGCTTTTTTTATTTTATCGATAGCCACAATTAATAAAAAATCAAATCGGATTTCACTATCTAATCCGAGATTATCTAAGATGAATCCGATGGAAGCTTTCTGTTTTCACTCGGTTTTTTAGCTGTTTTTGCACAATTCGATGCTTCTTTGAGCGAACGATCAAAAATAAGTGCATTCCCATCAAAAAAATATTCTCAACATAAAAAACTTTGTGTAATACTTGTAACGCTACATGGAGATTAACTCAATCTAGAGGGTATTAATAATGAATCGTACTAAACTGGTACTGGGCGCGGTAATCCTGGGTTCTACTCTGCTGGCAGGTTGCTCCAGCAATGCTAAAATCGATCAGCTGTCTTCTGACGTTCAGACTCTGAACGCTAAAGTTGACCAGCTGAGCAACGACGTGAACGCAATGCGTTCCGACGTTCAGGCTGCTAAAGATGACGCAGCTCGCGCTAACCAGCGTCTGGACAACGCAGCTACTAAATACCGCAAGTAATAGTATCTGTGTAATAAAAATGGCGCACATTGTGCGCCATTTTTTTGCTCTGAATTTCCTTTCCCTGCTATTGCGTTGCGTGCACCTCTGCATCCCCTCCTGGTACGCCATTACGCGCAGACTTCACTTCCGCACCCTTGCTAACTACCGAGACTTGTCCGGCTGTCACTGTGACAGGATAGCCCGCGCGGCGATACAACGCTCGTTCCACCAGGCTGTTATCCACGGCTTTGTCGTCTTTAAATGAGGTAAAACCGGCGGGTAGTACATAGGGCATAGTCTGGACGTTTTGTTCCTCTTCCGGCGACAACGGTCGATGCACTTCGACATAGCGCATGCCGTTCGGCTCAACCGAATATTTAATCGGTTCATTAATCACTCTGACCGGCGTTCCAGTGCGGACCTGAGCAAACAATGCTTTGATGTCCGGTGCATTCATGCGAATACAGCCGGAACTCACACGCAAGCCCACGCTATCCGGCGCGCTGGTGCCATGGATCAGGTATTCACCGTTTCCATGCGCCAGACGCAGTGCAAAGCGCCCTAACGGATTATTTGGCCCAGCGGGTACAACTGGCGGTAGAGTTATGCCTCGCTCCAGAGAGCGTTTACGGATGCCTGGTGTAGGAGTCCAGGTGGGATTTGGGATCTTCTGCCCAACCCGGGTTTCCATAACCGGCGTTTCCAGTCCTTGTAAACCAATCCCAATCGGGAAGACCTGAACAATATTCTCACCCGGCGGGAAGTAATACAGACGCAGTTCCGCAAGATTCACAATAATGCCTTCGCGTGGCGCATCTGGCAGCAATAATTGCGAGGGAATGGTAATCAGCGTTCCGGGTTTTGGGACGGGGGCAATAGTATTATTGGCTTCAAGGATCAGCATTGCGGCAGTATCAAACTTACGGGCAATCGCCTGTAGGTTTTTATCGCCTTCCTGCACGGTGTAGGTTTGGTTTTGCCCAACAAGACGGCTGTTCGCCTGTGGCAAAGGATAATCGACCGCCCATGCGGCCTGAATAGCACTGTAAGCGCCGATTAGCATTAACGTAATAACAGACGCGCGTTTCATACTCACTCACCCCCCTGGCGTTCATGCCGGATGGCGGCAAGCGCCCGATCCGGCCTACGAGTCACTGCGTTGCCCAACACGAGATTGTTCAGGTCGCTCTGAAAAATGACGTGTCTTATCAGTTTAGCTAAGAGTTACGGCTTTGGCGCGAATTGCCCGAATCATCGCTTCGAGCCCTTGTGACCGAGACGGTGTGAGATGCTGTGCGAGCGCCATTTTTTCAAACCACGGACGCACATCAAAATTCACAATATCCTGGGCCATCATGCGGTCATACAAAATGAATACCACCGCAATAAGCCCTTTCACAATAGCCGCATCGCTGTCGCCCTGAAATTCAATAATTCCTTCGGCATTCTGACGCATAACAATCCATACCTGGCTTTGACATCCCTGGATGCTATTTTCCACATTACGATCGTCGTCGCTTAATTGTGGCAGACGTTGACCCAGTTCAATAATGTACAGGTATTTCTCTTCCCAATTAGCGCAACGCGTAAAATTACGCAACAACTTTTCTTTATCCGGTAGCGCAGCCATAACGCCTCCCTGTTAGCCCAGTAAGTGATGAATACGCTTGAGACCTGTTACCAGGCGATCCACTTCTTCATGGGTGTTGTACATGGCAATCGACGCCCGGCACATCGCGGGAACGTTATAAAAGGCCATCAGCGGCATTGCGCAGTGATGCCCCGTTCGTACAGCAATGCCATAGTTATCGAGAAAACTCCCGACGTCATAAGCATGATGCTTGCCGAGGTTAAACGCAATCACGCCCAGACGGTTATCCGGTCCGTAGATCGTTAAATCCGGCACATCCCCCAGCTGTTCAAGCGCATAGCACATCATGAATTGTTCATATTCGCTGATTTCAGCCAGCCCCAGCGCTGAAATATATTCAATAGCCGCGCCGAGCCCAATAATTCCACCCGTATTTGGCGTTCCGGCTTCAAACCGCCAGGGGGCTTTGGCCCATGTCGTTCCCTGGCTCAGGCTCACTGTCGCAATCATCGACCCGCCACCTTCCCACGGCGGCATCTCCTGTAGCAGCGACTCTCTGGCATACAGAACACCAATACCAGTTGGCCCATAGAGCTTGTGACCGGAGAAAACATAGAAGTCGCAATCCAGCGCCTGCACATCCACCTGATGATGCATAACCGCCTGTGCGCCATCCACCAGTACTTTTGCACCGTATTGATGCGCCAGCGCGATCATCTCACCCAACGGGTTTTCCGTGCCCAGTACGTTAGATACGTGGGTAATCGCCAGCAGTTGCGTGCGATCGTCAAACAGCATCGGCAGCGCTTCCAGTTGCAATGTACCATCGTCATTAAGTGGAATAACGCGCAGTTCAGCCCCGACGCGGGCACACAGCATCTGCCAGGGCACAATGTTGGCATGATGCTCCATTTCGCTGATGATGATGTTATCACCCGCCCGCACATTGCTGTTGCCCCAGCTGTTTGCTACCAGGTTGATCCCTTCCGTGGTACCGCGAACAAACACCAGCTCCTCCGCTGAGCGGGCGTTAATAAACAGCGAGGCGAGCTTGCGCACATTCTCCATTTTTTCCGTGGCCTGAGCACTCAACGTATGGATACCACGGTGGACCGCCGCATAGCCGTGACGGTAAAACTCGGCTTCAGCATCAATCACCTGGTTAGGTTTTTGCGCGCTGGCGGCGCTGTCCAGATACGCCAACGGTAAACCATTCACTTCACGCGTCAGGATTGGAAAATCGGCCCGCACTTTTTCAATGGGAAATGTCATGCTACGCCTCCCGGCAAGCGTTGGGCGATCCTTGCCAATACCTGTTGCTTCAGCGTTTCCTCGTCCAGGGCTTCCGTTAGCTCAGCGGCAAACGCATAGAGAATCATTTGTTGGGCATCCTGCTGGCCGATCCCACGCGAACGCAGATAGAACATCTGCTCGTCGTCGATCCGCCCTACCGTCGCCCCGTGGCTGCATTTCACGTCGTCGGCATAGATTTCAAGTTGTGGTTTGGTATCCACCTCAGCCAGTTTACCGAGCAGCAAATTATTGTTGGTCATCTGACCATCAGTTTTAATAGCGTGCTGAGCAACGTTAATCAGGCCATTGAATACCGCCCGCCCCTTATCGCTGACAATCGTTTTATGCAACTGGCGGCTGTTGCAATATCCCTTGTTATGCTCAAGCCAGGTACGGGTGTCGCAGACTTCATTTTTCACCGGCATCGCCAGGCTGTTGAGCCGAAGCGTCGTGTTTTCGCCGTTAAGCTGAGTGCTGGTGTTATGGCGCAGCACCGCATCACCGAGTAAAAAGCTGTGGCTGGTGGCCGTGGCATCCGCCCCCAATTGAATGTCATTATGTGCGAAGTGGTGGCTTTGCGGATTCTCAAACGCCAGTTTGATATGGCGCAAGTGCGCATTCGCCGCGACATTCATGGTTAAGCGTGCGCCAGTGAAATGACGAAGCTCGCTAAGGCTGACATAGTGTTCAATGACGGTTGCTTCAGCCCCTTCCGCCAGTTCCAGATGGTGGCGATAGTGCGCCGTATTCACCTGATCGCTCGCCAGCCCCTGGGTAATGTGCAACAACAACAGCGGTTTCTTCGGCCGCTGGTTTCGCTTCACCTTAATGTACGTGACGCTACGCGACAGGCTTTCGGTCAGGTGCAGAAAGACTTCCGGTTGGATGGCGGCCGGTAGCGTCTGGCGTACATCATCAACGGTAATATCAAAACCACTACCTTCCGCGCTGTCGCTCAGCGTTGGAGAGAATTGCCCGTCGACAAATACCAGTCGTATGGCCTCAATAGCCGGTGCTAACGCTTCACACTGGGCTGACGATATCTCATTGACATGGCTGACAAACTGGCTGTGGGTTAATCCCTCCAGCGGCGTGTATTTCCAGTCCTCATGCTTACGCGTTGGCAGCCCCAGTCGCAGCATCTGTTGCAGGTGCTGCTGGGCATGTTGCGAGCGAGTCTCACCTTGCGTCGCAAACAGATGGTGCCACTGTTGCAACACGTTACTGCTGTTCGCTAAGCCAGCCATAACCTTGCTCCTCCAGTTGTTTGACCAGTGTGAAATCACCGGATTTCACAATTCGCCCCTGGTAGAGAACGTGAACATAATCGGGTTTGATATAGTCCAGGATACGCTGATAATGGGTGACGATAATGAATGAACGTTGCCCATCACGCAGCGAGTTCACGCCGTCGGCGACGATTTTCAGCGCGTCAATATCCAGCCCGGAGTCTGACTCATCCAGAATGCACAACTGAGGCTCCAGTACCGCCATTTGCAAAATGTCATTACGCTTTTTCTCACCGCCGGAGAAACCGACGTTGACCGAACGCGTGAGCAAATCTTCCGGCATCTTCAGCAACGCAATTTTTTCTTCCATCAGATCCTGGAAGTCAAACCTGTCCAGTGACTCTTCGCCACGGTAGGTGCGCACCGCATTCAGTGCCGTTTGCAGGAAAAACTGATTACTTACGCCGGGGATTTCTACTGGATACTGAAATGCCATAAAGATGCCTTCACCGGCCCGGTCTTCCGGTGACAGTTCCAGTAAATCTTTACCGTTGAACTCTACCGTCCCGCCGGTGACTTCATAGTCTTCACGTCCGGCGAGCGTGGCGGAAAGCGTACTTTTCCCGGAACCGTTTGGCCCCATAATGGCGTGCACTTCTCCGGGGCGAATGTCAAGACTCAGCCCACGCAGGATCGTCTTATCTTCCACACTGACCTGTAAATCTTTGATGCTTAACATGTGCTTTCCTTAAATTTTAACCGACGCTGTGTTCAAGACTTATGGCGAGAAGTTTTTGCGCTTCCACGGCAAATTCCAGCGGCAGTTCAGAGAACACGTCTTTACAGAAACCATTCACGATCATCGAAATGGCATCCTCTTCGCTGATACCGCGCTGCAGGCAGTAAAATAGCTGGTCTTCACCAATGCGCGACGTCGTGGCTTCGTGTTCAAGCTGGGCGCTGTTGTTACGACACTCCACATACGGGAAGGTGTGCGCCCCACAATCCGCGCCGATCAGCATCGAGTCGCATTGGGTATAGTTGCGGGCATTGGTGGCGGTTGGCATGATTTTCACTAAACCGCGATAGCTGTTCTGACTGTGTCCGGCGGAGATACCTTTCGAGATGATGGTTGATTTGGTGTTCTTGCCAATGTGGATCATCTTGGTGCCAGTATCGGCCTGCTGATGACCACTGGTCAGGGCCACGGAGTAGAATTCGCCGATAGAGTTATCCCCACGCAGAATGCAGCTTGGGTATTTCCAGGTAATGGCCGAACCGGTTTCTGACTGCGTCCACGACATTTTGCTGTTTTCGCCTTCGCACAGCGCCCGCTTGGTAACAAAGTTCAAAATGCCGCCGGTATTGCCATCGCCAGGGAACCAGTTTTGTACCGTCGAGTATTTTACTTCGGCATCTTTGTGGATGATGACCTCCACTACCGCAGCATGCAGCTGATAGCTGTCGCGCACAGGGGCCGAACAGCCTTCGATATAGCTGACGTAGCTTCCCTCATCCGCAACCAGAATGGTGCGTTCAAACTGCCCGGTTTTTTCCGCATTGATACGGAAATAGGTCGACAGTTCCATTGGGCAACGCACACCTTTCGGCACATAAATAAACGTACCGTCGGAGGCCACTGCCGCATTCAGCGCGGCAAAGAAATTGTCATTACCCGGAACAACCGTGCCCAGATACTGTTTTACCAGCTCCGGGTGGTCGTGAATCGCCTCACCGAACGAACAGAAAATAATGCCCTGTTCCGCCAGTTTGTCGCGATAGGTGGTCGCCACCGACACCGAGTCAAAAATGGCATCAACCGCCACCTCTTTGCCTTCGCGGACCGGCACGCCAAGCTGTTCAAAGGCGTCCTCGACCTCTTTACTTAAAAATGCATTTGCGCCCGTTTGCTGCACGGCTCCCGGTTCAGACATACAGGTTTCATCGCAGTTGCCGCAGGACGGCGCAGAGTAATAGCTGTAATCCTGATAATTCAGTTTGTCATAGTGCGCTTTTAGCCAGTGCGGTTCTTCCATGGTCAACCATGCCTGAAAGGCATTAAGGCGGAATTCCAGCATCCAGTCGGGTTCATTACGTTTTGCCGAAATTGCGCGCACGACCTCTTCGCTGATCCCTTTCGCCAGCTCGTCGGTTTGCAGTTGGGTGAAGAACCCCTCTTTGTAATTAAGGTGCCCGTCAGCCCAGGTGTTGACATCGTCAGTTGCTTCAGTATTACGAGACATAGTACCGCCTATACCCCAAAACTTTCGCCACAGCCGCATTCGTTCTGGGCTTTCGGGTTATGAAATTTAAATAACTGGTTTAATCCTTCGCGAACAAAATCGACTTCTGTGCCGTCGATGAACGGCATCGCCTGTAACGGCACATACAGTCTGGCACCATCCATTTCAAACAGGAGATCGTCTTTTTGAGTCTCACGGACGGTATCCAGCACGTAGCCGAATCCTGCACATCCCGTTTGCTTCACGCCCAGGCGAACGCCCAACATGCCGGGTTGCTTTGCCATCAGTTCGCGGATGTGCGCCGCAGCCGCTGGCGTTAACCTCAGTCCACGCCAGGCAAAATCTTCCGGGTTAAATGTTCCTGAATGCAATTCCATAGGGTTACCTCGAGTCACTAGCTTTTAAGCTATAACAATATGTTAGTGATAATGATTATCACTTCAACCCCTCAACAGCAGGGGCATTCGGGTTAATCGCCCTTTTTGGTTACTTTTAATAAGCATAGACCCTGCAGCGCGGGTTATCAGAGATGGATTATTTTGTTCAATGCTTTGATTAATAATGGATTATGAAAATCCAATCGTTCAGGCAGGTCAAAGATCAAAAGATGTATAGATAATGTCTATTTAAGAGATAGGTTTTGAAAATTTAATGAAATCATGTGATTATTATATAATCAGTAACTTAGTCTTTTCTCGTGATAGATAAGTACAGACTATTTAACGCCCCAAATTGAGCCCTCAGCGCGATTTTGCCCCCCAAATCCTAAAATGGAGGTTATGCGAGGCGTGTTCCCAATTTTAAACGTCATAATTTACAAGCCAGTTTGATTTTAACAGTAGACATTACGTTAATAAGATTAACTTTGGGATTTGCAGGACTAATTGCTAATTCAATATATTGCCATACGCTTTAATTATCAATTCGATAATTAATATTGGCATTACATATGTTGATTAATTAAATCTCACTATAAAATACAATTTCGAATTAAGTGCCGGAGTATTATTATTTTATGATTCATTCTATTACTAAGGGAAAATTATGTCATGGAATAAACATGATGCGGTCTCGTATGCGCGAAGTCACGCGCATCAAAAAAGCCAGGGTTATTGCGCTCGAGCAGTAGCTGCAGCAATTCGCGCTGGCGGCGTCAAAATTGAAGGTGCTAACGCCAACAGTTTTGCAAGGTCACTAGAAAAAGCAGGATTCAGCAAATCATACGGCACCCCAATAGAGGGCGATATAGCGGTTATTGATGCTTTACCAGGTCCAAACCAGTATGGGCACGCCTGTATTTACGATGGGACGGGAACCTGGTACTCCGATTTCGTACAGCGCAGTTTATACCCTGGGCCGCAGTACAGAAAAATCCAGCCCACTGTTACTATATACAGGCACAAGTGACATGAAAAAATTACTGCTTTTGCTACTGGTGACATCATCTGCTATGGCAAATAATACCAACGATCCTGTTAACCAGGCCGTTGCATTTAATAAGTGGTACGTGAACCAAATTAACAATAATAATTTCCCGATTACCGACGGTAAGGATATCGATAAATACGTTACTGCATCAACAATGCAGAAACTAAGGCGAACACAAGATCCAAATTATGATGATGAGGTTTTCTATTCTTCTGATTTTTTTCTAAAATCACAATATATCGGTGACGACTGGACAGAGAATGTGGCCATATCCTCATATGACTGGGATCCTGTCTGCGTAAACGTCAATATAACGTTCGGCAAAAAAAATCCTCACACAGTTATTGATTGTATGGTTAATGAAAATGGCGAGTGGAAAGTACAGTCCGTTGCTGCACGCGATAACAATTAACGACGTTATGACAGAGTTACTATGCCATGGCACATCCGCGAATACCCCTGCTATATCGCCGGAAAGTAAAAAAGCCTGCGCGAACTAAATGGGATTTTTATATTTTCCGTGTCAATGATAATGGAATCGACCCCAGCTAATTGACAAACAACAAAAAACCCTTAAGTCTGATTGCTGGCAGGCTTAAGGGTTCCGGCCCCATCCGGCGCTTATCTCCGGCACTCACAATGGCTTAGCTCTTGAAGGGGCGATAAGAAGAATCTCATACACTGATAATTTTTTTTTAACACAAATTGCGGTTTGATTATTTTTTGAGCGCAGTCAATGACATAATTAGCGCGTAGTTTCACTAATTGCGTCTAACAACAGGCG
The DNA here is from genome assembly GCF_030332285.1 of Citrobacter sp. Cu096. NCBI lineage: Bacteria > Pseudomonadati > Pseudomonadota > Gammaproteobacteria > Enterobacterales > Enterobacteriaceae > Citrobacter > Citrobacter sp. Cu096. The sequence continues at coordinate 1,429,154 of NZ_JAOWID010000030.1, forward strand.
TAACCCAGCTGGCTGATGCTCCCGAGAAAGGTATAAACCATAAATCGGCAGGCATTTGGGCTGTAGCTCTGGTAATAAGCGAATTAACGCCCCCTGCGCCAGCCCTTCCCGCGCCTCCAGTTCCGGCACCAGCGCAATGCCCATTCCCGCCTGCGCCGACTCACAGAGCAGCGAAGAGATTCCGGCGCTCAAGTTCCCTTTAATCGCAACGGCGACATCCTGGTCGTAGACATCCTGAAAGTGCCAGGATTTACCAGCAAACCCGCTGTAATAGAGGCAATTGTGCCGCGTCAGATCGTCGAGCGTTTCAGGAGTACCGTATTGATGCAGGTAATCTACAGACGCGCAGAGCACCGATTTACAGTCGCCAAGGCGACGGGCGATGGTTCCGGGTTCGGGATTTTCCGTTATACGGATTGCCACATCAATCCGTTCTCCTACCAGGCTTACCGGTTGATTATTGATCTCCACCTCGATCCGCAACTGCGGATACTGCGCCAGAAATGTGGGCAGTACCGGCGCTAATATATGCATAGCAGTAAAGTGCGCACAGGCCACACGTAGCGTGCCACTGGGCGTTTGCGCGGCGCTGGCGGCCCCGATATCCAGCGAGAGTTGCGCCAGAGAACGTGTTTTCGCTAATGCCTCTTCACCCGCTGGCGTGATCGTCAAGCGACGCGATGATCGATGGATAAGCCTTGCGCCTGCCCATTTTTCCATCTCGTCGAGGTAACGACTGACCATCGGACGGGAAAGCCCCAATGCACGTGCAGCGGCGCTCAGACTGCCCAAATCACAGATATGGTTAAATACCGTTGCCGCCATTACTCTGTCCATTACATCCCATCCGATCGTTTTATGAAACTCAGCATGTCCTAATGAGGGAATTCTAACAGATCCGAATTTCCTTAAAATACGGGAACTATCAAAAGACAATTCCCTGCATAAGGTTACCCGGCATGAAAGTTAAAACTCTGGCCCTGCTGTTACCTCTCTTCGCTTCTTCAGCCTTCGCCGCGCCGCTACAACTGGAGGTTTACAATCCCCAGGACAAGGGTATTTTCCCGGTCTCTTCGACGCTGGTGTCTGGTCCCAAAGAGGCCATTTTGTTTGACGCCCAGTTCAGCACCAAAGATGGCGAACAACTGGTGCAGATGATTCACGCCAGCGGTAAAACGCTGAAGGCTATCGTGATCACCTCCGGCGATCCGGATTTCTATTTTGGCCTGCAGCCTATCGTCAATGCCTTCCCACAGGTAAAAGTTCTGGCAACACCACACGTAGTGGACCATATCCGCGCCACCAAAGAGGCTAAACTGCAGTTCTGGGGTCCGCAAATGAAGGATGGTGCGCCAACATCGCTCACCGTTCCGCAGGCGACAACGCAAACGCAGTTCACGGTTGATGGCGAAACACTGGAACTGCGCCATCCCGACGATTATGCAGCCTATGTCTGGATCCCAGCAAACCGTGCCATTATTGGCGGTACTGGCGTGGCTTCCGGTATACATGTCTGGACGGCAGATACTCAGTCTGCAGAACAACGTAGCGCATGGCGTAGCGTACTGAGCGAAATGCAGAACTTACACCCCACTCAGGTGATCCCAGGTCATTACATTGGCGAACGCCCTACGGGCGATAAAGCGATTCGCTTCACTCAGGACTATTTGCAGTCGTTTGAGCAGGCATTAGAGGCGAAGAAAGGATCTGACTATGTGATTAAAACCATGACCGCGGCTTGGTCAGGTCTCGCGGACACAAGCTCTCTGGAGCTAAGTGCAAAAGTCAATACCGGTGAGATGAAGTGGTAATGAAGATTTAAGGCAAAAAATAACCCCGAACGCGTGTCGGGGTTTTTACTCGATAAGCATACCGGAATCAATGAACGCCCATGCGCCAGGCAAAATAGATCTCTTCTTTCAGTTCAATCGATGAAAGCGCCAGTAAATCAGCAAACTCCAGTTCGAGTTGTTTCAGTCTTTTCAGGTACTGAGCCGGTGAAAGATCGGATTTATCACGACGTAAAAATTCTATTGCCAGTTGGGCCGGGTCTAATTGGGTAGACATATCATCCTCGCTTGTGTTCAAAACCTGCACAGTATAACACCATTCCCTGCGCAGATAATGACCAAAAGCAATATGCATCACAAAATTGCGGTCGTCAGACGCGACGTGCAACACAATCGTCCCTGGTCATCGAAAATCTCAATTTGCCACACCTGATGACGGGAGCCGGTATGCACCACACGACATACCCCTCTGACGCGGCCCTCCCGCGCGGAGCGAATGTGGTTGGCGTTGACCTCCAGGCCCACCACTTTCTGTTCACCCTGAGTACACAGGTAGCCTGCCACCGAACCCATGCTTTCCGCCAGTACTACGGATGCGCCGCCGTGCAGCAAACCAAAAGGTTGTTTGGTACGGTGATCCACCGGCATCGTGGCTTCCAGCGAATCGTCACCAATGTGCACAAAACGGATATCGAGCAGCCCAACCATGTTTCCTTCACCCATGGCATTGAGCGCCTCAAGTGTGACTTCACGTTTCCAGATCATCCTATAATCTCCAGCAGTGCCTGTAATGGATGGCGAACTCCCGTACCTTCAACGCGTTTTACCTGACTGCGACAGGAGTATCCGGTCGCCAGACAACGGTTACGCGGCAATCGTTGCATTGCCTGGTGCCATGATAACTCATAGATCCCGAGTGAGTTCTGATGATTCTTCACTTCGTGACCATAGGTACCCGCCATACCACAGCAACCCACGCTGACGTTTTCCAACTTTGCGCCAAAGCAGGCAAAAATAGCCGCCCACTGCGCAGGCGCGCCTGGCAGAGCCGTCACTTCGGTACAGTGACCAAAGAAGTACCACGGTTCACCGCCAACCGCGATTGGCTGCTGCGCTTCCACAATTGTCGATAACCACTCGTTGGCTAACAACACATGGAAATCACCCCGCTGTTCCCCGAGCACCAGTTTGTATTCGTCGCGATAGCAAAGCACCAGCGCAGGATCAACACCCACCATCGGAATATTCAGCTTCGCCACCCGATTGAGAAACTCCGATGTTTTCTTCGCGGTTTTCGCAAAACGGTTTAAAAAGCCCTTAATATGCTGCGCCTTGCCGTTTGGCGAGAACGGTAGCAGTACCGGCTGCATGCCCAGCTTTTCAACCAGGCGTATAAAATCAGCCACCACCTGCGCATCGTAATAGCTGGTGAACGGATCCTGCACCACCAGCACTGTACGCGCTTTTTGCTCAAGAGTGAGTGATTCGAGCTGTTCCAGCGTCATATTGGCGGAGCGATGGCCAACCAGCTGACGTTGTAGCGAAGGCGCAGACAACAGCGGTAAATCGACCATACCGATGTGCTTTTTCGCCAGATTACGTACCAGCGGCTGATTGATGAAAAAGTTAAACGTTTTGGGTGCCCGCGCCATTAACGGCGCATAGCTCTCAACGGTCGCCACCATGTGATCGCGCAGCGGGCGCAGATAACGCGTGTGGTACAGCTGCAGGAAGCGCGAACGGAACTCCGGCACATCGATTTTAATCGGACACTGTGTTGAACAGGCTTTACATGCCAGACAGCCGGACATTGCCTCTTTTACTTCGTGCGAGAAATCATATTCGCCCTTGCGCGCATGCCAACTGTTGCGGGTACGGGCAATCAGCGCACGTAAACTGGCGCGTTTTTCCGGTAGCTCTTTTTCCAGCTGTATTGGGTCGATCCCGCGATCCGCTAACAAACGCAGCCATTCACGCACCAAGGTAGCTCGCCCTTTTGGCGAATGAATACGGTTGAGGCTGATTTTCATCGACGGGCACATGGGACTTTTCGCATCGAAGTTAAAGCATAACCCGTTGCCGTTACACTCCATTGCCCCGCGCCACTCCTGGCGTACGGCCAGTGGGATCTGACGATCATACGTCCCGCGCTTCACCGCATCTACTTTCATCATCGGCGCATCTACGTCTTCCGGTGGACAGATTTTCCCTGGATTGAGACGGTTTTGCGGATCAAACACTGATTTCACTTTACGCAGTTCGCGGTACAGCTCCTCCCCGAAGAACGCCGGACTGTATTCTGCACGAAAACCTTTCCCGTGCTCGCCCCACAGCAAACCGCCATATTTTGCCGTCAGCGCGACAACATCATCAGAAATGCGCTTCATCAGTACTTCCTGCTGCGGGTCGCACATATCCAGCGCCGGCCTGACGTGCAGCACGCCGGCATCCACGTGACCAAACATGCCATAACTCAGACCGTGGCTGTCGAGCAGCGCACGGAACTCGGCAATATAGTCAGCCAGATGCTCCGGCGGAACACAGGTGTCCTCGGCAAACGGAATAGGTTTTGCAGCACCTTTTGCATTCCCCAACAAACCGACTGCTTTTTTACGCATGGCGTAAATACGCTCTACGCCCGAGAGTTCAGTACACAGTTGCCAACCAATGACACCGGCTTCCTGACGGGCAATTAACCCATCCAGACGTTCACACAGCGCACTAACCTGAGCATCGATCAATGCTTCATCGTCACCCGCAAATTCGACGATATTCAGGCCCAACATCTCTTTATCAGGAACATCGGTAATCAATTCACTGACCGAATGCCAGACAATATCTTCCCGCGCCAGATTAAGCACTTTGGAGTCGACGGTTTCTACTGACAGCGCGCGCGCGTCCACCATCACCGGAGCGTTACGTAGTGCCGAGTCAAACGAGTCGTACTTGACGTTAACCAACTGTCTGACTTTGGGCAACGGCGTGATATCCAGACGGGCTTCGGTGATAAACGCCAGCGTACCTTCAGAGCCGGTCAGAATGCGGGTTAAATCAAATTCGGTCATCTCATCATTAAAGACGTGCCGTAAATCGTACCCGGTCAGGAAGCGATTAAGTTTCGGGAATTTATCAATGATCAGTTTTCGGTTGTCGCGGCAACGTTCATAAACCGTCTTGTAAATGCGTCCAATGGTGGTATTGCTGTTACCCAACGTTTGGGCAAGTTCGACCGGCATGGGTTGAGTATCAAGAATATCGCCCCCCATCAGCACCGCGCGGATCCCCAGTACGTGATCGGAGGTTTTACCGTAAACCAACGAACCTTGTCCGGAGGCATCGGTATTGATCATCCCTCCCAGCGTAGCCCGGTTACTGGTAGATAATTCGGGAGCAAAAAAATAGCCGTAAGGCTTCAGAAACTGGTTGAGCTGATCTTTGATTACCCCAGCTTCGACCCGCACCCAACCTTCCTGCACATTGATTTCAATGATACGGCTCATGTAGCGAGACATATCAACAATAATGCCCTGATTCAGCGCCTGACCATTGGTTCCGGTGCCGCCGCCGCGCGGGGTAAAAATGAGCGAAGAGAAAAGAGGTTCTGCCGCCAGACGGGCGATTAGCGCCACATCTGCGGTTGAACGAGGGAAAACCACAGCATCAGGAAGCAGCTGATAAATACTGTTATCCGTCGACATTGTCAGACGATCGGCATAGCTCGTTGCCGTATCGCCCGTAAATCCTTGCTGCTCCAGCGCCTGCAAAAAGTTGAGCACCAGTTGAACGACACCCGGTGCCTGAGAAATTTGTGGAATCATTATAGTGACCCTTTCCTGCGGTCTGTGTTGTGAATTTAATCGTTTGCGTGTTGCTTTGTTTGTTGTATCACATTTTTTTCTAATACGCTCAGCAGATTTACAGGCAGAATCCACCTGTTCAAAACCGCTGAAATTGCTCATCATTACAGGGTGTCATTTAGATGTTCACGTCGCGTCAACGTTCTGACGCAAAGACAAAGGTGAAAAGTATTTATGGTAAATTTCCGTCAGCCCAGGGATATTGCACAAGTGCTGCTATCGGTGCTGTTTTTAGCCATCATGATTGTGGCGTGTCTCTGGATTGTTCAACCCTTTATCCTCGGTTTTGCCTGGGCAGGTACGGTGGTCATTGCGACCTGGCCCATCCTGCTACGCTTACAAAAACTGCTCTGGGGGCGTCGCTCGCTGGCAGTGCTGGTGATGACCCTGCTGCTGGTACTGTTGTTTATCATTCCTATCGCGCTGCTGGTTAATAGCATTGTGGATGGCAGCGGGCCGTTGATCCATGCCGTAACCGCAGGCGATATGACGCTGCCGGATCTGGCGTGGCTGAATAGTATTCCGTTAGTCGGCGCCAAAATGTATGCCGCATGGCACAGCCTGCTGGATATGGGCGGCTCGGCCATCATGGCGAAGGTTCGTCCTTATATTGGCACGACGACAACCTGGTTCGTCGGTCAGGCTGCACATATTGGCCGCTTTATGATGCACTGTGGTCTGATGCTGCTGTTCAGTGCCCTACTGTACTGGCGCGGTGAACAGGTGGCGTTAGGTATTCGTCACTTCGCTTGCCGCCTGGCATCCAAACGCGGCGATGCCGCCATTCTGCTGGCAGCACAGGCCATTCGCGCCGTCGCATTAGGCGTCGTGGTCACCGCACTGGTGCAGGCCGTGCTCGGCGGTATTGGTCTGGCGGTAACCGGCGTGCCGTATGCCACGCTGCTGGCAGTGGTGATGATCCTCTCTTGTCTGGTACAGCTGGGCCCCTTGCCGGTGCTGGTCCCGGCCATTATCTGGCTGTACTGGACGGGCGATTCAACCTGGGGCACAGTGCTGCTCGTGTGGAGCGGTGTGGTCGGAACGCTGGATAACGTGATTCGCCCGATGCTGATTCGTATGGGTGCCGATTTACCATTGATCCTGATTCTCTCAGGGGTCATCGGTGGACTAATTGCATTCGGCATGATTGGCCTGTTTATCGGCCCGGTGGTCCTGGCTGTTTCCTGGCGTCTGTTCTCCGCATGGGTAAACGAAGCCCCTGCGCCGGATAGCGATCCGGATACAATCCTCGAAGAAATTGCTGAAATAGAACGCAATAAGTAATCCCACGTCAGGCGGCACAGCTGCCTGACTGTTTAACAATTCTAATTAATCCCTCCCATTTACTGAATCAGACCCAACGTTGCCCTTCTTTAAACACTCATTTGTGTCGCAAATTCTTTACAGTTTTTAAACTATTGAGATGAATCTGATCGACGTTAAAAAGCCGTATGCCTACTATTAGCCCATGGCTTTAGATCAACACATTGATTTATAAGCATGGAAATCCCCTGAGTGAAACAACGAATTGCTGTGTGTAGTCTTTGCCCATCTCCCACGATGGGCTTTTTTTTGTCCTTCGTACCCTTCTAATCGCCATACTCTCCTTTCTTAACTTTCCCGCCATTCAACGGTCTGTACCAATTAAAAAAGTGGTTTCGATATCAAGCACAAAACCGTGATATTGTTGAAGGCTCAGGGGGCTGACGGACAGATATCAGCCAATATTTATAGGGTAATCAATGAAAACCGTAACTGTAAGAAATGTCGTAATTGGCAAGGGTGCGCCGAAGATCATTGTCTCACTGATGGCTAAAGACATCGCAATGGTAAAAAGTGAAGCGCTGACCTATCGCGAAGCGGATTTCGATATTCTGGAATGGCGCGTTGACCATTTTGCCGATGTCGCATCCATTGACGCAGTACTGGACGCTGCGCGCGCCATCCGCGAGATTCTGCCTGACAAGCCGTTACTTTTTACCTTCCGTACTGCGCAGGAAGGCGGCGAGCAGGCCTTACCTGCTGAAGACTATTTCGCACTAAACCGTGCAGCGATAGACTGTGGTCTGGTGGATATGATCGATCTCGAGCTATTCACTGGTGATGCGCAGGTGAAAGCAACCGTTGAGCAAGCTCACGCCAAAAAAGTCCTGGTTATTATGTCGAATCATGATTTTCATAAAACGCCGGCCGCTGAGGAGATTGTTCAGCGTCTGCGTAAAATGCAGGAACTGGACGCCGATATTCCCAAAATTGCGCTGATGCCGCAATGCAAAACGGATGTGCTGACGCTGCTCAGCGCGACGCTGGAAATGCATGAACGCTATGCCGATCGTCCAATTATCACGATGTCGATGGCAAAAAACGGGGTGATTTCTCGTTTAGCTGGCGAGGTTTTTGGTTCAGCAGCCACGTTCGGTGCGGTGAAAAAAGCATCTGCTCCGGGGCAAATCGCAGTGACCGATCTGCGCACTGTACTGACAATATTGCATCAGGCTTAAGCGTGGAAGGATAAAATACCGGATGACGATGCTACCGCATCTTATCCGGCCCACGAATGATACTCACCGTAGGCCGGATAAGGCGCTTACGCCACCATCCGGCATAATGTTACTTGTTCAGTTCAGCCAGGCTCAGCCAGGTCTGCACGACGGTATCCGGGTTCAGCGACAGGCTGTCGATCCCCTCTTCCATCAGCCAGGCCGCGAAGTCTTCGTGGTCAGAGGGACCCTGACCGCAGATACCCACGTATTTGCCTTGTTTCTTGGCTGCGCGAATCGCCATCGACAGCAGGGCTTTGACCGCGTCGTTACGCTCATCAAACAGTTCAGAAACCACACCAGAGTCACGGTCCAGACCCAGCGCCAGCTGCGTCATATCGTTTGAACCAATGGAGAAGCCGTCAAAGTATTCAAGGAACTGCTCGGCCAGCAAGGCGTTGGACGGGATCTCACACATCATGATGATCTTCAGCCCGTTCTCACCGCGTTTCAGCCCCTGACGCGCCAGCTCTTCCACCACCGCTTTCGCCTGCGCTACGGTACGTACAAACGGCACCATCACTTCGACGTTAGTCAGGCCCATATCGTTACGGACACGTTTCACTGCGTCACATTCCAACGCGAAACAGTCGCGGAAGCTATCAGCAACGTAACGGCCCGCTCCACGGAAGCCCAGCATCGGGTTCTCTTCATGCGGCTCATAACGCTCACCGCCGACGAGGTTGGCATATTCGTTGGACTTAAAGTCAGACATACGCACGATGACGCGTTTCGGATAAAACGCCGCCCCCAGCGTCGCGATCCCTTCCGTCAGACGACCCACGTAGAATTCACGTGGAGAATCGAAACCTTTCATCATGGCGCGGATTTCGTTTTGCAACTCAGGCGTCTGGTCATCGAACTCCAGCAGCGCGCGAGGGTGTACACCAATCATGCGGTTAATGATAAATTCCAGACGTGCCAGGCCAACACCTTCGTTTGGCAGGCAGGCGAAGTCGAAAGCGCGGTCCGGGTTACCGACGTTCATCATCACCTTCAACGGCAGATCCGGCATGGTTTCGACGCTGGAACTCTTCACGCTAAAGTCGAGCATGTCAGCGTAAACATAACCGGTGTCACCTTCGGCACAGGAGACAGTAACCTTCTCACCGTCTTTCATGCGCTCGGTAGCATCGCCACAGCCAACCACTGCCGGGATCCCCAGCTCACGGGCGATGATCGCCGCGTGACAGGTACGACCGCCACGGTTGGTGACAATCGCCGCTGCTTTCTTCATGATCGGTTCCCAATCCGGGTCGGTCATGTCAGTCACCAGCACATCGCCGGGTTCGATACGGTTCATTTCGCTGATGTCCTGGATGACTTTGACCGGACCCGCGCCAATGCGGTGACCGATGGCACGACCTTCAGCAATAATTTTACCCTGCGCATGCAGCGTATAACGCTCCATCACCTGGCCACGAGAACGCACGGTTTCCGGACGCGCCTGCACAATAAACAGCTTGCCGGTATGACCGTCTTTCGCCCATTCGATGTCCATCGGACGACCGTAGTGCTTCTCGATCTGCACCGCCTGCTTCGCCAGTTCCTGCACTTCAGCATTGGTCAGGGAGAAAATGTCGCGTTGTTCCTGCGGGACATCTTCAATCGTTACCTGCTTACCGTGTTCCTGGGTTGGCGCGTAGACCATACGGATCTTTTTCGAACCCATTGTGCGACGGACGATAGCCGGACGATTAGCCGCCAGCGTCGGTTTGTGCACGTAGAATTCATCCGGGTTAACGGCGCCCTGCACGACCATCTCGCCCAGGCCCCATGCAGACGTGATAAACACCACCTGATCGAAACCGGATTCGGTATCGATGGAGAACATGACGCCGGAAGACGCGAGGTCTGAGCGCACCATCCGCTGCACACCCGCAGAGAGCGCTACGCCACGATGGTCATAACCCTGGTGGACACGATAAGAGATCGCTCGGTCGTTAAACAGCGAGGCAAATACGTGTTTGATAGCAACCAGTACAGCATCAAATCCCTGGACGTTGAGGAAGGTTTCCTGCTGCCCGGCAAATGACGCATCTGGCATATCTTCTGCGGTGGCGGAAGAACGCACGGCAAAAGATGCATGGGCATCGTCCGCTGACAGCTGCGCGTAGGCATCGCGGACGGCATTTTCCAGCTCCGGCTGGAAAGGAGTGTCGATAATCCACTGGCGGATCTGCGCGCCGGCTTTTGCAAGCTCGGTGACATCGTCAATATCCGTTTTATCCAGCAGCTCATAAATGCGCTGGTTTACACCGCTTTGGTCCAGAAACTGGTTAAACGCATCGGCGGTCGTTGCAAAACCATTCGGTACGGAAACACCCATACCTGAAAGGTTAGTAATCATTTCACCCAGGGAGGCATTTTTGCCCCCAACTCTGTCTACATCATTCATGCCGAGTTGGTTATACCAAAGCACCAGCGGTGACGAGCCATTGTTGGACATCGAACAATCCTTATATTTGAACGAGGTTAGAAAACTCAATTTTGCGTAATTATCTTTGCATATTTACTCCAGCGAAAAAAACGGTGAATCGTTCAAGCAACTTTATTTTTTATTTTTTCAGATTGTTTCCGCATTTGCGCAAACCCGCGAGCCACAGGGGATCTCCACAAAAACTACCGGTATAAACATTTGTTCCGAAAAATGAAATGTACTTTTCATTAAATATAAAAATACCGTTTCATTTTATAAAAAAGATGCAGCAATATTCGCTTCTGGCGAATTTTAATTTATGCTTTCAGAGAATTATGTCTGCCCAGGATGAGCAAAATGGATAATGCTGTTGATCGTCATGTATTTTATATTTCTGATGGTACGGCCATCACCGCCGAGGTATTGGGCCACGCGGTAATGTCGCAATTTCCGGTCACGATCAGCAGCATTACGCTGCCGTTTGTGGAAAATGAGAGCCGTGCGCGGGCGGTAAAAGACCAGATTGACGCGATCTACCAACAAACTGGCGTGCGTCCTCTGGTGTTCTACTCCATCGTCCTGCCAGAAATACGCTCAATCATTTTGCAAAGCGAGGGTTTTTGTCAGGATATCGTGCAGGCGTTGGTTGCTCCGCTGCAGCACGAGATGAAGCTCGATCCCACGCCAATCGCCCATCGCACCCACGGTCTGAATCCCGGTAATCTCAACAAATACGACGCGCGCATTGCCGCTATTGATTACACCCTTGCCCATGATGATGGTATTTCGTTGCGCAACCTCGATCAGGCGCAGGTGATCCTGCTTGGCGTTTCCCGTTGCGGCAAAACACCGACCAGTTTGTACTTGGCGATGCAGTTTGGTATTCGCGCCGCCAACTACCCCTTTATTGCCGATGATATGGATAATCTGGTACTGCCAGCGTCCCTGAAGCCGTTGCAGCATAAATTGTTCGGCCTGACCATCGACCCAGAGCGCCTGGCGGCAATCCGCGAAGAACGCCGGGAGAACAGTCGGTACGCTTCGCTGCGCCAGTGCCGGATGGAAGTTGCTGAGGTAGAAGCGCTATACCGGAAAAATCAAATCCCATGGCTGAACAGTACCAATTATTCGGTAGAAGAGATTGCTACCAAGATCCTCGACATTATGGGGCTGAATCGGCGCATGTACTAGAACGCTAGTTCATTGGTTCGATTTTTTGTTATGATGCTCGCCACCAGGCAGGATGAGTGTGATATTGTGATGTACATCACTTCCCGGTAGTCCTGCCGTTGAAGCAACAAATTTCTGAGACAAATAATGAACAGAACCGATGAACTCCGTACTGCGCGTATTGACAACCTGGTCACTCCAGCAGAGCTTGCGCAACGGTATCCTGTTTCGTCCTCCGTCGCCCGTCATGTCACGGAATCCCGACGCCGGATAGAAAAAATTTTAAATGGTGAAGACCCGCGTTTGCTGGTGATCGTGGGTCCCTGCTCGATTCACGATCTTGATGCCGCCATGGAATACGCGACGCGTTTGCAGGCCCTGCGCGAGAAACATCAGGCGCGTCTGGAAATCGTAATGCGCACCTATTTTGAAAAACCGCGCACCGTCGTGGGTTGGAAAGGTTTAATTTCCGATCCGGATTTAAACGGCAGCTACCGCGTAAATCACGGCATTGAACTGGCGCGTAAACTGCTGTTGCAGGTTAATGAATTAAGCGTACCGACGGCAACAGAATTCCTCGACATGGTGACCGGTCAGTTTATTGCCGATTTAATCAGTTGGGGAGCCATTGGCGCGCGCACCACCGAAAGCCAAATCCACCGCGAGATGGCATCCGCGCTCTCCTGCCCGGTCGGTTTTAAGAACGGTACAGATGGCAATACGCGTATCGCCGTCGATGCAATTCGTGCCTCTCGCGCCAGTCACATGTTCCTCTCACCGGATAAAACCGGCCAGATGACCATTTACCAGACCAGCGGTAATCCTTACGGGCATATCATCATGCGCGGCGGTAAAAAACCGAATTATTATGCGGAAGATATTGCCGCCGCCTGCGATACGCTGCACGAATTTTCGCTGCCTGAGCATCTGGTGGTCGATTTTAGTCACGGCAATTGCCAGAAGCAGCATCGTCGTCAGCTGGAAGTATGCGATGACGTCTGTCTGCAAATTCGTAATGGTTCGACGGCGATTGCCGGGATTATGGCCGAGAGTTTCCTGCGTGAAGGTACGCAAAAAATCGTTAGCGGCCAGCCGCTGGTGTACGGTCAGTCCATTACTGACCCGTGCCTGAACTGGGAGGATACCGAACTGCTGGTTGAAAAACTCGCCTCTGCGGTTGATAGCCGTTTTTAATGCTGTTCGCCGGGTAACACTACGTTGCCCGGTGCTAATCCTGTGTTTTCCCCCTCTTTGCTGTACAAAATCCGTTCTCGTCACAATTATTTCACAAAAATGCTTGCCGCAAATTTGCTGTTTGATGATAATGATTATCATTGTTACATTGATTGTTATTTTTAAACACTATGTCACGTATGGATAACTCAACAACAACGTCTGCAAAAGAAAATGCACCGCCTTCTGCCGCGCCAAATGAGCGTCAAATTGACAGCAAAAGCCTGCTGGGTAAAGAAGGACGCGTGATCATAGAACATGATGGTCAGCACTACTTGCTGCGCCAGACCCAAACCGGAAAACTCATTCTGACCAAATAAACAATACTGTTCGCCAGCCACCCAGGTCATACCCAGGCAGCCAGCGCTTTTCGATTTCCTAATGGAGAGTTGCTATGCCATACCTGCACACCGCATCCCTACGTCCTTCGCTGTTGGCGCTGGCGATTGTCAGTAGCCTGCCCGCCATCGCGTATGCAGCGGTCGAAGATATGACCGTCACCGCCACCGGCAACGCCCGTAGCGTCTTTGAAGCGCCAATGATGGTCAGCGTGATAGATGCCACCGCCCCGGAAAACCAGACCGCCAGTTCGGCTGCTGACCTGCTACGCAAGGTTCCAGGGCTGACCCTCGATGGCACGGGGCGCACCAACGGTCAGGACGTGAATCTGCGCGGCTACGATCGACGCGGCGTTCTGGTGCTGGTTGACGGCGTTCGCCAGGGAACTGATACCGGGCACCTGAACAGTACCTTCCTCGACCCGGCGCTTATCAAACGCATCGAAGTCGTACGCGGTCCCTCTGCACTGCTGTACGGCAGCGGCGCACTTGGCGGCGTGATCGCGTATGACACTGCGGATGCCAAGGATCTGCTGGAAGCCGGAAAAAACAGCGGTTACCGCGTATTTGGTACTGCGGCAACCGGCGATCACAGCCTCGGTATGGGCGCCAGCGCGTTTGGGCGCACCGATACGCTGGACGGACTGCTTGCATGGTCGAGTCGCGATCGCGGTGATTTGCGCCAGAGCGACGGTACTACGGCGCCAAACGACGAAGCGATCAACAATATGCTGGCGAAAGGCAGTTGGAAAATTGACGGCGCCCAGACGCTGGCAGGCTCGTTACGCTACTACAACAATGAGGCCCGTGAACCTAAGAACCCACAAACCAGCGCGACGGATGCCACCAGCAACCCGATGACTGACCGTTCAACCATCCAGCGCGATGCGCAACTGACCTACTCGCTCGCTCCGGCAGACAATGACTGGCTGAACGCGGATGCCCGTATTTACTGGTCCGAAGCGCGCATTAATGCACAAAACATGGATAACACCAGCGAATTTCGCAAACAGACCACCAAAGGCGGTAAAATCGACAATCGCAGCCGCCTGTTTACCGACTCTTTTGCCTCTCACCTGCTGACCTATGGCGGCGAATATTATCGTCAGGAACAACAGCCTGGCGGCACAACCACCGGTTTCCCGGAGGCAAAGATCGATTTCAGCTCCGGCTGGCTACAGGATGAAATCACCCTGCGCGACCTGCCGGTTACGCTGCTCGGTGGGACCCGTTATGACTCGTATCGCGGTAGCAGCGATGGTTACGCGGATGTTGATGCCGACAAATGGTCGTCCCGCGCCGGACTCACCGTTACGCCAGCCGACTGGCTGATGCTGTTCGGTTCATACGCTCAGGCCTTCCGTGCGCCGACCATGGGCGAGATGTATAACGATGCTAAACATTTCTCTATTGGTCGTTTCTACACTAACTACTGGGTACCCAACCCTAACCTGCGTCCGGAAACCAACGAAACGCAGGAATACGGATTTGGCCTGCGCTTTGACGATCTGCTGATGGCGAGCGATGCGCTCGAATTTAAAGCCAGCTATTTCGACACCAAAGCGAAAGATTACATTTCCACCAGCGTCGACTTTGCTGCCGCAACAACGATGTCCTATAACGTCCCCAACGCCAAAATTTGGGGTTGGGACGTCATGGCGAAATATACCGCCGACTTATTCAGCCTCGACATGGCCTATAACCGTACGCGCGGCAAAGATACTGACACGGGTGAATACATTTCCAGCATTAACCCGGACACCGTCACCAGCAAACTGAATGTGCCGGTTGCGCACAGCGGATTCTCCGTGGGCTGGATAGGGACATTTGCCGACCGCTCCACGCATATCAGCAGCAGCTACGCTAAACAGCCCGGCTATGCGGTAAACGATTTCTACGTGAGCTATCAGGGTCAACAAGCGCTGAAAGGCATGACCACCACGCTGGTGCTGGGCAACGCCTTCGACAAAGAGTACTGGTCGCCGCAAGGCATTCCGCAGGATGGTCGCAATGGCAAAATTTTCGTGAGTTATCAGTGGTAATCACTTTTCCCCGGTTCGCCGGGGTAGCAATCTGGAAGGAAGAGACAATGAATCATTACACACGCTGGCTGGAACTGAAGAAAGAAAATCCCGGTAAATACGCACGCGATATTGCAGGGTTGATGAATATTAGTGAAGCCGAGCTGACCTTTGCGCGCGTCGGCCATGACGCCTGGCGCTTACGTGGCAAAGTCCGCGAAATCCTCGGCGCACTGGAAGCC
Organism: Citrobacter sp. Cu096; assembly: GCF_030332285.1. NCBI lineage: Bacteria > Pseudomonadati > Pseudomonadota > Gammaproteobacteria > Enterobacterales > Enterobacteriaceae > Citrobacter > Citrobacter sp. Cu096. Next base: position 1,444,764 of record NZ_JAOWID010000030.1, read on the forward strand.
GTAGGCGAAACCAAATGCATTTGCCGCAACGAATATGCGGTGCATGAACAGGTTGGCGCTTTTACCAATCAGCACCTGAACGGTCATGCCGGACTGGTTCTTAATCCGCGCGCCCTCGACCTGCGTCTGTTCCTTAATCAGTGGGCAAGCGCCTTCCATATCAGTGAGACCACGGCCCACGGCGAGCGTCAGAGCATTCAGTTCTTTAACCATCAGGGGGATGCGCTGCTGAAAGTCTATGCCACACAGAATACTCTCGTTGAGGAATGGGCTGCGTTGCTGACCCGTTTCATCTTCGCTGAAAACCCGCCACTGGTACTGCAACCTGCTAACACGTCTGCACCAGCCGCCATCACGGTCGATGCGCATACGGTTGATCAAGAGTGGCGAGCCATGACCGATGTACATCAGTTCTTCAGTCTGCTGAAACGCCACGAGCTCACCCGTCAACAGGCATTTAATCTCGTTGGTGACGATCTGGCCTGCAAAGTTTCTAATCGTGCACTGGCGCAGTTACTTGATGCCGCACGCCAGGATGGCAATGAAATTATGGTCTTCGTAGGTAATCGCGGGTGCGTACAGATTTTTACCGGCGTAATAGAAAAACTGGTGTCGATGAAAGGCTGGCTGAATATATTCAACCCGGCATTTACCTTACATCTGCTGGAAGAGAGCGTGGCAGAAACGTGGGTAACGCGCAAACCGACCGCCGATGGCCACGTCACCAGTCTGGAACTGTTTGCTGCCGATGGCACGCAAATCGCCCAGTTGTATGGTCAACGTACGGAAGGCGAACCTGAGCAGACGCAATGGCGCGCACAGATTGACGCGCTCACGCCGAAAGGACTTGCCGCATGAAAAAACTGCTGGTCCTGATTGCTCTGCTGCCCATCGCAGCGCTGGCTGCGCCCGTGGAACGAGTTGTTGCGCTCGGTGGGGATGTCACGGAGATTGTCTACGCGTTGGGCGCACAGTCATCTCTTGTGGCGCTCGACAGCACCAGCCAGTGGCCGGAAGCGGCAACCGCATTGCCGGATGTGGGCTATTTGCGCCAACTCAACGCCGAAGGGATCCTTGCCACCCGCCCTACGCTGGTCCTTGCCAGCGCACAGGCGCAGCCCTCTCTGGCGCTAAAACAGGTTGAGCAGAGCAATGTCAGGGTTGTCACGATCCCGGCAAGCAACGATCTCAACGTGATTGATGAAAAAATCCGCGTCATCGCCGAAGCAACCCACCGGGAGGATGAGGGCGAAACGCTGCGCACCCGCTTACGTCAGGAACTGGCGGCATTGCCGTCATCCGGACTTAACAAACGCGTACTGTTTATTCTCAATCATGGCGGAATGACCGCGATGGCAGCAGGCCAACAAACCGGAGCCGATGCGGCGATTCGTGCCGCCGGTTTGCGCAACGCCATGCAGGGCGTTACCCGCTATCAGCCGATGTCACAAGAAGGCGTCATTGCCAGCCAGCCCGATCTGGTAGTGATTTCACAAGATGGCGTTAAGGCTATGGGTGGCGAAGCGAACCTGTGGGCGCTGTCGGGTCTTGCGCAGACGCCAGCTGGACGGAATAAACAGGTATTGCAGATTGACGATATGGCGCTGCTCGGCTTTAGCATACGCACGCCACAGGCGATATTGCAGCTTCGCGCCAAAGCAGAGCAATTGCCCTGATGTCCCGACGAATCAGTTGTTCTTTATGGGCACTCGCCTTCATGTTGGTCGTGGCAACCATCCTGGCTACCGGTTTTGGCGCGTTGCGCCTGCCGGTAAGTCTGCTTTGGCGCGATGGCGATGAAGCGCTGCGTCAAATTTGGCTCACAATTCGTCTGCCGCGCGTCCTGCTGGCGTTAATCATTGGTGGCGCTCTCGCGCTCGCAGGCTGCGTGATGCAGGGACTGTTTCGCAACCCGCTTGCCGATCCGGGATTGCTGGGCATAAGCAGCGGTGCCGCCTGCGCCGTCGCTTTATGGGTCGTGCTACCTGTCTCTTTACCCGCATTGTTGATGCTGTACGCCCCAATGCTGGCCGCTTTTATTGGCGCCCTGGCGGCAACGGTAGTGATTTTTATCCTCAGCCAACAGCGCGGCGGTTCACTCTCACGTCTGTTACTGGTCGGTATTGCAATTAACGCGCTCTGCGGAGCGGCGGTTGGCGTTTTGTCATGGGTCAGTAATGATGCGCAATTGCGCCAGTTGTCGTTATGGGGGATGGGAAGTCTGGGGGCCGCGCAGTGGTCAACGCTGCTGGCTGTCACGTCACTAACTATCCCGACGGTACTGACCATCTGGCGTCTGGCACCGGCGCTGAACCTGCTGCAGCTGGGTGAAGAAGACGCGCATTATCTCGGTGTAGATGTGCGTAGCGTTCAACGTATTTTGCTACTGTGTAGCGCATTGCTGGTTGCCTCAGCCGTAGCGGTAACCGGTGTCATTGGCTTCATCGGGTTGGTTATCCCACATTTAATGCGTATGTGGCTCGGTTCAGACCATCGGGCCGTTATCCCCGGCTCCGTGCTGGCGGGCGCGTTTTTATTGCTGGTTGCCGACACGCTGGCCCGTACGGCGGTTGCGCCTGCGGAGATGCCAGTCGGTCTGTTAACCAGTCTCCTTGGCGCTCCGTGGTTTTTATGGCTTATTTTTCGTCAGCGAGGACCGCATGGCTGAACATTTCATCGCTGAAGGGCTTCATTATCGTGTGGCTGGCAGATCGGTGATTAACGACGTATCCCTCTCCCTCGCAAAAGGTGAACTGGTGGCGCTCATTGGCCCAAACGGCGCGGGGAAATCCACCCTGCTGCGCCTGATGACCGGTTTTCTGCAACCGGCGAGCGGATGCTGCATGCTGGCGGACAAACCGCTGGATGAATGGCCTCCCCAGACGCTGTCACGACATCGGGCAGTGATGCGCCAGCAAACACGGCTGGGATTTGACTGGCCGGTAGAGGCCGTTATCGCGATGGGACGCGCGCCCTGGACGCCGCGGCCGGAGCCACGACTCATCGCTCAGGTGATGGAAATGACCGGATGCACACCGTTGGCGGGCCGGCAATACGCCGCGCTTTCCGGCGGCGAACAACAGCGCGTACAGTTGGCCCGTGCGCTGGCGCAACTTTGGTGCGACGGTGCGCCTCGTGGCTGGTTATTCCTTGATGAGCCTACTTCGGCGCTGGATCTTTATCACCAGCAGCATTTGTTGCGCCTGCTGAAGACGCTCACCGCGTCACAAGAGCTACATGTGTGTATTGTGCTTCACGATCTGAACCTCGCCGCATTGTGGGCAGACAAAATAGTGCTGCTGCACAACGGCAGGCTGGTGTCGCAGGGAACGCCGGCGGCTGTGTTACAGGCCGATGATCTGCAGCACTGGTACGGTGCTCAGATACACGTTGGTCAGCATCCGGCCACCGTGTCCCCGCAGGTGTTTCTGGCACCTTAGCTCGAACAGCTCACCTCCAGCCGTTTACCCCAGTCAGGAGGACGGCTGACATAGTCATCATCACGATCGACAAACGGAGTACGCAACGCTGAATGCAACCGATGCAGTTCGGCGTAATCCCCCTGCTCCGCCTGACTAATCGCCCGCTGCGCCAGCCAGTTACGTAACACCATTGCCGGATTTGCCGCTTTCATCTGCGTTTGTCTGACCGCATCGGCGATGCCGTCTTGCTGCAGGCGCGCGCGATACCGAGCGAACCAGTCGTCAAACGTCGCGCGGTCGATAAACTCATCGCGCAGCGGGGATTGCGCACTGTGTTGTTCCGTTTGGCAGAGCATGCGAAACGTTCGCGTATAATCGCTTCTTTCTCGCGCCATCAGACTAAACAGTTCGCTAAGCAGATCGTTATCGTTTTTTTGCTCGCTAAAGAAGCCGAGTTTTTGCCGCATCCGCTGACCGTAGCGAGTCAACAGTGCCAGTTGGTAACTGTCCAGCGCATCATTGAGCGCCTCGACCGGGATAAATGGCGACAGGGTTTGCGCCAGACGTTGCAGATTCCACAGCGCCGCGGCTGGTTGATTATCGAAACTGTATCGCCCCTGATTGTCTGAGTGGTTGCAGATAAAATCGGGCACGTAGTCATCAAGAAAACCGAATGGACCGTAATCCATCGTCAGCCCCAGAATCGACATGTTGTCCGTGTTCATCACACCATGCGCGAATCCTATCGCCTGCCAGTCAGCGACTAGTGTTGCAGTACGCGTGACAACATCATTAAACCACAACAGATACTTATCGGCTTCTTCCTGCCATTGCGGCCAGTAATGCCGAATCGCAAAGTCAGCCAGTTGGCGCACTTTTTCCGGCTCGCGACGATAGTAAAAGTGTTCAAAATGGCCAAAGCGCATATGGCTTTGCGCCACACGAATGAGCATCGCTCCTGCTTCTACCGTTTCGCGATACACCGGCGTGTCGCTGGTCACAATCGACAATGCCCGCGTGGTCGGTATGCCCAGATAATGCATCGCTTCGCTGGCCAGGCTCTCGCGAATTGTCGAGCGCAGCACGGCGCGCCCATCTCCCATGCGGGAATAAGGCGTAAGCCCGGCCCCTTTCAGGTGCCAGTCAAGCGTTGAGCCATCCGCAAGTTGTTGTTCGCCTAGTAGGATCCCGCGGCCATCGCCAAGCTGGCCTGCCCAAACACCGAACTGATGCCCGCTATAAACTTGCGCTACAGGCGACATCCCGGGCAGCAGCGATTCGCCTCCCCAAACACCTACACCGGTTGGAATATCAAATAGCGACTCCGGTATCGCTAATTGCTCCACCAGCGCATCGTTATGCCAGATCAGGCGCGCATTTTTCAGGGGAGTAGGCAAAAGAGCTGTATAGGTTGCTGGTAACTCATCACGCCAGCGGGTGGTAAAAGACAGGGTCATAGGGCCTCCTGCCTCTAGTGTAGACTGTTAATAGTCTGTTAAACACCAGCAAATAATAGGGTCATTTCTTAGCGAGCGAAATTATCTGCGCAGGAGGCACGGCAGGCCATAATCCTCCCTGCATGGCACTGAATCCCAGAGGTAATACACGTGCTAACATCTCTGGTGTATCAATACCGCTAATGATGACGGACTCACTACAGGGAGATATCTGCGCCAGGATAGCCCGCATAAATGGCTCAAATGAAATATGTGCAATCCTTTGTTGAACAAAGTTTTTATCCAACACGACGCGTTTGAACAGCCCATCAAAAATTGCCCGGGTAGATATCCCGCCAGCACCATAGTTTGTCAGTACTAATGGAAATCGCGCCGCCAATGCAGCCAGCGTTGGATTCTCTCTTCCATTATTTAACTCTGGAAAGTTTTCATTAATTGCCATTTCCAGAAACGAAAATCGTTCAACTTGTGAAGCAAATTTATCATCTGATAATAAAGTATTAGCAATTGCCGGCGTTAAATTAATCCAGGCAGAAACTTTTCGTTGAATAAAAAAATGTTGGCACGTTTCGATTAAATCAAGCTTTTCGGTAAATAAGCGACATTGCTCATCGTCCGACATCCGAGGCAGTACCAGCTCGGTGGGTATACGCACGCCCCCCTGCTCACTGGCAAAACTGGTGATGATATCAACGTATTCAAGATCGCCTTTTTCGCTTCTCGCAGGAAGAAAAGAAAACTCTGAATGGTATAGCGTATCCAGTGAAACAATCATCGTGCCAGCCCCTCTGCATAGGTGTTATCCGGCATCCTGTAGCAAAGGATGGAGAAATACGTTATTGCTGATGCAAGTAGAGGCTCTTTCATTTTTCCCTTTTTAGCCAGTAAATCGAATCCTTTTTTTTAGCTTATCCTGATTATAAGCGAATATCCAGCTTTGCACTTTTTAATATCTCGGAATAAATCATATTTTTAGCAAAATACGCTCTTAATGCTCAGGGTTATTGTTCGGCTGGCGGCAGAAATAAAAGTTAACTTTCAAATGGTGATGTCGAGGCTGCGCAGTCGTTGGCAGCCTTGTGTCTTATGAGGATTAAATACGTCGCGCCTGCCAAAAGTTTTTACGCCAGTAAACGTTATCCAGTGACGAGCGCATAACTCCGCGACTGGTTGAGGCATGAATAAATTGATTGTTGGTATCGTAAATTCCGACATGCAGACCGCTTTCCCCTGATCCGGTTTTAAAGAAAACCAGATCGCCTGGCAGCAAATCATCTTTATCAATTTCGGTACCAATCTTTGATTGTGTGCGTGTGTCACGCGGGAGTTGCAGATCGAATTTGTCGCGCATTGTCATCAAAACAAATCCAGAACAGTCTACCCCGCTACGACTCATGCCACCGTAACGATAGGGTGTTCCGTGCCAGGTTTGTAGCTGGTCATTCAGACCGGCGATAACGGCGATAGAATCCGACAAGCGAGCATTTGGCGCAGGAGCACGATGGCTGCTGCAGCCCGCCAAAAACAATGCTGTGATGAAAATAAGCCAAAAGCGCATTCAGGAAGAATCCTCTGAATTATATTTTTATACCAATTTAGCGTGGAAATTATATGATTTTCAAGAACCCATTTAACTTAAGTGGTTGATATGAGCATTCTGTGGCCTTCAATGTCCAAACGACGGAAGTTTACGCCATAAGCCGCAGTCAAATTAGCTGGCGTCAGCACTGCATCCCGTGGGCCGCTGGCAAGCAACTTCCCGCGTTTAAGGAGCCAGGCCTTATGCGCATGGCGTAAGGTGTGATTAAGGTCATGGCTGCTCATAACAATCGCGATGCCCTGCAAACACAGCTGACTCAACAACCGATCCAGTGCATTTTGTTGCGCCACGTCCAGGCTGTTCATCGGCTCATCCAGCAGTAAAAGCTGGCCAAAGGGATTCGCTTGCGGGCAAATCTGCAGGATAACCGCTGCCAGGCGCACGCGCTGCCATTCTCCGCCGGAGAGCTGATTCACACTACGTGGCAGCTTATCTCCAAGCCCAAGCGTATCGGCGACGTCCTGTAGCTGATCGGTACGTGCTTTATCTGGTTGATGCAGCGTCAGAAAATGCCAGACCGGCATCGCAAACGGCGGGTTTTGCTGTTGCGCAAGATAGGCACGATATTGCGCCAGCTTTGCCGCTGGCCATTCGTCCAACAACATATCACCAAAGGTGATACTGCCTTCTCCGGTCGTCAGACCCGCCATCCGCGCCAACAGCGTGCTCTTTCCGGCGCCGTTAGGGCCCACTAAATGCAGGATCTCCCCCGCTTTTATCTCACCGGAAAGCGGGCCGAGCCGGGTTGATTCCGCTACGTCCTGTAGCTGCATCAATCGAGACATTAGTTTACCAGCGCCTTCTTGATAGACTGCACCAGGATGGGATCCTCAGGCGTCATATCGGGTGAGAATCGTTGCAATACCTGACCATCTCGCCCCACTAAAAACTTCTCGAAATTCCACAAAATATCGTCCGGGTAGAGCGGCGCCCGACCTTTACTCGCCATGCGCTCATAGAATCCGCTCTCCACAGGCGTAGTGGCTGTTGGCGCGGCATCAATCAGTTTCTGATACAGTGGATGGCGTCCCTCGCCGTTAACGTCAATCTTGCTGAACATCGGGAAGGTAACCCCCCAGGTAGTACTGCAGTACGTTTTGATTTCCTCTTCGCTGCCCGGCTCCTGGCCCAGAAACTGGTTGCAAGGGAATCCAAGTACGGTGAAACCCTGCTGATGCCAGGTTTTCTGTAGGTTCTCCAGTTGCTCATATTGCGGCGTCAACCCACATTTTGACGCCACGTTGACAATTAACAGCACATTTCCGGAATACGGCTGCAGTGAGGTAACCTCACCGTCGATGGTGATCACTTCTGTATCGAGGATAGTGTTTTGCATAGCATCTCCAGAACAACAAGTGGATTTTCAGTTTTTAATCATAGACCGAACCAACACGTTCTAGCGCGCGGCTTTTAGCAATAGCCAGATAAATACCGGTGCGCCCATGGTGGCCGTCACCACGCCGATAGGCAGCTCAGCCGAGGCCAACACCAGACGCGCGACAACATCAGCTAACAGTAATACGATAGCGCCAGCCAACGCACAGCCCGGCAGTAACACGCGATGATCGGTTAAACCGCACAGCCGCAGAATATGTGGGATCACAAGCCCAATAAAGCCAATCGCCCCCGCCAGCGCCACGCTGACGCCAACCATCCAGCCCGTAGCGACAACCAGCAGATTACGCCAGAACCACAATGGCAGCCCCAGCTGGCGTGCAGAAGTCTCCCCCAGCGCCAGCATATTCATCGGCTGCGACTGACAGCAGATCCACACCAGTACTGGGATCAGCGCCACCATTAGCCAGGCCTGATGCCAGTCGACGCCGCCGAAACCTCCCATCATCCAGTACATCAGCTGTCGCAAATCGAAAGACGTGGAAAAATAGATGGCCCATGTCATTAGCGCGCTACAGATAATTCCCAGCGCCACCCCCGCCAACAGCAGGCGGCTGGTAGACAAATGGCGACGGGCGAAACGGAGCAAAATAAGCGTGATAATCAGCGCCCCGGCGATGGCGCATAAACCCAACGCCCAGCCTGGAAGCTGGCCCTGTCCCAGCAGCACTGCCGCGATGAGTCCTACCCCTGCACCGTTAGACACGCCCAATAACCCAGGCTCCGCCAGCGGGTTTTCAAACAGAGCTTGCATCACTGCGCCAGATAAGGCCAACGCAGCGCCTACCAGCAAAACGGCCAGGGTTCGGGGAAGTCGGATTTGCCAGACGAACAGATCGCCGCGGGCACTGAACCAGTCGCCAGGGGCGATCCACTGTTCTCCTGCGCACAAACTTAGAATCGTTGCCAGCAGCATCAGTACTGACAGTGACAATATCCAGCGCACATTTCGTCGCTGCTGTAGATGGGCGAAAGTCAGCATGTTTTCCATTCTGCTGAAAAGAGATGAAGGTGATTCTACGGTGCTGATTCGGTAGTGAAAAGGAAAAAGGCCGCAGAGCGGCCTTTTTAGTTATATATCATGGTTTGCGCTGCCGCTTTGATGGCAGAGCAAGTGACTTAGCTGATCGTTAAATCACTCTTCTTTGGGCGTTGCGTTTTCGACTCGGCTTTTTAACTTCTGTCCGGGTCTGAAGGTCACCACGCGCCGTGCTGTAATGGGAATATCTTCGCCCGTTTTCGGGTTACGTCCCGGACGTTGATTCTTATCACGCAGATCGAAGTTACCAAAACCAGAGAGTTTTACCTGCTCACCATTTTCCAGAGCACGACGGATCTCTTCGAAAAACAGCTCGACCAGTTCTTTGGCATCCCGCTTGCTAAGCCCAAGCTTATCAAACAGATATTCTGACATTTCAGCTTTTGTAAGCGCCATAGGTTCAATCCCTCAATGATGCCTGGAATCGCTCTTTTAATGCCCCTACACATTTGGCGACGGTAGCGGCAATCTCCTCTTCTTCAAGTGTACGGCTGGTATCCTGAAGGATCAGGCTGATAGCGAGGCTCTTATAACCCTCCGCAACACCCTTACCGCGGTACACGTCAAATAAGTTTACGCCAACTACCTGATTTACGCCAACTTTCTTACACTCGGATAAAATATCCGCAGCGGGAACGTTTTCTGCCACAACAACTGCGATGTCGCGACGGTTCGCCGGGAAGCGAGAAACTTCACGCGCCTGAGGCACCACGCGGTCTGCGAGCTTATTCCACTCCAGTTCAAACACCAGAGTGCGACCGTTCAGATCCAGTTTACGTTCCAGTTCAGGATGAACAACCCCAATGAAACCAATGCGTTCACCTTTCAGATAAATCGCCGCAGATTGACCTGGATGCAGGGCTGGATTTGCTTCAGCTTTGAACTGAATGTCCGCCAGTTTGCCGGTCAGGTCGAGCACCGCCTCCAGATCGCCTTTCAGATCATAGAAATCAACGGTCTCTTTTGCCAGATTCCAGTGTTCATCATGACGGTTACCGCAGATCACACCCGCCAGCATCAGATCCTGACGGATCCCGAGGTTGGCCTGCGTATCCGGTACAAAACGTAAACCCGTTTCGAAAATACGCACGCGGTTCTGCTGACGGTTCTGGTTATACACTACTGTAGACAGCAGGCCTGTCCACAGGGACAAACGCATTGCCGACATATCAATAGAGATTGGACTTGGCAGCAGCAGCGCTTCTTCTCCTGGATGCAGCAGCGCCTGAACTTTCGGGTCGACAAAGCTGTAGGTAATAACTTCCTGATAGCCTTTATCATTCAGCATGGTTTTCACACGTTTCAGCGATAAATCCGCTTCACGATGCGTACCCATGATAAGTCCCGCCTGAATTGGCGTATTCGGGATATTGTCATAACCGTACACGCGGGCGACTTCTTCGACCAGGTCCTCTTCGATCTCCATGTCGAAACGCCAGCTTGGGGCTACCGCTTTCCACTCATCTTGCCCTTCCGTAACGTCACAACCCAGACGACGCAGAATATCGCTCACCTGCTCATCCGCAATATGGTGCCCAATCAGACGATCAAGTTTGCTACGACGAAGCGTAATAGTTGCGCGTTTTGGCAGCGTGGCTTCGTTCGTCACGTCAATAATTGGACCCGCTTCACCACCGCAGATATCAATCAGCAGGCGCGTAGCGCGTTCCATGGCTTTATGTTGCAGCGCAGGATCGACACCGCGCTCATAGCGGTGAGACGCATCGGTGTGCAGGCCGTGACGACGTGCGCGACCGGTAATAGACAGCGGGCTGAAGAATGCGCATTCCAGCAGGACGTTTTGCGTTTCATCATTCACACCGGAGTGTTCGCCGCCAAAGATACCGCCCATCGCCAGCGCTTTGTTATGGTCTGCAATCACCAGCGTATCCGCGTTCAGCTTCGCTTCGCTGCCGTCCAGCAATACCAAGGTTTCCCCCTCTTTTGCCATACGGACAACAATCCCACCTTCAATGCGATCTTTGTCGAAAGCATGCATTGGCTGACCCAGTTCGAGCAGCACATAGTTCGTTACGTCAACCACGGCATCAATAGAGCGGATCCCGCAACGACGCAGTTTTTCTTTCATCCACAGCGGGGTTGGCGCTTTAACGTTGATGCCCTTCACCACACGGCCCAGATAGCGTGGGCAGGCTTCCACAGCTTCGACCTGAATCGGCAGGACGTCGCTAATGGTTGCGGCTACTGGTGCCATTTCCGGCTCAACCAGCGGAGCTTTGTTCAGCACAGCAACATCACGTGCGACACCGATAATCCCTAAGCAGTCGGCACGGTTCGGGGTGACGCTAATTTCGATAGTATTATCGTCAAGCTTCAGATATTCACGGATATCCGTACCAATTGGCGCATCGGCTGGCAGTTCGATAATACCGTTATGATCGTCGGAAATGCCCAGCTCGGAAAACGAACACAGCATACCTTCAGACGGCTCACCGCGCAGTTTCGCGGCTTTGATTTTAAAATCGCCCGGCAGAACGGCACCAACGGTTGCCACGGCCACTTTCAGCCCCTGACGGCAGTTTGGCGCGCCGCAGACGATATCCAGCAGGCGCTCGCCGCCTACATTCACTTTGGTGACGCGCAGTTTATCAGCGTTCGGGTGCTGAGCGCACTCAACCACTTCGCCCACTACAACGCCGTTGAACGCGCCGGAAACAGGATCCACACCGTCAACTTCCAGACCCGCCATCGTGATTTGGTTTGACAGCGCATCGCTATCAATCGCCGGGTTTACCCATTCGCGTAACCACAGTTCACTGAATTTCATTGTTTTATCCTGCCCTTATTTAAACTGTTTGAGGAAACGCAGATCGTTTTCGAAGAAAGAGCGCAGATCGGTCACGCCGTAACGCAGCATGGTCAGACGCTCCATACCCATGCCGAATGCAAAGCCAGAGTATATTTCCGGATCGATGCCGACATTACGCAGCACGTTCGGGTGAACCATTCCGCAACCCAGCACTTCCAGCCATTTACCGTTTTTGCCCATCACGTCCACTTCCGCAGAAGGTTCGGTGAACGGGAAGTAGGAAGGACGGAAACGAACCTGCAGGTCTTCTTCAAAGAAGTTGCGCAGGAAATCGTGCAGCGTACCTTTCAGATTGGTGAAGTTGATGTTGGTATCAACAATCAGCCCTTCCATCTGATGGAACATCGGGGTGTGCGTCTGATCGTAGTCGTTACGATATACGCGACCCGGGGCGATAATACGAATCGGTGGCTGTTTTTCCTTCATGGTGCGGATCTGCACGCCGGAAGTCTGTGTGCGCAGCAGACGCGTCGCATCAAACCAGAAAGTGTCGTGGTCAGCGCGCGCCGGGTGATGGCCAGGAATATTCAGTGCATCGAAGTTGTGATAGTCATCTTCGATTTCCGGACCGGTCGCCACGGTAAAGCCCAGCTCACCGAAGAAACTTTCAATACGGTCGATAGTACGTGTTACCGGATGCAAACCGCCGTTTTCGATGCGACGCCCTGGCAGGGAGATATCGATCGTTTCTTCAGCCAGACGTGCATTCAGCGCAGCACTTTCTAATTCGGCTTTACGCGCGTTGAGCGCTTGCTGAACCTGCTCTTTGGCTTCGTTTATCACCGCACCTGCAGCCGGACGCTCTTCCGCCGGCAGTTCGCGCAGGGTAGTCATCTGAAGGGTCAGATGCCCTTTCTTGCCCAAATATTCGACGCGGACATTGTCTAACGCGGCAACATCTGAAGCCTGGTTAATGGCGGCCGTTGCACTGGCAACCAGCTCTGCGAGATGTGACATGGTTTTCCTCGTTATGTTGCGATATTCACTAGTCGCTCGTAAATACGCAAAATCATTCAAGTTGTGTCACGGCGGCAAAAGAGCAAACCCTCAGGAACGAACATCAGTACGTGACTGGGGTAAGCGAATGCAGCCAACACAGAGACAACTTGAAGGATGACGCGTATAAAAAAAGCCTCCACCAGGGAGGCTTTTAGGCGCTGTTTTCCGTTTCTTCTTTCACGCGCAAGCCTCCTGAGTTCAGGTGCTAAAGTAAAAGAAGAAGCGGAAAATAGCAGCATTCATGCTTGCGTTACCTTGTGTGGTAAAAACCGGACAACCTTTATTGAAAAGGCTTACGAATAAATTGTCAACCAATTGATTGCACTACAAATAAAAGAGAGGGAGCCAGGCTCCCTCTTTTCACCGGCTTATGCCAGAGCTGCTTTCGCTTTTTCGACCAGAGCGGTGAACGCTACTTTGTCGAATACTGCGATGTCAGCCAGGATCTTACGGTCGATTTCAACAGAGGCTTTTTTCAGGCCGTTGATGAATTTGCTGTAAGAAATACCGTTCTGACGTGCTGCTGCGTTGATACGCGCAATCCACAGTTGACGGAACTGACGCTTTTTCTGACGACGGTCACGATAAGCGTACTGACCAGCTTTGATAACAGCCTGGAAGGCAACGCGGTATACGCGAGAACGCGCACCGTAGTAGCCTTTAGCTTGTTTCAAAATTTTCTTGTGACGTGCACGGGCAACTACACCACGTTTTACGCGAGCCATATGTGCTCTCCTGTATCTATATTCTTAGTAAAAAAATTAATTAAACGTTAACGGCTTATGCGTACGGCAGGCACGCGATAACCAGACCCAGATCGCCTTTAGACACGAGGCCTTTTGGACGCAGGTGACGTTTACGCTTAGTAGATTTTTTGGTCAGAATATGACGCAGGTTTGCGTGCTTACGCTTAAATCCACCACCACCGGTTTTTTTGAAGCGCTTAGCAGCACCGCGTACGGTCTTAATTTTTGGCATTTTAATAACTTCCACTTCGCATTGTTAATAAACGAAACGTAGGCGAACAACGGCTGTGGAACCCGCAGGCTCCACAGACATTGCTACTTGAAGGCCTTACTGTTTCTTCTTAGGAGCGAGCACCATGATCATCTGGCGGCCTTCGATCTTCGTTGGGAAGGATTCGACTACTGCCAGTTCACTCAGATCGTCACGGACGCGGTTAAGCACTTCCATACCGATCTGTTGGTGGGCCATTTCACGACCGCGAAAACGCAGCGTGATCTTAGCCTTATCGCCATCTTCCAGAAAGCGTACCAGGCTGCGGAGTTTTACCTGGTAATCGCCATCGTCGGTACCAGGACGGAATTTAATTTCCTTAACCTGGATAACTTTTTGCTTTTTCTTCTGTTCCTTAGAAGACTTACTCTTTTCATAAAGGAACTTGCCGTAGTCCATAATACGACAAACTGGCGGTTCGGCGTTAGGGCTGATTTCAACTAAATCTACTCCAGCTTCTTCAGCTTTTTCGATCGCTTCTCTCAGACTCACAATACCCAAAGCTTCGCCTTCCAGACCTGTTAAGCGAACTTCCAGGGCGCGAATCTCGCCATTGATACGATTCGGACGTGCCGTTTGAACTCGTTTTCCGCCTTTAATACCTTATTCCTCCAGTTGTTGAAGACTGCGGCTGCGAATCTCTTGTTGCAGCTTCTCAATCACTTCATTTACGTCCAGGCTGCCCAAGTCTTTGCCACGACGGGTGCGCACGGCAACTTTGCCTGCTTCTACCTCTTTGTCGCCACAGACCAACATGTAAGGGACACGACGTAAAGTGTGCTCGCGGATTTTAAAGCCAATCTTCTCATTTCTCAAGTCTGCTTTTACACGAATACCCGCATTTTGTAGTTTCTGCGTTAATTCGTTAACGTATTCAGACTGAGAATCGGTGATGTTCATGACCACAACCTGAACTGGCGCAAGCCAGGTCGGGAAGAAGCCAGCGAACTCTTCGGTCAGGATACCGATGAAACGTTCCATCGACCCAAGAATTGCGCGGTGAATCATAACCGGCACCTGACGCTCGTTGTTTTCGCCAACATAAGAGGCGCTTAAACGGGACGGCAGAGAGAAGTCCAGCTGTACAGTACCGCACTGCCATGCACGATCGAGGCAGTCATACAGGGTAAATTCAATTTTCGGACCGTAGAATGCGCCCTCACCCAGTTGGAACTCAAACGGGATGTTGTTTTCTTCCAGCGCAACGGCCAGGTCAGCTTCAGCACGGTCCCACATTTCATCGCTACCGATACGTTTTTCGGGGCGAGTGGACAGTTTGACGACGATCTTCTCGAAGCCAAAGGTGCTGTACATATCGTAGACCATACGAATACAGGCGTTAACTTCATCACGGATCTGCTCTTCTGTACAGAAGATATGCGCATCATCCTGAGTGAAGCCACGAACACGCATCAGGCCATGCAGCGCGCCTGACGGCTCATTACGGTGGCAGCTACCAAACTCGGCCATACGCAGCGGCAGATCGCGATAGGACTTCAGACCCTGATTAAAGATCTGCACGTGACCCGGGCAGTTCATGGGCTTAATGCAGTACTCACGGTTCTCAGAGGAGGTCGTGAACATCGCATCTTTGTAGTTATCCCAGTGACCTGTTTTTTCCCACAGCACACGGTCCATCATGAACGGACCTTTCACTTCCTGATACTGGTATTCTTTCAGTTTTGAACGAACGAAGACTTCCAGTTCACGGAAGATAGTCCAGCCATCATTGTGCCAGAACACCATACCCGGCGCCTCTTCCTGCATATGATACAGGTCAAGTTGCTTACCGATTTTACGGTGGTCGCGTTTGGCCGCTTCTTCCAGACGTTGCAGGTAGGCATTCAGGGCTTTTTTATCTGCCCATGCAGTACCATAAATACGCTGCAGCATCTTGTTATTGCTGTCGCCACGCCAGTATGCCCCTGCGGTCTTCATCAGTTTGAAGTGATGGCAGAAACGCATGTTCGGCACGTGCGGGCCACGGCACATATCGACATATTCTTCATGATGGTACAAGCCAGGCTTGTCATCATGGGCAATGTTTTCATCAAGAATGGAGACTTTATAGGTCTCGCCACGCTTCACGAAGGTTTCACGCGCTTCGTACCAGCTAACTTTCTTCTTAATGACATCGTAGTTTTTCTCAGCGAGCTCGTGCATCCGCTTCTCGAGCGCGTCGACGTCTTCCTGGGTTAACGTACGGTCAAGATCGATATCGTAGTAAAAACCGTTATCAACAACCGGTCCGATCGCCATTTTGGTGTGCGGCCAGAGTTGTTTGATCGCGTGCCCTAACAGGTGCGCACAGGAGTGACGAATGATCTCCAGACCTTCTTCATCCTTCGCGGTGATGATGGAGAGCTTCGCATCATGCTCAATCAGATCGGAAGCATCTACCAGCTCACCGTCAACACGGCCAGCAATAGTGGCTTTCGCCAGACCTGGACCGATGTCCAGCGCAACATCCATGGGGCTTACAGCGTGGTCGTAATGGCGTTGGCTGCCATCAGGAAGAGTAATAACAGGCATGTTATATCCTTATTTGCAGTGGTGACCCACACGTAAGATCACATACAAAGAGAAAATTTATTTGTTTACAGTAAGTTGTGCAACCATCTAACCAACAATCGCTAAATTGGTACACAATCTGGCACACAAATGAAAAACTGACATCCTCAGTCCCTCACTCGGTAAACCGATGGTAACACTAAAAAAGTGGTGATTGCACCACTCTGTTTCACATTGCTTCAAATTGTCTTGCAACGATAACTATGATCGACTAAGAGAAGAGTAAGCAAAGCCTTGCAAGCCGGTGCAAAGCTCTGTGTGTGCAGCATTTGTCTGAAAGATTTGTGGAGACGATGCTCTTCTTGGAGGGGCGCTTGATGTGAATGTAGATTAGGCAATCTTATCAATGATTTTATTATCAAGATAACTCATTAATTATTAGACATATAATTATGGTCCATGATAAAATTCCGAAGTTTATCTTAACGCATTAAGAGTACACGCATGTTATTGTCCTTACAGTATTTGAGAGGAATTGCCTCGCTATTAGTGGTTCTTTACCATGCAAGAGGCGAAATAAGTAATGTATATGCCCAAAGCAATTTAGGTGAATTGCTTTTTGGGAATGGTTATATTGGCGTTGACTTATTTTTCATGATAAGCGGGTTTGTTATTATGTTATCTACTGAAAAGGATAAGTCAGCTTTCTCATTCATAATAAAAAGATTATTTAGAATTTACCCTGTTTATTTAGTCTGCTTGTTCGTTTTAGTTTTTATTCAAGACAGGCCAATAGACATCAACGTAATAAAATCTTTATTTTTTGTAAATCTTGATTTGTTTTCAGAAGCTCCGTGGTTTGGGTATACAATTATATTCACAGCATGGACATTGATGTTTGAGATCATCTTCTACATACTTTTCTATATTTCATTGGCTTTATCATGGAAATATAGAGGATATATTTCCATGTTGTTAATTTCTTCTATCGTATTAGGAACGAATTTCTATTTTAATGGCAGTGTTAATTTTAGTGGATATTCCAGCATAATTATTAGCCCCAATCAAGAGCATAGTGTTATGTTAGGAATAGCTAGAGTTTTTTCATCTCCTATGTTTTTTGAGTTTGTTATTGGGATAATTATTTATAAAATATACAACTCAGCTAAAATAAACATAAGTAATGATTACATACGAATTATTACAATTGTATCTATAGCTTTATTTTCATACTTTTATGTTACAGGGTACAATGGAGGCCATGGACCTTTGAACTGCGGAGTCTATGCAGCACTTCTGTTATTAGCATTAGTTCTCTTTGAGAAGACGTGTAAAGTGAAAAATTCAGCAACACTAAGCTATTTTGGGAATATTTCATATTCATTGTATCTGACTCACGCTCTCGTCATGAACATATTACCAACCGGTATAATTGCTGGTTCGCTGTACTCTCAAGCTCATGGATTCTCAAATTTATACCTGATACTATTATCTTCCATTTTTATTTCAACCATTCTTTACTATACGATAGAATTATATTTTGTGAAGTTTGCCAGATTAATACTTAATACCACTGCGACAAAAAAAATACATCAAATTTAATTTGTGAGGTTATAGGTGCATGGGTTCATAAATATGTTTCCATAAAGATATTAGACACCAATAAGCATACTGGCTTTATGAGAATGGAGATTACCCCATCCTCTCATAAAGCCATGCAACAGATTCAATATTTATGCTCGATATGCAATTATCGCAAGAAGCTTTTCACTCATCCCCGGCATCTGGATGCTTTTTTACAACAAAATCTGTAGAACCAACATTAATAATGTTGTACAGTGGCTGAGTTCACACCCGATGCAACCTGAACAATAATACCTATGTATAAATGGCCCATCTCCACATGACTGCACTACAACTTTTTATTCCAGGAACTGCAACGGACGTTGCGAATGTTCCACAGTTATAAACAATTGTAGTGACAATAGTCGCACTTCCTTAAACCTTGGTGAGAATACCAACTAGTGAATCGCAACGGATTTCACAAACACCTCAGAATCATCAAAAAGGTATGGGCTGATTCCCGCTTCACTCTGCGAAATATGTCACTGGTTTCCTGAATGGCTACACTGGACCTACACCCGCTTTTTGATAACACCGTTTGACAGTGTACACGGCATTAGGATGCGATCAAAGCAACAATCAACGTGCACTCTATGATGTAAATCAATTCACTGACACCCTGACGTCTTTGTTACACTTACAGAAAGTCATTTAACCAGAGCAGGAAAAAACAATGCCAAAAAACCGCTTTGCGAAGAAACACTGGAAGATGGTGGTGATCCTGCTGGTTATTTGTGCAGCAATGCTGATACTGCGTTGGGCAGCGATGATCTGGGGTTAAAATACTGGTCGCTGTTCTGGTTCCATTGTATTTATCAACTAAATCGAATTCGTCTAAAAAATAGCGCGTTATTGATAAGTATTAAAAATAAAACACAGATTAACTATTAAATTAACTTAACGTTAATAGATAAAAGCCGGGCCAATTATTTGACCCGGTTTGTCATTACATACGATAGCCGAGTGAAACAGTAGTACGGCGATCGGTATGTTCCGGCGCTGTTGCCGGTGGTTCAGAGTTCCAGGTGACGTTGTAAGCCACTTTCAACCCAAAGTGTTCGTTGATAGCAACGTTCAACGCCGTTTCAGAGTTGAGTGTTGTATCATCAGCACCAAATACCGACACACCTTGTGTAAACTTAGTATTGTCAGTCATCTGCCACGCATAAGCTCCTGACGCATAACCCAGCGGCTGCGTTTCAGTGGTGCCATCCGTATGCTCGTCATAGCGCACGCCAGGACCGAATTCAAAACGGAAACTGTGTACTGGTCCGTTGAGGAACTGACGACCATAACCTGCGGTCAGCACATCGCGCTCACGATAGCCGTTGTAACGGTCGGTCAACCAGCTTGCCTGCCCAAAGAGATAGTCATAGTCGGTCATGTTGTAGCGACTACGGCCACCTACGGCATATTTCTCCGAGGAACGCTCATCATTCGAAGAGGTATTACTGGCATTTCCCCACAAAGACCACGCCGTGGATTCACCATACCAGGTCATGGTGGTGTCTGCCGTTAAGGAGGAACTTTTTGTGTTGCCTGACTGGGCGAGATATCCCGCGTTCAGGTTACCTTCAAAGGGTTTTTTCGCGCTGGAAGGGTCATCCATGACAGTAAAAACGGAATCATCGGCAACAGCATGCATTGACGCAAGCAGGCCCCCCGTCAGCAGTAATGCTGCGGGCACTGTCTTCAAAAGCTTCATTTATTAAGAGTCCGTACAACAAAAAAAGAGACCATTACGGTCTCGGAAACTTTCATATGGATCAATGACAAGAGACCCTTGAAAGGTAACAAATTATAAAAAGACTCGAATAACATAGCAATAAATTCTTATTTCATTTTTTGAATAAGAGCCTTCCTAAACCGTTTTTTTATTTATATATCTTTAACGCAAATGTTTTAAATAAAGACACGAAAAATCATGTTGTTAATTACTTCACTTTCGAAAGGTTAAGTGCCAGACTGAGGAAAGCCTAACAGGAGGTAAAGATGGTACGTATCTATACGTTAACACTTGCGCCCTCTCTCGATAGCGCAACAATAACCCCACAAATCTACCCGGAAGGTAAGCTTCGCTGTACCTCGCCGGTTTTTGAGCCCGGTGGTGGCGGCATCAATGTCGCTCGCGCAATTGCCCATCTTGGAGGAACCGCCACGGCCATCTTCCCCGCGGGGGGCGCCACTGGAGAGCATCTCGTCGCATTGCTTGCCGACGAAAATGTTCCCGTATCCACCGTCGAGGCCAAAGACTGGACCCGACAAAATCTCCATGTCCATGTTGAGTCCAGCGGCGAACAGTATCGCTTTGTCATGCCCGGCGCTGCGTTGACCGATGCTGAGTTCTGTCAGCTTCAGGATCAGGTGCTGGAAATTGAGTCTGGCGCGCTGCTGGTTATTAGCGGCAGTTTGCCGCCAGGGGTACAGCTTGAGAAGCTGACCCGGCTCATTAGCACGGCGCAAAAACAGGGAATTCGCTGCATCGTCGATAGTTCTGGCGAAGCGCTTGCAGCAGCGTTGGCTATCGGCAATATCGAACTGGTCAAACCCAACCTCAAAGAGCTGAGCGCGCTGGTAAACCGCGAGCTTACCCAGCCCGATGATGTGCGTAAAGCCGCACAGGAAATCGTGCAAAGCGGTAAAGCACATCGCGTTGTGGTCTCGCTTGGCCCACAGGGGGCGCTGGGCGTTGATCGTGAAACCTGCGTCCAGGTGGTTCCGCCGCCGGTGAAAAGCCAAAGTACTGTGGGCGCAGGCGACAGTATGGTCGGGGCCATGACGCTTAAACTGGCTGAAAACGCACCTTTTGAAGATATTGTTCGCTATGGTGTCGCAGCCGGTAGCGCCGCAACCCTGAACCAGGGGACGCGCCTGTGTGCTTTAGACGATACGAAGAAAATATACGCATACCTTGCTCAGCAATGAGACCTTCCCTTGTGTTAGGTTAAAGGAAGATTTTCCCGTAAAACTGTCGGCGCTAGTGTTATACGTCTATGATAAAAAGTCACGTGATTACAAAGCAGTGAATCACGAGCAACCGGACGTCTTCACAGCAATGCGAGGTGAGGAAGAACGACAAACATTAAGTGCCTTTCCAGCGATGACGCGTCCGTGGTGTGCGTCAGTTCGTGTTTTTTAACCGCATTCTTGCGCTAACCTTATGATCTGGCAGACAACATGGGGAGAGACATCATGTGGCAGGCTATCAGTCGTCTTTTAAGCGAGCAATTAGGTGAAGGCGAAATCGAACTGCGTAACGAACTGCCCGGCGGAGAGATCCACGCCGCATGGCATTTACGCTATGCGGGGCGCGATTTTTTCGTCAAATGCGATGAAAGAGAGCTGTTAACCGGCTTTACGGCGGAAGCCGATCAGCTGGAGCTACTTTCACGCAGTCAAACCGTATCTGTGCCGAAAGTTTGGGCGGTAGGTGCAGACAGAGATTACAGCTTTCTGGTGATGGATTTCCTCCCTCCCCGCCCGCTTGATGCGCACAACGCCTTTATCCTCGGTCAACAGCTTGCGCATTTGCATGAATGGAGCGATCAGCCTCAGTTCGGGCTCGACTTCGATAATGCGCTCTCAACCACGCCGCAACCTAATACCTGGCAACGTCGCTGGTCGACCTTTTTTGCCGAGCAGCGTATTGGCTGGCAACTGGAGCTCGCCGCGGAAAAAGGCATTGCGTTTGGCAATATCGACGCCATTGTCGAGCATGTTCAGCAGCGTCTGTCTTCACATCAGCCGCAGCCGTCTCTCCTGCACGGTGATTTGTGGTCAGGAAACTGTGCCCTCGGCCCGAACGGTCCCTATATCTTCGACCCTGCCTGCTACTGGGGAGACCGGGAGTGCGATCTGGCAATGCTACCGTTACACACCGATCAGCCGCCGCAAATTTATGACGGTTATCAGTCTGTGTCGCCGTTACCATTAGATTTTCTCGACAGACAACCTGTCTATCAGCTCTATACGCTGTTGAATCGGGCAATTCTGTTTGGGGGGCAGCATCTGGTTGTGGCGCAGAAGGCACTGGACAGATTACTGGCAGCTTAGCACGCTTATCAGGCCTGGCGGTTCAAAATGCGACAGGCCTGAACGTGCAGCACTTACAGAAAGCCCAACAATGAAAAGAAGAAGTAGCCGATCACGATAACGATCACCGGCAAAATATACAGCGGGAAAATTTGTAAAAAGATCGTATGGTGCGGAACCACAATACGCGACTCAAGCTGCTCTCGCGTTAACCCTTCACTGCCTTTTGCCTGTTCCAGAATCAGTTGATCCTGAACGCCCTCGCGTAAAAAACGCGCCTGACGGCTCATCCTGGCGCCTGAATCCTGCAACGCCAGACCGATAAAAATCAGGATGAAAATCAGCCAAAAGACGAGATTCAGTCCACTTTGAAAATCGGGCGTCGGCGAGTTATACCAAAACACGTTAAGAAAAGGGGTATTAACCCGCATCATATCGATCATTACATGGGCAAAATCGAGCATGACCGCGTTAATTCCCTCCTGCTTTTCGCTGTGCGCATACATAAACTTCAGTACTGAAACCAGTGTTGAAATCAGCGCGGGAATGAAAATTACCCACCCCACCAGCCTTTTCAAGACAGCAATGCGTCCAGCTTGTTGATACGTCATGAGTTCCCCTTGATAAAGACGTGTCATTTTGGCCTAAGTTTACCCGTTGATAACCATTTTCGCCTGATCTTTAAAGGCAGTATACTGTTGAATTAGCCATAATAAACGCCCAAAGCCTGTCCAGACGGGCTCTTAATCCCTTTTATTACCGTAAAGGAGAGGTTGTAATGTCAACCCCGCGTCAAATTCTTGCTGCAATTTTCGATATGGATGGATTACTGGTCGATTCTGAACCGCTCTGGGATCAGGCCGAACTGGATGTGATAGCAAGTTTAGGCGTTGATATCTCCCGCCGCCATGAACTTCCCGATACCCTGGGCTTACGCATCGACATGGTGGTTGATTTGTGGTTTACGCAGCAACCGTGGAACGGACCTTCACGCCAGGAAGTCACCGAGCGCATCATATCCCGCGCAATTGCGCTGGTTGAAGAAACGAAGCCGCTGCTGCCAGGGGTGCGCGAAGCCGTGGCGTTATGCAAATCACAGGGAATCAAAGTAGGTCTGGCATCCGCTTCGCCGCTGCATATGCTGGAAAAAGTGTTGACCATGTTTGATCTGCGCAACAGCTTCGACGCACTGGCTTCTGCGGAAAAACTGCCCTACAGCAAACCACACCCGCAGGTTTATCTCGATTGCGCCACAAAACTGGGCATTGACCCTTTAAACTGCGTCGCGCTGGAAGACTCGGTGAACGGTATGATTGCTTCGAAAGCCGCCCGCATGCGTTCCATCGTAGTACCTGCGCATGAAAATCAGCACGATCCCCGCTTCGTTCTTGCCGACGTTAAGCTGACCTCGCTCACCGAACTGACTGTCGCAGATCTGCGCGGCTAATCCTGCCAGGGGCAATGATCGCATTGCCCACTTTTTTTAAAACACCATTTCATTTTTATTGTATTTCTGTTTAACCTCTCCTATTCTTCCCCTATCGTTAGCGTTGATGACATAAATAGTTGAGGTGGACATAATGCAGAATGCTTTTCGTCTCGAGGGCAAAGTCGCCATCATCACCGGGTGTGATACCGGCCTTGGGCAGGGTATGGCTGTAGCGCTGGCCGAAGCAGGCTGCGATGTGGTCGGCGTGAATCGCAAAATACCGCATGAAACTGCAGAGAAGATTAACGCGATCGGTCGACGTTTTATGGCAATTCAGGCCGACCTCAGTCAACAGGAAACGATCACCAGCATCGTCACGCAAACAGTGTCGGCGTTTGGCCGAGTCGATATTCTGGTCAACAATGCGGGAACCATACGTCGTCAGGATGCGCTGGACTTCAGCGAAAAGGATTGGGATGACGTATTGAACCTGAACCTTAAATCCGTTTTCTTTTTGTCACAGGCCACGGCGCGCCAGTTTCAGGCTCAGGGCAACGGCGGAAAAATCATTAACATTGCCTCAATGCTCTCTTTTCAGGGTGGTATCCGCGTGCCTTCCTATACCGCATCCAAAAGCGGCGTTCTGGGTATCACCCGCCAGCTGGCTAACGAATGGGCGGCTCTGGGAATTAATGTCAACGCCATCGCGCCCGGCTATATGGCGACTAATAACACCCAGCAACTACGCGAAGACAGCGAGCGTAATCAGGAGATTGTCAATCGTATCCCCGCCGAACGCTGGGGCACGCCTGATGACCTGAAAGGCCCGGTCGTTTTCCTCGCTAGCTCTGCCTCTGACTATATTCACGGCCATACGCTGGCCGTAGATGGCGGGTGGTTGGCGCGGTAAAGACACACTTGTGACAAAGGGTTACAACGTCACCTCTTCCGCCTACTGTATAAAACCCCTATACTGTATGAATCGACAGTTTATTGGGTTTTATCATGACGGCGGAAGGTCACCTTCTTTTTTCTATTGCCTGTGCGGTATTTGCCAAGAATGCCGAGCTAACGCCCGTTCTTGCGCAGGGTGACTGGTGGCATATTGTTCCTTCAGCCATTTTAACGTGCCTGCTGCCGGATATTGATCATCCCAAATCCCTGCTGGGACAGCGTCTGAAGTGGATATCTAAACCCATTGCCAGGGCATTTGGTCATCGCGGATTTACGCATAGCCTGCTGGCGGTTTTTGCCCTACTGACCACGTTTTACCTGAAAGTCCCTGATACCTGGATAATCCCGGCAGATGCCTTACAAGGTATGGTTCTCGGTTATCTCAGTCACATTCTGGCTGACATGCTGACTCCAGCTGGCGTTCCCCTGCTTTGGCCCTGCCGCTGGCGTTTTCGTCTGCCCATCCTCGTGCCACAAAAAGGCAACCAACTGGAACGGTTTCTGTGCATGGCGCTGTTCGCGTGGGCAATCTGGATGCCGCAGACCGTACAGGAGAACAGCGCGATACGCTGGTCATCACAGATGATTAATACACTACAAATGCAGTTTAATCGCTTTATAACGCACCAGGTTGACTAATAAACCAGCCAAAATGTCATTTTTGGTATAAACAATTCCATTTGAATATAAGAGGCATGTCACAGTTCTGCTAATCTTGCGCCAACAGAATCACCTTCACACGGTGATACGCATAATAAGATCAGGAGAACGGGGATGAACTTTCCTTTAATCGCGAACATTATCGTGTTCATAGTGCTGCTGTTCGTGCTGGCGCAAGCCCGGCACAAACAGTGGAGTCTGGCCAAAAAAGTACTGGTCGGTCTGGTCATGGGTGTGGTGTTTGGCCTCGCCCTGCATACCATTTATGGCTCCGACAGCCAGGTTCTTAAAGATTCCGTACAGTGGTTCAACATTGTAGGCAACGGTTATGTCCAGTTGCTGCAAATGATTGTTATGCCGCTGGTATTTGCGTCCATTCTCAGCGCCGTTGCACGTCTGCACAACGCCTCTCAGTTAGGTAAAATCAGCTTCCTCACCATCGGCACGCTGCTGTTTACTACGCTGATTGCCGCACTGGTCGGGGTTCTGGTGACCAACCTGTTCGGCCTGACCGCCGAAGGACTGGTACAAGGTGGTGCCGAAACTGCACGTCTGAACGCTATTGAAACCAATTATGTTGGCAAAGTGGCTGATCTCAGCGTTCCGCAGCTGGTGCTGTCGTTTATCCCGAAAAACCCGTTTGCCGATCTGACCGGTGCTAACCCGACGTCGATTATCAGCGTGGTCATCTTCGCAGCATTCCTCGGTGTTGCCGCGCTGAAGCTGTTGAAAGATGATGCGCCAAAAGGCGAGCGCGTCCTGATCGCTATCGATACCCTGCAAAGCTGGGTGATGAAGCTGGTTCGTCTGGTGATGCAGTTGACGCCGTACGGTGTTCTGGCGCTGATGACCAAAGTGGTGGCCGGTTCCAACCTGCAGGACATCATTAAGCTGGGTAGCTTCGTCGTGGCCTCTTATCTCGGTCTGGGAATTATGTTCGTAGTTCACGGGATCCTGCTGGGTATTAACGGCGTTAGTCCGCTGAAATACTTTCGCAAGGTGTGGCCGGTGCTGACATTCGCCTTCACCAGCCGTTCCAGCGCAGCCTCAATTCCGCTGAACGTTGAAGCGCAAACCCGTCGTCTGGGCGTGCCTGAATCTATCGCCAGCTTTGCCGCCTCTTTTGGTGCCACGATTGGTCAGAACGGTTGTGCGGGTCTGTACCCGGCTATGCTGGCAGTAATGGTCGCACCGACCGTCGGGATCAACCCACTGGACCCAATGTGGATTGCCACACTGGTAGGTATTGTGACGGTCAGTTCTGCAGGGGTTGCGGGTGTAGGAGGCGGTGCAACGTTTGCTGCGCTGATCGTCCTGCCTGCAATGGGTCTGCCGGTCACGCTGGTTGCCCTGCTGATCTCTGTTGAGCCACTGATCGATATGGGTCGTACCGCCCTGAACGTAAGCGGTTCCATGACTGCCGGTACGCTGACCAGCCAATGGCTGAAGCAAACCGATAAAACGATTCTGGACAGCGACGATAACGCTGAACTGGCGCATCGCTAAGCCTGATAGCTGAAAACAAAAAACCGCCGGAGTGTCATGCTCCGGCGGTTTTTTTTATATCCATTACTCGCTTAGTTCATTTTCCTGGCGAATTTGATTAGCCCAACGTTGCGCTGATTCCGGGACCGTAAATGCAGGCGAACGTTGAAATGCCTCCCCCATTAAGACAAAAGCGACATATTTTCCGCGCAGTATCCATACGTCACGAAACGCATCCATTTTAACCGCATGCTCTGGCGGCGCGGGCTCCACGCGCGGAACATAGCTGATAACTGGACGATTTTGTTGGCGAAGAGGTTTCATAATCAATTGCTTCACTAAAGACAAATTCTAAAAATCAGAAAACTGCTATCTTAGCCGATTTCGCCCCCTTGCGTCCTGCCTTGCGTGCGCGGTTTGTCTGTTTCATCGCGCTTTACGCCATCGGCCCGCACCTGCGCCATTGAGTGAGTGGTCTATAGTTAAAGCTTTTGACAGCAGCAACGACCCTTTCAGCAATGAAAACAGGAGACGAGTTTAATGTCACAGAATGATAAGCACCCACTCCATCACTCAGCGCCGGTTCATGATGCCAGCGAATCCCAGCCAGGACTTGACTCACTGGCGCCAGCTGACGGTTCACACCGGTCAACACCAGAACCCACTCCACCGGGCGCGCAGCCAACCACGTCCGGCAGTTTAAAAGCGCCAGACATCAGAAGTGACAAACTCAATGCGCTGGAAAGTTTTCGTAAAGGAAGCGAAGATTTTGCTCTGACCACCAATCAGGGGGTGCGTATCGCGGACGATCAAAACTCTCTGCGCGCCGGAAACCGAGGGCCAACCCTGCTTGAGGACTTTATCCTGCGGGAAAAAATCACCCATTTTGATCATGAACGCATCCCGGAGCGGATCGTACATGCCCGCGGTTCTGCCGCGCATGGTTACTTTCAGCCTTATGCCAGCTTGAGCGCGACGACGAAAGCAGACTTCCTCAGCGACGAGAATAAAATTACACCGGTTTTTGTGCGCTTCTCTACGGTTCAGGGCGGCGCAGGCTCGGCGGATACGGTCAGAGATATACGGGGATTTGCGACCAAATTTTATACTGAAGAGGGTATTTTTGATCTGGTGGGAAACAATACGCCCATTTTCTTTATTCAGGATGCCCATAAATTTCCGGACTTTGTCCATGCGGTAAAACCGGAGCCGCATTGGGCTATCCCGCAAGGCCAAAGCGCCCATGACACCTTCTGGGATTATGTCTCATTACAGCCTGAAACGTTGCACAACGTTATATGGGCGATGTCTGACCGGGGTATCCCACGTAGCTATCGCACGATGGAAGGTTTTGGCATTCATACGTTTCGGTTGATTAATGATCAAGGGAAAGCCACCTTTGTCCGTTTCCACTGGAAACCGCTGGCAGGCAAGGCCTCGCTGGTATGGGATGAAGCACAAAAACTTACCGGTCGGGATCCCGACTTTCATCGCCGCGAACTTTGGGAAGCGATTGAAGCGGGCGATTACCCGGAATATGAACTGGGGCTACAACTCCTTCCCGAAGAGGACGAATTCAAGTTCGATTTTGACCTGCTAGACCCGACCAAGCTGATCCCGGAAGAGCTGGTTCCGGTCCAACTCGTCGGTAAAATGGTGCTAAACCGCAATCCGGACAATTTTTTTACCGAAAATGAGCAAGTGGCTTTTCATCCCGGGCACATCGTCCCTGGCATCGATTTTACCAATGACCCCCTATTGCAAGGCCGCCTGTTCTCCTATACCGATACCCAGATCAGCCGCCTGGGTGGTCCCAATTTCCATGAAATCCCAATTAATCGCCCAACCTGTCCGTACCATAATTTCCAGCGTGATGGCATGCATCGCATGGACATCGATACCAATCCAGCCAACTATGAACCGAATTCCATCAATGATAACTGGCCGCGTGAAACACCGCCGGGGCCAAAACGTGGTGGATTTGAGTCGTATCAGGAACGGATTGAAGGAAACAAAATCCGCGAACGCAGCCCCTCTTTTGGCGAATACTATGCGCAGCCTCGCCTGTTCTGGCTAAGTCAGACGCCAATTGAGCAGCAGCATATTATCGGCGGATTCAGTTTCGAACTCAGTAAAGTTACGCGCCCCTATATCAGAGAAAGAGTGGTCGAACAGTTAGCCCATATTGACACTGCTCTCGCTGTGGCGGTTGCCGGGAATCTCGGTTTTGAACTCACTGAGGAACAGACCCAAATTGTGCCGCCGCCCAACGTCAACGGTTTGGAAAATGCGCCGTCACTCAGTTTATATGCGGGGGCGAAAGGTGAGATTAAGGGCCGCGTAGTCGCCATTTTACTTAATGACCAGGTAAAGTCGGGCGACCTGCTCGCCATCATGCAAGCCCTACAGGCCAAAGGTGTTCACGCCAAACTGCTCTATTCCCGAATGGGTAATGTGGTAGCCGACGATGGCTCCGTCCTGACTATCGCCGGTACCTTTGCGGGTTCGCCATCACTGACGGTCGATGCGGTCATTGTTCCATGTGGGAATATTGCGGATATCGCAATGAACGGAGATGCCCGATATTACTTACTCGAAGCGTATAAACACTTAAAACCTATCGCCCTGGCTGGTGATGCTCGTCAGTTTAAAGCAACGTTGAATATCAAAAATGAAGGAGAAGAAGGCGTGGTGGAAGCGGACTGTGCAGACGTACAGTTTATGGATGCTCTGCTGACACTGATGACCGCGCACCGCGTCTGGTCACGCGCGGGAAAAGTTGACACAATCCCTGCCTAAAAAATGCGGCGCATTAAGCGCCGCAAACTCAGGAATTACACGTTCAGAAAACTGCCAAGACGATAACCGCGCTCCGCAATAGCATATTTCAGTGACGAAGACGTCAGCACGTCGAGCTCAGTTAAGCGGGGGTAACAGTAGGCACTTTGACGAATAATCTCATCGATAAAGGCCGGATGACACATCACTTCCAGCGAAGACTCTCCCCGGTCTGCTGACGCATCAAGCATCTGCAAGAACAACGCTTCGGAAATCGCTTCGCCATAAAACTCGCTGCTGAATCCCTGGGAAGTCCGTAACGTTTGCGGAAAGTCAGACGCCTGAAATACCGTCTGACGATCAATCCGTAACGCAATCCCCTTTTGGGCAGCAAACCCGGCCACTATAGGGAAAATCTGCGGGAACATATGCACATGGTGATGGCTATCCAGATGCGTTGGCTCCCGTCCGAACAGGTCAATAAAACGCTGATACTGCGCGGCCAGTTCCTGTGAAATTTCATCCAGTGGCAGAGTGTCTTCCTCTGCCATCTGCCAGATCCATTTCCCGAGTACCCCTTCACGAGTAAGGACTGGCATTGCCGTCAACGGCCTGCCCAGCGTCAGAACAAAGTGCATTCCGACGGCAAGTTCAGGTATGTCGCGACTCAGCTGTACCGCATGGTCAATTGCCGCACCGTTAACCAGCGCCGTTGTCGAGGTGACAACACCATTACGACAGGCTTCAACAATGCCATAGTTTTGTCCTTTACTCAGGCCAAAATCATCCGCATTAACAATCAGTACGCGTTCCATAACCGACCTCAGTTAGTGTTGTTCGCTTTTGAGTTTCTCGATGCACCCGGCGAAGTTTGGCAGCCATTTTTCATGCGCCAGAATCAGCTCACGCGCCAGAATTTCGGCATCGCTGTCAGAGTGAACCAGCGGGCTAAGATTCAACGCAAGCAGCACATCATTCAGCTCACCGCTCAGCGCCGCATTGCTCGCCGCAACTTCAAAGCCTTTAATGGTATAGATAAGGCCGAGTACTTTCTCATCAAAATGGGTAATACGTGGATGTGGCGTAGCACCGTTGCGTCCCAGCGTACAGGTCATCTCCACCGCCCAGTCGGCAGGAATATTATCAACATGCCCATGATGAGGAACGTTGACATAGTGCTCGGTCTGTTTGTCGTTGTAGATGGCATTGATCACTTCACAGGCCGCATCGGAGTAATAGGCCCCGCCGCGCTGCTCCAGCTCTTTTGGCTTCACGTTCAGATCAGGGTTTTTGTAGAGCTCAAACAGTTGCTTCTCAACTTGTTGTACCACCTGAGCGCGCGCGCCGCCCTTATAGTATTCGCCCATTTCAATCGCCAGCATCTCTTTTGGCTTGAAGTAGTACAACAAATACGAGCACG
Source organism: Citrobacter sp. Cu096 (assembly GCF_030332285.1). NCBI lineage: Bacteria > Pseudomonadati > Pseudomonadota > Gammaproteobacteria > Enterobacterales > Enterobacteriaceae > Citrobacter > Citrobacter sp. Cu096. Next base: position 1,475,415 of record NZ_JAOWID010000030.1, read on the forward strand.
GCAGCAGTTTCAGCGAGCGAATCAACCCTTCACTGAACGGCAGGTCGAAAATATTCTTCACGCCAGAGGCTTTCAACTGACCCGACGCAACGCCGTCCAGCAGTTCATCAAAGCGTGAAACACCGTTGACCAGAACATCCTTAATAAAGACCATATGATTCAGACCGAACAGATCGATGGATAAGTCATCGCTCTCTTTCAGCGCCAGCACGTCGCTGATGAACATTTTCATGCCGATCGGAATATTACATACCCCGATGAATTTCTTGAAATTCGTATGACGATAAACCGCCTCAGTTACCATCCCTGCTGGGTTAGTGAAGTTGATCACCCACGCATTCGGGCACAATTCTTCCACATCTTTCACAATATCAAAGATAACCGGAATGGTTCGCAGCCCCTTGAACAGCCCACCAGCGCCGTTGGTTTCCTGCCCCAGATACCCGTGGCTCAGGGGAATGCGTTCATCCTTTTCACGGGCTTGCAGTTGCCCAACCCGCAACTGGGTGGTAACGAAATCAGCATCTTTCAGCGCTTCCCGGCGATCCAGTGTTTTAAACAACTTCATTGGGATGCCCGCTTTGTCGATCATACGCTGACAAAGGTCAAAAATAATGTCCAGCTTCTCTTTTCCACCGTCGACATCAACCAGCCACAATTCAGAAACCGGTAATTCATGATAGCGCTTAATAAAGCCTTCAAGTAATTCAGGGGTGTAGCTGCTCCCGCCACCAATCGTGACGACTTTTAATTTCTGGCTCATATTTTCTCCCTTCAGTGTCAACACACTGACGTGTATTATGCTCAACCCGTTTGTCAGGTATAGCGTGGCTGTCCCGACGCTATTTTGGGCAAGCTATAAAAAATGGTTTATTGGTAAATAATATTTACTGATTAAATTCAGTTAATTTCTTACGATAGCTATTAGGTGTAAATGACGTCAGCTTTTTAAACGTTTTAATAAACAGACTTGGACTACTGTAACCTGCCTCGTAGGCAATATCCGTTACTGAATAGTTCGTCATTTCAAGCTGCTTTTTAGCAAAATTAATGCGAATTTCATTAATAATCTGCATTGGCGTTTTGCTGTAATAACGCTGGGTTGCACGGGTCAGGTACTCCTGGGATTTCGCGGACAGGTGTACCATATTTTCCAGCGCATTCTCGCTAAACTGTCGTTTGTCGTGCATGGTCTCGACGGTGATTTTAAGCCACTGCGGAATATCATCTAACACCTGCTCTTCACGATGATGGCGTAACCGATTAATAATGTAGAAGGTGACCACTTCGACAAATTCATCCAGTCCGCTCTCACGAAAGTTCAGTGATGCAATAACCGTTTCAATGTAGGTAAGAAACGAATTATTCGCCCGATAGACCTGCGATGCAACAAAACAAAATGGCAGCAGCGGGTGGTAATGCTGTTCAAAAAAACGTTTGCTGATACCGACGTTAAGGATCCTTGTCGCGCCAAAATCATAGAAACTCTGATGGTGCGATCCCAACGGGATAAAAACAAAATCCCCACGCTCAAGCAATACGCGTTTGCCGTTGATTTCCTGATAATAGCGCCCGGTTAAAACCAGGGTGAATTCATAGTAGTCATGCTGATGCAGCCCACTGATACTCTCAGTTTTGTTATAGATGAACACATGGAAATTTTTGCCGTTAAACAGTTGTTGCTCAAAGACGGTTTTGATTTCCGGTGCGTTAATCTGTAGCTGCATTATGCACTCCTCGTTATTTCAGTTTTTCATGAAGCTCAATCAGTTCAGTTACCAGCTCACGCGCCAGCATAGATGTCATTAGGTGGTCCTGCGCGTGGACCAGCACCAGGCTGACTTTCATTTTACCTTCGCCCTGATCGCCTTCAATCAGTTTCGTTTGCACGAGGTGCGCTTCGTTCAGCGCCAGGCGAGACTGGTCCATCATGGCCTTTGCTGACTCGAAATCGCCTTGCTTGGCCATTTTGAGCGCGCCGTACGCCAGGCTACGCGCCTGACCGGAGTTGATGATGAGGCCCATCACCACTTCTTCTAGTTCTTCTGCTTCTGACTGCGTGTCGACGATGTTCTCGATATCCAACATACTTTTTTCCTCTGGTTCAGTCCGGCATGACCGTGAAGCCATGCCGGATTAAATTTAGAATTTCAATGCGTTAGCGATATCTTCTTCGCTTTCTTCATGATCAATAACATTCTGTGCTTTGTTAGCTACCACCACGAACGGCAGGTAAACCAGCGTGGCGATGCCGAGGTTGAACAGCGCGACCAGCAGAGCAGCGACACTACCGTTGGTGTTAAAGAACGCCCCCAAACCGGTTGGCATTGTCCACGGCGCAATATTGGTAATCGGTGGAATAATACCTGAGTAGTAAGCTGCCAGCGTAATCGCCGCCAGAATCGGCTGCACCAGAATGAACGGGATAAACATGACCGGGTTCATGATGATCGGCAGACCGAACAGAATGGGTTCGTTAATCTGGAACAGCCCTGATGGCAGCGCCAGTTTAGCCACCTGACGATAATCCGGACGACGCGATGCCAGGAAGATAGCGATGATCAGACCCAGCGTAGCCCCGCTACCCCCAAGGAAAATATAGGAGTCGAGCATCGGCTTCGCCCAGACGTGGAACGTCTTACCGGCTTCCAGCGCGGCGTCTACGGAACCAAACTGTTGGTAGATAGAGATATTTTCCAGCGCCCATGGCGTCATGATGCCGCTGTCCAGCGCGGTCAGCGCCAGCGAGCCGTGAATACCGAAGAACCACAGCAAGGGAACAAAAATCACATACGCCCAACCCACCACACTGCCCAGCGATGCCAGCGGCGTTGAGATGGAGTCCATGATGATCTGGTGGAAGTTTGTACCCCAGGTGTTCAATGCCCAGGCGATAATCCCCATAATGGAGAGAATAATGAAACCTGGGATCAGCGCAGAGAAGGAGCGCGAAACAGAAGCCGGTACGCTATCAGGTAATTTGATCACCCAATTGCGACGGACCACAAAGGTAAACATTTCCGCGACCACGAGGCCGATAATAATACCGGAAATAATATTGGCACCGCCGAGCCAGTTTGCGCCAACGGCATAGGCTTCACCTACGCTATATGGCGTTACGGTCATAAACGCGGCGACGGATAACAGACCGGCAGCCAGCGCATCGACTTTGCGTTCTTCCGCCAGCGCCATGCCGATAAAGAACGGCGCCATCAATGACATGATACCCAGCGTACCGTTATAGACGTTTCCACCAATGCCTTTCAAACTATTAAGCGTTTCAATAGTTGAAGCATCAAGTCGAATGCCCATTGAATAAAAAAACGACCCCTCCCCAAAGCTCAGGAAAACGTTATTGATTAATACAAACATGGCCCCTGCGAGGGTCAACGGCATCAAACGAATAAAACCGTTTTTGATTGCATTAACGTGTGGCTGCTTTCCAATTTTTACAGCAAAAGGAAGGAGTACCTTTTCAAGTGAAGCAATAGCGTTACTCATAGAAAAATACCCTTAAATACCGCAATTAATAATTGCGGTGAATGTTAATGAAATAACTCTTTGACGGGAAAATTAAAATAAAATAATTAATTTGCTGCGGCTTTTTTAATTGCTGCCACAGCAGCCTTAAGCACGCCTAAACCATCGACTTTGCCATACAGCAGCGAGTCAATCACTTCCACAGGCTTGTTTGGTAACAAGCGCTGAATTTCGGGCAACATATAAGCAATTTGTGGACCTAATAACACGACATCAGCCGCTTGTCCTTTTTCTCCGGCCAGCGTTTCAGGAAACGCTTCAATAATAACCGGCACTTCATATTTTTCGGCCTGAGCACGCATCTTCGAAACCAACAATGAAGTCGACATGCCCGCAGAACAAAACAGATAAATGTGTTTCTTTTCCATTAAAACGATCCTCATATGCGATTATCTGTCAACCAGACACTCCGCAAGCCATAACCTGCATCCATGCTCTGGGTAACTTGCGTCAGCTAAATTACTTTTTTAGGTGGCTGAAATGAGTATACGGGATTGCACCGGTGGATGGTATTTCCTTGACCACCTAAATTATCTCTCCTTGACCTGTGGTTATGACCCCCCTCACATTTCGGGCAAATAATTCGCGGCAATAAATAAGATCGTGGGGCACAAAAAAACCGGCTCGATGGCCGGTTCTTCTGAGTGCTCAGGCAATAAACAGTTGTTACTTCTTCGCCGCCTGCGGGTCGGTATCGTACTCTGCGCAGGTTTGATAACCAGAGTTAATCACGTGCCCGGTATCATCTAAAGCAACAAAATAGGTTTCAGCTTTACCATCTCGTTGACCCAGGATGTAGGTCTGACACGTCCCACGCGCATGGATCATACTGACTTCAGAAGAAGGTTTACCGGCAATCTGCGCCACTTGCGCCCGGCTCATTCCTTTCTTCACATCTTTCACCACGGGCTGAACAAATTGGTCTTTCGTGCGATCGTAGGCCGTACACCCTGCCAGCATAGTCAAAACAGCCGCTGCGCTCAGAATTCCTGTTAGATTCTTGTTCATATTCCGTCCTCTTTTATTTCAGCGTGTTATATAAGCCTGGAGCACAACAACGCATTTTTCAAGCAATCAGATGATACTTAGGCGGTTTCGGAAAATTCTATTAAAACAAAATGCTGCGATATCAGGCTCGCATCCCTTGTCGTTTGGGCCACAACGCGATAGCTTTAACACATCATTTTTTTGATCATTTTATTTTTCACAGGGGGTTAAATGACTCTGCAGCAAGAGATAATCCAGGCGCTTGGCGCTAAACCGCACATTAATGCAGAAGAAGAAATTCGCCGTAGCGTGGATTTTCTGAAATCTTACCTGCAGGCCTACCCCTTTCTGAAATCGCTGGTATTAGGGATTAGCGGCGGACAGGATTCAACGCTCGCGGGCAAACTATGCCAGATGGCGATCTCCGAGCTTCGCAACGAAACGGGCAATGACGCACTGCAGTTTATTGCTGTACGCCTACCGTATGGCATTCAGGCTGATGAACAGGACTGCCAGGACGCCATCGCTTTTATTCAACCGGACCGCGTACTCACCGTCAACATTAAGGGTGCGGTCCTGGCCAGTGAACATGCCCTGCGTGAAGCTGGTATTGAACTGAGCGATTTTGTGCGCGGCAATGAAAAAGCCCGTGAACGTATGAAGGCACAATACAGTATCGCCGGCATGACCAGCGGCGTTGTCGTGGGGACAGATCATGCAGCAGAAGCCATCACCGGATTTTTCACCAAATACGGCGATGGCGGTACAGACATTAACCCACTCTTCCGTCTGAACAAGCGTCAGGGTAAACAGCTGCTTGCCGCGCTGGGTTGCCCGGAGCACTTATATAAGAAAGCGCCAACCGCTGACCTTGAGGATGATCGACCTTCTCTGCCGGATGAAGCCGCATTAGGCGTCACTTACGACAACATTGACGATTATCTGGAGGGAAAAACGCTGGATGCCAGCATCGCGAAGAAAATCGAAGCCTGGTATGTGAAAACCGAGCACAAACGTCGCACGCCGATCACCGTGTTTGATGATTTCTGGAAAAAAGCCTGATTCTTTTCTTTCATAAGGGCAGAGTGCCTCAGGATTGCCGCTCACTGCCCTTAGCCTGCTACTTCATGCCGCTTTTTTAATCGCCGCCAGGCTGCTATACTGGATGAATAACCAGCATCCGGAGTGAACTGTGGTACGGCGTCAATCAGCCCCTCGTCTGACCTTTGAGGCAGCGGCAATCTATGAATATCCTGAGCATCTGCGCCCATTTTTGAGTGCGCTTCCCACTACGCCCGGCGTGTATCTGTTTCACAGTGATAGCGACACCATGCCGCTTTATATTGGCAAAAGCATCAATATTCGCAGCCGTGTGCTGGCGCACCTGCGTACTGCTGATGAAGCAAGTATGCTGCGTCAGGCCAGGCGCATTAGCTGGATTTGCACCGCGGGAGAACTTGGCGCTCTTCTGCTGGAGGCGCGGTTGATCAAAGAGCAGCAGCCACTGTTTAACAAAAGGCTGCGGCGTAATCGTCAGCTTTGCGCCTTGCAGCTTACCGAGCGGACTGTTCAGGTTGTCTACGCACGGGATATTGACTTCTCTCATGCCACCAATCTGTTTGGCCTGTTTGCTAATCGCCGAGCCGCACTACAGACGCTGCAGAGCCTCGCCGATGAACAACAGCTATGCTATGGCCTGTTGGGGCTGGAACCCCTGAGTCGCGGGCGCGCCTGTTTTCGCTCCGCGCTTAAGCGCTGCGCCGGAGCCTGCTGCGGGAAAGAAAGCCCTGAAGCGCATCATTTGCGCCTGCTGGAAGCCCTGGAAAGAGTGCGCGTAATCTGCTGGCCGTGGAACAACGCCATTGCGCTGCAGGAAACCCGTGCGGAAATGACCCAGTACCACATCATCAATAACTGGCTGTGGCTGGGAGCCGTTTCAACACTTGATGAGGCGGTAACACTGGCACGTATGCCGGCCGGTTTTGACCATGATGGCTACAAAATTCTTTGCAGGCCAGTTCTGTCTGGTCAATATGACATTATTGAACTGAGTCCGGAGAATGGCCCGGCATCCAGTTAATTTCGCTGAACAGCAGTTTTCCCTCGCGCTCCAGCAGTCGTACGGTGTGTTTACCGTCGTGCCAGCTTGCCCCCTGATCGGCGGTCAGTAGCTTATCACCCAATTGCCAGGCACCGCTGATAACAAATACCACGCCACCGCGCGAACCAAAGGTCGTAAACGTGCGGTCGGCAACTCTGACTTTCGCCTGGCAGACATCCCGTCGGGTCATGATATTGAAATCCATCGACATCTTTCCTTCTGTCAGCTTCGCTTTTACCACCTTGTCACCGGCAAAGGTAAAAGGCTGATGCTGTTTCAGGGTATGTGTGAAGGTGTTCGACTCTTCCAGGGTCACTTCACCGCCCTCCAGCAGGGTAATCACGCGTTCTACGCCGGGAAAAAGAGAAAACTCTCCGTTGGCTGCAATGGAGGCGATACTCGCCCGCCAGTGAAAATCTCGTGTTGCTGGCGGAAAACAGCAAATCTCACGGGTTTCTCCCGCACCATTTCGCCACAGATTGACCGGCATTTTGCGGATATCGAAGTATTCCATCATCCCTCCAGAAAGGCGCAGTACGGCAGCCCACCGTAAACTGGCAGCCATAAATCATCATTGTTATGTTAACCCTGCAGATTATTGTTATCGGCAGCAGAGTTGATTTGCCTTAGCGATGAACCCGGTGTTTTGCAAAAAAGACTGACGCGTCGTCCCGGTGGAATTTTCGCGGGCTTCAGGAGAATAACGTGTCACAAGCGCGGTGCAAGAGGCGGTAAAGAAAAAACCGCCGATCCTGCCCACCACGTTAAACGTATTGTGGACAAGAGCGGCGGTCTTGAGTTTGGTTTCACACTGTGCGGCAATCAGGACACACAGCATGAATGATTTAGTGTAAACGCTGAACGATTACTCGGCAGCTTGTGGCATTTTACCCTTCTGCGCCGCACGTTCTGTCAGACGCTTCTCAAAATTGGCATTAAACTGCTTTTTCTGTTCCGGGGTTAAAATGTTGTAAATCTTGTTCTGGGTTTCCATATGCGCCAGCATGTTGGCTTTGCGCTGTTCTTCCATCTTCGCAATCTGCGCTTCGGCCTTCGCTTTATCGAAGCTATCGCTGGCAATAATGTCGTGCATCGCGCGACGCTCCTCCAGCGGCGGACGTTTCATCTGGTCACGCTGACCTTTCATGATCTCGCGAATCTGCTGTTTCTGCGCATCGGTCAGGTTCAGGTCTTTGAACATCATGTCGTGATGCGGGGCGAATTTACCGTTGTGGTGCATCATCGGTTTGGCATCAGCTGGCGCAGCTGTTGTCGTGTCAGCGGCGTGGGCCAGGTTGGCAGCGCCCAGGGCCAGAGTAGAGGCAACAAACAGAGCAGTCAGTTTACGCATAATTTCTATCCTTTCTTTCAGTTATTTTTACGACACTCATGCGACTCTTATGCAATGTGATGTCGTGTTGACGAGATTAACTTTACCGGCTTAAGCGTCAATTAATCAGAGTAACGGTAAAACAGTGAAAGTATAAAAAACAAATTTTCATCAATTATGAAGAAAAAAAGAATAAATTGCGCAGAGTTGCAATAAAAAATCACAACAGGATGATTTTGAAAGGATTATGAAGAACTATACCTGAACCCTGATTATTAAGAAAGCAATTCACCAGGAATAATCCGTAATAAATAAAAACAGCACGCAAAAATAAGCCCTTAGGAATAAACCATCAGGGCATATATATTTATCACATTTTTTGGAGCATCAACCCGGCACGTAAACCACAGGCCACACTGGGATTCGGAAAGAGAACGTATTCAACATCATGGGTGACAATAAAACGTTCATCACCGTCCTGCGCCAGCAAAGTTCCCTCTTTAAAAGGGGTAAAGTTGAGCGTCTGGTTATCCATATGAAGAATGAAATCGTCGCTACGTCGCGTGATTTGCGATACCACGCGGTAACGCAGCGGAGATGTTTTTCCTGCAGGCATTCGCTCGCCTTGCAGCAGCCTCGCCAGCGCATCCGCCGTCTGCGCAAACTGGGACAGATCGTTTTGCCCAAACGGCAGCGCTTTACCCAGTTCCAGTGTACAGGCCAGCGCGCCAAAATGTTCAGCGCTAAAATGGGTGAACGTACCGCCAGGCGTCTGATGGAACACCAGCGCCTCAAGTCCTGCATCTCCCAACCACCCCAGAAAATCTTCGTCCCAGGCAATATTTCGTTGTGGCAGCACGCCAAAACGCAGATGCTGTGAGCCGCGAATCGCGGTATGCAGATCCAGATGCCAGCGTACTGACTCTTGCGCGCGCGTATAAAAATCTTCCAGACACAGCTCAAGCTCATGGGCACGTTGCGTTTCATCACTCGCGGCGAGAACCTGCCAACGGCCGCCAAACATTCGGTTCAGGTCGCTATGGCAATACCGTTTTCCCGCCGCCAGCGCCAGTGGGTTGCCCAGAATCACCAGCAGCCGCCATGTCAGCGTCAACTCACCGCGAAACAGACTGGACAGCAATGAATCCAGGATCTCTACCGGGGCCGTTTCATTGCCGTGGATCCCCGCTGACAGCACCAGAGAATGTTCGACCGGTGCGTCCGGCGTCAGCTCCAGAATCCCGTAGCCGAGCCACTGCCATGAAAAACCGCGAGCGGTGCCCTTGGTTTGCTCGGGGGTTATCCCTGCAAGCGTTTGGGTCAGAAAATCATTCATGGTTCGACCTCTCCAGTTGGAAAGGATAAACCGAGCCGAGACTAAGCAATTGTGTCAATGTATCCAGAGCTTCACGTCCCTCGCGCAGCAGTTGCGGGTCAGCAAGGTCGGCGGCGGTAAGACGATCGCGATAGTATCGATCAACCCAGTTATTCAGCGTGTTAAACAGCGTATCGTTCATGAAAACCGCCGGATTCACGGCCTGCTGCTCCTGAGGGGTAAGCACCACTCTCAGGCGCAAACACGCCGGACCGCCGCCGTTGGACATGCTTTCACGCAGATCAAATACCCGCAGCTCATCGATCGGATTGTCTTCCTCAAGCAGACGGTTCAGATACCGCCACACGCCCGCATGCTCCCGACACTCTTGTGGCAGAACCAGCATCATCGAGCCATCATCACGACTCAATAACTGGCTGTTAAACAAATAGGTCGTCACCGCATCCTGCACCGACACTTCAGCAGCCGGGACTTCCAGCGGCGTAAAACCTGCCACTTGGCTGTGCAACTGCGTCAACAATGCCTGCTGTCTGACAAACGCCTGCTGATGACAAAACAGCACCTGGCGATTCGACACCGCAATCACATCGTTATGAAACACGCCAAGATCGATGACATCCGGATTTTGCTGGGCAAAAATACACTGATGCGGGTTGACCTGATTCAGTCGCGCGACTGCCTCACTGGCCTCACGAGATTGCCTCGCCGGATAGCGCGTCGGCTGGGACGCATTCCCTTCTTCACGACCATAAATAAATAGCTGTACGCCGGGGCCGCCGTACTCCCCGCCAAGGCGGTTATGGTTGGCCGCACCTTCATCACCGAAAAGCGCCACCTGGGGTAATGCACCATGGACCGCAAAGCGATGCTCATCACGAAAGATAGCCCTTAACAACGCTTCAGTGGTTGGCGCTTCCAGCGAACGGTGGAACTTGTTATTCAGATTCGCCACCGTCAGATGCAGTTTCCCGTCCAGCGCATCTGTTGAAGGGCAGACCGTTGCCGCATTCGCCACCCACATCGGCGATGCGGAGCTGGCACTGGAAAGCCAGTGCGGTGCCTGACGCGCCACTTTCCCCAGCACCTGTTCGTCGCTGCCGCTAAATCCCAACTGCCGTAGCACCGGAATATAAGGCCGCTCATGGGGCGGGATCACCGCCTGGGGAAATCCCGCATCCGCCAGCGCTTTCATCTTTAGCAGACCCTGTTTCGCCGCCAGACGTGGGTTCGACACCTGAAAACGGTGTTTGGTTGAGGCCTCATTACCAAATGACAATCCAGCATAGTGGTGAGTAAGCCCCACCAAACCATCAAAATTTATCTCACGGGCTTTCATCGCTTATCCTCACGAGAAAAATCCAGGCCAGGGCTTAACGCTGTTGGCAGCGTTAAGGCTGGTGATTCCAGACTTGCCATCGGCCAGGCGCAATAATCTGCGGCATACCACGCGCTGGCACGATGGTTTCCGGAAGCACCTACACCACCAAACGGCGCTGTACTCGCCGCGCCAGTTAACGGTTTGTTCCAGTTGACGATCCCTGCCCGCGCCTCCAGCAGTAGTTGATCAAACTGGCTGCGATCGGGTGAAACTAACCCACAAGACAGTCCAAAACGGGTGTTGTTCGCCATGCGAATCGCGTCATCAAAGCTGTCATAGCGCCAGACGCCAAGCAGAGGGCCAAAAACCTCTTCATCCGGTACGTTCGCCGCTCCGGTCAGTTCGATGATACCGGGAGCCAGCAGTGATGTTCCGCCTTTCACCAGACGTGGGGCTAACAGCGTACGTCCACCCAACGACTCCAGACGCTGCCAGGCATCATAAACGTGCTGCGCGGCCTGTTCGGAAATCAGCCCGCCAATAAATGGCTGCGGTTCTGCGTCCCAGTTACCGGGCATTAAACGCTGGCTGACTTCCACCAGACGTGCGAGGAACGCATCACCCTGCGCGCCTTTTTTAACTAACAGGCGACGAGCGCAGGTACAACGCTGTCCGGCGGTAACAAACGCAGATTGAATGGTCAGATGCACAGCAGCATCAATATCTTCCGGGTTCTCAATAATCAGCGGGTTGTTCCCTCCCATTTCGAGGGCGAGGATTTTTTCCGGCTGACCAGATAACTGTCGATGCAGGTGATAACCAGTATTGGCACTGCCGGTAAACAGCAGACCATCGAGGTCTTCCAGCGCGCTCAGCGCCTGCCCCGTTTCACGCCCGCCCTGTAACAGGTTCAGCACGCCCGGCGGTAATCCCGCTTGCGCCCACAGCTTTGCCACGGCTTCACCGGTCCACGGCGTCAGCTCGCTGGGTTTGAAAATCAATGTATTGCCTGCCAGCAGTGCCGGAACAATATGTCCATTAGGTAAATGACCTGGGAAGTTATATGGGCCAAAAACTGCCAGCACGCCGTGTGGGCGATGGCGCAACGTTGCCGCGCCATCCGGTAATTCGCTGCGCTGCTCTCCGGTGCGGGCATGGTAAGCTTTCACGGAGATAGCAATTTTATTGATCATCGCCGTCAGTTCCGTGGCGGCTTCCCAACGAGGTTTTCCGGTTTCCTGGGCGATAATCTGTGTTAGCCCGGCTTTATTGCTTTCCAGCAGAGCAGCAAATTTCTCCACAATCGCCTGACGCGCGGCAAAAGTCTGCCTTGCCCAGCTAGGAAAAGCCGTACGCGCTGCGTGGCACGCCTGCGCCACCTGAGTTGCATCGGCATCATTACCCTGCCACAGCACATCTCCACTGACAGGATTGGTTTTCACCCGACGCTCGCCGAGCCCTGTTACCCAGTCGCCGTTTATCCATAATGTCATGCTGTTTTCTCCTCTGCACAAAGACGCACAAAACGTACATGGTCGCCCGCGTGGCATTTCAGGGCATCCAGTTGTGCCGCCGTCAGCACCAGACGTTGAGTATTCGGGTCGGCACGAACCAGCATGACGCGAAAGTTTTGATAGTTTTCATTGGCAACCAGACAAGCCGGATAATCCCCCTGTGCAGGCTGCCCTTCAGCCACCTCAACCAGTCTGCTTTTACGAATCGCCCGCACCCGGTCAATATCGCATTCCAGGGTCGGCCCGCCGTCAAAAATATCGACATAGTTGCGATAGCGAAATCCCTCTTTCTCCAGCACCGCCCGCGCGGGTGCCGTTTGCGGATGTACCTGACCAATCACGCTTTGTGCTTCATCAGACAGGAAATCGGTATAAATAGGATGCTTGGGCATTAATTCAGCAATAAACGCTTTTTGCCCTGTTCCGCAGAGAAAATCCGCCCGGCTGAATTCCATTGAGAAAAAACGTTTGCCGAGGCTTTGCCAAAACGGAGAGTAGCCGTGCTCATCAATCACGCCGCGCATCTCGGCAACGACCTTCTCGTTAAACTTGTCACGAAAGGCGGCCATAAACATAAAGCGCGACTTCGACAACAAATAGCCGTTGCCTTCTTTTCGCCAGTCAGGGTCGAGAAACAGCGTACAGAGCTCGCTGCTACCCGTGTGATCGTTACTCAGGAACAACGTCGGTAGCGCGTTATACACGTTCAATTCTTTCGAGGCGTGCACCAGAGTACCGACCCGATAGTTGTACCAGGGATCGTTAAGCCCGACTGCCACCTCGATGGCGCAAATCCCCGCCACGGTTCCGCTGGTGCTGTCTTCCAGCACAAACACATATCCCTGCTCACTTTTGGGCAACTCACCGCGCCAGGTTTGTAGCGAACGTTCGATACGTGCCATTAGCGTCGCTTCATTCGCCGGTAGCGAGGTCAATCCGCCGCCGGTCTTACTGGCAAGCTGCATCAACGCGGTGATATCAGCACGTTCAATGGGACGAATCACCATCATGATGAACCTCCTGCTTTAATGCGTTCGCAGGCCAGCGCAAAGCGATCCAGGCCGGTAGCAACTTCTTCCTGGCTGACGTTTAACGCTGGCGCAAAACGCACCACATTCGCACCAGCAATCAGTACCATCACCCCGGCGACAGCCGCTTCTTGTGAGATAAGTTTCGCTTTCCCTGCATATTCCGCATTCAGCACGCAGCCGATCAGCAGTCCAAGTCCACGAATTTCACTAAACAGTTCAAAACGCTCGTTAATGGCGCTAATACGCTCCACAAACCAGTCATGTCGCTGTTTGACTCCGTTCAACACTTCCGGCGTGTTAACAATTTCCAGCAGTTTACCCGCCACCGCAGTGGCCAGTGGGTTTCCGCCGTACGTTGTACCGTGCGTACCTACCGTCATCACACTGGCGCAATGCTCTGTCGCCAGCAGTGCGCCAATAGGGAAACCGCCGCCCAGCGCCTTTGCGGTAGTCAGCAGGTCCGGCGTAACGCCGTAATGCATATAGGCATACAGCTCGCCAGTACGGCCAACCCCGGTCTGAACTTCATCAAAAATCAGCAGCGCATTATGGCGATCGCATAATTCACGCAGCCCTTGCAGAAACGCGTTTGTTGCCGGCACCACGCCGCCTTCGCCCTGCACAGGCTCGACGATGACCGCACAGGTGCTGTCATCAATCAGTTGGCTGGCAGAATCGAGATCGTTATACACGGCATGGCGGATATCCGGCGGCAGCGGCGCGAAATCCTGTGAATAAGCAGGCTGACCACCAGCACTGACGGTAAATAGCGTGCGGCCGTGAAAAGCATTTTTAAACGCCACAATGCCGCTCTTCTGGCTACCAAAACGATCATGAGCATATTTACGTGCCAGTTTTAACGCCGCTTCGTTGGCTTCTGCCCCTGAGTTACAGAAGAAAATGCGCTCGGCAAAGGTGGCGTCAATCAGCTTTTTCGCCAGACGCAATACCGGCTCGTTGGTGTAACCATTTCCCGTATGCCAGAATTTGCTCGCCTGGTCGTTTAATGCCTCACGCAATGCTGGATGTGCGTGGCCCAGCGCATTAACCGCAATGCCTCCCGCGAAATCGATATACTCTTTACCCTGTTGATCCCACAGACGTGAACCTTCACCCCGTACCGGAATAAAAGGGGCCGGAGCGTATACGGGCATCATCCATTCATCAAAATTTTCACGCGTAATTGACAGAGACATAGCGACCTCAACGGTAAATAAAAGGTTATGTATATGTTAATAAATATAGTGTTTGCGGTGTAAATGTAGATTGCAGGGTTCGTGCCAGCCAGCGAAAAAAGTGCATAAACGGAGGTCCAGGACGGAATATCAACAAGTTACAACGTGACGATATTCACTATATGTGCATATAAAGTGAATATGTTTGCGCATCAGGCGACTAAACAGAGGAAAAAACGCAGTTTTATTCAGTCGCCAAATATAATTCTGGAATTGTGATCGTATACGAAATTTTTCGGAAATTATTGCCCCATTCCGACGCGCTTCGCGCCAAAACGGTGCAGTTTTTGCTCCATCGTTAACACCATTAGCAATCATTGTTGGAATCACGTGACAAGAAGCAGTCAGTCTGCAGAAATTCTGCTACCATCCTTGCACTATTCATCTTGCAAAGTGGCAGTGACTATGAAATTTGTCTCTTTTAATATCAACGGCCTGCGGGCCCGTCCCCATCAACTGGCAGCCATTGTCGAAAAACACCAACCGGATGTGATTGGCTTACAGGAGACAAAAGTCCACGACGATATGTTCCCTCTCGAAGAGGTGGCAAAACTCGGTTATAACGTCTTTTATCATGGCCAGAAAGGTCATTACGGCGTCGCGTTGTTAACAAAAGAAACACCAATTGCGGTGCGTCGTGGCTTCCCAGGCGATGGCGAAGAGGCGCAGCGTCGTATCATCATGGCGGAAATTCCGTCTCCTCTGGGCAGCATCACGGTGATCAACGGTTATTTCCCGCAGGGCGAAAGCCGTGACCATGAAACCAAATTCCCGGCCAAAGCCGCGTTTTATCAGAACCTGCAAAACTATCTTGAGACAGAGCTGAAGCGCGACAATCCGGTATTGATCATGGGCGATATGAATATTAGCCCAACCGATCTCGATATCGGCATTGGCGAAGAGAACCGTAAACGCTGGCTGCGTACCGGAAAATGCTCCTTCCTGCCGGAAGAGCGCGAGTGGATGGAGCGTCTGCTGGGCTGGGGTCTGGTGGATACCTACCGTCACGCCTATCCTGAAAAGAACGACCAGTTCTCGTGGTTTGATTACCGCTCAAAAGGCTTTGACGATAACCGTGGCCTGCGTATTGATCTGCTGCTGGCGAGCAACCCGCTGGCGGAGCGCTGCGAAGAAACCGGCATCGATTATGAAATTCGCAGCATGGAAAAGCCGTCCGATCATGCGCCGGTATGGGCTAAATTCCGCGTCTAATCTTTTGCGTTTTTGCACTCTCCGGGCCAGGCCTGGAGAGTGTGTTTATTTGGTGCAAAATCAATAAAGCAACGGTAATTCATTGTTGTAGTCGGAATTTTACTATATCTTCGCGCGCACTTTTCGCTGATGAAAATGCTGCATTGCACTCAGTTTTACAGGAGAACCCCCATGAAAAAGAAGCTCGCATAAAGCAGAATACCGGCTGCTGATTGTCGGGGCCCTGTTCTGCGTTCTGGCGGGAGTTTTCCATCATTACGGTCTGACCGACCTGATAACTAATTTCCATCATTTACAAGACGTCATCCGCCAGAGCGGCATGTTCGGCTATACGCTTTTTATCCTGCTGTTCATTCTCGCGGCGTTGTGTCTCATCCCAGGCAGCATCCTGGTGATCGTTGGCGGTGTGCTGTTTGGCCCCGTGACCGGGACGGTTATCTCATTAGTGGCGGCAACTGTGGCTTCATCGCTGTCTTTTTTGCTGGCGCGATGGCTGGGCCGGGAACTGCTGCAAAAATACGTTGGGCATACGGCAATGTTTCAGGCTATCGAAAAAGGCATTGCCCATAGCGGAGTTGACTTTCTTATCCTCACCCGCCTCGTGCCGCTGTTCCCTTATAACATTCAAAACTACGCCTATGGGCTGACGGCCATTCCGTTCTGGTCATTTACCGTGATATCTGCTGTAACCACCTTACCAGGCATCTTTATCTATACGCTGATGTCGCACGAACTGGCCAGCGAAGGAATTAGTTGGACATTTATCGGTGAGCTCAGCGTTGCGGGGCTGGCGCTTTTTGTCCTCGTACAGGCTGCCAAAGCCTGGGCTCGTTATAAGCATGTCGATCCATCAGCTCCTCACGAGTGCGCAGATAAATGATAAAAGGACGCATCCATTTCTACCGGGCAGGAGTGATTATCCTGTTGCTGCTCGCGCTGATGGCGTGGGCGTGGATACCTGGTGTGAGCGATTTTCTCCGCGCCAGCCTGGCGGCATTTGCCACGCTCGATCAGCATGCCATTGAGAATTTCATTCGTTCTTACGGAACTCAGGCGGCGGTTGTTTCTTTCTTCCTGATGCTCTTACAGGCCATCGTCGCCCCCCTTCCGGCCTTTGTGATCACCTTTGCCAACGCCTCGCTGTTTGGCGCATTTTGGGGCGGCGTACTGTCCTGGTGCAGCGCGATGACCGGCGCGGCGCTGTGCTTTTTTATTGCTCGCGTTTTAGGCCGTGGCGCGGTGGAGAAACTGACCGGAAAAACGGTGTTGAACAACATGGACGCTTTTTTCGAGCGCTATGGCAAGCACACCATTCTTGTCTGTCGCCTGTTACCTTTTGTACCGTTCGATCCGGTAAGCTACGCAGCAGGCCTGACCTCGATTCGGTTTCGCCATTTTTTCATTGCCACCGGCATCGGCCAGTTACCCGCCACTATCGTCTATTCATGGGCGGGTAGCCTGTTAACCGGCGGTACATTTTGGTTTGTAACCGGCCTGTTCATCCTGTTCGCCCTGAGCGTGATGATTTCAGTGGCGAGAAGCCTGTATCTTGAACATCAACGAAAAAAAACCTGAGAATTCCCCCATTTTTAGCAATGGAGATACTATGCGTTACTGCTTATTGTGCCTGAGTTTATTGCTCTGTCCGCTGGCGACGTTTGCCCAGGATGCCGACTGGCAGCAAATCAAAAATGACGCCCGCGGTCAGACGGTGTGGTTCAATGCCTGGGGTGGCGACAACGCAGTTAACCAGTATCTCGACTGGGTTAGCGGCGAGATGAAAACACACTATGCCATAAACCTGAAAATCGTACGTCTCGCAGATGCCGCCGACGCGGTAAAACGCATTCAGACTGAAGCTGCATCCGGGCGAAAAACCGGGGGGTCTGTCGATTTACTGTGGGTAAACGGCGAAAATTTTCGTACGCTGAAAGAAGCCGGGCTGCTGCAAACCCAGTGGGCGCAAACGTTGCCTAACTGGCGCTATGTTGATACCCAAAAACCGGTGAGCGAAGATTTCTCCGTTCCAACCGAGGGGGCTGAATCCCCCTGGGGTGGCGCACAGCTAACCTTCATCGCGAGGCGCGATCTCACCGCGCAGCCACCGCAATCCCCACAGGCGCTGCTGGAATTTGCCCAGGCGCATCCTGGCACGGTGACCTATCCGCGTCCACCAGACTTTACCGGCACGGCGTTTCTGGAGCAGTTGTTAATTTCGCTCACCACGCAACCACAAGCGCTTAAAATCGTACCAGATACAGCCACATTCGCCGACGTTACCGCGCCATTGTGGCATTATCTTGATACACTGCACCCTGTACTGTGGCGTGAAGGTAAAGACTTTCCGCCCTCGCCTGCACGAATGGATGCGCTACTCAATTCTGGAACCCTGCGTTTATCATTGACCTTTAACCCTGCCCACGCGCAGCAAAAAGTAGCCAGCGGCGAATTGCCTAAAAGCAGCTACAGTTTTGGTTTCTCACAGGGCATGCTCGGCAACGTGCACTTTGTTGCCATTCCGGCGAATGCCCGCGCCAGTGCAGGAGCAAAAGTCGTGGCAAACTTCCTGCTTTCGCCCGAAGCACAACTGCGTAAAGCCGACTCAACTGTCTGGGGAGATCCTTCGGTGCTTGATCCACAAAAATTGCCCGTCGAACAACGTGATGCACTGCTGGCACGGATCCCGCAAGGACTTCCCGCCGTGCTGCCAGAACCGCATGCCGCCTGGGTAAACGCTCTGGAACAAGAATGGCTACGCCGCTACGGTACGCATTAATTTTGCTACTCTGGGCCATCATGGTGGCAGTTTATCTGCCGCTGGCGCCAGCGGTTTTCTCTCTGATAGTGCCAGCCCTTAGTCTGACCCATTGGCTGGCGCTCTTTGCCGACCCTCAACTTGCGCAGGCATTACTGGCGACGCTTGTTTCCACAGGACTCGCTGCCGGCGGCGCACTGATCATTGCACTACTGGCAATCCTCGCCTTATGGCCCGGCGCTGGCTGGGCGCGTCTGTGCTCGCGCCTTCCGTGGCTGCTGGCGATTCCGCACGTTGCCTTCGCCACCAGCGCGCTGTTGATTTTTGCTGAAGGCGGTAAAATCTGGCAATGGCTCCCGTTCCTCAGCCCACAGCCAGACCGTTACGGCATTGGACTTGGCGTGACGCTGGCGGTGAAAGAAAGCGCCTTTTTGTTATGGATCCTCTCAGCCCAACTGAGCGAAAAACACCTTTCGCAGCAGGTTATCGTTCTGGATTCGCTGGGCTACAGCCGACTGCAATGCCTGAACTGGCTAATCCTGCCTTCAATCGCCCCAGCCTCAGGTAAAGCGATGCTGGCGATTGTCGCCTGGTCACTCTCCGTTGTGGATGTGGCAATCGTTCTTGGCCCCGGAAATCCGCCAACGCTTGCCGTTTTGAGCTGGCAATGGCTCAGTCAGGGCGATTCCGGGCAGCAGTCGAAAGGCGCGCTCGCCAGCCTGTTGCTGGTGCTGTTGCTCCTCATCATCGCGCTGGCAGGGTATCTGTTGTGGCGCGCCTGGCGACGCACCATTCCCGCAGTAACCGGTGAACGCCTGCGTTTTCCATCCTGTACAACCGAACGTTCGTTAGTACAACTTTTACCCCTTAGCGGTATGGTATCCGCGCTGGTTCTGGCGCTGCTCGCCAGCTATTCATCGCTAAATAGCGAGGCGCTCAGCAATAGTCTGCAACTGGGACTTGTCTCCAGCCTGCTGGCACTGCTAATACTTTTTGCCTGGCTGGAATGGGGGCCGCAAACCGGACACCGTTGGGTCTGGCTACCGCTGATTTTGCCCGCACTACCGCTGGTAACCGGACAATATCTGCTGGCGTTATATGCCGGACAGGATGGACTGATGATGACCATTATCTGGGGCCACCTGCTGTGGGTGATGCCCTGGATGCTATTTGTGCTTAAACCGGCCTGGCAGCGCATTGACCCGCGATTGATTTTGATTGCGCAAACGCTGGGCTGGACACGGATCCGCATATTCTGGCAGGTAAAATGTCCCCTACTGGCTCGCCCGGCGCTGATTGCCTTCGCGGTAGGATTCTCTGTCAGTATCGCCCAGTATATGCCGACGCAGTGGTTAGGTGCCGGGCGCTTTCCCACGTTAACCACCGAAGCGGTCGCATTAAGCAGCGGCGGTAGCACTGCTATTCTGGCAACCCAGGCGCTATGGCAACTTCTGTTGCCACTCACTATTTTCGCCCTGGTCGCATTTCTCGCTGCATGGATTGGCCGCTTTCGACAAGGACTCCGCTAATGCTCATTGTGCAAAACGTTTCGTTGTACCAGGGTGCGACTGCGCTGCTGAAGAACGTTACCTTTCAGGTTGATAAAAGTGACATTGTCACAATTATGGGTTCTTCCGGTAGCGGAAAGTCTTCGTTATTTTCGTGGATGGTCGGGGCGTTGTCGCCGCAGTTTCAGGCATCAGGCGAGCTGTGGCTCAACGAACGACGCGTTGACGCGCTGCCTACGGCGCAGCGCCAGATTGGCATTCTGTTCCAGGATGCGTTGTTGTTTGACCATTTCAGCGTTGGGCAGAATTTACTGCTGGCTCTGCCCGCCAGTCTGCAAGGACCAGCCAGACGACACGCGGTGGAAAGCGCTCTCGCACGTGCGGACCTGGCCGGTTTTTATTCGCGCGATCCGGCGTCGCTCTCCGGCGGACAACGCTCGCGTGTCGCCCTGCTCCGCGCGCTACTGGCTCAGCCCCAGGCACTGTTACTTGATGAACCCTTTAGTCGGCTGGACGCGTCGCTGCGTGATACCTTTCGTCAGTGGGTCTTTACCGAGGTACGTAAGCAGGGTATTCCAGTGGTGCAGGTTACCCATGACGCGCAGGATGTCCCGCCAGCAGGTCGTGTATTACAGATGGAAAACTGGGCGTGAATGTGGCGATATGCTGCGTTAACGCAAGGTTTTTACTTAACCGGCGGCACAGAATGTCGTCCTCTTTTTTCAACGTCGGGCTATTCGATGAAACGTGTTTCTCAAATGACCGCGCTGGCACTTGCTTTAGGGCTCGCTTGCGCTTCCTCCTGGGCTGCTGAAACAGCACAGACGCTCACCCTCGACCAGTTACACCAAAAGCAAGGCGCGGCGATCGATACCCGTCAGAGCGCTTTTTACAACGGCTGGCCGCAGTCGCTTAATGGCCCTTCAGGACACGAACCTTCCGCTCTGAACCTGTCTGCTGCCTGGCTCGACAAGATGAATGATGAACAACTCAGCGCCTGGGTTAAGTCACATCAACTCAGCACCGATGCGCCGGTGGCGCTGTATGGCAGCGATAACGACATGCAGGCTGTCAAATCCCGCCTGCAAAAAGTTGGCTTTAACCATATCTCTACCCTCAGCGATGCGCTTACGGACCCTGCCCGCCTGCAACGTCTGCCGCACTTCGAACAGTTGGTGTACCCGCAGTGGCTTCACGACCTGCAGCAGGGTAAAAACGTAACCGCTAAACCAGCGGGTGACTGGAAAGTGATTGAGGCCGCCTGGGGCGCACCGAAGTTGTATCTGCTGAGCCATATCCCCGGTGCGGGCTACATTGATACCAACGAAGTCGAAAGCGAACCGCTGTGGAACAAAGTGTCAGACGACCAGCTCAAAGCGATGCTGGCGAAGCACGGCATCCGCCATGACACCACGGTGATTTTATACGGCCGTGATGTCTATGCCGCCGCGCGCGTGGCGCAAATTATGCTGTATGCAGGCGTAAAAGATGTTCGTCTGCTCGACGGCGGCTGGCAAACCTGGTCCGACGCAGGTTTACCGGTTGAACGCGGCACTGCGCCATCGGTGAAACCAGAACCTGATTTCGGCGTGACCATTCCCGCCCAGCCGCAGTTGATGCTGGATATGGAACAGGCTCGCGGCCTGCTGCATCGCCAGGATGCGTCTTTGGTGAGCATTCGTTCATGGCCGGAATTTGTCGGTACCACCAGCGGCTATAGCTACATTAAGCCAAAAGGTGAGATCGCAGGCGCACGTTGGGGCCACGCGGGCAGTGATTCCACCCACATGGAGGATTTCCATAACCCGGATGGCACCATGCGCAGTGCGGATGACATCGCCGCCATGTGGAAGCAATGGAATATCCTGCCACAGCAGCAGGTCTCGTTCTATTGCGGTACCGGCTGGCGTGCTTCGGAAACATTTATGTACGCCCGCGCGATGGGTTGGAAAAACGTCTCAGTCTACGACGGCGGCTGGTATGAGTGGAGCAGCAATCCCAAAAATCCGGTTGCCAGCGGTGAACGGGGTCCTGAAACCAGCAAGTAAGGCTGTCATTATTGCCGGATAAGCGCATCCGGCAACGCAATACGCTACGCCTGACGCTGGACCGCTTTCAGTGTCAGGTATCCGCTCCAGATCCGGGTAAACGTCGTCATCCAGCACAGTGCGCCAAAGACCCACGCCATCATGGCAAAATATTCCGGGAACAGACACCCCAACACAAACAGCATAATCGTCTCGGTACCTTCGGTCAGCCCCCCCAAATAATAAAACGATTTATGCGCGTACCCCGGGTTATCAATTTGATGTTTCGCCGCCAGCGCGGCAAAGGCCAGAAAGCTGCTGCCGGTTCCCATAAAGGCGAACAGTAGCCAGCCACCAGCCAGCGAGTTAGCCGCCGGATCGGCGAGCATAAAACCGAATGGTACCAGGGCGTAAAACAGAAAATCGAGCGAGATATCAAGAAATCCTCCCGCGTCGGTTAGCCCTCTGCGCCGCGCCAGCGCCCCATCCAGCCCATCAAAAAGCCGATTAAGCACAATCGCCGCCAACGCTGCCAGATACCAGCCTAACGCCAGAAATGGCAAGGCCAACACGCCAATAGCAAAACCGACCAGCGTAAGTCCGTCCGGCGTAATCGCAGGCTTATCAATAATGCCCACGCAGCGATGCAAAAGCGGTTTTAATAGCGGATGAAGATGACGATCAAGCATGCGGGCGTCCTTTAAGGCTGTCGCACAGCCCCTGGGAAGGGATATCGAGAGCGGCATTAAAACGCGCCGAGAGATTTTGAAACGCAATCAACGCGGTCATTTCAGTAATGGCGTCCTCGGTAAAATGCTGCTTCATCTGCGCTTTAAGCGCAGCGTCAACCTGTGGAGGCGTAGCGGTGACCGCATCAGCATAGGCCAGCGCTACGCGCTCTTCTGTGTTAAATAGCGTCGATTCTTGCCAGTTGGCAACCTGTAAGACTTTATCCAACGCGCCACAGCGTTCAGCCAACCGTAAACTGTTGGCATCAACGCAGAAAGCGCAGTGGCACACCTGAGAAACGCGGGTCATCAACAGCGCGCGCATCACCGGCGTTAAACGTGCTTTTTTACGCTCCAGAAATCCGACAAACAGCGCCACCAGCCAGAACAGAAACGGCATCCGCCCCCACCAGCGAGTAGGATGCAATACATCGCCATAATGCTTTTTCTGCGTAGCAACGAGCGGTTTTAAACTGGAAGGGATGCGCGTTAACGGTTTTACCCACGACTGAGGATCATTCAACGGTTGCTCCTGAATACTTTAGATAAAACAAAGATAACGATAATATGTCATTTTCTGTCATTAGATCTTGATGAATATAATGAAAACCCTCGACGTGGTCGCCGCTATTATTGAACGTGATGGCAAAATTTTACTGGCTCAACGTCCGCAGCATACGGATCAGTCAGGGATGTGGGAGTTTGCGGGCGGCAAGGTTGAATCGGGCGAAAATCAACCCGAGGCGCTGATCCGTGAATTGCGTGAAGAGTTGGGCATTGAGGCGGTCGTGGGTCGCTACATTGCCAGCCATCAACGCGAAGTTTCGGGCCGACTGATTCACTTACATGCCTGGCATGTACCGTCATATCAGGGGGAACTGAAAGCGTATGAACATCAGGATATCGTCTGGTGTTCACCCGAAGAGGCGCTGCGTTATCCGCTGGCACCTGCTGACATCCCACTACTGGAAGCGTTTATTCTTTTACGCGACGCCAGACCAGCGGATTTGTGCTGATCGTTTTTTCATCGCGTTGGCACTGAAGCAAAACGCCGTCCGCTTTAATCACTGCCCCTTCTGAGTAGTTTTGATCCTGATAAATACAGCACTGACTACAGGGTTGCGCCCGCTGACCGCTGGAGCTAAACACTTCCGGCGGTACATTCACCTGCACGTCCGGGCGATAAAGCTGATTTGCCAGCGTCGCGCTGGACACCAGGGCCAACACGCCTGCCACGATTAAACGGCGCATATTCTTTCCTTTTTAACTGACAATTATGCTCAGTATAACGGTATAAATCGGCAGAAACTTTAGCCTCTTCGATCATCGCTTTTAGTTATGACCCACGACGCAATATTAATTTACTTAGCGGGGTTAATTTTTTCTTGCGTCGCGTCACAGTGCTGATGGTATAGTCAAAAACTGCACAACACTTAACACAAAAATCAAAAATATAACCATATCAATACATAAGAGGTTCTTATATCTATGGATCAGACATGTTCTCTGGAGTCATTCCTTAACCATGTGCAAAAGCGCGACCCGAATCAGACCGAGTTCGCGCAAGCCGTTCGTGAGGTGATGACCACGCTGTGGCCTTTCCTTGAACAAAACCCGCGTTACCGCCAGATGTCATTGCTGGAGCGTCTGGTTGAACCGGAGCGCGTAATCCAGTTCCGTGTAGTCTGGCTGGACGACCGCAATCAGGTGCAGGTCAACCGCGCATGGCGCGTGCAGTTTAGCTCTGCCATTGGCCCATACAAAGGCGGTATGCGTTTCCACCCTTCCGTGAACCTGTCGATCCTGAAATTTCTTGGCTTCGAGCAGACGTTTAAGAATGCCCTCACCACGCTACCAATGGGCGGAGGTAAAGGCGGGAGCGATTTCGATCCAAAAGGGAAAAGTGAAGGCGAAATCATGCGTTTCTGCCAGGCGCTGATGACCGAACTGTTCCGCCATTTAGGTCCCGATACAGATGTTCCGGCGGGCGATATCGGTGTGGGCGGCCGTGAAGTCGGCTTTATGGCCGGGATGATGAAAAAACTCTCCAACAACAGCGCCTGCGTCTTTACCGGTAAAGGTCTCTCTTTCGGCGGCAGTCTGATCCGCCCGGAAGCGACCGGCTACGGTCTGGTGTATTTCACCGAAGCGATGCTCAAACGCCATGGTCTGGGCTTTGAAGGTATGCGCGTAGCGGTTTCTGGCTCCGGTAACGTAGCGCAATTCGCCATTGAGAAAGCCATGGAGTTTGGCGCGCGGGTGGTTACCGCTTCCGATTCCAGCGGTACTGTGGTCGATGAAAGCGGATTTACCAAAGAAAAACTGGCGCGGCTGTGCGCAATCAAAGACAGCCGCGACGGTCGCGTAGCAGATTATGCCCGTGAGTTTGGCCTGACCTACCTGGAAGGCAAACAACCGTGGTCAGTTCCGGTCGACATCGCCCTACCGTGTGCCACGCAGAACGAACTCGATGTGGAAGCCGCGCAAATGCTTATCGCCAACGGCGTCAAGGCCGTGGCTGAAGGCGCGAACATGCCGACCACCATCGAAGCCACCGACCAGTTCCTCGAAGCGGGCGTACTGTTTGCGCCGGGTAAAGCCGCCAATGCCGGTGGCGTCGCCACATCCGGTCTGGAAATGGCGCAGAACGCCGCACGTCTGGGCTGGAAAGCGGAGAAAGTGGATGCGCGCCTGCACCACATCATGCTGGATATTCACCATGCCTGCGTTGAGTACGGCGGCGAAAGCAAGCAAACCAACTACGTACGTGGCGCCAACATCGCGGGCTTCGTGAAAGTTGCCGACGCGATGCTGGGCCAGGGAGTGATCTAATTCATTCCGTACGCCGGATGCGGCACACGTGCCTTATCCGACCTGGAAACTACACGCCCGCCTCTTCAGATGGCGGGCTTTTTTTCGCCGGGCGTTTACGCGGCGCACTCTTTTTCTTATCGCCACCACCACCGTCCGGTGCAGCAATTCCACGAAAGCGTCGTACCGGTGTGCTGCGCGCCTGATCGATAAGCTGATACAGCGTTCCCACCAACGGTTGCATAAAGTCCTGATAACGACACTGCTTTTCACTGATTTGGGTCAGGATAGATTCCCAGTGCGCGGTCATATCCGGACGCGTCGCCATTTCAGGTAGTGAGTGAAATAGCGCTTTTCCGGCATCGGTGGAATGGATATAACGCCCTTTCTTCACCAGAAAACCACGTTTAAACAGCAGCTCGATAATCCCGGCGCGTGTGGCTTCCGTTCCCAGGCCATCCGTTGCACGCAGGATCTTTTTCAGATCTTTGTCTTGCACAAAGCGCGCAATCCCGGTCATTGCTGACAGTAGCGTGGCATCGGTAAAGTGTCGTGGCGGTTGAGTCTGGCGTTCAACCACTTCGCCTTTTTCACACAGCAACTCGTCGTCTTTTGCCACCACCGGCAACGGCGTCCCGTCGTTATCTTCGTCGCGCTCTTTGTTGCCAAGCAGCGTGCGCCATCCGGCTTCCGCCAGAAAACGTGCTTTGGCGACAAACTTGCCTTTGGCGATATCCAGCTCAATAACGCACTTCCTGAATACCGCATCCGCGCAAAATTGCATCAGATACTGACGGGCAATCAGGTTGTAGATTTTCGCTTCGTTGTCATTCAGGTTGATGGACGAAGTGCGTGCGGTAGGAATGATGGCGTGGTGCGCATCCACTTTTTTATCGTCCCAACAGCGGTTTCGCGTATCTGGATTGACCGCCGGTTGTGGGAGCAGATCCGGCGCATGAACGCTAATCGCGTTCAACACCGCGTGACGTCCGGCAAAGTGTTCTTCCGGCAGATAGCGGCTATCCGAACGCGGATAGGTAATCAGCTTATGGGTTTCATACAGCTTCTGACAGATATCCAGAACGTTTTGGGCGCTTAAGCCAAAGCGTTTCGCCGCTTCAATCTGCAATGCCGACAGCGAGAACGGCAGCGGCGCAGATTCTGATTCCCGTTTATCGTTATAGCTGGTGACTATCGCTGGCTGACCGTTAATGCGGTTTACCACGTGTTCAGCCAGCGTGCGATTCAGCAAGCGCCCTTCTTCATCCTGATACGGCTCACACGCTTCGCTCGGCTGCCAGATAGCGGTAAACCGCTCATCAGCAGGCGTCACGATATGCGCCTTTACCTCAAAGAAGTCTTTGGCGACAAAGTTTTCAATCTCTTCATCGCGACGCACCACCAGGCCGAGCACTGGCGTCTGTACGCGTCCGACCGAAAGTACGCCCTGATAACCCGCATTACGCCCAAGAATGGTGTAAGCGCGCGTCATATTGATGCCGTACAGCCAGTCGGCACGCGCACGCGCCAGCGCCGAGACGCACAGCGGAATAAACTCACTGTTGGCGCGCAGACGCTCAATAGCCCGCTCCACAGCCTGCGGGTTAAGGTCGTTAATCAGGCAACGTTGCACCTGCTGGCGCTTTTCAGGCGCCAGTTGCAGGTAATCCAGCACTTCATCCACCAGCAGTTGCCCCTCACGATCGGGGTCACCTGCGTGAATGACTTCACTGGCCTCATGCAATAAACGCTTAATGACGTTAAGTTGCTTGGTCACTGAGGGACGCGGCTGCAGTTGCCACTTTTCCGGGACAATCGGCAGATCGACCAGACTCCAGCGAGCATAGCGACTGTCGTAGGCGTCTGGCTGCGCCTGTTCAAGCAGGTGACCGATGCACCAGGTCACCACTTGTCCGTTTCCGCATTCAATAAAG
Source organism: Citrobacter sp. Cu096 (assembly GCF_030332285.1). Classification (NCBI taxonomy): domain Bacteria; kingdom Pseudomonadati; phylum Pseudomonadota; class Gammaproteobacteria; order Enterobacterales; family Enterobacteriaceae; genus Citrobacter; species Citrobacter sp. Cu096. Next base: position 1,502,782 of record NZ_JAOWID010000030.1, read on the forward strand.
CCGTCACCTTTGCGATGTGGCTTTGGCAACACATCGGCGATAGCGCGCGCCAGACTCGGTTTTTCGGCAATAAACAACCGCATCGAGTTAACGGATCTCAACCATGGCGCGACCGCCACGAGCTTCCACTAACTCACCAATCGCGGTGAGGTCGATGCCAAACTGCGCCGCTGCCGCTTTAACTTCAGCCTCAGCTTCCGGCGTTACCGCCAATAGCAAACCGCCGGAGGTTTGCGGATCGCAGAGCAGATCGCGTACCGACTGCGGCATTTCACCCATCAGGTGGCCGTAGCTGGCAAAGTTACGCTGGGTGCCACCCGGCACTGCGCCCAGTGCAATGTACTCTTCAACACCGGGAAGCTTAGGAATATCCTGGTAGACGATCTGCGCCTGAATGCCGGCCCCCTGACACATCTCACTCAGATGTCCCAGCAGACCAAAACCAGTAACGTCGGTCATGGCTTTCACGCCGTCAATGTCGGCGAATGCCGCACCAGCAATGTTCATCTGGCACATCACTTCCGTCGCCAGTCCTTTGTGTTCGTCCTTCAGCAGTGATTTTTTTTCTGCGGTAGTCAGGACGCCAATCCCCAGCGGCTTAGTCAGGAACAGTTTGCACCCTGCCTCGGCGGTGCTGTTTTTCTTCACACGTTCGGTCGGGACAATACCGGTTACCGCAAGACCAAAGATAGGCTCAGGGGCATCAATAGAGTGACCGCCCGCCAGCGCGATACCCGCCTGACGGCAGGCAAAGCGCCCACCTTCGGTGACTTCGCGGGCGATTTCCGGCGCCAGCTTATCAAGCGGCCAGCCAAGAATAGCAATTGCCATAATCGGTTTGCCGCCCATGGCGAAAATATCGCTGATGGCGTTAGTGGCGGCAATACGCCCAAAATCAAACGGATTATCGACAATCGGCATAAAAAAATCGGTGGTACTGATTACGCTGGTGCCGTTCCCCAGATCGTATACCGCCGCGTCATCGCGTGTTTCATTACCCACCAGTAAGTTCGGATCAACAAACTTCGCCTGCTCACTGTGCAGGATGGTTTCCAGTACTTTGGGGGAAATTTTACAACCGCAACCGGCTCCGTGGCTGTATTGCGTTAAACGAATAGCTTGCTCGCTCATGGACATCTCCTGTCAGTGCAATCCGGATATGGTAGCGCTCATTCCATGATGTGGTAAGAGTGACTGTCTGAATTCGGGTCTCTTTGCTCATAATCCAGACAGTTTTGCCGTTGTTATCAGAAATAACGGACGAATGCGCTCGGATCGGCCAGGTTAATCGTCGTGGAGGCTTTGAGCTGCGGTGTGCCCAGATAGAGGAAACCGACGATTTTATCCTGTGGACGACAGTCGAATGCTTCGCGAACAACCGCACTTTCGGTTAATGCACCGCTGCGCCAGATACCGCCAAAGCCCTGGGCAACTGCCGCCATCTGCATGGCCATTACTGCACAACCGGCAGACATTTCCTGTTCCCACAGCGGAACCTTGTCGTTTTCTTCACATTTCGCCACCACGGTAATAATCAGCGGCGCGCGAAACGGTGCGCTGCGCGCTTTTTCCTGAGCTTTTTCATCGCTACCTGCGGCAATCGCGCCTTTCTCAAGTACGGCGCTAAAGCGTTCACGCCCTTCTCCCTCAATGACATAGAATTGCCACGGTTGCAGCGTTTTGTGGTCCGGGGCGCGCATTCCCGCCCGCAGAATATTTTGCAGTTGCTCTCCTGTCGGGGCTGGCTCGACGAGACGAGAAGCGCTACGACGGGTGATAAGTAATTCGAGTGCATCCATTTGCTTAACTCCAACAATGAAATTTGTTCACAAAATTAACACGTGAGCGGATTTTGTTACAGCACAGGCGGCGATTCCTGCTGACAAGTGCCTGTCGGGTCATTACGATAGCCTCATCTTAACGCCTTTCTCCGGAATTTCGGGTGGCGTGTTGTTAATCGGTAGGGAGAATACATGCGAACCCTGTGGCGATTTATTGCCGGATTTTTTAAATGGACATGGCGATTACTCAATTTCGTCCGTGAATTTGTGCTTAACCTGTTCTTCATCTTTTTGGTGCTGGTTGGTGTGGGCATCTGGATGCAGGTCAGTAGCAGCAACACCAGCGAACATGCTGAGCGAGGCGCACTGCTGCTGGATATCTCGGGCGTGATTGTTGATAAGCCCTCGAGTACCAGTCGCTTAAGCGTTATTGGCCGTCAGTTGTTTGGCGCCAGTTCCGATCGTCTGCAGGAAAACTCCCTGTTCGATATCGTGAATACCATTCGCCAGGCGAAAGATGACCGCAACATCACCGGTATCGTGATGGACCTGAAAAACTTTGCCGGGGCCGATCAGCCGTCCATGCAGTATATCGGCAAAGCGCTACGGGAATTCCGCGATAGCGGTAAACCGGTCTTTGCCGTGGGCGATAACTTCAGCCAGGGGCAGTATTATCTCGCCAGTTTTGCCAACAAAATTTACCTCTCTCCACAAGGTTCCGTTGATCTGCACGGCTTTGCCACCAACGGCCTGTACTACAAATCCTTGCTCGACAAGCTGAAAGTTTCCACACACGTGTTCCGCGTCGGAACCTATAAGTCTGCCGTCGAGCCATTTATCCGCGATGATATGTCTCCTGCCGCGCGTGAAGCAGACAGCCGCTGGATCGGCGAGCTGTGGCAGAACTATCTCGACACGGTCGCCGCCAACCGCCAAATCCCTGCGCAACAGGTGTTCCCCGGCGCGCAGGCCATGCTGGACGGTTTGACGAAAGTCGATGGTGATACCGCGAAATATGCGCTCGACAACAAACTGGTGGATGCACTCGCCTCCAGCGCTGAAGTCGAAAAAATGCTGACCAAACAGTTTGGCTGGAGCAAAGCGGATAAAAACTACCGCGCCATCAGCTATTACGATTACACGCTGAAAACCCCGGCCGACACTGGCGACAGTATTGGCGTTATCTTCGCCAATGGCGCGATTATGGACGGTGAAGAAACGCCTGGGAATGTGGGCGGTGACACCACTGCCGCACAAATCCGTGAAGCGCGTCTTGATCCGAAAGTGAAAGCCATTGTTCTGCGCGTAAACAGCCCTGGTGGCAGCGTGAGCGCCTCTGAAGTGATCCGTGCTGAGCTGGCTGCGGCAAAAGCGGCGGGTAAACCGGTTGTGGTGTCCATGGGCGGCATGGCAGCCTCCGGTGGGTACTGGATCTCCACGCCAGCCAACTACATTGTGGCGAACCCCAGCACTCTGACCGGTTCAATCGGCATCTTTGGTGTGATCAATACCGTTGAAAATAGCCTGGACTCTATCGGCGTACATACTGACGGCGTAGCGACCTCCCCGCTGGCGGATATCTCCGTCACCAAAGCATTACCGCCGGAAGTGCAGCAGATGATGCAACTGAGCATTGAGAACGGCTACAAGCGCTTTATCACGCTGGTCGCAGATGCGCGTAAGACAACGCCTGAGCAGATTGACAAAATCGCCCAGGGCCACGTCTGGACCGGTCAGGATGCGAAGGCCAACGGTCTGGTAGATAGCCTCGGTGATTTTGACGACGCCATCGCGAAAGCGGCTGAGCTTGGCAAACTGAAACAGTGGCACATTGAGTATTATCAGGACGAACCAACATTCGTTGATATGGTGATGAACAGCATGTCAGGCTCCGTTCGTGCCATGTTACCTGACGCCATACAGGCTATGCTCCCGCCACCGCTGGCCTCTGCGGCCAGTGCAGTAAAAGCCGAAAGCGATAAGCTGGCCGCATTCAACGATCCGCAAAACCGCTATGCGTTTTGCCTGACCTGCGCCAACGTTCGCTAACTATTGACCCCTCTTCGGGATGAAGAGGGGTTTTCTTTGAGACAGAAGAAAAGTCATGCAGAAAAAATCAATTTACGTTGCCTATACCGGCGGTACCATTGGTATGCAGCGCTCAGAACAGGGTTATATTCCCGTTTCCGGTCACCTGCAGCGCCAGCTGGCATTGATGCCTGAATTCCACCGTCCGGAGATGCCAGACTTCACCATCCACGAATACGCCCCGCTGATGGATTCCTCCGATATGACACCGGAAGACTGGCAGCATATTGCGGAAGACATTAAAGCGCACTACGACGATTATGATGGCTTTGTTATTCTGCACGGCACCGACACCATGGCGTTTACGGCTTCGGCGCTCTCTTTTATGCTGGAAAATCTGGGTAAGCCCGTAATTGTGACAGGGTCACAAATACCGTTAGCCGAGCTACGCTCAGACGGGCAAATCAACCTGCTCAATGCGCTGTACGTTGCGGCAAATTATCCGATTAATGAAGTGACTCTGTTTTTCAACAATCGACTATTTCGTGGCAACCGTACCACTAAAGCGCACGCCGATGGTTTTGACGCCTTTGCCTCACCCAACCTTGCACCGCTGCTGGAGGCAGGGATCCACATTCGTCGCCTGGGGACACCGCCTGCACCACATGGCACCGGCGAACTGATTGTGCACCCTATTACGCCACAACCGATTGGCGTGGTCACCATTTACCCCGGTATCTCCGCTGATGTGGTGCGAAACTTCCTGCGCCAGCCGGTAAAAGCGTTAATTCTGCGTTCTTACGGCGTGGGCAATGCGCCGCAAAATAAAGAGTTTCTGCAAGAACTTGAAGATGCGAGCTCACGTGGCATTGTGGTGGTTAACCTGACCCAGTGCATGTCCGGCAAGGTAAATATGGGGGGCTATGCGACGGGGAATGCCCTGGCACATGCGGGTGTGATTGGCGGCGCGGATATGACGGTCGAAGCCACGCTCACCAAATTGCACTATTTACTGAGTCAGGGACTGGATACGCAGACCATTCGTGAAGCAATGACGCAAAATCTGCGCGGTGAGCTTACCCCGGACGAATAAAGGAGTTTATGCCCATGACCCGAGCCTTACTGTTGGTCGATTTACAAAATGACTTTTGTGCCGGTGGTGCGCTCGCCGTTCCGCAAGGCGACAGCACAATTGATATTGCCAACCGTCTGATTGACTGGTGTGCCATACGCGGTGACACCGTCGTTGCCAGCCTGGACTGGCACCCGGCTCATCACGGCAGCTTTGCCAGTCAGCATCAGGTTGCCCCCTACAGTCAGGGACAACTCGATGGCCTCGCGCAAACCTTCTGGCCTGACCATTGCGTACAGCACAGCGAAGGTGCAACCCTGCATCCACTGCTGAACCAGCGGGCAATAACTCAAACCTTTACCAAGGGCGAGAACCCGCTGGTCGACAGTTACAGTGCGTTTTTTGATAACGGTCGTCGCCAGGCTACAGCACTGAATGCGTGGCTACAGCAACATCATATTACCGACCTCATCATCATGGGGCTGGCAACTGATTATTGCGTCAAATTTACCGTTCTCGATGCGCTCGACTTGGGTTATACCGTCAGCGTTATTACCGACGGTTGCCGTGGCGTTAATATTCAACCCCAGGACAGTGCAAACGCCTTTATAGATATGGCGGCGGCGGGCGCAACGCTGTATACACTTGATGACTGGCTGGAAACCCAGCACAAATAATTTTAAACGCCTCCTCCAGCCTACAGATTTGCGCATTTCTGCAAATCTGTAGGCCAAAAAAGAGACTCGCAGCCCCATTTGGTGGCGTAATTTCCAACCAATAACACCTGCCCAAACAGCTTGTCGCTTCACCAACATGCAGTGGGTGCGAATGCGGAAAGTCCGAAAAGCTGGGTAGATGTGAAAGCCATTGCGCCATCGCTCGATTACATCAACCTGATGACCTATGACATGGCTTACGGCACCCAGTATTTTAACTCGAACCTGTATAATTCGACGCAATGGCCGACGGTCGCGGCGGCGGATAAGTACAGCGCCGATTTTGTGGTCAGTAACTATCTCGCAGCCGGTCTGAAACCGAGCCAAATGAATCTGGGCATTGGCTTTTATGGACGCGTACCAAAACGCGCCATTGAGCCAGGTATTGACTGGAGCAAACCTGACGCGCAGAAAAACCCGGCTACCCAGCCCTATTTCGGGCCAGCGCAAATTGAGTTGTTCAAATCACTGGGCGTCGATCTGAGCAAAGATACCTATGTGAAGTACAACGATATTGTGGCGAAGTTGATCAACGATCCGCAAAAACGCTTTAGCCAACATTGGGATGATGAAGCGAAAGTGCCGTGGCTGTCGGTGCAGTCTGCGGATGGAAAAACACTCTTTGCCCTCTCCTATGAAAATCCGCGTTCGGTGGCGATAAAAGCCGACTACATCAAAAGCAAAGGGTTGGGAGGCGCCATGTTCTGGGAGTACGGCGCAGATGCAATAATCAATTGGCGAGGCAGTTAGCCGATTCGCTAGGCATCAAACACTGATCCCAACGCCTGACACAATAGGTTATGATTAGCCCATTCTGCTGCGCCAGCTTTTGGCGCAGCTCTTCATTATCTACTGGAGGCATGCGCTTTTATGGCTTTTATCCCTAAAAATTACGCCCGTCTGGAAGTCGGATACCGGGAAAAGGCGCTAAAACTCTTCCCCTGGGTTTGCGGACGTTGTTCACGTGAGTTCGTGTATTCCAATCTGCGCGAGCTGACGGTACATCACATCGATCACGATCACTCCAATAACCCGGAAGATGGTAGCAACTGGGAGATGCTATGCCTGTATTGCCACGATCATGAGCATTCGAAATATACTGAGGTGGATCAGTATGGTTCTACTGTAGTGGCGGGGGAAGATGCGCAGAAAGACGTCGGCGAGGCGAAATATAATCCGTTTGCCGATCTGAAGGCGATGATGAATAAGAAATAACATCAACTGCGGGCCCGACACCGATGTTTGTCGGGCCTGGATAATCAGGATTTAAACGTCGCAATCGGTTCGGGCATAATACCAAATTCCACTTTCAGCTGTTGCTTACTCTTCATCACCATCTCACCATTGGTATCAATCGTCATATGCTGCGCGTCAATATTGTTTCGCGCCTGCCATAACATCACCAGCTGTAAACTGTTCTCTTTTTGTTCTGCCGTTAGCGCGACGCCATCCGGCCATTTTCCGAGTTCAACGGCTGTAGATAAGCGCTGATAAACTTCCGGCGTCATGCTGTTGATCATCTCATCAAGATTCATGTTAAATCCACTCTTCGTAGAATAATTTGCTGAATCGTTTCCTCAACCCTTGGTTTGCTCACCGTTTTCACCATCGGTGAAGTTCAAAGACGCTGAGTTAACGCAGTAACGTTCACCGGTAGGTTTAGGGCCATCCGGAAAGACGTGTCCGAGGTGCGCATCACAGTTACCACAGCGAATTTCAATGCGCTGCATGCCATGTGACGTATCTTTTATGTAACGGATAGCTTCTTCACTGACGGGCTCGTAAAAGCTGGGCCAGCCGCAACCAGAGTCATATTTTGTCTCGGAACGAAATAGCGGTTTATCGCAGATCAGACAATGGTAGATGCCGTCACGCTTGTTATGCAGCAAACGCCCGGTAAATGGCGGTTCTGTCCCGTGATTCTGCGTCACGTAGAACTGCATTTCGGTTAAATTTTTTTTCAGTTCTTCTGGAGAAGGTTGATTAGCCATTTGCTCACATCTCACTTTATCTAAACTCACATTGCGAGACAGATTCTAACAAAACATTAACACCGGAGTGCGAACTTTTGTTCTAAACTTGATCCTTGCGAAATGGCAGCCTGTAATTCGTGATCAGACTCACGTTTTTATCTTAATTGCCCTTTAAAATTCGGGCCGCCGACCCCATGTGGTTCCAAGCCCAAAGGAAGAGTGAGGCGAGTCAGTTGCGCAAAGCTTAGGCAGCAGATTGATTTGTCGCAATGATTGACACGATTCCGCTTGACGCTGCGTAAGGTTTTTGTAATTTTACAGGCAACCTTTTATTCACTAACAAATAGCTGGTGGAATATATGACTATCAAAGTAGGTATCAACGGTTTTGGCCGTATCGGTCGCATTGTTTTCCGTGCTGCTCAAGAACGCTCTGACATCGAGATCGTTGCAATCAACGACCTGTTAGACGCTGACTACATGGCTTACATGCTGAAATATGACTCCACTCACGGCCGTTTCAACGGTACCGTTGAAGTGAAAGACGGTCATCTGATCGTAAACGGTAAAAAAATCCGTGTTACCGCTGAACGTGATCCGGCTAACCTGAAATGGGACGAAGTTGGTGTTGACGTAGTTGCTGAAGCTACTGGCCTGTTCCTGACAGACGAAACCGCTCGTAAGCACATCACTGCTGGCGCGAAAAAAGTGGTTCTGACTGGTCCGTCCAAAGATAACACTCCGATGTTTGTTAAAGGCGCTAACTTTGACAAATACGAAGGTCAGGATATCGTTTCTAACGCTTCCTGCACCACTAACTGCCTGGCTCCGCTGGCTAAAGTTATCAACGACAACTTCGGCATCATCGAAGGTCTGATGACAACTGTTCACGCGACCACCGCTACTCAGAAAACCGTTGATGGCCCGTCTCACAAAGACTGGCGCGGCGGCCGTGGCGCATCCCAGAATATCATCCCGTCCTCTACCGGTGCTGCTAAAGCTGTAGGTAAAGTTCTGCCAGAACTGAACGGCAAACTGACTGGTATGGCGTTCCGCGTTCCTACCCCGAACGTATCCGTTGTTGACCTGACCGTTCGTCTGGAAAAAGCTGCTTCTTACGAAGAAATTAAGAAAGCAATCAAAGCTGCTTCCGAAGGCCCGATGAAAGGCGTTCTGGGTTACACCGAAGACGACGTAGTATCTACCGATTTCAACGGTGAAGTTTGCACTTCCGTGTTCGATGCTAAAGCAGGTATCGCACTGAACGACAACTTCGTGAAACTGGTATCCTGGTACGACAACGAAACCGGCTACTCTAACAAAGTTCTGGATCTGATTGCTCACATCTCCAAATAAGTTGAGATGAAACAGTAATCTGTAAGAGCGACTCTGGTCGCTCTTTTTTTTGCCTGAAGATACCCGTCATACTTCAAGTTGCAGGTGTGTTGGCTACGCTCTCTCACTCGAATCGCTTACTACAGTAAGCTCATCGAGGTGAATCAGGGACATCCATGTCCCTGACCGAAGGCAACCTTCGGTTGTTCAAATTCGTTCCTGACGAATTTGTCGTTCACTTGCCGCCGTCCTGCAACCCGAATTATTCAAGGTTAAAAAGGATTGCGTAATGATTAATAAAATTTTTGCACTTCCGGTAATCGAACAAATTACCCCTGTCCTATCCCGCCGTCAGCTTGATGAGCTTGAGGTTCTTGTTGTCGATCACCCACAGGTTAAAGCTTCTTTCGCGCTGCAGGGCGCACATCTTCTATCCTGGAAACCAAACGGCGAAGAGGAAGTCCTGTGGCTAAGTAACAATACCCCGTTCAAAACCGGCGTAGCGCTGCGTGGCGGCGTCCCCATTTGCTGGCCGTGGTTTGGCCCGGCGACTCAACAAGGTTTGCCTTCTCATGGTTTTGCTCGTAACTTGCCATGGACGCTGAAAGCGCACAATGAAGACGACAATGGCGTGGTCCTGACATTTGAGCTGCAAAGTAGCGCTGAAACGCGTCAGCTGTGGCCACACGAATTCTGCTTGCTAGCCCGCTTCAAAGTAGGCGCCACCTGCGAGATGGAACTGGAAGCTCACGGTGAGTTTGAAACCACCTCCGCGCTGCATACCTATTTCAACGTCGGTGATATTGCGGCAGTGAAAGTCAGTGGTCTTGGCGATCGCCTGATCGATAAAGTGAATGATGCTAAAGAAGATGTACTGGCTGACGGCATTCAGACTTTCCCAGACCGCACCGATCGTGTTTATCTGAATCCGCAAGCGTGCAGCGTCATTCATGATGATGCGCTGAATCGCAATATTAACGTGATCCATCACCACCATCTGAACGTTGTCGGCTGGAACCCGGGCCCGGCGCTATCCATTAGCATGGGTGACATGCCGGATGATGGCTACAAAACGTTTGTTTGCGTCGAAACGGCTTACGCGACCGAACCGCAGAAAACTACCGCCGAGAAACCGTCTCGCCTGGCGCAAACCATTCAGGTTGCTAAACGCTAAGATTGTATCCATTGCCTGAAACAGCTCAGAGCACCATGCCGGATGCGGCTAACGCCTTATCCGGCCTACAAACAACACGTAGCCGGAGACCTGAGCATCGTCATTTGACAAATCAGACCATATCCAGCGCCGTTTTACCTTTTGGGGCCGGATATGCCTCATCCAACAGCTTTAGTTCATCAACCGAGAGCATGATTTCCAACGCGGCAGCATTTTGTTCGACATGCGCTACGCTTGCCGCTTTTGGGATCGCCATCACGCCCGAAAGACGAATCACCCACGCCAGTAAAATCTGCGCGACGCTAACATGGTGTGTGTGTGCGATGTCGTTGACCACAGGGTTAGAAAGCAAGCCACTGCGCAATCGCCCCGCCTGAGCCAGCGGACTGTAAGCCATGACCGGCATCTGCTGCTGCTGGCACCACGGCAGTAAATCATATTCAATACCGCGCGATGCCAGATGATAGAGCACCTGGTTAGTTGCACATTCCCGCCCACCAGCGACCTGCCATAACGCCTGCATATCATCGTAATCGAGATTAGACACCCCCCAACGGCGAATTTTGCCCTGTGCGATAAGCACTTCCATGACGTCAACGGTCTCCGCAAATGAAAAATCTCCCGTCCAGTGCAACAAGTAGAGATCCAGATAATCGGTTTTCAGTCGGCGAAGACTCGCTTCACAAGCAGCAATGGCCTTCTGCCCACCCGCATTCCATGGGTAAACTTTCGAGACTAAAAAAGCGCTATCACGGCACCCCGTCAATGCTTCACCAACCACCTCTTCCGCTGCACCATCAGCATACATTTCGGCGGTATCGATCAGCCGCAGGCCGAGATCCAAACCAGCCCGCAGCGCAGATACTTCATCCCGGCGTCGGCCAGCATCCTCGCCCATATACCATGTACCCTGCCCAATAGCAGGAAGTGATACCTGTTTTGTAAACATCACCTGTTTCACGGTCATCGCACCCTCCTGTGTTGATGCACCACAGTAAAGCAAAACTACTGGCATATGTCCTGTTAAGGTGCACAAATTGCACCATCATGATCTGGGAGTTATCTTAATTTTAATGACGTAAAAAAGCCCGCATCTCAGCGGGCTAGTATTTGACACGCAGTGATATCAGAACTTGTAGGTCACACCCACCGAGAAGATGCCAGACCAGGATTTATCAACCATCGGGCTATCCTTCACTTCATCACTCAAACGCACATAACGGCCTGTGCCGTATACGTCCCAGTTGCCAAGGAAGTTATAGCTCGCAGTCAGCTCCAGGAACGGATCCCATCCATCGTCAGCGTTGTAGCTTTTCAGGCCACTGCGGCGAGACTCTTTATTGGAAACGCCATAATAATAGTCGTTGTAGTTTTCGCTGCTGTACTGCACACCGATACCCGGCGTCAGAGTCAGCGCACCATTGGTGTAACGGTAGAGCCAGGCCAGATCCCAGATAAAGCCGTTGCTGTTATCCAGGGTATCACCCGCCAGTGCGGTGCGCAGGAAACCATACTGGGTGTTATGTACATACGAGAGGCCAGCCATCAAGCTGCCTTTGCGCTTGTCGAGTTGGCGCAGAGCATGGCTATCGCTATCACCCGGCTTGAAGTGCGTCGGATCATAGTACGCCATGATGGAGAGCTTATCTGCCGTGTCATTCCACAGATAGTAGCCACCACCCAGACCGCGGAACCAGACGTTATCGCCTTCATAGGTAACAACCGGAACGGGATAAACATCGCGGTCATACTGTTTGTACGGGCTGTTAATCACGCCGACACCAGCACCAACAGTCCACTGACTTTCCGCCTGTGCGGTGCTAACTGCGGTTGCGGCAAGGACGCCCAATGCCAGAAGTTTGAGTTTGGTCACAGTCCATAATTCCTTATTCAAATGTGTAGCGGTCAAAGTGTAACCGCCAATACGCTTCAACCCAACTATTTTACGTATTCCCCCCAGAATGTAACCCCCTAATTTCTCAGCGAGTGATGACAATTTGCTTGCAGGAAGGTGAACACCGCATGAATCCTGCCCCATATCTTTACATTAGATGTGCTTTTTTTGCCGATGAGTTATTGATATGCCATTGAAATTCATTTGCGCGCACAGGCAAGTTTTGCAAATGCCATCTACGCTTAATTTTAGAAGGTGTATCACCGAATACGTTGATCTCCTGACCACCACAATGGCATGAGAGTTGCTTATTTCTTCGGCAACGACGTCGTTCAGTTTACCTCTTCAGGGGCCTCTACTATTCATATGAACGGCTCTTAACATGTGCTAAAAAACGAAAGGACGGCATACCATGAATATATTCGATCACTATCGCCAGCGTTATGAAGCTGCCAAGGACGAAGAGTTCACACTGCAGGAGTTTCTTACCACTTGTCGGCAAGATCGCAGTGCTTATGCCAATGCGGCTGAGCGGCTATTAATGGCTATTGGTGAGCCTCTCATGGTCGACACTGCCCACGAACCTCGACTTTCTCGACTCTTTTCGAATCGGGTGATTGCACGGTATCCCGCATTTGAAGAGTTTTACGGCATGGAAGATGCCATTGAGCAGATTGTTTCTTATTTGAAGCATGCGGCTCAAGGTCTGGAAGAGAAGAAGCAGATTTTGTATCTGCTGGGGCCTGTGGGAGGGGGGAAATCATCTCTTGCTGAACGGCTGAAGTCGCTGATGCAGCGAGTACCGATTTATGTCCTGAGTGCCAACGGCGAACGTAGCCCGGTAAACGATCATCCATTATGCCTGTTTAATCCGCAGGAAGACGCGCAAATTCTGGAAAAAGAGTATGGGATCCCGCGTCGCTATCTCGGGACGATCATGTCGCCCTGGGCTGCGAAACGTCTGCATGATTTTGGCGGGGACATTACAAAATTCCGCGTTGTCAAAGTCTGGCCGTCTATTCTGGAGCAGATCGCTATCGCTAAAACAGAGCCTGGTGATGAAAACAACCAGGATATCTCTGCGCTGGTCGGGAAAGTGGATATTCGTAAGCTCGAACACCACGCCCAAAACGATCCTGATGCCTACGGTTATTCGGGCGCACTGTGCCGTTCAAACCAGGGGATTATGGAGTTCGTTGAGATGTTTAAAGCACCGATTAAAGTGCTGCATCCTCTGCTGACCGCAACCCAGGAAGGAAACTACAACGGGACAGAAGGTATCTCTGCCCTGCCGTTTAACGGGATTATTCTTGCCCACTCGAACGAGTCCGAATGGGTGACGTTCCGTAATAACAAAAACAATGAGGCGTTCCTTGACCGTGTTTACATTGTCAAAGTGCCTTATTGCCTGCGGATCTCCGAAGAGATCAAAATTTACGAAAAACTGCTTAATCATAGCGAGCTGACCCATGCACCTTGCGCTCCGGGGACGCTGGAAACGCTCTCTCGCTTTACCATTCTTTCTCGCCTGAAAGAGCCGGAGAACTCGAGCATTTACTCGAAGATGCGCGTTTATGATGGTGAAAGCCTGAAAGATACCGATCCTAAAGCGAAATCCTATCAGGAGTATCGGGATTACGCCGGGGTCGATGAGGGAATGAATGGTCTGTCAACGCGTTTCGCGTTTAAGATCCTCTCACGCGTCTTTAACTTTGACCATGCCGAAGTGGCAGCTAACCCTGTGCATCTGTTTTACGTACTGGAGCAACAAATCGAGCGTGAACAATTCCCGCAGGAGTTAGCTGAACGTTATCTTGAATTCCTGAAAGGCTACCTGATCCCGAAATATGCTGAATTCATCGGTAAAGAGATCCAGACGGCTTATCTCGAATCTTATTCCGAATACGGACAGAACATTTTCGACCGTTATGTCACCTATGCGGATTTCTGGATTCAGGATCAAGAGTATCGCGACCCGGATACCGGTCAACTGTTTGACCGTGAGTCGCTGAACTCAGAACTGGAGAAAATTGAGAAACCGGCTGGTATCAGTAACCCGAAAGATTTCCGTAACGAGATAGTCAATTTTGTTCTGCGTGCCAGAGCGAATAACAGCGGTCGTAATCCAAACTGGACCAGTTACGAAAAACTGCGCACGGTTATTGAGAAGAAAATGTTCTCCAATACCGAAGAACTGCTGCCGGTCATTTCGTTCAATGCGAAAACCTCGACTGACGAGCAGAAAAAGCACGACGATTTTGTCGACCGTATGATGGAAAAAGGCTACACACGTAAACAGGTGCGTTTACTGTGCGAATGGTATTTGCGCGTACGTAAATCATCTTAACAACATAAACGGCCCGGAAAATTTTATCCATTTACCGGGCCAACAGTTCTTCTGTACGCGAAATCATTCAAGAGGTATCAGGGCGGCAAATGAGTGAATCCCCAGGAGCGTACATAAGTACGTGACTGGAGTGAGCCAACGCAGAGACAACTTGAAGGATGAAGCGTAAGTTGGCAAATGCAGTACGGGGGGCTTATGACCTGGTTTATTGACCGGCGTCTTAACGGCAAGAACAAGAGCACGGTAAACCGCCAGCGCTTTTTACGCCGTTATAAATCGCAAATTAAACAGTCGATCTCCGAGGCCATTAACAAGCGTTCGGTGACTGATGTGGATAGCGGCGAATCTGTCTCTATTCCTACCGATGATATTAGCGAACCGATGTTTCATCAGGGGCGTGGTGGACTGCGCCATCGTGTGCATCCGGGTAACGACCATTTTGTACAGAACGACCGTATTGAACGCCCGCAGGGCGGAGGCGGCGGTTCAGGCAGCGGGCAAGGCCAGGCCAGCCAGGACGGCGAAGGACAGGATGAGTTCGTCTTCCAGATCTCTAAAGATGAATATCTCGATCTGTTGTTCGAAGATTTAGCACTGCCTAACCTGAAGCAGAATCAGCAGCGCCAGTTAACGGAGTATAAAACGCACCGGGCAGGTTTTACCTCTAACGGTGTGCCGGCCAACATCAGCGTGGTGCGCTCACTGCAAAACTCACTGGCACGCCGTACGGCCATGACCGCAGGTAAGCGTCGCGAGCTGCACGCGCTTGAAGCGGATTTGGAAACCATTGCCAAAAGTGAACCCGCGCAGTTGCTGGAAGAGGAACGGTTACGCAAAGAGATTGCCGAATTACGGGCAAAAATCGAACGCGTACCGTTTATCGACACCTTTGATTTACGCTACAAAAATTATGAAAAACGGCCCGATCCTTCCAGCCAGGCGGTGATGTTCTGTCTGATGGACGTTTCCGGCTCAATGGATCAATCGACCAAAGATATGGCTAAGCGTTTTTATATCCTGCTGTACCTGTTCCTGAGCCGGACCTACAAAAACGTGGAAGTGGTTTATATTCGCCACCATACCCAGGCGAAAGAGGTGGATGAGCATGAGTTCTTCTACTCTCAGGAAACCGGGGGAACCATTGTTTCCAGCGCGTTGAAGCTAATGGATGAAGTGGTAAAAGAGCGCTACAACCCGGCGCAGTGGAACATCTATGCCGCACAGGCTTCGGACGGTGATAACTGGGCGGATGATTCACCGTTGTGTCATGAAATTCTGGCGAAAAAACTGCTGCCGGTAGTGCGGTATTACAGCTATATCGAAATCACTCGCCGCGCTCACCAGACCCTGTGGCGTGAATACGAACATCTGCAATCAACCTTTGATAACTTTGCGATGCAGCATATTCGCGATCAGGATGATATTTACCCAGTATTTCGCGAACTGTTCCATAAGCAAAGTACAACCAGTAATAATTGACCGACAACAATCAGCCGTAGCTCTGGCTCCGGCTGATTGTATTCCTCTTTCCAGAATAGTGACATTTTGCAATGGTTTATCCCGCCGCTCCGTTAGAGCGTTACTGGTGCATGTGCTAAAATCGCATCTCTACTCCAGGGCTGTAAATCATTATGAAATTGCATCATAAAGCGCTCAGGCTCTTTATCTCCGTAAGCGTAATTGTTTTGACGTCTTCTTTTTTGGTTTATGAGCTCATTGCCAGCGATAAAGCAATGAATGCGTATATGCGCTATATCAATGAGAAAGCCGATTCATCGTTTCTTTATGATAGGTATACTAATCAAAGCATTGCAGCCCATCTGATGCGCACATTTTCATCCCCCAAGGAACCCGCTTCTGTCGAACAACAAAAAACACTTTGCAACGCTTTCGACAGCGTGAACGGCACTCATGGGCTCAATCTCATAGAGCATAACTACCCGCTTTTGCACGGAACGCTGCAAACCACCTCAACGAAATGTAGCGAAAAACTTGAAGACATATTCCTGCTGCCCTCTTTTGATAAGGCGGTCAACGCTAATCGAGAACAGAAAGATTACGGTCAGGGTTTAGGTACGCTGGAGTATAAATTCAGATATTACGTCGACCTCAAAAATAATTACGTCTATTTTTATGACCGGATCGACTCGCGCCAATTTGCGATACATAACTGGACATTTTTGCAAAAAGGCAGCCTGGGCATCGACCAGAATGATATTGACGGTATTTTCACTGGGCGCACGGTGATCTCCAGTATTTATCAGGATAACCTGACCGGGAAAAAGGTGATGAGCTTTTTAACGCCGGTCTACTATACCGGTAAGTTAAAAGGTGTAGTAATGGTGGATATCAACAAAGAGAATTTAAAGAATATTTTTTATACCAGCGACCGGCCTCTGGTCTGGCGCTATCTTAACGTTACGCTCTCGGATATCAGCTCCGGTAGAGAAATCCTCGTTAACCAAAGTGAGACTGACCTGTTTCACTATGTTCACTACGAGAAAGACATTCCAGGTGGAATACGAGTCACCTTATCACTTGATTTAATGTATTTTATTGTCTCGTCCTGGAAAATCTTCGCTTTCTATCTGCTGGCAACAATTCTGCTGTTGAATTTGGTCAGAACGCATTTTCGCTTGTATCACAACGTCACGCGCGAAAATATCAGTGACGCAATGACCGGACTCTACAATCGGAAAATTTTAACCCCTACGCTCGAACAACGTTTGCAGCAGTTGGTCAATGCGGGCACTCTCGTTACTTTTATCGCCATCGACTGCGATAAGCTGAAAGTCATCAATGATACATTAGGGCATAAAGAAGGCGATCGGATTATCACCCATCTGGCCAAAGCCATTCAAAGCTCTATTCGCAAAAGCGATTATGCCATCCGCCTCGGTGGCGATGAGTTTTGTATTATCCTCATTGACCACCCCAGTGATTTAACGCCCCGCCTGCTGGAAAGGATTCGCTATAACTTAAAAATTATTGCGCATGATATATCCATCAGCTTCTCCACCGGGGTTTATAATATGCAGCCGAACGACACTATTGATGATGCTTACAAAGCATCTGATGCACAACTTTATCTGAACAAACAGAAAAAACGCGCCGGTGTGTGATTATTTTTCTGCAGGATTTTCATTGTTGTACCAGGAGTCAGTCATGACGGAAGTGAACAAAGGTAACGCAACGCATGAGCGTTTAATTTCGCTGTTATCAGAGCAAGGCGCAACGTACCGCGTGGTAAGCCATGAAGCCGTCGGCAAATGTGAGGCGGTTTCTGAAATTCGCGGCACCGCACTTGGCCAGGGAGCAAAAGCCCTGGTCTGTAAGGTCAAAGGCAATGGCGTTAATCAGCATGTGCTGGCAATTCTTCCCGCGGACCAGCAGGCCGACCTCAGTTTGTTAGCGGGTCATATTGGTGGGTTAAGAGCATCGCTTGCCAGCCCGGCGGAAGTCGATGCACTGACAGGCTGCGTTTTTGGCGCGATCCCACCGTTTAGCTTCCATCCTAATCTCAAACTGGTTGCCGATCCGCTATTGTTTGAGCGTTTCAATGAAATTGCGTTTAATGCCGGGTTGCTGGAAAAATCTGTGATCATGGATACCACAGATTATCTGCGTATCGCGCAACCTGAATTAATCCCTTTCCGCCGCGAGCAATAACGGTTGGCGTTAGCAGTAAAAAACGTCGCCTCGTGCGTTAGCCAAAAAAAAATCATAATCATAAAAAAAGCCTGTTCCGTCACGCGTTTACGCGTACAGTAAACAGGCTTATTATTTCTTCTGGTAAGGAAACTACGATGTTTGATGTCACTCTGCTGATCCTCCTCGGACTGGCAGCTCTGGGCTTTGTCAGCCACAACACCACTGTCGCTGTTTCAATCCTGGTGCTGATCATTGTTCGAGTTACCCCTCTCAATACTTTCTTCCCATGGATAGAAAAACAGGGTCTGACCGTCGGGATTATCATTCTGACCATTGGCGTCATGGCGCCAATAGCCAGTGGAACGCTACCGCCCTCCACGCTCATCCACTCCTTTGTGAACTGGAAATCACTGGTCGCTATTGCCGTTGGGGTATTTGTCTCATGGCTCGGCGGGCGCGGCGTCACGCTTATGGGCAGTCAGCCCCAGCTTGTTGCAGGTTTACTGGTCGGCACGGTATTGGGCGTGGCGCTCTTTCGCGGTGTGCCGGTGGGACCGCTCATTGCGGCAGGTCTGGTCTCATTGATTGTTGGGAAGCAGTAGCCAGCCCCGCCAGATAACGGCCTGGTGTTTGCCCCAGGCCTTTTTTGAACATGGTGATAAATGCTGTGGTCGAATCGTAACCGAGCATTTGCGCAACCTGTTGCACGTTATGACCATCTATCAGCGCCTGCAGCGCAAGAATCAGTTGAAGCTGGTGACGCCAGCGACGAAAGCTTAATCCTGTTTCCCTGACAACCAGACGGGCAAGGTTTCGCTCACTCATCGCAAATTCGCTGGCCCATTGCCCTAGCGTTTGCCACTGCGCAGGCTCCCGCGCCATCGTCTCCACCATTCTGCGGATTTTCGGGTGATCGGATACCGGCAATTGCATTTGCTCCTGCGGCTGCTGCGGGAGTTCATCAAATAACACCTGCGTCAACCGCTGGGTTACCGGTTCCAGTCGTTGAGCATCCGTTTTGGACGCCAGCGCCAGAATGAGTTCCCGACATAATGGGGCGATTTTAAGCGTGCAACAGCGTTCAGGCATCACGACCGCCTGCGGTTCAATAAACAGAAAACATAATTGCGCGCCCACTGTAACATGGTTGCTGTGTGGAATTTCGCCGGGGATCCACACCGCATATTGCGGAGGCACCATCCACATGGCGTTTTCAACCTCACAAGTGATCGCGCCATGCAGCGCCAGGATCAATTGCCCCTTACGATGCTGATGCAGAGGGCTGAAAAGTTCATCTTCCCGAGCCTGAATACAAAATGCGACCGCTGCATCATGATGCAAATCGGGTTCATAACCATCCAGTCTCAGCCCCAACATAATAATGTCCTATTTTAGCGATAAACTGTCATTTTAGCTTGATTCATCCATAGTGTAAAAACGCTAAAGTATCGCCTCGCCTGACGATATGAGAAAAAAATGATTACTACACCCTCCTCCCGCGGCAAAAACACAGTGCTGCTGATCGCGGGGATCCTGATGATTGCCACCACACTGCGTGTCACCTTTACCGGAGCGGCCCCATTGCTGGATGCCATTCGCGCCGACTACGGCCTGAGTACCGCCCAGACGGGACTTCTGACCACTCTGCCGCTGCTGGCCTTCGCGCTGGTATCCCCCCTGGCTGCCGCCGTTGCGCGCCGTTGGGGCATCGAACGCAGCCTGTTTGCCGCTATGCTGTTGATTTGCGCAGGTATTGCGATACGTTCGCTACCTTCGTCAGGATTCCTGTTTAGCGGTACTGCCACCATTGGGTGCGGTATCGCTCTGGGAAATGTGCTACTACCCGGGTTGATTAAGCGCGATTTTTCCCAACATGTGGCAAAACTCACTGGCGCATACTCGCTGACCATGGGCGCGGCGGCCGCACTGGGTTCGGCCATTGTAGTACCGCTGGCATTAAGTGGATTTGGCTGGCGCGGGGCGCTGATGGTTCTGATAGCCTTTCCACTTCTGGCGCTGATTATCTGGTTGCCTCAATGCCGCCAGACCGCTCATGCCAGTCTGAGTAACTCGCGCGCCTTGCATTCCCGCGCAATCTGGCGCTCTGGCCTCGCCTGGCAAGTGACGCTGTTTCTGGGGATCAACTCCCTTGTCTATTACGTCATCATCGGCTGGCTACCCGCCATTTTAATTAGCCATGGCTACAGTGAATCTCAGGCCGGTTCGTTGCATGGTTTACTGCAGTTGGCAACTGCCGCGCCGGGGTTATTGATTCCCCTCATTCTGAACAGATTTAAGGATCAGCGCGCCATCGCCGCTCTGGTTTCGTTAATGTGCGCTATCGGCGCGGCGGGATTCGCCCTCATACCCGACCAGGCTTTGCTGTGGACCATACTGTTTGGTTTTGGCTCAGGCGCGACTATGATCCTCGGCTTGACCTTTATTGGCCTGCGCGCAAGCTCGGCGCATCAGGCTGCGGCCTTGTCCGGCATGGCACAGTCTGTCGGGTATTTATTGGCCGCCTGCGGGCCACCGCTGATGGGGAAAATTCACGACCTCAACGGGAGCTGGCTGATGCCGTTAGCCGGGGTCGCCGTGTTGGCAATGCTGATGGCGGTATTTGGTCTGTGTGCGGGACGCAATCGGGAGATAGCGAGCGCATAATGCAGCGGGCAGGTGGTGATCGACCAGCCCGTTTTTTATCCTCGCGCAGCGCGCAGCATCGCCTGAACTAACGGCACGGGTTTTCCCACCAGTGCCCCACGTTCATGCTGAAAGAGTGTGCCGACATAAAAAGGATGCGTCACCAACTCAATGGCGCGAATATCACCTGCTTCATCCCAACCGGTAACACGAAGATCGCCGCTCTCCAGCAAAGCGGCAAAATCTTCCGATACGCCATAGTTGCAGTGGTATCCCTCCGAGATAACATCCCGTCCGTAGGCTTTGGCAATCAGCGTATTGGCACGCAGTTCAATATCATCCGTTTTTTCTACCAGCGAACAGCTCAACGGTGCGATCACTATCCGACCCGTGGTATCTGTTTCCGCATGGGCGGCATCGCTCCAGCCCAGCACATTGCGGGCATACTCCAGAATCGCATGCTGAAAACCGCCACAGGTTCCCAGGAATGGGATGCTGTTTTCACGCGCATAGCGTATCGCGATCAGCGCCCCTTCCAGGTGGCGATAAGGACTGCCTGGCACGACCCAGATGGCATCATAGCCAACCAGATCCTCACTGCTGCTGATATCAGATGTGGTTAGCCAGTCATAATCAGCCACTAATTCCAGGACGGCAGCAGCATCATCGATGGCAAGAGGAATCGCCTGATGCGCCACAATATCGGGGTTGTAATCGCCCACCAGCGCAATGCGAAGCGTATCTTTAATCGGGGAAATTTCCATTAAACTTTCCTTATGTCCAGACAATGAGGGACACTATAAGGAGCCTCAGCCTACCGATTTTTTGTTGGTATCACAATCCCTTAAATTGGGAGGCAGGGCTGGTCGAATGCTATAATGGTCACGTTTTACGATCTTATTTTACCGTATTAGCAATGGCGTAATGGAGCGGATGAAGAGATGAATATTCAGTGCAAACGCGTGTATGATCCGGCAGAAAAAAGTGATGGGTATCGTGTACTGGTCGACCGGTTGTGGCCTCGTGGGGTGAAAAAGAGCGATCTTATTTTCAACGAATGGAATAAAGTACTTACCCCGTCATCTGATTTACGCAAGGCATTCCACGCGGAGCTGCTCGATTTCTCGCATTTTTCTGAGCAATATCGCGCTGAACTGGCTCAACAGCAGCAGGAAGGAAAGCGTCTTGCAGAGATTGCCCGAAAGCAAACCTTAACGCTACTGTATGCGGCGAAAAATACCCAGCAAAACCACGCGCAGGTGCTGGCAGACTGGCTACGTCAATGCTGACCGTGTATCACTTGACCGTGGTGGGATGATCTCTGCGCCAGAGCGCCCATTCATCAATCACTTCCCCACCAGGTAGTTTGCAGTCTGACCTTACGCCTTGTGGAGTCTGCACCGCAATCAGCGAACCTCCCTTTTGTTCGCAATACACCGATGCCGGATTCGCCATGCCTATTTTTGGCGGTTTGGGGGCGTCAGGCTGCGTGGTACATCCTGCCAGCACCAGCAAGCCGGGCAAAACAATAGTCGTAAGTTTCATCTCTACTCCTGTTTAAAAGCATTATTCCGGCAGATTACCCCGACTTCCCTTCTATCTCCATGTTTAACGTTACGATTTCAATTTTGTGATTACATTTCAGCCAGGAACGCGTGTTTCATCTTGCTCCCGGATGTTCTATCATGCGCCCACATCAGCCCTGTCATCACTCAAGAGTATTTACACCTCATGTCGGACATGATCCTCGCCAGAGTCTCACAATCCTTAGCCATGGAGCAGTCAGTTGAGAGTCTGGTTCGCCAACTTCTGGAGATGCTGGAAGTGGTGACAGAGATGGAATCCACCTATTTAACCAAGGTTGATTTAGATGCCCGCCTGCAGCATATTTTGTACGCGCGTAATAGCCGACAAATGCAAATCCCCGAAGGGCTGTCCGTACCGTGGGATGAGACGTTGTGCAAACTCGCCATAGATGAAAACTGTCTGTACAGCGACAACGTACCCACACGCTGGCCGGAATGCAGTGCTGCCCGCGCGCTGGAAATCACCACCTTCCTGAGTACTCCGGTTCATCTTCCCGACGGCACTTTCTACGGAACACTCTGTGCTACCAGCCGCCGCCAGCATGCGTTGAGCGAACGTGGTGAACAGGTGTTGCATCTGTTTGCCGGACTTATCGCCCAGTCGATTCAAAAAGAGTCGCTGGTGGCACAGCTACGCGAAGCGAACGCCGCGCTGGTTGCTCACTCCTACACTGATGCCCTGACCGGATTACCGAATCGGCGCGCAATTTTTGAAAACGTCGAGACACTTTTCTCGCTCGCCCAACATCTTAGACAGAAAATAATCTTTGCCTATATTGATTTGGATGATTTCAAATTGATTAACGATCGATTTGGTCATGAGATCGGCGACCAGTTTCTAATCCAGATTGGGCAGCGCCTACTCCGTGAATGCGGTGACAATGATATTCTTGGTCGACTGGGCGGTGATGAATTTTTAGTCGTTAGCTTGTCACCGGAAGATGACAAGGAGCAGCGCGATCGCCTGCAGCAGGTGAAAAATCAGTTGCAGCAGCAAATTTGCGGCGACTATCACCTGGGCGACATTCATTTGTTTTATCCTGGTGCCAGTCTGGGCGTGGTGGAAATCGATCCGCTGGAGACGGATATAAACTGTGCGCTTCATCTCGCAGACAGTGCAATGTACAAGGATAAAAAGCGTCAGGATAAAACCACTTTTGTCGTACATTAACCCCTGCTATGCTGACCCGTCTTTAAATAACCCTGGCAGATAATCGTATGCGACTCGGTATTATTTTCCCCGTCATCATTTTCATTTCCGCTGTCGTTTTCTTATCCTGGTTTTTTATTGGCGGCTACGCTGCGCCGGGAGCATAACGATGAAAAAAACAACGCTCATTATGATTGGCGTGGCTATCATCGTCGTTCTGGGAACAGAACTGGGCTGGTGGTAATCTGAAAAAGGCCACTTATCAGTGGCCTTTTTTGTCAGTATGTTTGCTTAGCTTTTGATTTTTCTGTAGATAAGCAGCACCACAATTGCGCCGATAACGGCTACGACGAAACTGCCGAAGTTGAAACCATCGACTTTACCAAAACCAAAGAAGGTACTGATCCACCCCCCTACTACCGCACCAACAACCCCTAAGATAATGGTCATAAAGAATCCGCCGCCATCTTTACCCGGCATAATCCATTTTGCCAAAATCCCAGCGATAAGACCGAAAATCACCCATGAAATGATGCCCATAATATCCCTCACTTATGTTTTTAAGTTAACGATTCGCTCGTTGTATAAAAGCATAGCATAGCGCTGAAAAATTAAAATTTGTGATGAGCATCACCTGACATTTTCATCTTTTTCTGATCTTTCATAAGGTTAAACCATTCAATGGCGGAACTTGCCCTGACGTAGCTCGTCATTAATGTCGAATCGTCAGTCATTCAGGTTTGTCTCATTCCCCCTCAGCACCTGCAATTGCTGGGTTTTCACTTCTGGCACACTTTATGCTTTAACAGTCCGTCACTATGACAAATCGTAGTCCGCGATGCGTATCGCGTGGCTCCGTTTACAATTCGCGCTATTTCAGCATTTAACAGGTCTGTTATTGATGAAAAAAATCACCAGTGTATGCCCATACTGTGGGGCCGGGTGCAAGCTCAAGCTTGTTGTGGAAAATAACAAAATCATCCGCGCCGAGGCCGCAGAGGGGGTAACGAACCAAAATCAGTTATGCCTGAAAGGCTACTATGGTTGGGACTTTCTTAACGACACTCGCCTTCTGACTCCCCGTCTGACTCGCCCGATGATCCGGTATGAAAAAGGTGGAAAATTCACTCCCGTTAGCTGGGATGAAGCTATTCGTTACACCGCAAAACGCTTATCTGAAATCAAAAATACCTATGGTCCCCGTGCCATCATGACTACCGGGTCTTCACGTGGAACAGGGAATGAGACCAACTACGTGATGCAAAAGTTCGCGCGTGGCGTTCTCCATACCAACAATGTCGATTGCTGTGCCCGTGTATGCCACGGCCCTTCCGTTGCCGGGTTACAGGAAACGTTAGGCAATGGTGCCATGAGCAATTCCATCAGCGACATTGAAAACTCAAAATGTCTGCTGATCTTTGGTTATAACTGTGCCGACTCGCACCCCATAGTGGCCCGCCGGGTAATTAAAGCTCGCCAAAACGGCGCAAAAATCATTGTCTGCGACCCACGTCGTATTGAAACTGCTCGTATCGCAGACCAACATTTGCAATTGAAAAACGGTTGCAATATGGCCCTGGTCAACGCCTTTGGCCATGTTCTCATCGATGAGCAACTCTACGATCGCGAGTATGTACAAAAGCATGCGGAAGGACTGGAAACATACTGGGAAACCGTGAAGGACTATGCGCCTGAAGCCGTTGAACATTTGACGGGCGTTCCCGCACAGCAGGTTCGTCAGGCGATGCGTACTTTTGCCGCTGCGCCATCGGCAACCGTGATGTGGGGAATGGGTGTCACCCAGTTTGGTCAGGCCGTTGACGTGGTTCGAGGCTTGTCGAGTCTGGCGTTGCTGACCGGTAATCTGGGACGCCCTAACGTCGGCGTTGGTCCGGTGCGTGGGCAAAATAACGTCCAGGGCGCGTGCGATATGGGAGTGCTACCTAACCAGTTCCCAGGGTATCAGGACGTGACCGACTTCACCGTCAGGGAGAAATTCGCCAACGCCTGGGGGATTGATGTTAATCAGATGGATGACAAGGTTGGGACCCGCATCACCGAAGTTCCGCATCTGGCTATCGAAGGCAAAATTAAAGCCTACTACATCATGGGGGAAGATCCGTTGCAAACCGAGGCTGATTTGGGTCTGGTTCGCGAAGGCTTTAACGCGCTCGATTTTGTCGTCGTGCAAGATATCTTCATGACCAAAACAGCGGAAATGGCTGACGTCCTCCTGCCAGCCACCTCCTGGGGCGAACACGGTGGCGTCTTTACCTGCGCCGATCGCGGCTTCCAGCGTTTTGAAAAAGCGATTGAACCCTCAGGTGACGTAAAGCGTGACTGGGAGATCATCAGCCTGCTGGCCAGCGAAATGGGCTATCCCATGCAGTATCAAAGTAACCAGCAAATCTGGGATGAGATGCGCGAACTATGCCCTCTGTTCTACGGCGTAACCTATGAGAAAATGGGTGAGATGGGCCATGTGCAGTGGCCATGCCCGGAACTCGATCACCCCGGTACCCCTTACCTCTATGCGAACAGCCAATTTGATACCGCTAATGGCAAAGGCAAACTGTTTGCCGCACAGTGGCGAGCGCCCGCAGAAGTTCCTGATGAAAAATATCCACTGGTACTGTGTACGGTGCGTGAAGTTGGGCACTACTCCTGTCGCTCAATGACCGGCAACTGTGCAGCGCTGCAAGCCCTGGCAGATGAACCAGGGTATGTGCAAATCAATACCCATGATGCAGAAAAATTAGGTATTCGTCATCGTGACCTGGTATGGGTCAGTTCGCGTCGAGGTAAGGTCATCAGCCGCGCGGATGTCTCCGATCGCATTAACGTCGGAACGGTGTATATGACCTATCAATGGTGGATTGGCGCATGTAACGAGTTAACCCAGGATAACCTCGATCCTATTTCAAAAACGCCGGAAACCAAGTATTGCGCCGTAAATATTGAGCACATTAGCGATCAGGGATGGGCAGAAAAGTATGCCGCACAAACGTATAGCGACATGAAATCACGCTTGTGTGAGGCCATTGGGTAAGTCACCACCAGGCCGCCTGAGTCTGGATCCCCAGACTCAGGCATTTTCTCGTTACTTCGCCAGTTGTGGTTCACTAAAACGAATGGTAGCTGATTCCACCTGCTTATCCCGCTGCATAAAACCGAGGTTCATCAGGAACAATCCTGCCATAAACGGGAGTTCATACAGCTCTTCAATGAGATCGCCGTACTGCGCATTGTGCAAAAAGATAGGGGCCAGCAGACGATGATGCTCTACCGTATCGGATATCAAAAATGCACAGATGGTGATCGCTAATAGCCACAGCGGTAGCGGTTCATTGCGTAAGCGACAGGCAATATCCTGGCGTAAGTGTTTTGATATCAGGACAGGCAGAATAATCATCGCAATCAATACCACTGAGATAGCTCTGAACAGAAGTTTAGGTTGATCAGGGAAATAATCACGGCCCCAACTGGTACTGCGACCCAGCAACACCAACCACCATACAGCCGCCCAAAGCCAAAATTGCTTCTCGCCTTCGGGACGTGATAAGGGCCGGATGTAGCTGAGAGTAAAAAGCGCACCAAACAGCAGCCATAACGCCTGGCCATTCTCAATCCATCTGACGACAGTACCGTTGAGCAAAGGTAGATTCCAGTTCGCAGTGAACGGGATCGTTACGATGACCAGCCCAAGAATGAAAGTAGGTAATGTTAGTCGGGTATTCAGTTTCATAAGCGAGGTTCTGTATTGTGACTGTTTCACGATCATAACCCCTGTGAATGATCCAACATTAGCAATCAATGCGGATTTCTTAAGGTATTCTTAATAAATCTTTTTACGAATATTTCCCGGATAGCACGGATAAAAAAAACCGCGCTGCGCCGTCAAAACGCAGTGCGGTTTATAAATCAAAAACGATGATATTCAATCAGAAGCAGAGGCTAACATCTACCAACCGCAGACATCGTGCTCATTCTCGGTATCGTATGAACGTACCGTATTGACCAGGTCCTTAACCACTTCAGCGGCCACATCCGGAATCAACAGCGTCATCGGCGCTTCAGTTTCATAATCGACTGACACACCATTGCTGTTATTGGTCACTGTTACGGTATAGGTTGCTTTGCCCATGATTTACTCCTTGCCGGTACGCACGACTTTTCGTTGATTTGCAGTCTCCATCAGAATTTCCGGGGCAACAAAAAAGTCGATATTAAAGTAAGTATCGTCGGTCATCACTTCAATGTTATGCCATTTTTCCGGCGGAAAAACGCCAAACTGACCGGCTTCAATCACCATCACCTGTACTGGCTCCGGGCTGTGTTCATCTGCGTATCCGAGATATTTGACCGCCCCCTGCATAACCGAAAGTCGAGGATAAACCCCGGCACGGGTTCCTTTATCAAGGTGGCGTTCGAAAATTCCGGCAGGCGCCGTTTCTTTGTTCCAGAATGGAGTAGAGCGTGTATGGATATGGTTCTGTGGAATTTGAAGCATTTTTCTTCCCTTTTCCAGTCGACAACCAGCGAGTTCTTTCTGAACCGCTGCTGTACACAGGGTACGCCTCTAAATATACATTTAAAATACCATTTATTGGTTATAACAATACAAATGTAAATGAATTGCAGTACGTAATATTGAAGGCCCGCCGTAATCAACGGGCCAATGGCATCACGACTGAAGCGTGGCCAGACGAGCAGCAAAACCAACGAAAATCAGACCGATAAGAGAATTGCCCACTTTGGCCAGTTTCTTTTTCGTACGGATATACTGCGTCACGAACGCGCCAGAGAAAATAAGAAAGCTCAGATAGAAAAAGCTCACTATCTCAAGCGTAATAGCCAGAATAAAGAATGACAGCCCTGAGTGCGGCGCATTGACATCAATAAACTGCACGAAGAACGAGACATAAAAAAGAATAGCTTTGGGATTGGTCAGGCTCAGAATTAATGCTCGTTTAAAAATAGCACCAAACGGGACTTCCTCAGGCGTCGCATCGCCAGCCCTCG
Source organism: Citrobacter sp. Cu096 (assembly GCF_030332285.1). NCBI lineage: Bacteria > Pseudomonadati > Pseudomonadota > Gammaproteobacteria > Enterobacterales > Enterobacteriaceae > Citrobacter > Citrobacter sp. Cu096. The sequence continues at coordinate 1,531,153 of NZ_JAOWID010000030.1, forward strand.
ATTTGAGTGTTGCATACAGGATTTTCGCGCCAAGATACAGCAGATAAAACGCGCCGAGATAGCGAACAATGTTGAACAAAACAGGCGTTGTTTTAATCAATGCGGCAACACCGGCATAAGCCAAAAACATCAGTACGGCATCACCGATAAACACACCGCTGGCGGCGAGATATCCGCCCTTTACTCCCCGCCCGACGCTATTTTTCAGCACAAATATTGTATTTGGCCCCGGTACCAGCACGATAAAAATAGCCCCTACCAGGTACGTCCAGTAATTCAGAACTCCATACTCTGCGAACACATTAACCTCTTCCTGAAAAAACACATGCACTTGCTGCGAGACAATATGCTAACGAATGCATCGGGTGATGGAAAGAGAAGGTTATTAATTAAAAAACCCGCCACTGGCGGCGGGTGTGTACAGATAAGTTTAGTCCGGCTTAATGGTGCAGCATCTCATCCACGACCTCTTCGCCCTTTAACTGATAAGGATAGTAGGTAGGCCAATTTTCCATCTCTTCCAGCAAGGCGGCTTGTGAGGTATTTCCCATAAAAATATGGAAATGGCTGGACTTACGCGGCGCGATAATATGATCGCTGAATTGTACGTATTTTGGTGCTTTGCTGTCAGCGTCTTTACACTCAAACAGATAACGTACACCTTTCTTGCCTGATTTATAGTGCAGTATTTTATACCCGGCGTAGTCGTATTTACACGATACAACCTGACTACCGGTGTGAAATTCCATCACGTCATTTTCGATGCCAATGGTGTCTACGTTAGTTGCATAACCTTTACGGTAGTACTCTTTAATTTGTTCTGCCGTTTTGCTTTTGTCTTTCTCCGCTTTCTTTTTGAATACCGGATCAAGCTCACCGCTGCTCAGATACGGATAGACTGATTGCCACATGCCATCCCAGTCGGTCAGTGCCCTGTTTTGTACCTGGTTGTCATCAAACACCCCTTCCGATGCCTTTTGTTCCGCTTCACTCATCGGCGCACCATGGGAATGATGACCGTGCGCCATAACCGAACCACTGACTAAAAGCATCCCCAGAGCGATTGTCAGTTTTTTAATACGAATAGCCAAAATTTCACCCTCAAATCATTTGCGAGTGAAATGTTATAATATAACATATCAATTTAATCAATAGACCAACTGAAAGCCCTTGCCTTACTCTTCAATAAGTTTCCTGGAGCAGACCTGATCAAGCAACGCCTGCTGATGGCTGATAATCAGCATAGCCAATGGCCGACGCTGACATTCTTCAAGCAGCAGCGCCCAGATATCTCTTTGAATGGAAGGGTCGAGCTGGGCGGTAATTTCATCGGCAATAAGAAAACGCGTCCGCGGATCCAGTGCGCGAAGTATGGCGATGCGCGCCAGTTCACCGCCAGAAAGCTGTCCTGGACGGCGAGTTAACCACTCAGGGTTAATATGAAGACGGGTAAGCATTTCCGCATCAGGTAGCCAGGCATCATGAACCGCATCGCCAGTACTGCGTCGGGGATTAAAGGTTAATTCCGGATGTTGCGGCACCAGCTGCACCGGGCAATATTGGTGCATCGGCAGCGGTTGGTCATCGATCAGGATCTCGCCTGAAGTCGGTTTTTGCCAACCCGCCAGCACGCGCCCCAGCGTCGTTTTGCCTGTTCCGCTAGGGGCACAAACTCCTATGCGTTCTCCAGGGCGCAGAGAGAAGGTCAGATTTTGCCACAAAACCCGTTCTCCCTGGCGAATGGTCACATCACGACAGCACAGCATCCCGCTCTCCAAAAAGTTGACTTATTTCAGGTAGCGCCCGCCATTGACGTTGCAGATGCTCGCTGATCTCTCCGCGTAACAACTGCTCTCTGCTGACGTTATCCGACACCCTTCCTTGATGCAGCGCGACAATGCGGTCCGCATGGCGGGCTGCCAGTGTGAGATCGTGCGTTACCCATAACACGCCAGCCCCTTTCTCACAAAGCTCGCGCAGTTGTTCAAGCAGTTGATTAGCCAACGGTGCATCAAGCCAGGCGGTAATTTCGTCCGCCAGAATATAACGAGCCTGACTCAGTGACGCGTGACAGGCCAGAACACGTTTCGCCATACCACCAGAAAGCTGCCGCGGGAAAGCATCTAATACACGGCTTTCCAGTTGGCTACGTTTGAGCAATTGGTCAATCTTCCCGGCATTCCACTCCTTGCCGGAGAGATGACTTGCCCTGCGCAGATGCTTTTCAATCGAGAGTAGCGGATTAAGCGCCTGAACGCCTTGCGGGACATAGCTGAAAGTATTGCCACGACATTTGCGAATATCCTCGCTGTCCAGCGTTTTACCCTCCAACGTGATAGCGCCGTGGAAGCGCAAATTGTCCGGTAAGAGATCGAGAAGGCATTGCAGCAGCAGGCTCTTACCCTCCCCGCTTCCTCCAACTAACGCCACCATCTGGCCGGGAGCCACGTCGAAAGAGATATCCTGCAACAGCGAAGACCAGTTTCGCGCGCCGTACCAGCGATAACGCGCCACCTCCAGCGAGACCTGCCTTAAACTTAACATGCGCCACCTCGTAACCATAAACGATGCACCGCCCTTGCGAGCTGATCGAATAACATCACCAGACTGAACAGCATCAGCCCCGGAAACAGCACTAACCACCAGTCGCCATGACTGATAAATCTCAGCGCATCCGCCAGCAGCAGTCCCAGTGACGGTTCATGAGGCGCCAGTCCAAAACCGAGGAAGCTTAACGCCGCGCTATGCAACACCGCGTGGGGAAACATCAGCAGTGTTCCCGTTAGCCATTGGGGTAACAAAGCGGGTAGATAGTGATGTCGCCAGCAGTAAAAATGTCCGTGTCCCAGACGCCAGGTCAACGTCAGATAGTCACTGTGCGCCACGCGCTGCGCTTCGGCACGCAGGATCAGAGCCAGACGCGGCCAGTGGGTCAGCGCAACTGCCATAATCACGCCGTTTTTCCCACCACCTAGCGTAAAACAGATCAAAATGAGCAACAGCAGATGCGGCATCGACAGCATGGCATCGGTAATCAGGCGCATAAACACATCCAGACGCGGATGCATACGCGAAACAGCCGCCATCATTAATGCAATGAAACCGCTGCACAGGGCCGCGCCAATACCAATTTGCAGACTGGTTAACGCGCCCTGAAAGCAACGGATCCAAAGATCACGACCGAGATTATCGGTGCCAAACCAGTACAACGCATCAGGCGGTAAATGCCGGGCAAGCAGATTAACGCTTAATGGGTTATCCAGCGTCGTCGCGCCATACACCGCAATGCCCAGCAGGCAGCTAAAAGAGAACAAAAGACGAATCAGCGTCGGCGTCGGGTTATAGAGCATCAGGTCGCTCCAGAGCACGGTTCAACGCATGAACAAGCCAGGTAGACACCGAGTTGCCAATGAAAACCAATACGGTACTGAACAACACAATTCCCATCAGTAACGGCAGATCGCCACGTAATCCGGCATCAATAGTGGCCTGCCCCAGTCCTGGATAAGCAAACACTTTTTCTGCCAGTAGTGCGCCGCCCAGCAGTTCACCCAGTGAGGCAAACTGCAGGCACAGCGCTGGCGTGATGGCGTGGCGCAAAACCTGATGGCGCAACAGCGACCAACCTTTGTCTCCCTGAGAACGCGCAAAACGAACAAATTCGCTTTTCATCACGCTGGCGATACTTTCCCGCGTATGGAGCGTAATTTGTCCCAGGCCCAACAAACTGAGCGCGCAAACGGGAAGCACCAGGTGGCGTAGACGTTCACTCAATGTTGCCATATCACCGCTATTGCCAGGCTCCCATGCACAGCAGACCGGAAAGACCGGCCAGCGCACGGCAAATAACGCCAGCAACAGCATGCCAATCCAGAAGGTCGGCAACGAAGAAAGCAGATAGCTCAGGCGACAGATTGCTTTATCCGGCCAGCGATTCAGATAGCGTCCCGCAACAAATCCCAGCATCGTTCCAAGTATTCCTGACAGCAGCCACGCGCCGCTTAGCAGTGCAAACGAGGTCGCAAAGCGCTCCTTGATCACGCTGGCAACCGGCGCGTTAAACAACATTGAGTAGCCGAGATCGCCCTGTAATACCCGGACAAACCAGTGCCCAAAACGCTCCCATAGCGGTTGGTCCAATCCCCAGCGAGCCGCAATACGCGCGTATTGTTCCGGCGGCACGTGCAGGAGATCGTTACCGATATAAGCCCGAATCGGATCAACAGGAGAAAAGCTGAGCAGCATAAAAGTGCCAGCCGCAACCAGCACTAATAACACCATCAGCCGTAGAAAATGGCCTACAACAGACTTCATCAACGGCAGGTCCAGGTCCATTCATCCAGATTATTGAGCAGTGACCAGCTACCGTGAATTTCCGGTGCGCCTTTGCCAAGATCAATGCACGGATTTGCCAGGTAAGTGTGCTGAATATTCAGCAGCCATGCCCAGGCCGCATCCCCTTGTACACCTGCTCCTTGCTTGCCATCCCATTCCACTTGTTGCCAGAACGGCAACGCTTTTTGCCAGTCTGGAGCGTCAATTGCCTGTTTAAGATGCTGCTCCACGGCGGGATTGCTGTAATACCCTGGATTGTAGTATTCCACGCCCGCAGCCTGATTGCTGTAGTGATGGAAAAGCTCCATCGGATCCAGGCTTCCCCAGCCAAACAGCGTCGGGTTGGCATGCATATGCCGCTCAACGGTTTCCCAGCTTCCGGATTGCAGAGAAATCTGAATACCCACTGGCTCCAGCATCGCACGTACGGCTTCGGCTAAATCCCGACGCGTGCTGTCACCGCTGGCGTACCACAACGTCAAGCGAGCTTCTTTACCGTCTTTCACTCGTACACCGTCTTTACCCACCTTCCAGCCGGCTTCTTCCAGAATCGTTCGCGCTTTTTCGCTATCGCCATCTTTGAACGCAACTGATTGTCCCTGCCATGGCAGACCCTGAACCGCGCTATACGCCGGAATCGCATGACCTTCCATAACCTGATCGGCAAGCTGCTTGCGGTCGATGGCGTAGTTGATGGCACGTCTGATGGCAACATCGGCCGTGATATCGTTACCGACCGGATAACCGTTAGCATCTTTTTTACCCGCAGGAACCATCGGGAACACAATGCCGCGATTTTCCACGCTGTCGCGAACCCAAAGCTTCAAATTCTGCTGCTGAGGGGCAACCGCCATCGAAGGTGCAATGCGCACCAGTCCCAGTTGACCACTGCGCGCTGCGGCATAAGCGTTATCTTCATCAAGGAAAACAAACACCAGCTTACTGAAATCATTTTTCTTGCCGGCATACCAAGGGTTAGCCTCCACGATCAATTGCTGACCCGGCTGAAAGCTCACCAGTCGATACGGACCCGCACCAATCGGATTTTTCGCAAATGTTTTTTCGTCATACCGTTTTTCCGGAACAATGCCTAATGAACCGAGCACATTCACAAAAGTACTTTGCGGGCTACGCAACGTAATTTCTACCGTACGGTTATCTTTCAGGCTGGCATGGGCGAAGTTACCCATATCGATTTTGCCGCCGCTTTTTGCGGCTTTGTTATAAGTGAAGACCACATCTTCAGCAGTTAACGGGGAACCATCAGAGAATTTAAGGTCGGGTTTTAACGTCAACGTCCAGGTTTTGCCATCAGCGCTGGTTTCTACTTTTTCCGTCAGCAGGTTTCCCCAACTCATATCAGCATTTTGTTTTAATAATGGTGCATGCAAAAGCAAATAGCTGCCATGACTCCATCCCAGCATCGGGTCAAACCCCTCCGTTGGCTCTGGTCCAATTGCCAGCTTTAACGTCTGTCCTTCGCTGGCATTTTGTGCAGCAAAGAGTGGTGAGGTTAATGCGAGAGTCAATGCGCACGTCAGCAGTGCCAGCTTGCCTTTGATCATTATTTTTTCCAGATTTGCGTTATTTTTATACCGCCGAACGACTGATAGCCGTTTAACGGCCTCCTGGGGATAGGATTATGGCGGACAGAAATGACGAAAAAAATGATGCGGCGCAGAAAAGTATGACGATTTTCTAAAATTATCATACTTTTTTCTGATACTCCGTTATGAGTACGACCTGAATCTCAGAAAATTGAGTAAACCTTAGCCATGTATTCAATGCCATATTAATCACAGACTAATAGTTATCAATAAGGATTATTGGCCACCCCGATTTTCCTTTATCTAAAACTCATGACAATTTATGTATATTTATTCAAGAAAATCACCAGAAATGACAAGTTATGTAAATTTGTAATGATAATTATTTGTATTATCATTTCGATCACTTATCTTACTGCCTTTGATTTTTAACAAAGGAAGTTTGACTATGCGTTTAAAACCTGTTGCCTCTGTCGTTCTGTCCTGTTTAGGATTTTCCAGCCCCTTTGTTTTCGCCGAAGATGTCATGGTGGTAACCGCGTCCGGTTACGAAAAGAAAATCACCAATGCCGCCGCCAGCGTCTCTGTAATTTCACAGCAAGAATTACAAACCAATAAATATAATGATTTAGGTGAAGCCCTGCGTTCTGTTGAAGGGGTCGATGTTGAAAGTAGCACCGGTAAAACCGGTGGTCTGGAGATCAGCATTCGTGGCATGCCCGCCAGCTATACCCTGCTTCTGATTGACGGTATTCGTCAGAATGGCAGTAGCGACGTGACGCCAAACGGCTTCTCTGCCATGAATACCAGTTTTATGCCTCCACTGGCGGCGATCGACCATATTGAGGTAATTCGCGGCCCGATGTCGACACTTTATGGCTCTGACGCAATCGGTGGCGTAGTCAATATCATCACCAAAAAAAGCACCGACAAATGGAGCACTTCCATCAATACCGGCGTTAATCTGCAGGAGAGTAATAAGTGGGGTAACAGCACGGTCGCCAACTTCTGGTCAAGCGGCCCATTAATCGCAGGCGTACTGGATATGCAGGTGCGAGGAAGCACCACCCAACGTCAGGGTTCGAGTATCACTTCGTTGAGCGATACCTCTTCCACCCGCATACCTTATCCAACCGAGTCGGAAAACTACAATATCGGCACGCGACTCGACTGGAAAGCCAATGAAAGCAATACGCTGTGGCTGGATCTCGACGCCGCCAGACAGCGTTATGACAACGATGATGGTCAGTTGGGTAACCTGACGGGAGGTTATGATAAAACGCTGCGCTATGAGCGTAACAAAGTGACCCTCGGTCACGATACCGCCTTAACATTTGGTACCTGGAAATCCTCCCTTGGCTGGAACGAAACCGAGAACAAGGGCCGACAACTGGTCTCCTCCGCACTCACGCCAGAAAACGCCGGCCGGGCCGGTGATGCGCGTGAGCTTAAAAACACCAACGTCATTCTGGACTCCGTACTGCTGACGCCACTAGGTGATTCGCATCTGTTAACCCTCGGCGGAGAATACTGGGATGCGCGGATGAAAGATGGTGTGGTGCTGGCTAATACCGGCGAGACGTTCCATCAAAAAACATGGGCAGCCTATGCCGAAGATGAATGGCATATTCTCGACTCGCTGGCCTTAACCGCAGGGACGCGCTATGAACATAACGATGTCTTCGGTGGTCATCTCAGCCCGCGTGCGTATATGGTCTGGGACGTATCTGAGGAATGGACGCTCAAAGGCGGCGTAACGACCGGTTATAAAGCGCCATCACTGAGCCAGTTACATAACGGGATCAGCGGCGTAACCGCACAAGGAACGGTGAATACGGTCGGTAACCCGGACCTCAAACCGGAGGAAAGTATCAGCTACGAAACCGGGCTGTATTATGAGAACGACGCCGGGCTGAACGCCAACATAACCGGTTTCTATACCGAATATAAAAATAAAATTGTCTCGTATTCTATCGATGACAATACCAATAGCTATACCAACAGCGGTAAGGCGAGAACCGATGGCATTGAATTTGCCAGCACCTTCCCTCTTTGGTCGGATGTACTGACCCTATCCCTCAATTACACCTACACCCAGAGTAAGCAAAAAGACGGTGACAATAAAGGCGCGCCGTTAAGCTACACGCCAAAGCATATGGCTAACGCCCGTCTGAACTGGCAGGCAACGGAAGATATGAACGCCTGGCTGAGCGCACGGTATCGCGGTAAAGCCCCACGCTTCACGGAAAATTACGACAATCTCAGCGCAGTACAAAAAGCCGTCTATGACGATAAAGGTGCTAATTTAAAAGCCTGGACCGTCCTGGACATGGGAATGTCTTACAAACTGACCAAAGATCTGACGCTGAATACGGCAATCAATAACGTGCTGGATAAAGACTTTAGCGAGGTTAAACTTTACCAGGTGGGCCGTAGTAGCACCTACGCGGGGGATTACTATCAGACGGCGCAATCAACCACCGGATACGTAAACCCAGGTCGCAACTATTGGGTATCCTTAAACTATCAGTTCTAATGTTATTTCCTCTTCCTGACGGGCTGTCAATGATAGCCCGTCAGGGATATGTTACATAATAATCACTGTCAAACAACGATGTTACAACAGCCTATTCTTTATAAGAGTATCATTAAAATAACGCCTGCTTTTTGTAACTAAAAGTAACGAGTCCGACTGCAATATTCTCACGAAGTAAGAAATCCGGAATCAAATTCATTCGCTCTATGAATATTTAGATTTTAAAAACCGAAAAATAAAACCCAATATCATCATATCTTCCTGATCTACATGCCCTCACCCTCAAAAAAAACATTTATCATTACAATAATAAATATACATTCATAAAACCAATCATCTAGATTTAAAAAACAAAACGTAACATCTCTTTTATTTTATCCAGATACGCAATGTTATTATTTCGAAAATAACATCAACGGTAACCATCATGCTCATCACGCACGAAGTACTTTATAGAATAATCGGTGAAAGGATTTCCGATGATTGTATTATTTACTTGTCTGGACCGTCATCATTAGATACGCCCCTTGATATAATGCGTAGTAAAAACTGCATTTGCGTAAATGGTAGCGCAGGTTATTTGGTTAACAACAATATCCCTGTATTTATCTATGTTGTTTGTGACGGTTCATTTTATGAAAATAATAAAGAATTATTTTATAAATATTGTACCTATGCCCAACATACTTTTATTAGTGAGGATGTTGTTAAAAGAGCTGACATGACCGAGAAAGAGAACTTACTCAGCACATGCTTTCTTTTAAAGGACATTTGCAAATCCAGAGGAGGCATTGGCCGAAAAATTCGTTATAAAATAAAATCCTTTGCTAATAAAAACCTTAAAATTAAGTGTTCAGCCTTCAGAAAAGTGAAAACGATCGCATTTTCAACTGATGTCACCTATGGCCATTTTGGTAGTGCAACGGTCGCATTTAGCGCATTACAAATAGCCATTAGCTTAAAGTTTGAAAGAATAATATTTTCTGGTTTAGATTTAAATGGGAGCTGTAAACGATTTTATAACGAAATAAATACGCAACCTACAACACTTCCAGCTGACTTTGAATTCATATTAAAGTCATTTTCTTTTGTAAGCAGCAATTATGACGGTAAAATCTTCAATCTTTCGTCCCAAACTGCTATTCCGTACGATGTAATTCCATTTATAAGTACGGAAGAAGCAGCTTGTTTCAGCATCCACTCGTGACTCAGTAATCACATTAAAATAGCTAAACAATTAATACAAAAACACCCCTTCCTGCACCATTAGATACAATACCAAAGCAATAACTCCAGCGATACCGCCTAAAAATAGGACTGCTGCAATCGCAAGTTGGTTGCGGTTTGTGTATTTCACATTGCTTTGCACATCCAACTTTTCTTTATTTCCTGAGACCGCCTCGTGACGTGAATCACACTCCATAGCGAATGTTATATCTGCCATACCGTTATCCAATTACTGTACAGGAAAACCCAAATAACCATCACACTGCTAAGGATATAGGCTTTAAAGAACAGGAACTGAGATTTATCTCACGATAATCGCTGGATTGTTCACAGCTCAACCAGACATCTGACGCTTTTGGGGGGATGAATCTCATCCATTTCTCACCAAAAAACTTGACTTTTGATTTTGTTAACAGAACGCAGCGCTATCAAAACCTGAACTGTAGGTCCAGGAGGCCCATGAGGCCCAGGTAACACGTCAATACATTACACCTGGTATCAGGTTGAAAATAACTAAATCCTAATCTCCTATTGATAATAAGGATTTGTTAAGCTTTCTGCGATACGGTAGCAGCGACATATCGTTTGAGGAAAAAATAATGTCCAGGTTCTCAAAGCTTCAGATCCACTTACACTGGCTAACATTGATGTTAATAGCAATAACCTATGCAGCTATGGAGCTCCGTGGCTGGTTTCCCAAAGGCGGCAATGCTTACCTGTTGATGAAAGAGACCCATTACAATGCCGGCGTATTTGTTTGGTTTTTAATGATAGTGCGTTTAATTATTAAGCATAAATATAGTGACCCGGCCATCATACCTCCCCCACCAGCATGGCAACTGGCGTCTGCCAAATTGATGCATATCCTGCTCTATGTTTCTTTTCTGGCACTACCATTGTTAGGGATCTTAACGATGGCTTTCGGTGGTAAGAGTTGGACTTTTTTGGGATTAAATATTCCTCCTTTCGTTGACAGTAACGGAGAGATAAAGTCAGTTGTTAAGGACATTCACGAAACACTTGCCAATATCGGCTACTTCCTGATTGCAGCCCATGCTGGGGCAGCATTATTCCATCACTATATACAGAAGGATAATACGCTTGTGAGAATGATGCCGGAGTCTAAGCACTTAAAATAACGGGAAATTACTTCATTCCGCATTGCAGACATGAAAGCATACAAGCTGTCATTATAACGGTTATTTATTAAATTTTGGCAAATAGTCAGACTGACAAACGCCAGTCTGACTGTATGTACCATTCGTTCAGCGTTCCCTGGCTTCCGGCAAATTCCCCCATTTTCCAGGCTTATCCCATTTCCAGCAAGGCGCCGTAATGCGATTCATCATTGGCATACACGCCGGTGCTGTAAGCATTGACTGAACCTTTGCAACGGTCATCCGTCCGGTTTTCGCTTAAGCGGCTTATGAAAACCCTGCACCTACAAAGAATCATGCTGTAGTGAGATAGAGGGGATATTCAGGCATGGATTGCCTAAGAGGCCCATTCAGTTCTTGCCGTTTCGAATCGTGCCTGGCGATTTCAACATCGTTATGTTGTGGCATCGATTACGCCTTCTATTGAAATCCGCATAAAAACGCAGTATAAATACTGTATATTCATCCAGTAAAGAGAGAATGAGCAATGTTTGTGGAACTCGTTTATGACAAAAGGAATTTTGATGGACTGCCCCGTGCAAAAGATATCATTCTGGACGAATTAACAAAGAGAGTTCACCGAATCTTCCCCGATGCTGAGGTCCGGGTTAAACCGATGATGACCCTGCCAGCCATCAACACTGACGCGAGCAAACATGAGAAAGAACAGATAAGTCGTACTGTTCAGGAAATGTTTGAAGAGGCTGATATGTGGCTGGTTTCAGATTAAGTGCGTTCGATTCATCTTCCTTTACCCTATCCCGCTCGACTGTATTCTGCTGCTATGTGCAAATAGCTGTCACCACCGGGATTTCATGCAACAGTCAGTAATTCATCTGTGTTGAGGCCTGATTGAGTCGTATCAGGGTTAAATTGTAAAGTGACCTTAACTGGAGAATTACTGATGGAGTGGGTAAACGCGTTGATGAACCATTTCGCGCTTCATCCTTTCAGCCTGTGGGGCCTTCTTTTTGGAATAGCATTCGCAAAATCTACGTTCCTCATTTCTGCTGTATTGCCGCCAGCATCTGTTATGTTGGTTGCTGTAATTTCTGTCGGCAAGGCGACGCTTTCACCATGGGAAGCGGGAATTGCTGTAATGATTGGAGCATGGTGCGGGACAATTGTTAATTATCATCTTGGAATGATGATGGGACACCTGGCCTGGCTTGCACGCATAATGTCCCATCATGCCGATACAGTAGTACGGGTTCGACGCCGGTTGCAAAACAGTTCAGTACCGATACTTTTTACTTCACGCTTTATTGCCGTACTCCGTTATATTGTGCCACTAGTGGCTGGAATGTTGCGGCTTCATCCAGTGAAAGTATATGTAGTCAGTCTGATATCTGCGGCGAGCTGGTCAGCACTTTATGTTGGAGGCTTTACTCTCGTTTTGCCTTTTATTAGCTAAATCGCTCATAACGAGCCCACAACAAGCCTTGATGACTCCCTGCTAACGAGTGGATAATAAGACAGGGAAACAATTTCATTGCAGGCACGTTCAACACGCTACCGTTAATTGCAAACCTCGATGGTAAAGATCTTACAGTCGCAATGTTAAATCTTGCGGGTAAGGATCAAAGTAATTTTGCGTCAGCAGGTAGCCGTCCGGGTATTCCGCCAGATAATGTTTCAACAGCGTCATCGGGGCCAATATGGGCAGTAGCCCGGCGCGATAATTAAGGATAACCTCGCGTAACTCACCGCGTTGGCGCATCGTTAACTGATTACGGAAGTACCCTTGAATGTGCATCAGCACGTTAGTGTGGTTTTTACGCGAGGCCGGTTTCTTCAGGATTGCCATTAATTTGTCGCGGTAGACCGCAAAAAACGCGTCCAGATCGTCCCACTCATGCAGTGATGCGACAAATGGACCAATTTCCCGGTATCCGGCCTGATGGTGGGCCAACAATTGCAGTTTATAACGGCTATGAAATTCCAGTAGCGTCCGCCGCGTCAGACCATTTTGGCGCAGCGTATTGAGCTCATGTAACGCGAAAACACGTTCGACGAAGTTTTCACGCAGAACCGGATCGTGCAGCCGTCCATCCTCCTCAACCGGCAGCCACGGATATTTCTCCATCAGCGCAGCAGTAAAGAGCCCTACCCCGTCTTTACGCCCACGATTCCCTTTTTCATCATATAAACGCACGCGTTCCATGCCACAGCTGGGGGATTTGGCACAGACAATAAAACCAGACAATGTTTCCAGCCCAGCCAGATACATCTCGCAAAAGTCGTCCATTTTGTCGGTTACGTCTTCGTGAGGGGCATGGCTAAAACGCATACGGATATCCCCGGTCGTCGTCTGTACCAGCCGCAGCGCCGGTCGGGGGACAGGCAAGCCCATCGCCATCTCCGGGCAAATTGGCCGGAAAGTCACCCAGTGGGCCAGCCTCTCCATCACAAATTCTGCCCGCTTATGCCCGCCGTCAAAGCGAACGGCAGCCCCCGTTAAACAGCCGCTGATCCCAACGGTGGGTTGCATTTTCATGGCGTCTTCCTCGCTATTGCGTTTTACGGGAGAAGAAGAGCGTCACCGTGCCGACGGTGAGACCAAATTTCTTCATCTCCGTTTTATTAAACAAATGGTTAGCATCCTGCAGGTACATCCAGTCATCAAAATTCAGCAACCAGGTTCTGCCGCTGGCTTTCACATTCATACTGTAATGCCAGTTGAACGCGTTGCCCGCTGCTTGCCCCTTCGCCACGCCTTCAATATCGCCAGCGGTACCTTCGTAACGATCGGCGCTGACTTTACGGATATGCCATACACGCTGCTGCTTCTCTCCATCGTCGTACACAAAGCGTTCATTGAGGGTCAATGTGTCCCCCACCACATCGCCGTTAATATCGACATGGAAACGACGAAGCTGTTTACCGCTGCGATCCTGAACCATCCCCCATGCTTGCGTTTCTCCCTGAAAATACTGAAAGATATCCAGCGTCGGCTGCTGCTGGCGATACTCGGTAATTTCGGCGCTACAACCAGAAAGTTGCATCATCAGCGGTAAGCTTAGGGCTAATAAACGTTTCATTTATTACCTCCAGTGAGCTGCTGCCGCAGCTCAGGATATTGCGTACGGGAACCCAGCCAGACAGCGAGAAAGTTTTCGCTGAACGCCGCCGACTGTGGTGGGCCAAGCGGGATGAAATGCCTTTGTGCCACTGACAAGCGATACCAAAATTGCCCCTGCTTATCCTGGAAGACAAAAACCAGTTGTGTACCCGGCGCAACGTCTGGCCATAGCTCACCCAACATGCGAAGCCAGGACTCACTCTGCGCTTCCCGTGCCAAAATACCCTGCGCTCGCCACTGATCACGGGTGGCATCCACCAGTTCTTGCCGTTCAATATTGCGCTGATAGGTGATAATCAGTGCCTGATCCTCTTTCAACCCACGATAGCGCCCATCCGGAGTGCGTAATTGTGAGTTATAGATCGTGAATGGCCCCCAGGTGAGCGTCGCATCACCGACTTTCCGCCAGCTTAACCAGTCTGTGGCACCTGCAAACGGCGCAATCGCCATTACTCCCAGCAGTATCAGTAAGGCAAGTTTCATTGGTGTCTCCCCATAAAAATATGAAAAAACAGCATCAACACCAGCCAGCCCGTCGCCATTAAACCGACCACAATAAATGTCGGCTCCAGAAAAGTAATGGCTCCCAAACGCTCTCCTATCAGATAAGCGATCGGTCCACCACCGGTGGCCATGATTACCAGCATCCATCCTGGCAAGGAGGTCGAACAGGTGAGGTGCGTCCACATGACGGCGAACATGAGCCAGAGCGCAAGCATCCATAACGGCAACAATGCTTCGCCGTGAAAATCAATCAACCCGGTCAGCGCCCACAACGCATCCAAACCACCGCCCGCAGCTGTCAGCATTAACGCGCACAGTCGTTGCGCCGCAGGCAACATGAAGCAGGCCAGAATAGCCAGACCAAGCCATAACACCAGACCGCGCTCACGAAATAACACCACCATGAACCAGTACAGATCGAACCCGACAGCCAAGAGAAAGACCTGTAAATGGCGCTTCATGGACGCTCCGCCGTCAGTTGCACCACACTGATTGTGCGGGCGTTAAATCCGGCTTCGCAGTAACCGAAGTAGTACAACCACATACGGCGAAAACGCTCATCAAAGCCCAGCTTTTCAATTTCATGCCAGCCGTGAACAAATCCTTGCCGCCAGTGCGCAAGAGTCCGGGCGTAGTCGGGCCCCATATCGAACAGGTTGCGAACCACAAAGTCAGTATGTTTTGTCATCAGGCCGCTCATCGCGGTGATGCTGGGTAAAAAACCTCCCGGAAAGATATAGCGCTGAATAAAATCGACACTTTTACTGTAATCGCGATAGCGCTGATCCTGAATGGTAATCGCCTGAAGCGCCATTTTGCCCCCAGGGCGCAGGCGTGCCTGACACGTACGGAAAAACGTCGGCAGATAGCGCTGCCCCACCGCTTCGATCATTTCAACTGATACCAGTTTGTCGAATTCCCCGGTCAGGTCGCGGTAGTCGCAGAGCAATACGGTGACTCTCTCCTGTAAACCAGCGCGGGCAATGCGCGCTTTCGCCCAGGCAAACTGCTCCTGCGACAGGGTCGTGGTGGTCACCCGGCATCCGTAATGACGCGCGGCGTATTCCGCCATCGCTCCCCAGCCGGTCCCAATTTCCAACAGATGATCATTCGCGGTCAGCGCCAGCTGATCGCAAAGTCGCGCCATTTTGGCCTGCTGAGCCTGCGCTAACGACTGCTCGGGGCAGGTGAACAAGGCGCTGGAATAGAGTAAATCCTCATCCAGAAAGTGCGCGTAAAAGGCATTGCCGAGATCGTAATGCGCGGCAATGTTTTCTTTTGCCTGTTGCCGATGGTTGCGGCGCGTCCAATGACGTAAACGCTCAACGGGTCGGCCAAGCAGGCGGAATCCACTTTCCAGTCGCCCCAGCAGGGTGCTGTTGAGCGCAAATATTTGCAATAACGGCGTGAGCTGCTGCGTTTCCCACTCTCCATCCATCCAGGACTCTGCCGCTGCAAGACTTCCCCCCGTCAACACCCGCCAATACACTGTGGGCGAAACAATATGTACGTCGGCGCGTAATTCAGCCGAAACATCACCAAAATGAAAGACCTGGGCCCCTTCCCGCACCGTGACTGAACCCTGACGAAGGCCGCTCAGCATACTAAAAAGGAACCAACGCGCAACACGCAGGTTGCGCGGAATATCGGGTTCAATCGCAAAGGTGGGATCGGTCATGATCGTTCACTCCTGCTCACGGGATGATTGTAGAGAGGGACTCGCTTGAGCCACAGTCGTAGCGCCTGCCAGTAAATCGCTGACACCGTTTTCAGCGTCATCATCGGCAGTCGTCGCAGCAACGTGCGTAAACTTGCCGGCGTCAACGGCTCGCGTTTGAGCATCAGGGTGGCATCAAAAATTTTCTCTGCCTGATGGTTTTCGATATGCATATGCAGCGTTTTACCCGGCGAGTTAAATCGCCAGTGATAGACCATATCCATCGGATTAAACGGCGATACATGGAACGCTTTTTCCAGTGGCCGCTTTTCCTGCGCATCTACGGCATAGTAATGACGCTCATTCCACGGCGTATTGCGGACCTCCGCCAGCACCCAGCGCAGGATCTGCGCGCGGTCATAGCAGTAGTAAAAATTGACCGGATTAAAATGAAAACCGAAATAGCGCAACTGCGTCAGGAGCATCACGCGACCTTCAGGACGATCGCCCGTCAGGCTGGCAAGCTGATTCATCACGTTCTCTTTTAACGGGGTTCCCAGCGGGTAATCCACATCATGAAAAGCAGTTGCAGCGAAGCGATTACGTTTCACGCCCACGCCCGGAAGCTGAGCGAGCTCGTCCAGATCGAGCCAAGCCATAAACACCTGATAAGTAAACTGGTGCGTGGCCGGCTGAAGGCGTCGGTGGCGTAATACGCCGTGGTACAGGCAGCTGTTCATCTTAGCGCCCCTCTCCTGCGGCAATGCCGTGTACCACATCCAGCGCACTGCGTACGCCATCTTCGTGAAAACCGTTGTACCAGTAAGCACCGCAGAACCAGCTCCGATGCTGACCGTTGATCTCAGCGCGACGCGCCTGCGCCCGCCAGCTTTCAGGGTTAAACAACGGATGCTCGTAAACAAAGCGTCGCCAGACGAAGCGGTCGTCGATGGGGATGTCCGGATTGAGGGTCACGCAAAATAGCGGGCTTCCTTCAGGTAATCCCTGGAGAATATTCATGTTATAGGTGACGCAAGCGCTGGCCCTCTCTTGCTCACTCAGGCGGTAATTCCAGCTTGCCCACGCGCGTTCGCGTACCGGTAACCAGCGGCGATCGCTGTGCAACACAACCTCGTTACGTTGCCAGCCAATTGCGCCCAGCACGTCGCGTTCTGCTGGGGTCGCATCCTCAAGTAAAGCCAGAGCCTGCGAGGAATGGCAGGCGAAGATCACCTGATCAAATGTCTGTATTGATCCTGCCAATTGTATTTTGACGCCGCTGTCGTAGCGAATAACATGCTGAACAGGTGAATTGAGGTGCAATTTCAGACGATCACCCAGCTTCGCCAGCATGACACGAATGTATTCGCGCGATCCGCCCGGCACCACATACCATTGCGGTCGATGCCAGATATCCAACAAGCCATGGTGCTCAAAGAACCGTAAGAACAGCGCCAGTGGAAAACGGCGCATCTCCTGAAGTGAAGATGACCATATGGCCGCGCCCATCGGCAAAATATAATGCCGCGCAAAGAACACGCTGAAGTGGTGTTGGTCGAGGAAGGTCTGAAGAGTCGCGTTCACATCGGTCTCATTAAATGCCTGTTTCGCCAGACGATTAAAACGGACAATCTCTTTCAGCATTCCCCAATATGCGGGGTTGACCAGGTTTCGACGTTGGGCAAACAATGAAGTCAGCGTATGACCGCTATACTCCATACCGCTTTGCGGATTATGCACCGAGAAGCTCATCTGCGTTTTTTGCCCCTGAATGCCGAGTTCGCTCAGCAAGCCCATAAAACGCGGATAGGTTCGGTCGTTATAGACGATAAAGCCGCTATCAATCGCGAAACTCCCGTGCGGAGTCGCCACATCCACTGTCGCAGTATGGCCGCCAGGGGTCGACGCCGCTTCAAAAAGCGATACCTGATGGTGTCCGGCCAGACGCCAGGCGCAGGTTAGTCCGGCAATACCACTGCCAATGATAGCAATTTTCATGAACGTACCATCCTGCGCAGCAACATGCGCTGGAAACACTCAGGCAGCCCGGCCAACAGACGCAGCAGCACGCCAAAGCCTGTCGGGAAGGCAATATGATTTTTTCCTTTCACCAGGCCACGGCGAATCGCCTTCACCGCCTGCTCTACACTTACCTGACCGGGCATAGGAAAATCGTTTTTACGGGTAAGCGGGGTATCGACAAATCCTGGCGAAACGACAGTCACGGCGACACCTTTCGGTTCCCAGTCCAGACGCAAACTGTTAGCAAACCAGGTTAGCGCCGCTTTAGACGCGCCATAGGCTTCAGCCCGAGGAAACGGCATCCAGTGCGCCATCGAACTGACCAGCACCACGCGGCTACCGGAGGTTAACTGCGTCTGAAGCGCTTCCAGGCAGTTGATGGGTCCCAGATAATTCGTCGCCATCACCCGTTCAACCTTCTCGGCATCTATCCAGCCGTGATCGAGATATTCGCAGGTACCGGCGCAGAGAATAACCAGTTCGGGTTTGCAGTCCGCCAGCGCCTGGCGACAGGCGTCCCTGTCTGTCATATCGAACAGGCGTACTGTAATGTTGGCATGGGATTGGCGCAATTGTTCCAGCCGTTCAGGGTTGCGACCACAGGCAATCACGTGACAGCCGTCATCGGCCCATGACTTTGCCAGCCCGGCCCCAATCCCGGAGCTTGCGCCAGTAATGAGGACAGTCATCATGCGCGCACCCTCCTTTTCACACCGCGAACGGCCCAGCCCAACAGTGGCAGATGCTCATAGAGCATCTCACCGGCATCGTAATAATCACGCTGGCGAAAAATCTTCTCACCATGCGTCTCTACCATTGAACATCCCGGCAAAGATCGTATTTCTCCACCAGAAATCCGCGGATGCGACCAGTACATGGTCCAGGTCACGGCAAACCGCCCGCTCTCACAAAGCGGCGGATCTATAGCAAAACGGCAGGCGTTTACATTCGCCAGGAGGTGCGAGAAATAGCGCTGGATGGCAAACAGCCCGTTATGTTCCCCGAACGGATCGACAAGTACCGCATGCACGTCGTACAACCCGGCAAGCGCGGGGACAGGCTGGCGATCCAAACTGGCGTAGTAATCCACAAACCTGTCGATAACGGATGGCTGTGCGCGCATAGCTCTTACCCTTAAGTGAACCACATGACGTAGTGGCATAATTAAAACTTACACAAACACTTAAATTTGTCCAAGTTTTTGCTAAAAAATATTTATAAATCTATTTAATTCAACAAATTAGAAATAATTATTTTTAGAGAAATCATTCAGAAGCTACTAAAGCAGTGGCTGATCGACACACAGGAAAGGTCGTGACAGAGGATTAAAGCGGGATCACTTCGAGGGAGTTGACCTGTTGCTGCCAGAGCTCTATCTGTTTTTTACGCGCCGCAGTGAGCTTACCAGACGTCACCAGCAGCCATTTTCGCTCGGGAAAAATCTCAGGCGCAAGCGTCGCGGGCGGCACGGGAAGCACATCAATGCGCAGTCCCTGTCCGGTACGACAAAGCGCTTCAAGCCAGATTTCGCAGGGGTCGGTAAGATGCCAGCCGGTAATCAGGTAGTTATCGCCCGGCGCACGCTTATCCCCTTCCAGACAAAATGAGGTGTAAGAAATGATAATACCATCAAGGATTTCACGCAGTGTCATGATAGCCGGCACGTTGGCCGAGACCTGACTTCGCAGAGGTCGCAACACCTCACTCACCAATTCAGGACGAGGATACTCGCGGCCCGCATCATAAATAAGCTGGCGCAGGGATTCAATTTTCCCTTCATTCAGGCGCTGCAGCATACTCTCTTGCAGGGTGAGCCAGTTATTCGTTCGCCGGGCGCCAGGGCGGGCCAGCAACGGTTTTACCTGACTAATTGGTACGCCTTTTTTCACCCAATCGAGAATTTTAAGCGCCTGCCGGATATCGTCATCGCTATACAACCGGTGCCCACCATCCGTACGCTGTGGTTTGAGAAGTCCATAACGACGTTGCCAGGCACGCAGCGTTGTGGCGGTTATTCCACAAAGCCGCGCAAATTCACCGATGGAATAGGACATACAGAACACCTGATAACAAAGAATACGCTCAATATACTACGAACTACGTTGGATTAGATAAGCGAAAACTACTTGCCTTACAATTGCTAAATACCATACAACCGCCTTCAGGAAGACGTAAACAAAATAACCTGAGAGTAGCGCGCAATTTTTCAATTCTAACTAATTGATATATTAGGCTATTAACTTTACGGCTTCCTGGTAGCTGTTGTTCCTAAAATATTCTTACTTTTTGAAGATTTTCCCCTGCGTTCCGGCATCCGTATCCCGCCAGACATCCTCACCTTTCACGCGACGGTCTCCCTGGAGGGTATAAATCACCATCCCCTGCTTGAACTGCAGCCCACCATCTGTTTTTGTGGCATGTACGCTCTTTCCATTGACGATGACTTTATCATTTTTATCAATACTGATGTTCGCAACCGTATCACCGCTATCACTCAAAGCTAACCACTTACCTGCATAAGGACTGGTTGCTGATGCTGTGGTATCGCTGCTCTCATTAACAAAACCAGCTTTTGCATTTTCAGCTTTAGATTTGTTGATATCACAACCTTGCGCCTCAGAGACCTGAGTACAACCAGACTGCTCAAGTTTATGCCGATAATCTTTATTGATAGCCCAGGTAGTGGATGTGAACAGCATAGAAACTAATGACAGGCAAATAACTACCCTTTTTGTACACATAGTGCGACCTCACGATGATAAGCCCAGATGAGAAGCAGCGAATAGCTACCCTTCTAAAATCTTAGTCAAGATCGTAGATACCTGTTATAAAAAGAGTATCACCATTCGATTTTTTGATAAATTTTTAAGCAGCAAGGGGCAATGAGCAAGATAGTTATTCGAATACCGACTGCTGTTGCTACGGTACAATGTGACAAACTAATCAAGGCCGAATAGCAACCATCTTGATGCGTAAAAAGACGAAAAGATAATGCGATGTTAAAAATGAAAGAAAACAACATTAATATCAACCGAATTCACTTTCTTTATGAGGCGTTGGCCAGGAGACATGCTTCCCCTGAAGATAAATACCTGGCCATTCTGAATGAAGGATTGAAAGCCTTTGACCTGTCTCTTGGTATTATTAGTCAGATAGAGGGTGAGCGTTACTCTCTACTTGCGGTTTCTCCAACAAGAGGAGACATTTCAGCTGGTATGGTTTTTGATCTGAAAAACACTTATTGTCAGCAAGTGGTCAGAGAAAAAAGAATAATAAGCGTTGAACATGCAGGAACACATCCTGACTTTAATTCCCATCCAGTCTACATTGGTATGAGGCTGGAAAGTTATATCTCAGCGCCAATATGGGTGAGAGAAAAATTATGGGGCACAATCAATTTCTCCTCCACTCAGATAAGAACCATAGAATTCTCTGAGGATGACTATGAATTTATTAGTTTAATGGCCGAGGGTATTGGTTCGTTAATCGAGATAAATTTATTAATCAGTGAAAATGAAATTGTTATTTCAGCACTACAAAAAAACAATGACATACTTGAAGCTATTTTTAAGAACTCAACTATCGGGATGGCTCTTGTCGCTTCTTCTGGTCAATGGAAAAAAGTTAACAATTCACTGACCCGTATGCTGGGATATACTGAAGAACATCTGCTTTCCATTAACTTTCAAAATATAACCCACCCCGATGATTTAAGCTCTGATTTAAAACAATTAGATGCACTTTCTCGAGGAGAAATTCCATTCTACCAACTAGAAAAGAGATATCTGACAGCGACCGGGAATTATATCTGGATACTTCTGAGTGTTTCTTTGGTACGCGAAGATAATGGTGAAGTCAAATATTATATTGCTCAGATACAAAGTATTAATGAGCGTAAAAAGATGGAAATTGAGCTCAAAAAGCAAAAGGAGGAGTTACACAAAATCAATACTATGCTGGAGCGAATGGCCACTGAGGACAGTCTGACGGAGATTGCAAATCGCCGAAAGTTTATGCTCTGGTTTGAGAATGAAATGACCAGAATGGCGCGACATCCCGTACCGGTGTCACTTGCCATTGCCGATATCGATTTTTTTAAATCATATAATGATTCCTATGGCCACCAGGAAGGTGACTATGCACTTAAGAATATCGCCAAAGAACTTAGCCATACCCTGCGAAGCCAAGATAAAGTCGCACGATTTGGTGGTGAGGAATTTATCATGCTTTTCCCTGAAACGGATGAAAAAGGCTGTTTTTTGGCTTGCGAAAGATTAAGGAAAAGCATTGAGAAACTGAGCTCGCTCAGAAGACCGGTCACAATCAGTATTGGTGCAGTAACCTACCATCCCAGAGAAGGGAAGCTTGTTACCTTTGATGATTTATTGAAAGTGGCAGACTCCAAACTCTATGATGCTAAAAGGTCTGGGCGAAATAAGGTAAAAGTAGTCAATTTAGCAGACCATCAGGGCTAATCGAGTCTCTATCTCGACGCGAACCCGCTCAATTGGTTCTTAATCAGAACGACACCGTTGCAGCTGCGGGCAGTGGTATGGATGTGGGTCTTTCTACCATGACCGATGGGTAAAGCAGTTGTGCAATAAACGGCAGTTCGCAACGGAATCAGTGGGTTATCCCAAAAACTGATACTGGAAAAAACCTAAAGCTGTAGCCAGTTTAAGTTGACCACTTCAGAGGCAAATCCGGCATTGAATGGGAAGCAGGAACCGCCCCAACCTTTCATGAGCAACGAGCGCTTTCAGTAAGAATTAATGGGAACAAAGAATTGATACACAGAAATTATTGGGACATAAATCAAGAAAAATGACAGACAAATATAACGACGACAGAGGTAAGGATTGGATAGTTGTCGAAGTAAAAAAAGAGGTGAGCATGCCTGGTTTTTGGGAAAACGTTTTGGAGAGAGTTTTGGGGAAACAATGTTGCAGGCATAAAAAACGGGAACCACCTGGCTCCCGTTATCATACAACCCAGAATGCGGATTACATGTTTTCGATGATCGCGTCACCAAACTCTGAACATTTCAGCAGTTTAGCGCCGTCCATCAGACGTTCGAAATCATAGGTTACGGTTTTCGCGTTGATTGCGCCTTCCATACCTTTAACGATAAGGTCAGCCGCTTCAACCCAACCCATGTGGCGCAGCATCATTTCAGCGGACAGAATGATAGAACCCGGGTTCACTTTATCCTGACCGGCATACTTCGGTGCAGTACCGTGGGTTGCTTCGAACAGCGCGCATTCGTCACCGATGTTCGCGCCCGGAGCGATACCAATACCACCAACCTGTGCTGCCAGCGCATCGGAGATGTAGTCGCCGTTCAGGTTCATACAGGCAATCACGTCATATTCAGCCGGACGCAGCAGGATCTGTTGCAGGAACGCATCGGCAATAACGTCCTTAACCACGATCTCTTTGCCGGTTTTCGGGTTCTTGATTTTGACCCAAGGACCGCCGTCAATCAGCTCACCACCGAATTCTTCACGCGCCAACTGATAACCCCAGTCTTTGAACGCGCCTTCGGTGAACTTCATGATGTTACCTTTATGTACTAAGGTAACAGAATCACGATCGTTAGCGATGGCATATTCGATTGCTGCACGAACCAGACGTTTAGTTCCTTCTTCAGAGCATGGTTTGATACCGATACCGCAATGCTCAGGGAAGCGGATTTTCTTCACGCCCATTTCTTCGCGCAGGAATTTAATCACTTTCTCAGCGTCGGCAGAGTCCGCTTTCCACTCGATACCCGCGTAGATATCTTCAGAGTTCTCACGGAAGATGACCATGTCGGTCAGTTCTGGGTGTTTAACCGGGCTAGGCGTACCCTGGTAATAACGCACCGGACGCAGGCAGACATACAGGTCAAGTTCCTGACGCAGGGCAACGTTCAGAGAGCGAATACCGCCGCCAACTGGAGTAGTCAGTGGGCCTTTGATGGCAACACGATATTCACGAATCAGATCAAGGGTTTCAGCAGGAAGCCAGACGTCCTGGCCATAAACCTGGGTGGATTTCTCGCCGGTGTAGATTTCCATCCAGGAGATTTTACGCTCGCCTTTATAGGCTTTCTCGACAGCAGCATCGACAACTTTGATCATCGGTGGGGTTACATCAACGCCGATACCGTCGCCTTCAATGAACGGGATAATCGGATTTTCAGGAACGTTGAGTTTGCCGTTTTGCAGGGTGATCTTCTTACCTTCCGCCGGAACAACTACTTTGCTTTCCATTCACCTCTCCTTCGAGCGCTTCTGGTTCTGCTCGTCTGTCATCGCGCTGCATGTGCGTTTGCGTCCTGCTGCACGAATGCGTTAGAGCAATTTTTTGTTAATGTTTTGTAATGAGCATGTCAATACTACCCTAATGTTCGCCGCCATGAAAGACACTCGTTCTTAGGCTATAATGCGGCAATTGATATAATCTGAAAATACCATGCAAAAAACTTCTTTTAGAAATCACCGGGTTGAGCGATTCAGCTCACGACAAGTCACCAGACAGCGTAAAGAAAACCAGCCAAAACGCGTGGTTTTGTTCAATAAACCCTACGATGTTTTGCCGCAATTTACTGACGAGGCTGGCAGAAGAACGTTAAAAGATTTTATTCCCGTGTCGGGGATCTATGCTGCGGGTCGACTCGATCGGGACAGTGAAGGGCTTTTGGTGCTGACCAATGATGGTGCGCTGCAGGCCCGGTTAACGCAGCCCGGTAAGCGTACCGGGAAAATTTATTACGTCCAGGTCGAAGGCGAGCCGACGGTAGAAGCGCTTAATGCGCTGCGTAACGGGGTAACGCTCAATGACGGTCCCACGCTGCCCGCAGGTATTGAAGTAACAGAAGAACCTGCATGGCTGTGGCCGAGAAACCCGCCTATCAGGGAGCGGAAAAATATCCCTACCACCTGGCTGAAAGTCACCTTATATGAAGGCCGCAACCGTCAGGTACGCCGCATGACAGCCCATGTTGGATTCCCGACGCTGCGCCTCATTCGCTATGCCATGGGGGATTACACACTGGATAATCTCGCCAATGGTGAATGGCGAGATGCAACTAACTGAATAAGGAACAGGTATGTTCAAACCGCACGTTACGGTCGCCTGCATCGTGCATGCAGAAGATAAGTTTTTAGTCGTTGAGGAAACAATCAATGGCAAAGCCTTATGGAATCAACCAGCCGGACATCTGGAAGCGGATGAGACGTTAGTGCAGGCCGCCGCTCGCGAGCTATGGGAAGAAACAGGTATCCACGCGCAGCCACAACATTTCATTCGAATGCATCAATGGATTGCGCCGGACAAAACGCCCTTTTTGCGTTTTCTGTTTTCTATCGAGCTTGCCAATATGTGCGCTACTGAACCTCATGACAGCGATATCGACTGCTGTCGCTGGGTCAGTGCAGAAGAGGTTCTCTGCGCGCCAAACCTGCGCTCTCCGTTAGTTGCGGAGAGCATTCGCTGCTATCAGAGCGGACAACGCTACCCGCTGGCGATGATCGGTGAATTTAACTGGCCGTTTACAGAGGGTGTCAAGTAAGGGGCTGCGTGCTAGAATATGCCGCCTTGAAGTTCAATGTCGTGAGTATTCCTATGTCTGAAAGCCCAAAAAAAGTGATCGTCGGCATGTCCGGCGGTGTCGATTCCTCCGTTTCTGCCTGGCTGTTGCAACAACAGGGTTATCAGGTAGAAGGCCTGTTCATGAAGAACTGGGAAGAGGACGATGGCGAGGAATATTGCACAGCGGCTGCCGATCTTGCAGATGCACAGGCTGTCTGTGACAAACTCGGCATTGAGCTGCATACCGTCAACTTTGCCGCAGAATATTGGGACAACGTCTTTGAATTGTTCCTTGAAGAGTACAAAGCGGGCCGTACGCCAAACCCGGATATTCTGTGTAATAAAGAGATTAAGTTTAAAGCCTTCCTCGAATTTGCCGCTGAAGATTTAGGTGCCGATTACATCGCCACCGGTCACTACGTGCGTCGCGCGGATGTCGACGGTAAAAGCCGTCTGCTGCGTGGGCTCGATGGCAATAAAGACCAGAGCTATTTCCTCTACACGCTCGGCCATGAGCAAATCGCGCAAAGCCTGTTCCCGGTGGGCGAACTGGAAAAACCGCAGGTGCGTAAAATTGCTGAAGATCTCGGTCTGATTACGGCCAAGAAAAAAGACTCCACCGGTATCTGCTTCATTGGCGAACGTAAGTTCCGAGAATTTCTCGGTCGCTACCTGCCGGCTCAACCCGGTAAAATCATCACCGTTGATGGCGAAGAGATTGGCCAGCATCAGGGGCTGATGTACCACACCCTGGGTCAGCGTAAAGGTCTGGGCATTGGCGGGACGAAAGAAGGCACGGAAGATCCGTGGTATGTGGTGGATAAAGACGTTGAGAACAACATTCTGGTTGTTGCTCAGGGTCATGAACACCCGCGCCTGATGTCCGTTGGCCTGGTGGCGCAACAGTTACATTGGGTCGATCGCGAACCGTTCACTGGCACAATGCGCTGCACGGTGAAAACCCGTTATCGTCAGACCGACATTCCGTGCACCGTTAAGGCACTGGATGCCGAGCGTATTGAAGTCATTTTCGATGAACCCGTCGCGGCGGTAACGCCGGGTCAGTCGGCTGTCTTTTACAATGGCGAAGTGTGCCTCGGCGGCGGCATTATCGAACAACGATTGCCTCTGTCGGTATAATTACCTACACATTTGATACAAGGAAGCAGTGAACGTGGCAAAGAATTATTATGACATCACCCTCGCCCTGGCAGGCATTTGTCAGTCGGCACGCCTGGTGCAAGAACTGGCGCACCAGGGGCATTGTGATGCCGATGCATTACACGTTTCACTGAACAGCGTCATTGACAT
The DNA here is from genome assembly GCF_030332285.1 of Citrobacter sp. Cu096. Lineage (NCBI taxonomy): Bacteria > Pseudomonadati > Pseudomonadota > Gammaproteobacteria > Enterobacterales > Enterobacteriaceae > Citrobacter > Citrobacter sp. Cu096. The sequence continues at coordinate 1,558,106 of NZ_JAOWID010000030.1, forward strand.
GAATCCCAGCTCTACGCTGGGCGTGTTTGGCGGCAGCGAGGCCAACCTTCGTCTCGGCCTGGAAACACTGCTCGGCGTGCTCAACGCCAGCAGTCGTCAGGGACTGAACGCGGAACTTACTCGCTATACATTAAGCCTGATGGTGCTGGAGCGTAAACTTTCAGCCGCTAAAGGCGCCATGGACACGCTGGGAGACCGTATTAACGGCTTGCAGCGCCAGCTGGACCATTTTGATTTGCAGTCAGAAACGCTACTGAGTGCGATGGCAGGCATTTATGTTGACGTTATCAGTCCACTCGGCCCGCGTATTCAGGTCACTGGCTCCCCGGCCATCCTTCAGAGCCCACAGGTTCAGGCCAAAGTTCGCGCTTCGCTGCTGGCTGGCATTCGCGCGGCCGTACTCTGGCATCAGGTGGGTGGAGGCCGTCTGCAACTCATGTTTTCTCGTAATCGCCTGACGACTCAGGCAAAACAAATTCTTGCTCATTTAACCCCGGAGTTGTGATCTATGGAATTATCCTCACTGACCGCCGTTTCCCCTGTCGATGGACGCTACGGCGATAAAGTCAGCGCGCTGCGCGGGATTTTCAGCGAATACGGTTTGCTGAAATTCCGTGTACAGGTTGAAGTACGCTGGCTGCAAAAACTGGCCGCGCACGCAGCGATCAAGGAAGTTCCTGCTTTTGCTGCCGACGCAATCGGTTACCTTGATGCGATCGTCGCTAACTTCGATGAAGAAGATGCTGCGCGTATCAAAACCATCGAGCGTACGACCAACCATGACGTGAAGGCAGTTGAGTATTTCCTCAAAGAAAAAGTTGCGGATATCCCGGAACTGCACGCCGTTTCCGAGTTTATCCACTTCGCATGCACCTCAGAAGACATCAACAACTTGTCTCACGCGCTGATGCTGAAAACCGCACGCGACGAAGTAGTCCTGCCGTACTGGCGTCAACTGATTGATGGCATCACAGCACTTTCTGTTGAATATCGCGATATTCCCCTGCTCTCTCGTACTCACGGACAACCGGCCACCCCATCAACGATGGGCAAAGAAATGGCAAACGTGGCGTATCGCATGGAGCGTCAGTACCGCCAACTCAACCAGGTTGAAATCCTCGGTAAAATCAACGGTGCTGTGGGTAACTATAACGCCCACATCGCCGCTTACCCGGAAGTTGACTGGCATCAGTTTAGCGAAGAGTTCGTCACCTCGCTTGGGATCCAGTGGAATCCATACACCACACAGATCGAGCCGCACGATTACATCGCTGAGCTGTTTGATTGCATCGCCCGCTTTAATACCATTCTGATCGATTTCGATCGCGACGTCTGGGGTTACATTGCGTTGGGTCACTTCAAGCAGAAAACTGTCGCGGGAGAAATCGGTTCTTCGACCATGCCACACAAAGTGAACCCTATCGATTTCGAAAACTCTGAGGGTAACCTGGGTCTGTCTAACGCGGTTCTGCAACATCTGGCGAGCAAACTGCCGGTTTCGCGTTGGCAGCGCGATCTGACGGATTCAACCGTTCTGCGTAATCTGGGCGTAGGTATTGGCTATGCGCTGATCGCCTATCAGTCCACCTTGAAAGGTGTGAGCAAACTGGAAGTGAACCGCGATCATTTGCTGGACGAACTGGATCATAACTGGGAAGTTCTCGCAGAGCCGATTCAGACCGTGATGCGTCGCTATGGCATTGAAAAACCGTACGAGAAGCTGAAAGAACTGACCCGTGGAAAACGCGTTGACGCCGAAGGTATGAAGCAGTTTATCGACAGTCTGGCACTGCCGGAAGAAGAGAAAACGCGCCTGAAAGCCATGACGCCAGCCAATTACATTGGTCGTGCCATCACCATGGTTGATGAACTGAAGTAATCAACAACCCGCAGATGCTGAACTGAAGCCGGATGAGCGTAAGCGATTCCGGTTTTTTATCGCCGTATGAACATCCCTTTCCCGTTTTATTAAATGGTTATCCCCACGGATCATGCTCAGCGCTAGACTAAAAAAGTAATTTTGTAAGTTCTTTACTTATAAAGCACATTAAAATCAATAGTTTAATAAAATATCATTTTGGACTATTGCGGGAAATATGAGTCATTTCGGCGCCCCAAACTTGACCCAAAAGTAACAATCGATGTTGGTCTGAATTGCCACAGGTTTAACCAACACTTTAAAATCATGCATAGGCAGCATCGTCTACCTGGAGGCGTCAGTCCAGGTAAAAAGTGAAGGTTTTAGCAAAGTTTTATGTTTTATGACAGAAATAAAAAAGCATTATCTTTCAAGATAATGCTTTTTCACCTGAACTGATTCTTATAACAATTAGATTAATGTAATTTTAATATCGTAACTTTCAAGCCCAGTCATTTTTTCACGAGCAGTAAACTGGATATCAGAGACTTCTTTTCCTGTCTTTTTTTTGAGTTCAATAATTTTTTTGTGATGAATTCAGAAATATCCGCTTCAGTTTTTCTTTTTAAATCTTCGACGTTCATTATTTACCTCTCTTGATCTCTAACGCATCAACGCCAGGCGCGTTACTTTCCCCGTGGAGCACATGTAAAAGCGCTGACATATTTAAAAGATAGAATGGAAATCCTAAATTATCAAGAGGTTGCAGTATAATCTTCATGCAAAAGAGCTCGTAACCCCACAAACCACTGACTAAAATCTGGGTCGGTCACGAAACAACCAGCTCTCATTTCAAAAGCTTCGATGCGGCCTCGAGAATCTCTTCGGAACTGACATCACGATCTGAAGCCACATAAACTATTTTATGGTCTCCAGTCAGAGATGGAAAGCCCGCAGACATTACGGATAGATGCGCTTTTTCTCCATTGGGAAACTCACGCATTATCGTCGTAATACCTTTCATTACAGATACAACGACTGCCGGTTGTGAGTTAAAAAAAACAATTACTTTTTTCATAATTTTACCGTGACGGTTCTTATATAAATGAACGGTTAAGCATACAAAAAAGGCTCCATAAGGAGCTTGAAAATTATTTTCTATAATCTGATGAAGACTGACCAGAACGAATGTATAGTGCCACATTATCAAATGTTATCATTGTTGATTTGCAAAAAATACATTTCGCTCCGAAAGGATTTTTTTCAGTAACATCAAAGTTTGACGTTCTGTACTGAGATCCGTGACAACACGGGCATCTGAAGTGAATATTATTAGTAATAACAGTTACCTTATACAGCCACAACATTAACTGCTGTGGGGCCTTTGGGTCCCTGTTCAACACTAAATTCAACTTCCTGATTCTCATTCAGAGTTTTGAAATCATTGCTCTGGATAGCAGAGAAGTGTACAAACACATCTTTACTGCCATCTTTAGGGGTGATAAACCCAAAACCTTTTTCAGGATTGAACCATTTTACTAAACCAGTCATTTTATTAGACATAATCATTACCTTAATTGAGTGAGCCCTTGGGCAGATTGGTCCGAAAAAAATTATCAGAGAGAAAAGCTAACAAGGAAATCTCAACAGGAACAAGGAATAAAATTATTTCAGCGACTGCTTCAGATAAATTCGTAACAAACCAAAGATTCATTAACGCATGATTAACCAAACATAGCAAGCTTTAGTTTTGTAAGGAAATCACCCATAACTTTGAGCATAAAAATTAATTTAAACTGCAATATTTCCGAGCATGTCGGTGAGCATTGTGACGTTCATCCAGGCGCATTTCTCAGTAGACCGCTTCATGCCCTGAACTACCGACTTTTTTATCAGCCCCCATTGGTTAATAAAATTAAGATTTCCTGGACAAATTAAGGTAAAGTTAAAGTCCATCCAATCAAGGAAAAGCCTATGTCAGAACGTAAAGACTCTAAATCACGCCGTAACTATCTTGTCAAATGCACTTGCCCAAACTGCACCCAGCAATCTGAACATAGTTTTGCAAGAGTACAAAAAGGTTCCCTTTTAATCTGTCCTCATTGCAATAAAGTATTCCAAACAAATCAAAAAGAAGCAGCCTGAATCTGTTTGAGATACCGTTTCTCGCATAGAATCACCACATCTGTAATTTAATATTGTTCAAGCCACCGATAATAAAAAAAACCGCTCAGGCCTTAGCCGTCATTGTTATCGCATACACACATAAAGCGGATTTTACTTTGCGATAACTCCACTGCCGGCAACCGGACCTTTAGTACCATGTTCAATAGAGAATGAGACTTTTTGAGCTTCAAACAAAGTGCGAAAATTACCGTTCTGGGTAGCAGAGAAATGAACAAACACATCTAATCTGCGTGACTCAGAGGTACTCCTTCCCGGATTACGCGTTGAGTTTTGTCGAATAAATGGTCTTCGAGGCCCGTCTGCAGCGAACGTGTATATCTCATGAATTGTAGCCCCTGATTTCTGGAATCATAAAAGATAAATTAAAAACAGGGAGAGGTTCACATGTATCCGAAAATATATCTAAACGACTGGTTGACAGGCCTTAAGAGCTCATGTTGCACGCTGGTAGTGACTACACTTTCTGTCATCTAACCTGCCAGGCTAAGTGATTTTTTTACAGACACCAAAGCTTTAGAGGTATCTGGTGCAACAATGCTGTCGATTACTTCTATTGTATACACATTACAGCGTGTTATCGGAGAAAATACCCGTCTGGTAGATATTGAGCATGCCGACATTTTGCATTACCGAAAGGAGTTATTGACCGGGACAATTATTAACCCGGCAATGCCGAATCTCACCAGGCAGGGCCGCGCGCCCTCAACAGTCAATAAACAGATGGCAGTTTTATCAGAAATGCCTAAGCTCGCAAACCGAAGCCAGTTTATATTGCATGCTCCTTATGAGGGCGTGTCGCGACTCAAGTTATCTAAAAATGATCCCGACCCACTTTTACTTCATAAGTACCAGGCACTGATAACCACCCTTCCCCGTAGCCAGGCATTAATCATCATTGTTGCCGTATATACAGGGATGAGGCCGGGCGAGATAGGCGCCCTGGCATGGGAAGACGATGCACATATGGTGTACGAGATTTACTCCAAGTGGATTGGCGACATAAACCAGGATTGGGTCAATATGCTGAACAATCAGATGCCAACAGCACTGCCCCCAGAACGCCCCACAGGCAGGGGAGCATGAGAAAAGTTATTTAAGTTCATAGCGCTGCTTTCAATCCACATAATCAGCGTTAAACTATTCATACCGTTATTTTAGGGAGAAACGATGATGCGCGTACTGGTTGTCGAGGATAATGCTTTATTACGCCACCACCTTAAGGTTCAGCTACAGGATTTAGGTCATCAGGTAGATGATGCAGAAGATGCCAAGGAAGCAGACTATTATCTGAATGAACATCTTCCGGATATCGCACTCGTTGACTTAGGCCTTCCCGATGAAGATGGTTTGTCGTTGATCCGCCGTTGGCGCAGCAATGAGGTTTCGCTGCCGATTCTGGTATTGACCGCGCGTGAAGGCTGGCAGGACAAAGTGGAAGTACTCAGCGCCGGCGCTGATGATTACGTCACCAAACCGTTTCACATTGAAGAAGTGGCTGCGCGCATGCAGGCGCTGATGCGTCGCAACAGCGGTCTAGCCTCGCAGATTATCTCCCTTCCGCCTTTCCAGGTTGACCTCTCTCGCCGCGAATTATCCGTCAATGATGAAGTTATTAAGCTCACGGCGTTCGAATATACCATTATGGAAACACTCATCCGTAATAGCGGCAAAGTCGTCAGTAAAGATTCGCTCATGCTGCAGCTATACCCGGATGCTGAACTACGTGAAAGTCACACTATTGATGTCCTGATGGGACGTCTGCGTAAAAAAATTCAGGCGCAATATCCGCATGAAGTAATTACCACAGTACGTGGGCAAGGCTATCTTTTCGAACTGCGCTAATGAACAAATTATTGCGTCATTTTTTCCCGTTATCGCTGCGGCTGCGCTTTTTACTGGCAACCGCAGGTGTGGTATTGGTGCTTTCACTGGCCTACGGCATGGTTGCCCTGGTAGGTTACAGCGTTAGTTTTGATAAGACCACGTTCCGCCTTCTGCGCGGTGAAAGCAATCTGTTTTATACCCTGGCGAAATGGGAAAACGGCAAGATTAACATCGAGCTGCCCGAGAACCTCGACATGCAAAGCCCAACAATGTCGCTGATTTACAATGAAGCGGGTGAGCTTCTGTGGGCACAGCGCAACGTGCCCTGGTTGACGCAAAGCATCCAACCAGACTGGCTTAAAACCAACGGTTTTCATGAGATTGAAGCCAACGTTGACGCCACCAGCACCCTACTGGGCGAAGACCACTCCGCACAGCAACAGTTAAAAGAAGTCAGAGAGGATGACGACGACGCCGAAATGACCCACTCCGTGGCGGTTAACGTCTACCCCGCCACTGCCAGAATGCCACAGTTAACCATTGTGGTTGTCGATACAATTCCTATTGAGCTAAAGCGCTCATACATGGTCTGGAGCTGGTTTATTTATGTGCTGGTCGCCAATCTGTTGCTGGTCATTCCGCTGTTATGGGTGGCCGCCTGGTGGAGTCTGCGGCCAATTGAGTCGCTGGCGCGTGAAGTCCGCGAGCTTGAGGAGCATCATCGTGAGATGCTGAACCCCGCCACCACGCGCGAACTGACCAGTCTGGTTCGTAACCTGAATCGACTTTTAAAAAGCGAACGCGAGCGCTACGACAAATACCGCACCACATTAACTGACCTCACCCACAGCCTGAAAACACCACTGGCGGTATTGCAGAGTACCCTGCGCTCGATGCGTAATGAAAAAATGAACGTGAGCGACGCCGAGCCTATCATGCTGGAACAAATCAGCCGTATTTCCCAGCAGATTGGCTATTACCTGCATCGTGCAAGCATGCGTGGCAGCAGCTCTCTGCTCAGTCGCGAACTGCATCCAGTCGCGCCGTTGCTTGATAAACTCACCTCCGCGCTGAATAAGGTTTATCAGCGTAAAGGCGTTAATATCAGTCTCGATATCTCCCCCGAAATCAGTTTCGTAGGCGAGCAGAACGACTTTGTTGAAGTGATGGGTAACGTACTGGATAACGCATGTAAATACTGTCTGGAGTTTGTCGAGATTTCAGCGCATCTGTCAGAAGATCAACTGCATATTCTGGTTGAGGATGATGGTCCTGGTATTCCGCAAAGCAAACGGGAAGTGGTGTTTGACCGTGGTCAGCGCGTCGATACGTTACGACCTGGACAAGGCGTCGGACTGGCAGTGGCGCGAGAAATAACTGAACAGTATGACGGGCAGATTATAGCCAGTGATAGCCTGCTGGGTGGCGCGCGCATGGAGGTTATTTTTGGTCGCCAGCATCCGGGGCAGAAAGACGAGTAATCGCCACGTGTAATAAATATGTGCTGACTTCACGCTTGAGGTTAAGTATCCGTTATAATCGGTTGCAGATACCAGCCTGCGGGAAGCTCACTATGGAATACCAACTCACACTTAACTGGCCCGATTTTCTTGAACGCCACTGGCAGAAACGCCCGGTGGTATTAAAACGCGGGTTTAACAACTTTATTGACCCACTTTCTCCTGACGAACTGGCTGGACTGGCAATGGAAAGTGAGGTCGACAGCCGACTCGTCAGCCACCAGGACGGCAAATGGCAAGTTAGCCACGGTCCCTTTGAAAGCTATGACCATCTCGGCGAGAACAACTGGTCGCTTCTGGTCCAGGCGGTCAATCACTGGCACGAGCCAACCGCCGCGCTGATGCGCCCGTTTCGTGAACTGCCTGACTGGCGTATCGACGATCTGATGATCTCCTTCTCCGTCCCTGGCGGCGGCGTTGGTCCGCATCTGGATCAGTACGATGTATTTATCATTCAGGGAACCGGACGTCGCCGCTGGCGCGTAGGTGAAAAACTGCAGTTGAAACAACACTGCCCTCACCCGGATCTCCTTCAGGTCGACCCGTTTGAAGCCATCATCGATGAAGAGCTGGAACCCGGCGATATCCTGTATATTCCACCGGGGTTCCCGCACGAAGGCTATGCGCTGGAAAACGCCATGAACTATTCGGTCGGCTTCCGTGCGCCAAACACGCGCGAACTGATTAGCGGGTTCGCCGATTACGTATTACAACATGAGCTGGGCAGCACGTATTACAGCGATCCTGACCTGCCGCCGCGCGACCATCCTGCCGACGTACTGCCACAAGAGATGGACAAGCTGCGCGAAATGATGCTGGGGCTGATTAATCAACCGGAACATTTCCAGCAGTGGTTTGGCGAGTTTATTTCTCAGTCTCGTCATGAGCTGGATATTGCGCCGCCGGAGCCACCGTATCAGCCAGATGAAATTTACGATGCCCTGAAGCAAGGGGATGTGTTAGTGCGTCTGGGCGGATTACGCGTATTGCGCATCGGCGACGACGTCTACGCCAACGGTGAAAAAATTGACTCGCCGCATCGTCCTGCCCTGGAAGCGCTGGCCAGCCATATCGTGCTAACGGCTGAGAACTTTGAGGATGCGCTGGAAGATCCGTCTTTCCTTGCCATGCTTGCCGCGCTGGTCAACAGTGGGTACTGGTTCTTCGAAGGGTGATGAGTCATTTTGCCGGATGACGTTTTGTGCATCCGGCATCTACTTCGGGCTTGTTACTGCTGCTTCGCAGTTAACTCCGCAATACGCACAATCACCTGCACCGCTTTTTCCATTCCTTCCAGGGTTACAAACTCATGTTTGCCATGATAGTTATAACCACCGGTGAAAAGATTCGGACACGGTAATCCCATAAACGACAGCTGTGCGCCGTCAGTACCGCCACGAATAGGTTTCAGCACCGGCTCAATATCGCAATCGCGCATTGCCTTCTGGGCGATATCCAGCACGTGTGGATGTTCAATCACTTTTTCGCGCATATTGTAGTAACTGTCTTCAATCACCAGTTCGATATAGCAATCCGGGTGTAACCCTTTACCGACCTTTTTGGCGATATCCATGATCTTACGTTTACGCGCTTCAAACTGCTTGCGGTCAAAATCACGGATGATGTAGTGCATATCTGCACGATCGACCGTCCCTTTCATGCTCGCCAGGTGATAAAAGCCTTCGTAGCCTTCCGTCGTTTCCGGGCTTTCGTCTGCCGGAACCTCAGCGTGAATACGCGCCGCCAGCGACAGCGCATTCACCATCACCCCTTTTGCAGTACCGGGATGCACATTGTTGCCGACAATTTTGATATTAACCGAGGCGGCGTTGAAGTTTTCAAACTCCAGCTCACCTACGCCACCACCGTCAACAGTGTAGGCCCACTGCGCATCGAATGCCGCAACGTCAAAATGCTTGGCCCCTTTACCAACCTCTTCATCCGGCGTGAAGGCCACGCGGATATCACCGTGCGGAATGTTTTTTTGAATAAGCACGGCCAGCGCGGTCATGATTTCCGCCACGCCTGCTTTGTCATCCGCGCCCAGCAGGGTTTTACCGTCTGTAGTGATTAGCGTCTGGCCCAGAAGTTGATGTAGCACCGGGAACATCACCGGCGACAGAACTTCATCACCAATGCCTAACGCAATATCGCCGCCGCGATAGTTTTCGACGATTTGCGGATTAACGTTTTTACCGCTGAAATCCGGTGAGGTATCCACATGGGAAATAAAGCCGATCGCGGGAATATTGCCAGCAACGTTAGCGGGCAGCGTCGCCATCAGCGTACCCTTTTCGCTCAATGAAATATTAACCAGCCCCATCTCTTCGAGCTGTTGTTTGAGCAGTTGTAACAACTTCCACTGTCCTTCTGTGCTGGGTACCTGCCGCACGCCCGATTTTGATTGGGTGTCCAGCGACACGTAGTGTAAAAAACGCTCAAGTAGTTTATCCATGCAGTCACCCTCACTTTTTGTGACAACATTATCAATAAGCAACAAAAGACAAATATTGCGTCAGGTCACTTTTATCCCCGCAAGTAAGAATATTTCTCCTCGACATCCCCTCTGACTATAGGGTTAAGTCAGTAATTCGCAACAAGGATTGGCGATTACAATGGTTTGCCGTAGAATAACCGCCCTCATTAAGAGTCATCAAGGTGGTTAACCACAAACCCCGCATCGGTCAGCCATCCGTTGCGTTTACATGGGACAGAGTAAAAAATTGAATAAACAACCGCGTTCGCTTTCTCCACTGGTGCAATTAGCGGGAATTCGCAAAAGTTTCGATGGCAAAGAGGTGATTTCCAGCCTGGATTTGACCATCAATAATGGCGAGTTTCTCACGCTGCTCGGCCCCTCTGGCTGCGGTAAAACAACCGTTCTTCGCCTGATTGCCGGCCTGGAAACTGTTGATTCCGGTCATATTATGTTGGACAACCAGGACATCACTCACGTTCCTGCGGAAAACCGCTACGTGAACACCGTCTTCCAAAGCTATGCGTTATTCCCCCACATGACCGTATTTGAGAATGTGGCCTTTGGCTTACGCATGCAAAAAACGCCCGCTGCCGACATTTCTCCCCGCGTTACTGAAGCTCTGCGCATGGTGCAACTGGAAGAATTCGCCCAGCGAAAACCACATCAACTCTCCGGTGGACAGCAGCAGCGCGTAGCGATTGCCCGTGCGGTGGTGAACAAACCCCGCCTACTCTTGTTAGATGAATCCCTCTCTGCACTGGACTACAAACTGCGTAAGCAGATGCAGAACGAACTGAAAGCGTTGCAGCGTAAGCTGGGTATCACTTTTGTCTTTGTCACACACGATCAGGAAGAAGCGCTGACCATGTCAGATCGCATCGTGGTGATGCGCGATGGTAAGATTGAGCAGGACGGTACGCCGCGCGAAATCTACGAAGAGCCTAAAAATCTGTTCGTCGCCGGATTTATTGGCGAGATCAACATGTTTAACGCCACGGTGATAGAACGTCTGGACGAACAGCGCGTTCGTGCTAACGTTGAAGGTCGTGAGTGCAATATTTATGTCAACTTTGCGGTGATTCCTGGGCAGAAGCTGCACGTTCTGTTACGCCCGGAAGATCTGCGCGTGGATGAAATCAACGACGATAATCATATCGAAGGTCTTATCGGCTACGTGCGTGAGCGCAACTACAAAGGCATGACGCTGGAGTCGGTTGTGGAACTGGAAAACGGCAAGATGGTGATGGTCAGTGAGTTCTTCAACGAAGACGATCCTGACTTTGACCACTCGCTCGACCAGAAAATGGCGATTAACTGGGTAGAAAGCTGGGAGGTCGTACTGGCTGATGAAGAACACAAGTAAATTCCAGAGTGTGGTGATCGTCACCATTGTCGGTTGGCTTGTGTTATTTGTCTTTCTGCCCAACCTGATGATCATCGGCACCAGCTTTTTGACCCGCGACGACGCCAATTTCGTCAAAATGGTCTTTACGCTGGAAAACTATACACGCCTGCTCGATCCGCTCTATTTTGAGGTGCTGGTTCATTCTCTCAATATGGCGCTGATTGCTACGCTCGCCTGTCTGGTACTCGGCTACCCGTTTGCCTGGTTTTTGGTGAAACTACCGGAAAAAGTGCGTCCACTGCTGCTGTTCCTGCTGATTGTTCCGTTCTGGACCAATTCACTTATTCGCATCTACGGACTCAAAATATTCCTCAGCACCAAGGGCTATCTCAACGAATTTCTGTTATGGCTCGGCGTTATCGATACCCCTATTCGCATCATGTTTACCCCCAGCGCGGTGATTATCGGCCTGGTGTACATCCTGCTGCCGTTTATGGTAATGCCGCTCTATTCCAGCATTGAAAAACTCGATAAACCGCTGCTGGAAGCCGCGCGCGATCTGGGCGCCAGTAAACTTCAGACCTTCACCCGCATCATTATTCCGTTGACGATGCCGGGAATTATCGCCGGATGCCTGTTGGTTATGCTGCCCGCAATGGGGCTGTTTTACGTATCCGACTTAATGGGCGGGGCGAAAAACCTGCTGATTGGTAATGTGATTAAAGTTCAGTTCCTGAACATCCGCGACTGGCCGTTTGGTGCCGCCACCAGCATTACGCTGACCATTGTGATGGGGCTGATGCTGCTAATCTACTGGCGCGCCTCCCGCTTGCTGAACAAGAAGGTGGAACTCGAATGATCGGTCGCCTGCTCAGAGGCGGTTTCATGACCGCTATCTACGCGTATCTGTATATTCCAATCATTATTTTGATTGTGAACTCCTTTAACAGCTCGCGCTTCGGCATCAACTGGCAGGGATTCACCACCAAATGGTACGGCCTGCTGATGAACAACGACAGCCTGCTACAGGCGGCGCAGCACTCGCTGACGATGGCAGTACTCTCCGCCACGTTTGCCACGCTGATCGGTTCACTCACAGCAGTCGCACTGTACCGCTACCGTTTTCGCGGTAAACCGTTTGTCAGCGGCATGCTGTTCGTGGTGATGATGTCGCCAGATATTGTGATGGCGATTTCTTTGCTGGTGCTGTTTATGCTGATCGGCATTCAACTGGGCTTTTGGTCACTTTTGTTCTCGCATATCACATTCTGTCTGCCCTTCGTGGTTGTAACGGTCTACTCACGTCTGAAAGGCTTTGACGTACGCATGCTTGAGGCGGCCAAAGATCTGGGTGCCAGTGAAGTAACCATTCTGCGCAAGATCATACTGCCATTGGCTATGCCTGCGGTGGCTGCCGGTTGGTTGCTGAGCTTTACGCTGTCGATGGATGATGTTGTCGTTTCGTCATTCGTTACCGGGCCGGGTTATGAAATTTTGCCATTAAAAATCTACTCAATGGTCAAAGTCGGCGTATCACCAGAGGTGAACGCTCTGGCGACCATTTTGTTGGTTCTGTCGCTGGTTATGGTCATTGCCAGCCAGCTTATTGCACGTGATAAAACCAAGGGCCGTTAAGGCCCTTAATTCAGGGGACGTTAAATGATGAAAAAATGGTCACGCCACCTGCTCGCGGCGGGTGCTCTGGCACTGGGCATGAGCGCCGCTCACGCCAATGACAACAACACGCTCTATTTCTATAACTGGACCGAGTATGTCCCGCCTGGACTGCTGGAACAGTTCACCAAAGAGACCGGCATTAAGGTGATCTATTCGACCTATGAGTCGAATGAAACTATGTATGCCAAGCTCAAAACTTATAAAGACGGCGCATACGATCTGGTGGTTCCGTCCACCTATTACGTCGATAAAATGCGCAAAGAAGGCATGATCCAAAAGATCGACAAGTCGACGTTGACCAACTTCCACAACCTCGATCCGGAAATGCTCAACAAGCCGTTTGACCCCAACAATGATTACTCCATCCCGTATATCTGGGGTGCTACGGCTATTGGCGTCAATAGCGATGCCATCGACCCGAAAACGGTGACCAGTTGGGCCGATCTGTGGAAACCGGAATACAAAGGCAGCCTGCTGTTAACGGATGATGCACGTGAAGTGTTCCAGATGGCACTGCGCAAGCTGGGATATTCCGGCAATACCACTGACCCGAAAGAAATTGAAGCTGCCTATAACGAGTTGAAGAAACTGATGCCAAACGTTGCAGCGTTTAACTCTGACAACCCTGCCAACCCGTATATGGAAGGTGAAGTCAATCTGGGGATGGTGTGGAACGGCTCCGCGTATGTTGCGCGTCAGGCAGGCACACCGCTTGAAGTCGTCTGGCCAAAAGAAGGTGGGATCTTCTGGATGGACAGCCTCTCTATTCCGGCTAACGCGAAAAACAAAGAAGGTGCGCTGAAGCTGATTAACTTCTTACTGCGCCCGGACGTGGCGAAAGAAGTTGCGGAAACTATTGGTTATCCAACGCCAAACCTGGCGGCACGCAAGCTGCTCAGTCCTGAAGTCGCGAACGATAAAACCCTGTACCCGGATGCAGAAACCATCAACAAAGGGGAATGGCAGAACGACGTCGGTTCCGCAAGCGCTATTTACGAAGAGTATTATCAGAAGCTGAAAGCAGGACGCTAATTCAGCGTGATGCCGGGTAAGGCGAAGCTGCCACCCGGCACATAAAATTGATCACAGTCCCTTCAACAACTTCTCCACAAACTCAGGTACCACCTGGCTTGCCGGACCGTAATACTTCTCTTCAAACTCGCTTCCCACCTGGCTCGGTTCAAGATTTAACTCTACCGTATGCGCCCCATGTAGTCGCGCCTCATGCACAAACCCCGCAGCCGGGTACACATGGCCCGACGTACCAATTGCAATGAATACATCCGCCATTGCCAGCGCCATGTAAATTTCATCCATGCCCAGCGGCATTTCACCAAACCACACCACGTGCGGTCGCAGCGGTGCCGGAAATTGACAGCAGTGACATTTATCTTCCGGGGTCACATCGTCCTTCCATTCCAGAATCTGCCCACTTTGCGAGCAGCGAACCTTGAGCAGTTCGCCGTGCATATGGATAACGTTCTGGCTGCCCGCACGTTCATGCAGATTATCAATGTTCTGTGTGACCAGTAAAAAACGATCACCCAGCTCGGCTTCGAGTTTTGCCAGCGCGATATGCGCCGCATTGGGCTGGATTTCTGGTTGCTGCAACTGGTGGCGACGGGCGTTATAAAACGACTGAACCAGTTGCGGATTACGACTAAATCCTTCCGGTGTCGCAACGTCCTCAACCCGATGTTCTTCCCAGAGACCATCCGCCGCGCGGAAGGTTCGAATTCCTGACTCAGCGGAGATTCCCGCTCCCGTCAGTACCAGCACTCTTGGTTTTTCCATCAATTCAGGCACCACTCTGTCTCTGAAAAAGATTCGTTGACGCAGGCGATCGCGCAAATGGCGTTTATTTTTACGAAAGCGGCTTAACCGATGACCCCGACGCGACAGCATAACAACCTCTTTGTATTAATCGGTAAGATGTAGGAAAGCGGCCCCGCGCATCCCGCCCGCATCGCCGTGCCGCGCTTGCTCAATACGCGGCACCCGTGCGACCGGCAGCAGATGACGTGGCAGCCGATCCGCCAGCTGCGTCGTGATAGCGGTAAAATTCGACAAGCCTCCGCCAATCACCACCAAATCAGGATCGACGATGGTCAGAATATTTCCAAGGCACACCGCCAGCAAATCCAGATAGCGTTCAACGTGAGCACGCGCTTGCTCATCACCCTGCTCCCACAGCGCGATAATTTCACGGGCATCCAGCGGTTTATGGTAGTAATGCTGATACAACCACGCAAATCCGCCGCCGGAAAGGTAGCTTTCGATGCATCCCAGTTGGCCGCATCCGCAGCGGCGTAGCGGGAAATCAAAACCCATCAGCGTCAGCGCATCGACTGGCAAACGAATATGACCAAACTCACCGGTAATATAGCTGTGTCCAGTGATGGATTTCCCGTTAAGTACCAGGCCGCCGCCCACGCCCGTACCAAGGATCAATCCCATCACCAGCGGATATTGAGTAAACTCGTCATCCCAGGCTTCGGAGAGAGCAAAACAGTTAGCGTCGTTATCCAGGCGTACATCCCGGTCCAACCGCGCGCTGAGGTCAGCACGTAAAGGTTTACCACTGGCAGCGGGAACGTTGGCTGCATAAAGCGTACCGTCTTCCGTTTCCGGCATACCAGGAATGCCGATGCCTACCGAACCTTTAACGCCAAACCGTTGGTCTGCTTCCTTTACCAAATTGCAAACCGCATCAAGGAAAGCGTCATAACTATCACGCGGCGTAGGGACGCGCGTTTCCCATTGCAAACGACGTTGATTATCGAATACGCCTAACGCAATTTTAGTCCCACCGATGTCAAATCCGTAATACATCACCGCTCCTTGATGCAGCATAAATGCTTTAATGTATATATTGTTATTGGCCGCTAAGTACTCTCGCAGGATCAATATTGCTGGCGCGACGCGCCGGATACCAACTCGCCAAAAGACTCAGCACTAATGCTGTCACCAGCACGTAAATCACATCCAGCCAATGTAATTCAGATGGCAGGAAGTCAATGAAATAGATATCGCCGGACAAGAACTGATGACCGATAAGCGCCTCGATACCGTTTATGATCGGCGTCAGTTGCAGTGAGACAACTACCCCAATAACCACGCCGATCAAGCTACCGAAAAGACCCGCCAGCAGGCCGTACCAGACAAAAATGGCTCGTATCAACCCATCTTTTGCCCCGAGGGTTCTTAATACCGCAATATCGCCGCTTTTGTCTTTTACCGCCATCACTAACGTGGAAACGATATTAAAGCAGGCCACACCAATCACCAGCACCATCGCCAGATACATAATGGCGCGAATCATCTGGATATCGCGATACATATAGCCGTAAGTACCGATCCAGCTCTTAATATAAACATAGTTATTGGTCACTTCGCCCGCGTCTCGCACCAGCTTATTGGCGTTAAACACGTCGTTAACTTTCAGCGCAATCCCGGAAACGCTGGATCCCATATCCAGGTATTGCTGCGCGTCTTGCATTGGGATCATGGCAAAGCTGTGATCGAGTTGGCCGCTCAGTTGCAGGATCCCAGTGACGTGTAAACGCACGCGTTTAGGCTGCTGTAACTTATGATCCGCACTGGCGTTGGGGATCATAATTGACACCCAGTCGCCCTGCTTCACCTTCAGCGCATCGGCAATACCCTTGCCAATGATTATCTGCTGCTCACCGGCTTTGAAATTATTCCAGGCGTGGTTCTGCACGAAGGAGGGCAACGCGCTCAAGCGCTGTTCCTGCTGCGGATCAACACCCTTCACCTGCACTGCGCGTAGGTTCGCCCCACTCTCCACCAGCCCGGTAAAGTTGATATAAGGCGCCGCAGCGACAATGCCGGGCACTTTCTGAACTTTATCGAGCGCTTCCTGCCAGTTGTTCCACGGCTGATTTACGGCTTCAATCTCACCATGCGGAACCACGGCCAGAATACGGTTGTTCAACTCACGCTCAAATCCGTTCATCGCGCTTAGACCGACGATCAACACCGCCACGCCCAACGCAATACCGACGGTAGAAATCACGGAAATCAGCGACACCATACCGCCGCGCCGCCGACCGCGGCTAAAGCGCAGACCAATCAATAATGATAAAGGCGACGCCATTACTCAGCCCCCATCAGGCTCAGTTCAGCCGTCAGGCGACCATCGCGCATTTCAAGCTGGCGGCTCATTCGCTTCGCTAACTGTAGATCGTGCGTCACCACCAGAAATGCCGTGCCCTGAGAGCGATTCAGCTCACCCAGAAGCTCGAAAATACTGTCCGCGTTTCGCGCATCAAGGTTACCCGTTGGCTCGTCTGCCAGTACCAGGCGCGGGTTATTTACCAACGCACGCGCGATGGCCACGCGCTGGCGTTCTCCGCCAGATAGTTCAGACGGGCGATGACTGGCGCGATGATCCAGCCCCACAGCTTTTAGCATATCCCGTGCGCGCTCGGTAATTTCAGCCGGTTTTTTCTTGCCTATCAGCAGCGGCATTGCCACGTTCTCCAGCGCGGTGAAATCCGGCAACAGATGGTGAAACTGATAAATAAAGCCCAACTTCTGATTGCGCAGTTCCGCTTTCGCCGCCGACGAGAGCTTGCTCATCGGCTGGCCGCTAAAAATCACGTCGCCGGAAGTCGGCGTATCCAGCCCGCCCAGCAGATGCAGCAATGTACTCTTCCCGGAGCCGGAGCTGCCGACAATTGCCATCATCTCGCCTTCGCCGACGCTAAAACTGACATCGTGCAGGACATCGGTTTGCACAGTGCCTTCCTGATAGCGTTTGCAGAGTTTGTCGCATTGCAACAGGATCTTATTCATAACGTAAAGCCTCAGCGGGTTGAGTGGCGGCAGCGCGCCAGGAAGGGTAAAGCGTAGACAGCAGCGCGATGGCCATCGCCACCAGCGCAATGACGATAACCTGCAGCGGCTCGATGGCCACCGGCAACGCAGCGCCATCCAGCAGCACGCCGATAATTGGCATCAGGTTGTTCAGTTGGCTGGCGAGCAATGCGCCCAGCACCGCGCCCAGCAGCGCGCCGATAATCCCGGCACTGGCCCCCTGCACCATAAACACCATCATGATTTGCCGCGGCGTTAGCCCCTGCGTTTGTAGAATCGCCACTTCCCCTTGCTTCTCCATTACCATCAGACCCAACGAGGTAATAATATTAAAAGCTGCCACCGCCACGATCAGGCTAAGCAGCAGCCCCATCATGTTTTTCTCCATGCGCACGGCCTGGAACAATTCCCCTTTGCGCTCGCGCCAGTCCTGCCATTTGGTACCTTGTGGCAGCGTTTGCTGGCTCAGCGTGTCAACTTTTAGCGGTTCATTCAGCCACAAACGCCAGCCGGTGATATTACCTACCGGGTAGCGCATCAGGCGGGACGCATCCTGAATGTTGGTCAGCATCTGGTAGCCGTCAACTTCACTGTTGGCAGCAAAGGTGCCAATCACCGTAAACAGACGCTGACTCGGCAGACGTCCCATCGGGGTAAACTGGCTGGCTGAGGGCACCATTACGCGAATTTGATCGCCGCGATTGACGCCCAACTGTCCGGCAAGCTGCTCACCAAGGATGACATTATACTTACCCGGCTGCAGATCTGTTTGCTTCACATTGACCAGATACGGCGTGAGTGGATCTTTTTGCGCTGGATCGATACCCAGCATCACGCCGACCGCCACGCTACGCGCACTTTGCAGCACCACATCCCCTGTAGTTATCGGTGCGACGCGGTTGACGCCGTTCAACACCACCGCTTTTTCCGGCAGTTGCTGTGGGTTCAGGGAACCCTGTTCAGACGAGAGAACGGCCTGAGGCATCAGACCAAGGATATTATTTTGCAACTCGCGCTCGAAACCGTTCATCACCGACAACACCGTGACCAACGCCATTACCCCGAGAGTAATGCCAATGGTGGAGAGCCAGGAAACGAAGCGACCGAAGCGATCTGCTGCACGCCCACGCATATAACGCAGGCCGATGAATAGAGCGACAGGTTGGTACATGAAATCCGTCTGGTTGCTGTTAGCAAAGTCACGAGTATATAAGCGAAAGCGGAATGGGTAAATGACTGAACCGTAAGTGTTCGTCAGCACTTGTCCTAAAAGTATAAATAAATCAATCCGCTAAAGTTGTCCCTCTTTCCTTAAGTCCAGCCCCCTGATCTTTATCTTAAAAAAACAAAATGCAGACAGTTACGCATTACAGCCCACCGCGAGTTGCGCAGGATGGCAGGCTATAGCAATCAATATGGATACGCCGTCTCGATGATTAAAAAAGAACTATGGATTAATCAGATCAAAGGGTTATGTATTTGTCTGGTGGTAATATATCACTCGGTGATCACGTTTTACCCGCACCTCACCTCCTTTCAATATCCGCTTTCAGAGATGCTGAGCAAATGCTGGGTTTACCTGAACTTGTACCTGGCGCCGTTTCGCATGCCGGTGTTTTTCTTTATATCGGGGTATCTGATCCGTCGCTATATCAATAGCGTCCCGTGGACAACCTGCCTGGATAAACGGATCTGGAACATCGCCTGGGTGTTGGTGCTCTGGGGAGTGGCGCAATGGCTGGCGTTAGTCGCGCTCAATAACTGGCTGGCCCCGCAGCGCGACCTGAGCCATACCGCCAATGCCGCCTATGCCGGTTCACTCGGTGGCTTTGCCCACGGGATGCTCACCGCCAGCACCAGCTTGTGGTATCTGTACGCGCTGATTGTTTATTTTGTTCTGTGTAAGATTTTCAGCCGCTGGGCGATGCCGCTATTAGCGCTATTTGTGGCGCTGAGCGTGGCGATCAATTTTGTCCCGACGCCGTGGTGGGGAATGAACAGCGTGATGCGTAATCTGCCATACTACAGCCTCGGCGCATGGTTTGGCGCAACGCTGATGGAATGGATCAAAGAGGTTCCCTTGCGCCGCCATGCTGTGTTTTTTCTGGTTAGCACAATCGTCGCCGCCGTCGCGTGGCTGGCAAATGTCTCACTATTGCTTTCTCTTCTTTCCATTGTGCTGATCATGAAGCTGTTTTATCAATTTGAGCTCCGCTTTGGTATGCGCACGTCCAGTCCGTTAAGCGTGATTGGTGCCAATACCATCGCCATTTACACCACTCACCGTATTCTGGTTGAGCTGTTCAGCTTAACGTTAATACCCAAAATTAATCATGCTATCTGGCCTGCATATGCGGAGCTGGCCCTGCTTCTGGTGTATCCGTTCGCTTGCCTTCTGCTGTGCACCCTGCTTGGCCTGCTGGTGCGTAAAATTTCGCAAAAAACCGTGGCCGATCTGCTCTTTTCCCCGCCTTCTTTATCGACCGCCTCGCGCTAACCTCAACGCGTTTTTTGCCCCCCTTTGGGGGCGAATCAATTTGCTTATGAGAAACGATCACGGATAATAAAGGACATTGCTTATCAGATGTATATATACGAGATCCTGACAACCGAATGCCTGAACAACATCGTTACACGCTCCCAGCGAAAGCAGGCGATCAGCGCCAGTTGGGTGAACTCACCGGCGCCGCCTGCGCAACGCTGGTCGCAGAAATCGCTGAACATCACGCGGGGCCAGTGGTGCTGATTGCACCGGATATGCAAAATGCGTTACGTTTGCATGACGAAATTCGTCAGTTTACCGACCAGATGGTGATGAACCTGGCCGACTGGGAAACGCTGCCCTACGACAGCTTTTCTCCCCATCAGGAGATTATCTCTTCACGCCTGTCCACGCTATATCAACTGCCTGCCATGCAGCGCGGCGTATTGATCGTTCCGGTCAATACACTGATGCAACGTGTCTGTCCGCACAGCTATCTGCACGGCCATGCGCTGGTGATGAAAAAAGGTCAGCGTCTATCGCGCGACGCCCTGCGCGAACAGTTAGACAGCGCAGGCTATCGTCATGTTGATCAGGTCATGGAACACGGTGAATATGCCACACGTGGCGCATTGTTGGATCTGTTTCCGATGGGCAGCGAGTTACCTTATCGCCTCGATTTCTTTGATGATGAAATCGACAGCCTGCGCCTGTTTGATACTGACACCCAGCGCACGCTGGAAGAAGTCGACGCCATTAATTTGCTGCCCGCGCACGAATTTCCGACCGACAAAACGGCCATCGAGTTGTTCCGTAGCCAGTGGCGTGACACCTTTGAGGTGAAACGCGACGCCGAACATATTTATCAGCAGGTCAGCAAAGGCACGTTGCCTGCGGGTATTGAATACTGGCAGCCGCTGTTTTTCAGCGAGTCGCTGCCGTCGCTGTTCAGTTACTTTCCCGCCAATACGTTATTGGTCAATACCGGCGATATCGAGACCAGCGCAGAACGCTTCCAGGCCGATACCCTGTCACGTTTTGAGAATCGAGGCGTAGATCCAATGCGCCCGCTTCTGCCACCGGAATCGCTGTGGCTGCGGGTCGATGAGCTGTTTACTGAACTGAAACGCTGGCCGCGCGTTCAGCTAAAAACCGAGAGTCTGGCGAACAAAGCTGCGAATACCAACCTTGGGTTCCAGAAGCTGCCGGATATCGCCGTGCAGGCGCAGCAAAAATCGCCGCTAGATGCGTTACGTAAATTCCTTGAGGGTTTTATCGGTCCGGTAATTTTCTCGGTGGAAAGTGAAGGACGCCGGGAAGCGCTTGGCGAACTGCTCGCCCGCATCAAGGTCGCGCCGAAGCGGATATTGCGTCTCGATGAAGCCGCAGACAACGGTCGTTATCTGATGATTGGCGCCGCCGAGCATGGCTTCATCGATAGCAAACGTAATCTGGCACTGATTTGTGAAAGCGATCTGCTTGGCGAACGCGTGGCGCGCCGCCGTCAGGATTCTCGTCGCACTATCAACCCGGATACGTTAATTCGTAACCTCGCGGAGCTGCATCCCGGTCAGCCAGTGGTGCATCTGGAGCACGGCGTTGGTCGCTATGCCGGGATGACCACGCTGGAAGCTGGCGGCATCACTGGTGAATACCTGATGCTCACCTACGCCAACGACGCCAAACTGTATGTGCCGGTGTCATCGCTGCATCTGATCAGCCGCTACGCCGGTGGCGCGGAAGAGAATGCGCCGCTGCATAAACTTGGCGGCGATGCCTGGTCACGCGCGCGCCAGAAAGCCGCCGAGAAGGTCCGCGATGTTGCAGCAGAGCTGCTGGATATTTACGCTCAGCGCGCGGCGAAAGAAGGTTTTGCCTTTAAGTATGACCGTGAGCAGTACCAGCTGTTTTGCGACAGCTTCCCGTTTGAAACCACGCCCGACCAGGCACAGGCGATCAACGCGGTACTCAGCGATATGTGTCAGCCGCTGGCCATGGACCGCCTGGTGTGTGGCGACGTCGGCTTCGGTAAAACCGAAGTCGCGATGCGCGCCGCCTTCCTCGCCGTAGAGAACCACAAACAGGTTGCCGTGCTGGTGCCGACCACCCTGCTCGCCCAGCAGCACTTCGACAACTTCCGCGATCGTTTTGCCAACTGGCCGGTACGCATTGAAATGCTGTCCCGTTTCCGTAGTGCCAAAGAGCAAGCGCAGATCCTGGAGCAGGTTGCCGAAGGTAAAATCGATATTCTCATTGGCACTCACAAACTGCTGCAAGCGGATGTGAAGCTAAAAGATTTGGGGCTGCTGATCGTCGATGAAGAGCACCGTTTCGGCGTGCGCCACAAAGAACGCATCAAAGCCATGCGCGCGGACGTCGATATTCTGACTCTGACGGCAACGCCAATTCCACGCACGCTCAATATGGCAATGAGCGGCATGCGCGATCTGTCGATCATCGCCACGCCGCCCGCCCGGCGTCTGGCGGTCAAAACCTTCGTACGCGAATACGACAGCCTGGTGGTACGTGAGGCGATCCTGCGTGAAGTTCTGCGTGGGGGACAAGTTTATTACCTGTTTAACGACGTCGAAAATATCCAGAAAACCGCCGACAGATTAGCGGAACTGGTACCGGAAGCACGTATTGGCATCGGCCACGGGCAAATGCGCGAGCGCGAGTTGGAACGCGTGATGAACGATTTCCATCATCAGCGTTTTAACGTCCTGGTGTGTACCACCATTATCGAAACCGGGATCGACATTCCCACCGCGAACACCATCATCATTGAACGTGCTGACCACTTCGGTTTGGCGCAATTACACCAGCTGCGCGGTCGTGTGGGACGCTCACACCATCAGGCCTACGCCTGGCTACTGACGCCGCATCCAAAAGCGATGACCACCGATGCGCAAAAGCGCCTGGAAGCCATCGCCTCGCTGGAAGATTTGGGTGCAGGCTTTGCGCTGGCGACCCACGACCTCGAAATTCGAGGCGCCGGGGAACTACTGGGCGAAGATCAAAGCGGTTCTATGGAAAGCATCGGCTTCTCGCTGTATATGGAGCTGCTGGAGAACGCCGTCGATGCGCTCAAAGAAGGGCGAGAACCTTCGCTGGAAGATCTCACCAGCCAACAAACCGAAGTTGAACTGCGTATGCCGTCACTCCTTCCGGATGACTATATCCCGGATGTCAACACGCGACTGTCGTTCTACAAGCGCATTGCCAGTGCGAAAGGTGAAACCGAGCTGGAAGAAATTAAAGTCGAGCTGATAGACCGTTTTGGTCTGCTTCCCGATCCGGCTCGTACGTTGCTGGATATCGCCCGTTTACGTCAACAGGCGCAGAAACTGGGGATTAGAAAGCTCGAAAGCAATGAAAAAGGCGGTACGATTGAATTTGCCGAGAAAAATCACGTCAACCCGGTCTGGCTGATTGGTTTACTGCAAAAGCAGCCGCAGCATTTCCGTCTGGATGGTCCAACCCGCCTGAAATTCATGCAGGAGTTGGGTGAGCGTAAAACGCGAATCGACTGGGTCCGCCAGTTTATGCGCCAGCTTGAAGAGAACGCCGTAGCCTAGCATCAGGCCGGGTGAGCAGACCACTCACCCGGCCTGATGAATTTACAAACTCTTTGCACTTCCCTGCACTTCCCGACACAGTAAGCCGCCATAATTCCTGTTTACTTTTACATAATAAAAACCACGTAAAAACAATGGATTTATGGTGATGTTAAACAATAAACGACTCTCACGCTGGTTAGCGTTTTTTACGCTGGCAGCGACCTTCACGTTAGCACTTCCGGTTCAGGCCAATACCTGGCCGCTACCTCCACCGGGAAGCCGCGTGGTAGGTCAGAATGCTGTTCACGTTGTTGAAGACAATGGTGGCTCTCTGGAAGCGATTGCTAAAAAATATAATGTCGGCTTTTTAGCGCTATTGCAGGCCAACCCCGGCGTTGATCCGTATGTCCCCCGTCCGGGCAGCGTTTTGACTATCCCATTGCAAACCCTGCTGCCAGACGCGCCGCGCGAAGGCATTGTCATCAACCTCGCCGAACTGCGTCTGTATTATTACCAGCCGGGTACAAATTCGGTGACCGTCTATCCTATTGGTATTGGCCAGTTAGGCGGTGACACGCTAACTCCGACAATGGTGACAACTATTTCTGATAAACGCGCCAACCCCACCTGGACACCCACGGCAAATATCCGCGCACGATATAAAGCGAACGGGATCGACCTTCCTGCCGTAGTACCTGCCGGGCCGGATAACCCGATGGGTCATCATGCCATTCGCTTAGCGGCTTACGGCGGCGTGTACCTGCTGCACGGAACCAATGCTGATTTTGGCATAGGAATGCGTGTCAGTTCTGGTTGTATTCGTCTGCGCGATGGAGATATCGAAACCCTGTTCCGTCAAGTAACGCCCGGAACCAAGGTCAATATTATCAATACGCCGATCAAAGCATCTGTTGAACCTAACGGCGTGAGACTGGTTGAAGTTCATCAGCCGCTGTCAGAAAAAATCAATGACGACCCGCAGTTGCTGCCGATCGTATTGAACAAATCAATGCAGACGTTTAAAAATGCAGCGCAGACGGATAGCACAGTCATGGAGCATGCGATGGAAATTCGCTCAGGCATGCCGGTTGATGTAACCCGTCATCAAGACGTCGCTGAACAACCGCTGTAAACTCCACATATAAACAAACCCCGCCGGATTTTATTCCGCGGGGTTTTTTATTTAACTCGCAGTGGCATTGCGAAGGGTTAAAACTTATTTGTAGATAACCGCAGTCCCGTGAAGAGTGTTAGGACCGGTAACGGAAGTAATACGGAAAGACTTGGCCCCCATCTCATCCGCTTTTTGCGCCAGCTGATCTTCCAGAGAACCTAAGTTAGTGCCCGCATTCGCAGAAATAGTACCGACTTTCTGTTGACCCGCAGGTGTGGCCTGAACTTCAACAGCGGCAAAGCTTGCAAATGACAATGAGCTAAGAACAGCAGCAACGAACAGAGTTTTTACGTTTTTCATGATAGTGACCTTTAGCAGATGAATGTGTGTCGAAAAGATTAACTTAACGATCGATAGTTAAATCATAGATGTGATCCGGGTCACACGTCAACAAATTTTTATAATGATCGTTATATAAAATATAAAATCTCTATTTTTCATACTAATAGCCATAAATTTTTTTATCATTAATCCGCTGGAGTGTGCAGTCGAATATTTTTATAATGGTTATTCAATAAACTCAACAAAGGTACAGCGGCACCATGACAACTGAAACGACAGGTTGTGCTAAAAAAAGCCGTGGCCGACCAAAAGTGTTCGACAGGGAAGCCGCGCTTGATAAGGCCATGACACTCTTCTGGCAACACGGATATGAGGCAACATCGCTCGCCGATCTCGTAGAAGCAACAGGCGCAAAAGCGCCCACGCTGTATGCAGAGTTCACCAACAAAGAAGGGTTGTTTCGTGCCGTACTGGACCGCTACATCACGCGCTTCGCAGCGAAACACGAGGCCCAGCTGTTTTGTGAAGAAAAAAGCCTTGAGTCCGCGCTGGAAGACTATTTCACCGCAATAGCAACCTGCTTTACCAGCAAGGACACCCCGGCGGGATGTTTCATGATTAACACCTCTGCGACACTGGCAGCCTCTTCCCGTGATATTGCGCGTACGGTGAAGTCTCGCCATGCAATGCAGGAACAGACGCTTACTCAGTTTCTTCATCAGCGTCAGCAACGAGGTGAAATCCCCGCCTACTGTGACGTGCAAAAACTGGCTGAATACCTGAACTGTATTTTACAGGGTATGTCGATCAGCGCCCGCGAAGGTGCAACGTTTGAAAAGCTGATGCAGATCGCTCGTACAACCCTGCGACTGTGGCCCGAACTCATCAAAGCTTAACGTATTTCCGCTGTTTCCCCCGCTGTACTGACACCATCGGGAGCTGATAAGGCTCCCGCTTAAATTCGCGCACATTACCCACACATTCTTCACTGTTTTCATTATCTTATCCGATTATTTTTTGTAAAATGTATTGATAACAGCAATCATTATCAGCAATATTCGCATTTGTTTTAACACCCGTTACACGATGTAACCATCGGTTTCTTTACCGCCATAACACAAACAGACCGAATTTTTTAAAAGGAACACAAATGCATAAGCGTCTCTGGGTGCTCAATCCTATCCTGTTGTCTTTAACTCTCCCGGCTATTGCGGCTGAAGAAGATAATCTCATCGTCAGCGCCAACCGGAGCCAACGCACCGTGGCAGAAATGGCGCAAACGACCTGGGTTATCGAAGGAAGCGAGATTGAACAACAGGTTCAGGGTGGGAAAGAGTTTAAGGATGTTCTGGCTCAGTTAATCCCGGGAATCGATGTCAGCAGCCAGGGACGCACCAACTACGGCATGAATATGCGCGGTCGCGCCATCGTCGTGCTGGTTGACGGCGTCCGTCTGAACTCCTCGCGCACCGACAGTCGCCAGCTTGACTCCATTGACCCGTTTAACATTGCTCACATAGAAGTCATCTCAGGCGCCACTTCACTTTATGGCGGCGGCAGTACCGGCGGATTAATCAACATCGTTACTAAAAAAGGCCAGCCGGAGCGTGAAGTCGAACTCGAACTGGGGGGTAAAAGCGGTTTCAATAACAGCAACGATCATGATGAACGCGTTGCTGTGGCAGTGAGCGGAGGAACCGATCGCGCTGCCGGGCGCATGTCCGTTGCGTATCAACGGTTTGGCGGCTGGTATGACGGTAACCACGATGCCTTAATGCTGGATAACACCCAAACTGGCCTGCAGCACTCCGATCGTCTGGACGTAATGGGTACCGGGACGATTGAACTTGACGACAACCGACAGTTGCAACTGGTTACGCAGTATTATAAAAGCCAGGGGGATGACGATTACGGGCTGGATCTTGGTGAGAACATGTCCGCCGTGACGGGAAACGGTAAAGCTTATACCAGCAGCGGGCTGAACTCTGATCGTATACCCGGCACCGAGCGTCATCTGATCAGCCTGCAATATTCTGATGCGGATTTCTTCGGCCAGAACCTGATCAGCCAAATCTATTACCGCGACGAATCGTTGAAATTTTATCCGTTCCCAACGCTAAGCAAAGGCAAGGTCACCAGTTTCTCCGCATCACAGCAAGACACCGACCAGTTTGGCGCCAAAATTACCCTCAACAGCCAGTTGATGGACAATTGGGAACTGACGTGGGGTGTCGATGCCGATCACGAAACCTTCGATTCCAATCAGAAATTCTTCGATCTGGCCTGGTCCCTGCCCTCCGGCGGTATGGACAACCGAACCGCGTATACCACCGGGCGTTACCCGGGTTACAGCATCACCAACTTCGCACCTTTCCTGCAAAACAGCTATGACATTAACGACATCTTTACCCTCAGCGGAGGGGTGCGCTATCAATGGACAGAAAACAGAGTTGATGATTTCGTCGGCTATGCCCAACAGCAGGGAATTGCGACCGGACTGGCGAACTCCGCCGACACCATTCCTGGCGGTAAAACCGATTACGATAATTTCCTGTTTAACGCCGGTATCCTCGCCCACCTGACCGACCGCCAGCAGACGTGGTTTAACTTCTCTCAGGGTGTCGAGCTGCCAGACCCGGGTAAATATTATGGCAACGGTACTTATTCCCTGGTGGGCGATCATTACCGGCTCCAGCGCAGCGTCAATGTGGCGGATTCACGCCTGGAAGGGATTAAAGTCAACTCGTACGAACTGGGATGGCGCTACACCGGCGATAGCCTGCGCACGCAGTTGGCCGCTTACTATTCGACTTCGGATAAATCAATCGTTATCAACCGTAGCGATATGACCATCAACGTTCAGCCCGACGATCGGCGTATTTATGGCCTTGAAGGTGCAGTGGATTATTTCATTGCGGATACGAACTGGAGCCTGGGCGGCAACTTCAACATCATAAAATCAGAAGTGAAGCAAAACGGGAAATGGCGGAAATGGGATGTCACTCTGGCCTCACCGTCGAAAGCAACCGCCTGGGTCGGCTGGGCGCCTGAACCGTGGTCATTGCGCGTACAGAGCCAGCAAGCATTTGATCTGACCGACGCCAGCGGCAACAAGCTGGATGGCTATAACACCATGGACTTTATCGGCAGCTATCAACTCCCGTTGGGTAAATTGACCTTTAGCGTGGAAAACCTGCTGAATGAAGAGTACACCACGCTGTGGGGACAACGTGCGCCACTGTTATATAGCCCGACCTACGGCAGCACGTCACTGTATGAATACAAGGGTCGGGGCCGCACCTTTGGGCTGAACTACGCTTTAACCTTCTGATAAAAAAAGCCCCCCAGCCTGAGCGAATGGGGGGCTAATGTTCAGGATAATGCTATTTTACGCTTTGTTATTCAGTACCAGCTGTCCGTTGTTATCCAACGGAATTTGCGCGCCAGGATCCTTATCCATACGGATTTTCCCTTGCTGATCGCCAATTTTGTACGTCACATCGTAGCCCAGCATTTTTTCTGATTTGTCATACACCGTTTTACAACGCTGCTGCGTCGTGGTGTAAGTATCATTTTCCTGCATCGAACCCTGGATCTGGTTACCAGCATAACCGCCGCCTAAGGCACCGGCCACGGTGGCAATATCTTTACCACGTCCGCCGCCAAACTGGTGACCAATAACGCCCCCCGCCACGGCACCGAGCACGGAACCCGCGATACGGTTTTCATCTTGTACCGGCTTACGGTGCGTGACCGTCACGTTCCGGCACTCCTGGCGTGGTGTTTTTACCGACTCTTTAATTGGCGTTGCAGAGACAACTTGTGCGTATTGTGGGCCACGCTCGAAAACGTTAAGACTGGCCACCGCTGCAACACCCAGCGCAGCAGCTACGCCAATCCCTATACCCGCCAACATTGATTTATTCACGGGACTTCCTCCTTTTTTGCTATTAGTAACAACTTTGCAACAGAAGGTAAGGAATGCCAATCAGATTACGGATGAAAATAGCGCAAGGAGAAGCGAATGCAGAATGATTCGGAGAACTCTGAAGGAAGGCGCCGGATGAGTAAAATCAACCGACGCCATAGATCAAGATTAATGCAGTTTCAGACGCGGGCGAATCACCCGGTTAATACTGCCGACCAGCATCATCAGACCGGTTTTGAAGTAACCGTGTAGAGCAATCTGATGCATACGGTACAGTGAGATGTACACAAAGCGCGCAATACGCCCTTCCACCATCATCGACCCACGGGTCAGGTTGCCCATCAAACTGCCCACGGTAGAGAAGTTAGAGAGCGAAACCAGAGAGCCGTGATCTTTATACTGATACGCTTTCAGCGGCTTACCGTTCATCTGCGCCAGAATGTTGTTCATTGCGCAGCTTGCCATCTGGTGCGCAGCCTGAGCGCGCGGCGGTACAAAGCCCCCTTCCGGGCGAGCGCAGGAAGCACAGTCGCCAATCGCGTAGACGTCGGGATCGCGCGTGCTCTGCAGAGTTGGCTCAACCACCAGCTGATTGATACGGTTCGTTTCAAGTCCGCCAATGTCTTTCATAAAGTCTGGCGCTTTGATCCCCGCCGCCCACACCATCAGATCGGCTTTAATGTATTCGCCATCTTTGGTATGCAGTCCGCCTTCATCTGCACTGGTTACCATCGTCTGGGTCAGGACGCGTACGCCCAGTTTGGTCAACTCATTGTGCGCAGCGCTGGAAATACGCGGCGGCAACGCAGGCAGAATACGTTCACCAGCTTCTACCAGCGTCACGTTCAGTGCTTCGTTGGTCAGCCCTTTGTAACCATAGCTGTGCAGTTGTTTTACCGCATTATGCAGCTCGGCGGAGAGTTCAACCCCCGTCGCACCACCGCCGACGATAGCAATATTCACTTTGCCGTTAGCGCCCAGATTCGCGGAATACTTGAGGAACAGATTCAGCATTTCCTGGTGGAAACGACGCGCCTGATGCGGGTTATCCAGGAAAATGCAATTTTCTTTGACGCCCGGCGTGTTGAAATCGTTAGAGGTACTACCCAACGCCATCACCAGCGTGTCATACGGTACTTTACGCTCAGGAACCAGCAGATCGCCCTTCTCATCGCGCAGCTCGGCGAGAGTAATGGTTTTCGCTTCACGATCGATATCCACCACCGAGCCCAACTGGAACTGGAACCCGTGGTTGCGGGCATGCGCCAGATAGCTCAGCGCATCCACACCTTCATCCAGCGAACCTGTCGCGACTTCATGCAGTAACGGTTTCCATAAATGGCTGTGGTTTCTGTCCACCAGCGTAATTTTGGCCTTTTTCTTGCGGCCCAGCTTTTTACCCAGCTGCGTCGCCATTTCCAGTCCGCCAGCACCGCCGCCGACAATCACGATCCTTTTCAATGGTGTAGTCAACGTGACCCCCTCAAATTTATTAACCAATTGTTAATTAAAAGTTATTGTCATAGCCTTTAATTAACAACAAGTTACGATAATGAAAATGTTCTTCGAGAGTGAGAATAACACGAACGGTGCATTGGTCATACCAAAATTGATGTGTATCAAGTTTTGATGCTGAAAAGATAGACAACCCGAACTTTAAGAACAAAAAAACCAGCCCGGAGGCTGGTTTTTTACACGCTCATTGAAGGTTAACCCAACGTTTTGAACGCTTTGATACGCTGCAAGTGCGGGGAGATATTCTTAAACTTATGCGTCTGCTCTTCGTCCCAGACAATCTCATAAAAGTGGTGCAGTTCTTCTGACGAACGCTGACTATTAAGTGCTTCATCATGACGGGACAAGATAACCAGACAGCGATCGCGATTTTTTTCGCGGAAATTGGTCACGCATTTTGTCGCGATATCGGCATATTCTTCAGGCCGGTCGATTTTTCCCTCCATGTTCTCATACGGGAACAGATTGGGATTAAACACAACCTGGCGAATATCACACAGAAAACCAATTCTTTCAGCCCAAAATCCTCCGAGCCCCACGCCACAAATCAGCGGTCGGTCGTCGACATTAAGCTGCAGCATTTTGTCCACTTCTTTAAGCAGATGCTGCATATCATGTTTAGGATGCCGCGTGCTGTAGCTAATCAGCCTGACGTCCGGGTCGATGAACTGCAGCTGCAGCACCTTTTCGTGGTTGCCTGGACTGTTAGAGTCAAAACCGTGTAAATAGATAATCATCGCATCCTCGCCAAACGTGCGTTAATGACCTGCTTTCTCTTCCTGCCAGCGCTCATGAAGCTGGTTGAGCTGGGCGCTTACCGTCTTCCAGCGTGTCGAGTCCATCAGTTCCTGACGTGAAAATGAACCTTTATGATACAAACGTGTAACACGTTCTGCATTGATCGGCGACAGATTATCTAACACACTGGCCGCTCCTTTACGATTATTGCAGACCAGGATCATATCGCAACCTGCATCCAGCGATGCCTGGCCGCGTTCCGCATAGCTTCCCATAATCGCCGCACCTTCCATCGACAGATCGTCAGAGAAAATAACGCCGTCGAAACCCAGCTCCTGACGCAGCACCGTTTTCAACCAGTGTGGCGAGCCACTCGCCGGGCGCGGGTCTACATCACTGTAGATGACGTGTGCAGGCATAATGGCGTCGAGTTTGTTTTCGGTAATCAACGTCCTGAACACGGACATATCTTTCGCCCGAATTTCGGCTTCCGAGCGTGGATCGGTTGGGGTTTCTTTGTGTGAATCCGCCGTCACCGCCCCATGTCCGGGGAAATGTTTACCAGTCGTTTTCATGCCAGCGCCATGCATACCGTCAATAAAGCGGGTTGCTATAGCCAGCGCTTTTAGCGGATCGGCATGGTAAGAGCGCTCGCCGATTGCTGCGCTGATATGCCCCACATCCAGCACCGGTGCAAAGCTGATATCAATGTCCATTGCGATCATTTCGCTGGCCATTAACCATCCGGCGTCTTCAGCCAGTTTGCCACCCTCTTCCAGACCGTGCAGCGCTGCAAACGATTGGGCCGCAGGCAGACGCGTAAAACCCTCGCGAAAACGCTGCACCCTGCCGCCTTCCTGATCTACCGCCACCACCAGATGATTACGCGATGCCTCGCGGATCTGGCGCACTAATTCCCGCAACTGTTCCGGGTCATGATAATTTCGGGTAAAGAGGATCAACCCACCTACCAGCGGATGCGCCAGAATCTCACGTTCTTCAGCGTCCAGCTCATACCCTTCGACATCCAACATTACTGGGCCCACACTGCTCTCCTTATCCTTTCATTGTTAGCTGCCGCCAGGTTTCATCGGCCAGCCTGATAAATTGTCGATCGCCGGTTTGTTGCCAGCGATACTCAAACCACCCCGCCTTCAGCATCATTATCCAGGGTTGCCATCGCCTGACCTGTCGCCAGAGCACGTCTGGCTCAATGTGCGCTCGTTGGGCGTAGGCGCTAACCAGCCGTTGATGCTGGGACTCGTCGCTGACCCAAACCGCCGCCAGCTCCAGCGCGAGATCACCGTCGCCGGCATATTCCCAGTCAATCAACCGCAGCCCTGAGTCTGTACGTACGATGTTGTTGCCGTGGACATCCATATGCAGCGGCCCCAGGCGCAAAGGTCGAGGCTCACCGCTTTTCCTTAGCAGCTTAAGCGCGCGTAACCAACATGGCGTACGACGCGCCGGATCCCCACACTGCCAGTATCGTTCGAGTAGCGGCAGCAGGCTGATTCGCCAGCCGAATCGGGGCTGCTGGTGCAGATGATACAATAAGCCAGCGAGTTCGTCGGCGTCCGGTAATCTGGATTCTACCTGACCGTGAAAAAAATCCACGGCCATCCACCCGCGCGTATAAAAGCGAGGGCGCGGCGCAAGGCTTTCTGGCAGGTGCTTTAACGCATGATAGTGGCGTAAGAAATGCGATTCCGGCGCGTCAGGATCGTGATGACAACGCAATACTAAGCGGTGGGTATGATGTTCGATGATGCAGCTCCCGCCGCTCAGGCCGCTCTGACTACCTGCGACGGGATGATACTGCGGGAAATAGCGCGACAACACTTCGTCGCGCTTCAGTCGGTTATTGTTGCTGAACGGCACCTTTACCTGACCAGATAATTTCGCCAGTTTGTACCAGCATTAATTGCATTTGCAGCGCAGGCGAATTGACGTTGCCTGATGCGCTGGAATAGAGCACATATTGTGCGCCAACGTTACGGGCGATACCAATCGCTTTGCTGCGCGTACCCAGACTGTCGTTCGGCGACAAACCTAGCTGCTGTTTGGCGACGGCCAACTGCTGGGCGGAAACCAGAGTAAACTTGCCGTTATTCGCCAGCGCGCTGCGCAAAGTCTCGGTGGCTTCCCCTCCATTCAACGAGCCGTTGGTGCGGTTATTGACGCTATCAACCAGCAGAACGCCCCCCGCTTTGACGCCCTCAGCCTGCAGCATTTTGCCGACCATCGGCTGCATAGCCCCGTTCCAGTCATAATGACGCTGACGTGGCGTCGGCTGCGCCGTCTGGTCCTCGTGCTCAATCGGCCCCGGCTGCTGTGGAATGGTGGGAACCGTTGGTACAACCGGTACCGGCTGTTGCGGCTGCGTGGGTTGTTCCGGCACCGGCTTCACTTCCTCTACCGGTGCGGGTTCACGTTGCGCCACACAACCAGAGAGAAACATCGCCAGCGCGGCAATCAGTGCGTAGCGATTCATTTTTATCTTCAAGATTCCCCCCTTACAAATAAAGATAAAGTCTAACCTTGTGCGCCCCCAGATAATTGGCGCTGCCGTACAGCGTCACCGACGAATGAGCCGGGATAGTCACGCTACGCGGCGCTTCCAGAGGATGCATTTCCAGTCCTCTGGTGTCATACCAGTAAAACCGGTAATGAACGGTAACGGGCTCTTGTCTTTCGTTATAAAGTCGAGAGGATGCTGAGGCCTGAATATCAGACGTGGTTAACGTCGGCTGTTCCGCTGTAATGCCCGCCGCAAGAATCGTTGATTCCATCACCAGTGATTGTTCATCACTAACCGGAATTTCAGGATGTGTTCGACAGCCAGCCAGTAGCAGCAAGCTCAGTGAAAGTGCAATGCATCCTCTGGTCATGCTTACAGACCTTTATGCGCAAGCATTGGACCAAGCGCCCGGCCACCCAGCAGGTGCATATGAATGTGATACACCTCCTGACCACCATGACGATTGGTATTCATGATTAAACGGTACCCATCCGCAGCAATGCCTTCCTGCTCGGCGATTTTTGCCGCAACGGTAATCATGCGACCCAACGCCTGCTCGTGTTCCGCCGTCACATCGTTGACGGTTGGGATCAATACGTTAGGAATGATGAGAATGTGCGTAGGTGCCTGAGGGGAAATATCACGAAACGCGGTGACCAGTTCATCCTGGTACACGATATCCGACGGAATTTCACGACGGATAATTTTGCTGAATATAGTTTCTTCTGCCACGACGTTTTCCTTTTTCATTAACAGCCCAAGCGTTATGCCATGCTACGCCGGGTAACTCTGCGAGTATAGAGTATGAGCGAGTTACTCACGCTCTTTCAACTTTAACCCTCGATTTTTTAAGCAAAAAGCCCTGTCACTGCTGTTCTTATAACCATTTCCCGTCGCTATTGCTTAAGCATAGTACTGAAATCCTATTTCATTTATACCCAAAGCGGTTTACACGTCAGGCATCAATGCGTGGCCGTTACCTTCTCGTCAGGGCGTATAACGGCTACATGACGATATCGGCCTCTCCGGCCACCGCCAGGCGCAAGAAATCGTCCCGCCGATGGTTTTTAATTTTGGGGTTCCATGCCACACCAATGTTCCAGCGAATTTGTTTTTCAGCGAGCATCAATAGTCTCGCTTCGGCAGGCAAAAAATGCCGGACACTTGTGGGTAAAAAGGCGACTCCGATCCCCCCGGCAACCAATGCCAATAGCGTAGTCATGTCATTTGTTACAGAGACCGGTTCAGCGCTAAGTTGGATGCTTTGTAGAAAGAGTGAGGTTTGTTCCGCAAGACATGGGCTTCATGCACCTGTTTTTAATTAGTGCTATTTCCTTAGCGATCACGCTGTCGGTATATCCACATATCATCAAAGATAAATCGATAAAAATAAAACGGTTAATCAAAGGAAAGCAGCCACATCGCTCATGCACGATCTACTTTATAGGCGTTATTGCCCTGCTCGCCATGATCCCGGAATGTGCTGTTGTGGACTGGTCGTCACGTTATTTATTGAAAAATCTCAATGCGACTACAGAAACGGCAAGCCTTTCCTTTGCCTGCTTTGCGGGAACAATGGCAATCTTTCGCTTCATGGGAGACTTTATTCGTAACCGCTTTAATGCCATTCTCGTGATGCGCTCATCCAGTCTGTTAGCTGGGCTTGGGCTGCTGACAGCCGCAATGGCTAGTCATCCCTGGCAAGCCACCGTTGCCTTCGCTATTGCCGGTATTGGCATAGCCAATCTGGTACCGATTGCTTTTTCCGCTGCGGGAAACCAGCCTGATATTTCGACCAACACGGGAATGAGCATCGTCACCACGATCGGTTATTTGGGTACGCTAATGGCCCCTGCACCTATAGGCCTGGTGGCTGAAATCACAGGTTTTCCTGCTGTATATACCGGGATGGCCGCCATGTTGGGCATGATTATGCTGCTTGCTCCCCTGATTAGGGTAAAGGCCAGCGAAAAATTTGATGCCAATTTGACGCGTTGAAAACAAAAAGCCTGCTTAGTTTCCTGAGCAGGCTTCTTAAATTTGGCTCCTCTGACTGGACTCGAACCAGTGACATACGGATTAACAGTCCGCCGTTCTACCGACTGAACTACAGAGGAATCGTTGTGGAGGCTTATCTTAGCGGCGAAAAAAATTTTGTCAAATCCCATTTCCTCGCATAAATATCAATTGATGCTTCTCTCGACAGTTTGTTGCATTTCCAGACATTTTAAATGGAAAAAACTTTGCAGCTTTTTGGATTCTCCCTCATCATTTGAAATGAGGTTTCAACTTTCTTCTTTAAGGTCCACTTTGAACGTCTCCGCTGCCTTCCGCCAGGTTGCTTCCCGCACGCCCTGGTATGCCAAACGCAAGAGTTATAAGGTTCTCTTTTGGCGTGAAATCACTCCGCTCGCGGTCCCCATTTTTCTGGAAAACACCTGTGTGCTGTTGATGGGCGTTCTGAGTACCTTCCTGGTGAGCTGGTTGGGAAAAGAAGCAATGGCTGGGGTTGGTCTCGCAGACAGTTTCAATATGGTTATTATGGCGTTTTTTGCCGCCATCGACCTGGGTACTACGGTAGTAGTAGCATTTAGCCTGGGAAAACGAGATCGCCGACGAGCCAGATCGGCTGCCAGACAATCGCTGGTGATCATGACGATTTTTGCTACCGTGCTGGCTGCGGTCATTCACTATTTTGGCAAACAGATTATTGACGTTGTCGCTGGTGAAGCAACGCCCGACGTTAAGGCTTTAGCGCTAACCTATCTGGAGCTGACGGTGCTCAGCTACCCGGCGGCAGCCATTGCGCTGATCGGTAGTGGCGCACTGCGTGGAGCTGGAAATACCAAAATACCGCTGTTGATTAATGGCGGCATGAATATTCTGAATATCATCATCAGCAGCATTCTGATCTATGGGATCTTTTCCTGGCAAGGACTGGGATTCGTGGGTGCAGGACTCGGACTGACCATTTCACGCTACATCGGTGCGTTCGCCATTATCTGGGTGCTGATGATTGGTTTTAATCCGGCGCTGCGGATTCCCTTCAAAAGCTATTTTAAGCCGCTTAATCTCGCCATTATCTGGGAGGTTATGGGAATTGGTATTCCGGCTAGTATCGAGTCAGTACTGTTTAATGGCGGTAAACTGCTAACACAGATGTTTGTCTCCGGCATGGGAACAAGCGTCATTGCGGGAAACTTCATTGCATTTTCTATTGCCGCGCTAATCAACCTACCGGGGAATGCTTTAGGCTCCGCATCGACAATCATTACCGGCAGACGTCTGGGAAATGGTCAAATTGCACAGGCTGAAATCCAGTTACGCCATATCTTTTGGCTATCCACGATCGGCTTAACTGCTATCGCCTGGCTAACTGCGCCTTTCGCCGGCGTCATGGCCTCATTTTATACCCACGATCAGGATGTAAAAGAGGTCATAGTCGTCCTGATTTGGCTCAACGCAGCATTTATGCCGATATGGGCGGCTTCATGGGTGCTACCGTCAGGGTTTAAGGGCGCACGTGATGTACGTTTTGCCATGTGGGTATCGATGTTGGGCATGTGGGGCTGTCGTGTTGTGGCAGGATACACGTTGGGAATCGTATTAGGATGGGGGGTAGTCGGCGTTTGGTTAGGGATGTTCTTCGACTGGGCCGTACGCGCCGCATTATTTTCCAGGCGTATGGTCACAGGCCGCTGGCTATGGAAATACCCGCGTCCCGAACAGGAAAAGTGCATAAAACAACCGGTTGCGTCTGAATAATCGGCGAAATGGGGAATATTTCGGCAAACGATTGAATTTATCGATTCAGGCTTTGACAACGCTGAGTGGTATCGCTAATATGCGCCTCGTTCACACGATTCCTCTGTAGTTCAGTCGGTAGAACGGCGGACTGTTAATCCGTATGTCACTGGTTCGAGTCCAGTCAGAGGAGCCAAATTTAAGAAGCCTGCTCAGGAAACTAAGCAGGCTTTTTGCATTATATTTGATAATCAATCACTGTTTCATCCGGTTCCATCGCCTGGCGTTTGATTTCATCGACGGATAGCCCTGCGTTGCATAGCTCGATGAATCGCCAGACGTAGTTGCGCTGCAATTGCCCGCGTTTCAGCCCCAGCCAGACGGTATTCGCATCAAATAAGTGCCTGGTATCCAGTCGGGTCAAGCCCCCCTCTTCCTGCTCTACGCTGGATTGCTCCGCCACTAGCCCAATACCCAGACCCAACGACACGTAAGTTTTAATCACATCAGAGTCCTGGGCGCTGAGGATAATATCCGGAACCAGCCCTTTGCGAGCAAACGCCTCATCGATACGGGAACGCCCCGTAATCCCCTGCCGATACGTAATCAGCGGCCAGTGGGCGATGGACTCCAGCGTCAGAGGAGACGTTTTCACTAAGGGATGGTTGTGGGGAACAAGCAGGCTGTGGTGCCAACGAAACCAGGGAAATGCCACTAGCAACGGGTCGCCACTAAGTCGCTCACTGGCAATCCCGATGTCTGCCCCGCCATTTTGCAGCAGTACGTCAATCTCCTGCGGTGTACCCTGGATAAGTTCCAGTCGCACCTCAGGAAAGAGCTCACGAAAAGCTTTAATTACCGCGGGCAGGCTATAGCGCGCCTGTGTATGCGTGGTGGCGATCGTCAGGATACCGGAGGTGTCATTAGTAAACAGATCCGCCAGTCTACGAACGTTGCTGGCTTCATTGAGAATACGCTCGGCAATAACCAGCAAGGCTTTGCCCGGTTCAGTCATGCCCAGCAGACGTTTACCGCGACGGATAAAAATCTCAATGCCAAGTTCATCTTCTAGCTCACGAATATGTCGGCTGACACCCGACTGCGAGGTGTACAGTATATTCGCGACTTCTGTCAGGTTGTAATCCTGACGGGCCGCCTCGCGGATTATTTTAAGTTGCTGGAAATTCACTTTTTGCTCCGGACACATCAGACATTACGCTATTGTTAAAGTCTGATGCCCGGCATAACAAATAATAAAAACCTGAATCTTATTCCTCGCGGGAATAAGCTTTAACTAACCAGCTGCAGCTCGCGGTTTTCGAGCGTTGGACGGCTGACCAACGACAGCAGAATCTCTTTCACCGCCTGTGCCTGCGGCGATAAGCTCCCTCTGGCTGAGACATTCAATGATAATGGCAGATTCATCGATGGGGTTGTTATTCGCGCCATCCAGCCATTTGCAGCATTGCATAATGAACGAGCCGCCGACTCAGGCAATACAGTCACGCCCATACCGCTGGCAATGGCAGCGGTTAAGGTGGCAATAGAATCAATTTCGCCAATAACTTTGGCCGTTAAGCGACGAA
The DNA here is from genome assembly GCF_030332285.1 of Citrobacter sp. Cu096. Classification (NCBI taxonomy): domain Bacteria; kingdom Pseudomonadati; phylum Pseudomonadota; class Gammaproteobacteria; order Enterobacterales; family Enterobacteriaceae; genus Citrobacter; species Citrobacter sp. Cu096. The sequence goes on from NZ_JAOWID010000030.1 coordinate 1,597,368, forward strand.
GCGAAAACGCTTCATCCACGCGCAGGCGAACTGCACTGTAATCCCGTGGCAAATACAGATTCATCTGCGCCACCGCTGCTAAATCAACGCTTTGCCCCGGGCACTCACGCGTCCCGACCAGGTAAAGATCCTCTTTAAGCAGCGGTTGGCTGCATATACCCGCCACAGGCGATCGCTCGTAGAGTACCGCCATGTCTAATTGCCCACTGAGCAGCTTGTCATTCAGCACCGTCCCACTGTTTTCATGCAAATAGACCAACACATCGGGCAGCTCGGCACGTACAGTCTGTAATAATGGCATCGTAATAGATGACGCGGCCGTCCCCGGTGCGAGACCAATAGAAACCTGGCCCCCCAAGGTCTGCCCCACGTTATTGACCGCAAGTTGCGCCTGCTCGCACTGACGTAAAATCGTCCGGGCATGGGTATACAACACTTTCCCAGCTTCCGTCGGCGTGACGCCGCGTTTGGTGCGAATCAACAACTGCTGATCCAGTTCGCCTTCCAGCGTAGCAACCTGCTGGCTCAGCGCGGGTTGCGCGATGTGCAATACTTCCGCGGCCTGCGTCAGGCTACCAATATCGACGATTTTTACGAAATATTTCAGTCGTCTGAAGTTCATTTTGCCTCCTGTCGGAATACCAGAACCCGTGCTGGCAGTCATTGAATTCAGGATTGCAAGATGCTTGCCAGTTTCATCACAAGTCATGTTTTATGGTTAAAACCGCGTAATGTCAGGAGTAAAGGTGCATGATGAGCAGTTTGCTCATCGGTATCTCTCATTCTGGTTGCCCAAGAAGAGGTAGACGCGCACCACAATGGGGCAAACGTATAAAAAGATGTAAAGATCGCCGCTTTGCTGATTTTGTCAGCAAACGATCGCGCAAATGAATTTACCCCTTTGACAAGCATCCTCGCCCTCGCTAATATGCGCCTCGTTCAAACGATTCCTCTGTAGTTCAGTCGGTAGAACGGCGGACTGTTAATCCGTATGTCACTGGTTCGAGTCCAGTCAGAGGAGCCAAATTTAGAAAAGCCCGCTTTATAGCGGGTTTTTTGCTTTTCTGTTTTTCATTCGTCTTATTTTTCATGTAACCCTCTGGTGAGGGAGATAATCGTTTTCTCTTCCCGTCTGTCGCGGTAATCTCATAACGGTCGTTAATATATCGACTGCAATGTGTGTAACCCAATTCGAATACTAATAACTAAAAGACAGTACAGACAGGATAACTATGGATTCCACCCTCACCTCCACGGGTCCTCAACAGGACACCTCTTCGCTTGTTCGTGCCCGTCGTGCTGCGCTTGGTAGCTTCGCTGGCGCCGTGGTCGACTGGTATGATTTTCTGCTTTATGGCATCACCGCCGCGCTGGTATTTAATCGCGAATTCTTCCCGCAGGTCAGTCCGGCGATGGGAACGCTTGCCGCATTCGCCACCTTCGGTGTCGGTTTTTTGTTCCGTCCGTTAGGCGGGGTGATCTTCGGCCACTTCGGCGATCGCCTGGGTCGTAAACGCATGCTGATGCTCACCGTCTGGATGATGGGGATTGCCACTGCGTTGATCGGGATTATTCCTTCCTTTGACGCCATTGGCTGGTGGGCTCCTGTGCTGCTGGTGACGCTGCGCGCCGTTCAGGGATTCGCCGTGGGCGGTGAATGGGGCGGCGCGGCGTTGCTCTCGGTCGAAAGCGCGCCGAAAAATAAAAAAGCCTTCTACAGCAGTGGCGTTCAGGTTGGTTACGGTGTCGGGCTACTGCTTTCTACCGGTCTGGTCTCGCTGATAAGCTCGCAAACCACCGATGAGCAGTTCCTGAGTTGGGGCTGGCGTATTCCGTTCCTGTTCAGCATTGTGCTGGTTTTGGGCGCATTGTGGATGCGTAACAGAATGGATGAATCTGCCGAATTCGAACAGCAGCAGCAGACACATCAACCTGAGAAAAAACGGCTGCCGGTAGTTGAGGCGTTAATCCGGCATCCCGGTGCATTTTTAAAAATTATCGCCCTGCGCCTGTGCGAACTGCTGACGATGTATATCGTCACTGCGTTTGCCCTCAATTACTCCACGCAGAACCTGGGACTTCCCCGCGAGCTTTTTCTGAATATCGGGTTGTTAGTCGGTGGACTGAGCTGCCTGACCATCCCCTGCTTTGCCTGGCTTGCCGACCGGTTTGGTCGACGACGCGTCTACATTACCGGCGCGCTGGTCGGTACGCTGAGCGCCTTCCCATTCTTTATGGCGCTTGAAGCACAGTCTATTTTTTGGATCGTGTTCTTCGCGATTATGCTGGCCAACATTGCACACGATATGGTGGTCTGTGTGCAGCAGCCTATGTTTACCGGTTTGTTTGGCGCAAGCTATCGCTACAGTGGCGCGGGCGTGGGTTATCAGGTGGCAAGCGTAGTTGGCGGCGGTTTTACCCCCTTTATTGCTGCAGCACTGGTCACATTCTCGGGCGGAAACTGGCACAGCGTGGCCATTTATCTGATGGCCGGTTGTCTTATTTCCGCTGCCACCGCGTTGCTGATGCGGGATAAACAGCACGGTTAAGCCCGGATGCGAAGACCCTTCGGTCTTCGCACTATCTTCCTCAACGTCTGACTTTTGTTTCACATTCCTGTGACATACTATCGGGAGAGCAGTACATCTGTGGAACAAGGAGACAGACATGAACAATAAGGGCTCCAGCCTGACCCCAATTCAGGCACTGGATAAACTGGACGCGCTGTACGAGCAGTCGGTTAAAGCACTGCGTAGCGCCATTGGTAAGTATATTGAAACAGGGACGCTCCCTGACGTAATCGCCCGCAATAATGGTCTTTTTGTTTACCCATCGCTTTGTGTAACCTGGGATGGCAGCGCCACCAATCCCCCCAAAACCCGCGCCTATGGCCGTTTTACCCATGCGGGATGCTATACCACAACGATTACCCGTCCGTCACTTTTTCGCCCCTATCTTGAAGAGCAACTCACGCTACTGTATCAGGATTATGATGCGCATATCTCCGTGGAGCCGTCGCAGCATGAAATCCCTTATCCCTATGTCATTGACGGCTCTGAACTGACGCTCGACCGCTCGATGAGCGCCGGATTGACACGCCATTTCCCGACCACAGAGCTATCACAGATTGGCGATGAAACAGCAGACGGTACCTATCATCCGGCAGAGTTCTCTCCGTTGTCTCACTTTGACGCCCGACGGGTAGATTTTTCGCTGGCACGACTGCGTCACTACACGGGAACGCCGGTTGAACACTTCCAGCCGTTTGTGCTGTTCACTAACTACACCCGCTACGTCGATGAGTTCGTGCGCTGGGGTTGCAGCCAGATCCTCGATCCGGACAGCCCCTATATTGCACTGTCGTGCGCGGGCGGGATCTGGATCACCGCGGAAACTGAAGCGCCAGAAGAAGCCATCTCCGATCTCGCCTGGAAGAAACATCAGATGCCTGCCTGGCATTTAATCACCGCTGACGGTCAGGGGATCACGCTGGTCAATATCGGCGTTGGCCCGTCTAACGCCAAAACCATTTGCGATCATCTGGCCGTACTGCGTCCTGACGTCTGGCTGATGATTGGTCACTGCGGCGGCCTGCGTGAAAGCCAGGCAATTGGCGACTATGTTCTGGCCCATGCTTATCTGCGTGACGACCACGTGCTGGATGCCGTACTACCGCCGGACATTCCAATTCCGAGCATCGCGGAAGTGCAACGCGCACTGTATGACGCCACCAAAGAAGTCAGCGGTATGCCCGGTGAAGAGGTTAAACAGCGCTTGCGTACCGGTACTGTCGTCACCACCGACGATCGTAACTGGGAGCTACGCTATTCCGCTTCTGCGCTGCGTTTTAACCTCAGCCGCGCGGTAGCTATCGATATGGAAAGCGCCACCATCGCCGCTCAGGGCTACCGCTTCCGCGTCCCTTACGGCACGCTGCTGTGTGTTTCCGATAAACCGCTCCATGGTGAGATCAAACTACCTGGCCAGGCCAACCGTTTTTATGAAGGTGCCATCTCTGAGCATCTGCAAATAGGTATCCGGGCTATCGATCGTCTACGTGCTGAAGGCGACCGACTGCACTCCCGTAAATTACGTACGTTCAACGAACCGCCGTTCCGTTAAGGCCTGAAGGTAACTATGCATAACTCAACTCCTCTTTCCGCCCTGCGCAACCTGCTGATAGCGCAGGGGCTGGATGGCATGATTGTTCCGCGCGCCGACGCTCACCAAAGCGAAGATTGTACGCCGCATGACAATAAGCTGGCCTGGCTGACCGGTTTTAGCGGCTCTGCGGGACTCGCGTTGGTCCTGCGCGACCGCGCATTGATGTTTGTCGATGGACGTTATCAGGTCCAGGTACGCAATGAAGTCTCGCTGGATGATTTTGAAATTCACCATTTACACGATGAGCCGCTGGCCGACTACTTACAGTCTCACGTTGCAGCGGGTGCACGTATCGCTTTTGAACCGCTACTAATGGTCAACAGTCAGTTTGAAGCGCTTTCGGCAACTCATTGCGAACTGGTGCCTCTTGAACAAGATCCTTTCGACCAGGTATGGCTTGACCGTCCGGCAGCACCCTGCGGCATCATTCGCGAAATGCCCATTGAAATCAGCGGAGAAAGTAGCACGCAAAAACGTGCCCGCGTCGTAGAGTTGCTCGCCCAACACCACGCTGATGTTCTGGCGATCACGCTGCCGGATAACATTGCCTGGCTGCTGAATGTGCGCGGTTCGGATCTGGCCATGGTGCCTGTGCCATTTTCGTTTGCCCTGCTTCATCGCAGCGGCGAGCTGGAATGGTTTGTGGATAGCAACAAAACGCAGCAGCTCCCCGCATCGCTACTGAATACGCTGACGCAGCTCCCGCAAGAGAATTTCCTTGCGCGCTGCCAGGCGTTAGCCAAGGGTAAACGCTTCCTGGTTGATAAAGACTACGCCCCGGTCGCGTTGCGCTTTGCCATTGAAGAACATGGCGGCGATGTCTTATGGTCCCCCGACCCCATTACCTTAATGAAAGCGCATAAGAACGATGTTGAACTGGCGGGCTATCGGGAATGTCATGAACAGGATGGCGCGGCCTGGGTTAACTTCCTCGCCTGGCTGGCGCATGAAGTCCCCGTGCGCGAAGCTGCAGGCAATCCGGTCACCGAACTGGAAGCTCAGGCAAAACAACTGGAATTTCGCCAGCAACAGCCGGGATTTATCGAGCAAAGTTTCAGCACGATTTCGGCCTCTGCCAGCAATGCGGCGATGTGCCATTACCATTCCAGCGAAAAAACCAATACGCCAGTTACTACTAAGGCCATGTATCTGAATGATTCCGGCGGTCAGTACCAAAATGGTACAACAGATACGACGCGTACCCTCGCATTTGGTCCACAGGATCCGCAGCGTCGCCTGCATTATACCGCCGTGTTGAAAGGCTTTTTGTCGCTTATCTCGCTTCAATTTCCTACCGGTACCCAGGGACATCAACTGGATGCCTTTAGTCGTCGGGCGCTGTGGGATTTAGGTCTGGATTTTGATCACGGTACCGGACACGGTGTGGGTCATCAGCTACTTATCCATGAGCAACCCCATCGTATTGCCAAAAAAGTTAACCCCTGGCCCCTGGTTGCGGGCAATATCATTACCATCGAGCCGGGTTATTATCTGGCCGGACAATATGGGATCCGTATTGAGAATCAGGTTGAGATTATCAACAGTCGCCCTGGCTTCTGTCGTTTCTCAACGCTGACGCTGGTGCCGATTGATTTGAATCTGGTTGAACTGCATCTGCTCAGCGATGCAGAGAAACAGTGGATTGATGATTACCACCAGCAGGTCAGAGAGACGTTATCTGCACGCGTAAATGCAGAGGCTCGTCCGTGGCTATTCGCCGCCACCGCGCCAATCCGCGTTCAGGTAAATTAAGGCAATAAAAAAGGCAGCCCGCAGGCTGCCTTAGTTCTCCCCAACATCTTACAGCTTAGCTGTTACGGATGTACTCATCCATTTCAGTTTTCAGGTTATCGGACTTGGTACCGAATATAGCCTGAACACCGGAACCTGCTACCACCACGCCCGCTGCACCCAGTTTCTTCAGGCCAGCCTGATCAACTTTGGCAACATCAGCCACGCTGACACGCAGACGGGTGATACACGCATCGAGGTTAGTGATGTTTTCTTTACCGCCGAATGCTGCAACCAGAGCCGGAGCCATTTCACCGGATGCCCCCGCTTTGCTGTCTTCGGTAGCATCTTCACGACCCGGAGTTTTCAGGTCCAGTGCTTTAATCAGCACACGGAAGATGGTGTAGTAAACGATCGCATAACCGATACCGACAATCGGGAACAGCCACAGTTTGCTGCTGTTACCGGACAGAACGATAAAGTCGATCAGACCGTGAGAGAACGACGTACCGTCACGCATGCCCAACAGGATGCAAATCGGGAATGCCAGACCAGCCAGAATGGCGTGGATGACGTACAGGATCGGCGCCACGAACATGAAGGAGAACTCGATCGGCTCGGTAATACCGGTCAGGAACGAGGTCAGCGCTGCGGAGATCATGATACCGCCCACTTTCGCGCGGTTCTCTGGTTTAGCAGAGTGCCAGATAGCGATAGCGGCAGCCGGCAGACCGTACATTTTGAACAGGAAGCCACCGGACAGTTTGCCCGCTGTCGGGTCACCCGCCATATAGCGAGGGATATCGCCGTGGAAAACCTGGCCCGCAGCGTTGGTGTATTCACCGATCTGCATCTGGAATGGAACGTTCCAGATATGGTGCAGACCAAACGGTACCAGGCAGCGTTCAATAAAGCCATAGATACCGAACGCCACGACCGGGTTCTGGTATGCAGCCCACTGAGAGAACGTCTGAATAGCCGTGCCGATCGGCGGCCAAATGAAGGACAGAACCACACCCGTGAAGATGGCAGCCAGACCAGAAATGATTGGAACGAAGCGCTTACCCGCAAAGAAGCCAAGATACTCAGGCAATTTGATACGGTAGAAGCGGTTGAACATATACGCTGCAATCGCACCGGAGATAATCCCCCCGAGAACACCCGTATCCGCAAGGTGTTTAGCAGCGATCTCTTCAGCAGGTAAATGCAGAACCAGCGGCGCAACAACAGCCATGGTTTTAACCATGATGCCATAAGCAACAACGGATGCCAGTGCAGATACGCCGTCGTTGTTGGTAAAGCCTAACGCAACACCGATGGCAAAAATCAGCGGCATGTTTGCAAAAACAGATCCGCCTGCTTCTGCCATTACGTGCGATACAACGGCTGGCAGCCAGCTGAAGTTAGCGGAACCGACACCCAGCAGGATACCTGCAATCGGGAGTACGGATACCGGCAGCATCAGCGATTTACCGACCTTTTGCAGGTTAGCAAATGCATTCTTAAACATAATTAGGAGTGCTCCTGAGTATTTGTGCTTTTCTACGTTCTCACGCATTAGCGAGGGGGGAGAACCTCGCCGTGTACAGGGCATCTAAGTACCCTTTATTTATTACACAGAGTAAAATAATTCGATTTATTTTTGTTTGACGGCTATCACAATTCGGTCGTAGATGGCCGCAAAATCCGCACATTCCGATAAAATGCGTTTCTGAATGTGTCAAACCAGTTGTCCACCGCCCATTTTAAGGCGGTGAACTTTACTCGCTTTAGTTATTAATTACGAGCTTTAAAAAAAGTCAGTTAACGAACTGATTGCAGGCGAGAAACGTTGATATGAAACAGGCGGGCAAAGTTATCAGTGGTTGCCTGCGCCAGTTCTTCAACGGCAACACCTTTCACTACGGCCATGTACTCTGCAACGTCACGAGTCATGGCGGGTTGGTTCTCTTTTCCACGATGCGGAACAGGCGCAAGGTAGGGAGAATCCGTCTCAACCAACAGCCGATCCAGAGGAACATAACGCGCGGCATCACGAAGCTGATCAGCGTTACGGAACGTGACAATACCGGAAAACGAGATATAAAATCCGAGATCCAGCAATTTGCCTGCCGTTTCTCTGTCCTCTGTAAAACAGTGTAGTACGCCGCCACAATCCGTCACTTTTTCTTCACGCAGAATAGACAGCGTATCGGTTCGCGCATCACGGGTATGCACGATAACCGGCTTCTGTAACTCACGGCCAATTTGAATATGGTGGATAAAAGATTCCTGCTGGCGCACCTTGGTTTCTGGCGTATAGAAATAGTCCAGCCCGGTCTCCCCCATAGCGACAACGCCCTCTTCGGCGGCAAAACGGCGCAGGTCTTCAACATCATAGGTTTCGTCCTGATTTAACGGATGCACGCCGCAGGAAAAAACCACATTGTCACGTTCGCCGACCAGTTCGCGCATACTGCGGTATCCTGGCAGAGTGGTCGCGACGGCAAGACAGAATTTCACATCGCGTGCGGCCGCTTTCGCCAGCACGTCATCCACGTCCTTATGCAGAGATTGATAATCCAGGCCATCAAGATGGCAGTGCGAGTCGACTAAAAACATAATGTCTCTCTCAAAGATGGGGAACAGGCAATACGGTGCCTGGTTGCAGGTAATGTTCAATACGCAGGATAAGATCGGTTAACACCAGTTCGCGGTTTAAACCCGTCACGTTCAGCAACTGCTGACGGCAATGACAAACGTCACCGAGTATCGCCTGTATTTGGGCAACGGATAACCGCTCAGCGATAGAAGATATCAGGTCCAGAGCATCTGGATTCGTTAAATGGGAAACTCCGTATGGGCGTTTCAACGCATCCGTCAACAATGTTGCCAGCCAGTGTAAACGGGTGGGAGCCTGATCGTGATTTAACGCCGCGAGCAGTATATACCAGTCACCTGTGTTTAATGTGTTCGACAGTGCCGCACAAAAATCGGTGCGGTGCGACCAGCTTTCGGCCTGTAACAGCGTCAGGGCCGCACCAGGCGAACCTGCGCTAAGGCGTAACGCGCTCAACAGCGCTTCTGACGACGCTGTTGCTTCACGGGCAAGCCAGGAAGTTGCATATGACTCAGGCGGCGGCGCAAGATGGTGTAACCGGCAGCGGCTGCGTAATGTCGCCAGCAAGCGAGCTGGCTCTGTGCTGGCAAGGAAAAACCAGGTTTGCGCGGGCGGTTCTTCCAGCGTTTTCAGCAACGCATTAGCGGCAGCATCGGTTAGCTGAGCAGCATCAGGGATCCACACCACTTTCGCACCGCCAAGGCGCGAATGTTCGTAGAGCTTTTCACTGACTTCGCGTACCGCATCAACCCCCAGTGCGCTTTTGCCTTTTTCCGGCAACAGCGAATAGTAGTCAGGATGTGTCCCCGCCTGCATCAGTTGACAGCCCCGGCACTGACCACAGCTTTTATGCCCTTCCGGTTGCTGACACATTAAATAGCGGCTGAGCGCGTAAATCAGTGCGTCGTCGCCCATGCCGGGTAATGCCTGAATCAGTAACGCATGGTGACCACGACCCACCTGGTAGCTGGCTACCAGTTTTTCAAAATCCGGTCGTAACCATGGGTACCATTTCATGCGCCCTGCTCCTTCACCCACTGGGTGATGGTATTACGGATATCAGCCATTACAGCCTCCAGCGGCTGCGTAGCATCAATAGTACGAATGCTGGCGTCTTTAGCGGCGAGTTCAAGATAGCGTGCGCGGGTGCGATTAAAGAAATCAAAAGATTCCTGCTCGATACGATCCAGCTCGCCACGAGCACGGGCACGTTTTAAGCCGACTTCTGGAGTTACATCCAGATAGAGCGTCAGGTCCGGGCGAAAATCGCCGAGCACCGCATCGCGCAGGGTTGCCAGCATGTGTTGATCGATGCCGCGTCCGCCGCCCTGATACGCTTGAGTCGACAGATCGTGACGATCGCCAATAACCCATTTACCTTTTTCCAGCGCAGGTTTAATAACGGTTTCAACCAGTTGCACGCGCGCGGCGTAGAACATCAGAACTTCGGCTTTGTCGGTAATAATTTCGTCACCAACCGACTTAATGTCCAGCACCAGACTTCTTAGTTTCTCTGCAAGCTGCGTTCCACCAGGCTCGCGGGTAAACACCATGTCACGAATACCGAGTTGCTCAAGTGTCTCAACCACCACGTTACGCGCAGTGGTTTTTCCGGCGCCTTCCAGGCCCTCGATGACGATATAGTTACTGCCCATTTTTTTCCTTAAGCACTTTCAGGTAATCCTGCACGGACCGATTATGGCTGGCAAGATTGGTGTTAAACGTGTGGCCGCCTTTACCGTCAGCCACGAAATAGAGATACGGCGTTTTGGCTGGATGTGCTGCGGCCTGTAACGAAGCCTCGCCCGGCATGGCAATCGGGCCAGGCGGCAGCCCCGTAATGGTATAGGTGTTATAGGCGGTTGGGGTATCTAAATCCACACGCGATAATTTGCCATTATACCGTGCCCCCATTCCGTAAATCACCGTCGGATCGGTCTGCAAACGCATGCCAATACGTAAGCGGTTAATAAACACTGAAGCCACCTGGTCGCGCTCGCTGGCAACCGCGGTTTCTTTTTCAATAATAGAGGCCATGGTGACCAACTGGTTTTTATCCTGATAAGGCAGGCCGTCTGCGCGTCCTTCCCAGACGGCATCCACCGCTTTAACCATTTTCTGATGCGCGCGTTTTAGCAGCGCCACGTCGGTGGTATTCGCGGTATACATCCAGGTATCTGGCCAGAACCAGCCTTCCACCCATTGCGGGTTTTCCAGCTTCAGCGCCTGGGCAACGGTCTCGTAACTATCATCACTTAGCGTATGTTTGATATACGGCGCATCGCGCAGTTGTTTGAGGTAATCACTCAGACGCATCCCTTCAACCAGACGTAACGGGAACTGCGCCTCTTTGCCACTTTCCAGCAGTTGCAGCATATCCCGCACCGTCATGTCAGGCGTAAAACGGTAGGTTCCTGCTTTAAAATGTGACAGGTCGGGTTCAACACGCAGCAGCCACTGGAACACGCGCGGGCGATTGATAACTTTGTCCGCATACAGCTGTTCGCCAAGAGCCAGACGGCCCGTACCCGCTTTCAGCGTAAAAATCGTCTCTTCTTTAATCAATAACTTACTGTCCGCCAGATGGCGAACTTTCCACATTCCCACTCCTGCGGCAATGCCCAGCACAACCAGCAATAACAGGACAACGAGTAACAGTTTTTTCATGACTAATTCGGGTGCTCACAAAGTGGGGCTAAAAAATCGAATAACAAACGTGAAGACAGCAGTGTGTCGCCACAGGCACGCACGGGAATAACAGGCATTAAGGCATTACAGACGACGATTTCATCGGCCTGCATAACCTCTTCCAACCCGGCATACTTTTCGACAATACTGAACGACGATTGTGCCAGCATCCGGATACAGAATTGTCGCATAATGCCATTCACGCCAGCCTGTTCCAGCCGGGGAGTGTAAACCACATCACCCTTACGCCAGAACAAATTAGCCGCACAGCATTCCGTAACCCATCCCTCACTGTCAAGAACCAGTGCTTCATCTGCGTCCGTCTGCTCAAGATGAGAGCGAATCAACACCTGCTCGAGTCGATTCAGATGCTTAAGTCCAGCAAGCAGCGGATTACGTCCCAGACGCACAGGGCTTAACGCCAGGGTTATTCCTTCTTGCCGCCAACGATCGTAATGATCGGGCCAGGCAGAAACAGAGAGTATACGTGTGGCACTGTGACAACTTGTACCACTATAGCCCCGCCCGCCACTGCCTCGGCTGATAATGACTTTCAACACGCCGCGCGCGTGCCCATGCGCCAGCATTTTCATTTCACTTTGCAGTGCTGACCAATCTTCGAAAGAGATCAGCAATTTTTGGCAGGCATCCTGTAAACGTGCGAGATGCGCTGAAAAGAGGCAAATTTCGCCGTCGATAATACGCGCAGTGGTAAAACAGCCATCCCCAAACTGGGTTGCTCGATCGCTTGCGGACAGCATATTCTGCTCGCAGCCATTAATTAAGAACATGGTGGCTCCTTATTTCTGGTCCGCTAGTTTGGCAGGATGAGTAACACAGGACAAGGGCAGAAAACTGAATAAAAAAAGGCCCGACAAGCGGACCTTTTTTAGTTTACTACCGATGCTGGCGCATCACCTGACGGAGTTAAATCTTTTTAAAGATTAAAGAGCCGTTGGTGCCGCCAAAGCCGAAGGAGTTACACAGCGTGTACTCCAGACCACTAACCTGACGCGCTTCGTGCGGAACGAAGTCCAGGTCACAACCTTCATCCGGGTTATCCAGGTTGATGGTTGGCGGAATAGCCTGATCGCGCAGCGCCAGGATAGAGAAAATGGACTCTACCGCGCCCGCCGCACCCAACAGGTGTCCTGTCATGGATTTAGTGGAGCTGACCATCACACGGCTTGCCGCATCGCCAAAGACAGATTTCACTGCCTGGGTTTCCGCTTTATCGCCTGCCGGAGTGGATGTACCATGTGCGTTGACATAACCGATTTGACCCGCTTCAATAGCCGCATCACGCAATGCGTTGACCATGGCCAGTGCTGCGCCTGCACCGTTTTCTGGTGGCGACGTCATGTGGTAAGCATCGCTGCTCATACCAAAGCCAACGACTTCAGCATAAATTTTTGCACCGCGCGCTTTCGCATGTTCGTACTCTTCCAGTACAACCATGCCTGCGCCGTCGCCCAGCACAAAGCCATCACGTTCTTTGTCCCACGGACGGCTTGCCGCTTGCGGGTTATCATTACGTGTAGACAGCGCTCGTGCCGCGCCAAAACCACCCACGCCCAGCGGCGTACTGGCTTTTTCTGCACCACCCGCAACCATCGCGTCCGCATCGCCGTATGCAATGATACGTGCAGCATGACCGATGTTATGCACGCCTGAAGTACAGGCGGTCGCGATGGAGATGCTTGGCCCTTGCAGGCCGTACATGATGGTCAGGTGACCTGCCACCATATTAACAATCGTCGACGGAACGAAGAACGGGCTGATCTTACGCGGTCCACCATTTACCAGAGAGGTATGGTTTTCTTCGATAAGACCGAGACCGCCAATACCAGAGCCGATGGCGGCGCCAATACGGTGGGCGTTCGCTTCCGTTATTTCGAGGCCAGAATCCTGCATGGCCTGAACGCCAGCGACAATTCCATATTGAATGAAAGCATCCATCTTGCGCTGTTCTTTGCGCGAGATAATGTCTTCACAGTTAAAATCCTTTACTAAGCCAGCAAATTTCGTTGCATAGGCGCTAGTATCGAAATGGTCGATCAGGCTGATGCCACTCTGACCGGCAAGGAGAGCTTTCCAGGTAGACTCTACGGTATTGCCGACAGGAGACAACATGCCCAGTCCGGTCACAACTACACGACGCTTAGACACGGTTGTCCTCCAGGGAGGGAAAATAATTCAAGTGGGATAAAAAGATAAAACTCAGGCGGTCGAATGACCGCCTGGAGATGTTCACTTACGCCTGGTGGCCGTTGATGTAATCAATGGCAGCCTGAACGGTAGTGATTTTCTCAGCTTCTTCGTCCGGAATCTCAGTATCAAACTCTTCTTCCAGAGCCATTACCAGCTCAACGGTGTCAAGAGAATCCGCGCCCAGGTCTTCAACGAAGGAAGCATTGTTGGTTACTTCTTCCTGCTTAACGCCCAGCTGTTCGCCGATAATTTTCTTAACGCGTTCTTCGATAGTGCTCATACTCTTAAATTTCCTATCAAAACTCGCTTTCGCGATGGTTTTCGTAGTGTATAAAATGTTGAAAAATTTGCAACTAAATCCCGGCAGGTCTTACCACGATTTTACGTTATTTTGAGGCCAAGACCTACAATAACGCAAATATTTTTCATCGTGGTTAAACCATGTACATCCCGCCGTTGACGTGCAAAGTCTCACCTGTGATGTAACTTGCTTCGTCAGAAGCTAAAAATGCAACCGCACTGGCGATTTCCTGAGCGCCGCCAAGGCGACCCGCAGGAACCTGCGCCAGAATACCCGCACGCTGATCATCAGACAGCGCACGCGTCATGTCCGTTTCAATAAAGCCCGGAGCAACAACGTTTACAGTAATGCCACGAGACGCAACTTCGCGCGCCAGTGATTTACTGAAGCCGATCAGACCTGCTTTCGCCGCAGCGTAGTTAGCCTGACCCGCATTTCCCATGGTACCAACCACAGAACCGATAGTGATAATACGCCCATGACGCTTTTTCATCATAGCGCGCATTACCGCTTTTGACAGACGGAAAACAGATGACAGGTTGGTTTCGATGATATCGTTCCACTCGTCATCTTTCATGCGCATTAACAGGTTATCACGAGTAATCCCAGCATTATTGACCAGGATATCGACTTCACCAAATTCTGCGCGAATATTTTCCAGAACCGATTCGATAGATGCCGGATCGGTCACATTCAACATCAGACCTTTACCATTTGCACCTAAGTAATCACTAATAGCCTGCGCGCCGCTTTCGCTGGTTGCAGTACCGATAACTTTCGCGCCACGGGCAACGAGTGTCTCAGCAATTGCGCGGCCAATGCCACGGCTTGCACCAGTAACCAGCGCGATTTTTCCTTCAAAACTCATGGTCTTCCTCTTTTATTGCTCTAGCGCCGCAGACAGTGCCGCCGGCTCATTCAGTGCCGAAGCAGTCAGGGTGTCAACAATACGTTTCGTCAAACCGGTCAGAACTTTGCCCGGACCAACTTCATACAAGTGCTCAACGCCCTGGGATGCCATAAATTCAACGGTTTTAGTCCACTGAACCGGGCTGTATAGCTGGCGAACCAGCGCATCGCGAATAGCGTCTGCGGTGGTTTCGCACTTCACGTCGACGTTGTTCACAACCGGAACGGTCGGTGCGTTAAAGGTGATTTTTTGCAGCTCAACGGCCAGTTTCTCAGCAGCTGGCTTCATCAGCGCGCAGTGAGAAGGAACGCTGACCGGCAGCGGCAGAGCGCGTTTCGCCCCCGCAGCTTTACATGCTGCGCCAGCACGTTCTACGGCTTCTTTGTGTCCGGCAATAACCACTTGACCCGGTGAGTTAAAGTTTACCGGTGAAACCACCTGGCCTTCAGCAGACTCTTCACATGCTTTAGCGATAGCAGCGTCGTCCAGACCGATAATCGCAGACATGCCGCCAGTGCCTTCCGGTACGGCTTCCTGCATGAATTTGCCGCGCAGTTCAACCAGACGTACGGCATCGGCAAAACCGATAACACCCGCACAGACTAGCGCAGAGTATTCGCCCAAGCTGTGACCTGCCATCAGCGCAGGTGTTTTACCACCCTGCTGCTGCCATACGCGATAAAGCGCGACAGATGCGGTCAACAGTGCTGGCTGCGTCTGCCAGGTTTTATTCAGTTCTTCGGCCGGACCCTGCTGAGTCAGCGCCCACAGATCATAGCCCAGCGCAGCCGATGCTTCAGCAAAAGTTTCTTCAACAATTGGGTAGCTTGCTGCCATTTCAGACAACATCCCAACGGTCTGGGAACCCTGCCCCGGAAACACAAATGCAAATTGCGTCATGTTTAAATCCTTATACTAGAAACGAACCAGCGCGGAGCCCCAGGTGAATCCACCCCCGAAGGCTTCAAGCAATATCAACTGCCCAGCTTTTATACGCCCGTCGCGGACGGCTTCGTCCAGCGCGCACGGTACGGAGGCAGCAGAGGTATTACCATGTCTGTCGAGCGTCACGACAACATTATCCATCGACATACCCAGCTTTTTCGCTGTTGCGCTGATAATTCGGAGGTTTGCCTGATGCGGTACCAGCCAGTCCAGCGCAGAACGATCGAGGTTATTTGCTTCCAGCGTTTCA
Source organism: Citrobacter sp. Cu096 (assembly GCF_030332285.1). Taxonomy (NCBI): domain Bacteria; kingdom Pseudomonadati; phylum Pseudomonadota; class Gammaproteobacteria; order Enterobacterales; family Enterobacteriaceae; genus Citrobacter; species Citrobacter sp. Cu096. Next base: position 1,613,167 of record NZ_JAOWID010000030.1, read on the forward strand.
TCAACGATGTGTGCAAGCTCAGTCACCGCGACTTTAAAGACTTCATTACCTGCCATCGTCAGGTGAATCGGGTTCTCCGGATTCACGCGATCGGCATTAGGCAACGTCAACAGCTCACCATAGCGGCCATCAGCATGTAGATGGGTGGAGAGAATACCTGGTTCTTCTGATGCGCTCAGTACAACCGCACCCGCGCCATCACCGAAAATAATGATCGTGCCGCGATCGGTTGGATCACAGGTACGCGCCAGAACATCAGAGCCCACCACCAAAGCATGCTTCACTGCGCCAGACTTAACGTACTGGTCGGCAACGCTCAGGGCATAGGTGAAACCGGCACAAGCGGCCGCAACGTCAAACGCCGGGCAGCCTTTGATCCCCAGCATACTTTGGATCTGGCATGCCGCGCTTGGAAATGCGTGAGTGGATGATGTGGTGGCAACCACAATCAGACCAATTTGTTCTTTGTCGATGCCCGCCATTTCAATTGCATGGTTTGCGGCGGCAAAGCCCATCGTCGCAACTGTTTCGTTTGGCGCTGCAATATGGCGTTCACGGATACCTGTACGAGTGACGATCCACTCATCAGATGTCTCGACCATTTTTTCCAAATCGGCGTTAGTACGCACTTGTTCAGGCAGATAGCTGCCAGTACCAATAATCTTCGTATACATGTACGCTCAGTCACTTTTTGGTTATATACCGCTACGAGCAAATCGCCGGTACGCTGGCAGCATTCACAAACGCACCGTTATCTGTGTGCTCGCGAGTTTGCGCTTTCGCCACCGTCCAGCAGTTCGAATCCAGCTGGGTATACAGATTCCAGGCGAGCGGCAATTCGTTGAGGAAGTTGTCGCTGCACCGCCTGCACTGCCTGTTCAATCGCGACTTCAAATGCTCGCTGATTGGCCGCACCATGACTCTTAATCACCGTGCCGCGCAATCCTAACAGACAGGCGCCATTATACTGGTCGGGGTTGAGGTGACTAAATCGCCTTGTCAGGCTTTTTTGTAACCAACGTTTTAATAACAGCAGCCACCACGACCGTTTTTTACCCTCACCCTGAGATTTCAGCAATGAAAGGAACATTCTGACAACACCTTCCATCGTCTTTAATGTGACATTACCCGTAAAGCCATCACAGACCAACACATCCGTTTTGCCGGTCAGCAACTCATTGGCTTCAAGATAGCCGATATAATTGATGGAAGGGATTGTTTTTAGCACTGCAGAAGCATCCCGAATACTGTCGAGACCCTTAGTTTCTTCTTCACCGATATTGAGCAACGCAACACGAGGCCTGGCAATGCCAACCACCTCTTCTGCCAGCACGGAACCCATGACGGCAAATTGCACCAACATCGTGCTATCACAATCCACGTTGGCGCCTAAATCCAGCACCACCGTTTTACCCTTTTGCTGATGCGGTAAAACCGTCACCAATGCGGGACGTTCAATCCCCTCAAGGGGTTTGAGCAATAATTTCGCAAGTCCCATTAGCGCGCCTGTGTTACCGGCGCTCACACAAGCTTGCGCTCGACCTTCTTTCACGAGCTCCAGGGCAACACGCATTGAGCTTCCACGACTGGCGCGAATAGCTTGCGAGGGCCGGGCATCACTGGCAATAACTGACTGAGCAGGAATAATCTGCAGACGTGAACGTTGTTCGAAGTCAGCTTTGGCAAGTAATGGCGTGATTGTATCGGGATCCCCGACTAAAAGAAGTGTGAGTTGCGAGTTAGAATTCAGTGCCTGCAATGCTGCAGGCACTGTCACGGTAGGGCCAAAATCTCCCCCCATGACATCTAACGCCAGGGTTAGACGTGTCAAGGTATCGTCGCTGCCCGGTTAGGTGTTTCCCCAGTTACCCGGGGAAAGCCTCACTAAGCTTCATCACGCGTGTACTCTATGTCTTTCTCACCGTAGTGGGAAAGTCATTGAGTCATGCGTGATTACTTAGCGATTACCTTACGGCCGCGGTAGAAACCGTCGGCAGTGATGTGGTGACGCAGGTGTTGTTCACCAGAAGTTTTGTCTACAGACAGGCTGGTGACTGCGGTCAGAGCGTCATGAGAACGACGCATGCCACGTTTGGAACGGGTTGGTTTATTCTGTTGTACGGCCATGGACCTTACTCCTCAATTACTTACGCTTTAAGCTGGCTAATACGGCAAATGGGTTTGGTTTTTGCGCTTCATCAGGCAATTCGCCAAAGACCATGTCCGCCTCGGACACTTCACAGTGTTCAGAATCATGCACCGGAACTACCGGCAAGGAGAGGATAATCTCATCTTCAACCATTGCAAGCAGATCGATTTCACCGAATTCGTTAACCTCAATCGGCTCATACGCTTCCGGGAGTGCTTCAGCCTGTTCGTCAGAACGGACAGGACTAAAACAATATGTTGTGTGTACATGAAGTGGGAACGGTTTCCCGCAACGCTGACATTCGAGCGTAACCGAAACCTTCGCATCACCGGTTATAACGGCAAGACGCTGGTTATCGATAGCGAACGACATGGAGCATTCCACATCACTGTCCACACTGACTACAGAATCGGCGACACGCTCAACCAGATCAGAAGTATAGATACCTTCATAATCCAGGCGTTTTTGAGCCGTACGAACCGGATCAAGAGTCAGGGGTAATTTTACCTTTTGCATAGGGCGCGCATATTAACTTTGTAACGTCATATAGTCAAAGAAAAAGGCAGCCTGTGGTTGCCTTTTGCCAATAATTCGCACACATTGCGGGTCATCGACTTAAAATCGCTCAACACAAGCCAATACAGCCAGCTTGCAGGACGAAGTCCATAGTTTAAAATGGCTCTCATCAATACGCTATATGCGAGGGAAAAAATATGCCTCAACTTATTCTTGCTTCCACCTCTCCCTGGCGTCGCGCTTTACTGGAAAAACTGGCTATTCCGTTCGAATGCGCAGCACCTGAAGTTGATGAAACGCCGTTACCGGGCGAAGCACCGCGTCACCTGGTGTTGCGACTGGCGCAGCAAAAAGCGCAATCACTCGCCCACCGTTATCCCTCGCATCTGATTATCGGATCCGATCAAATTTGTGTTCTTGATGGTGAAATAACCGGTAAACCATTAACAGAAGAAAATGCGCGCCAGCAATTACTCAAAGCCCGTGGCAATATTGTGACGTTTTATACCGGTCTTGCGCTGTATAATTCTGCAACCGGACATTTACAAACTGAAGTTGAGCCGTTTGACGTTCATTTTCGTCATTTAAGCGAAACTGAAATTGAAGATTACGTGCGCAAAGAGCGTCCGCTGCATTGTGCCGGTAGTTTTAAAAGCGAAGGATTGGGTATAGCACTCTTTGAGCGCCTGGAAGGTCGCGATCCAAATACCTTGATCGGTTTACCACTGATTGCATTATGTCAAATGCTGCGGCGGGAAGAGATGAACCCGCTGAACGCATGATTAAAGAACTGCTGACAGGCGTAATCACGTAGGCCTGATAAGACGTTTACGTCGCTATCAGGCCTACAAATTTAGCGCGATAAAATCGCAACGCGCATCAGCCTTTGCTGCGTAATACTTCGAGACAGCGCTTCAACTGCTTATCCATCGGCGCTTCAATACGCATCACTTCCCCCGTCCCCGGATGAGTAAACTTCAATGCTGCGGCGTGCAAAAACAGCCTGCTCAACCCGGTATCCGCCAGTTGCTTATCGAACTCGCGGTCGCCGTAGCGATCGTCAAAGGCAATCGGATGTCCGGCATATTGCGTATGCACACGAATCTGGTGCGTGCGTCCGGTCACCGGACTGCAGCGCACAAGCGTAGCAAACGCGTAGCGCTCTTCCACTTTAAAGCGTGTTTCCGATGGTTTGCCTTCCTGATTCACCCGCACGATACGCTCGCCGCTTTGCAGAATGTTCTTTAACAGCGGCGCCTGCACGGATTTAACATGCGACTGCCACTGGCCTCGGACCAGCGCGAGGTAGTCTTTCTGCATGCCTTTTTCACGCAGTTGTTCATGCAACGAACGTAAGGCTGAGCGTTTTTTGGCTACCAACAGCACACCGGATGTATCCCGATCGAGGCGATGCACCAGCTCAAGGAAACGCGCTTCCGGACGCAGCGCGCGTAAGCCTTCAATGACGCCAAAGCTAAGTCCGCTGCCGCCGTGCACGGCCGTGCCCGAAGGTTTGTTAAGCACCAGAATGTGGTCATCTTCATATAAAATGACATCGGTCAGCGCCGCGACCTTCTGCAGATTTGGTGAAATGGCCTCTTCTTCACGTTCAGCGACACGCACAGGTGGAATACGCACAATGTCCCCGTCTTCGAGTTTGTACTCGGGTTTAATGCGTTTTTTGTTCACCCGCACTTCGCCTTTACGCAAAATGCGATAAATCATACTTTTCGGCACGCCCTTAAGCTGGGTGCGCAAAAAGTTGTCGATGCGTTGCCCTGCTTCGTCGGCAGTAATGGCAACTGTTTTTACGGCTGGAGTCTCTGTTTTCATGGGGGCCGATTTTAAATAGCCATCAAGATTCGCGCCACACATTTTTCTATGCTTATATTAACTGCTATACCTTATTACTTAAGTTTGACATCGCCGATTTGGTGGTTATTAAAGCAATCACTACGCGGAAGTGAAAAAACTGTGAGTAACCGGGTGATAAATGGCAAAAGTCATCTTGCTATAACAAGGTTAGCAGTGGAATAATGAGGTTGTTTCCGTGTTGAATCTTGTTAAAACAAGAACTTTTCCGGAATGACCCAATTTTGCCCGACCGATCATCAACGCAGCAATGGCGTAAGACGTATTGATCTTTCAGGCAGTTAGCGGGCTGCGGGTTGCAGTCCTTACCGGTAATAAGGAAGCTTCTCTGGAGAGTAACACCCAGACTGTTCCCCTGATAATTGCGCTGTGTTTCCGTATGAAATACAGGCAACCGACACTCTGCGCCTCTTTGAGCTGACGATAACCGTGAGGTTGGCGACGCGAATAGACACGAGGCCATCGGTTCACACCCGGAAAGGCATTACTCTGCCCGCAGCTTAGTCGTCAATGTAAGAATAATGAGTAAGTTACGATGAAAAGAATGTTAATTAACGCGACTCAGCAGGAAGAGTTGCGTGTCGCCCTTGTAGATGGGCAGCGTCTGTACGATCTGGATATTGAAAGTCCTGGACACGAACAGAAAAAAGCCAATATCTATAAAGGCAAAATTACCCGTATTGAACCGAGTCTGGAAGCTGCTTTCGTTGATTACGGCGCTGAACGTCACGGTTTCCTCCCGTTAAAAGAAATTGCCCGCGAATACTTCCCCGCTAACTACAACTCCCATGGTCGTCCCAACATAAAAGACGTGTTGCGCGAAGGTCAGGAAGTCATTGTTCAGATCGATAAAGAAGAACGCGGCAATAAAGGCGCTGCGCTGACCACCTTTATCAGCCTGGCGGGGAGCTATCTGGTTCTGATGCCGAACAACCCGCGCGCGGGCGGCATCTCCCGTCGCATTGAAGGCGACGACCGTACCGAACTGAAAGAAGCACTGGCAAGTCTGGAACTGCCTGATGGCATGGGGCTTATCGTGCGTACCGCAGGTGTCGGCAAATCCGCCGAAGCACTGCAGTGGGACCTGAGCTTCCGCCTGAAACACTGGGAAGCGATTCAAAAAGCCGCTGACAGCCGCCCTGCTCCGTTCCTGATCCACCAGGAAAGCAACGTTATCGTTCGCGCATTCCGTGACTACTTACGTCAGGACATCGGCGAAATCCTCATCGACAACCCAAAAGTCATGGAGATGGCGCGTCAGCACATCGCTGCATTGGGGCGTCCGGATTTCAGCAGTAAAATCAAACTGTACACCGGTGAAATCCCGTTGTTCAGCCACTATCAAATCGAGTCTCAAATTGAGTCTGCGTTCCAGCGAGAAGTACGTCTGCCGTCCGGCGGCTCAATCGTAATCGACAGCACTGAAGCGCTGACCGCTATCGATATCAACTCCGCACGCGCAACCCGCGGCGGCGACATCGAAGAAACAGCGTTCAACACAAACCTTGAAGCAGCCGATGAAATTGCTCGTCAGTTGCGCCTGCGCGACCTCGGCGGCCTGATTGTTATCGACTTTATCGATATGACCCCGGTTCGCCACCAGCGTGCGGTTGAAAACCGTCTGCGTGAAGCTGTGCGTCAGGACAGAGCACGTATTCAGATCAGCCATATTTCTCGTTTCGGTCTGCTGGAGATGTCTCGTCAGCGTCTGAGCCCGTCGCTGGGTGAATCCAGCCATCACGTGTGCCCGCGCTGCTCCGGCACCGGTACCGTACGTGATAACGAATCACTGTCGCTGTCTATTCTGCGTCTGATCGAAGAAGAAGCGTTGAAAGAAAATACGCAGGAAGTTCACGCTATTGTTCCTGTGCCGATCGCATCCTATCTGCTTAACGAAAAACGTACCGCGGTAAATGCCATCGAGACGCGTCAGAACGGGGTGCGCTGTGTGATCGTGCCAAACGATCAGATGGAAACCCCGCACTACTCCGTGCTGCGTGTACGCAAAGGGGAAGAAACGCCTACCCTGAGCTACCTGCTGCCGAAACTGCATGAAGAAGCGATGGCATTGCCGACGGAAGAAGAATACGTCGAGCGTAAACAGCCAGAACAACCGGCGCTGGCCACCTTTGCGATGCCAGACGTGCCGCCAGCCCCTGCACTGCAGGAGCCAGCTACGAAAGCCGTTGCGCCTAAAGCTGCTGTTGCGACCACAGCTGTCGCCGCACAGCCGGGTTTGATTAGTCGTTTCTTTGGCGCTCTGAAGTCCATCTTCAGCGGTAGCGAAGAAGTAAAACCGGTTGAACAACCTGCGCCGAAAGCTGAAGAGAAAACGGAACGCCAACAGGATCGTCGTAAACCGCGTCAGAACAATCGTCGCGACCGTAACGATCGTCGTGATAATCGCGACAACCGTGGTGACCGTGACAACCGTAACGAGCGTTCAGAAAGCGGCGAAAATCGCGAAGAAAACCGCCGTAATCGTCGTCAATCACAGCAGCAAAATGCGGAAGCACGTGATAACCGCCAGCAATCCACTGACATTGCAGACAAAACGAAGTCAGGCGATGAGCAGCAGGCTCCGCGTCGCGAACGCAACCGTCGTCGTAACGATGATAAACGTCAGGCACAGCAGGAAGTTAAAGAGCTGAACCAGGCTGAACAACCAGTGCAGGATACCGAGCAGGAAGAGCGCGTACGTCAGCCTCAAACTCGCCGTAAACAGCGTCAGTTGAGTCAGAAAGTTCGTTTCACAGACAGTCCGGCAGTCGAAACCGAAGTGGCTACCGCCGCCGTGGTCGCTGAAACAGTTGTCACTCAGCCTACTGAACAGTCTGCACCGGTACAGCGTACCGAACTGGCGAAAGTTGATCTGCCAGCTGTCGTCGCAACTGAGCAGGAAGACAACAGCGAAGCGCGTGACTCCAATGGCATGCCGCGTCGTTCCCGTCGCTCTCCTCGCCATCTGCGCGTAAGTGGACAGCGTCGTCGCCGTTACCGTGACGAGCGTTACCCGGTTCAGTCGCCGATGCCGTTAACCGTCGCCTGCGCCTCTCCGGAATTAGCGTCCGGTAAAGTATGGATCCGCTATCCTGTCGCTCGTCCTCAGGATCAGCAGAGTGAAGAGCAACGCGAGCAGGAAATGGTCCAGCCGCAAACAGCACCAGTAGCCGTAGAGCCTCAGGTTGCTGCAGCAGCTGCAGAACACATTGTGGACACTCCTGCACCGGTTGAAACCGTACAGCCAGAGGTTGTCGTAGCTGAAACTCAGGCCGCCGTTGTTGAAACCACACAGGTTGAAACCACACATCCGGAAGTTATTGCAGCTCCGGCCGAGCAGCAGTCGCAAATTATCGCTGAATCCGACGCACCTGTTGCCGAGGAGATCGCTGCGAAAGCCGAACCTGTAGCTGAAGTTGTAGCTGCGCCTGTTGTCGAAGAACCTGCAGACGTCATTGTCTCCCAGCCTGAATCGGTTGAAGAGATTGTCGAGGTTGTGGAAACAGCGCCTGTTGTTGAAGAAGTTGCAGCGCCGCAACAAGTTGTTGCAGCACCTGTCGTCGAAACCGAAGTCGTTAAGTCTGACGTTGTCGTAACCAGCGCTGACGCAGAACATCTTCACAGCCATGCGACCGCACCGATGACCCGCGCCCCGGCACCGGAATATGTGCCTGAAGCGCCGCGTCATAGCGAGTGGCAACGTCCGGCATTCGCCTTTGAAGGTAAAGGTGCTGCAGGCGGACACAGCGCCACGCACCAGGCGACCGCGCCAGCAACACGCCCGCAACCTGTTGAGTAAGTCATAATCACTATCAAAGCCGACCTTCGGGTCGGCTTTTTTATATCGGTTCTACGTGGGTTTTACACGTTTCATCCCCGTTAGCTGCGGCATGACATCTTTCATTAAAGCTAAAAATTTGCGTAATCGGGTCGGATAGTAACGCGCCCAGGGATAGACCAAATGCACAGGCAACGATGCCGCATGCCACTCGGGTAGCAACGTAACCAGGCGTCCGCTGGCAATATCTTCCTCGACCATCCAGCTCGACACAATCGTCACGCCTAACCCTGCCAGGGCAGCATTTCTGGCAACATAAATACTGTCGGTGCTTAATCTGGGTGTAATATTCAGCGTAACCGGTTCATTACGCGATTGATGCAGTAACGAAACGCTATGTTGGTAAAACGTGTTCACGGCAATCCACGGCAGCGCGGATAATTGCTCCGGATGCGAAAGCTCGCCATACTGCGCCAGCAATGCGGGACTCACCACCGTACTCCGGGGAACTTCGGCCAGTAATACCGAGACAGTGTCCGGATCAACCTCTGCCCCCACCCTGATCGCGCAATCAATATTATCGCTGAGGAAATCAACGGTTTTATCATTGAGCATCCACTCTACCGACAACTGCGGATAACGAGAAAGAAAGTGCAGCAACGGCTCAAGAAGTTGTTGCTGCCCGAAGGCATGCGGTGCACGTACCCGCAGCGTGCCCACCGGTTCCTCCTCCGTGACATTGAGCCCATCTTCCAGTGCCAGCCACGCATCAATAATTTTTTTGGCATGCTGGTAGCCGCGCTCACCGTCGTCGGTTAATTTCATCGCATGCGTGGTGCGCATTATCAGTTTCACACCAAGCAGTGCCTCCAGGGATTGTAACCGGCGGCTGACAGTCGCCTGCGTTGTGCCCATCTGTTTTGCCGCAGCCGAAAGCGATCCAGCCTCGACGATGCGCACGAAAGTCCGCATCAGCTCCACCCTATCTATACGTTCATTTTTTATCATTCGTAATTTCTTCATACGCTATACGTATAACAGTTTTACCACTGCACTCACTACCGCACCATCCGCTGAAGGATAAAAATAGCCGCACATCCTGTGATTGAGGAATCATTTGTGAACACGCATATCGCACTTTCCCGTTGGGTCATTTTTGTTCTGGCATTGGGCGCTGGTTTCAGCGTGGCCGCTATCTACTATGCCCAGCCTCTTCTGCCTTTAATGGGTCAGGATCTGGACTTAAGCATCACCGGCATGGGGCTGGTTCCGACGCTCACCCAGGCGGGATACGCGCTGGGGATTTTGTTTTTACTGCCCCTGGGAGACCGTTATGATCGCCGGACGCTAATTCTGTTTAAAAGCTTCACGCTTGCCTTCCTTCTTCTGGCCTGCAGCTTTACCGGACAGTTGTATTCACTATTGCTGGTCAGCCTGTTGATGGGAATGGCGGCAACTATGGCGCAGGACATTGTCCCCGCAGCGGCCATTCTGGCGCCTGAAGGCAGGCAGGGAAAAACGGTGGGCACCGTAATGACTGGCCTACTGCTGGGGATTTTACTCTCGCGTACCATCAGTGGACTGATAGGTGAAGCCTTTGGCTGGCGCGAAATGTATCAGCTCGCCGCCGTCAGTATTGCTGTTATTACCGTGATTATGTGGAAAGCACTGCCTCGTTTTGCCGTCCATTCCACGTTGAGCTACCCGTCATTAATGCTCTCGATGGCGCAACTGTGGCAAAGGTATCCCGCCTTACGGCGCGCGGCACTGGCGCAAGGTTTTCTGTCCATTGCCTTTAGCGCCTTCTGGTCTACGCTGGCTGTGATGTTATCTGAACATTACCAAATGGGTAGCGCGATGGCAGGCGCGTTTGGTATCGCGGGTGCGGCCGGAGCGCTTGCCGCGCCGCTGGCAGGTCACCTTGCTGATAAAGTAGGTGCTGCGAAAGTGACGCAGTTAAGTGCTTTACTGGTCACGGTATCCTTCGCACTGATGTTCTTGTTACCCGCTCTACCAGTTCAGGGACAATGGTTGCTTATTGCCCTTTCAGCGGTAGGTTTTGATCTCGGATTACAATCCAGCCTGGTTGCCCACCAGAACCTGGTCTATAGCCTGGAGCCTCAGGCCAGAGGGCGTCTGAACGCACTGTTGTTTACCATGGTATTTATCGGTATGGCGCTGGGTTCAGTTCTCGGCAGCCAGGTTTACGCGCTGGCAAACTGGGAAGGAGTGGTTGCACTGGCAACATGTAGCGGTGCGATCGCACTGGTAATCAGACTCACAAGCAATCTGTCACTTTACAAAACGACGGACGCCTAAAAAAATGCCCGCTCCGGGTGTTAAGGGAGCGGGCAGATAAACATATCCAGTTTCATGATATGTTCAAAATGGGTCGTTACCGGTTAAGCTGGAACAGCGACATGCCCTGCATATCAGTAAACGTTTTATACGATGCCTGCAGTGCGGCTTGTTGCATCACGTAAGACGAAATCGCGGCGTTCCAGTCGACATCCACCAGATTACTCATCTGTTGGGTTTGCCCCAATGCACGATCGGCACCCAGTGAATCCAGCGAGCTCAATTCGCTTAGCTGCGTGCCTAATTCTGCACGTACAGACAGCACGTTATTCAGCGAGTTTTTAAGACCTCGGCTGGTTTTATCGATGGCTGCAGTGGCAGTAGCTTTTGCCGCATCATTGCCCTCAACCGGTGTGTTAAGCGCATCAATCGCGCTATCCAGCATTTTGAACAGGTTCTTTTCCTGAGTACCGCCCGCAGGTTCAGGCACGGCGTTGCTGGTCAGGCTGGCGAAGACTTTATCGCCAGTATGACCAATCACCATGGTCCGGGAGGCATCAACCTGCTGGGTGACGTTTGTCGTACCGCCGCTGTAAGCGCCATCAGTCTGGGCAAACGGTGCAGATTCTGTTTTATATCCGCCAAAAATGTAGCGCCCATTACCGTCGGTGCTGTTCGCCAGGTTCATCAGCTGATCGCGGATCCCCTGCAGGTCGGTGGCCAACGATGCACGGTCATCATCACTTAACGTACCGTTTCCCGCACTAACGATTTTTTCCTGCGCAGTCTGGATCGCCGTCGTCACCTGATTCAGCACGTTCTCTTCCAGCGACACTTTTTGCGTCGCGAATGTGCGCGCCAACGTGTATTGGCTGTTCTGCGCCTGAGCCTGCGAAAGTACTACAGCTTGCGAGGCGGCAATCGGATCGTCAGATGGGTTCAGCACGCGTTTGCCCGTCGACATCTGCTCGCCGAACTTCATCCATTCCGCCTGAGAGTTAGTGATGCCGCGCATATTCTGCTGGTACATCATCTGGGTGCTAATACGCATAGTTTCCCTCTCCCTTAGCGAATATTAATCAGTGCATCGAACAGCGCATTCGCAGTTTGCAGTACTTGCGCGTTAGCCAGGTAATATTGTTGATAACGCTGCAAATTTCCGTACTCTTCATCGAGGTTAACCCCGGAAATAGACTGCTGCTGCTTATAAAGTTGCGTTACCACGTTATTCTGGGTGATGGCACTGGTTTTCAGCGTCGCGGTTTTGTTACCAACATCGCTCACCAGCGTGGCGTAGGCGTCATTAAAGGTTTTATCACCGACAGTGGCCTTGGTTTGCAGATCCAGCAGTTTCTGGCCGTTGCGGTTATCGCTTTTACCCTTATCAATATCCGGATCGGGATCATTTTTAGACACTTGAGCCATCGCAATTTTCGACTCATCGGTCACCATGACTTTCATATCAACAACAGCGTTACTCACCGGCTTCACTATAAAGCTGTCATTAGCTGTCGCCCCCGCGTTAACTGTAATCTCCATCCCATCGAAGGACATTTTTCCGCCAGCCACGGTAGCTTTGAAGCTGGTGTTGTCAGCCAGACGTGTAACCTGCCAGTCCGTCCCATCAAAAACGATTTTATAATCTGTCGCCTGTACAGCAGAACTGTCGGTGATCTTCGCGCCTAGCGATCCTGTCCCCGAATTTTTTGTGTTATTGAATACAGCCGGGCTGCCAATAGCAAAGAAATCCTTACCCTGATCGCCGTTAGCATCAAAACCTTCTTTATGCTGGGTGTTAAACGCATCGGCAAACGCCAGCGCCAGTTGGCCAAGAGTGTTGCGCGTCTGATCCAGTTCCTGCGAACGGAAAGTCAGTAATCCGCCCAATGAACCGGTATTCAACAGTTTCTCGGGGATCTCGACATTACCGGCAACCCCATCAACGTAGGCCACAGTAGTGCGATTAGGATCGTCGCTGGAAGGGACTGCCGCCAGTTGACGCGCATTGCTGCCCTGCACCAGTGAATAGCCGTTCGCCATGGTAACATTGTAAGTCCCGCCGTCCTGCACGCTGACTTCCACGCCGACAATCTGGTTAAGTTCACTGACCAGTTGGTCGCGCTGGTCAAGCAAATCGTTAGGCGATGCACCCGCGCCGACGCCCGTCAGACGGGAAATCTGGTCGTTAAGACTGGCAATCTGTTTCGAGTAGTTGTTGATCTGATCAACACTTGCTTTTATTGCAGTATTGACCTGCTTATCCTGATCGCGCAGATACTGGTCAGTTGTTTTAAACTGATTCACTAAACCATTCGCTTTGCCGATCAACGCCTGACGCGCCGCCGGATCTTCGGCATTACTGACCAGCGTTTGCAAACCGGTAAAAAAGTCCTGCATTGAGGTCGAAATGGAACTGGTTTTGCTGGAGAGCAGATTGTCAATTTTTGACATTTGCTCATAGCGCGTCGTCAGACCGCTGCTCTGATTCTGCGCTGCTCGCAACTGATTAGTGATAAAGGAGTCATACTCGCGCTGCACGCCAGAAACATAGACGCCATTGCCAACCCAGCCCCCCGCACCCAGCGTGCTGTTCGCCTGTGCCATAATTGTCGTTTGGCGGGTGTAGCCGGCAACGTTATAGCTGGAGATATTATTACTGGCGGTACTCAACGCGGCCTGCGCTGCGCTGAGTCCACTCATCGCGTTATTAATCAAGCTGGACATGGAGGTTCCTTGTAATCCTTCAATACTCGTTATTATCGGCAGCAGGTTGGTAGACTTGAGCTATTTAAAAGAGATTATCGATATTCGTACTGTAGGTTTTGCTCACTTTTTCGCTCATCGATTTCAACTGCTGGATCATGCTGGTTAATTTGCGTGCGTAGTTAGGGTCGGTCGCGTAACCGGCATTCTGCAGCGCCTGCGCGCCCTGTTCGGCGGTCGCGGCGGCGGTTACCGCCGCGTAGCGCGGATTACGGGATATCAGACCGACGTAATCCGACAGCGCCTCAAGATAAGAGCTGTAGACGCGGAAGCGGGCTTTCACCTTTTTCGCCTCACCGTTTTCATATTCGGTAGTGGTGATTTCGGTGGTTGGACCTTTCCAGCTTCCCGAAGCCTTCACGCCAAAAATGTTAAAGCTCGGTTCGCCGTTTTCACGGCGAATCTGTCGCTGGCCCCAACCGGATTCCAGCGCCGCCTGCGCCAGAATCAGATGGTGCGGAACACCGCTTTGCTGGCTGGCCAGTTTTGCCGGTAGCGAGAGCTGGGCAAGGAAATCTTTACTGTCACCTGATAACGGTTCTTCATTGCTGTCTGTCGCCCGGGGAATCGCTTTGCGGACCAGTTGCGTCAGCGCCTGATTTTGATAGCTGGTCACCGTTTCCAGTGAGAACTTCATTGGCACCTGCGGCGCGTCATCCGCAGGTTGCGCCTGCCCTTCGGTCATCTGCTTAACCATCATCTCAGCCAGCCCCAGACCTTTACCTGCGGTCATCTGCTGCGCAATTTGCTGGTCATACATGCTGGTATACAAACGCGTCGAGTCGCTGCTAAACACGCCATCTTTTGGCAACGCTTCACGCATGCTTTTCAGCATCATTTGCACGAACATCCCTTCAACCTGGCGGGCAACCGGGCGGATATTCGCCGCCGGGTCCTGACCCGCTTTCGCTTTCAGTTCGTTCAGTGATTGCGCATCCCAGGCGGCGCTGGTCAGCAATTTGGTATCACCAATCATCAGATGATTTCCAGTTTGGCGCGCAGACAACCCGCACTTTGCATGGATTGCAGGATAGACATCAGATCCATCGGTGTTGCCCCCAGCGCATTCAATGCACGTACGACATTGTTCAGGTTGGCGCTGGAGCGCACGCTCTGCAACGAACCACCGCTCTGACGCAGATCGATCTGCGTTTGCGGCGTCACTACAGTTTGTCCACCGCCAAACGGCGTATCCGGCTGGCTGACATTCGCCTGGCGGTTAACTGTGATCGACAGGTTACCTTGCGCCACAGCACAACTGTCCAGCGTCACTTCGCGGTTCATGACCACCGATCCCGTACGCGAGTTAATAATCACTTTCGCGTCCTGCGGCGTGACGTTCACCTCCATATTCTGAATGTCGGCGAGGAAGCGCACCTGCGAACTGTTGCCGCTTGGCACCCGCACCTGGATTGTCCGGGCATCCAGCGCCGTTGCGCTGCCAAAACCGCGCGAGCGATTAATAGTGTCGGTAATTTGCTGTGCCATCGTGAAATCTTCATTATTCAGCTGCAAATTAATGGTGTTACCGCCGCCGAACTGGCTGGGTAATTCACGTTCGATGGTCGCGCCGTTGGTAATACGTCCACCATTGAGCTGGTTTACCTGCACGCTACTGCCACCCGCAGCCGCGCCTGCACCGCCAACCAGAATATTCCCCTGCGCCAACGCATAGACCTGGCTATCGACCCCTTTCAGCGGAGTCATCAGCAGCGTTCCGCCGCGCAGGCTTTTAGCGTTCCCCATGGAAGAGACGACCACGTCAATAGTTTGCCCTTGACGACCAAAGGCCGGGAACTGCGCAGTGACCATGACCGCTGCCACGTTTTTCAGTTGCATATTGGTGCCAGTGGGCACGGTGATCCCCAACTGCGACAGCATGTTGTTGAGCGTTTGTGTCGTAAATGGCGTCTGTGTAGTCTGGTCACCTGTGCCATCCAGTCCGACCACCAGCCCATAACCAATCAGCGAGTTTTCCCGCACGCCCTGCACGCTGGTCAGGTCACGAATACGGTCGGCATACGCGAAGGCGGTTACCAGCACCAGTACCATTCCAACAAAAGATTTAAACACAGGGTACCTCGCTTACATCGGCGACAAGTTAAGGAAGAAACGCTGCAACCAGCCCATATTTTGCGCTTCATTTATGTAGCCGTTGCCGACGTACTCAATCCGCGCATCCGCAACCTGAGTTGACGGTACGGAGTTACTGCCACTGATAGTGCGAGGGTTAACCACCCCGGAGAAGCGAATGAATTCAGTGCCCTGATTAATGGCGATCTGTTTTTCACCCACGACATGTAAGTTGCCATTCACCAGTACCTGATCGACCGTTACGGTCAGCGTACCGCTGAAGGTATTTCTGGCGTTCGCGCCGCCTTTACCGTTAAAGGAGTTACCGCCTGACGCTTCTACGTCGGCACGTTCGTTACCGAACAATCCTTGCAAATAGCGCGGGACAGTATCAAAACCAAAGTTGGTTTTGCCGTCACGGCTGGCGTTAGCCGAAGAGCTTTTGCTCGCGCTGACGTTTTCCTGCAATACGATGGTTAACGTATCGCCAATATTGCGCGGGCGGCGGTCTTCGAATAGCGGCTGATAGCCGTAGTTAATCGGCTGCGCCGACTGGAAGATTGAGCCATTTGCCACCGGCGTTGGACCAGGAACGGGCTGGGCGGTCGTCGCGCCTTGCACGAGGGGCGTGGCCGGGATCCAGGCGCATCCTGTCAGTGAAACCACCAACAGGGCTAAAATTGGGTATGGGTGAAGCGCGTATTTTCGCATTGCCGTCATCTTCAAAATCAGTGTGCCGGTGAGGTTTGCACCTCACCGGACCACACTTTAGAGTTGCGTCAGTTTTTGCAGCATCTGATCGGTGGTCGATACCGCTTTACTGTTGATTTCATAAGCGCGCTGAACCTGGATCATGTTTACCAACTCTTCCGCCACGTTGACGTTAGAGGTTTCAACATATCCCTGATACAGCAGACCCGCGCCGTTCAGCCCCGGCGTGCTCTCGTTCGGCGCACCGGATGACTGCGTTTCGGTGTACAGATTCTCACCAATGCTTTCCAGGCCGGTATCGTTCATAAAAGTAGTCAGGTTAAGCTGCCCTACCTGAACCGGTGCAGCCTGCCCCTGCTGGGTCACGCTGACAATCCCGTCGCGTCCAATAGTGATACTGAGCGAGTTAGCCGGAATGGTGATGGCCGGTTGCACCTGAAAACCACCCGCGGTCACCAGTTGACCGTTTTGATCCACCTGGAAAGAACCGTCACGGGTATAGGCTGACGTGCCATCTGGCAGCATGACCTGGAAAAAGCCCTGGCCTTTAATCGCCACATCTTTACTGTTGTTGGTCTGCGACAGGTTACCCTGACTGTGTAAACGTTCGGTAGCAACCGGACGCACACCGGTACCAATCTGCAAACCAGACGGCAGCGTGGTTTGTTCAGAAGACTGCGCGCCAGGCTGGCGAATCGTCTGATACAACAGATCTTCAAATACCGCACGTTGGCGCTTAAATCCGTTGGTGCTGACGTTTGCCAGGTTGTTGGCAATCACATCCATGTTGGTTTGCTGCGCATCCAGGCCGGTTTTGGCGATCCATAATGAATTGATCATAAAATGTCCTGTATTAACTCATCGACAGCAGTTGGTTGGCGCGGCCCGCGTTATCATCCACGCTACTGATAATCTTCATTTGCATTTCGAAACGGCGGGCGTTAGCGATCATGTCACTCATCGCGGCAACCGGCTTGACGTTACTGCCTTCCAGCACGCCCGACATGACACGAATGCCAGGATCGGCCTGTAACGTCGCACCACGAGTAGCCTGTGCGGCCTGGGTCAGACGGAACATACCGTCATCGCCACGTTGCACTTCACTCCCCGTCGCCTTCACTAACTTCAGTCGCCCAACTGGCGCTACGGTATTCGCCGGATCGCCAGGGTTTAGCGCCGAAATCGTTCCGTCAGCCGCAATGGTGACTTCTGAACCTTCCGGTACGGCTATCGGTCCGGCTTCGCCAATCACCGGGTGTCCCTGAATGGTCAGTTCACCCGTAGGGCTTACCTGAATGGCACCATTACGGGTATAACCTTCGCTGCCGTCTGCGGTCTGCACAGCCAACCAGCCATCCTGTTGCAGCGCCACGTCTAATGGACGTGAGGTATAGTCCATCTGGCCCGGCGTCATATCGGCCCCCGGCGTGGAGGCCACCACCAGCGTACGCGTCGGCAAAGACAATCCTTCTACGGGGACCGCGCGTAGCGCATTGAGCTGCGCGCGAAAACCCGGCGTGGAGGCATTTGCCAGGTTGCTGGCCGTCACCGCCTGTTGATTCAGCGTCTGACTGGCTGCGCCCATGGCGGTATATATTGCGTGATCCATTAAGCCATCCCGTCAGGCGCTTAGCGCAAGTTGACCAGCGTGTTGAGGATCTGATCCTGGGTTTTGATGGTCTGCGCGTTTGACTGATAGTTACGCTGGGCGACGATCATATTCACCAGTTCTTTACTTAAATCCACGTTTGACGCTTCCAGCGCACCGTTGGTCAGCTTGCCGAAGTTTCCTTCGCCTGCGGTACCCAGCAGCGCCACGCCAGAGGCCTGAGTAGCGGCCCAGACGTTATCGCCCTGAGAAGCCAGACCTTCGTTGTTAGCAAAGTTTGCCAGCACGATCTGCCCCAGCACCTGTTGTTGTTCATTGGAGTAGTTACCGACCACGGTACCGTCATTGTTAATCTGGTAGCTCACCAGATCACCCGGCTTGTAGCCATTCTGATTCGTGGCAACGATGTTGTTGGCACCGGTGTTCTGCTGCATGGAGTTCAGGAAGCTCAGAGAGAAAGTTGCAGCATCTGCACCGTTAATCTGCCCGGTGGTGATGTTGATACCCGTTCCTGCTGGCGCCCCGGTTGCAGTGGCGCTAATCCCTAAAAACACACCGTTTTCATTAAAGCGCATAAACCCGGCTGATTGTGCAGCGCCTCCGGTTGAAGCATCCTGCGTGTGAACTTCCCAGGTATTGCTCTGCGCATTTTTGACATAAAAAATATTCATGTCATGGGCATTACCCTGACTATCGAAAACGGTAACGGTGCCTTTCTTGTTGTAGGAATCCGCATCGTTTGGATTGAACGGGGTTTTCGTTGGCACTTTGTCAGTGGAGTTCAGGTTGATCTGCATTGACGCGGTCGTGGTGGTTTTAGCCGCCATCAGCGTATTGGGGATAGTGATCGGTGCCGGGTTAGCCCCTTGCTGGATCGTTGGCGGTGTGCCGGTAGCCGGATAACCCGTCAGTTGCAGCCCCTGCATGTTGACGATATTGCGGTTTTCATCGAGCTTGAACTGACCGTTACGGCTGTAGAAAACGGAACCGTTGCTGTCTACCATGCGGAAAAAACCGTTCTGGCTGATAGCAACATCCAGCCCACGTCCGGTGTTGGTGGTGGTGCCGTCGGTAAAGTCCTGGGTAATACCCGCCACTTTAACGCCCAGACCCACTTTAGAACCGGCAAACATATCAGCAAAAGATGCCGTACCGGATTTAAAACCGTAGGTGGCGGAGTTGGCGATGTTGTTACCAATGACATCGAGGTTGGTCGCTGCAGCGTTCAGACCGCTGACCGCTTGTGAAAAGGCCATGACTTACTCCTGATAAGTGTGGTGGCTTAAATTATCTGCCGTACTTCGTCGAGGGTGGTGGTTCCATAGGTGCCCAGATCCAGCGTATTTCCGCCGTTACTGCGAATAACGCCCTGCACCAGCGCAAACTGAAGCGGCTGTGCCACCAGTTGCGTTCCGCCATTGCTTGCAGCAATTGACACGTTGTAAGAACCGCTTGGCGCATCCGTGCCATCGGTCATGGTGCCGTCCCAGGTAAAGGTATGAACGCCTGCTTTCAACCCACCAATATCAATGGTACGTACCACCTTGCCGTCTTTATCGGTAATGGTTGCCGTTACCTTATCTGCCGGTTGCTGCAGTTCAACGCCAAACGGCGTGGTGGTGGTTTTTGCCCCCTCTTCCGAACCTTTACCGGTCAGGATGGTGGTGCCCGGGATCATGACGCCGTGACCAATCAACGTACTGGCCTGCAGCGACTGACTGTTGTCGATCTGCCCGGAGATCGACCCCAACGTGGTGTTCAGTTTTTCAATACCGCTCACGGTACTGATTTGCGCCAGTTGGGTAGTCAGTTCGTTGTTTTGCAACGGATTGGTGGGATCCTGGTTTTTCAGCTGTGCAACCAGCAGCGTAAGAAAGCTGCTTTGCAGATCGGCTGCGTTGCTGCCTGTCAGCGAATTCTTCCCCGTAGCATCATTAACACCCGTCGTGCTCGGGTCATTCATTTTTACAGCAATAGACATGTGCGCCTCCTTTACTGGCCTAGCGTCAGCGTTTTGAGCATCAAGCTTTTCACGGTGTTAAGCACTTCGACGTTTGCCTGGTAGCTGCGCGAGGCTGACATGGTATTGACCATTTCACCGACAACATCCACATTTGGCATTTTTACGTAGCCGTTCGCGTCTGCCAGCGGATTACCGGGTTCATAAACCAGCTTATCCGGCGCCTGGCTTTCAATAACGTCAGCAACTTTCACACCGCCGGTTGCCGCGCCTGGTGCTGCATCAACCTGAAAAACAACCTGCTTCGCGCGATACGGCTGACCGTCAGGTCCGGTGACGCTATCCGCATTCGCCATGTTGCTGGCCGCTACGTTCAGGCGCTTAGACTGAGCCGTTAGCGCAGAGCCTGCGATATCAAAAATATTTAACAGCGCCACGAATTAGTTTCCTCCCTGCAGCACGTTCATCATGCCTTTGATTTGTCCACCCAGCGCGGTCAGCCCCATTTGATATTTGAGGCTGTTGTCTGCAAATTGCGTACGCTCCCGGTCCATATCCACCGTGTTGCCATCAAGTGACGGCTGGTCAGGAATCCGGTAGAGCAGCTCCGTAGAAGGCGCAGAAAGGGCCTGGGCCGGAATGTGTTGTGCAGAGGTCAGCGTCAATGAAACGCCGCCGGTTTCTTCCCGTCCTCGCACCATGACTTTTTTTAACTCACTGGCGAAATCCAGGTCGCGCGCCTGATACCCCGGCGTGTCGGCATTGGCTATGTTGGCCGCCAACACTTCCTGGCGTTGGGCGCGCAAATTCAGCGCTTCCTGTTGAAAACGTAAGGCGGCATCGAGCTTATCGAGCATATCTCCTCCGCAAATGACAATATTCAGCCGACAGCTTAAATCCCATTACGCGCGCGTTATCGCCGGAATAAACGCAAAATGCGTCGCTATTTGTTGCGTTGATGACTGCGTCACACAGGTAAAATCCTTCCACTACCTGAAAAAGCGCGAGGTTTTGATGCAAACGTTTAAACGTGGAATAGTCGTGGCAGCACTGCTGTTCAGCCCTATGACGCTGGCGCAAGACCTGAATTCACAGCTGACGGCATGGTTTTCCCAGCGTCTGGCCGGATTTAGCGATGAGGTGGTCGTCACTATTCGAACGTCACCTAACTTACTGCCGAGCTGTGATCAACCGGCATTAAGCGTGTCTGGCAACGCAAAACTGTGGGGTAATGTGAACGTGCTGGCGCGCTGCGCTAACGAAAAACGCTATCTGCAGGTGAACGTGCAGGCCACGGGAAACTACGTTGTTGTCGCCGCGCCCGTAGCCCGAGGTAGCGCCCTGACGCCGGCCAGCGTAGCGCTGAAACGTGGTCGGTTAGACCAGCTACCGCCCCGCGCCGTGTTGGATATAAATCAGGTGCAGGATGCCGTAAGCCTGCGCGATCTGGTTCCAGGTCAGCCGATACAGCTTTCGATGTTGCGCCAGGCATGGCGGATCAAGGCCGGTCAGCGCGTTCTGGTTATCGCCAACGGAGATGGTTTTCGGGTGAATGCCGAAGGTAAAGCGCTGAACAATGCCGCCGTTGCACAGAATGCGCGAGTGCGGATGGTTTCAGGCCAGGTGGTGAGCGGTGTCGTCGATTCTGATGGGAATATTCTTATTAACCTATAATAAGTTAAAGATTTTTTAGCGTGTGCCGATAGATAATCAACCAATGAATACAGCGGGCCGCTATAGCGTAACCCCTCGATGAGGATAAACAAAATGAGCATTGATCGTACCTCACCATTGAAGCCAGTCAGTACCGTTCAGCCCCGCGAAACCAGCGATGCGCCGGTACAAAAAACGCGGAAGGAAAAAACCACCGCGACCACCAGCACCAGCGTCATGCTGAGCGACGCTCAGGCTAAACTGATGCAGCCCGGCACCAATGACATCAATATGGAACGCGTAGAAGAACTGAAAACCGCGATCCGTAACGGTGAGCTGAAAATGGACACCGGAAAAATTGCCGACTCGCTGATCCGCGAGGCGCAGAGCTACTTACAGAGTAAATAAAGTATGACTCGCTTGTCAGAAATACTTGACCAGATGACGACCGTGCTCAATGAGCTGAAAACGGTAATGGATGCTGAACAGCAGCAGCTTTCCGCAGGCCATATCAATGGCAGCCAGCTACAGCGTATTACAGAAGAAAAAAGCTCTTTGCTGGCGACCCTTGATTATCTGGAGCAACAGCGTCGTCAGGAGCATGACGCCACGCGCAGCGCCAATGATGAAATTGTCGAGCGCTGGAAGACCATTACCATGAAAACACAGCACTTACGCGACCTCAACCAGCACAATGGCTGGCTGCTGGAAGGGCAGATCGAGCGTAATCAACAGGCGATCCAAGTGCTGAAACCGCACCAGGAACCGGCGCTGTACGGCGCAAACGGTCAAACCTCTGCTGCACACCGCGGCGGAAAAAAATTCTCTATTTGATGCAAGCCTGATAACACTTTTGCTTATCAGGCCTACGCGTTCTGTAGGCCGGATACGGCGTCATACCGCCATCCGGCATTGAACTGATCTGTTACGCCGTCCGGCGCACAAACTCTTTCACTTTAAAGCCCAGCACGGCGAGCGCAGCAAAGTAAGCGGCAATACCCGCCACCACGACGGCCATCAGACGCAACAGACGCCATAACATCGTCCCCTGTGACCAGTCCGGCATGATGTAAAGCATCCCAACCAGCGCCGCCGACATCACCAGCACAGAAATTACCAGTCGCGTCAGGAACCAGGTCCAACCCGGTTGGGGAGTAAAGATATTCTGCTTACGCAACTGCCAGTACAGCAATGACGCGTTCAGACACGCCGCCAGACCAATCGACAGCGACAGCCCGGCATGCTTCAGCGGCCCGATAAATGCCAGGTTCATTACCTGGGTCATAATCAGCGTTACAATAGCAATCTTTACCGGCGTTTTAATATCCTGGCGCGAATAGAAACCTGGAGCCAACACTTTCACCACGATTAAGCCAATCAAACCCACCGAGTACGCCACCAGCGCACGCTGGGTCATAGCAGCATCAAAGGCGGTAAATTTACCGTACTGGAACAGAGAAACTGTCAGCGGTTTAGCCAGAATACCCAACGCTACGGCGCTTGGTAATGCCAGCAGAAAACACAAACGCAGGCCCCAGTCCATCAAACGGCAATACTCGTCATGATTACCACTAGAAAAGCTTTTGGACAGCGATGGCAGCAGGATAGTCCCCAATGCTACGCCGAGTACGCCCGACGGAAACTCCATCAGACGGTCGGCATAGTACATCCATGAAACTGAGCCGGAGGCCAGAAACGAGGCGAAAATCGTATTGATGATCAGAGAAATTTGGCTGACAGATACCCCAAGGATCGCCGGGCCCATTTGCTTGACGACACGCATCGCCCCTGCATCGTGGAAGTTCACACGAGGAAGAACCAGCATGCCAATTTTCTTCAGATGCGGAAGCTGATAAACCAGCTGTAACACGCCACCAACGGTAACGGCCCATGCCAGCGCCAGCACCGGTGGATGAAAATATGGGGCTGCAAACAGCGCGAAGCCGATCATGCTGATATTCAGAAACGTGGGCGCAAACGCCGGAATGGAAAAGCGATTCCAGGTGTTCAGGATTGCCCCGACCAGCGAGGCCAGTGAGATCAGCAAAATATACGGAAAGGTGATCCGCAGCAGTTGAGTGGTCAGCGCAAATTTATCCGCCGTGTCGGCAAAACCGGGCGCGGTGACTAAAATCACCCACGGCGCAGCCAGCATCCCGGCAACCGTCACCACTGCCAGCGCCAGGGTCAACAGCCCGGAAACGTAAGCGACAAAGACGCGGGTCGCATCTTCTCCCTGCTTACTTTTATATTCGGCCAGAATAGGCACAAATGCCTGCGAAAAAGCACCTTCGGCAAAGATTCGGCGCAGCAGGTTAGGAAGTTTGAATGCCACAAAAAAGGCATCTGTCGCCATCCCTGCGCCAAAGATTCTGGCGACAATCGCATCACGCGCAAAACCCAGTACGCGTGAAAACATCGTCATCGAGCTGACGGCTGCCAGCGACTTTAATAAATTCATCTATGTTGTATTCCAGACTCTGAGGCAAAGCCCCGCATAATCAGCCCGTTTACCGGATAAGACATAAGCGCCACTATCCGGTAATCTCGCAGTGCCTGCTGGCAACGCTTTTGCGTCTTATCAAGCCAACAAATCAGCCAGGGGTTGAAAAGAGGTGTTATTTTTGAGTTGGCATATAGTACCTGGATTACATTGAATTACTACCGCCAGATGTTACAGGGGGTTATTCCGCCATCGCTTCTCGCCACAGCATTTCGGCAACGCGCTGGGCCATTAGCGCCTGTTCGCCTGCCGTCTGCGGAACCGTCTGATTTTGCACGCACTCAATAAAATGACGTGCGCATCCGGCAAAACCACGCTGTTCCAGGGTGGTTTGCCAGCCAGCTACTGGCTTGTGCACCACGCCTTGCCCACGTTCTTCCCGCCATTCACGCATATCCGTAACGCCAATCAGGCCACCGTCCGTCACCGCCTGAACGATCTCGCGCTGGCTACCAGCACGACGATGCATACTGGTGGTTATCTGCATTTGTCCGACAGAAAAATGGTGCTCAGCATAGAGCATCGCACCGGATTCATTGGTTAATAGCGTACCGTTATTTAACTGCGCCGTCCCTCCAGCCAGCCATAATGCGGTATCGACCACGTGCAGATAGTCGTCCAGCAGAGTGAAGCGCAGATCGTGCGGACCGACGCTGTCCGTACGGTGCTTATCCATGCGCACGGACGTCGCCTGACTCAACTGAGCTTTGAGATCCTGATACAGCGGTGCAAACCGGCGATTAAACCCTACCATCAGCGTCAATTTTTTTCGCTCGGCCAGTTCCACCAGTTGTTCAGCCTCACGCAGGCTTTCAGCCAGCGGTTTATCTACGCACACATGAACACCAGCATTCAGCAGTTCGCTTACCACCGCAAAGTGCGTCGCGGTGCTGGAATGCACGAAAACCGCATCACAGGTTTGCGCCAGATTCACCAGTGAATCAACATAAGGGATCCGCCAGGTATCACAGATACGCTGCGCTTTTTCCCGCGAAGGTGAAAATGCCCCTTCCAACGTCCAGTCTGCACTGGTGCCCAGCACAGGCAGCCAGGCCTTTTGTGCTATCCCGCCGAGACCGACAACGCCGACACGTAATTTATTCACATTAATCTCCCAGATGCGCAAGCAAGGAATCAAGCCGCTGCTTTAGCTCCGCGACTTCGGTTTCCAGCGCCTCAACCCGTGCCAGCAGATCACCCGAGGCTGCCGGGAGTTCATCTGCCGAGGCGATCGCCTCATCAACCTCACCGCAAAACAAGTGCATATAACGGCTTTCACGTTTACCCGGCTCACGCGCCAGGCGAATCACATAAGGACCATCTTCCCGGGTCGCTAGTTTCTCCAGCGTTGACTCCACTTCGGCCATATCGCTGAATTCATACATACGAGATGCACGGCTACGCAGTTCGCCTGGCGTCTGAGCACCGCGCAGCAACAACGTGGTAATCAGCGCGACTTCTCCCGCGCTGAGCTTAAGATTGCCGAACTCAGAGTTGCAAAAACGCTGCTCATATTTCGTGACGCGATTGCCAAAGCCGCTCACCGTGCGCAGAAAATGCCGTTTTACCAGGTTATCAAGCTGATCCTGCACTTCCGATTCCGACAGGTTCATCACCGGTTCACGATTCGTTTTTTGATTACAGGCGGTTACGACGCCATTAACGGAGAGTGGGTACTGTTCGGGTGTGGTGACTTGTTTTTCTAATAAACAGCCGATCACTCGCGCTTCGGTGGCGGTTAATTCGTATTTCATCGTCTTCTCCATTAATCGTGGCTGCATCTGAAAGTTAGCGGCCAGGGGTCCATTCTGATGTGGTTAATGCCGTCAGCACGTGATCACGCCACTGCCCGTCAATCAGCAGGTAGTCTTTGGCATAGCCTTCTTTTTCAAAACCCAGTCGCGCCAACAGATCACCGCTGCGCTTATTATGTGGCATGTAATTCGCCATGATGCGGTGAATATGCTGCGATCGCTGCATATAGCGGATGGCTGAGGTTAAGGCTTCATACATCAATCCCTGCCCCTGCCACTTCTGCCCAATAGAGTACCCGAGATAACAGGCGTGAAAAGACCCCCGCACCACGTTCGAGAAGTTCGCGACGCCGATAATCTCTTTTTCCTCCGGATCGAGCAGCGCAAAATAATAAGCAGTGCCCTGTTTATGAAACTCAGAGATCATACCGAGACGCGCCTGCCAGCCGGACGGATAACAGTGGCTTTCATCGCGAATAGGTTCCCAGGGTTTTAAGAAATGACGATTTTCTGCGTAATAATCTGCCAGACGCCAGGCATCACGCTCATGCACTAAACGCACGACCAGGTGGTCCGTGGTTAAGCGCACTTTTGGCACGTTACTGCGATAGCCAAACATTCTATACCTACTCCTTCCCGTAACGTCTTCAATACGCTATTCGCATTACTATACCTGTGCAAATACACCCTGTGAAAAGAGCAAAATGCCATTTTTTGAATTATTCACACATTTTGATGAAAACTCTCTATCAAGACGGACTTTTGATAAAAAAATATTGTCCCGCGAAGGGTGGGAAAAGCGATGACGACACCGCAGAATAGGAGGTGCTTATCTTTTAAACTCTATCCAGAGTGACGAGTTTTTCCCTGGAGGGGAAATGTCGCAAGTCTCGCAGGCAAGGAACCTGGGTAAATACTTCCTTCTCATCGATAATATGCTGGTCGTGCTGGGTTTTTTCGTCGTTTTCCCGCTGATCTCAATTCGTTTCGTCGACCAGATGGGCTGGGCTGCGGTGATGGTCGGTATCGCACTTGGATTACGCCAATTTATCCAGCAGGGATTGGGTATTTTTGGCGGTGCTATTGCCGACCGTTTTGGCGCCAAGCCGATGATCGTCACCGGCATGCTGATGCGCGCTGCCGGGTTCGCCACCATGGGTATTGCCCATGAACCGTGGCTACTGTGGTTTTCCTGCTTCCTCTCTGGGCTGGGCGGCACCCTCTTCGACCCTCCCCGCTCGGCGCTGGTAGTCAAGCTGATCCGCCCGGAAAAGCGCGGGCGCTTTTTCTCTATTCTGATGATGCAGGATAGCGCCGGAGCCGTAGTCGGCGCGTTGCTCGGCAGTTGGTTGTTGCAATACGATTTCCGCCTGGTTTGCGCCGTAGGCGCGATTTTGTTCGTTCTGTGCGCGGCGTTTAACGCGTGGTTGCTTCCGGCATGGAAGCTCTCGACAGTGAAAATTCCGGTGCGTGAAGGAATGAGCCACGTGATGCATGACAAACGCTTTGTCACCTACGTGCTGACGCTGGCGGGCTATTACATGCTGGCCGTACAAGTGATGTTGATGCTGCCTATCATGGTGAACGACATCGCTGGCTCACCGGCCGCCGTGAAATGGATGTATGCCATCGAGGCGTGTCTCTCTTTAACGCTGCTGTACCCAATTGCCCGCTGGAGTGAAAAACGCTTCCGCCTTGAGCATCGTCTGATGGCTGGTCTGTTGGTGATGTCACTAAGCATGATGCCGATCGGGCTGGTCGGGAATCTGCAGCAGTTGTTCACTCTGATTTGCACGTTCTATATTGGCTCGATCATCGCCGAACCGGCGCGTGAAACCCTCAGCGCTTCGTTGGCGAATGCCCGGGCCCGCGGAAGCTACATGGGATTCAGCCGACTGGGGCTCGCCATCGGCGGCGCAATTGGCTATATCGGCGGCGGCTGGCTGTTTGATATGGGTAAAGCGCTGGCGCAGCCTGAACTGCCCTGGATGATGCTCGGTATCATCGGCTTCATCACGTTCCTCGCGTTGGGCTGGCAATTCAGTCTCAAACGCCCAACCCGCGGTATGCTGGAGCCAGACGCCTGATAACCGAACCAGCGTCCAGACGTTTTTCAGTTTTTTCTGCTGGCGTCCGGGGCGCTGGTACTCGATGATGCTTTGTGTCACGATTACGCCACATGCATCATGTTGAGGAACCCCATGAAAAAGTTTTTTTTTGCCGCTGCACTGATTGTCGGCGGCCTGTTGGTTGGTTGTAATCAACTCACGCAATACACGGTTAGCGAGCAAGAAATTAATCAAGCCCTGGCAAAGCATAATAACTTTTCAAAAGACATCGGTTTGCCCGGCGTTGCTGAAGCACATATCGTACTGAATAATCTCGCCAGCCAGATTGGCCGTGAAGAGCCTAACAAAGTAACCCTGACCGGCGACGCAAACCTGGATATGAACTCCCTGTTTGGCAGTCAGAAAGCGACCATGAAGCTAAAGCTCAAAGCCTTACCGGTTTTCAATAAAGAAAAAGGCGCGATTTATCTGCAAGAGATGGAGGTCGTGGACGCCACCGTCACGCCGGAAAAAATGCAGTCGGTACTGCAAACGCTGATGCCTTATTTAAATCAATCGCTGCGTAACTATTTCAACCAGCAGCCAGCGTACATTCTGAAGGAAGACAGCAGCCAGGGTGAAGCGCTGGCGAAAAAACTGGCGAAAGGTATTGAGGTCAAACCGGGCGAAATCATCATCCCGTTCACCGACTAATAAAACTGAGGGCGCTGATGCGCCCTTTTTTTCGATATTACATTTATTCTGCAAGTAAAGTAATCGTGTGACCATCAAGTACGATCTTCCGGGCATCATCAGGATCGAACGCATCGCGTTTCACGATTAGCCGCCAGTTTCCCTTCTCCCTATCCGGATCGCGAAACAACGCGACTATCCGCCGGTTGAGCGGGTACCCAATCCAACGCCTGCGCAATATTCTCTGCCAGCGTTTCAGTAAAACTTTCCTCTACCCGTTGTAGTACTGCTTGTGGTGTCAGAATATGTTGGGTCAGGCGATTCCCCAGCAGCAGCGCAACAGCAGCTTCTCCAGTCCCTTCAGGCTTATCGGGATCAACCTGTAACGCAATAATGAGTAGCACTGTCTCTTCGCGGATTCGATCATCCAGCCAGTTGTCGACCACGCTCACTCCATGCCCGATAACAGGCTCCAGGCATTGACGTATATCGTAGTTTTCCCATGCGTTACGCCAGAGAGAATGCAACCGCTGGGCGGGTAATGACGTATTCACTTCAAACAGCAGTGCGACCGGGTGATTCTCCGGTAGTTACTTAAGATGGCGTGCAATTCCTGCGACTAATCTGTTAAAAATTTGCTGAATCAGGTCATCTCGCGTCATTCCGCTCTGGATTGGCAGCCTACTTAGACGATAACTGTTATTGCCGTGCCATGAAGGCTGCATATGCAAGATTTGTTTATTCTGGGTCAACACCCCCAC
Organism: Citrobacter sp. Cu096; assembly: GCF_030332285.1. Classification (NCBI taxonomy): domain Bacteria; kingdom Pseudomonadati; phylum Pseudomonadota; class Gammaproteobacteria; order Enterobacterales; family Enterobacteriaceae; genus Citrobacter; species Citrobacter sp. Cu096. The sequence goes on from NZ_JAOWID010000030.1 coordinate 1,642,308, forward strand.
TGATGAGATATTCGTCTGTTCAGGCTCGCTATGCGCGGTGATAAATGTACTGTGTAATATCTGTAACGCGCGCCGCCCACGTCGAACTTCACTTAACAACAGTTCTTCCCTTCGTTTATTCCAGGCGTTAGCCTGAATTAATGCCGGAAGATAAATCATCATGCGCAACCAGATTGCGGTTAGCCAAACGATAAATGGCAGCACGACCGCTATTATCCAGAATGCCGGTGCGTCAAATGACATTCCGGTAAAATACCCCCAACCGAAGCCAGGAATCAGTAATCCCGCAAGGCTTTTGAACCAACGGCTACCGATCGGAAAATCGGGTTTCTGAGCCGCAGGAGGGATCAGCTTTAATTTAACGGGCATGATTTATAATCGCTAAAGGGAAACGGGAACGGCAAAATACGGTAAAAACGGGCTTACAGTCTGGCGTCACTCACGGCGCCGTGCGGGATTCAGTGTCCATCTCTTCCGGCCAGTGAATATGTCCCCACTGCTGGGGATGCTCCGCAAACCGCGCTTCCTCTGGTACCGGCTGGTACTGCATATAGCGGCAGCAGTAGCACCACAACTCGCGGATCTCCACCGGCCATTCTGTCCACGGGTTCCAGCTGCTGCGCCGGTGTTCATAAATATAGATTTTCTGCCGTTTCCGGTTTAAACGCACAGGGGTACCACGGGGCGTGTGATAGGTCATTCTGATTAAAAGTTTAAAAAAGAGAGGAAAAAGACTACACCCATCATTGAGACTAGAAAAATTCTTATATCCCACCAAAATAATATAGGGCTAATTGAAAAGAAAAAAATAAACGGCACTAAGAGAAAGGCAAAAGTATCACCTCCGCTCCATGAAATCTGATTTTCATAACGGGGAATTTCCAGCCAGATATCATTCTTTTCATTCAGCCAGATAGTATTGGGCTCCACACCATGCTCCAGCCACTGAACCGGCAGATCCGCCTGCCATCTTTCCGCCTGCGGGCTCAGCACGGAGCGGCGATAGAAAGGGTTTCCAGGATGTTCTCCTGGCATCGTATCAGCGCTCTGGCACTGTTTAGTTGTTCCGCCGGAGGATACTGATGCACGACGCTGCGCTTTATTCCCTGATTTCTGATTAGCCATACTTCACCCCTTGATATTAATCGTTAATGACAGGACATCTTGCGGATTGTATTTATTTTTCCAGTAGGCACGGGTTTCACCCGCCCCTGGATAAGAGCCTGCGCGTCAAACTCTGCGCACCAGACGCCCCATGGATGCATAACGCCTATCCGGGAAATACCTTCATCATCGAGGGAGTTAATCAACGTTTGCTGCTGGAAGTACTGGGGAGAAAGGAGGATTCCTTTTGTCCACAACGGACGACAGATCTTCATAGCACCTCCTGTGCATTCGCGTTTCAATTCGGGCATAACGTAAATTAATACTTAAGCCAAAATTATTTGTTATGTAATTAATTATTATCATGCATATAATTACATTTGATAATAAAAAAATTTACGCACAACAACAAGAGCAAGAGGCACTAAACACAGCCGTTATTTCTATCTGGTACCGAGACTTTTTTACGTGCAAACGAAAACGTTTCCGCTTATCCTTTGTTTCCGGCAAAAAAGACTATCCTCAGCCGGAGCATATTGATGACTGCACCATCCCAGGTTTTAAAGATCCGCCGCCCAGACGACTGGCATCTTCACTTTCGCGACGGCGACATGTTAAAAACTGTCGTGCCTTATACCAGTGAAGTCTATGGTCGCGCCATTGTGATGCCGAACCTGGCTCCGCCCGTCACCACGGTTGACGCGGCTATCGCTTACCGCCAGCGCATTCTGGACGCGGTACCTGTCGGACACGATTTCACGCCATTAATGACCTGCTACTTAACGGATACGCTGGACCCCAACGAGCTGGAACGTGGATTTAACGAGGGCGTTTTCACCGCCGCAAAACTCTATCCGGCCAATGCCACCACCAACTCAACGCATGGCGTAACCTCTGTTGATGCCATCATGCCGGTGCTGGAACGGATGGAAAAATTAGGTATGCCGCTGCTGGTGCATGGTGAAGTGACGCATGCGGATATCGATATTTTCGATCGTGAAGCGCGTTTTATTGAAACGGTGATGGAACCGCTGCGTCAGCGTTTGACTGCGCTGAAAGTGGTGTTTGAACATATCACCACTAAAGATGCTGCCGAATACGTGCGGGACGGTAACGAGCTTCTGGCGGCGACCATTACGCCACAGCATCTGATGTTTAACCGCAACCACATGCTGGTCGGCGGGATTCGCCCGCACCTGTACTGTCTGCCAATCCTTAAACGTAACGTCCATCAACAGGCGCTGCGTGAACTGGTCGCCAGCGGATTTAGCCGTGCGTTCCTTGGTACCGACTCAGCGCCGCATGCGCGTCATCGTAAAGAATCCAGTTGCGGCTGTGCTGGGTGTTTTAACGCCCCGACCGCGCTGGGCAGCTATGCCACCGTGTTTGAAGAGATGAACGCGCTGGCGCATTTCGAAGCCTTCTGCTCACTCAATGGCCCGCAGTTCTACGGCTTACCGGTGAACGAGAGCTTTATTGAGCTGGAACGCCTCGAACACCGGGTTCCGGAGAGCATTGCGCTGAAAGACGATACGCTGGTGCCTTTCCTGGGTGGCGAAACGGTACGCTGGTCAGTAAAAAGCTAAAAAAAGTGTAGCCAATTGCTGCGGATAACTGTATAAATAAACAGTATATTCCACAGGGGGCTACTATGCGTATTGAAGTCACTATTGCTAAAACTTCACCTTTACCTGCCGGTGCAATTGACGCACTGGCGGGCGAACTCTCCCGTCGTATTCATCATCATTTTCCGGATAACGAAGGTAATGTTACCGTCCGTTATGCTGGCGCAAACAATCTGTCGGTCATTGGCGCGACAAAAGAGGACAAAGAACGCATCAGCGAGATCCTGCAGGAGACATGGGAAAGCGCAGATGACTGGTTCATCAACGAATAAATAATGATATGCAGTGATGTTTTTTTGCCGGGTCGCCCCGGCTTTTTTATACGCACTATCTTTTAATCAATCGCGCATTCCTTACAACGAACTTTTAATTTAATAATTAATTCCTGGTCATATTTTAACCATAACACCAAAATAATTGTGCAACATGCTAAAAAAAAATGAATAACATGTTGGTTTCTTAGTCAGAAAACGCTGAAAACAAAAAATTTATGCACTGCCCTCTTTAAATTTTCAATGAATACCCTTATTTATTGATATACTGAAGTTGCTTCAGAAAAAACGCATTGAACCTCGAAAACCGTTGTCTAGTAACACGAATTAGGGGGCATGATGGAAAAGAATAATGAAGTCATTCAGACTCATCCACTTGTAGGATGGGACATCAGCACTGTTGATAGCTATGATGCGCTGATGCTGCGTTTGCACTACCAGACCCCGAATCGCCCGGACCCGGATGGGACTGAAGTTGGTCAAACGCTCTGGTTAACCACTGATGTTGCCAGGCAATTTATTTCGATATTAGAAGCAGGAATCGCTAAAATTGAATCCGGCGATTACCAGGTAAATGAGTATCAGCGACATTAAACCTGATACATCCAACCATCAAAAGGCACCTTATCGGTGCCTTTCTTATTTCCAGGTTGAATATTCCGGGTCAGTTATTTACTCTGCTATACCTGTCATACTTCAAGTTGCATGTGCGTTGGCTTTCCTCGCTCACCCCAGTCACGTACTTATGTACGCTCCCGGGGATTCGCTGTGTCGCCGCCTTCCTGCAACTCGAATTATTTAAGGTATACTATCGCGATTGCAGAGAGAAGCGGATGAAATACGACTTAATCATTATTGGCAGCGGTTCCGTGGGTGCCGCAGCCGGATACTATGCCACTCGCGCCGGTCTGAAGGTACTGATGATCGATGCGCATATGCCCCCGCATCAGCAGGGCAGCCACCACGGCGACACTCGATTAATTCGTCATGCTTATGGCGAAGGTGAAAAATACGTTCCGCTGGTGCTGCGTGCGCAAACATTATGGGATGAACTGTCCACCCAAAATGAAGAGCCAATTTTTGTTCGCTCCGGTGTTATCAATCTCGGTCCGGCAGATTCCACCTTCTTAGCAACCGCGACGCAAAGTGCAAAACAGTGGCAACTCAATGTTGAACAACTGGATGCAGAAGCCATCATGGCTCGCTGGCCAGAGATTCGCGTACCTGAAAACTATATTGGCCTGTTTGAAGCCGAGTCAGGTTTTTTACGCAGTGAATTAGCGATTAAAATCTGGATCCGCCTGGCGGAAGAAGCCGGTTGTGCGCAGCTATTTAAATGCCCGGTCAGCGCAATTCACCACAGTGATGATGGCGTGACGGTAGAAACCGCCGACGGTGACTATCACGCGCAAAAAGCGGTGATTTGCGCCGGAACCTGGGTGCAGGCATTGGTGCCTGAACTACCAATACAACCGGTACGTAAAGTGTTCGCCTGGTATCAGGCTGATGGGCGCTACAGCGTTAAGAATAACTTCCCTGCTTTCACCGGCGAACTGCCAAATGGCGATCAATACTACGGTTTCCCGGCAGAAAACGATGAGCTAAAAATTGGTAAGCACAATGGCGGGCAGGTAATTCATTCTGCAGATGAACGTAAGCCGTTTGCCGCTGTCGCCAGCGACGGTTCTGAAGCCTTCCCATTCCTGCGCACAATTCTGCCAGGCGTTGGCTGCTGCCTGCACGGTGCGTCCTGCACCTATGATAACTCACCGGATGAAGACTTCATTATTGATACTCTACCGGAGCATGACAACACGCTGATCGTTACCGGGCTAAGCGGACATGGCTTTAAGTTTGCCTCCGTACTGGGAGAGATTGCGGCAGACTTCGCCCAGAATAAACCGTCTGACTTTGACCTGACTCCCTTCAGGTTGAGCCGCTTTAAGCGATAATAAATGGATGGCCTCGTTGATGAGGCCATTTTTAATGACAGGAATAACGTTGATGCGTCGCATCTTTCACTATCTGGTTAATAATATTCGCGAGCACCTTATGCTCTACATTATTTTATGGTCGCTGCTGGCAATCATGGATGTGATATATATTATGTTTTTTTAATCTTGTTGCGCTGACAATAATTGACACAAACTGATATTAACTTAAAATTCATTGCAATTAACTGAATAATAGAAACAACCCCAACCCCGTCAAATTAAGCCTTAACTTCCGCCACCCTCTGATTCCTTGATGATTACTTAATAATTCAATCAATTTTATTGAATTAAAAATAAATATCATCATCATTGTTATTTATTAGTTGCATTAATGTCTTTTCCGCGCCATTTTCATTCACTTCTGAAATATCTAATGGTGTGATTATGCAATTCAATAATAGTCCTCAGCGCTATGGCGTGGTGTCTGCCGCATTACACTGGCTGATTGCGATTGCTGTATATGGCATGTTTGCGCTGGGCTTGTGGATGGTCACACTCAGCTATTACGACGGCTGGTATCACCAGGCCCCAGAACTGCATAAAAGCATCGGCGTTCTGCTCATGTTAGGGCTGGTTATTCGCGTTGTCTGGCGGTGGATCTCACCACCGCCTCCTGCGTTGGCAAACTATTCCCGTTTTACTCGCATCGCTGCGGCTCTGGGTCACCTCGCGCTATACACCTTGCTGTTTTCTATTGTCATTAGCGGGTATTTGATTTCCACCGCTGATGGCAAAGCGATAAGCGTATTTGGCTGGTTCGATATTCCTGCGACCCTTGCTAATGCGGGCGCTCAGGCCGACCTCGCCGGTAGCCTGCATCTGTGGCTTGCGTGGAGCGTAGTGATTTTATCGCTTCTGCACGGCGTGATGGCGCTGAAACATCACTTTATCGATAACGACGATACCCTCAATCGCATGTTGGGAAAATCGTCATCTGACTATGGAGCTTAAAATGAAAAAAAACCTGCTGGGACTTACACTCGCCTCTCTGTTATTCACCACCGGGTCGGCCGTGGCGGCAGATTACAAAATTGACAAAGAAGGACAGCATGCCTTTGTTAATTTCCGTATTCAGCATCTGGGTTACAGTTGGCTGTACGGCACATTTAAAGATTTCGACGGTACGTTTACCTTTGATGAGAAAAACCCCGCAGCCGATAAGGTAAACGTGACCATCAACACCAATAGCGTTGACACCAATCACGCCGAACGCGATAAGCATCTGCGCAGCGCAGACTTCCTTAACGTTGCTAAATTCCCGCAAGCGACCTTTAACTCCACCAGCGTGAAAAAAGAAGGAAACGACCTTGATATCACGGGTAATCTGACCCTGAACGGCGTTACCAAGCCCGTTACGCTGGACGCAAAACTAATCGGTCAGGGCGGCGATCCGTGGGGCGGCACGCGCGCTGGTTTTGAAGCACAAGGGAAAATTAAGTTAAAAGACTTCAACATCACCACCGATCTCGGCCCCGCGTCTCAGGAGGTCGATCTGATCATCTCAGTGGAAGGTGTGCAACAGAAGTAACGTGTGAATGGCCGGATGGGGCTCAAGCCACCACCCGGCATAGCGACTATTGCGCAGGATCCGGAATCCCCAGTTTGGTATTCAGGCGACCGCGTGACTTATTAAAGATTTTGTTGCCATTTTCACGCCCCGCGCGACGACGGCGTTGCTCCTCTTCCGGCAACTCACTCTCTTCGCAACACTGCTCGCTACAGCAGCCTTTAAACTTCTGCGCACAGGACGGACACTGGATAAACAGCAGATGGCAGCCGTCATTTTTGCAATTTGTATGGCTGTCGCAGGCGGTTCCACACTGATGGCAATGCGCAATAACATCTTCAGAGATCCTTTCGCCCATCCGCTCGTCAAAAACAAAGTTTTTACCCACGAAGCGCACCGGAAGTCCCTGTTCTCGCGCCTTGCGGGCATATTCAATAATACCGCCTTCAATGTGCCAGACTTTACTAAATCCATTGTGTTTCATCCAGGCACTGGCCTTCTCACAACGTATGCCGCCCGTGCAGTACATAACGATTTTTTTATCTTTATGCTCCTGCATCATTTCAACCGCTTTCGGTAACTGATCGCGGAACGTGTCTGCCGGGATCTCCAGCGCATTCTCGAAATGGCCCACCTCATATTCATAGTGATTACGCATATCAATAAATACCGCGTCAGGATCGTCCAGCATGGCATTCACTTCCGCCGCCTTCAGGTAATCACCCACGTTGCTGGCATCAAAGTTCGGATCGTCAATCCCATCCGCCACAATGCGTTCGCGCACTTTCATACGTAGCACCCAGAAAGATTTCCCGTCATCATCCAGCGCGATATTCAGACGTAATCCGTTTAATGCGGGGTCAAACGCATACAGTTGCTGGCGGAGTGCCTCGACATTGCTTTGCGGCACGCTGATTTGCGCGTTGATGCCTTCATGGGCAAGATACACGCGCCCAAAGACGTTCAACGCAGTGAACATCTGGTACAACGCATCTCGTGTGAGTTGAGGATCATTGATCGTGAAATATTTATAGAACGAGATGGTTGTGCGCGGCTCAGTCTCGGCCAGCATTTTGGCTTTAAGAACATCGTTTGAAATGCGGTTGTGTAACACTGGCATGGTGTACGTATCCTGCAAAAAGGGAGAAAATGAAAATCGGCGGCATAATAAAGCAAACATCGCCAATTTACATCCACACATTTTACGCTACATTTCTTACTCCATTATAAAATCGCAACAACAATTGCTGATTTAATCACCACTCTCCCGTCGCAAATTTTTGATACGCGCGAAAAAATGCGACAATACAGGGAATTGGTCGTTTGAAGACAGGATAGACATGACGAATTTACCCAAGTTTTCGGCTGCGTTACTGCATCCACGTTATTGGTTAACCTGGCTGGGCATTGGCATCCTTTGGTTAATCGTGCAGTTACCCTACCCGATTCTTTATAAGTTAGGCTGCGCATTAGGTCGACTGGCGTTACGTTTGATGAAACGTCGGGCTAAAATTGTTTCCCGTAATCTTGAACTGTGCTTTCCACAGATGGGCGAACATGAACGCCAGCAGATGGTCGTCAGGAACTTCGAGTCTGTGGGCATGGGCGTGATGGAAACTGGAATGGCCTGGTTTTGGTCCGACAAGCGCATTTCACGCTGGACAGAAGTTATCGGGATGGAACATATCCGCGACGTTCAGGCGCAAAAGCGGGGAATTTTGTTAGTGGGCCTGCACTTTTTGACTCTGGAACTGGGTGCGCGCCAGTTTGGCTTGCAGGAGCCGGGGATCGGCGTGTATCGCCCTAACGATAACCCGCTGCTCGACTGGCTACAAACCTGGGGGCGTATGCGCTCGAATAAATCAATGCTCGATCGTAAAGACCTGAAAGGAATGATTAAAGCGTTGAAAAAAGGCGAAGTGGTTTGGTATGCGCCGGATCATGACTACGGTCCTCGCGCCAGCGTGTTTGTCCCGCTTTTTGCTGTTGAGCAGGCCGCAACAACCTCCGGAACATGGATGCTGTCACGCATGTCGAACGCCTGCCTGGTACCGTTTGTTCCTCGCCGCAAGCCGGACGGCAAAGGATATCAATTGATTATGCTGCCTGCGGAGTGTTCACCACCGTTAGACGACGCGGAAACTACGGCGGCGTGGATGAATAAGATCGTTGAACAATGCATCATGATGGCGCCAGAGCAGTATATGTGGCTGCACCGACGCTTCAAGACGCGTCCCGAAGGCTCCCCTTCCCTGTACTAAAGCACTGTTGCAGTCCACTGGACTGCAACCCCTTTCCTACCCACTTTAGGTTTAACTGCTATCCGCATTGCAGCAACTATCTACCAGGCGCATAATTAGCCTGCTTACTTATATTCAATCGATAGCGCAAACAGCGCGCCACACTGCGGAACGCTATGTCACCCACAGAAGCTCCCATAAACTGGAAACGTAACCTCACCGTTGCCTGGCTGGGTTGTTTTTTAACCGGCGCAGCATTTAGCCTGGTTATGCCCTTTTTACCCCTCTATGTCGAGAGTCTCGGCGTCACAGGTCATAGCGCCCTGAACATGTGGTCAGGCCTGGTCTTCAGCATCACTTTTCTCTTTTCCGCCATCGCCTCTCCTTTCTGGGGTGGTCTTGCCGATCGCAAAGGGCGAAAAATCATGCTGCTGCGTTCCGCGTTGGGCATGGCTATTGTGATGCTGCTGATGGGCCTGGCGCAAAATATCTGGCAGTTCTTGATCCTGCGAGCACTATTGGGGCTACTCGGCGGTTTCATTCCCAACGCCAATGCACTGATCGCCACCCAGGTTCCGCGCAATAAAAGCGGATGGGCGCTGGGAACGTTATCAACCGGTGGCGTCAGCGGCGCACTCCTCGGACCGCTGGCAGGAGGCTTACTTGCCGACCAGTATGGGCTACGCCCCGTTTTCTTTATTACCGCCAGCGTGCTGCTACTCTGCTTTATTCTGACGTTATTTTTTATTCGCGAGCATTTCCAGCCGGTGAGCAAGAAAGAAATGCTGCACATTCGCGAAGTTGTAGCCTCGTTAAAGAACCCCAAACTGGTGCTGAGCCTGTTTGTTACAACGCTGATAATCCAGGTAGCAACCGGCTCCATCGCGCCAATTCTGACGTTGTACGTTCGGGAACTGGCTGGCAACGTCAGTAATATCGCTTTTATCAGCGGCATGATTGCCTCTGTACCTGGTGTAGCTGCGTTAATTAGCGCTCCAAGGCTTGGCAAACTCGGTGACCGAATTGGCCCAGAGAAGATCCTGATTGTTGCTTTGGTCATTTCCGTGCTGCTGCTTATTCCAATGTCGTTTGTACAATCGCCCTGGCAACTTGGCGTGTTGCGCTTTTTATTGGGTGCAGCCGACGGGGCTCTGCTCCCGGCGGTACAAACGCTGCTGGTCTATAACTCGACCAATCAGATCGCCGGGCGTATTTTCAGTTATAACCAGTCATTTCGTGATATCGGCAACGTAACGGGGCCGTTAATGGGGGCGGCAATATCCGCCAACTATGGTTTTCGCGCCGTGTTCTGCGTGACCGCGGGCATCGTGCTGTTTAACGCTCTCTACTCGTGGAATAGCCTGCGCCGTCGCCGAAGCGCTGAGGCCGCGGGATGAATTTCGTGTATTCATACTTGCAATATCGCAGAATCAACTATTATTTCCCTGAATGCTTCATTAAATCAAAGGGAGACTCCGATGACCATGTATGCCACGCTGGAAGAAGCCATTGATGCCGCTCGTGAACAATTTTTGGCAGATAACCCCGATCTTGAACCTGACGAAGCCAGTGTCGGGCAGTTAAACGTACAAAAATACGTGCTACAGGATGGGGACATCATGTGGCAGGCGGAATTTTTTGCTGACGAAGAGAGTGATGAAGGCGAATGTCTGCCAATGCTGAGCGGTGAAGCGGCGCAGAGCGTTTTTGATGGCGACTATGACGAGATTGAAATCCGTCAGGAGTGGCAGGAAGAAAACACCCTTCATGAATGGGATGAAGGTGAATTCCAGCTGGAACCTCCCCTTGATACTGAAGAGGGTCAAACCGCAGCCGATGAATGGGATGAGCGATAGTTACTCGTAAGGTCCATGATGAATATCGAGCGGTAGCAGCAACGTATCAAACACCAGCGAAAAAGGCAGGTCGAGAATGGTGACGTAGCGCCATGCGGAGTCGCGGACATCCCATTGCACGCCCGGATAGTATTGGTTTCCGTGCCCTTGTCCTGGGATGGTTCGGCTAATAATACTGCCGCATCCGCTCAGGAAGAACACCATGATCCCCACAGCTAATATTCGCACCTGATACCTCCCGACTCTTTTATTCAGTATAAAAAAATACCGGCACCAGGCCGGTATTTTCACGTCATAGAACGCTTATTCTTTCCTGAGCGCCAGCGGGTTCAGAGTCAGCCCCTGATAGTAATTCACCCAAGAAGAATACTTATCAGGTGAATTCCAGACGCGGTAATGTAATCGCGCCATCGTTACTGGATCGCTCAACAAGACCAGGCGGCGGTCACGGTTCAGTTTCTCCGGCGTTTCGTTCAGCGCCTGCTCCACATGACGGTCGCGGGCTATCTCAAGCACGTTGCTGGCACGGTGACGCGCAGTCGCCATTGCCGTTGCCAGAGCGTTAAACGACGGGTTAAACACCGCATGCATAAAGCCGTCGTTCAGCGTACGATTGCGGTTCATCACCAGGTAGGTATCTGTATCTACCAACACCTGCGGCGGAGAATATTCTTCCGGGATCAGGAACAGCTTCCAGCGCTTGGTACGTAACCCAACCGTGGAACGACTGGAAATCACGGAAACAAACGGCGACAGGATCAGCGAGAAAACGATTGGTGCCAACCAGAACAGGAAACGCAGATCCAGCCAGGCCATACCCACAGCCCACACCAGCCCCAGTAATAACTGAGAGCCGTGACGCATAAACGCTTCCCCCCACGGGGTGGAATCGTCATCACGCTGCGGGGAATTCCACACGACTTCCCATCCGAGGAAAGCGCTCACGACGAAGACGGTATGGAACAGCATACGCACCGGTGCCAGCAGCACGGAGAACAGAACCTCCAGCAGCAGCGACAGCGTAACGCGGATGAACCCACCGTACTCTTTCGTCCCTTTACACCAGATGAGCAAAATACTCAGCAGCTTCGGCAGGAACAGCAGCACCATCGTCGAAGCAAACAGTGCGATCGCCAGTTCAGGACGCCACTGCGGCCATACCGGGAACAACTGGCGTGGTTGCAGGAAGTACTGCGGTTCCGTTAACGCGTGAACCACCTGTAATGCCGTAGACAGCGCGAGGAACATAAACCAGAGTGGCGCGGACAGATAGGACATAACGCCGGTCAGGAATACCGCGCGGTGAACCGGGTGCATCCCCTTAACCAGGAACAGACGGAAGTTCATCAGGTTGCCGTGGCACCAGCGTCGGTCACGCTTGAGTTCATCCAGCAGGTTCGGTGGCAGCTCTTCATAAGAGCCCGGCAGATCGTAAGCAATCCACACGCCCCAGCCGGCACGCCGCATCAACGCCGCTTCCACGAAGTCATGGGAGAGGATCGAGCCCGCAAACGAGCCTTCGCCCGGTAACGGCGCAAGCGCACAGTGCTCGATAAACGGCTTCACGCGGATAATTGCGTTGTGGCCCCAGTAGTGTGATTCGCCTAACTGCCAGAAGTGAAGTCCGGCAGTGAACAGCGGCCCATACACACGGGTCGCAAACTGCTGGCAGCGCGCATACAGCGTATCCATACCGGAAGCCTTCGGTGAAGACTGGATAATCCCGGCATTCGGATTGGCTTCCATCAGGCGTACCAGTCCGCTCAGACAGTCACCGCTCATTACGGAGTCCGCGTCCAGCACTACCATGTAGCTGTACTGATTTCCCCAGCGACGGCAGAAGTCATCAATGTTGCCGCTTTTACGCTTCACGCGACGACGACGACGACGGTAGAAAATTTGCCCCTCGCCCTGCACTTCGGCAATCAGCTCCATCCACGCTTTTTGTTCTGCTACGCAGATATCGGGGTTGTAGCTGTCGCTCAGGATGTAAACATCGAAATGCTCAGCATTGCCCGTTGCTTTGACCGACTCCCACGTGGCACGAAGTCCCGCGAAAACGCGGTCAACGTCCTCGTTACAGATAGGCATAATCAACGCGGTACGGTGTTCAGGATTCAGCGGTTCATCCCCTACCGTTGAGGCAGAGATACTGTACTTATCTCGTCCAATCAGCAGTTGCAGGAAGCCCATCAGCGCGGTCCAGAACCCCGCTGATACCCAACAGAAAAGCACGGCAAACAAAATAAGGATGCCGGTCTGGAGCATGTAAGGCAGCAGTTGCATAAAGGAGACCCACAAATCCTGCCCCATCATGTCTGCAGGATTAATGAATGCCCACCCCTGGTACGGAAGGATTGTCTTCATATACCAGGTTGCGACGACCGTTTGCGCCAGTGTTAAGATCAACAGCGTATAGCGACGAATGGTGCCAACGGTACGCCATTTTTGCTCGCTCACTTGTTCTTCTTTCGTCAAACGAGAAAGATAACGCGGCGTCACATCACGCCCTCGCAGACGATCCCAAAAACGGCCGACCGGGTTGGTACGCCAGGGATCGGGGAACATAGAGGTGCGCGTTGCTTTTGGCATAGCCTGTAGCTGATCGCGCCCTTCATCGTCCTTAATCAACTGATCTTTAGCCAAAGAATCCGGCCATGCTTGCTCAAGGCGAGCTTTTACAGAACCCTGCGGTGAATCATCTTCGCGCGAGTACGTACGATGCTCAGCATCCAGCGCCTGATGAACGGCGCGGATGTCAGTTTTCGGCAGTGCCGCTTTTTCGATATCCGAAAGCGGCATTGCATCAATATACTCAGTTGTCTTATTCATTGGCAGGTAACTGGTAGCTCCAGGTTTCACTCAGCGTCTGATCGGCATTGACCAGGGCAGCACGCATTTCAGTGGTTTTCTTCACGTCTTTCACTTTCACGCGCAATACCAAACGCCAACCTTTAGTGACCGGATTGTAGCGCACGGTGTTTTCAACGATTTCACCGTTGTCGCCAATACTGGTTTGTGCGGTAACAGGCGTATCCTGCGGCAGCTTTTTCATATCGGTGCCAGTAAAGTCCACCACAAACGCGATGGTACCGTCAGGCTGACGAATCAGGTTGGACTGTTTAACATCACCGGTAGAACGACGGGTCTGTTGTACCCAGGCATTATCAGGCGCATGAAGCTTGTCTTCATCGCGCGTGAACGTCAGGGTATATTTAAAGTTCATTTCTTTACCGGCTTCAGGCAGCTGATCCGGCGTCCAGTACGCAACGATGTTATCGTTCGTTTCATCGTTAGTTGGAATTTCAACTAACTCAATCTTACCTTTGCCCCAATCGCCTTTTGGCGTGATCCAGGCGCTTGGGCGCAGATCGTAGCGATCGTCGATGTCTTCAAAACGCGAGAACTGACGGCCACGCTGCAACAGACCGAAACCTTGCGGATTTTCCATAGCAAAGCTGCTCACCGCGAGATGTTTCGGGTTGTTCAGCGGACGCCAAATCCATTCGCCGTTGCCAGCGTGGATGGACAAACCGTTAGAGTCATGCAGTTCTGGACGATAGTTAGTCGTCGGAGAAGGCTGGTTTGGACCGTACAGGAACATACTGGTTAACGGTGCAACGCCAAGTTTGCCCACTTTGTCGCGCAGATAAACCTTGGACTGAACATCGACTACCGTGTCACGACCAGGAATGATGACAAAGCGATACGCTCCGGTTGCACGCGGAGAATCCAGTAAGGCATAAATGGTTAAACGTTTATCAGTTGGTTTCGGACGCTCGATCCAAAACTCACGAAAGCGGGGAAATTCTTCACCAGAAGGCAGAGCGGTATCTATCGCGAGACCGCGCGCAGAAAGGCCGTAGACCTGGCCTGCACCCAGAACACGGAAATAGCTGGCACCGAGCATGCTGACGATTTCGTCGTTTTTATCTTTGCTGTTGATCGGATACAGCACTTTGAACCCGGCGAAACCGAGATCTTTTACCGTGTCTTTATCATGCTGAACATCGCCGAAATTAAAGTAATCTGGGCTGTATTTGATTCTTTTCACCGCAGTAGCGGTCACTTCGTTGATTTTGACCGGCGTGTCGAAGTACATACCCTGGTGGTAGAACTCGAGCTTAAATGGGGTCTTAAGATTGCTCCAGTAGGCTTTATCATGATTAAACTGGATCTGCTGATAATCCGCATATTTCATGTCGCGGAAAACGGAGGGCAAGTTACTTTTTGGCGCCTCATAGCCTTTATCGGCTAAGGATTGAGCTTGTTTTGCAACATCATCAATGCTGAATGCCCAGCTCGATGATGTGTACAGCGTTAACATGACTGCTGCACCCAACCAACGCATTTTCATCATTTGTAGTTTATGTTTCATAATTAGTAAGCACTTCCCCCTTTGTGTGCTTATATTGATCCGATCCATTTTAATGGATAATCGGGTATTCCGACAACTGAATCCCTGTATTGTTCGCGCGCTGGCTTATGGTTTAAGCAGGTTCGTCTGCCTGTTTTCACTTTGCGTGCTTATCCTGGAGACAGGTTGTTAGACTTCGTGTAGGGTTGCCTTCGAATGTAACCATTATTCGTCTTAGGGATAAGACGAAAAGTCTGAGAATACATAACTGTCTATGAGCTCTGTATCACCACCACGCGAATATTTTCTTGACTCCATCCGTGCCTGGCTAATGTTGTTAGGGATCCCGTTCCATATTTCATTGATCTACTCCACCCACACCTGGCATGTGAACAGCGCAGAACCATCGTGGTGGTTGACCTTGTTTAATGACTTTATCCATGCTTTTCGCATGCAAGTCTTCTTTGTCATTTCGGGTTATTTTTCCTACATGCTATTTCTACGCTATCCGTTAAAGCGCTGGTGGAAAGTACGAGTGGAACGCGTGGGGATCCCGATGCTAACTGCGATTCCATTGCTTACGCTACCGCAATTTATCATGCTGCAGTACGTGAAAGGAAAAGCAGACAGCTGGCATACTCTCAGCAGCTACGAGAAATACAATGCGCTGGCCTGGGAGCTGATTTCCCATCTGTGGTTTTTACTGGTTCTGGTGGTGTTAACGACCGTAAGCATGTGGATGTTCACCCAGATGAAAAACAGATTAACGCAAAGCGACATCGGCAGTTCGCCTTCGGTGTCGATGACAAAATTAACGCTGATTTTTGCAGTGCTTGGTATCGGTTATGCCGCCGTCAGAAGGACTATTTTCATCTTTTATCCTTCGATTCTCAGCGACGGTATGTTCAATTTTGTCGTTATGCAAACGCTGTTCTATGTGCCTTTCTTTATGCTCGGCGCGCTGGCGTTTATCAATCCTAATTTGAAAGCGCTGTTTACCACACCGTCGCGCGGTTGCACGCTGGGAGCCGCATGCGCATTTGTCGCCTATCTGCTCAATCAGCGCTATGGTAACGGTGATGCCTGGATGTATGAATCTGAATATGTCATTACCATGGTCATGGGCTTGTGGATGGTGAACGTCGTCTTTTCACTTGGTCACCGCTTACTGAATTTCCAGTCAGCCCGCGTGACCTATTTTGTCAACGCATCCCTGTTTATCTATCTGGTGCATCATCCGTTAACACTGTTTTTTGGCGCTTACATTACTCCGCATATCTCGTCGAATCTGCTGGGTTTTCTCTGTGGTCTACTGTTTGTGGTCGGGATTGCGGTAATACTGTACGAAATCCATTTACGCATACCGGTGCTGAAGTTTCTCTTTTCGGGTAAACCACCCGTTAAGCAGGATAAAAACAAGGCCGTAGCCCGTTAGTTTTTCTTTCAACCATTGAGTGATTCAGAGCAACCACTCAATGGGTAACACTGACGCCAGCTTGACCAGCACCCGCTTCCAGAATCCTGTGGCGGGTTCTTTTTTCAGTACCTGTTCACTGCCAGAAAGTCGGTCGACCCAATTAATTCTTCCCCAACGGTCGAGGCGTAGTTGCCAGGCCATATCTCGCTGGCTTTGCATAAACCGCTTATGAATCAACTCTGCCAGCACTTCACTTTCAATCACAAATCCCATTTCCGTATTAAGCAGTGTTGAACGGGGATCAAAATTAAGCGAGCCAATAAACACTTTGCGATCGTCAATGCTGAAGGTTTTCGCATGCAGGCTGGAACCTGAATTACCGGTTAACCCACGATCGTGAACGACCGGGACGCGATCAAGGTTCGGTTTGAGTTCGTATAATTCCACGCCGTAGCGCAGCAGTTTTTTTCTCCAGCGTGCATAGCCAGCATGAACGATTGCCACATCATTCGCCGCCAGTGAATTGGTTAAAATGGCGATCTTGACGCCTTTTCTTACCAGTTTCAGGAGCTGCGCTACACCGGCGCGAGTCGGCACAAAGTAGGCTGAAATGATATCAATACGTTCGGTCGGCGAACCCATCACGTCAAACAAACGCTGTGGTAACAGCGAGTGACGCGGTGCTTTCCCTTCTCCTTTTGCAGGATCATCACTCAGCAAACGCGTTTTTGCCCAAACCAGCGGCAGCGACCGTTGATCAAGATGGGTCATAAAATGGCTGGTTTCCAGCTTGTGCTGATAGCGACGGGTAATATCATCGTTATACCAGGATTCGGGCAGCTCAATATGGCGCACAGAATCTGGCTCAGACATCTCAAGCACATTTTTTAACGTTGAAACCGAGCGGCAATGCCAGTAACGCTCAAAATCATCGGCGACATCTTTAACCACCGGCCCAATAGCCATGACGTCCAGATCCGAAAACAGCGGTTGTTTTCCCGCGCCAAAATAGGCATCGCCAATATTACGCCCACCCACGAGGGTCACCACGCCATCAGCGGTATAACTTTTATTGTGCATACGCCGATTAAGTCGGGCAAAGTCAGTTAAATAGCCGAGGGCACGCAGAATGCGAAACGAAAAAGGGTTAAACAGGCGAACTTCTATATTCGGGTGGCTATCCAGCAGGCGCAGCGTGTCATCCAGCCCTGGCGTATTATTATCATCCAGCAGCAAACGCACACGTACGCCACGCTTCGCCGCAGCCAGCAGCACGGAAAAGAGCAATAGCCCGGACATGTCGCTTTCCCAGATGTAATACTGCACATCCAGAGTACGCTCTGCCATTTCCGTTAACCGATAACGAGCAGCAAACGCATCGAGGCTGTCATCCAGCGCAAGAATGCCGCATTCTCCCGGGTGGTTTTCACAAAGTGGCGTGATGGCACGCTCAAGTCGCGTCATATCAGTCCGTGTTAGCATCGTCTTGCTGGGTCAGCAATCTCTTGTAAAGTTGGGCGCTTTCTTCATCAAAACACACGAAGAAGATTTGATCGGGCAGTGCGCGGCGGGTAATAAATTTCAGCACCGTATTTACCGCTATTTCTGCTGCCGCCGCGCGGGGATAACCATAAGCCCCGGTGCTGATTGCCGGAAAAGCAATGGACTGATAGCCATTGGCTAAGGCTAGTTGCAAGCTATTCAAGTAAGCCTCTTCGAGGCGTTCAGCTTCATGATGATCGCCGCCCTGCCAGACGGGCCCCACTGTGTGGATCACCGCTTTGGCGGGCAAATTTCCCGCCAGGGTGATCACCGCATGACCTGTTGGGCATTCACCCTGTTGCTGGATAACCTGCTTGCAGGCCGCCAGCAACGCAGGTCCGGCAGCGCGATGGATTGCACCATCGACGCCACCGCCGCCCAATAGCGATGGATTCGCTGCGTTGACAATCACATCAACAGCGATCGTTGTAATATCGCCATGTAACACATGAACACGTGATTGCATAAGTTCCCCCCTGACAAAACACTATTTGCTAAGTGTACAGCAGGGTTTTCCCGGAAATCTCACTTTTTAACCACACGTGTGCATATGTACGCCAGAATGATTCATTTATATTCAATGTTAAGAATTGCCATGTTTTTCTGTTCATTGAGATAGTGCATTTTGACTGTGGCAATTTGCTGCACATTTTGAGGGGCAGTCGCGACCTGTTGCTGATTGTAGAGACTATTACGAGTGGTGCCGTCGCGCATACATGACAATTCAATTTGCTGATGCCGAGCGTTAACATCGCAAGGTGATTCAACTATTGCACCGCGAAAATGAATAACCCCACCGGTTGAGATTTGCTGCGCCATTGCGGGGAGGGTAAAAAGAGAAATGCTGCACAAGCTGATACTTAGAAAACGCTTTAATAATGTACACATAAGGGTTCCTCAATGATTAGCCATCCTTGAGGGATCGAAATGATCCTTCACCGCTGTGATTAACGATCAAATTAAAACGTTTACACGTTTCTATATTCATAGAACAGCAGTGCATTCCCAGCCACACCCTTAATGCAAATACAGCAAAAAAATCATGGGTGACTGTTTGAGTCTGGCCATTGCTGAGACAGATGCAGAGACTGCCCATCCGAAACGGTAACGATAATTTTGACCGAATCCTCAGGTGAAATATTAAAACTCAGTTTGGTTAATTCAATCGGCCGATTAGCGGGGACTGAAAGGCTTGTTTTCTGCTGCGATTGACTTTGCCCCCCCTGCCCTTTACGTATGGCAAGGACTTGTACCTCACATACGCACGGTTGAGCTAACGTCACCTGAGAAATAATGGTGTAGATATCACCTTGCTGAGTTGTATTGAATGTTATTTGATTTGCCAGCGCGGCAATGAGTAAGAGCGTATGCATCATATTCTCCCGAAAAAAAACAGGGCTCACGCCCTGTTTATTATCAGTCAGAAAACTGAATTAGTGTTGGTTAGCAGTAGCGTTGTTGCCAAAGCCAACCTGCTGAATCAGCACATTGGAGTCAGAAGCTGTCTGATTAACCAACGCACCGTTGCGGCCCCCGAACTGGGTCACGCTAATATCAGCATTTTTTGCATTCCACTGATCGATAGTGGCACTGTTCTGGAAGCCGGTCTGTTTCAGGCTGATAGTACTGTCATCAGCACCCTGGCCAACAACAGCTCCGTTACCACGCCCGTGTTGTGTGATGGTGACATCTGATTTACGCGCATCACTTTGCAAAGCATTCGCAGAGTTGCTTGACCCATATTGATAGATACTCAGTGAAGAGTCTGGGCCATAATTACTGCCGCCACCATGATGATTGCCGCCCCATTGCGGAACAACACCAGCCAGAGCACTGCCAGAAACAACGATTGCTGCGAATGCTGCCACTTTTAAAAGTTTCATGGTAAACCCCCATCGGATTGATTTAAACGTCGTTAATGGATTAGCGTTGAGTCACGCGAATTGCCATTTGCGACTGTCTCTGCACCACAACTGCTGTTTTTTGTGTACCGTACTGGGTAATATTGGCTTTATTACCAGAACCTTTCTGGATAATCACCGCCGTATTACCGTATGAACCTTGTTTAATACTCGCATCATTGGAACTACCCGCTTGATCAATATATGCAAAGTTATATGATCCCGTCTGGTCTGTTTTCGCCCGATTACCAGAACCTTCTTGCGAAATGACTGACAATAACTTCGAGCCCCCCTGGCGAGTATTTGCACTGTTCGCAGTGCCAACCTGACCAATAATGGCTGCCTGATTAAATGAAGACTTACTTAATTCATTTACCGCAAAGTTATATTCTGAATTAGCCAAATCATAACTTGTCGTCGCGGCTGCAATCCCAGGCACACCCAGCATTGTAAACATCATAAATAACAACTTGTTTTTCATGTTGTCACCCTGGACCTGGTCGTACATAAAGTAAAATTAATTACCACTCAAATTGTTGTTAACATGACTTACATTTGTTAACGCCACGTTACGATGAAGAGTATGTCTGCGGAAACATTTTAAATAACTCACCCGCCAGTTGTATTTTTATATTAAGATTCACCCCAAAGTACTAATTAACAGTGAACAACACCGTTGCAGCTCTGGATTTTATTTCTTTTTTAACCCGGAAAATGAATTTCTATGCAGTAACATAAAAAACGCGCTTTCCGTGTTTTCTGGGCTTCGTAGCGAGGTACTTCGATAGTTAACGGTACAAGTCGTGACAACTGTCATTTTTTTTCATCTAAAATTGTCCAACTTCAAGTGAGACAAAAAAACCTGAATTCACTAGAAATAAAAAACCATCTAATCATAAATTTAATCATTATTAATCAATAACATATTATAATTTGTATGATTTTTTAAATCTATGCAATAAAGCTAAAATGTACAACTTTACTATCAAATCTAAACTCCTGGAAAACTCAAAAATCACATTTTAATATATAAATTTACATCCTGTAACATGTTTAACACTTGCTTTAAGATTTGTAATAGCTAGATTGAAATCAGTTGAAGTCCATTTGTTTTAATATTTTCACCCCATTGGGTCGATATTTTATTTCTACACAGCAGTGCAACATCTGCCAGTACTTCTGGGGTCTCTATTTTAGGTGAGGCAACTGTCAGGTGTGCGACTAAAAAAGTGGAGTTTCATCATGTTTAATGAAGTCCATAGTATTCATGGTCATACATTATTGTTGATCACAAAACCTTCCCTGCAGGCAACTGCGTTGTTACAGCATTTAAAACAATCGCTGGCGTTAACCGGAAAACTACATAATATTCAACGTTCTCTGGATGATATTTCCTCCAGCTGCATTGTTCTACTGGATATGATGGAGGCAGATAAGAAACTGATCCATTACTGGCAAGATAATTTGAGCAGAAAAAACAACAGCATAAAGACTTTATTATTGAATACCCCAGATGATTATCCTTATCGGGATATTGAAAACTGGCCGCATATCAATGGCGTATTCTATGCAACGGAAGATGAGCAGCGTGTCGTCAGCGGATTACAAGGTGTATTGCGTGGCGAATGCTACTTTTCACAAAAGCTCGCCAGCTACCTAATCACGCATTCCGGGAACTACCGCTATAACAGCACGGAGTCGGCATTACTTACGCACCGTGAAAAAGAGATCCTTAATAAACTGCGTATTGGCGCCTCAAATATTGAAATCGCGCGTTCACTATTTATCAGTGAAAATACGGTGAAAACACATCTTTATAATCTTTTCAAAAAGATAGCTGTCAAAAATCGTACGCAGGCGGTTTCGTGGGCCAATGATAACCTCAGGCGATAATGCCATGAAACGCTATTTGACCTGGATTGTGGCAGCAAATCTGTTCCTTGCTGCCGGGAATCTACACGCGGCTGTAGAGGTGGAGGTTCCCGGACTGTTGACTGACCACACTGTCTCTTCCATTGGCCATGATTTTTATCGGGCCTTTAGTGACAAGTGGGAAAGTAAGTACACAGGAAACTTAACCATTAATGAAAGGCCCAGTGCACGTTGGGGAAGCTGGATCACCATAACTGTCAATCAGGACGTTATCTTCCAGACTTTTTTATTCCCGACGAAAAGAGACTTCGACAAAATTGTGGTCTTCGCATTGGCAGAAACTGAGGAAGCATTAAATCGTCGGCAAATAGATCAAACACTATTAAGCACGAGCGATTTAGCGCGAGATGAATTCTAAAACATGATTTTGTCCGGAGGCTTTCATGCGTGTCAAACATGCAGTGGTTTTGCTCATGCTGATTTCACCATTAAGTTGGGCCGGAAACATGACGTTCCAGTTCCGCAACCCTAACTTTGGTGGCAACCCAAACAACGGCTCTTTTTTACTGAACAGCGCCCAGGCGCAAAACTCGTATAAGGATCCGAGTGCTGGCGACTACGGGATTGAAACCCCATCAGCGCTGGATAACTTTACCCAGGCGATACAGTCGCAAATACTCGGTGGTTTGCTCACCAATATCAATACCGGTAAGCCGGGAAGGATGGTAACCAGCGATTTTATCGTTGATATCGCCAACCGGGATGGACAACTGCAATTGAATGTCACGGACAGGAAAACGGGGAGAACGTCGACTATTGAAGTGTCGGGTTTACAAAATCAGTCGACGGATTTCTAAATTATAGCCACGAAAGGAAAAAATCATGCAGCGCTTACTTATCATGGTGGCAGTAATTTTACTCAGCGGATGTTTAACAGCCCCGCCGAAAGAAGCCGCAAAGCCGACATTAATGCCCCGGGCTCAAAGCTATAAAGACTTGACACATCTGCCCATGCCTACAGGTAAGATTTTTGTGTCGGTATACAATATTCAGGATGAGACTGGCCAGTTCAAACCTTATCCGGCAAGTAACTTCTCAACCGCCGTCCCGCAAAGCGCCACGGCGATGCTCGTCACCGCATTGAAAGATTCTCGTTGGTTCATACCGCTGGAACGTCAGGGGTTACAGAACTTATTGAATGAACGAAAAATTATTCGTGCGGCGCAGGAAAACGGTACCGTTGCCGTGAATAACCGGATACCACTGCAGTCATTAACCGCGGCTAACATCATGGTGGAAGGGTCCATTATTGGATACGAAAGCAACGTTAAGTCGGGTGGCGTTGGGGCACGCTATTTCGGTATTGGTGCCGATACGCAATATCAACTCGACCAGATAGCGGTAAACCTGCGCGTGGTTAACGTCAGTACCGGTGAAATCCTCTCATCGGTGAATACCAGCAAAACCATCCTGTCTTATGAAGTCCAGGCTGGGGTATTCCGCTTTATTGACTACCAGCGTTTGTTGGAAGGTGAAATTGGCTACACCTCTAACGAACCGGTTATGCTTTGCCTGATGTCAGCGATTGAAACCGGCGTTATCTTCCTGATTAATGACGGGATTGATCGCGGGTTGTGGGATTTGCAGGATAAGAAACAAGTTGATAATGACATTCTGGTAAAATACCGCCATATGTCGGTACCTCCGGAATCCTGAGTGGTCGGGAAGGTACAAAAAGCGTGAGGCATACCCTCACGCTTTTTTTATTTACTGGTCAGCGTCGACGATATTCGATTCTCACGACGAGACGCCAGCCACAATCCGCTGTTTTTCATCGCATAGCCGAATACCAGACCCAGCGCCAGAGATGGCACGACCAGATGCCAGTCCCCCTGCCCTGCAAACGTCGCGCATGCGCCAATAAACGTGCCTGGCACAAATGAAAGCAACCATTGCTTTGCCTGAATACACATCAGAAACGCGACAATTCCCGTCATGACATAACCAATGATGTCCATATGCGGGGCGAGCGCGCTACCGTTAATAATCACCAACGCCCACACCACACCGCTTAGCAGCGTACACGCCGAGATCCACAGCCCTTTCAGTCCACCCTGCGGACAGGCGAAATAGGCCGTGCAGCCCATAAAGCCAGCCCAACTGAGTAAGCCAAGAGAAACAGCCACCCATCCCCAGATCCCGGAGAGGATGCCCGTTGTGATTGCAATTGAGAGAAGTATGTTCATGCCGCGTATCTTAGCAGAAAAACGGCATAGGAATGAGATCGTGCACACAAATTATGCAAGAGCCTAATTTGTGTTGCAGTTTAAAGTGATCTAAATCACATTTATTCGTCCGTATCTTCCTGCAATTCGTCCCACATTGCACTAATCGCATCGCGCGTTAATGGCGCCATCGTACGCCAGAACGGCGTGCTGGCGTGCGCTTCAACTTTGCCAAGGAACGTACCACACCAGGGCAGCAGGTATTCTACAAACAACGTTTCAAGCGCTTCGCTTTCATCTTCCGCAGACTGGTCTTCAAGCCAGGATGCCGCCAGCAACAACGTACCAATGTGATCTGCCGGCGTATCTGCCAGCGGCATTCCGCGAGCAGAAAGAAATGCGCGAACATCGGATTCTTTCGCCCCTTCTACCCAGGCGCTACGATAAGGCGACACCGCACACTCGTCACCGACAAACAGCGCATTGTAATCCGCAGCCAGCTGAGACATATCGCAGCTCTTTTGCAGACGGGCCAACAGTTCATCCTGTTCCAGCGGCCAGCTGGCGGACAGTTTACCTTCACTAATCAGGGTAAACAGGGGAACCAGTAAAGGGTCCTGCGGTTGGCGGTAAAACAGCGAGCCCAGTACACGGCACAGGATAGAAAACTCGTTCATTGATATATTCCAGTTAGTAACAATTACAGTTCAGCAAATTCCGCGATCGGCTCCATGCCTCGCGATTCCAGAAACGCCAACAGGCGTTTGGGTGTGACGTTTAAAATTCTGTCTTCCGGGAAATTCACATCATCGAGAATTTTACGGCATTCGCCAAATTCTCCCAACGTGAAAGCAGTGTGTGAATCCGATCCTAACGCTACCCAGCCGCCGGCATCCCGTACTGCCGCAGCAACCGCGCGACAATTATCCTCACTACCCTTACGCGAATGTAAAAACGAGGAGTTATTGATTTCCAGCGCGACCTGATATTTTGCTGCAGCCTGTGCAATTGCTGTTATATCAACGGGATACTTTGGATTCCCCGGATGGCTGATGATATGCACATTGCCGCTGGCCATCGTGGCTATCATCGCCTTGGTATTCGTGTCTTTATCGTGAGGTGCAAAAACCGGCTCATGGAAACCCGCAATGATCAGATCCAGAGAGGTAAACATAGGACCTGAACAGTCAATTTCACCTTCAATATTCTTAATATTCGCCTCAATGCCGCGCAGGATCCCTACGCCATCTACAACACGTGGCCAAATGCGCATATTAATAAAGTGCCAGTGATGAGGCGCATCCGCCATATCCGGTCCATGATCGGTAATGGCAAACAACTTGATGCCTTTGCGACGGGCTTCAGCGATGTAATCACTTAAGGTGCTGTAAGCGTGGGTGCTGGCGACGGTATGCATATGCAGGTCAACGGGATACATAACTCTCTCCTGTAGTCATTTTCCGTCAAGGATAGCAGGTATCGTCGCCAATAATACCCTAAATAATTCGAGTTACAGGCTGGCGGCAAGGGGGTGATACCCGATGAGCTTACTGAAGTAAGTTATTCGGGTGAACAACCGCAGCCAACGCACATGCAGCTTGAAGTATGACGGGTATTTAGCTGAAACCCGGCATCGACTGGCTTGGCTTTAGTAGCCTCGCACGCGATCGACCTGACCCGTAACAGATTTCCCGCTCTCAAGATCCAAAATCGTGCGGGAGATATAGTCCACCGCCTCTGCCGGACGTGTTACGGCAGCAATATGCGGTGTCATGGCCACACGTGGATGTTTCCAAAGAGGGCTGGTTTCCGGCAGCGGTTCACGGCTATAGACATCCAGCATGGCACCTTTCACCTTGCCACTGTCCAGCGATGCCAGGAGATCGTCTTCATTGAGATGAACGCCACGCGCCAGGTTCAGCACGTAAGCGCCATCCTGCAATTGGTTGAGTAACTCCGCGTTAATGATGCCCACGGTTTCTGCCGTATTGGGTAGAAGGTTGATAAGCACGCGTGTCTGACTCAGAAACGCGCCTAACTCTTCAGTACCGGCAAAGCTTTCCACACCAGACCAGGATTTACGCGTACGACTCCAGCAGCGCAGCGGGAAGCCCCATGTTTGCAGACTTTCTGCAACTTTCGCCCCTAAAACACCGGCACCCATGATCCCGACGGTAAACTCATCGCGGGTATATTCTGGCAAAGGTTGCCATTTCGCCTGGTTTTTTAATGCCTGGTAATCATCAAAGCGACGAAACCAGTGCAGTACCTGACTGACCGCATATTCCTGCATTTGCAGGCCCATACCC
This sequence comes from Citrobacter sp. Cu096, assembly GCF_030332285.1. Lineage (NCBI taxonomy): Bacteria > Pseudomonadati > Pseudomonadota > Gammaproteobacteria > Enterobacterales > Enterobacteriaceae > Citrobacter > Citrobacter sp. Cu096. The sequence continues at coordinate 1,668,529 of NZ_JAOWID010000030.1, forward strand.
GTATCTTCCAGACGGAAAAGCGGGATTGAGGCATCCAGCATTTCCGGATGAGTGTTGAGTTTACTGAGGATAGAATCGACGCCCGCGCCCAGCGCAAATACAGCTTTTAATTTTCGTCCGGCGAGCATTTCAACCGGAGGATGCCAGACCAGCGCATAGTCTGCATGGGCATTATCACCCGCTTTCCACTGCCGAACGTTCGCTCCAGGAATGGCCTTTATCAGCGCCTTAAGCCACCAGTTCGTATCGAATGTTGGGTGATAGAAAATTATATCCATATTGTCTCCTGAACATTGTTATGCGGAGCTTTCTCGCACTTATAATCATCATTTTTAGAGGGAACATCAGAGTAGCAAATTTTAGGATGCTGGCAAAAAAAACAATTCCCGCTTATTTAAGCTCCATATTGATTGAAGTTTGTGTAAATGCACGTTTTTTTCAAAAAGTTGATTGACGCCGCAGCGGTATTTCCCTAAATTAGCGCCCGTTCCGGTAGCACAGGAACAACAATATGGTGAGGTGTCCGAGTGGCTGAAGGAGCACGCCTGGAAAGTGTGTATACGGCAACGTATCCGGGGTTCGAATCCCCGCCTCACCGCCATATTTAAAGAAGAGCTCGTACGCAAGTACGGGCTTTTTTTTTCGCATAATGCACAGCATGGCGGGGATGAGAAGCCCGGACCGGGGTTCGACTACTGGCGCAGCCAGTTGGACAGACTGCGAGTGCAGCGAGCAGGCTGCCCGCAGGGCGAGCTAAGCGAGTCAATCCCCGCCTCACCGCCATATTACGAGTGCATATTATTAATTAACATAGGATTTTTATTTTATCTTTGCTGCAATGCAACGGCTTAAAGGTACTGATAATGTTCTCTTCGCTGATGGCGGGGATATCGTCCCACTCAAGGTTTCTGCTCCACTTATCGCGGGCAACAGAAGCCATCACCCATTGCCCAGTCCTGCACAGTTGGCCCGCCAATACTCCCGATTAGTGCTGAGATATCAGCAAGCTGTTGGGTCAGCGAGAATGGCCGCATTACCTGTGGCTGCTCAGAAATGTCCTCCATCAGTCCGCGATACAAATCGGAAGTCTTCCCATTGATTTTTATCATCATTTACCGATACGACTATGATAAAATTGACCTTATTTTTTATATCAACCTGACTGTAAATGAGATTGAGTTCTGTAACAGAAAACTTTGCTCTTAAGAGCAGGTACGAGCCAGAATGAAGGGCTAAAAATGCTCTTCAGAAGGACATGTCGGTATGGCAAGCAAGGATACACATAAATGGTAAAGTTTCTGCGAAATGGACCCGCAGTTGTTGTTCTGGCATTTATATTATGGGGCCTGATCCCATTGTTTTATCAATATCTGTCCGGCGGAGCCCTTGCTGAGATTTTGATGTACAGAGTTTTCTGGTCTATACCTCTATTACTGCCAATAAGACTGTTATTTCGTAAGAGAACGTTTTTTCGCGATTTACTGAAAGATAAAACATCCTTCATATCCTGCATGATAGCAGGTTTGTTAATGGTAATTTCGTGGTCAGCTTTTATTTATGCACTAACAAATCATAAAGTACTTGATGCCAGTCTGGGATATTTTATCAATCCACTTATTGTCATTTCCCTTGGCTGTATTTTCCTTAAAGAAAAACTATCATTATTTCAGCTTATAGCGGTAATATCCGGGGTATGTGGTCTTGCCTATCAGATTATTTCCGCGAACAGTTTCCCTTCACTGGCGCTAATCATGGGGTTTTCTTTTGCATTGTACGGACTGGCGCGTAAATTTATCCATTACGATGCAATAACGTCAATCACACTTGAAACATTCTGGGCTCTGCCTGTCGCTATTATCATTTTTATATATACTGACTCTAGTATAACAACATCATCTGATATCCCTGTCTTTCTTTATATATTAACCGCTCCCGTTACAGTCATCCCGTTAGTGTTATTTGCGGTAGCGTTAAATCATACATCCCTTATTGTGACAGGTCTTGCACAGTATATAGAGCCATCACTGCAATTTCTCATTGCCATACTTATATTTAGAGAGGTTATTAATTACCCCGAGTTATTGTGTTTTTCAGCAGTATGGTTTGGATTATTGCTATGTATATTTGAGAGTCTTTACTATCATTACCGACGTTATCCTCCAGGAGCTAAAAGGAATCATCCGGAAGGCACTTTACGGTAATGTACATGCTGAGTGTATAACTCAGTATGCATTTTCGTTTTACTGGAACACGCGCTCAGATATGAATGAGTAAACAACTCGAGTTTGTTTACTCAAGATTACCCCGTCATTTATCGAGATTATATAAAACGCCAACGAATCAGGTCTCCCCTGGTATTTTTTTTGCTGACCAGTTTCATAAACATACAAAGCGAACGCCTTTCAGCACAAAAAGTTACCAAAAATATACAGGGCATTATATCCGGAAAGAAGTCAGGAATGACGCCCCCCCCATTTAAGATATTCAATTTGAACTTAATCTACGAAAATCGGCATATTTCGCGGGATTACATCCAATTAAGTTAGCCGTCATCGTTCGGAAATTTGTCCTGTCGTTCAAAATCGTGCATTCCCCCCATGTTCGCTGAAGCACATGATTTACTTCGCTATGTTGTTGACAACTCAACTCACCAGTTTACTCAATGAACAGCGATATGTTTGTAAAACACATTTTGTTTAACAAATATATATGTTCTTCTCTGTAGAATGAAAAATTGTTTTATCAGGACAGGCTAACGAGAGAGCACCCTAATGATTATCAATAAAACTGGCATGTCAGACATGAATTCATTTAACAGTAATTTTTCGCATTAACAAAACAGTGTAGAGACTCCAGCATTTACACCTTGCACGTAAATGAATTTATACATCCTGGCTTAATGATAAATACTTATGAAAAATACATCATACCTAAGCTTTTTTAACAAAACTTTATTGGCACGTGACCCGTTACATGGCAAATGGAAGAACAAAAAATTTCGACTCATGTATCTTTTACGCTCTATGATAAGTCCAGCCTCCAGTGTTCGATATTATCAAGAATTACTTTCTCTTAAATCAATTGATAAGATTCTGGAGATGCAACCTACGTTACCAGCAAAAATTCATCGTCCCTATTTGTATAAAGGAGGGTTGGCACGAAATCGAAGGAAAAACATTGTCGGACACTACCGTTTTGTCCAAAGTTTACCAATGAAACAACAGGCGTTTTTATTACCAGACAAAGATGTGCTATTGGTTCAATTCACCGGAAAAAATGGTGAGGATTTTAATATTCACTGTTCTTCAGGCGGTTTTGATCGTGAAGGCGAACTGATGTTGTCTCTTAGTTTTAACAACATCCCGGTGGCCCGATTGTCCTTCTCGGTTATCCCGTCAAAAAAAGGACATTGTGCATTTATTGGCGGTTTGCAGGGGGCGCCAAAAAATATTGGTCCAGACATTATTCGGGACGCTACTAAAGCCTGCTATGGACTATTCCCTAAGCGGATCGTTTTTGAGGCACTTTGTTCATTGATGCGTTGCTGTGAAATCACTGATATTTTAGCAGTCAGTGAACAGAGCCATGTTTTCAGGCAATGGCGATACCGGTATAAGAAACGTAAATACTTTGTTGCCCTGTACAGTGATTTTTGGGAATCAGTTGCTGGTCGTCCATACGGTAAGTGGTATAAGTTGCCAATTTCTGTAGAGCGTAAGTCATTTAATGAGCTTGCCAGTAAAAAACGCGCGGAATACCGGAGACGGTATGCCTTGTTGGACCATATAAATGAGGAAATCATGATTCTTCTGCAAAATCAGATGTAAGATAATGACGTTACTCTGCTCGGAAACAGGCTGATGAATGCGACGTCCCATCAAAAGCGCTGCTGCCATTCCACGTCGGCCAACAATTATACGAACGTCCGCTGAGAGCAGTGATTTCAACGGGTCTATGCAACGCTATCCTTAATCAAAGGGGGACGTTGCAATAAAACGAAGAACGCTCATTTACTACACGCCCGAACAGAAAGCGACTATCTGGGACTGTCATAAATCCCCTCAAGCCCCGGATGCTGCCATAAACTGGCGGGTGTGACCGTTTTTCTGTCCCACGGAATGGCGCCCAGGAACCAGAACCGCCAGAACAGCAGATCGGCTCCCGGGTTATTTTTCAGTAACTGGCCAAAGGTCTCCACGCTGCCAACCTGAACACCCAACGCATCTCTGTAAATATCAAACACGAACTTTGAACAAAATTGCCGGGAACACTCGTAGTCAAACCCCGTATGGTACAGTTTATGCAGACGTGTGGGGACCTGCTGCATCACTGCCAGCTTTTGTTCCACGGTCAGCCCTCCCTGCAGACGACGCACGGCATAACGTTGTCCGGCAGAACGCTGAATGAATGCCGACAGAGTAGTGACGCCGGAGAGGGGAATACGGCTTTCAGCCACCTGATAATCATCACCATGATATCCGGTGATGATCCCGACATGGTTGCACCAGCACCGCGAGGCGGTCGACACTTCACGGAACAAGGACGCTCCGATACAGGTAAAAACGATATCACCCGTTTCAAAAACGGCTGGGTAATTATTCTTCATGTTTTTTTCCATTCTTTTTCTAAACACGTTAACCGGTTTCAGCGCTGTTTTCCTGTATATCCCGCTATTAGCATGGCGATATTCCTCCATTAGCCTTTTAAGAATAAGAAAATAATGTCAAACATAGATTTAATGTCATACACAATTAATGAAAAAGTGATTAGATAAAATTCAACATTATCAAACATTGCCGCAACAACCTCTCCTTTTGATACATTTTGAATTTTCCTTCTTATTGGCTCAAGATAGTTATTAAGATAGAAAGAATATAGAACAGAAAATATAGCCACTAAAAACAGAGGGATAACTATTGTTTTTAAAATTATTGAATCGCAAAATTCATTAATAATTGAACCGATTACTTGCGAATAGATTGCAGTTGCAAAAAAACAATCAAATCGCTTATCAAAAAAATTGTATTTTTTGAATTTAATACCATCTTTAATATCTTCATTATTACTTGCCATCATCATTTTATCTCAATAACATTGTATTTCTCTTTAATTTCATATAAGGCAGCGCCAGAATCAGATTTTCTCTTGAAGCATGCTTCACCATGGAGTAGCCGCAGCGGTGGAAGTAGTTTTTCCAGGCGTGAGTGATTGTGGAAAGCGACTTGCTCACGCCCAAAGTCATTGCAGGCGCGGCCTTCGGGGAGTAATTTCTCGTTAACAAAAACCATGACTGAATTCTCAGGAAGGAAATATAACGATACCGTAGCGACCTGGGACGAGATTTGACAGAGGGTCAATAAAAATCAGACTAATTCAAATGATGGTTATCTCTGCTATATGTTAATGCCATTGAAGTGTCAGCACGGGAGTTCATGGGCAGCAGGTCTTGTTAATGTCGAGAGCTACATGGTGCAGAATGCCGCCAGGGTGTCCAGCTATCCGGGCCCAATATGGTACTGCAGCGCCAAACACCGCGGCTTACAATTTTCAAATATCGGATTAATGAAAAATCAATAATACCAGGAGTTTTCCTGCTCATCTGATCACCTTTGAACAGAATATTAATTTGCGGCATATCATATTTTTTTTGCTATTTATTTGGCATATAAGTATTACCCAGACTGGATTCTGGGTGACAAACTAACGTTATCCCATACATGTTGCAGATTTACTCTTATCAACAAGGAAATAATCAGTGAAAAAAATCATCATCCTCTCCCTGAGTTTATTATTTGTAAACAGTGCCCTTGCTGCCACTTCAGAATCATGCGAATCTTATAAAAAGCAGATGGATTCATACTTAATTAAAATGAAAGAAATGGGTACTCAGCAAACTCAGATAGATATGTTGTCACAGCAATTCGAACAGTCTTTTACACAGATTAAAAACCTGCCAGCAGAAAGTCAGGAAATGACATGTAAACAAGGACTTGACGCGCTCAAGCAAACAATGGAAGCCGCAAATATTAAATAAAAACCTAACTAAAACCACCTGTTAACGGTGGTTTTAGTTTAAAATTCTTTATGAATATACTGTTTAATCAAACTTTTATATTTCTTAATAATTACAGTTTCAGTTTATTTAACTCTTTGACACATAAGAAAACGGGACGCGCTGGTAAGATCACTCTCGAGCCCGGCAGGCACTTAAATCACATCACGGTTATCCTCAGAAAGATATAAAGAAAAAGGCGTGTAAACACATCATTGATAGTGTCCAGGCATTTCCAGAATGACAGGCGTCGTGGAACGGTTAATTCCTGCCCTCCGGCCAGCCATCGCTGCTCCGTGTGATTGTCTCCAGGCTTTTCAACACAGCCACCTCTTCTTTCATTTACCGCTACTCTTCGTGGCAGAGCTGTCAGCCTGGAGTACTTTTTAAAACAGGGTTCAGTATGAGGAATGGAAAGGTCGAGTAGCAGCATCGGTAACTGGTCACCAGGATTAATTCACCATCAAATGATAATGATTGCCATTTATTATAATAATTTTTATCTTTAAAATTCAATCTCTTTCCTGAGCCTGTCAGGCCCCCAGTCAAAAAATTTCCCTCCGTTTTTTTCTTCAACTGTCAGAGTTGAATCGAATGAAAAAAATCCATCTTATTTTCGCTTCAGTATCAAAAAAACCCCGCGATTGCGGGGCCTCAGGATAGTAGAAATTTCGCTATCAGGATTTTGAACTCACTTCGAGGAGTATCTGATACATTGCATCTTTAGTTTGTAGCTTTTCTTTTTTCAGCTTTGCCACCTCCTGTCCATACCCGTGTCCATCTTCACCTTCCAGTCGTGCTATTTCATGATCAAGCGCGTTGTGCTTCTCAAACAGTGACTGAAAACGTGGGTGCTGTGTTTTTAAACGTGTAATTAACTCTCGATACTCTGGAAACATTAAACATCCCGGGATACGTTAAACACATCGCAGATAGCTCTCTTCTGCATCTCCAAACTATCGCCATCTGTGATATTTATGTGTGAGCATTGCCACATAACAGAAATCGTTTGAGGCTCCGTCGATACAGATTTTCACCAGCAAAAAGCAGTGGCAATGCTATCTGCAGGCATTGGCAACAGGATAAGTGATGGTGATCTGCCTGCCATTACGGCTGAAGGTCAGTTTTGACACAGCTTCTTTCGGGGACGGTTTCAGACCAGCCGGACGGACATACAGCTTTATACGGGTGGCGGCCGACAGCATCAGAACGTTTTTCCCTGCAGTCCCGGATTTGTCAACAGCCGGAATGGCTTTGACCGAGAGATATAAAGAGGGTTTCACGGTCAGACGGTAGAGCGGGACCGGCATTCATCAGACGCAGGGTGTTCTCACTCCCCGGATTGCTGACATAAAGCGGTGGAGTGATGATAAAATCGGCAGCCTTTTTACCGTTGCGGTCTTCTGCCCGGGACTGCACCAAAAAGCGGGACGTGTCCGACGTGTTACGCACCGAAATGCTGGCTTCTTTTTGACCGGCAGGATAGATAATACAGGTTCCGCCCAGCACGATACCGCCGCCTGCATAGGCCATTGCCGGGAACAACCCGGCCAGTAATACTGATACCACCCACTTTTTAGTAAAAAATGAGACACGCATGATTTATTCCTGAAAGAGGAAGTTCTTCCAAATTGTCGACGTCTTTGCAATTGTTATGTCACAGTCGTCCAGTACGATAGAGAATGCCGTGTCCCTGGTTGTGGTGCCGGTGCCTGTAAATGCATTTGCGGATACATCACCCAGAGGAACAGACTGATTTTTTTGACGCCGAGGCCAGGCTGCGGGTATCCACAACGACATTACCCTCGAATTTGATAACGCTAGTTTCCCCCGCAATATTCGACGCTGAAGATGCAAAAATAAAGAGTAAAAAAGACACTAAATTTAATCGCATAACCGGATATAATCTTAGATTGTTAATTAATTATTATTATTCAACCCATTAAAGATAGAATAAATATTCAATACACGTACTGAGTTAAGTATCAATAAATATCGCATGATAATAAAAATATTATTTATAGCATTCTCATCATAATGATATAATTTTTTTCTTCGTACAGAGAATCAGTTATCATCAATATAAAACAATGAGTAACTCACAAAATAAAATCTTATATCCTCGGTAATTCTACCACACTCCGACATGAAGTAATGTTATTTATATTCATGCTCTCTATGAATACAAATAACATTGAAATAAGAAAAGTAATAATTTATTTTATTAAAATCTTCAAAAATGCCAGGTGTTTATTTGTGAACAAAAGTTTCAAAGGAATCACTGTTCTTTCCGCTGCCCGCAAACGCATCTCATGGACATTTGATACATTCAGGCATATCTGTGTTTCTTTTTCTGGGGGCAAAGATTCGACAGTACTCCTGCATCTTGTCGCTGAGTCTGCAAGAAGACAAAAAAGGAAAATATCGGTACTGTTCATCGATTGGGAAGCGCAATTTTCTCTGACTATTGAGCATATCGAAAAGATGAAACATCTGTACGCTGATGTTATTGATAATTTCTACTGGGTGGCACTCCCCATGACGACTGTCAGTGGAGTATCCCAGCATGAGCCCGAATGGGTGGCCTGGGCACCGGGCGCTCAGTGGGTTCGAAAACCACCACATGGTGCTATCACGGATGAGTCTTTTTTCTCCTTTTACAAACATGCAATGACATTCGAGGAATTCATCCCCGCATTCTCCCGCTGGCTGACAAAAAAGAATGGCGATTATTCCCAGATTATACTCGTGGGTATACGGGCTGATGAATCACTGCACCGAATGATGGCCATCAGCTCGCACTCGAAATTGCGCTACGCCGATGACAAACCGTGGACAACAGCATCAGTTGAAGGTACGTATTATACTGCCTATCCCCTTTATGACTGGAAAGCCAGTGATATATGGACGTACTGTGCCAAAGAGAACAAAGCATATAACTCACTGTATGATTTAATGTACCAGGCAGGAGTTCCTCTTGGAAGTATGCGCGTGTGTGAACCTTTTGGACCTGAACAAAGACGAGGCCTCTGGCTTTACCATGTTCTGGAACCTGATACCTGGGAGCGGATGTGTTACCGGGTAGCTGGCGCGAACAGTGGAGCCTGTTACGGAAGTCAGAGCGGGGAATTTTTTGCACTACATAAAAGCATCACCAAACCAGAACATCACACCTGGGAAAGTTATGCCTATTTTTTACTGGAAAGCATGCCCGAACACACAGCAGAACATTACCGGAACAAGCTGGCGATTTATCTCAAGTGGTATCTGGAGCACGACTGGCCGCACGGCATTCCTGACGAGCAAGAAAAGGACCTGGGTTGTAAAGATATTCCGTCCTGGCGAAGAATATGCAAGACACTAATAAGAAATGATTTCTGGTGCCAGCGACTTTCTTTCAGCCCCAACGCCCCCCGACATTACAAGCGTTACCTTGAGCGAATGAAACAAAAGCGTCAGCAATGGGGAATAATATAATGATGTCTTTAAAAGATTTACTGGCTGAAGTTGATACTTTTTTCGAAAATATAATTGACGAGAAGCAAAAAATTGAAGTGCTTAACACCTTTAAAAAAGCACTACATCAACATAGTCCGTTTTCAGGTGAACCGGTTGACTGTGTACTCTGGATTCAGTCAACGGCACTACATCCCAATGATTATAATCCAAATGTCATGGCTCCCCCGGAAAAAAAACTGCTTCAGCGGTCCCTTGAAACCGATGGGTATACCCAGCCTGTTGTTGTGACAGCGTGTGCTAAAGGCTATGCCATCATTGATGGCTTCCATCGTTATTCTCTGGGCAAATCTAAACCTGTGCTGCGGAAAAAACTGAATGGTTATCTCCCTGTTACGCTGGTAACGGAACGAAACCTGAAACCGGCCGATCGCATTGCAGCAACCATCCGTCATAATCGTGCCAGAGGAAAACATCATATAGCCGCAATGAGTGCGATTGTACAGGACCTGTATAAACTGGGCTGGGGTGATGCTCGAATTTCTGAAGAGTTAGGCATGGATGCTGACGAAGTGCTGAGACTAAAGCAAATCAGCGGGCTGGCGGAATTGTTCCAGGAAAAGGAGTACAGCGAGGCGTGGACCGTGAAGTAGTGATGGCTGGTATGTGCGCCAGTTTAAATGGAGATTTGAATCGGCGCTAAATTTACTGTTCTTTAATTTAACGTCAAAGCAGCATAACTGCGTATTACCATGAAGGAGATCGGTGAGCAACGGCGTTTGTCATAGAAATTGTCGCTTAATGCAATAAAATTACGTTATGACGTTTCTTTTTCAGGGTTCAAATAAACTTCTGATATGTAGTCCCAGTGACGTAGTTGCTTACTCTAATGTTCAGGATGAGCGCCCAGGCTAATCAACAGACCGATTTTCTGGCTGCCAGTATTTTCTCGTCCAGACTTTGATGGCGTTCTTCTGGCGTGATATATTTTATCACACTATGTTTATGGTTTATGTTCAACGTTGTACCAGTTTGTGAAACTGCCACCCTATGCTCTGGCATCATCTCAAGTGCGATTATGCCGGAGGATCTCTAAATGTGAATGGCACGATTATGCGGGATACTTACAACAGTTTTTGATAGTTTTAGATATACTTTTTTTATTAAAGATCGCGAAGAACTTTGATGCCTTCAAGAGTAATTAGATCTTGCAATATCCTTGCATAGTATATTGAACTGGCAGTACCCTTCTCATTAAATGTAGCCTTTACAATATTATTTTCGAGGGCACTATCCACACAGAGTTGGGCATGTAATAATGCTGGACTACATGTACCAAATTTTACAATCACGTTCCGCCTGTCCTCGCTGACCGACCTTATACTGAGCCCATATGTTTCAGCATATAATTTGCAACTTTGATTAGAAAGCATTCCCACAATGGACGCTTTTTCGGCAATGGTAACTCTATCGACAATAGATTGTTCCGGCAGTGTCCCAAAGTTATTTTTTACTTCATCCGCAACACTATTCAAAATGTTTTTAAGATGACTGGTGATCGCCTGAAGACTAATTGTTCCATCCAAATAATAGACATAATCACGCTGAAGGTGCAGATGATAGTTTGATAATGCTCTAGATCTAAGCTCAATAATGATTACTATCATGGAAGGATCTGTGATGACTTGTGTAATAATTTTATGTTGTTTTTCAGTATAAGGAAGCCCACCCGTCATAACAAAAATATGTTTATTAGACAAAATGCTACGCGACGGTAGATTCTCTAAGATGTTACAAACCCCTATGGCTGCTGGAGAATTATCATTCGTTAATAATAACCTCATATTTCCCATCATATTATACTTCTCCTGTTCATCTCATCAAGAGAATTAGCAACTCATTACAAAAATACCACCAACAACCATGCTTCGTATTATCACACTTGCACTCAGTGAAACACCCACCATCATAGTTAAATATTATAAATTTACTTCATCAATAGCATTAATTACTTCTTTGGTAGCGCCTGAAGCTACCAAAGAAGTAATAGAGAAATCGTTGGTAAGTTCTGTGTGCTATTTATTTTCTTGCGTTGATATTTTCAGAAACATACCTACTAATTAACCCCTCACGAATATAACGATGAAAAATGTCATCACCCATAATTTTATGCCAGTAAAGATAATTTGTGATTTTTATTTTATTCTTAGTTTTTACTTGGGCAAGCCCACGCTTATTAATAATATCATCAGATAATGAACATATTGCATCAGAATGACTTAGCAACGTAATTGCCGCATTCGCTGAAGATGTTTTTAATACACACCTCATGTTATTAATTGCCTCTCCCCAATGTTCATTCGCATAAGAATTGGCTTTTTCTCGAAAAAGAATATCTATCCAAGGATATTTAACTATATCTGCAAGTTGAACTGTTTTATTTGCCAGAGGGTGATCTGCTCTAACTGCCAGGCAAAATTCTGTTTCTATTAATTTACTGGAGCATATAGCTCCTGATAAATTGTCGCTGGAACCAAAGAAAAAGTCAATTTTCCCCTCATTTAAATCTGAAATGCAAGAATCATATCTATTAAAAACTTCGAAGGTTACATTATCACGAATATTTTCATCATGAGCAAAATCATAAAATAGTACAGATACATCCTCAATATAAGTATCTTCAGGCACACATATTCTATAGATATCCTTTATTGGATGTGGATGTAAATTTTTATTCTTCTTTTTTAGCAATACCTCAAGGTCAGCAACAACATTTCCAAGTGTCGGATAGATTTGTTCAGCAAAGGGAGTTAGCATCATCCCTGCTGCGGTTCGAACTAATAATTGATCATCAAACATTTCACGCAAACGATTTAGCTGATGGCTAACTGCAGACTGACCTATATATAGTTGTTTTGCAGTTCTACTCACTTGCCTGTTTTCCAATAAAAAATATAAAGTAACTAATAAGTTGATATCACTCCTGATTACTTTTGAAAAATTATTTTGCAACATATGATTCCCTTTGCACTAGAAAATTTATGTTATGAAGCATAACATTTTATTAATTATTATCAGCATATTTTCTTAAAACTAAATGTAAGTATCATTTACATCATTGGTAATGGAGGGTTTATGCACCCTTTATCATGAGTATGATAAAGGGTGCAGAACATCTTAAACAGTATACTCGTAAGTCGCTTGCTAAAAAATACTCAAAAGGTATATGTAATGCCCATAGACAATATACTATCCCAAGAATCTTCCACCATTGGACTATCAGTTATTTCATCACTTAAACGTGTCCAGCGACCTACACCATATATATTCCAGTTGGATAAAAACTCATAACTGACTGATAATTCAGCATAAGGATTGATACTTGCATCTGGAGTATACGAGTTAATTCCACTACGTTTTGATTCGTATTTTGACACTCCATAATAATAATCATTCTGATTATCACTGTTCCATTTGAAACCTATTGCAGGGGTAATTGTGAATGCTCCATTTTCATAGCGGTACAACCAAGCCATGTCGACTACCATCCCATCGCTGTTATCGAGTACATCGCCAGCTAAGGCAGCTCTTAACGATCCATAACGCGTTTTGTGAACATATGAAAGCCCGGCCATCATTGTTCCTTTACGTGTTAGTAAACGCCGCATTTCCCGGCTATCGCTATCGTCATGCTTAAATTGTGTAGGATCATAATAACCAATAATCGACAATTTATCTGTGGCATCATTGAAGAGATAGTAACCCGCCCCCAGTCCATTTATCCAGAAATTGTCGCCTTTGTAATTAATGACAGGAAACGGGGTGGTTTGCATGTCATAGTCTTTATAGGGAGTATTTAATGCAATAATCCCGGTACCTAATGACAGTTCCGCTCGCGCAGAAACAATGATGCAGTTTGTAAGTAACAGTGTTAATGGTAATATAATGTGCCTTTTTTTTAAATTCATTTTACTACCTATTAAATAGTTTTCTTTCACAAATATTCTTATATGATATTTTTTTATGCTCATTTTGCAAGTCATTAATATTCATTATTATCATGAGTACAATTAATAATTCTATACATAACTTATATTCATTTAATAAAACACATCACTCTTTAATATTGCTGGAAATGTATTTTGCATAAAAATAACTCATAACCAACCCAAGAATCAAATAAAATAAATGACATTGTTTTTATATGATTAGAGAATATAAAAAAGCCTCAAACATACGTTTGAGGCAAAAATAAAATAAACATCAAAATATATAGCAAACAGTGGCAAAGACAAGCTTAACGTAGAGTATTCCAGCTGTAAAATTATTAACATTCATAGCTATTATGCTTAACCACGCCAACAAGAAATCAATTAAACTGTATTTTCTAACGCTGGCGTCTATCTTAGGGGTGACCATAAAAAAGAAGAACCACTGGTTCTTCTTTTGATAATTGCTTTAAATAAATAATTTTCTTGAAAACTAGAACTGGTAAACCAATCCTAATGCAACAATATCATCAGTACCGATACCATTACTCTCGTAGAATGAATCATCTTCGTCCAACAGATTGATCTTGTAATCAACGTAGGTAGACATATTTTTATTGAAGTAGTAGGTTGCGCCTACATCAACATATTTAACAAGATCTTTATCGCCGCTGGTTCCCGCAGGGCCTGTTGCATTTCCTCGCAGAGTCAGATCTTTACCTTTAGACATCAGGAAGGATACCGCCGGACGCAGACCAAAGTCGAATTGGTATTGCGCGGTAACTTCAAAGTTCTGCGTTTTGTTGGCTATGGTATTACTGCTGTCACCATAAGGCGTCATGTTGCGAGTTTCCGAGTACATCGTTGCGAAATAGATGTTGTTTGCATCATATTTCGCACCAACGGTCCACGCATCCGCTTTGTCGCCGCCCGCAGTAGACTTGCTCGTTTGCTCACTGGTACGATCGGACGTACTGTAAGCCGCGCCGGCACTGAAGCCCATGCCAATATCATAAGTAGATGAGATACCAAAGCCGTCGCCGTTAGAGCTCTTCATATTGCGGTCACCGCCGTTACCTGTACCTTCTTGTTCAGGTGACTGATTTTCGTTAGCACCTTGGTACTGTAAAGCAAAGGCCAAACCATCAACCAGACCAAAGAAATTGCCATTTCGATAGGTTGCCAGGCCACTTGCACGATGAGTCATAAAGTTATCGGCTTTGGAGTAAGAATCACCACCAAACTCAGGTAATGTATCGGTCCACGCTTCAATGTCATACAGTACGCCATAATTACGGCCATAATCGAATGAACCGTAATCACCAAACTTCAGACCAGCAAAGGCAACACGAGTCCATGAATCATTACCGCCATTCTCGGTTTGATTAGCCTGCATCTGGTATTCCCACTGACCATAACCAGTCAGTTGTTCGGAAATCTGTGTCTCACCTCTGAAACCAAATCGAACATACGATTGATCTCCATCATTATTTGAGTCATCAGAAAAGTAATGCAGGCCATCTACCTTACCGTAGAGATCAAGCTTGTTGCCATCTTTATTGTACACTTCTGCAGCATGTGCTGTCCCCATTCCCAGTAATGCGGGAATAACCAGAGCCAGTGCTTTTCTTTTCATGTTTTAGGATCCTTTATTTTATAAAACCATGCTAGATATTGATGAGATTGAGCGAGGTGCACAACCTCTGTTATTACATCTCCTTCGTATTCCACTAACGTTAACACTGGATGTACGCTATCATTTGATAATATCCCAGCCACGCTTAATGCAATACATTACGCCATATATATAGCACAAGTTAATCTTTAAGTTCCGCACAAGAAACGGATTAATTTTAATCACCATTATTATTGAGATTAATTATAATGATTTATAATAAAACCCCATAATTTTAACTTCTGAGGTAAGTGAAACAGAAGCACCAGAAAGCAATTAAAAAATCAGTGGCAGGTAGAGAGTAGCATTGTAAAGACGCCTAAAAGAATATTAATAAGGGTACTTAACTGAGAATACGTTTGGATGTTCCAGACAACAATATAAAAAATTAGCGTAAAGCGTAATTCCGTAATGCGGTCATTAGACAACTTTGCGAAAGCAACCACATTTTCAGGTAAACGCGAACTATGTTATATTCAGAATTAGCTGGAAAGAATGAGGCTCACTACAATGAAACATTGATGAACAGGTGTTACGGTACCGAGATTAACCGGTGAGTTTTTGGTCAGCCACAGTCCTATTACGTGTTCGTTCGAGCATTGTTTTGCCCCACCGCTCAGGGGATTCACTACATATTAGTGATTTTAATCCTATCGGGCTGCCTTACCGATCATTCCACCGGCACCAGCGCCAACGGTAGCCCCGGCAATAGCTCCCCCAGCTGTTTTATCCATCGCAACAGCACCTGTTGATGTTAATATGTAACTTAACCCAATAATTGACATTGCGTCGAAAACCAGACAGTGAAGTCATTGTGTGTTCGAATCTGAGCGGATACTCTGGCAGAGGTTTTGAAAACGGTTCTATAAAACCCGGGCTCTGATCTTCGATTACATTGAAGTGTTCTACAACTGGGTCTGACACCACTGTCACCTTGAAGATATAAGCCCTGAGACTTTCGAACAGGTTTTGTTACAAGAGCATAAAATGTCTATTGTCATGAGGTCCGTCCATAAATGGCTCTGAGGTGTAGATTCATTGTTATTTACAATCCCCCCTCGCCCCAGGAATATTAATAAAGATATTTAACACAATTAATTTGCAAGATAAGCATTACACTGGCAATATAGTTTTGCGTATATGAGTAGGTGAACTGTTCTTACTTTCCTTTGAAGTTTTATTGCCTCAACCTTTTTGGGTTGAGGCTTTTTTTTTCTTTTTAACTCACTGATTCAATGATGTAATTGCTGTCCAGTTTAATCCTTTCTGGCTGTCACTTGCCACAAATTCATCATATCTGATGCACAGTCAATATTGGAAATCCGTTTCAACTCACCCCCTGTATAAACGATGTTACGTTCATATTAATTTCGTTCAGCCAAGTGAACTAAAAGGTGCCGCAAGCAATCCAAAAACCAAGATCTTTACAAAAGCTCTGATTATCGCATTATTTTTTATCACCAAAGTAGCTAATTAATGTGGCTACCGTCCAGCTAACCATTAATGTACCAACAAGTCCTTCAGCCGCCCCAGTTAATCGGAACCCCTCAGGTAAAAGTACATCACCGTAACCAACAGTTGCATAACTGGCCAGTGAAAAATACATGGATGTTTCCATATCTGGCAAAGCATCATTAACATAATAAAATATTGCAAAAATGGATGCTTCCATACAATGAATCAATAAAACAGACACCATCACAAATAACATCTCAATTTTTATAAAAAATGAACTCCTGACGCACTTCACTGTTTTTCTTTGAAGTAAGAAGCTGCTCCACGCCGTATGCATCATGACCATAACAGAGATTAACCCTGTCAAATAATACAATTGCTTAATCATTACCCACCTACTTAGTAGTCAAAAAAACACTCAAGAGATATGCCAGGAAAAATTATTGACAGGATATGTAAATTTTTTTGGTGTTATACACTGGATATCTTGTAAAAATCGGCCGACAACCCCATCAGTCTACTCTTGAGATACAGGTAGGCTTTCCATAGAGCAGGGATTTTGTGTTCAGTAGTTTTTTCTATGTTTACCCTAGCTTCATTTCTCATAGAAGGTAGCATTACAGCTTGTAAGATAAAATACAGTGTAACTGTCACGAATTGTAAGCAACATTTTACCCGCACTTAGTGGATTACTTCCCCACACCTTTCATTATGCGTTAGCACCATCTCACACACAGTGAATATATCTGTAATAAGGACAAAAAGCACCCCCTCGCTGATATTGTATTCTCTGGATATCGCAATGATGTTCTTTTTCATTTCATCATTTGAATCAGGGTTATCAACCAACCTTGCTATAACATAGGTTAATCCTTCCTTAGCCCCATCATGAAGGTTATCAATGCTATTAAGACATTCAGCTACTGTTCTCGCGACGATCCTCTTACACATATCATCTTCCTCTTTGCATGAAGACATCCTTCCCTCCTTTCTTTATTGAAAATAACATTCCCATGAGCTTTAACTGGGAATACTTTAGTACTCGAAATCTATGAAAACCATTGAAATAACAGAAAAGATGTTAAGTATCGGAATGTTGTATTCCTTTGATACCTCATGTACCTTCAGATTTATTTTTCTCCTGCTTTCTTCGTCTTCGTTAGCATTCGTCTCCACAGCTTCCACTATGATCGAAAGCAAATCGTCTTTTGCTTCATCACTGAGATCACCCATTGTGTTCATGAACCCAACCATCGTATCACTCACCATTCTACGATATACTTTTTCATCTCTGCTCTGGATATTTTTCATATTTATCCTTTTGAATGTTTTAGTTAATAAACTACGTTACGGTTACGGGATATGCTCCATTTCTGCGATTAACTCATGCCCCCAGGCAGTCCTCCTTCCTTCCTGCGCCATCACAATTTTGAACATTCTACTTTCGTGCTTTTCCGCAGTGCTTATCATCGCCTCTATCGCATAATTTAGAGTTGCTCTTATCTCATCGTTAATCCAGTCGATGTTGTTTAAATATTCTTCTACCGCTTCCAGCGCGATCGTTTAATCGCGTTCTTTTGTCACCAAACTAATCCCCTTTTCTCTGGGTCACGAGTGCATAATTACCCGTTTTGCATTTTGTTTTTTTAACAAAAAAATGTTTTTCATGACAAATACTTCATTCATTACATGATAATTATTAATTCCATATATTAATAAATCGCAAAGTCGATGATTAATAAGGAAATTAAAACTACTAATTATACTCTTTTCCAGATTCGGCATACTGACGCAGCCATAGAGGAGCCCCAAGAGGGAAAAATGAAGATAAAAGACGGATTCCTGGCCAGAATGGCATTTTCCTCCGTAACTGTTCACTCGCAGCACTGTCCGGGATTAGGTGACATATGCCAGCTTACATAAACAGTATAATGATGCCGATACTGAACTTTGGCGTGCATACATACCATCCGAACTTGAAGGTTCGAACGGGTAAAATATCCGGATCATACAGCAGTCGCCCCAATATAAGCGCCATAATCAAACCGATACAGCGGGAATCGTCCTTCCTGAGGAAGAATTTCGCGCCGGCAGAACCGAGAAACAGTGGCCAGGGCGGTGATGATGACAATCAGCATAGCATGGGCATTTTCGTTAACCAGGATACCAGACAGATGATTCAGTCCGGCATTCAGCTGCAGGACGCCGTCCCCCCAGCGCTAGTGGTAACCCGTGCCGGTAGCTGAAAAAGGCCGGAATATAAAACCAGCTGACATTTGTGAAAATTTGTTGCTGTAGGAGTCTGAAGTTTTTACTCAATAAACCTTGCTTTACTCCATTATAATAATGACAATTAAAATCATACGTGCTAACACATTGACGACAGATAATAACAACACAACTTCAAACACTACCTTCCCCATCATCTCCGTTGGGGATTTTTTTATCTCACACCGTCCCGTTTCGCCCGTCTGATGATTTCTGTTATTACACCGATATAGATCATCGCACGAACATCATAATAATCCACCCGGTGCGTGATGAAAGTCTCATTGCTAAATATCCAGTCGTAGCCTGTGAAACTCTGCCAGCAGAGTGGCCGGGTGTGTACGACCCTTCAGTTGTGCTCTGTAACAGAATGCCAGACATTGAATAGCACCACGTCGCTCTGTGTCGCAACTGCCGTCCGCCACCGGGGTTCAATAAACTCGTCAGCAATACCATCATCCGCATTCAGGACACCACCCACTCTCCCTGATGCAACGCCAGCGCAGCATTACGGGCCGCGTAGCCCCTGATTAGATTGTTCGAGAAAATGAGCGCTCATCGCGGATTTGTCGGATAACGCGACTGGTGTAAAGACGTCATATCAGTGCGCAGTATTCCGACTTATTGTTCAGCCTGATATGCCAACGCCGGTGAACCTGTGAAAAACGGTCCGTCGCCACCACTCAGGTGGTTCTTAACAAATTGATCCAGAGACACCGGACGGCCATAGCGATAGCCTTGTAGATATTTCACATTACGCCCCTGTAAATATGCCTCCTGCGACGCAGTTTCAACGCCTTCAGCGATAATATTGATATTCAGACTTTCTGCCAGTGCGATGACGTTATCTACAATATGCCGGGATATATCATCAACACCTGCCATCTGAATAAAGCTTTTGTCTATCTTGATATAATCAGCACTGAAATTCTGCAGACAGGCGTGCGTCGAATATCCGGTTCCAAAATCGTCAAGCGCGAACTTTATCCCCTCCTGCTTTAATTTGCTGAACGCAGTTTTCATTTCAGCAGTGCATTCAGCGGTATCCCGTTCCAGTAACTCGAGGACCAGCTCTGCCCTGCAGGGCAACAACTCGGCCAGGATATTCTGACAATCCTCCATGAGGTGACGGTCTGCAAGGTGAGACTTGCTGATATTGAATCCCAGGTGAAAACCGGCTGGAAGCCGGGCTGTGTGCGCCTGAAAAAAGCGGCCTGTATCTGCAAACAACTGCCGCGTCATGGGCACAATCAGACCTGAGGTTTCCGCCAGCGGGATAAACTGGTCCGGAGGGATGAGGCCTGCTTCCGGATGTTTCCAGCGAATTAAAATCTCACCACCTTTAATGCGATGTGTAGTGATATCGACGATCGGCTGAATATATGGCACGAATTCATGGCGTGCCAGCGCGTTTTGTAATTGCTCCACAGGAGTCAGAGGGCGAGTCAATATCCGGTAACACAGAAGTGAGGCCGCCAAAGCAAGCAGCAGGCAAACCAACACACTCCTCCAGTAGTTATGCACGATGTTGCCGAACAGTGTCCCCGTCGGCGTGACGATAACAAGCCGGTAAGACCAGTCCGGAGATGTAATGAACTCGCGTTTCCCGGCGGGGAGTTGCGCAGGTGTCAGGATTTGGCCGGATTTCGACATCAGAGTATTCCCGACCTGAAAATAAACCAAAGGGAGTGTACGAATCGCAAAGAGCGTTTCAGCAACAAAATACCCGTCAATACTAATAAGTAACGTGCCCTTGGGCCGGGTAGTACGGTATACCAGCACAGATAAATGCGGTGTGGCTGTGTTACCGGGAAGCAACTGCAGGTTGTTCCGGGCAGACGGGAGGGAGAGCCTGTCGGGTTCATCTGTTGCGCCATACAGCGAAGTGCAGTAAATGCGACCCTGACGTACCAGGTCGATAGCGCGCACATTCGGTGTGCGGATTACATCATGACGGAGCTGGGAAAGTGTGTTTCCGGTACAGGGCATCCCGGCAAGATTTCGGGTCACATTCGCCACCGCTCTGGCATTTGAAATAATGGTGTCAATGTGATGTTGTGCAAAATTTATACGTGTGAGAGTGTCTTTCCGGAGGGATTCGACAGACCACCAGGTCACAGTTGCCAGAGTTACGGCCAGTACCAGCCCCCCAGAAAAAGCGACATACAAGGCTTTTTTTCCGCAGGAGATAGCGAAAAGCATCTTGTTATTTATCATTGCTTCTGTCCCTGGCATCATTCAGCTCTGGAAGTTGGTGCTAAGACCGGTTAAGTGCATACGCTCAAAACTGGATAAACACCATATACCAGGAATACGGGTAGTTCATCATATAAAAATATGAAACAATTATTTTTCTTCAATAATTAATGTCGCATTCGCGTTAAAACTACCGGTAGCAATATCACGTGTAATTACGCTTGGATTCTTGGCTAAGGCCGCCTTTACTGTCACATTTAGCGCCCCACCGCTTGTTGACCCAAGATCGAAGGGTGAAGAATTTGCATTGACGTCCTTGCCCGCAATATTAAACTTCACACCAAGTGCGGGGTTGGAAGTCTTAAGCTGTCCACCAGCCCATGTTACTCCTGTACCACTTAATTTGGCCTGAAAAGTATGAACGGGAAGCACGGAGACCCCACTACAGTTAATACTCAATTTAACAGATTTTTCGTAGGCTCCAGTATTCGTTATACCGGCTCTATCAACCTCACCAAAATCAATATTCAGCGTACTAGTCGCTACACATTTTTCGATCGGAGGTTTACTTTCTGAGCCCCCCATATCACTCTTACAACCAAAGCCTTCCACTAAACCAGAAATACCCGTGGGGTTACCAATACCAGTGTCATAGAATAAACCCACGCAATAAACATTACCCACACCCGTAGTAATCGTAGAACCGAGCTGAGGGTAATAATAAGCGATGCCCTGAGCTAAGTAACCGGGATCGGTTTGATCTATATTAACCCATTTCATAGTTTTAAACCCCCCCGCGGACTTAGACAAATCGTGGTATGCAGTCAGCCAAATATACTTATTTGAGTCCGTATACCTATTGGTACCCACTGAACTTTGACGAACACCAAGTGCAATTCTAATTGCGCTTGATTTAGCCCAAACAGCAGGATTACCATTCATTACTACATCGAATACATGTGGTACGGCAGTGACATAATTATTAGCTGGACCGCTTTTAACACAAGCAATTCCAGAGGTGCTCCCACACCCCGCATCACCCGGCTTACCATAAAAAAAACTTGCAGATACTGGGGGTGTGACTAAAGTCACAACCACGAGAAAAATATATACCAATGATTTAATCACCTATAGCCCCTCCACAAGAACAAAATTGTTAAGTAATATATTAAAACTCAGTTAATGCAAATCTATCCTGGAAATAAAATATACTATTCTCATAAATAGTGTTGAAAAACATAGTTTATGACCCTCGCTAAGGATAAAGTACAGTACACTCTCTTTTCAGTGCGGAATATTTATCTGCCAATCGAAAATGCTTCGCAATATTCACCCTCGTCCAACAGACGTTTCGATCGTTATTTCGGTCGCTATAGTCACGGGCCCAACGCTCAAACTCAATTAGTAATTGATCATTTCGCGTAGTATTATAACTCAACAACATACTGATATGTCGATCGAACTGATAGCGCTCCCATTGAAGCATGGGCATATCGATTCGTGCCAGATAGTCTTTATTCTTCATCCCACTACGCTCAAACTGATATAAATAGAAATTAGCCTGTAGCATAAAGATAAAAATCGCAGCAAGAAGAAAAAAAACAACGCCAAAAGTTATTCTAAGCAGACGTGCGCGCCCCCTGAGAATAGGTCTTCCATCATCACGCAAGAAAGAGATGCACAGCAAAGAAATAAATAAATGCGGCATTGACAGATAAAAGGGAAACTCGGTCATTGTATGCAAGGCAATGGGAATCATCACATATAGCCATAAGTAATTCTCATTACATTTAGGTGTGGTCGCCTGACGCAGAATCCCATAGATGATACAACCGATCCCAACAAGTGCTAATATTCCTCCTTCAACCCACCAATATAGAATTTCATTATGCGGGTGTGTCACCCGCCAGGCCTCTTGCGCCTGGGGTGCAGAGAGGGTACGTAATAAGGTATAGGCGTATTCACCATATCCCACCCCGGTGAGTAAATGGGCCTTTATCATTGACCAAGTGGCAATCAAAAGGATCCATCGCAAGTGGCTCGACATCTGCTTATCAACCAATAAGCCGTCCAAAACCCACCAACCTTGTTGCACGGCATACATGATCCCGATGCCCACTCCCGCGCCGAGCAAAGGGTACAACAAGACAGCAGCAACCGTATCGTGCCGTCTGGTCAGATAACGGCCTAAATACAGTGTATAGACCACTATCCCCGCCAACCAGCCGACTCGCGATGACAACATCACCAAAATCAGAGATATCATAATCTGGCTAAGTGCCAGGAAAGCCCTCACCCAAGCTGGCTTACTCATCGAATAGAGGATAAAAGAGATGGCCAGCCCCGTCGCAAGAAAAGAAGCCAGTACGTTAACTTGTTGAAAAATTCCGCCGGGGCGGCTTCCCGCTCCCATCAGCAATTGACCGATCTGCCATAAGGAGACAACCGCTTCAATCACGGTAGCGCCGAAGATCGCCCACATTACCCTGATCTTTTGCGTGAAACATAATCTCAATTGGTATAGCAGGACGTAAATAAACAGCCCACCCCATAATGCCATTACTCGCCAGACAGCATTCATCATGCCTGCGCGGCTGGCCCAAAACAGGGGAACCGTCAGCAGAAAGCCCCCCAAAACCATAGCGCTGATGTAACGCGGATAGATAAAGCGGCCTCGATTGCCACTGAACGCAATTACGCACATCAACATACAGATCCACAGCCATGAAAAGATATTGAGAGGAAGATTCAGGCCATTTCCGCCTCGGTTTGGTAAATAGATATGCATCAGAACCAGGAAGTACAATGCAATCAGTAGGCATATTGCATTCTTATAGGTATAGCTTCGCAGTAGATTAATCGTCATACCAGCCTCAGGGGTACTCGATAGTAAAGGTTGATACGGCGCTAAAGTTACCGCGAACAATACTATGCGAGGCAATCGCGCTAGGTATTCCCTGTATAAAAGCACGAAATCTCAACGTCGTCGTACCATTAAACAGTGGCGAGGTCGGCATAGCCTCATTAAAGGGTAATAACTGTACGATTGGGCCAGAACCGTCATTGACGACGCGCTCCATACCCACGGCGATACCCGTCTTCTCACCGGACGATGGAACAATATAACCAGGTAATTCTGTGCTCGGTGTACCGCTAAACGTCATCTGTACGATGTTTCCAGAGTCAATATCACAATCTTTTAAATTAATAACAAATTGTTGGCTATGCGTTCTCTGGTTCAAATACAAATACTTGTCGACAATGGTTCCAAAAGATACCTCAACATCAGAGGTATCTGGGTCCAGTTCACATGGATCCATAACTAAAAAACCACTAAACTTTAAGTTATCATCTGCCTGAGCCGAATGTATTCCCGCCATATCTATTAAACAAATCAACATAAGCAAACTGATTCTAATACTCATGTCTCCCCCTTATAAATACTCTGCGAGTAGCGTCGCCGTGGCGCTAAAAGCTTTCTCAGGTAGCGTTGCACCTGGTTTCTGCACGGGAACCGCCTCAAGGATTAGACTTCCCGAATCGAAATTAATCTGAACCGGTTTATTCATTTCAAAGTCTGCACCGTTAGCAAGTAATTTTAAGCCTAACCCATCTACCGTTGTCGTTAGCACGGACTTCTCGAAATAACTGGCTCCATTAATCGCCAGAGTCAGCTTTAACTCTGGAGAATACTCTTCGCATGTGATGGAGTAAGGGATTTTTTGTTTATAATTTAATCCATCTATTTTTTTGATCCTTACTTTTCCAAAATCGATATTTATCAAACTGTCACCATTAATATGGCATGGTTTTCTTTTTAATACCCCATAGAATCTTAAATTAGTCGTATCACCTGTTAGATGATTATCAGAAGTTATTGCTTGACTAACTGGCATTATTAATATCCACAGGCCTAAACAAAGCATCAACGTCCTCATTAAAACGCCCCCTTCACTTAATTAAATGCCACAGTCAAGGTTGCAGAGGTAAAAAACCTCACACCATTTAACTTAGAAACATCGGCATCACCAATAACTACCGCAGCCCTTAATTTAGGTGCTATGGATGGATCGTCACCGAGTGAAATTATTTCATCTGGCTTAAGTTGAATATTATCACGAAATAGCTTAATACCGACGCCTGGTACATTTGTTGCTAAAAGAGACCTATCACTACTACTCACAGTGCCCGATATATGTAACTGAATATCGCTATACGCATAGTCACCCGTACAGCTAAGGGTATAGCCAATGTCTTTACGGTTGCTATCTCCTACCAAATCAGCAATATATACGTCACCAAAATTGATATCGAGCTCAGTCTTATTAAAACTACAAGCTCCGGTCGAAATTACAGTCCCCGATATATTAATACCCGTAGAAAAATTTAACTTTCTCGTATCGGCCCTGCCAATAATGGTAACGCTGGATAACAGTATAAATAAAAACATCCTGTACATCATAGCACGTCCCCTCCAATAAATACCTCCCCCTGCCTTATAATTCGTCAATCGTAATCCAACTTAAAGTTAAGCGTCGCACGGTAAGGTCCGGCGATCAACTTATGGTTATTACGTACAACTTGCACATTATAAATAAGCTTATCATTGATAGAATTGATGACGTAGGGCCTATTATTATCATTCAAATAGACAGGACGATATTGCGAGTCACTCAATCGTAAAGAGATGCCCTGTGCCATGCCTTCGACCTCGATAACGTTTTTTTGCTCTTGTTCTTGTACTGTAGCAAATGAGATCTTAACAATAGGCTGCATGCTGTTCGTCGTCAGATTACCGTTACGCGCGTCACGCATATCTCCAGAATAATAAATGCAATCACGCAAGGCGATAAAGAATCGGCGAGGCTGAATATTCGCATTCTCATCAGCCAGTTCGGCAAAGTTCACTTCACCCAGCTCGATTTGTTGATACACCGAGCCATTATCGATCCAGCATGCCCCTTCGACTAACTCACCAATTACATTTAAAGTCCCATGCTCACCATCAATGGCCAGCGAGTCAAGGGCTCTGGCATTAACACTCACCGTGATCATCAGAGACGCGAGTACAATATACAGTCTCTTTATATAGGAGCTAATCATATGCCTCCACCGATAAAAGCCACCAATATCGCGCCGTTTCAATCACACATTAACCGTTAATATTCGATGTGACTTTACACTGGCTTCCGCTACAGCCAAACACCAGTTTCGGTCGGCCACCAAAGTCATTGATATACGTCAGAACTGGCGTGCTCCCCAACGCCTTCTCATCTCCCTTATAATCGGCACTCGACTTCGGTGCAATCATGATGGGCTCAAACCCGCCAAGCGCTTTTCCCTTCTCTGAATTAGAAGCATAAGCAATAGTTACGTTATAAGGTGTCGGGTTATTAACCACGAGTTTATTCCCCTTGCGCTCAATAGTTATCCCCTTTTGAAAAGGATCGCCATAGTCCTTAATGACGATAGCTTTCGGTCGATAAAAAATCTTGATTTTTGTCTGCAAGGCAATCTGCAACGTATTAGGCTTATTGCTTTTAGGTGGAATCTCTCTCAAGTTAAAGAAAAAAAGACTCTCTCTGTCTTGAGGTAACCCTCTGGCCGCCTCGTTGGTCAGCTGCAATTTTACCTGGCTCTTTGCTCCCGGTTCAACGCGCTGCAAAGGAGGCAGAATAGTCAATGGCGAGGTGATCTTTTTCCCATGGGCATCCTCTGCCCATGCCTGCGCTAAATAGGGTAGCTGTTTATTATGATTCTGAATATTGACGCTCATAGATGAAGCGTCACCATTAAACACAATGCGCGTCCGATCCAGGGCAATTGCCGCATGAGCGTAGCCAGACAGTGCATACAGAACGCTAATCAAGGTCATCGACAGCTGTTTTTTTAAGTTCATTAAAATTCAACCTATATCATTTACATAACAACAGTAATTTAGTGTCAAACGCAGTGGGGATCTCATGCGGCAAGGTGAATTCACATGTATTCCCATCCCCCCAGGCAACTTTCATTGTTTCATCAGGGTTCATCCCGGCCAGCCATATCACGCCATTATCCGCGACCATACCTGTAGAGATATCTTTCAAATTGCTCGCCATCGCGCCGAACGGTGGATAACTCCCATCGGCAAAGCGGATTACCGCCATTGCCTTACTACCGGCTAACACATTAAAGGATTGATAACCAATAGCACCTTCCGTCAGGGCCGACTGTTTGAGCGAAACAATAGCCTCGGCGTTATCAGGTAATTTATTTAAATCGATATAATAACTATTCTTATAATAACTCTGGACATCGGGACTAACGGCCTTGCCGAAACGGTTAGTAAAGATGACCCCGCCATACTCAGCACGTACCGGGATCCCTGCCACCCCTGTATCCAACATAATCCGAGTATCACCCGGGCTATTGATGCGATGCAGAGCAATCCCTTGTGTCGTTGCAGTCACCCCCCCCTCCATGGAAAGCCCCAAACTGCGATAACTCTGGTTGTAATACCCCGCCGACGCCGTGACTGAAGCCATGTCACCATCATGTTGAAAGTAACCGCTCGCCCGCGAGCGATCGCCATTGTCTAATCCAGCTCTAACCTGGTAAGAGTTATTATCGTCAATAGCATTGTAATAACTTAAACCCGTGGATACCTTGCCTCTATCTTCTTGCAGGTTATAGCCTATACTTCCACGATCGCCGATAGGAATCGACATACCGAGATAATATGAAGTCTCATCATTTTGATAATTATTCTTGGTCTTCGTCGCCGATAAACTGACATTCACATTCTTAAAATTACCAATATCAAAATAACGAGAAACAGTCAGACTGTAGGTGCTGTCGGGCTGTCGATCCCAGTAAGTCTGGCGACTGTAGTTAAGAAAAAAGTTTAGATTTAGTTTTTTTAATTGCTGATTAAATGTGACAGTGTAAAGTTCCCTCCCCCTCGAATAGATAGCATCATCGCGTAACAGATCGATAAACTGATCCATACTCAGGAAGTCTTTATCGGAAAAGCGATATCCGGCAAACGTTATCTGGCTATCGTAATCACTAAAAGTCTTCGAATAGTTAATGCGATACGATCTTCCCGACAGGGAGTACTCCCTAACCTGCGCTTTCGACTGAGAGATATCCAGCGATATTGCCCCGAAAGTCAATAAATCGCGGCCAATCCCCACAGCACCAATTCCGTAATCCTTTGCAAAGAGCCCCCCACCATAGATTGACCAACCATTATTCACCCCATAGGTCGCCTCTGTAGAGGCAAACAATGGACCTTCAACACTATGATCCATGTTGCTTGGTCGCCCGGAGGCAAATTTATAGCGTACAGTTCCCGGACGAGTCAGATAAGGCACGTAGGCAGTATCGACCTGGAACGTATTGACCGAACCATCCTCTTCCTGCACCTTGACGTCGAGCTTACCGTTCACCGTATCTCCCAAATCCTGAATACGGAACGGCCCGGCTGCCACTTGCGTTTGATAGATTATCCGACCCTTTTGGCTCACCGTTACCTTGGCGTTACTTTGCGCAATCCCTCTCACCTCCGGCGCATATCCCCGCAGGCCTGGCGGTAACATGCTGTCATCCGAGCGCACACTTAGCCCTGCAAAACGAAATGAATCAAATACATCCGAACGAAAATAATCCTCTCCCAAAACCAACTTCAATTGCAGATCCTTTAAGGCTCGATAGGCATAAAAACGCGAAAAATCGAACTGAGAATCCGTCACGAACTTACTTTTCTCATACTGTTCCTGCCAGTCGGCACGTAGACGCCAGGGACCAGCATTCAACCCTAATACTCCATTGGCACTAACGTTCGTTGAATTATCGCCCTGATAGATATATTGCCGCTGCGCATTAATGTTGTAATCAAGCATGACACCGGAAAGTCCCTCATCCCAACGTGCAGAAGGCTCCCAGTTTTCATCCACATACTCAACATAAGCCTGAGGAACATTAATGTATAATGCCCCCGCCGACAGATCGCCTTTCGCACTAAATCCCTTGAGGCTAGACAAATCTAAGCATTGATTATCACGAACCCACTTTAGATCGCTAAGAAACTTCTTCTTAAATCCTAAAGAATCAACAATGTCTTTATTGACACAGGGTAAACTCTTATCATCGGACTCAGCATAAAATTCAACCAACTGCTCAGGCAAGGTACTCTCACCGATCTGAATAACCATCGGATATTTGCCTGGCATAATGTAACCACCAGCAGAAAACTTCGACAAATCCACTGAGGAGCGATCAGCAACATCCAAGACATCTGTATTAAATTCAATTTGTTCTTGCGCTGCATTACTACAATTAGAGTATATAATCAGAATGAAAAACATAAACAATTTTTCACCTGAAAAGGAAATGTATTGAAAATAATGAGTCATAATATTAATAATAATTCATGGCGAATCGAATCACTGCACTATAAGTACCACGCTTAATCTTTTGCCCATTTGATTCTAAATACATGGAGTACGCCAGTATGTTCTCGCCCTTAGCTATCATGTGATTATCAAAGGAAGCCCCTGGAGTAGCTTGCTCACCCGCAACTGTTCTTATCGCCAGCCCAACTCCCTTTGCCTCACCTTTTACATCAAATAATCTCGAAGGGTACGTTTGGCTGGTATTATCACCATAGAATGTAATACTATAATATCCCCATTGATGATCTGGTTTACTCACTGAAACTGTGTCGCAGTTGATTAACTTAATAAAAAAATCTTTTTTATTCTTCTTGTTTTGTCCTAATATAGAACCAACCGTCATCGTCGGCATAAGCACAGTCTGATCCTGGCTTTCGGTATCAATAGCACAAGGAGTATCAACAATCGAACCACCGACATTGACATTACCATGTCCAAAATCTGTCGCACCCACCCAAGCTGGCGTCAATAATAAAATAGGTAAATGCAGGCTAAACTTATCAATAATAAAAAGCCGCCCCATACATTTAACCTTTATTTATCAGAATTGATAAAAGGGGATTGCTCCCCTTTTCGTTTACTCAGTACTTAGTTATAAGCCAGAGTGAAGTTTGCTACAGAAGTGAAGTCACCTGGAACGATGGCGCTCGAAGCATCCAACGCGGTCAGATAGGCGGCAAAATTCAGCTCATTGTCACCGCTCATAATACCAGTGGTTGAGGCCGCTTCACCTAATGTCACGGGAACGCCATCGTCAGCAGTAACGGCAACGCCTGCGCCAGAAGCAGTACCTGCAATGGCAAACAGATCCGTTGCAGAACCGGCCGGAGTACCATCAAACGTTGTCGTTACTGTTTTATCTGTCAGCGATTCGACATTACAATCTTCCAGTTTGATCTGGAAAGG
Source organism: Citrobacter sp. Cu096 (assembly GCF_030332285.1). Taxonomy (NCBI): domain Bacteria; kingdom Pseudomonadati; phylum Pseudomonadota; class Gammaproteobacteria; order Enterobacterales; family Enterobacteriaceae; genus Citrobacter; species Citrobacter sp. Cu096. Next base: position 1,698,964 of record NZ_JAOWID010000030.1, read on the forward strand.
AACCGGTGTTGACTTGCCGCCACCTTCCAACACCTTGTTAGAGATCTGTCCCAGACTAACAGTCTGATCGATAGAGTCAGGGGCAATGGAGCACGGCGCATCAATAATGGTCCCCGTAAAAGTCACGGTACCATGACCAGAGTCAGCACCCGGCAAAGCTAAGGCGCTACCTGAAGCCATTACCAAACCTACTCCCACAGCAATGACAAGTTTATTAATTTTCATATATGAAATATTCCGTTAGTTTTAACTAAAAATAGAAAATGAATTAATCAAGATTAAATTCACGTCTGCATACTAATCACATCAAACAATAACATCAAGAGCATTAAAATGATGTTTTATAATATAAAACATTAATTCATTTAATATCGCCATATTTATTAAATTAAGAATCTATCTCAATTAGAGTTTATTCCACAACCGCGAATCCCCTGCATTTTCAGGACGCCAGCTGCGCAAAATCTACAACAGCCGCCAGTTTTTACAACTTGTGTATATTTCGCTTCTGAGGAACGTGAACGCGTTATTTCTTAACATGCCCTAACATTAATTTATCAGCTCCACTATTCATTTTGTGTCAACCTGTACCAGCATATCTCGTTGGTTCACCTTTCATCCCAACCGGTGAGTGTTATGCTCAGACAGTCCAGGATAAGCAGTTGTGTTTTTGACAACTGAGCAAACTGTTTTCTGTAGCTGTCATCAAGAAGAACCAGGAGGCGGAAAGTATCAGGATTGACTATCAGCGTGCCGTGTAGCACACCTTTGTATTCATATTTAGCAGTTCCCTTCACCGCCATCTTTAAACAAGATCTCGTACGCAAGCACAGACTTTTTTTCGTATGTGATCCGTCCGGAATAGCATTAAATCCCCTGGCAACCCCAATAAATATTCTATCTCTATTGAGTCGCATGCTACCGTGGTATCCCGCATGTATACATGGACAATAAAATGAGCGTTATTAGTGTGGTCGTTTTAACCTATGTCAAACCGTTAAATGAAGTTGATAGCCTACTTCCTGCACACGTCGAGTGGCTGAAAAAGGGTTATGCCGAGGGTTTATTCCTGACTTCAGGTCCTAAAATCCCACGTTCTGGTGGCGTGATATTGGCAAAATGTGATGATACTGAAAAACTTAAAAACTACCTCAACCAGGATCCCTTCCAACAGTCAGGTATCGTAAAAGTTGAGCTGATCCCATTTGAAGCAACAATGACGACGGCAGCTATAAAAGATATTCTGTAATACCGTTAACAAATAACAAAGCCCGGTTTCCCGGGCTCTGGAGACGGAGTACTTATCAGTTGTAAGCGTTGAGCGTCCGCTGACAGAGCGCCGAACGGACGCAATCGTCTTTATTGAAACGAACTATACCAACCATATCATCTTCTTCGAAACGGGCCAGCGCATCGCTTAGCCCTGAGCGAACGTGCGCAGGTAGATCGCACTGGGTCACATCCCCATTCACAATCACCGTCACATTCTCCCCGAGGCGAGTTAAAAACATCTTCATTTGCGCAGCAGTAACGTTCTGAGCCTCGTCAAGAATGACCACTGCATTTTCAAATGTACGTCCACGCATATAGGCGAACGGTGCGATTTCCACCTTACCAATCTCAGGTCGCAGGCAATATTGCATGAAGGAGGCTCCCAGGCGCTTCACCAGTACGTCATACACTGGGCGAAAATAGGGAGCGAACTTCTCAGAAACATCTCCAGGTAAGAAGCCGAGGTCTTCATCAGCTTGCAGAACTGGACGGGTTACAATGATCCGGTCCACGTCTTTGTGGATCAGGGCCTCTGCTGCTTTTGCTGCGCTGATCCAGGTTTTACCACACCCGGCTTCACCGGTGGCGAAGATCAGCTGTTTACTCTCGATAGCATTCAGGTAGTGCGCCTGAGCCTCATTTCGCGCCGTGATTGGCGTGGCATCGCGACTATCACGCGCCATACCGATCGCTTCTACGCCGCCCATCTGCACAAGCGATGTGACCGACTCATCTTCACGTTGTTTATGACTACGCGAATCCCGCCTCAGCACACGTTTTGCTTCACGACGAGCTTTGATCACTGCTTTTTGTCTTCCCATGGATAGCACCTTGAGTTGTAGGTATACATCACACGCGCCGTTGGCGGCACGATTATGCGCACGAACATCTGAGGGTTGGCTTCCTTGTAAGCCATTGCTTGCTTTCGGATAAGACGCCACACACGGCTACGCGCACCGTACAGGGTGTCAGTTACAAGGAGAAGAAGTGAATGAGAGAGAGATTTAGCGGTGACGAGGAGGCTACCGGAAGAGAAACGTCCGCGTAGGGTACAGCTGCTATTGTGAAAAACATGTCCAATGCAGGACTTTTCCATTCGCGATCTCCATAGTGAACAACCATCACCGCCGGGAACTACCGCTAATACTTATAAGTACATCATAATCTTTTGCTAATGCAACAATATTTTTACTTGTCGTTAACTTAATATCTATCTTATCACCAGAGACAGTCTCTTGCAGAGAGATGACAGAAATATTTCAGTCCCCCACCAAGCATAAAAAATAATTTGTTGATTCATCAAGATGTCAGGAAAAGCCCCGCTGTACAACGGGGCATAATTATCAGGCTTCGATCAGGGCCTGTCCCAGATAATGGTCTGCGGTTTTGACGCCCGGCAAAGCAAAGAAGTATCCCCCACCAATCGGTTTGACATACTCTTCGAGTGCTTCGCCGTTCAGACGTTTCTGCACCGTCAAAAAACCTTTTTCCAGGTCATGCTGATAGCAAACAAACAACAGTCCCATATCCAGCTGACCGGAACTGGTCACGCCGAGTGAATAGCTATAGCCACGGCGCATCATCAAACTGGAGTCAGTCTCTTTGGTGCGAGGATTTGCCAGACGGATATGGCTGTCGAGCGCAATCACCTCACCGTCAGGATCGTTGGCATAGTCAGGCACATCGTGCTCGTGCCGCATACCCAGCGGCGCGCCGGTATGTTTATCGCGACCAAAAATCGTTTGCTGCTCTTGTAGCGGCGTACGATCCCAGAACTCAACGCGGAACTGAATGAGCCTGACGGCCTGATAACTCCCACCTTGCGCCCACGCGGGTTCACCCTGCCCATCCGTCACCCACACGACCTCTTGCATCAACTTCGCATTCGTAGCGTCAGGATTCGCGGTGCCGTCCTTAAAGCCAAGTAAGTTGACCGGGGTCTCTTTACCCTTACTGCGCGCGGCGTGGTCGGAAATAAACCCTTCACGTTTCCAACGTACGCTGAGGAGATCAGGCGTATGTTTAATAATATCGCGCAGCGCATGGATGACGGTGTCCTGCGTGTTGGCACAAATCTGCAGCAGCAAATCACCATGACACAGCGCCGCATCCAGCGAATCATTCGGGAAGCGGGTCATTTTTTGCAGCTTTTTCGGCATCTGCGATTTCAGACCATAACGTTCATCAAATAGCGAGGAGCCGACTGATAACGTCATCGTCAGGTTGTCTGGTGCAATATATGCGCCGAGGATACCGGAATCCATAGGGGGGAGACGCGGATTCGGCGTTTCCGGCGCCGGCCCGCCGGTGGTCAGAAACGCAAATCGGCCGGTCAGTAACCGGAACAATCGTTCAAGATCGGCTTTATCGCTGGCGAGCACATCGAACGCCACCAGCATCATTGATGCCTGCTGCGGCGTCAGGATCCCAGCCTGATGCTGACCATAAAACGGCTGCGCTTCGCTACGCGCATCAGGGGACAGCGTTCCCGGCGCGCTTTGTGGTTTTTGCGCGTGAGCAACCGGACACCCACCCGCCAGCGCCAGCGCCCCACCCAGAGCGCCCATCCCTTTCAGTAAACGTCGGCGTGACGGTTCGCTCACGCCGTTTTCATAATCTTGCTGCATAGTGCTTAATCCAGGCCCAGAACACCGCGTAATTGCGACAAGTCTTCCGCCAGCGTCGTGATCGGCCCTTTCAGCGCATTGCGATCGGCATCGGTCAGTTTGTCATAGGTTTCAAAACCGTCTTTGGTACGGTACTTACTCAGAATGCTATCGACTTTTTTGAAGTTCGCATCCACCTTCGCCAGCAGTTCAGCATTGGATTTTTGTAACTGAGGACGCAGGAGATCGACAATTTTCTGTGCGCCATCGACGTTGGCCTGGAAATCCCACAGATCGGTATGGCTGTAGCGATCTTCTTCCCCGCTGATTTTGCTGGCAGCGACTTCTTCAATCAAACCGGCTGCCCCGCCAACCACTTTTGACGGTGGGAAGGCCAGTTCGCTAATGCGCGTTTGCAGATCGATAACGTCACTGTTCAACTGATCGGCGTATTTATCCATACCCTTGGTGGTATTGTCGCCAAACAGCGCTTTTTCCAGGCGGTGGAAACCGGTGAAATTAGGATCAGCGGCTTTTTGCTCGTAGTCGTCTTCACGGGCATCGATGCTGCCGTCGAGATCGGAGAACAATTCAGCAATCGGTTCAATACGCTCATAATGCTGACGCGTTGGCGCATACAGCGATTTCGCTTTTTCCACATCGCCGGCTTTAATCGCATCGGTGAAGGCTTTAGTCCCCGTAACCAGCTGCGCGGTTTCTGCTGTCACATAGGCTTTGTATCCGGTAATCGCACCGTCCAGGCTCAGTAGAGCATCGCTCTGCGCAGCATCCGCCGTTGCGCTACCTTTTACGATCAGTTTGCCTTTCGGGTTAGTCAACAGACCACAGGTCATCTCATATTCGCCAGGCTGCAGATTAGCCGTCATTTTCTGGCTAAAGCCTGGCGCAATGTTTTCACGCTCTTCAACCACCATGACGCCTTTAAGAATTTCCCACTCCAGCGCTTTCTGACTATGGTTCTGGATGATGAATTGCGTTTTCCCGGCGTTAACCGTGAGGGTCATCGGCTCACACTGTTTGTCGTTAACCGTGACTTTTACCTGCGGAATATCGGCGGCTTGAGCAGAAAAAGCGGATGCAAACAGCACAGCAATACCCAACTGCAGCGCACTACGGCGAAAATGAAGCGTCATAACCTGGCCCTTTAATAAGTATGTTGTAACTAAAAAATATTCTGCATCGCATTTTTATCAGGGTGCGGTACGCGATGCCGTAGTACCTGAGCGCGGCGGTAGTGCAAACATAACCAAAGCTGGAATCAGGTAGATAAACCAGACAGCAACTTCACTGACGCTTGGCGCTTCCTGATAACCGAAAATACCTTCCATTAATGTGCCAAACAGCGAATGCGTCGAAAGCACGCTACTCATGTCGAACGCCACATCCTGAAAATGATTCCATAACCCGGCTTCGTGGAACGCGCGGATGGCCCCAGCGGCAAGACCGGCAGCCACCAGCAGAATAAACAGGCTGGTCCATTTGAAGAATGCCCCGAGATTGAGTTTGATCCCGCCGAGGTAAATCAGGTAACCCAGTACCACCGCAGTGCCCAACCCCAGAATCGCACCTAACGGCGGCCAGATGCCGACATCCTGCTGGAATGCCGCCAGCAGGAAGAACACAGATTCCAGTCCTTCACGGGCAACAGCAAAAAAGACCATCATTACCAGCGCCCAACCGTGATGATTACTGCGTTGCAACGCGTTATCGACAGCCTGTTCAAGCTGGACTTTGACGTTGCGGGAAACGTTGCGCATCCAGAACACCATCCAGGTGAGGATCACTACGGCAATCAGCGCCACGATACCTTCAAACAGCTCCTGTTCTTTTTGCGGAAATTCGCCGGTGGTTTCGTTGATGAAAACGCCTAAGGCCAGGCACAATGCCGCCGCCAGCAGAACACCAATCCACATCACCCCAATCCATCGACCACGCTGAGTCCGTTTCAGGTAACTGGCAATCAGGCTGACAATCAGCGCGGCCTCTAAGCCTTCGCGCAACATAATGAGAAATGGAACAAACATGCGAAGAACCCTTAAACGTTATTCTCAGTCAATTGATGAAAAGAAAAGTAAATTACAGTGATAGTGATTATCATTACAGAAGAAAAAAACTCAAGCAGAATGTTTTAGGAATGATGACTGAATGTAAAAAGTTAGGCTAGTAACGGTTATGACTGTTTTACGAGCGGGTAATAAAAAAGCCCGCACGCGGCGGGCTTAGGGACAGAGGCTGATTATTCTACCTGTAAACGCGACGGCGGAGCGGAGTGATAATGGGCGTCGGCTTCAGCAAAACGTTGCTGCATAGCCACTGACGGCGCTTTACCTACCAGGCTGAAAATCACAATACCGATGCTGCCGAAAACAAAGCCCGGGATGATTTCATACAGACCCAGCCAGGCGAACTGCTTCCAGACGATTACCGTTACCGCACCGATGATCATCCCTGCCAGCGCGCCGTTGCGGGTCATACGCGACCACATTACCGAGAACAGAACCACCGGGCCAAACGCCGCGCCGAAGCCCGCCCAGGCGTAGCTTACCAAGCCCAGCACGCGGTTCTCCGGGTTCGCCGCCAGCGCAATAGACACCAGCGCTACAACCAGCACCATGATGCGACCAATCCAAACCAGCTCTTTCTGGCTGGCATTTTTACGCAGGAACGCTTTGTACAAATCTTCAGTGATTGCACTCGAGCATACCAGCAGCTGGCAGCTCAGCGTCGACATCACCGCAGCGAGGATCGCAGACAGCAGAATACCGGCAATCCACGGGTTGAACAGGATTTGCGCCAGTTCAATAAACACGCGCTCGGCGTTCTGATTAACGGCACCGGCCAACGTCGGATTGTTGTTAAAGTAAGCGATACCAAAGAAGCCAACGGCAACTGCTCCTGCCAGACAGAGGATCATCCAGGCCATACTGATACGGCGAGCATGAACAATACTATGATGAGAATCTGCCGCCATAAAGCGCGCCAGAATATGCGGCTGACCGAAATAGCCCAGACCCCAGCCCATCAGCGAAATGATGGCAACAAAATTCAGCCCTTTGAACATGTCCACGTTCTCAATGCTCTTTTGTTTAATCACTTCCAGTGAATCATCGAACCCACCCACGCCAATAATAACCATCACCGGCGTCAGGAGCAGGGCGAAAATCATCAGGCTGGCCTGGACAGTATCGGTCCAGCTTACCGCCAGGAAACCACCGATAAAGGTGTAAATGATAGTCGCGGCCGCCCCCGCCCACAGCGCGGTTTCGTAGCTCATACCAAAGGTGCTTTCAAACAGACGCGCCCCTGCCACAATACCGGAAGCACAATAGATGGTGAAAAACAGCAGAATAACCAGCGCGGAGATAATACGCAGAATCCGGCTTTTATCTTCAAAGCGTCCGGTAAAGTAATCCGGTAACGTCAGTGCATTGTTATTGTATTCGGTGTGTACGCGTAAACGTCCGGCCACCAGTTTCCAGTTGATCCATGCGCCCAAAATAAGACCGATAGCGATCCAGCTTTCTGAAATCCCCGACAGGAAAATTGCGCCAGGCAGCCCCATCAGCAGCCAGCCGCTCATGTCAGATGCCCCGGCGGATAACGCGGTCACGAATGGACCCAGACTGCGCCCACCAAGAATGTAATCGTCAAAGTTTTTGGTCGAACGCCATGCAATAAACCCTATCAATATCATGCCGAAAATATAGACACAGAATGTCACTAACATCGGTGTGCTAATAGCCATCAAAACTCTCCAAAATTATGTATCAGCAATGCCGTGGCTTGCCGTTTTATTACCCTGCCGGAACGTGGCAAAGATATCTATGTTTACCAGGCGACCGTATCCTGCCGGAAGCGATGGTTATTCACAATCGATTTAACACACCATTTACATCAAATTTAATCCAGAGTAGATAGCATTTTTCTGTAGGTTGCACTCTCTCACATTTTTTTCGGTTGCACCTTTTAAAAGTGTTAACTACCGCAGAGAAAAAGATTCAGTAACTTTTTCAGTCCCTGGCATAACGATCATATTTATTAACATTTCATTCATTTCCAAGCTTGCAAACCAAGTCACATTTAACATGGTTGCACAAAGTTGCAACATGATGGATATTTCTCGGTAACTATCAGACCCGTATTTAAGTACAACAGGAGTAAATGGCATGGGAACCACCACGATGGGGGTTAAGCTGGATGACGCCACTCGCGAGCGTATTAAAACAGCAGCATCACGAATCGATCGCACACCACACTGGCTGATTAAGCAAGCCATCTTTAATTATCTCGAAAGACTGGAAAATGACGATGCGCTTCCTGAACTGCCAGCTCTGCTGGCGGGCGCTGCGAATGAGGGTGAGGAATCCACCACGCTGCAGAATGAAGCGTATCAGCCTTTCCTGGAGTTCGCCGAACAGATCCTGCCACAGTCTGTTTCACGCGCAGCAATTACCGCCGCGTACCGCCGTGCCGAAACCGACGCAGTGCCAATGCTGATGGAGCAGGCTCGCCTGCCGCAACCCATCGCCGAGCAGGCGCATAAGCTGGCGTACAGCCTGGCCGATAAACTGCGCAACCAGAAGACCGCCAGCGGGCGCGCCGGGATGGTACAGGGTTTATTGCAGGAGTTCTCTCTTTCTTCGCAGGAAGGTGTCGCGCTAATGTGTCTGGCCGAAGCCTTGTTGCGTATTCCTGATAAGGCAACCCGCGATGCGTTAATCCGCGACAAAATCAGCAACGGTAACTGGCAGTCGCACATTGGACGCAGCCCGTCCCTGTTCGTCAACGCGGCGACCTGGGGGTTGTTGTTTACCGGTCGTTTGGTTTCTACGCATAACGAAGCCAGTCTCTCACGCTCACTGAACCGTATTATCGGCAAGAGCGGTGAACCGCTGGTGCGTAAAGGCGTCGATATGGCAATGCGCTTAATGGGTGAGCAGTTTGTCACCGGGGAGACCATCGCCGAAGCGCTGGCTAATGCGCGTAAACTGGAAGAAAAAGGCTTCCGCTACTCTTATGACATGCTGGGCGAAGCGGCGCTGACCGCCGCTGATGCTCAGGCTTATATGGTTTCATACCAACAGGCGATCCACGCCATTGGTAAAGCCTCGAACGGTCGTGGTATCTATGAAGGACCAGGTATTTCTATCAAACTGTCGGCGCTGCATCCACGTTATAGCCGCGCGCAGTATGACCGCGTCATGGACGAGCTCTATCCTCGACTGAAATCGCTTACTCTGCTGGCACGTCAGTACGATATCGGCATTAACATTGACGCTGAAGAAGCCGACCGACTGGAGATCTCCCTCGATCTGCTGGAAAAACTGTGCTTTGAACCTGAGCTGGCGGGCTGGAACGGGATTGGCTTTGTAATCCAGGCTTACCAGAAGCGCTGCCCGTATGTGATTGATTATCTCATTGATCTGGCTACACGCAGCCGCCGCCGACTGATGATCCGCCTGGTCAAAGGCGCGTACTGGGATAGCGAAATCAAACGCGCTCAGATGGACGGTCTTGAGGGGTATCCGGTCTACACCCGTAAGGTGTACACCGACGTCTCCTATCTGGCCTGTGCGAAAAAACTACTGGCCGTCCCCAACCTGATCTATCCACAGTTTGCCACCCACAATGCCCATACGCTGGCGGCCATTTATCAGTTAGCGGGTCAAAACTACTATCCAGGGCAGTACGAGTTCCAGTGCCTGCACGGCATGGGTGAGCCGCTATATGAGCAGGTCACCGGCAAAGTCGCTGATGGCAAGTTGAACCGTCCATGCCGCATTTATGCGCCGGTCGGCACGCACGAAACGCTGCTGGCGTACCTGGTGCGTCGTCTGCTGGAAAACGGCGCCAACACCTCATTCGTCAACCGTATTGCAGACACCACCCTGCCGCTGGATGAACTGGTTGCTGATCCTGTCGAAGCCGTTGAAAAACTGGCACAGCAGGAAGGTCAGGCCGGGCTGCCGCATCCGAAGATTGCCCTGCCGCGAGACCTGTACGGTAAAGGCCGGGAAAACTCAGGCGGACTGGATTTAGCTAACGAACATCGTCTGGCCTCGCTGTCTTCTGCCCTGCTCAACAGCGCGCTACAAAAATGGCACGCCAAACCAATGCTCGAACAACCGGTCGCTGACGGTGAAATGACGCCAGTCGTCAACCCGGCTGAACCGAAAGACATTGTCGGTTACGTGCGTGAAGCGACACACAGCGAAGTGGAACTGGCGTTGCAGAACGCGGTAAATAACGCGCCGATCTGGTTCGCCACGCCGCCCCAGGAGCGCGCCGCTATTTTGCATCGCGCCGCCGTGCTGATGGAAGGTCAGATGCAGCAGTTGATTGGCATCCTGGTGCGTGAAGCAGGTAAAACCTTCAGCAACGCCATTGCGGAAGTACGCGAAGCGGTCGACTTCCTGCACTATTATGCCGGCCAGGTCCGCGATGACTTTGATAATGAAACTCATCGTCCGTTAGGCCCGGTGGTCTGTATCAGCCCATGGAACTTCCCGCTGGCTATTTTCACCGGACAGATTGCCGCCGCGCTGGCAGCGGGCAATAGCGTGCTGGCGAAACCGGCAGAACAAACCCCGCTGATTGCCGCTCAGGGCATCGCAATCTTGCTTGAAGCGGGAGTCCCTCCGGGCGTGGTGCAACTGTTGCCCGGTCAGGGTGAAACCGTTGGGGCGCAGCTCACTTCCGATGAGCGCGTTCGCGGCGTGATGTTTACCGGCTCCACAGAAGTCGCCACGCTGTTACAACGCAATATCGCAACCCGCCTTGATGCTCAGGGGCGCCCAATCCCACTTATCGCCGAAACGGGTGGGATGAACGCAATGATTGTCGACTCCTCCGCCCTGACGGAACAGGTCGTGGTCGACGTCCTGGCCTCTGCATTTGACAGTGCCGGACAACGCTGCTCCGCGCTGCGCGTCCTGTGTCTGCAGGATGATGTGGCCGACCACACGCTGAAAATGCTGCGCGGCGCGATGGCGGAATGCCGCATGGGCAACCCGGGCCGCCTGACGACCGATATCGGGCCGGTTATCGATGAAGAAGCGAAAAGCAATATTGAGCGCCACATTCAGACTATGCGCGCCAAAGGACGTCCGGTATTCCAGGCCGTGCGTGAAAACAGCGACGATGCCCGTGAATGGCAAACCGGTACCTTTATCGCGCCAACGCTTATCGAGCTGGAAAGCTTCGACGAATTACAAAAAGAGGTGTTCGGCCCGGTACTGCATGTCGTGCGTTTCACCCGTAACAATCTGGGCAGCCTCATTGAGCAAATTAATGCCTCCGGCTACGGCCTGACGTTGGGTGTGCATACCCGTATCGATGAAACCATTGCCCAGGTCACGGGATCGGCACATGTGGGTAACTTGTACGTTAACCGCAATATGGTCGGTGCCGTCGTCGGCGTGCAGCCATTCGGCGGCGAAGGCTTGTCAGGAACCGGGCCAAAAGCAGGTGGACCGCTGTATCTGTATCGCCTGCTGGCTAACCGTCCGGAAAATGCGTTAGGCATCACGCTTGCGCGTCAGGATGCAGACTACCCGGTTGATGCGCAGCTAAAAACTGCACTCATTCAGCCGCTGGAAGCGCTCAGTGAATGGGCAACCGATCGTCCATCGCTGCGTGCGCTCTGCCAGCAGTTTGGCGAACTGGCGCAAGCCGGTACCCAACGTCTGCTGCCAGGCCCCACCGGCGAGCGCAATACCTGGACGCTGTTGCCGCGCGAACGCGTGCTATGTATTGCCGATGACGAACAAGATGCACTGGTACAGGTTGCCGCCGTGGCTTCCGTAGGTAGCTTAATCCTGTGGCCTGATGATGCATTCCATCGCGACCTGGCAAAATGCCTGCCAACTGAGGTTTCCGGGCGCATTCAGTTTGCCAAAGCAGACAACATCACCTCGCAGCCGTTTGATGCCGTTATTTTCCACGGTGATTCCGATCAGCTTCGCGCATTGTGCGAAGCGGTGGCGGCCCGCGAAGGGGCGATTGTCTCGGTCCAGGGCTTTGCCCGCGGCGAAAGCAATATTCTGCTGGAGAGGCTGTACATTGAGCGCTCCCTGAGCGTCAATACCGCCGCTGCCGGGGGGAACGCCAGCCTGATGACAATCGGTTAAGGTTGTGGTTAATTAAGGCTCCGGTAACGGGGCTTTTTTGTAAAGTCAGAGGGAAACATGAAACGAATTTTACTGACATGTGCAGCGCTGCTGCTTAGCGGCCAGGTACTGGCGGATGACTGCGCCAGCGCGAACACGCAGATTGAAATGAACACCTGTGCGGCAGAACAGTTTAAGACAGCAGATGCCAAACTGAATGAAACCTATCAGAATGCGCTGAAGCGCGCCGCCCCAACTCAGCGCGATTTACTGAAAAAAGCGCAAAACGCATGGATAACCTTGCGCGATGCGGACTGTGCGTTAATCAGTTCCGGTACCGAAGGCGGCAGTGTCCAGGCGATGATATCCAGCCAGTGCCTGACGGATAAAACCAACGAGCGCGAAGCGTTTCTCGCCTCGCTCTTACAGTGCGAAGAAGGTGATTTAAGTTGTCCGTTACCGCCGGCCGGTTAACGCACGCGGATCCCTTCAATAATCATCCGCTGCACGCTCTCAACGGTTTGGTTAAAAAAGGCTTCATCACGCAGCGTTGCGCCCGTCACCGCCTCCACCTGTGGAGCAAAATCGGCGTAATGCTGGGTTGATGCCCAAATCATAAAAATCAGATGGTGCGGATCGACCGGCGCCAGCTTCCCGCTTTTAATCCACCCGGCGATCAGCGCGGACTTCTCATCAATCAGCGTTTTGAGATCGCCCGTTAATTCAGCCATCAACAACGGTGCGCCTGCCAGCATCTCCATACAAAACAGCCGTGACGCCTGAGGGTAATCCCGGGACACTTCCAGCTTAAGACGAATATATTCTTTGATGGCCACCAGCGGCGCAAAGTCTTCGCGAAACGCCTTCAACGGTGCCAGCCAGATGTCGAGGATTTGCCGTAAAACGGCAATATAAAGCACCTCTTTTGACGAGTAGTAATAAAGCAGATTGGTTTTTGACACCCCCGCCTGCTCAGCGACCTGTTCGAGGCGCGTGCCGTGGATCCCATATTGGGAGAAGATATTTAATGCCGCGGTTAATATGGCCTGGCGTTTTGCACTGACGGCCTGCGAGCGCTTACCTGTTTTTTTCTCTGCGCGTTGAACCATGCGCCCTCTCCTTCTTGTGAGGGCGTCAGCATACCAAATCACGCGGTGAATGGTTAAATTAAAGCGACTCCGGCGGTACCTCTTGTACCACCGTTTTTTTCTTTTTGAACTTTAGTTCACTGACCAGCACGCCAACAATAATGAAGGCCGCGCCGAGCAAAGCCAGGAGCGGTAAGCGTTCCCCCGCCAGACGACCAAAGATCCCTGCCCATACCGGCTCGCCGGTATAAATGACCGTCGCGCGCGTCGGCGAAACGCTGCGCTGCGCCCAGTTCATGGTAACCTGGATAATCGCACTGAAAATCCCCAGCCCCAACGCCACAACCAGCAATCCGGTAGACATCGACGGTACGGACTCTCCGGCAGGGGCCATCGCAATAAACGCCACGATAGAAGCAGTTGCCAGTTGTACCACCGTTACCCGCCGCACATCCACTTTCCCCGCCCACGCGCTAATCAGGATAATTTCCGCCGCAATCGCCACCGCGCCAGCGAGCGTTATCCACTCCCCTTCGCCTAAAGCCAACACATTGCCTCCCGGCCCGGCAAGGAAAATCAACCCGATAAAGGCCAGAACAATACCGATACACGGCATCAGTCCGGGCATACGTCCCAGACACAACCATTGTAAAAGCGGTACCAACGGCACGTACATCGCAGTAATAAACGCCGATTTACTGCTGGGAATAAACTGTAGTCCCCAGGTTTGCAGACTATAGCCCAGCGCAATGGCGATACCGATTGCCACCCCTGCTTTGAATTCCAGCCACGTTAGCTGATGCAATGTGCGTAACGACAAAAGCGCGACCGCCAGCGCAGCGGTGGCAAAACGTACGCCAACAAAGAAAAAAGGTCCGCTCAGGGTAACGGCATATTGCACCGCCAGAAACGTGCCACCCCAGAACATGGTGATCACAATAAGGATCGCTTCCTGAGGTTTAACAGAGAAGGAATAACGAGAAAGTAATGACATGAGACACCCGATTAACTGAATATCGTTAGTCTGCGTTGCGTTTTGTTACAGTTCAACCTTGCAGATAAAAAAAACCGCCGGAAAAACCCGGCGGCGGTGGCTTCGTAACGTCTGACTCTGATCCTCAGCCGTCACGCTATATCTGACAGATAACCTGGCAATTACGATTTGTTGTTGCCGTGGCTATTTTTGCCCCCTTTTTTGCCTGCCTCTGAAGCGCGTTGCGGGTCATTCTTAAAGTTGCCCCCGCTGTGCTGGCCACCTTTTCGACCTGCTTCTGATGCTCTTTCGCGGTCTTCCGCAAAGTTACCGGAACCGCCCCGATGGTTTGCCATTACTGACCTCCGTCATTGTTTAGACATCATATTGCATAGGTACTGAGGAGTGATACCTCACGCAGCGTTATGGGCGATGCCCTGAAAATAACTGCGTGGGATTAAGCATAGTGAAGCATGGCCTGAACAATGGCTGGCTGTAATATTCTGCAACAGGATAAGTGGCGATATACAAATAATCACACAAGAAATCAATAAGCCTTTCTTATCATTACTGAAATCAGCCCGTTTAAATATGTATCATTTTGCTACAAAACGTGGTTGTGTAAAAATTGTTATAAATCAAAGAAGTGATTGTGAAATTTGCACTCCTGACAGTACGTCATATCTTTAAATGTAGGTAGCGAATCGCTACGGACACGGTTAACTCGAGGAGTAGTGTAAAATGGCAAAAGTTCTGGTGCTTTATTATTCCATGTACGGACACATTGAAACTATGGCCCATGCAGTCGCAGAAGGCGCAAATAAGGTAGATGGTGCGGAAGTGATTATTAAGCGCGTACCAGAGACCATGCAGCCTGAGATTTTCCTCAAGGCTGGCGGCAAAACCCAAAACGCACCAGTCGCAACCCCGCAAGAACTGGCTGATTACGACGCCATTATTTTTGGTACCCCGACACGCTTTGGCAATATGTCCGGCCAGATGCGCACCTTCCTCGACCAGACTGGCGGACTGTGGGCTTCTGGCGGCCTGTACGGCAAACTCGCCAGCGTATTCAGCTCAACGGGCACCGGTGGTGGCCAGGAACAAACCATCACCTCAACCTGGACTACGCTTGCCCACCATGGGATGGTGATTGTGCCCATCGGTTACGCGGCGCAAGAACTGTTTGATGTCTCTCAAGTTCGCGGCGGTACACCTTACGGCGCAACGACCATCGCCGGAGGCGACGGCTCTCGCCAGCCAAGTCAGGAAGAATTATCTATCGCCCGCTATCAGGGTGAATATGTCGCGGGTCTGGCAGTAAAACTCAACGGCTAATCTTCAACAGGAGGATTCGAATGCCAACTCAAGAAGCGAAAGCTCATCACGTCGGTGAATGGGCAAGTCTGCGCAATACATCGCCGGAAATAGCCGAAGCCATTTTTGAAGTCGCGAATTATGACGAGAAACTGGCGGAAAAAATTTGGGAAGAAGGTAGCGACGAAGTACTCATCAAAGCCTTTGAGAAAACAGACAAAGATTCGCTCTTTTGGGGTGAACAGACTATCGAACGCAAAAACGTCTAGCGCTCTGACTCCCCCGCGCTCGCGGGGGAGTTTTTCTTTTACTTCGCCGCCTCATTCAACACGCTGTCGAACTTATCTATCGGACAAAAACCATCCGCATCTATCGGGCAGCCTTTCAGCTCCAGCGTTACGCGCTGCGCCGGAGACTTCAGCGTCAGGGCCTCAGCATTACGCAACTGCTGCGAGCTCTGATACACGTACTCGATCTTCATCAGGTCACGATTCGCGTTACTGTCATGCCAGCGCTGGAAGACTATCTTCCCGCCAATCGGCGTACGCTCGTTCTGATCGTGAAGCTGGTATGGTTTGAAATCCAGCGCAGTGAGCAGCGATGCGATGTTTGAATCATGGCCCACCAACACGGTAATTTTCGGCGCTTTCACGCGTTCCGTAACCAACGCATTATCAATATATTTCACCAGCGGTTTGGCGACGTTCTGCGCCACTTCAGGGGAGGTGAACAGGCTGTCCTGATAGCCGTTTTTCAGCTTCGACAATACCTTCCATTGTTGATCGGATTTAATCTCGCCCCAGGCGACCTGGTCCATCGGGAAACCTTCGTAATATTGCAACGTGAAGGCATCAACCAGCGAATTCCCCACCTTCAGCGGCCCCGAAACACCAGGCTCCTGCTGATATTTCGCGCTGAACGTATCTTTGGCATCGGTCAGGGAACACTGCTGCTTTTCTTTACAGGACGGTGAGTCCTTGTAGTCGGTCATTTGCTCAAGCAACTGATAGCTGTCGTTGAGCTGCATTTTGCTACGCTCTTTCTCCATTGCCTGAACGGCCTGCTGGCTGAAGGCGGCAGAATCATCGGTGATCACCGGGTTAAAGGTGGGATCCATGGTACCCATTTTTTCCTGATGATGAACCGGAACGTCACAACCAGGGAAAGCGCCGGTGACAAAGAACTGCGCCGTGGCGACCGTACGCTGCAGACTGTTAGCATAGGTATAGACTGTATCCGGTGCCGGACATTCGCCCGATTTCACCATCCCCTGCTCTGCCAGCCACTCCCGCATATAGTGGCCCATATAGATTTCCAGCACACCGCCTTTAGTAGTCAGTTGTCCGCCGGGGACATCCCATTCTGGCCATTGCTTGGGGGTGGACTGTTCAAGAACGCTGCCGTTATTGGCTAAAGGTGCGCGTAAGTTATGCCGACTCATCATCAATACTTGTTGAAGCTGATAGCCTTCCGGCGCGGTCTGAGCCTGCGCGGCGGTAGACAGTAATACAGCCCCTGCCACGGCTGCGGCGATTAACGATTTATTCATCCCTACGACCTCTTGTTGTTATCAATCACAACAGAGTGTGACAGAAATATGACATTTTTCCGGGAACGCTTTCGCAAAACGAATCATCTACCGCGTTGTTTTAACGCCGAACTCACTTTCAATTTTCCTGAAAAGCGAAGATAACCTGTTCTGGACGTTGAACGCCGTGCCAGCTTCGCCAGGCAACGAAATATGTCTTCCCATTTACGGGGAATGATAAAAAAATGCCGGGTTTCCCCGGCACGAATATCAGAACGTTTTCGCCCACCACAACCGAAGCTTCATGCCCCAGTAGCTGGTCCAACCGCTGGTTGTTGATACTACCCGTCCTTGTGACATCACCACCAATGTCGGTGTGACGCTAATATCCCAACTACGGGAGATGGCTCCGTTCGCATCATTGATCACCGGAAACTCCACGCCTTTATGCAACAGCCAGCGAGATACCTCGGCTTCACTTCCGGAGCGTAACGCAATGGTCATCACGTTTTCCCCTTCTGAACGCAGTCTGGCAACTTCCGGCGTTGTAAAGCGACATACACCGCACCAGCTCGCCCAGAAATAGAGCAACACCGGTTTGTCTTTACTGAGCGTCGCCAGGGTGACGGTTTCCCCCTCCAGCGTTTGCAAAGGCGTGCTGTCAAAAGAGGCAGGGACCTGCGGCGCGCGCCAGACATCCATCAGTAGCATCGTCCCTGCCAACAGCGCCAGTAAAATCAGTCCTTCGCGCAGCCAGCGGCGCAGCTTACTGAGCATTGGCCGCCGCCAGCTTTTCTTTTACCACTTCCTCAAGAGTTTCCCACGGCACTGCACCGGGAATAAGTTCATCGCCAATAATCGTTGCGGGAGTTCCCTGCACACCCACCAGCCGCGCCAATTGCAGGTTAGTGCTCAGCGTTTCCGCACTTTGGGCGTCCAACGTCACCGGATTGACACCCGCTCTTTCCTGCGCCTGTTTGATGCTGACGTCGGTATGGTAACCTTTCTTCTGCATCAGTTTTTCATGTAGCGCCGGAAACTGCTGCGGATGCTCACGCCAGGTAGTCAGCACGGTCCGCGCCGCAAGTTCCGAACTTTCCCCTTTAAACGGTAACGGTTTAATCACTACCGCCACGTCAGGGTATTTCTGCACTATTTTTTCCAGCATCGGATCCAGTTGCTTGCAGTATGGGCAGTTGTAATCAGTGAAGTTTATCAGGGTCAGTTTTGCCTGCTTTGCGCCAATCCGCGGGCTGTTGGGATCGTTGAACAGGGCTTCCTGAATTAATGCTTCAATTTGCTTTTCCTGTTCCGGAGTAAACGGTGCCGGCTCTTTCGCTACGCTGACGGCAGAAAACAGGGTTAACAGCAGAACAATCATCATCTTCATGGAGTGACTCCTTGGGCATTGGTCAGCGTTTGCAGTACCGCATCGCGGGTTAACAACGTGGGTAACGCCTGGCCTTCCGGCAGACCGGGGCCATAAATTTGGTTATACGGCACAGCAACCTGGCCGCGTTTTTTGAGAAATTCGGTGATGGCTTCAGAAGGGAGCGTCCAGTCGCCGCGCAACGCCACCACATCCGGTTGTTGTAAAGCGGCTTGTACGTCATCTGTATTCAAGACGTTGTATTTATTTACTTTACAGGTAATGCACCAGTCGGCAGTCACGTCAATGAACACGCGCTTATGTTGCGCCAGTGCATCCTCTATCGCCTGCTCGCTTAGCGGTTGCCAGTTCACGCTTTCTTTCGCGCCACCTTGCCCACCAAATCCTAAATGCGGGAGCAGCAGTGTCGCAAGCCAGATAGCCGAACCCAGCATCATCACACCGAGCAGACGCCGCAAAATATTCATCCAGCGCCCTGGCCGCGGCAAACGCAGCGCCAGACCGGGACGCAGGGCCACGAGCAGCCACGGCAAGCTCATCCCCACCCCAAGTGCGATAAACAGCCCCCACAATGTTGGCAGCGAAGCGGTTAAAGCTACCGCCACCGCTGTTCCCAGAAACGGGGCGCTGCACGGCGTAGCAAGCAGCGTCGCAAATGCGCCTTGCCAGAAATGTCCCGACAGGCCGTTGCCGCCGTGAGTCGCCAGCGTCGTGGTCATCGCCGACGGCAGGCGGAATTCAAACCAACCAAACAGGCTGGCGCTGAACGTCAGCATCACCAATACCATCACGCCAATGAACCACGGATTCTGAAACTGGATCCCCCAGCCGAGCGCCTGATTGGTTAAACGCAACACCGTCATCATTAGCGCCAGGGCCATAAAGGAAACCAGTATTCCGGCTACCGATGCCAGAAACTGACGGCGGATCTGGCGACGGCTTTTTTCCTCAACCAGCAAAATTGAGCCCAGCTTCATGCCCAGAACCGGTAACACACAGGGCATCAGGTTGAGAATCAAACCGCCCAATAACGCCATTAACACCACCTGCCACAACGGGAGTGAGGCGTTTTCAATAACCGGGGCTTCGCCAATCGTAAGACGACTTTCCTGGGCAACACCGTTATCCGCCAGAACCAGCGTGACTGACTTACCGCGTAAATCCGGCGCGCCTTCCCCCCAACCGTCATGAACAGGTACCGTAGCGCGTAGGGTCTCACCTTCGACGTGAATTTGCGGCATACCAAAATCCGCATCATCAACGGTATCCAGAAAAAGTTCAGGCTGGGTCCAGCCGCCCTGGCGATGAGCTTCGACGACTAACTCTCCCGCCCGTGCGCCGGCGCTCAGAGCATCGGTCAGGCCGCTGGCCAGCGGAACCTGCCCCATCGCCTGAGCATAGTCATGCGCAAAAGCCGGGTCCTGAGCTGTGGGCGTCACGGAAAAGGGAAAATCCGTCAGCAGGCATACGTTGCTACAGGTGGATAGCGTCAAAATACCGTTGAGCGTGGCAGGTGATCTGTCGCGCACAACCATTGGGAACGTCACCTGATCGTGATACCCCTGGGTAGTAATGTTGGCAACTTCAAAGCGTGCAGGGGTTGGCCAGAACCAGTCGACCACGGGCATTTCCCCTTGCCAGGCGACAGAAGGTGCGACCCCGCCCTCACCCGGCGAACGCCAGTAAGTTTTCCAGCCATCTTCCAGTTTAACATCCAGCAACAGACGGGTTTCGCCACCAGCGGACGTATCAGCGCGTAACCGTACGCTGGCGTGATCGTTATCGGGTGAACGCAGCCAGCCGGGTTCAGCCGCCCAGGATACGGGCAGCCATAGCAATAACAGACAGAACAGCGCCTGCCTGAAAACAGTCATCATAAATTTTCTCCGTGAATAATTATCTAACAGTCAGCAACAGCTGTTCTGTCATTCACGGAAGACACAAAATCGCAGATGTACCCTGAGAGTGGGGGGCGAGATGGCTCGCGGTGGGAAAAAAGGCAAACGAAATGCCCGCACTGGCGCCAGCAGCGACAAAAGCAGACACAGCACCAGAATAGCGCCTTCAAACAGTACAGGAGGTGCGGCAAGTAACGACTTCGCGCTCAGTTCACACGGGGTAACGGGTGAGGCCTCATCGGTCTGCGCGGGTGCGCTTACGACAATGCTGGCGGCAACAGTGTTCATCTGCAACGCATGCAGACCTGCCATGCGTTGTGCGGTGCAAACCATCACCACAACACATGCCAGACAGAGGAACCACCATCCCATCCGTTGACGTTTCGCCATTATACCCTCACTGATTGATGCGAGTTATCTTAACCACTCGCCAGGTTTTGGCAACCTTTGTGCTGTAAAGTTATGTCCTGCTGTCGGCTGGATATACCGCAATTTCAATCAGATTAAGATCGGGATCTCTGATGTAAACCGAGCGAATCGCTCCTGTCGCGCCAGTGCGCGCCACCGGTCCCTCAACGATATCGATCCCATGCGTTTGAAACGTTGCCATCACTTCATCCAGCGTACGCGTGGTGATAAAACACAGATCCAGCGCCCCCGGTGTAGGCAGATAAGCTTTGGGTTCAAACTCTTTTCCCCGAATGTGGAGGTTAATCTTTTGATTACCAAAGACGAAGGCTTTGCGCCCTTGCGCGAAAGTTTCCAGCCTCATCCCTAATAGTTCGACATAAAAACGTACGCAAGCCTCTTCATTATTGGTGGTCAGTACCAGGTGATCCAGGCGGTCAATCATAACGATATCCATTTGGTTGCTCGTCTCTGACACTTACCCTATTCATTCCTGTGCGACAAGAAAATCTTTCAGATACTTTGGCATAATGTATGCGCAACGCCTTACCACTCACGTTTTACAAGCGAAATGATAATGACTCTATTTTCGCCTTTATTCATTACACTATAACATTGCTAAAAATAACCACAGAAATATCACGGAAGTTATTATTCACTATTTGCGAAGAATACCCGTGAGTATTTCTATGACTGCACATAAATAATGACCACAACTTACGAATGCGTAAATGAAAGTAAGGGTCAGCGCATTTTCAGGTCATTATCGTATTATAGCCAGACGCAATGAATGGTGTATTCATTCGCCGAAATTTGTTTGTTAAATGTTATTTAGAGTATATGGAAATGAAAAAATATTTATTACCCCTGATTGCGTTACTTTTTACAATGAGCGCCCAGGCAGCATCATTTACCGACGGCAAAGAGTTCATCTCACTGGAAAAACCTGTCGCTTCCGCACCAGCTGCATTGAAGTTTTTCTCATTCTATTGCCCTTCCTGTTATCAGTACGATGAAGTTTTTGAAATCACCGATAACGTGAAAAAAGTCTTGCCTGCTGATGTAAAACTCACCGAATACCATGTCGACTTTTTAGGCCCGTTGGGGCAAGACATGACGCATGCCTGGTCCGTCGCCATGCTGTTGAATGTACAAGATAAAGTTAAACCGTTGCTTTTTGATGCCGTGCAGAAAAAACAAACCATTAAAACAGCGGACGATATTCGTAGCGTATTTATCAGCGCGGGCGTCAGCGCCAGTGATTATGATGCCGCATGGAACAGTTTTGCCGTGAAATCACTAACCGCAAAACAGCAAGAAATGGCTAAAGCTGTAGATTTAACCGGTGTGCCCGCCATTTTTATCAACGGTAAATATATGATCAATCCGAAAGGACTGAAATCGGATGACCTGAACTCTTTTGTGAAGAGCTACGCAGATACGGTCCGCTATCTGATCACCAAATCCTGACCTTTCGCTAATCTCACTTTTCGCACCACACAACTGGCAAAAAGCGCTGTTGGTGGTGCGCAATCACATCATTTATACCAATATCCTTTCTTCCCGGTTGGCATTCGCCGTTATCAGGATTACCCTAAACTTAGCGGTGTTACCTGTTGTCGGGGTACACCTTCTTCAAGTGTTGATTTACACGAGAGAACGCTATGGAATTAAAGGATTATTACGCCATTATGGGCGTGAAACCGACAGACGATCTCAAGACAATCAAGACCGCCTATCGTCGACTCGCCCGTAAATATCATCCTGATGTCAGCAAAGAGACTGACGCTGAGGCCCGGTTTAAAGAGGTTGCTGAAGCCTGGGAAGTCCTGAGTGATGAACAGCGACGTGCCGAGTACGACCAGCTGTGGCAGCATCGCAACGACCCACAGTTCAACCGTCAATTCCAGCAAGGTGAGGGGCAAAGCTACAGCGCCGAAGATTTCGACGATATCTTCTCCTCCATTTTTGGTCAGCATGCACACCAGCCGCGCCAGCGTCATGCCAGCCGCGGACACGATATTGAAATTGAAGTTGCGGTGTTCCTGGAAGAAACGCTTACTGAGCATAGCCGCACGATCAGTTACAACCTGCCGGTCTACAACGCATTCGGCATGGTAGAACGTGAAATTCCCAAAACGCTGAATGTGAAAATTCCGGCTGGCGTCGGCAACGGTCAGCGTATCCGTCTTAAAGGCCAGGGCACCCCAGGTGAAAACGGTGGGCCGAACGGTGACTTGTGGCTGGTAATTCATATTGCACCGCATCCGCTGTTCGACATCGTTAATCAGGATCTTGAAGTGGTGGTTCCTCTGGCACCATGGGAAGCCGCATTGGGCGCGAAAGTAACGGTTCCTACGCTAAAAGAGAGCATCCTGCTGACCATTCCAGCGGGTAGCCAGGCCGGGCAGCGGTTACGCATTAAGGGCAAGGGCCTGGTAAGTAAAAAACACACTGGCGATTTGTATGCAGTGATCAAAATCGTCATGCCGCCAAAACCAGACGACACCAGCGCCGCCCTGTGGCAGCAACTGGCGGATGCACAAAAGTCCTTTGATCCGCGCAAAGAGTGGGGGAAAGCATAATGGCTAACGTCACCGTCACCTTTACTATTACCGAATTTTGTCTGTACACCGGGGTATCAGAAGAGGAGCTGCATGAGATTGTCGGCTTAGGAGTGATAGAACCCCATGAAGACGAAACGTTCGACGATCATGCGCTAACCATAATGCGTCGCGCGGTGCGCCTGCGTCAGGAACTGGAGCTTGACTGGCCAGGAATAGCCGTTGCGTTGACGTTGCTGGAAGAGAACGTTCAACTGCGGCAGGAAAATCGCCTCCTGCGCCAGCGTTTGTCTCGTTTTATCAGTCATCCTTAAATTCTCAGGGCCGGCATGGGGCTGGCCCTTTTATTGTCCGAAACCTGCTCTTAATGACATTAAGCAGTAGATAGCATACAGTCAGTGATAAGAATTTTCGCAAACACTAAGACGTTGAGTCATGCAGCTTAAGCCCCTCACAAAAGGTCGTTTTCACAATATCTGGCAGCAGGATGATGCCTTAATTGAGAAGATATTCCAGGAGCTACTCTCTGAAACGCAGATTATCCACGAAGATGAGTATCTCTATCACCAGGGACAGGTAGTCGATCGACTTATCATGGTGCAATCAGGGAGAATTTCCCTGCGTTACAGTGCGGAAAATGGTCGCCGTTTTCAGCTTGGCGCAATGGAATGCGATGAGCAACTGTTTGGTGAAATGGAGTTTTTTACCGGGTATCGCTGCCAGCTCGATATCGTGGCCGAAGAGCCGCTGACCGTGGCGGTGTGTAGCTGCGAACGTCTGGAAGAAGCGCTGAACCAACATCCCAGACTGGCGATATTTTTTGCCAGTGCGATGGCGATTGATTATCAGGATATGCTGGAAATCTTCCTGCACCGGATGCTCTACCCTATCGTTCATAACGTGGCGTATGACCTGTATCGCCAGCATCAGAACAAACAACCGATGGATGGTTTCCATAAAAAATATCAGGAAGCAGAACGATTCGGTACCACCGATCGGGTCTATCGGCGGGCGGTTAAAGCCCTGACGGATGCCGGGTTGGTAACGCGCACGAAACAAGGACTGGAAATTAAGGATCTGGATGGGCTACGAAAATTCCTCGGCAATGACATCATTGACTGACACACCATCCCCGCAAAGAGGGTAAGTGTGTCAGTTCAGCACAATCAGAATTTATAGCTGAGGTTGAAATAGTGACCGAGTCCGGTGGTGCGCCCTGCTCCACCGTGATTTTCCATCAATGCCATGTTACGGAAATACTTAAGGCCATAACCTACCGCATAATGCTCTGAATGCCAGTAGATGCCGTTATACCATTCAATCGCGTTATTGCTGTATAACGGTTGATTAGCAATCTTGTTAGCGGCGAACTGATAGTCAAAGTAACCCTGATAATTCAGGTAGCTGCCGTTGGCAAAGGTATAGAACGGCGTCGACCAGTTGGTCGAGAACATATAGCCATCCCACTTGCCTTCATTATCCGCACCGTAGTTTTCTCGCACATAATGCGCATAGATGTTCATTCCCACAAGGCCAAACCACGGAACCTTAACATCCGTGCCCAGACCGACATAATGCTCAAATAACTCCCGGTCGCCAATGTTATTTACCGTTGCGATATAGAATTCGTTAAACGGCCCAACGGATAAATCCTTATTAAAAAGAGCATCCAGGGAAAACCGTGGGGATATCTTGGCGAAGAAGTTATCGCCGCCGTGGCGGTCATCCTGCTTGCGGTCCAAAATATCGAAGAAATCGACATAACCATACAGATCGATAATTCCGGAACGTGCCCCAAACTCCAGTTCCAGATAAGTGTCATTACGAATACCATATGGCACTTTCGCATCCACACTTTGCATTAAGTTCATCTGCATCCAGTTAAAATCATTTTTTCGGATGTTGCCATCGGTATAATCAGCAGCAAGCGCTTGCGTACAGCTCATAGCAACGACTGCGCCCAGAACAGCTTTTTTAATCATTAATTTATTCTTCAGCATTTTCAATTCCTTTGAGCAAGGTTGAGTGTCGCCCCACCAAATAAATGGTGTGGCGACTGACTATCTAATTAGAGAGGTAAGAGTTATTACTGCACTTTGTTACGTTTAAGTCTTAATGTACCTATCAACATGATAAAGATAATTAAATATAATACTGGTATTGCGTACATGATTTTCTGCAATCCCATTGTTTTTTCCATTAACGCACTGATCGCTGGACTAAACATGGCCCCGGCGCTACCGCTAATTAAAATATAAGAAACGTTCTGACTACTTGCGCGCTTCACAAATGAAACTCCATAGGCGATAAAGGAGTTATACAGCGCCGCACAAACAAATCCGTAACTATATGCCAGATAATCAAGTCCGGAGATATTTTCTTTCGATACAATAATTGTAGTAATTACGCAAGCGAGCAATATAATACTCAACAGGAAATAATGTATCCTTACACGAGAAACAATGACAGTTGATACTAGCGCCCCAACCAACGCCGCTCCCCAGTATTGCGTAATAATATTGCCAGCTTCTTCAAAAGGAATGCCAAATTTGTTCTTCACAAATAATGGTGCCCAGGTCAGGAAGGTATACAACGCCAACATACCTAAGAACAGACCAATTCCTCCGCTGATAATCCCTGGGTTCCACTCAGATTTCACCGCGTCTGTCCGATCCTCCGCAGGTGCGGTTTCACAGGCAGTAAAACGAGTGAGCGCCACAACACCTAACGTAAGTAAGGCCACCATGCCAACGCTCAGATAGCTGTAACTCCATGACATATTGTGCGTCAGGGCGAAGGTGGTGATCAGCGGGAAAACCACGCCTGCGACGTTAAAGGTGGCGTCTTGCACCACCAGCATCGTACTTTGAATGCGATCCTGCCACACCGAAACGACAATCGTTCCCGCCACGCACAGACCAATCCCACCGCAGAATCCCACCAGAGTCATGGCGACCATCACCGGCCATAAGCCAGGGCTTAAGTGCATTGCCAGAGCGCAAAGGAACACTATCGAATAGATAATAAACGTCATTCGCTTGACGCCAATTTTTTCTATCAGGAAAAAGGCAGCAATGGTCCCAGCTAACGCCCCACCGTTAAGCAGCGAAAATATCGAAGCAACGGTATTCA
Source organism: Citrobacter sp. Cu096 (assembly GCF_030332285.1). Taxonomy (NCBI): domain Bacteria; kingdom Pseudomonadati; phylum Pseudomonadota; class Gammaproteobacteria; order Enterobacterales; family Enterobacteriaceae; genus Citrobacter; species Citrobacter sp. Cu096. Next base: position 1,725,269 of record NZ_JAOWID010000030.1, read on the forward strand.
CATCAGCACTGTAACGTACCGCAATCGGTTCAATCAGCATTCCAAACTGACTGGCAAACCCCGCCATAATAAAATTTGCCAGAAAACTAATCAGTGTAAGCGCTATTTTATTCTTCATATAATGACATCCCTGATTGGTTCAATTAAAAGCCTATGCTAAGCCGTAACGGCTGTATTTAGCGCCAGCTCAATCATATTTTTAAAGGTTAATTGTCGTTCCTCTGCCGTGGTTTCTTCGCCTGTCAGGCAATGATCGGACACCGTTAAAATAGCCAGTGCTTCAATATTAAATTGGTGTGCTAAGGCGTATAAGCCGGCCACTTCCATATCCACACCCAGTACACCAAACTTTTCCAGTGCCGGAATGAGGTTTTCGTCAGGATCGTAATAAAGATCGCCACTAAAAATATTGCCGACTTTAATGTCAATCCCGGCCTTCTGCGCCAGCATCCACGCTTGTTGTAGTAATGGGAAGTGAGCGGATGTCGCCATCGTGTAGCCCGCGCTACGTTTTAAATTTGTGACAGAGTCCGTTCCGGCAGCAAGAGCCAGGATAATGTCGCGCATTTTTACATGCTGTTGTGTTGCCCCCAGGCTACCAACGCGAATAATTCTCTTCACATCAAAATCATGTACCAACTCATGGGCGTATAGCGTCATAGACGGAATACCCATGCCGTGTCCCATCACCGAAACAGGTTGCCCAAAATAAAGACCGGTATAGCCCAGCATATTGCGCACGTTGGTAACTTCGCGGTAATCCATAAGATAATTTTCGGCAATAAATTTAGCGCGCAGCGGATCGCCCGGCATAATCACGGTTGGCGCAAAATCACCCGCTTTAGCATTAATATGTGCAGTCATAACAATTCCTGAATTATGAGTATTGGAGATATGCAGGGATTGTAACCAGACGTTTGAAGAGGATTGAGGACAAAAGTCCTGCTCAGAGGATCGGCCTCTCATTTCTGAGAGTTAGATGCGGGGGGTTGCACAGGGAGCTTGTTTTCCCCTCCTGCACATAAGCAGAGCATTTTATCCGATATGCCACTCACCTCATTTTTACGAAAAGTAAATGCGAAAAGTGATCTTCCTGGCCGGATAGATGAAAGCTACAACGCAAAACAAAATTCTGTACGTACAAAACGGGGAGTCCATAGATGTAGAAAGTGGGCTCAGAAATTTTCTTCTTTCTGCAGACTTCCCCGATGCAAGACTGATTCTAACTCGTAATCATCAATGCCGCTCAATGCGGTGGTTGCTGGAAATTTAGCTACCTTACCGTCACTGCCAATCTTTTTCTCAGAAGAACACATAATCAGAAAAAGTGTCGTGGTATTGGGTACAACTTTTTCTCATCTTTGTGATTATCAACTTGCTATTTATTGCCGAATGATGATGCTAAATTTTTTTCATACAGTTCCTTCCAGACTTTTATATACGACTCAGTCATTTTCCCAAGAGTAAACTCAGAGCGGTTGACGCTATTTCGAAAAGTATTCTCAGCTTGATCGCTACGCAGTTTTTTCACATTTGATAAATAGCCTATAATCTTATTCTGTATCGCGGAAACCGTTGGTTCACAGCTATATTCAGATTTCATATAGCTATCCATACCTAACCCTGGTGTAGCGATAAGCGCGCAGTTTGATAGTAATGCTTCCAGCCCCACTATTCCGTAGCTTTCTTGTATACTTGGGAAAACGACAATATCAGTTTCAGCCAGCGCTTGTTTTTTATCTTCTCCCTGAACGAATGTCAGTCCTTTAAACCCCTCATTTACCAGATAATCAGGGATTTTTTCAGGGCCATAGACTCTTGCTTCCACGCGATTTCGATATGACGAAGGTAATGTGTTGATAGCATCGCGAAAAACATAAAAGTTTTTAACAATATCAGTAAAACGTCCAAAAAAGCTAATGACAATCTTCCCTTCAGGATGATGTATTTTCTTTGTCGGGTAGTGAGTGAAGTCAACGCCGATAGGAAAGATATTGGGTGTAATACTATCAGCGGATACAAAATCAATAACTGAACGATGAGCCCAATTACTATGCAATATGAGAGCACCACTTTGCCTGACGGCGATTCGTTGTTCCCAATAATTCTGCATACCTTTTTGCGTCCGGGTTAGATAATGCTGCATGCCTATATAGCTTGAATGCAGAGTGAACTGAACACGTTCCAATTCGAAATAGAACGGAAGCAATGGAGTATTCTCGTGTACAGAGATAACATCTGGATTGAATTCCTTCAAAATTGGAGCGATTTTCTGTGATGTACTCCATGCTACGTTTAATACAAGAGACTCAAACGATGAATCAAAAGGTAAAGCAGGCTCAACTATTACCTCATAGTCAGCCAATTGGGATGGTCGTGTTTTTTGGTTATTCAGATATAAAACTTTAAAAGGATAGTTGCGACGTTTTAACTCCGCCCAAAACTCTTGATTAAAGAAGCTAAGGCCACTGAAAAATATATCAGGAGCTTCAGTTGTAACAATTAAAACCCGAGGTTGCATAGTTGTTCCTGTTGTACAATCTGAGATGCATGTAGCAATATCAATAGGTTAATCATGAAATCAGTCAACTATAACAAGCTTGACTGATTTCCTTTGTGGTCAGAAACGGTATTTAAGGCTCAACATAGCCTGGGTGTCGCTGTAACCATTATCTCCCAGCTGTTGTGCCACATTGCCCCACAAATCCACGTTTTTGGACAGTTGTCCTTCGACCCCCACCTTCAATTCAGCAATGTTTTTAGTTCCATCAATATTGTTATAGTCGTTATTGACAGTTACACCAAAAGCTCGGGTGTTATGGATCCAGTTCGTTTCAACAAACGGCTGGAATTGGCGATCTTTCCCGTTATCAATCGTGTTGTGACCATTGATATAAGCCCGGACACCAACTCTGCTCTGAATATTACCATCGCCTTCAAATGAGATTCGCGAACCGTTGCGCTCTGTGTGCTCGTCAGCTCTGACATTCATCCACACAAGCTGAATTTTGGGCTGAAGAAAGTATTTATCACCATTACTGTATCTTTCTCCTAGCTTGTAAGTATAGCCCGCTTCAAGTGAGGTAGTTATCCCACGGGATTTGTATTTTTCCGTTGCGAGTTGCTCACCTTTTACCTCGTTATCAAACCAGTTATAAAGTGCCCATGTATCAATATAGCTACCTGTTTTATCCTTATTATTGGCATACCACGTACCGTAAAGACCCACACTGTACCCTTCAACGGAGCCGCTGGATGTATATTCAGAGTATTCAGATACTGTATTGCTATTTTGTCTCGCATATCCCGACATCAGGCCGAGATGCCAGCGATCCAGGCCATCGCTACTCCATTGAGCGATATCTCCCCCAATCTGAGTAACATAGCGATTCCCCTGATTTTTCAACTGCTGGCTGTTGTCACTGGCTCGGTTGTGTCCACCAGTTTGGCGTAACCACAAACTGGTTACTTTGTCCTCTCCTGTCAGGATATCTGTATATTGAGTCTCCCCTGAGCGGTCGTGTAGACGTAGCAAAAAGAGAGTATTTGTTGCCATATGATTAAACATATAACTGCCAGGTTCGGGCCTGTTAATAGGGGTAAGTGGTACTGGGTCAGTAGTTGGCGGTACTGGGTCAGTAATAGGTGGTACTGGGTCCGTAGTCGGCGGTATTATTGCAGGAAGTTGCGATCGCAAGTACCAATCTCCATTTTGGTCGTTCACACCATTTTTATGCAGATAGTACTCGTATGCCCCACCGACAATACGGCCTTGCTGTACAAATTCACCTAATGAGGCCCCCTGGACTTCAATAACCTTGATGCCTTCAACTGTCTGAGCACCTTTCCCGCCAATATTATTAACCGATAGATAGGTTTGACCTGATGTCGAGCCATTAATAATCACTCTGTCTGACGGAGAGTCGTCGCTTCCAAGATGAGTATCAAGTTCAATTACACCTTGATCGCCAATGTAATCACCTCCAATTATGAACCGATCGCCTGCAACACCGTTGGCCAATGTCAATCGACCCTGGTTTTTAAATGTATTCAGATTTTGAAAGAGTGCATCGTTAGGGGTTCCATCACTGTTGGCCGCCAGTATAATTTGTCCACGATTGATTAACTCTGTTGTTCCACCACCAAAGTCACTTGTTGCCACAGGTGCAATGGTATCCCTGATGCCATCACGATCAGAATCTGACCACTCTCTAACATTCCAGACACCAGTCACTTCATTAATGAAGGTATCTTTTCCGCTAGTCAGTTGAATAACACCATTCAGACTTCCTGCATTCGTGATGTTTGTCTCCGCGCCCGTATAATGACGCGATACAAATTCACCATAATCATTATAACCATAATGTTCATAACCATCAGCGCTAATAGCAATGTCTGATAGAGCCCCCAATGTTGCACCTGCATCAATAATAATATTAGAGGTAGCGCCACCGATAATTTTCAGACCAGCCCCTTCAGCTCCCCCCTCAACGACGCTACCAGCCTGAAGTTTAACGTCAAAAATATTTTCTGGGTCGTGAATGACATATCCCCCGCTGCTATAATTATAAACGGGGCCTGTATCTTGTAGTCGTACTGCATCGCCAACCTGAGAACGAATAATACCGGAGGTTGTAACGCGGGATTCGAGAGCCTTAATATAAACAGCCGCAGTATCCTTGCTGGCGCTTTTATTGATAATCTGACTATCTACGTTCTGATGTACAACACCCAAACCTAAGAGCATACCAGAAGCCCCCGCCATATAAATACCCGAATGTTGTGTCTCTCGAATATTATTCTCGGCAAAGATCATAGAGCCAGAAGGCCCTACAATTGGTTCTTGTGGTGCAGAACCATCAATATCGGTGGATCTACCAGTATATATATTCCCTGAAACATTAATTTCAATTTGCTCTGCATTTACATATGGCTCTCCATGAGAGTCATATGACGCCAAAGGAAACCCTAAAGCCATAATGCCTGTAACATCTGACGTAATTGTTTTCCCATCTTCCAGATTAATAACTGTTTTGTAAGTAATGTTATCGGCATGGTAAGACTCAAAATGATAAGCAGGGGCAAGGTTATCACTTTTAAGAATATCATTGTTAATATTAATATTCCTCCAGTCATCGACTAATGAACAGGTTACTCCAGGAACAGGAGCCACTGGTGAGATATAGTCACATGCTCCTGCAGCATAGGCCGGACTAACAAAAAGAGTAATCAAACTGGCAAGCAGTTTTTTATTAAATATTACTGAGTTAATGTTGCGCATACGTGAAATGTTCATATGTTCAGTCATCTCCCGGAAGGAATTAAATGTTGTAAAAATGTAACTCTTAAAATTCACCATTTGATGAATAAAAGGTTTCTATATTTCGGATATATGAATTGCCTGCATCCTGTCTCATGGCGCTATTCTTAAAAAAATGCCAGGTTAGTTTTTATATCAATGAGTTATGTCTTCGGTTATTGTTTATAATAACGTTATTAAATATCCCTATTTTATTTTTGTTATTATCTTTTATTGTTATTGTCTTATATATAAGAAAACACCCATTTGTTCTGGGCGCTTTCTTATATAACGGTCTAACCTTATAAAAAAATTATATTTTTTGAAGCATCGGATGAGTGTAACTGGAGCGCCTGAAGCTAAATTTACATTACGTGAGAAGGATCACAGAGCACGTTGGCGGTAACAGATGAACCCGTGGTTGGTATTGAGCTTGTCTCATCACAGTAATAATTATTGTCACCTTATAGTTCAGTATGTTGGATAATGAACATGTAATCACAGAAAGGTTGTTATAAAAATACAAATGATAATTTTCGAGCGAATTACTGGATAAGTTGACACCGAGTAAATGTTTCTTCCATATTATCTGAACTTAATAAAAACTCAGGAGGAGTTTAGATTGTTAATTTATGACGTGGTTAGACCATTGTAAAAGTTATTTTCTTATAAAACATTTTCATTAATATAACAGTAAAAATTATGATGAAATAAATAATCCTTATCCCCTCAGTTAGAAAAAATAACTTTCACTAACTTCATTTAAAATGTAATATTTATTGCGTAACGAAATTTCTATGCATTATTTAGGATTTAACACTTTTGTACTTCGCGGCTTAACAGCAAAATAGTTACACATTAGGCGCAATACGAGTTATGAGAACAATAGTTAGCCAGCTTCCCACTGGTTAACACGGTGCGATATGAATGAGTATTCGTCGCGAGATTCGAATATTGGATTTTATATCCATGATCTCTGTCGTAAACGCACTATCTCTAACTGTCACTTTTTATAGATAATGTAAACAGTGATGACATGAAAAGACCGAAGTAAAGACGATTACACAGGAACACAGATGCGTCGATTGCCGTCGTATATAACTGCTCCTCTGGCGTGGGGAAATGGAACCACACCACAAAGAATTTGCAATAGAGCATCTGCTATTAGTCAATGTTGCAACCTCTTCTAACGTAGTTAGAAGTATTTTGTTATAAATGTGTTAAATAACAATCATTATATTAAGTGGCTGGCCTGAGTGTGGGTAATCTATTAAGAATTATCTGGGTAATCAGTAGTTATAGCGTTGTTTTTTGGTTATCCGACAACTAGCAGAACCGTTGAGGCGCTGAACCAAAGAGTTTTAATGGGCGTTACGAGATGAATACTGGAACATAGATAGGCGTCTGCTACAGAAAAAAGTCGACAACTGTCACAAAGAATATACTCATTAAAGAGCATGTTCATCATTAAATAGCATAGGTTCTGTCTGAGTTTATCTGGAGTATACAAAAGGCCTCTGATTTAGCATTGCATTGATTTTAGGATAAAACCATTTTATAAAAGCCTACTGGTTCCTGGCTCAACATAGACTACATAACAAGAACTTTATACATCTCATCCTGGTGGATGAGATGATTCCTAGTTCAAATGGGTATTTTCTTATATACGCAGACTTAATCAAAATAAGATAATTACATATACAAAGTGAGGATATTAATGACATTACCGATAACTGGTGATAGGACGCATTATTTGTCAAATTTGAACATTAATTTCATCGTGTTTAGTGAAGATAATCTCCTGAAATTTGCGCTGAGTAATCTACTATCAGAAATCAGGAAGCTTCCAACTTATCAGAAGGTAAACTTTATTCTTACAGATGTCATAGACCTGAATGAGGTTTTCAGGAGCCTATTGAAAAATGAAAACAGTTCATTGATCATATTTGATTTTGATGCCGTTTTTTTTCGGAAAAAATTAGGGTAATTGAGAAAATAGCAAAGCTTCATCGAACTGTAAAAACTGTGGCGATATGCAGTCACTGGGACTATAAGCATAATGCTTATTTTTATAATACCTTCTGCGATATTGTACTAAAAAGAAATGATCCAGTAGAGATCTACTCAAGCATTATAAATCACGAACTTAACATATTGTTAGCAAAAGAATCGAATGAAAGCTATAGAAGGAAAGAAAAGAATGCGCTTCATTACCTTTCACTTTCAAGTCGAGAGAGTGAAATCCTGAAGCTAATAATGAAAGGAAGAAGTAGCTCAGAAATTTCCGACTTACTATTTATCAGCGTAAAGACGGTATCGACGCATCGTTCTAATATTTATGCAAAATTTAACGTCAGGTCAATTAGTGAGTTATATAAGATACTTGTTGGTGAGAACCTGATTGAATAGGAGGCGTTGCAGTTAAAAATATATCGAATACAAATATTGATCATGTAGTTTCATTAAACACCTTAATAAACATACAGTTACCCATTTCAATAACGGATTTTGCTGGCTCTTTAATTAAGACATTGCATTAATGAGAGAGACGTAAAAGTGTAGTTATATATTGGCAAATAACATTGTTATATGCTTGATTCAGAAATAAGGAAAATTAAATATGAAAAGAATGACGCTAGCTCTCATTTGTACTGTTGCTATCTCGGCTTCAGCAGTGGCGGATAACACTATTCGTTTTCAGGGTGAAGTAGCCGATCAAACGTGCGTTGTTAGTATTAACGGCAATGCCTCTTCACCGCTGGTTCTTTTGCCTACGGTGCCTAAATCTGCCCTGGCTGCTTCCGGTCAGACCGCGGGCCAAACGCCTTTCGCTGTTTCTCTGAGTGGTTGTACAGCTACCACCTCTGCAACCGCGATCAAAACGGTATTTGTCGGAAATAACCTGACCAGTAATGGTCGTATGGGAAACTCCGGTAGCGCAACGAATGTTTCATTACAACTGGTTGATCCTGCAAACCCAACTACACCGTTAGATCTGACAGGTCAAACTGGCTCTCCTGGCTTAAACCTTGCAGCTAACGCAACTTCAGCATCCTATGACTTTGCAGTTGAATACTATGCCGAAGGCGTTGCTACCGCTGGCTCAGTTCTGGGAAGCGTACAGTACGCTGTGTCTTACCAATAAGCACCAATCCCCTTCCAGTTTATGGAAGGGGTATTTATACACGAGAAATTATAATGCCAAGAAAAATCCTCAACGCGCTATTGTGGGCTGCATTAGTTTTAACAGTAACCACGCCAGTAATGGCTAGTGTGGTAATGCTCAACACCAGGGTCATTTATCCAGGGGATGCTCAATCTGAAACCTTACAATTTACTAATAATGATAACATTCCCTATATAATGCAAATCTGGTCAGATAAAAATAATCCAGCATCTACCCCAGATAATGCCGATGGCCCTTTTATGGCGGTGCCCGCTTTATTTCGTATTGAACCCAGAACAGGTCAATCGGTGCGCCTTTTTTTTACTGGAAAGAATCTACCTCAAGATCGCGAATCTGTTTTTTATCTTAACTTTGTGCAAATTCCACCGAAGAATATGGCCAAAGCACAAAACCAAATGGTCGTCGTTCTGAGAAACAGAAATAAAATATTTTACAGACCAAAAACGATCATTGGCAGTGTTGATGACGTGGTGAATCAGATTCATTTTTCCGTTAAAGAAGAACGTGGAAATGTACAGCTCACCGTGATTAATGATTCAGGTTATTATGCCTCTTTCATTAGTGCAGACGTTATTGCTGGTACACAGAAAATTGCTTTTCCTGCCAGTATGGTTGCTCCCAAAACTCAAATGCTTTGGGTCGCTAAAAATAGCCGGCTTTCTTCAAAACCGTTGAAAGTTAAATTTACTTTGGTGAATGACTACGGTGGTCATACGAGTGCTGAAGCTCCACTCAAAAACTAACTTTTCAACTCTGAGTGCAGAGTTTATTCAATTACTGGAGGAATGGATGCTGTACATTCCAGAAGCTAAAACTTTGCATAGCAATGTACCAAGTAGTCAGGTTTATTTCCGTCTTATTTCGGGGCGGAGAATTCCTATCAAATGCTTACTCATCGCTCTAATTTTATGTCCATCTTTTGCGTTTTCCGAAACTCAACTGGAGGCTGAAAACCAATATCAGTTTGATGATGCCATGCTGCTTGGTAACGCAAAAGACCAACAGATCATTGCGCGGTTTAACCATGCAAATAGCGTTGCCGCTGGTACGTATCAGGTCGATATTTTTATTAACGGTAATTTCTATTCCCGAGAATCGCTCGTTTTTGCGCCCAATGCTCAGGGAAAGGTATCTCCTTGCCTATCGCAAGAACTGTTAACCAAAGGTGGCGTCGACCCACAGAGTATTACGCCAGTAGATCATACGGCGCAATGTGCAACGCTGGAAAGTCAGATTAAAGATTCGTCAAACCATTTTGACTTTGCGAGGTTACGACTGGATTTATTTATTCCTCAGGCACTCATGGTGCGTACCCCTCGTGGCAAAGTTTCTGCAGGCGATTTGTCTGCGGGAGAAACAGTCGCGTTTGCGAATTATGATACGAACTACTATCGCACTGATACGTCTGGTCAGACGTCAGAATCTACTTATTTAGGCCTCAACGCCGGGTTAAACCTGGGGTTGTGGCAATTCCGCCACCAGGCAAACTATAACCGTTATTCTAGCGATTCAGGTCCAGGCAGCAACCACTGGACACCACTACGAACTTATGTTCAGAGACCTATCATGGCCTTGCGCAGTCAACTGACACTGGGCGACAGTTATACCTCTGGCAATCTGTTTAGCAGTATTGGATTTCGCGGACTCCAGTTGGAAACGGACGATCGTATGTTGCCGGAATCTCAACGAGGCTATGCACCAACAATTCGCGGTATTGCATCTACTGCAGCAAAAGTCACTGTGTCTCAATCAGGCAATAAAATTTATCAAACCACCGTGACGCCGGGAGCATTTGTCATTGATGACCTTTACCCCACCAGTTATGAAGGGGATTTAGTTGTTGAAATTCAGGAAGCCGATGGGCGTATTTCGTCATTTACCGTACCATTTTCTGCCGTGCCAAACTCCATGCGGCCTGGACGTTCCCATGTGAATTTCTCTGCCGGGCAGGTACGGGACATTGGCGACAGTGACGCAAATTTCACCGATCTGACGTGGCAAACTGGCTTAAGCAATGCCATAACGGCGAATAGTGGTGTACGAATTTCGCAGGGGTATCAGTCTTTGCTGGGCGGTTTTGTCTTCACTAATCAGTTAGGGGCGCTGGGTTTGAATGCCGTTTATTCGCGAGCGGATATTCTGGGTGAAAACCTTAATGGCTGGCGTCTGGGAGCCACCTATAGTCGTACATTTTCTCCGACGGCAACTACTGTCGCGTTGGCGGGCTATCGATACTCGACCGATGGCTACCGCGATCTCGGCGATGTACTAGGTTTGCGCGATGCGCACGATCGCAACGGCACATGGAATTCCAGCACCTATCAACAGAAAAATCAGTTCGTACTGACAATAAGTCAGGGGCTATCCAGCTACGGGCAACTCTACGTTTCTGGTTCAACCAGCGATTATCGTGACCGTCGTAGCCGCGACACGCAGTATCAGATGGGATACTCCAATAGCTGGGGTTCAGTCAGTTATAACCTCTCGTTGAGCAGGCAGCAAACCGGCAGCACTCGTTATGGCGTGCAGTCTTCACAAGGCTATAGCAATAATGCTTCTGGTTATTCTGGTCGTACGCAAAACACCCTGATGTTTTCAATCACGGTCCCGTTTGGTGAAGGTTCTCGTTCGCCTATTCTGACCACTGGCGTAAGCCACCAATCCGGAGACGATAGCAGCACCTTTTATCAAAGTTCACTCACTGGGACGCTGGGAGAAAATCAAGCACTTAGTTACACCGTGAATGGGGCTTATGACAACGCAGGAACCGGCACTACCGTAGGCGCAAACGTCACCCAACAATTGCCTTGGGTCACAGTTAACGGTAGCGCATCACATAGTCGTGATTACACCCAAGGGGGGGCAAGCTTACGTGGTGCTCTGGTTGCCCATTCTGGTGGCGTTACACTTGGTCCCTACCTTGGCGATACTTTTGGTGTTATCGAAGCTGAAGGTGTAGATGGCGCAGAGGTTCAAAACGGTATGGGGGCAAAAATTAACAACTTTGGATATGCCATTGTCCCTTCGTTGGTGCCTTATCGGTACAACGATATCGGCCTCGACGCCAAAGGTATAAAAAACCAGAGCGCGGAGTTGGCCGAAAACCAGCAACGCGTAGCACCTTATGCCGGAGCAGTCGTCAAGGTGCGCTTCAGAACATTGGTCGGATATCCCCTGTTAATCAAGATCCAGCGAAAAGCTGAAGGAAGTCTCCCGTTAGGGGCGGATGTTTATGACAGTAAAGACACTGTTATTGGTCTCGTCGGCCAGGGAAATCAGGTGTATGCCCGCGCACCAAAGAAAAAAGGAACGCTGCGTGTGAAATGGGGTGAATCGCCATCCGAACAATGTCTCTTAAAGTATGACTTACAGGACACCGATATATCGCAGTCCCTTTACAGACTCGACCTGCCATGCATCAGTATCTGATGGGAAATAAATCATGAATAATAGAATATCTGTGGCGTTTCTGATGCTGTTTGCGTTGCTGCTGGTTGAGCCTACATGGGCCGCCTGCTATCGAATCACTACGACTAATACTAACTCAAGCTCTAATTATTACACCGAGCCAGGAAAAGGCACGGCGGCGAACTGGGATGGAGCTACCGATTCATCGGGTTCTGCAGGGACATTACCCACGGTAATAAATATTAATAACAGTACTTTTCAACCAAATGGGACTTTGATCGCTTCCGGCGTTGTCAACGTCTTGCAATCCGGCGCTCAGTCCTACAACAGCGACCAAATTCTATTTCGTTGTACTGCCAGCGAAGACGGCAAGTTGTATGAATACTATGCCACTAACGGTGACTCAACATATGGTGGACAAGTCGAAGTCGGTGCAAGCAACGGGTTACCGGAAAGCTATCAAACCTATGCCAGCGGAATGGCACTACGTGCAACCAATATGGTGACCGGTGAATATTACAGCCGTTACTGGAAATCCAGACCGCTAACTAATCTCGATCGTGATTCTTTGGGCTGGATTTTGGTAAAAGCCAAAGACTTCAGTGACACCAGGATTGAGCTCTTTCGACTCGACAGAAGCGCGGGAGCGGTATTTACAGGTATTTACCCACATTCACAGCCAGCCACCTACATTGCATTCCAGGGAGGAGGCTTTTCATCCGGTCTGACCATCGGCAGCGACTCAAACTCACAATATAGTGGTTGGTATAATGCCTGGCCCGGCGCTGTAAATTTGTATAACCGTATATATATCCGTCGTTCAGCGACCTGTTCGGTGACAAACGTGACGCCAACTGTCGTTTTTCCGACAATTTCTGTTTCAGAACTTTCGTCGGGCGTAACACGGCAGAAACCTATAGCTATCCGTTTTAACTGTCAAACGGGAAGTCCAGCCAATACGGGTGTTGGTGCCTTTGTCAGCGGTGTTGCCGCAAATCAGACCGCGATGGGAATTCTGGTCAATCCAGCTAACGCCGCTGCCGCTGTTTCGGAAGGCTTTGGTACGGCAGGTTCCGGCGTCAGTTATCTCCTTTCCGATAATTACAACTCTTCTCCAAATATCGCTACCGGTGTGGGCATCCAGTTTACCCGAGCCAACGGCTCGCCGCTGAATCTCCTCAGCACGCTCAGCGGAGCGGTATTAGGTGGCAATGCGGTCGGATGGTATCCGGTGCTGGATGATGCTTCCGCAGGTTCAGTGGTGAATGGAGTTACAACCTACACAAAAACAATAAACGCCACGTTTAAGGCTTTACCGGGGAAAACCATTACGCCGGGTAAGTTTAATGCAACAGCACAGGTGATCATCCAGGTACAATAATGAAAAAGCTAAGAATATATCTTCTGCACCTCCTGTTACTCGGCAATGTCTGTCAGGCAGGGATGACCATCGAGTCCTCTCGAGTGGTGTTTTCAGCGTCTGATCGAGAACGCTCGTTACTGCTGGCTAACAATAATAGTTATCCGGTGATCGTACAAACGTGGGTGGATAATGGTGACTTGAAAAATACGCCGGAAACGGTAGACAACGTTCCAGTAATTCCTTTACCTGCCGTTTTTCGTCTGGAACCACAAGAGAAAAAAAATCTCCGACTACTGGCCACTCACATACCTCAGGCAACCGATCGCGAATCATTATACTGGCTGAATATGTATGAAATCTCGCCAGTAGAGACGAAACTACCAGCCAGTTTATCAGCGGTAAAAGTTGCGGTTCGTTTGCAGCTTAAACTGTTTTTCCGCCCGGAAAACTTGTCTCCTTCACCAGATAAAGTCGTTGAAGAACAAAAGATAGAGCCACAAAGAATGCCGGGTAGACTGGCAATAAAGATAAGTAATCCAACGCCATATTTTGCAACCTATCGCTCATTAAGTCTGGTAGGAGAAAAGAGCATGCAAACAATTGATCCGGGAATGCTATCACCCTTTAGCGCCAAAATAATCAATGCAGATATTGTTTCCTTAGGTGAGCCAAAGCGAGCTACATTTGAATTGATTGATGATGATGGCAATATCGTTAAAGGCAACCGCAGCTTTTAAGTGCGCTGCTGATAAGAGAACATGATGCACGTAATGCTACGTTTACAACCAATTTATTCTGTCACAAAACGGATAATTCACGGTTATGAAGTCCTGAGTGGTCCTTTACCTGCTCAGGATTGCGAGACATTTTTTTCGTCGCTGAGTTCCGCCTCACATCAAACCCTATTGGTACAGCAGTTAAATATAATCAAACAGCGAAATGATTATTCTCGTTATTATTTAAACTTACCCGTTGCCTTATTAAGCGATATGTTTGCTATAGAACAGCTTCTGCCAGAACTACATAACAACATAATTATTGAACTACAGGATCCGGAAAATATTAGTCGCCTTTCTCCCTCGGCGGCACGTGTGTTAAATCACAACCTAAACCTGATTCGTGCTAACGATATCCCCATCTGGCTGGATGACATTGCGCCAGCGTTATTTGATGACGTTTCTTCACTTCTTTTTAAATTTGATGGGATTAAAATCGATAAACATGCGTTCTGGACTCTCAGCGAAACGCCCGAACACTTACGGCAATTTATATACGATTGCCATACGCTAACTCAAAATGTAACAGTAGAAGGTATTGAAAATATCCAGCAACAGAGAGTCGCAACTCGTTGCGGAGCAAATTTTCTACAAGGATTCTTATGGCCTGAAATTCATATACAACATCCTTATTTATTTACGTATTGTTATCCGTAATCTTCACAAATCGAGATAGGCAATACCTCTAATTTGTTGAATCTGATGAACAAGATCGTCTTTTGAGGTTTTCCCCTGCGTTTATTTTCTGCTCAAATTTATTACCATGGTCAGAACCTTAAAGGAGATGACAGATATCGATGGGTTACTGCTCTCGCGCGCTTTAGCTAACTCAGGCGTATGAGGTCAGTAAACCGGGTGTAGAAGAATAGATAACCGAACGGAGGAGCCAACGTTCGCGGCACGACCACGGCTGTTATGACCGGGACAATCGAAGGATAAGTATCTGGCCGGAAAAATATTCAACCGACACATTGTGCGTATTCACCTGTCCCCCTTGCCGACATTACGTAGTTAATGTCATACATCTTTCTTTGATAAAGTTTCAATAAAAGAATTTCTCAAATATCTATGAAAGCTATCATTTTCCATATTTTTATGCCAGTACAAATATTGCTGTAAGAATATACTTTCAGTGCCGACATAAACGCGTGATAATCCCAGCTTATTTATTGAACGGACGGTTAAAAAAGAAAAGTAATCACTTCGATTCAAAAAGTCAGCAATCGTTCTGATTGATTGTATTTTGATGAAGGGTCTAAATGGCTCACGACCAAAAACATCTTTATACTTTTCCTCTAGTTTTTCCGGTAAACTTAACAAGGCTATGTATTTAAACTCATTTAATTCATCAATTGACGATAGTTTTATTTTCTTCCCTGCAAGAGGATGATGCTTCCCTACCGCGAATGAGTATTCCAGGTCGCTTACCTTTATACGCGTTAAATTATCTTCCAATACATTCACATTGCCAAAATAAAAATCAAGTTTCGCTGAAAGTAAATCATGAATGGAATTATCATCCCTCAACAAGATAGAGAAAGAGACATCGAGATCGCCACCTGATTCTTGCACACAGGCATCAAGAAACCCAATATCCTCGTAAAAATGAGTATCCGCATTAACCGATAGCACATACTCTCTTTTTAATGGAATAATTGTATTGTTGTAGTATTCGCTGATGTTGTAGAAACTTTCAATTTTCAGCACAATACTTTCAAGACTTGGAAGAAGAACTTCACTTAGGGTTGTTAAAATCATCCCTTTTTTACTTCGTACCAACAAAGGATCGTTAAAGATTTCCCTTAGTCGTGATAATTTCTGACTGACTGCTGGTGGGGTAAGGTGAAGTTGAGCCGCTACCGCCTTTACATTCTTCAACTTTAAAAGGAGATATAACACTATCAGCAAGTCGCTATTATACCTCAGTGTTTTTGGAAAGCCGCTACGATACATATGACCCCACAAGTAAAGTATACTTTTAATTAACTCAACATTTCAACAATCGAACATTGTAATTTATTTTAGCCCTCAAAAGCAGTCTTTATTGAGGGGATGAACTCTCAAACTCAGCCAAAGCGCCCTGAATAGTAGATAATGATATCCGATTCTGATGTACAAACGACACTACAATCTCTCGTTAGAGCAAGAACCAGAGCAAAAAAACAGGAAAGATAGGCCACTACAATGTCAGTTTCTCACCCAAAGCGGTCGCTCTATGTCGTTCATCTGTGCTTCTCTCGAACATGACAAGTTGTTTCACGCGGGAACACTCTGGCTATAGAATATCCATCCTCAACGACCGGTATGGGCAAGACATGGATATCGTAAAAATTAAAGAGCGTTTGATCTTCCTTCAGGAGGCAGAAAAACTCAAAAGTGTGCTTCGTAGTGCGCATACCTCTACTGGTAGAACGGAGAGCACGGCCGAGCACTCGTGGCGCCTGAGCCTGATGGCCATGATCTTTGAGGATGAATTAGCAGGGGTAGATATGCTCAGAGTTCTCAAGATGTGTCTCGTTCACGATCTGGGAGAAGCAATCCATGGTGATATTCCCGCTGTCGAGCGGGATCTGCACCCGGATAAGGGAGAACAGGAGAAAGACGCGCTGTTGCATCTCACTCGTGCGCTTGGTGAAAAACAACGGGAGGAAATTCTGTCACTCTGGCAGGAATACGAATGTGCCGCTTCACCGGAAGCCAGAGCCGTCAAGGCACTCGACAAACTCGAAACGATCCTCCAGCACAACCAGGGGATTAATCCGCCAGACTTCAATTATGCATTTAATCTTACTTATGGTCAGGAGTACACCAGCACGCATCCCTTGTTCATGCAGCTGCGCGAAATTCTCAATGAGGATACGCGCCAAAAAATTACCGGGCGAGCACAACGGTGATCTTCCTGAAGGCGGCTGGGCGAGATGCCATCATTGGCAGGCCAGTCGTTTTCACTTTATCCAATCCAACCTGGTTCGAAGTATAAAGTCTTTTCTCATGAACAGTCCGAGGGGTATCTACACAAAATTGCAGAATTCAACCGGGCGGTAGTAAAGCGCTCCTTAATCAAGGAGTAATGTACGCAACTTTAGTTCCAACAAGTGCATCAAATCTAGCCCAAAAAAAGATATCTCACAGCCCCCATTAAAATGAACGCTGGAATGACATTCGCGCGCCGGGATGTGCAGTGGTAGCATGCGTACGTGCAATACTCTTTTGAACACTATTTTTTGTTCTTATATAAATAAAAGACAATAAGTACTGGGAGGCAATAGATTATTGCCGTATCGAAAATGAAACTTCTCACCAATAATAACCAATTCATATATCACCATTGAGGAAACATAAAGCATTCCCCAAAAAAACAAAAGGCATAGAATGAGACACACCATCCAGACTATCTCATTTAACCATTCATCTTTCATTCTCAACTTCCATTCACATGACTTCTTAGACATCGCAGCATATTCACGAAAACAAAAAAACAAAACTAAAATAATCAGGATAATTTTGATTGCTAGGCTCATGGCATCCTTTTCGGGCGTCGCTAATTAAATAAATCATTCCATTATGAAGCACTGGCCTTGATTAGGGTTAAAGTGTAATAAGAAAATCATTATTCTCTACTATTTAATAAATAAACCACAAAAAGCAACTATTCAATAACTTAGTTTCGGATATTGATTTATCTTCACGACAGCTATTAACGAAATTTCTTAGTCGTAATAACGTCCTAAAATCGATTTAGTTAATATCTGTATTTTTGTTAAAGGTATAGTTATTGCTATCACTGATTTTAGAAGCGTTAGCCATACGGGGATCATATTGTCAGATTCCGTTAGATGACTTATTGAATAATGGCATCCTATGGGCATAAAGTCGCAACTACACTTAATACTATTGGTTATAATATGATTTCATTAATTATGATTTTTACACACAGTATATAACGTTGCTTTACACGTGGCAGGTACCAGTACAAGTCACTACAGTCACATGCTTTCATTTCGCTGATACACGGCTCCTTCTCTCAGACAGAGCTGGCAGTACTCTGTTGTATTTTATGTGGTCCAGCACCAGTTCGTTAAAGTTCCTGAGCCCAGCACGCTTCACAGCCAATATCCGATAACGGCTAACAGCCTGCACCGTCAGATTCATCCTTTCAGCTACCTGCGATGTAGGATAGCCATGCAGAAGCAACGCCAGAACCTGCTGTTCAGTAATGGAAGCGCATTTTCGTTTCCATTCTTTAGCAGGACGAAAACGGTTTGTCTCACGAGCTCTCAGTGCCCGCAACATCTGCTGTTTTAACGCTGCTGGTTGTATTTTTTTACTGACGACCAGGTCCGCACCAGCATGTATACTGGGCGACACGTCTAAAACCGACCGGACCAATGATACAATAAAAAACGTTTTCCGGCAGGCAGGATTGACTCGTAGTGGTGTAGCCGCATCCCCGTCCGTGAACATCACACACATAGTGTCCCGCCCTGGCTGTAAACGCCTGAACTCATCATTCAGTTCATCCACCAGGGCGCTGAACGTGATATTGCTGTACAAACAAAATGTGTTTGGGACTATCTTTGTCATCGGCTTACCCTTGCGTCTGTATCCTTTGTCATGTTCTCCAGCACTATTTCGTGTTGTCATACCATTTCATCACGCGTTCTACTTTGGCAGTCAATCACTGTAGTCGTTGCAACATTGTGGCAGGAGTATATATATTTCACATTACTAGAACATTTTCAGAGTTAACGATTCTACCACTGTCAGGATCATGATTATTTTAAATAGTATTAAATTTGTAATGTAAGTACCAAAATCTCATGATTTTCTGTAATCAGTCAAGGTGTCAGATCTTTTTTAAAAATCCAATAATCAGCAGGTAAAAAAAGACAATGATAAAACGTGTAGCACGCTGATGCTGCCAATGTAAATATTGACTTATTGATTAAATTGCAAAGTTATTTCGGGGAACTTAAATGCCATCAATTAAAAACGACATATAAATATGAAAAACAATTATTCTAACAACCTCCAACCCCGACTCTATATAATCGAAATAGACTTTTCCCTGGTGTCCGCGATGCCCGGATTGAATATAAAAAAAGTGTCGCAATGATTTTATCTTCAGTGATCATCACCGTGATAAACAACGAGACCAATATTAAAATATTATAAATTTTTCCTCGCCATCAATGGCTCGTATTATCATTAAGTTTTGTGCTGGAATTATATCCTTTAAATTATTTATGAATATATAAGATTCATCACATTTAAACTAGGCAAAATCTCATTTTGTATCACCAAAATATTTAAACGTTTCGTTTTGTGACTCATGTTAAATAACCACCTTCTATAAATAGTTTGATTGCAGAATCAGTCTGGTGATAAATCAAGGCACTTTGCCTTTCAGAAACTTTACAAACGGGTTATCTGTCAGTTTTCAGGAAAGAAAAGTACATCGTGATTACATTGTTCATATGCCCATTTATCCAGACTGATCTGAGATAAACTCGCTGCCGTTTTCTGTCTTAAGACATACCAGCAGGCACTTATCCTGCATTCTCAGCGCTTTTATTGCGCTGACAACGTCCTCAGTCTTCAATGATATTTTGGCATGGAACGCCTGACATTTCTGATTAAAATTATTCTCTACAGTCAGTGCATGGAAACGGTTTCCGTTAACCAGACTATCCAACACAAAATCCATACTCCAGCACTGCTCAATGTGTGTCAGGGGTGAGTATCGAAATGCTTTCCCCCACGCCGTCAAATATCTACTTCCAGTTAAGACAGAATGGTCAAAGATCATGGCGTTGACATGGGTAAGAGGCCGTCACAACGGTATCTGGCCTGTGAGGGACCTGCCAGCCTCATATTCACGGACGCAGGTCAAGCGCCAAAGGCAATACTGCAAAGGGTCTGTCTGCGCTGCTCCACTGAACGCGAGGATATACACATCATGAAATCACCGGTTAGTATTTGTATCGTGAAAAAATCACATATTAAACGAGATCATCTTTCTCACAGAACCGACCTCGGGCTAAGTACTGCCTGGCTTTGCCACCTTCGACTGGTAACCATCCTCAGTAATCACCAGCTATTTTCATGCCCAATTAACCACTGAAACCGCTCTCAATATCTGAACGATTGGCTACAGGGCAACATCTGTTGCAACAGCAGGATCATTTTCGATAACAATGAAGACAACACAGATTCAGCTGTACTGTTGTCGTCAAATGAACAAGCTCTCAGGGAAGTCGGAATGCTAAGTCTGATGAATTCTCATGCCCACCAGTGCAATCCGGACGGCAATGGCATACTGGGTATTCATAATGGAAACGGATAAAAACAAAAAACCCAAGTCGCATAACGACTTGGGTTTCGAATTTGGCGGAAGCGTAGAGATTCGAACTCTAGAACCCTTTCGGGTCGCCGGTTTTCAAGACCGGTGCCTTCAACCGCTCGGCCACGCTTCCAATGAGGCGCACTATAAACATCCCGAACGGACCTGTAAAGCACCAATGTGTTCGTTTGCCTGAAAAACAGCCAAAATGCTGTTAATTGACTTAAATAACAACAAATTGACCGTTTATTCAGCACAAATACGGGCTCCAGCGCTTAAAGTTTTTTGATGTACATATCTTTGGTGTAGTAGTTTCCGCGGTTATCCGGTGCGAATCCCCCCACCCACGGCTTCACCAGATGCGTGCGAACATAGTGGTAAACCGGAATCGCTGGCACATCTGCCCCTAAAAGGTCTTCAGCCTGCTGGTAATATTTGCCTCGCTCCTGGAGCGAAGTTGCTTTCGCTGCATTACGCATCGCTTCATCAAAGGCGGGATTGCTGTAGCCGGTGGTGTTTTCGCTATCTCCGGTACGGAAGATGTTGAGGAAACTTGAAGCATCATCATAGTCAGCGATCCACGCGTAACGTACGACGTCAAAATTACCGGTATGCATGGTGTCCAGCATGGTTTTCCATTCCTGATTTTGCAGCTTCGCCTCTACGCCGAGGTTTTTCTTCCACATTGATGATGCGGCAATAGCAATACGCTGATGGGTTTCAAACGTGTTATAGAGCAGATTTAAACTAAGCGGATGCTCGGGGCCAAAACCGGCTTCAGCCAGCAGCTTCTTCGCTTCAGTGATACGTTTTTCAAGCGGCCACGACGCATATTCCGGCGCATGCAGTTGTACTCCCCCTATTTCCGGCTGGCTGATAAGCCACGCCGCGCGTTGCCCCTGCCCCATTACCTTTTGTGCAATGATGTCTTTATCTAACGCCATATTCAGCGCACGACGCACGCGCGGGTCATTAAACGGCGCTCGGGTCGTATTGAACTGATAGTAATAGGTTGAAAGCTGAGGTGAGACATGAAGTTCATCACCCATCGTCTTTTTCAGCTGCGCGAACTGATTGACCGGTACGCTATACACGATGTCAATTTCACCGGCCTTATAGCGGTTAACGTCAGCAGACTCTGAACTGATAGGCAAATAGGTAACCTTATTAATGACCGTGTGCTGATCGTCCCAGTAATGTGGGTTACGCTCGGCAACAATGCGCTCATTGACCACCCACTGCGACAATTTGTACGGTCCGCTACTGACAAAATGTTCTGGTCGGGTCCACTTATCGCCAAAGCGGCCTATCAGCACTTTATCCAGTGGAACCAGAGACGGGTGCGCTAGCATCGCCAGAAACGCCGCCGTCGGCTGCGTAAGAGTAATTTCCAGCGTGCTATCATCGAGGGCTTTGACTCCTAGCATGGCAGGATCTTTTTTCCCTTGAGCAATATCGACGGCGTTCGCAACATGCATATTGCCCAGATACGAAGAATAAGGGGAAGCCGTTTGTACAGAGACCAGACGCTGCCAGCTCCAGACAACATCCTGCGCGGTAATAGCTGACCCATCTGACCAGGTTATGCCCGGACGCAAATGAAAGGTCCACACGGTCTTGTCTTTGTTCTCCCAGGACGCGGCAAGACGGGGTTCAATAGAGCCATCCGGCTTAACTGCCACCAGCCCGTCGAACATATCACTGATTAAATTAAACTCAACGTTGCTTTCGACTTTATGCGGATCCAGCGACGCTGGCTCACTGCCGTTGTTCCTGACCAGCTCCTGTTTTTCTGCAAGTAGTGTACCTGCAGGCACATTTGCCGCCCTCGTCACGCCGTTGATAGACATCAAACAGACAGCCAACAGCGTAAACGTCAATATCTTCGATTTGTGTTGAATCATTCCCTTTACCTTATCGCTCTGTTTTTGTAGACACCTCAGTCACTGTCAGAGAGATTCGGGAATAACGCAATATTTTTCAGTTACCTGGCAGAGGTGGATCTGACATTTTTTCACATACAGTGCTAACATCTGATTCGGGAGCTTTTGTTGAAATAATATGCTTAAGCCTGGCGGGTTAAAATGCGTAAAGATGGGTAAAACCGCTGTGTCATTCCCCTTGATTTCATTATCCTTCATCATTAATTACATCTGTCATAAGAGAGTGACTCATGGATCGTATTATTAGTTCTTCACGCGATCGTACATCGCTACTCAGCACACATAAGGTGCTGCGCAATACCTATTTCCTGCTCAGCCTTACGCTGGCGTTTTCAGCGCTCACGGCGACCGCCAGTACCGTACTGATGTTGCCTTCTCCGGGACTTATCCTGACGCTGGTGGGTATGTATGGTCTGATGTTCCTGACCTATAAAACGGCGGATAAACCGGTCGGTATTCTGTCCGCTTTCGCTTTCACCGGTTTCCTGGGCTACATTCTGGGACCGATACTGAACACTTACCTGTCTGCAGGCATGGGTGATGTTATCGCCATGGCTTTGGGCGGTACGGCGCTGGTCTTCTTCAGCTGCTCGGCCTATGTGCTGACCACGCGTAAAGATATGTCCTTCCTCGGCGGTATGCTGATGGCAGGTATCGTGGTGGTGCTGATTGGTATGGTTGCGAATATCTTCCTGCAGCTGCCGGCGTTACATTTGGCGATCAGCGCGGTGTTTATCCTGATTTCTTCAGGTGCAATCCTGTTTGAAACCAGCAATATCATCCGTGGCGGTGAAACCAACTACAT
Source organism: Citrobacter sp. Cu096 (assembly GCF_030332285.1). Lineage (NCBI taxonomy): Bacteria > Pseudomonadati > Pseudomonadota > Gammaproteobacteria > Enterobacterales > Enterobacteriaceae > Citrobacter > Citrobacter sp. Cu096. The sequence goes on from NZ_JAOWID010000030.1 coordinate 1,748,393, forward strand.
CCGTGCCACCGTTAGCCTGTACGTTTCGCTGTACAACATCTTCGTCAGCCTGCTGAGCATTCTGGGCTTCGCCAGCCGCGATTAAGGTGTCAACACGCATTATCCAGCCCCGCTTATGCGGGGCTTTCTTTTTTGGTAAACTGCCGCCAGTTTGACTAACGCAGTGACAAATTATGTTGATCTTTGAAGGTAAAGAAATCAGTACCGATAGCGAAGGCTATCTAAAAGATACTACCGAATGGAGCGAGCCGCTGGCGGCTGCCATTGCCGAAAACGAAGGTATTACGCTGTCCGCGGAACACTGGGAAGTTGTGCGTTTTGTTCGCGAGTTTTATCTGGAGTTTAATACCTCCCCCGCTATACGCATGCTGGTAAAAGCGATGGCCAACAAGTTTGGCGAAGAGAAAGGCAACAGCCGTTATCTCTACCGCCTGTTTCCGAAAGGTCCGGCTAAGCAGGCGACTAAAATTGCCGGCCTGCCGAAACCGGTGAAATGCATTTAATAGCGGATACTAAATCCTTTTAGCTCGTCGCCAGGGCGGTGCGGTTCGCTGAGGATCCGGTCAACTCTGGCGCTACGCGGTCCTCCGGCTTCCAACCACTTCATCAGTTGTTCCACCTGCTCACTTTCGCCACAGGCAACAACCTCTACGCTGCCATCATCCATATTCTTTGCGTAGCCGGTCAGTCCGAGGCGTTGCGCTTCATGCTGGGTGGTGTAGCGAAATCCTACCCCCTGAACCCGGCCATAAACCCAGGCGATGATGCAGACTTTCGACATGGCGGTTCTCCTTATCAACATAAATGAAGAAACAGTTCCCGATGCCTCAACGCACCTGCTTCGGCAGGCATCCATAATGCTGGCGAAATCTTGCGGTAAACCGTGAACCTGACAGATAACCACAGCGTAACGCAATTTCACCAATCGGCAGCGTGGTCGATTGCAGCTGAGAGAGTGCGCAGGACATACGCACTTCCTCTACGATTTGCCGATAACTCTGCGACTCCATCTGCAATCGTCTGCGTAGCGTTGAGGTACCGATGGAAAGATGACCGGCAATTTCCTGAGCTGTCCATAGCTTAGAAGGGGATAACATAATAAGTTGTCGCACCTGTTCGGTTAGATTAAATCGACGCTCGATAAGCAGTGGTCCCGCCACACCATCGTGCAGTAACGCCAGCAATAATCCCATCGCCTGATGCTCCTGCAATTTTGCCGGTAAATTCTGGCGTACTGCATCCAGCAAGCTTTCCCACATAAATGCCAAACCGCTGCTCATGGGCGTGCAGAGCGATGTCAACTTTGCCGGTGGGAAATCCTCGACCCAGTTATTTTTAAACGCGGTAATGATATTTGTCGACAGCAACAGCAAATCCGAGCGAAATGCCCCCTGCTCCGGCTGATTAATAATCTCCAGAGGCGTATTGGCTGGGATGATAATCAGCTCGCCCGGCCCCGCAACCAGGCGGTTTTCGTCCTGAATAATGACCTTACTTCCCTGCGTAATGTGGCAAATAGCAGCAGAAAACAGTTTTACCCGGTGCAGGCGGTGCAAATGGCCGGAACGCACCTCTGCGGTGGTAAGGTTGTTATGGCGAAAATGTACATCCTGCACCCGTTCATCCTCTTTTATCTTGCGTACGTCGCGGTTAATTCAGCTTTGGCAATCACATGGCTGTTCAGCATAAAACCGACCAGCGCGCCGCTGGCATTACTGTCAATTGGCAACGCGTCGGTATTTAACGCCCACACGGTAAACTGATAGCGGTGAGGTTTATCGCCCGGCGGCGGGCAGGCGCCCCCAAATCCAGCATAACCGAAATCATTACGTCCCTGAACAGCTCCTGCGGGTATCTTATTCGTGCTGGCCCCGCCAGGAAGCGAATGCACCTGGGCCGGAATATTCACGATGGTCCAGTGCCACCAGCCGCTTCCCGTTGGCGCATCGGGATCAAACAGCGTAATGGCAAAACTTTTGGCATCAGTTGGCGGATTTTGCCAGCTCAGCTGCGGGGAGATATTGTCACCACTGCAGCCAAACCCCTTAAACACCTGTTTTTGCGTTAATTGCAGGTTAGCGGGTATGTCGGTGCTGGTGAGGCGAAACGCCGAGGCTGCAGAGGCATCAAAACTCAGCGCGACAATGGCGGCGGTAGCCAGAGAGAAGATAGCTTTCATTGTATTTCCTTTTTCTCATTAAGAAATAGCAATGTAAACGGTGGGCATAAAAGAAACTGTGCCTCTGCGATAGCGTTTTGTGCCGAAACGCTCAGCGCCATGCGCTGATGATTGACCTCATCATCTGTGCTACTCTACGCGCCATTTTATTTTAATGGTTTCAGGCTGGTATTTTACTCCAGCCCGCGTCACTGTTTGTGAGAGGTTGCTCCGCATGACTGAATCTACAACTCTACATTATCCTCGTTTAGTGTTAGCCAAAGGGCGCGAAAAGTCCTTAGTTCGCCGCCATCCGTGGGTATTTTCCGGTGCTGTCGCCCGTATGGAAGGCAAAGCCAACCTTGGTGAAACCGTTGATATTGTTGATCACCAGGGTAAATGGTTAGCGCGCGGCGCGTTCTCACCTGCGTCACAGATCCGCGCGCGCGTCTGGACCTTTGACAAGTCTGAATCCATCGATATTGATTTCTTCACTCGTCGTCTGCAGAAAGCACAGACATGGCGTGACTGGCTGGCAAGCAAAGATGGCCTGGACAGCTACCGTCTGATCGCTGGCGAATCTGATGGCTTGCCAGGCATCACTATTGACCGCTTTGGTAACTTCCTGGTATTGCAGTTGCTCAGCGCTGGTGCTGAATATCAACGTGCGGCGCTGATCAGCGCCTTGCAAATTGTTTTCCCGGACTGCGCAATTTATGACCGTAGCGATGTCGCCGTGCGCAAAAAAGAAGGTATGGAGCTGACCCAAGGGCCTGTAACAGGCGAATTGCCGCCTGCTCTGCTGCCGATTGAAGAGCACGGCATGAAGCTACTGGTTGATATTCAGCACGGTCACAAAACTGGCTATTACCTCGATCAACGCGACAGTCGCCTGGCCACGCGTCGTTACGTGGAAAACAAACGTGTCCTGAACTGTTTCTCTTATACCGGCGGCTTTGCTGTCTCAGCATTAATGGGTGGATGCCGTCAGGTAGTCAGCGTCGACACCTCCCAGGAGGCGCTTGATATTGCCCGCCAGAACGTGGAACTGAACAAACTGGATCTGAACAAAGCCGAGTTCGTGCGTGATGACGTGTTCAAACTGCTGCGCGCCTATCGCGATCGCGGTGAGAAATTTGATGTCATCGTCATGGATCCGCCTAAATTTGTCGAAAACAAAAGCCAGTTGATGGGTGCCTGCCGCGGTTATAAAGACATTAATATGCTGGCGATTCAATTACTCAATCCGGGCGGCGTACTGCTGACTTTCTCCTGTTCCGGGCTGATGACCACCGATTTATTTCAGAAAATCATCGCTGATGCCGCAATAGATGCTGGTCGTGATGTACAATTTATAGAGCAGTTCCGTCAGGCCGCCGATCACCCGGTGATCGCTACCTACCCGGAAGGGCTGTATCTGAAAGGGTTTGCCTGTCGCATCATGTAACTTGAAAAGTGGAATATTACCCTTACATAGAGGGTATCTATTTCCCGGGAGGTGACTATGATTGCCAGCAAATTCGGTATCGGCCAGCAGGTCCGCCATTCCCTGTTAGGTTACCTCGGAGTGGTCGTGGATATCGACCCGAAATATTCGCTTGATGAGCCGTCAGCCGATGAGTTGGCGGTTAACGACGAACTTCGCGCCGCTCCCTGGTATCACGTGGTGATGGAAGACGATAATGGCCTGCCCGTACATACGTATCTGGCCGAAGCACAGCTGAGTAGCGAGCTACAGGAAGAACATCCGGAGCAACCGTCAATGGATGAACTGGCGCGAACAATCCGTAAACAGCTTCAGGCTCCACGCCTGCGTAACTGATCGCGTTTACCCGGCCTACAACGATATCTGTCGTAGGCCGGATTCGTATCCAATCATCCGCACGAATTTACTTCGCCAACCCCAAACGCGGGATCTCAATCGCCGGACAGCGATCCATTACCACCATCAGCCCTGCGTCACGCGCCAACACGGCCGCCTGCTCGTTAATCACGCCAAGCTGCATCCACAGTGTCTTCGCACCGATGGCGATAGCTTCCTGAGCAACGCCCCACGCCGCTTCTGAATTACGAAAGACATCAACCATATCCACTTTCTCAGGCACATCCGCCAGCGTCGCATAGCCCTGTTGTCCCAGCAGCGTTTTCCCGGCAACCTTCGGCGAAACAGGGATAACGTGATAGCCCTGGTCAAGTAAATATTTCATGACCCGATAGCTTGGGCGATCGGGTTTATCACTTGCTCCCACCAGTGCAATCGTGCGGGTCGTTGTCAAAATGCCAGCAATATCGGTCTCTTTCATCGTTTTCCTCCAGGCTGTTTAGCAAAGTGTACGACAAACCTGAGCACGCAACCATTCATCCCATACTGGCGTATGAGAGCTAAACTCAAAAATATGTCTATATGTTAGTAAACATGATTATCGAAAAATTTAGATACATCTTATACAGATAATTTCTGGTCAGGAGAAACCTATGAAAACCGGCATTGTGACAGCCTTAATAGCCCTGTGTTTGCCGGTAACCGTTTTTGCTACCTCTTTACGTCTGTCAAATGATATTGACCTGCTGGTGCTCGACGGAAAAAAAGTCTCCAGCTCATTACTACGTGGTGCCGACAGTATTGAGCTGGAAAATGGTCGGCACCAGCTCGTGTTTCGCGTAGAAAAATCCATTCGTCTGTCCAGCCACGAAGAACGTCTCTATATCTCATCCCCGCTGGTCATAAGCTTTGATACCCAACTCGTCAGTCAGGTTAATTTTCACCTCCCGCGTCTGAACAATGAGCTGGATGCCGCTCGTTTCGATGAGGTTCCCCGCGTGGAACTGCTGGATGGGGACTCTATGCCTATCCCCGTCAAGCTGGATATTCTGTCCATCACCTCCACGGCGAAAACCGTGGATTATGAAATGGAAACAGAACGCTATAACAAAGCGGCTAAACATGCTTCGTTGCCACAATTCGCCACAATGATGGCCGATGACAGCTCTCTGCTATCCGGGGTTTCTGAACTGGATCGCGTGCCGCCTCAGTCGCAAACGCTGACCGAACAGCGCTTAAAATATTGGTTCCAACAGGCTGACGCGCAAACGCGAAGTAACTTTTTGCAATGGGCCCAAAAACAACCTCCTTCATGACATTTATCTTCGCATCGCATTTTTTTGGTCTTTCTCTTGCAGCGTCAAGCGCTTCCAGTACTCTGTAACCAGGTTAACTTGGGAGCTGTACTATGGAATTAACGACTCGCACATTGCCAGCGCGTAAGCATATTGCGTTGGTTGCACACGATCACTGTAAAAAGATGTTGATGAGCTGGGTGGAACGCCACCAACCCTTGCTGGAAAAGCATGTTCTGTATGCCACCGGGACGACAGGAAACTTAATCCAACGCGCGACCGGAATGGACGTCAACGCCATGCTGAGCGGCCCAATGGGCGGTGACCAGCAGGTGGGCGCGCTCATTTCAGAAGGGAAAATTGATGTGCTGATCTTCTTCTGGGATCCGCTCAACGCCGTACCACACGATCCGGATGTCAAAGCCCTGCTGCGTCTGGCGACGGTATGGAATATCCCGGTCGCCACCAACGTGTCGACGGCCGATTTTATTATTCAGTCGCCAAACTTCAACGATGCTGCGGACATCTTGATCCCAGATTACGCCCGCTATCTTGCAGAACGCCTCAAATGATCCCAAGCAGGTGGCTACCGCCGCCTGCGTTTCAGGGTTTTCGGATAACCGGAACATCCAGTTGCTTAAGCTCATCAACAAAGCATGAGGGTGTTTCTTTATTAAATAGCAGCCATACCCGATGCCGCGCACGTGTTAGTGCCACATACAGCAGGCGTCTCTCTTCTGCATCCGGAAAATCTTCCACCGCCGGGAGCAACGCCTCTTCCATAATCGACTCGCGGGCCGGAGCTGGAAAACCATCATTACCGTCGTGAAGCCCCACAATAATGACGTAATCCGCCTGCTGTCCTTTGCTGGCATGGATAGTCATAAAGTCCAGCTGTAGCTTAGGCCAGCGGGTGGCCGCTTTCTCCAGACTCGCTGGTTTCAGATGATGGTATCGCGCCAACACCAAAATCCGCTCTTCAGTCTTCACAAACCCTGACAACTTATCCAGCAGCAGATCCAGCTGATTTTCATCGAGCAACGTGACGGCTTTTTTATCACCGGTCATCAGACTGTTGAGCGGTTTCGTAAGTTGGTGAGGGTTTCGCTGGATAAACTGGTTTGCAACTTCACCAATACGATTGTTAAAACGGTAAGTCGTGTCCAGATTGCAACGATCGCCCTCGCCGAAGTTTTGCTGAAATGCGGTAGTCAACGAAAGTTGCGCCCCGCTAAAGCGATAAATGGCCTGCCAGTCATCCCCCACGGCGAACAGCGTAGTCTGTGAGTTCTGCTTACGCAGGGCGGCTAACAGAGCGGCACGCTGAGGAGAAATATCCTGAAATTCATCGACCAGAATGTGCTTCCACGGGCTGATAAACCGCCCCTTCTCCAGAATAACGACAGCCTGATGAATCAACCCGGAAAAATCGACGGCATTCTCATCCTTCAGCGCGCTCTTCCAGGCCTTGAGCAGGGGCGACATCAGCTTAATGCGTTTACTGAACAGATCGCGGATCTCTTCTGGTGCAGTGGCAATCATCTCCGCCTGCGCTCCGCCATGCATACGCATCAGGCTAACCCAACGATCCAGCCGGGAAGCCAGACGGCGCTGTAATTTTTCGTCATCCCAGAAGTTGCCTTCGGGTACAGACCACTGCATCTCTTCTTCTAACCATTGCCGCCAGCCTTTGGCCTGAGCTTTTTTCTCGCTGCACTGCTGACGCCAGGTCGTTATAAAGAGTTTACTGCGAGCGGCGGCATCATTTTCCAGCTTGCTAACCGTCGGAACTTTTTTGCTGCCCTGCGAAATAATGTGCAGCGCCAGCGAATGAAACGTGCGCGCGGTGACGTCTTGCGTATGCAGGCGTTCACGGATCCGATCGTCCATCTCCTGGGCCGCTTTTCGTCCAAACGCCAGCAGCAGGATCTGTTCAGCCGCTGCCTCTCCTCGCGCAAGCAACCAGCCCGCACGAGCGACCAATACGGATGTTTTGCCGCTTCCCGCCCCTGCAAGGACCAATAAGGATTGCTCACCGTTGACCACAGCACGCGCCTGGGCCGGATTCAGCGGTGAGGATTCAATTTGCTGGAAAAACTCGGCATGCTCTTCCAGCATTGCTTCGGTATAGGCCTGATTGTGCTTTAGGCGACAGGCTTCAATGTCCTTCAACCATGCCTGGCATTGGTGCAACGCCTCACGGCAATTATCAAATTCTTCCAGTCGGTTGATTGGAAGTGGTAGCGCGGCAAAGGCACGACGGATCTGCTGCTGCAGCCCTGTCGTTTGTTCGCGCGTCAGCCATTTGTTATCACTGGTACGTGCCGCGATCGCATCCAGCTGTTGCTGTAAAACTCCCGCAGCGACGGCGCTCATTTCCTGACTCCACTGCTGCCAGAGTGCGTTCAAGTGGTGATGGAAACGCTGCGTCTCCGCCCACTCTGTACCGTGAAGTCGCACCACCTTATCATCCGGGAGCACAAACTCCAGCTCGCCCCATACCAGGCCGCGTTTACAATGAATAGCCAGTAACTGATTGAAGGGAATAAGATACTCGTGACGATCGCCGGAAACTTTAATCCCGGCATTGAGAATAACAGCCCGATCGTAAGGGTGTTGTGCCAGACGTTTTCCAAGAGAAGTTGCTTTCAGTTCCATAAGACTCAGGCGGATCCACACGAAGAGGTTTACTTATCAGTGTAACCGCCAGAGAAAACGTGCTCCAGCCCAAAAAAACGTTACAATTGCCGAAATCACAGAAAACCAGAGTTAACCGAGGGTTTATGCGTACTGTTCTGAATATTTTAAATTTTGTGCTCGGGGGCTTCGCCACCACCTTAGCCTGGTTACTGGCTACGCTGGTCAGTATTGTGCTTATTTTTACTCTACCCTTGACCCGTTCATGTTGGGAGATAACCCGACTCTCGCTGTTTCCTTATGGCAACGAAGCAATTCATGTCGATGAACTGAACCCGGCAGGTAAAAACGTTTTGTTGAATACCGGCGGCACAGTGCTCAATATTTTCTGGCTGATTTTCTTCGGCTGGTGGCTGTGCCTGATGCACATTGTCTCCGGTATTGCCCAGTGCATTACCATCATCGGTATTCCGGTTGGCATCGCGAATTTTAAAATCGCCGCAATTGCACTCTGGCCAGTTGGTCGCCGGGTGGTATCAGTAGAAGTTGCTCGTGCAGCACGTGAAGCCAATGCGCGTCGTCGCTTTGAATAATCAGGACCGATGGCCTTTATGTTAAGTCCTCTGCTCAAACGCTATACCTGGAACAGCACCTGGCTGTACTACGTGCGGATTTTTATCGCGCTCTGCGGCACAACGGCACTGCCCTGGTGGCTGGGCGACGTTAAACTAACCATCCCGCTCACGCTGGGTATGGTTGCTGCCGCACTGACCGACCTGGACGATCGTCTTGCAGGCCGGCTACGCAATTTGATTATTACGTTGGTCTGCTTTTTTATTGCCTCGGCTTCTGTCGAACTGCTCTTCCCATGGCCATGGCTGTTTGCCATTGGGTTAACGCTCTCCACCAGCGGCTTTATATTACTGGGTGGATTAGGTCAACGCTATGCAACCATCGCTTTTGGCGCGTTGCTGATCGCCATTTACACGATGCTTGGCACTTCGCTTTACGATCAGTGGTATCAGCAACCGATCCTGCTGCTCGCTGGCGCTATTTGGTACAACCTGTTAACACTGACCGGGCATCTTCTGTTCCCCATCCGTCCCTTGCAGGATAATCTGGCACGTAGCTACGAACAGTTAGCGCACTATCTGGAACTGAAATCGCGTCTGTTTGATCCCGATATAGAAGATGAAAGCCAGGCACCGTTGTATGATTTAGCTCTCGCGAATGGGCAACTGATGGCGACGTTAAACCAGACGAAGGTGTCGTTACTGACTCGCCTGCGCGGCGACCGCGGGCAACGGGGAACTCGGCGTACGCTACATTACTATTTTGTGGCGCAGGATATCCATGAACGCGCCAGCTCCTCGCATATTCAGTACCAAACGCTGCGCGATCATTTCCGCCACAGCGATGTGATGTTCCGCTTCCAGCGTCTGATGTCGATGCAGGGGCAAGCCTGTTCACAGCTGTCCCGTTGTATTTTATTGCGCACACCTTATCAGCACGACCCACACTTTGAGCGCGTTTTCACCCATATAGATGCTGCGCTTGAGCGCATGCGTGCCAGTGGTGAGCCAGCCGATCTGCTCAACACGTTGGGATTTTTGCTGTCGAATCTGCGAGCCATCGATGCCCAGTTGGCTACTATTGAGTCCGAACAGGCTCAGGTACTCTCACGCAATGAGTCTGAAAATCAGCTTGCTGATGACAGTCCGCATGGGTTCAGTGATATCTGGTTACGTCTGAGTCGTAATTTCACGCCCGAGTCCGCCCTGTTTCGCCATGCTATCCGTATGTCGCTGGTGCTCTGCGTCGGCTATGCCATTATCCAGATAACAGGTATGAACCACGGGTACTGGATCCTGTTGACCAGCCTGTTTGTCTGTCAGCCAAACTACAACGCAACACGACATCGCCTGGCGCTGAGGATTATCGGTACACTCGTCGGGATCGCTATTGGTTTACCGATCCTGTGGTTTGTGCCTTCTCTCGAAGGGCAATTGATACTTTTAGTGATCACCGGCGTACTGTTTTTTGCTTTTCGCAACGTCCAGTATGCGCATGCCACAATGTTTATCACGCTGCTGGTGCTACTGTGCTTTAACCTGCTTGGTGAAGGTTTTGAGGTCGCACTGCCGCGTGTCATTGATACGCTGATTGGTTGCGCTATCGCCTGGGCTGCTGTCAGCTTTATCTGGCCAGACTGGCGTTTTCGTAATCTGCCGCGGGTGATTGAACGGGCGACTGATGCAAACTGTCGTTATCTTGATGCAATACTCGAACAATATCATCAGGGTCGCGATAATCGCCTTACATACCGTATCGCCCGGAGGGACGCGCACAATCGTGACGCGGAACTGGCCTCCGTGGTGTCGAACATGTCGAGTGAACCGGACGTCACGGCCCAAACGCGCGAAACGGCGTTCCGCTTGCTGTGTCTGAACCATACGTTTACCAGCTATATTTCCGCATTGGGCGCGCATCGCGAACAGCTAACCAATCCGGAGGTCCTGGCATTGCTAGACGATGCCGTCTGCTATGTTGATGATGCGCTTCACCATCAACCCGCTGACGAGCAGCGCGTATACCAGGCACTGGAGGGACTGAAGCAGCGAATTCAGCGTCTTGAGCCGCGTTCGGACAGTAAAGAGCCACTGGTCATACAGCAAGTTGGACTATTGATTGCCTTACTCCCGGAGATCCGGCGATTACAGCAGCAAATTGCCGTGCTGCCCTCTAATACCCCAGTTTCGACGTAAGAGAACTCACCCACTCTACCAGCTCCCGGCGACGCGTCGCCGGGAGCGCAGCTTCATGCACTCCCCCGACAGCTCCTTCAAGGGCGTAGAGTATTTTTACCGTCAAGGCGGGGTTATTTTGCCGAAGTTTCAGCCAGCACATTTGTGCTCCCAGCGAACGCAATGTCCCCTCATCTTTAATTCCTGCTTCATTTAGCAGAGTCTCCAGATGAAACGTCATATTGGGTAGCTCCCGCAGACGATGTTGTGCAAAGCGGCTCTGTTTTTCCTTAACAGCTGCATCCAGCGAATAGCGTGATAGCATCACCAACTGCGGCTGGTTTTGCCACAGGGCATCGTTCACCTGGTAATAATTGAGTACAACCGGACGTCCGCGCTTGATAAATGTCAGCCAGACAGGAGAGTTTTTTACACAGTACTGAGCGCTCTGCTCACATGCCCGAAGATATAGTTCACCGCTGGCAACCATGGCAAAGACCGTATCCCCAACAGTCAGACTGTAGCTGCCAAACAATGAGCGATAGTGAATCGCCCCCAAAGAAGCCAGATATTCTTGAGATTTATAGATCCTTGCATAAGAAAGTTCTTTCATAAAAATCCTTTTAAATCATAACGTAACCAAATGATTTTCAGTAGCAGATCCGTTAATGACGAAAATAGGCAACTTATTCGAATGGGGCAAGATGAATTTAATTTTTCCCGTGACGGCGACTAAAAATTGCGAACCTGTTTCCGAAAATAAGGTTGATCTTTATTGATGGCAGGGTTACTGTATATCCATACAGTAACTCACAGGGCTGGATTGATTATGTACACTTCAGGTTATGCAAATCGTTCTTCGTCGTTCTCTTCTGCATCAAGCAGCATTGCGCGCGTGTCGTCAGAGAACGCTACCACTGGGCTTATCAGTGAAGTGGTCTATCGCGAAGACCAGCCCATGATGACACAGCTCCTGCTGCTTCCACTCCTGCAACAGTTAGGGCAGCAATCCCGCTGGCAGCTGTGGCTGACACCTCAGCAAAAATTAAGTCGGGAGTGGGTACAGTCGGCCGGGCTTCCATTGACGAAAGTCATGCAAATTAGTCAGCTCTCTCCCTGCAATACGCTGGAATCTATGGTTCGAGCACTGCGCACGGGCAACTACAGCGTCGTTATCGGCTGGCTGACGGAGGAGTTAACCGAAGATGAACATGCCGAACTGGTAAAAGCGGCAGATGAAGGTAATGCGATGGGGTTTATTATGCGTCCTGTTCGCGCTCAGACACTTGCGGGGAGACAGCATTCCGGGCTAAAAATTCACTCGAATTTGTATCATTAAGTAAAATTAGGATTTATCCTGGAATTTTTTTTCATGTCTCAATTTGGTTTTGAGCCTTAACGGGTTTTTCGTGAGAACGCTTGTCTGAAGCGGTTTTCAGGATATCCTCAGTACATTTATTCATCCAAAAATGTTAAATATTGTGTATACAAGCCTTTTTTTTTCATATGCCTGACGGACTTCACACTTGTAAGTTTTCAACTACGTTGTAGACTTTACATCGCCAGGGGTGCTCGGCGTAAGCCGCAGATATCGGTAGAGTAACTATTGAACTGGTCCCCGGGTGAAGGATTTAACCGTGTTATCTCTCTTCGGAGATATTCATGGCGAATTTTGGATGATAACGAGGCGCAAAAAATGAAAAAGACAGCTATCGCAATTGCAGTGGCACTGGCTGGTTTCGCTACCGTGGCGCAGGCCGCTCCGAAAGATAACACCTGGTACGCTGGTGCTAAAATGGGCTGGTCTCAGTACCATGACATTGGTAACAACCAGATCAACAACGCCGGTCCTACCCACGAAAGCCAACTGGGTGCTGGTGCGTTCGGTGGTTATCAGGTTAACCCGTACGTTGGTTTTGAAATGGGTTACGACTGGTTAGGTCGTATGCCGTACAAAGGCTACACCGACGCTACTCATCAAAACGGCGCTTTCAAAGCTCAGGGCGTTCAGCTGACCGCTAAACTGGGTTACCCAATCACTGACGATCTGGACGTTTATACCCGTCTGGGTGGTATGGTTTGGCGTGCAGACGCTAAAAACAACGAAGGTTTCAAAGACCACGACACTGGTGTATCCCCAGTATTCGCTGGTGGCGTAGAGTATGCAATTACTCCTGAAATCGCTACCCGTCTGGAATACCAGTGGACCAACAACATCGGTGACGCGAACACCGTTGGTGGTCGTCCGGATAACGGCCTGCTGAGCGTTGGCGTTTCTTACCGTTTCGGTCAGGAAACTGTAGCTCCAGTAGTTGCACCGGCTCCGGCTCCAGCTCCAGAAGTACAGACCAAACACTTCACTCTGAAGTCTGACGTTCTGTTCAACTTCAACAAAGCAACTCTGAAACCAGAAGGCCAGCAGGCTCTGGACCAGATGTACAGCCAGCTGAGCAACCTGGATCCGAAAGACGGTTCCGTAGTGGTTCTGGGCTTCACTGACCGCATCGGTTCTGACGCTTACAACCAGGGTCTGTCCGAGAAACGTGCTCAGTCCGTTGTTGATTACCTGATCTCTAAAGGTATTCCTTCTGACAAAATCTCTGCACGTGGTATGGGCGAATCCAACCCGGTTACTGGCAACACCTGTGACAACGTGAAAGCTCGCGCTGCACTGATCGACTGCCTGGCTCCGGATCGTCGTGTTGAGATCGAAGTTAAAGGTATCAAAGACGTTGTAACTCAGCCTCAGGCTTAAGTTATCGTCTAGTAAAAAACCCCGCTTTGCGGGGTTTTTTTTCAGCTGTTTTTCGTTAAAAACGCACCAGAACGTTACGCCGAACCACACCCTACCGCTATTCTTTTCCCAGCAACGCCTGTAAATCCTGCTTTAATGTCGACATTTTGTTCGCGTACTTCTCTTTATGCTCTGCATCTTCAATGAGTTGCACAATAGTTTCAGAAAGCGTTTTACCACGCCGCTGCGCAAGCCCCGCTAAGCGCTGCCAGACCATAAATTCCAGATCGATTGATTTTTTGCGCGTATGCTGATGCTCAGCATTAAAATGCCGTTTACGCCTTGCTCGTATGGTTTGTTTCATACGATTTAGCAGCGCCGGGTTCATGTGTTTTTCAATCCAGGTATTGACCCGAACCGGTTCATTTTCGAGGGTTAGCAATAAATCAACGGCTTCTTTGGCAGCGCTGGCCTCTACGTAACGGGTGATTAACTCCCCCTCACGATGCTTCTTCACCAGATACTTCCATTTCCAGCCGCTTTCAAGGTTTTCAAGTTGTTGATATTTCATTGCGATCTCAATGTTACCGTGTAACTCTTATCAGAATATCAGCTTTTTCGGCATCTGAAGAAAAGAATATCCAGCCTGTGAACTGCCGCGCGTCATCACATTCGTTTCCCGGCGCTTTCCACGTGTGCAGTGATGATGGTTACGGTATAATCGCGTTTTTTACAACAGACTAAAAAACATCAACTTTGACCATTACGAAACTTGCATGGCGTGATCTGGCTCCTGATACCGACAGTTATCAGGAAGTATTTGCACAGCCGCACGTCACTGACGACACCGACACCTTACTTAGCGATACTCAACCGCGTTTACAATTTGCATTAGAGCAGCTTCTTCAGCACTGGACGACGTCCTCGTTCATGCTGGTAAAAGCGCCGGAAGAGCTTGAGTATCTCAACCTTATTGCAGCAGCAGCACGTACGCTGCACACGGATGCCGGAAGCCTGACCGGAGGTCATTATGATATCTCCGGTCACACTATTCGCTATCGTACAGCTGAGAAAGCAGAAGACAATTTTGCAACGTTAACTCAGGTAGTCAGCGCTGACTGGGTTGAAGCCGAACAGCTATTTGGCTGCCTGCGTCAGTTCAATGGCGAAGTGACCCTGCAGCCAGGACTTGTACATCAGGCTAACGGTGGCGTGCTGGTTATTTCATTGCGCACGCTGTTGGCCCAGCCGCTGCTGTGGATGCGCCTGAAAGCCATTGTCAGCCACGAGCGTTTTGACTGGGTAGCTTTTGATGAGTCGCGCCCACTTCCTGTCTCCGTTCCACCTATGCCGCTCAAACTGAAAGTGGTATTAGTGGGTGAACGTGAATCACTGGCAGACTTCCAGGAAATGGAGCCAGAACTGGCTGAGCAGGCTATTTATAGCGAGTTTGAAGATAATCTACAGATAGTGGATGCCGAAACCATGACGCAGTGGTGTCAGTGGGTAACGCATACCGCTACGCGTAACCATTTACCTTATCCCGCTCCTGATGCCTGGCAGGTACTGATTCGTGAAGCCGTGCGCTACACCGGCGAACAGGATACATTGCCGCTTAATCCATTATGGATAATCCGGCAGTTCAAAGAAGTGGCTCCGTTATGCGAGAGCGACACCTGCAACGCTGAGCAGTTTGGCCTGATGCTAGCTCAGCGAGAATGGCGGGAAGGTTTCCTGGCTGAACGTATGCAAGATGAGATCCTTCAGGAACAGATCCTTATTGAGACGGAAGGCGAGCGTATTGGCCAAATTAACGCCCTGTCGGTGATTGAATTCCCTGGACATCCGCGCGCGTTTGGTGAGCCTTCACGTATCAGCTGTGTGGTGCATATTGGCGATGGCGAATTTACGGATATTGAGCGCAAAGCCGAGCTCGGCGGAAATATTCATGCCAAGGGCATGATGATTATGCAGGCGTTCCTGATGTCGGAACTCCAGCTTGAACAGCAAATCCCCTTCTCCGCCTCACTGACCTTTGAGCAATCGTACAGCGAAGTCGACGGCGACAGCGCATCCATGGCCGAATTGTGCGCATTGATTAGCGCCCTCGCCGACGTTCCTGTTAATCAAAGCATCGCCATTACCGGTTCTGTCGATCAGTTTGGTCGCGCGCAACCTGTTGGTGGTCTGAACGAGAAAATTGAAGGTTTCTTCGCCATCTGCCAGCAGCGTGAGCTGACCGGCAAGCAGGGCGTTATTATTCCTTCAGCTAATGTCAGACATCTGAGCCTGCAGCCCACGCTGCTACAAGCTGTAGAAGAAGAAAAATTCACTATCTGGGCGGTGGACGACGTGACCGATGCGCTGCCACTGTTGTTAAATCTGGTGTGGGATGGTGAAGGTCAGACAACGTTGATGCAAACTATCCAGGAGCGTATTGCTACGGCAACGCAACAGGAAGGTCGTCACCGTTTTCCCTGGCCGCTACGTTGGCTGAACTGGATTATTCCGAACTGATCGGACTTGTTCAGCGTACACGTGTTAGCTATCCTGCGTGCTTCAATAAAATAAGGCTTACAGAGAACATGGTAGATAAACGCGAATCCTATACAAAAGAAGACCTTCTTGCCTCTGGTCGCGGTGAGCTGTTTGGCGCAAAAGGGCCACAACTGCCTGCACCAAGCATGCTGATGATGGACCGTGTCATCAAGATGACCGAAACTGGCGGCAACTTTGACAAAGGTTATGTTGAAGCTGAACTGGATATCAACCCGGACCTGTGGTTCTTCGGATGCCACTTTATCGGCGATCCGGTGATGCCAGGCTGCCTGGGTCTTGATGCCATGTGGCAGTTGGTTGGATTCTATCTCGGCTGGCTGGGTGGCGAAGGTAAAGGCCGCGCGCTGGGCGTAGGCGAAGTTAAATTCACCGGCCAGGTTCTGCCGACCGCGAAGAAAGTGACTTACCGCATTCACTTCAAACGCATCGTTAACCGTCGCCTGATCATGGGCCTGGCTGATGGTGAAGTGCTGGTTGATGGTCGTCTGATCTATACCGCAAACGATCTGAAAGTGGGTCTGTTCCAGGATACTTCCGCGTTCTAATCCAGGTCCGTGTATCTGCCAGTCATTAACGTTTATTCGTCTTGTCTGGTGGGCAAAAAGGCGAAACCTCCGCTCTGCGGAGGTTTCTTTTATCTAAAGAGACAGAATCAGGCCATTAAAACCCTATCCCCCATGGCTTCTCGCCAGCCTCCCAGCCAGTATGACCTCTGATTCAGCGTCTGATAGGGACACATTTCTTTTGAGCGTCCGGCAATGCCGGCCTGATAACCACGTTGATGTGCCCGTTCCAGGCGATCTCGTTTTTGTCTCTTCATGCCTCGTTTCCCTCATCTTTAGGTCTGGTGGAAAAGAAAACAGTGATTACTAAGTGTGCAATCACACTAAACGAATACCCCTAAACATCAGACCCGTCAATGCGCAAAATTCACGCCAGTGTCATATTTGTGAGCTACCCGAAAAATCATTTGTACAAAAATAGTCAGTCAGAACAGCTATCTCCACGGCTAAAAAAATAAAAAAAACCGCCCCGGGCAATGAACCAGAGGCGGCATAATTTACAATTATTTAAGCTTAAGGCAGGCGTTTCAGCTCCTGAGCAATAGCCGTCGCTTCCTGGCTCCAGGCACTGGCCAGCACCTTCACCATTTCATCGTAACCATCCTGAGTCTGCACCGCTTCGATGTGGAACGGACGTTTAATTAACTGACCCTGATGATTCAGCAACCACTCCCCACTTACAATTACCTTCCCATCATAGCGCCCCTGGAAGCCTGTCACGGTGACGTTAAGAGTGTCCTGTACGCTTCCCAATGGTTGAGAAGCAACAACCCATCCCGGTAATTGGGTGCTGAGATTCGCCACTAGCGTGTTACGCAGTTGCTGGTCTAATGGACTGGCCCAGAGATTATTATTGGCGATCACGTATTTTACATCGCTGGTCTGGTATACCACGCCATTACCCGCCAGGTAGTCAGGTACCGAAATCTGCTCAACCCACAACAGACGATTCCCCTGGTTAGTTGTGCTCTGTACCCCACCCTGTGCAATAGGAAGCTGGTAATAGCTTTTATTTTCTCCGCTGGAGCTACATGACGTCAGCCAGACCGCCATCATCACCATTAGCCACTTTTTCATTGTTTCGCCCTCTTCGGCTCTGGATCTTTTTTATCCTTCGCTTCAAACACCAGCGCGTTGCTCTTATCGTTCAGCGTTTTCAGTACCGGCTGCAGCTCACGCAGAACCTGATCAAGACGTTGCATATCTGCCACCATCTTGTTGTAGGCAGCGGAGCCCGGCTGGAAGCCCTGCATACTCCGATTCAGTTCGCGCAATGTGTTCTGCATATCCCCCGGAAGCTGCTGCATTGACTGGCTGGAAGTAATCTTATTCATGTTATCCAGCGTAGTTTGCAGATGTTTCATCGTGCGCTGACTTTCCGACAGAGTCGTAGTCGCCTGCTCAATCATTGGGTTCAACGGCAGATTATTAATCTTATCCAACGCCTCCATCAGACGCTGCTGGATTTGCGCCAGCCCTCCACTCACGGTCGGAATGATTTGGTAGCCGTCAAACTCACGAATGCCTTTTAACGGTGGATCTTTAGGATAGAAGTCCAGATCCACATACAGTGCCCCTGTTACCAGGTTCCCGGTCTTCAGAGAAGCTCTTAACCCACGGTTCAGCAGATCCGTCAGATGCGCCCCCACGTCGGTGCTCTCGCCAAGCTGCGCTTTCAGACGTTCCGGTTCAATACGAATCAACACCGGGATACGGTAATCGTCATTGAATGCCTGGCGTAGACCTGGCGCAAAGAAAGGCACTTTGCCGACGGTTCCTAAACGGATCCCACGGAATTCTACCGGCGCGCCCGGCTGTAAACCGCGAATAGAATCCTTAAAGAACATCAGATAATCGATATGGTCGGTATACAGAGAATCCTGAATACTCTTTTGATCGTCGTACAAATTAAACGCGGTTTTTTCCGCGACGGGTTGCCCCTGGTCCAGCCCCTCTGGGACGTCGAAACTCACGCCGCCACCAAACAGCGTCGTCAGGGATCCCATTTCTACACGCATTCCCGCAGACGTCAGATCGACCGCGATCCCGCTGTCTTTCCAGAAGCGCACATTGCTGGTGACCAGGCGATCGTTAGGCGCATTGATGAAAAGTTGATAACTAATGCTTCGCTTTTGCGGATCAAAGGTACTGGTCTCAACAGAACCTACGCGGTATCCACGGAATAACACTGGATCGCCCGGACTAAGCTGTCCGGCTTTTTTGCTGTCAAGCACCACACGGATCCCCTTGGCATCCGGCGGCGCCAGCGGCGGCGAGTCCAGCAACTGGTAATTTTCCAGTTTGCTGCCTTTATTGCCGGGCTGCAGTTCAATATATACCCCAGACAACAACGTACCCAGACCGCTGATACCTTCACGCCCTATCTGCGGCTTCACCACCCAAAAGACAGAATCTTTATGCAGCAGCTTTTCCATACCGGAATTAAGACGGGCTTTAATCTGCACATGGGTCAAATCATCTGTCAGGGTCGCGCTTTCAACGACGCCGACATCTACGCTGCGGCTCTTAATTGTCGTTTTCCCCCCCTCAATGCCTTCGGCATTGGTGGTGATCAGCGTAACTTCTGGTCCCTGATGGCTGTAATGATAAAACAGCACCCATGCACCAATGAGCGCAGTGACGATTGGGAATATCCATACCGGAGACCAGTTTTTTACCTTCTGCACTTTGGCTTCCCCACTTTTAGATTCCATGCTGTCAGGACTCCTCATGATCTGGTTCTGGTTCACGGTCCCACGACAGACGCGGATCAAATGTCATCGCAGAAAACATTGTCATAATGACGACTAAAGCAAACATCAAAGCACCCATTGCAGGATAAATGTTCATTAACCCCCCCATGCGCACCAGCGCAGAGAGTACGGCAATTACAAAAACGTCGATCATTGACCAGCGACCAACAAATTCTACAACCTCATAAATAAAATGCATCCGTTCACTGTCGCGTTTGCCGTGCCCCTTAGCATCCCAACACAACCAGGCAATCGCGATCATTTTTAAGGTCGGCACCATAATACTGGCAATAAAGATAACCGCTGCCACCGGGTAAGAACCTTCACTCCAGATTAAAACTACCCCCTCAAGGATCGTCGATGGCAATTTTGACCCGAGCAGGTCGGTGATCATAATCGGCAGAATATTGGCAGGAAGATAAAGCATGATAGACGTAAACAGTAATGCCAACGTCCATTGCAGACTGTTTTTACGCCGCGCATAACCTTTGGCCTGACATCGCGGACATACTAATTCGTCAGCGGGAAGAATAGCAGTGCAGCAAGAGCAAGAGCGCAAACCCTGCCGGATTCCAGGCACACCAGGCTTTAATTCCTGTTCGATAGCTGGCATAGGAGCAATATCATCCCACAGCCAACGGCGGTCCACACACTGGAACGCCCGCAACTGGAGTACACAAAACAAACACCACGGGATGAAGCTGCTACCTACGCCGATATCGCCATAGGCCATCAGCTTAACAAAGCTCACCAGCACGCCCGCGAGGAAGATTTCTGCCATTCCCCAGCTTTTTAACTGAAACAAAATACGCGCCAGCCATGCTTTAAGCCGATCAGGCATCTGAGCGCGGTTTACCAGTAGCAGGATCGTCAGCAGACAAAAGGCCGGAACCAGCTGTACGAATAAGATAAAGAAGGTACCGAGACTGGCGTAATCTTCAGAAAAGAGCACGCTCGGAATTTGCAGCAGTGTCACTTCACTACTCACCCCTGCGACGTTCATATTCACAAAGGGAAAGAGGTTTGACAGCAGCAGCATAAATAGTGCGGCTAAAACATAGGCAGTGGGACGCTGCCGGGGGGCGTCCCACTCAACGGTTAACGTAGTGCCACATCGTGGACATGCCGCTTTCTGACCATGCTCCAGGCGAGGTAACGCCACCAGCATGTCACACTGCGAGCACAAAATATGCTTCGCGGCATGGTGATGTTCGCACATATGTGCTCCTTTAATTATGCGCCATTCTTCAAAGACTCAAGATACTCCCAGCGCTCAAAGGCTTGCTCAAGTTCTTGTTCCGCTTCGTTCAGATTAGCCAATACCTGCTGCGTTTGCTCGTGCGGCTGACTGAAAAACGTGGCGTCAGCAACCTGAGCCTGTAAGGCTTCCAGCTTAGCTTCCAGTTCTTCAAGCAGCGCGGGGAGTTGCTCCAGTTCGCGCTGCAGTTTATAGCTTAGTTTGCTGGTGCTGCGTTTGACAATTTCTGCTTTAGGAGCAGCAGGTTCCTCTGTTTTTTTCGCAACTGGCTGCTTAAACGCCACATACTGCGATTGTTGACTGCGCGCATCATGATAACCGCCGACATAACGGCCAATTTTACCGCCGCCTTCGAAGATCCAGCATTCGGTCACGGTATTATCGACAAACTGACGGTCGTGGCTCACCAGCAGCACGGTGCCCTGATAGCTATCAATCAATTCTTCAAGCAGTTCCAGCGTTTCGACGTCCAGATCGTTCGTGGGTTCATCGAGAATTAACAAATTGCTGGGTTTCAGGAACAAACGCGCCAACAGCAGGCGATTGCGTTCCCCGCCAGAGAGCGCGCGTACTGGCGTCATCGCGCGTTTCGGATGGAACATGAAATCCTGAAGGTAGCCCAGCACGTGGCGGGGTTTGCCGTTAACCATCACCTCTTGCTTACCTTCAGCAAGGTTGTCCATCACGGTTTTATCCGGATCCAGTTCGGCGCGATGCTGATCGAAATATGCCACTTCCAGCTTAGTTCCAACATGAATGCGTCCACTGTCAGCCTGAAGCTGACCTAACATCAGCTTCAACAGCGTAGTTTTGCCGCAGCCGTTAGGTCCGATTAGCGCGATCTTGTCGCTACGCTGCACCTGCGCGGAGAAATCTTTCACCAGTTGCTTTCCGTCAACCTGGTAATCAACATTCTCCATCTCAAAGACAATCTTGCCAGAACGGCTTGCCTCTTCGACCTGCATCTTCGCTGTGCCCATCACTTCGCGACGTTCACCACGCTCGCGACGCATGGCTTTCAGCGCACGCACGCGACCTTCGTTACGCGTACGACGCGCTTTGATACCCTGACGGATCCAGACTTCTTCCTGTGCCAACTTGCGATCAAATTCCGCGTTTTGTAACTCTTCTACGCGTAATGCTTCTTCTTTATCCAGCAGATACTGATCGTAGTTACCCGGATAGGTAACCAGCTTGCCGCGGTCAAGATCGACAATGCGCGTCGCCATATTGCGGATAAACGAACGGTCGTGGGAAATAAAAATGATTGTCCCATTGAAGGTTTTCAGGAACCCTTCCAGCCAGTCAATGGTTTCAATATCCAGGTGGTTCGTCGGTTCATCCAGCAGCAATACGCGCGGGTTACTCACTAACGCGCGGCCCAGCGCCGCCTTACGTAGCCAGCCGCCGGAAAGCGATGCCAGCTCCATGTCTGCTTCAAGGCCAAGCTGTTCCAGTACTTCATTAATACGGTTTTCCAGCTGCCACAGATTGTGGTGATCCAGCTGTTCCTGAACCTTCGCCAGTTCCTGAAGGTTTTTATCACTCGGATCGGCGATCACCAGATGCGAGATATCGTGATAACGCTTGAGGTAAACCGCCTGTTCTGCAATTCCTTCAGCGACGAAATCGTAGACGCTACCCTGCACGTTGCGCGGCGGATCCTGCTGCAGACGCGCCACAACCAGATCCTGCTCATAAATAATACGCCCATCGTCAAGACCCTGTTCACGATTCAGGATCTTCATTAGCGTCGATTTGCCTGCGCCATTACGGCCAACCAGACAGACGCGCTCGTTATCTTCGATATGCAGTTCAGCATTATCGAGAAGCGGCGCATCGCTGAACGACAGCCATGCACCATGCATACTGATTAATGACATTTAATTTTCCTTTCAGGCTGCGGTAATCAGCCAGCAGTTGTGGATCTGACGGTTACGGGCAAAATCCTGGGAAAGCGTTTTTTGAGTGATTTCTTGTGCTTTCAATCCCAGTGCTGCCAGACCGTCGAGATCCATACGGAATCCACGTTTGTTGTTGGAGAACATGATTGTGCCGTCTTTACGAAGCAGGCGTTTTAGATCTTTCATCAACACCAGATGATCGCGCTGTACGTCAAACGAGTCTTCCATACGTTTTGAGTTAGAGAACGTCGGCGGATCGATGAAAATCAGATCAAACTGTTCATTGGCTTCGCGCAGCCAGCCCAGGCAATCGGCCTGAATTAAACGGTGCGCGCGGCCACTCAGGCCATTCAGACGCAGGTTACGCTCCGCCCATTCCAGGTAGGTGCGCGACATATCAACAGTCGTGGTGCTACGCGCACCGCCCAATCCTGCATGTACGCTGGCGCTGCCGGTGTAGGAGAACAGGTTAAGGAAATCCTTACCTTTACTCATCTGACCGAGCATGCGGCGTGCAATACGATGATCGAGGAACAAACCGGTATCAAGATAGTCTGTCAGGTTGACCCACAGGCGCGCGTTGTACTCGCTTACCTCAATGAATTCACCCTTCTCATTCATCTTCTGATACTGATTCTTCCCTTTCTGCCGTTCACGGGTTTTCAGCACCAGTTTATTCGGCGCGATTTCCAGTACCGACAGCGTTGCGGCGATAATGTCGAACAGGCGTTGACGTGCTTTTTGTGCATCAACTGTCTTCGGCGGAGCATATTCCTGAACCACAACCCAGTCGCCGTAACGGTCAACTGCAACATTGTATTCCGGCAGGTCAGCGTCATACAGGCGATAGCATTCAATGCCTTCCTGGCGCGCCCATTTTTCCAGCTTCTTGATGTTCTTGCGCAGGCGGTTGGCATAATCTTCCGCGACCGTGGCTGGCTTGCTGTCCGCGGTGGTCTCTGCAACGTGATAGTTCTTCTGTACACAATCCAGCGGGCCGTTTTTCGCTTTGAACTGCTTGTCGGCACGTAATTGCAGGCTGCTGAGCAGATCCGGCGAGGCGCTAAACAACGACAAATTCCAGCCGCCAAACTGGTTTTTCATCGTCCGCCCCAGCAGGCTGTGCAGGGCTATCAGCGCCGGTTCGCTATCCAGACGTTCGCCGTATGGTGGGTTACTGATAACCGTACCATACGGTCCTTTCGGCAGCGGATTGCTCAGTTTGGCAACATCTTTAACGTCAAACGTCATCAGGTCGGCAATACCCGCGCGGCGGGCGTTACTGCGCGCTTTTTCAATTACCCGCGCATCGCTGTCGGAACCATAGAAATGCGAGGAGTAGTCAGCCAGCCCTTTACGCGCACGCACCTGTGCTTCGGCTTTGACTTCTTGCCAGACGACTTCATCGTGCTGCGCCCAACCGCTAAAACCCCAGTACCCGCGGTGCAGGCCCGGCGCACGATCGGTTGCCCACATCGCAGCTTCAATCAGCAGCGTGCCGGAGCCGCACATCGGATCGAGCAACGGTGTGCCTGGCTGCCAGCCAGAACGCATAACGATGGCCGCAGCCAGCGTCTCTTTGATCGGCGCCTGGCCAGCGCGATCGCGATAACCACGCTGATGCAAACCGTCACCGCTAAGATCGAGCGCAATGCTGGCGGTATCTTTGTTCAACCAGACGTTGATGCGCAGATCCGGAGATTCACGATCCACATTTGGACGCGGCAGATTTTTACGGGTGAAGGCATCGACAATCGCATCCTTGACCTTCAGCGCGCCGTACTGACTGTTACGAATGGTCTCGTTCAGGCCACTAAAATGGACGGCAAACGTCGCACCGGGATTAAATATCTCTGTCCAGTCGATTGCCTGAACACCGAGGTACAGATCAAGATCGCTGTAGACCTTGCACTCTCCCATCGGCAGGATAATGCGCGAGGCCAGGCGGCTCCACATCAGGCTCTGGTAAACAAGCCGCGTGTCGCCCTTAAAATGGACCCCACCCTGAACGACCTGGCACTCCAGCGCGCCGAGGTTTTCCAGTTCAGTTTTTAACAGCTCTTCCAGCCCGCGGGCCGTACTGGCAAACAGAGAATTCATAATGTCACTTTTACTCCAATAAAATTGCTGCGCATTATAGCTAATATGGGCTGTATGTCATAAAGTTGAAGGCTTATTTTCGCTCGAGGGGCTGTACAGTGGTAACGTTGACCCGACTTTTTATTCATCCGGTTAAATCTATGCGTGGAATTGGGCTCACGCACGCCCTGGCAGACGTCAGCGGCCTCGCCTTTGACCGTATATTTATGATTACCGAAGCCGACGGAACGTTCATTACTGCCCGACAGTTCCCGCAAATGGTCCGCTTTACCCCTTCCCCTTTCCACGATGGACTGCATCTTACGGCGCCAGACGGCAGCAGCGCGCTGGTGCGATTTGCCGATTTCGCCACCCAGGATGCGCCGACAGAAGTGTGGGGAAACCATTTTACCGCGCGTATCGCGCCATCCGCTATCAACCAATGGCTGAGCAGCTTTTTCTCCCGTGACGTGCAGCTGCGCTGGGTTGGCCCACAATTGACGCGTCGGGTGAAGCGCCACGATGATGTTCCTTTATCCTTCGCCGACGGTTATCCCTACCTGCTGACCAATGAAGCGTCGCTGCGCGATCTGCAGCAACGCTGCCCGGCAAGCGTGAAAATGGAACAGTTTCGCCCTAATCTGGTGATTTCAGGGGCTGGCGCCTGGGAAGAAGATACCTGGAAAGTGATTCGCATTGGCGACGTCATTTTTGATGTGGCAAAACCTTGTAGCCGATGCATATTCACCACCGTCAGCCCAGAGAAAGGCCAGAAACATCCATCTGGCGAGCCGCTCGCCACGCTGCAAACTTTCCGCACGGCCGTGGATAACGGCGATGTTGATTTCGGCCAGAATCTCATCGCGCGCAACAGCGGCGTGATTCGCGTTGGCGATGACGTCGAAATTTTGGCAACCGGCCCCGCCAGAGCATACGGCGCGGCGGAGTCAGATGATACCGCACAGGAACAACAGCCTGATGCCACGGTACTGATTGACTGGCAGGGGCAGACCTTCCGTGGCAATAATCAACAGGTATTGCTTGAACAGTTGGAAAATCAGGGTATCCGGATTCCCTATTCATGTCGGGCAGGGATTTGCGGATGTTGTCGAATTCGACTGGTAGAAGGCGAAGTTAACCCGCTGAAAAAATCAGCGATAGGAGATGACGGGACAATTCTGTGCTGCAGTTGTGTTCCGAAAACGACAATCAGGCTGGAGAGTTAAACCGCCTGCTCAAGGCTGAAACTGTCAACAACGACCTGCGGTTTCAGTCTGTCATTCATTATTTTAATCGCGTCACCAAGCTGCATGGTTCTTCCAGCAATAACCACGCCAGGTTGTGCAAGCAGACAAAGCGCGGCGTTTTCACCCGGCTCGACCACTAACAGGTTTACCTGTTCATCGGTATCGCTTAAATCCACACAGGCGGCATCACCCACGGTTGGCGACCAGTTAATACCGTGCGCGACAAAGTGCCAGCTTTTTGGCATTTGTGGTTTAAGATAACGAATCGCCACCAGTGCATTGAGCACCAGTTCCGCTTTTTGTTCTTTGGCTAAATCCAGATAGCGACATTTTTCTTCAAAGGAAAAATAAAGCGCGGCGTCATCAACACAAAAACCCGACGGTGAAAATGCATCGGGAGTGAGCATTTTACGAGCAAAACGCGAACGGAATAACATGCCATTGGCTAAATCGAGCATCATACGATCGTGCTCTTCATCATAATACCAGCGCCAGTTATCGTCGGGTTTAATTCGCATCAGTTTCTCTCCTTTCCTTAATCATCGCCATTACGACAGTATCCTTTTGCCGCTTCGCTTATTGCCTTAATAATAAAAGCTCAGAATGTTTAAATAAGCAACAGTAAAGGAATATAAAACAACCAGGGCCAGAAATAAAGCCCTGGATTGTGATTAAGGTAGCATTCAGATATTGGTGACGATTTCTTTTATCAGCGGCGGACCTTTAAAAATAAAGCCCGAATAAATCTGCACCAGTGAAGCACCGGCAGCTATTTTCTCACGTGCGGCGATGACCGAGTCGATACCACCAACTCCGATAATCGGCAGTTGACCTTTTAATTCCTGAGACAACTGGCGAATAATTTCTGTACTTTTTAATTGCAATGGTCGCCCGCTAAGACCACCCATTTGATCGCAATTTTTCATTCCCTGAACGAGAGAGCGATCGAGCGTGGTGTTAGTCGCAATTACGCCATCAATATTATGCCGAACTAAACTGTCAGCAACCTGGATCAGTTCTTCCACAGAAAGATCCGGCGCGATCTTTACCGCCACTGGAACATATTTATGGTGGATCGCTTGCAGATCATTTTGCTTATTTTTAATTGCCGTCAGGAGATCGTCCAGCGCCTCACCGTATTGCAGCGTACGTAATCCCGGTGTATTCGGTGAAGAGATATTAATCGCGATATAACCCGCATAAGCATAGACTTTTTCCATACAAATCAGATAGTCATCTTTGCCATTCTCTACCGGGGTATCTTTATTCTTGCCAATATTAATCCCCAGAATACCGTCAAAATGCGATTTTTTAACGTTCTCAACCAGGTTATCAACACCCAAGTTATTAAACCCCATGCGGTTGATCAAACCTTCTGCATCAACCAGACGGAACAGACGCGGTTTATCGTTACCCGGCTGAGGACGCGGCGTTACGGTGCCAATCTCAATGGAACCGAATCCCATCGCGCCGAGCGCATCAATACACTCCCCGTCTTTATCCAGTCCGGCAGCAAGCCCGAGCGGATTTTTAAACGTCAGCCCCATACAGGTAACCGGTTTTGCAGGTACCTTCTGGCGGACAAGCGCTTCAAGCGGCGTGCCGGTAATGCGACGTAATTGCTGGAATGTCAATTCATGAGCGCGCTCTGGATCGAGCTGAAAAAGGGCTTTACGAACGAAGGGGTAGTACATGAACTCTCCTGGATTCCCGGTGTGCAAACCGGGGGCGTATTATGTGCGATCGTGAGCAAAAAGGGAATTGACCTGCGGCAATAAATAGCAATCGTTTTCCTGTCTCACTCATTTTATCCATTTTTCAACTTTTCTATCCCGCATAAATCATTTCGATAAACAGAGCCTCTCTGCCAGACTGCAATAATTGTTATCAATGTTAAACAAAGGCAAACAATTAGTTATAAGTGGAGATTAAAATTATGCGCGTCATTACTCTGGCGGGAAGCCCACGCTTTCCCTCTCGCTCCAGCGCGTTACTGGAATATGCCCGAGAAAAACTCAATGGTCAGGATGTCGAAGTCTTTCACTGGAACCTGCACAACTTTGCCCCGGAAGACCTCATCTATGCCCGTTTTGATAGTCCGACGCTGAAGACATTTAGCGAACAATTGCAGGATGCTGACGGGCTGATTGTCGCCACGCCGATCTACAAAGCCGCTTACTCTGGCGTATTGAAAACGCTGCTCGATCTGCTTCCCGAGCGGGCGCTGGAAGGAAAAGTGGTGTTGCCGCTGGCGACCGGCGGCAGCGTGGCGCATTTACTGGCCGTCGATTACGCGCTGAAACCGGTACTAAGTACGTTAAAAGCCCAGGAGATCCTGCACGGCGTATTTGCCGATGATTCACAGGTCATCGATTATCAGCATAAACCGCAGTTTACGCCCAACCTGCAGCAGCGCCTGGACAGTGCGCTCGACACCTTCTGGCTGGCATTGCATCGTCGCGATATCCAACGCCCCCAATTGAACACACTGCGGGGTACTGCCCATGCTTAATTTGCTCAAGCGCCAGAGGTCATGGCTCGCACTGGCCGGGTTGCTGTCACTGTCAACGCTGGCGTATGCCGCAGAGTCTGCGCCCGATGCTCTGCGTATCGGCTATCAGAAAGGAAGCGTCAGTATGGTGCTGGCAAAAAGCCATCAATTGTTGGAAAAGCGCTATCCACAGACCAAAATCTCGTGGGTTGAGTTCCCAGCCGGGCCGCAAATGCTGGAAGCCTTGAATATCGGCAGTATCGATCTCGGCAGTACGGGTGACATTCCACCAATATTCGCCCAGGCTGCCGGAGCCGATCTGGTGTACGTGGGCGTTGAGCCCCCCAAACCGAAAGCTGAAGTGATTCTGGTGCCAAAAGATAGCCCGATTCAGAACGTCGCGCAGCTTAAAGGACATAAAGTCGCATTCCAGAAAGGGTCAAGCGCCCACAATTTACTGCTCCGAGCGCTGCAACAGGCCGGGCTGAAATTTACCGATATTCAACCGACTTATCTGACCCCCGCCGATGCGCGAGCGGCCTTCCAGCAAGGAAACGTTGAGGCATGGGCTATCTGGGATCCCTACTATTCCGCCGTGTTACTGCAAGGTGATGTGCGCGTGCTCAAAGACGGCTCAGATCTGAAGCAGACCGGTTCGTTTTATCTCGCCGCTCGTCCTTATGCCGAGAAAAATGGCGCTTTTGTTCTTGACGTACTGAATACCTTTAGCCAGGCCGATGCGTTAACCCTCAGCCAGCGCCAGCAAAGCATCACCCTGCTGGCTAAAACCATGGGTCTGCCCGAACCGGTGATTGCGTCCTATCTGGATCACCGCCCGCCAACCACCATTACACCCATCAGCGACTCTGTTGCCGCATTGCAGCAACAAACCGCCAATCTGTTTTATGACAACCGTCTGGTGCCGAAAAAAATCGATATCCGCCAGCGTATCTGGCAACCCACCCAGCAGGCAGGAGAAAAATTATGAGTCTGAACATGTTCTGGTTTTTACCCACCCACGGTGACGGTCATTATCTTGGAACGGAAGAGGGTTCGCGCCCGGTCGATCATGGTTATCTGCAACAAATTGCGCAAACGGCCGATCGTCTGGGATTTACCGGTGTGCTGATCCCCACCGGACGCTCCTGCGAAGATGCCTGGCTGGTGGCCGCCTCGATGATCCCGGTGACTCAGCGATTAAAATTTCTGGTCGCGCTGCGTCCAAGCGTCACCTCACCAACGGTTGCCGCGCGTCAGGCAGCAACGCTCGACAGGCTTTCTAATGGTCGGGCGCTATTTAACCTGGTGACCGGTAGCGATCCGCAGGAGTTGGCTGGCGACGGCGTGTTCCTCGATCACACCGAGCGCTATGAAGCCTCTGGCGAATTTACTCAGGTCTGGCGACGCTTACTGCAAGGTGAAACCGTGGATTTCAACGGCAAATATATTCATGTCCGCGGGGCAAAACTGTTCTTCCCGCCGATCCAGCAGCCGCATCCTCCACTCTATTTCGGCGGCTCGTCTGATGTCGCACAAGATCTGGCTGCCGAGCAGGTTGATCTCTACCTGACCTGGGGCGAACCGCCTGAACAGGTGAAACAGAAGATTGAACAAGTACGGGCCAAAGCGGCGGCGCTCGGGCGCAAGATCCGCTTTGGTATTCGTCTGCATGTGATCGTACGAGAGACAACGCAAGAGGCGTGGCAGGCTGCGGATCGTCTGATAGCCCATCTGGATGACGACACCATCGCCAAAGCCCAGGCCGCCTTCTCAAAAACGGATTCGGTTGGTCAGCAGCGAATGGCTGCACTGCACAACGGTAAGCGCGACAAACTGGAAATTAGCCCGAACCTGTGGGCAGGAGTAGGACTGGTGCGCGGTGGCGCAGGGACCGCCCTGGTTGGAGATGGTCCTACGGTCGCAGCGCGTATTAACGAGTATGCCGCGCTGGGAATCGACAGCTTTGTGCTGTCCGGCTATCCGCATCTGGAAGAAGCGTACAAGGTTGGTGAGCTGCTGTTCCCACATCTGGATGTCGCGATACCCGAAATTCCGCAACCACAGCGCCTGCAACAGCAAGGCGAAGTGGTTGCGAATGAATTCATCCCGCGCAAAGTCGCACAAAGCTAAGGAGCGGCTAATGGCAACGCCGAAAAACAGATGGTTATTGCGCCTCGCGCCCTGGTTTTTACCGCTCGGTCTGGTGGCACTCTGGCAGCTCGCATCATCAATGGGCTGGCTGTCCACCCGCATACTGCCCTCACCGGAGGGCGTGATCGAAGCTTTCTGGACGCTTTCAGCCAGCGGCGAACTTTGGCAGCATCTGGCGATCAGCGCCTGGCGGGCGCTGATCGGATTCTCCATCGGTGGATCGATTGGTCTGACGCTGGGACTGATCAGCGGTCTTTCGCGTTGGGGAGAACGCCTGCTGGATACCTCGGTGCAGATGCTGCGTAACGTACCGCATCTGGCGCTGATCCCACTGGTCATTTTATGGTTCGGTATTGATGAGTCCGCCAAGATCTTTCTCGTCGCGCTGGGCACGCTGTTCCCGATTTACATCAACACCTGGCATGGGATCCGTAACATCGATCGCGGGCTGGTAGAGATGGCACGCAGCTATGGGTTATCCGGCTTTTCACTGTTTATTCATGTGATCCTCCCCGGTGCCCTGCCCTCGATTATGGTCGGCGTACGTTTTGCTCTCGGGCTGATGTGGCTGACGCTCATTGTTGCGGAAACTATTTCGGCTGATGCCGGTATTGGCTACCTGGCAATGAATGCTCGTGAATTTCTGCAAACCGATGTAGTCGTGGTAGCCATTATTCTCTACGCCCTGCTCGGCAAACTTGCCGATGTCAGCGCGCAATTACTGGAACGTATCTGGCTACGCTGGAACCCGGCTTACCATTTAAAGGAAACTAATGTATGAACACCGCTCGCCTGAACCAGGGCACACCGCTTTTGCTGAGCGCCGTGACGAAACAATACGCCGCCAATACGGTGCTCAATCAGTTAGATTTGCATATTCCAGCCGGACAGTTCGTTGCCGTGGTCGGTCGCAGCGGCGGAGGTAAAAGCACGTTACTGCGCCTGCTGGCTGGGTTGGAGTCGCCCACCTCAGGCGCATTACTCGCCGGAACCACACCGCTGGCAGAGATTCAGGATGATACACGAATGATGTTTCAGGATGCGCGTCTGCTGCCATGGAAGACGGTTATCGATAACGTGGGTCTGGGTCTGCAAGGTCACTGGCGCAATGCAGCGCGAGATGCGCTGGCCGCAGTTGGACTGGAGAGTCGTGCCCAGGAATGGCCTGCGGCCCTTTCTGGTGGACAAAAACAGCGCGTGGCCCTGGCGCGGGCTTTAATTCACCGCCCCGGTCTGCTGCTGTTGGATGAACCCCTCGGCGCGCTGGATGCGTTAACCCGCCTTGAGATGCAGGATCTGATTGTCTCTTTATGGCAGGAACACGGCTTTACCGTATTGTTAGTCACCCATGATGTCAGCGAAGCAGTAGCAATGGCCGATCGCGTATTGCTCATTGAAGACGGAAAAATCGGACTGGATTTAACGGTGGATATTGCGCGACCACGCCGGATTGGTTCAGTGCGTCTGGCAGAACTGGAAGCTGAGGTGTTGAACCGGGTGATGCAACGCGGCGAAAATGAAGTTCAGCTACGCAGGCATGGTTAAAAATACCGGATGGCGCTACCGCTTATCCGGCCTACACGTGAATGGTAGGCCGGCCCCATCCGGCAATATTATCAGGCTAATGCTTTAGCTATCTTCTCGAACAGATCGCCGGAGAGATTCTCCAGGCCTTTCAACTGTTCCAGCGCCGCACGCATCTTCGCCTGACGTTTTGCATCATAACGTTTTAAACGAATCAGCGGCTCAATCAGACGTGACGCTACCTGCGGGTTACGGCTATTGAGCTCAGTCAGCATGTCGACCAGGAACTGATAGCCGCTGCCATCTTCCGCATGAAATGCCGCCGGGTTGCTACCTGCAAAGGCACCGATCAGCGAACGGATGCGATTCGGGTTGCTCATGCTAAAGGAGCGATGCTTCAACAGGCCGCGTACCGTTTCCAGTACATTATCCGCCGGGCTGGTAGATTGCAGGATAAACCATTTATCCATCACCAGACCGTCATGGTGCCACTTATCGTCATACTCCTGCATCAGCGCGTCACGGCAAGGAAGTTGCGCCGCTACTGCCGCAGACAACGCCGCCAGCGCATCGGTCATATTGTTCGCTTCACGGTACTGCTTGCTGACCAGCGTGTCAGCCAGATGGGTTTCGCCAAAGGCCAGGAATCGCAGGCAGGCGTTGCGCAGCGTACGCTTGCCAATATCGGCATGCTCTACGCGGTACTCATCAAGATGATTAGCGTTATAGATGGCGAGGAATTCATCCGCCAGCTCTGCCGCCAGCGTGCGGGTTAACGCTTCACGTACTTCTGTTATCGCCACCGGATCGATGATGTCGAACAGTTCGGCGATTTCATTTACCGAAGGCAGTGTCAGGATCTCAGCCGCCAGCGCCGGATCGATTTTCTCATCCAGTAAAATCGCGCGGAATGCATCGGCCACGTGTACCGGCAGTGACAGCGGCTGTCCCTGCTGATGACGGGCAACGTTGAGCTTAATATAGGTCGCCAGCAGGCTTTGCGCCGCATCCCAACGAGAAAAATCGTTACGCGCATGACGCATCAGGAAGGTCAGTTGCTGATCGCTCCATTTATATTCCAGTTTCACCGGCGCGGAGAATTCGCACAGCAGCGCGGGTACCGGCTGGAAGTAGACGTTATCAAAGACAAACGTCTGCTCTGCCTGGGTAACGTTGAGTACTGAATTCACCGGGTGCCCGCCTTTTTGTAACGGGATCACTTTCCCTTCGTTGTCATACAACTCGAGGGCGAAAGGAATATGCAGCGGTTGTTTTTCTGCCTGATCCGGCGTGGCCGGCGTGCGCTGGCTGATAGTCAGCGTGTACTCTTCCGTTGATGGGTTATAGTCATCACGCACGGTCAAAATCGGCGTACCGGACTGACTGTACCAGCGGCGGAAATGCGAGAGATCGACGTTGGACGCATCCTCCATCGCCTGCACAAAATCATCACAGGTTGCAGCGCTGCCATCATGGCGCTCAAAGTACAGCTGCATCCCTTTCTGGAAGTTAGCCTCACCCAACAGGGTGTGGATCATACGAATGACTTCTGCACCCTTCTCATAGACGGTCAGGGTATAGAAATTGTTCATTTCGATAACCATATCCGGGCGGATAGGATGCGCCATCGGGCTGGCGTCCTCAGCAAACTGCAGACCGCGCATGGTACGCACATTGCTGATACGGTTTACCGCACGTGAGCCAAGATCGGAACTGAATTCCTGATCGCGAAACACGGTTAACCCCTCTTTCAGGCTCAACTGGAACCAGTCGCGACAGGTCACGCGGTTGCCAGTCCAGTTATGGAAATATTCGTGCCCAATGACGCGCTCAATATCGAGGTAGTCTTTGTCAGTAGCGGTATCGGTACGTGCCAGCACGTATTTGGAGTTAAAGATGTTCAGTCCTTTATTCTCCATCGCGCCCATGTTGAAGAAATCCACGGCGACAATCATATAGATGTCGAGGTCATATTCGAGGCCAAAACGCTCTTCATCCCATTTCATGGAGTTTTTCAGCGAGGTCATCGCCCACGGCGCGCGGTCCAGGTTGCCGCGATCGACGTACAGTTCCAGTGCCACTTCACGCCCGGAGCGGGTGGTAAAAGTGTCACGCAGCACGTCGAAATCACCCGCTACCAGCGCAAACAGATAGCACGGTTTAGGGAAGGGATCCTGCCACTGAACCCAATGGCGACCGTTTTCCAGTTCGCCCTGCGCCACGCGGTTGCCGTTGGAAAGCAGGAACGGATATTGGGTTTTATCGGCGATAATTTTGGTAGTAAAGCGCGCCAGCACGTCCGGGCGATCAAGATACCAGGTAATATGGCGGAAACCTTCTGCTTCGCACTGGGTACACAGCGCATCTCCTGACTTGTAAAGCCCTTCCAGCGCGGTATTCGCCGCTGGGCTAATTTCATTCACGATACGCAGCGTAAAACGTTCCGGCAGTTGATTGATGACCAGAGCGCCCTCTTCTTCTTTATATGCTTGCCACGGTTCATCATTCACGTGGATTGACACCAGGGTCAAATCTTCGCCATTCAGGTGCAGGGGCGCGTCGGACGCGCCATGACGGACAGCCTGGCTCACTGCGGTGACCACGGTTTTTTCAGCATCCAGGTCAAAGGTCAAGTCAATATCAGTAATCTGGTAATCCGGAGCACGATAATCGTGGCGGTATTTGGCTTGTGGCTGTTGTGTCATAAAAAAACCTTTAGCATCTTTGGTAGAGTCTCGGCTTCAGTCTATTCCTGTTGCGTAAATCGCGCTACGCAGAATGTTCATCTTTTCAGGCACAAACGCCCTTTTTGCTACATTTTTATAACACGCGGCACGAATTGCCCTCGACCAGAAAGACAGCTTATGGTGTGATCGGGGTTCAATAAATCGCTAAACAGGGTATACTCCAGCGGTTTTCTTAGTTGTTTATTGTACTAAACGCTCCCGTGAGAGGATGCTACTGCGCACCTATGACACAATTCGCTTCTCCTGTTCTGCACTCGCTGCTGGATACAGACGCTTATAAGTTGCATATGCAGCAAGCCGTTTTTCACCACTACTATGATGTACAAGTAGCGGCTGAATTTCGTTGCCGTGGCGATGACCTGCTCGGTATTTATGCCGATTCTATTCGTGAGCAGGTGAATGCTATGCAGCACCTGCGACTGCAGGAGGACGAGTACCAGTGGCTCTCCGGCCTGCCTTTCTTCAAAGCTGATTACCTTACCTGGTTACGTGATTTCCGCTATAACCCGGAACAGGTTTGCGTCACCAATGATAACGGTAAGTTGAACATTCGCTTAACTGGTCCATGGCGCGAAGTGATCATGTGGGAAGTTCCGCTGTTGGCGGTAATAAGCGAGCTGGTACACCATTACCGTTCGCCTGAATCAGGCGTCCCACAGGCACTCGATGAGTTGGAAAGTAAACTAGTAGAATTCTCTGCTTTAACAAAAGATGTCGATATGTCCCGCTTCCATCTGATGGATTTCGGCACGCGTCGTCGTTTTTCACGTGAAGTCCAGCAGGCTATTGTTAAACGCCTGCAGCAAGAGTCCTGGTTTGTCGGTACCAGCAACTACGATCTCGCCCGCCGCCTGTCATTAACACCAATGGGTACGCAGGCGCATGAGTGGTTCCAGGCTCATCAGCAAATCAGCCCCGAGCTTGCCACCAGCCAGCGCGTTGCTCTGGCCGCCTGGTTAAATGAATACCCTGACCAACTCGGCATCGCGCTGACAGATTGCATCACCATGGATGCGTTTCTACGCGACTTTGGCGTCGAGTTTGCGACCCGCTACCAGGGTTTACGCCATGACTCAGGCGATCCGGTGGAATGGGGTGAAAAAGCCATCGCCCATTATGAAAAACTGGGCATTGACCCGCTGAGCAAAACGCTGGTGTTTTCAGATAACCTCGATCTGAAAAAAGCGATTGAGCTCTACCGCCACTTCTCTTCTCGTGTGCAGTTGAGTTTTGGCATTGGGACACGACTAACCTGTGATATTCCCCAGGTTAAGCCGCTCAATATAGTCATCAAGCTGGTGGAATGTAACGGCAAACCAGTGGCGAAGTTATCTGACAGCCCGGGTAAAACCATCTGCCACGATAAAGCGTTTGTTCGTGCGCTGCGCAAAGCCTTCGATCTCCCGCATATTAAAAAAGCCAGTTAAACCTTCCAGGGAGCCATTTGGGCTCCCTAATTCGCATTTATTTCCGAAATCTTTCACTCCAGCTACGAATTCTGCTTGTCTGATTGCAGATGCCAGGTAACATAGGTATCCCCCCATTACGGGTGGACATGTGTTTATATATCCGACTATTAACAGAGAGAATATTATGAGCGTTGTGCCTGTAGCCGACGTACTCCAGGGCCGCGTAGCCGTTGACAGCGAAGTCACCGTGCGCGGATGGGTGCGTACCCGCCGAGATTCAAAAGCTGGCATCTCCTTCCTCGCCGTTTATGACGGTTCCTGCTTTGATCCTGTACAGGCCGTCATCAATAATTCTCTGCCCAATTACAATCAGGACGTACTGCGCCTGACGACAGGTTGTTCAGTTATTGTAACGGGTAAAGTCGTTGCATCCCCTGGGCAAGGACAGAGCTTTGAAATTCAGGCCACTGAGGTTGAAGTCGCGGGCTGGGTTGAAGATCCTGATACCTACCCAATGGCGGCTAAGCGTCATAGCATTGAATATCTGCGTGAAGTGGCGCACATGCGTCCGCGTACCAATATGATTGGTGCGGTAGCGCGCGTACGTCATACGCTGGCGCAAGCGCTGCATCGCTTCTTCCACGAGCAGGGTTTCTTCTGGGTATCGACTCCGCTGATCACCGCTTCCGATACGGAAGGTGCGGGTGAAATGTTCCGTGTTTCTACGCTGGATCTGGAAAACCTGCCGCGTAACGATCAGGGTAAAGTCGATTTCGATAAAGACTTCTTTGGTAAGGAAGCGTTCCTGACCGTTTCCGGTCAGTTAAACGGCGAAACTTACGCCTGCGCCCTGTCCAAAATTTATACCTTTGGTCCGACTTTCCGTGCGGAAAACTCTAACACCAGTCGTCACCTGGCAGAGTTCTGGATGCTGGAACCCGAAGTGGCGTTCGCCGACCTGAACGATGTTGCAGGTCTGGCTGAAGCGATGCTGAAATACGCGTTCAAAGCCGTATTGGCAGAGCGTGCGGATGATATGAAATTCTTCGCTGAACGTGTCGACAAAGATGCGATTTCGCGTCTGGAACGTTTTATTGACGCTGACTTCGCGCAAGTGGACTATACCGACGCGGTGAGCATTCTGGAAAAATGCGGCAAAAAGTTCGAAAACCCGGTTTATTGGGGTGTGGATCTCTCTTCCGAGCATGAGCGTTATCTTGCTGAAGAGCACTTTAAAGCGCCGGTCGTAGTTAAAAACTACCCGAAAGATATCAAAGCGTTTTATATGCGCCTTAATGAAGACGGTAAAACCGTTGCGGCAATGGACGTTCTGGCTCCGGGAATCGGTGAAATCATCGGTGGTTCTCAGCGTGAAGAACGTCTGGACGTACTGGATGCCCGCATGCTGGAAATGGGTCTGAATAAAGAAGATTACTGGTGGTATCGCGACCTGCGTCGCTACGGTACCGTTCCGCATTCCGGCTTCGGTTTGGGCTTTGAGCGTTTAATCGCTTACGTTACTGGCGTACAAAACGTCCGTGACGTTATCCCATTCCCGCGTACACCGCGTAACGCCACTTTCTAAACCTGAATGTTTGATTCAAAGGCCAGCACTGCTGGCCTTTTTTGTACCCGTTTCCCCACGATGGGACTCTTCACTTAAAACACAACTTTCCCTTTTCCTGTTACTTATTATTTCACCGCAACACATTCGCACAAAAAAAAATCAGCACTTTTATTGTGGATTAGCATTTTCTGATTAAATAGTACATTTTATGACCACGCGCACAGCATTCCAGACGTCCAAAAATAGCCATCTGGAAAACCGGATCTTTGCGATGCAACACAGCAAAAAATGCCTTATCAAAATTAAACATAAGAAAATCATATAAATAGAATTAAAAGCGGTGAATTTTAGTGCAGAGACATCTGAAGTTTGACGTTGTTCACAAAGTTGCACAAAAACAACATTTTGTTACACATTTTTTCTTTCTGAAACCAAATCTTTATATTTGTAGCACTTTGACGGTAGCGAAACGATAGTTTGAATGGAAAGATGCCTGTCAGACACATAAAGACACCAAACTCTCATCAATAGTTCCGTAAATTTTAATTGACGGAATTTATTGGCGGCAGTGGCAGGTGTCATATAAAAACCAATGAGGGTAATAAATAATGATGAAGCGCAATATTCTGGCAGTGGTTATCCCTGCTCTGCTGGTAGCCGGGGCAGCTAACGCTGCAGAAGTTTACAACAAAGATGGTAACAAGCTGGATATCTACGGTAAAACCGTTGGTCTGCATTATTTTTCTGACAGCGCTGCTGACGATGGCGATCAGACTTATGCTCGTCTTGGTTTCAAAGGGGAAACTCAGATTAACTCCGAGCTGTCCGGTTACGGTCAGTGGGAATACAACTTTGCCGGTAACAACTCTGAAGGCGGTAGTGACGCTCAGAACGGCAACAAAACCCGTCTGGCATTCGCTGGTCTGAAATACGCAGACCTGGGTTCTTTCGACTACGGTCGTAACTACGGTATCGTTTACGATGCTCTGGGTTACACCGATATGCTGCCAGAATTTGGTGGTGATACCGCATACAGCGACAACTTCTTCGTTGGTCGTGTTGGTGGTGTTGCAACCTACCGTAACTCCAACTTCTTCGGTCTGGTTGACGGTCTGAACTTCGGTATCCAGTATTTGGGTAAAAACGAACGTGATGGCAATACCGGTCGCTCTAACGGCGACGGCGTTGGCGGTTCTGTAAGCTACGAAATGGATGGTTTCGGTATCGTGGGTGCTTACGGCGCAGCTGACCGCACCAACGCGCAGGAAAACTCTTTCTACGGCAATGGCGGTAAAAAAGCTGAGCAGTGGGCGACCGGCGTGAAATACGATGCTAACAACATCTACCTGGCAGCTAACTACGGTGAAACCCGTAACGCGACCCGCATCTCAGGTGCTGGTAACAGCGGTTTTGCGAACAAAACTGAAGACGTATTCGTCGTTGCTCAGTACCAGTTCGATTTCGGCCTGCGTCCGTCCCTCTCCTACAACAAGTCTAAAGCGAAAGACGTAGAAGGTATCGGTGATGTGGATCTGGTCGATTACTTCGAAGTAGGTGCGACCTACTACTTCAACAAAAACATGTCCACCTATGTTGACTACAAGATTAACCAAATCGATTCTGACAACAAACTGGGCGTGAACTCTGACGACATCGTTGCAGTTGGTATCGTTTATCAGTTCTAATAGCAGACCTCTTTGTTAAATGCCTTAAAAACAGGACTTCGGTCCTGTTTTTTTATATCTGCCAGCGGATTCTTGCGTCTTAAAAAAACACCTCAGCTTTTCGCCAGTAACGGTTGGCATTTTGTAAATCTACCGTTAACCTGATAGCGGACTTCCCTTCTGTAATCACTATGGAACCTCGTCATGTTTGAGAACATTACCGCTGCTCCTGCCGACCCCATTTTGGGTCTGGCTGATTTGTTTCGTGCCGATGATCGCCCTGGAAAAATAAACCTCGGGATCGGTGTATATAAAGATGAGACAGGCAAAACGCCAGTACTGACCAGCGTTAAAAAAGCCGAGCAATATATACTGGAAAATGAAACCACCAAAAATTACCTTGGCATTGACGGTATTCCAGAGTTTGGTCGTTGCACTCAGGAATTACTGTTTGGTAAAACGAGTTCGCTTATCATTGATAAGCGCGCACGTACAGCACAGACTCCTGGCGGCACTGGCGCACTGCGAGTGGCAGCTGATTTCCTCGCAAAAAATACGTCGACTAAACGCGTATGGGTGAGCAATCCAAGCTGGCCGAACCATAAGAGCGTCTTTAATTCTGCCGGTCTGGAAGTTCGTGAATACAACTATTATGATGCAGCGAACCACTCATTAGACTTTGATGCGCTGCTGGCAAGCCTCAGCGAAGCGCAGGCTGGCGATGTAGTACTGTTCCACGGCTGCTGCCATAACCCAACCGGTATCGATCCTACGCTTGAACAGTGGCAAACGTTGGCTCAGCTTTCTGTCGAAAAAGGATGGTTGCCGCTGTTTGACTTCGCATACCAGGGCTTTGCCCGCGGTCTGGAAGAAGATGCCGAAGGTCTGCGCGCGTTCGCCGCGCTGCACAAAGAGCTGATTGTCGCCAGTTCCTACTCCAAGAACTTTGGTCTTTACAATGAGCGCGTAGGCGCCTGTACGCTGGTTGCAGCTGATGCTGAAACCGTCGACCGTGCGTTTAGTCAGATGAAATCCGCCATTCGCGCTAACTATTCCAACCCGCCAGCCCACGGAGCATCCGTAGTTGCCACGATTCTGAGCAACGACGCGTTGCGGGCTATCTGGGAACAGGAACTGACTGATATGCGCCAACGCATTCAGCGCATGCGTTTACTGTTCGTGAATACGCTGCAGGAAAAAGGTGCGAACAGCGACTTCAGCTTTATCATCAAACAGAACGGCATGTTCTCTTTCAGCGGCCTGACAAAAGAACAGGTTCTGCGTCTGCGTGAAGAGTTTGGTGTCTATGCCGTCGCTTCCGGGCGTGTAAACGTCGCAGGAATGACGCCAGATAACATGGCACCGCTGTGCGAAGCGATTGTCGCAGTACTGTAATTTATCGCGCATAAAAAAGGCCGCAATCGCGGCCTTTTTATTTATCTGCGGTGTTACCAGACGGGCATTTCATCCTGCAGGAACGGGTTATGTAGCCGTTCGTTACCCAGTGTAGAAAGTGGGCCGTGACCCGGAATAAACGTCACGTCATCACCCAATGGTAAAAGTTTACGTTTAATCGAATCAATCAATTGGTTGTGATCTCCGCGTGGAAAATCGCTGCGCCCTACGCCGCCTTTGAAAATCACATCACCAGAAATCATTAACTTTGATTGCTCATCAAAGAAAACCACATGTCCCGGCGTGTGGCCCGGGCAATGCAGTACCTGTAACGTCACGTTGCCAACGCTTACTCTGTCGCCTTCATTCAGCCAGCGATCGGGCGTCAGCGGCTCACAATCGCCCAGGCCAAACATGCGGCTCTGAGCTGGGAGTCCCTGTAACCAGAACTCATCTTCTTTTTCCGGACCAATAACCGGAACACCATAATGCTGTGCCAGTTCAGCCGCTGCCCCTACATGGTCAAGATGACCGTGGGTAAGCAGAATCTGCATAAGCGTCAGACCGCTGGCATCCACTTCCTGTTTGATTTTCTCGGCATCACCGCCGGGATCGACCAGCGCGGCCAGACGAGTCTGCTCACACCAGATTAACGAGCAGTTCTGGGCGAATGCAGTGACCGGAATAATACGATAGTTCATACAGCTCCTGTTTCATTAAGCTTATGGATCACCAGTGCCGGGCAGGCCCGGTGTCGATATGCACAAAGTTACTGCTGGGGTAGTATCCTACACCACCTGCGCGCATAGATAACGCAGCTTTGCGAATATTGCTTAATGCGATGCCTTCAATATGGAAATCCATGGCCTGGCCTTTAGTGTGGTAGCTTTTCTTTGCCACACCCCGGCTGCGTGCACGGAGTTCGTTATTGGTATCGATAGAGCGATAGCCTGAGATTAGCTGTACGGGTTTACGCGTGCCCAGCAGGCCCTGCAGACGGAAGAGTTGATCAAACAATCCCGGGTCAATGGATTTCACTTTATTTGCCCGAAAATCACGGAAAAAGTGGTTAAGTTTTGCTAATTCGTCCTGAATATAGCCCCTGCCATCAAAAAACTCTGCTTTTATTGACTCACCGGTATGCAGGTTATTCAGAGTCAATATACGCGGACGTGGGGTGGAAAGAGTGGCAAACGCGGGCGTAGGCAGGATGGCAGCGCCGAGGGCAATACCACCAAGCGCCAGCAGTTTGCGGCGATTAGCGTCAAATTTGTCCATGGTATTAAGGTCTACAAGGTCAATGTTATCGTATGTATGCTCTAGCGCACGCGAGAAACCTTATCTGGCTAAGTAGTCCACGTCAAGGCTCCCAACCCCAGGAAACACGGGGCTTACAGCCATTCCGCCCCGTTTCCCGCATAACTTACGACAATCATTTTCCTCGAACTGCTTCATTTATCTGATTAATTGTTCAGCTTTTGACACAATTTGTGCACTGGATCGCGCTGTCAGATCGTAATTGTAAATATCTGTACGATACTGCGTGCGGCCATCCGGGCCAACAAATGCGGTCAGATAATAGAGGTTAACCGGAATATTCTGCCGGATATTCACGT
The DNA here is from genome assembly GCF_030332285.1 of Citrobacter sp. Cu096. Classification (NCBI taxonomy): domain Bacteria; kingdom Pseudomonadati; phylum Pseudomonadota; class Gammaproteobacteria; order Enterobacterales; family Enterobacteriaceae; genus Citrobacter; species Citrobacter sp. Cu096. The sequence continues at coordinate 1,790,710 of NZ_JAOWID010000030.1, forward strand.
ATCGCGTATCCCCTTGCTTCAGGGCATCCGAGATGCGCGTATCATTCCATCCCGCATCCTGTAGCAGCATATTCGCTAACTCAGATGCCTTATTCACACGTACGCAGCCGGAGCTTAACGCCCGCGTATCCTTCTGGAACAGATTGTGGTTCGGCGTATCGTGCAGATAAATAGCATCCGAACTCGGCATATTGAATTTATAGCGCCCGAGCGAGTTACGTGCACCCGGAGCCTGCTGGAAGCGGAACGGCAAATTAGAGGCGGTGATGGTGGCCCAGTCAACCTGCCACGGATCTATCGTCTCTTTACTGTTCCAGCCGCGCATCACGGTATAGCCATGGCGTTCAAGATACCCCGGATCATTCCATAATTTAGGCAAGATATCTTTTCGGGCCAGCGTCGGCGGCACATTCCACGGCGGGTTAACGACCACATTATTCAGCGCACTGCTCATCATCGGCGTTTTACGATCGGGGCGCCCGACGATAACGCGCGAGGCTAGCACCTGATTTCCGTTCTGATAATAAACCAGCGAGTAGGCAGGAATGTTTACCATGATACCGGTAGACAGATCGCTCGGCAGCAGGCGCAAGCGTTGAATATTTAACGCCAGCACTCCCGCACGCTGAGCAGGCGTTACGTTCAGCCAGTCACGCGTCGCAGGGCCAATCGCGCCATCGGCGCCAAGTCCCTGCCATGTCTGAAACCGCTTTACCGCGTCGACAAGTTCACGATCGTAAGCGCTACGTCCTTCTTTAGCAGACGTACTGACGGCAGACCCCAGCATTCCAGTACGGCGCAAAATTTCACGCAGCGCGGGAATGTCGTTACTCCACTCTCCCGGACGCAGCGTCGCGGTACTGGTTAACCGTGGCCAGGGTTGCGTATCGCTCACCAGCTTGAGTAGTGAGTCATGCATTACGGCGTACTGCGGATGCTGTGGCGCCAGGCTGGCGACGAACGACGTCAGTTGGCCGTTATCCAGCGCGACCTGCCACTGGTTGATCACAGAAATCGGCGGCGTCGTCAGCGCATAGGGCTTATCGCTATAGAGCCAGCGATTTCCTTTAACGGGAATATTGGCTATAAAGTGCAGATATCCCATCATTGCATCAGACAGCACAATGTCTCGCGCCTGGCCGGACACTGCCGGGTCAGTCAGAAGCGCAACCCAGGAGGTAAACTGCGGCTGAAACCCGGCAATCGCCACCTCGGCTAACTGTTGCTGAAAGGCTTTTACCGCATCACGATTTTCCCACATCGGTTTCATTTCGCGTGCGGCATACAGCAGTTCCAGCTGGTTCATATAAACCGGCGTGAAGCCCGCTGGAAGTTGAGATTGTAATTCGGCGCGGGCTTGATCAACGGACACGCCCTGCGGCAGCGGTTGAATTCCCGCCATGATAGCCGTCGCGGAAGATTGTACCTGCGGTTGCGATAACGCTGTTGGCTGTTCACTGACGCTCGCTGAGCTATCGCCAGGGATCATTTCAGGCTCATCGGCCTGCGCATTGAACAGTGGAGCGAATGTTACGGCCAGGCACAAACTGATTGCCGACAGCCGACGACCATACATTTTATTAAGCAACATCCCTTGCCCCCTGTTTTCTTTATCATACTCTATAGCCAGGCACCATTAACCGGGTGTGGAACGCCTGTAGACGCCAATACAACTGAAGTATGACGAGTAAGCCTGCATACCCGTCAGGCTTAACTTCAGTATATAAACTTCGCCAATGTTTTACCTGGTATAATGTAAAGAAGTTAAAAGAAATTGCACCTGCAATTGAGACTTTTCGGAAAAGAAGAAAGGCGGTCATTTGACCGCCTTTTTATTCAGCTCGCCTGCGACGAGGCATCTTCGGTCCCTGGCAGCGGCTCAGGTAACTGAGGCGCAAACCCACGCAGACCAACCACGTGAACGTGTTCAGTGTTCTGGAAGACTTTACGCACCAGTTTGTAGGTTGTGCCTTTCTCCGGGCTGATGTTTTCCGGCGCGGCGATAATCAGCTGCATTTGCAGACGTTCGCACAGTTCAAACAGGGTCGCGATAGAGCGCGCATCAAGTCGCGCAGCTTCGTCAAGGAACAGCAGACGGCAAGGAGAAATATCTTTCCCGCGCAGTCTACGCCCTTCATCTTCCCAGCTTTGTACGACCATCACCAGAATAGACATCCCGGTACCGATCGCTTCCCCCGTTGACAACGCGCCTGATTCAGCACGCAGCCAACCGTCAGAACCTCGGTTTACCTCAACTTCCATCTCCAGATAGTTACGGTAGTCCAACAGCTCTTCACCTATGGTTTGCGGCGTACGCTGTCCCATGTCAATCTGCGGATTCAGACGTTGATACAGCTTCGCCAGCGCTTCAGAGAAGGTCAGACGATTGCTGTTAAACAGATCCTGGTGCTGCTCATGCTGCTCGGAAAGTACGTCCAGCAAGGTGGCATGGGTCTCACGTACGTTGACGTTCAGACGCACGCTGTTTACCTGGCCAAACGACACGCTTTGCAGCCCCTGGTTCAGCATGCGAATACGGTTCTGTTCGCGCTGGATCGTCTTACGAATAATATTCGCCACGCTGCGAGAGCTGATCGCCAGCTTCTGTTCGCGGGAGGTTAATTCTTCCGTCAGACGGCTCAGTTCAATCTCCATCTGTTCGATGGCTTCAACCGGATCGTCGGTACGGATAATATCCTGGCGAATACGTTCACGCAGATGTTGGTAAACCGCGACAAAGAACTGAATTTTACGCTCTGGACGTTTTGGATCTTCAGACATGCGCAGCACATCGCGCAGATGTTCGTTATCCGCAACGGCCAGACGCAGCGCGCCGAGCGCCTTATCCGACATAGAGCGCAGTTCATCACCGGACAGATACGCCAATTCACGACGGTGCAGACGACGTTCAACACCGTTGTCTTTCACCATTCGCATTACCGCACACCATCCCGCTTTCGCAGTAACCACCTGCTCGCGCATCTCAAAATAATCGCGTTCCAGCTTGCGCAGCTTGCGGGTCAGGTTATCCATCTCCGCTTCGCAGAAGGTCAGCGCTTTTTCCAGTTGGTTGCGACGAGCGCGGTTGTTACTGAGCTGCGCATGCAGTTCATCACGACGGATACGCGCACGCTCTTCGGCACCGCTGTCCGCGCGAACGCCAATGTCCTGCAGTTCACGTTGTAAATCGTTAAGCAGCTCTTTTTTGGTGTCGTACGAGCTTTTCAGCGACGCCATGACCTGATTGTACTGGCTTAACTGCGCGGCGTGGCTGCGCAAAGCTTCACGGGCGCGGGTACGTTCAGCTTCCGCCTGTTCAAGACGTTCACGCAGTTTTTCGTTTAGATCGCTGTTACCGCTCAGCATTTCGGCCGAGTCGGAATAGCTAAAGTGCGCCCGGCGCTGCACCACTTCGGTCAGGGCAAAAGCCTGCTGACGCGCATCGCGCTGCATCTGCTGGGAATATGCGTAGTCTTCCTTCAGTTGTTCAAACTGCTCAGGGTCATTTTGCAGAACCGAAACCATCGGCTCCAGTTTGGCTAACTGATTGCCGTGCTGCTGCACAAAACGCGCCGCTTCCTGAGCTTCATCCAGACGCTCACGAATTTCGTCCACACGATCGGCCAACGTGTCATCTGCCAACAGATTCAAACGCGGCAGCAGACGGTTAAGAGCAGAAACCCCCTCTTTCGCCTGTTCAAACTGCATACGGCTTTGCTGATTATCATTTTCATGATTGGTCAGCGCACGTTCCAGTTCAACGCGACGGCCATTCAGTTGACGAATTTCCGCTTCCGGGTCGGCTTCAAACGCCACCGACAGATGGCTGCCGATAAAGCGGCTAAACGCCTGGTGCAGACGTTGGGTTTTCTGGACGTCAAAGGAGAGCGTTGCAAAACGTTCAGACAGCCCTTCACGCTCGGCATGCAGGGTTTCGATACGGCTTTCGCGCGCGGCACGACCAAAAATCGGCACCGTCGGGAAGCGGGAATAACGCCATTGACGCTCGGCGGTTTTTACTACTACCGCTTTTTCCAGCTCATCAACGCTGAAAACGCTGTCATCAAACGACTGAGGATCCCCTTCGATGAAATAGAGATCTTCCGGACAATCCGTCAGTCCTTCAAGCTGTTCGGTGATCAGCGACAGATCCGGCACCACGATAGCATGACGCGAAGGACCGTACAGCGCAGAGAAGTACGGCGCATCTTCAAGGCTAACATCGTCATAGATTTCAGACAGCAGAACGCCGCCGAAGCGTTCCGCCAGCGCGTTCAGACGCTGATCTTCCGCCCCGCCCGGCTGACTTAAACGTTCAATCTCTTCATCAACCGCATTTTTGCGCGCGCCGACTTCATCACGCTCAACAATGGCTTCACGCTCGCGCTCCAGCAACTGTTGCAGGTACTCGGTGACGTCCTGGCTGGAGGTAAATTCTTCGCCACATTGCTCGCTAAGCTGGTTCAGGCTATTTTGCGCGGCCAGCCAGACAGGCGCACGCTTCATCAGATGCTGGATACGAGACTGAAGTTGCTCCTGCTCCTGACGCAACGTCATACGTTGTTCGCTGGCAGAAGAGACGCTGTCAGACAAGGCGGCGATACGTGCTTCCAGCTCCTGGTGCAGCGCTTCCAGCTCATCGATGTCGAACTGTTTACCCTGACGCTTGCAGAATTCAGCCAGCAGACGCTCGGCGTCTTGCTGTTCGCGCAGACGCTGCTCCAGCTCGCTGAGGCGCATACGTAACGGCTGAACCTGCTCCGCCAGATGGCGCTGCTCAACACCTTCCCGCAACAGTTCGCGCGCCACGCTCCAGGCTTCACCGCGCGCCAGCGGACCGTTGATAGCCGCCACCAGCTGATAAGCCTGCTCGAACTGGCTGTGCGCGGTTTGTGCCACGCTCATTTTTTGTTCCAGCGTCAGCAGTTTTTCCGTGGCTTCCTGCTCTTTCGCCTGGAACGTCTCCAGCCATTCGACAGCACTGTCGGGCGTCAGATCCGGTAAGTGACAGAGCTCTTTCGCCCGATTTAGCGCCTGAATCGCCTGAGTGTACTGGATGGCGCGCGTTTGCTGGACATCCAGCGCTTGCTGGTAATCGGCAAGCTGGCTTTTTAGCTCATCTACTTCCAGTTCGGCGGCTTCCGCGCGGGCTTCGTTTTCATCCTGGCGGTCAACGGCTTCCGCGACCACCTCATTTTGTTCTTCGAGACGAACCTGCAGTTCTTCGAGATCCGCTTCGTAGCGTTCAATTTTTTCCTGCTGACGCAGCGCGGTTTGCACCAGATTCAGGTGATCGCTCGCAGCCTGATAATCGGCTTCCAGATCGCCTTCAGCGCCGTTATGCTCACCCAGTTCACGCGCCATATCCACATGCTTATACTGCTCTGCGGCCAGTTGCTTGCGTGAGGTATGCAGCTCACGGCGATATTCCAGCGCTTTATCAAGATGGATACGACGTTCGTTGGCGTGGCGCATATAATCTGCGGCCACATAGTTGGTCGCCTCGCTGATCAAATGCTTAAACAGGTCGCGATCAGACTGGGTTACGCGAATCGCTTCCAGCGTCATGCGGTTTTCACGTAGCGCAGCTTCCATATCCTGGAACGCTTTACGCACCCCACCGTTTTCCGGTAGCAGGTAGTCACGCAGCGAGCGGGTAATGGCGCTGGAGATCCCGCCGTACAGCGATGCTTCAATCAGGCGATAGAACTTACTGCGGTCTGAGGCTGAGCGCAGACGACGGGCGATGATGCCCAGATCGAACATCAGCGAGTGATAATCGGTTATCGAGTTGAACTGCTTAAACTGCACGCCTTCCATCTCATCAAGCTTCTCTTTCAGCTCAGAGAGGGGCAGCACGCGCGCCTGGCGTTCATTCAGTGTTTCCGTTACCAGTTGGGTTGGCTGCACGGACATCGGCAGTCCCTGAATGGCAAACGGTTTGATATCCACTTTACGATCGCGGCCAGCAACCTGCTGCAGACGCACACCCACGACCACACGCTGATGGCGCGAGTTGAGGACGTCAAGCATTGAGTAACAGACACCCGCTTTCAGCTTACCGTGCAGGCCTTTATCACGTGAACCGCTGGTTGCACCGGCTTCGGTGGTGTTACGAAAATGCAGCAGGGTCAAGTCAGGGATAAGCGCCGTAACAAATGCCGCCATGGTAGTGGATTTACCCGCACCGTTACCGCCTGACAGCGTGGTAACCAGTTCATCAAGGTCGAACGTACGGGCAAAAAAACCATTCCAGTTAATCAGCGTAAGTGAGCGAAATTTACCGCGTTCAATCATTATTCTTCTTCTCCACTGTCCGGCTGATTCTCTTCGGGCTCATCGTTGAGCTGCAGGCGGTTCTCGACCGGCATCGCTTCGCCATCACGAATTAAGCGACGCTGTGCTTCGCGCGGATCGTCACCGCTGCGCACATCCGCGCCAAAGCGGAAGACTGATTCCGTAATTCGGAATTTGCTGCTGTCATGACCCATAAACCACACCATGCCTAAACGGCGCAGGCGGTTTAGCGAAGAACGAACCTTTTCCTGGAGTTTCTGGCGATCAACGTCCGAACCGGTTGAACGGTTGTTCACCAGCTTCAGCAGTTTGGCTTCATCCGCCAGCGTCAGCAGCTCGTCATACAGCTCTTGCTGGGTAAAAATCCCTTCGTTCGCCAGGCGTTCCGGGCTGAGGTAGAGATAACAAAGAATTTTACCGACCATCATGTCCAGTTCAGACAGAACCGAACGGGGAATGAGCGTCGTTGAACGTGGACGAAGGTAGAAGAACCCCTCCGGCGCACGGATCAATTCCACGTTATAGCGGCTGTAAAACTCTTCAAAATATTCCTGAAAATCCATCAGGAAGGCATGATTATCCAGTTCATCCAGGCCGATATGTCGGCCTGAACGTAAGGCGCTATCCAGCGCTGGAAATAACGGGTTCGCCAGCGCCTGCGCCAGCTTTACCGGCATCACTTGTTCAATATTTGTCAATGACATGCGCCTGTACCTTGGCTCCGTAATCATTAATCGGCTGCCATTTTGCGGGCAGTCCGGTGAAATCTGCTTGCGCTACGCCAAGACGTACCGCCTGATCAATAACAATACGCGCAACGTCGAAGTGACGAGCACGTGGGTATTGCGCCAGATACTCGCGCACGACCAAACCGAGATCCAGTGGTGTTTGTCTGGATTTGTAGATAGCCAGCTGTTCTTCGATGATCGCCGCCAGCTGTTCACGGATTTCGTTAAACTCTTCGTATTCCAGATCGGCCGGAAGCTCACCAGTGACCTCTTCGTCACGCAGTAGCATCTCTTCGTCGCGCATATCCAGCAGACGATCGGCGTTGGCATAGGTCAGCGCCCACGGTTCGTCAAAGTATGTCTGCACAGACTGGCGCAGACGCTGGGCAAAGACGCGGTTTTTATCCATATCGATCGCGGTACGGATAAACTTATGCACATGTCGATCGTAACCGATCCACAAATCAATAGATTGCTGGCCCCAACTGATAATGCGATCGAGCTTGCTTTGTAAGTCAAACACCAGCCGGTCGACAAAATGCAGATCGTCATGCGTCATCGTGGCGTCCTGAATGCGTAACAGGTTAGCCTGTAGCTTATCCCCTGCCGCTTCCAGCGTATCTTGCAATTCACGCAGCGTACCAGACGTTTCAGAAAGCAGCAGTTCACAGCTGGAAATCGCCGCTCGCCAGTCTTTGTTCAGTAACTGCGCGATATCGTCTTTTACCTGCTGCTGCTGTTCATCCATGATGCGCTGAGTCAGATCGATGCTGTCGAAAATCTCCGCCACCGAATATTTCAATGGCGCGTAGACGTTGCGATGCCAGTGAAACTCATCGCCACCTTCTTCCGCCGCATCCGCCGCGCGCTTCAGTTCACCGGCAACAATTGACAGCTGCATGGAAAGACGCAGCGTAGAGAATTCGCGCTGTCGAATATAGTAATCCGTGATGCCAATTCCGAGCGGCGTTAAACGATAAATGGCGTTGCCTTCAGCCTGCTCGCTGGTAAAGCGGTTCAGCAGACGTTGACGCACCATATCGTTGATCGCGTTGTTGGCGCGCACGCCGATGGTTTCGCTGGTTTGCTCAAACGCATCACTCACATGGCGGAACGCATCCACCAGCTCACCTTCACTCATCTCGCCGTCGAGTCGCTCACCGTTCAGTGTGGCGACAGCCAGCAGGAACGAAAGTCGGTCTACCGGCAGAGAGATGGAGAAGTCATTTTTTCTGGCCCAGGCAACCAGTTCGGGGACTGTCTGGGAAAATTCACTCATAAATTATCCTTGCATCTGCGGCTCGGGCCGGACGTTTAATCGCGGTGACGTGAATATAGCGCCCAAGGCTGATATACGGTTCCTGACGGCAATAGCGCGTTTCTAACTCAAGTAACATTTCGTAATCGTCATGCTGTTTATGCTTATCTCGCAGATAATCATGAAACACGCGGACGCCCGTTTTACCGGTAATTTGCCAACCGATCTCTTCCAGCCACTGGTAGACCTGCCCCGGATCGCGTGGGTAATCCGGTGAAAGCGTACGCTTTTTACGTTTCGGCATCCCCACCTGAACATAGTCAAAGTTCCCTGCGACCATGTTGTGCATCAACAGACCGTTAGCATTGTAGAACATTAACGACAGCGCGCCGCCAGAACGCAGCACTGACCATAAACTCTGCAACACGCCGACCGGATCTGTCACCCACTCCAGCACAGCATGAAACAATATCAGATCAACCGGGCTTTCCAAATGCGAAGCAACATCCTGAGCGGCGCATTGTATAAAATGCATGTTTCCGCTCACACCTTTTGCCTCTGTCGCCTGTTGCGCACGAGCGATCATCTCGCCTGACAGATCGCATAATGTGACAAAATGTCCACGTTCTGCCATTTTAATGGCCGTTTGCCCTTCACCACCACCGGCATCCAGAATGTGCAGTTTTTGCTCACCGAACGAGTCCAGTAATCGATCCAGATCCTGCCAAAGGATAGCCTGCCTTAGTTGACCTTTGGTGGTGCCGTAAATGTTACGGGAAAACTTCTCTGCAATGTCATCAAAATTGCGATCCCGCATCGGGCTCTCCACATACTGGCTTTAGGGTGACTAAGTAAAACCGCTATTTTGTCACACCCACGCCAAGAAGGAACCTTCCTGGTGTAATATCCCTGCAGATCCCCTGCTGTATGGTTAAAAAAGGAACCAAAAAGCATGCTTTTTACGCTGAAGAAAGTGATGGGCGGTATGATGCTGCCGCTGCCACTGATGCTAATTATGATGGGTATAGGCCTGGCACTGATCTGGTTTAGCCGTTTTCAAAAAACAGGGAAAGTGTGTATTAGCCTGAGTTGGCTGGCGCTGTTACTTTTAAGTTTGCAGCCCGTCGCCGATAGCTTGTTGAAACCGATTGAGGATAGTTATCCAACCTGGCAGGATAAACAAAAAGTGGAGTACATTGTGGTGTTGGGGGGCGGATATACCTGGAATCCGCAGTGGGCACCAAGTTCAAACCTGATCAACAACAGCCTTCCACGCCTGAGTGAAGGTATTCGCCTATGGCGCGCAAACCCGGGATCTAAGCTTATCTTTACTGGCGCTGCCGCAAAAACTAATAACGTCAGTACCGCAGAAGCTGGTGCACGCGTTGCGCAGTCGCTGGGGGTGCCAGCCGATGAAATAATCACCCTGGATCAACCGAAAGATACCGAAGAAGAAGCCGCCGCGGTAAAACAGGCCATCGGTAACGCGCCGTTCCTGCTGGTAACCTCAGCCTCACACTTGCCGCGAGCGATGATCTTCTTCCAGCAGGCCGGGTTACATCCTTTGCCAGCGCCAGCTAATCAGTTAGCGATTGATTCTCCGCTTAATCCGTGGGAACGCGCGATTCCTTCACCCGTCTGGCTGATGCATAGCGACCGCGCGGGTTACGAAACGCTGGGGCGCATATGGCAGTGGCTAAAAGGTTCAGGCGAGCCACGGCAGCAGTGATTTCGTAGCCAGGTCAAAGTTGGAACGATTAAAACGCCCGGTGTTAACCAGTTGCGCCACTTCATCCCATAACACATATAACCAGCGCCGCCAGATGAACGACTCCGCTACTGGCGCGCGCTGCAGGTATTGCCATAGCAGGCTTTCCGCCAGCGCATTATCCATTAAACGGAACAATTCATATTCCCTGGGTGCCCACAGCATCAAACCGGGCCCCACCATGGCCAGAAGCTGATCGCTACGGGCGTCTTTAAGCATGCTGCGTAAACTGAAATTACCATGGATCAACACGCAGTTATCATTGAATCCTTCAAATAAAGCGGGCAAACACTCGCGGGTCCGAAACAGGATCCGCTTGTCCTGCATCGTCAGCCCGGTATTGTTGAACTGACTTAACGTAGTCCACAGCACCTCAACTCGTTGACGATACCAGGATGGCCAGACATTCTCTTGCGTATTATCCACCATTCCCACGCAGCCACGGCTATCCTGCCGATGCCATGACAGCAGACCTTCTACAATCTGATCCTTTAAATGTTCCCAACGTTCGGGCGTTCGGGCTGGCGCTTCAACCGGCACCCCGCGTAAACGTTCAAGCAGTAGCACATCGGGACCGGGATGCTCCTCGTGCGTTAAGACTCCATAAATAACGGGCATACGTACCGTTCCACTGCGCGCCAGCATCGAAGTTTTCCATGCCAGCTGCTGCGCCATACCCGGCGTAGTGAAACTTCTTGCCATCAGCGGCATTGGATTTCCCTGGCTGTCGTACAGTGCCCACAGGGCCGTATCCACTTTTTCATTCACGCATTCTATACGACTGAGTTTTTCGCCCAGCAGATGGCTGAGTTCGGCACGCAACTGTTCCATTTCAGATTGCCCTCATTAATGCTACTGCTTTCATAATGAGCGTCGTGCAGACAGATGTCACCCGGATGAGATCAATTGATGAAAAGAAAAGTGGAGGGAAAACGTAACGATACGACACTCCTCCCAAAAATTCGCATCACCGGGGGGAGTGTCATGAGAAAAACTAACGCATTTCAGCGCGCACGCGTTCAAGGTCTTCGGCAGTGTCTACGCCGGTTCCGGGGACTTCTTTTGCGACGGCAACGTGAATTTTTTCGCCGTACCACAGCACGCGTAACTGCTCCAGCATTTCAATATGCTCAAGCGGGCTGGGCTGCCAGTTAACATAGCGGCGGATAAACCCGGCACGATAGCCGTAAATACCCAAATGACGCAGGAAGGTGTCACCCACCGTTTCCAGGCTTTTGGCGAAACGGTCACGATCCCACGGAATGGTCGCGCGTGAAAAATAGAGCGCATACCCTTCGGCGTCCAGAACAACTTTTACCGCATTCGGATTAAAGGCCTCTTCCGCGCTGTGAATCGGGGCTGCAAGGGTCGCCATACCAACCTGGCGCTGCGCCAGATTCTCAGCGACCTGGCGAATAATGACCGCCGGGATCATCGGCTCATCACCCTGGACGTTCACAATAACGGTATCGTCGCTAAAGCCACATTTCTCGACAACTTCCGCCAGGCGCTCCGTACCGGACTGGTGATCCGCGCGAGTCATACATACTTCACCGCCTACCGCTTCTACCGCGCGAGCAACATCTTCGTGATCGGTCGCAACGATGATGCGTTCGGCTCCAGATTCACGCGCACGCTCCAGGACATGCACGATCATTGGCTTGCCGTTGATATCCAGTAGCGGCTTGCCCGGCAGACGAGTGGACGCATAACGCGCAGGAATAATGACCACAAAACTCATGATTTACTCTCATCAGCAGTCAGAATGCGGGCTTCGGTTTCCAGTAACACGGGAATGCCATCACGCAGTGGGAAAGCAAGGTTATCCAGTTTACAAATCAGTTCCTGTTTTTCCTGGTTAAACCAGAGTTTGCCATTGCATACCGGGCAGGCAATGATTTCAAGCAGACGATGATCCATAGTTCCTCCAGATGGACCGGATTGTGAATCCGTAAATATTAACATAATCGCTTACAGGGCTGGGTCTATTTCCCAACCATGGCGTGCATCAGCAAATAAACCTTCAGGATAGCGCCCCAGCGTTACGCGAGTTGCCTGCTGCCAGCGGGCAAAATCATCAATCGCCTGAAACAATCCTTTTCGCAAAGTGCCCCCTGGTTTGACGCCATCCTGCAACCACAGCGAAATAACCTCCAGTACGCCCGTTTTGCGGTGCATTTTGGCATCCATCCGCCCAACCAACTGCCCGTGATGCAGCAACGGCAAGACAAAATAACCATATTGACGTTTCGGCGCTGGCGTATAGCATTCCAGCCGATAGCTAAAGTCGAATAGCTGCTCTGCCCGTTTACGATCCCAAACCACCGGATCAAAAGGCGATAAAACAGCGCTATGGGTCGCCGTTAATTTACCCGCCAGCGCCTGTTCCAACTGCGGCTGAAGGTGACTATGCAGCCATAGCGTTCCCAGCCCTTCAACGTCGACAGGAATAATTTGTTGCTGTTCTTTGCGCACCTCACACCAGCTTTTTAGCGCCGGGCGCTTCAGTCGGTAATAGTCTGCCAGCCACTGTTCGCGAAAAATCCCCAGACTGCGGGCGCTGTTATCCAGCATGACGCTTTCAGCATCTTCCTGTGAAAGTAGGTCGCGTTCATCATCCCAGTGCGGCATGACGCGATGGGTTAAATCATACACGCGCTGGAAATTACGCCGTTCAACTACCATGACTTTCCCGGCAGTGAACAAGCCTTCAAGATGGCGTTTGTGCGGTTTCCATTCCCACCAGCCGCTGGCACCCTTGCGCGGATGCTCAAAATCGACAGAGCGTACTGCTCCGTTATGCTGGATGTGCTGGAGCAGTTGCTCGATCTCCTGCGCATGTTCTTTCATCCACACCGCTTGATACTTCCAGCCCATTTTCTCCGGGGCCAGCATGCGGTGGCGGATCAGCATAAAGTCGCTGCGTGGCAAAAAGCAGGCCTCATGCGCCCAGTATTCGATCAATTCGCCCTGCAGGAGTGAGTCATCCAGCCACTGGGGCGAGTAATTGCCCAAACGACTAAACAGCACCAGATAGGGGCTACGCGCGACAATATTGATGGTATCGATTTGCAGTAAAGACATGCGCGAAATGGTGGGAAGAATATCTGCAGGCGTTGCCCGGCGGCGTGTTTTTTTCAGCAGCCCCTGGGCCGCAAGGTGAAGATGGCGGGCATCCGTCAGAGAAAGACGCGGCAACGACATTTATGGCCTCATAAATGATTCGCTGCCGCAGTATGAACCCGTTAGCGAGTCAGCGAGATTAAGCTATCCAGCAACACGTCAGGCCGGTCGCCTGACAAATGAGCGTCAACCGGTAAATACCACCAGTTTTCATCAGCAAATGCACGACATTTAACCGCATCTTTTTCCGTCATCACCAGCGTTTGTCCGGGGTTGGCAAGCGCGCTGACCTCACTGTAGGTCAGAGACTGATGGTCTGCCAGCGCGATACATTTTTGCACTCTGGCCCCACACGCTTCCAGTGTGGCGAAAAAACGCGGTGGATGGCCGATGCCCGCCATAGCGACAATATTGGGCAGGAGCGCCACATCGCGGCGTTCGCCCGTGCGTAAATTAACCGCCAGTCCAGGTTCAAGTCGCATCGGGATTTCCCCTGGCTGCGCAACTCCACCGTTCACAATAGTCGCATCTACCGATTTAAGGCGACCTGCGCGTTCCCGCATTGGGCCTGCGGGAAGCCACCAGCCATTGCCAAACCGACGTTCACCATCAATAACCACGATTTCAACATCCCGCGCCAGACGATAATGCTGTAGACCATCGTCCGTCACAATGATCTGCACGTCGTGATGGGCCAAAATGGCTTTTACCGCATCCGATCTTACCGGGGATACCGCTACCGGCACGCCGGTACGTTGGGCTATCAGCACCGGTTCATCACCCGCTTCTGCGGTGGTGGTCTCTGCAGTCAATAACAACGGGTAAGCAGCCGCTTTCCCACCGTAACCACGCGACACTACGCCCACGCGAATCCCGCGTTGCTGCAGTTGTTCAACCAGCCAAATTACCACCGGTGTTTTGCCATTGCCGCCGGCTGTAAGGTTTCCGACCACCACAACCGGTACTGGCGCGCGCCATGCGCGTTTCAGCCCAAGCTTGTAGCATAGGCGGATCCCGCCACTCACCAGGCCATACAGCCAGGAGAGTGGAAGTAACAGCCGCCACAGTGGCGACTCACCAGACCAGATTCGTGCGATCATTGGCCGAATTGCATTTTGTGTAATTGCGCATAGACCCCGCGCTGCTCAATCAGCTCGCTATGGGTTCCACGTTCAACAATAATACCGTCTTCCACCACGATGATTTCGTCCGCTTGTTCAATGGTAGAAAGACGGTGAGCAATCACCAGGGAAGTACGGTTTTTCTGAAGTTCATCCAGAGCAGCCTGAATCGCGCGTTCGGATTCGGTATCGAGAGCCGACGTTGCTTCATCAAGGATCAGAATCGGGCTGTCACGCAACAAGGCGCGGGCGATAGCGATGCGCTGGCGCTGGCCACCGGAAAGCAGGACGCCGTTTTCGCCAATCACCGTATCCAGCCCATTATCCATCTTATTGATGAAATCCATGGCGTAGGCCATCTGTGCCGCTTTTTCGATCTGCTCGCGACTGTACATATCGGTACGCGCGTAGGCGATGTTGTTGGCGACGGTATCGTTAAACAGATGCACATTCTGCGAAACCAACGCGACCTGATCGCGCAGGGACGCCAGGGTATATTCGCGCAGATCGTGTCCGTCCATCAGAATCTGCCCTTCATCAATATCGTAGAAGCGCGTAATCAGGCTGGCGATGGTGGATTTTCCTGAGCCCGAACGGCCAACCAGAGCAACGGTTTTACCCGCGGGAATATTCAGGTTGATGTTACGCAGAGCCGGTACTTCACGTCCCGGATAGGTGAAAGTCACGTTGCGGAACTCGAGATCGCCGGTCGCACGTTCGATAACGCGTTTACCTTCATCTTTTTCCTGTTCGCTATCCAGAATAGTAAATAAAGTCTGGCATGCTGCCATACCGCGCTGGAACTGCGCGTTGACGTTAGTCAGCGATTTTAACGGACGCATCAGCGCGATCATTGAGGAGAAGACAACGGTAATTGTCCCTGCCGTCAGGTTTTCCATTACGCTTGGGAAGCTGGCCGCATATAACACGAAGGCCAGCGCCAAAGACGCAATCAGCTGGATGATAGGGTCAGAGATAGAAGAGGCAGAAACCATCTTCATCCCCTGCAGACGCATCTTGTTGCTGACTTTATCAAAGCGCTTGGTTTCGACTTCCTGGCCACCAAAAATCAAAACTTCTTTGTGGCCTTTCAGCATCTGCTCCGCACTGGTCGTAACCTGCCCCATGGTGTTTTGCATGTTTTTACTGATGTTACGAAAGCGCTTGGAAACCACTCGGATTGCCACTGACACAATTGGCGCCAGCACAATCAGGATCAATGACAGCTGCCAGCTGTAATAGAACATCATGATAAACAGGCCAATAATCGAGGCACCTTCACGTACCACGGTGATTAGCGCGCCAGAAGATGATGACGCGACCTGCTCTGAATCATAGGTAATACGTGACAGCAGCGTACCTGTAGACTGCTTATCAAAGAAGGAGACCGGCATGCCCATCATGTGACCAAAGAGGCGGCGGCGCATGGTCATAACCACTTTGCCTGACACCCATGAGATACAGTAGCTGGAGACATAGCTGGTTAAGCCACGAACTATCATCAGTCCAATGACCACCAGCGGCATCCACAGCAGCACTGAGCGATCGGTTTTACCAAAACCATCATCCAGTAATGGCTTAAGGAGCGATAACATGAAGGTATCGCTGGCCGCGTTAAGGACTAACGCTATACCCGCCACGATCAGACCCGATTTAAAAGGCGCTATGGTTGGCCATAGTCGGCGAAACGTCTGCCACGTAGAGAGATCTTTATCGTTATGCATTCAAAAAACCGGCATTTGTTAGAATAGCCGCATATTCTACCCGTTATCCTCCGACACGCCAAACCACTGATGATACCAACGAGGTAAAATCTGATCCCGCAACCTGTGTATTCGCCAGTTGTTTTGATAGAAATCCAGCGTGATCTGCCCCTGATGTGGTGTATCCAGCCATTGATAATTTTGTTGTTGATAACGCTGTTTCACCTTCCAGGACGGTAGACGCCAGGCATTGTAACGGGATGCTGAGGCTAACGCAGCCTGTCCGCCGACCCGCTGAATCAACGCCAGTGATGATGAGGTATTGCTGCCATGATGTGGAACCTGCACCACCGTAGACTGCAGATGCTGCCAGTAGTGACTTAGCATTTTTTGTTCAGCGGGAGACTCAATATCGCCGGTCAGCAGAATACTCTGATACCCATCATCAACTTTAACCACGCAAGAGTGGTTATTCCCTACATCTGTATTGCCACGCACCGGCCAGTGCGCACTAAAGGTTAATCCTTGCCATCGCCAACTTTCCCCGCGAAAACAGGGCAGATGCCCTTCCCAACCTAGCGGACTTCTTATCCATAGCGACGGCCAGGCTTTCTGCAGCGAGCCTAACCCGCCCCGGTGATCCATATGCTCATGGCTTAAAATTACCCCTTCCGGCTCCAGATTGTGCCAGCGTAACCAGGGAATAATCAGCTGTTGCGCGCTATCACCTTCAGGCCATGCCAGACCTGTATCATAAAGCAGCGCTTTCCCATTACGCTCAATCACCATCGCCAGCCCCTGCCCGACATCCAGCATATGCACTTGCCACACATCAGTACGTGAGGTACGCCAGAATGGCCCACTCAATATAATCAGCACCGTGAAACAGACCACCGGTAGCGTACGCAAGATATTTAGTCGCCATGCGATGATCGTCAGCCCGGGTAAAAATGCAAACCCTTGCCAACGTGCATCAATATTGGTCCACCCTTCAGGCAGGCTCCTGAGTCCCCAAAACAGCAGCGCCAGAGAGCGATCGGCTAAAAACCACAGGCCCGATTCAACCATCACCAGCCCGGTTAAATGCACGATCATGCCTGCTAATATCAAGGGTACGGCAATAAACGTGACCAGCGGTACGGCAAACAAATTCGCCAGAAAAGAGGTCAGACTGAAACCGTGGAACATCGCGATTTGCACCGGCAGAAGCAGAAGCGTAATGCCCAGTTGCAGATGAGCAAGCGCCAGGAATTGACGTCCAACGAACGATAACGGCCAATTTGGCGCAGGAACCCATTGATACCAGAACAGCAGCGCTGCAACGGCAAAAGCAGACAACCACAGACTTTGTGAAAGAACGGCGACAGGATCTACCACCAGAATGGCTGCCAGACAACAGATCCACACCGACCATCCATTCCACTGCCTGCCGCTGAGTTTTAGCGCCCCCCAGACCAGCAGCGCAACAACCGTCCGTAATGCCGGGGGTTGCAACCCCGTTAGCCAGGCATAGAATGTTGCACAGACGATCCCCCCTACTAACGGAATCTGCCAGCAAATCCACCTGGTTGGCATGAAAAATTGGCCCGCGCGAATTATTCCTGCAGCCAGAAGGGCGGCAAATGCAATATGCAGCCCGGAAATCGCCATCAAATGCGCCGTGCCGGTATCACGCATAATGTATTTCACCTCTTGCGACACGGACAAGCGCTCCCCCATTCCCAGCCCCAGTATGACCTGCTGCCAGGAGAAATCAGCAAGCGTGGTTTTCAACGAGGCAAGATACTGCGCTCGCAGGCTACATTGTGGTGTGATAACCGAGGCCTGCGAAAATCGTCCCGTCAAGGGTTGGTGCTGCGCCAACGCATAACGCTGGCTATCAAATCCTCCCTCGTTCAATTGGCCGTGTACGGCACGGACCTTCAGCGTCATCGCCCATGTCTGACCCGCACAAACGTCACCAGGTAAGTACTGTCCATACAGGATAATTCCGACGGAGGGAAAGAGGCGTTTCCCCTGCAGATGCGTAATCTGACCATAGTGCGTCGTCATATTGTCAGTTCCGGTTATCCGCACAACAGCTTGCTGGGTTTTCGCAGGGAGCGTATTACCAGCCCACAGAGCATCTTTTGCTGCCAGGATGCCCCAAAGAAAGAACAGTAGGGTTATTCCGGCAAAACGCAAATGCCTACAGGAAAAAAGACAGAGTACACACGCCAGACAAAATACAACGCTGATGCACAGCATGCCTGGCAGCACGGGTAATAATATAAGCGGGAGAATGCCGAATAATGCGCACGTACTAACCGTTGTTATTTTCATCAATTACCTCCCTGTAGCAGGGAGTGTGCAGCACTCTTCGACAGTTGTCTGGCAACAATTTATCGTTATACGGCGTGCGTTCCGCTGACATTTAGCGGCGGAAGTAACGTACAAATTAACTGGGATGAGGATTCCGGAATTAGCAAACAGAAATGAAAAAAGCACCCATGCGGGTGCTTTTCTCGGCGTTAAGTTTCGCTAAAAACTTAACCGTAAATATTGGCGCGATCGCGCAGTTCTTTACCTGGTTTAAAGTGCGGAACGTATTTTCCTTCCAGGTCCACTTTATCGCCGGTCTTCGGATTACGTCCGGTGCGTGGTGCGCGGTAATGCAAAGAGAAGCTGCCGAAACCGCGGATTTCAATACGCTCGCCCTGCGCAAGAGTCGAGGCCATATGTTCCAGCATCTCTTTAACTGCATCTTCAACCGCTTTCGCGGGAATATGAGGTTGCTGGGTTGCAAGTCTTTCAATCAATTCTGACTTGGTCATGATTCCTCCGGTTCCTTAAAGGCATAATTAGCTGCTGCATTGATTAAGGGCGACCGTAGCCGCCCTTTGTCATTGATTACAGGACGAATCCTGTAATCTGTCAAGCTACTCGTCACCCTTTGTGCTGTTAACAGCACAAAGGATTTAGAGCACTCGATATTACTCGCCTTTAGCTGCTTTGAAAGCTTCAGCCATTGCGTTGTTAGAGAAGTTAGCATCTTCCTGTTTGTTAACAGTTGCGATTGCATCTTTCTCATCAGCTTCGTCTTTAGCACGAACAGACAGGCTGATTGCACGGTTCTTACGATCAACGCCGGTGAATTTCGCTTCAACGTCGTCGCCTACGCTCAGAACCAGAGTTGCATCTTCAACGCGGTCACGGGAAGCTTCAGAAGCGCGCAGGTAACCTTCAACGCCGTCAGCCAGTTCTACGGTTGCGCCTTTAGCGTCAACTGCAGTGACTTTACCGTTTACGATTGCGCCTTTCTTGTTCAGTGCAACCCAGTTGTTGAACGGATCTTCTGCGAGTTGTTTAACGCCCAGAGAGATACGCTCACGCTCTGCGTCAACCTGCAGAACAACGGCTGCGATTTCGTCGCCTTTTTTGTATTCACGAACTGCTTCTTCGCCTGCAACGTTCCAGGAGATGTCAGACAGGTGAACCAGGCCGTCGATGCCGCCGTCCAGGCCGATGAAGATACCGAAGTCAGTGATAGACTTGATTTTACCTTCAACACGGTCGCCCTTGTTGTGGGTTTCCGCGAACTGCTGCCACGGGTTGTTTTTGCACTGCTTCAGACCCAGGGAGATACGACGACGTTCTTCGTCGATATCCAGAACCATAACTTCCACTACGTCGCCAACGTTAACAACTTTGGACGGGTGGATGTTTTTGTTGGTCCAATCCATTTCGGAAACGTGAACCAGGCCTTCAACGCCTTCTTCGATTTCAACGAAGCAGCCGTAGTCGGTCAGGTTGGTCACGCGACCAGTCAGTTTGGTACCTTCCGGATAACGCTTAGCGATAGCTACCCATGGATCTTCGCCCAGCTGTTTCAGGCCCAGAGATACACGAGTACGCTCGCGGTCGAACTTCAGCACTTTAACAGTGATTTCGTCGCCAACGTTTACGATTTCGCTCGGATGCTTAACGCGTTTCCATGCCATGTCGGTGATGTGCAGCAGGCCGTCAACGCCACCCAGATCAACGAATGCACCGTAGTCAGTGAGGTTCTTAACGATACCTTTAACTTCCATGCCTTCCTGCAGGTTTTCCAGCAGCTGATCGCGTTCTGCGCTGTTTTCGGATTCGATAACGGCACGACGGGAAACAACAACGTTGTTACGCTTCTGATCCAGCTTGATTACTTTGAATTCAAGCTCTTTGCCTTCCAGGTGCAGCGTGTCGCGGACCGGACGAACGTCTACCAGAGAACCCGGCAGGAACGCGCGAATACCATTCAGCTCAACAGTGAAGCCACCCTTGACTTTGCCATTGATAACACCAGTAACGGTTGCAGCTTCTTCGTAAGCTTTTTCCAGCGTGATCCAAGCTTCGTGACGTTTAGCTTTTTCACGGGACAGCAGGGTTTCACCGAAGCCGTCTTCTACTGCATCCAGAGCAACGTCAACTTCGTCACCAACCTGGATTTCCAGCTCGCCCTGGGCGTTTTTGAACTGCTCTGCCGGAATGGCGGACTCAGATTTCAGACCAGCGTCAACCAGTACTACGTCTTTGTCGATAGCAACAACAACACCACGAACGATGGAACCCGGACGGGTTTCGATTTCTTTTAAGGATTCTTCAAACAGTTGAGCAAAAGATTCAGTCATGTTTAATCTTCAGGTTTCATATTTAACGTCCACCTGGCTCCGTGCCGGATGGGGTTGTTTAACATACCCGCTGTCAATCCATTGCAACGGGGGTACTGCAAATTCGGTCGCACTTAAGCGAGAGCCAGTTTTTGGCGCGCGTATTGTAACGCTTTTTCAATCACTTGCTCAATGCTTAATCGGGTTGAATCCAAAACTAAAGCATCAGCAGCGGGAACAAGCGGCGCTACAGCACGATTACGATCGCGGTAATCGCGTTCTTCGATCTCGGCCAAAAGGCGTTCAAAGTTAACACTAAAGCCCTTTTCCTGCAACTGTAGCATACGTCTGTGCGCACGTTCTTGCGAGGAGGCGTCCAGAAAAATTTTCACCGGAGCATCCGGGAACACCACGGTTCCCATGTCACGCCCGTCGGCAATCAGGCCGGGCGCTTCACGAAATGCGCGTTGACGGCGTAACAGCGCTTCGCGCACGCGAGGAAACGCAGCGACCTGAGAGGCGGCATTCGCCACTTCCTGGGTGCGGATTTCGCCGCTAACATCTTCGCCTTCCAGAATGACTTCCAGGTTGCCGTCCGTTGAGATAAAACGCACATCCAGGTGTGAGGCAAGCGGTACCAGAGCATCTTCAGAAGTGACATCAACATGGTGATGCAACGCTGCGAGCGCCAGTACGCGGTAGATCGCGCCTGAATCTAACAGATGCCACTGCAATGCTTCCGCCATTGCCTTGCACAAGGTGCCTTTTCCTGCACCGCTTGGGCCATCAATGGTAATAACCGGGGCAATTGCCGTCATCTTTTTCTCCTTAAACGGGCATACGTTAACGTGAACGCCGCGCATTATACGCGCCAACGACAACGATCGTTATCTTTGTGTGAAAAATGCAGAATCATTGAAGCTGAGTGTAGAATAAATAGACAGCCGGAGATGACGGAATGTGCCGCACCCAAGGGTGCGGCAATAAAATCAGACAGGTGTACTAATACGCGCCAGCTGTTCGAAATAATCCGGGAAGGTTTTGGCAGTACATTTAGGGTCCAGAATGGTTACCGGCGTGTCAGACAACGCCACCAGCGAGAAACACATCGCCATGCGGTGATCGTTGTAGGTCGCGATATCTGCAAACTGTAACGTCGCTGGCGGTGTAACGCGAATATAGTCCTCGCCCTCTTCCACCGTCGCCCCCACTTTACGCAACTCGGTCGCCATCGCGAACAGGCGGTCGGTCTCTTTGACGCGCCAGTTGTAGATATTACGTAAGGTCGTGATGCCTTTAGCGAACAACGCAGCCGTGGCAATGGTCATCGCCGCATCGGGAATATGGTTCATATCCATATCTACTGCATTCAGCTCACCGTGAGTACAGGCAATAAAGTCATCACCCCAGGTGATTTTCGCCCCCATTTTTTCCAGTACATCAGCGAAGCGAATATCACCCTGCATACTGTTGCGGCCAATCCCGGTGACTTTTACCGTACCGCCTTTAATAGCGCCTGCCGCGAGAAAATAGGAAGCTGATGAAGCATCACCTTCAACCAGATATGCACCCGGCGACTGATACTGCTGCTGACCCTGCACGACAAAGCGCTGGTAGTTCTGATTCTCAATTTCAACACCAAACGTTTTCATCAGGTTCAGTGTGATATCAATGTAAGGTTTGGATACCAGCTCGCCTTTAATGACGATCGTCGTGTCCTGCCGCGCCAGCGGCGCAGTCATCAGCAATGCCGTGAGGAACTGGCTGGATACGCTGCCGTCAACCTCAACCTGTCCTCCGGTGAAACCACCGCGCAGACGTAAAGGCGGATAGTTTTCCTGCTCCAGGTATTCAATGTTGGCTCCGCCCTGGCGTAGCGCATCAACCAAATGACCAATCGGGCGCTCTTTCATGCGCGGTTCGCCCGTGAGCACGATGTCATTGTTGCCCAGGCACAGCGCTGCGGCCAGCGGGCGCATTGCGGTTCCGGCATTGCCAAGGAACAGCTCCACAGCACCTTCTGCATGCAGCGCACCGCCATTACCGATTATCTCGCAACGCGTGCGATCGGCTGAAAGGGTATAGATAATCCCTAACGCATTCAGAGCATTAAGCATATGGCGGACATCATCGCTGTCCAACAGGTTGGTCAGAACAGTGGTGCCATTTGCTAATGCAGCCAGCAGCAAAGCGCGGTTAGAAACACTTTTGGATCCAGGCAGATTGATGGTGCCATCCACCCGCGCAATGGGTTGTAACGTCAGGGATTCCATGAAACTCGACTCTCAAAAACAGACATAAAAACCCCACAGGTTGGCTGTGGGGATGAAAATAAAGCTGATTAACCGCGGCGACGCTCGAAATCGACCATGAAATCGGTCAGCGCTTTTACACCTTCCAGCGGCATTGCATTGTAGATGGACGCGCGCATACCGCCGACCACACGATGCCCTTTCAGCGCATGCAGGCCCGCAGCGAAAGACTCTTCCAGGAAGAGTTTATCCAGCGTGCTATCAGCCAACTGGAACGGGACGTTCATGCGAGAACGGTTCGATTTCGCCACGTCATTACGGTAGAAATCGCTGTTATCGATTACGCCATACAGCAGTTCCGCTTTTTGCTGGTTAATTTTATCCATCGCGTTAACACCGCCCTGCTCTTTCAGCCATTTAAAGACCAGGCCAGACAGATACCAGGCAAAAGTTGGCGGCGTATTAAACATGGAGTCGTTGTCATTCAGCACGGTATAATCGAGGATTGACGGGCAAGACACATGGGCCTTACCCAGCAAATCTTCACGCACGATGACAATCGTCAGCCCCGCCGGGCCAATGTTTTTCTGCGCTCCGGCATAAATTACGCCATAGCGGCTTACGTCAATCGGTGCGGAAAGAATGGTCGAGGACAGATCCGCCGTAACCACCACGTCGCTGGCAAAATTCGGCGTTTCATCGATCGCAATGCCATCGATGGTTTCATTCGGGCAATAGTGCAAGTACGCCGCATTGTCAGAAAGCTGCCATTCACTCATCGGCTTAACGGCACGCAGTCCGTCAACGGTGACTTTGGCGTCGATAACGTTTGGCGTACAGTACTTCTTCGCTTCTTTAATTGCACTGGCGGCCCAATACCCAGCATCCACGTAATCCGCCGTGGTTTTGTCACCCAGAATATTTAACGGGATACCCGCGAATTGCCCACGGCCACCGCCATGGCAGAACAACACTTTATAGTTGGAGGGGATACTGAGAAGATCGCGAAAATCCTGCTCTGCTTCCTCTGCGACTTGAATGAATTCTTTGCCACGGTGGCTAATTTCCATCACCGACGTGCCAAGACCGTTCCAGTCGCGAAGATCCTGTTGAGCCAGTTTAAGTACTTCTGCCGGTAGCATTGCCGGACCTGAACTAAAATTGAAGACCTGAGCCATTTCCCCTCACCACGTTGTGTTGTTGTCCAATCAACATCCTGTCATTGACGATAATCCGGTGACAGATATTGGTATAAGTTATTCCTGTGGATATCGGTTTTATCATTCAGTGACACGCGCCGCAATGGGTAAAAATGACCAGGGTAAAAATGTGTCGTTGGTCACACAACAGAATCTATCGGATTGACGGGTAAAAACCGAGATTTTCGCTGTCAGGTAACCCGTTTTGCCCGACTGGCCTTCGACCATTCTGGATTTGCACAGCGCGGGCATAATTGATGATCGCCGGCATTCATTTGCACCACTTCACTGCAACGTATGCAGGCATAGTCCCCAGCTTCAGGCATTATCTTAAAGCGTTGCGTACAGCGTTTTGGCAGAATACTGAGTCCCGGCTTTACATCTTCATTGGCATAGAAATAGACGCTGATTTGCCCGTTCGTTTCCAGAATGGCCAGTTTCACCTGTCCTAATTGCTCTACGCCGTTCAAACGCAATTCCATAAAGAACTCGAATTCCGTCATATTGGCGCTATTGAGCTTTGACCATGCCAGCTCACCATCTTCAATGATCACAACAGGCTTCCCCTCCAGCAAATCCTCCATTTTTTCGCTGTGTGCCATCAACCACATTACCAACCGGTACAGCACTGCAAGGGTAATAAAGACCACCAGCACCGGCAGCATTGGAACATCATCATAAAACGCCACGTCTCCCGCTGCGGAACCCAGCGTAAGGATGATCAGGACTTCAAAAAGCGACATCTGACGTACGCCGCGACGTCCGGTGATTTTTAAAAACAGAAAAACCAATATAAAGGTATAGAGGCTGCGCAAAGCAACTTCGCCCAGAAAATCCATCGGCACTTTATCAAGCGCCATACGGTGTAAATCGAATGCTTTCATTAATATGCTCTAAACGTGGTTGGCTGTAAGAAAGCATAGCTAATGCTTTTATTTACGCCTGGAATCCGGCGACGATAGCGCCGTTCATTGAAAACCCGTATCATTGCGCGCTTTCCGTACGACAAAAGTGATTTTCATGACGCAAACATTTATCCCCGGCAAAGATGCCGCTCTGGAAGACTCCATCGCTCGCTTCCAGCAAAAATTGCTCGACCTTGGTTTTCAAATTGAGGAAGCCTCGTGGTTGAATCCCGTCCCTAACGTCTGGTCTGTACATATTCGCGACAAAGAATGCGCGTTGTGCTTTACCAACGGGAAAGGCGCGACAAAAAAAGCGGCACTGGCTTCCGCGTTGGGCGAATACTTTGAGCGTCTGTCGACTAACTACTTCTTTGCGGATTTCTGGCTGGGTGAAACCATCGCCAACGGTCCGTTCGTGCATTACCCGAACGAAAAATGGTTCCCGCTGACTGAAAACGACGATGTACCAGAAGGTCTGCTGGATGCACGACTGCGAGCGTTTTACGATCCAGAAAACGAACTGACTGGCAGCATGCTTATCGATCTACAGTCCGGTAATGAAGAACGTGGCGTCTGCGGTCTGCCGTTTACCCGCCAGTCTGATAACCAGACCGTCTATATACCGATGAATATTATCGGCAATCTGTATGTTTCTAACGGCATGTCTGCGGGTAACACGCGAAACGAAGCTCGCGTTCAGGGCCTGTCTGAAGTCTTTGAGCGTCATGTGAAGAACCGCATTATTGCGGAAAGCATCAGCCTGCCGGAAATCCCGGCCGAAGTCATGGCGCGCTATCCGGCTGTGGTGGAGTCCATCGCCAAACTGGAAGCGGAAGGTTTCCCAATTTTCGCCTACGATGGCTCGCTGGGCGGCAAGTATCCGGTGATTTGCGTTGTCCTGTTCAACCCGGCGAACGGTACCTGCTTTGCCTCCTTCGGCGCGCACCCGGATTTCGGCGTAGCACTGGAGCGTACCGTCACTGAACTGTTGCAGGGCCGTGGTCTGAAAGACCTTGATGTCTTCACCCCACCGACTTTTGACGACGAAGAAGTGGCTGAACACACTAACCTTGAAACCCACTTCATTGATTCCAGCGGTCTGATTTCATGGGATCTGTTCAAGCAGGATGCCGACTATCCGTTCGTTGACTGGAATTTCTCTGGCACCACGGAAGAAGAGTTCGCCACCCTGATGGCTATCTTCAATGCTGAAGATAAAGAAGTGTATATCGCCGACTATGAGCATCTGAGCGTTTACGCCTGCCGCATTATTGTTCCGGGAATGTCTGACATCTACCCGGCTGAAGATCTGTGGTTAGCCAACAACGCCATGGGCGCCCATCTGCGTGACACCATCCTCTCTCTGCCGGGAAGTGAATGGGATAAAGAAGACTATCTCAACCTGATCGAACAACTGGATGAAGAAGGCTTTGACGACTTCACCCGCGTACGCGAACTACTTGGTCTGGCAACCGGCGCGGATAACGGTTGGTACACCCTGCGTATTGGCGAGCTAAAAGTGATGCTGGCGCTGGCCGGTGGCGACCTGGAGCAGGCGCTGGTCT
Organism: Citrobacter sp. Cu096; assembly: GCF_030332285.1. Classification (NCBI taxonomy): domain Bacteria; kingdom Pseudomonadati; phylum Pseudomonadota; class Gammaproteobacteria; order Enterobacterales; family Enterobacteriaceae; genus Citrobacter; species Citrobacter sp. Cu096. The sequence continues at coordinate 1,817,254 of NZ_JAOWID010000030.1, forward strand.
GGACAGAATGGACGATGGAATTCAATGCCTCCGTCTTTAGCGCTGAACGTGCCAACTACTACCGCTGTCTGCAAACGCTGCTTCTGCTCTCTCAGGAAGAAGATCGTCAGCCGCTGCAATATCTGAATGCGTTTGTCCGCATGTACGGTGCCGAGGCGGTTGAAGCGGCAAGTGCAGCATTGAGTGGCGAAGCGCCATTCTACGGGTTGCAAACCGTTGATAGCGATCTGCAGGCTTTCCCGGCGCATCAGTCTCTGCTGAAAGCCTATGAAAAACTACAGCGCGCGAAAGCGGCACATTGGTCAAAATAATGACAGTCAGCCTGCGCTAAGTAGGCTAAAAGTTTTGTCTGGGATATATTACGGGGCGCTTTGAGCGCCCTGTTTTTTTTATTTTGGTCAAATCGGAAAATAAATGTAAAAACAAGGTTAAATATTAGTAGTTGATATTAAAAAAATTAGCGTATTAATGCAGTTTTTTATCTCAATTACTCCATTTTAATTAACCGTCTAACAGGAGACAAAAAGAAAAAATTCAACTCACTTTATAATTTTTAAAATTTATTTTTATGTGGATAATCAACAAGTTACTCCGTAATCGCATAAAAACCATGCGTCTTACGGGCCTATAAGCCAGGCGAGATATGATCTATATCAAATTCTCATCTATAATGCTTTGTTAGTATCTCGTCGCCGACTTAATAAAGAGAGAGTTAGTGTGAAAGCTGACAACCCTTTTGATCTTATTCTTCCTGCTGCAATGGCCAAAGTTGCCGAAGAAGCAGGCGTCTATAAAGCAACGAAACATCCGCTTAAGACGTTCTATCTGGCAATTACTGCCGGTGTATTCATTTCAATTGCCTTTGTTTTCTATATCACCGCAACAACCGGTACCGGAACTATGCCTTTCGGCATGGCAAAATTAGTAGGTGGTATCTGCTTTTCCCTGGGGCTGATTCTTTGCGTTGTCTGCGGCGCAGACCTCTTCACCTCAACCGTATTGATTGTCGTAGCAAAAGCCAGTGGTCGTATTACCTGGGGCCAATTGGCTAAAAACTGGCTTAACGTGTATGTCGGTAACCTGGTGGGTTGCTTGCTCTTCGTGCTACTGATGTGGCTTTCCGGCGAATACATGACCGCCAACGGCGCGTGGGGGCTCAACGTCCTGCAAACAGCCGACCACAAAGTGCACCATACTTTTGTTGAGGCAGTAAGCCTTGGCATCCTTGCTAACCTGATGGTGTGCCTGGCGGTATGGATGAGCTACTCTGGCCGCAGCCTGATGGACAAAGCGTTTATCATGGTATTACCGGTCGCAATGTTTGTTGCCAGCGGTTTTGAGCACAGTATCGCAAACATGTTTATGATCCCTATGGGTATTGTAATACGCGATTTCGCCACCCCGGAATTCTGGACCGCTGTTGGGTCTTCTCCGGAGAATTTTTCTCACCTGACCGTGATGAATTTCATCACCGATAACCTGATTCCGGTTACGATCGGTAACATTATCGGCGGCGGTTTGTTGGTCGGGTTGACATACTGGGTCATTTATCTGCGTGGTAACGATCATCATTAATCTGATGATGCCCATTACACGCAGTAAATAAAAAATCCACTTAAGAAGGTAGGTGTTACATGTCCGAGCTTAATGAAAAGTTAGCCACAGCCTGGGAAGGTTTTACCAAAGGTGACTGGCAGAATGAAGTAAACGTACGTGACTTCATTCAGAAAAACTACACTCCATATGAGGGTGACGAGTCCTTCCTGGCTGGCGCAACTGATGCGACCACTGCACTGTGGGACAGCGTGATGGAAGGCGTTAAACAGGAAAACCGCACTCACGCGCCTGTTGACTTTGACACCTCCGTTGCTTCTACCATCACTTCTCACGACGCTGGCTACATCAACAAAGCGCTCGAGAAAATTGTTGGTCTGCAGACTGAAGCTCCGCTGAAACGTGCGATCATTCCGTTTGGCGGCATCAAAATGGTTGAAGGTTCCTGCAAAGCGTACAACCGCGAACTGGACCCGATGCTGAAAAAAATCTTCACCGAATACCGCAAAACCCACAACCAGGGCGTATTCGATGTTTACACCAAAGACATTCTGAACTGCCGTAAATCCGGTGTTCTGACTGGTCTGCCAGATGCGTATGGCCGTGGCCGTATCATCGGTGACTACCGTCGCGTTGCGCTGTACGGTATCGACTACCTGATGAAAGACAAATACGCTCAGTTCGTCTCTCTGCAGTCCGATCTGGAAAACGGCGTAAACCTGGAAGCAACTATCCGTCTGCGTGAAGAAATCGCTGAACAGCACCGCGCACTGGGTCAGATCAAAGAAATGGCTGCTAAATATGGCTGCGATATCTCTGGTCCGGCTACCAACGCTCAGGAAGCTATCCAGTGGACTTACTTCGGCTACCTGGCCGCGGTTAAATCTCAGAACGGCGCAGCAATGTCCTTCGGTCGCGTATCCACCTTCCTGGATGCTTACATCGAACGCGATCTGAAAGCAGGCAAAATCACCGAACAAGACGCTCAGGAAATGATTGACCACCTGGTCATGAAACTGCGTATGGTTCGCTTCCTGCGTACCCCAGAATACGATGAACTGTTCTCCGGTGACCCAATCTGGGCAACTGAATCTATCGGTGGTATGGGCGTTGATGGCCGTACTCTGGTTACCAAAAACAGCTTCCGCTTCCTGAACACCCTGTACACCATGGGTCCTTCTCCGGAGCCGAACATCACCGTTCTGTGGTCTGAAAAACTGCCTCTGAACTTCAAGAAATTCGCCGCTAAAGTGTCCATCGACACCTCTTCTCTGCAGTACGAGAACGATGACCTGATGCGTCCGGACTTCAACAACGACGATTACGCTATCGCTTGCTGCGTAAGCCCGATGGTTGTTGGTAAACAAATGCAGTTCTTCGGTGCGCGTGCAAACCTGGCGAAAACCATGCTGTACGCAATCAACGGCGGCGTTGATGAAAAACTGAAAATGCAGGTTGGTCCTAAATCTGAACCGATCAAAGGCGACGTTCTGAACTTCGACGAAGTGATGGACCGCATGGATCACTTCATGGACTGGCTGGCTAAACAGTACGTCACCGCACTGAACGTTATCCATTACATGCACGACAAGTACAGCTACGAAGCCTCTCTGATGGCACTGCATGACCGTGACGTTATCCGCACCATGGCGTGTGGTATCGCTGGTCTGTCCGTCGCTGCTGACTCCCTGTCTGCAATCAAATATGCGAAAGTTAAGCCGATTCGTGACGAAGACGGTCTGGCTATCGACTTCGAAATCGAAGGCGAATACCCGCAGTTTGGTAACAACGACTCTCGCGTTGATGACATGGCGGTTGATCTGGTAGAACGTTTCATGAAGAAAATTCAGAAACTGACTACTTATCGTAACGCTATCCCGACTCAGTCTGTTCTGACCATCACCTCTAACGTGGTTTATGGTAAGAAAACGGGTAACACCCCAGACGGTCGTCGTGCTGGCGCGCCATTCGGACCGGGTGCTAACCCAATGCACGGTCGTGACCAGAAAGGTGCTGTTGCCTCTCTGACCTCCGTTGCTAAACTGCCGTTTGCATACGCTAAAGATGGTATCTCTTACACCTTCTCTATCGTTCCGAACGCACTGGGTAAAGACGACGAAGTTCGTAAGACCAACCTGGCTGGTCTGATGGATGGCTACTTCCACCACGAAGCATCCATCGAAGGTGGTCAGCACCTGAACGTGAACGTCATGAACCGTGAAATGCTGCTGGATGCGATGGAACATCCGGAAAAATATCCGCAGCTGACCATCCGTGTTTCTGGCTACGCAGTACGTTTTAACTCCCTGACTAAAGAACAGCAGCAGGACGTTATTACTCGTACCTTCACTCAGACCATGTAATTGGTTTTGACTGAAATCGTACTTTAAAAAGCGTACAATAAAGGCTCCACGTAAGTGGGGCCTTTTTAATAGCCTGCTTTGTCAGCTATCTATACTTATGGATATCAGCCAAAACAGACTCGACACAGTTAATAACTGTGCACTAACACTGGCCCCGGATGGGCCACACCTGGAGAAACACCGCAATGTCAGTTATTGGTCGCATTCACTCCTTTGAATCCTGTGGCACTGTTGATGGCCCGGGCATCCGTTTTATTACCTTTTTCCAGGGCTGCCTGATGCGCTGCCTGTATTGCCACAACCGCGACACATGGGATACGCACGGCGGTAAAGAAGTCACCGTCGATGAATTAATGAAAGAGGTCGTGACCTATCGCCACTTTATGAACGCTTCCGGCGGCGGTGTGACAGCGTCCGGCGGTGAGGCTATCCTGCAAGCTGAATTCGTACGTGACTGGTTCCGCGCCTGTAAAAAAGAAGGCATTCATACCTGTCTGGATACCAACGGTTTTGTTCGCCGCTACGATCCGGTGATTGATGAACTGCTGGAAGTCACCGACCTGGTAATGCTCGATCTCAAACAGATGAACGATGAAATCCATCAGAATCTGGTAGGCGTATCTAACCATCGTACGCTGGAGTTCGCTCGCTATTTGTCTAACAAAGATATCAAGGTTTGGATCCGCTACGTAGTCGTGCCTGGCTGGTCTGACGATGACGATTCCGCACACCGCCTGGGCGAGTTTACCCGCGATATGGGCAACGTCGAAAAAATCGAGCTGCTGCCTTACCACGAACTGGGCAAGCACAAATGGGTGGCGATGGGTGAAGAGTACAAGCTGGACGGCGTTAAGCCGCCGAAGAAAGAGACCATGGAGCGCGTGAAAGGCATTCTCGAGCAATATGGACATAAAGTGATGTATTGATATTTATGGTGGGTAACGGACCCGTTACCCACCAGACTCTACCTTAGCGCCCTCTTCTCGCCAGTAGCGGGAAAATCAACCCCAATCCTACCAGCACAAACGGCGTCACGATATTCAGCGTGAGCTGGAATGTCCACTCAGGGGTAAAGGCTTCCATTTTCGGGAAGATCCCGGTCAGACAAGCAAATGCGGTAAAAGCGAAGCACCAGATCCCCACCGTCATCGCCAGCGATCGATTCCGGATAAAGACATATTCCGGCTTATACTTCTGCGCCAGGCGAATAACAGCAATAAACGCCACAAACACCCATAGATAACGCAATGGCATCACGACTGAATTGAGATTTAGCAACCACTTGTAGAGATTGTTCATGTCGCCAATCCCCAGGGTTGGCAACATAATCAAAATCGCTACCAGCACCAGCGTCAGAATATAACCATTGACCGGTGTCCCCGAGGCATTGGTTTTACACAGGCTTTCCGGAATATATTTACGATCCGCATCGCCCAGCAGAACTTTAAGCGGTGCATCAATAGAAAATACTAATGCCGCGATCTGTCCTAATGTGTTGGCAATAGCGTAAATAACCATCAGCGAGTTACCCATACCATAATACTCGCCCAATTTCTGGAAGGCGTAATATTGACCATTGGTCATGAGATCATCAGGAATATGCCGGGAGTCAAACATCATCCCCATGGCCAGCGACCCGAGGATCGCACACACTGCCACCATCACCGCCAGGACGAGCATCCCTTTCGGAAATTCTTTGCCCGGATTACGTGTCTGATTAACGTAAGGTGATATTTTCTCGGCGCCGCCAACGGCAAAGACCAGCATTGAGATCGTGGTAATATAGGTAAAATCGATATGCGGGATGAACGATTCCCATGTGATATTGGTTGTTGCTATCTGCACATCGGTGATCGCCGGAGCAGTTACCGCCATCACGACATACAGAATAGACATCACGAACATCGCGATGCCCGCCACTGAGCCCACAATTTTCAGTGATTTCATACCACGGGACGCAACCCACATGAAAAAGACAAATAGCGCCAGCGTCAGTCCTTGCAGGGCCACAACGGTATACTCTTTTATCAGTGACCCATCGCCTTTTAGCGCCCATCCCAGCGCAATCAGAATGGCCTGCGGCTTTTGCGCCAGATAAGGAATATGCACGACCCAATAGGTCCATGCAGCAAGATAGGCAAGGCCTGGCCCCATCGTGTGCTTAATCCAGGTACTGACCCCGCCTTTCCCATCTTTAAAGGTAGAACCAAGTTGTCCAACAATCAGCGCATAGGGAATAAAATAGAGCGCAAAAATAAATATCCATGAGGAGACAACAACCAGTCCCTGATTAGCATAGTTGTTAACAACGTTGCCAAAACCCCAAACGGTGATAAACGACATCAATGCGATGTTGTACCATCGCAATTGTTTTTCCTGCACACCAGCCATACGCGATCCTTCGTAGAAGCTTTTTGAGTATTAATATATAAGGCGTGGGATTATGCGCGTTAAAATGAACGAGCGGAAACGGCGGGATGTAAAACTATAACCTTCTGCACACTTTATTTTCAGGACAGATGCGTGCGATTAAATAATACCAGGTCCACATAAAGCATACATAAACAATATGTATGGGAACCTGGTCGGTTTGTGTTAAATCAGATCAAACATGCGCAATAGAATTGGGCGTATGGCCCGTTTTACGTAACAGCATCAGTAAATAAATAAACGATACGCTGGCGATCATGATAAACAGCAAGCTATCTGAATAATTTTGCATCAGCATCGCGGTAAATGAAGGACCAAGCAGGCTGCCCACGGTATAGCTTAATAACAATGCCTGATTCATGGCGACCAGCTGATGATGTTCCACCTTTTCACAGGCCCAGGCCATCGCCACCGGATAGAGGGTAAAACCTGCAGCACCCAACATAAACAATGCGGGCGCCATCGCCGCCTGATTTAGCATGGCGATACTGCCAACGATGACCACGAAAACCTGGACGCGTAAAACCAACAGGCGTCCCAGCTTATCCGCCAGGCGGCCAATCGGCCACTGTCCCAGAATTCCGGCACTAACCAGAACAGCCATCCAGAAGCCAATACTGGCGTTGCTCACTCCCTGATGGTTGAGATACAGCGGCATCAGGCCATACAAAGACCCCAGCACAATCCCGGAAATGATACAGCCATTCACGCCCAGGCGCGCCTGTCGCAGTTTCAGCATGGAGACAATAGGTGTGGACTTCTGCTCATCACCCTGCTGATTGGCAATGCGAGTAAAGAGCAGTGGCAAAACACCAGCCAGGATAGTCCCTGTCACCCACGGCAGGACGTTCATCAATTCCGTGGATACTTTACTCACCAGCAGCTGGCCTAAAAACGTCCCCACATAATAGATCATCATATAGGCGGCAAGTAAACGTCCGCGATTACGCGAAGTCCCGCTGCACATCAGCGCGCTTTCCACCACCACCCAAATCATGGCGCAGCCAACACCGGCGATAAAGCGCCAGGTCATCCAGCTCCAGAATCCCACCATAATCCCCAACCCGACACAACCCGCAGCAAAAATAAACGAGGCGATGTAATAGCTGCGATTAAAGCCAAGGTGTTTGATTAAATACCCGGTCAACAACGTCCCTACCAGATTACCGGTAAAGTAAGACGAGCTCACCACGCCTACCTGCCAGGTGGGCAGGTTTTCATGGGCGAGCCAAAGCGGGACGAGCGTGTTTAACACGGCGATCGCCAGGGTCAACAGAAGCAGCCCGCACAGCAGCAGCATGACGGGACGAGTATAGGTGGACATGAATAAAAACCGTGAGGAAGTTCAAATTTCATGCGCATCATGCCACTGCCAAAAACATTGTCAATCGGCGTAATCAGAGGGCTGTGGCGCTTTCTGGCCGATCGATTTGCATTACTGATTCTTAATGTGAATAGATAAAAAGCTCAAAAACACATCTGCTTGTTTTTATTGATCTAAAACAAAAATCTCGCGTTCCGTTCAGTCGAAAAATTTCATGGACTCCCCGTGCTTTTATTTCTTACTAAACTCTATGCGGGATGCAAACCTGCATTGTCCTCAAAATAGAACTGTGAGTTCCTTTTTACCTATCTAATCCAAATTTCGCTCTCTCTGTAGACTTAAACTCATCAAATTTTCCCCACTGATGCTGAACAGGAGAAATATCATGACTAAACCTTACGTGAGACTTGATAAAGATAATGCGGCAGTACTGCTGGTCGACCATCAGGCTGGCCTGCTCTCTCTGGTTCGGGATATCGATCCCGATAAATTTAAAAATAACGTGCTTGCCCTCGGTGACTTAGCAAAATACTTCAAACTCCCGACCATTCTGACAACCAGTTTTGAGACCGGACCCAATGGGCCGCTGGTGCCGGAGCTAAAAGCGCAATTTCCCGACGCGCCCTATATTGCTCGCCCCGGAAACATTAACGCGTGGGATAATGAAGATTTCGTGAAAGCGGTGAAAGCGACCGGCAAAAAACAGCTGATTATCGCCGGCGTCGTGACGGAAGTTTGCGTTGCCTTCCCTGCGCTCTCGGCTATTGAAGAAGGTTTTGACGTCTTTGTTGTCACCGATGCCTCAGGCACATTTAATGAAATTACCCGCCATTCAGCATGGGATCGGATGTCGCAGGCCGGTGCTCAACTGATGACGTGGTTTGGCGTCGCATGCGAGCTGCACCGCGACTGGCGCAACGATATCGAGGGGCTGGCAACGTTGTTCTCTAACCACATCCCCGATTATCGCAATCTGATGACCAGCTACGACACGTTAACGAAACAGAAGTAAAAAACCGGGGCTAAGCCCCGGTTTATCATTTAGCTCGCTACCGCCATACCAACGGTCATATGCAGGCCGTAGAACACGCCACGACCTATTAACTCTCCAACAAGCAACAGAATAAATGCGACGGAAAGCAACGGAACTGCAGGCTGGTAACCCTTCACTTGCGGTACAATCCAGCAGCACAGCGCTAATGCCAGCGCCACAATCCGCCACGCCATGAGCGATCCGTAATCCGGAACCAGCGCAGACGCCTGCTGAATCGAACTGTGGATCGTCGCCAGTTCAGCCCCCTGCATTACTGACATGATGGCGCTCACCACCAGTGCAAGCACTGAGATAGCCGGCAGCAAGCGCATCGCCCAACCGTCAACACCGGCAATTCTCAGTAACAGATACCCCAGCAGCGGACCGCCCATAAACATCGTCAGGAAGAAGCCCAACGGTGTCCAGACGCTGTACCAGGTCGGCACAGTGTCGATAGTGTTATACACACGTACCATCATCCAGACAAAAATCACGCCCAGTACCATGGTGACAACTAACCACAGATTGCGTAACGCGGGCGACATTTTTTTCAACGTGGCCAGCAGCCAGCCGATACCACCAACGGCAAAGAAGATGGAGCCGCTGGCAATTTCGTTACTCAACGCCGAAGACCCTACACGATTGAGTGAGTTAAAGGCGCGCATCGGCGAGCCCAGATGAAGCATAGAAGCAATAAAGCCAATACCCATCAATACCCACAGTCCAAACATGCAGGCGATCACGCGCTGCTGCGTTTCAGGACGTAAGTCCCCTTTCATCAGCGCCAGCGCCAGAACAATAAAGCCACCAACCACACACTGTCCGAAGACCGTGAAGATCATCAGCGGCCATTCATGCCATCCACTTCCCATCTTACACCTCCTTCGGATTAGCCAGATAACCTGTGGTATCCCCGGTCGGGCGGCTATTGGCGTTAGGTTTGATGACAATACTTGGTTTGGTAAAGTGCGCACCCGGCAGTGGCGCAACCGCAGCCAGGGAACCATGCTTTTTGCGCAGCTCTTCAATCGGGCCAAAATCCAGCGCACGCAACGGGCAGGATTCGACACAGATAGGTTTCTTGCCTTCAGCGACACGCTCATGGCAGCCGTCACATTTTGTCATATGCCCTTTTTCAGCATTGTACTGCGGCGCACCGTAAGGACAGGCCATGTGGCAATACCGACAGCCAATGCACACGTCTTCATCGACAACGACAAAACCATCTTCACGTTTGTGCATCGCGCCGCTCGGACATACCTTGGTACAGGCCGGATCCTCACAGTGGTTACAGGCAATGGAGAGGTAATAGGCAAAGACATTCTGATGCCAGACGCCGTTGTCCTCCTGCCAGTCACCGCCTGCATACTCATAAATGCGGCGGAAGCTGACCTCCGGGGTTAAATTTTTGAAATCTTTGCAGGCCAGTTCGCAGGTTTTGCAACCGGTGCAACGGCTGGAATCAATAAAAAATCCATACTGGGTTGTCATCGGTTACTCCTTACGCCTTTTCAACCTGAACAAGGTTCGTGTGTGACGGGTTCCCCTTCGCGAGAGGAGACGGACGCTGAGTTGTCAGGACGTTAATGCAACCGCCCTGATCCACGCGTTTTGCATCCGGGTCATACCAGGCGCCTTCGCCTAATGCCACCACACCAGGCATCATACGCGGCGTCACTTTCGCCTCGATATGCACTTCACCACGATCGTTAAAGATACGCACCTTGTCGCCGTTGTTAATGCCGCGTCGCTGCGCATCCATAGGGTTGATCCACATTTCCTGACGGCAGGATGCTTTTAGAACATCCACGTTGCCATAGGTCGAATGGACACGAGACTTGTAATGGAAGCCGGTCAGTTGCAGAGGGAATTTCTCCACCAACGGATCGTTCAGGCTTTCAAATCCAGGGGTATAAATCGGCAACGGATCGATCACATCACCTTCCGGCAGTTCCCAGGTTGCCGCAATCTCGGCAAGCTGTTGCGAATAAATTTCGATCTTACCTGACGGGGTGGTCAACGGATTAGCGTTAGGATCTTCGCGGAACGCTTTGTACGCGACGTGATGCCCTTGTGGGTCGCGCTGTTTAAAGATCCCTTGCTTACGGAATTCTTCAAACGTTGGCAGTTCAGGAATCGCTTTGCGTGACTGCTCGTAGAGATGACGCATCCACTCTTCCTGAGTTCGACCTTCTGTAAACTGCTGCTCAACGCCAAGGCGTTTCGCCAGTTCACTGGTCATCTGGTAGATAGTCTTGCATTCGAAGCGTGGTTTGATTGCCTGGTCGGTGAAAATCACATAGGACATATTCCCGCATGAGGCATCCAGCGCGAAGTCCATCTGTTCGGAGGCAGTGCAGTCCGGTAGTAAAATATCCGCATATTTAGCCGAGGAAGTCATATGACAGTCGATGACGACGATCATCTCGCACTTCTTCTCATCCTGCAGGATTTCATGCGTACGGTTGATATCAGAGTGCTGGTTAATCAAACAGTTACCAGCATAGTTCCAGATCATCTTAATGGGAACATCAAGCTTGTCTTTGCCGCGCACACCGTCACGCAGGGCCGTCATCTCCGGGCCTCGCTCAATCGCGTCCGTCCACATAAACATCGAGATGCTGGTTTCTACAGGGTTTTCCAACGTAGGCATACGCTCAAACGGCAAACTGTATGAGCCTTCACGTGCCCCGCTATTGCCGCCGTTGATGCCAACGTTACCGGTCAGGATAGCCAGCATAGAAATAGCGCGAGTCGCTATTTCACCATTGGCGTGACGCTGCGGCCCCCACCCCTGACTAATGTATGCCGGTTTTGCGCTACCAATTTCACGAGCCAGTTTGACAATACGTTCAGCGGGAATGCCAGTAATCTGCGCCGCCCACTCAGGCGTCTTGGCAATACCATCTTTGCCCTGCCCAAGAATATATGCCTTATAGTGACCGTTCTTAGGCGCGTCGGCCGGTAAGGTTTTCTCGTCGTAACCCACGCAGTATTTGTCGAGGAACGGTTGATCAACCATGTTTTCGGTGATCAGGACATACGCCAGACCATTAACCAGCGCCGCATCGGTGCCTGGACGGATCGGGATCCATTCATCTTCTCGGCCCGCGCCGGTATCCGTGTAGCGGGGATCGATAATAATCATACGAGCATTGGATTTCTGTCGCGCCTGTTCAAGGTAATAGGTTACCCCGCCCCCGCTCATACGCGTTTCACCAGGGTTATTACCAAACAGGACCACCAGCTTGCTGTTTTCAATGTCGGACGGGCTGTTGCCGTCTGCCCAACCGCCATAGGTATAGTTCAACCCGGCAGCGATCTGCGCAGAAGAGTAATCCCCGTAGTGGTTCAGGTAACCGCCGCAGCAGTTCATCAACCGTGCCACCAGCGTTTTGCCCGGCGGCCAGGAGCGCGTCATGGTGCCCCCCAGCGTACCGGTACCGTAGTTCAGATAGATAGACTCGTTGCCGTAGTCTCTAATAAGACGCTGCATATTACTGGCAATGATTTCGTAGGCTTCATCCCAGCTGATACGCTCAAACTTACCTTCACCGCGCTTACCGACGCGTTTCATCGGATATTTCAGACGATCGGGATTATAGACGCGACGACGCATGGAGCGCCCACGCAGACAGGCGCGTACCTGGTGCAGACCATCATAGTTGTCATCACCGGTGTTGTCGGTTTCGACATACTTTATTTCACCGTCTACCACATGCATACGCAGCGGGCAGCGGCTACCACAGTTCACCGTACACGCGCTCCAGATCACTTTCTCATTAATCTGTTTTGGATTAAGGGCCTCTGCGGCATTTGCAATACGGGTAAATGGCAGGGTAAACGCGCTACTGGCCACCGCCAGCCCGCCTATCGCCGTCGTTTTCACCAGACCGCGGCGACTAACCTCAGCTGCCAGTACGGCATCGGGGATCTTAGTTTTCATAGTGGCTCACTCTGCTGCTCACAATAAACAAAAGGCAAATATTCGTTGTATAGATTTTTATATAACGTTACTATCGATATACAGACAGGTAGGTAATGAATTTGCAGAAAGGCAGTGATAAATACCAACCTTCGTTCGAAGGCAGTATTACTCCTGAATGAGTAGGTGTTATTGTCCAGCGTCAAACAGGTGTAAAAAAAGCGCCCTGAGGCGCTTTTTTAGCAGAGAAAAGTAGCTTAACCGATGAATTCCAGGCCATTCATGTACGGACGCAATACTTCCGGAACCTGAATGCGGCCATCAGCCTGCTGATAGTTTTCCATTACCGCAACCAGCGTACGTCCTACCGCCAGACCAGAACCATTCAGCGTATGCACTAAACGGGTCTTTTTGTCGGATTTGCTGCGACAACGCGCCTGCATGCGACGAGCCTGGAAATCCCACACGTTGGAGCAAGAAGAGATTTCGCGATAGGTATTCTGTGCCGGGATCCATACTTCCAGATCGTAGGTTTTGCATGCGCCGAAGCCCATGTCGCCAGTGCACAGGATGATCTTGCGATACGGCAGACCCAGCAGTTGCAGGACCTTCTCAGCATGACCGGTCATCTCTTCCAGCGCATCCATCGAATCTTCTGGACGAACAATCTGCACCATCTCAACTTTATCGAACTGGTGCATACGGATCAGACCACGAGTGTCACGGCCGTAAGAACCTGCTTCAGAACGGAAGCACGGCGTATGCGCAGTCATTTTGATCGGCAGCGCATCTTCGTCGATGATTTCGTCACGTACCAGGTTTGTCAGCGGCACTTCTGCCGTTGGGATCAGCGCATAGTTGCTGCTGTCAGCTTCTTCATCCAACGGACGCGTGTGGAACAAGTCGCCAGCAAATTTCGGCAGTTGGCCTGTGCCGTACAGGGTGTCATGGTTAACCAGATACGGGACATAGTTTTCGCTGTAACCATGCTGCTCAGTGTGCAGATCAAGCATGAACTGGGACAGCGCACGGTGCATACGCGCAATCTGGCCTTTCATAACAACGAAACGAGAGCCGGTCAGCTTAACCGCCGCAGCGAAATCAAGACCCGTGTGCATTTCACCCAGGGTAACGTGATCGCGCACCTCGAAATCGAACTCGCGCGGTGTACCCCAGCGGCTGACTTCGACGTTATCATTTTCATCTTTACCCACCGGAACTTCGTCTGCTGGCAGGTTAGGAATAGTCAGCGCAATATCGCGGATCTCAGCCTGTAAGGTATCAAGTTCAGCTTTCGCGGCATCCAGCTCTTCGCCCAGTTTGTTCACTTCCAGACGTAAAGACTCGATATCTTCCCCGCGCGCTTTTGCCTGGCCGATGGATTTCGATCGAGAGTTACGCTCTGCCTGCAGGTTTTCAGTTTGTACCTGCAGAACTTTACGACGCTCTTCAAGAGCGCGCAGCTTATCTACATCCAGCTTAAAGCCCCGGCTTGCCAGTTTTTCTGCGACTGCGTCTGGCTCATTACGCAGCAGATTGGGATCGAGCATGCTTATCCTGTGCTTATCGAATTAAAATAGGAGAAAGTGACCACAGCCTGCGGTCACAGGGATACAGAGACAACATTACCGCAACGATAACACTAACGGTAGCGTTTTATAGGGCTATTTTGATCCTGTCCGGCGAGCCAGGCGAGCTTTTCGCCAATCTTGCCTTCAAGACCTCTGTTTGTGGGATGATAATAGCGCGTTTGTGCCATTTCCTGCGGGAAGTACTCTTCTCCGGCGGCATATGCATTTGGCTCATCATGGGCGTAACGATATTCCTGACCGTAGCCCATCTCTTTCATCAGCTTAGTCGGCGCATTACGCAGGTGGACCGGCACGTCGTAATCCGGACGTTCACGGGCATCAGCAAGTGCGGCTTTAAAGGCGGTGTAAACTGCATTACTCTTCGGCGCACAGGCCAGATAAACAATCGCCTGAGCAATCGCGCGTTCGCCTTCAGCTGGCCCCACGCGAGTAAAGCAATCCCATGCAGAAATCGCCACTTGCATAGCGCGAGGATCGGCATTACCAACATCTTCAGAGGCAATCGCCAGACAGCGGCGGGCAACGTACAACGGATCGCCACCAGCGGTGATAATACGTGCATACCAATAAAGCGCCGCATCCGGTGCACTCCCGCGTACCGACTTGTGTAATGCGGAGATGAGATCGTAAAAACGATCGCCTTTATTATCGAAACGCGCGGTGCGTTCACCGGCAATTTCAGTGAGCAATTCTGCTTTCAATATGCGCTTGCCGGAATCATCAACTTCGGCCATATCGGCCATCATTTCCAGCGTATTCAGCGCCCGGCGCGCGTCACCATTAACCAGTTCGGCAATCGCCCGACGCGTCTCAGGCGGGAGTACGATATCCTGTCCGCCGTAGCCCCGCGCTTTGTCTGACATCGCCTGGTCCAGTACCAGTTCAATATCGTCGGTGGTTAACGATTTCAGTAAGTAAACGCGTGCACGTGATAGCAGCGCTGAGTTCAGCTCAAACGAGGGGTTTTCTGTTGTCGCGCCAATAAACGTGATGGTTCCGTCTTCAATATGCGGTAAAAATGCATCCTGTTGGCTTTTATTAAAACGGTGAACTTCGTCCACAAACAGGATCGTACGCCGACCAGCGTTACGGTTCTGACGCGCACGCTCAATCGCTTCACGAATTTCTTTCACACCAGACGTAACCGCCGAAATGCGTTCAACATCAGCGTTGGCGTAACGGGCAATAACTTCGGCAAGGGTGGTTTTGCCCGTTCCCGGTGGTCCCCATAAAATCATGGAGTGCAGATGCCCTGCCTCGATAGCGCGTGGCAAAGGCTTACCCGCAGCCAGCAGATGCTGCTGTCCGATATACTGCGCTAAATTTTCTGGCCGCATGCGCGCGGCCAGTGGCTGAAAAGTATTATCAGAAAAGTCGAGCGACAGATTGCTCACTCACACGCCTCTACTTACGTTGATCGTCAACCGTTACACCTTGCGGCGGGGTAAAGGTGAATTTGGAAGGTTCGATCGCACCATTCTGCTGAGATTTCAGCTGATAACTGCTGCGCTGATCGTCTTGTTCAACGGCGCTAAACTGGTGGATCGTCCCGTCACGCCCAACATTGATCGTAAACTGCTTCAGGTTACCGCTACTGGTTTTAGGCGTCAGTACGAAATCATCACCGTTTTGCTTAATGTTGTACTGCTGCCAGTCGCTGGCCTGGTTACGTGCAATCAGCATGAACGGCGTATTGCCAGTGGCGTCTTTCAGCCAGGTCGCGGTCGCCTGTTCAACAAACGGGTTAAAGAACCACAGCGTTTTCCCATCGGAAACCAGGATACTCTCGTCAGGCTGCGTCATATGCCAGTTAAACAGATTAGGACGTTTAACCCATAAATCACCCTGACCTTCTTGCACTGCTGCGCCGCTACCGTCCGTGACCTTCTGAGTAAAGCTGGCATGGAAGCTACTGACTTTATCCAGGCGGCTTTTCAGGTCGCTGGCAGCGTCAGCCCAGACGCTGCTCACCACAAAGCTAGACAGTAATGCACAGGTGATTGCGATTCTTTTCATCGTTATTCCTCAAAATACGTCACTCCCAACGGGGAGATCCCTCTGCTATCCATTTCAGGCCAAAAATCAGCATGAGGAAAGTAGAAAATACTGAATTACTTAACTTTGCAATCATTCGAAGGGCGGCGGAGCCAGCACTTCACGATTACCATTATGTCCTTGTTCGCTGACAATTCCCTGCGCTTCCATTTGTTCGATGATGCGCGCAGCTCGGTTGTAACCGATGCGGAACTGACGCTGGACGCCGGAGATTGAGGCTTTGCGTTTCTGGGTCACAAAGTTTACCGCCTGATCGAACAGCGGATCCAACTCTTCGCCACCATCAAAGCCGCCACCGCCGCCTTCGCTTTCGCTGTCAGAGGTAATGCCGTCAACGTATTGCGGACGACCGCGCGCCTTCCAGTCCTGAACCACCGCGTGAACTTCTTCATCACGAACAAAGGCGCCGTGAACACGCACAGGGATCGTCGAGTTTGGTGCGGAATAAAGCATGTCCCCCATACCTAACAGCGATTCCGCTCCGCCCTGGTCAAGAATGGTACGCGAGTCAATTTTACTGGAGACGGTAAAGGCGATACGCGTTGGAATATTCGCTTTAATCAGACCGGTGATAACGTCGACCGACGGTCGCTGGGTCGCCAGTACCAGGTGTATCCCTGCCGCACGCGCTTTTTGCGCCAGGCGAGCAATCAGTTCTTCCACCTTTTTACCTACGGTCATCATCAGGTCGGCGAATTCATCTACCAACACAACGATATACGGCAGTTTTTCCAGCACCGGATGCTGAACATCCATGCTGTCGCCCGGCTTCCAGTATGGGTCCGGAATCGGACGACCCATGCGGGCTGCTTCGGCGATTTTCTCGTTATAACCAGCAAGGTTACGCACCCCAAGCGCCGACATCAGCTTGTAGCGACGTTCCATTTCATTGACGCTCCAGCGCAAGGCGTTAGCAGCATCTTTCATGTCGGTCACAACTTCAGTCAGCAGATGCGGAATGCCTTCATAAACTGACAGTTCCAGCATTTTCGGGTCAATCATGATAAAGCGAACGTCTTCCGGCTGCGCCTTGTACAGCATGCTGAGGATCATGGCGTTCACCCCAACAGACTTACCGGAACCGGTTGTCCCTGCCACCAGCAGGTGCGGCATTTTCGCCAGATCGGCCACCACCGGTTCGCCCGCAATATCTTTACCCAACACCACGGTCAGCGGAGATGAGTTATCACGGAATTTGGTGTTATCCAACACTTCGCGCAGATAAACGGTTTGACGTTTTTTGTTCGGTAACTCCAGTCCGACATACGGTTTGCCCGGAATAACCTCGACAACACGTACCGCTGCGGTAGACAACGAACGCGCCAGATCGCGCGACAGGTTGGAAATACGTGCCGCTTTAACCCCAGGAGCAAGATTAAGCTCAAAGCGGGTTATCACCGGGCCTGGGGAATAGTTCACCACATCGGCTTTAATGCGGAAATCCGCCAGACGCGCTTCCACCAGACGTGCCATTTGCTCCAGCGCGAATGTATCAATTGGCTCAACTTCGCTCGGCGGCGGTGTGAGCAGATCTAACGATGGCAGCGGCGTGTTTGGACGATGCGCCGGACGGCTATCGCCATTGCGCATCAGGAGCGGATGGATCAGGCTATCCTGCGGTGGCGGTGTAACAGGTTGCGCTGGCTGCTGATAATGCTGCTGCGGTGCGACAGGCTGCGCTGGCTGCTGATAATGCTGCTGCGGTGCAACAGGCTGCGCTGGCTGCTGATAATGCTGCTGCGGTGCAACAGGCTGCGCTGGATGCTGATAATGCTGCTGCGGTGCAACAGGTTCCTGGTACTGTGGCACAGGCTCCGGCATCACGCCAGGCGTAAACAGGGGCTCATGCGGCCCCTCATCCACCAGCGTTTTCATTGGCGAAAATTCAAAGTCATCGAGAGAAAACGGATTCGCTCCGGCTGGCTGCTCACCAGAATAACGTTGCTGCTGGGAAGAGGCAAACTGGCGAGCCAGTTCCGCTTCTGCAGCTGAATCTTCGTCATCAGTTTGATGGGTATCATCCTGATATTCTTCGCCATAGCGGTGCTGCTGCGACTGGGCAAACTGACGTGCCAGCTCATCTTGCTGCATGACATCAATTTCATCGTCACTGTACGCATCTGTATCAAGCTGCTCTTCGCGGGCTTTCTCTTCAGCCATACGCTGTGACGGCAGTTTGATGCCATACGACGCCAATTCCCGACGAGTAGGCACGCGCACACGATTCGGACGCGGTAACTGCGGACCAATACCCTCTTTCACCTGTGGACGCGGCGCACCGCCACCCGCAAGGCTAAAGACAGGCGCTGCGGCAGCGGCCCCCGCCCCCAAAGCGGCACTTTTTACGCCTGCGGCCAGCGGCGCAACGGCAGCAACAGACTCAACGGGCGGAATGGATGTAGCCGTCGGCATAGATGGCATAGACGGCTTAACACGTTCAGTCTCCTGAACCGGCTCTGGTATCGGTTGATACCAGGCAGCCAGTTGCTCACGTTCACGCGCACGTTTCTCTTCAACTTCTTCAAAATAGTAAAGCGGCGGACGAGTCGGTTTAACCTCTTCAACCACTGGCTCAGGTTCCACCACTGTCGGTTGTTCAACCACAGGCTGCTGGAACGGAGCGCTCTGTTGAAAAGTTGATTCCTGATGATAAACAGGTTGCTGAACTGGCTCCGGCTGATAAGCAGGCTGCTGAAATGCGGCGTTCTGTTGTAAAGTTGACTCCTGTTGATTGACAGGTTGCTGCAGTGGTTCCGGTTGGTAAACAGGTTCCGGCTGCCAGTTTTGCTCCGCGGTAAATGCCTGCGCTTGCGGCGCGAGGGGCTGCGCATATGTGGGTTCCGCGGTCTGTGGCGCATAATATTGTGGCTGAGGACTCTGCTCCACTACCGGCTGCTGCCAAGGTTCATACTGTTGCTGTACCGGTGGCTGCGCGTACTGGGTTGGCTGCGGATAACCTTCAGGTGCTGGCGCAATCACCGCATCCCCGGTTTGCGCGCCTGGCGCGGATTGCCAGGCTACAGCTGGGGCCGCTTGTTCCATAACGGGGTTGGTCACTGGCGACGTTTGCAGCAGCGGATCAACCGGCGCGCTCCAGGCCTGCGCAGCCGTTGTTGCTGCAGCTGCGGCGGCCACAGGCTCTGTTACCGAATGACCATTCAGCAGCGGGTCCAGTTCGTCATATTCAGGCAACGTCGCGCGATTGCCGGAAAACAGCACATCGTTAGGATCGGCCACAACACCGCGGGCGCTGTATTCAATTTCGTCTTCATCATCCATGCGTTTGCCGGAGAACAGCGCGGCATCAGTATGACGGCCCAGTGGGTTGGTAAACTTCTCTGCCAGACGCTTACGGCGCGCTAACGCACCACGAAGAATACGAGCCCGGCGCGATTCATGAGGTTTGCCATCAGCGGCGTCGATAGATTCGTCTTCATCTTCATATTCTTCGTCATCGACCCAGGTATCGTCACGGCGGGTACGGTTGCTGGCAAACGTCAGGATATTGAGTAACCAACCGCCCAGTTTTTCCGCAATGCTAACCCACGACCAACCGGTAAATAGCGTTAATCCAGCAGCCCAAATGCACAATAACGTCAACGTACCGCCGCTGCTGTGCAGTAATGGTTGCAGGGTAGTACTGAGCAAGCTGCCAATCACGCCGCCAGAGGCGAAATACCAGATGTCATCGGCATTGATTGCGGCAAGTCCGCAGGATGTGAGAATCAGCGCCAAAACGCCAATAATGCGCAGCGAAACGGCAAAATAATCGACGTATTCGTCGCTGGCCTGGTGTCGCCATGCAAACCAACAGCCGCCAACAATGATGACGGGAATGGTGTAGGCCATGATGCCAAAAATAAAGAACAGCGTGTCTGCCAGCCATGCGCCGGGTATTCCGCCCAGATTATGAATTGGTTCATGCCACGCCGTTTGCGACCAACTGGGATCCGAAGGATTAAAGCTGAGTAAGGCTGCCATCAACCAGACGGCAAAAAGGGCAATAAGGATCAGTAGCGCTTCCAGAAGTCGGCGCCCGCTGCTTAACTTCGTCAATGTGACGTCTTTGTCTTCAGTGTATTCCTGGCTCAAAAACGGCTCTCCAGGTTTTAGGCTTTTCCTGCCCGATGCTAAAACGGACAACAGCACCGGGTTACCCCGGCACTGTTGCTGTATGGATTAACAGGAGTGTAATCAAACTACGTCGATTTTGCACCTGTTCCGTGTTAGCGCGTCTTAATTACCAGACGATTGCTCTGTTTGACTTCTTCCATTACTACATAAGTACGTGTGTCATTCACGCCAGGCAGACGCAGCAGGGTTTCCCCCAACAGCTTACGGTATGCCGACATATCCGGTACGCGTGTTTTCAGCAAATAGTCGAAATCACCGGAAACCAAATGACACTCTTGAATTTCTTCAAGTTTTTGTACTGCAGAGTTAAATTGTTCAAACACATCCGGGGCGCCACGATTCAGAGTAATCTCAACAAAAACCAGAAGTGATGCATCCAGATAATGCGGGTTTAACAGCGCTGTATAGCCCTGAATAAAACCCTGTCTTTCCAACCGACGCACACGCTCAAGGCAGGGCGTTGGTGAAAGTCCCACACGTTTAGAAAGCTCGACGTTAGAAATACGCCCATCCTTTTGCAGCTCATTAAGAATGTTACGATCAATACGGTCGAGATCTTTGCCAGGGCGCTTCTTACTATCTACCATTATTATTGTCTCTCTGTATTCCTTCCCTACTCCTGCCTGACTCTACTAACATCACTGTTCAGAGTCGCTACCCATCAAAATTAACCGCAACCCAGAGGGATTTTCGGTTCGCAATGCCTGGGTTTATGGTGAGAAGACCGTTGCCTGTCGGCGGCTATCGACATCACGAATGGCATCTGTCCACACCATGCGTAGATTTCGCTAACACGGTAAACATGGTATCTACATGCATGATTATGCAGCACATACATGACACAGTTTTTTTCTTCCTTGAATGTTTTCGCAAAACAGCAGGTGATTGTCAAAGCAAAACATCGATTTTTAGTACAACATGCCAGTTATTCATTCGCAGTGATGGAAAATCGTCATTTTATCACCTTATAACTGACCGATTTTAAGTAGAAATCGTTATAGTATTACGGATAATTACCCCCGCTCATCGGTTTCTGCTATTACACATATTGTTAACAAAATCGCCATACTCTTTTTTTACGTCTGTAAATTCCCTACAATCCTGCTCATTGCCTGCCAACAACTATGGGGATCTCATGGGCGCAACCAAACACAGTAAACTTCTTATTCTGGGCTCAGGCCCTGCGGGATATACCGCTGCGGTCTACGCTGCACGCGCTAACCTGCAACCGGTCCTGATTACCGGTATGGAAAAAGGTGGTCAGTTGACCACAACAACAGAAGTGGAAAACTGGCCTGGCGATCCGCACGATCTTACTGGCCCACTGCTGATGGAGCGTATGCACGAACATGCAACCAAATTTGACACTGAAATCATTTTTGATCACATCAGCAAAGTTGATCTGCAAAACCGTCCTTTCCGTCTGACCGGCGACAGTGGTGAATACACCTGTGACGCACTGATCATCGCCACCGGCGCTTCAGCACGTTACCTGGGTCTGCCTTCAGAAGAAGCATTTAAAGGCCGTGGCGTTTCCGCCTGCGCGACCTGCGACGGTTTCTTCTATCGTAACCAAAAAGTTGCGGTGATCGGCGGCGGCAACACTGCTGTTGAAGAAGCGCTGTATCTGGCGAATATCGCATCTGAAGTGCATTTGATTCACCGTCGCGACAGCTTCCGCGCGGAGAAAATTCTCATCAAACGTTTGATGGATAAAGTTGAGAACGGCAACATTGTGCTGCACACCCACCGTACGCTGGAAGAAGTGACCGGCGATCAAATGGGCGTAACCGGACTGCGCCTGCGCGATACGCAAAACACTGACAACGTGGAATCACTGGACGTTGCCGGGCTGTTTGTCGCTATCGGCCACAGCCCGAATACCGCTATTTTCGACGGTCAGCTTGAACTAGAAAACGGCTACATCAAAGTTCAGTCCGGTATTCATGGCAATGCCACCCAAACCAGCATTCCGGGTGTTTTCGCAGCTGGTGATGTGATGGACCATATTTATCGCCAGGCGATTACCTCTGCGGGCACGGGCTGTATGGCCGCACTTGATGCAGAACGTTATCTCGACGGACTTGCGGACGCTAACAAATAAGTTTTACAAATCAGTAACAAAAGTAAAAAAGGCGACTATAAGTCGCCTTTATTTTTGCCTCGTTGTAACATTGCCCTGCCCAAAAATTCCAATAACTCACCTGCTAAGCGTGCAATGAATAAAACCCGTCAAAAAGAGCTGACCCGCTGGTTAAAACAGCAAAGTGTAATTTCCCAACGATGGCTGAACATTTCGCGCCTGTTGGGGTTCGTGAGCGGACTGTTAATCGTCGCTCAGGCCTGGCTCATGGCCCGAATTCTGGACCATATGATCATGGCCAATATTCCCCGAGAAGCGCTTCTGCTTCCTTTCATCGTACTGGTATTGATTTTCATCCTGCGGGCATGGGTCGTCTGGTTACGCGAACGGGTCGGGTTTCACGCAGGGCAGCATATTCGCTTTGAAATTCGCCGCCAGGTGCTTGACCGTCTACAACAGGCAGGTCCGGCCTGGATAAAAGGCAAACCGGCCGGGAGTTGGGCCACGTTGATCCTGGAGCAGATTGACGATATGCATGATTACTATGCGCGTTATCTGCCGCAAATGGCGCTGGCCGTGTGCGTCCCCTTATTAATTGTGGCGGCGGTATTCCCCTCAAACTGGGTGGCCGCTCTTATTCTGCTTGGAACTGCCCCGTTGATCCCATTGTTCATGGCAATGGTCGGTATGGGCGCAGCCGATGCTAACCGCCGCAATTTTCAGGCTCTTGCCCGCCTCAGCGGTCATTTCCTCGATCGCTTGCGGGGCATGGAGACGCTAAGAATATTTGGTCGCGGTGAAGCCGAAACGGAAAGCATCCGTGCTGCGTCGCAAGATTTCCGCCAACGCACCATGGAAGTGCTGCGCCTGGCGTTCCTGTCATCCGGTGTCCTTGAATTCTTTACCTCGCTTTCTATTGCGCTTGTCGCGGTTTACTTTGGTTTTTCCTACCTTGGAGAACTTGATTTCGGCCACTACGGGACGGGCGTCACGCTGGCGGCAGGCTTCCTCGCGCTCATTCTGGCTCCGGAGTTTTTCCAGCCCTTGCGCGATCTGGGCACGTTTTATCACGCTAAAGCGCAAGCGGTGGGGGCTGCGGACAGCCTGAAAACCTTTATGGAAACCCCGTTGGCTCATCCTGAACGTGGCGATATTGAGCTGGCGACAAAAGACGCCGTGTCAATTGAAGCACGAGATCTGGTCATCACCTCGCCGGAAGGCAAAGTGCTGGCCGGTCCGCTCAATTTTGCGTTGGCGGCTGGTCAACGCGCGGTGCTGGTTGGACGCAGCGGCTCCGGCAAAAGTTCTCTGCTCAATGTCCTGTCCGGTTTCCTCTCTTATCAAGGTTCGCTGCGAATTAACGGCTTTGAACTGCGCGACCTGTCGCCTGACTCCTGGCGCAAACAACTGTCATGGGTCGGGCAAAACCCTCAGCTTCCTGCCTCCACGTTACGTGAAAACGTGCTACTGGCTCGCCCAGATGCCAGCGAAGAACAGCTGCAAGCTGCACTCGACAGCGCCTGGGTCAGCGAGTTTTTACCGCTGCTGCCGCAGGGTGTGGATACGCCAGTGGGCGATCAGGCGGCTCGACTTTCCGTTGGACAAGCACAGCGCGTTGCCGTGGCTCGCGCCTTACTCAATCCGTGTCATTTACTGCTGCTGGACGAACCCGCTGCCAGCCTTGATGCACACAGCGAACAACGCGTAATGCAAGCGTTGAACGCGGCATCGCGCCGCCAGACCACGCTGATGGTGACGCATCAGTTGGAAGATCTTGCCGACTGGAACGTTATCTGGGTGATGCAGGATGGGCAGATCGTTGAACAAGGTACCTGGACCGAACTGGGCGCAGCCAACGGGGCGTTTGCGACATTACTGGCTCATCGTCAGGAGGACATCTGAATGCGCGCTTTGCTACCTTATCTGACGCTGTATAAACGTCACAAATGGATGTTAACGTTAGGGATCGTTCTGGCCATCGTCACGCTGCTGGCAAGCATTGGCTTGCTGACGCTTTCAGGTTGGTTCCTGTCCGCTTCGGCAGTGGTTGGCGTCACCGGGATTTACAGCTTTAACTATATGCTCCCTGCCGCAGGCGTACGCGGTGCGGCGATCACCCGTACCGCGGGTCGTTATTTCGAGCGTCTGGTCAGCCACGATGCGACATTCCGCGTGTTGCAACATTTGCGTATTTATACCTTCAGCAAACTACTGCCGCTCTCCCCTGCTGGCCTGTCCCGTTATGGACAGGGTGAATTGCTCAACCGCGTGGTGGCTGACGTCGACACGCTCGATCATCTGTACTTACGCGTGATCTCCCCACTGGTGGGCGCTTTTGTCGTCATCATGGTGGTTACGCTGGGGTTAAGCGTTCTCGATTTCACGCTGGCTGTCACCCTCGGTGGCATTATGCTGCTGACCTTATTTATCCTGCCACCGCTCTTTTATCAGGCAGGCAAAAGCACCGGACAAAGTCTGACGCATCTGCGTGGGCAATATCGTCAGCAGTTAACATCCTGGCTACAGGGTCAGGCTGAATTGACCATTTTTGGTGCCAGTGAACGTTATCGCGCGCAAATGGAAGCGACTGAGTTGCAGTGGCACGAAGCCCAGCGACGTCAGTCTGAATTAACGGCATTATCACAAGCGGTGATGCTGTTAGTCGGTGCGCTGGCGGTGATTATGATGCTATGGATGGCCTCCGGTGGCGTGGGCGGCAATACCCAGCCCGGCGCGCTGATCGCACTCTTTGTCTTCTGTGCGCTTGCTGCGTTCGAAGCGTTAGCACCAGTAACCGGCGCGTTTCAGCATCTCGGCCAAGTTATTGCCTCTGCGCTGCGCATCACCGAACTGACTGAACAGCAGCCGGAAGTCGCCTTCCCGGATACCGGCTCGACGATTTCCGGGCAGGTGACTCTTACGCTACGCGACGTATCATTCAGCTACCCGGGACAGGCGCAAAAAGCGCTCGATACCCTTTCCCTGCAGGCCTCGCCCGGTGAACACATTGCGATTCTCGGTCGTACCGGCTGTGGTAAATCAACGCTGCTACAATTGCTGACCCGCGCATGGGATCCGCAGTGCGGCGAAATCCTGATTAATGAACAGCCGATTGCAGCCCTCAGTGAAACCACGCTGCGCCAGAGCATCAGCGTCGTGCCACAGCGCGTACACCTGTTCAGCGCGACGCTTCGCGACAATCTG
Source organism: Citrobacter sp. Cu096 (assembly GCF_030332285.1). Classification (NCBI taxonomy): domain Bacteria; kingdom Pseudomonadati; phylum Pseudomonadota; class Gammaproteobacteria; order Enterobacterales; family Enterobacteriaceae; genus Citrobacter; species Citrobacter sp. Cu096. The sequence continues at coordinate 1,842,951 of NZ_JAOWID010000030.1, forward strand.
CTGCTGGCAGCACCACACGCCAGCGACGACGCATTGTCCGCAGTATTGCGCCGCGTCGGGCTGGAAAAACTGCTTGAAGGTGATGGCCTTAACGCCTGGCTGGGCGAAGGCGGTCGTCAACTTTCAGGCGGCGAGCTCCGTCGTCTGGCTATCGCCCGCGCCTTATTGCACGATGCTCCGCTGATGCTGCTGGATGAACCCACCGAAGGGCTTGATGCCACCACAGAGAGCCAAATGCTTGAATTAATTAGCGATGTGATGCGCGATAAAACCGTCCTGATGGTTACACACCGACTGCGCGGGCTGTCGCGTTTTGATCAAATAATAGTAATGGACAACGGACAAATTATTGAGCAAGGTAATCACGCAGATCTGTTAGCCAGGCAGGGGCGTTATTACCAGTTTAAGCAACGTCTGTAAGCTATTATTGAACGATCAAACTCGCGTAGTGGAGTTTCGCTGTCATGCGCCTGGTGCAACTGTCCCGACATTCTATAGCCTTCCCGTCACCGGAAGGCGCTTTACGCGAGCCTAATGGCTTGTTGGCGCTTGGCGGTGACCTTTGCCCTGCCCGTCTGCTGATGGCCTACCAGCGCGGTATTTTCCCGTGGTTTTCGCCTGGCGACCCTATCCTTTGGTGGTCGCCCGATCCGCGCGCTGTTCTTTGGCCCGACAAATTTCACCTCAGCCGCAGCATGAAGCGCTTTCATAAAAATTCGCCTTATCGCGTGACGCTCAATTACGCGTTTGGGCAGGTGATTGAAGGCTGTGCGAATGACCGGGAAGAAGGTACCTGGATTACGCATGATGTGGTGGACGCATACCACCGCCTGCACGAACTGGGGCATGCGCACTCAATTGAAGTGTGGCGACAAAATGAATTAGTGGGCGGTATGTATGGCGTGGCACAAGGTACGTTGTTTTGTGGCGAATCGATGTTCAGCCGTCAGGAAAATGCGTCCAAAACCGCACTGCTCGTTTTTTGCGCTGAATTTGTAAATCAGGGCGGAAAATTAATCGACTGCCAGGTATTAAATAGCCACACCGCCTCGCTGGGCGCCGTCGAAACGCCGCGTCGGGAGTACCTTGAACACCTGAGCAGACTGCGCCAGCAGCGGCTACCGAGCCATTTCTGGGTTCCCAGGACGTTATTTTCGCCTCAGAAGTGAATGTTTTCGGCACATTTTTTGTCGGGGTGTTATAATTGTCGCGCAGAGTTGGTTTAGCCCATTACCCCGCCGCCGTTAAGGAACAGTTCGCGTCAGGCAACGCCTATCGTTTATCTCCTCGTTCCCTTACACGTTGCGCTTTAAGTGCGGCTTTGCCGTGTGTGGTTAGAGTAATGCGCCAAACCCGATTTGCTGTGTTTTAAACGCACAAATCTTTACTTATTAAAAGAACTTCGGCATTATCTTGCCGGTTCAAATTACGGTAGTGATACCCCAGAGGATTAGATGGCCAAAGAAGACAATATTGAAATGCAGGGTACCGTTCTCGATACGTTACCTAATACCATGTTCCGCGTAGAGTTAGAAAACGGTCACGTGGTTACTGCACACATCTCCGGTAAAATGCGTAAAAACTATATCCGCATCCTGACGGGCGACAAAGTGACTGTTGAGCTGACCCCGTACGACCTGAGCAAAGGCCGCATTGTCTTCCGTAGTCGCTGATTGTTTTTAACGCCTGAACGGCGTCCAGATAATAAAAGGTCGGTTTAACCGGCCTTTTTTGTGGGCTGAGGCCAGGTATTTAATCCTCAATCATCCGCGCATATTCTTCCGTTAAGAAATCGACTAATGCGCGCACTGACGGCAATAATCCCCTGCGTGATGGAAAGACTGCGTGAATAATTTCTCGCTTCGGTTCCCAGCAGTCGAGTAATGCCACCAGCTCGCCTGCAGCTAATTGATCTTTTACCATCAACTGAGGAAGTTGCACAACCCCTACACCGGCAACAGCAGCTTCACGTAGCGCAAGCATATCGGTGGTGATCATTCGTGGCGTGAAGTGTACCTCCGCACGTGCTTCCTGCGGGCCAAATAACTCCCAACGATGCACATGTTTACCGGAGGCCAGGCTCAGACCCGGCCAGCGAGTCAATTCAGCCGGAGAATGTAGCGCTCCCATTTTCTCGATTAGCTGCGGACTGGCATACAAACGATGCCCCCTGTCCGCCAGAACTCGCATCACCAGATCGCTATCTTCAAATGGTCGAGGCCTGACGCGAATCGCCACGTCCAGACCTTCTCCAACCACATCAACACGGCGGTTCGTGGCCTCCAGTTGCACTGATACGTCAGGATAACGCGCCATAAAGCGGGCAAGCATTGGTCCGATATGCACATGCAGCAACGTAACCGGGCACGTCAGCTTCACAATCCCACGAGGTTCAACCTGCAGCGCGGCAATGGCATCCTGTGCCGCCTGCGCTTCCACCAGCATCGCCTTACAGTGTTCGTAAAAGGTTTGCCCAACTTCAGTCACGTTAAACTGCCGGGTGGTTCGCTGAATCAGTCGTACCCCCAACCGCTCTTCCAGTTGCGCTATCCGTCGGCTCAGTTTTGATTTCGGTTCATCAAGCGCCCGACCCGCCGCCGCGAATCCCCCTTCCTCTACAACATGTACAAACCATGCAAAATCATTGAGATCCGGCTTTGTCATCTTATTGTCCTATTTATGAGACAGTGAGGACTATTTTAGCGACTACTCAGCTCGCTGTCATGAATATAAGCTTATTAACATCAAGACAACGCCACCGAGGAGACACATATGAAACAAGTCACAGGCGTCTACACCGCACCTCGCCCGCACTGGGTGGGCGATGGATTTCCGGTTCGCTCGATGTTCTCTTACCAGTCTCATGCAGAACAGTTAAGTCCGTTCCTGCTGCTGGATTACGCCGGTCCACATACATTCGCGCCAGGTAATGAAAAACGCGGCGTAGGCGAGCACCCTCACCGTGGTTTTGAGACGGTGACCATCGTTTACAGCGGCGAAGTTGAACACCGTGATTCAACCGGTCGCGGCGGCATTATCGGCCCCGGCGACGTGCAGTGGATGACCGCGGGTGCAGGGATATTGCACGAAGAGTTCCACTCACCTGAATTTACCCGCCAGGGTGGCGAACTGGAAATGGTGCAGCTGTGGGTCAATCTTCCGGCAAAAGACAAAATGGCCGTGCCCGGCTATCAGGGCATCAGTAGCGATGTTATTCCCACAGTCGCCCTGCCAGATGACGCAGGCAGCGTGCGCGTGATTGCAGGTAACTATCAAGAGACAAAAGGCCCGGCACATACCTTTTCACCACTGAATGTATGGGATATGCGCCTGCAACGTAATCATCAACTTACGTTTTCCCAACCGGAAGGATGGAGTACCGCTCTGGTGGTACTGAAAGGGAATATCACTGTGAACGGCACCACGCCTGCCGGCGAAGCGCAACTGGTGGTGTTCAGCCAGCAGGGGAACACGCTACACATTGAAGCCACCAGCGATGCCTGCGTGTTGCTGCTGTCTGGCGAACCGTTGAACGAGCCGATTGTGGGTTACGGTCCATTTGTAATGAACACGAAGCAAGAAATCGCCGAAGCCGTACGCGATTTTAACTCAGGCCGCTTTGGCCAAATCTGAATCGAAGGAGAAGAATATGTCCAGTCCTGCAAACTTTAATGGCTCACGTCCGGTCATCGATGTGAATGATTCCGTCATGCTGCTTATTGATCATCAAAGCGGGCTGTTCCAGACCGTCGGCGATATGCCCATGCCAGAACTGCGTGCGCGTGCCGCCGCGCTGGCTAAAATGGCAACGCTGGCGAAGATGCCGGTGATTACCACGGCATCTGTACCACAGGGGCCTAACGGTCCGTTGATCCCAGAGATCCACGCCAATGCGCCACATGCCCAATACGTAGCGCGTAAAGGTGAAATCAACGCCTGGGATAACGAAGACTTCGTGAAAGCCGTCAAAGCAACGGGTCGTAAGACGCTGATCATCGCCGGTACGATCACCAGCGTGTGCATGGCTTTCCCGGCCATCAGCGCGGTTGCGGAAGGCTACAAAGTTTTCGCAGTGATCGACGCTTCCGGTACTTACAGCAAAATGGCGCAGGAAATCACCCTGGCTCGTGTTGTTCAGACTGGCGTCGTCCCGATGGATACCGCCGCCGTCGCGTCTGAAATTCAGGGGACATGGAACCGTGAAGACGCCGCTGAATGGGCGGAAGTGTATACCAAGATCTTCCCGGCTTATCAGTTGCTGATCGAGAGTTACAGCAAAGCCCAGGAAGTTGTGACTAACGGCGAAAAACTGGACTCTAAGCGCTAATCTTATCCTCCGCGCCTACCCGGGCGGAGGAATATGTACATTGCGTAACCAAACGAGAGTGAACACGTAAATTCTGCTTGACCGTTTTAGCGCAACTCCCTATAGTAGCGCCCCGTTGCCCCCCAAGCGGTCAGGCAGCAATACAATATGGTGAGGTGTCCGAGTGGCTGAAGGAGCACGCCTGGAAAGTGTGTATACGGCAACGTATCCGGGGTTCGAATCCCCGCCTCACCGCCATATTTAAAGAAGAGCTCGTACGCAAGTACGGGCTTTTTTTTTCGCATAATGCACAGCATGGCGGGGATGAGAAGCCCGGACCGGGGTTCGACTACTGGCGCAGCCAGTTGGACAGACTGCGAACGCGGCGCCCCTCACCGCCACATTCATTTCAAAATTAATCACTTAAGACGTAAAATTGGTTTTGCCTGCGTATATTCTTTTTCTGATGTGTTCTTTTCCCAGTTTATTGAGAACTTATTTCAACGGTGAAAAAAGTCCGGCTTTCATCCACTTCTGCAGCAAATTTGACTCTTTCCGGACGGACACAATGAGGGATCTGTGATCGCCCTGAGAAAGAGAATATAGCTAAGATGACCGCTCCAGCACAAAGCGCCATACATTTGCCGGCCAGAGCCATCCCTGACCATGAGTAAAACCAAGCATAATAGCCAGCATGCACTGCTCTGGTGTTTCGATGCCTTCTGCCACCAGACAAGTGGCTGAATCACTCGATGGATGAAGCCTCGGGTGAGAGAACGTATAGTTATCTATTTGAGACAGAAACTGTTGTCGTGAGACTTTCATACCCGACAGGGGTAATTTCCTCCCGGACAGTGTTTTCATCCATGCCGGGCTGACATCGTCAGCATAAACTTCAGCACCTGCAAACAGTAAGTGATTCAGGTTTTGACGCAAATAATCCTGTTCCTCAGAGCAGAGGTCTGTCAAATGTTCAGGATCCTGGATCTCCACGACAATACCATTCAGATTATTGCGACAAATAATCTCACACAAAGATCTCCTGACAAGCACCCTGACAGGGAGATTCAAAAAACGTTTTTTGGTAGTCAAACCTGAACTCAGGCGTAGCTGAAGTAAAAATAACTCTGCCAGTGAACCTGCAGACTGTTGGCGAAAAAAAGTCTCACTACAGATACCAGCAGAAAGCTGACTAAGAAATTCGTATCCCGTAATTTGACCAGAATGGAAACTGATCAGGGGCTCCGCTTTCATTCCTTCCAGGAAACGTAATGCTAAATGTTCTTCTCCCGCAATCATGGCACTTTCTGGTAAACGAATTCCCGATAATAGTTCATTACTAGGATACAATAATTCACACATCACGTTTTCCTGTTTTATTTTTGATTCAATTCGTTCTATAGCAATTAAGCTACCTCCCCTGAATCAATTAACATTTGACACTAAAATAAAGCCAGCTAATTTAAAACTAGTTTATACAGAAAAAGACTCTGTATTCTCTGACGCGAAAAAGACAATACTTTTAGTATAGACATACACATCAGACACTCACAGCTCCACACAACAATGAAAAAGGGATCTACCTGCTCAAAGATAAAAACCATAACTAATCACATTGATATTTTAATGAAAATTATCAATATACTGATGCCACGGTCATTAAAAAATATCTTCGCTCCCCAGTGACCAGACACGTGAAAAGCGCTTACAGTTAGCAGCGGTATAATGCACGGTATGACGAATATTCCGGTGCCCTAAATAGTCCTGAATCAGTCGGGTATCCAGGCCTTGATTAGCCAGGGCATAACCACATGAGTGCCTGAGTACATGAGGATGCAATTTAATAGGTAAACCAGCCAGCTCGCCATAGTATCTGACCAGCGAGTATACCTGCTGACGAGATATTCTGCTTCTTCTGGACGAAATAAAAAGCCAGGGCAAATCCTTACCATTCAGTTTCGTTTTTCGTATATCTAGCCATCGTAATAACCATATTTTCTCTTCTTTCTGAACAGGATGTGTTGTTGAGAACCCATTCTTTATTCTCCGGATATAGATCTCGCTACTTTCCAGAGAGAGACTTGAAAGCTGTATGTTTGCAAGTTCACTCACCCTGAGCCCATGGATATACATCATAATCAGTATACATCTGTCCCTGACATAATCATTGTATTCAGGAATAACACTCATTACTGCATTCCATTCTTCCTGTGTGATATAGCGCCTTGTTTTCATTGAAAAATCCAGAAGTTATTTTCGGAGTCAATATGGTAATTAAACAATTCCACAATTAACACATAATTCCGCAATAATGAAATATACAACATTTTTATCTTTTTTATTGCCGTAATTTATATTTTTATTCTGGTATAAATTTTTATCAGCAAGGGGTATACAAATTTTCACCTATAGCACATACTCATTTTTCAGAAAGCAAAACGGAACCTTTACAACCAATCCAGAACGGAATTGCATGTTAATGGCGACTACCGCTTCTGGCGGCAAGCTATGTTCCTGGTATTCCTTTACATCGTCAGGTTCTCTGGAAATATGTTCATTATTAATAAAGAAGTGACTTTTAATGAAGAAGACGGGTATCTGGAAAACCCGTCACTTAATGTTTCCGTTTTGATGGCGGCACCAGCTCGCAGATTACTTTTGGTTCTCATCACTGAACGCGGAAGCCCCGTGGAGCGAGACTATCTTTTCAGGACCGTCTGGGATGAACATGGACTGCGTTCTTCTCACAGTAATTTAAACCAGTACATCAGCATCTTAAGAAAAACTCTTGTACAGGCAGGATTACCCGATGATGCGATCATTACTATCCCAAAAATCGGTTTTATGTTTAACCCTGTTATCGACGTCAAGACATATGTCAGTTTTGCCGGAAAAAAAAACAGCAGAATAAAAAATTTATTTAATGATTTTTTTAACAGTCACTTATATTATCCGATATACATTTTATTTGTTATATCTCTTGGCTTAGCAACTTACCTCATTTACTTCAGCGATACCATTACAGCGTCTGCACCACTGATTAAAATTTCCGGATATCCGCCTGAATGTAATGTATATATGTTATCCGGAAATCCTTCAATAAAGGCTCCACCTATTGAGTTCGTTGCAAAAAGCTGCAATAAGAATCAGGATGTATTCATTTTTAACCATGCTGGGAAAAAAGAGGACAAACTTATTGTTTCGTGTGAAAAAGAAAAACCTGACTATTTTACTCATTGTCATAACAGAGTGGACGTGGCCGGATGAAAAAAATCATAATCAGTCTTGTCATTCTTTTTATGCTGGCAGGTCTAACCTGGTGGTTTATTCGTCATCAGTCTGGTACGGATCTACAGTGCCAGTCAACATTTGAAAAAAACACAGCATCAGGGAATCATGCTGCAGGTACCATTTCCGTACATTTTTTCAGTGATTATACGGGGGTGGCTAATATCACGGGAAAGATAGTAACTGAAAAAAAGTATTATATTATAAACAGGGAGATTGAATTTACTTACGACGTTATAGATATCCAAAAAGGTATGTTCAAAGTTAAGTCACAAAACATGAAGATACTTTTACGGGATGACATGAATGAGTTTCATAATGACGATATAAATCTGAATGCCGCCTCCAAAAGCAGTGATTATATCATTATAAAAAAATAAATAAGAATACTTGGTTATTTAACTCCCCAACATCACCGGTTATGATCTGTGTGTCTGAATAAGGACAGGGGTTTTGATTTTCAACAGATATAATAAACTCTCTCCCAAAGCAGTACTGTATAATCTGCTTATAGCTTAGCACCTGCTCTGTTCTGCATATTTGAATATGCCCACTCACCATAACTGGCGGGAGATGAGATACTCAGGCCAGGCTTTTCTGAACGAGCTGAAAACTTAGATATTGGTATCCAAAACATATGAATTACATTAAATGACACTCGAGTATGGCTAACGTCTCTTACAAACTGTAACAACGTTAAAGTAATAATTCTGGAGTAAAATATTCAGCACAAAATTAATAATATATTTAAAACAATGGCGTGCAGCTTTAAAAATTTCGATTCAGGCGTCATTTTGAATCATTACAATTTCAAATTCTGGACATTAAGATGTATTATATATAATAGAAGTATATGACAAATAGTTAATACCAACTATCTTACTATCTTTTAGAAAAGATCTTCAAATATAGTAGCTGTCATTGTGATAATGACAGCAGTATAGTAAGAGTACTTAAATGATTGAAAATAGGTAGTTTCACGATGTGATACCATTTTCGTATTCTCATCTGCAACATCAACCGATACTTGTCTGCTTCATACGTTTTACTCGATATACCTAACATATCCAAAGCCTGTCTCTGTTCCATATTGCCAAGGCATAATTGGGCCACTATGAGCTGTCTCATACTGTAAGAGGGCAACTCGTTGAATGTTCTGTTAACTTCTCGCATCAGCAGATCAATTACCTTTGAAGGGCTTGTATTTCTTGAAACAAAATAAACAGTAGATAATAATGGCAGGCAAGTAACTTTTAACATGGAGAAAAAAACAATACGTTGGAATTTTAATTTGCATAGTTTCTTTAAGCTATCCGGTGTAAAACTCCCGGTAAGAAAGGTATCAATAACAAGAACATCTCGAGGCAACTCTGTATCAGCTAAACATTCAATGCTATTTATGAGATTAATTTCTTCATCACCGATCACAGCTTGTATTCCTAAAAAAAAATAGTTATCCTTCGTAATAACATGAATCATTTATACCTCCTGTTAACTATTCAGTAAATTATAAACCAACAATAATTGACACCTTAATGAAAATTGATAGCAACAAGCTTATATCAATATAACACCATCATTCAGTCACAACATTTCGCTAAGTAATCTTAGAGATAAAAATCATTAACTCACGCATATCATTCACTACTACTTTTATCTCCCCTCTTAAGCACTTCACACTCAATACTTATTACCAATCAATCTAAAAAGGACAGCGATGTTCAAAATGCTGTTCCACATTAATCATATGCACAAAACAAAAATTTAATTACAATCCCACCCCAACTCCTTGATTAATAAAAACCATTATAGAATGGTGTTAATAATTATAATTAATAATATTTTAAATCCATCATCTTTAGTTGAGATGATCAATTTCTTTAGTATCCATACCATCATTAAAATTTTATTCAAATGCAGACATACTTCAATACTAGTCAGTGGTTAATATTAGCGTAGAAGCAACCTGACAAACTTCACCTGGCAGCGTATTTTGCGTTGGCTTTATTACATACTCGAGTTGTATCTTTTCAGTGCTTGCCGATTTGGTTTTGTACCCATCAGAAAATCCAACCGATATCTCCTGCCCACCACTTTTAGCCTGAACTGATACTGGATTTTCACCACATTTATCTGAGTCATTCTGGACACTAAACCTGGCCGGAACGGCGGTACTTATACTGAAATCGCCAGTTACAACACAGGATGAAGGCAATATTGCAGAACAGTTTAAAGATGTCGGCCCCGTAATTGACAATGATGCCTGAACCGGGACCAAAGGAGGAGCAACTATTTCCCCTCCGCCTAACGCCCCCCCGCTCACCGTATTACTTGCGCATGTTATCCCGCAAGGTGAACGCGCCAGGGTATTCATATCTGTCAGTGTCATGATGACATCAACACTTTTCTCACCGGGATTATCATCAGTCTCTATTGTCATATTTTTAGCTACCGTCCATTCAAAAAAAGGAGTAAGCGTATATGTGTCACCTGTTTTCAAACCTGGTGGGAAATTAACCCTTGGCAAAAGATAATCGTTATAATTTGTGATATGGTAAATTGACGAAATTTCAGAAGTACAACTACTTTCTATTGCCGCGCCATCACTACCAACATCACAGATAGCAAATGCTGCATTGGTATTGTTCCATAACAACCCAACCTTATCAGGAAAACCAGATATCATGCGAACATCCCTTCCACTTCCAATATTCATTGTGATAGTTGGCGTTCTCTTAACATAAGATAATATTGCATTCACATCATTAGGATATATTTTCTGCTGGGCTTTCGCAGTTATTGTAGGTCCCACCAGCCGTCCAACAGGTGAAAGATAGGTATAAGTAGCCGCATATGTTTTGAATCCAATAATTGATATCAGGCTCAGAAATGCCAATATTTTATTATTCATATCACACTCAACACGATTATTTTAAAAAACATAAAATTAATTTTATATAACAAACACAATATATAGATTAGTCATAATTTTTCTATGGAACAATAACATTGAATCTTAACATGGCGCTGGTTAGGCCACGTGGGGTATCTATTTCTACTTCCGTATTTGGCGTGATAGTACAGTTGCGACTTCCTGTGCCTGAGCAAAAGCGACCACTCTCTTCAGAGGAACCACTCCCGTCCAGCATGACTTCTTTCCCATCATTATCTGTCAACCACAGTTTTACGGGGGTTCCGGAACTTCCTGCTGGCCCGGTCATATCAACGCGATTATTGCTCCCCGCGCTCAGACTTCCCTGAACAATTTCAGCATATAACGCAGTTATAGCTGCTGGCAGTGGACAATCCAGCCGGATAATGAATGGGGGATAACTCTGCGCACCGGGTAAAATCGCCCCCAGGTTTACACGATCAGGCATTGTCAATGTACACGGAGGTGCGGTGAATCTTGCCGTAACAGTAACCCGGTTACTGGTAGTGACAGCGTTCGCGGAATTAAAGACCGAGAGCAGGATGATACACATAAATATGTTAAACAGTTGGTTATTTAATATCATATTTCACCGCGCCGCCCCAATCGTTAAGGGCTATAACACTTACGTCTTTAAGATTTGTGTGCCCGGTATTCACTTCTGAGTACGGGGCCAGTTGTGCAAGTGCACGCTGCACATTCGCATTTAGCTCGATCTCTTTCCCCTGGCTTTTCAGTTTCGTGACCGCAAAATAGTAGGGTGTCGGGTTCTTTATCCAGACCCTTCCATCCCGATTCGACAAAACCAGCTGTTTTTCTGCATTTTTACGTCCTTCAGCCAGAGCTTTTGGGCGGTAAATCAGCTTAACCTGGGTATTCATTGCTATGGCGATCACGCTACCATCAGTTTCTTTGGGTTTTGGCGGAATCTCTTGAACATTAAGACGAAATAAAGATTCCTTATCTGACGGCAAAGTCGGGTTTACATTCATTAATCGTACTATCTGTTTACCTCTCGGCCCAATCCTAAAAAATGGTGGAGACGGTACTATAAAAACATCCGCTTTACTCTGCGATATATTTTCAATCCACACCTGAGCTCCATAGATATCATCTGAGCTGCTACTTACTTCAAAGGAAATATTTTTCTTCCCTTCTTCATAAATAAAACGAGTTCCATTAAGAGTAAAAGCAGCTATGGCAGAACCAGCAAAAAATAATGTCATAGACGTCGTCATGACTGCTAACTTAAAAAACTTCTTAATACTATTCACAACGAATCTCCTGAACTGTTCCTATATTTTCCTTCAACCCTACCGCACTAAATCGACATATTTTTCCAGTACTTTGACTTACTGTAATAGTTTTCGGGGCGGAGAGCAGATTCATCAGCAAAACACCATTACGCGTGACAAAACCAGCATCCAGCCCCTGCTCCGTGGTTGCGTTTCCACCAGTAATTTCATTACCCTGCATATCACGTAACCGAACGATATAACGCCGCACTTTCTGGAAATCAAATTCGCGGTAGATAATTGCTTTTTCTGTTGGAACAACATTATAGGAAGTATTGAGCAACTCAGCGCTTTCCGGTACGTTTTCCGGATTAATGCTTATCGTTGTAGGGTTATATCCTGTCAGGTAAAGCACAGTATTTCCGCTGCTGTTAGTTGGAAGTGAACCATTGAATGTCACTCCTGGTGTATCTCTAATTCTGACAACTGCTACAGTGTCTGAAGATTCTCTTGTGAGCAGTAGACCCGTTTGCCTCGTGGCAATGGCTGTACCAGAGAGATTTCCGGATAAAGTGGTTGCATCTCGGCTTTGTGAAACTGCTAAGTTAGTCTGAATTCGGTCAAAGGCATAACTAGCCGATGCACCAACTGTATTATTACTGTGTTCATCCATTCCAGCATTAACACTGTAACTAAGGCGTTCATCCAGAGCGGCCGATATGTTGGTATTAAAAGAGGTACCATTGTATCGGCTGTAGCCGACTGAATTACTGCTGTTATGACGAATACCTCCCAGCGTAAACGGGATGCTTACACCCAGGGCACCTGAATACTCATCTGTAGTTGACCATGCATTACGTGAATAGTTTCCGTTAATGTAGAGCGATACCCCGTCAAGTATTGTGGTGCTGACGGACAATGATGCTCCAATAGCATCGGTGTTACGATTCCAGTAAGATTGCTGCCAGAACGCGCTGTTAATATAAATGTTATCTATCCGATGGGACAGTCGGGCTTCATATCGCGCCTTCTCTTTGCCATCAAACCAAATGTAGTGTTCATTAAAGCCCAGGCCGTCCGGATCATAAATCTTTCGTCCCTTTCCGTCCTTAGGATTCCAGTTCACAAATTCGGTATATCCAGGGCTCTGATACCTGTACGTCAGTAACTGAATATCTGTCTGGTTAGTGAAACTTTTTGCATATTTTAATGTTGCGCTTATTCCCTGGCGTTGAGAGTTATTATCATACTCAGCCCGCGCCCCATTTACACTTAACGCGACAGCGCCGAGTTCTCCCATTGATTGCGTAAGCCCAACTCCGGCGGCCTGATAACTGTTATGCAACAGAGTAGCGATATTAAGCGTGGTCGTTGGTAACCCCCAGTCGAAACTGGCCAGGCCAAAAGTGCCATTTCCTGAGGAGAAAGCATCCCCTAAACGATTAGAGTCGTTACGCTGTCCAACAGCAAAATTGTAATTATATTCTCCAGGACGTAGAAGCGAAGGCAGGGTTGCTACAGGATATTCAGTTACAGTTTTACGACCACTATTATCCTCTACTGTTACAACCATATTTCCGTTACTGGTAGAATTGATGTCATCGAGACGATATGGACCTGGAGGTATCACGCGAGAATAAATTGTATACCCGCCCTGAGTCACTGTAATTCTTGATGTGGTAGAGGCTACTCCGGAGATAACTGGGGCATAGCCGCGGGTGAGCCATGAGCGCATGTTGCTATTAGAACGCAATGATATTCCATAAAAACTAAAGTCGCTGAATAACTCAGTTCTTGTCTGTGAACGCCCGAGCAGTAAATCCCCTTTAACCTGGCTAATAGCGGTAGAAAGGGTAAGATTATTCGTAGTGAATTCATTTCCCCACAAATTGCGTTTAGCATTCATGTCGCTGGATAAAATCCAGCGGCCAATATTGAGGCTCGAATTGAAACTACCATAAGCATTGAGAGAATCATTGCTGTAGTTATTATTCTTATTTTGAACGTTTTGATTAAAGTTACCACTGTACTTCAGACGCAGACCATTTATGCCATAGTCCCAGCGCGTAGCATCATTTTTTTCTGTCATCCACGCCTGAGGGATACTGAAATCCAGAGATTGAGCTCCAAGGTCAAAATTGACTTTTGAGGCCATTTTCTTTCCAATTGAATAACAGCCGCGAATGGAATCAAATGTATCCTGGTAAGCTTCCGGTTTGAAAAAGATACCCGCACTGTGGAGCCATTCCGGGCTGAAGCAGGGTTGTCCAGCCTGCTCATCTTCCGCGCTAATCTCAAATGGCATTCGTCCGGTGCGGGATCCGTTGAGAGAAACGTCGACGTAGTATTGACCTGCAGGGTATTTTACACCGTCTTTCAGAACAGAGGGCACATCTGTGATTCCCTGTAGAAATGCCATATTCAGTTCGGTGGCAGATGCAAAGGAAGAACAAATGCTTAGTGCCAGAAGAGACAGCGCAGGTTGTTTTCTTGCTATGTTATATTTTGTACTCACACAGACCTGCCTTCAGAGCAAAAGAGAAGAACAAGAATAAAATTGCTTTAATAGAGGAAGACCCTGCCTCGTACTTATACCGCTTAGTACGGGCAGGGATTGAAATGACTTAGTTGTAAGAAACTACGTAAGCAAGAGCAGAGCGGTAATCGCCTGCCTGGGTACCACCTATCAGTTGCGCAGTAAATTGCGCGCCTTTGGCAGGGTCATTCAAATCAGTCAATGTTACATCTGATGTCGTGCGGGTTTTATCGATATCATGAGCACCTCCAACTGCATTTACTGCACGCAATTTTACGATGGCATCGGTTGCTGTTCCGCTTTGAGGCACCAGTCCAGAGGCTTCCAGAGGTCCAGAAAATGCAAAAGAGGCATTACTCATAGCAACTGGATTACAGGTAGTGCCCGCCTTCGGTTTCAGAGAAAAATTCACTACCGGACTTTGGTTAGAACCAGAACCAGCCGCTTTTGTAGAAGTTGTAACATTACCCAATTGAACAACGCTACTTACTGCACCAGTATCTGCAAGCGGCACAATGTCGCAAGTTGTGTCAACAACAGCTCCAATAAACTGGACATCACCACTATTTGGTGCTGCAAACGCTGATCCCGATAATACCGCCAGAGTCAGTGTGGAGACCTTCAGTAATTTTTTCATTTCATATTCCTTATTAGGATGCTGATATTAAGCATGCTTTTTGATATTACTTGCGATGTATTTTTCGATGGAAGAAACCATCAGCAACTCTATTATTAATTAACAGGATTACTGATGGACTCTTACTTGAATAAATACAAAGCTACCGCACAAATTTTACAAACCGTAAAATTTTAATTTTCAATCATTTTGCTTATCCCCTTCCTTTCAAACCCTCACAGCGATGTTTTTTTGACCTAAAATAGGAACAGTTGGGACCATTTTGACTCATTGGCATATATCACTTAAAATTAGACAAAAAAAAGGATATAACACTTTACACAGACGCAATAACAGATAAAATCAGAATTTACACCTGATTTTAAATGATAGTATTTTGCGTTTTTATTTAGAGTGTTAAATAATATTCCACAAGGAAGTGGTATCTGTTGGGCGAGATAAAACTGTGACTAAATAAATAAAATATTTAAAATCAATTAATTGAGGTTTTTTTTAGAAAAAAACTGGCTGAGGGATTGCCTTGCAAATAGTCTTGCTATTAAGATGTGCACAAATTGGTCCCAATTGACCAGTTTTAATTCGCTTTCCAATATCATCTCTACTGATTCTTTCGCGTTCCCACAACCCATTGAATCGCGCTGCATTGCTGGCCGTATAGCGTACAGTGTGACGAATATTCCGATGCCCCAGATAATCCTGAATCAGACGCGTATCCGTGCCCCGTTCCGCCAGTTCATACCCGCAGGCATGACGCAACATATGCGGCGTGGTGCAGGTAACGGCACCTGCCAACTCTCCAGCAGCGCGAATGATACGGTAGGCCTGTTGCCTCGAAAGCATCGTTCCCTTTCGTGAAATAAAAACAGTATCCGTACTGGCAGCATGCCTCCAGGTGCTGCGTACCCGTGTCCATGTGCGGATCGCATCCAGTTCATCATCTATCAGCGGGTGTACCGTAGAAAATCCGTTCTTCAGACGGTTAACGCTCATTCGTCCGGCCTCGAGATCCATATCTCTGTATCGCAGACCTAATAACTCACTAATACGCATACCATGACGAAATGCCATGAGAATAAGGCAGTAGTCCCGGGCTCCGTTATTGCCGTTGCGGACGGCCTCCATCATGCCCGTAACCTCCCGGGCGGTTAGAAAACGACGTCGTGTCATAGGAATGACTCCTTCTGGTTTTTAAGAGGTGAAACCTTCGATCGTGCATCCTGTACCGGCACATACCGGTCAGGTCATCACAATCGACATGACCGTGCAGGAACCGCCGTATTTCAGGCTCGGGGTGGCGTCATGCGCTCTTATCCCGTACCACCACAACTTAGACCTTCAGCCAGGTGGTCAGGCCCGCACAATAACTATGATGGCGGAAAGTGATGCCCCGGACAACCTGGCGAGCATGACTACCGGCCCGGAACTGGCGTTTTCTAAGCGGTACAGCACCAGACTGGGACCACATCAAAAACCCACTCCACCGACCAGATGACAATAACGTTAATTGTTGATACAGATCAGTTTTGCACTATCGACTAATATGGCATAACTGACTGCGCTAACTATGAGGTTTTTAAAGACCTTTATGTTTTATTTTCTTTCTGGTGGGAGTCGCCTGCGACTCCCTTTTTTTAGCCATCATGACAGAATTACGCCTGAGCGTATTATGTAATGATAGCTATAGCGCATTATAACTTCCCCCTGGGACAGGATACTGCTTTTTTATAATGCGAAATATTAAAATCACCTTAAAATAAAACCCTAAACATGGATATTTAAAATAAAAACACAAAATACCCCCCCTAAAAATTGTTAGCAAAATAAACATTACATTCATTTCCATTAATTAAAAAGAAAACCAGGCAATAATGAGATATACCGATAATTCTGTCACATTAAAATTTTTCTTTAACCCAAAAGACACAGTCACTCATCCAATAGCATGGATAAGTAGTGGGGATAAATTCAGAGATACGCAGTGCATTCGTGCGTATATTGGCGCTCAGTTACTCGCCAGAAAAAAGTCCCGGGAGGCCGCTTTTAGGTAACATTTCAGTATTTAACCCTGCGTATATAGAAACACATAGTTGTCAGTGAATGCCTCTGTGAACTATTTTGAGGGAGCGATGCCTTACAGCAAAGTACTATCCCGGATAGTCCTAAAAAATAACGTCAGAAAGCATTATTTTTATCACCCAACCGCTATCAGGAGTTACCTCTTGGATATCACTCATAATTATCTCATTCGGTTGCTGGCAAGATTACAAACTTCCCTACGCTCGCACGTAACTAAATTCACTACAGCGATAGCCAGTGAATTAAAAGCTTGACCTTCCCCCTGATACGAATCAATGATGAGTTATCACGTCCAGTATGTATTTTTCTTCCATTACAGCCTCGCGCAACGCGACTGCAATATCATGCCCTTCACGCACGGAAAGCCAGCCATCCACAGCGCGATAACATGCACATTAGCAATGCTTTCCGGATGTCAGACCTTACCACTGGCTGACTACACCATTGCACTGCCGATCACGATCAAAATCACGGGCCTGTTTGCAGGATGCGGCATTCCGGCAACTCGGCCTGTTAAGCGAAGCGCCATCAGGCATGGTCGTTATTGTCGGCTGAGCAGCGTTAAAACCTCATAATGCGCGGTGTGTGGGAACATATCGAAAAGCTGGACGCGCTCAATGCGATACCCTGGTAACTCACGAATATCCTTCGCCATGGTTTGCGCATTACAGCTGGAATAAATGATAAAACGCGGTGCCATGTGAGAAAGAAAATCACACAGCGGTTTGCCAATTCCCCGACGCGGCGGATTCACCAGCACCAGGTCCGGTACTTCGCCCTGGGCGGTGGCAAACTGAGTCGAATCCAGGGCCTGAAAATGCAGATTTTGTAACCCAAGCTCCTGCGCAGACTGTTTCGCACAGGCAATCGCCTCTGGCGCGATTTCAATCCCCGTCAGTTTCATCTGCGGCGTGGCGCAGTGCAGACCAAAGCCCCCAACACCGCAAAACAGATCCCACATGTGATTAACCGGAAGCTGACGCACCCAGTCGCGCGCCGTGGCATACAACTGCCCCGCCACTACCGGGTTGGTCTGGAAGAAGCTCTGCGGGCGAATCCACAACGGTACATCGTTAAAACGCTCCGCCAGCGCCTGTTGTTCCGTCAGGTAGATTTCACTATCCCCTTCCATAATTGCCATATGCACAGGCTGTATATTGGCAGTGATCACTTTTAACTGCGGAAGCTGTGCCTGCAGCCATGGTAGCGCCGCGCGCAGTTGTGCCAGTTTCGCGTCGGAACGCAGGACAAAACGCAGCATCATGCCGCCATCGAACCGGCTTTCTGTTAACAGCAGATACTTCAGCTCCCCGCGTTTTCGCGCCACGTTATAGGGCGTTAATCCCGCACGGGCAATAAACGGTTTGAGTGTGGCAAACACGGGCGCAAAAGACTCAGGATAAAGCGGACAGTCGCACAAATCCTCAGGTATACCGTCACGATGCAGCATTCCCAACAGCGGTTTCTCTACGCTGCCGCTAACCACCATTTTTGCTTTATTTCGAAAAGCGCTTTCCGGGCCGCTGACTGGCGCGCACCATTCACCGACCGGATTATCGGCCAGCAGATTTTGCAGATCGGCTGTTTTGGCGAAGAGTTGATCGGCGACTGGCTGTGTTATCCACTGACAGGAGCGACAGCGTTCGGCGTCATAAAGTGCGCACTGCATACAAAAACCTACAAATTAACCGGGGGCCAAAATTATACACGTTATTGCAAGCGGAAGAACCGCCTGCTGGATGCAGGAACAAAAAGCAGCAGCAACACCAACATATCGGGCAGTTTTTGCATCACCAGGGTATGCAGGATTTCACGTTTAGACTCTCCCGCAATACTGAACAGTTCCGGATATCCGTAGCCCAACGAGGCTGCCCACAGATAGACACTGGCGATAATCTGGGTCAGCAGATAAATCCAGCGTGCCCAGTTCCGACCTTTTACCAACGAAAATGCGCAGTAAATTTCGATAAACAGCATCACCAGGCTAGCCAGAAACACCAGCGTTAAATTCCAGGTCTGTACGCTACGATGAATAAACTCACTGGTTCCACGCAACCCGAGCGTATTAAAAATCATCAACAGATCGAGACAGCGGATCATAATAATAGCCAGCGCCGCCACCTGCACCAAAGCAGGGACGTTTAAGCGGGCATGTGATATGGATGATTTCTTAAAAAATCCCAACGCGTCGTCTTCCATGAAAACGGCGCAGCCACCACAGCTGCGCCGAATAGACAGGTTGGCAGATTTTAGTTTTTTCAGCCACGTCTTGCACGTTGGATATCGCGAATCCGTTGTTTTTCTGTTCGCGCCATCAGATACCACGCGATAAATCCGATAATTCCTACCACGCCAAGTATCAGCGTCGCCAGTGCGTTGATCTCCGGATTAACCCCCATACGTACGCTGGAAAACACCAGCATGGGTAATGTTGTAGCACCGGGACCAGAGACAAAGCTGGCAATAACCAGGTCATCGAGCGACAGCGTAAAGGCCAGTAACCACCCGGAGATCACTGCTGGCATAATCATCGGTAGCGTGATGACGAAAAAGACCTTCAGCGGCGTGGCGCCAAGATCCATCGCCGCTTCCTCAATGGAATGATCCAGTTCGCGCAAACGTGAAGAGATAACGACCGCCACGTACGCTGTACAGAAAGTGACGTGCGCCAACCAGATGGTCAACATACCGCGATCCGCTGGCCAGCCGATGGCGTGCGCCAAAGCCACAAACAGCAGCAACAGCGACAAACCGGTAATGACATCCGGCATAACCAGCGGCGCGGTGATCATAAAGGCGAAGCCATTGGAACCGCGAAAACGACCAAAGCGCACCATCACTACGGCAGCTATGGTGCCGAGGATTGCTGCCATCGTCGCAGCACCAGCAGCAATCGTTAAGCTCATCCCGACGGCGCTTATCATCGCGCTATCGTGGAAAAGTTCACCATACCAACGCGTTGACCATCCCGCCCACACCGTCACCAGCTTGGAGCTGTTAAACGAATAGATAACCAACATCAACATCGGCGCGTACAGAAAGGTAAAACCCAGCACCAGAATAAAGATACGCCACGGTGAGCGAACGACAGGTAAGTTATTCATCCGTGTTCCCCTACGCTTTTTTGCTGATATTTGTGGAACCACATGATCGGCACAATCAGTAACAGCAGCATAATAATGGCGACAGCAGAAGCCACCGGCCAGTCGCGGTTATTGAAAAACTCCTGCCAAAGTACACGACCAATCATGATGCTGTCCGGGCCACCCAACAGTTCAGGGATCACGAACTCCCCAACTGCTGGAATAAACACCAGCATTGATCCGGCAATAATCCCGCCCTTAGTCAACGGCACGATCACGCTAAAGAAGGTTTTCAACGGCCGGGCACCTAAATCCAGCGCCGCTTCCACCAGTGAATAATCGATCCGCGTCAACGCGGTATAAATTGGCAGCACCATAAAAGGCAAATAGGCGTAAACAATTCCGATATAGACCGCCAGATTGGTGTGCAGAATCGTCAATGGTTGATCGATAACCCCCAGCCACAGCAGGAAGTTGTTCAGTACGCCGTTATTTTTCAGGATCCCCATCCAGGCGTACACTCGAATCAAAAACGAGGTCCAGGACGGTAGGATCACCAGCAGCAACAGGATATTACGCGTTGAGGGTTTGCTGTGCGCCACCGCCCATGCCAGCGGATATCCCAGCAGCAGGCAAAATAGCGTCGAAATCCCCGCCACCTGCAAAGATTGCAGGTACGCATCAAAATAGAGCGGATCGTCCGTCAGTTGTAGGAAATTACCTAAGTTGAGCGTGATGGATAGCTGATCGTCAGCCCATGAAACGAGGTCGGTATACGGCGGAATAGCACGTGCCATTTCAGCCAAACTGATTTTGAAGACGATCAAAAACGGCAGCAGAAACAGCAGCAATAGCCACACATACGGCAGCGCGATCACCAGCTTGCGCCCGTGCTTCATTTGCAGCCGCGACATAAACAGCGTGAATCGCCCCGCTTTATCCACGCGAGCCGGAGGTTCAAGTGTACTCATCTTCGCTCCTTAAACCGTCAACACCACACAGCTGTCCGCATCCCAACATAAACGGACTTCGTCACCCCAGGTGGGTAAGCCTTTACGATAACGATGTTCATTTTGTAGCTGGGCGCTCAGCATCTGGCCGCTTTTCAAACGCACGTGGTACACCGACAAATCGCCCAGATAGGCAATGTGCGCCACTTCACCTACCGCAAAGTTGTATCCTTCTGGCGGAGTGGCTTCGCAGAGCATGATTTTTTCCGGACGCAGCGCAACATACACCGGAACGTTATCGACAACAGAAGCATCGGCGTCCACTTTCAGCGGATGCATCAGGCCTGGAGACTCAATAATCAAACCATCTTCCTGACGTTCTTTCAGCAACCCCTCAAAGACGTTCACCGAACCGATAAATTCTGCGCTGTAACGCGTGGTCGGGTGCTCGTAGATCTCTTCCGGCTCGCCGATCTGCACAAATTTTCCACGGTTCATGATCGCAATGCGCCCTGCCATGGTCATGGCTTCTTCCTGATCGTGCGTCACCATCACGCAGGTCACGCCGACGCGCTCAAGGATATCCACCACTTCCAGTTGCATGCGGTCACGGAGCTTTTTATCCAGCGCTCCCATCGGTTCATCCAACAGCAGCAGTTTCGGGCGTTTCGCCAGGCTACGCGCCAACGCCACACGCTGGCGCTGACCGCCAGAAAGCTGATGCGGCTTACGTTTGGCAAACTCTTGCATATGCACCAGGCCCAACATCTCATTCACCCGACTGGCGATTTCAGCCTTTGGCAGTTTGTCCTGCTTGAGGCCAAAGGCAATGTTCTGTTCTACCGTCATGTGCGGAAACAAGGCATAAGACTGAAACATCATATTAATCGGGCGCAGATAAGGCGGAACATGCGCTAAATCGACGCCATCAAGCATAATTTGCCCGGTTGTCGGCAGCTCAAATCCCGCCAGCATCCGCAGCAGGGTCGATTTACCACAGCCGGACGCACCGAGCAGCGCAAATATTTCACCTTTATAGATAGTAAGATTGACGTCATCGACGGCATGCTGACCGTCAAATGACTTGGTCAGGTTGCGAATTTCGAGCAGCGGGGTCAGCGCCTTGCGGATTTTCGCCTGTGGGCGTGGGGTTGCATCATTCACTCTGGTGCTCTCCGGCATAAAACAAATAAACGGTGCAAATAACGCACCACGGTGGTGCGTATTGCCGGGTTTTGTGTGTCCGGGATCGGCACTGCCCGGCAGGCGTAAATCCTGCCAGGTCACGTCCCGTACATCGGGTTATTTCCCGCTTTTTACCTTCGTCCAGGCGCGAGTACGGACACGATCGATCTTCGGATCCTGAACTTTCAACGTGAACAGCTTGTCGCGGACATCCGCAGGCGGGTAAATACCAGGATTGTCGCGAACTTCCTGGCTAACCAGTGCTGTCGCTTCTTTGTTGGCATTGGCATAGAACACGTGGTCGGAAATATGCGCAATCACATCAGGACGCAACAGGTAGTTAAGGAACTGATAGGCTTCGTCTTTGTTTTTCGCATCGGCTGGCATCGCGAACACGTCAAAGAAGGCCATCGCACCTTCCTTCGGAATTGAGAAAGAAATATTGACGCCATTTTTCGCTTCTTTCGCACGGTTTGCCGCCTGCCATACGTCACCCGCCCAGCCAATCGCCACACAGGTATCACCGTTTGCCAGGTCGTTAATGTACTGTGAAGAGTGGAAGTAGCGAATATTCGGACGCAGTTTCAACAGCAGCTCTGTTGCTGGTCCGGTGTAATCATCCGCTTTAGTACTGTTTGGATCTTTGCCCAAATAATTCAGCACGGTGGCAAACACTTCCTCGGGGGCATCGAGGAAGGAGACACCGCAGCTTTTGAGTTTTTCCAGGTTTTCTGGTTTGAGGATCAAATCCCAGCTATTGACCGGCGCATCCGGCCCCAACACCTCTTTGACTTTATCGACGTTATAACCAATGCCGGTGGTTGCCCACATATACGGCATCGCGAACTTGTTGTCCGGATCGTGTTTGCCCACCAGCTTCAGCAGTTCTGGATCGAGGTTTTTCCAGCCCGGCAATTTGCTCTTATCCAGCGGCTGGAAGACGCCTGCGGTCAGTTGACGCTCAAGGAAACTGGCGGATGGAACGACAAGATCAAAGCCGGTGCTGCCAGCCATGAGCTTACCTTCCAGTACTTCATTAGAATCAAATACGTCATAGATAACTTTAATTCCGGTCTCTTTTTCGAAATTAGCCACCGTATCCGGGGCAATATAATCAGACCAGTTATAAATATGCAGCGTTTTTTGTTCAGCAGCGAGCGTGCCGGCAGAGATGGCCATCAGAGCACCCGCAACCAGGCCTGATAACCATTTTTTATTTAAGGCGGTCATAATCTCTTTCCTTCTGAAAGTTCGTTAACAAACGAACAAAAATGTCACACTCTAATGATATGCAAGAAACGTGCATATTCTTTCATGCGGCACCTATGAAAAGAGAGGCCTCTCCTCACGCCGCCATTGCGCGCTGGTATCTGCCCATGCATTCAACATACATTGCGCCCGCAGGTCAGGTCACAAGGGGCTGTTTGAATGAGGGGGTTGATACGCTTTGCAAGAATAACTTTAGCCAGGATTTGTGGATATAGCCCAGATTAAAAAACGTCTTTTATCAATTTTTTATGCAGGAATTGTCTATGACGTAAAGCGGAAGGCGTCGAACACAGGTGAATAATTCTTTAACGAAAGGTTAAATACAGAATAAAAAATGGCAATACGCAACCGCTCTGGCAGCGGCTGCGCAATATATGTCCTGATGCAGGAAGAATTAATGGAGGAAATGAACTTCAGCGCTGCTGTTTTGCCCATCTTCTTCAGCGTTAAATAACAGTTGATGCGCGCCAGCTTCGAGGATCACCATCGATATTTGTTCTTCGCTCTGGCGAATAAAATATTCAAACTGCTCAAACGTCACGCCCGGCATAACGGATAAAGACTGGCAAACCACCAGCTTTGGCAGATTATCATCCTGCATATCCAGAAAGGCTTTCACCGTTAGTGAACTGGCGTTAATCGCGGACAGATCGGCGGCCAGGGGCAGCAGAGCAGAAGGTCTGACTTCTGCCATCGCGGAAAACAGAATGACGTTATCAACCAAATCAACTTTTGCATCAAAGATGCCGTCAAAATTCTGCATGTGCGGTAAATGCAGTGCCTGACAGGTATCGCATTCAAAAAAACTCATGCCCAGGTCGTCGAGCCATTGACGCAACGTATCCAGAGTGGGAACGACCAGTGATGTCATAATAATGTGCGACCTCAATTGATGAAAAAAATACCGGCACAGCTTACGCAAAAAGCGCGTGTCATACTACGACAGCAATCGATATTGTGCTTAGCCGCCGATTTTAAGGCAAAATTCAGGAGTAGCGTGACGCTCGATCCACTGGATCATCTTGCAGGCAATGTCTATTCCGGTAGTTTTCTCCACTCCTTCCAGTCCAGGAGACGCGTTGACTTCCATGACCAGCGGCCCACGTTCAGCGCGCAGAATATCAACGCCTGCAACGTCCAGACCCATAGTCTGCGCGGCTTTGAGCGCAATTTCTCTTTCACGAGGCGTGATATTCGCAATCGTGGCGACCCCGCCACGATGGAGATTAGACCGAAAATCGCCCTCTTTCGCCCGGCGTTCAATGGCGGCCACCACCTCGTCACCCACCACAAAACAGCGAATATCTCGTCCTTTCGCTTCTTTGATATATTCCTGAACCAGGATATGGGCATTCAACCCACGAAAAGCATCCACTACGCTTTCTGCGGCCTGCCGAGTTTCCGCCAGGACCACGCCAATCCCCTGCGTGCCTTCAACGAGTTTCACCACCAGCGGCGCACCACCAACCATGTCAATCATGTCGCTGGTATCATCCGGAGAGTGAGCTATTCCGGTGATGGGCAAATCAATCCCCTGACGCGCCAGCAACTGCAGCGAACGCAGCTTATCGCGCGCCCGCGTAATCGCTACCGACTCATTCAGTGGATAGCTACCTAACATCTCAAACTGGCGCAACGCCGCCGTACCATAAAAGGTAATCGCCGAACCAATCCTTGGGATCACCGCGTCGAAATGGGGAAGCTGACGGCCCTTGTAATGAATTGAGGACGCCGCCGGGCTAATGTTCATATAACAAGAAAGGGGATCGATAATTTCTACCAGATGACCGCGCTGCATCGCCGCTTCGCGCAGGCGCTTACAAGAATAGAGCGTTCCGTCCCGGGACAAAATGGCAATTTTCACCCTGTACCTCTCTGAATGACCTGGTTGAAGCTGGCATATCATACACTGGGTTAAAATCTTTAGCGCGTGGCCCATCCCTGTTTATGCAAATATTCCAGGATAAAGGGGCGACTTTCTTTGATAATGGTACGGCGAATATGATCGCTCCAGGTATCGCGACGCGCATTGCTAGCACGAGTCAGATAGTACTGCGCAAGCTGCTCATCATATTGCGACAAAACCTCGCTGTTGAGTGGCTGATACTGGTTTTCGTGCACCACCAGCGACGCCGGCAGACGCGGCTTGATATCCGGGTTATCCGCAGGCCAGCCCAGGCACAAGCCAAACAACGGCAGAACGTGTTGCGGAAGCTTCAGCAGTTCGGTAACTGGTTCAATATTGTTACGCAAACCGCCAATAAACACACCGCCAAGTCCCAACGATTCTGCCGCTGTTAGCGCATTTTGCGCCATCATCGCAGTATCAACCACACCCAGCAGCAGTTGTTCCGCAAGCCCAAGTTGCGCGTCAGGACAAATCTGCAGATGCCGATTAAAATCAGCGCAAAACACCCAGAACTCCGCAGCCCGCGCCACATGTTTTTGTCCGCCGGATAAGGTAGCCAGTGATTCGCGCAGGGCTTTGTCCGTGATGCGAACGATGGTCGTGCACTGCAAAAAACTTGAGCTTGACGTCCCCTGAGCGGCGGCAATGATCGCCTCTCGCTGTGCATCCGAAATAGCATCATCGGTGAAATGGCGAATGGAACGGTGGCTGCGTAATAAATCAATGGTTGGCGTCATCTCTTTTATCTCTGTCTGAACGGGAAGAATCGCCGGGGGCTTGTGACATCAGCTGCGGCGCCAGCATCTTAGCAATACGCCACGTTAATCCCACCGCGGCGGGAAGCATCAGCAGCACGCCCAGAAATATCATTACCACACAGGCTAACGGGCTGTTAAGCGGTGCGGGTAAGGAGAGGTAATCGTTAAGCGATAGCAGCGCCAGCGATAACAAAACCATCCCTATTATTTCCAGCATCAATACGCTTTTGGGTAATACACCAATTGTGCGCATAAGCGGCCTCCCGGCGAAATGGCTTTCATTATAAAACGTTCCACCTTGTCGTGTTTAACAGTTATAGCTTGAGGATATCAAAGCAACAGGCTGAACCTGCTTTCCATCCGTCACAAATCGCGGCATCATAACAAGTATTGCCATCCGGCCTGATAAGTTCGAGGAGAGAGAGATGTTTGCCGTTATTTTTGGTCGTCCGGGGTGCCCGTATTGCGTGCGCGCAAAAGAATTAGCAGAAAAATTAAGCAATGAGCATGACGATTTTAACTTCCGCTACATTGATATCCATGCCGAAGGTATTACGAAGGCCGATCTGGAAAAGACGGTAGGTAAGCCAGTTGAAACCGTACCGCAGATTTTTGTTGATCAAAAACACATCGGCGGCTGCACGGATTTTGAAGCGTGGGCAAAAGAGAACATGAATCTGTTCGCCTGATAGCTGTTTCTACGCCCTCCGCTGGAGGGCGTTATTAGTTCTTTTTCCGTCGTTGATGCTGAGTGAACAAGCTGCTGATAAACAAAAAACATAATGCGCCAAGCGCGCACCAAAACACTGCACTAAACAACCACGCCAGCTCTTGCCACAATGAACGCGTCGGCATAAAAACGAACCGCATCAGTAACAGACAGCACGGCGCCGCCAACATTGCACCAAGAAGGGGTTTGAGCACCTCCCGACGATGGGAGAAAAAGCTTGCTGCAGCACCAGGCAGGATGAAAAATAATAATCCGACCTCAGGATGCCCTGCCGCTCTGAATGCCCCTTTCACGTTCAGCGTTAACGAAAGACACACTACAATAAAGAGCACAAAGCAACAGACCGCACCCGCCCAACTTTGCTTATGTTTCAATCGTTCCTCCTGACACATTCTCTATCGAACACTCTTTTCGCCTACAGGCGTCCAGTCAGATAAAGTAACCTGGCATTCCATGCCAAAAACACACTCACACGATTCTTATAGCCGTTGATACGTAATGAGATTAAACTAGCCGCATATATTGTTACGCTG
The DNA here is from genome assembly GCF_030332285.1 of Citrobacter sp. Cu096. Taxonomy (NCBI): domain Bacteria; kingdom Pseudomonadati; phylum Pseudomonadota; class Gammaproteobacteria; order Enterobacterales; family Enterobacteriaceae; genus Citrobacter; species Citrobacter sp. Cu096. Next base: position 1,870,378 of record NZ_JAOWID010000030.1, read on the forward strand.
CATTATTCGGGGCTGTGTATGACGCTGTCGCCCCCTTAATTTCTGGCAAAAACATTAGCGTAAATTGCCATTTCTTTCAATAGCTTACTAGTAAACAAGAAGTTAGCCTCCGTGAATATAAACGTCGCAGATTTGTTAAATGGGAATTACATCCTGTTATTATTTGTGGTCCTGGCTCTGGGCTTATGTCTGGGTAAATTGCGCCTGGGTTCAGTCCAACTCGGTAATTCCATTGGCGTTTTAGTGGTGTCCCTATTATTAGGCCAGCAGCACTTTAGTATTAACACCGATGCATTAAATCTCGGCTTTATGCTGTTTATTTTTTGTGTCGGCGTCGAAGCCGGCCCCAACTTTTTTTCGATTTTTTTTCGCGATGGGAAAAATTATCTAATGCTTGCTCTGGTGATGGTCGGCAGCGCAATGCTGATCGCCCTGGGGCTGGGTAAGCTATTTGGCTGGGACATCGGCCTGACGGCAGGTATGCTGGCCGGCTCAATGACCTCAACGCCAGTGCTGGTCGGCGCAGGTGACACCTTGCGCCACTCGGGGATGACAGGAACACAACTGTCGACCGCTCTCGACAACCTAAGTCTCGGTTATGCGCTCACCTATTTGATTGGTCTGGTCAGCCTGATTGTCGGCGCCCGCTACCTGCCAAAACTTCAGCATCAGGATCTACAAACCAGCGCCCAACAAATCGCACGCGAACGCGGTCTGGACACCGACGCCACGCGTAAGGTTTATCTGCCGGTCATTCGCGCCTATCGCGTAGGCCCGGAGCTGGTGGCATGGGCCGATGGTAAAAATCTGCGCGAACTGGGTATTTATCGTCAGACCGGTTGTTACATTGAACGTATCCGTCGCAACGGCATCCTGGCGAATCCGGATGGTGATGCAGTGCTGCAAATGGGCGATGAGATAGCCCTGGTGGGTTATCCGGACGCACATGCCCGCCTCGATCCCAGCTTCCGTAACGGTAAAGAGGTGTTCGATCGCGATCTGCTCGATATGCGCATCGTCACTGAAGAAATTGTAGTGAAAAACCATAATGCCGTTGGTCGTCGCCTGGCACAGTTGAAATTGACCGATCACGGTTGTTTCCTCAACCGCGTGATCCGTAGCCAGATTGAAATGCCGATTGATGACAACGTCGTGCTCAATAAAGGTGACGTATTGCAGGTCAGCGGAGATGCTCGCCGCGTGAAAACCATTGCCGATCGTATCGGCTTCATTTCGATTCACAGTCAGGTGACCGATCTGCTGGCCTTCTGCGCTTTCTTTATCATCGGTCTGATGATCGGGATGATCACCTTCCAGTTCAGTAATTTCAGCTTCGGCATCGGGAATGCGGCTGGACTGCTGTTCGCGGGGATCATGCTGGGCTTCCTGCGTGCCAACCACCCAACGTTTGGCTACATCCCACAGGGTGCGCTGAACATGGTGAAAGAGTTTGGCCTGATGGTCTTTATGGCAGGTGTCGGTTTAAGCGCGGGCAGCGGCATTGGCAATGGCCTTGGTGTCGTCGGTGGCCAAATGTTGATTGCCGGTCTGGTTGTCAGCCTGGTGCCGGTTGTCATCTGTTTCTTGTTCGGTGCTTACGTATTACGTATGAACCGCGCTCTGTTGTTTGGCGCCATGATGGGGGCACGAACCTGCGCTCCGGCAATGGAAATCATCAGCGATACGGCACGCAGCAATATCCCCGCATTAGGTTATGCCGGGACCTACGCAATCGCCAACGTGCTGCTGACATTAGCGGGGACGCTGATCGTCATTGTCTGGCCCGGCCTTGGTTAGCGCTGAAATTTACCCTTAAACGAAAAATTTTTGCAGTTAAGCAGAACTTTTCTTCAAGGCGTCAGTCATAACTATTGCCACTGCTTTTCTTTGATGTCCCCAATTTGTGGAGCCCATCAACCCCGCCGTTTTGGTTCAAGGTTGATGGGTTTTTTGTTGCCTGAAATTCATCCCTATTCTAATCAAACACTTAGAGAACCACTTATTCATATGTGGCGACAAAGTGGCGACAGCGCTTTTGTTATGGCGACACTAGACGTAAAAAACCCGCCAGCAGCGGGTCAGAATCAGTAAGCAAATTGTTCCTGCATACCTTTTGGATGAGGCGGTGCTGCGCTGATTTTTTGAGGACGGCATACTGAGCGCACAAAAGTCTCATGCGTCACGAAAGTATGCCCACATTCGATGTTAGTGCACTGGTTGTAGCGCTCTTTGGTTTCATTGGAAACCTGGAAGCTGCTTCGGGTATGTGCCGCCTGCCCGCACATAGGACAATTCATCATAATAATCAGCCCTCACTATTAACCAGTTCGCAATAATGATACATCATTGTTCGCAATTTGGAACTAATCATTCAATGTCGAACTCATCTATTTTCACTTCAAGCTCCATGCTGGTCGTAAATCCATTATCCGGGCTGACAGAATGCGTCAGGGTGGTAATGGTCCATTCTGCATCATCGATCGGCTGCTTAAACCCCGTCACCTTCACCGGCATTTCCGTATAGAGGTCAGCCCGCCCCTCAGCGAGCTGCAGGGAAAATGAAGCAACCCCACGCTGCAGGCGTTCCCACTGCATTTTTGCTGCGCGCTCTGCATTGCTCCGGTTGGCGTAGGTACGATTAAGAACCAGCACGTTTTCATCCGTTCCCACCAGATAATCTCCCTGTTTTGCTTCCGGCGCTTTGGGTGCGGTGGTTTTCTTTCGACGGCGCTTAACACTGGTTGTCTCTTTTTTCCTGGGGTCACGCGTATGCAACCAGCTGGCAATAACACCGGTATAGGCACCACGATCAGCAAGGGTGAACCGATGACCGTCACCGGCTTTGCGCGTGATGGTGATAACCGGCAGCGGCTTGCCGCTTGCCGTTCTTCCCTGTCCATGCCGGATAAACAGCAGATTCCCGTCTTTAACGGAAGCAATCGCCCCATACTGTCTCGCCAGTTTCATCAGAAAACTTGCATCGCTTTCATTAGTCTGGTCCAGATGATCCAGTGCCTTATCCGTCAGGTCTTTACCCAGCGCCACTTTGAGGTTATGCCGTGCGGCGATTTCCTTTACCACCTCCCCCACCGTTGTCTGATGCCATGATTTTTCGCGCCGTGTATTGAGGGTTTCACGGAAATCTGCACTACGCGCCCGGATGGTCAGCCGGTCAGGGGCACCGCTGTGTTCAATTTCATCCACAGTAAAAGCCCCTTTAGGGAAAAGCGGCTGGCCTTTCCAGCCCAGCGCCAGCTGAATCACGGCCCCGCGTCGCGGCAGGACGATCAGCCCGTCGGCGTCGTCCAGCTCCAGATCAAGCTGGTCCGCTTCAAAGCCCCGGTTATCCGTCAGCGTCAGACTCATCAGGCGGGTATCCAGCACGGTCGTCACGTCCTTACCTTCAATGACGATACTGAATGCCGGGCTTTTGCTATTCAGATTCAGGAGATCAGAATTAACGTTCACTGCAGCAATCCTCCAACCGTGTTTTTAATCCCCCCAATCGCAGAGGTAGCAGAGTCCTGCAGGTTGCTGAGCTGGTCACTCAGACTCCCGAACATGTCAGACAGCGATTCATCAACCCGTTTGAGGGTGATCGTAAACTCAATGCGCCTGGGCATACCGCTGGCAAAAAACTCCGTCTTTGTCTGGCTCAGACTCTCAATAACAAACATGCCGTAAATGGTTCCGCTGCCTTCAATCAAAGGCCAGGCTTTACCCTGCTCTGCCATCAACTCCAGCGCCAGCAATGACAGCCTGCCTCCGGTCACTTCCGGCAACAGAACCCCGGACAGTGTCAGTGAATCGTTATCCGGGCCAAGAAACTGCGTTGACGGACGGCGGTTCACCCGGCTGTTGGCGGCATGTCGCCAGCTGCGCTGATACTGCAGTTCCTGATAAGGGACGGTGCGCAGCATAAATACATATAAACCCAGCACCATCATCATGATTCATACCCCCCCTGATCGCTGAAATTGCTGCGCGCTTTTGCCCTGGCCCTGCGTTCCCGCTCGTCAAGCTGCCGAGCCACTTCACGGGCAATATCCTGCGCACTCTGTCCCGGCTGCGCGACAATATGAATGGGCGCATTTATCTCATAGCGAATAACTGACGGCGGGCTGTCCACCTTAACAGGCTGCGTCTGGTATGCCCTCGCAGGCAGACTGAACGGATGAAGCGGAGCCGCTTCTGCAGGTGTCGCAGCTACCCCCATCACGCCAGCAACGACAGAGGCAAGCGCAGCAGTACGCTGCCTGCTGGTGACATTTGCCGGTCCGTTCACAATTTCAGGGCCATTTTCTCCAACAATGCCAAACTGCCCGCGTGGAATGATCCCGCCCGTGTCGTACATCCCCGCGTAAGCCGGGAACCCGCCTGGCGGCAGCACCACTTTGCCGTCACTGTTCACCGTGGCGGATTGCTGCTGCGTGACCTGTGCAGGCAATTTCGCCTTTGCCGCCTCCTTACTGACAATACCGAGCTTTTCCAGTAGCCATGACACACCGGATTTAAGAGACTCCAGCGGATACATCACCATAGTCAGACCTTCCGCCAGCGCCTCACCAAACCGGCGCCCCATTGCAGCTGCGCTGTTCAGTTCTTCGGAAGTGGATTTAACCGGGGTCAGCAAATCACTGAACCAGCCCCACAAGGCCTGCACCCTGTCACCAATCCACTGGAACATGGGCCTGAGCGGCTCAAAGGCGGCGCTGATGGGCGCTGCAGCGGCTTTGAACCCTTCCACCACGCCCCCCAGAAATGCACTGATGGGCTGCCAGTATTTCCACACAACCAGCGCCACACCAGCCAGCGCAGCCACAACCAGCCCTATCGGACTGAGCAGCGTACCCAGCATACCGGAAAGACCAAACAGCGCGCCGCGAAGTAATGCCAGCGGACCAGAAACAAGAAAACGCAATCCGCCACCGACAGCTGTCAGCCCACCCCGCAACGCCGCCAGCGGGTTCATCACCATACCGATAACATTACGGATACCTGACATACCGACACGGAACACGGCAAGCGGAGCACCTGCCACCGTTTTCAGTGCATTACCCGCGATTCCGGCTGAGCGACGCAGGGAATTAAGCGGGGCACTCAGCAACCCGACACTGCCACCGGATGACGCCATACCCCGACGCAACAGGGAAAGTGGCGCACCTGCCAGCCATGACAGGGCACCGCCAGTACGTGTTACCGCTGCAGCAACGGAAGGTAATGTTTTTACACCCAGCACAGACAGGCCAAACCGAATCACCGCAATCGGCCCCAGCACAGCAGCCACTGCCACGGCAAGTGTACCCAGCCCGACAGTGACAGCCGCCGTAGCCGCCGCCACTTTCATCAGCGTGCCAGCCAGCACGGGGTTCTGCTCCACCCAGCTACGCAGCGCCCCGGTCACGCCCTTAACCATGCCCATAATATCCATCAGCGGCTGACGCAACGTTTCCCCCAGACTGCTGAAAGCGTTCTGCGCGCCAGTCTTAACCAGCAACCACTGCGCAGACAATGAATCCTTGTTAATGTCGGATTCTTTCTGCATGGAACCATTAGCACCACTGCCTGATGTGAGTTTCAGCTGGCGCTGCAGCTCCGGCAGGTTGTTAGCCAGCTTTGCCGCATCATCACCAAACTCTTTGCCAAAAATCATTGTCATGGCTGACAGGCGTTTATCCTGCGGCAGATTGTTGACCTTCTCCAGAACCCGCTGGATGGTGCCCATGGCATCGGTGGTCATCTGCTTTTCAATCTCCGCCGGATTGAGTTTCAGCAGGTCCATACCTTCAAAGAAGCGTTTACTTTGCATGGTGGCAATAGACAGTTCACGCACCATGGCATTAGAGGCGCTGGCGGCGATTTCCGGGGCAGCCCCCAAAGAAAGGAATGTTGAACCCAGCGCTGCGGCCTTTCGGAAGTCAAGGCGGTCAGCCACGCCCCCCATACGCTGCAGGACGTTGATAATGTCCCCGCCCTTTGACATGGCGTTATCGTCCAGGTAGTTCAGCGCATCGCCCAGTTGTTCAATATTGCGCGTCGGAACTTTATAGAGCTGCGCGATTTTCCCCAGCCCTTCCGCCAGCTCATCGGCGGGCAGCTCAAAGGCCGTTGCAGCTTTTGCTGCCGTGGATGCAAAGGCCAGCAGGTCACGTTTCTGGTCTTCGTAAGGATCGTCCTGGCTGGTCACGCCCATGCGCGCGCCGCCTTCAACCAGCGCGGCATAGTCTATAGCACCATTCTCCATCGGCAGCTGCTCACTGGCAGCCTTAATGGCATCCTGCATGTCATAAAACTGTTTTGTACGGTTGCCGTTATCGTCACGAAGCCCGTTTACCTGCTTTGCCACGCCTTTCATGGCATCTTCCATACTGGCATAGCTCTTAACTGCAGCCATAACCGGCGCGCCCATTGCCAGCCCCGCTGCCGTGGTGGTGGCCCCGGCTCCTGCAATGCGATCCCTTACCTCAAGACTCCTGGAGTATGCCGCACGGGCGGCGTGCATTTTTCGCTGTTGCTCCCCGACACGTCGTAACCTTGCTTCCTGTTCAGAAAGCTGCCTGTTATAACGCATTGTTTCACGGGTAATGCGGGCCGTTGCGCTGGCACCATCACTGGCTGAAATACCGGCACGATAAAGCTCTGCGCGCACCAGCGCAGTCTGCTGCTGCAGCTTTTTCTGGCGTTCTTCCAGACGCTGAACAGCCAGCTGTTGACGGCCCAGAGCAACAACCTGCCGTTGGGAAGGCGGCCCCATCGCACCCAGCTCATGACTGAGTAAATTTGCACGCTGGCGGGCATAGTTCAGCCGGTCGCCCAGTTTCTGATTTTCTGCCTGTAGCTTTCGGAAGCTGTCCAGACTGCTCCCGGCCTGATCAAGCTGCTTTATTGCATCGCGGGATTTTTTGACAGCAGCAGCCAGCTCCCTTGAGCTGGCCTGCGCGGATCGAAATGGGCGGGTGAGTTTGTCAACCGCATTCAGGATCACCTGCAGACGCAGGTTATTGTCACTCATCGCTGGCCCCGCTTCTCTGAATCGCTTTGTGCCGCCACTCCAGCACCTCAGTCAGCGGCATAACGTCAGTGATGGACGGCGACCAGTGAAAGATGGTGGCGATATCCGCCACCAGGTCATCAATCGTCAGGCTGTCGGTAAACCGGCAAGCACCGACTTCTTCAACAAAAAAGTCACCACCTCGACCGACAGCGCGGTGAGATCGGCGGGGTCCAGTTCAGCCATTTCCTGTGCGGTCAGCGTCGGGGTGGAAATACGCGGGATCACTGTCATCATGGCCCCCACGTCCATATCCATAATGGCCTGCAGGCGGGTGCCGCGCAGCGCACCGGACTGCGGCTTACGCAGCACAATTTCGGTGATTTGGGTTTTACCGCGCATAACTGGCGTATCCAGTTGTACGGTTTTTTCAGTCTGCTTGTCGCTCATGTTCGTTTCCTGTTAATCAGATACTGGCGCGGATCACCGCGCCGTTAAGTTAAATCAGAGGCCAAGGGCGTTACGGTGTGCTTCCATCAGGTCCACGCCGTCAACGATTTCAATCATGTTGACCAGATCAACCTCATAGAGCACTTCGCCGTTAATGGTCAGCTTCGCGTAGCTGTTGGTGCTGCTGACTTTGGTGGTGCTGCTCTCGCCGGTTTTCCACTCGCCGGAATCCACTTCTTTATGACGCCCGCGCACAACCAGCTCAATGGCCTGCACTTCGCCGGTATCGTCACGCTGAATAGAGCCAGTGAAACGCAGCTGGATGCCGTCAACGGTTGCCTTGCCCATCTGCTTGAATAACAACAGTTCAGTGCCGCCGATTGAAAATTCCGTGTCCAGTGCGCCGTCATCCAGCCCCATATCCACATCCACCGCGCCCGGCATACCGCCGCCGCGATACTTCTCAAACTTGCGGGTGAATTTCGGCAGGGTCAGGGACTCAACGATCCCCTGCCAGTTGTTCCCGTCGTTGAACAGGTTCAGGTGTTTTAACTTGCGTGGTAATGCCATGTATCCCCCTTATGCACTGACACGGCTGGCAAAATCGACCAGGTAGCGATCGGTGATGCGCTGGCGCAGCATCAGATTTTCAAGCGGCGGCACAGGCGTGTAGTCGTAGTCGATGGTGAGTTTCCCGGCTTTCAGGGAGTCTTTATCGTTCACTGACTCATCCAGCCAGCAGTCCGCCCCGATGAGGTATCCCTGATTCACCAGGCTGCGTAATTTGGCGCGGATACCTTCGATAATGTCGCGGGCCAGTGACGGATTCAGTGGCTTATCCACCGCCCACATATGCCCCTCTGCAATCGTGTCAGCCAGCACCTGCGCCGTGCGGGTGTAGTTCTCAAACGCAAACAAAGGATCGTCACTGAGGCAGCGAGAACCCCAGAAGCGGAACCCGTCTTTACAGATCAGCGTGGTGACGTCGTTCTGGTTCAGCAGTCCCGCATCCGTTGCCGGGTCCTGCAGATCCCAGAACACATCAGCGGAAATACCGGTGACTCCATTCACACCCACGTTGGACAGGGTTTTGTGCCATCCGGTCTGTTCGTCGATTTTGGCGCGCAGACCGAGCGCACGTGCGGAGGCGTAAGCCGTCGCATCGGCTTTCAGCACGGTGTCAAAGTTGATGAAATCAGGCCAGATCAGCATGCCTTCTCGCTGGCTGAAATTGTCCCGGTAAGCAATGGCTTCCTCCAGCGTCTTGCAGCCATAGGCAGACAAGTAGGCAAACCCGCGCAGGCTCTGAGCAATACTCATCAGCTCAGTAGCTACCGCCTGTGTGTCATGCCCCGGCACACCGAGAATGCGCGGCTTAACTTTCAGCTGCGACTGCGCAGAAAGCAGCGCTTTCATCCCCGTTTTTTTACCGTCGGACGTGACGCCACCGATAATATTGGAGGTGGTTTCCGCTTCGGTTTCGCCCTGCGCCACGCGCACAACAACCGTCACGGGTTTTGACTGGTCGGCAATCGCATCCAGCGAACGGGCCAGCGTGCCGGACTCACCTGCTTTACCGCTGGCCTCCAGCACATCCGTCAGTAGAACCGGCTTATTGAGAGGAAACACGGACGCATCAGCATCATCGCCGGTGCAGACCATGCCCACGATAGCGGTGCTCACCGTGGTGATAGATCGGGTGCCCTCGTTGACTTCAACAACGCGCACCCCGTGGTGGTAATCCTGAGCCATAGCGGCGAACCTCCTGATTGGAATAGGCTTCGCCCTATGTTGTATTGATTACGTCACGCAGACAGCTGCGCGGCGTTGTCCTGTTAATCACACAATGTCGCAGGATATTTGCGGTATAACGTCGAGATACTCACATCAAAAATTAAAGCAACATGCCGTCTTCGTTTTTCAGTCCAGATAAAAGATGCAGCTTACCTTGCCCTTATTCAGTATTCTTTCAATCAACAAGCCAAAAACGCTTAAAACAGAATTATAATATTTATAAATAAGACATTATCACTTTGTTTTTCCTTAATATATAAACAAGTATAAAACATGTGATAAAAATAAAAATTTGCCATAATAAATTTGATAAAAATGGATGATTCAATTTCATCAAATCATTATAAAATGGCAACGTAACATATATACAAAAATCTGAAAGCAAATATATGCCAAATGTACACACAGAAACTGTAGATAGCAACGAAGCATGATTATTAATCATTTCAAACCGCGACACATATTTAACAAAATAAAAAACACATAATGTCTCGATAACTATATTTGGCAGATATATATTACTCCAATAAAGATACAAGTCTGGATTTTGTGGGTTTTCGCCGTACTTAAAATAAGTTATTAAAACTGAAAAAATAACGGCCACCAAAAATATAAGCACACTCAAAGATGCTCCACGGCGATCACACTTAATATATTTATCAATATAGTAGCCAGAAAATAAATAACCTACAGGGTAACAAAATAAAGTTAAGTCAAAAGCATTAAAAAATGATATGCCTGTTATATTTTTAATTATATCAATAGATGACGGAAGAAGAAGACATAGAGCAATGAATATTGCCATATCTACTTTATTGAACGTACTGGATAGCCTTTGTAAATAAGGCATTACTAACAACAAGGCTAAATAGAGATATAAATACCATAATGCATTCGTTGCAGGAGCCTGAATTAGATCTTTGATAATTTTAAGAAAACCCATCAAAGTATCAGGAACCTCATTCTTGTAAAAATAATAAAAAAGAGAAAAGATGATAAAAACCACCAAAATTCTTTTTATTCTTAAATAAGATTTTGAATATGAACTAACGTTTCCCAACATCAGCACACCTGTAGCCATAATAAAAACAGGAACTGCGACTTTTGAAACGAAAAAATATACCAATGAACTAAACCATGTTATCGATGGTTGTAAAGACACAAAAACTGAACTATTAGTATGATTAACAATAACTAAAAATACTGCTAAAATCTTTAATAAGTCAATGTATATGACGCGTTGTCCGTAGTTATAATCCATATAAACTCTTGCCTACAATGACAAAAACGCCATTATAGGCATGCTTTATAGAAAACACAATTACCATTATTAAGATATTGTTAACCAACCTTCCATGGTGAGTTAACTGCGCAACAATCAAATATTTATAAACATTCATTACTTAACAAGTAATCTCATTAGCCATTACCTACTCAACAAGAAAGTAGTTTATTCGCAGTTATACCTGCGGGGGAATAGGCCATACAAGAGCTGTTAAAGTGGATACATCTAAAGACTCTAACGCCCCAAGATAATCAAGCCATGTATTGTACTGTTGTTTTTCTGAATCATTGATGCGCCCCATAGCAGCGTCCCTGGGCCATTGTTTTTGAGTGATAAATTCATTAGCATCATGAATCAAAAGATGTCTTTTTAGTTTAGTAGCTGTAATAGCTGCCTCTTTTACCGTTATGACTGTAAAGCTACCCATTCAACATAACCTCCCGAACTAGAATTTCGCTCTCTTGTGCATTTTTACCGTAGAAACTGATCATATCAACGATTAACTCGCCTAATTCTTTCCTTGCGCTCAAAACAGGGTTTGGATTTAACACTGAAACAAAGTCAACCGCAATATCACCATCATTCAGCATACTGAAGTCGAATGAGTCAATAATGCCATCAACCTCAATTGTTAATACATCCTCCTTTACTGAAACACTCATGATGCAATCAGAACGTTGAGGCGTAAAAATTACTTTCATCAGAACCACCTTCCTATAGCTATATAACCCAGATACGCCGCTGCACTTTGCGTATTGCTAATCAGGGCAATTGAAACACCCGTCATTGAACAATCACGAATGGATGGCCAAGAGGATGCAGATCCGGCAATATGAGGGGTAGAAAGATATGCAGATGGGGCAACTGTTGGTTTCCCCCCTACAAATGTTGCCGGAAAAGTGAATTTCTCTGCACTTGAAAAATAAAGACTCGTTGCGCCGCCACTTGGTGTATCAGTTGTGACGGCTGTAGGTTGTGTGAACCAGCATTTTAATGTTCCATCAGCAAATTTTGTATACTCACCATTTGAATTAGATCCACGCTCAATTACTGCCCCTGCAGGTTCACCACCAGATTGATACACAGCTCCAACCATTTCAGTTTTCTGAAGTGCTCCAATTATCCTTGAGTCGTCGCCAGAAGCCACAGTACCGGCAGTAGTACCCGTGTTTTTCGAAGCGGCATCACCCAAGACTACCCATTTAAGCCATACGTTAGCGTCACCGCTATATGCACGAAACGCAAACTTAAGCGGGTTATAGCCAATCGCTATCTGAATGTCATACGATCTTTCTATACTGTCTACCGTTAATACGGTGGCGTTGAACCCTGGAGAGTTCTGCGCATTATGGTATGCGAATCCCGTACTATTTTTCGGTGGATTATTTAAATCCGAAATAATTTTCCCCGTATGAATGATGGCTTGCGGAGCATCACCTAATCCAAGATATTCGAGAAGCGCTGAAATATTTTTCCCGCTGAGATTCGTCAGCGTAGCATCGAGGGGCTGTTTCCCCGCCAGCGCGTTCATCACTGTTGTCGCAAAGTTAGGATCATTCCCCAGCGCAGCTGCCAGTTCATTCAGTGTGTCCAGCGCCTCCGGCGATGAACCAACCAGCCCGGCAATAGCTGCCTTCACAAATGCTGTAGTGGCAATCTGCGTATTGTTCACAGTCTGCGCCGCAGTCGGAGCCGTTGGCGTTCCGGTCAGGGCCGGGCTTGCCAGTGGTGCTTTCAGTGCCAGCGCATTGTTAATGGTGGTACTGAAATTCGGGTCATTATTGATAGCTGCCGCAATTTCTTTCAGCGTATCCAGCGTTGCCGGTGCGCCACCTATCAGGGCAAGAATAGCGGCCTGTACAAAGGCTGTACTGGCAATCAGGGTGCTGTTGTTTCCTGCCGGTGGCGTTGGCGTTTTAGGCATGCCTGTCAGAGTCGGACTGTCTTTTGGTGCATACTGCGAATGAGGATCAACAGCAGCAAGATGCTTTGCCATCAGGTCATCCACATACACCTTAAGTTCCAGCACCTTGTCATCCACATATTTGCGGGTTGCCAGAACCACAGCGGGGTCAATTTTCAGGGTGATGTTATCGGTGCTGCTGGTAATCAGTACCATTCGCACGGTCTGCGTGCGTCCGCTGCCCTCCGCCAGCTTCGGCTTGTAGCTCTCCGGGCAGTTTCCCACAGCAATCAGCGCACCTGTTTCATCAAACAGGCCGACTTCACGGATCCACCACCCACCCTCATTTTCCGGGATCACCTGCTCAGCAATAATCTGGCTGCTGTTCTGTGGGTCGATATACAGCATATTCAGCGCTGCGCGGCGTTCCTCAGCCACTAACGCGGTCTGTTGCGCGTTGGGTGTGGGCAGCACACCGCCACCACTGCCCACCGCCATATGGGTAACTTTCAACGGGACACCGAGCGCGGCGGCGCTTGCCAGTTTCGCCGCGCCGATATCCGTCAGCAGGGTATAAAATTTTGCGCTCATGGGTTCACTCTCATCGTGTCAATAACATGGACCGCGCCGCCCTCATAAGCGGTGCCGCCGGAAATAATGGTTTCGTTGATATACGGGTAGATCGTGATTTCTTCGCCGGTATAAGTGGCTGCACCCACAAAATACGGGCCGCCTGTCTGCAGGTTGATGGACATGCCAACCAGATGACGGCTGCACGGTTTGGCATCACCGATCAGACGCTCCAGCTCCAGATAGGTTTCTTCTGTTATGCCCTGGTCCTGCACGCCAATATCCAGACGGAACGTCCCCGGTGTTTCGCCGGTCTGCCACCACTCAATGATGCGGATCAGGAAGCCAAACGGCTCCACCACACGCCGCACGGCGCTGGTTGTTCCCTTGTGCTGATGGATATAAAACGCGTCCTGCACAACGCGGCGCTTGACGCTTTCTGTCCAGCCCTCATCCCAGCGGTCAACAGAAAACGCCCATGCCAGATAAGGCAGGAATCTGATCGGGCAGGTTGCCGGGTTCCACAAATCCCGCAGTGATACCTGCAGATCGGAAATCCCGCTGCAGGTCTGCGCCAGTCGGCGCTCAAGCGGCGACGAACCCGGCGGCAACAGGCTATTCATCTGTGCCCCCGTTGGCGACGCTCCACTCTGTACAGGATGCCGCCTGCGTCTTATCCAGCACCACATCACCCAGCGGGGACGTCAGCTCCACACGCTGGACGCCCTCCACATGCAACGCGGCATAAATGGCGCTGCGACGGATATCACGTCCCAGCCGCGTCTGACTGGCGATGTATTTCTGCAGACTGGCTTTTGCTTCTGCCATCACCGGCTCAGCCTCCGGCCCCGGATACAGGAAGATCGTCGCGTCCACGCTGTACGGAATAATTTCAGCGCTGCGCACCGTCAGGCGGTCTGCCACCGGGCGAACCTTTTCACTGTTAAGCGCCTGCTCAACCACTGCCAGCAGGTCAGCCCCTGCCGTACCATCACCCTCGCTGCTCAGTACTGTAAGCACCACCTCAGCCGGTGCAGGACTGGTTGCGCTGGCATCCGCCACGCGCCCGTCGGCACTTCTGGCGTGGAACTCATAGGCTCCCGTCGGCCCTGCAACGGACAGCCCCTCAAATGCTGCAGGAATGCGCTGGCGTAATGCTTCATCACTTTCCATCACTGCGGCGACTGGCGGCACCGCGTCATTATCGGCAGGGACTACCGTCAGGCGCTTCACGTTGCAGTTACCTGCCAGTTGTTCAAGGTCATTTCCCATGGAATAGGCCACCATGACCGCCTGCGCAGCCTCATTAATACGCTGGCGCAGCAGGATTTCTCGGTAAGTATTTTCCTGCAGCAGTTTGGTGACGGGTTCGGACTCCAGCGCTAACGTGCGCATAACGGCCTCCTGTGCATCAGCCGGATGGAGGGCCACAAAGGCGGCCTTGCGTTCTGCCAGCAATGCCTCAAAGTCCGGCACATCCACAATCTGCGGTGGCGGTAGTCGGGAAAGGTCAATGACTGCCATTGTCTGCTCCTGTTGATACGGAAAGTGAAACCGGTGCGCCGTTATTGCCGTGTCCGGTAAGTTCAACCACCATAGAGCCGTCAAAACTGCCGTGGATGGTGATGGAGTCCAGCGTAAGGCGCGGCTCCCAGCGGTTCAGCGCCACATAGACCGAAGACATAATCTGCAGGCGCAGCGCCGGGTTCTGCGGCTGGTCAATCAGGGCAGACAGCAGGGAGCCATATTCCCGACGGGCAAGACGGCTACCCTGCGGAGTCAGCAGAATATCCCGCACCGACTGGCGCAGATGTTCTGTATCTGCAATGGCCTGCCCGTCATTCCTGCTCATACCGATATACAACGTCATACCGGACCTCCCGTGTTGTCGCCGCCTTTCAGAACACCAGTATGCTCATGGTCATCAACCACGATCCCGTTAGAACTCATTGCGCCGCCGCCCTGGGTGACGCTGCCATTGATAACCATGTCACTGTTAATACGCGTTCTGTCAGCTTCCACCACAAACTCACGGGTTTTGTAGGTGACGCTGTCTGCTGCCTCGATCACCATAGATTTGATGCCCCTGACATACCATCGTCCGGTGGCGGGTTCATATTCAAACCAGCCACCATCTTCATATTCGGTCACGTCAGCGCTTTCAGAATCTGACGGCGGCGGGAACTCATTGGAGTAAATAGCGGGAAGCGCAAAAGCCGTTTCCATATTTCCGCCCAGGCTGAACAGCACCACCTGCTCCCCTGGTGACGGACACCACCAGGTGCGAGACTTTCCAGCCCGATATGTCAGCCAGCTAATCCAGTTGGTTTCAAGCTCGCCCGTTTTCACCCGGCACAGCCAGCCGTCCCGGTCCACTTCGGTCACGGTGCCGGTGCGGATCAGGTTGGTGATAAGGCGCATGATTTCGGTCAGTTGTGCATTCATTCCGTGAGAGTGCATCAACAAAACAAATCAAAAAACCTATCGTCTTTGTATGGAGTCTCTTACAATGAAGCATCAATACTATTTGTTATTTTATTAAATTTAAAAGCACTAACAACTTGAGTTATTTAAATATGATTTTATATAAATATGTGGATTCGAAAACAGCGGAAATAATACTGAACACTTCGACCTTGAAATTTTCAAAGGCATCGTCCCTAAATGATCCCTTCGAGCTAACGAGCTTGCATTACGATTCTGAATCCGAAGATGCAGAACAAGCTATGAGGTTTGTTGCAGCCTCTATGTCCTACGGTATTCTTTCACTTACCCGTAACCCTTTAAACCCTCTGATGTGGGCACATTATGCTAGGGGCGAAAAATTAGAAGGAACAAGAGGTATTTCTCTCGACATAGGAAACGGCTCCCATGCAGGATTTGTTTTTGGAATTGATGCAGACGCAGCAGGGTTAAATGAAAATGGTTCTAATGTCATTCCTGCGAAGTTTGGAAGCGTCATTTATGCTTCAACAAAACCAAAATCGCCCTTCATAAACTCTACTAATTCATTTTTCTATGAAGGCCTTCAACACATATATAACCCAGATATACTTGAGGCACTACAAAGAACATTCCTGTATAAACCAGCTTACTGGTCTTATGAGGAAGAAGTTAGAGTTGTAAGAAATGTACATAGACGTAAAACAGAAATCCAAGAGATAGAAAAATCAAGTATTAAGGAATTGTATTTAGGGTTTAGAAACTCATTTAATAAAAATTATTTAATTCAAAAGCGTGATGAAATAAACGCTATACTGCCTCTTTGTAAGATTTATGTATGTGGCTTCGATCAGTCAGAGTGGACCTTTAACAAATTGCCTATTGATGAGGCTATCCGTCAATGCCTTGTTTGAAGCTATGACTCCGATAACCAGTGCAATAGCGTTTCGCGGGTAATGGTTTCCACCTCATCATTCACGCCCAGCAGGCGGCGCTCAGCATAGCGGACCTCCGGGCCTTTACGGCTGACGCGGTCACGCAGGCCGTAGTGGTGAACACGGGCAATACGCTGCACCTTGCCCTCAAACTGCACGCTGGCAGAGTCAGCACTGGCTGCAGTTTTCAGGTATTTTGTTGTGCGAATCTTTGCAAACATCTGGCGTTTGATGCGTCCCTTCTTGCTGCGGGCTGTCACCCGGCGCGGCTCATAGCCGCTGCCATCAGGATTACGCTGCAGCCTGATGTTTTGCTGCTGCGTCCGGCGCAGCTGTTGCGCCAGCTGTCGCATCATACGTTTGCGGGCTGCCGGTTCCAGATTCGCAAGCAGCGCCGTCAGCCAGTCATCCACCCTCTGCAGTTCATCCACGTTTCACCGTCCACATTTCTTCGGGTTCGTCCGGCTCCGGCACTGCTTCAACGCTTGACACGCTACCGTTAGTGCTGACCAGTACGCGCTCCGTCAGTTGCAGGTTCAGGCTGATATCGCACACATCGTTGCGCAGAATATCCACTTCAAAGGTGAACAGTTTTTCGCGCAGCTCCGGGTTATTGATAGCATCCGGCTGGTTGTCACTTAGCCACAGCAGCACAGGAGCCATCAGTAGATTCTGGTCGCCGCTGAAATCCTCGATCACCACGTTCAGGGTGTAGCGGTATTCCCATGACATGGAGCTGGCACCGGTTGCCACCAGTGAGCCGTTATCAACGAAAAGGTGCAGCTTGTCCGGGTTGTCACGGACATAAGCAACCGTTTTATTCAGGGCGCTGCGTAAGGACTGCGGTTTGTTCACTGTCTCGCTCCTGACACGCAATAATCGTGTCCACTTTGTCAGCACAGACCGCCCAGGCGGCCTCGGTTTCATCCAGCACCGCGTTCAGATCGCCGTTACTGCGCGGCGCTGACCTTTCCAGACGGCACTGCGTCACTCTGGGACAGCCACTCACGGTAAGCTGCACCTCCGGCGAGGGCCGGACGCTCCCGCAGCCGGATAATGTCAGCAGGCAAAGGAGTATCAGCCCAGCGGCGCAAATCCTCATTTTCACGTTTCAGTTCCTCTATCCGGTGCTGGCGGCTGCGCAGCAGTGCGGTGGTCTGTTCCGCTGCCGCATAAAGCCGCGCCTGTTCCCGGCTGTTGGTTTCGGTCAGAATGGACAGGCCGATCAACTGACTGTTTTTCTTTGCCAGTTCCTGCGTTTTGCTTTTCAGCGCCGTGCCCTGCGTCTCAATGGTGTGACTGGCATTGTTAAGCCGCCACGACTGCCAGCCCAGCGCAACAAGAACCAGCGCCAGCCCTAACACCAGTGCGCGATTCATTCCCGCAATGCCTTTAATTCATCCTTGATTGCTAAGCCAATGGCAACGGTAGATAAATAAACCAGCCCCGTCAGTTTCCACCCGGCAAGCAACATCACAAAGGCAACAGCCAGGCGCAGATACCAGGGGAGAGTAATTGCGTCCATCACACTTAATACCCTGCCCAGCAGGAATCTGACCTTTAGCCGGTCATTACCTGTCAGAGTGCAGGAATAAAGCCCGGTAAAGCAGACCAGAGAAAACGAGGCAAACTCAAACCACATGATCAGCGCCAGCGGGAAAAGCGCATGGGAGGCAGGGAAAGTCACATCAACCATCACAAGAAGCGCCAGAACCGAAAGCGGCAGCCAGTAACTTTTTAACCATTTCATTTCAGGACGCTCCTTTTAAGCACCAGGCCAGTTCCCGCGCGCGGCGGTACTCCAGACCTTTATTTTTCACACCGTTAACGTAAATCCAGCGCGGTAGCTGGTTGCATGCCTGCCACCACTGCTGGCGATTGATATATGACACCATGGTTGACCTGCAGATCGCGCCGGTCCCCACATTGAAACCAATACTCACCAGCGCATCGTAGACATGTTGCGGAGGCTTAACCGTCAGGCAGGCGTCCAGCCTTTTTTCAGTCAGCAACACATTGTTTATTAACCCCTGCGCCGCCTGCCGTTCCGTGATAGCTTTCCCCGGCACCACCCCGGATGTATTTCCTATCCCGTCAGTCCAGACACCTGCGCTGCACTGATACGGCTGCAGACGACATCCCTCGTAATCGGCAATCAGTTTCAGCCCTTCAACGGAGGTTTTGAGCGACTGGAAACCGGGCAGCGTGGCGGCGACAGCCAGCACAGCCCCGACAAGGCAGCGCTTAACGATTGAAGGATTCATATTCCCCCCGTGAAATTTTGCCGCCACGTAACAATTTGAAAGACTGGTGTTTGTAGTACCAGTTGATAGCCAGCATCAGCACACCAATCAGTACGCCGCCAACCGTTGACGCATCCTTGAGCGACAGATCGCCCAGCCATGCCAGCAGCACTGCGATGCAGTAAGTGATAAAGGCGCTGATTCGTTCAAGCGTCATAATTCAGTCCCATAGCTGGACGGTCTGCGCCGTGGTTGACGCCGTAATGTCCGGCAGCTCCACCTGCAGCCCGTGCGGTAAAAATGGGCCGTACTCAGCCAGCCCCGGATTTGCCTGCAGAACCTGCTCAGTGACACCCTGCGTGCGCCCGTAATGACGCCAGCAAAGCGCGTCCACCGTGTCATACTGATGCGCACGCACTTTCATCAGATAAGCTCCACCGTACAGTGCGGTGCATCCTGCACCCGGCTGATAGCCCATCGGGCATCACGCCACAGATCGCCGCTGGCCTCCGCCAGCTCCTCCCCTCGCTTCACGCCTGACGCCGTGGCGTCATAGTCCTGATAACGCTCATTGAGCACGGCGCGCGCCCAGCAAAAAACGGCGTTGTGGTAGTGCCGGATACGCTCACTTTTGCCGTCCAGCATTTCTGCGGGAACCTCAGCAAGTGTCCGCCAGCCCATCATCTGCTGACGGTTGCGGAAGTCGAACAGCTCAGCGTTAACCTCAGAAATTGCCGTCAGCACGACCTGCTTTAAACGCGGCTGCGTCACCGTGCCGTCAGTGCGCATCACACAGCGAAATTCCGACAGGTCCACATCAGGCCAGAACGGCGTATTTTTGATGACCTCCGCCTGTTCCGGTGCCTGTTCGGGCGCAACAAACTTCATGCGGCTTTCTCCTGAATAAGTGGGCGGTGGACGGAATTTTGATGTGGCAGTGCCTTTCGCCATCCCGTGCCGCCCGTGCGCGGGGCACGTTCGTTAGCGGCTGTCATTGCGCAGTCTGCGCTCCAACTGCTGCTTTTCTTTTTTCACACCGCAGCGGGGATCAAGCTGCAGCGCATGGGTAAGGTGATTCAGGGCAGACGCCGGGTTGCTTTCGCTCAGTACAGCGCCGATGGCTTTATGCAGACGCGCCCGCGACTGGTCCGGCATATCCAGATCGGTGGTCAGGTCCAGCGTCTGCAGAAGCAGATCGGCATCAAAACCGGCAGCGGCAAGCAGAGCGCTTTGCGCCGCGTCTGCCATTTCTTCAGCCAGCACGGTCTGCACGTTACGGTTGCCCAGCGGCATCACCCAGCCATGGCGCAGCGCATGGCGCCCGATTTCGAGCGCACCGGCATAATCACCGGCGTCGATACGCCACAGCATCACGTACATCAGCACGTCATCCTGCTGCGCACCTCCGGCAGCCAGCACGCCCTCCGCCCAGGCGGAATATTTCGGCAGCAGTTCCACCTTGATTTCCGCCTTTTTCACCGTGGACTGGACGCCCTTGAGGCGGCGGCGGTCTTCTGCCAGCTGCAGCAGCATCAGGTCATAGCCCGACGCATGGCGAACACTGCCGCCCTCACGGGCGGCCTGTTCGGCCTGAATGCGCAGGCGGTGCTGCCGTGCGGGACTCAGGCTCATGCGTTACTCTCCGTTTCCTGTTTCTGCTGCAGGCGGGGTGAAATCACCGATTTCGATATTTTCCACCAGTGCCGCGCAGCGGTAGTCCTCGACCACATACGCCTCGTTGACGGATTCAAAGTTTTCAATCCGGTCGCGTTTCGGGTTGTCGATAACTGAACGGCGGCGGGTGTCTTCCTGCCAGTAGATGGACAGGTTATCCAGACGGGTGATCAGCAGGGCATTTGCCGGGAAGAAAGGCGCGCGCACAGCCTGCAGGCCGCCCATGCGTTTCTGGCTGATGATCAGATCGGCGGCGATTTTCTCGCTGTTGTCCTGCTCTTTGTTGACCAGCGGGAAATACTTGTCAGACAGCAGTTCACGTCCGCAGACAACAACCAGTTCGTCATCATCCTGATACTCCACATCGATCAGCTCGTTGACGGTATCCATCACCACCGCGTCAAGATTTACATACTTACCACCCGGACCTACTTTTACCGGTTCTGCAGTAGTGGTGCCGTCTTCTGCGGTTTTGCTGCCCATGACGTGATCCGGCGCGTCTTCGCGGATTTTCTGCAGCCAGCCTTTATTGACGTCCTGCAGCAGCGGGTTTTCAGCACGGTTGGAGGTTTTGGCGCGCTTCACGCCGTTAAAACCGATCATGATGCGGTCCAGCGCCTGACGCTTGACGATGGCGTTGCGAATACGCACCTGGAAGTCCTGGAATTTCGCCCACAGGTCCAGTTTTGCGTAGGTCAGCACCGTATCAAAGTTGGTCTGCTCGCATTTGTATTCCACGTCTTCCATCAGCGTCGGATCGGTAGGCTCACGCTCTTTGGTGGTGGTATCGGTGGTTCCGGCAATGGTGCTGCCCACGCCCAGCCCCAGCAACTGCCCTGACTGCTCAGTGACCGGCGTGATGTTAATCAGCGTCAGGAAAGCAGCGGACTGCTGGATCTGGTCTTCCAGCGTCTGCTGCACGGACGGCTCCACGGTAAACTTGCTGGACAGTTCTTCAACTTCCACACCGTTCAGGCGCGCCAGTTGCTGCAGGTAAGCGTTAAAGGCAAAGCGGGTTTTCTTTTTCATCGGGTTTTATGCTCCATCAGCAATTGGTCAGGGTGCCTGCCGGTGTGTCACCGCCCGGCGCGCGCTGGCGGTAATCTTTGCGGCTGTCTTCACGGCTCAGCTGCTGCTGTAACTCGGCAAAGGCGGTCTGCTGCTCCTGCAGGGAGGACTCCAGCTCAGAAAGGCGCTGGTCCTGATCGGACAGGGATTTATCAGTGCGCTCGCTCAGGATCTGCTGCTCAGTAGCGACCAGCTCCACGGCTTTATGCACATCAGAGAATCGCGCATCGTCGGTCTGCTCTTTTTTGGTGAACAGCGCGGTGACGCGGGCAAAGAGGGATGGCTTTTCGTCCTGGGCTTCTTCAAGTTCGATCAGCGTTTCAACCGCTTCCGAAAACAGGTTTTCAGGGTTCTGCTTACGGTTTGCCAGCGGGTTATGTGCGGCGCTGGCGCTGAAAGCCAGCATTTCGGTGCCAAGGCTCGCAGGATCGTCTGTCGCACCCAGCCCCACAAGGTAGGCTTTGCCGGTGTCGGCAAACTTAGTGCTGACCTCCATGGAGGTGAAAAGCTTCTGGCCTTTTTTCACCAGTTCCACCAGGGCGTCAGTGGGTTCGATATCGGCATAAAGTGCCATCTTGCCCGCCAGCGGGCCGTCCTGGATTTCTTCTGCAACCAGCCCCGTCACCCTGCCGTAGCGGTTAAAGGTGCTGTCCGGCAGATAAGACTTGATGTGCTCAAGGTTAATCAGCGCGGTATAGACCGTCGGGTTGTAGCTGGCAGCCATCTGTACCAGCCATTCACGCTGGATCTCGCGCCCGTCAGTGGTGGCACCTTCCACCCCGATACGGAAACGCTTTGCTTTCACTGTCATGAGCCATGCTCCGTTAGAAATAACTTACTGGAGCCTTATGTTTGCGGTGATGGGGGGAGTGAGACAACGCGCTGTATTTGTACGGTAAACCACACAAAACGCAGCCGGGGAAAGCCGCCATACAAGGCCGTATGTTTGGGCCATGAACACGACACTGACCCCCGCAGACCTCGATCCCCGTCGGCAGGCCATGCTGCTGTACTTTCAGGGATACCGCGTAGCCCGCATTGCTGAAATGCTGGGCGAAAAAGTTGCAACCGTTCACAGCTGGAAAAAACGCGACAAGTGGGGCGACTATGGGCCGCTGGATCAGATGCAGCTCACCACCGCCGCACGTTACTGCCAGCTCATCATGAAGGAGCAGAAAGAAGGGAAAGACTTCAAGGAAATTGACCTGCTGGCGCGCCAGTCAGAGCGCCACGCCCGGATCGGTAAATTTAACGATGGCGGGAACGAAGCTGACTTAAACCCGAACGTCGCTAACCGTAACAAAGGTCCACGCCGCCAGCCCGAAAAGAATGTCTTCACTGATGAACAGACCGAAAAGCTGGAAGAAATCTTCCGCAACGGCATGTTTGAATATCAGCGCCACTGGTGGCAGGCAGGCGTAAAACACCGCATTCGCAACCTGCTTAAATCACGTCAGATTGGGGCAACATACTTTTTTGCCCGCGAAGCGCTGATTGATGCCATCACCACCGGGCGCAACCAGATCTTCCTCTCAGCCAGTAAGGCGCAGGCGCACGTCTTTAAGCAGTACATCATCGACTTTGCAAAAGAGGTGGATGTTGAGCTGAAAGGCGACCCGATGACGCTCAGCAACGGCGCGTGCCTGTACTTCCTCGGCACCAACGCCCGCACGGCGCAGAGCTACCACGGCAATCTGTACCTGGATGAATATTTCTGGATACCGAAATTCCAGGAGCTGCGCAAGGTTGCCTCCGGTATGGCCATTCACAAGAAATGGCGACAAACCTACTTCTCCACGCCGTCCAGCCTGACCCACAGTGCCTATCCGTTCTGGTCCGGCGCGCTGTTTAACCGGGGCCGTGCCAAAGCGGACAAGGTGGATATTGACCTGACCCACAGCAACCTTGCGCACGGCCTGCTCTGCCCTGACGGACAATACCGCCAGATCGTCACCGTGGAGGATGCGGTGCGCGGCGGCTGTAACCTGTTTGACCTCGACCAGCTGCGCATGGAGTACAGCCCGGACGAATACCAGAACCTGCTGATGTGCGAATTTATTGACGATCTGGCGTCAGTATTCCCGCTCAGCGAGCTGCAGGCGTGCATGGTGGACAGTTGGGAAGTCTGGACCGATTTTCAGGCGCTGGCGCTGCGCCCGTTTGGCTGGCGCGAAGTCTGGATCGGATACGACCCGGCTAAAGGCACGCAGAACGGTGACAGTGCCGGGTGCGTGGTGGTGGCACCGCCAACCGTGCCGGGCGGCAAGTTCCGCATTCTGGAGCGACACCAGTGGCGCGGGATGGACTTCCGCGCCCAGGCTGACGCCATTAAAAAACTGACGCAGCAGTACAACGTGACCTATATCGGCATCGACTCGACCGGCGTCGGTCACGGTGTCTACGAAAACGTGAAAGCGTTCTTTCCTGCCGTGCGGGAGTTTGTCTACAACCCCAACGTCAAAAACGCCCTGGTGCTCAAGGCCTACGACATCATCAGCCACCGCCGTCTGGAGTTTGACGCCGGACACACCGACATTGCGCAGTCCTTTATGGCTATCCGCCGGGCCACCACCGCCAGCGGCAACCGCCCTACCTACGAAGCCAGCCGCAGCGAAGAAGCCAGTCACGCAGATTTGGCCTGGGCAACGATGCACGCACTGTTTAACGAACCGCTACAGGGCGAATCCGCCAATACCAGCAACATTGTGGAGATTTTTTGATGAGTGAACACGACGCCCTGACCAGCACCGCAACAATGCAGGAAGCCGAACAGCAGAAGAATACAACTCACGCCGAAGCGTTCAGCTTTGGCGATCCGATCCCGGTACTGGACCGCCGAGAACTGCTGGACTATGTGGAATGCGTACAGATGGACAGATGGTATGAACCTCCGGTGAGTTTTGACGGACTGGCACGGACCTATCGCGCCGCCGTGCATCACAGCTCACCGATTGCTGTTAAGCGTGACATTCTCAGCAGTACCTACATCCCGCACCGCCTACTCAGCCAACAGGCTTTTGCCCGTTTCGTACAGGATTATCTGGTATTCGGTAACGCCTATCTGGAAAAGCGCACCAACCGGCTTGGCGGCATTCTCTCACTGGAGCCTGCACTGGCGAAGTACACACGCCGCGGCGTGGATCTCGACACCTACTGGTTTGTGCAGTATGGCCTGACCACGCAGCCCTATGAATTTACACAAGGCAACATCTTTCATCTGCTGGAGCCGGATATTAACCAGGAGATTTACGGGCTACCCGGCTATCTCTCCGCCATTCCATCAACCCTGCTCAACGAATCCGCCACGCTGTTCCGCCGGAAGTATTACATCAACGGCAGTCATGCTGGTTTTATCATGTATATGACCGATGCAGCACAGAATCAAGAGGACGTGAACAATATCCGCCAGGCAATGAAAAGCGCCAAAGGACCGGGCAACTTCCGCAACCTGTTTATGTATTCGCCCAACGGTAAAAAGGACGGCATCCAGATCATCCCGTTGTCGGAAGTTGCGGCGAAAGATGAATTTCTGAACATCAAGAACGTCAGCCGCGATGACATGATGGCAGCGCACCGCGTACCACCGCAGATGATGGGGATTATGCCGAGCAATGTCGGGGGGTTTGGTGACGTGGAGAAGGCAAGCAAAGTATTTGTTAGAAATGAGCTAATACCATTACAAAAAAAAATACTGGAACTGAACACTTGGTTAGATGATGATGTAATTAATTTCAACGAGTATATACTTTGATGAAATAGGGGGCTAACGCCCCCTTTTTTTAATCATTTTCTGTTTTGTTTGAAGTTTCATTTACAGGCTGAGTCACTTCCTTATTCAATTGGCGCGTTTGTTCTACTTTACCTTTTCTAGAAAGGCCAGCCCCTTCTAAAACTGAGTCAATTTTATCACCACTATTTGCCAAGAAATTCTTAAAATTTTCCGATGATAACATTTCCATTATAGGCGATGAATGGGTAGCTTCTTCAACAAATCTTAATGGCGGTTCTTCCAGTCGAGTGAGTGCATTACCAAATAACCTTTGGGTAAAATCGCTATCAAGTTGGACAGCTTCTCTTCTATATCCCTCGTAAGCTTTGGATACTGAGGCCTTGAATTCATAATCCTCAGCCAATCTGAATCGCTGACCAATTTGTTTAGTTGCTAACCAAGCAAACCATAATGGTGCCCCAACACTTAAAATGGAGAGTAAAAGTTGAATAGTTAACTTTATACCTGATGAGTCAGGATTTGACAAATATGCTTCGAGAGCGTGTAAACGCGTATAACCAACAGCAGCACCTGCAACCAACGCCCCTATTAGTCCACCCACCCACCAGCGTATGCTCCGGTTTAATTTTTCTGCTTTATCTTGAAATGCCCCAGCCAAACCTTTTGAAGTAGTAGTTCTAAACGCTTCTTCACATTTATTAATATAACCTTGAGCTTCTTCACTTAGAGAGTGTAAATAATCTTTTGCATCTTTGGTTGCATTCTCTTTTAACGCCAAAATTTCCTGTCTGGCCTCATCTACAATTTTGGAACTCTCTTCAGTTTCTTTAAGCATGCCATTAATATTTCTACAATGCTCAACTGCGCTATTATAAACATTTTTAACTTCATCATTCGTTTCACGAAGCATTTTTACTGTTGTCGGTAGATTTTCAGCTGCATCATATGCTTCATTTATAGTTTTAATTTTTTCTTCTATATTACCAGTTTTAGCCTCAATTGCAGACATACCTGAATTATATAATTCTAATCTGCGTAATATTTGCTTTGGCAATAAATTTCTATCTTTCAACCTTTCAAATGAAAAAAGGTCATTAATCCTATAAGATATATATAACATTGAAATAATATAAGATGGTATAGCTGTCTGTTGAACTGCTGCGTTACCATTGTTTATATGATTAATATTTTGCTGCGCATGGTCCAGAGTGTAAATGAGAGCATCAATTACTGCAATATCATCTGAAGATGGTGCAAATTCCTGCATCTGATTAATTCTATCAGATAACATTTTTGGTAGTTCTATAAGATCCTCTTTATGCAAAAAAGGAAATGTGTACGGCCCAAGGTTTATAAAATCCTCTACAGGGAATACAAGACCATTAAGTGTTGTATGTAAATTATCTAGTTTCTCTTTTAATTCAGTTAGTTTTTCGTTCATTCAAAAAATCCTTTATGACGCTATAGAACTTCCAGAGTAATCCGATAAAGATATCATAAGACAAGATTTTGGTATAAACACTCATTGCGCGCGCTCGTATCCCCGCCACGCCTGCCCGCTTTATGTAGTGGTTTTCATGCGCCTGCATGACATAAGCAAAAGCCCGCCAGTTCTGGCGGGCCTCAGTAAAAACGATCCTCAAACGATCATGCAGTTTCATGCGGCATAGTCATGCACTACTCTGTTCCGCATCATCTACAGTCCTTCGCCTGCGGGTTGATGTCTTTTTGCCACCCAGCTTACGGCAGTCTTTTCTGTCTCGCGCTTCATCTTCTTTAAATTTATTGTACGCTTCAGTATCAAAGAACGAGATAGTTTCAACTTCATCTTTTGGGATCAGCACACGAAAATCCTGAATATTCAGGCGCGACATTCCACCAATCACGCCACTTTCAAGATAGTGCTGATGGTAATTAGTCGTGATACTTATCGTGAGATCATCTTTATCACGATAGCCGCTAAGCAGGGGAAGAATTTCAAGATGTTCCGACAACCCATTTTCCAGTGCAGGGCAAGTCACCAGACCTACATAGATTTTGCGTGATGAAAGTGTAGCGATGATAGGAAACTGGCGCGCTGATGCTTCCATGAGCAGTGATTCAAAAGCATTGTTCCCCACGGCCTTTGCCAGTGCATCCCAACGGCGATCACCTTTTGAAGTACGCCGTTTGTTAAGCCAACCGAACAGGGCCGCCAGTACTATTGAAATCACAACCCATGCAATCTGCTTAATTTCATTGATACGCTGGGATTTATCGGTTGTGGTGGATAGCATCCCGTTAAAGCTGTCGGGGGTCAGGTTCAACGCATTGGAAAGCCAGCGAAACCCACCACTGATGTTAAGAGCAAAGGTAAGGAAGCCGCCAGCAAGGAAAAACACGATCCCCCATGCAGCCACAAAAAAATAAGCGTCCCAGCCATTGGAACGCTTATATCTGTATCGTGTTGAAAGTGATAGGTTTACATATAAAAAACCGCTAACCAAAATCACTGCTAAAAGTAATGTTGCCATTATCGGGTTCTGTAATAATGTTTTGCTTTAACAGTGTTCGTTTTGATGCCTTCAAGCTTATCCATCTGTTCTCTGATGGCCTTCATAGCTTCTTCGTTGGACAAATCTACGGACACAAAACCATCTTTACTCAGATTGAGCTTGTCCTGGTTCTCTTTTAGAACCCGTGCCAAACGTTCAACTGGATTACCCAGCCTCAATGCGGCGATATTTGACATAACTCCTCCTTTTTACATGGCGCGGAAGTGTACACTTCGTCACCAACAACCACAACAGCAAATTCCTTATAACTAAGACAACCGTTTTCACTGTTGGTTGTGTTACTTAACTTAAGTTCATTGCGCCTAATCGTGCAAGATGTTTCTGCCTTAACGCGCAGCATTTAGCATATATAGTGCCTCTTATGAGAAGTAGGCACTAACAAAGACAATTTCTAACGCCTCGCGTGGCTCGTTGTTCAACCTTGCGGACGGTAAAAACCAGTTTTATCGTCCGCAACGTTCACTAATGTAACCAGCTGTCGTCCTCCCAGACCTGCTGCATTATTTCCATCACTCGCTTTTTGTCCTCATCCAGTTTTATCCCGCTCAACTCAACACCATTGGCGCTGCCCTTACGGATACGAATTGCTGTTTTGGGATACAGAGGGCGCAAATTACGGTAAAGCTCGGATTCAAGGGCTTCCAGTGTGGACTGGCTAATCTTCTGCTCTTTATCGATCATTATTTCAATGCGCATACAGATTCCCTCTAACTGGTAACGTCCATTGACCGGCTGTATTCATGGCTGCGAATTTTCGCCATCAACTCGTCTGTCAGTTCTGACACCCACTGGATAGCCAGCCGCTTTTCTTCGTCGCTGCACTCACTAGCCGCTACAAGCTTGATAAAAAAATCAATACGCTGGAGCTTCAATGACTCCAAAAGATAGTCCTGCATCTTCCCTCCTATCATTACACGGACATACAACATCTGTATATATATCCACTGTTTATATAAACAGTATAGTAGGAACGGAAAAATGTAAAACTGTTTTTTGTCAGTTAATTGGATGCACTGACGCCAGTCAATAAAGCACGAAATGTTAAACAGCAGTCTTAGTACCACTGCCGCCATTTATCATCTTCCTGCAGCCGCTGGTTTCGGTAAAAAATTCGCATCCCAGCTCCAGATGGAATACTGCCGCCACGCAAAAGCAAATCAATCTCCGATGCACTACCTTCAAACCCTCTGGCAGTCAGTTCTGCCTGAAGCTGCAGGCGCTGCTGCTCCGAAATACGCTGTTTGTATGCTTTTTTCCGCTTCGGTTTTACCAGTCTCAACCTGGCTGTCAGCTCTCGCCGTTCCTTCTGGCCCATGTTGTGGAGATATTCCTGCAGCTCCTTCTCATCCATGGTTTTAATATCAGGTAAATCACCCCCTGATTTGTTCAGATTTTCAACAGGGGGACAGTTATTGCCACGAGTCCAAGGGGCGCAAGCGCCCCGGTCGGCTGCCGCCTCCTGAACGTCAACGGCCTTGCGAACCTTTTTCCACTTCACCGCGTGCGTGCAAATCTTGCCCTCTACAATCGGGGACCAGATGCCATAGATACGGATACCGTGATCGCCGTAGGCGCTCGGTTCGTCGTTAAGCTCATAAGCCGTGCGGACAAGGTGATGCTTGCGGGGCACCAGTACACCGCCCTGCTTCATGATGTAGGTGGCAAAGCAACCCGCATCTGCAGCTGCCAGTACCGCATCCAGACGCGGGTTATCCAGTACCGGCGCACCCGCTTTGCGTTCACCCTGCACTCTCGCCGCCTGACCAGCAAGCAAGCGCAGCTCGCGGTATGCCTGACGCCCCGGAATACCAAAGAAACGGAACTGCTGAACACGGTGCAGTGACGCCCAGGCGGTGACATGCTCGGCACTGTCACGCAGTGATTTGCCGGTTTCTTTGCTGATTTCTTTAGCCAGCCCGCGCCCGTCGATGTTCTTGCTGATGTATTTGGCGATGTAGCTGGTCGGTGTACCCTTGCGCGGGTTGATTAGCTCGGACTTGAAGCGCGGCCCGGTATTGGTGCCCAGCTCCTCGCGGTCTTCACGAATGGCAAACTTGCGCAGCATCGCAGTGATGGAACGGCGGTCTTTTTTGCGCATGAAGCACAGAAGATGCCAGTGCACGGTGCCGTCATGGTGCGGCTCTGCCACGCGGACGCCATACCAGCGCAGACCCGCCTTGTGCATTGCCTTGCGGAAAGCAGCGAACGTATCAACCAGATAGTCACTGCTCTGCCGGACAGTGGCGCTGGTCCACTTCGGATTAGGTCTGCCGTTGTTGAGGGTTGCGTGGAAGCGTGACGGGCAGGTGATGGTATAGAACACTGCGCAGTCTCCGCGCATTTCCGCGATCAGCTCCAGCCCTTTGACGCAGGCCATCATTTCATTACGGCGGTGCGCCGGGTTGCTGTTGCTGGCGTTCACCACATCTTCCATATCCAGCGTGTCACCGTCTTCGTTGACCAGCTCATGCGAGCGGAAGAACTCCAGCGATTTTCGGCGCTGCTCGCGTTTGTGTATCACGGCTTCATAGCTGACATACGGGGACGCTTTCTTGTTGACTAGGCAGACGGCGCGCAGTTGTTCCTCCCGCCACTCACAGCGCATCTGCCACAATTTGCGATACCACCAGTCCGCGCACAGCATGCGCGCCAGCGACGGCGGGATAAGCTCATAAGGCACCGGCTTGCAGCGGCGCTTTTTGCGGCGCAACTTATCAAAGGCAGGCGGGATAACCTCAAGGCGCATGGCTTCTGCAGCAACCCTTTCCCATGCCTGGCGGATTTCTTCTGGTTTTACATCTTCAGCAACAAACAGATCACCACAGGTAGCATAAAGGCACATGCTCATATGTGCCGCAACCAGCGTGGACAGACGTTTGACCTGATCCTGACTCATTTCAGGCAGTACCAGTAACCCCTCCAGCCCGTCCTGGCTCGCCATGAACCGGAAAGACGCAGACACCTGGCTGTCACGCATGCGCTCCAGCCGCTCAAGACACGGTCTGATTGTTTCGCGCAGATAGCGGGAATAAGCTTTAGCCCTGCCCAGGCTATGGAAGTATTTAATCCGCTCCAGCAGAGGCTTGCTGATATGGGCAGGCATGGCGTTTACATCGGCAATAATCACCAAATCGGGATTAACGCGCTGCTGTTCGCGGGCCATTTTTGCATGGCTAATCAGCTGATCCTGCTCTATTTCACGCTGGACAGGATCGCGGGATTCATTGAAGAAATAACGTTCCCAAACCTTATCACTCAGCGCCGCACGCCGCAGATGCTCCTGCTCGTTATCCGCAGCGTACAGAGTGATGAGGTTTGAAAGCGCAGACTCCGGCGCTACTTCCGCCGGTTCCAGATACGGGTTAACCGCCTTTTTTGGGGTATTCCATGGAAAGGCCACGGCGGCCTCATTCGAGCCGCCGGTGGTTTGTGCATGATGTGATGTGAATTTACTCACTGCCACGCCCGCACCTCAGTTTCCACCGAGACATCAGGACCAGAGGCCAAATCAACACCAAACCAACATGCTGATTTTGTGGCGATAATTTCTACTGCAGTTTTACCATCACCGGCTGATACGCCCATGCTGCGCTTAGCGGTTATACGATGGCGGGTAAAATCACGATAAAGCGAACGGATCAGAGACGTATCGCTGTTGGACACGATAACCGTATGGCCTTCTGATGACCGGCGTTCAAGAATAGACGCCAGATGGTACTGATCATCCTCTGTAAAACCAGCGGTGTGATATCCGTTAAACGTGCCGTCATATGGTGGATCACAATAAACCACATCACCCGTCTGCAGAAGTGCCAGCGTTTCGTCATAACTGGCGCAGATAAACGTCGCGCGTTTTGCTTTTTCTGCAAATGCACGTATTTCGTTTTCAGGGAAGTACGGTTTTTTATAATTACCGTAAGGAACATTAAAATAACCGTTCAAGTTATAGCGACACAGTCCGCGATAACCATAGCGATTTAAATATAAGAAATACAATGCGCGTTCAATTGCGCCACCATGGCGCAAGTTAAACTCCTGTCTCGTCTTATAATATGCCTCTGAATCATTACGGGCTTCAAAAAGGTATCGGCCCTCTTTGATGAAGTATTCAACATCATTCTTAATCACCTGATAAAGATTAATCAGGTCTGGATTAATATCCGCGACAAGATGATGAGGATAGTCTGTCGCCATCATCACAGCACAGGAACCCGCAAAAGGTTCAACCAATCGCGGGCCCGCAGGAAGGTGTTTAATCAGTTCCGGCATTATTGCGGTTTTATTTCC
Source organism: Citrobacter sp. Cu096 (assembly GCF_030332285.1). Lineage (NCBI taxonomy): Bacteria > Pseudomonadati > Pseudomonadota > Gammaproteobacteria > Enterobacterales > Enterobacteriaceae > Citrobacter > Citrobacter sp. Cu096. The sequence goes on from NZ_JAOWID010000030.1 coordinate 1,902,305, forward strand.
CGCCCATTTCAGGATAGTGCTCATACAGCACCGCCTACGTAATGTTTGCCTTTCAGCTCCGCAATCTCCTGACAAGTGACACAGCACTGCACACCCGGAATAGCGCGGCGACGTTCTGGCGGGATCGGTGCATCACAATCAATGCAAAGCACACGGGAAACGCCCAGCGTTCTGTTGCGGGCGGTGTGGATGTGGCGCTGACGTTCTTCTTCAACGCGCTGCTGTACAAGGTCCATTGAATCAGCCATCAGTGGATCTCCTGCGCTTCGTTCTGAATGTTTTCAGCCGCAATACGCAGCAGCTCCGCCGCTTCAACGTGATTAAGCTGGCGTGACGTGATATGGCAAGCCAGGCTATCAAGACGGGCTGCCATTACCGCAGCACGTGCACGGCGTTCTTCCATGCGCGCATCAGTCAGCATCTGGTTAAGGCCAGCATCATCTGGTCCTGTTTTGGTGATTCGGGTTTCAATATTTCGCATTGTTGTTTCTCCTGAATTTGGGCAATAAGATGCCCGGCGGGTTTACGCCTTTAATTTCGGTTGTGAATTAGTTCGGCATGGCTAGCCGATTTGGAAATAAACTCACAACTGTACGGAAATGGTTCATTGCTTTAATCAGCTCCCGCTTTTCGTCAGTCGTCAGCTCACTAACATTGACGCTATGACGTTCCGCCGGAATCTTTGCCATAAAGAATATTGCGGCTAGTGCGCGTTTATTCTGCTCATGGTTAATATCCCGTTGGTCCCGCATATCGCTAATAAAGCGCTCCAGTTCTGAATCAATATTTAAGCCAAACACTTTCGCCCTTAATTCCGCGATGTGATTTAACCCATTAAGACGGAGGCCAGCGCTTAGCGGAACAGTCGCAGCATCGCCTTCAATAGCCATGGTTTCCCCTGCTTTTTAGTGGACAGCTCAGCCAGCAGCGCATCCTGAGAGCGGCACGGGTGCCAGCGCTTGCCATCCTTCCCCATAATCCAGCCATGACCGCAGTGCATTGCAGGACTTTGCTTAACGAGCAGTGATGCAAAAGATGGTTCTTTAGTCAGCATAACCACCTCAGATCAGACCGAACGAAGCGCCCAGGCCCGTCACGGTATCTACTGCGTTTGCCATCGCCGGATTCGCCTGCAAACGCGCATGCAATGAAACTGCAGTGAGTGCCATAAGGCGCGTAACAGAGTTGATGCTATTGATCACATCGCGGCGGCCTGCACTGGTTTTCACATCACCGGATACTGCGCCTGCAGCTACACGCCCAATCTCCGCAGTTGCACTCATGACGTAATGCGGTAGGTTCTCTTTTGCCACTTCATTCAATGGCACGCACGGCAGGCAATGGATTTGAGCCAGAAAACCGTCAACCAGCGTTGAGTCTTCTGTGATATCAGTCAGCAGCCAGATCTCCGGCGGCGTAAGTTGATGCGGTTGCTCCGGGTTCAGCTTATTGCGCAGCGTCTGGACATTCATTCCTGCGCGTTCTGCCAGCTTCGCCATGTTGTGACGCAACGCGAAAGCCCGGCAGGCCTCGTCAAAGTGTGGATGTTTAGAAATGCGATAGTCAAACATAGTCAAATGCTCCGCTATATCTCAGAATGGAACTAATTAATGGTTACATTGCAATCTGAGAGCGCATCTACGGTCAGTGCGACAATGTTAATCATCACTTTCTCTCGCTTCTTGTCCTTACGCAGACGGTGGCGAGGCAAACGACCATCAGCAAGCATGTCGTTAATGGTGTCTACAGGCAGTCCTGTTAGCTCGCTGTAGCGTTCAATTGTGACGTGGGGTGTATTCAGAGTGATTGAAATGTTAGGGGTCATGATGCAACATCTCCTATTGGCTTGTGGTGAGCCGGTAGTAATCGTGATAAGTACCCAAATGGGAACAAAACTGATACTAGGATCGCATAAGAGATATGTCAACATCAAAGTACCCAAATGAGATCAAAATAAATCCCAATCAGGGTGGTAAGGCTGCGATTGAAAGATTGGTAGAAGCTTATGGATTTACAACGCGGCAGGCTTTAGCTGATCACTTAGAAGTGTCAAAAAGCACCTTAGCTAACAGATATATGCGGGATACCTTTCCTGCAGACTGGATAATCCAATGCGCTATTGAAACAGGGATTTCACTCCATTGGTTAACTACCGGGAAAGGTCCTAAGCAAATATTTCAAAAAGCATGTACTGAAGAGATCGCAAAGTTCCGCCTTGCTGCAGGAAAAATGGTTGAAGATGGCTCATACGTTTTTGACTCGTCATTCCTTCCACACGGTCTCTCATCTCCGATTGCTGTTCTTGATGGCTCAAACACCTATATTTGCGAGCAGACATTTACTGATGTGCTGGATGGTCACTGGTTGATCGATATTGATGGAACCTATTCAGTAAGATTAATTACAAGGCTACCAAAAGGCATGATTAAAGTTTCTACTACTGAAAATAGTTTTGAATGTGCTTTTTCTGATATAGAAGTGATTGCCAAGGTAAGAAGCACAACTGTTTCACATTGATTAAGTAAAAGGATTTAGAAATGGATTTATTTCTTATTGTAGTTTTCTTGTTAGCTATACTAGCTCCTATCCTTGCTGTCATTTTATTCAAGAAGAGCAAAAGACACAAAGCAGAGATTGATACTCTTACCGTTAGCAATGTAGCTCTTTCGAATCAATTGAGTGAAAGTCAAGAAAACTTAGCCCAAGCTATACGTGATTACTCAGAGTTGGAAGGTAGAGCAGCTCCATTATGGCAATATGAAGAGTTGCATAATGCTGTGTTAGATGCTGAGAAAAAGATAAAAACAGCTGATGCAGAAGCAAAAGATAAAATTAACGAAGCTCAAACTGCAGCAAATAAAATTATCATCGAAGCAAACAATCAAGCCCGCTTAACAATAAGCAATGCAAATAGTGAAGCGGTATCCATAACAAAAGATGCTCGAGAGACTCGATTAAAAGCAAAAGAACGATTAGATAATGCAAATAGCAAAGCAAATGAATTAATATCAAATGCCAATGATAATGCCATGAAGATAATTTCAGATGCAGAAATTAGGGCAAAAGAAATTGCAGGCTCTGCATACGAAGCAAAAGAATTTGCTGAAACCTATCAGGCGGTAGCCAAGTCCATGAAAAATAAAATTGATGGGTATGGTGATGAATGGATAGTTCCAAACCGTAGCGTACTAGATGAACTAGCAGACAATTATGAATTTACCGACGCGGGCAAGGAGCTTCAAAAAGCCAGAGAGTTAACTAAATCTCTTATCAAAACCGGTAAGGCAGCAAGCTGTGACTACGTTGAGACTAACAGACGAAATACTGCAGTTAATTTTGTACTGGATGCTTTTAATGGAAAAGTTGATAGTGTCCTCTCTAAAATCAAGCACAACAATTTCGGGAAGCTTTCTCAAGAGATTAAGGATGCTTTTCAACTGGTGAACTATAACGGTTCAGCTTTTAGATCTGCTCAGATTACCGATATCTACCTTCAATCCCGCCTAAATGAACTAAAATGGGGTGTTGCGGTAAATGAAATTATGCTTGAAGAAAAGGAGGAGCAAAGACGAATTAAAGAACAATTACGCGAAGAAGAAAAAGCGCGCAGGGAGTATGAAAAAGCAATAAAAGAAGCAGAAAAAGAAGAGAAAGCAATTCAACAGGCTATTGATAAAGCGACCAAAGAATTAATGCTCGCAGGCGAAGAGCAACGCTTAGTCCTTGAGCAAAAACTAGCTGAACTGCAAGCTAAATATGAAGAAGCTGAAGCCAAAAACCAACGAGCTATTTCCATGGCGCAACAAACACGCTCAGGTCATGTTTACGTAATTAGTAACATCGGGTCCTTCGGCGAAGACGTATACAAAATCGGCATGACACGCCGTCTTGAACCATTGGATCGTGTACGTGAACTTGGTGATGCTAGTGTTCCATTCTCATTCGATGTACATGCAATGATTTACAGTGAAGACGCACCATCATTAGAAAATCACCTGCACAAAGTGTTCAATGACAAGCAATTGAACAAAGTTAACTCCCGTAAAGAATTTTTCAATGTTGGCATTAAGGATATTAAATCCACGATTGATAGTATGAACATCAATGCACATTGGACAATATTTGCTGAAGCTAAAGAATACAGAGAATCTTTAGCCATCGAAAATGAACGCAATTTAGTTACCAAAGAAAATGAAGAACTAATAGTTGCGTAGCATGTATGATTTACGTTAATCATACATTGATTACTGTTTAAATATACAGTTAAATTTAGCCCTCAGATATGAGGGCTTTTTTATGACTGTACGAAAACTCAACACTGGAAAATGGATTTGTGAATGCTATCCTGCGGGCCGCAGCGGACGCCGCGTACGTAAACAATTCGCCACTAAAGGTGAAGCGTTAGCATTTGAACGGCACACAATGGAGGAAACTGAAGCTAAGCCCTGGCTGGGTGAATCGGTAGATCGCCGAACTCTGAAAGACGTAGTTGAACTCTGGTTCAAACTGCACGGCAAATCCCTGACTGCTGGTGAGCATGTTTACGACAAGTTGGTCCTGATGGTCGATGCACTCGGAAACCCTCTCGCTACTGATCTCAACTCGAAATTATTCGCTCATTACCGCGACAAACGCCTGACGGGTGAAATCTACTTTAGCGAGAAGTGGAAGAAAGGTGCCAGCCCAGTCACTATCAATCTGGAGCAAAGTTATCTGAGTGGTGTTTTTAGCGAGTTGGCCCGACTCGGTGAATGGACAGCACCAAACCCTTTGGAAAACATGCGCAAGTTCACCATATCGGAAAAGGAAATGGCCTGGCTGACGCATGAACAAATCACAGAACTTCTGAATGACTGCCAACGCCAAAGCGCCCTTCTCGCTCTGGTCGTTAAAATCTGTCTGAGTACCGGAGCACGCTGGCGCGAAGCTGTGAACCTCACACGCTCCCAGGTAACTAAGTACCGCATTACTTTCGTCAGGACCAAAGGCAAAAAGAACCGCAGCATACCGATCAGCAAAGAGCTGTATGAGGAAATAATAACCTTGGATGGTTTCAAGTTCTTTACTGACTGCTACTTCCAGTTTTTATCTGTGATGGAGAAAACCTCTATTGTACTTCCACGCGGACAGCTTACCCACGTTCTGCGTCATACGTTCGCAGCACACTTTATGATGTCTGGTGGAAACATTCTTGCCCTCCAGAAAATCCTAGGCCACCACGATATAAAAATGACCATGCGCTATGCTCATCTGGCCCCCGACCACCTTGAAACGGCCCTTCGCTTTAACCCGTTGGCAACATTGCCAAGTGGCGACAATGTGGCGGCAGCGGTTGGCAATGCCCCGTAATCGCCACATTTTACCACCAAACTAACTTATTAATTATCTTACAAGTTATTGTTTTTACTAACCCATTTACATAAATGGGTTTTTTGTTGCCTGAAATTCAAACCCATCTAACGAATGACTGTTACTGTACTGCCTCAGGGGAGTCATAGCCCAATCTGTACGATCAGTTGGTCCATATTTGCTGACATTTGTCGACTTCTCTCTCTGCGAGCGCCACGAGGCAACGATTCCCGCGCAAATTTTGCAGCACGTATTGCATTGTTTCTTTAGTTGGATGCTTGGGCCTAATTTTAAAGATCTCTACATAGATTCTTTTTAGGTGTTGTGTCCTCTTATGTCGTTGTATAGTCTTTCGTACATAAATATAAAAGTGACTCAGGACAGTTTGATGACTTTCAGTAACGAAACTATTTTGGCTTGCCAGATCACAGCAGCAATTTTTATGGGGTGGGATTACTTCATGCCTAAGTCTCATAGAAAACTTCTAAACAGGAAGTTAAGAGAGTATTTTTCAGGTGTGCAGAGTAATGTTGATAACGATATCGGGAAGACTGTTGAATACATTATCGTTGGTATAAGACCTATCCTGCTATCATTATCAATGGTTGTCATCGGCGTAATCCTAATGCGTATTGGCATCAAAAAACCTATTCTATCCCCTTGGTTTTTATTACTTTTAAATCTAGGAGCTTTAACAATTTTTTGTATCGGCTTTAATTATCTTTTAGGTGTATTTGTAAAAATCATTACCCCTCTGGGCTTAGGCGGTATATTCAGAATCACCACAACTTTCCTGTTAAATACTGAAAAAGGACCAGTGGCAGGTGTAGGTTTTCTAGCCTTAGTTATCTCATTCATCATGAGATACTTTAATTTAAAATAGTTATATCAGGATTCTGTAGTATAAATTCTAAGTTCAGCTATCTGAGACTAAATTTGCAGCATGCCGGTTATGGCACATACTTTACTCTGTGCTAAATGGTGATGGGGTTGCTATGTTACTCTCAGGCAAAGTCGCAGTGATCTTCGGTGGCAGCGGCGCGATTGGTCGTGCAGTTGCACATACTATGGCGCGCGAAGGCGCCCATGCGTATCTGGGCGCGCGCCGTCAGGAAAAGCTGGATTGGGCGGCCAGTATTATCCGAACAGCAGGCGGTACCGTCGATACCTTTATCACCGATGTACTCGACGAACACGACGCATCAAAACAAATTACTCAACTTGCGCAGCAAACCGGTGGAATAGATGTGGTAGTTAACGCGACCGGCTTTATGCATGAACAGGGCAAGCGCATCGATGCATTATCCCTCTCTGAGTTTATGAGCGGTATCACCCCTTTTCTTGCGGCGCAGTTCAATATCGCAAAAGCCGTAACGCCGCACATGGGCGGCAATCGAGCGGGCGTTATTCTCACCATCGTTGCGCCCGCAGCCCCGATGGCGATGCCCGGGCATCTCGGCCATATCGTCGGCTGTGCAGGAACTGAGGCTTTTATTAAGGCGCTCGCCAGCGAGACAGGACCAATAAACATTCGTGTCGTCGGCGTGCGCTCGCATGCGATTGTGGATGCTGTAGCGGCAGGCTCCTATACCGGAGAAATTTTCACCGCTAAAGCACAGTCAATGGGGTTAACCGTCGATCAATGGTTAGGGGGGGCGGCGCAAAGTACTATGCTCGCGCGCCTGCCTACGCTTGCACAAATCGCTGAGGTTACAACCTTTCTCGCTTCAGACCATGCCAGCGCCATGACCGCCACAGTGGTGAATATTACCGGGGGCGCCACCGTAAGCTAATTTACCCGCTTTTCACGCCATGCGCTGCTATCGATTACTGGCAGCAGCGTGGCTATACGCCCAATATCAGTTTTCGCAGCAACTCTTTTGAAGCAATAAGAAGTCTGGTTGCAAAAGGCAGAGGGATAACCATTTTATCCGACCTGGTGTATCGCCCGTGGTCACTGGATGGTCTGCGCGTCATGCACAGAACGATTGATGATTTTATTACTTATATGGATGTCGGGACGGTAAAAATAGCCGCCCGACCGTTGACGCCAGAGGCGGTAAAAGTCATTGATTTTTTACGTCAGGCCGTTACCCGCCTCGACAAACCATTTTGAGGATTTTATCTTTGCGGCAATTCGGCAATACGCTCCACCATCATCAGAATATCTTCTCGCTGCAGCGGTTTTTTATCCGTGACAAAATGCAGCGTCATTCCTTCAATAAACGCATCCAGCGCCCGCGCCGTAACCGGATCAAACCACTGCTCTAACGTTTGTTGGCTGCGTAGCATCCAGTTCTGCATCACCGTTTTCAACGCTGGATTACGGCTGGCGAAAGCATACAGCTGATACATAAGCTCCATATTATCAGGCGTTGTGACCTGGGAGCCGTAAATCATATCGGTAATCGCATGGCAGGCCGCCTGCGCATCAGCAACGTCGGCAAAAAAATCCTGGTACTGCTGAGACATAGTATGCGTAAAACAGCTGAATGCCTCCAACAGCAGATCATCTATTCCTGCAAAATAATAGGTCATTGAGCCCAGTGGCACCTCGGCAATCATAGCGATTTTACGGTGTGTAACCCCATGAATACCATGGATTACTATCGCCTTAAGGGTGGCCTGAACTATTTTTTCCCGCCGCTGCGGATCGTTTGCACGTCGCACTGCATTTCCTCTTCTTGCATTTGTGTACAAATGTACACAACCTTGCTAATGTTGTCTTCTTTCCTCTTTTCTTTGGCTCGAATTCATGACTGGCATCTCATCACGCAAAGCCTTAAGACGTCGCACCTGGGCGCTGTTCACGTTCTTCTTTTTACCAGGATTATTAATGGCCTCCTGGGCAACGCGTACCCCTGCCATCAGAGATATTCTCTCCATCTCTACCGCCGAAATGGGCGCGGTGCTGTTTGGACTTTCTATTGGTTCGATGAGTGGCATTCTTTGTTCGGCCTGGCTGGTGAAACGATTTGGCACGCGGAAAGTGATCCGCACCACCATGTCGTGTGCAGTTATCGGAATGACTATCCTCAGCGTGGCACTCTGGCTGAATTCGGCATGGCTTTTCGCATTTGGTCTGGCCGTGTTTGGCGCCAGCTTTGGCGCAGCAGAAGTGGCTATCAACGTCGAAGGTGCGGCGGTTGAACGCGAAATGAATAAAACCGTGCTGCCGATGATGCATGGTTTTTACAGCCTCGGAACGCTGGCGGGCGCAGGAGTCGGGATGATGCTTACCGCCTTCAGCGTCCCGGCAACCGCGCATATTCTGCTGGCGGCGCTGGTAGCTATCACTCCTATCTTCATCGCCATCAAAGCGATTCCTGACGGCACGGGTAAAAATGCCGCTGACGGCTCTCACTCCAGCGAAAAAGGGCTGCCTTTTTATCGCGATATCCAGTTATTGCTGATTGGCGTCGTGGTGCTCGCAATGGCATTTGCTGAAGGTTCCGCCAACGACTGGCTTCCACTGCTGATGGTGGACGGACACGGGTTTAGCCCGACATCAGGCTCGCTTATTTATGCCGGATTTACGCTGGGCATGACGGTTGGCCGATTTACCGGCGGCTGGTTCATCGACCGTTACAGCCGCGTCACGGTGGTACGCGCCAGTGCGCTAATGGGCGCACTCGGGATTAGCCTGATTATTTTTGTCGACAGTACATGGGTGGCCGGAGTTTCCGTTATTCTGTGGGGGCTCGGCGCGTCGCTCGGCTTCCCACTGACCATTTCGGCTGCCAGCGACACTGGCCCTGATGCGCCAACCCGCGTCAGCGTTGTCGCAACCACCGGCTATCTGGCGTTCCTGGTTGGACCGCCGCTGCTGGGATACCTTGGTGAACACTACGGCCTGCGCAGCGCTATGTTGGTGGTGCTGACGCTGGTGCTTGTTGCCGCCATCGTCGCAAAAGCGGTGGCGAAACCCGATCTCAAAAATACCACTGTGATGGAGAACAGCTAATGGCTATTAAGTTAATTGCGGTCGACATGGACGGCACATTTTTAAGCGATCAAAAAACCTATAATCGTGAACGGTTTATGGCGCAATACCGCCAGATGAAAGAACAAGGCATCCGCTTTGTGGTCGCCAGCGGCAACCAGTATTACCAGCTCATCTCCTTTTTCCCCGAGCTGGCCAGTGAAATCTCCTTTGTTGCCGAAAACGGCGGTTGGGTGGTCAGTGAAGGGGAAGATGTCTTTAACGGCGAACTGGCAAAAGACGATTTTCAGGCCATCGTGGAACATCTGCTGACACGTACGGACATTGATATTATCGCCTGCGGTAAAAGCAGCGCTTATACGCTGAAGCAGTACAGCGATGAACATAAGGCTGTTTCCGCCATGTACTATCATCGTCTTGAATTTGTCGATAACTTCGACAACATCAACGATGTATTCTTCAAATTTGGCCTGAATATCTCCGACGATCGCATTCCACAGGTGCAGGCAGATCTTCATGAGGCGATTGGCGATATTATGGTTCCGGTACATACCGGCTACGGCAGCATCGATTTAATTATTCCCGGCGTGCATAAAGCAAACGGTCTGCGTCTGCTGCAACAACGCTGGAATATTACCGACGATGAGGTTGTCGTGTTTGGCGATGGCGGAAATGATATCGAGATGCTGCGCCAGGCAGGGTTTAGTTTTGCAATGGCGAACGCCCATGAACCGGTTATCCAGGCGGCGAAATATCGCGCGGGATCGAACAACGAAGAGGGCGTCCTGGATATTATCGACCGCGTGTTAAACAATGAAGCACCATTTACGCATTAACACCTCAGCACAGACGGCAACAAAATGATGGCATGATCATCGAACATCAGATTGACGATCACCACTAAGTTTCTGCCAGGCCCGGACAACCGGGCTTTAGCCTTCCCGGGAATCCCCTACCCATTTATCTTTCAGGAAGATAACCATCAGAATCAGCCATAGCACGCCGCTTGCCAGATTGAACAGGCTGAACAAGCCGTTGCCTCCCAACAGATAAGCGTGTTTACTTAGTTCAATACCGACGGTAAAAATCAGCATCTGCAGCATGCCCATGGCGGCAGAAACTGTTCCTTTACTCATTTCACTGGCAAACAACGTCAGACGGACCAGCCCCGCATTCGCCACGCCAATACCAAATGCATAGATGCTCAAACCCGCCGTCATCCAAAGATATGCATGGGATGACACCACCGTGGCCGCAGCGGCAATAATCAGCCCGACAGCGATTGGCCAGCCACCCATAATAATCAGCGAACGCACCGTTTTTCGCGAGGTCAAACGAGCCAGCACCAGGTTACCGGCAATCAGCGCACCAAAAATCGGCACCTGCAACAGACCATATTCGTAACTGCTGAGGTGTTCACCGCTAATGATAATAATTGGAGATTGCGCAATCCAGGCCAATAACGGCAGACTGACAAAACCCAGTGCCAGCGCACCTGCAACAAAACGTACGTTTCTGAGCACCAGTTTATAATCTTTACCCAGCTCTTTAATGGACAGCTTTTCGCCCATCCGGGTTGCTGTTTCCGGCATCGCACGTTGCAAACCAAAAAAGGAGATGGCCGCAAGAGCTGCAAACAAGATAAACATGCCTTCCCACGGCAGAACATGCACCCAGGCTGCGCCAACTAATGGTCCCAGCAGCGGTGCAATTAGCGCCACGTTTGCCATCAGCGCGGTAATTTTTATGCAGACCGCTTCTTCAAACGACTCCTGTATGGCGGCGTAGCCCACTGCGCCAATGAAGCACAGGCTTATCCCTTGTAAAAAACGCAGGAAAGTAAACTGTTCAATATTCTGCGCAAGCAGGGTCGCAAGGCAGGTCACAATGAACCAGAGCACGCCGGTTAGCATCACCGGACGACGCCCAACACGATCCGATAGCGGTCCTAACAGCCACTGTAAAAACATGCCGCCAGCCAGATAGGCGGTCATGGATGTGGGTACCCAATCTAATCCTGCATTGTATTGCTCCACCACCGCCAACATTCCAGGCTGGATCATATCGTTGCCGATATAAGTAGAGAATTCGTAAAGCACCAGACAGAGAGGGAAAAGTAATGCCTGACGCCCCAAACGGGCGCCTGAAGATAAACGGTTCTGCATGCAGTCTCTTAGCTATAGAAAAATCGCGCAAAGTGTAATAAATGCGCCGTACTGGTGATAGTGAATTATGTGATTTGAAAGCAAAAAGCGCACATTTTTACATTCATTTGCTCAAGAAGATTTTGCTTTAAGGTTAATTTAAGTTGTGGTCGCTATCATGCTCAATAAGTCTCATTAATTGTCTCAAAAATAGTCATTTAGCAGACAAATAAGACAAGACCGCTTTTTATCCCGTGAAAGCAATTTTATGCTCTCGCTCCCATGGGTCTTTTTAACCATTACGCTGAGTCTGGACGTTATGCTGGAAAATCTGAACAACTCACTTTTTTATCTCATCAATGCCACGCCGGACTCTGCGCAATGGATGATATCGCTTGCCATTTTCATTGCCAAAGATCTGATTAACATCGTACCGCTGTTAGCCGTTGTGCTCTGGCTTTGGGGGCCTCGCGCCCAGGTTACCCTCCAGCGCCAGTTGGTCATAAAAATGGCGATTGCGCTGGCGGTCGGCCTGACTATTTCCTGGCTGATGGGACATCTGTTCCCTCACGATCGCCCGTTTGTAAACCACATCGGTTACAACTTCCTGCATCATGCGGCAGATGACTCTTTCCCGAGCGATCATGGTACGGTTATCTTTACTTTTGCACTGGCTTTCCTGTTCTGGCATCGCCTGTGGACGGGCGCTCTGCTGATGGTCGTTGCCGTGGCGATTGCCTGGTCGCGAGTTTACCTTGGCGTACACTGGCCGCTGGATATGCTGGGAGGCTTACTTGCCGGACTGATCGGTTGCCTGAGCGCCCAGATGATCTGGCAACGGTTTGGCGAAACCCTGTACCTCGGTTTGCAGAATTGCTATCGCATCTGTTTCGCGTTACCTATCCGTAAAGGCTGGGTGCGTGACTAACCCACGGTAAAAAGAGTAGTATTAAGCGCGGCACTGAGCACTTATTCTACTCTCCAGGGGAACTATGGAAACTCGACGCGACGAGCGTATTGGTCAATTACTGCAGGCGCTGAAACGCAGCGATAAACTACATCTAAAAGAAGCCGCGACGCTGCTGGGCGTATCTGAGATGACCATTCGTCGCGATCTGAATAATAACGACGCTCCCGTCGTACTACTCGGGGGCTATATTGTTCTGGAACCCCGCAGCGCAAATCACTATTTAATCAGCGATCAAAAATCCCGGCTGGTTGATGAAAAACGCCGCGCCGCTCAGTTGGCCGCAAGCCTCGTGCAGGCGCACCAGACCCTCTTTTTCGACTGTGGTACCACCACGCCGTGGATCATTGAAGCTATCGACAATGAATTGCCTTTTACCGCAATCTGCTACTCGCTAAATACATTTCTGGTGCTGCAGGAAAAGCCGCAGTGCCGCGTCATTCTGTGTGGTGGCGAATTCCATGCCAGCAACGCCATTTTTAAACCGCTTGATTTCCAGGAAACGCTAAATAACCTGTGTCCGGATATCGCTTTTTATTCCGCTGCGGGCGTTCACATTGAGAAAGGCGCGACCTGTTTTAACCTGGAAGAGCTGCCGGTGAAACATTGGGCGATGTCGATGGCGCAGCATCACGTTCTGGTGGTCGATCACAGTAAGTTTGGTAAAGTGCGTCCGGCGAGGATGGGTGAGGTAAAACGTTTCGATACCATCATCAGCGACAGCCGCCCTGATGATGACTTTGTTGAGTACGCTAAAGCGCAACGTATAAAGCTGATGTATTAAAAGATAATGCCGGATGGCGATAGCGTCATCCGGCAATCGGTGTGATTAAGAGAACCAGCCGCCAAACCACTGGTGGAATTTCATCATCACAAAATCCCACATACGGCTAAAGAAACCGCCCTCTTGCACATCTTCCATCACCATCAACGGGCGCTGCTCGATGGATTTCCCGTTCAACTGGAAGTCGATAGTCCCCACAACCTGGCCTTTCTTCAGCGGCGCAGTTAACTGGGGTTCGGTCAGGGTAAAGCTGGCCTTCAGGTTTTTGAGCTGACCACGCGGGATGGTCACTGAACCACCTTCCCCTGCGCCCAAATTCACTTCGCTCTTGTCACCAAACCAGACGCGCTGAGTCACGAAAGTGGCATCCGGCTTAATCGGCGTGACGGTTTCAAAGAAGCGGAAACCCCAGGTCAGCAGCTTTTCTGACTCATTAAATCGGATGCGGTCAGTTTTCGCCCCCAACACCACGGAGATCAGGCGCATATCGCCTTGAGTCGCGGAAGCGACCAGGTTGTACCCCGCCCCGGCCGTAGTACCCGTTTTCATACCGTCCACATTCAGGTTGGTGCTCCACAACAGACGGTTACGGTTCGGCTGGCGGATTTTATTAAAGGTGAATTCTTTCTCTTTGTGGATAGCATATTCTTCCGGTACATCGTGGATTAACGCCTTCCCGAGCAGCGCCATATCACGTGCGGTACTGAATTGTCCTGCCGCATCCAGGCCATGCACCGTCTGGAAAGTGGTGTTGGTCAGCCCCAGTTTTTTCGCGTAGCCGTTCATCAGACCGATGAACGATTCTTGACTGCCGGCAACATAATCAGCCAGTGCGATACAGGCATCATTACCAGACTGAATGATAACGCCTTTGTTTAGATCGGACACCGCAACCTGATCGCCGGGTTTAAGGAACATGACCGAAGAACCGCGCAGCGCCGGATTACCGGTCGCCCAGGCGTCTTTACCCACAGTGACCATATCGTTGAGGTTAATTTTCCCAGCCTTCAGCGCCTGACCGACTACATAGCTGGTCATGATTTTGGTCAGACTGGCAGGATCCAGTTTCTCATCAGCATTACCTTCCGCCAGCACCTTACCGCTGGCGTAATCCATCAGGATCCAGGCTCGCGCATCCACGCTCGGTGGGGCCGTTGGTTGCTCCGCCGCCTGTACGGTCGGTGCCAAAAGGATTAAGAGTGCAGAACCTGCAGCCAGGCTGCGAAGTGAAGAGAAGTATTGCGTCATAAATGCCACCCGAGTATCCATTCCAAAAAAACCACGTCATACCACACCGTGTTTACACAAAACCGACCAAGCGACCTCGGCCAACCCATGCAGAAAAGGACTGATGGATGACGTGTAACAATAAGTGCGGTGAGTAATAACGCACTAACGAGCTTAAAGAAACCGTAAGTTGGTAAAGTTTTTAAAGTTTATGCAATATCGCCGCGCTGCGCTGCCTCTGGCACGATTTTTTTAGACTTTGTTGCGTAAATATTAGGTTTACCCCACCATGTGAGCGAGCCAGACGACATTTGCAGCCATAAAGCTGCTCAATTTATTTGCGGGGTTACTATGATTACATTGTGGGGTCGCAATAACTCGACCAACGTAAAAAAAGTATTGTGGACGCTCGAAGAACTGGAACTGCCGTATAACCAAATTCTGGCGGGTGGACAGCATGGCGGTAACCACGATGCCGACTATCTGGCTCTGAACCCAAACGGACTGGTCCCGCTGCTACGCGATGATGAAACCGATGTTGTATTGTGGGAATCCAATACCATTGTTCGCTATCTGGCGGCTCAGTATGGACAAAATCGTTTGTGGATTGACGCCCCGGCCACGCGCGCCGTCGGTGAAAAATGGATGGACTGGGCGAACCAGACGCTGAGTCCTGCGCATCGGGTTATCTTATTTGGTCTGGTCAGAACGCCGGCGGAGAAACGCGACATGGCGGCTATTGAGGCCGGAGCGAAGGTATGCGATAACCTGTTTGCCATACTGGACAACGCGCTGGCGGACCAGCCATGGTTCTCCGGAGCTGAATTTGGCACTGCCGATATCGCCGTTGCGCCGTTCATCTATAATCTGTACAACGTTGGCCTGAGCTGGACCCCGCGCCCGCATCTGGAACGCTGGTATCAACAACTGACCGAGCGCCCGGCGTTTCAAAAAATCGTGATGATCCCAGTCAGCTAACTCAATCAGGGACTCACTTTTAGTAATTCCCCGTCGGACTCGTCGGTTAACACGTACAAATAACCGTCTGGTCCGACGCGCACATCACGGATCCTTTGCCCCCTTTCCTGCAACAGACGCTCCTCTTCGGCGACGGTATTCCCTTTAACGCTCAGTACGATCACCGCTTTCTCTTTCAACGCACCGACGAACAACTTCTGCCGCCATTGCGGGAAAGTATCGCTATTATAAAAAGCCATTCCGCTGACCGCAGGTGACTTTTCCCAGTAAAAGATAGGTTGCTCCGTACCCGCAACAATTTGGCCTTTTGCTTCAGGAATTTTAAGCCCACTGTAGTTAACGCCCCAGGTCGCGAGCGGCCAGCCGTAGTTTTTCCCTTTCTCCGGGATATTGATTTCATCGCCTCCGCGTGGACCATGCTCATTGAGCCACAACACATCACTCCACGGGTTCATCGCCATCCCCTGCGGGTTGCGGATGCCATACGACCAAATCTCTGCCCGCGCTCCCGCCATATTCACAAACGGATTATCCGGTGGAATTTTGCCCTCATCGGTCAGTCGTATGACCTTGCCCTGCAGCTTATCCAAATCCTGAGCAGTTGAACGTTGGTTATTCTCACCGAGGCCAATAAACAGATAGCCGTTGCCATCAAACACCATACGTCCACCAAAATGGTTTCCGGTAGAGAGCTTTGGCTGTTGGCGAAAAACGGTCTGAAACCCTTGCAGATGTTTGAGATCGTCGCTCAGTCTTGCGAAACCTACCGCCGTGCCTGCTTTACCTTCACTATCGGCTTCCGCGAAGCTTAGCCACACCCGGCGGGATTGGGTAAAATCCGGGGCCAACGCCACATCAAGCAGTCCCCCCTGCCCCTTCGCCCAGACTTTGGGGACACCAGTCAGCGGGTCGGAAAGCCCCTTCCCAGACTGCCAGAGTCGAAGCTGACCGCCTTTAAGCGTAATGAGCATACCGCGATTATCGGGTAAAAAAGCCAGCGACCACGGGTGATCGAGTTTGGTTTGCAGTACTTCCACTTTTACCGCGGCGGCATAAGAGGAAAACAGCGCAAGTGGAATAGCACAGAGCAAGAATCGACGCATAACACCTCCTTAATGGCTCTGCATAAAGCGTAGCCAGCAAGGGGAATTATCCCGTCATATTTACATAATCTTAACGAAAAGGGGGAGCGCCCTCCCCCTGATTCAGACGAGTTCCAGCGTTGGGTAAGATTCTAAACTCTGGATACTCAGCGTCAGCGTTGTCAGGCAGTTTTCCAGTTTCTCTGCGTTAACGGCGATAAACGTTGGACAATCGTGATGTCCACTCATCAGACAAACAGCAGCGGCGGCTAACGCCCCTTCAGCACGATGAAGGGCATTCCACTCTTCCTGATCAAGATGCATACCGTGAAGCTGTGATTGCTCGTGCAATTCGCGATTCAGTGCAAAAAAATTATCACGCAGACGATCGCTCTCGCTGACTGACATGTAGCCTTTCGCTTTTCTCAACAGCAGATAAGCGGCAAGTTCGATACGGGCATTTATCAATTTGTTGAGAAGATCGGTTCTCAGTCTGTCAACAACCATACTTTGTTCCTCCTCTTTCCAACTATGGTGCAACTTAATAGTATGGTTAATTTTTGAACAAAGTCGTGTCCAGGATCAATCAATCACTTAAAATTAACATAATTTACAAATAATCTTTAATTCCAGGCCGGGCAGGCCGCTGATGGTATGAGATTGCGATACAATTTTTGTTCAGAACTCTGTAGAATCCCTGCCCTGAATATTCCAATAACTGAACACTTTTTACGCTATGAGCAATGTAACCCACCAGCCGAAAATCGGCTTTGTCTCCCTCGGCTGCCCGAAAAACCTTGTCGATTCTGAGCGCATCCTGACCGAACTTCGTACCGAAGGCTATGATGTCGTGCCAAGCTACGACGACGCGGATATGGTCATCGTTAACACCTGCGGCTTTATCGACAGCGCAGTCCAGGAGTCTCTGGAAGCGATTGGCGAAGCGCTGAACGAAAACGGCAAGGTGATCGTCACCGGCTGTCTGGGCGCAAAAGTCGATCAGATCCGTGAAGTCCACCCGAAGGTGCTGGAAATCACCGGGCCGCATAGCTACGAGCAGGTTCTGGAGCACGTACACCATTACGTGCCCAAACCAAAGCATAATCCGTTCCTGAGCCTGGTTCCTGAACAGGGCGTCAAGCTAACACCGCGCCATTATGCCTATCTGAAGATATCTGAAGGCTGTAACCACCGCTGCACCTTCTGCATTATTCCGTCGATGCGTGGCGATCTGGTGAGTCGTCCGATTGGCGATGTTCTCAGCGAAGCTAAACGTCTGGTCGATGCGGGCGTTAAAGAAATT
Organism: Citrobacter sp. Cu096; assembly: GCF_030332285.1. Taxonomy (NCBI): domain Bacteria; kingdom Pseudomonadati; phylum Pseudomonadota; class Gammaproteobacteria; order Enterobacterales; family Enterobacteriaceae; genus Citrobacter; species Citrobacter sp. Cu096. The sequence goes on from NZ_JAOWID010000030.1 coordinate 1,920,082, forward strand.
TTAGTGATTTCTCAGGATACCTCCGCTTACGGTGTGGATGTGAAGCATCGTACCGGTTTCCATAACGGCGAGCCGGTCAAAACCAGCATGGTTGATCTTTGCGAGCAGTTATCAAAACTGGGGATCTGGACGCGTCTGCATTATGTTTACCCGTACCCACACGTTGATGATGTGATCCCACTGATGGCGCAAGGGAAAATCCTGCCGTATCTGGACATCCCGCTGCAGCATGCCAGCCCGCGTATTCTCAAGCTGATGAAACGCCCAGGCTCCGTGGACAGACAGCTGGCGCGCATCAAACAGTGGCGTGAAATCTGTCCTGAGCTGACGTTGCGTTCAACCTTTATTGTCGGCTTCCCGGGCGAAACGGAAGAGGACTTCCAGATGCTGCTCGACTTCCTGAAGGAAGCGCGTCTGGACCGCGTGGGCTGCTTTAAATACAGTCCGGTAGAGGGTGCAGGAGCCAATGAGCTGCCGGATCAAGTCCCGGAAGAGGTGAAAGAAGAACGCTGGAACCGCTTTATGCAGTTGCAACAGCAGATCTCTGCTGAGCGTTTGCAGGAGAAAGTGGGCCGCGAAATTCTGGTCATCGTGGACGAAGTTGACGAAGAAGGCGCGATTGGTCGCAGCATGGCTGATGCCCCGGAAATCGACGGCGCGGTATACCTGAATGGCGAAACAAGGGTGAAGCCTGGCGATATCGTTCGCGTGAAAGTCGAAAACGCAGATGAATACGATCTGTGGGGTTCACGCGTTTAATAAGCGTAACTCAACCGTAGGCCGGATAAGGCGTTACGCCGCATCCGGCAACGCCTGATGACGACGCTAGCGCGTCTTATCAGGCCTGAATTTATCCTTTTATCTTCGGGTCCAGCGCGTCGCGAAGGCCATCGCCCAACAAATTAAACGCCAGCACCGTCAGAAATATCGCCACCGCCGGAAAAATCGCCACGTGCGGCGCGATCACCATATCCGCCCGTGCTTCATTGAGCATAGCCCCCCACTCCGGGGTCGGCGGCTGTGCGCCCAATCCCAGAAATGACAGGCTTGCGGCAGAAATAATCGACGTGCCGATTCGCATGGTAAAAAAGACCACGATCGATGAAACCGTCCCCGGCAAGATATGGTTAAAAATGATGGTCGCATCGCTGGCACCAATACTGCGCGCAGATTCAATAAACGTCTGCTGCTTCAGCACCAGCGTATTTCCGCGCACCAGGCGCGCGAAGGCAGGAATGGAGAAAATGGCCACGGCAATAATCACGTTCGCAATGCCGCTGCCCAGCACGGCGACCACGGCTATCGCCAGCAGAATGCCGGGAAAGGCGAACAGCACATCGCAGATACGCATAATCAGCCGATCCCACCAGCCCTCGTAGTATCCCGCCAGCAGACCCAGCACCGTGCCAATCGCCGCGCCAATAAATACGGCAAAGACCCCCGCCGCCAGCGAGATTTGCGCGCCAACCAGCACGCGGCTAAAAATATCCCGCCCCAGCGAGTCAACGCCAAACCAATGCAGCATTGAGGGGCCATCATTTAATCGGTCATAATCGAAGTAGTTCTCGGCATCGAATGGCGTCAACCAGCGAGCAAAAACCGCCACCGCGATCAGGACCAGGACAAATACACCCGCAATCATCGCCATGCGCTGACGGCGAAAACGACGCCAGAACTCATGCCACGGCGTGCGTATCTGCTCTGGCTTAACAAGAGGCATTGCATTTAAAATCGCCTGTCGGCGCCAGTTAAAAAATCGCATCCTTACTTGTACCTGATAGCCGGATTAATGGCGGCGTAAAGCACATCCACCACTAAGTTAATAAGAATAAACTCCAGAGAAAACAACAACACCTCGGCCTGAATCACCGGGTAGTCACGCATTTCGACTGAGTCCACCAACAGTCGCCCAAGACCAGGCCAGTTGAACACCTTCTCAACTACAATAGAACCGCCAAGCAAAAAGCCAAACTGTAGCCCCATCATGGTGACCACTGGGATCATCGCATTACGCAAACCATGTTTTAATACTACCCATGTTTCACTCACCCCTTTGGCCCGCGCGGTACGCATATAGTCTTCACCGAGCACATCGACGAACGATGCGCGAGTAAACCGGGCTAACACCGCGGCCACCGCCGCACCCAGCGTAATTGACGGAAGGATATAGTGCAGCCAGGTGTCAGCGCCAACGGTTGGCAACCACCCAAGCTCAACGGAGAATATCTGCATGAGCAGCATACCGAGCGCAAAAGCCGGAAAAGAGATCCCGGTGACCGCCAGCGTCATACTCAATCTGTCCGGCCAGCGATTGCGCCATACCGCAGCGATAATCCCTGCCGTCATGCCAAATAACACCGCCCACGCCATACTGGCAATGGTCAGCCATAGCGACGGCATAAAACGACTGGCTATCTCTTCTGCAACCGGGCGACGAGAAACCATCGAGATCCCGAAGTCACCTTGCAACACGTTGGTCATGTAATGCCAGAACTGAATATGCAGCGGCTGGTCCAGACCCAACTGCGTACGCACCAGTTCAATCACCTCGGCGTCGGCTTCCGGCCCGGCAATCAACCGGGCCGGATCGCCGGGTAGCAGGTGAACAAATAAAAACACCAGCACCGCAACAATCAACAGCGTTGGAATCAACCCCAGCAGGCGCTTGAAAACATAGTTAAGCATCACACTCCCTTCGCCGGCCCCTGGTTTGCGGGGCCGAATGAATCGCTTATTTTAAATCCGCATCATCAAAGCTAAATCCGGTATCCGGCATGATCCAGAACCCGGTCAGTCTGGTGCTGTGCGCCGAAATCAGTTTTTCTACAACCAGCGGGATCCACGGCGACTCTTTCCAGATGATATCCTGCGCATCCTTGTACAGCTTCGCTTTCTGCGCCGGATCGTTGGTTTGCAATGCCGCCGCTAAATCACTGTCCACCTGTTTATTGCTGTAGAACGCCGTATTAAACAGCGTTGGCGGCCAGTTTTGTGATGCAAACAGCGGTGACAGCGCCCAGTCCGCTTCCCCGGTAGAGGCAGACCAGCCGGTGTAGAACATCCGCACCCCGCTCTCTTTCTGCGCTTTACCCTCGACTTCCGCGGCGCGCTGACCAGCATCCATCGCCGTCACCTGTGCCTTAATACCCACCTGCGCCAGCTGCTGCTGGGTAAATTGCAGCACTTTCTGCGCGGTACTGTGGTTATGCGAAGACCACAGCGTGGTAGTAAAACCGTTCGGATAACCCGCTTCTTTCAGCAGCTCGCGCGCTTTCGCCGGATCGTATGGCCATGGCGTATAACTTTGGGCGTAAGCTATCGATGGCGGAAGAACGCCCGTTGCCGGCGTCGCGTAACCGGCAAACGCCACTTTCACCAGCGCCTGACGGTTGATGGCATAATTCAGCGCCTCACGCACCTTCGGGTTATCGAACGGTTTTTGCGTGACGTTCATGCTGATATAACGCTGCATGATAGACGGACTCGCCACCAGTTCCAGGTTTTTGTTCTTCGCCAGTAACGCCGCCTGCTCGTAAGGGATCGGGAAGGCAAACTGGGCTTCCCCGGTCTGTAGCATGGCCGCGCGCGTGTTGTTGTCGGTCACCGGACGCCAGGTAATCGTGTCCAGCTTTGGCAGCCCTTGCTGCCAGTAACCCGCGAACTTCTTAACCCTCACAAAATCCGTCTGATTCCAGGTATCAAGTTGATATGGCCCGGTGCCGACAGGGTGGAAACCAATCTCCTTGCCATATTTCTCCAACGCGGCGGGAGAAATCATCGCCGTTGCCGGGTGCGCCAGGATATTGATAAATGCAGAGAACGGCTGCTTCAGCGTAATCTTCACCGTTGACGGATCGACAACCTCGGTTTTATCGATATTCTTATACAGGTTGTAGCGTTTCAGACGATTCTCCGGATTGCTGGCCCGGTCGAGGTTAGCTTTAACTGCCTCGGCGTTGAAGTCGGTGCCATCCTGAAATTTCACGCCCTGACGCAGCTTAAGAGTGTAAGTCAGGCCATCATCAGAAACCGTATAGCTCTCCGCCAGCACATTTTTCAGCTTCATCTCTTTATCAAGGCCAAACAGTCCCTGATAAAACGACTTCGCTACTGCCTGCGACAACGTGTCGTTCGCGTCATAGGGGTCGAGCGTGGTGAAATTGGATCCTACCGCCACCACTACGTCTTTGGCGGCCCAGCCAGGCGATGCGGCCAGCGCAGAGGCCACTCCCACAGCAACCAGCCATTTCCGAGCAACAATTTTTGTCATGTTATTCTCCTTAAACCCTGCCTGCCTGTTATAAACGCGAAAGCGCATTGTCTGGCTGCCCGCGCGCAACATAATGCCCCGGGCCCACTAACTGGAGTGAAACGGGGGAAATATCTTCACCGCGTTTGCGAATATTGCTGGGGATATCATCCGACAACAGCACACGCTGCGGTCGGTGATGCGATGGATCGGCGACCGGGACTGCCGCCATCAGTTTGCGGGTGTACGGGTGCTGCGGATTTTCAAACACCGCGCGTCGGGGGCCAATCTCAACGATTTGTCCAAGATACATCACCGCCACACGATGACTAATGCGCTCCACCACCGCCATGTCGTGGGAAATAAACAGGTAAGCGATCCCCATTTCCCGCTGCAGGTCGAGCAACAGGTTGATAATTTGCCCACGAATTGAGACATCCAGCGCCGAGACGGACTCATCGGCAATAATCACTTTGGGATTGAGCGCCAGCGCCCGGGCAATGCAGATACGCTGACGCTGACCACCGGAAAACTCGTGCGGATAGCGCCAGGCATGCTCAGGGAGCAATCCTACGCGTTCCAGCAGCCATGCAACCCGTTTTGCCGCCGCATCACCTTGCAGTAATCCATGGACCCGTAGCGGCTCTAAAATGGAATATCCCACCGTCTGACGTGGATCGAGTGAAGCATACGGGTCCTGAAAAATAAACTGAATATCCCGACGCAACGGCTGTAATTTACTGGCGGCCAGAGTATCAATACGCTGTCCATTAAAAATGATTTCTCCGCGCTGAGACTCGACAAGGCGCAGCAGCGCGCGCCCGGTGGTGGATTTCCCACATCCCGACTCGCCCACCAACGAGAGCGTTTCTCCGGGCCACAGGTCAAAGCTGACGTTTTCTACCGCATGCACCTCGCGAGTGACCCGATTAAAAATGCCGCTACGCAGAGGAAATCGCGTCACCAGGTTACGTACCTGTAGAATTGGCTCGCCTTCAACCACGGTATCCTGTTCAGTCTGGGGCTCTATATGACTGGGATCGTGTAACGAAATGAGCGGAAACCGGCGCGGATAGGCTTGTCCGCTCATCGCCCCAAGCTGCGGCACGGCTGCCAGCAGTGCTTTGGTGTAAGGATGTTGGGGAGCATGAAAAATCTGCTCTACGCTGCCGGTTTCTACCGCCTCGCCCTGATACATCACCAGCACACGGTCGGCAATATCCGCCACCACGCCCATGTCATGGGTAATAAAAATCACCCCCATCGACATATCCTGCTGCAACACTTTTATCAGTTGCAGGATCTGCGCCTGAATCGTCACGTCCAGCGCGGTGGTAGGTTCATCGGCAATCAAAACCGCAGGGCGGCACGACAGCGCCATGGCGATCATCACCCGCTGACGCATGCCGCCGGAAAGCTGGTGCGGATAGCGCGACAAAATCGCCTTCGCCTCAGGGATACGCACCTGGTCGAGCATCCGTTTAGCTTCCACCATCGCCTCTTCGTGGCTGGCTCCCTGATGCAAGCGGATTGACTCGGCAATTTGCTCACCCACGGTAAATACCGGATTGAGCGATGTCATGGGCTCCTGGAAGATCATGGCAATATCCGCGCCCCGTACGTGACGCATCTGCGATGCGCTCTGTTCACCCAGCTCAATAACCTGTCGATTACGGCGTCGAAGAAGCATTTCATCGCAGCTCACCTCACCGCCTGACTGTTCAATCAGACGCATCAGCGACAAGGCCGTGACCGACTTTCCTGAACCAGACTCGCCCACTATCGCCAGCGTTTCGCCACGCTTCAGGCGAAACGACAGATTGCGCACCGCGCTAATGCGCTGCTGCTCCTGTTCAAAGGCAATATTCAGGTTGCTGACGGACAGCACATCACTGGCATCAAGCTCATCACTGTGTGGCAACGGTATCTCCTTTTTCCCGATAAATACCGGTGGTGGGCGTATCGCCTGCGTATCCCCAGGCGCGGTACATGCCTTCGCTGTTAAACGGCAAAGCAACATTGCCCTCATGATCGATGGCAATTAAACCGCCGCTACCACCGAGTGCCGGTAATTTTTCCATCACTACGCGCTCACACGCCTCTGATAAACTCAAACCGCCATAATCCATCAACGCCGCAATGTCATAGGCCGCCAGCGCACGAATAAAAACTTCACCGGTTCCGGTGCAGGAGACAGCCACACTTGCGTTATTGGCATAACAGCCTGCGCCGACCAGCGGACTATCACCCACCCGCCCCGGTAATTTGTTGGTCATCCCGCCGGTCGAAGTTGCCGCCGCCAGATTGCCAAACATATCCAGCGCAACCGCACCCACGGTACCCATTTTGTTGTTTTCATCCAGCGGAGTCGCGCTGTGATCCAGCATCGTATCCCCCACCGCTTGCGCTGCCAGCAGCTGTGCGTAGCGTTCTGGCGTCGAGAAAATATCCGCCGAAACACGCGCCATACCCTGCGCAATGGCAAAATTTTCTGCCCCTTCACCAATCATCATGACGTGGGGGCTGCGTTCCATCACCAGGCGCGCTGCGAGAATCGGGTTTCGCAAATGGCTTACCCCGGCGACGGCACCAGCGTTCAGCGTATTACCGTCCATCACGCAGGCGTCCAGCTCATGGGTTTCATCACGGGTATACACCGCGCCAATTCCGGCGTTAAACAACGGACACTCTTCCAGCAAACGTACGGCTTCGGTAACCACATCCAGTGCGCTACGACCGTCTTCAAGCATCCGCTGGCCGGTTTCAACGATATCCGACAGCGCCTGTATATAACGCAACTCTTGCTCCTGGCTCAGCTGCGCGCGGGTGATAGCCCCTGCGCCGCCGTGAATTGCAATGACTGCTTTACCCATTTTATTCGTCCATAAGGTGGCTCGTTCCGGGGTTATAAATATCAGAATTTCTGTAGCATATTGATTCGATTTTTGAATATAGAAAGATGCAGACGTCATGTAAAGGTAAAGGCCCGCCCCGCACACCCCATCGCATCAGGTCATGCAGCGGTGTTCAACAGAAAAAAGATTCCTCGACGTTATTGAATAAATTAATTCAAGCGATCGGTAATCTGTTTTTTTGAATAAAACACAAAGCGTTCAACAGACGGCATACACGCAGCCCAGTTCTGTTTGGTTAACCCCAGGTATTCCGCACGCGCAGCTTGCAGCGTACCAGCGTGCTCAACGGGTAATTGCGGTATGAGCCAGGACGCAGCCTCATCTTTAGCGACAATATTGCCCGTAACCACGCTATACCAGATGCGTGCCAGAGCAAGGATGATATTACGCTCGTCCCCTATTAAATCGTCCGGTGTCTGCCACATCTCAAGAATATGTCGGAATGTTTGCACGACATCGGTAAAAGGAATGACGTTGAATAACGTCTCAGCGGGTTCGCCGAATAACGGTATGCTGGCGCGCCGGGCCTGGGTCAGCAGAATAGAAAGATCGGGATCTTCCTGCGCCGGTTCAAACACGCCAGCGCAGATATCATCACGCAACCATTCGCCAAACTGCATCTCCCTCGCAGGTGGGAATCGCCAGGGTACAACCTGCGAGTAGAGAATGATAGTGACTTCCAGCGCGCGATATTGCTCTGAGGTGCCGGGAGGTGCAGAGATGTTCAACAAATCCTGCATCACTTTTTTTCTTTGCCAGGCATCCATTGGTTTACGTAAGGTGACCAACAAATCTATATCGCTTTGGGGTTTTAAGCCGCCTTCAACAGCAGAACCATACAAATGAATGGCGACAAGATTGCCTTCAAAAATCTGGCGGATGAGCGTACTGGCGGCATCCACCTGTCGTCGAATTGCGTTCGGGATAATATTAGTCATCTAGCCCCCTGGGGAAAAAGAGCGGAAATAGTGAGTCTATACTGCATTTTTTCTGTCACGCTACTTCTGGCATAAAACCTGGAGCATATCTGATCCTAAGTCTGAGGTGGCATACTGTCCGCGTCCATTTTCTGACATAATAAGCGGATTCGATTTTGCCTCGCAGGAGTCTTCTCATGGAATTTACCGCCGGACTGATGCCGCTTGAAACGGCTCTCTCTCAGATGCTTTCGCGTATCACCCCGCTCACCGCCGTCGAAACGCTACCACTGGTTGAATGCTTTGGCCGCATTCTGGCCACCGACATCGTCTCCCCGATTGATGTCCCGGGATTCGATAACTCGGCAATGGATGGCTATGCGGTGCGATTAGCCGATTTACACACTGAGCAGCCTCTTGCGGTAGCGGGTAAAGCCTTTGCTGGTCAGCCTTTCCATGGCGAATGGCCTGCGGGAACCTGCATCCGCATTATGACCGGTGCCCCGGTTCCTGCCGGTTGCGAAGCAGTAGTGATGCAGGAACAAACGGAACAAACGGACGACGGTGTGCGCTTTACCGCCAAAGTCCGCAGTGGGCAAAATATACGTCTGCGCGGTGAAGATATTGCAAACGGCGCGGTGGTGTTTCCCGCCGGGACTCGCCTGACAACTGCCGAGCTTCCTGTGCTGGCTTCGCTCGGTATTGCCGATGCCCCCGTTGTGCGCAAAGTCCGCGTGGCGCTGTTTTCCACCGGCGATGAACTGCAATTGCCTGGTCAGCCGCTGGAGGACGGACAGATTTATGACACTAACCGTCTGACCGTTCACCTTATGCTGCAGCAGTTAGGCTGCGAGGTGATCAACTTAGGAATTATTCGCGACGATCCCAACGCGTTGCGCGCCGCGTTTATCGAAGCCGACAGCCAGGCTGACGTCGTTATCAGCTCCGGTGGTGTTTCAGTTGGCGAAGCGGATTACACCAAAACTATTCTGGAAGAGCTGGGAGAAATCGCCTTCTGGAAGCTGGCCATCAAACCGGGCAAACCGTTCGCCTTTGGCAAACTGAGCAATAGCTGGTTTTGCGGCCTGCCGGGTAACCCGGTGTCTGCGGCCCTCACCTTTTATCAACTGGTCCAACCGCTACTGGCAAAACTCAGCGGTAACACCGCCTGTGGACTGCCTCCACGCCAGCGCGTGCGCACCGCATCACGCCTGAAGAAAACGCCTGGCCGTCTGGATTTTCAGCGCGGTGTATTGCAGCGCAATGCAGAAGGTGAACTGGAAGTCACCACCACCGGACATCAGGGCTCACATATTTTTAGCTCCTTTAGCATGGGCAACTGTTTTATCGTGCTGGAACGCGATCGTGGTAACGTCGAAGCCGGAGAATGGGTTGAGGTCGAGCCGTTTAACGCACTGTTTGGAGGCCTGTAATGGCAGAACTCAGCGACCAGGAGATGATGCGCTATAACCGGCAAATCATTCTGCGCGGCTTCGATTTCGAAGGTCAGGAAGCGCTCAAGGAGGCGCGGGTACTGGTCGTTGGTCTGGGCGGACTGGGATGCGCGGCAACTCAGTATCTTGCGGGCGCAGGCGTCGGAAATTTAACCCTGCTCGACTTTGACACGGTCTCCGTGTCAAATCTCCAACGTCAGACGCTGCACAGCGATGCAACCGTTGGACAGCCGAAAGTGCTATCCGCCCGCGACGCCCTGGCGCGGATTAACCCCTATGTCGCCATTACGCCAGTGAATGCGCTACTGGACGATAGTGAGATTCACAGACTTATCGCCGAACACGATTTGGTGCTGGACTGTACGGATAACGTCAGCATTCGTAATCAGCTGAATGCCGGATGCTATGTCGCGAAGATTCCGCTGGTTTCTGGTGCGGCAATCCGCATGGAAGGACAAATTACCGTCTTTACGTATCAGGAAGGCGAGCCCTGCTACCGTTGTCTGAGCCGCCTGTTCGGTGAAAACGCCCTGACCTGCGTAGAGGCCGGCGTAATGGCTCCCCTGATCGGGGTAATCGGATCGTTACAGGCGATGGAAGCCATTAAGCTGCTGGCAAACTACGGTAAACCGGCATCTGGAAAAATCGTCATGTACGACGCCATGACCTGCCAGTTTCGTGAAATGAAACTGATGCGTAATCCAGGGTGTGAGGTCTGCGGGCAATAATGCCGGGAGGAGTCCCGGCACTCTGGCTTAAATAGAAGTACGGCCAAATGCGCTCTGCCAGTCATGCTCGAACTTGGCTACGGCAGCATCAACAGCCGGAGAGCTTATCATCTGTTGAGCGACATCCAACGGCAGCGTGATGGACTCGCAGCCCACCAGCAGGCAATCCAGCGCCTGACGCGGCGTTTTGAAACTGGCGGCCAGCACTTTGGCGTGTGGGGCATGCATTTTCAATAAGGCCTGCAGATCGGTCACCGTTTGAATGCCATCTCCCCCCTGAGCATCCACGCGGTTAACGTATGGCGCGACATATTCCGCCCCCGCAAGCGCAGCTAAAAGCCCCTGAGCAGCACCGTAAACCGCAGTACCCAGCGTCGGGATACCTTCTTCTTTCAGCAACTTAATCGCCGTCAGACCTTCTGCCGTAACCGGCACTTTCACGACGATATCCGCGATGATTGCCCGCAGTTTACGCGCATCGCTGACCATCCCTTCGGCGGTGGTCGCCATTACCTGAGCAAACAGACGTCCTTGCCCGCCCATTGCGTCCTGCAGTTGCGGCAGTAACACATCCAGCGTTTGCTTACCTGCCGCCACAATGCTTGGGTTAGTGGTCACCCCTGCCAGCGGAAAAACACGCGCCAGCGTTTTAACTGCGGCAACGTCAGACGTATCTAAATAGAGTTCCATAACCTTTCCTCAAACGAATAATTAGCATGAATAAAAGGTAGCACAGCGAAACCTCACGGTTAGTTGACGCACGTCAATATAACTTTCATTCGAAAGTAATTTAATCTTTGTATGAAAGAAAAGAGGCCGCTTATGATTTTTAATATCCAGCGCTATTCCACTCATGATGGTCCCGGTATCCGCACCGTGGTGTTTTTTAAGGGATGTTCCCTGGGCTGTCGGTGGTGTCAGAATCCGGAAAGTCGCGCCCGGACGCAGGATCTGCTTTATGACGCACGTCTGTGCCTCGATGGTTGCGATCTTTGTGCTAAGGCAGCACCGGCAGTGATTGAGCGGGCGCTGAGCGGGTTGCTGATTCATCGCGAAAAACTGAGCGATAATGCTCTGACGGCGCTGACCCACTGCTGCCCTACCCAGGCGCTGACCGTCTGTGGAGAGGTAAAAAGCGTGGATGACATCATGGCGACCGTATTACGTGATAAACCGTTTTACGATCGCAGCGGTGGGGGGCTCACTCTTTCCGGCGGCGAACCGTTTATGCAGCCAGAGCTGGCGGCTAAATTGTTCCAGGCCAGCCACGAGGCGGGCATTCATACTGCGGTAGAGACCTGTCTGCATGTTCCATGGAAGTATATCGAACCTTCGTTACCTTACGTTGATCTGTTCCTGGCCGATTTAAAACATGTCGCCGATGCGCCGTTTAAACAGTGGACTGATGGCAGCGCCTCTCGCGTGCTGGAAAACCTGAAAAAACTGGCCGCCGCCGGTAAAAAAATAATTATCCGCGTCCCGCTGATTCAGGGATTCAATGCTGACGAAGCGGCTATTCAGGCCATTACCGATTTTGCCGCCGACGAACTCCACGTCGGAGAGATCCATTTTTTGCCCTACCACACGCTGGGCATCAACAAATACCACTTACTCAATCAACCCTACAATGCCCCGGATAAACCGCTTGATGCGCCTGCGCTGCTCGAATTTGCCCAGCAGTACGCCAGCCTTAAAGGTTTAACCGCTGCCGCGCGCCAATCAAAACGCGACACATTGACAACTAACATTGGATCGCGTTTGTGATCGTGATTTATATGTCAGATGCTGGGAATCGTTTGTACAGGGTTGAGATTCCGACGTCATAAATTAGGGCCACCCTCTGACGAGTTTCGCCAGCCGCTAACAATCTTCCAACCTGCGCCCACTGTTCAGGTGTTAACTTAGGTCTTCGACCTCCCACGCGCCCCTCAGCTCGCGCAGCAGCCAAACCTGCACGTGTACGTTCAACAATCAGTTCACGTTCCATCTCGGCCAATGCCCCCATAACATGAAAGAAGAAGCGCCCCATTGGCGATGAAGTATCTATGCTGTCAGTCAGACTTTTAAAGTTGATACCTCGCTCGCGTAGTTCTTCCACCAGTCCAACCAGATGACGCATGCTGCGTCCGAGGCGATCAAGCTTCCAGACCACGAGGGTGTCACCTTCAGATAGCGTTCTGAGTACTCGTTTAAGTCCAGGTCTGTCTGAGGTTCTGCCGCTTATCTTGTCTTCAAAAATCAGCTCACATCCTGCACATTCCAGCGCATTACGCTGTAATGCTGTGTTCTGGTCATTTGTTGATACACGTACATAGCCAATAAGCATGGTTAAACTCACTTTAAATGGCGGGAATAATGCCATTTGAGCGACTAAGGATCATTATCGGAAACGTTGGTTTG
>NZ_JAOWID010000001.1:0-180600 GCF_030332285.1 Citrobacter sp. Cu096
CCCCGCTGACCCGGCGGCTTGTAATCCGTTGTTCCGTGTCAGTGGAGGCGCATTATAGGGAGTTATTTGAGGCTGACAAGTTAAAAATACAAAAAACCTATCAAGCGATTACTTTTCAATCGATCACTCTGTTTTTGCCTGGTTATTAAACAAAAACGAGCCCCTCAGGGCCCGTTTATGGTCATTTAGTGACTTACTGCACTGCCACAATGCGATCGTCGTTAACTTCCAGGCGAATCGTTTTGCCAGGAATCAGCTCACCAGACAGGATTTGCTGAGCCAGCGGGTTTTCGATCTGTTGCTGGATAGCGCGTTTCAATGGACGTGCGCCATAGACTGGATCGTAACCATTCGCGCTCAGCAGTTTAAGCGCCTCGTCAGAGATGTGAATTTCATAACCACGCTCTTCCAGACGTTTATACAGACGCTGCAGCTGGATCTGAGCAATAGAAGCAATGTGCTGCTCACCCAACGGATGGAATACAACGACCTCATCTATACGGTTGATGAATTCCGGACGGAAGTTATGGCTCACAACGCCCAGCACCATATCCTTCATGTGGCCATAATCCAGCTCCCCGAAGCGTTCCTGAATCAGGTCCGATCCCAGGTTTGAGGTCATGATGACAACCGTGTTACGGAAATCGACCGTTCTCCCCTGCCCGTCAGTCAGACGACCATCGTCAAGCACCTGCAACAGGATGTTGAACACATCCGGATGCGCTTTCTCCACTTCATCGAGCAGAATGACAGAGTAAGGACGACGGCGTACCGCTTCCGTCAGATACCCACCTTCCTCATAGCCGACATATCCCGGAGGCGCCCCGACCAGACGAGAGACAGAGTGTTTCTCCATAAACTCGGACATATCGATACGCACCATTGCGTCGTCGCTGTCGAACATAAAATTAGCCAGCGCCTTACACAGTTCGGTTTTACCGACACCGGTTGGGCCAAGGAACAGGAATGAACCAATCGGACGATTCGGGTCGGACAACCCTGCACGGCTACGACGGATGGCGTTAGAAACCGCTTCCACCGCTTCATTCTGGCCAATCACGCGGCTGTGCAGTTCCTGCTCCATACGTAACAGTTTTTCCCGCTCGCCTTCCAGCATGCGGGCAACCGGGATCCCGGTCCAGCGCGCCAGCACTTCTGCAATTTCTGCATCCGTCACTTTATTACGCAGCAGACGCATGGTTTTGCCTTCAGACTGGGTGGCGGCTTCGAGCTGTTTTTCCAGTTCAGGAATTTTGCCATACTGCAGTTCGGACATCCGCGCCAGATCGCCGACACGACGCGCCTGTTCAATGGCGATTTTCGCCTGTTCCAGCTCAGCCTTGATAGTTTGCGTTCCAGAAAGGGAAGCTTTTTCAGCTTTCCACTCTTCTTCTAACTCAGAATACTGGCGCTCTTTATCATCCAGCTCTTCGTTGAGCATATCGAGACGTTTTTTACTCGCCTCATCAGACTCTTTCATTAATGCCTGCTGTTCCAGTTTGAGCTGGATAATACGGCGGTCGAGTCTGTCGAGTTCCTCCGGCTTGGAGTCAATCTGCATACGAATGCTGGATGCCGCTTCGTCAATGAGGTCGATAGCTTTATCAGGCAACTGACGATCGGCAATATAGCGGTGAGACAGCGTAGCTGCCGCGACAATCGCCGGGTCAGTAATCTGCACGTGGTGGTGCAGCTCATAACGCTCTTTCAGACCACGCAAAATCGCGATGGTATCTTCTACTGAAGGTTCGGCCACAAACACTTTCTGGAAACGACGTTCCAGCGCAGCATCTTTTTCGATGTACTGGCGATACTCATCAAGCGTTGTTGCGCCTACACAGTGCAGTTCCCCACGTGCCAGTGCAGGTTTCAGCATATTTCCGGCGTCCATTGCGCCATCGGCTTTACCCGCCCCAACCATAGTGTGTAACTCATCAATAAACAGGATGACATTGCCTTCCTGTTTAGAAAGATCGTTCAGCACACCTTTTAAGCGTTCTTCAAACTCACCACGATATTTGGCTCCAGCCACCAGCGCCCCCATATCCAGCGCCAGCACACGGCGGCCTTTTAAGCCTTCCGGCACTTCACCATTGATGATGCGTTGAGCCAGCCCTTCAACAATCGCTGTTTTACCGACCCCGGGCTCACCGATTAACACCGGGTTGTTTTTAGTACGACGCTGCAGCACCTGAATGGTGCGGCGAATTTCTTCATCACGACCGATAACCGGATCGAGTTTGCCCTGCTCGGCACGTTCGGTCAGATCGACGGTATATTTTTTCAAGGCCTGACGTTGGTCTTCAGCCCCCTGGTCATTCACGCTTTCACCTCCACGCATTTGTTCAATTGCCTGAGTGATATTGGCGGTCGTCGCGCCTGCTGATTTTAATAAATCGGTCAGCGTACCGCGTGACTCAAGCGCTGCCAGAACGAACAGTTCTGACGAAATAAAGTTGTCCCCACGTTTTTGCGCCAGCTTGTCGCAAAGATTCAGAACACGCACCAGATCCTGAGAAGGCTGCACATCACCACCGGTACCTTCTACCTGCGGCAAACGGCTCAACGCCTGGTCAATAGCTGTACGTAACTGGCCAGCATTAATGCCAGCGGACGTTAATAAAGGACGTACCGATCCCCCTTCCTGATTCAGCAAGGCGCTCATTAGATGAAGTGGTTCGATGAATTGATTGTCGTGCCCCAATGCGAGTGACTGGGCATCGGCAAGAGCAAGCTGGAATTTATTGGTAAGACGATCCAGACGCATAACTCCTCCCATAACAGGTCAAAATTGCTACTGGAGATTAAATGAGGTCATCCCTCAATTATTCAAGGTTAATGACCTGAATTATGTGAAAAGAAAATTACACGTACCGGATCGTCTTGATTCTTTAGGTTATATCAGCCAAATAAAACTTGCCATACGCCCCGTGGTATTGTCGCGACGATAAGAGAAGAACGTCTCGCTTTCGCTGAAGGTGCAACGGTCGCCGCCGTAAAGGTTCTCCACACCGACATTTGCCAGACGTTGGCGCGCAAGCTGATAGATATCCGCCAGATATTTGTCATCACGCGGGACAAATGCGATGTCCGCTTGCGGATCTTTCTCCATAAACGCTTCGCGGACTTCTGCTCCCACTTCAAACGCGTCCGGGCCAATCGCCGGGCCTAGCCAGGCGATAATGTTTTCAGGTTTGTCGGCAAAACACGCCACCGTCTCTTCCAGCACACCTGCGCATAATCCTCGCCAACCCGCATGGGCCGCCGCAACCTCCGTTCCTGCGCGATTGCAAAACAGCACCGGCAAACAGTCAGCCGTCATCACCGCACACACGGTGCCCGGCATGTTGCTGTATGAAGCATCTGCACGTTTGGAGGCGTAAGGCTCGCCAGTCAGTTTCAGAACGTCCTTACCGTGGACCTGTTCCAGCCAGACGGGTTTTGCAGGCAGATTGCCCGCAGCAAACAGCCGCATGCGGTTCTCCTCAACATGCTCCGGGTTATCACCGCAATGGGCACCCAGATTCAGCGAATCGTAAGGCGACATACTGACACCGCCAATACGAGTAGAACTACACGCCACGACACCCTGCGGTATCGGCCACTGCGGGACAATTAGCTTACTCATAGCCAGGCAATATCATCCTTATGTTCTTCGAAATCAGCACGCATCACTTCAATCAACTGCACCATATCTTGTGGAATTGGCGCGTGCCATTCCATTTCGATACCGGAAATTGGGTGATACAAACGCAGCATGGTCGCGTGCAGCGCCTGACGATCGAACTTACGCAATATGGAGATAAATTCGTCAGAAGCGCCTTTCGGTGGACGCGGACGACCGCCGTAGACCTGATCGCCCACCAGCGGATGGGTGATATGCGCCATGTGCACGCGGATCTGGTGCGTACGTCCGGTTTCCAGACGCAACCGCAGACGCGTGTGCACACGGAAGTGTTCCATAATGCGATAGTGCGTCACCGCCGGTTTCCCCATCGGGTGTACCGCCATGTGCGTACGCTTAGTCGGGTGACGGCTAATCGGCTCCTCAACGGTTCCGCCTGCCGTCATGTGACCAATCGCCACGGCTTCGTACTCACGGGTAATTTCACGCAGCTGCAGCGACTCCACCAGTCGCGTTTGCGCAGGAACGGTTTTTGCCACCACCATTAATCCCGTCGTGTCTTTATCCAGACGGTGCACAATACCGGCACGAGGAACATCCGCGATCGGCGGGTAGTAATGCAGCAATGCATTCAAGACCGTGCCATCAGGATTACCGGCGCCCGGATGCACCACGAGATCACGGGGTTTGTTGATGACAAGAATGTCGTCATCTTCATAAACGATATCCAGCGGGATATCCTGAGGTTCAAAACGCACCTCTTCGTCAATTTCTGCATTGATGGAGACGCGTTCTCCACCCAACACTTTTTCTTTCGGTTTATCGCAAAGATTGCCATTTACCAGCACGCGCTGATCAAGGATCCATTCTTTTATGCGCGATCGTGAATAATCAGGGAACAATTCGGCCAAAGCCTGATCTAAGCGTTGACCGAGCTGATTTTCGGAGACTGTTGCGGTGAGTTCTACTCGTTGTGCCATAAACTGCTTCTTCGTTTAACGTTGGGTTTTACGGCTTTGCCGTTTAATATAGTGTGCTATTGTAGCTGGTCTTAACCGGGAGCAGGAACAGAGAATCTCCCGTAATACATTTTGAGGAAAGTCAAAACGTCATGACGCGCATGAAATATCTGGTGGCAGCAGCCACGTTGAGCCTGTTTTTGGCGGGTTGCTCTGGTTCAAAGGAAGAGGTGCCCGATAATCCGCCAAATGAAATCTACGCGACTGCTCAGCAAAAGCTGCAGGACGGTAACTGGAAACAGGCAATAACGCAATTGGAAGCGTTGGATAACCGTTATCCATTTGGACCGTATTCTCAGCAGGTGCAATTAGATCTCATCTACGCCTACTACAAAAACGCCGATCTGCCGCTTGCTCAGGCTGCCATCGATCGTTTTATCCGACTTAATCCGACACACCCTAACATTGATTATGTCATGTATATGCGTGGCCTGACCAATATGGCGTTGGACGATAGCGCACTGCAAGGGTTCTTTGGTGTTGATCGCAGCGATCGCGATCCGCAACACGCCCGAGCTGCGTTTAATGACTTTTCCAAACTGGTACGTGGCTATCCGAACAGCCAGTACACTACTGACGCCACCAAACGTCTGGTATTCCTGAAGGACCGTCTGGCGAAGTATGAATACTCCGTTGCGCAATACTACACTGCCCGCGGAGCATGGGTCGCTGTGGTAAACCGTGTGGAAGGTATGCTACGCGACTACCCTGATACTCAGGCAACACGTGATGCTCTGCCGTTAATGGAAAAAGCTTATCGCCAGATGCAGATGAATGCGCAGGCAGAAAAAGTAGCGAAAATCATTGCCGCTAACAGCAGCAATACCTGATTTACCTCAGAATGCAAAACGGCAGCCCTTGGGCTGCCGTTTTTTTATCCGTTAACGCCACAACTGAAGCGGTTTAGCTGCAACGCATCTCATCAAATATGGCCTGCTTTCTGGTATTCCTCAAGTAAAATATCGCCTGTTCCTGCTGTGCCTCACAAAAAGGTTTTCTTGACAAAAAGCGACAAAATAATGTGATTTAAATCACACATTTTGACATTAGGAACGGTATGCTGGAATCACCAAGACGGGAAAGACAAGAGGTAAAATTTATGACAATGAACATTACCAGTAAACAAATGGAAATTACTCCGGCAATTCGCCAGCATGTCGCAGACCGTCTCGCCAAACTTGAAAAATGGCAAACTCATCTGATTAATCCACATATCATTCTGTCTAAGGAGCCACAGGGTTTCATTGCTGATGCCACCATCAATACACCGAACGGACATCTGGTCGCCAGCGCAAAACACGAGGATATGTACACCGCAATTAACGATTTGATCAACAAGCTGGAACGGCAGCTCAATAAAGTGCAGCACAAAGGCGAAGCCCGTCGTGCAACAGCTTCAGTAAAAGACGCCAACTTCGTCGAAGCAGAAGAAGAGTAGTCCCTTACATTGAGTGTATCGCCAACGCGCCTTCGGGCGCGTTTTTTGTTGACATGGTGAAAACAGTACGGGTACTTTACTGATATAGCCAAAGGAAAATTACATGAAACTTGTCCCGTTCTTCTTCGCATTCTTTTTTACCTTCCCCTGAATGGGAGGCGTTTCGTCGTGTGATAAAGAATGCGAAGACGAACAATAAGGCCTCCCACCACGGGGGGCCTTTTTTATTGATAACAAGAAAGGCAACACTATGACATCGGAAAACCCATTGCTGGCGCTGCGCGATAAGATCAGCACGCTGGATGAAAAATTACTGGCCCTGCTGGCTGAGCGACGTGGACTGGCCGTAGAAGTTGGCAAAGCAAAACTGCTTTCGCATCGTCCGGTTCGTGATATCGACCGTGAGCGCGACCTGTTAGACCGCCTGATTCAGCTTGGCAAAGCACATCATCTTGATGCTCATTATATTACTCGCCTGTTCCAGCTGATTATCGAAGACTCCGTCCTGACACAACAGGCACTGCTCCAGCAGCATCTGAACAAAATCAATCCGCACTCTGCGCGCGTAGCCTTCCTCGGCCCAAAGGGTTCATATTCTCACCTCGCCGCCCGTCAGTATGCCGCCCGCCACTTTGAACAATTTATTGAAAGCGGCTGCGCAAAATTTGCCGATATCTTTAATCAGGTTGAAACCGGACAAGCTGACTACGCGGTGGTTCCGATTGAAAACACCAGTTCCGGCGGGATTAACGACGTTTACGACCTGCTACAACACACCAGCCTGTCTATCGTTGGCGAGATGACCATCACAATTGACCACTGTGTGTTGGTATCCGGCACGACGGATCTCGAGACTATTGAAACGGTTTACAGCCATCCGCAGCCGTTCCAGCAGTGCAGCAAATTTCTGAGTCGCCATCCACACTGGAAGATTGAGTACACCGAAAGTACCTCTGCGGCAATGGAAAAAGTTGCGCAGGCTAACTCGCCGCGCGTGGCGGCTCTGGGGAGCGAAGCCGGAGGCGTACTGTATGGTTTGCAGGTTCTTGAGCACATTGAAGCTAACCAGACGCAAAACATCACCCGCTTCGTGGTACTGGCGCGCAAAGCAATCAATGTTTCTGACCAGGTTCCGGCAAAAACCACGCTGCTGATGGCGACAGGACAACAGGCGGGTGCGCTGGTTGAAGCGCTGCTGGTATTGCGCAACCATAATCTGATTATGACCAAACTGGAGTCACGCCCAATTCACGGCAATCCGTGGGAAGAGATGTTTTACCTGGATATTCAGGCCAACCTGGAATCGCCTCAGATGCAAAAAGCATTGAAGGAACTGGGTGAGATTACGCGTTCGATGAAAGTACTTGGCTGCTATCCAAGTGAAAATGTGGTGCCGGTCGATCCGAGCTAACGTTTTATAATGCCGGATAGCGCTAAGATTATCCGGCATTCTATTTACTGGCGGCTATCGTTAGCCTGGCGCAACAACGTACGGCTTTCGCTCTGAAAGCGCTGAGCGTAATCGCCAAACCAGTGCTCCACCTTACGGAAGCTGTCGATAAACGCTTGCTTATCGCCCTGCTCCAGTAAACCGATCGCCTCACCAAAACGTTGGTAGTAGCGTTTGATCAGCGCAAGGTTGCTCTCAGACGACATAATAATATCAGCATAGAGCTGCGGATCCTGGGCAAACAGACGTCCTACCATCGCCAGCTCAAGGCGGTAAATCGGCGAAGAGAGCGCCAGCAACTGTTCCAGTTGAACATTCTCTTCCGCTAGATGCAGACCGTAAGCAAAAGTCGCAAAGTGACGTAGTGCCTGAATAAACGCCATATTCTGGTCGTGTTCAACGGCGCTGATCCGATGCAACCGCGCCCCCCACACCTGAATCTGTTCGAGAAACCACTGATAAGCTTCCGGCTGACGTCCGTCACACCAGACGACGACCTGCTTGGCCAGACTGCCGCTGTCCGGACCAAACATCGGATGCAATCCCACCACCGGGCCATCGTGCGCCGCCAGCATCGCCTGCAAAGGACCATTTTTCACCGAAGCCAGATCCACCAGGATACAGTCAGAAGGCAGGCGCGGTAATTTGGCGATCACCTGCTCGGTGACGTGGATCGGCACACTGACGATCACCATGCCGGCATCAGAGACGATCTCCGGCGCGCGATCCCAGTCCTGCTGTTCCAGGATCCGCACCTGGTAACCTGACAAGGTGAGCATTTTTTCGAACAGACGTCCCATCTGACCACCGCCACCGACGATCACCACCGGGCGCAGAGAAGGACAAAGTGTTTTAAACCCTTTGTCATTTTCGCTGGAGTAGGACTCACGCATAACCCGACGCAACACATCTTCAATCAGGTCCGGTGGCACGCCCAGAGCTTCCGCCTCTGCCCGGCGGGAGGCCAGCATAGAGGCTTCCCGCTCCGGTACGTAGATCGGCAGCCCAAAGCGGCTTTTTACTTCACCGACTTCGGCAACCAACTCCAGGCGGCGTGCCAGTAAGTCCAGCAACGCCTTGTCGACTTCATCAATTTGATCGCGTAATGCGGTCAATTCAGCAACCATAACCAACCTCTTATGCTACACGCGCCGACAGCTGACCGTTTAAATCCTGGCTAATTTCACGCAACAGCGCATCCGTCATTTCCCAGCTAATGCAGGCATCGGTTACGGACACGCCGTATTTCATTTCGCTGCGCGGCTGTTCAGAAGACTGGTTGCCTTCGTGAATATTACTTTCGATCATCAAGCCAATGATCGAGCGATTGCCATCTTTGATTTGTGCAATCACAGATTCAGCCACGGCAGGCTGGCGGCGGTAATCTTTATTGGAGTTACCATGACTGCAATCTACCATCAGAGAAGGTCGTAGTCCCGCCTGCTCCATCTCTTTTTCGCACTGGGCGACATCTGCCGGACTGTAGTTCGGCGCTTTACCACCACGCAGGATCACGTGACCGTCCGGATTCCCCTGAGTTTGCAACAGCGCAACCTGCCCGGCCTGATTAATACCAACAAAGCGGTGCGACTGTGCCGCCGCTCGCATGGCATTAATGGCGGTCGCAAGACTACCGTCAGTACCATTCTTAAAGCCGACCGGCATGGAAAGACCGGAAGCCATTTCGCGGTGAGTCTGCGATTCCGTGGTACGGGCTCCGATTGCGGACCAGCTAAACAGATCGCCCAGGTATTGCGGACTATTTGGATCCAGCGCTTCAGTTGCCAGCGGCAGTCCCATATTCACCAGTTCAAGCAGCAGTTGACGCGCAATTTTCAGTCCTGCTTCAACATCAAAAGAGCCATCCATGTGAGGATCGTTAATTAACCCTTTCCAGCCGACGGTGGTACGGGGTTTTTCAAAATAGACGCGCATCACCAGGTAGAGGCTATCGCTGACCTCTGCGGCAAGGGCTTTAAATCGACGAGCGTACTCAATAGCCATTTCAGGATCGTGAATGGAGCATGGACCACATACCACCAGCAAACGCGGATCGCGACCGGCGATAATATCTGAAATGATTTTACGCGACTGGGAGATTTGCGCTTCTTGCGCCTGGCTCAGCGGAAATTCAGCTTTCAGCTGCTCCGGAGTCATCAGAACCTGTTCGTCGGTAATATGTACGTTGTTCAGCGCGTCTTTTTGCATGATGGTGATCCTGTTTAGCTCGTTTGCGATAGTTGATCCTCAGTGAGGAGGTGATAACGATAACACAACAGGTAAAGATTTCAATCCACAATCCGTAAATTTTAATTTACAACACACAATTAATCAGCAGAAAAAGCCGTTAATAATGTACAATTAAATTTACACCATTCAATATTCAAATCCGCTATGCTTAAAAAAACAAGGGAGCACGGGCAATGAAGCAACTCATCAGCACCTTATTTCTATTCCTTCTTAGCGGTTGTCAAATAGATCCCTATACCCACGCCCCCACCTGGACAGGGACCGACTGGTACGATGCCGGTATACAAGATGCCATTTCGGGCTATGCCGTTAAAGATAATGAAACTCTTGCCGACAACTTCAATGATCCCGACGTCGATCGTACGAAATATCTTAAGGGTTTCGCCGAGGGGCAACGTAAAATCTGCCAGCAGGATTTTGTTTACGCCAGGGGGCTGGCCGGGAAAACCTTTCCCCAAAGTTGTGATACGGTCGAAAATGTAGACCAGTTACATAATGCCTGGCAAAAAGGATCAAATGAAGGCTCAGCCTCAATAAGATTAAATTAAACAATGAGTTAAACTTTACAATCAACTAGGATTTAACTTAAATCACCAGCAGCTTTATCCCTGGAATAATGACGACTTAGGAAAATAATGTTATTTTGTCCTAAACAATTTTGAATGTATTTCGACGCTTTACGGCAAATGCTGGTAGGTAACTATTCATGAGCTATTCTTACCGACTCATACTTCTACTGGCACTGCTCCTGACCGGGTTACCGCTGTACGCCCAAAGCATTACAGAAGAAGCAAAATCTGTACGTGCTATGGTTTCCGGTATCGTTAGTTATACACGCTGGCCTGCACTTTCCGGGCCGCCCAAACTGTGTATTTTCTCTTCATCGCGTTTTTCCAGTGTTCTGGAAGATACCAGTACTGGGGCATTACCCTATCTTCCCGTCATCATTCGTACGGAACAAGAAATATTAGTTTCGCAGTGTGACGGTTTTTATTTTGGAAAAGAATCACCTACTTATCAGGTGGAATTAAAGAATAAATATCCGACTAAGGCATTGTTATTAATTGCCGAACAGAATCCCGAATGCGTTATTGGCAGCGCCTTTTGCCTCATAATTAAAGATGAAGATGTGAGATTTTCCGTAAATATGGATTCCCTTTCACGCAGTGGCGTAAGGGTCAGTCCAGACGTATTGATGCTTGCACGGAATAATAAGCATGGATAAGGGCCATTCTCCTGTAACACGCCCGACGTTTAAGCGGACATTACGGCGTATCAGCATAATCAGTGTCCTGGTGACGATGACGTTGATCTGGTTGCTGCTCAGCATTTCTTCCGTGCTGGCATTGAGACAGTATGCGCAAAAGAACCTGGATTTGACCGCTGCAACCATGACCCGTACGCTTGAAGCTGCGCTCGTTTTTTCTGATAGCGTCGCGGCAACGGAAACGCTGGCTGCACTGGGCCAGCAAGGGCAATTTTCCGTTGCGGAAGTTCGTAATAAAAACCAAAAGGCGATCGCCACCTGGCGTTATAACGCGCAGGACACCACGGAGAAGATCAGCGGACTGATCAGCCACTGGCTGTTCCCACAACCGGTTACTAAGCCTATTTTGCATAATGGCAACGTCATCGGCGAAGTACGATTGACCGCGCGCGATAGCGTCATTAGTCATTTCATTTATTTGTCGCTGGCCGTTCTTACCGGGTGCATTCTGTTGGCATCAGGCATTGCATTAATGCTCACTCGCTATTTACACAATGGCGTCGTGGAAGCCCTGCAAAATATAACTGAAGTGGTACATGATGTTCGTACCAACCGTAATTTTTCACGACGTGTATCCGAAGAGCGCATTGAAGAGTTTCATCTTTTTGCCCAGGATTTTAATAGTCTGCTGGACGAGATGGAGGAGTGGCAACTTCGACTGCAGGCAAAGAACGCTCAGCTTTTGCGTACTGCACTCCATGATCCTCTGACGGGCCTGGCGAATCGTGCCGCATTTCGTAGCAGTATTAACGCGCTGATGAATGACGATGTCACCCACAGCAGTTCCGCATTGTTATTTCTTGATGGTGATAATTTTAAATTTATTAATGATACCTGGGGCCACGCTGCGGGGGATCGGGTTCTGATTGAAGTCGCAAAAAGGCTGTCCGAGTTTGGCGGTAATCGACATTCGCCATACAGACTTGGCGGCGACGAGTTCGCGATGGTGCTATATAGCGTTCATTCTGAATATGAGGTACAGCGGATCTGTGCGGCACTTTCACAAGAGTTTGACCGACCTTTTGACCTGCATAATGGTCATTTAGCAAGCATGACACTCAGTATCGGTTTTGCGCTGACGTGGGAACATGCCTCTGCCGAGAAATTACAAGAACTTGCCGATCAAAATATGTATCAGGCCAAACATATGCGTTCTGAACGCACTATTATTAAATAAGGAATCACACACATGCTAAAACGCTTATTATCCCCATTTCTTTTGCTTTTACTGGTTGTGGCAGGCTGTCAGGCTCCTCAGGGAAAATTTACCCCAGAGCAAATTGCAGCCATGAAATCGTACGGATTTACTGAAGCTTCCGGAGACTGGTCTCTTGGCCTGTCTGACAACATCCTGTTTGATAAAAACGACTACAAGCTCCGCCCCGAAAGCGAAAAACAGATCCAGGAAATGGCTTCCAAACTGGCTGCTACCGGGCTTAACCATGCGCGCCTGGACGGTCATACCGATAACTACGGCGAAGACAGTTACAACGAAGCTCTGTCGCTCAAACGCGCGAATGTGGTTGCCGATGCCTGGGCACAGGGCGCCAACATTCCCCGCGCCAACCTGACAACTCAGGGGCTTGGGAAGAAATACCCGATCGCAAGCAACCAGACGTCAAAAGGTCGTGCTGAAAACCGTCGCGTTGCAGTCGTGATCTCGACGCCGTAATGAATATTCAACTGACTGCGCGCCGCGCAGTCATCTAATAACAAAAAACAAATGAATAAAGGTCGGAATAAAAAAAGGGCCAGCCTTTCGGCCAGCCCTTTTCTAACAGGATGTCGCTTGCGAGAATCTTAGTTAAGACGCTCTTTGATACGAGCAGACTTACCAGTGCGCTCACGCAGGTAGTACAGTTTAGCTTTACGAACAGCACCACGACGTTTAACAGCAATGCTGTCAACTACCGGAGAGTGAGTCTGGAAGACACGCTCAACGCCTTCGCCGTTGGAAATTTTACGAACAGTGAATGCAGAGTGCAGACCGCGGTTACGAATAGCGATAACCACGCCCTCGAATGCCTGCAGACGTTTTTTGGAACCTTCAACAACCCATACTTTCACTTCCACGGTATCACCCGGACGGAAGGAAGGTACGTCCTGCTTCATCTGTTCTTGTTCAAGTTGCTTAATAATGTTGCTCATAATTTAATCTCTTATCCTGGGTAAACTGATATTGGGGGCTTACGCCTGCCCATCATGTTTATGTTGCTGTTGCGCGTGTTCCTTTTTGAACTCCGCCAGCAACCTTGCTTGCTCTTCAGTCAGAGCCAGGTTTTCCAGAAGTTCAGGTCTTCTAAGCCAGGTCCGGCCCAGCGACTGCTTCAAACGCCAGCGACGTATCTCAGCATGGTTTCCTGACAGTAACACTGCCGGTACTTCCATCTGCTCTAACACTTCAGGTCGGGTATAGTGTGGGCAATCCAGCAATCCATCAGCAAACGAATCTTCGATTGCTGAAGCCTCATGACCCAGAACCCCCGGAATAAACCGGGAAACGGAGTCTATCAGCGTCATTGCTGGTAACTCACCACCGCTGAGGACGTAATCGCCGATTGACCATTCTTCGTCAATTTCGGTTTGAATCACGCGCTCATCTATTCCTTCATAGCGACCACACACCAGAATCAGCTTTTGATTCGTGGCCAGTTCGCTAACGCCCGCTTGATCAAGCTTGCGTCCCTGAGGTGAGAGATAAATCACCTTTGCGCCTTCACCAGCCGCAGCTTTCGCTGCATGAATGGCGTCCCGTAAGGGTTGCACCATCATTAACATCCCCGGTCCGCCGCCGTAAGGACGATCGTCCACGGTACGGTGCCGGTCATGAGTAAAGTCACGAGGACTCCAGCTCTGGATGTTTAGCAGGCCATTTTTTACTGCCCGGCCAGTTACCCCGTAATCGGTAATTGCGCGGAACATTTCTGGAAACAGGCTAACGATACCTATAAACACAAGCCAATCCCCATAACGCCGACTTTTACCGTTTATCCGGTGGTTTAAAAACCAGGATCCCAATCTACTTCGATAGTTCGAGTAGCGAGATCGACTTTCTTGATAACCTGCCCATCGAGGAACGGCACAAGACGTTCCTTGATACCAAACGCATCTTTCAGGTTTGCCTTGATGACGATGACGTCATTCGAACCGGTTTCCATCATATCGACGACTTTACCGAGATCGTAGCCTTCAGTGGTCACTACCTGGCAGCCCATAAGGTCTTTCCAGTAGTAAGAACCATCTTCCAGCGCTGGCAACTGCGAGGAATCCACGACAATTTCGCAATTAGTCAGTAGATTCGCCGAATCACGATCGTCAACGCCTTTCAGCTTGATGATCAGATCCTGATTGTGGTGCTTCCAGCTTTCCAGCTGTACTTGCTGCCACTGACCCGCCTTCTGGATAAACCAGGGCTGATAGTCAAAAATGCTTTCGGCGTCTTCAGTGGAAGAAAACACTCTGAGCCAACCACGGATACCGTAAGAAGACCCCATTTTCCCCAAAACAATGGGTTCCACAGGAGCCTGTGCGGCGAGTTGCTTGCTCATCATGACCACCGTGACAGATTAAGCTGCTTTGTTTGCTGCTTTGATCAGCGTAGCTACGCGATCAGAAATAGTCGCGCCCTGGCCAACCCAGTGAGCGATGCGATCCAGATCCAGGCGAGTGCCTTCTTCTTTTTCGCTAGCGATTGGGTTAAAGAAGCCAACGCGCTCGATGAAGCGACCGTTGCGTGCATTACGGCTGTCGGTAACAACAACCTGGTAGAACGGACGCTTTTTAGCGCCGTGACGAGCTAAACGAATAGTAACCATAACATCCTCTTGTGTGAATAAAACACCCAGGCCCCATCGAGGAACGGAGCCCGGGTGTCATATTAAAAGCCCGAAAATTTTACTGATTTCTGGGGAAAATGCAATCAGCAGTTGATAACTCTGCTATAAAAGGCCGTCGGCAGTGCCGTCAGCCTCCGGAGCGTACACGCAGTACGTGAGCATTTACTCGCTCCGCTCGCCCTTCGGGCCGCCCTAAAGGGCGTTCAAAACACTACAGTGTTTTGTCGAGCACACTCCGGTGTCAAAATGGCAAATAAGGTAGCCCGATATATTTATCTACCGGGGAAGCCGGGCGGCATCATCCCCTTCATACCACGCATCATCTTAGCCATACCGCCCTTCTTCATTTTCTTCATCATGCGCTGCATGTCGTCGAACTGTTTCAGAAGGCGGTTTACGTCCTGTACCTGCATACCGCAACCAGCAGCAATACGGCGTTTACGGGAACCTTTGATGATTTCTGGCTTAGCGCGTTCTTTCATCGTCATCGAGTTGATGATGGCTTCCATACGCACCAGCACTTTATCGTCCATTTGCGATTTCACGTTGTCAGGGATCTGACCCATGCCCGGTAGCTTGCCCATCAGACTTGCCATACCGCCCATGTTTTTCATCTGGTTGAGCTGCTCAAGGAAATCGTTGAGATCGAAGCCATCGCCTTTTTTCAGCTTGCTGGCTAATTTCTCGGCCTGCGCGCGATCAACTTTGCTTTCGATATCTTCGATAAGCGACAGCACGTCGCCCATGCCGAGAATACGTGAAGCAATCCTGTCCGGATGGAACGGCTCCAGTGCTTCAGTTTTCTCCCCGACGCCGAGGAATTTAATCGGCTTGCCGGTGATGTGGCGAATAGAGAGCGCGGCACCGCCACGAGCATCACCATCAACTTTAGTCAGCACCACACCGGTTAACGGCAGCGCTTCGTTAAAGGCTTTGGCGGTATTTGCAGCATCCTGACCGGTCATGGCATCGACCACAAACAGCGTTTCTACCGGCTTGATAGAAGCGTGAACCTGTTTGATTTCGTCCATCATCGCTTCATCAACGTGCAAACGACCGGCGGTATCCACCAGCAGCACGTCGTAGAATTTGAGTTTGGCTTCTTTCAGCGCGGCGTTAACGATATCAACCGGCTTCTGGCCGACATCCGACGGGAAGAAGTCCACACCGACCTGCTCGGCCAGCGTTTCCAGCTGTTTGATCGCCGCCGGGCGATACACGTCTGCGGAAACCACCAGCACTTTCTTCTTGTGCTTCTCACGCAGGAACTTACCCAGCTTACCGACGCTGGTGGTTTTACCCGCACCCTGCAGGCCCGCCATCAGCACAACGGCTGGCGGCTGTGCAGCCAGA
This sequence comes from Citrobacter sp. Cu096, assembly GCF_030332285.1. NCBI lineage: Bacteria > Pseudomonadati > Pseudomonadota > Gammaproteobacteria > Enterobacterales > Enterobacteriaceae > Citrobacter > Citrobacter sp. Cu096. The sequence goes on from NZ_JAOWID010000001.1 coordinate 16,239, forward strand.
TTCAGGGTCTGGTTTTCTTCGCCCATTGCCGCAACCAGTTCGTTACGGACAATCTTGACGAACTCCTGACCCGGCGTCAGGCTTTTGTTAACTTCATGACCAACCGCTTTCTCTTTTACGCGATTGATAAACTCACGCACTACCGGCAGCGCTACGTCAGCCTCCAGCAGCGCCATGCGCACTTCGCGCAGCGTTTCTTTAACGTTGTCTTCAGTAAGGCGTCCACGGCCACTGATATTGCGCAGCGTGCGCGACAAACGATCGGTTAAATTATCAAACATTGTCTCTCGCCTGGGGTGGAAACGGTCGGTCGCGACAGCGACACATCAACAGAAATTTGTCGCAGTATAACATGAAGCCGCCTTTGTTGTTATGCAACGGTTGGAGCCGCGGTCACGTAACGCTATACTGCTTTTCTTTATCACTGGCCAACTGTCGACACCTATATGCCCGTTTTTGCTCTGCTCGCCCTTGTCGCCTACTCAGTCAGCCTTGCGCTGATTATTCCCGCTCTGCTGCAAAAAAACAGCGGCTGGCGGCGTATGGCTATTCTCTCTGCGGTCGTCGCGCTGGTGTGCCATGCTGTCGCTCTGGAAGCACGTATTCTACCCGGCGGTGAAAGCGGACAAAACCTGAGTCTGCTGAACGTTGGCTCGCTGGTGAGTCTGATGATCTGTACCGTGATGACCATCGTCGCGTCGCGCAATCGCGGCTGGCTATTGCTGCCCATTGTCTACGCCTTTGCGCTAATCAATCTCGCCTTTGCCACGTTTATGCCTAACGAGTTCATCACCCATCTCGAAGCTACGCCGGGCATGATGATTCACATCGGGCTGTCGCTGTTCGCTTATGCCACGCTGATTATCGCCGCGCTCTATGCGCTACAGCTGGCATGGATTGACTACCAGTTAAAAAACAAAAAATTGGCCTTCAGCAATGAAATGCCACCGCTGATGAGTATTGAGCGGAAAATGTTTCATATCACCCAAATCGGCGTGGTTCTGCTGACGCTCACCCTGTGCACCGGCCTGTTTTACATGCACAACCTGTTCAGCACGGAGAACATTGATAAAGCAGTCCTCTCTATCGTGGCATGGTTTGTCTATATCGTTCTGTTGTGGGGGCATTACCATGAAGGCTGGCGCGGACGTCGCGTCGTATGGTTTAACGTCGCAGGCGCAGGCATTCTGACGCTGGCCTATTTCGGCAGCCGTATCCTGCAGCAGTTCGTGAGTTAAATCTTTAAGGAACCCTACGTGGAACACATCTCCACCACCACACTCATTGTCACGCTTCTCATCATGGTGGTCATATCCGCCTATTTTTCCGGTTCTGAAACCGGAATGATGACCCTGAATCGCTACCGTCTACGTCATCGGGCCAAGCAGGGAAATCGTCAGGCGAAACGCGTTGAAAAGTTACTGCGCAAGCCGGACCGTCTGATAAGTCTGGTACTCATCGGGAATAACCTGGTGAATATTCTGGCCTCCGCGCTCGGTACCATTGTCGGTATGCGCCTGTATGGCGATGCGGGCGTCGCCATTGCCACCGGGGTATTGACGTTTGTAGTGCTGATATTTGCCGAAGTACTGCCAAAGACCATTGCCGCGCTTTATCCGGAAAAAGTCGCCTATCCAAGCAGCGTCCTGCTGGCCCCACTGCAGATTCTGATGATGCCGTTGGTCTGGCTACTCAATACCATCACGCGGCTGCTAATGCGCATGATGGGCATCAAAACGGATATCGTGGTGAGCGGTTCGCTGAGCAAAGATGAACTGCGAACGCTGGTGAATGAATCGCGCTCGCAAATTTCACGCCGTAACCAGGATATGCTGCTGTCCGTGCTGGATCTGGAAAAAGTCAGCGTCGATGACATCATGATCCCGCGTAACGAAATCATCGGTATTGATATTAACGATGACTGGAAGTCTATCGTACGTCAGCTTTCGCACTCTCCGCACGGCCGCATTGTGCTGTACCGAGACTCGCTGGACGATGCTATCAGTATGCTGCGCGTGCGTGAGGCCTGGCGATTAATGGCAGAAAAAAAAGAGTTCACCAAAGAGACCATGTTACGCGCCGCCGACGAAATCTATTACGTCCCGGAAGGTACACCGCTTAGCACCCAGCTCATTAAGTTTCAGCGAAATAAAAAGAAAGTGGGTCTGGTCGTTAATGAATATGGCGATATTCAGGGACTGGTCACGGTTGAGGATATTCTGGAAGAGATTGTCGGCGACTTCACCACCTCAATGTCACCCACGCTTGCCGAAGAAGTAACGCCGCAAAATGATGGCTCAGTGATCATTGACGGCAGCGCCAACGTTCGTGAAATCAATAAGGCGTTTAACTGGCACCTGCCGGAAGATGACGCCCGGACCGTGAATGGTATTATTCTTGAAGCACTGGAAGAGATCCCGGTTGCCGGTACGCGTGTGCGTATTGGGCAGTATGATATCGATATTCTCGACGTCCAGGACAATATGATTAAGCAGGTGCAGGTCTTGCCGGTCAAACCGCTACGGGAAAGCGTGTCGGATCAGTGAGCGTAATTCAGGCCGGGTAGCGCGTGAGCATTACCCGACCTGAAAGCTGATTAGCCTTTGGCTTTCGCCACAGAGACCATCGCGGCGCGAATGGTACGTCCGTTCAGGGTATAACCTTTCTGCATAACCATCAGCACATTACCGGCGGCAACGTCGTCAGACTCTACCATTGCAATGGCCTGGTGCACGTTCGGGTCCATCGGCACATCAATATCGGCCACCACCTGTACGCCAAACTTCGCCACAACATCTAGCATTGACTTACGGGTCAGCTCAATACCTTCAACCATCGCAGCCATCGCGTCATTATTTTTGTCCGCCACTTCCAGCGCGCGGTCCAGACTATCCAGCACCGGCAGCAGTTCGTTGACGAATTTTTCCAGCGCAAATTTATGCGCTTTTTCTACGTCCAGTTCGGTACGACGACGCAGGTTTTCCATTTCCGCTTTGATACGCAACACGCTGTCGCGCTCGCGAGTTTCGGCTTCAGCAAGCTGAGCTTCCAGATTCGCAATTTTTTCATCGCGCGGATCCACCTGCTCAGCAGGAGCGTTTGATTCAACCGCCTCAACTTCTTCGTGCTGATCCATGATAATTTCTTCCGGGGCTTGCCCCTCAGGCGTTTTCTGTTCTTTACTACTCATGAATTTCTCCGCGTTTTTTCGCATTCATCTCGCTAACCTGGATTATTATGGGGATAAGATTCAGGGTTTCAAGGGAAGTACTCACATTGTCACTAATCTTCGTTACAAGGACCTCGAGAAAATGAACAAACATTTCAAGTGTATTGGCATTGTGGGGCATCCACGTCACCCCACTGCACTGACCACACATGAAATGCTCTACCGCTGGCTTTGCGCCAAAGGTTATGAGGTTATCGTCGAGCAACAAATCGCCCACGAGCTGCAGTTGAAAAATGTGAAAACCGGTACGCTCGCAGAGATTGGCCATCAGGCAGACCTCGCCGTGGTCGTTGGCGGTGATGGCAATATGTTGGGTGCGGCACGCACTCTGGCACGTTATGACATCAAGGTTATCGGGATTAACCGCGGCAACCTCGGTTTCCTGACCGATCTAGACCCTGACAATGCCCAGCAGCAGTTAGCTGACGTGCTGGAAGGCCACTACATCAGCGAAAAGCGCTTTCTACTCGAAGCCCAGGTGTGCCAGCAAGATTGCCAAAAGCGCATTAGCACGGCCATCAATGAAGTTGTGCTGCACCCCGGAAAAGTGGCGCACATGATTGAATTTGAAGTCTATATTGATGAAATCTTTGCCTTCTCTCAGCGTTCTGACGGGCTAATTATCTCCACCCCTACCGGCTCTACCGCCTATTCGCTCTCTGCCGGAGGCCCAATTCTGACGCCTTCTTTAGATGCTATTACGCTGGTACCGATGTTCCCGCATACGCTTTCTGCGCGACCGCTGGTGATCAACAGTAGCAGCACGATTCGCCTGCGCTTTTCACATCGCCGGAACGATTTGGAGATCAGCTGTGACAGCCAGATCGCCCTGCCTATCCAGGAAGGTGAAGACGTATTGATTCGCCGCTGTGATTATCATCTGAACCTGATACACCCCAAAGATTACAGCTATTTCAATACATTAAGCACTAAGTTAGGCTGGTCAAAAAAATTATTCTAATTTAACGCCAACCTCTTTACTGTATAAAAAACCAGTTTATACTGTATGTAATTACAGTAATGGTTTTTCATACAGGAAAACAGCTATGTTGGCACAACTGACCATCAGCAATTTTGCTATCGTTCGTGAACTTGAGATCGATTTTCAGAGCGGAATGACCGTCATTACCGGCGAGACTGGTGCGGGTAAGTCCATTGCCATTGATGCCCTCGGTTTGTGCCTGGGCGGCAGGGCCGATGCTGACATGGTGCGTACAGGCGCCACCCGAGCCGACCTGTGCGCCCGTTTTGCCTTAAAAGACACCCCCGCGGCCCTGCGCTGGCTGGAAGAAAACCAGCTTGAGGAGGGTCGTGAGTGTTTGCTGCGTCGCGTAATCAGCAACGATGGCCGCTCCCGAGGCTTTATCAACGGCACCGCCGTTCCCCTGTCGCAACTGCGCGAGCTGGGACAACTGCTTATTCAAATCCACGGCCAGCACGCGCACCAACTCCTGACGAAATCTGAACACCAAAAAGCCCTGCTTGATGGTTATGCCAATGAAGTGTCCCTGACTCAGGAAATGGCCGCGCGCTACCAGCTGTGGCACCAGAGCTGTCGCGACCTCGCCCATCATCAACAACAAAGCCAGGAACGCGCGGCCCGGGCGGAGCTGTTACAGTATCAGTTAAAGGAACTGAACGAATTTAGCCCGCAGCCGGGCGAATTTGAGCAAATTGATGAAGAGTACAAACGTCTGGCTAACAGTGGGCAATTGCTCACGTCCAGCCAACAGGCACTGGCTATCATGGCAGACGGCGAAGACGTTAATCTGCAAAGTCAGCTGTATACGGTAAAACAGCTGGTTAGTGAACTGGCAGGAATGGACGGTAAGCTCTCCGGTATTCTGGACATGCTGGAAGAGGCGACCATCCAGCTCAGTGAAGCCAGCGACGAGCTTCGCCACTATTGCGATCGTCTGGATTTAGACCCTAACCGCTTGTTCGAACTGGAGCAACGTATTTCCAGACAAATCTCGTTGGCGCGTAAGCATCATGTTGCCCCTGAAGCACTGCCACTGTTCTACCAGTCATTGCTGGATGAGCAACAACAACTGGACGATCAGGCAGACTCACTCGAAACATTAACCCTGGCGGTGAACAATCATCACCAGCAGGCGCTGGAAACGGCAAAAATGCTGCATCAGCAGCGTCAACATTATGCTCAGGAACTGGGACAACTTATTACAGAGAGCATGCATGCTCTCTCGATGCCGCACGGTGTCTTTTGTATTGATGTGAAATTTGAGGAACACCATCTGAGCGCAGACGGTGCCGATCGCGTGGAATTTAAAGTTACCACTAACCCCGGTCAGCCGTTACAGCCCATTGCGAAAGTCGCTTCTGGCGGCGAGCTGTCTCGCATTGCGCTGGCTATTCAGGTCATCACCGCACGTAAAATGGAAACCCCTGCCCTGATTTTCGATGAGGTGGATGTCGGTATTAGCGGCCCGACTGCTGCTGTGGTGGGTAAAATGCTGCGTCAGCTAGGTGAGTCAACCCAGGTTATGTGTGTGACTCACCTGCCGCAGGTTGCTGGCTGCGGTCATCAACATTTCTATGTCAGCAAAGAAACTGACGGCGCAATGACCGAAACACACATGCAGCCGCTTGATAAACGCGCTCGTCTGCAGGAATTAGCCCGCCTGCTTGGCGGGAGCGAAGTGACGCGCAATACCCTCGCAAATGCAAAAGAACTGCTGGCGGCATAAACTTTTTTACCTTGTGAAGGTCTGAGTTCAACATAAAATCGCCGACCGACCCGACAGCAAAAGGTTTTAAAGTGGTGAAAGGTCTATTATCATCGGCATATTACATATGAGCCGCGTACTGCTCGGGCCCGAAAAGGAATCAAATCACTATGCGCTGTAAAACGCTGACTGCTGCTGCAGCAGTACTACTGATGTTGACTGCAGGCTGTTCCACTCTGGAGCGAGTGGTTTACCGCCCTGACATCAACCAGGGAAATTATCTGACACCTACCGATGTCGCCAAAGTGCGTACAGGTATGACGCAACAGCAAGTTGCTTATGCTCTGGGTACACCAATGATGTCCGATCCTTTTGGTACTAACACCTGGTTTTATGTGTTCCGTCAGCAGCCTGGGCATGAAGGTGTAACACAGCAAACGCTGACGCTGACCTTTAACAGCAGCGGCGTATTGACCAACATTGATAACAAACCCGCTCTGACCGACAACAAGTAGGTTTGAGAGATCAAAAAAAGGTGCTCAATGAGCACCTTTTTTATTGTCTGTTATTTTTTAGCGGATTTTTCTGCTCGCTGCCTGCGCAGTTCTTTTGGATCAGCAATCAATGGCCGATAAATTTCCACCCGATCGCCGTCATGAAGAACATCGGCTAGCTTAACCGGACGGCTGTAGACGCCCACTTTATTTTTACTGAGATCGATATCGGTACGTAATTCCAGCAGCCCGGAAGCACGAATAGCCTCTTCCACCGTTGCACCCTGCTGCAGCGTGACGCGCTGTAAATACTGTTTCTCGGGCAGCGCGTACGCTACTTCAACAACAATTTTAGCCGACGCTGACACTGTAAACCTCTTTCGCGCGAAGCGTGAAGGCCTGCACCATGTTAGAAGCCAGCTCTTTAAAGATGCGGCCAAACGCCAGCTCGATTAACTTATTGGTGAACTCAAAATCGAGATGAAACTCAATACGACACGCTTCATGGCTTAGTGGCGTAAACTTCCAGCCGCCAATCAGTTTCTTGAACGGTCCATCGACCAGATGCATCAGGATGCTCTGATTACTGGTCAGTTGATTGCGCGTGGTGAACGTTTTGCTGATCCCTGCTTTCGAGACATCCACAGCGGCCGTCATTTGTCCTGGAGTCGACTCCAGCACGCGGCTACCGGTGCAACCCGGTAAAAACTGGGGATAGGATTTAACATCATTCACTAGCTGATACATCTGTTCCGCACTGTAAGGTACTAAAGCGGTCCGGCTAATCTGAGGCATAACAATTTCCATCAATATCAATCACGCAAATAATACCATTTATCCCCTGCTAAAAAAAACGCTATAGCCTAACTCGTGCTAAGATAGCGCCTTGCGCCCCGCTGGATGAAATGGGGTGTTTTTCGATTCCAGATTACCTATACTGAGCGGCATTATGACGAAGAAAAAAGCACACAAACCTGGCTCAGCCACAATCGCGCTTAACAAGCGCGCACGACACGAATACTTTATTGAAGAAGAGTTCGAAGCAGGCCTCGCCTTGCAGGGTTGGGAAGTCAAATCCCTGCGCGCGGGTAAAGCTAACATCGGCGACAGCTATGTCATTCTTAAAGACGGCGAAGCGTTCCTGTTTGGCGCCAACTTCACGCCGATGGCGGTGGCCTCAACGCACGTAGTATGCGATCCCACTCGCACCCGTAAGTTGTTGTTAAACCAGCGCGAGCTCGACTCCTTGTATGGTCGAATGAATCGTGATGGTTATACCGTTGTTGCGCTTTCGCTGTACTGGAAAAATGCCTGGTGCAAAGTGAAAATTGGCGTTGCAAAAGGTAAGAAACAGCACGACAAACGCTCTGATGTCAAAGAACGCGAATGGCAGTTAGATAAAGCGCGTATTATGAAAAATGCTGGCCGCTAAACGCCACTCCACTGCAACCAGTCTCTCATCTTGAGGCTGGTTCTTATTTTTTAGTTATTGAACCCTGCCCAATACATTCACCCAACTTATAGTATATTTATGCTGAATCGTCCAAAGATGAAATAACCCCTCTATCATTATGGTAGCTGTCTATAGTCTAATAATATAAAAGTTCAAGATCATAAATTTGTATTTTATTTTATTGAATAACACTATTATTACTGGCGTTTATTATATTATATAAAATCCAAATAAAGACAATTAATACAACAGGTTAACAAGTAAACCTCCGTTAAAATCATACTGGAAAGAATCCTTTTCAAATGACTAAATAGTTTTTTAAAATGGATAAGTTGCAGAATAGTTTCTTTCTGACTATATCATCTAATACGAAAGAACTATTCAGCCAAAAGGGCCCAAACGCAATACGTCAATAAAATAACATCTGCTTAACCTAATCAATGTAATTACATGTGTAAATTCATTTTTATGATGAACCGGGCCCCTGTCTGCTCATTTTCCCAGCGCTGTTGCGGATTAATACTCCCGGCATGCCATCAGGAGTGAACATATGCGTCTACTCGCCGTTGTATCAAAATTAACTGGCGTTTCCACAAATGTTGAAACCTCTGAAGTTACGCTCAGTTCACCTTCTATAGTGAAACTGTCGGTGTCGCGTGAGGAAGTAAGCCAACTGACACGCGTTAATCAGGATCTGGTTGTCACACTCCGTTCAGGTGAAACCATCACCATTAAAAACTTCTACGTCGGAAAAGGTGATGCGCAAAACCAGCTTGTTCTGGAAGACAGCAATGGCGCGCTGTGGTGGGTCCAGGATACCGATGGCGCTTTCCACTTCCAGCATTTAGACGATCTCACTCCTCTGATGACAGCCGAAGGTGGTCATGAAGGTGGAGCTGTCTGGCCCTGGGTTCTTGGTGGGATCGCGGTTGCTGGTGGAATAGGCCTTGCTGCAGGAGGCGGTGGCGGTGGTGGCAGCGGTGGGAGTGATAACAATGCCGGAAACGGTAATAGTGGCAACGGCAACGGCAATGGCAATGGCAATGGCAATGGCAATGGTGATGGTGATGGTGATGGTAACGGCGATGGCGGCACTCCGCCAACGACAACACCTAACATACCAGGCGTGCCCGTTATTACCAGCGTAATCGATAATCAGGAGCTGATTACAGGTCCTGTCAATCAACAGGAATCTACCAACGATAATACGCCTACTCTCCAGGGCACCGGCCCCGCTAATGCCACCTTACATATTTTTGATAACGGTGTCGAAATAGGCCAGGTCACTATCGATGCCAACGGCAACTGGTCGTTTACGCCATCATCTCCGCTCGCGGACGGTACCCACCAGTTTACCGTCAGCGCCTCAGACAGTACGGGCAGCAGTGGAATGTCGGACAGTTGGGAAATTACTGTTGATACGCTTGCCCCCGACGCCCCTGTAGCGACAGAAGTCGCTGATGATTTTGGTTCAATCACCGGTCTTATCGCCAATAATGGCGTAACCGACGATGCCACACCAACGATCACTGGCACCGGCGAAGCAGGCAGTTTCATTAGTGTATCTGATAACGGTATTCTGATAGGCATGGTCCAGGTGGATGACAATGGTTTCTGGACGTTTACACCGGACACGCCGCTCAGCGACGGTGTTCACAACCTGACGCTGACGCAAACAGATGCCGCAGGTAACGTGAGCGCGCAAACAACCGTGCCAACATTTACCGTTGATACGACTCCGCCTGCAGCCGCGATCATTTCTTCCATTAATCCGGAAGGTACAACGGTAACCGGTAGCGCGGAAGCTGGAAGCCTGGTCATTATCATCGGCAGTAATAATCAGGTTTTAGGTTCTACAACGGTCGATCACACCGGCAATTTCTCCATCGCGATTTCACCGTCACAGACGCACGGAGAAGCGCTGATCGCGAAGATCCAGGATCAGGCAGGTAATATCGGGCCAAATACGTCCTTCAATGCCACCAATTCAGGCTACCCGGGCGTACCCATTATCGTCAGCGTTATGGATGATGTCGCCCCCTCAACCGGGCCATTGAGCAACAATCAGGCCACCAATGACCCGACGCCCACGCTCTCAGGTATCGCAGACGCCAACAGCACGGTAAACATTTATAACAATGGCAGCCTGCTGGCGAGCGTTACTGCTGATGCTAACGGAAACTGGAACTGGGCTTCGCCAACCAACCTGCCTGATGGTCCTCACGCCTTTACCGTCGATGCAACGAACGCATCAGGAACCGGAGGAATGTCGGCAGCATTCACTATCAACATTGACACACAACCACCGTTGCCACCGGATGATCTGAGTGTATCCGCTGATGGCACTGTCGTCACCGGAACCACCGAGCCCGGCAATACCGTGGTTATCACCGACGCTGGCAATAATCCTATCGGCAACGGTGTCGCCGGACCCGATGGCACATTTTCTATCACTATTAACCCGCCGCAGACCAATGGCGAAACCATTACCGCTGTCGCTACAGACCCGGCAGGAAACCTAAGCCCATCGGAAACGGCGCTCGCGCCAGACATCACGGCCCCGCAGCCGCCTGCTAATCTGGTGATTAATCCCACTGGCGATCAAGTGACCGGCACCGCAGAACCCAACAGTACGGTGCATATCCTGGCTCCCGGCGGCGCGATTATTGGAACAGCAACCGCAGGCTCAGGTGGGAGTTTCACCGCCACGCTGGTTCCACCACAGACCAATGGAGAACATCTCGTCGCCAACGCGACGGACGCGGCAGGTAATACCAGCGCCAACAGCCCAGTTACCGCACCGGATACCACAGCGCCTGATGCGCCAACTGGCGTCACCGTCTCAGGAGACGGCAGTTCTGTGAGTGGACATGCTGAAGCGGGGAGCACCGTCACCGTCAAAGACAGCAACGGTAACCAGATTGGCGTAGGCCAGGCTGACAGCGGCGGCAACTTCGCCGTGTCTATAACACCGTCGCAAAAGAACGGCGAAATGGTAAACGTCACCGCAACGGACAGCAGCAATAACGAGAGTCTGCCGACTTCCGCGTTGGCGCCGGATATCACCGCCCCCGACACCCCGATCATTACCGCCGTGACGGATGACCAGCCCATGTATCAGGGCCCTCTCAATAACGGCGACGTCACCAACGATAGCAAGCCTAAACTGGAAGGCACCGCCGAAGCGGGTTCTCAGGTCAAAATTTACGATAACGGCACCCTGCTAACAACCATTACCGCTGATATCAACGGTAACTGGAACTATACACCCACCTCTGCGTTGGGCCAGGGGGCGCACGTATTTACAGTGACGGCAACCGATGCCGCCAACAATACCAGCAGCGCGGCAAGCTGGAAAATCATTGTCGATAGCATCGCGCCGACAGCACCCGCCATTACATTGGTGAACGATGATGTCGGGACGATAACCGGCAATGTCGCCAACAATGGCGGCATCACCAATGACAACACGCCGACGATTTCAGGTACCGGTGAACCCGGTTCGTTGGTCAGTTTGTTTGATAATGGCGTTTTGCTAAATACTGTCCTGGTCACCAGTTCCGGCACATGGCGCTATACGGTGCCGGATAGCGCTCCACTCACTGATCGGGTGCATAATTTCACTGTATCGGCCACGGACATGGCAGGTAACGTCACCACCTCACCAATCGTGGTGTCTGTTACGGTGGATACGCAAGCGCCCGCCGCACCTGTCATTGTCAGTATGACGGATGATGTCGGTAGCATCCAAAGCGATCTGCTCACCAACAAGAGTACGGACGATACTCTGCCAAAACTGAACGGTACGGGGGTTGCAGGTTCAACCGTCACGCTCTATGACGGTACGACGCCTGTTGGCAGCGTGGTAGTGCCGCCTGGAGGTAACTGGAGCATCCAGTTGACTCAACCGCTAAGCGAAGGGCCACACACTCTGACAGCCGTGGCGACGGATGCCGCAGGTAATGCCAGCGCGCCGGGAAGCTTTACGTTAACCATTGATACCACCCCACCAGCGGCTCCGGTGATTACCGTCGGTGAAGGACTCGTGGGCAACACCACCGTTGCTCTGGCGAACGGCGGTAGTACGAAAAGTACCGCACCGGCCCTCTCCGGTACGGGTGAGCCGGGCGCAACCATTACTATTTTTGACAATAACGCCAGTATTGGTATCGCCACCGTTCAGCCAAATGGCACCTGGACATTTACCCCGGACCCCGTACTCATAGAGGGTCCACACAAATTTACCGCCACGGCAACTGACGCTGCAGGTAATACGGGGATCCCATCGGCTAGTTTCACTCTGACGGTAGACAACACGCCTCCCGCTCAGCCTGGTGCCCCCATCATTACTGACGATGCGGCTCCGGTAACGGGTGTGGTCACAAATGGCAATACCAACGACACCACGCCAACCTTTAGCGGTACCGGCACGGCTGGTGATGTGATCTCGGTGTATCTCGACGGCAGTACCACGCCGCTGGGCACCACAAAAGTTGGCGCAGATGGCACCTGGAGCTTTACGCCAACCACACCTATTAATCCGGATACTTATCAGGTTACCGTTACCGCAACCGATCCAGCGGGCAACGTCAGCCAGGCTTCGACTCCTGTTACCCTGAACATTGATATTACCCCTCCCGCAACGCCCACAATCCTTGCCGCAAATGACGACGTAGGCGCTGTTCAGGGAGACATCGCAGCAAACGGCACTACCGATGACAGCACACCAACTGTGCGCGGAACCGGCGAAAGCGGCTCGATCATTACGCTGTATAACGGCACGACGGTTATCGGCACCACCACCGTCGTGAATGGTTTGTGGAGCATCACGCCGACGATGGCGCTGCCCAATGGCACCTACACGCTGACGGCGGTCGCCACCGATGCCGCTGGCAACCCCAGCAACGCATCAAATAGCATCTCGTTTACGGTGAATTCGACGCCGCTTACCGCCCCGCTGGTGACAGATATCGAGGATAACGTCGGCGTGATTACCGGTACACTCGGCAGTGGCAGCGTGACGGACGATCTCTCACCGACCGTCAGCGGTACCGGAACGCCGGGTAGTACGATCCTAATCTATGATAATGGCAATCCCATCCCGCTGATCATCACAATGGTGGGAGCCGATGGTAAGTGGAGCGTGGACGTCCCACTCTCGGCCAACGTGAAACACACGCTGACCTTTGGCGCGCAGGATGCAGCAGGTAATAGCCTCCCGGCGGCCAACCCGATCGTTATAACAACCGATACGCAAGCGCCGGGCGCCCCCGCTGTAGACACCATAGATAATAGCGGTACGCTGGTGAGCGGGACAGCCGAACCGGGCAGCACCGTCATCATCAGAAACGGTACAACGGTGCTGGGCCAGGCCGTCGCAGATAGCATTACCGGCGCTTACACCGTCACAATTTCACCGGCACAGACGGCGGGTGAATCATTGAACGCAATTGCCCAGGATCCAGCGGGTAACCAAAGCGGAGAAACACCGTTTACCGCCTCAATCTCGGGCCTTCCGCATCCGCCAACTCTGCAAATTATCGACGATGTTGCCCCCGGAACAGGCGATATTGGCAACGGGAAAACCACCAATGACACGCAGCCAACCTTACAAGGCGTGGCAACCGCCGGAGCTGATGTAAATATCTACCAAAACGGGCTCCTGCTGACCACCGTCCCGGCTGACGCGAGTACCGGTGCCTGGAGCTACACCCTCCCCACCGCGCTGGCAGACGGCACAACCTGGAGCTACGCTGTGTCGCAAACGGTGGGAAATGACACCAGCGGCAAGTCGCCAAACTATGTCATTACTATCGATACCACCGCGCCGCTTGCGCCGAGCATCACCGCCGTTACTGATGACGTCGCCCCAGTAACGGGCAACGTCGGCAGTGGACAAAGCACCAACGACGCGCGTCCAACACTGAGTGGTTCAGGCGAGATTGGCGCGACCATTACGGTTTATGACGGTGGCGTATCCATCGGTACCACTACCGTTAACAGCAGCGGAAACTGGAGCTTTACCCCGCAGAACGCCCTGAATGACGGCTCTCATACTTTCACCGTACGCGCCACCGACGCCGCCGGAAATCAGGGGCTCGCATCAGCCCCCTATCCGATAACGGTTGATACAGGCCTACCTTCAGCACCGGTCATTGTGTCGGTAACCGATGATGTAGGTGTAACATCCACGCTCATTTCCGGGCAGACAACCAACGATAATACGCCAACCCTGGCAGGTACCACCGAAGCCAATAGCCTGGTCACTCTTCGCGATAACGGCACGGTGATTGGCACCACCACCAGCGACGGAAGCGGCAACTGGAGCTTTACGCCTTCTCCGGCACTCGGCGAAGGCAATCACGCGTTGACCGCCACGGTCACGGACGCTGCTGGCAACGTTAGCCCGGCGACATCGCCGTTCTCGCTGTTGGTCGACACACTCCCGCCAGCAGTACCAACGATTGTGTCAGTCATCGACGATCAGCCGGGAAGCACGCTGTTGACCAACGGCCAACTGACTAATGATGCCCAACCCACTCTGAGTGGCACGACCGAAGCTAATGCTATTGTCACCATTCGTAGTAACGGAACGATCATTGGCACCGCAAATGCCGATGGCTCCGGTAGCTGGAGCTTCACCCCAACAAACGCGCTGGCGCAGGGGGAAAATATCTTTACGGTGACCGCGACGGATGCAGCGGGCAACACCAGCGGAGCTTCTGCCTCGTTCACCGTTTTAGTCGATTCGATTGCGCCGACAGCACCGATAATTCTGACCGTTCAGGACAACACAGCCCCGACAACCGGGCCTATCTCTAACGGGCAAATCAGTAACGAAAGTCGCCCGGCGCTCAGCGGTACGGGTGAAGTTGGCGCGACCATTACTGTCCTGAGCGATGGCCAACCCATTGGCACCACTATCGTCGGCGCGGGTGGAACCTGGAGCTTTACACCCTCAGCAGCGTTAGGTAACGGCCTGCATACGCTGACCGCCACGGCGACAGATAGCGCAGGCAATACCAGCCTTCCTTCAGGTGGCTTTACCTACACCGTCGACACGCTGGCACCGACAGCACCAGCTATTACTCAGGCCGCCGATGATTTCGGGTCGCAGCAAGGGAACTTAACCAACGGTCAGTCAACGGATGACGCACGCCCCGCCTTGAGCGGCACGGCCGAAGCCAATGCCACGGTGAGAATTTACGATAACGGAGCGTTTATCGGTTTAACCACAGCAGATGGCACGGGCGCCTGGAGCTTCACGCCGGGAACCGCGCTTGGCAACGGGAATCACACGCTGACAGCGACAGCAACCGACGCGGCTGGAAACGTAAGCCCAACGTCCGCTGGATTTAACATCGTTGTTGATACCGTGGCCCCGCTAGCGCCAACAATTATCCAGGCTTTTGATGACGTACTGCCAGGTACCGGAACGCTGTCGAACGGTGCTTACACCAATGATACCCGTCCCGTACTGAACGGTTCGGCGGAAGCCGGTGCCCGGATAACTATCTACGATAATGGCACGCTGCTGGCAACAGTAACTGCGGCGATAGACGGCAGCTGGGAATATCTGCCGGCTACGCTGAGCAACGGTCAGCACGTGTTTACTGCTATCGCCGCCGATGCCGCCGGGAACGTGAGCCCCATATCAGGCGGGTTTACTCTTAATGTCGACACCATTGCGCCTTCCGTCCCGCTGCTGGTCTCAGTGGTAGATGATGTCGCAGGCGGCGTGTTCAATGCGGCGCTCAGCAACGGACAACTGACCAATGATGCACGCCCGACTCTAAACGGTACCGCTGAGGCAGGCAGCACTGTCAGCATCTATGACGGCAGCACCCTGCTGGGCACGGCGCTGGTGCAAAGCAATAACAGCTGGTCGTTCACCCCCACCACACCACTGGCGAATGGATCGCACACGTTCACCGTCACCGCCACCGATGCGGCGGGCAACACCAGCGGTGCGACGGCAGGCTTTAACGTGGTGGTCGACACCACGGCACCGGCGCAGCCTTCAATCAGCAATATTATTGACGATGTTGGACCAAACACGGGGGCGATTGGCAGTAATCAGCCAACCAACGACGCACGCCCAACGTTAAACGGCACCACCGAGGCCAACGCGCGGGTCGATATTTATGATAATGGCACCTTTGTCACCAGCGTGACAGCGGACGGCAGCGGCAACTGGAGCTACACCCCGGCTACCGCACTGGCACAAGGTACCCACTCGTTTACCATCACCGCAACGGACAGTGCGGGGAATACCAGTGGTACATCGTCTGCGGCAGCGATTGTGGTCGATACCGTCGCCCCGGGCATCCCTACGGGGCTGGCGGTCAACGCCAACGGCACCACGCTTACTGGCATTGCCGAACCAAACAGCACGGTCATTATTACCTCCAGCGGCGGAACGGTGATCGGTACGGCAACCGCCAACGGCTCCGGTAATTTCACTTTCACGCTGAACCCACCCCAAATCAGTGGGCAAACGCTGCTGGTTAGCGCACAGGACGCCGCAGGCAACATCGGCACGGCGGGTAACGTGCTCGCACCGTTTACCGGCGTACCGCCTGCGCCGGTTATTGCCAGCGTGTTCGATGACGTCGGCACGATCACGGGGCTGGTCGCGGCCGGAAAAACCACCAATGATACCCTGCCTACGCTCAGCGGAACGGCACAGGCTAACGCCATCATCAATCTGTACAACAATGGCGCGCTCATGGGCACTACGACCGCAGACGGTAACGGGCTCTGGAGCTTTACGCCATCCGGCGCGCTCAGCGAAGGCAGCCACGCGTTTACCGCCACGGCAACAAACGTCAACGGCGCAAGCGGGTTGTCCAGTTCGTTCAGCGTGATTGTGGATACCACGCCACCGACCGCGCCAACGATACTGATCAGCGCCGATGGCGGTACCGTCAGCGGCGTCGCCGAAGCGGGAAGCACGGTCACCATCTCTCTACCCGGCGGCACCAGCGTGACAGCAATCGCCAACGGCAGCGGTGTTTACAGCGTCAACCTGCCGGTTCGCCAGATTGAAGGGCAGTCGCTGTCCGCCACGGCAACCGATGCAGCGGGAAATACCTCATCACCAACAAGCGCTATCGCGCCGGTATTGCCGCTGCTGGCTGAAGACAATGTCACCAGTCTGCCACTACAAACCGATGTGATCGTCAGCACCGAGCATCAAAGCGATTATGGCTTCCTGTTGGTTAATGCGCTGGGAAATGTCGCCAACGTGCTGGGGAACGATACAGCAGCCGTCAATTTCAGCATCGCCCCTGGCGGCAGCGGATCCATTACGATCAATGCCGCCGCCACCGGCGTGGTCCTGTCGCTGCTGAGCACCATGGAAATTGTCATCCAGCGCTTTGACACCGCGCTGAATGCCTGGGTAACGGTGGTGGATACCGGTAAACCAGACTTTGCCAGCCTGCTCACCCTGGGCGCCTCAGGGGTTACGCTCAATTACGGCGGACTGACTGGTGGTGATTACCGTGTGGTCAGCTACAACACCAACCTGCTGGCTACCGGGGCATACACCAGCCTTGATGTCTCGGTGGTGAAAGCCAGCGCAGGGACCATCATTGGCGGTACCACAGAATCCGGCAACATCATCACGGATACCGATCCCGCTAACGGGCAAGATAATGCACCTTCCGGCACGCTGGTCACCGCCGTTACTGACGGTAACGGCAACGTCGTGAACGTCCCGGCGGGCGGCATTGATGTGCAGGGGAAATACGGCATTCTGCATATCAACCAGAATGGTAGCTACACCTATACCCTGACCAATACGTCAATCTCAGTGTATGGACGTTCCGAAAGCTTCACCTACACGCTAACGCATGGCAGCGATCACTCCTCGGCAAAACTGGTGGTCACGCTGGGTCAGGCCCCAACCACCAGTACGGTAACGGCGGCAGACGATGTGGCTGCGCTGACTTACGGGACGCAGGTTATCGCAGTTGATCATGGCTCATCCCAACAAACCGGCTTCACCCTCGCCAGCGTTGGGCTCGGCAATGTGCTGGACGTGAGTCTTGTCAACGGTCTGACTAACCCGATTAAGTTCAACGTTGACGATGGCGCAACCCGCACGTTAACCGTCAAGGCCAGCGTTCTTGGCGTAACGGTGGGCGGTTTTGATCTCTATGTTTATCGTTTCAACGAATCTATTCAGCAGTATGAACAGTTCCGCGTGAAGCCCAATTGGGTCACGGCGCTGTTGGGTGGCAACTCAACGGACTACACCATCACCCTGCCGGGCGGTGACTATCTGTTCCTGCTTAACGCTTCCGGCGGCCTGACGCTGCTGACCGGCTATACCCTGAATATTCTGGCCGATCATACCTACGCCGTTGACAGCCTGAGTGCGGCAACCAATGGAAATCTGCTGGCCAACGACTCGGCTCCGGCTAATAGCGTTATCACCGAAGTGAACGGTGTCACCGTGAATGGGACGGGCACGACCACGATTAATGGGCAGTACGGCACGCTGACTATTGATGCAAAAGGGAACTATACCTACACGCTGAAAAGCGGACTGGGCGCAGATGGTATCAACACGCCGGACAGCTTCGTGTATAAGGTCAGGACACCAAATGGCGATACCGGCAGCGCGTCACTGAACATTACAGCAACCCCGCAGGCGCTGGATGCCGTAAACGACATCAGCAGTCAAATGGCAGTCACCACGCAGGCGGATACTTCCCGGTCGTTCACCGATAGCAGCGTTGGGAGTGCCAGCTGGAACGCCCAACTCCTTTCACCTACCTCACAAAATGGTACCGGCGTCATTGAGGTCGCGACGGGAACGGCGGTGCAAAACGCCATACTGCATTTTAACGTTGCTTCAGGTCTGACGCTGGGCGGGCTAACCGTCACCTGGGCGCTGTATGACAGCAACAACGTCAAGGTTGCCGGCAGCTCATTCAATGGTGGATTACTGGTTGGCGGCAATATCGATATTGCCCTGAGCGGGGTAGTGCTGCACCCCGGCAACTATCGCCTCGACTACACCGGCAGCGTCGGGGCTCTGGGGGTGGGGAATATCACCATCACCCCCAGCGTAAAAGGCACGATAATCGACCTGCAGAACTTCGAGACTTCCGCAGCAAACAGCGTCACTGGCAATATTTATGACGGAGACCATATTGCCAGCGTACATACCCTGCTGACGGTGAACGGCACGGGCGGTAGCACCGCCACGCTGGATCCGCTGAGCAGCACGACCAGCGCCATCATTAACGGGCTATACGGCAAACTGACCATTGGAATTGATGGTCATTACACCTACGTCCTCAACAGCGATGTCTCACTCTCCACCATCATCACCAAAGAGACATTTACCTACACCCTTAACGACCAGAATGGTCATACCGATACCGCAACGCTAACTATCAACATGAATCCGCAGGTGGTGAGCACCGTCGATGCCGATCGTTTTACCGGCAGTGTCTACGGCGATACGCTGATTTATCACCTGCTTAATGCCAACGACGCTACCGGTGGTAACGTTGGCAATGTTGGCGTTGGACCTACCGACACCTGGACCAACTTCTCGCTGGCCCAGGGCGACAAAATCGATATCGGCGACCTGCTGGTGGGCTGGAACGGACAGAACGCGACGCTCGGTAACTACCTCACCGTGACCACTAACGGTAACAACACGGTAATTGCCATCGACCGCGACGGTACGGGCAACACTTATCACTCAACCAATCTCATAACGCTGGAGAACGTACACACCACGCTCGATGAGCTGGTGCAACAAAATCACATTGTGCCCTGACGTTAACGTATAGCGTTAAAGCGCCATAACTACAGCCCCGGATGCCATGACGTCCGGGGCAATAACAGTCGTCGCTGCCGTATTTTGTAAGGGATAATCTATGAGAAATGTCGCGCCTGTTGCCTTGCTGCTGGCATTAACGCTCTGTGCCATGCGGGTGAATGCCGAAGATGAACCGCAAATTATTACGCCGGAAGGTCTGGCCACCAGCCAGATGCTTCCCTCGCTGGACGGCGCGGTTGCCGATCTGCCGCTTAGTGCCGCCGCTCCCGGCAGCCTGACGCTCAATGACGCGGTGAGTCGCGCCGTGAGCTGGCATCCTTCTATTCGTGAATCCATCGGCAAGCTGCTCTCACAAAATGAGCAGATCGACGTGGCGAAATCAAAATATTATCCGCAGGTTTCTGCCGGAATGAACAACGGTTACAGCAATACTTACACCGACCACGGCTTTAGCCCGGCGCTGGTTATTTCGGTGTCGCAAATGCTGTACGACTTCGGCAAAGTGGCAAGCCAGGTCCGCGCTGAAACTGCCGGAGCCGCACAACAGCAGGCGAATGTGCTACTCAGTATTGATACCATCGCTCATGCCACCGCCAATGCGATAGTCCAGGTGCAGACGTGGCAGCAAATGGTGGACGCCGCCGAAGAGCAACTTAACGCCCTGAACGGCATTGGCCGACTGACCCGCCAGCGTAATGATGAAGGGGCAACCTCACTGTCGGACGTGGTGCAAACCGATGCGCGTATTGAGTCCGCACGTTCTCAACTGGCCCAGTATCAAGCCAATCTCGACAGCAGCAAGGCAACGCTGATGAGCTTCCTTGGCTGGAACTCGCTTAACGGCATCAGCAATGAATTCCCGGTCAAACTGGACAGCAGTTGTGATGTAGTCAAACCAGAAGATAAACTGGTTCCTGCGGTGTTGGCGGCATGGGCGCAGGCGAATGTGGCGCAGGCAAACCTCGACTACGCCAACGCGCAGATGACGCCCACCATCTCTCTGGAGCCTTCGGTTCAGCACTATCTCAACGACAAATACCCCAGCCATGAGGTACTCGACAAAACCCAGTATTCTGCATGGGTAAAAGTTGAAATGCCGCTGTATCAGGGAGGCGGACTCACCGCCAGACGCAACGCCGCCAGCCACGCGGTAGAGTCTGCACAATACTCCATCCAGCGCACCCGACTTGAAGTACGACAGAAATTACTTGAGTCCCGTAGCCAGGCAATGAGCCTCGCCACCGCCCTGCAGATTCTGCGTCGCCAACAGCGGTTGAGCGAACAAACGCGCGAGCTTTATCAACAGCAATATCTGGACCTTGGTTCGCGTCCACTGCTCGACGTGCTTAACGCTGAGCAGGAGGTATATCAGGCCCGTTTTGCCGAACTTCAGACTCAAAATCAGCTGCGCCAGCTACAGCTGAACTGCCTTTATAACACCGGCTCACTTCGTCAGGCGTTCGCCTTAAATAACCGCAGCATTCAATCGGTGGAGATCACGCTATGAGCGACGTCGATTCACATGCTAAAGATGCGATTAGTGAACACGCCCTGAGCCAGTGGGCGCAGGCGATGACGCATATTGCCAGCCACTATCGCGTTACCTGTTCGCCAGGCGCAATCCAGGCCAACGCCCCGTGGTTTGCAGGAAAAAGTCGGGCGATGGCTCTGTCACAGCTGGCGCGGCAGTCGGGACTGTCATTTCATGCGCTGGATACTGCTGCACAGGCGTTCGGTCAGTGGCGTTTACCAGTGATAGCGGAACTGCGCGACGGCCAACTGATGGTGATAGAACATTTCAACGGTGAAGATGTCCTGGATGTTTTTATCATCGCCGATGAGGGCCTGCGTAACCGACTCGCGGTTGCAGAACTTTTGCCAGAGATCGTAAGCATTACCGCACTGCGTCCGCTGTCGGCGCTGAAGGATAGTCGGGTTGACCGCTATATTTCGCGCTTCAAGCCCGACTGGATGCGCGAACTGGTATTACAGGACATCCGCCCTTACCTGCCGGTCATGATTGCCGCCTTTCTGATTAACGTCCTGTCGCTCGCCGGGATTATCTTTTCGATGCAGGTTTATGACCGGGTAATCCCCGCCCAGTCTTATCCAACGCTGTATGTTCTCTCCACCGGCGTTCTGGTCGCAGTGCTGTTTGGCTTTTTGCTGCGCGAAGCGCGTACCCACATAATGGACCTGCTCGGCAAACGCGCCGATATGCGCATTTCCGATCGCGTGTTTAGCCACGCCTTGCGGCTGCGCAACAGCGCCGTCCCCCGTTCGACAGGGAGCTTTATTTCTCAACTCCGCGAGCTGGAGCAGGTTCGTGAGATGATCACTTCCTCGACTATGTCGACCATTGTCGATCTGCCGTTTTTCTTTCTGTTTATCGTAGTGCTGGCCTGTATTGCCCCGCCACTAGCGTGGATAGCCCCCGTCGCTGCCTTGTTGATGATTCTGCCTGGCTTGCTGTTACAGAAAAAGCTGGCAGTGCTTGCCAACCAGGCTGCGCATGAATCCACTCTGCGCAACGCGGTGCTGGTCGAGAGCGTTCAGGGGCTGGAAGACATCAAGCTGATGCAGGCGGAAAACCGCTTTTTACAGCAGTGGAACAGCTATATCCGTATTACAGGAGAGTCAGGGCTGCGCACGCGTAAGCTGACTCAGGGGCTAATTGGCTGGGGCATGTCGGTGCAAAGCCTGGTCTACGCCGCCATCATTATGCTCGGCGCGCCGATGGTCATTGAAGGTACGATGACGACCGGGGCCGTGGTGGCGGCATCGATGCTCGGTTCCAGAATGATTGCCCCAATGGCTAACCTGTGCGGTGTGCTGGCCCGCTGGCAACAGGTGAAGGCGGCGAAGGTGGGGTTGGACAGCATCATGCAGCTCCCCACCGAAACGCAGTACGATGAAGACCGCGTGCATCAGGAGACTTTTCACGGCCATTATCTGTTTGAAAACGCACACTTCCGCTACCACAGCGACGATCAGCGCGTTCCACTGCGGATCTCGCGTCTGGAGGTCATGCCCGGCGAACGGGTGGCGATCCTCGGGCGTAACGGCGCCGGAAAATCAACGCTGCTACAGGCCATGGCAGGTGGCGTGGAGATTATCCAGGGTGATGTCCGGCTCGATAACCTGAGCCTGGCACAAATCGACATGGCCGATTTACGCCGTAACATCGGTTTTCTCAGCCAGAATGCGCGACTGTTTTTCGGTACCTTGCGCGAGAACCTGACCCTCGGCGCACCGCATGCCAGCGAGGCACAGATCTTCGACGCGCTGGAGGTCAGCGGCGCGGCGGCTTTCGTTAAACAGCTCGCCAAAGGACTAGCGCATCCTATTATGGAAGGCGGCAGCGGTTTATCCGGCGGCCAACGGCAGTCGATCCTGCTGGCAAGAATGCTGCTGCGCTCACCCAATATTGTGCTGCTCGACGAACCCAGCGCCTCGTTAGATGAACATACCGAACGGGAGTTTATTCAGCGCCTGAACCTGTGGCTGGGCAACCGCACATTGATTGTTGCAACCCATCGCGTTCCGGTTCTGGAACTGGTCGAACGCGTGGTGGTGTTGAAAGAAGGCCAACTGGTCATGGATGCCCCGAAAGCGCAGGCGTTGAATGCGAGCCGGGCACCTGCCCCAACTCACGGTCGGGAGTGGAAAAATGAAAACCAATCCGCATGACGCCGCCATGGACGACCTCGATATTCGCCGCGAGCACCGTTTTTCCGGGGCCAGCCGCATTATTCTGCTCAGCACGCTACTGTTTGCTGTCCTGGGGATCTGGGCGTATTTCGGCAAGCTGGATGAAGTCTCGACCGGCAGCGGGAAAGTGATCCCCAGCTCGCGTGAACAGGTCTTGCAGTCACTGGATGGCGGTATTCTCGCCGAGCTGACAGTCCGTGAGGGAGATAAAGTTCAGGCCAATCAAATTGTGGCGCGCCTCGACCCCACCCGTTCGGAGTCCAACGTTGGGGAAAGCGCCGCCCGCTATCGTGCCTCGCTGGCTTCCAGCGCAAGGCTCAATGCCGAAGTTAACGATCTGCCACTGGTCTTTCCCGATTCACTACGCGCCTGGCCGGAACTTATCGCTTCCGAAACGCGTTTGTATAAAAGCCGTCGCGCGCAGCTTGCTGATTCTATGGCGGAGCTACAGGATGCGCTGGTTTCGGTAAATAAAGAACTGGCCATTACTCAGCGGCTGGAGAAAAGCGGTGCCGCCAGCCACGTAGAAGTGCTGCGCCTGCAACGCCAAAAAAGCGATCTGGGATTAAAAATCACCGACCTGCGCTCGCAATACTTCGTGCAGGCACGGGAAGCACTGTCAAAAGCCAACGCCGAAGTGGATATGCTGGCGGCTATTTTAAAAGGTCGAGAGGATTCCGTGACCCGCCTGACCGTGCGCGCGCCGATGCGCGGTATTGTAAAAAATATCCAGGTCACCACCATTGGCGGCGTTATTCCGCCTAACGGCGAGATGATGGAGATTGTACCGCTGGACGATCATCTGCTGATAGAAACCCGCCTGTCTCCGCGCGATATCGCGTTCATCCACCCCGGGCAGCGGGCGCTGGTGAAGATAACCGCCTATGATTACGCTATTTACGGCGGTCTGGAAGGCGTAGTCGAAACCATCTCCCCGGACACCATCCAGGACAAAGTGAAACCAGAAATTTTCTACTACCGCGTGTTTATCCGTACCCATCAGGACTTCTTGCAGAACAAACTCGGACGCCATTTCTCCATCGTACCGGGCATGATTGCTACCGTGGATATAAAAACAGGTGAAAAAACCATCGTCGACTATTTAATCAAACCATTTAATCGTGCAAAAGAAGCACTGCGCGAGCGGTAAATCCTTGAGGATTAGGGGTTGCAGGGGCTGGTCACGCGTGTCACAAGTCTGTTATACTTGCTCTCACACATTGGGGCTGATTCTGGATTCGACGGGATTCGCGAAACCCAAGGTGCATGCCGAGGGGCGGTTGGCCTCGTAAAAAGCCGCAAAAAAATAGTCGCAAACGACGAAAACTACGCTTTAGCAGCTTAATAACCTGCTCTGAGCCCTCTCTCCCTAGCTTCCGCTCTTAAGACGGGGATCAAAGAGAGGTCAAACCCAAAAGAGATCGCGTGGAGGCCCTGCCTGGGGTTGAAGCGTTAAATCTAATCAGGCTAGTCTGGTAGTGGCGTGTCTGTCCGCAGGTGCCAGGCGAATGTAAAGACTGACTAAGCATGTAGTACCGAGGATGTAGGAATTTCGGACGCGGGTTCAACTCCCGCCAGCTCCACCAAAATTCTCCATCGGTGATTACCAGAGTCATCCGATGAAGTCCTAAGAGCCCGCACGGCGCAAGCCTTGCGGGCTTTTTTGTGCCCTCAATTTGTCCCGCGAAGTCTGATGCCAACTAATTAAATCCGATCCTTTTAGGCACCTTGTTAGGCACCTCATAAAGCATTATTGTTTTTGAGGTGCCTAAAACTATGGAAACCCGGCAATGGCAAGACAAACTAAACCTCTATCCGTGAAGGAAATCGAATCCGCCAAACCCAAAGAAGCGGACTACGTTCTCTATGATGGTGATGGCCTTGAGCTACTCATCAAATCCAGCGGGAGTAAAATCTGGCAGTTTCG
The DNA here is from genome assembly GCF_030332285.1 of Citrobacter sp. Cu096. Lineage (NCBI taxonomy): Bacteria > Pseudomonadati > Pseudomonadota > Gammaproteobacteria > Enterobacterales > Enterobacteriaceae > Citrobacter > Citrobacter sp. Cu096. The sequence goes on from NZ_JAOWID010000001.1 coordinate 41,546, forward strand.
CTACATTCGCCCTGTCACGAAGAAACGAGCGAAGAAGAGCATAGGCCCCTACCCGTCAGTTACCCTTGCCGATGCCAGAAACTACCGGGCAGAGTCACGCTCTCTCCTGGCGAAACAAATCGATCCACAGGAACATCAGCAAGAACAACTTCGCAGTTCGCTTGAAGCTAAAACCAATACTTTCCAGCTCGTGGCTGAACGATGGTGGAATGTGAAGAAAGCCAGCGTGACAGAGGACTATGCCGACGATATCTGGCGCTCTCTTGAAAGAGATGTCTTTCCTGCAATTGGCGACGTTAGCGTTACAGATATTAAAGCTCACACACTGGTTCAGGCCGTCCAACCAGTTCAGGCCAGAGGAGCACTGGAAACCGTTCGTCGCCTGTGCCAACGCATTAATGAGGTCATGATCTACGCCCAAAACACAGGGCTTATTGATGCTGTTCCCAGCGTTAATATCGGTAAAGCCTTCGAGAAGCCTCAGAAAAAGAACATGCCCAGCATTCGACCGGATCAGCTACCTCAACTGATGCAGACAATGCGAACAGCCAGCATTAGCCTTTCCACACGCTGCCTGTTCATGTGGCAACTTCTTACTATTACCCGCCCTGCCGAAGCTGCTGAAGCTCGCTGGGAAGAGGTAGACATGGAAGCCCGAGAGTGGAAGATTCCTGCAGCACGCATGAAAATGAACCGTGACCATACTGTTCCATTGTCAGATGAAGCGATTGCGATATTGGAGATGATGAAGCCGTTAAGTGGAAATCGAGAATTTATCTTTCCCAGCCGCATCAAGCCAAACCAGCCAATGAACAGTCAGACCGTTAACGCATCGCTAAAACGCGCAGGTTTTGGTGGAGTGCTCGTTTCGCATGGGCTGAGATCAATTGCCAGCACGGCTCTTAATGAACAAGGCTTTCCGCCGGATGTTATTGAGGCAGCACTTGCTCATGTGGATAAGAATGAGGTTCGGCGTGCTTATAACCGCAGTGACTATCTTGAGCAACGTCGTCCCATGATGCAATGGTGGGCTGATTTCGTGTGTAACGCCGGCAATGGGAGCATTCTTGAAAACGGTAAAATAGAGTTAAAACTTGTAGTCTGAGTTTCTAGCTGGATTGGTTTTATTGGCAAGTTTTTCCAAGTAAAAGTGCATTTGCTCAAACCTACACTGCAGATTTCGTAGATAAATCACAATAAAATCTGACAGTCTGGTTTGAGCAAAAAGTGGAAGTTACAATTGAATTGCCAACTGGTCTTCGGGAAAAGGTATGTGAGGCTTTGAGGATTGCATCAGAAAAACGTAGATAAGGGAAGCTTATGGAGAAGGGAAAAGCAACCAGACGTCAACAGAAAAGTACTGGTGCAGTCAGAAAAAGTAAATGACGCTTTATGTTTCCCCCGCTACATCTGCTACGTATAGCGGATGTAGCGGGGGTCAGAGATAGATGAGTAGGTTATTTATTTCAAATCACAGGTCGATCATATCTCAGATTAGGGACAAGTAAAATTTTATTATAGGCTCACCCCTCTTCTTTCAGGAAACGCATATACCTTATAAACTATTTTTCTACTCATGAAGAAACTCAGCAATAATACGTTTCACATGAATTTGCCTATCAGCATCAAGTCGTTCAAGGTCACTCTCAATTTTATATAAATATTTTTCCCCTCCGTAAGATTGCGCCACTCGCTTAAGTATTTTAAATTCTTCCTGACACAAACACGCTGTTAGAGCTAGATCTCCCGGGTTCCATGATGAAGACATAAAAGCCTCAACAAGTTCATTTCGAGCAGTCTTACAACGATCCCAATCGAAGAAGGAGAAAATATTAAAACGTTCCGAAAAATCATTGGCTCTTGATAATTCTTTATAAATAATTGGGAATAATACAGATATCATCAATGAAACAGGTTTATATCGAGCATTAAGCAACGATGGGATGAGGGTGATCGCCGCATCAATTAACGCTGGATAGGAAACCTCTTGAGCATCAAACATAAGTCTGGCACAAGCATTATTTGCATCCTCATTTAAATAGCTGACTTGCCTCATACGCAGCATATTCGCTATTTCGTTAACCACATATAATATTTTTTGACGAATCAATGTTTGAGATTGTTCCAGTACAATTACATTTCGACTGGCTAGTTCAGAATTAATCTCTCTCTCTAGTGCGTTATAAACAATCCATTTTGGGTCAAGATCATGCCCAATAACATTCAGCAGCATGGACAAAATCACTACATCATTCTCAAAACGATTACGTAGACATCTACCTAATGCATATTTTGCGATCAAAAGCTTATGGTCGTTATTGACTTCTGAAATCACAACCTGAACAATCCTGACATATATATTTATAGGAACGATGTCTTGTAATGCAGCTCTTTCAAGTATGTCGAGATCATTTTTCGTCAGACGTTCGGCTATGCTTTCACTAATCTTGATATTGGATAATAGCTTAACAAATTGTTGTTCATTCGCACGGCGGATGACATTTGCTAAAATTATTGATGACGATTTTTCAGATAAACTTGTTTCGCCAAGCAGCCAAAGCACATCATCTACAGTAGGGTTAATCGTCTGAGCCAGCAATGCTTGTGCCCGTGGAGAACTGTCTTTTGAAATTAATACATTACGGACCTCAGGAATTCCCTCAATATCTCGAGCACGGTTAATTAGCGCCATACTAATTTTTTTAGACTGAAAGTCATTGGTATTTTTCAACCAAACAAGTTCGTCTGAAATCTCACATATATCAAGACTACTTATGATGGGAAGAGCGACAGGAAGATGACGATCTTCAATCAGAAAAGGAAGCAAAATCATCCCAATTTTAAATGAAAGTGATTTATCTATCTCTGATAATACGAGTCCAGTGAAATGGATTAATTCATCATCACTAATAATTTTTTCTGCAAGCCCATCGCCTAATAAAACTAAATTGGCAAATATATTTACAGGTACGCTTAAAAGTACTTTCTTGACCATTGTACTAGGGCTTTTACCAAGCCCTGATGCGATCCCTGGCACTAAATTATTAATGACATCATCAGAATTAACTTGCTTTATCAGGTTAATTACACCCTCTGGATCTTTTTCAGATAAATACATAGCTAGATTATTGACAGCAATTATACAATCAGCCATGTCACGCCCCATAGTTTTTCTGGTCAGCGCACCTGCAAATTCCCAAGCATCCTTTTCAGGTAGATTATTTTTGACCGAATTAACAACATCAAGTAAGCGTGGTGTTAACAATGCCATAGCATGTTCACCGTTTACCATTCCAGAATTAGCGATATCAAGCAGACCTAAAAATGCTGTTGGTGTTTGTTCCAGCTTATCAAAGAGTTCATCCCAGAGAAGAGCGATACGGAGTACAGAAACATTTTCAGCTTCATTGTTATTTATAAGTTTGAACGCATTTTTTGACAATAGTCTCGGTATTGACTCCTCAAAAACACGACGAACGATCACTTTTGTCCATCGATGCCGTGCTGCCGGTAGTAAACGCCCGTCTACACGACGTCCTGGCCAGTCGGAGAAGCGAGCTTTTGCGTTAGAAGGCGAAAAAACAAGATCTAAATCACGCCCCATTATCTTTCTGGGAGATAACGCAAACGTTGAAAAGGTGAATTTTTGTCTGATATTTGGCCACAGGGCGACAAGTAAATGTAATGCGATTTGTTCAGGTTTTGGTGCATCAAATATAACTACTGGCTTAGGCTCTTCAAGAAAAAGAGCCTCAAGCAACTCGGATGCATTAAAACCCGAAATGGGTGGAAGTGTTTCCGTTACTAGTTCCTTTTCCTTACACTGGACAAGAACCGCTTCTATTTCGGATGGTAATTCTGAAGAATCAAGCAGCTCAAGAATAGCGCTAAGCGGAGGTGTATTAGCCCATACATTGGCATCAACTAGTAAACTTTTAGTTCTAACACAACCTGCTCTAGGAACACTATGATCCTGCCAGGTTCTTGCAATTACATAATAGGTCCCGCTAGGTAGCGGATAAGCCGTTAGGTAAGGTTCAAATTGTTCCTTTGGACGTAGGGGGCCAGCTACATCGGAGAGACGATCCACAGTTGCCTGATCTTCTTTAGAAAGCAATATAGAAGATGCCAGAAGTTGATGACCTTTACGGTATCCGTGTATCTGTATATTAATGGTAATAACCATTTTAAAGCCCCACTGCCCATTCTATTGGTATCGTAATATCAAATATTTTCTGCCATTTCTGTCCATCATATACTGCAGTCCACCCTTGATCATTTGGACCTTCATCCAAAAATTTATTTCGGTATTCAAGATCATTTTTTAAATCGCCACCGATAGAGCTCAAGCCAAAAACTTTAACATCGAGTGCGGTCAGGTCTGCTATTCTTCCCGCAACTAAAGGATATTCCCTTTCAAGATAGGCTATAGGCCCTTGTTCGAACTTGTCTGGATCGACACGATCCCAAGCAGCAACAACAACTGAAAGACGTGGGCGTCCGCCATCTTCGCGCCTAGCTAAAGAGTCTTCAAGAAAATGGATTAACTCGCACAACATAACCTGTGTAGGGAGCCCTTGGTCTTCCTCATTCCCCATCCTTTCAAGCATGTTCCTAGCTGTCACCCAATCTAATGGTCGAACGTCTTGATCAGAATCCACTCTGACAAAAAGCAACGCTGCGTCTGCTTGTTTTAGTTCATCCATCCAGTCTGAAGAAATTTCGTTCTCAATAACAGCATTACGCCAAAGTTCTCCAGAAATATCAGGCACAATGACCTTTGATCTAGGTCCATCTTTAGTTGCGGCAACAACAACTTCAAAGTTACGTCGTATGTCGCTTAGTTCAGTACGTGGTGCGAAACTTCCCTGGAAGATGTGGTCAGCGACAGATAGCACAAAAGCAATATCAGGAGGCTGTTCTGCAGCATGTAATGCTCCCTTTCCATTATCCAATGCAAGCCACAGGGGCCCGATATAATTGGTCTTCCCCGAGTCTGGACCACCAAGTAATACTATTGATCGGCTCATATGCTTCTCCGATAGTTCAGATATTCACGTTTACTAGTCCCCTGCTCATATGTTTTCCAAAATATCAACGGCCGAGGAGGAGTATTAACTGTAATGTTAATCAATTCTGCAATACCAAACCCTGCGGGAACCATATCTAACTGATCTGAGAATGGAGCAACCTCAACTATCTCGGCATTCGCTCCACGCCGATTTAACTCGTGTTGCACACGAGAGGAGATGTTTTCATCTACAGTGTATGAATCACGATGGGTAACTACGATTAAGAGCCGGGGAATATTGCCGCCGAACATTGTATGCAGTCGTCCAGCAAGTTGTCCTAAACGAGCAATTGTGCCATGGCGCTTCTCTGGATCTTTGAGAGCACGGCCATCGATAACAATCCAGATAGTTTCCGCTGACTTTAGAAAATCAAGCCGTTCATATTGTGAATTGGAAATAAGGGCTTGTGTCCACTCACCAGGTATGTCGGGAAGGGCAAAATCTACTTTACGTCCATCGGATAATCTTTTTAGTCTAAGATGTAAAAAACCCGGACTGCGTTCATCTGTCAACTCCGTGTGAACCGTCATCTGCTCTGGAACCTGACCGTTATTCCATTCCCGGGCTCCTCGTGCAATCTCTTCAAAAGCCGTTAGGCTTCGACTATCAGCAAAGGACCAACCATCAAGTTTGGCATGCGATAGAAGAAGATAAAGGCTTGCTAAGCAGGCTGTTTTCCCCGATTCTGGATCTCCGAGAATACCTACGACATTGACATACCTTTTGCTCATTAAAGCGTTGACATCATCCAGTCCAAGAGACTGTTTTGAACCAAATGTGTGGGATTGGGTTGGTTCTGATAGGACTGGGACACCGATCTGCTCGGTTAAGTCATTATAATCCGAAGCCTCAAGCGATGTTCCTTCACTATCTTCCAGTGGAAGTCGGTTTGAACAAGATGTAGGGACATTTCCGAGAGTACAGATTCCTGTTTCATCGAAGGTACAGCCTTCATGCCTACATGAGCCACTCATATTGTTCCAGCTCCTTGTGACATCATTTTTGCAAGTGTTGCTTCTAGCAGAGCTCTTTCCCCCCATTCAGAAACTGGACGTTTTATAGACGAATTTATTTGATCTATCTCACCTGTAGTTAACGCATGAAGGAGAGGGAAAACAGTTGGATGGGCAAGTATATGTTCCGCCGTCAATGCTGCACTGAGCGTTGTTCGTTCATCGCCAATTACAGAGAGTAGTTCTTCTAGATCAAGTTCTGGATTCTGCTCCAATGTACGAAGAACAATCTCACGATGCACCTCACAAGGTAAACGCCGAAGAATCTTGGCAGCTTCAATACCTGACGTTACAATTCGCACTGGTTCGTCAATCTTTGATAGCTGATTTTTAAGTAAACGGCTATGACCCAATTGTACCCACCACAAAAAATCGAGTTCCTCTCGATCCAAGACAGCGTTGCGACGTAATGCTTCTATGGTATATTTGATTGCTTCAGGAAAATTATTCGTAACAACATCGTCCTCAACGGTTATATCTACTTCCGCTGGATCAGGTACATGAATTCGCTCTCTTGCCTTTTCAGCTGATACCGCGTAATAATTTGCAGCTTTCTCTAAAATCTCTAGACGCAAAATTTCTCGACGCTCATCTGGTAATGCTGGCTGATAAGATAAAGCCGACCATAAAGAGGCAGCATAAATGACTGGTATAGTCCATCCATTATTACCTACGGCACCACTCAGAATCGAAATCATCGCCATACCACAACAAACACCAACATCAAGAGGTCGTTCATCATAGAGGAAAGCAGGAGCCTTTTTCTGAATGCTGGCTTGGACTTGCTCACCCAACTCCTGTGAGGGGTCTCCGTTACCACCAAGTGCTACAGCTATATCAGCAGCAAGGGAGACTATACTCGCTACTTTATTCTGTTTACCCCAAAGGGTTGCTAAACTTTTAACTGCAGCCTTTCGTGATTCAACATCATTATCACTAACAGCAACACCGCTGATTCGCATATGACGAGCTAAATTGTCCATTATTTCGCCTCTTCCTTACGGTCACTAATTAATTGATCAATCATTTTCTCAATTCCTTCCAGTTTTCCTTCTCGAACGAGTAAATCCAACAATTTTCGCTCAATTCCTTGATTCATCCGTTCATTAAAATTCTCTGAGAGAGCCCCAAGTTCAACAAGAATTCGTAAACGCTCGCCTTCAAAAAGATCGCGGAAGAAACGAAGCCTGGCAATTTCATAGCTCTCTGAAGCAGATACAGAAGGCATACATTTTTTGCCCTCTCTTGAAGACTCTGCCGGTGTTTTTTCTATCCCAGTGGATAAAGGAGTCGTATTCTCGTCTTCTGTTAGTTTTGATTGTATTGGTGAAGAGGGCAAAGCTAACTGTGGGCGTGGAGCAACACGAAAATTCGGTGAGTTAAGACGATAATTGGGGTCCTTTCCACCTAAGCGTTTATCATCATTTTCAAAACAAGTACGATTCGGGTTCCAGGCTCTTGGATGTATGGTTACCGATAGCCCATCGATTTCTTCATCCCAATCAAACTCAATGATGTTATAAGTAAAGGTGTAGACGTCATCGGAATGATAAGGAACTGTGGCGCCAGCTGCGAGCATTAAAATATCACAACCTTGTTCAACACTATCCACAGAAACTTTGGGATCATGCTCATGCCCAGAAATGAATACACGAGCACGACTACGGATGTATTGACGGACTTGCTCCTGATCTTTGTACCAACTTAAGGGGTGATGAACCAGAATTACATTTTCCACACCATCATCGCGTGGAATAGTGAATTGCCGCGCTCCTATCATCAATTCCGGATCTTCATCGCGTTCTTCACCATGGCAAAGTAATGATGAATTGAGCCTTATAAAACGAATAGAGCGGCCTGGAGCTAAATTTACTTCCATCTCAGAGGCAAATACTCCCTCATCATTGAGTGGGCAATTGTAGCCAAAACTGAAGTTGCCATAGTCTTCGAATCGAGCAAAAAGAGCGGCGCGATCCACTACGTTGTTCATAACTCGTTCGTATTCTTGGGGGCCACCTTTACGGATATGGTCAAGAATAGCTTTTCCGGATAACGACAGCTTAGAACGATCAAGGTCATGGTTACCCGGCACCATTTGAACACAATGGATTTCTGCCCCTATGCTGGACGCAAGTTCATCCAACCATTCTCCTGCAGAATCGTATTCAGCCTTTGTCCCCGAATGAGCAATGTCACCTGTAACCAAGATTCCATGAGCTACTCCGTTACCTAAATTTGAAACTACATGTCGTGCATCAGAAATTAGTTGCTGCTTGACATCATCATGTATGTGGACGCGGTCATCACCTTTTTCTTGACCAAAATGAATATCTGATACATGAACAAATACTGCTGGCATTCGTACCCCCAACATTTCTCATTTTAGATACACAAAAAATCCATAAAGCATCAATCCCCTAACAAGCAAAATGGCACTTCGGATTAGCTAATCCCACCGATATTCACATGATTATACAATGACCTCTAATCTATGTCCCTTAACCACATATGGATTGTTCTCACAACTTGGACTGACGCCGCCAAGGTGACTGGCATCGATACAGGTTGTGGCACACTTCAATACGGGGCAGGTCATCAGATCACGGGTTTTGTAAATACGCCTTGTGATCAGTTTTTTTCAGCGAACTGGAGAACGATTCAATCACATCATTATCCCACCAGCTAAGCGACTGGCGCATGGCAATGAGTCACTTTATTATCGAGTTCGGTGGCCGCCTGGATGGTCACTTCTGAGAAAGGCATTTACACAGAATGGTGTACAGGCTCGTTTCGCACTAAAGAAAATTGACCTTCTCCCGACGTAGTCAGATCCCGGATCTATTTAACATTTCATTAACCTGTTTGCCAAATTCTGGCGACTTCTTGTTCCGACACCAGTCACCAATCAAACGTTCCAGATCAATTTCACTCGGTTTACCCATTATTTTCAGTCCGGCGATGAATACACGTAACTCAGGCGCGACAATCTTTATTGCTTGGGCCCGGCTTTTCCAGCCTTCGGCGGGCATATGCTCCTCAATCAGGGACAGAAATTCTTTTTTGACTGGTTCAAACAACGCCCTTTTAGACTTTGCCCCTTTTTTTCCAGCCTCGCTCCGCACTTCACTGAGTGACTGACACTCCTCTTGCTTATCGAGTTGATGATGGGCTCCCTGCCATGCCCCCAGGCAGTGAGCTGCTCGCAGCATGGCGCGAATACCTTCTCCCAGATCACCTCTCTTCCAGGTATATTGCCCCCACCAGAAAAGGATTCCGGCAGCATCCAGGTAACAATCAATATCCTTTCCGAAAACACCGACCTTAAGGTGAGACTGCTCGTAACAATCATTCACCTTCCCATTAACAATTCTGGTTTTAGATTCTCGGCTCCACCCCCTCATATCACTCAAGGCATCTCGGAACCATTGTTTTACTCGTCTTTTTTCCTCTTCGCTGATAAGTCTTCTTTCCTGATGAAGCAGGGAATACATGCTCTGCACCTGATCTTTAACCATTGAGAAAAAAACATCCGTGCATTCAGCATCACATGAACACAATTCGTTGTTATCAGACAAAATATCTCCTCAAAAAGTACGTTGAGCAAAAATCTTTCAGTATTTTTGGCAGGCGTCTACCCTATCATTTTACCTCCCTGTACCGTGTCACCATCTATCCATACAGGGCCAAAGGGTATTAAATGAGCACAACCACACAAAGCATCAGGATACTACGCATACGCGCCGTTGTTAACAAAACGGGCATCGCCCGCTCAACCATCTATGACTGGATCAACCCGAAGTCACCGCGTTACGACCCGACCTTCCCGAAACAGCGCAGGCTGGGTATGCAGTCCGTCGGCTGGCTTGAGTCAGAGCTGGATGCATGGCTGCTGGAACGCCAGCAGCCATCATAAGCGATGAGATAGTATTGGTAAAAATTAAAGGAGGATACGCAGGTTATATAACAACGTCTCTGATTTAAATATGCGCTCGCTGCGACATATTTTTGCCAGTTGCAAGGAAACTGAATGCGATTATTTATTGGGTAAGATTTTTACTTTAAATAAATTTTGACGCTTGGCTATTTTATTATATTCACAACTAACCCGTTACTGAAAACAGTAACCAAGGAGAATATTACATGCAGAATTTACTGCCATACACTGTCATTCCGAAAATGCCGGAGCCTTATATTCCCGTACAAAACAGAAACCCGGAGGGTTACCCTGTCTGCGCGTTCCCGCCGGTGATGCGGGATGTCATTGATGCTCTTTATAACGAGACGGGTATCCCGGCGGAACTGATAGCGGGGGCCGTACTGGCAGCCGCTGCCCTCGCCTGTCAGGCTCATATTGAGGTGGTACCACCACACTCATCGGATCCGATGCACTGTGCACTGTATCTACTGACGCTGGCGGTCTCAGGAGAAGGTAAGACCAGTATCAGCAAAAAAGTGATGAAACCTTTTTACCGGTTCTCTGAGCAAATGAAGCAGCAGCACGACAGTCTGATGAAGACGCACCTGCGTGCTGACAATATCTGGAAAATACACCAGAAAGCACTGACCAGTAATCTGTACACTGCCATCAAAAACGGTTATGAGGGGATGGAAGAAGAACGGCTGTTAGATGAGCATGCAGAAACCCGGCAGCAGCCTCCAGCCCGTCTGGCGATGCTTTATGATGACACCACCGCAAAGGCGCTCCTGGAAGGTCTGAGCCGGTACTCTGAAGCCGGGGTGGTCTCAGATGAGGCAATTACCTTTTTTAAAGGGTATCTGAAAAACAACCTCGGTTTACTGAATAAAGCCTGGGACGGGGAGACCTATGAATACCACCGCCCGGGCGGCGAAGAGTACGATATCAATGCCTGTCTGACCCTGGCATTAATGGTTCAGCCTCCGGTCTTTGAAAATTACTGCCGCAACCACGGTGAACTCAGCAAGGGAAGTGGTTTTCTGTCACGGTTTCTTTACATCAATACCATCAGCACACTGGGTCGTCGCCGCACCAATACAGGTCACGCTCAGTCTGATGAAGCATTAAATGTATTCCACCAGAAAATTAACCAGTTACTTGATAAGCAGAAGGTGCGTTTTTATAGTAACGACTCGCAGAAACAAACGCTCAGGTTATCTGATGATGCGACCGCTTACTGGGCAGAAAAACAGTCAGAGCTCAGCCGTAAAGCAGCCCCCGGACAACAGATGGAACATATCAGTGAAATTGCAGCCAAAGCGGGGGCGAATGCCCTCAGGGTTGCGGCCATCCTGACATATATGTATTCACCTGAGAGTTTATGTATTTCGCGGGGGGTAATCCAGGCCGCCTTCAACATTGTGGAATGGCATCTTGAAGAAGCGGAAAGGCTTTTTTTCCCTTCTTCTGAACGGAATGCATTTATGGAAGACGTTTACGAGATGTTCAGGTGGCTTAAGGAGAAATTTCTCGATGATAAGGGATATCCATTCAGGAAAAATGAGGTAAACCGGAACGGCCCGAATCGGTTGCGTGACGCCAGTAAATCACAATCTGTTCTGGAGCAGTTAATCGCACTGGGTCTGATTTGTTTTATTCGTCCGGGCCGTCATTCTGCGGTGTATATTGCCATGCCTTCCCTGGAAGATCGCCACTCATGGTGTATTCCACCGGCATTCCTGGAGAACGGACATAATCCGATTATTGCATCGCCAGAGAATGTTACTGGTAGGTATGGTTTTGAATACTTTGACTTTAACAGGCTGGAATATTAATCGGGACACCTCACTACAGAGACCCGAATGGCCAGAGCGTAAACCGGTTAAATGTCTTCGAAAAACAGCCACAGAGGCAAAAACCCCCGCGCCAGTCGCGACTGGTCGCAATCCGCGCGGGGTTTTCTCAGAATACAGTGCTAAAAAACAGATAATGACGACTGGTGGAAAGCTCTGTGGATATGAACCATTAACAGCCATCAAAACATGTAATTTAACACAATGTGTTTTGCTAGTGTATTTCTTACTCATTTGAGACAAATACATTAACATTTAATTAATGTTGATCAATAAATATATTTAATGACATATAAAAATAGCATCATTATTATTAACAATAAAAGCAAAGATATTACCACATTAAATAAGAGTTTAATTATGGCCGTATGTAAAAGAAATAACTGCATGGCACAGATCGGCCATTCACCCGCCGAACGGATATTACGGCTATGCCCGGCACATTATCAGGGCAGACAGTTAAATGCAGCCAGACGAACGGAAAGAGCAGCATTAATATGCCAGTATCCCGCCTGTGGTATCAGTATATCTGAAACCCGCAATCAGTTTTATTGTTGTAAGGAACATCGGGATAAAGCCCGGAGGTTAATCGATGACGATGCTATTATAAGACTGGTTAAGCACTCTTACTGGCTCAATGTGGAAGCTATGCTAAAAAATAATTCCCTTGGACTGGGGAGTATCACCGGTCCGACGGATATTGCAGACCTCATTCGGTTATATCAGCGCAAAGCTGACCACCAGAAAACGTATAATACGCTGAACGGGCACAGAGTTGCTGATACGCCAAAAAGGTTAATCCCCTGGCTGGATCTTGAGCTATGCCACATTTACCCTAACTCTAAGGGCGGTGCAAATATCGCCAGAAACATTATCATCGCACCTGCTGCTATAAACCGGATGATGAAGGATTTTATCCCCTGCTGTCAGTCAGGAGTGCTGAGTGGCATAAAAGCAATGGAAACACCTCAACCGGTTAAATCGACCTTACTGAAAGCGTTAACGGATAAATACGGTTCAGATGCTGTACAGGAAGCATTGTACGGAGTTAAGCATCTTGCCTTTGCTGATTTAAGTCTGTCACGCAGGCTATTTGACACTGATATTTACGCATTTCCTCCACTAACCCGTCTGTTAAAAGAGGAAGCCTTACGCCTGAATTTGATGTCACTATGGGAAACGCTGGTTTGTACCGAAGTCAGCGTCTGGCTTAATGCCGGGCCTGCGAATGAATTATTTGCCGTTGCCGCGTTTCATGCGTTGCTGAACGGCGACGGCGACCGCCTGCTGGAGCAATGTTATCGTTTAGTCGATGAAATCAGGGTGAAGCACAAGCGGGGGTCTCAACAAATCTACGACGAATTTCAGCATATACTCAGCCAGTACATGGCAAAATATTTTCACATTGACACTAGCGACCACAGAGCCTGTAATCTCTTCTATAACCGCTTTTTTAGTGTTCCTCCTGTCACAGAGGACGGTGTCTGCGCCATACCGCCTCAGTGATGCATTTCCTCAGCCTGTGTTCAATAAAATCTCAGATATATATCACCCTTCTGAAGTGAAACCGGACCATCGATAAACTCGGGCGAGGTTTACGGTAAATATATTTACTGAACCACGATCAATTTTGTCGATCGGTTCGATCGAATTTCATCGTTATCCCCTTCTTTTTTGCAGCTATAAAATCCCAACGGGATGCTTATGACTGTCTGTCTTCTACTAAAAATCATGCAGATACCCTTTCCGGGTAGCGTTTTACGAAAACCAGAGGTGCACAAAAATGAACAGAAAAATGATTCACCCTTTACTACTGACCTGTGCGCTGGTACCGGCAGTGGCAATGGCCTTCGGTAATCAAACCACCTGGACCCGGGGCTGGGGCCAGGGAGTATCAGAGTTTGTTATCAATGGGGAAAGTCAATCGCAACTGTCTCTGACCTGTGAGGATTACGGCTCGCAACCGGCCACGGTCATATTCACTGACGCCAGCGGGCATCAGGTCAGTATGGATGAAGATAAAAGCCTTCAGGTCAGTATCGACGGTGGAGCCCCCATCGACATCAGCGAATCTGGCAGTCGAGTGGGCGGTAATAACCTGGCGCTGGCCTGGGCTCAGCTACGTAATGGCAAACAGGTCTCAGTAACCGGAGACGGTGTTAAGGATGCCACATTCACGCTGGCTGGGGCAGCAAAGGTATTGCCAGTATTCGGGACCCACGGCTGCGTGGGTAAAGATGCACTCTAGCCTGCATCTGAATTTAATACCTGTTGATTACGTTATTTTTAAAAGGAACAGTTTATGAAATTTAAACACATGCTGGTGCCCGCACTGTTTGCACTGTCAGCCCTGGCGCTGGCAGAGCCAACGCCATCCATCAAAGTGGAGACCAGTAATCAGGTTCACCCTGCCGGAACACGCTACGTCACGGTCGTGGTCACTGCACTGGATAACACCGTGAAAGTCGAAAATATTGACGTGAACCGGGGAAACTGTCGCATTGCCAACCAGAAATATCTGTACTCCAGTAATAAAGAAACTATTTTGCCTGCCACCCTGCGTTACGGGCAGTCCGTCAGCGTGAGTTTTTATAATAACTGCGTGGCTTCAGAAGTCGTCGTCACTACTGATAAGGGGGGATGGCGTTACACTTACCACTGAGTCCCCGCCCCTGATTAACGTTTCCCAACCTAAAAAATGCCACATGACCAACGGGCTGCCGCTGCGCAGTCCAGAGTAAATCCTATGACCTTTCTGAAAATGCTGGTGACCGCCCTGAGCCAGGCGCTGACCTGGTGCGGCGGACATCATGCCCGGCAGTATATTGAAATCCGCTTTCGTCAGGCCGGTTACGATGACGACTGCATTGATACAGCCCGGGAAGCGGTCACGTTGCTGGTCACTGCACTTATCTCCGCCCTGATGGCGCAGATACTGAAGATTCTGGATACGCTGTAATCCCGCCCTATCCGTTCATTGAGAACAACACATCCAGCCCCTGCCTCCTCACGGAGCAGGGGCTTTTGCTTTTATGCCTTCAGATTAACCAGATGAGGAATCAACTATGCGATTAGCCAGCCGTTTTGGTCGGGTGAACCAGATTCGCCGTGACCGTCCCTTAACCCACGAAGAACTGATGCAGCATGTCCCCAGCGTCTTCGGGGAAGACAAGCACGACTCCAGAAGCGAAAAGTACACCTACATACCCACGATCACCCTGCTGGAGAACCTTAAACGCGAAGGGTTCCGGCCATTCTTTGCCTGTCAGTCACGAGTGCGCGACCAGAGCCGACGGGAACATACAAAGCATATGCTGCGCCTGCGTCGTGCCGGTCAGATAAACGGTCAGCAGGTGCCGGAAATCATCATTCTGAATTCGCACGATGGCGCGTCGAGTTTTCAGTTACTGCCGGGGATATTCCGAAGTGTCTGCACTAATTCGCTCGTCTGCGGACAGTCGTTTGGCGAGATCCGCGTGCCACACAGGGGGGATGTCGTCGGGAAGGTGATTGAGGGTGCCTATGAGGTGCTCAGCGTCTTTGACCGGGTGGAAGAGAAACGTGACGCTATGCAGTCCCTGCAACTCCCGTCACCAGCACAGCATGCACTTGCTAAAGCGGCGCTGGCCTACCGTTTTGGGGAAGAGTACCAGCCAGTGACTGAATCGCAAATCCTTGCACCTCGCCGCTGGCAGGACGAGAGCGATGACCTGTGGACTACCTACCAGCGCATTCAGGAAAACCTGCTGAAAGGCGGGCTAAGTGGCCGTACCGCGCAGGGTAAACGTACCCATACCCGCGCAGTAAACGGGATTGATGGCGACGTTAAGTTAAACCGTGCGCTCTGGGTGATGGCCGAAAACATGATGGGCCTGTTGGGCGGGTAATAACCCGCGCCCCGCCACCGAAATCAATCCCCGGCCCGAGTCTTCCATTCAACATCTCCATGCATAAGGAAAAATTAACATGACCGACATGATTAATATTAACGATAAAAATCAGCTACCTCTGCAGGCTGACGATAACGGTTCTGCACATGCTCTGACAGCCGCGCCCGTACCGGACGAACAGCGTGTGGAGTTCTGGCCGCAGCACTTTGGCAACATCCCGCAGTGGATAACCCTTGAACCGCAGGTCTTTGCTTGGATGGATCGGTTCTGCGCTGACTACAGCGGCGGTGTCTGGAATTTTTATACTCTCAGCAACGGCGGGGCCTTCATGGTTCCGGAAACGGACAACGATGTCTTCTGGTCGCTGTTCAACGCCATGAACGGCAACGCCTCAGACATGAGCGCCGAAGCTGCAGGGATTGCAGTCTGTCTTATCGCTTACAGTCATCACGCTTGCCGCACGGAATGCGACGCCATGACGGAACATTACTGGCGTCTGCGTGACTATGCGCTGAACCACGCAGAATGCAGCGCCATCATGCGCATTATCGACTGAGCATCCCGCCATGCCGTATGAACTGTCTCACCTTAATGCCCTGTGGGATACGCTGAGGAATACAACGGTCAGGGATGAGGACGGTGACCTTGTGACCGACGAACCCTTCCTGCATTTCCTGACGGGTACCCCTCTCTTCCATATCTGGTGATGGTTTGAATCCCTGCACGACGAGTTCGTCGTTGCCGAAAAACTGTACAACACATCTCCTCCCAACGCGTCAACAGACAGGAAAAGCAAATGAATATCACCACGTGTCCCCCTGACAGCGGGGGAATATCTCCCACCGCGCAGCGCACCATCAGACGCGCTCTGACCCTGCTGGAACGCCAGTTACGCGAGCCCGGCGAGGCATTTACCTCCAGCCATGCAGTTCGCGACTGGCTTCGCCTGCAGCTCGCCACACTGGAGCGTGAAGTATTCATGGTGCTCTTCCTCGATAACCAGCATCGTCTTATTGCCCATGAAACGCTCTTCACCGGCACCATCAACCATACGCAGGTACATCCCCGTGAAGTGATAAAGGCAGCACTGAAATACAACGCGGCTGCCATCGTGCTTTCACACAATCATCCGTCAGGTTATGCCGAACCCAGCCATGCCGACAGATTGCTTACTGACAATCTGAAGCAGGCACTTAAACTCGTGGATATCTGTCTGCTGGACCACCTGGTAGTGGGAGGCATGGATATCGTCTCGTTTGCCGAGCGTGGCTGGCTTTAGGGAGAGAATAACGATGAAAATCATCAGCAAACGTCAGGCAATGGCGATATACCGCCAGCATTCTGAGTCCCGGCTGTTTCGCTTCTGTACCGGGAAATATAAGTGGTCCGGCAGTATCTGCCATTACTACGGCAGGGAAGTGCAGGATATCCGGGGTGTACTGGCCGTGTTTGCTGAACGTCGACAGGACCGCAACGGTCCGTATGTGATCCTGCGCAGCGTCACCCTGAATTAACTCACCGTTAAGGAGTACTTACATGCAGAAAGCAACCCGTGTAATCAACCATAACATCGCGGAACCCTGGTGGGGCCTCAGACGCAACGTCACGCCATGTTTTGGTGCCCGGCTGGTACAGGAGGGTAACCGCCTGCATTACCTTGCTGACCGCGCCAGCACCACCGGGACATTTAATGACGCAGATTTACGCCATCTGGACCAGGCATTTCCGTTACTGATGAAGCAGATGGAGCTCATGCTGGCCAGCAGCGAACTCATGCCCCGCATTCAGCGCTGCATCACGCTCCATGCAAAAGGGCTGATATGTAAGGCCGATACGCTCGGTTCCTGTGGCTATTTGTATATCGTAATTTATCCGGCGTCTGCAACAACCGCATAAACCCCGGACGCTTTTCCTTCGTCAAAAGAGTGCAAACCATGCAAATACAATCCCTGCCCCCTCAAAGGGCGGCATCGTCACGTCTGTCATCAGTCAAAATCTGGCAAAAATTACTGGAGTATCTGCTGGAGCAACACTACGGCCTTACCCTCAACGACACACCGTTTGGCAACGACAGTGTGATCCAGAAACACATTGATGCGGGAATCTCACTGTGTGACGCTGTGAATTTTATCGTGGAAAAGTACGACCTGGTGCGTACTGACCGTCACGGCTTCAGCGTGAAAGAGCAGTCTCCGTTTATCGGCAGCCTTGATATGCTCCGAGACCGGAAGGCTACCGGGCTGATGACCCGCAAGGGATATAAAACCGTTACTGACATCACAGGTGGCAGATTCAGCGGAGGGAAATAATGACGTTAGCCCTGATCGTTGACGCCAACACCGTCAGCGATCAGCCCCTCAGGTACCAGTACAAAGACTGGCGCTTTTATCAGATCTCCATTAGTTGAAAAAGATGTTCGCTCAGACAGCGCGTATGGTGGTAACACCTTAACGGAGATATCCGTCTGAGGTAGAAGAGGGTGTGGCAGGACGCCGCCAGAACATCAGGGGCCGTATCGTCTGTCAGGATGGGGCTTAATTCCGGGGCGTTCAGTAAAATGAAACATTTCTCCGGGAGCATACCGTCGACATTTCCTTTCGGAAAATAACCGCCCAGATACAGTAACACGGCCAGCAGGCGAAACTGTCGGGTGAGTACCGTTTCAGTGTCCCGGTAATGTGCGGCTATCCACAGGCATTCCCGCAGCATAAACCGTCGGGTCCGTCGGGTGAGGTCACCGCCTTTATCATACCAGTGTTCGACGATATCCCTGGCGGAGCGAATGGAGTCATCACCCGTTGTCGCAGTTTGCCACGACCGCGCCAGAAGCGTTGCGATATCCATGGATTAACGCCGCACCTGCGAAACGGCTGCGGGAGTATTGCGGACACCAGGCAGATAAATATTGCGGACCAGCTTCAGGAGGAAAAAGACATCGCTCAGGTTGCTCACGCCGGATACCAGATGGCGAAAGGCTATCCGCGCACGAAAACGCGCCCGGACCGCCAGCCGGTCATTCACCCTGCGCCGGTACAGGCCCAGAAAATGGCGGCTTTCCACCAGCGCATGCCTGACCAGCGCTCGTCTGACAGATCGGTACTGCGTCTGTGTACTGAGTGCCAGAATATCTGCAATCACGTCGCAATAGCTGAACGCGCGGATATCGTAATAATCCGGGCGGTGGGTAATTGACGCCGGGTTATTCACCCACAGGTAATCCTGTCTGTCAGAGAAATAAAATCGGCCATCTGCGGCGGCAAGCTGTATCGTCCAGAGAATGTCCTTGTGGCTTTTCCCTTCCTGGAATCGCAGGTCATGCTCGCGAATATACGCTGAACGGATTATCTGCAGCCACAGATAATGCGGCCATTCCCTCTGACTGACGCAATGGCGTATCCACTGCTGACCCGTCAGCGTCTGACCGTAAGGCTGTCTGCGGTGAACGGTATGCCGCAGATGTCCGGCGCTGTCTGTATGCCGGGCATTGAAAAGGACGACATCGGCCTGTGCTTCGCGGGCTGTGCGCAGCCGCTCCTGCAGAAAATCTGCCGCAACCCGGTCATCCGCATCCAGGAACACCACCCATTCACCACGGTGAATCGCCAGTGCAGCATTACGGGCAGCATACACGCCCTGATTTTCCTGACGAATGAGAATAAGCCGTTCATCTGTAATGGCGCTGAGTAGCGTCCATGTTTCGTCGGTTGAACCGTCATCCACAACAATGATTTCAGTACTGAGCGTTGTTTCGCCAAGCAGTGTATGGACCAGAGCCCCGATGCTGTCAACAGCATTGAAGGCAGGAATGATGACGCTGATATCGATGTTGATTTTCATTGATCAAAGGGAATGTAAACAGAGGGAAGCTTCAGAGTTGTTACCCCATCAGAGGCAATAACCTGCCGGGTACGAAACATTGTCAGGAAGAGCGTCCCGGTGATTTTCGTGCTGGTGTGGACACCACTCGTTTTTCTCTGATTTCCTGGTTAACCACCATCAGACAGCCATCACAAAATTCTTTATCCAGCCCGAAAATCCGGTCCAGAATGCTTCTTTTCTTGTTACATCGGGCACATCTTTTCATTCCATCACCTGCTGTCGCATTCCCATGCCGTGCCCGCAGGACAAAAGAAGGGCGCCCACCAGAAGACAGGAAATAAACTAATAAACAATACGTTAAATGAATTGCTGGGAATTTAGCACAGGCACTAGCGTGCCGGATAATTCATTTTGCAGATCAATTTTATAAAATCGATCGGTTTAATCGATCATCTTTTTCACTCTGCTTTACACGCCATCCGTGTGCCTGCATACCCTATCGGAGCGTTCGGTTTGTCGAGCTGTAAAGGATGCTATGCCTGCTGGATAGTCAAACCATTCCCGATAACTGACATCATGTGGAAGAGAAAATATACAAAAATTATTATCGCTTTGAATGGCAGCTATAAGCGAGAAGCGGACCTTCAAATCCGAACAGGTTCAATTGATTAACCTTGGTTGTCAGTTACGCCATCGTTAACATGAAGCCGATCGAATAATCCCCTGTCCCATTTTTTACAAATACGCAGTGGCAAGAAAGATGGATTCTGGCTCGTGACAAGTAGAGTTGTTCATTTGTATAAAGAGACTTCGCCTTCAGGACGCGTTTTGAACCTGCGATGCATCCACAGGTATTGCTCAGGGGCACGGAGAATTTCACGCTCGATGATCTTGTTCATATAAGCCGCTGCGGCGACCTTGTCTTCCCCTGGATAGCCTGATAACGGATTGCTGATATACATGTGATAACCTTTTTTATCGCTACGTCGAATCATGCTAAGTGTGATCAAGGGTGCACCAGCGAGTTTTGAAAGGGCATACGTTCCGTTCGTCGTTGCTGCTTTTTTTACCGAGAAAAAAGGTGCAAAAACGCTTCCTTTAGACCCATAATCCTGGTCTGGTGCAAACCAAACGGCTTCACCAGCTTTTAGCGCATGAACAAAACCAGATAAATTACGTCGATTAATCATAGCTTTATTTGAACGCATACGCCCTTTTGTCTGTACCCATTCCATTAATGGATCATTGTGTGGGCGATACGTTGCCATCATAGGATGGCATAACCCCATTACTCTTCCACACAACTCAAGGGACATAAAATGAATCCCGACAACCATTACTCCTCTTGTCGCACCGGTCAGGTTTTCAAGCCCTTCGACATCAAACCATTTTTTGACTCTCGCATCGCTCCAGAACCAGGCCATTCCTGTTTCCATCAGTCCCAGCCCGAGAGAAACAAAGTTTTTATTGACCATCTGGCTCCGGGCAAACGGTGTCATCTCGGGAAAGCACAGTTCGATATTTCTAATCGCAATCCGTTCCCGGCGTTTCAGAAAGGGTCTGGATATTTTTCCAAGGCCAGAGCCCAGAATATGTAAAACCGGGTAAGGAAGTTGAACGAGAAGCCACAGCAGACCCAAACCAGACCAGGTAAGCCAGTGGCGAGGATGAAGTAAATTATGAGTAAAAGTCTGTGCCATAAATTTCCTTAATGCTAATGAAGGTTATAACGCAAAAGGAAAACAATGAAGCAATTCGTCTTTAGCGATACATTTTGTTTTAGATAATTTAAATTCATCTAAATTCAGGAAAAAATATTTTCCAATGACTGGTGAATAATTTAAAGAGCCAAGGGTGAATTGTAAGCCAGCAAATTTATTCTGTTATAAATCCATGGTTTTATCATTGATACTCAAGGAATTGTCTTCTTGATTCATCATCATCAAGGTACTCAAAAGAAAGAAGCCGAATTTTGGTAAGTTTATAAAACCACTCACAATCGTTTCGTTGAATAATTTCGCCTGGTTTGAAACATATCCCGGATGCCACCCGAATAATCGCATATTTACCATTACTAAACCTGACCCGGTGAATACAGAAAGGTTGGCCAGGCTGTCCGTGACAGCTGTTCGACATGATATGCCCTTCAATAAAAACAGATTTTTTAGATTTCATTATCATACCCTCGACAACAGCAGTACAGGAGGAATGTTGTCATTTTCCGACATCACTGACGTTAAGTGATCAGCCGCCGATACACCAGCATTCTGAAGGTCTGAACAACAGTCCGCAGGCAGGGCACTCAAGAACCGCATCTTTTCTTAGTTTACCTGCTTTCTGATCGGCTCTGTGTGCACATACCGGGCAGGCAACATGAACCGGTCTTTCTTTAAAATACCTGAGCCCATTTGTATAAGACATAAATAATTCTCTGAGGAATACAGTAATTATTATACGCTTTAATATAAAAATAACTGGCATAAGTTATGTTAAGTTGTGTCTGAATCAGGATATCAGATATTGAAAATTGAACGTCTTATTTATGATACACTACCCTTCCGTGAGAAATTTAAGATGAAATCAGAAGACACCCTTGACTGGTATCCGGCACAACTACCGCCTGTGAAAATTATTCTTGGCGAAGCCGTGCTGGCTGTGGGTAAACAGGGCCGACCGATTAATACCCGCACCTTGCTGGAATACCTTCAGGTCATGCAGGACAAACAAAAAAGGCGGGATGACAAAATCGCCATGCAGACTGCGATTGATGTTCTCAGGGATAATCAGCGCATTAACGGCAGACGTTAATGCACCTCCGGGATCAGTGTCAGTTCTGAATGATCTCAACCGTATGGTTTTGTCCATCATCCTTCAGCGGTATTCTGTCATCAGGGAGGAGAACACCATCCAGCGTCACGCAATATTCTGCATCGCCGCGTGAAACACTAATCTGATAATGGCTTTCACCATATTGATATGCCATAGAAAAAGACGACCACTCATCCGGTAACCTGGCATGAACACTAAAGTCAGTGCCGGAACGTTTTATCCCCAGTAATTCCTCGGTAAGTAAACGCCAGGCCCAGCCTGCGGAACCGGTATACCAGCTCCACCCTGCACGTCCGGTATGGGGAGCGACGCTGTAGACATCAGCACTCATGACATAAGGCTCAGCTTTATAAATCCCGACAGAGTCCGCATTCAGGGTATGATTTATAGGGTTGAGCATTGACCAGAGTTGCCAGGCTCGTCCGGCATTCCCCATTCGGGCAAAGGCCATCACTGCCCAGATGGCGCCATGCGTATACTGCCCTCCGTTTTCCCGCACGCCGGGCAGGTACCCCTGTATGTAGCCCGGATTTGGACCGTGTCCGTCGAAAGGAGGCGTTAACAGTTTGATCAGCCCTCCTTCGTTATCCACAAGGTGCTTATCCAGCGCCTGCATGGCCTTTGCGCACCGTCCCGGGCTCGCGGCGCCGGACAATACAGACCAGCTCTGCGCAATCGCATCAATCCGGCAGTCCTGTGAGGTTTTCGATCCCAGGGGAGTACCATCGTCAAAATACCCGCGCCGGTACCATTCCCCATCCCAGGCGTGGGCTTCGAGATTACTTTGCAGGCGCAGAGCCTGTGAACGGCACATCGCGGCGACGCTTTCATCCAGCCTGCGCTCCGCCAGCGCTGCAAACCGCTGCAAAATGTCGTACAGGAAGAAGCCCAGCCAGACGCTTTCACCTTTGCCTTCGATACCCACCCGGTTCATCCCGTCATTCCAGTCACCAGCCCCCATCAGCGGCAGGCCATGCTCCCCGAAGCGAAGTCCATAGTGAATAGCTTTGACGCAGTGTAACCAGAGTGTCTCTTCGGTGCCGCTGATGACCGGCGTGTCATAGACAGACTCTTCACCAGGCTGAAGCGAGCGTCCCTCCAGATAAGGAATGCGTATTTCCAGTGCATCCATATCCCCCGTCGTTTCAACATAGTGGCAAACAGCAAGCGGCAGCCAAAGATAGTCATCGGAACAGCGGGTACGCACACCGTTGCCGTGTGGCGGGTGCCACCAGTGCTGCACATCCCCCTCGATAAACTGCCGTGATGCACAGAGTATTATCTGTTCACGCATCCGGTCCGGAGCAGCGTGGCTCAGAGCCAGCGTATCCTGCAGCTGATCGCGAAAACCAAATGCACCGCCAGACTGATAGTAGCCACTCCGGGCCATAAGACGACAGGCGACCGTCTGATACAACAGCCAGCCATTAACCAGTAAATTTACGGACGTGTCGGGGGTGTTAACTACGATTTTATCGAGCACATTGTGCCAGTGATTATGAATCCGGTTCAGCTCCTGGCGGACCGTATCCTCATTCATGTAGCGGGCCAGCGTCTCCTGTGCACAAACATCATTCTCCTCTGCGCCGAGGATAAAAATAAACGTCCTCTGGTCCCCGTCAATTAATGTAACCGCCGATTGCACCGCTCCGCAGGGATCCAGACCGGCCCCCGTCTTACCAGAAAGCTTTTGCATTTTCATGGCCGACGGGGCATGAAGGGAACCATTACGGCCAATAAACTCCCGGCGGTCCCCTGTCAGAGAACAGTCATTACCGCTGACGGCAAAAAATGCAGTTCGGCCGCCACCATTATCACCATAAAAGTTATTCGCAAGCACCCCGCAGCCGCCGGGCGTTCTGGCCACATGTGTCACAATGTGAGGGGCTGAGCGCGTTCGTGTTTCTCCGAGCGTCCACTCTACATAGCCTGTGACGGAAAGTTGACGTGTCCGTCCCGAAGAGTTACTGAGCGTCAGGAGCACCAGTTTAACCGGATCCGCTTCGGCAACCAGGACCGTCAGCTCGCTGTCTATACCACTCTCACGATGGGCAAAAACGCTGTAGCCAAAACCATGGCGGGTCAGGTAATCACCGTGTCCGCGAACAGGTAAAGCCGTCGGCGACCAGCACTCCCCGCTCTCTTCATCGCGCAGGTAAAATGCCTCGCCGCTGCGATCGCTCACCGGATCGTTCTCCCACGGCGTCAACCGGTATTCATGGGCATTCTCATACCAGGTATAGGCCTGCCCTGCCTCTGAGATCACACTGCCAAAACGGGAATTTGCCAGTATGTTCGACCAGGGAGCCGGTGTAAGCGCATTTTCCCGAAGGACGATCTGATACTCCCGCCCATCCTGAGAAAATCCACCGTACCCATTGAAATGGCATAACTGACTGGTATCAGGGCTCCAGTCCGTATGTTGATTACGCTCGCGCACAGCACGCGGAATGAATGCCCTTGCCGGCGATTTCAGGGTATGAATACGCTGGTTAAGCTGCTCATTAATACCCCCTGCGCGGTCATCAAGATAAAGACAGGCCACGCTCATCAAAAGCAACTTATCCTCAGCGGAGAGATGCTCACCGTTGCGGACAAAAAGCCCGCCCTTTTTATCCAGCAGACTGGCTTCAGACCCGGCATAAATTAACTCCATAATCTGATTTTGTAATCCCTGCTGGTAGCCGCCGGGGCTGTTATTCAGGATAACCAAATCAACATTCAGCCCTTTCTGTCTCCAGTAACGGTGTGCCTGAATCAGTGTGGTCACTGAGGTGATACTTTCCTCGCTGGTTATACTCAGCAGCACTATCGGCAGATCCCCTGAAATTGCCCAGCCCCACAGTCCGGACTGGCCACGCCGGTTGCGGCCGATCGCCTGGCCTTCGGCGCGCAGCTCCTGGACAGGGTAAAGCACAGCGCTGGCGAGACTATTGAACAACGTGGCATCATCTTCACTGGCGTTCATCTGGCGCAATACCACCAGACTGTGAGACCAGGCCAGTTCAAAGACGCGATCGGCGATAGGGTAATCGCGATATTTCTCCAGCAACGCCTGGCTCTGCTGACGGGTCTCGCTGATGCCATAAATGATATCAATCGTAACCGGCTGCCCCGGCTGCAGAATGATGGCGTGGCGAATTGCCAGTATCGGATCCAGCACCGAGCCCGACGTGTTGCTTAGCATCCCTCCCGTCTCTATTGCCTGGGCATTCGCAGGGTTTCTGCCACGTCCAATAAACCTTGCCCTGTCCGTTTCAAACGACACGTTATGTCGGTTATCGCCGTGCACCACCATCATGTGAAACAGGCAAGGGCCCGGTTCATCCGGTGAGCGCGGGCGCCGGTGGCAAAGAATAGCGTCACGCTCAGGAGCCAGCTCAGTCTGAATAAACAAATTGCTGAATGCCGGGTGTGCCAGATCGCTGGCATCAGGTGCCAGTACCACTTCAGCATAGGTTGTCAGCTCCAGAGAGCGAGGCTTGCGACCACGATGAATCAGTGTGAGCCGTCGCAATTCAACATCATCCTCCGGAGAGATCACCACCTGAGTTTTGACGCTGAGTCCCCCGAAGCTGCGTCTGAATTCTGCCCCCGCATCGGTGAACAACACTTCCTCGTCTTGTCCGCTGGTGTAGCCTGTTGGTTGCCAGGTATTGCTCCACACATCTCCCGTCTGGGTATCGCGGATGTAGCAGAATGCTCCCCAGTTATCACGGGTGGTATCACTGCGCCAGCGCGTTAGTGCAATATCATTCCAGCGACTGTAACCGCCGCCGCCCGCGGTCAACATCAGATGATAATGGCCGTTGGACAGGAGTTGAATATCCGGGGCGGGGGTATCCACGCTATAGAAAATACGGGGTTCATAGCGAACGGGTTTGACCATGCCCTCATGAGATTCAAAATGACGGCGCGGACTGTACAGATCGACCGCATCCGGCACGCGCTCCTGTAACAGCAGACTCGCTGACCGGAATACCGTACTGGACATAAAGCGTTCAGTCATGGGGGCATCAAGCAGCACATGAGCCAGCGCCTGAAATGCCATACCCTGGTGATGCGCCATCCAGGACTGTACCACCGCATAGAGCTGACCGGTTGCAAGACGTGAGGGGGTATAGTCCAGCGCTTCATAAAAACCGTATTCTCCGCATGCACCATTTTTTTGCAGCCTGAACAGGTTCTCACAGGCTTTCTGCGGGGAAACCATCAGCGCCAGCAGCGTGGCGTAAGGAGCGACAACCATGTCATCGGCAAGTCCCCTGCGTAGACCGAGCCCCGGTACGCCAAATGCCTGATACTGATAATTATGCTGAACATCAAAAGCATGATAGCCAGACTCTGAAACACCCCATGGTACCCCGCGTTCTTTCCCCCAGTGAATCTGGCGCATAACCGCCGACTGACTCATTTCATCGAGCAGGCTGCCGGGCCAGGTGGGCATCACCAGATTCGGCATCAGATATTCAAACATGGATCCGCTCCATGACATCAGGGCAGTTTCATTATCAATCGTGGTAAACAATCGACCCAGCGCGTACCAGCTTTTAAGAGGCAGCTGATTAGTCGCAATGGCAAGAAAACTGGTCAGGCGGATTTCAGACGGCAGGAGATCGTAGTGGCTCTTGTCAGGCATATTGGTGTCACAGTTATAACCGACGCTGAGCAGACTGGTTGCTTCACTGTACAGAAAGGCGAAATCCATCCGGGCATGCTCATCCAGCCGCTGTTCCAGCTCGGTGATAATATTGAGTCGCATTCGGGCCTGCTCCGCCACTGACGCCGGAGGCGTTCCTGTACCGGTTAATGTCGGACGGGCAAGCTCGCTCAGCGTCGGCAGCGTCTGTTCATTCCAGGATGCAGGCAACCAGCCAAGCAACAGAGACCACTCATGGCAAAGCTGAACCAGTTGATGCTCCAGATGTCCAGCCCAGCGCATCTGAAGAGGAGATCCCTGATGACATGCGCTGGTCAGATGGTTGCACTGGGTGCGCATGCTTTTCAGTTCGCTGAAAAGCGCCTGCGGAGAGAGCGACACCGCGTTCAGGCAATGCTTGCGCAGCAGTCTCAGGCTGTCAGGTGGGTTCTTACCCCACTGTTTTTCCAGAATATCCAGCGTATCGTTCAGTCCTGCCAGTATCTGTTGGTTGCTTAAAACAGGCTGATGACGCATGGCGGACAGGCCTGCACGCAGGGTCAATAAATGCCCGGCCATATTGCCGCTGTCGACGCTGGAGATATAGCGTGGACTGAGGGGGACCAGCGTACGGGTGTCATACCAGTTGTAGAGATGGCCCCGGTAGTGCTCCATTTTATCCATCGTGTCGAGCGTGAGCGACACGCGCCGGAGCACCTCTCCGCCAGGCAGGTAGCCAAAGTCCCATGCCGTCAGGTTAGCCATAAGTGAAAGACCAATATTGGTAGGAGAAGTTCGGTGTGCCACCGTCGGTTGTGGTATTTCCTGATAATTATCAGGCGGAAGCCAGTTCTCTTTTGCTGTGGCAAATGTTTCAAAAAAAGCCCAGATTTCACGGCTTGTCTGGCGTAACAGCTGTTTTTGTTCCTGATTAGGCGAAAAAACCTTTCGCACGGGCTGGCGACTCAGCCAGCTCATCAGCAGCGGTGCCACACACCATACCAAACCGATCGGTAACGCAATCCCCAGCAGCTGTGGGGCAAATTGTCCGGTCAGTATTGTCAGCGTCACGCCCCCTGCAACGTTCAACCACATCGCCTGATAAAAACGTGCAACAGTGGGGCTGGCCTGATTGCTATCCGAGCTGTGGCTGACCCACTGGCTGAGGTGACACCTGCTGATCCCCAGTCGCCATAGCGTCACGGCGATCGCTTTCAGCGAATATCCGGCTTCGTGCGGCAATATCGCAAAATTAAGGCCGATACCTGACAAACGCTTCAGCCCGCCCGCCCCCACCAGTAACAGATGCGGCTTCAGGCGGCGACGCAGCGGTTTATGCAGAAGGTCATGGGTGATGCAGAGGATGGCTGGCAACAGCCATATCAGTGACAGTACGCCAAGCCAGTAAACCGGATTGGGTACCCAAAGCAAGGTGAAGAACAGCAATACCAGTAAAGAGGGGGCTACCAGACTGCGACGCAGATTATCGAGTAATTTCCAGTAAGAAAGCGCGTTCAGCGGATTCCTGGCCCGGGTTCCATCGGCTTTTCTGACACGTGGTTTCAGCCAGTTAAGCAGTTGCCAGTCACCCCGGATCCAGCGTGAACGGCGTGCAACATCCGACAGATAATTATTAGGGTATTGCTCGTAGAGTAACACCTCACTCAGCAGACCCGAACGTGCATAGCATCCTTCAAGCAGATCGTGGCTGAGTACCAGATTTTCCGGGCAGATGTTCGTAGTGGCCTGCATAAAAATATCAACATCGTAAATCCCTTTGCCCACAAACGAGCCTTCCCCAAAGAGATCCTGATAAATATCCGAAGACATCATCGAATAAGGGTTATTGCCCGGTACGCTGCTGCGCAGGGCTGCGTAACGCCCCTGACCGTTGCGTGGTATCTCCTCCGCAAGACCGGGCTGTAAAATACCGAATCCTTTGACAACCCTCTGGCGTACCGGATCATACTCAGGCGTATTCAGCGGATGCGCCATCGTCGCGACGAGTTTGTGTGCCGTATCGCGCGGGAGCACCGTATCGCTGTCCAGGGTAATGACGTATTTTATGTGACCCGGTAAAAGGTGGGCAGGCATCTCTGCAACGCTGACGAATTGCGTTCCGGGATGGCGCAACCAGCTGTTCAGTAACGCCAGTTTTCCCCGCTTGCGTTCATAGCCCATCCACGCGCCTTCCGAGGGGTTCCATTCAGGCTGGCGATGTAACAGATAAAAACGTGGTCGGCCGGAGGGGTAGCGGCGATTAAGCGCCTGCGTATCGGCGATAGCCTGTCTGAGCAGTGCGTGACTTTCCGGCGAGGGTTCATTTTCAGAATCAGCAAAATCAGTGAGCAGCGCGAACCTGAGATTTTCGTTTTCATTCCCCAACCAGCAGACTTCAAGACTGGTGAGGAGCTGGCTGAAACTTTCGTGGCTGGTCAACATGCAGGGAATGACTAACATGGTGGCACTGTCAGCGGGAATACCGGCTGAAAAATCCATCCCCGGCAAGGGTCGAGGAACGCGAAAACGGGTGGTTGCATCACTGAGCAAATCGCTCATTAACTGAGTTAATGCGATAATCAGAGGTAATATCACCGCGATCAATAGCCAGTCTGCGCCCTGCATGGCGGTTTCGTGCAATATTGCTGCGGTCGCTGCGGTTGTCAGCAACGCCAGGCCTCCAAGCCATGACAGCAGGGTTATTCTGTTGAAACTGTGCCGCAAGCGTATGAGCCTTGAGGCGTCTGCCAGGAGATGAATATCCAGCGCCTGTCGACCTTCGCCCGCAAGATAATAACCAACATGATGTTCCGGTGTATCAGGCGCTTTTTCCTCTGAAAACGCCAGCGCCTTCTCAGCAACCTCAGGCTCGCTGAGACCGCTGTCTCTGGCCAGAACCTCAACTACGTGCCGGTAATGATCCCGGGTATTGAAATGCATCCGGGGATAGATGCCGGCAGGATCATTGCGTAATGCCTGTTCGACAACGCTTATCGTTTCGGCGAAATCAGCCCAGTCCGTTTCACTCAATAAACGCAGGCCCGCGATGCTGTTACTGACGGACAGCTGGCTGGCGGCAAGCTGCTGATTGAAACTATGTATGAGAACGTCAGTGGTGATCCCCTGTTCCCGAAGGCACTGATCAACCCAGGTCAGAGGTAACGACAGCGCGTTGCCATGCCCCTGCAGGCGCCGCACCAGCTCTGCGACAAACGCACTGGTTAACGGAGGTCGGGAGCGCGCCATATCGGCAACCACCATGATTAAATCACCAGGCGCACTCTCTGCACATTCGACAATCCTTGTTATCCACGTATCAGCAAGGTTTCTGTCCTGCTGCGCTTTTATAACTTCCATACTGATACGACGAAGATTTTCAATCAGCGCAAGGCGCAGCATTCCCGGTAACGCCCAGACTTCACCCAGCGTCAGCGGCGTCACCTGTTGATAGGCAGTGAGATAGCTGGTCAGGCTGGCGGCATCCCAGCGGCCATCGCCGTGAGCAATGGCCTCTGATGCAATATGATAAATTCGTGGGCAATTCAACGGCGATACCAGCGACGGAAGACCTTTGCCAAAGCTTTTCGGCAGATGCTGGCGGACAGTGCGGATTTGTTCCTCAATCAGATAATAATTGTCCAGCAGCCATTCACCGGCGGGCATGATACTGGTCTTTTTACCCGCGTTAAGCTCATAGCAGTTTTGGGTAATGACGGCCTCATTGTCGCCAAGCCGTTTCAGAAGATAATAAGGATGCCTATCCGGTGATACTTTATGAGTCCGCGCCAGCTTCTGGCCGTAGCGTTCCATCTGGACGGTCGAAAAGAGTTCTGACCGCGGCGAGCTTTCACCGGCAGGATCGTTCGCCGAAAACGTTATGTTTTCGGCAGCATTCATCAGAATACGGGAGCGGTTAAACCACGCTCTGGGGATCATTTTCATAGCATTGCTCTGATGCGACGTTAGCGCGCAGGAGCAGTTGCGAAATCAGTTCAGAAACGTTCTCTCAGGATGGGCGTCAGGCATCAGGGATTTAACAGCTGCCGGAATCTAACATAAGTATAGGACATGAGCTCTGTTCTGCGATTTTGGTCGAGCTAGCGTCGGGAGATAAACAGAGCCTTACATCCGGGGCAAAGCATGGTTTGGTTGAGCCGGATTTTTGACAACGGTTGTACTGATTTTAAGCCACAAACAGGACAGGCAGCAGTGGCAGTAGACGCACTGCTGAAGAATTTCATTGCGTAATTGATAACAGACATAACCATTAACCTTTCAATGAATGAGCTTCACCGTACCACATGTGGTTAAGTTTTAATCTATCTATTTTGACATACTGAAAATCAGGAAAGATAAATGTTCGCAGCCACAGGCCCCCTGAGACCGTTTATCCGGCAAGACTCTATGCGGCTTCCAGGGATGAGTAATTCTGATTAGCGAGAGTTAACGGCTGAAATGTGAAGCAGAACGTCTTTTCGTCCATCAGATGGGATGATGAGGCCTTTACCACTAAGAATATCAAAGCTTTTGACAATTCCTGTCATTTTATGGGACAAGTCAATTCCTTATTGAAAACACTTAAAGACTATACATTGAAAATGGCATTCAGCCACTTTTATTTTCCCTACAGGACCTCTGGACGGCTAAAAGATAATTTGCTTATATCGATTCCCTGTGTCTTAATGAATCCCATCAGTTCGATGTACTAATGAAAGTTAGAAATTTTCCGGGCAGTTCTCATTACCAGGCGCTATCGTTGATATCCCCTCTTTTGAGTCCATACGTTTAATCTTATACGTTTACTATCAATACAATCATGTATAACGGAGTCAGTATGACCTCGAGAATTATGGGCCTGGTTAAATGGTTTAACGAAGACAAAGGTTTTGGCTTCATCTCTCCTCTTGATGGCAGCAAAGATATCGTTGTCCATTTGTCTGCACTTAATGGCGACAACTTTAAAACTTTATTTGAAGGTCAGAAAGTTGAATTCGCCATTCACCGCGGAGACAAGGGTCCTGCTGCTGCAAATGTAACACTTTGCGATAAATAAATCATTGTGGGCCTGCGATAACGATGAAGGATTATTCCTGAGTAGACAGATCCATAACTTAAATCAGATGAAGTCGTTTATTCTTAATATCTGATCAGCATATTTTTCAAAATTATGAGTATGCTAAGCGATGTGATGAAGTGCAGTACTACTGCATAAAAAGTCTAAAAGCACAAGCTAACCACATGTTAAATAAGAAGTGCGTAATGGCTTTGACCTTAATGGCATCTGCCAGTTAATATCCACGAGAGAACAGGGTAATAGAATATGATTAAAGTCCTTGTTTTCTTTAATGCTGAATCCTGTAAAGTCATGACCGTTCTGGAAGGTATATCCTCTGTCAGGCAGGAATATCCAAACGGTGAAGAAACACATCTTCGGATTATGTCTGCAGGTTTTCCTTCCTTAACTGGCGATCATGGTATTGTTTACGTGGCTACTGACAGGGAGTTAACGTCACAGGAGATACTTGATGCGGCCAGGAAATATTTATAGAATTTTTGTCATGCTCTCTGCTCCACGTTTAATTGCATGCTTACCCTATTTATCAGAATCGAACAAAAAATGAGTTAAAAGCATTTATGGCCTGCTAACAGCAGGCTTTTTTTTTACATTACACTTTTTTAGAAACGTCTCTATAAAGAGAGAGTAATTCGCTACCCTCTGACAAAATGCAGGTGTCTCCCCCCTGCGTGCCATCTTGCCATTTGTGAAAACCTTGCTAAGTGGCGGCGCTGTCTCTCCTCATTTTAAATCTCATCAGGTGTGACTGAAGCAATAAGTTATGAGGGTATAAAAAGGCTCTCCGGATGACTCCTGGCATCATAGTTTTAAGTACCTTCAAAAATGCATGGACATTTCGTAGGAGTTGTAATTTAGTTCTTGCACATTCTTCTTAATTTTGTCTTGCGATAAGAGATTTATATAAGTAGTCTAAACCTCGTTAATAACAATATGTACCAATCGGATTAAAATGCTCAGTAAGAAAAATCGGATTGATGAGCAACCGTCGACATTGGTATTTGCTGAACAACGAAAAAACTTTAAAAGGTCTCTTTATGTCAGATGCTCTTACACAGTTAAACAATATCCGTACCTTACGTTCTCAGACTCGTGAAATGTCATTAGATGTACTGGAAGATGTTCTGGAAAAGTTTAAAATTATTCTTATAGAACGACGAGAAGAAGAGACATTACGTCTTGCAAATGAAAGTCAGCGCCGCGATAAACTGGAAACACTTCGTCAGATGATGCTTGATGAGGGTATCGACCCCTCCGAACTTTTAGCTGCTATTGGCTCTCCGGGTAAGGCTAAAAGGACGCGCTCCCCCCGCCCCGCGAAGTATCGATATACTGACGAAACTGGAGAGTCAAAAACATGGTCAGGTCAGGGGCGAATGCCGAAGCGTATCTCAAATCTGATTGCTGAAGGTGGAGAATTAAAAGATTTCGAAATCAGCTAAAAAAGAGCCGGGCATACCCGGCTCTTTTTACGGATAGCCCACAACCATCCTTAGAGGATCGTCGAGAAGCATCTGGTTCGTAACCGGCTTCAACAAGGTGTTTCATGAAGAGATTATGTTGCGCTATAAACTGGGTAAAGAAGGTATTAATGGTGACATTACGCAGTTGTAATGCAGCCAACACCACAGTTTTTCCTCTCATAGCATAATGCGGACGGGGTTAGTAGGCTGGAGGTCTTTAGTGAACGGCAAGCGGACGCCCTCGTAGATTAAACAGGCGTCCGATATCTTGAAGTGGACAGATTACCTAACCCGCTTTCCCGTTTCGTCAATGACCTTCTCGCCATCCTCTTTGGTAAACGCTCCTTTCTGACCTTCCGGAAGAATATCCAGCACTATTTCCGAAGGGCGGCAAAGACGAGTACCGAGCGGCGTAACGACTACCGGCCGATTAATCAGGATTGGATCTTGAAGCATGAAATCAATCAACTGCTCATCACTAAATTTCTCTTCATCAAGACCCAGGCGTTCATAAGGTTCAGCGTTTTTACGCAGCAAGGCGCGCACTGTAATCCCCATATCTGAAATAAGTTTAATAAGCTCATCACGGGTCGGGGGAGTATCGAGATAATAAATTATTGTCGGTTCGTTGCCGCTGTTGCGGATCATCTCCAGCGTGTTACGTGAGGTGCCACAGGCCGGGTTGTGATAGATGGTAATATTGCTCATATCAATATCTCGCTACAAGGTGACAGAGAGCCGCCACGCCAGCACAGCCAGAGTGACGAAAAGCACGGGCAGGGTCATGATTATGCCGGTGCGGAAGTAATATCCCCAGGTGATGGTCATGTTTTTCTGCGCCAGCACATGTAGCCACAGCAGGGTTGCCAGACTGCCAATCGGAGTGATTTTCGGGCCTAAATCGCAGCCAATCACGTTGGCATAAATCATTGCCTCTTTGACGACGCCTGTCGCCGTACTTCCGTCAATCGACAGCGCACCAATCAGCACCGTCGGCATGTTATTCATTACCGACGACAGGAACGCGGTCA
The DNA here is from genome assembly GCF_030332285.1 of Citrobacter sp. Cu096. Lineage (NCBI taxonomy): Bacteria > Pseudomonadati > Pseudomonadota > Gammaproteobacteria > Enterobacterales > Enterobacteriaceae > Citrobacter > Citrobacter sp. Cu096. Next base: position 76,145 of record NZ_JAOWID010000001.1, read on the forward strand.
GGAAGCCGGTGCCGAACGTTGCTGCCCATAACCCCTTTTCTGCCAGCAGGTTTAGCACGTCAGACAGAGACTCCGTGAGCCCTGCATTGCGCAGGCCATAGACCACCAGGTACATGCCCAGTGAAAAAATAACTATCTGCCATGGTGCATCGCGCAGGACTTTTCCTGTGTTGATGGCGTGACCTCTTTTCGCCACTATGAACAGTACTGCTGCGCCAGTAGCGGCTATCGCACTTATCGGGATCCCAAGAGGTTCCAGAACAAAGAAACCGACAAGCAGCAAAAACAGGACAATCCAGCCCGCCCTGAACGTTGCCGGATCCTTTATCACACTGGCAGGCGTCTTCAGCAGCGAAACGTCATACGTCACCGGAATATCCCTGCGGAAGAAGAGATGCAGCATGACCAGCGTGGCCGTAATCGCGGCCACATCTACGGGGATCATCACGGAGGCATACTGCGTAAAGCCCAGACCGAAAAAGTCCGCCGAGACGATATTCACCAGGTTAGAAACAATGAGCGGCAGGCTGGCCGTATCTGCAATAAATCCTGCGGCCATGACAAAGGCCAGTGTCGTGCCCTGACTGAATCCCAGTGCGAGCAGCATCGCAATTACGATCGGCGTCAGGATCAGTGCGGCTCCGTCATTGGCAAACAGTGTAGCAACAGCAGCCCCAAGCAAGACTATCCAGCTAAACAAAAGGCGGCCACGTCCGTTACCCCAGCGGGAGACGTGCAGTGCGGCCCATTCAAAGAAGCCGGACTCATCGAGCAGCAGGCTGATGATGATGACCGCAATAAATGCCGCTGTCGCGTTCCAGACGATATTCCAGACAACGGGAATATCAGCGATATGGATGACTCCAGTTACCAGCGCCAGCACAGCCCCGATACTCGCACTCCAGCCAATACTCAGGCCTCCGGGTTGCCAGATCACCAGTATCAACGTCAGTAAAAATATACTCCCCGCCAAAAGCATCTCAGACTCCGTTATATATGATTATGTGAATTTGTTTTCTTTTCTCAGCAGGAGGTGCAGGCTGATTTATCCAGCCATTTACACAAATCCTCCCGCATACACTGCCAGGACGTCGTGATTGTCTCAGCTGCCCATGCCGGTATGTGGGGTGACAGACGATAGTGGATCCATTTGCCTTCACGACGGTCCAGAACCAGCCCGGCCTCACGAAGGATAGCCATATGTCGCGAGACTTTGGGTTGTGATTCGGAAATGGCTGCGCAGATATCACAAACGCACAGTTCTCCTGACTCCCGGAGAATCATGACGATGGCGAGCCGAGTTTCATCCGACAGGATTTTGAAAAGCTGAACAGGTTGTAGCATTTTTCACTCCGTTCCCTTTAGAATATATATATGATAAATCATATGTGTTAAATTTGAAATCATCTACTCTCTCCGGAGGAGAAAAATGGAACAATTTCCTGCCCTTAATATTGAATTCTTTGATCAACACATCGCTGAACGCCTGAACCTGCAAGCGCCACCACGGATTCTTATCCTGTATGGCTCAGTAAGAGAGCGCTCCTACAGCCGCTTTGCCGCGGAGGAAGCCGGTCGTCTTCTGACTGCAATGGGCGCGGAGGTGGAATTCTTTAACCCCTCTGGTTTACCCCTGCCTGATGATGCGCCAGACACGCACCCTAAGGTCACCGAACTACGCGGCCTGGTCAGATGGTGTGACGGGATGGTGTGGAGTTCCCCTGAGCGGCATGGGACGATGAGCGCGGTGATGAAGGCGCAAATAGACTGGATACCCTTAAGTGAAGGCGCGGTTCGTCCTTCGCAGGGCAAGACACTTGCAGTGATGCAGGTCTGCGGTGGTTCGCAGTCCTTTAATGCGGTGAACCAAATGCGCATTCTGGGCCGATGGATGCGGATGTTCACTATCCCCAACCAGTCCTCCATTGCTAAGGCATGGCAAGAGTTCGACGAAAACGGCCGAATGAAACCTTCGTCATGGTATGACCGTATCGTCGATGTAGCCGAGGAGCTGTTTAAAATCACGGTGCTGCTTAAGGGACAAACTGGTTATCTTGCAGATCGTTACAGCGAGAGAAAAGAGAGCTATCAGGAGCTTTCATCCCGTGTCAATCAGGACAAAATTTAACGTATATTTTTCGTGAATCCATACTGCATGAGATTAATAACATCCACTATGGCACAAAGGAGATATCCCATCCTGTGTCAGAATATGAAAAACTACCTTGAGGTGAACTAGTAACTCTGGTTATGACGTGGCGCTTGCGCGTCATGATGCAAAACTAATTTTGATGTTTAATGAAATCCTGGTTGCACCCAAGCTAAGCGCTTCATGCTAAATTTTAGGCGAAGGAATAACAGAAGTCCTGTCCATTGCGTGTTATAACCGAGGTTGAAAACCGGCACACTGGCGGTTGAGAGGCATCGCATGAAATTACAAATCACAAGAGCAATTGGCCTCAGTAAGCTCTCTCCACGTTGGGTTAAGGTTATCTGCTTACGGTTAATTAAAAATGATATTGAACGCTCTCTCAACGCTCTTCTGGTCAAAATTGATGAATCTGAACTCTCTACGGAGCAACTTAAAGCGTTTAAGGAATGCGTTGAAAGAATTAACCTGGCACGGGGTAAGGGGATGCAGGCGTGAGCATTTTTAATTAAGCATTTTTCGATGCTGCATTGGTGATGATGGCTTTTATCCAAAAAATTTCGCAGGCGAATAGTAGTCTAAGCGTTTGATAAAAGGTAAGCCCAAACCGTATATGCGCGGCGCGTTTGCTGCGCAAGAAATGGTTACCAGGTCAAATCTGTTTTTCAGTGTGACGACTCAACTAGATATCACCACGCACAGTCCCTATCTCGTCTTCTTTCTCATCAAAGGGAGAAAAAACTTTTAGGCACCCAAATAGGCCCCTAAGAAAAGTTGAACTAGCAGTTATTCAAATTAATTCAATGAATTACACAACCAATTCAGACTCCGCCAGCCCACCAATCATGATTGGACAGTGCCAGGACAGCACTAGTAAAACAGGAAGTTAGCAGTCTCAGCAGGACACCGACCAGACGGTGAGGAGACAAAAAAGGATACACAAAGGAGCCGCGGCTCCCGAGTGACAAAAAAGCCCGCATCAGCGGGCTTTTTTGTTTCTGCTTTCCAGCCTCATTAGCCACGCTCAATGCAACCACAATCAACAACCCACTTTTCTTTCACCTTAGTCTGTAATCTTCCTCTCATACCTGCTTTTAGCCATAACTGATGTGAGCATCCGCTATGAGCGAAAAGTGGAGGTCACCACTATGCTTTGATTCAGCTTATGGCGTCAGCCGATAATGCGACTGCATCAGACCTGAAGGGAAGCTGCGGCTGGATAATAGCGTCAAATCGATATCATGGGGCAGAACTCCGAACAGCGGTTTTCCCGAACCGAGCAGGACAGGAACGGTAGTGATAACGATATCGGCGACCAGACCTTCGCGCAGGAACGACTGTATTAACTGCCCACCATCGATATAGACCCGGTGCACGTTCTTCTCCATCAGGTCAGCAAGAGCCTCCCCTGGCGTGAGGCATGAAAACTGCACTTTATCCTTCAGCGCCTCGGGCACGGTGGTATCGGCTAGCTGCCGGGAAAGCACCAGCACGGGCAGATCATAAGGCCATTCGTTAAAAGTCAGCACCTTCTCATAGCTGCCTCGACCCATAATGATCCAATCTTTGTCCGCGATGAATGCGGCATAGCCATGATCTTCTGTCGGGTCATCGCGCTTTAACAGCCAGTCGATATCACCATCCTGCCGAGCGATAAAACCATCAAGACTGACCGCGATGAAAACATGTGTGGTGACCATCATGTGCTCCGTGTTCAGATTGCATATATCTCGTTGAGTTTAGCAGTGTTAGCGATATTGATATGTTCCGATAAAGCCACATCACAATGTTAGCAACGTCCACCAGAGCCTCAACCACCTCCCACACCAATTACAAGGACGCCAGCCGGTGATTACCAGTGTCATCCGATAAGTCCTAAGAGCCCGCACGGCGCAAGCTCTGCGGGCTTTTTTGTGCCCTCATTTTATCCAGCGAAGTCCGAAGAGAACCCATTAAATCCGAACCTTTTAGACACTTTGTTACCAGGCATAGGCCTCAGGAGCTTCCCCGCCTGGTCCTGGCCAAATAGCATCCAGTTTTTCAAGTGTTTCAGGCGTTAACGTTACAGACAGCGCATTGAGATTCTGACGAAGTTGTTCAACCGTACGTGGCCCGCTGAGTACGCTGGTGACGGTCGGATTTTGCAATAGCCAGGCAAGCGCAACGTCAGCCGGCGTTTCACCCATTTCATCGCAAAGCTGCTCCCAGGCTTCCAGCTGTGGCCGCAGATGATTGATTTGCACCTGCATATGCGGTGTTGCCCTGCGCCCCTCTGTCATTTTACGCAGCACACCGCCCAGCATTCCCCTCCCTACCGGACTCCATGGGATAAGGCCAATGCCGTAATGACGCAGCGCAGGGATCACCTCCAGCTCAACCGTGCGCTGGGTCAGATTGTACAGGCTCTGTTCAGATGCCAGTCCCAGCAGGTTACGTACGTCGGCCTTACATTGTGCGGTAGCAATGTCCCAGCCAGCAAAGTTACTGCTGCCCACATAACTAATTTTACCCTCACGGATCAGCTGTTCCATAGCCTGCCAGATCTCCTCCCAGGGGGTGTTCCGGTCGATATGGTGCATCTGATAGAGATCGATATGGTCCGTTTTGAGCCTTTTCAGGCTGGCTTCACATGCCCGGCGAATATGGTAAGCAGACAAATATTTATCGTTCGGACCCGTATCCATCGGCTGATAAACTTTTGTGGCCAGCACGATCCGCTCGCGCTTTCCGCTGCGCGCCAGCCAGTTGCCGATGATCTCTTCGGATGTCCCGTACCCCTTTGCCATATCCGGCGACTGCGGTCCGCCGTAAACATCGGCGGTATCGAAAAAGTTGATACCCGCATCCACCGCCTCATCCATGATCCTGAAGCTGGTTGGCTCATCCGTCAGTTCACCAAAGTTCATAGTCCCAAGACCGATACGGCTCACCCGCAGGCCTGTTCGGCCCAGATGTTTGTAGTTCATGTCGCATGCTCCTTAACTGACGCGTTATTTGAGGTTCTTACGGAAAAAGTCGGCCAATTTGTCGAAGGGGATCACGTCTGTGCGATCGTACAGATCGACGTGCCCAGCCCCCGGAACGACATACAGCTCTTTAGGCTGAGCGGCGCGTTTGAAGGCGTCCTCGCTGAACTCTTTTGAATGAGCCTGATCGCCGGTGATAAAGAGCATCGGACGCGGTGAAATGGCTTCAATATCGTTGAACGGGTAGAAGTTCATAAACTTGCCAATACTGCTCAGCATCGGTTTTGTCGTCAGTTCTTCTTTCTCGCCCTGCGGGGTGTAGCCGCCGCGTTCGGTGCGGTAGAAATCAAAGAACTCGCGCTGAATTTCTGGCGTGGAGGTGTCCAGTTTATTTACAGTGCCCGGAATGTAAGCCGTCTCTCCCCCTTTAAACTCAGCAAACCGCTGCTCAATGGCCGACTGGATGAAGGCCTTACGTTGTTCAAGCGTCTGGGAATGGTTAAGCCCGTTACGGAACGCAGCTCCCATGTCATACATGCTAACAGTGGCGATGGCTTTCATACGTGGGTCAATCTTCGCGGCGCTGATGACAAAACTCCCGCTACCGCAGATGCCCAGCACGCCGATATTTTCCGGATCAACAAATGGTTGTGTGCTGAGATAATCAACCGCCGCGCTGAAATCATCCGCGTAGATTTCCGGTGAAATCAGGTGCCCTGGCTTACCTTCGCTTTCTCCCCAGAACGAGAGATCAATCGCCAGCGTGACAAAACCCTGCTCCGCCAGTTTCTGCGCGTACAGGTTTGAGCCCTGCTCTTTGACTGCGCCCATCGGGTGGCCCACGATGACCGCCGGGTTTTTGGCGTTCTGAACGATCGTTTTCGGGACAAACAGATTGCCAACCACGTTCATCTGATACTGGTTTTTAAAGGTGACTTTTTGCTGCGTCACCTTATCGCTTTTATAAAAGTTATCCGCACCTCTGGACATATCCGCCGCGGAGGCGGCAAATGCGCTGATGAGCATCCCTAGGGCTAACGTAAATTTATGCATGATGGTTTCCTTATCAGGACGAGTGTGATGAATGGCCACCGGCAGACGCGTCTGCTCGTGAGGTCAGGAATATCAGTACGGTTGCGATAATCAGCATTGCGGCGCTGACCAGAAAGGTGCTCTGGAAACCGTGATGGTCGAACAGCAGGCCTCCCACGGTGGATCCCAGCGCAATGGACAGTTGCACCATCGCCACCATTAGCCCACCTCCCGCTTCGGCATCCTGCGGGAACGTGCGTGGAACCCATGCCCACCATCCCACTGGCGCGGCGGTTGAAATCAGCCCCCACAGTCCGAGCAGTATCGTCACGATGGACGCCTGGTTGCTAAACGCGATCAGGGCCAGCGCGATGATCGCCATCAGTACAGGAATCGCCATCAGGGTCGGGTAGAATCCGCGCTTCAATACCCGGCTAATCAACGTAGTGCCGATGAAGCCCGCCATACCGATGACCAACAGGATGAGAGTCACCGCTGAAGCGTCCACCTTCGTTACCGCTTCGAGGAAGGGTCGGATATAGGTAAAGAGCGTGAACTGTCCCATAAAGAAGATCCCCACCCCTAGCATGCCCAGTGTGACCACCCGGTGGCGGAACAGCATGAAGACGTTGCCAGCGCCCACATGCGGGCGGGTAACCGGCATAGAGGGCAGACTGAGCAGTTGCCAGACAAACGCGACGATGGCGACGGGTAGCAGGCAGAAGAAGGTCCCCCGCCAGCCGATGACCGAACCCAGCCAACTGCCCAGAGGTGCGGCCACGACAGTGGCTAGCGCATTGCCGCTGTTAAAAATAGCCAGCGCCAACGGAACACGGTGCACTGGCACCAGACGCATCGCCGTCGCCGCCGACATCGACCAGAACCCGCCGACTACAATGCCAATCAGAGCCCGACCCGTCATATAGGTCAGGTAGTTGGGGGCCATCGCAATAACGGCCCCGGACAGCGCCATGATGCACGTCAGGCCGAGCAGCAGAGTTTTCCGGTTAAGCGCGCCTGCCAGTCGGGAAATAAACAGGCTGGTCACCACCGCAAACACGCCGGAAATGGCGATTCCCTGCCCGGCCATGCCTTCGGTGACGTTCAGGGACTGCGCCATCGGCGTCAGGAGGCTGACCGGCATAAATTCGGAGGCGATCAGGGCGAAGACGCACAGTGTCATGGCAAACACGCCGCCCCAGTGCGCCGGTTGTTTTTCACTTTCTCCGTTTTTGTTTCTGGTTTCAGTTTTCTGATTACGCATTTAGCCTTTCTTTTTTGTTGATAATGCGATGCCCTCCCCTGCGCCTTCAGGAGACTTTGACGCGTCGGCGTGGGGACAAGCACGGTAGTAAAAGGGAACGATGGGTATGAAAGGAACGACTGCTCAGTCCACGATCCTGATCTGCACCTTAAGCGGTCCATGGCGCTGCAGGGCGGACAATCCCGAATCGACTTTGCCAACCGGGATCAGTGAACGGGCGTAAGGCCTGCCCTGGGCAAAAATCGCCAGGTTGCCCCAGGGCGCGTAGAAAGTAATATCCCCGGCTTCCGGCGTCATGCCTTCCGGAGCCTGTGCAGTGGAAAGCCTGCGCGGCAGATCGCTAATGCGCTCAATATCGGCGTAATCTTGCAGCGTGAGGCTGAGGGGAAGCAGTGACGCAAAATCCCGCCCTGTCGGCGTGTCATAGAGGGTGGCAGTGGCGGTCTCACTATTCACAACGATCTCAATTTTCATAAGCTTCTCCTGTACAGCGACCCGTTCGTTGTCACCCGCCATCACGGACTGCGTAACGCATAGCAGCCCGACAAGAAGGAACATCATCAGCAGCGACGTTTTGCGGTGCATGTTTTGCATATCGTTTAGCGTTGACTTTTTCATCGCATTATTGTTACCAATAGGCAGCGGGGAAACTAGCTAATGAATGCTTAATAGGCTTATAAGTAAATTTTATAAATAGACCGGAACTGAACATGGCCAGACGCAACCTCAACGATTTACTCTCTTTCGTCACCGTGGCGCGGGAAGGCAGCTTTACGCGTGCCGCCGCGCAGCTTGGCGTGACTCAGCCCGCGCTGAGCCAGGCGATTTCCGGGCTGGAAGAGCGGATGCAAATCCGCCTGCTGACGCGGACCACCCGCAGCGTCGCCCCGACGGCCGCCGGGGAACGACTGCTGCAGTCGGTGGGCCATCGCATTGACGAGATTGAGGCCGAACTGGATATGCTGACTGAACTGCGGGATAAGCCAGCAGGAACCGTCCGCATCACCTGCGGGCCGAACGTGCTGAAAACGACTCTGCTGCCCAAGCTGACGCCGCTGCTGCGCGAATATCCGGATATTCATATCGAATTCGATGCCAACCACGGATTCCGTGACATCGTGGCAGATCGGTTCGATGCGGGCGTGCGGCTTGGCGATACGATCGATAAAGATATGATAGCGATGCCCATCGGTCCGAAACTTCGTATGGCAGCGGCCGCCTCGCCAGATTATTTCGAACGATACCCGGTTCCCCAAACTCCCCATGATCTGACGCAGCATCAGTGTATTAATCTGCGTATGGTCCGATCCGGGGGGATTTATGTCTGGGAATTCGATCACGAGGGAGGAGAGCTGAACGTTCGGGTTAACGGACAGTTGACGTTTAATACGTCGGAACATGTTGTTGACGCCGCGCTGGCAGGGTTGGGTATTGCCTTTTTACCTGAGGAGGAGTTTGGCTCACACCTCAAAGAGGGTCGTCTCGTTCGCGTACTTGAATCCTGGTGTCATCCTTTTCCGGGCTACTATCTTTATTATCCCAGCCGCAAGCAGCCTTCCCCGGCCTTTTCACTCGTTGTTGATGCGCTGCGCATTAACCGGAAAATTTAGGGGTAGATGAAGCAGATAACCTGATATCCGACACTCCTCCAGGAGAATCAATGTGGGGAGGATTTTGAAAAAATATTAATAACCAGAACCCCGGCACAAATAAGGACCATGCCTGCAATCGCCGGAAAATCAAGCTTTTGCCCACTTACTAACCAGCCCAGAAGGCTGATTAAAACGATTCCAGCACCTGACCAAATTGCGTACGCAATACCCGTTGGAATGGTCGATAACGTCTGGGCAAGAAGATAAAAAGCAGTGCAGTAGCACACTATTGTGGCTACAGATGGCCAAAGGCGTGTAAATCCGTCAGAGAACTTCATCAGGGTTGTACCTATAACTTCAGCTACGATGGCTCCTGCAAGAAAAATGTATGAATTCACAATCTGACCTCATGTGACAAGCTGAAACCGCCATCGTATCACAAAGGGTTAGGTGGTTTTAAACACTACCAAAACTACTTTAGTTTAGCCGCGAAATGTCCGCATCTTGCACAAACGCACCGAAGGAAACACTGCCCCTAAAGTTTCTACCGGGGCATCAACCAATGCGTAAAATTCTGTTCCCCCACAGCCACTCGTTATTTAACCCAATATTAAACGTGGATTTTACCCAACACAAAATAACCATATTGATGGTTCGCGAGTGCATTAATCAGATAATTAGTTTTTTCTGCACTTACAGTTTTTTCCTAAAGCCAGCGCTTCGTTTACGTGCCACGCTTATTCACGCTAATAACTTATAACGCTAAGCGAGGATATTATGAAAAAGACAATTATCGCATTATCTGCAATTTTGCTGGCTTCTCCGGTTATTGCCGCTACGACACACGCAACTGATAATGATGTAGCTGCCGCACACGAAAACGCTAATACCGCAAAAGAAAAACTGCATCAGGCGCAGAATCAGGGCGAAGAGCAGAAATTAAAAGCTAAACATGCTGCGGAAGGTAAACAAGATAACCTGAGTAGCAAAGTGAGCGAAGGTTCGCAAAAAGCCTGGAATAAAACTAAAGAAGGCACTGAAAAAGGTTGGAATGCAACCAAAGAAAGCACAGAGAAAGGCTGGAATAAGACCAAAGAAGGTGCTGCATCCGTTGAGAAAAAAATCAGAGAATAATTTCCCAGCCATTTAATAAAGTCATTTAATAATGAAAGCCGCTTTCGCGTTTTTTATTATTATTTAACCACAATCCAGGATTGCTGACCTGACTCAATCCTTTTTACAGCGAAACCAGAGCAGGGCCACAGTAACGCACAGGCCCTGACTCCAAATCTGCTTTCACCGCAGCCAAACACTTTCATCCTTATTTATCGACCGGATAATCCCTGTTAATCCACGCGTGATCATCTTCCCAGGTGAACATCCATTTGCGGACCGGCCCGGCCATAACGTTGAGGTAATAGCTGTCATACCCGGCCATCGTCGCCACCGGGTGATACCCCTTCGGCACCATGACCACGTCACGGTTATAGACCGCCATACATTCATCCAACATTCTGTCGTCAGTGTAGACGCGCTGCATGCAGAACCCCTGTTCCGGATTGAGACGATGATAGTAGGTCTCCTCCAGATAGGTCTCCTGCGGTGGGTTATCCGTGTCATGCTTATGGCTTGGGTAGGAACTGGTGCAGCCTTCATTGGTCCACACCTCCACCACCAGCAGGCTATCTGCGGGTTTATCTTCCGGTAAGATGTTATGCACATAACGCTGGTTATTGCCCTTGCCGCGCGCTTCTCCCTCGATATCCTGTGGTGCGATCAGCCGCGTCGGGTACGTTCCTTTCCCCGGCGCAGCACAAACTGCCAGCTCCAGTCTGGTCACAGCCTGAATCTGTATTGCCTCACCAGAGGTGACATACACCGCCCACGGTTTAATGCGTTCGAACGGGCTCATCCGCTCGCCGATATCCGTAAAGGTTGCGCGCGGCGTGGTGATGGTTGCGCGTCCGGCGACCAGTACCAGACAGCGTTCTTCGCTGACTGCGGGCAGCGTAAGCTGCTGCCCCTCCTCCAGTTCATACGCTGCAAAGCCGACATATCCCCAGCCAGCACGTTCTGGGGTCACCGACTGCGTTCGCCCTTGTGCGTCAGGTTGCTGCCAGCGTGATAATAAACGTGACATGTCACCTCCTCAGATAAGCCCGGCATCCCGCGCCAGACGGCTAAGGTTGTTATAGCCCAGACGCGCATACGTCAGCGGGTGCGCGATGGCCGGATCCTGCTCCGCTTCCACTACCAGCCAACCCTGATATTGATTCGCCTTCAGCAAGGTCATGATCGGCGGATAGTCAACGCAGCCATCTCCCGGCACGGTAAAAACACCGCTCAGTACTGCATCAAGAAAGCTGGTTTTGCGATTTTTGACATCCGCCAGCACGTCGGCACGCACGTCTTTACAGTGAACATGGTTGATACGCGATGCCCAACGCTGTGCCACCGCCAGCGGATCGGCACCTGCGAAGGTCAAATGGCCGGTGTCGAGCAGCAATCCGACTTCATCACCGGTATGGGTCATCAGGTTGTCCACGTCGTCGGCGGACTCAATCACCGTGCCCATATGGTGATGATAGGCAATCTGTACCCCCTGCTGCTGTGTGTAGCGGGCAAATTCAGTGAGTTTTTCGCCGTACTCTTGCCAGCGTGCCTGCGGGAAGCGCGGACGCAGATGTACCGGTGTCTGCTGCTCGCCGTGAATACAGCCACTCACTTCGGCAAATACCAACACCTTCGCCCCCAGTTCGCGCAGTAACGTCAGGTGCGATTGCACGGCGGCAATCTCCTCCTCTACGCTACGCTCCAGCAGACGACCGGAGTACCAGCCGGAAACCAGTTGCAGCTCGTGGCGCTGCAAAATGGGGCCGAGCAGTCGCGCCTCGCGCGGGAATTTATTGCCCAGTTCGAAACCAGCAAACCCGGCCTCTTTGCCTTCGCTCAGACAAGTATCCAGCGAGGTCTCGGCGCCCAGAGAAGGCAGATCGTCATTCGTCCATGTCAGTGGATTAATACCTAATTGTACCGTCATTATCTTCTCCTGAATTATGCTTGTCCGCGCTCGCGCCACCAGGCGATAAGCTGCAGGTAGTTATCCTTAATGCGCGCCACCAGCTGCGCATCATCAATATCGTGTTTCAACCACGCGCGAGAGGCGTCGCCAAACAGCGTGCGTCCCACGGCGAAACCCTTGACCAGCGTTTGTCCTGCAGCTGCTTTGAAGTCGGCGCGCAGTTGCTCTGCCGGGGCATCCAGACCGAGGATCACCACCCCACGGCAGTGTGGGTCACGGCGCGCGATAATTTCACTCAGCGCCGTCCAGCCGCTGGCCGAGAGCGGTGGCAGTTTCCACCAGTCGGGGGAAATCCCCAGGTTGTAGAAACGGGAGATGGCACGCAGGTAGAGATCGTCGCTGCGCGGCATGCTGGCGGGCAATATCACCTCCAGCAGCAGCTCATGCCCGGACTGGCAGCAGGCGTGGTACACCTCGGCAATTTTCTGTTCTTGCTCCAGACGCAGCGCATGGGCATCTTCCGGATGGAAAAAGACCAGACACTTCACCACATGCTCCTGCGGCCAGCTGATGAGCTGCGAACCTATATTGCCGTGTTCCATCTCCAGCGGGCGCGAACCCGGCAGTTCGATAGGGCGACCTATCCACCAGCCCTCTCCGGTTATCGCATTCAGCGCATCCTGACCAAACGTACCGTCGCACAGCAGCCCGGCCTTACCCTCCAGCCCGGCGCTGTTGGCCGCCTCGCGGCTGGCCTGCAGGATCAGCTGCTTCAGCGCCGGAATACGTTTCAGAGACGAGCCGCACTGCAGCGCCATCTCCTCAAGCTGACTGCGGTGATCGAAGGCCATCACACACAGTTCCGGCCATTCGCGGCGACGGGTAGTGACGCGGTGCAGATGGTTTAGACGCGGGTCAAGATCCGGACGCGGAACGAGTGCGGCGCGGGAGAGATAATCATCCAGCTCGATTTTGCTCGGCATCGCCGGGGCACAGCCATGGCGCGACACTACCAGCGCGCCGCAGGCATTGGCATAGCGGCACGCCTGCTCCCAGCCCTCATCGTTCAGGTAGCCCCGCAGCAGGCCGGACATAAACGCATCCCCTGCGCCAAGCACGTTAAGCACCTCGACGCGCACGCCGGTCACCGTCAGGCCATCGTCCAGCCGGGGTGGGATGGCATCGATATACACCGAGCAGCCGAGCGCGCCGCGTTTGCAGACCAGCGTAGCCTGACTCACACCACGCACCTTCTCCAGCGCCTGCAGCGTTTCAGTGCTGCCGCCCGCGATATGAAACTCCTCCTCGGTGCCGACGATGACGTCGAACAGGTGCAGCACATCCTGCAATTGACGCGTCACCTGCTCAGCGGCGATAAAACGCGTTTCGCCGTCGCCTAAGGACGTTAACCCCCATAACACCGGACGGTAGTCGATATCCAGCACCGTGCGCACGCCGTGGCGGCGGGCATAACCCAGCGCCGTCAGCACCGCCTCGCGGGTCTGGGGATGAGAAAGATGGGTTCCGGTGATGGCAAGACAGCGGGCAGACGCGATGTACTGTTCATCAACATCGCTGGCAGTAATCGCCATATCCGCGCAGTTATCACGGTAAAAAATCAGAGGAAAGGTATCCCGGTCTTTAATGCCGAGTAGCACCAGCGCCGTCAGGCGGTCTTTATCGGTAATCAGATGGCTGGTGTCACAGCCCACCTGGTTTAACTCTTCCCGCAGAAAACGCCCCATATGTTCGTCGCCAACCCGCGCCAACATTGAAGAACGCAATCCCTGGCGCGCCGTGCCGTACGCCACATTGCCCGACGAACCGCCAAGGTATTTGGCAAAGCTCGACACATCTTCCAGGCGTGCGCCAATCTGCTGACTGTAGAGGTCAACCGCCACGCGGCCCATGCATATCACATCAAACTGCTTTTCCACGTTGAACCCTCTTCAGACAATGTCGTTCACGTTCAGCCAGCGGCCTTCCAGGTGCGAGAGTGCGATGGCGTCAAGCACACGCGACACCTTCCAGCCCTCTTCGAAGTCCGGCCACATCGGCGCATCGGCGGCAATGCCGTCCACCAGATCGCGCACTTCCACGGTTTTTTGATCGTTAAAGCCAATCCCATGGCCTGCCCCCATGCAGAACGCACCGTAGTCCGGGTGAGCCGGGCCGACGAGCAGCGTGCGGAATCCCTGACGGTTCACCGGGTCGTCATGCAGATAGAGCTTCAGCTCGGCCATGCGCTCCTGAGTGAAACTGATGGCACCTTTCGTCCCGGTGATGACATATGACAGCCCCATCTTGCGGCCGCAGGCGACGCGGGAGGTTTCAATGACGCCCTGCGCCCCGCCCGCAAAACGCACCATCGCGTGGGCCTGATCCTCGTTTTCGACGGCAATCATCTCTGCCGAACCCGCCTTCGCCGGACGTGCCGGGACCACGATCTTCAGGTCACCGCAGACCTGCTCGATATCCCCCACCAGATACTGGGCCATATTGACGATATGCGCCGCGAGATCGCCCAGCGCGCCCAGACCCGCCGTTTCTTTAAAACAGTGCCAGTGGATCGGCGAAAGCGGGTCGGCCATATAGTCTTCGTTGTGGGTACCGTAGAAATGGATCACCTCGCCAATTTCGCCGCGCTCAATGATCTCTTTCGCCAGCTGCGCGGTCGGGTTCTTCATGTAGTTGAAACCCACCAGCGTTTTCACTCCGGCCCGTTGTGCCGCCTCCACCATTTCACGCGCGTCATGGGCGTTCAGCGCCAGCGGCTTCTCCGAGTAGACGTGCTTGCCGTGACGGATCGCCTCCAGCGCCATCTCTTTATGCAGATGGTTAGGCGAACAAATATCAACCACGTCAATGGCCGGGTCGGCCACCAGCGCACGCCAGTCTCCGGTTGAGCGATTGAAGCCAAAGGCCTGCGCCCGTTCGGCCGCCAGCTCCGGCGTGACTTCCGCCACCATTTCGCGCACCAGTTTGCCGCGCAGGTTGAACACCGTCGGGGCTTGGGCATAGGCGATGGCATGCGCCTTGCCGATATACCCGGTGCCAATTAGTCCAATACGAACTTCTTTCATCGTGATCCTCACAGTGCGCCGCGACGGCTCTTGGCGTAGGTATCGAACGCCACCGCCAGAACGATAATTAAGCCGGTTATAATTTGTTGGTAATAAGCCGAGACGTTCATCAGCACCAGGCCGTTAATCAGGATGCCCATGATGATCGAGCCGATAATGGTGCCACCGATGCGTCCGTAGCCCCCCATCAGCGACGTGCCGCCAATCACCACGGAAGCGATGACGCGCAGCTCAAACGAGATCCCGGCGACCGCTTCCGCACTGCCCAAACGCGCACTGAGGATGAAGCCCGCCAGCCCCGCCAGACAGCCAATCAGCACGTAGACGCTGACCAACACGCGCTTGACGTTGACCCCGGCCAGGCGCGCCGCCTCCGGGTTGCCGCCGATGGCGTACACGAAGCGCCCCCAACGGGTTTTATGCAGCGCCAGATAACCACCCACCGCCACCAAAGCGAAGATCCAGATCGGAATGGAAATGCCGAGCAGTTCACCACGCCTCCACCAGCGGTAACCCGCGTCGAACCCGGCAATCGGCGCGCCGTCGTTAATGACCAGCGTCAGGCCGCGCCAGATGGTCATCCCGCCGAGGGTGACGATAAACGGCGGCAGACGCAGGCGGGTCACGCCGAGGCCATGCAGGAAACCAATCGCGGTGCCCATCGCCATACAGATCCCAAGGCCAATCAGCCAGCTCATGCCGCCCCAGGCGTTCGGATCGACGGTGGTGAAGTTGTCGCCCTTAATCACATACGCGGCGGTCATGGCGCAGACTGCCAGGATGGAGCCTACCGACAGATCGATTCCGGCGGTCAGAATGACAAACGTCATACCGACAGCCATGATCCCGTAGATGGAGACTTCGGTCAGGATGTTGAAAATATTGCGTTCAGAAAGAAAATTGCTGTTCTGCAACTGAAAGAAAATCAGCAGCAGGATCATGAAAATCAGTACCCCAAAGCGCTCAAAAAAGGCTATAGGATCGAGACGTCCGCCGCGTTTGGCTGGAACCTGCGTTTTAGAAATAATCTGCGTCATGAATCACTCCGTTATGCCGCATTCAGGGCGTTGTGGTTGATGGCCATCATCGTCATTAACCGCTCTTCGTTGGCGTCATCGCCATGGATCTCGCCAGTCACCCGGCCTTCACTCAGCGTGATGATCCGATCGGAAACCGCCATGACTTCAGGCAGATCGGAGGAGATCACGATCACCGCCACGCCCTTCTTCGCCATATCAAACAACACCTGATGGACTTCTGATTTGGTACCAACATCGATGCCACGCGTCGGCTCATCGACAATCAGCACCCGCGGATTAAGTGCCATGCAGCGCGCGAGGATCACCTTTTGCTGGTTGCCACCAGAGAGCTTGCGTACCTCCTGCGCGCTGTTGACCATTTTGATCTGCAGCGCCTGACGGTAAGACTCGATCAGGGCATCCTCTTTGCGGGTATTCACAAACCAGCGCCACTGCAGCAGTGATGACAGGCTGGAAAGCGACAGGTTGTCGCGGATCGACAACCCCAACACCGCGCCCTCTTTTTTACGATCTTCCGGCACCAGCGCCAGCCCCTGATCCAGCGCAAACAGCGGATCGCGCGGCTGATACGGCACGCCATCAAGCTCGAAGCTACCGGAGGTAAACCCGTCGGCGCCAAACAGGCAGCGGGCCACTTCAGTGCGCCCGGCACCAACCAGCCCGGCGATGCCTAATACTTCTCCGGCATGAACGTGGAAACTAATGTCGTGTAGCGCGATGCCATGCGGATCCAACGGCGGCTTTTCACGGCTGAGTCCCTTTACCGCCAGACGCACAGGTTTATCTTGATGGTGAGTTTCACTGGCCGGGCGGCGATTAAAGGCCACATCACGCCCCACCATCAGGCGAATCAGCTGTTCTACAGTGGTCTGTGCAACCGCACCATTGCCGGTAAAACGTCCATCCTGGAAAACGGTAAACTGGTCGCAAAGTTGAAATACTTCATGCAGACGATGGGTGACATAGATAATGCTCACGCCCCGCCCTTTAAGTTCCCGCACCACCCGGTGCAGACTTTCTACTTCGCTGTCGCTCAGCGCGGCGGAAGGTTCGTCCATGATGATAAGCTTTGCGTTCAACGTCAGCGCCCGCGCAATTTCCACCATTTGCTGCTGTGCCACACTCAGTCGGGCCACGGCAGTGGTTGGCGCAACGTTCAGTTGCAAATAATCCAGAATCACCTGCGCTTCCTGATTCACCGCCTTTTCATCCACAATCAGATTGCGCTTGCGCGGTTCACGCCCGAGGAACATATTCTCGGCGACGGTCATGTTGGGCAGCAGATTAAATTCCTGATAAATAGTGATAATGCCCTTGTTCTGCCGCTCGACCGGAGAGTCCTCTACCGGCAACGTTTCGCCGTTAAACCAAATCTCCCCACGCGTTTGCGGCTGCGCGCCCGCCAGCGCTTTCAGCAGGGTCGATTTTCCGGCACCGTTTTCACCTAACAGCGCGTGGATTTCTCCCGCACCAACGGTCAGTTGTGCGCTGCTTAGCGCCCAGACGCCGGAAAAGCTTTTCGCCAGGTCGGTCACTTTCAGTAAGGGTTGCGACATCGGTCTGCTCCTCCTCATAGTGAGCCGCCACTTACGCAGCGGCTCTGGACATATCAGTTACCGGCCTCACCGATACGCTCAGCCTGCTGCAGATTTTCTTTAGTTATCAGCGTTGGCGGATAGTCAGCACCGGTGATTGCGGTCTTCTCACGGACGTTATTCACCAGTTGGCTCATGGCCGTTTTCACCGCAAAACCAGGACGCTGATCCGCCGTTACCGCCAGCCAGCCGTCACGCACGCGTGCCAGCGCTTCCGGTACAGCATCAAAGCCCGTGACCAGAACCTCACCCGGTTTCAGACCTTGCCCCTGTAACGCTTCAATCGCGCCCAGCGCCATGTCGTCGTTAGCGGAGAGGATCACCTGAGGGCGTTTCGGCAGTGAAGGCAGCACGCTTTCGACAATGCGCATCCCTTCAGAGCGCATCCAGTTACCCGTCTGATCGGCGACGATCTTGTACTTTTCACCGCCCGCCTTCAGGCTGTCGCGAATACCTTTAGTACGTTCTATGTTGGAGGAGGAGCCTGGCTGGCCGGTCAGCAGAATAATGTCCGCCCCGTCAGGAAATTTGGTTTTTACAAAGTCGCCAATCGCCTGGCCGCCTTTGTAGTTATTCGCGCCGAAGTGCGGCACTTTTTTCTGGCTATCGACGGAGCGGTCGAGAGTAACAACGGGTAGTTTCGCATCCTGAATTTCATCTACCGCACTGGACACCGCGTTAACATCGTTCGGTGAAACGATAAAACCCTGTGCGCCACGGGTGATGGCGTTTTCCAGGTCAGCGACCTGTTTCGGCGAGCTACCCTGCCCGTCCAGAACCTGCAAATTCACACCCATCTCTTTTGCGGCTTTCACCGCCGTGCGCTGCATGTGAACTTCAAATGGCATCGCCAGATTTGGCGTACTAAAAACAATTTGCTCATTTTCAGCAATGGCTGCCCCGGATGTCATGGCGATGAGGACAGCTAAGATCAGTTTTTTCATTATTATGTCTCTCTGTGTAGGGTTGGTTGTGATGACAATCAGAGGAGAACTTCACGCTGGCTATGCAGTGACTCCAGCGCTTTATCCGCCAGATACAGCGCACGCTCACCGTCGTCCCCGCTGCAATCCGGGACCGCTTCGCCGCGCAGTACCGCAACAAAGTGCTCCCATTCCGCGGCATAGGCCGATTTATAACGCTGCAGGAAGAAATGTTCAGGCAGCGCGCTGTTGCAGCCCTGTTTGCCGTAGTGCTGCACCTGGTTTTCGAGAATATTGCCCGCACACAGCAGCCCTTCAGAGCCGTGCAGCTCAAGGCGCTGGTCGTAGCCGTAGGATGAGCGGCGGCTATTGACGATGGTCGCCATCGCGCCGGAAGCATATTTCAGAACGATAAATGCGGTGTCGATATCGCCCGCCTCACCAATCGCCGGATCCACCAGATTACTGCCCTGGGCATACACCGACACCGGCTCTTCGCCCATGATAAAGCGCGCCATGTCAAAATCGTGGATGGTCATATCGCGGAACATGCCGCCGGAGACGCGCACGTATTCCGCAGGCGGCGGAGACGGGTCGCGGGAGATAATCAGCAGCGATTCCGGCTTACCGATACGCCCGGCCAGTGCGTCGGTTTTCACGCGGCGAAACTGCGGGTCAAAACGGCGGTTAAAGCCGATAAACAGCGGCACGTCGTACTCTTTAACCACTTTCAGACAGTCGCGCACGCGGGCCAGATCCAGGTGGACGGGCTTTTCGCAGAAGATAGCTTTGCCGTGACGAGCAGCCAGTTCAATCAGGTCTGCGTGGGTATCTGTCGCGGAGGCGATCAACACGGCGTGAACGTTTCGATCAGTCATTGCCTCATCCAGACTTTGCAGACGGGCCTGGTACTGGGTGGCAAGACGAGTGGCAAATTCCTGATTCGGGTCGACGACGGACCAGAGCGTGGTAGCACTGTGACTGGCAATGTTAGCTGCATGTACCTGGCCAATTCGGCCAGCGCCCAGTAAAGCAATGTTAAACATAACGGCTCCCGGTGTTGGTGAATGCGATGAACTAACGACCCCTTAAATAAAACATTTATTTCATTTTTATAAATAGTGAAAATTATATTTTTGAGTGCAAGTTAACACTTTTGAGACGAATGAGATAAAATCTGTTATCAATATCACAACATGACATAAGGAAAGATGCAGGAATTGGCCCCCTTCCGTTCAGGAAGGAGGCGGTGGATCAAGAGAAAAGAAAAATGAAATGAAAATTTCGTCGGGAAGGATTGCCGGATGGCGGCTTTGCTTATCCGGCATAGCTCTGCGTCAGTACTGGCGCGCTTTTTTCACCTGCTCAAACGTCTGCTCAGCGGCTTTGCGCACCGACGGCGAATCGGCCACCTGCGCGTCGCCAGTGCGCCACCAGGCGGCGTAATCGTGGGTCATGGTTTTCGGCAGGACTTTGATATCCAGCAGCGCAGGACCAGGATGCGCACGGGAGGCTTCCAGCGCCGCCAGAAGGCTTTGTTCATCATGTACCCGCCACGCCCGACAGCCGTAGCTCTGCGCGTTTTGGGCAAAATCGACTTTTACCAAAGGCCCATCCAGTCGCCCGGTTTGCGGGTTACGGTGGCGGTTTTCCGTGCCGAAACTCCCCATCCCGTGTCCCATCTGCAGATTATTAATACAGCCGAAGCCGGCGTTATCAAACAGCAGAATGGTCACCTTTACCCCTTCCTGAACGGCGGTTTGCAGCTCGGAATGTAGCATCATGTACGAGCCATCTCCCACCATGGCATAAACCGGCTGCTGTGGCTTCGCCAGCCTGGCCCCAATAGCAGCCGCAATTTCATAGCCCATACAGGAGTAGCCGTATTCCAGATGATAGCTGTCAGGGGTTTTGACCTGCCAGATGCGCTGTAAATCGCCAGGCAGCGAGCCAGCCGCGCCGACGACAATAGCGTTGTCTTCGATGTGCTGATTGATAAGCCCCAGCACCTTAGTCTGGGTCAACCGGGTGTTAAGCGTGTCGCCATATTCTGCCAGTTGGGCGTCAAGATGCCCCGCCACTTCAGGTTCGTCGTCAGGACGCCAGTCGCGATCCCACAAACGCTGGCACTCATCGCGCCAGGCCGCTTGCACCTGCGCTACCTCATTCCCCCAATCGCTGCGGTAATCTTTCAACGTTTCGGTTAGTGCATTCAGCCCGGTACGGGCGTCGGCGATAAGCGCAGTAGCATCAAGCTTCAGCGCATCAAACTCCGCCACGTTCAGCAGCAGGAATTCAACGTCCCGATGAGAAAACAGCGCTTTCGAGCCGGTGGTAAAGTCGGTGAGACGCGTGCCGATGCCGATCACCAGATCGGCCTTCGGCGCGAGCTGATTGGCGGCCATCCCCCCGGTAACCCCAATGCCACCAAGGTTAAGTGGGTGGTCACTAACCAGCGCCCCCTTTCCGGCCTGAGTTTCGGCAAATGGCAGTTGCAGCGTTTCAACAAACGTTTGAAATGCCTCATGCGCACCGGAATAGCGAACCCCGCCGCCGCATACCGCCAGCGGACGACGTTTGCGGGCAATAAGCGCCCGCGCCATCGCCAGACGCTGCGGATCGGGTGGACGACGTTCAATCAAATGCACGCGGCGCGCAAAGAAGCTCTGCGGGTAATCCCAGACTTCCCCTTGCACATCCTGTGGCAGGCAAATAGTGACTGCTCCAGTATCTGCGGGGTCAGTAAGCACTCGCATCGCGTTCAGCATCGCGCTCATTAACTGCTCCGGGCGATTAATCCGATCCCAGTAACGCGAGACAGGCCGGAAACAGTCATTCGTGCTGATGCCAAGGTCATGGTATTGCTCAATTTGTTGCAGTACCGGATCCGGCTGGCGGCTGGCATAGACATCCCCGGGCAACAGCAACAGCGGAATACGGTTCGCCGTCGCGGTCGCCGCGGCAGTCACCATATTCGCCGCCCCCGGTCCAACCGACGACGTGACGGCAAAAATACGCTGGCGTCGATGCTGTTTGGCGAATCCAGTCGCCATATGCGCAATTCCCTGTTCGTTACAGCCCTGCATCACCTGCAGGTGACCGGGATCCTGCTCCAGCGCCTGGCCGACACCCAGCACGTTACCGTGACCAAAGATGGTCGCCACACCCTCGACAAAAGGCGCTTCCTGTCCATCGACACAGATATATTGTTGATTAAGGAATTTGACCAGCGCCTGAGCCATGGTCATACGTTCGGTTTGCATAAACCCTCCTGTCAGCCCAGCGTCGGCATGGAGAACGCGGCCCCCGTGTCCTGCAGCATTTCTGGCCAGCGTGCGGTAACGGTTTTCATCCGCGTATAGAAACGTACGCCATCGTTGCCGTGAACGTTGAGCGCACCAAAAATGGAACGCTTCCAGCCGCCAAAACTGTGGAACGCCATCGGCACCGGAATAGGCACATTAACGCCCACCATGCCCGCCTGAACCTCTTCGCAGAAGCGACGCGCACAGCCGCCATCACGTGTGAAAATCGCCGTGCCATTACCATATTCGTGGCGATTAATCAGTTCCAACGCGCTGCTGTAATCTGCTACGCGCACCACAGAAAGTACCGGCCCGAAAATCTCTTCTTTGTAGATCGTCATTTCCGGGGTGACATTATCAAACAGGGTCGGCCCGACAAAATAGCCCTGCTCATGACCTTTGACGCTAAAACGTCGACCATCCACGCGCAGGCTGGCCCCTTGAGATTCCCCACTGTCGATATACCCGAGCACTTTATTCCTATGTGCCGAGGAAATAAGCGGCCCCATTTCGTTTTCCGGCGTCTGATCAAGCCCCGGCCCGACACGCAGTGCAGCAATCTGCTTTTCCAGTCGTGAGCACAGCTCATCTGCCGTTTTATCGCCCACCGCCAACACGACAGAAAGCGCCATGCAGCGTTCTCCCGCTGCGCCGAAAGCTGCGCCCATAATGGCGTTAGTCGCCATATCCATGTCGGCATCCGGCATTAAAATGCAATGGTTTTTAGCACCGCCCAACGCCTGGCAACGCTTACCGTGGGCCGAAGCCGTCTGATAAATATATTCCGCAATCGGCGTTGAGCCGACGAAGCTCACGGCCTGTACGCGCGGGTCGGTCAGCAGCACATCAACGGACTCTTTATCGCCCTGGACGACGTTGAACACACCGTCCGGCAGACCTGCTTCTTGCAGTAATTTCGCCAGCGCCAATGCAAGAGAAGGATCTTTTTCCGAGGGCTTCAGTACGAAGGTATTCCCGGTCGCTAATGCGATGGGGAACATCCACATCGGCACCATTGCCGGAAAGTTAAACGGTGTGATCCCCACGCAAACCCCGAGCGGTTGCATCAGCGAATGACTATCGACTCCGGTCCCTACATTGGCTGAGTGTTCACCCTTTTGCAGATGTGGGATGCCACAGGCAAACTCCACCACCTCCAGGCCGCGCGTCAATTCACCGACCGCGTCAGAGAACACCTTGCCATGTTCTTCACTGATGATGCGCGCCAACTGATCCATGTTCTCTTCCAGCAGCGCCTTAAAGCGGAACATCACTCGCGCACGTTTTAGTGGAGAGTGTCGCGCCCAGGCAGGGAACGCGTCATACGCTGCCGCGATGGCCTGTTCGGTTTCCTGTGTTGTACTCATCACCACCTGGCGGATCTGTTCGCCGGTGGCCGGGTTGAAGATCGCCTGAACGCGCTGGCCTGAACCGGTGACACATTCGCCATGAATAAAATTCGCTACCGTCTCCATCCTTAACCTCTCGCTGTTGATACGTGACTGTTACCTGAACGCTGCTATCTGTGTACTATATATGAAACAAACATTCCATTTTAAGTTGAAATAAAATAAATAATGATTAATGTGATCAAGGATGGGTTTTTATGTTAACAAGTGAAATTGCATGATTCACCTGCACTGGCAGAACGTTTCAGCAGGAGATAAGTCTGAAGCTTTTGTTTCGTTTTTTCGGTCGGATGAATGAGTGACATTTCAAAGACGCGGTTTTGCGTTTAGAATCATAAAACTATGCAACAGGAGGTAAAATGACGACAGCAACCAGCCTGAACGAACTGCAGCAGCAAATCCGCGATCGCTACGATGGACTGAGCAAGAGGCTGCAGCAGGTGTCCCGCTATGTGCTGGATAATACAAATAGCGTGGCTTTTGATACGGTTGCCGTCATTGCCGAGCGGGCCGGAGTGCCTCCCTCAACGCTTATCCGCTTCGCCAACGCCTTTGACTTCACCGGCTTCAACGAAATGAAACAGCTGTTTCGTATGAACCTGGTGGAGGAAACTGCCAGCTACAGCGATCGCGCGCGCCTGTTCCGGGAGATGGAAAGCGAAGCCGTGCCAGAAACGCCACTTGATATCCTGCAGGAGTTCGCCCGTTCGAATACTCAGGCCCTACAGCAGCTGGCGGCCCGTGCCGAACCTGAAATGTTAGAACGCGCCGTACAATTACTGGCAGAAGCCGAGACCATCTACATCGCTGGTCTGCGTCGTTCGTTTAGCGTAGCCGCCTATCTCACCTACGCTCTGAGCCATCTTGAATGTCGCCCTATTTTGCTCGACGGTATGGGTGGGATGTTGCGCGAGCAAATTAACCGCATCAAAGCGCGCGATATTGTTGTGTCGATAAGCTTCTCGCCGTATGCGGAAGAAACGGTGATGGTCAGCGAAACTGCGGCCAATGCAGGCGCGCGCCAGATAGTCATAACCGACAGCCAGATAAGCCCGCTGGCAACGTTCAGCGATCTCTGCTTTGTGGTAAAAGAGGCGCAGGTTGACGCGTTTCGCTCTCAGTCAGCGACGCTGTGTCTGGTACAGTCGCTAGTGGTTGCGCTGGCTTACCGCCTGGGTGACGGGAGCAATGAACGCGGTCATTCTGTCGGGTAACCGGGCAGTCCACAAATTGATGGCCCGTCTTTTTATATTCCCGTCACGTGACGGGAATATGTCCAAAAATACTCTCTATTATTACCATAAGCTACAATTATACGACTATTAGCCAATCAACAATGTGCGTGCTGACAATAATGGGCAAAGGTTTACTATAGGCCTGTCTTTTTTAGCAGGAAAGTAAAAATGAATAAAGTAAAAGGGTTGCTGGTTATTGCCCTTACATTCGCCCTGGCAGCATGTGCTTCAATTCCTGAGAATATCAAAGGTAATAATCAATCCGATATTCAAAAAAACTTTATCTCAGTGCACAACCAACCCGGGTTATATACCGGTCAGCAGGCTCGCTTTGGGGGTAAAGTCATCAATGTGATTAACACCAAAACAGATACGCTACTGGAAATCGCCGTATTACCACTGAACAGCTACGCCAAACCACAAATAGGCGCGAACTATCAGGGACGTATACTTGCCCAGCAGAAAGGGTTTCTCGACCCGGTAAACTACAGAAACCATTTCGTGACTATTTTAGGGACAATTCAAGGGGAAGAACCTGGATTCATCAATAAGGTCCCGTACAACTTTGTGAAAGTTGATTTACAGGGCATTCAGATTTGGCATTTAACAGATACTGTCAACACCACCTATAACCTGTGGGATTACGGATACGGCGCGTTCTGGCCTGAACCGATGTGGGGAGGCCCCTACTACACAAATACCGTAACCGAGGTTACACCGGAGCTCGTAAAATAACCCCGTAGTTAGATGGCGCTAATCTATCGCGGAATTTGATACAGGCGAAACATCCTTATCATCTTCCGTGTTTATCTTATTGCGCCATGCCACTGAATGCGATCCTTCGGCTAACATGAATTCTTCCTGTTACCTATAATTTACCCGCTAGCACTTTAGCGAAAAATGGGCTTTAGTCGTCTCATGCCTGAGCATCTTTTGTTATTTATCGATCACTCTCCCATCCTGCATGCAATACAAGAACATTTGTGTTTACACATTATTCAGGGATAACTATGAACAGAAAATGCTTACTCTTGATACCATTATTTTTTAGTAGCGTCATTATCACCGCCTGCGATAATAAACCAGCAGTAAAAAACACCGCCATAGAGCCCGAAGTCGGCGTTATTACCTTAGCGCCCTCTTCAGTAAATATTAAAAGTGAACTTCCGGGTCGCGCGGTTTCATTCGAGATCGCCGAAATCCGGCCTCAGGTTGGCGGGATAATCATAAAACGCAATTTTATTGAGGGTGATAAAGTCAGTAAAGGAGCATCACTGTATCAAATTGATCCTGCTCCGCTGCAGGCGCAACTGGATTCAGCCAAAGGCGCACTGGCAAAGGCATTAGCGACGGCCAATAATGTACGTCTCACATTAAATCGGCAGTCAGCGTTACTTAAATCTAATTACGTCAGCCGTCAGGACTACGACACAACACGCTCCCAGCTGAATGAAGCGCAAGCCAATGTCGCTGTCGCCAAAGCGGATCTTGAGCAGGCCACCATCAACCTTCGTTACGCCAATGTCACCTCGCCGATTGATGGCATCAGCGGTAAATCATCCGTGACCGTGGGTGCCCTGGTCACTGCCAACCAGCAAAACGCACTGGTCACCGTTCAGCGTTTGGATCCTATTTATGTTGATTTAACGCAGTCAGTACAAGACTTCTTACGCCTGAAAGAAGAGAAAGCCAACGGCAAAATCGCCCAGCAACAGGGCAAAATTCCTGTTGAGCTGATGCTGGAAAACGGCAAACCCTATCGTCATACCGGTACGCTTGAGTTTGCCGATCCCGCCGTCGATGAGACCACTGGTTCGGTAACCCTGCGCGCGGTGTTCCCGAATCCTGAAGGTGAAATTTTACCCGGGATGTATGTCACGGCGTTGCTGGACGAAGGCAGTCAGCAGAACGTTTTGATGGTCCCCCAACAAGGGGTTACGCATAACGCGCAAGGAAAAGCCACCGTGCTTCTCCTTGACCAGGAAAACGTGGTGCAACTGCGCGAAATAAACGCCGTGAAGGCCGTTGGCAATCAATGGCTGGTGACCGCAGGTCTACGTCCCGGCGATCGGGTCATTGTGTCCGGACTACAACGAATTCGTCCGGGAGTCAAAGCCCGGGTCCTCCCTTCAAAACTGAACCCCCCTGATGCGGTAACAAAACAGTAATATTTCAGGTATTAAGGACACTCTCTTCATGGCCAACTTTTTTATTGAGCGCCCGGTTTTCGCATGGGTGCTTGCCATTATCATGATGTTTACCGGCGGTATCGCAATAATGAATCTGCCGATCGCCCAATATCCACAAATTGCTCCCCCGACCATTACCATCAGCGCCGCCTACCCAGGGGCTGACGCCAAGACCGTTGAAGACTCCGTGACTCAGGTGATTGAACAGAATATGAATGGTCTTGATGGCCTGATGTATATGTCATCCACCAGCGATGCGGCAGGTAATGCGTCAATCATCCTGACCTTCAAAACGGGCACATCGCCCGATATTGCGCAGGTTCAGGTACAGAATAAGCTGCAACTGGCAATGCCATCCTTGCCGCAGGAGGTACAGCAGCAAGGGATCAGCGTTGATAAATCGAGCAGCAATATTTTAATGGTCGCCGGCTTTATCTCTGATAATAACAGTCTGAGCCAATATGATATTGCCGACTATGTGGCCTCGAACATTAAAGACCCGCTAAGCCGTACTGCTGGGGTGGGGAGCGTGCAGCTATTCGGTTCACAATACGCTATGCGCATATGGCTTGATCCGCAAAAACTCGACAAGTATAACCTCACCCCGCAGGACGTCATTACCCAGCTCAAAGTTCAGAACAATCAGATCTCAGGCGGACAATTGGGGGGCATGCCACAGGCTGCCGATCAGCAGCTAAATGCGTCGATCATCGTCCAGACGCGCCTGCAAACTACCGATGAGTTTGGCAAGATCTTCCTCAAAGTTCAGCAAGATGGCTCCCAGGTTTTGCTGCGTGATGTCGCCCGCATTGAACTGGGCGCGGAAAATTATGCTACGGTTGCTCGTTACAACGGCAAACCCGCAGCCGGGATTGCGATTAAACTTGCCGCTGGCGCCAATGCCCTGGAAACATCTCAGGCGGTCAAACACGAACTGAACCGATTATCGGCCTGGTTTCCGGCCAGCATGAAAACCGTTTATCCTTATGACACCACGCCGTTTATCGAGATTTCAATTCAGGGTGTTTTTCATACATTGATCGAGGCAATCATTCTGGTGTTCCTCGTCATGTATCTGTTTTTACAAAGCTTCCGGGCAACGCTTATCCCCACAATCGCCGTTCCGGTGGTTATCCTCGGCACCTTTGCCATTCTCGACGTCGCCGGTTTCTCGATTAATACGCTCACGATGTTTGGCATGGTGCTGGCGATAGGGTTGTTAGTCGATGATGCTATCGTGGTGGTTGAGAACGTAGAACGCATTATTGCCGAAGAACACTTGTCACCCAAAGCGGCAACGCATAAAGCAATGGGCCAGCTCCAGAGGGCGCTGGTTGGTATTGCCGTCGTGTTATCCGCCGTATTTATGCCGATGGCATTTATGAGCGGCGCGACAGGAGAAATTTTCCGTCAGTTTTCCATCACCTTGATCTCCTCCATGCTGCTGTCGGTGTTTGTGGCGATGAGCCTGACGCCAGCACTCTGTGCCATGCTGTTAAAAGCACACGATGACGAGCAGGCAAATACGCATTTTCTGTTTGCCCGATTCAATCATTTCATGGAGAAATGCACTCAGCACTACACGGACAGCACCCGAAAACTGTTACGTTGCACTGGCCGTTACATGGTCGTTTACTTAGTCATTGGCGCGGGCATGATGGTGCTGTTTTTACGTACGCCGACCTCCTTTTTGCCTGAAGAAGACCAGGGGGTGTTCATGACCACGGCGCAATTGCCCTCAGGTTCAACGATGGTAAACACCAGCAAAGTGCTTGGAGAAATAACGGATTACTACCTGACGAAAGAACAGAAAAACGTCGCGTCTGTTTTTACCGTAGGCGGATTTGGTTTTAGCGGTCAGGGACAAAACAATGGCCTGGCGTTTATCAGCTTGAAGCCGTGGTCAGAACGCATTGGCGAAGAAAACTCGGTTACCGCCATTATTCGACGGGCAATGATGGCCTTAAGTACCATCAATAATGCCGTCGTGTATCCGTTTAATTTACCCGCAGTGGCAGAATTGGGTACGGCTTCAGGTTTTGATATGGAGCTGCTGGATAACGGTAACCTTGGGCATGAAAAAATGATGCAGGCTCGAAACGAGCTTTTGGCTCTGGCCAGTCAGTCGTCCGGTGAGGTCGACGGGGTGCGTCCGAATGGTCTTGAAGACACGCCGATGTTCCGCATTCACGTCGACGCAAGGAAAGCGGAAGCCATGGGCGTCGCATTAGCGGATATCAATCAGACTCTCTCCACGGCCTTCGGTAGTCGCTATGTCAATGATTTCCTGAACCAGGGACGCGTTAAAAAAGTGTATGTCCAGGCTGATACGCCATTCCGTATGTTGCCGGACAATATCAATCGCTGGTACGTACGTAATGCCTCTGGCGCGATGACGCCGCTTTCCGCGTACTCATCCACCGAGTGGACCTACGGCTCTCCCCGCCTTGAACGCTACAATGGTCAGCCAGCAATGGAAATTCTGGGCCAACCGGTTGAAGGGAAAAGCAGCGGTGATGCGATGAAATTTATGGCCTCGCTGATTAATAAACTGCCCGCGGGCGTCGGCTATGCCTGGACTGGCCTGTCTTATCAGGAAGCGCTGTCCACAAACCAGGCACCAATGCTGTACGGCATTTCGCTGATCGTCGTATTTCTGGCGCTGGCGGCGCTGTATGAAAGCTGGTCGATCCCATTTTCCGTGATGCTGGTTGTGCCAATCGGGGTGGTCGGCGCGTTGCTGGCAACCGATCTGCGCGGCCTGAGCAATGATGTTTACTTCCAGGTCGGCCTGCTCACCACCATGGGGTTGTCGGCTAAAAACGCCATTCTGATCGTCGAGTTCGCCGTCGAGATTATGCAAAAAGAAGGGAAAACGCCGCTTGAAGCCGCGGTGGAAGCGGCCAAAATGCGCTTGCGCCCTATTTTGATGACGTCACTGGCTTTCATTCTTGGAGTTATTCCACTGGCTATAAACAATGGCGCGGGTTCTGGCGCGCAAAATGCTGTCGGTACAGGTGTTATCGGTGGGATGCTGGCCGCAACGGTGCTGGCAATCTATTTTGTTCCGCTCTTCTTTGTGCTTGTTGAAAACATGCTGGCGCGATTTAAAGCACGGCGCTGATACCCTGCCCTATCCCTGGGATAAAGATATAAGATCCCAGGGATAGCGCTTCACTTGTGAGATCTACGAGTATTAGCGGACCCGGCTATCCAGCGAATTTCTCGCGGATAGCTGGTTTTCTTGTAGGGGAACGACCGGGGTAGGTACAGAGGTTGTCAATTCTAACTAATGCCAGGCTATCAAAACGGTTAATCAATAGTGCAGGCCGGTATCCTGCAGATTTACAGCCAGTTCACCCAATTTAGCATCAGGATGTTGATGACACATTTTAACACTCAAAATGCACTCCAGGGGCGCATTAATTTTTATCAGCGAGTTTATCAGTTTGTGCCAAGGTCGTATTTCTGCGCAGACTGATAAAAGCCAAAGAACTAAAGATCATCTCCACACCAATAAAGATGGAGGTAAACACATAAGATCTGTCAGGATCCATATTCAGCCACGCGCCAGCAATAAGCAGGTCAAAAATACCAATAAAGATATTCCATCCATAGCCCGGACTGCGGAACATTTTGACACCGGAAGCAACACGGAATATACCGCCGAGAATAAACAGGCAGCAAAAAACCATTGCCAGCGAATTCATGCCAATCACCGGATTAACAAGGAAACAGTATCCCAACAGTAACCACGCCATAGCAAAAAAGGCGTAAGTGAATCTGGCTTTCAACTGTTTTTTACCCGCGCTGAACAGGCTATAAATAGAATAGAAGCCACATACCAGGAACATAAAACCTGTGGCATAGCTTAAGTAAACGCCTGCGGCGATTGGATAGATTAAGCAGCAGATGCCGCAAATCAATAACAGCACTGCCATGATCGTGGCGTGTCTTTTATAGTGAAATAGTGTTTTTTCATTGAACGCTTTCAGGCTGCGCTGGTTAAAAACAAACATACATCCTCCGTCACATAGCAATGCAATGTAACCTGCAAATAAAAGAATAATACTCAGTTGATACATATCAATTACCATGGAATGATAAGACTTCCACTCAGGATTCGTATATAAGAATAAAGGAAATCCGTTATCCGTAAAATCCTACACACGTCAGACGTCTGACATCTGTAAGATTAAACGCTCATTATTCCTTCCTGGCTCTGATTCCTCTCATTTAATTTATTTAATATGCTTATTTCGTTTGGTGACATATACCAACTTTATTCAGGAGAAAGTAATGAAAAAGATTATTCTTGCGGGTCTGCTAGCAACCATGATGGGTTCAGCACCGGTAATGGCAGCGACCACTACCACTCCGGCACAAACTGCTACAGCAAATGTACAAAAAGAAGCTGCCGATATTATGCAGGTCGCGGTACAAGGTGCAAATGCGATGCGTGATATTCAGCTTGCCCGTCTGGCTCTGTTTCATGGACAGCCTGACAGTGCTAAAAAATTAACAGATGACGCCGCTTCCCTGTTGGCAGGTGACAGCCACGACTGGGCGAAATTTGTAAAGGCTGCGCCTAAAGCCAAGATGATTGACGATCAGTACGTGGTCATCAATGCGACGGTTGCGCTGTCAGAAGATTATATTGCTACTCCGGCCAAAGAATCTGCAATCAAAACAGCGAATGGCAAAATGGCCAAAGGCGACTGGAAAGGTGCAGTAGATACTTTGCAACTGGCTGGTATCAGCGTACTTCAGACTCAATATCTGATGCCCCTGAATCAGACGCGTAAAGCCGTTACCAGCGCGCAGAAACTGCTGTCTTCAGGTAAATACTATGAAGCAAACCTTGTGTTAAAGGGTGCTGAAGAAGGCATTGTGATCGATAGCGAGATGCTGGGCGCAGGCCAGTAATACTCAGCACTACGGCGTGTTGAACCAGGACTTTCTCTCCTGCCCGGGCAGCTACGGCTACCCGAGCGGGAGGGTTAATGGCTAATCAGACTGTCGATCTCAATCTCAATTTCCCGCATCACAGCAACAATCTTTTGTAATGCTTCCTGACATACCGCCAGAGGAATATCCTCATGTCGCATAGATTCAAAAGGTTTGCATAGCGTCTGAAGCGCGGTAATCCCCAGAATTTGCGCTGAACCATGCAGCCGGTGCAGGGCGCGCAAAAACAGCTGAGGTTCATCTTCCCTAACGGCTTTCTCTGCCGCCTGTAGATCGCTGAGCGTGGCCTCACGAAATGTTTCGAGTATCTCGTTCATTAACGTGCGATCGCCGCCGGTATTTTCCGTCAAGACATTGAATTTCAGATGTCGGATTGCACCAGGAGACGAATAACCGGTTTCGATTTTACTCAATTCATGCGTCAGGGTCTGAATAGACACGGGCTTAAACAGACATAAATTCATTCCGTTTTGCAGACATCGATCGCGAGACTGCGGAAGTGCACTTGCCGTCAGCCCCCAGATTTGTAAATGGGGCTGCTGCTGACGTAGCGAAGCCGCGAGATCAAACCCGTCCTTCTTCGGCATATTCACATCAGTTATCAACAGATCGTATGATTTTTTAGCCAGTTTGGCTTCAGCTTCCTCACCATCACAGGCTTCATCCACACTGTAACCAATGGTGTTCAGCTGTCGCTTAAGCAGCAGGCGATTAGTTGGGTTGTCATCGGCTATCAAAATAGACAGACACGGCAGCGGCAACAGAGTACCTGGCGTGTCGCCATCCGGTACAACCGACTGGCGGGCAGTCTCGACCGGCAGCGTTATGGTAAACGTGGTTCCTTGCGACGGGATACTCATCAGCTCCAGCGTGCCGCCCATCAGCGTCACCAGCTCTTTGCAGATAAATAATCCCAGACCAGACCCCGTTTGCTGACGTCCGCAACACCCTTGAGCGTAACGATGAAACAGCCCAGCCTGCTCCTCTTCGCTAATCCCGCAACCTGTGTCGCTAATGGTGATGATCAGGGTACCGTGATTCTCCTCGTCAGGCGTCAAACGGGCCGTCACATGAATACTCCCCTGTTCGGTAAACTTCAGCGCATTGCCCACGAGGTTGGTAATAATTTGCCGCAAAGCCTGTTGGTCGACAAATACCCGCTCGTTTGCCGGCAATTGGCTCGTGCAAGCAAGCGTTATGCCTTTCTGTCTGGCTAAAGCATCAAAAGAGTGGCACTGCAATGCAAGGAGCTGTGAGAGATCCGTCCATTGAGGAACAACCTGGTATTTACCAGACTCAATCTTATCCACGTCCAGAATCTTACCGATCAGCCCAAGCAAGGACTGAGCCGTCGCCCCGGTAAGGGCAATCGCCTCTTTTCGCTGCGCCGGACTGAGTTCTGAACTCGACAGTAATTCCAGAAAGCCAACAATAGAGCTTACTGGGGTACGCAATTCATGGCTCATGCTCGCAAGAAAACGGCTTTTGGCCTTGGTCGCTTCAATCGCTTTGTTCTTTTCGATCTCCAGCTCTTGAGATAAAGCCTCTTTGAGATGAAGTTGTTCTTCCAATAGCCGCTGAGATTGTTTTCTTTTATTTACCTCACGAGAGAGTGAAATCCCCCAGATCAGGCTAACCGCTATCAGCAAAAGCGCAAACACCACCAGTTGATAGAACTGTTTGCTATATCGACTCCAGATATCGACCTGCGTATTAGAAATTTTCGACCACTTCTCCGTCATCTGCAAAATCTCACGCGGCGGAATGGCCTGGAGCGCTTTATCCATAACAGACTTCAACATGGGCTCGCGGGGAGAAACTGCAAAGCTCACGGAGGCGCCAGGCATATCCGGAAGCCTAAAAAAGTGCATATTTTTCTGGTAGTAATGATCGACCATGTACCTTGCCGACAATTCGGTAGCGATCGCCGCGTCAACCTTACCCTCCCTGAGCATAGACATCGCGACGCTGCCTGTATCAGCATCCACCCAGGCGGCCTGGGGATAGCGTTGTCTCAAATCACTTTCCAATGCATGTCCGGCGGGCAACGCAATACGGATCGGTTTATTCAGTAGCGAGTCGGCTGCTTCCTCGCGGGAAGTGATCATCACAAATGCAACATTCATCAGCGGATCGCTAAAGGTAGAATTTCGCTGATTTTGCGTAGTCAGCGTAATGGTGGGATACATATCCCAGTCTTCACCGCTGATTATTTTCATCTGTTCGCTTTTGGAATCAGCTAAAATAGGTTCAAAATCGAGACCCGTTTGCAGATGAACAATATTCAGCAAATCACCAAGAATACCGCGAAGCTCCCCGCTGCGATCGACCAGAGTATACGGTGGGTAGTCTGGGTTGATCAAAATACGAATAGTGTGTTTTTTCTCCAGCCACGCTTTTTCCTGATGAGTGAAAGGAATAGGCGCATTCAGATAAGCAAGGTTACCGCGGTTCAGCCAGTTCTGCATGACCTGCATATGGATTTCATTACTGATTGACGTAATGAAACTATCAAGAATAGTTCTTAATACCGGCTGGTCTTCCTTTACTACAAAATAATTATATTGTTCTTGCTGATCAAAGTAGTGCGTAATAACCAGTGATTGCGAAAAATATCGTGAGATACAATGACTGCTGGTGATATTGTTACCAATATAATATTGGTTCTCATCATTTACTACCGACGCCATAGCCTGATATTCGTCGTCGTAGAATGAAACTTTAGCCTCAGGAAAAGCATCCTGGATAACATCAAGAAAAGGACAATCTCGCACACACGCGACGCTAACCTGATGCCCGGAGGTCAGCGGCAGCATGGTGTTTTTTAGCGAAGTCACCAACGTCGGCCACGTCGTCAGCAAGGCAGAAGTACGCAATAAATGCCCGCCGATCTCCTGGCGCCTTGAAAGCTGGGTTATCAACGTATCAACGTCGTTACTGGCAAGTGCGGCCAACGCTTCTTTCTCATTATCATACTGCTTTATAACAATTTTTAGATTGAGAATCTTTTGCATCAGCGCCAGATAGTCTGCGTTGACTCCCCGATAATATTCACCGCTATTTTGATAAACAATGGGGGAAACTTCCGGTAACCAGGTGCCAACAACCAAGGTTTTCTTATGCGCTAACCAGTTTGTTTCTTCCTTGTTCAAGCTGATATTCTGTACTGAGGTATTATAGTTACTTTTTAGCTCAACTTGCCGAGCCGAGCTTACACCCGTAGACAACCCGATGGTAAATATGACCATCAAAAAAATAAACAAGCGTGCCAGCATTACTCTATCCTATTTTATTTCTCTGCGCATAATCATAAATTTCCATTAATGATGAGCAATCTAATTTTTCCATTAAACGACTTTTATAGGTGCTTACTGTTTTATTACTGATGTTCATTTTGCTGGCAATAGTGCTGTAATCCATACCGTTAAGAATATAGCGCAACACTCTCATTTCCTGGGTTGACAACGTATCAAGCTTATCCTGCTCGCTAACAGATGAACCAGTGAAATGCTCAAGGGAAAAGGGGAAATAGCTATAGCCATTTTTTGCTGCTTCGATTGCGGCGAGAATATTATTCATACCTTCTTTTTTACTCACAAATCCGTTAGCGCCATATTCGGCGCTACGTTTGCCGTAAAAAAATTCATTTTTGGCTGAAATGATAATGATTACACCAGCATAGTGTCGCTTTCGCAGTTGCTCCAGTACTTCGATGCCGCTGATCCCCGGAATATCCACATCAATAATCAGCAGTTCAGGCTTCATTTTTTCAACGGTTTGAACCACTTGCTCCCCGCTGTCAAGCTCGGTGGTTACGGTAATACCATTAGTGTCGAGCAAATTGCGGATGGCTATGCGAGCTAATGGGTGATCGTCAACGATTATCGCGTTCATTGCGTGTAAGAATCCCGATAAATAAAGAGAGGCGATGGCTATAGAGCAGGTGTGCCTTCAACGTTATGATTTATGAAAATAAGGCTTTTTCAGGTAAATCCTAACATAATTACTCGTCTGTTTTATTCATTTTTTTATAAAAACGAAGATCAAGGCATAAACGCAACACTGTAATTTACAAATTTTAAACCTTGAACCTATCTAAATATCAAACTATTAACACAATATAAAGGAATATTCTTACACGTGTAGGACAAATCGCTCATTTATTATAATTTATTCTTAATGACCAGGAACATATAGTCGGAATATTGTTCATCAGAACTGCGGGGGCGTATATGAAAAATAGCTATCTAAAAATCAATTTTATACCCGACCAAATATAGAGAAAACCTGCTGAATTTAGAGAGAAACTCCCTGCGGCTCTGAAACAGCAGTGCCACAGGGAGGCCGCTATTAATCAGGCTTTACTGGGCAATGCCCCTATTGCATGCGAGCTTTTCACGGTCAGCGTAACGACGGCAGAACACAACAGCGCGGCAATCATAAAGATAAAAGCACTGTTATAACTTCCGCCGCCGCTTTGAATCAGCCAGCCGATGATCGGAGCAGAAACAACGCCCGCCATCTGCCCACCAAAGTTAACGATACCGGATGCCCGTCCCATAATGTTGCTGGGAATGGTATCCATCAGAATGCCCCAGAATGTCGCCATGGCGAAGAACATGAACAGGGCTGAAATACACTGATACACCACTGCCATATCTGCACTGCTCACGCTGAAAGTCAGATACAGGAAACCCGCAGCAATAACCGAGGTCACGACATACAACGTTTTACGCTGGGGTTTAAATTTATCTGAGCAATAGCCGCCCAATAATGTTCCACCTGCGCCAAACAGGAAAGGAATAGCCGCCATAACACCGGTTTTTGCCAGAGAAAACTCACGAACGGTGATCAGGTAGCTAGGCAGCCAGGTTGAAAACCCCCAGAAGGTGATATCAAACAAAAACCAAATAATTGCCATTTGCCAGAGCACCGGCATTTTCAACACATCTTTAAACGCGATACCGCTGGTGTTTTGTAGGCTCCCCTGTTCGTCAGCAGCCAGCTCCGCTAGATCCTGCTGCGTAATGGCAGGGTGATCTTTCGGGTTATCACGAGTAAATAAGTAGATGCCCGCCGCAATAAACAGACCCGGAATACCCAGCACGATAAAGACCATGTGCCAGCCAAAAGCCCCGATTATACTTGCCGCTACAACTACTGCCAGCGCTGGGCCTAAGGTGTTTACCGTCGACTGAATCGCTGTGGCGCGGCCACGCTCTTTCGACGGGAAATAGGTCGATATCATCTTCCACGACGCCGATGGGAAGCAACCTTCACCAACACCAAAGAAGAAGCGAACGGCCAGCATCAATGGCAGCGTCAATACGGCGCCGGTCAAGCTGGTGAAAACAGACCACCAGGCAATACCGATGGCCATGATTTTGCGCGAGCCAAACTTATCCGCCAGCAAACCGCCGGGAATTTGAAACGCAGCATAACCAATAAAAAAGGCGCTAATAATTAACCCTTGTTGGGTCGTATCCAGATTTAAATCTTTGCCGATATAAGGGAGCGAGACGCTCATCACCATTCTGTCGAGAAAAGAGAGCAGCCACGCCAGCCAGATCAATGTCAGGACGGTATATCTTGCTTTCCAGGTCTTTGGTTTACCTGAAGGTAAAGATGTTTGTAGGTTCATTGTGATGTCCTTAGGGTGTAGTGATCTACCGCGGCCATAAATGGTCGCGATAAATCAATGCGTGTTTAGCGTTATTTATTAATATTGTTTTCTAATAACCGTACCGCTACAGGCATAACTTTCAGTGCCATTGATTAAGGCTATGCGTCCATTAACCATGACAATTTCAATCCCTTCCGGATATTGATTAGGTTCAACAAAGGTACCCTTATCAGCAATGGTGTTCGGATCGAACATCACAATATCCGCCGCGTACCCCACCTTCAGCAGTCCGCGATCCTGCAGGCCTAATACCTCCGCAGGTTTACCCGTCATCTTACGGATTGCCGCCTCCCAGCTCAGACATCCCTCTTCACGCACATATTTACCGAGCACGCGAGGGAATGCGCCAAAAACGCGCGGGTGCGGTTTGCCAGCACCCATTAAACCGTCGGTACAAACGTTTTGCTCCGGGCGGCAAAGGAACTTAATCACATGTTCTTCAGTACCGTAAAAGTCGACCATCCCCACGGCGTTTTCTTCTTCAAACAGCAGATCGAAGGTGGCGTTGTAGGGATCTTTTCCGCGTAGCTCCCCCAGTTGCACAAGGTTCAGACCGACGGCATCCTGGTTTTTTGCCGTTTTCACGCTGGTGACAAAAATCTGATCCAACCCGGCAAAATCGATAAAGTTATCCCAGCCGGGAATGCCTTGCTGAATATCGTCAATCATTTTGGCGCGCAGTTCAGGCGAGGCCAGGCGCTCAAGCAATTTATCCGTTCCACCCGAATGGACCCACGGCGGTAGGATCACGCCGAGCATCGTGC
Organism: Citrobacter sp. Cu096; assembly: GCF_030332285.1. Classification (NCBI taxonomy): domain Bacteria; kingdom Pseudomonadati; phylum Pseudomonadota; class Gammaproteobacteria; order Enterobacterales; family Enterobacteriaceae; genus Citrobacter; species Citrobacter sp. Cu096. The sequence goes on from NZ_JAOWID010000001.1 coordinate 114,364, forward strand.
TGCCCGCCACGTAGGGATACTGGTCGAAAGAGATACGAATCCCGGCTTCCTGCGCCTGTTCCAGCATGCCCAGCATCTGGTCAATCAGCCCCCAGTTTTTCTTACCGCAAACCTTCATATGAGAAATATGCAGCCAGACGCCAGTAGCTGTGGCGATATCAATCAGCTCCTGTGTGGAGTTGATAATATCGTCCGCTTCACTGCGCTGATGCACCACAAAGATCCCGTCATATTTCGCCGTCACTTTGCATAGTTCAATCATTTCGGCGGTATCACCAAAGGCGCAAGGCATATAGATAAGCCCAGTTGAAAGACCAAATGCTCCGGCTTTTAATTCCCGTTCCAGGACTTCGCACATCTTCGCCACATCTTCACGGGTGGAAGGACGACCATCCAGACCCATGGCTTCCATACGCACGTTGCCATGTGGCACTAAATACGCAAGGTTTGTCGCCGGATGACGCGATGCCAGCAGATTGAGGTAACCGTCAGTATTTTTATATTTCCAGTCTATTTTGTCAGTATCGCCATCCAGGCCAGCGATATTTTTACGCCAGGCCGGAATGTATTCTTCAGGCAACGGTGCCAAAGCAACACCATCCTGCCCTAATAACTCGGTGGTAATACCCTGGCGAATTTTTGCCGACAGTGCGGGGTTAATAATGGCCGAAAGGTCAGAGTGCGTATGAGTATCAATAAAACCGGGACAAATAATTTTACCTGTTGCATCAATAACCTGATCATTAACGCCAACATCAATTTTGCCGATTGCGACAATACGTCCTTCATCAACCATCACATCGGCAATTCTGCCGTCGCAGCCCGTCCCATCGATTACATTTCCGTTTTTGAAAATGGTTTTCATCGTTATTCTCCATAGCGATGTCGATTTACGACACCGCTTGTAAGGTAAGAGGTGGTTTCTTTATTGTTATTGGCGATAGAGTGTCTGGATGATGCTGTAATAGCCGCTGGCCGAGCCGGTTAACTGCTCGATCTCAATATACTCATCAATGGTGTGGGCCAGATTTTCCCGCGAAGGACCAAAACCGATGGTTCTGATTCCCGCTTCTCCCGCATAGTGGCTGCCGTTGGTACAAAATGAGTACTGCGTGATAGTTGGATTAAACCCGGCCTCGCGAATGCCAGCCAGAGCGGCCTGCACGAATTCGTCGGACTCGTCATACACCCAACCCGGGAAGAAGCGCTCGCCCTCAATCGTGGCACCGGTATAGCAAGACTCCTGACCCACCGCGTAGGAAACACAGGCTTTAAACTGTGGATCCTGTGCGGTAAGTTCCGCGAGCGCATTTTCCAGTGGGGCAATAACGCTTTCTTTGGTTTCACCCACCAGCAAACGACGATCGTAGGTTGCGCGACAGTAATCTGGCACGACCGAAGCTCCTGGGTACGGCGAAGATTTAATGTCGGTAAGTTCAAGGATGCCTGGCCCCAGAATTGGGTGCGTTGGCGGTGTAATTGTGCGAATTTTGTCGATCAATTGCGCCATTTTGTACACCGCGTTAATTCCTGCCTGCGGGTTGGCGGAGTGCGCAGGTTTACCGAACGTTTCGACCACAATTTCAGCGCGGCCACGCTGACCAATTTTCAGGTTTAACTCGGAAGCTTCACCGATAATCACGTAATCCGGCTTATAGCGCTCGCTGACCAGCCGAGCGGCAATGCCTTCAAAGCACTCTTCATGCACAATACAGGCAACGTAGATTTTGCCGGCGAAATTACGTTGATTGTCCTGACCAAAAAAACCCACGGCGGAGATCATCGCCGCCACGGCACCTTTCATGTCAGTTGTGCCGCGACCATAAATTTTGCCATCTTCGATATCGCCGCCGTATGGATTGCGGCTCCACTTCTCTTCGTTGACCGGTACGGTATCAATATGTCCATCGAGAACCAGCGTTTTCCCCGGCTGATTACCGACAATACCACCAACTATGTTGCCGTACTTATCAACATGGATGTCATCAAACTGGTAATGCTGCATCATTATTTTTATGGCATTAACCACATCCCCTTCCTGACCCGAATAACTTTTTTGTTGGATTAGCGCCTGACAGTTTCTAATGACTTCATCAATACGGTTTGCAGATAACATGGGTTTCTCCGTTATTTCTCACAATCAGGAAACGAGTTGTTGATGCCCGGGTACTGACCGCCCCAGACAATATTCAGGTATTGTTGCGGGTCGGTATCTCCCTCGGTGCTGATCAGCAACACCCGGGAATGCACATCCAGCCCCAATTGTTCACGCGTATGCGCCAGTTCAGGCGATGTCATCAGCAGCGCCAGCAGGCCGGTAGTGACCGCACCTGACTCGCCAGATACGATCTGCGGATCGCCCGCCAGCGGATTACCCAGCATGCGCATACCCAGCGCCGCAACTTCATCAGGGCAGGAGGCAAATGCGTTGGCATAATCACGCAGCAGTTTCCAGCCGATACTATTTGCCTCACCGCAGGCGAGACCAGCCATCACGGTGAGTAAATCACCGCCCACCGCGATCGCACCCCCCTCTTTAGAACGTGCGGAGCGGTAAAGACAATCGGCAATCAATGCCTCGGCGACAATCACTTTTGGACGATTTTCCCCCCAGGCTGCCGTCACCATTCCCTGAACCATTCCAGCAAACGAACCAACGCCTGCCTGAACAAAAATATGCGTCGGTGCAACCTGATGCAGTTGGTCTATCGCTTCCAGCATTAGCGTGCCGTAACCCTGCATAATCCACTGCGGGATTTTTTCATATCCTTCCCAGGCAGTATCCTGCACCACAATCCAGCCATGTTTTTGTGCCTGTTCCGCGGTCATACGCACCGCATCGTCATAGTTCATATCGACGATTTCAGCGGTAGCGCCTTCATTACGGATGGACGTCAGACGCTGCTGCGAAGAGCCTTTAGGCATGTAAACCACCGCTTTTTGCTTCAGTTGACGCGCCATCCATGCCACGCCGCGACCGTGGTTACCATCAGTGGTGGTGGCAAACGTAACGGTTTGTAGATCGCGGCGCACCTCTTCGCTGGTCATCACGTCAAACGGCAGGTCACTGATATCCTTGCCGACTAATTCAGCGATATGGCAAGCCATCGCATAGGACCCGCCCAACGCTTTGAAGGCTTTCAGGCCAAAACGTTGAGACTCATCCTTGAGATAGATATTTTTAACACCCAGCCTTTGTGCAAGAGCCGGCAGCGCATATAACGGCGTCGGCGCATAGCCCGGAATAGACCGATGAAAATTCAACGCTTTTACCAGTTCCTGGCGACTAAACGGTGCCAGCGGCGCGCTCGGATGTTCGGTAAACGGTGTCTGGTTGATAAAAAATGATAAGTTTTCCTGCATCATAAAACCTCATTGTCCTGGTATTTCATTCCCTGTAGTTAAGGTAATACAGAGATATTTACGCTATCGGTATTCCCAATAGAGCAAAATGCTTACCAGTTTTTTACGCCTTGAGTAAAATCTTAGAAATATTTTAATAAAGACTTTATTTTCAAGTAATTAAAGCAACACCATGATTGATACTAAAAATACTACAGCGTCAGTTTATCGCCTGAATTTGAGAAATTCTCACTGTTGATAAATAGTGTGATCGAGGAAGATAAAACAGAAAAAACATAATAAAACAAAGCAGTAGATTGATTTTTCGCAAATCATTTCCGTAGTGGTTCGCCTATTTATCATTTTCTTTGAGAAATACGACACACTGCCGGAGAAGTACCATGATTTCAGTACTCAGCAATATTCAGGATGATATATGCAATTATGCCGACGCGATTTCTGGCATAACCGGTACGGACGTTGAAATCATCGATGAATCTTTAATGCGCATCGCTGGTACCGGTAAATACCGGCATATGCTCAATGAGAACGTGGCAAAAAATGGCTACATCTACCGCCACGTTTTGCAGGTCAGAGAAACGGTTCTTATCAAAAACCCCGGCGAACATCCGCTTTGTCAGTTATGTGAAAAACACCGCTACTGTTCTGAAATGCTCGATTTGAACGCACCTATTTTTCTCAACAACCGCGTGATTGGAGTAATCGGCATTATTTGCTCAACCCAGACGCAGCGTGACACGTTATTGAGCCAGATTGATAAATTTGTCACTTTTATTGAGCAAATCGCGGTGATGATCTCCAGTAAGGTATTTGAATGTCTGGAGCGTTTACGTGCGCAGGAAACGCTCGGCGCATTTCGACGTCTGATAGATGCCATGGACCGCGGCGTTGTAGCAATTGATGGCAATGGTCTTATCTGGCATGCCAATCACTCAGCCGATCGTATTCTTAACCGCGAGGTTCAGGGATTACCGCTGACTATTGAAATAACCGGGGACAGCTTGTATGGCGATGAAGAAGCGTGGCTGACGCTTGAAGGCCAGAAACACCATGTACTGTGCAAACAAATTTCGCTCTCCTCGCTGGATAACGATCGCTTAACTATGGTCATCTTTCGTGATGCATACGACTACCTGAGTACCCTTACCCCATCCCCTTATGAATCAGACGCGCAGGTGCGGCTGATTGGTCACTCTTCTTCAATGGAACAGCTCAGAAGCACCATTGGCAAAATTGCCAAAAGCTATGCCAGCGTGCTCATCACCGGGGAAAGCGGCTCGGGTAAAGAGGTCGTGGCATTTGCCATTCACCAAAACAGCCCACGCAAAGCCGCCCCTTTCGTGACAATTAACTGCGCGGCAATCCCCGAGCAACTCCTGGAAAGCGAACTGTTTGGCTACGTGCGTGGTGCATTTAGCGGTGCAGACCCCAAAGGACGAATGGGGAAATTTGAACTGGCCAACGGCGGCAGTCTGTTTCTGGATGAGATCGGTGATATGCCATTGCACCTGCAGGCCAAGCTGCTCAGGGTTTTGCAGGAAAAGGCAATTACCCGCGTTGGTTCTAATAACACCATTAATATTGATGTGCGCATTATTGCAGCGACTAACAAAAATATTAGTGCGATGGTGGAGAATAATCAGTTTCGCGAAGACTTATTCTATCGTCTGAATGTTGTCCCTCTGGTACTTCCTTCCCTGCGCGAACGTCGGGCTGATATCGCTGTTCTCGCACAATATTTTGCCGATGAATTTTCGGTCAGTTACCAGCGTTCACCGCAGAAGCTGCCCGACGACGTTATTAACCGCCTTTATGCCTGGCACTGGCCGGGTAACATTCGTGAATTACGCAATGTCATCGAATACATTTTTGTGATGCGCGGAGAAGCTGCCGGTATCAATGCCAGCCATCTGCCCCCTTATTTACTCACCTCGGCTGACGGCAGAAAAACAACGATGACCGAGCCCCCCCGACTTTTGGCGAACCAAGGGAAACAAGCGAAAAGGGACGCCATCGAAAATGCCATCCAGCGATTTGGAGCAAGTGTGGAGGGCAAAAAACAGGCCGCGTCAGAACTGGGGATCAGTATTGCCACACTCTATCGAAAAATAAAACTGTACGGACTGTAAGCTTTCCTTATTAACTGAGAAGCCCGCACAACGCGGGCTTCTCATCGGTATAACAGAGCAAATTAAGCCCGAAAATACTTAATCAAACACACCATTAATTACCGCGGTGACAATCGCCGTACTCAGTGCAATCAACACCAGATTGTCGCCCACAACCTGCCATTCATAACCTGGATAATACGGCAATTGGTTCAGCATAGAGGATGGAACACTTTTCTTAGCGATCCCCGGAGGAAGCGGCTTTCCTCGCGCCAGATTTTTGGCGATACCCGGAGGCAGTGACTTATAGCCCGTCAAACCATATCTGACGGCATACTGTCTGGCCACGTTATAGCTGATGTCACTATCAACATGGTCCGGCTTACCATAATTTTTACGTTGTTCTGCCTGCGAACTGCTTTTCTGGCTATTGCCCTTATTCCCGCTATTACCATGATTGCTACTATTTCCATGGTTGCCACTATTTCCATGGTTGCCACTATTACCATTGCCGTTGCCATTACCGGGGTTGGCCAATACTGGGGTGGCGCACATCGTCATCGCGGCAACGGCGACTAAAGCTGTTGCTAAAGCACGAAGTCTGGACATGATGATTCCTTAAAATGTGGATACATATAAAAATGTACGGTATCGCGTGAATACTGGCTATCGCTATAACTCCGATTTATTGGCAAAAAAGGGGAAAGCACGTAGCGCACATCACGCTATTCGCCTCGCCGCGGTGGAGAAAAGTTAGCCAAAGATGTTGCAGAACTGCTATAAAGTCTTTCTCTTCTGTCGGCTGGTGTTAAACTGGAAAGTGTGATCTTCATCATAACCTGCTTAAACAGAGAAAAGAGACACTGCTATGCAACATATCATTGAGGGCTTCCTCAACTTCCAAAAAGAGATTTTCCCTCAACGCAAGGAACTCTTTCGCAGCCTGGCATCCAGCCAAAATCCTAAAGCGCTTTTCATCTCCTGTTCCGATAGCCGCCTGGTGCCAGAACTCGTTACTCAGCAAGACCCCGGACAGCTTTTCGTTATCCGCAACGCCGGTAATATCGTCCCCTCTTTCGGCCCGGAACCGGGTGGCGTATCCGCGACTATTGAATACGCGGTTGTGGCACTTGGCGTGACGGATATCGTCATCTGCGGACACTCCAACTGCGGCGCAATGAAAGCCATCGCCGATAGCCAGCCTCTGGATCCGATGCCTGCTGTGGCTCACTGGCTGCACTATGCCGATGCCGCGAAAGCCGTGGTCGAGAAAAAAACCTGGGCTAACCCAATCGATAAAGTTAACGCCATGGTGGAAGAGAACGTTATCGCGCAGCTCAACAACATTAAAACGCATCCTTGTGTCGCGGTTGGACTGCGAAATAATGCGCTTCGTCTGCACGGCTGGGTATATGACATCGAAAGCGGTGAAATCCGTACCCTGGATAAAAACAGCAAAACCTACGTTTCCCTTGCTGAAAACCCGCAGGTGCATTTCGAGTAATTCTTCCACTGGAGCAAGGATGCTCTGGATAGTTTTTACCTACTTTGGTGCTATGGACAAAAAACATCCTTGTTACTAACATTAAAATAACCGCAGGTGTTACCACGCGGTTTTCGCACATTCATACAACATTGCGACATTGCGACATTGCGACAAGTCTCATGAGCTGCCCCGCAAGTAGCTGTTCATACATGGTGCAAGCGATAAAAAGGAGCAGGTACGAATGCAAGCGAAAATAAAAAGAATAATAAACATGTTATTCTATCATGAGTCGTGGGATATCATGATTATTAAGGATCATGGTATACACTTATTTCCTGATAACACGCTGGAAATATTGAATAAATCTACTGCGCAGCAGTTAAAAAAGAAATATACGTTTCAGGCCGATCCTTTTCTTATTGAAAAAGACGACAAACTGTATGTTTTTTATGAAGCTTTTAGCTTCCGCAACTCGAAAGGCACGCTCCGCTGCCGCATTCTTGATCGTGAACTAACTGAAATTGATGATGTGAAACTTGAAGGATTTGACGACCTGAGGTGTCATTTGTCATTCCCTTTCCTGATTAATATTAACAATCAACTCTTCATGATCCCAGAATCATCAGAAAGAAAAGAAGTGCTCCTGTTCCAGTCGGTAGAGTTTCCTGCGCGCTGGAAGAAAATTAAAGTTCTACTCTCTGATACCGAAGTCACAGATAACATTTTTCTTTCAATAAATGAAACTTGCTATCTTTTGTCGACCACCATGGATAATAAAATAATTATTCATTCCGCAGAGCATCTTCACGGTCAGTGGCAGCGGATCACCCCTACATTAAAGGTGAGTAATCATCATCATCGAGGAGCTGGTACCCCTTATCTTGTCGATAATAAAATGTACTTCCTCACCCAGGAATGCACGCCCGAAACTTATGGAAAATCTATCTATATCAAAGAACTAGTTACACTTAACGATATTAACTTTGATGAGAATCTGATCGAACAAATCAATTCATCGATCAACCACAGTGACGGTGTTCATACGCTGAATTTCTCAAATAATTTCATTGCTTATGATACAAAAATCAATAAGTTCAGTCTGTTGGCTATCTTAAAAAAACTATCATATAAATTTATGGTAAAATACAGAAACATCTACCTTTCCCGGCAACACAACTGATTCACTGGATTCTCAGGTGACATTGGTAGAAAATTGTTCGGGTTTCTAGCATTTTTCTGGAGTCTGTATGGCAATTCTTGTCACAGGTGGTGCAGGTTATATTGGTTCACATACTGTTTTATCACTACTGGAAAGAGGCGATGATGTCGTTGTCATCGATAATCTGGCAAATGCGAGTCGGATATCGCTGGACAGGGTCGCGGAACTTACCGGAAAGGAACCCATTGTCTATATCGCCGATGTTCTCGACAGACAGGCCTTAAAAAACATTTTTACCAACCATCACATCACCGATGTCATTCATTTTGCAGGGCTCAAATCGGTTTCCGAGTCGATAAAAGAACCTCTTGCCTACTATGAAAACAACGTCACAGGAACGCTGGTTTTACTGGATGAGATGCTGGCCGCAGGCGTTAACCGATTCATTTTTAGCTCATCAGCTACGGTATACGGTAATCCGGAAAGCGTGCCGTTGAGCGAGCAATCACGCACGGGCGGTACCACCAATCCCTACGGCACCTCTAAATTAATGGTCGAACAGATTCTGGCCGATTTCTCGCGTGCGCAACCTGATTTCCGCATTACCTGCCTGCGCTATTTCAACCCAGTCGGCGCTCATCCATCGGGTCGCATTGGTGAAGATCCTAACGGTATCCCAAACAACCTGGTGCCATACATCTCCCAGGTCGCGATTGGTAAGCTAAAAACCGTATCGGTGTATGGTAATGACTATCCAACCCCTGACGGAACCGGCGTGCGTGATTATATCCACGTCATGGATCTGGCGACTGGTCATTTAGCCGCGCTTGATTGCCAGAACAAAGGCGCTGCCTACAAGGTGATTAATCTCGGTACCGGGGTCGGTTATTCCGTGATTGATCTGATTAAGGCGTTTGAGAAAGCGGCCCAGACCAAAATTCATTATCAGTTTGCCGCCAGAAGACCCGGAGACATTGCCGAATGTTGGTCTGACCCGTCACTGGCATACAAAGAGCTCGGTTGGAAGGCGGTCTACAACCTTGATGAAATGATGCGTGACACCTGGAACTGGCAAAAAAATAACCCGAATGGTTATAACATCTGATATGCCCTGTAACGAGCCTGACGGTCAGGCTCGTTGTCGTAACGGGCTAGCGTGCAGTAATCGTTGATACGCGATACCAGCCGCTGCTCTGCTTCCCTTCGTTAGCAAAGTTAATTCGTGCCGCGCCGGATTTATCCAGTATCGCGACCTCAATCGCGTATTGACCTTTCGCGAGTTGTCCCGGGATGGGCAACGCATAGCTGACCTGATACTTTCCAGGCAACCAGTGCCGTATATCATCCGCCGCATTACCCTGCGCAACGACCTTATTAGCGCTATCCACCACACGAAATGCCAACGTGTAGGGCAGATAAATCGGTGCGTTACCCTCGTTATACCAGATACTGTTTAATACCAGCGTTGGTCCACCGTCCCACACTGATTCATGACTCAGAGACGCTAAGCGATACCGATAGCCCAGTTTGGTCAGCGCATCGTCGACAATCGGTCGATAATCGCTTGGGATCGTTCTCGATTTCAGGTTGATGGTGCTGGCGTGCTGCTTGACCGCCCAGTCAAAAATACCCTGCACTTCGGCACGCGTATAATGAAAAGTATTCTTCCAGTCTTGCATATATGAACAGATTTCCAGACTGACCGGCGCACGTTTCCAGGCATCGTTAAACCCTGCATAACTCTGCTGTGCTGCCAGTAATCGCTGCGGGTAATCATCGGCCATATGGTTCCAGTTTTCTGAAAATACACGCAGATCACCCCAGCAGTCCGCCCGCCATCCCGCCCCTCGCGCCACCGCATTCGCCAGGCTTTGTCCACCGCTCATCAACATAATTTTCGGGGTCGAGGGGAAGGCGGAAAAATGCATTGCAACATAGCGGTCCAACTGCGCCGTGGTGTATCGCTCCAATAGTGGCTGCAGATTAGGGAAATTGCTGTTATGCCACTCTCCCCAGGCCCCCACCATGCCGATATCGACAAAAGCGAGATTCTCATTACCGTCGTAGCGTTTTCCGAATGCGTTCAGCAGACGCTGGCTGTATTCAATAAACAGAGGGTCATCTAAATCCGGAATAAATGTTTTATTATCGGGTGTCCACGTACCTTTCACGCCTTTTTTAATTAGCCAGTCGGGAATTTTTGAACCGTCCCCTGGGTCGGCTAGCGCCATAAACCGTAACCCGACGTTCATCGCAGGACGATGTGCCGCCGCGTATTTGAAGGCAGCATCCACCAGCGCAAAATTATACTGACCTTCAACAGGTTCCAGTTCTTGCCAGTAAAACCGGTCGTATTCAAACCCGGTATTGGGGTAATCAGCCAGACTCAGCGTTTCACCGTATCCCTGATGAAAACTTGCCACGCCGATCCCCGGATTGGTCAGCGGGCCAGTTAATGCTTTGGGGGTTACGGTCGTTAATGCGGAGATGACCGTTAACGGAAAGGACATTAACAACAGCGCAGAAACCCATTTACACTTCATCGCAGTAATGCCTCCACAGGTTTGTTAACGCTAGTGGTTTTTCAGACTTAACCACCAATCCCAGATACCTACGTGAAAATTTTGGAACACATCAATACCTAACGCGGATTTGATCATATACAGCGTCAACAATACGCAGCAGGTGACGAACAGCACGGCAATCAGCAGCAAAAAAGTGAGCAACATTCTCGACAGGGTCGATTCCTGGCGGTGCTGGCGGCGTAAATCTCTGCCAAACAAAAAAACCAGATAATAACGCTTACTGAAAAAGGGAAAACTTCGCCGAATATCGATCTGATGCCGCGAAGCCAGAGTCGAGGCCAGAATCGCATTTTCCACCCCTTCTTTCTGTTCAGGGGTCAATTCCTGCGCAATCGTCTCATCAAGATGAGTATAAAATCGTTCGATGACAGGGGGACGGTTTTGATAACTGGTCAAAATTAACCTATATCTTTATTAATTGAGTGATAGACGTTAACCGTCTTTTTGGCGATTTCATGCCAGTTATAGTGTTGTAAATATACACGATAGTCCACACTATGGGTTGGCGCCCACTGGGTTAATTTCTCGGCAAGACTAACCACATCTCCGACCTTAAAATAGGCCTCGGCGGGAAGTTGAACTTCGAGGTTTGCCGGAATATCACTGACGACGGCAGGAAGAGAAAATGACATCGCTTCCAGCAGCGCAATGGGCAAACCTTCATGGTATGAAGGCATCACAAACAGCCGGGCCTGCGAAAACACCGCCTGCAGCTCATCACCGCGTAAAAAACCAGTCATCACAACGCCTGGTGTATCTGCGGCAAGCTTTTTGAGGCGAATGCTGTATTCGGTTGGATGATCCGCATCGCCAATTAGCACCAACGGCATGGTCAAACCGCTGCACTGATAGGCGGCGATGGCATCATGCATCCCTTTTTCTTCCACAAACCGCCCAACCACCACAAGGTAATTTTTCGGCTGTAGCCCAAAGCGGGAGAGCGTATTGTCGATGGTCTGTTCAGATAACAACCGCGGCTCATTGACGCCATTGTGAATTAAATGCGCATCATAGCGACCGTGTTTTTTCTGGATCAGTTGATTAATGACTTCAGAGATCACAATCACTTCGTTGGCATATCGCACTGCCCAACGTTCGCCCAGCAACAATATTTTTTTGGCAACGAATCCCCACTTCTGACGATCGTAATCGGGCCCATGGTGGGTGAAAACCACCTTTTTGCCTAACATGCGTAGTAATGGGATCACAAGGCCAGGCCCAATAGCATGGACATGCACAATATCCGAATGGTCGATACTTGTCCTGAACGCCGCTAAAACGGAATGGACAATCGCTTCCAGCGAGCGCTTTTTGGGAGCCCACAGCGCGTAAGTTTCGACCTTCTTATAGATCGAACGTTTGTAATTTACATACGGCGAGCGAGCAATCACACATATATCAACGTCAAACTGCTGTTTAATGGCTGGATAAAGATTTTGGCAATGTGTCTCCACACCGCCCAATACATCAGGAATTCCACGCGTACCAAAAACCGTTATTTTTTTACTCATGCTATGGCCTGCTCAGCAATTCTTTATACAGCGCCTGTAGGGTATCCATATGTTTACTCAACGCATATTTCTCACTCAACCGCGCACGACCCTGCAGCCCCATAGTCCGCGCCTTTTCTGGCGAGTCGGCCAGGGCGTCCATCCCATTTGCCAACTCCTGCGCATTGCCAGGTTCAAATAAAATCCCTTCAATACCGTCACGAATTTGTTCCGGGATGCCGCCGATGCGCGACCCGATCACCGGCTTGCCCAAGGACATCGCCTCTAATATCGCCATCGAACAGTTTTCATAGCATTCAGAAGGAAGGATCACCGCCTGCGCATGCTTGATAAGCTTGTCGAGAGCCTCCCCTTGTTGCACATAACCTAAAAACTCAACATCCGGGTATTGGGCAACCAATTCGTCGTGCAACGGGCCGTGGCCCACAATTTTCAGCGGCGCTTTATTCTGCATTTTCTGATGCGCCGCCAACAACGTTGCCACTCCCTTTTCACGGCTCAGGCGACCGAAGTACAGCATATAGCCCTCATCGCTTATCTCACCCAAGGGACGGCTATCATCAACGCCATTAACGATGACATCAATGCGAGAGTTCGGCAGCTTACGTAGCAATACGCCGCGTAAAAAGACGCTTGGCGAAACGATCACATCCAGCGCCTGGTAATTTTGCGCAATATACTGCCAGGTCGCCTCTAAAGAGAGCAGTATGCTTTTTGAGGCGGAACCTTCCTGACAACGATACCTGAAGGCATTGAAAACCGTCCCGGTAATACAAGAATCACACACTTTGCCATCGCGCAGCATCGAATAGGCGGGACAGACGATCTTGTAGTCATGCGCGGTCAGTACCGTTTTGCAGCCAAAATTGCGCGCTACTTTAATCAATGCCGGCGTTAACTGATGGTAAATATTATGAAAGTGAACAATATCCGGACGCTCTTTTTGTAATAACGCCAGCATCTTTTTGCAGGCCTGGGAATTATGAATAAAGTTAACCGCCGTTTTGAGCCCGCCCAGCAGATTACTTTCTTTGTGATAATCCACATTGTTGACGAAATAATCCGCATAGTCCGAAGGGAAATTGTTCTCATGCTGCATAGAGAAATCAATAACCTGCACTCCGGCCTGTTTCAGCATATCGCGCTCTTGAAAATAAACCGTTTCCGCGCCGCCTTTAATGAAAAAAAACTTATTCACTAATAAAACTTTCATTGCGCCAGCCTTGGTTATTCATGAATGATTTTACTGTCAGGCGGAGTCAACGGATCGCGTATCGGTTTAGTCAACCCCTTAACAAGCCCCGCAGAAAGCACGGCCAGATTCATTACGCTCTGTAATCCGTTCAATAACGATCGGTTCTGCACGGTTTTCAAGACAACAAAGACAAGCAACGGAAGAAATGCAATATCGAAAAGCTCGAGATTGAAGGTCACTGCCGCAATGAACAAGGCAATCAGGTAAACAGCAAAAATCGCCTCGTTCTTAACCATTTTTAACGCTTTACTGAAATAAGGTTTTCCCCAGGCACAGCGTAGAAGCTCGCCAGGAGCCTGATAGTATCCGCTTGTCCAGCGGTGCTTCAGCAACTGAAAGGTCGGCATGGTATGCGAAGTATGAATAAAATACGGAATATTCAGACGACGCAATTTATAACCCGCATCAAGTAAACGCAGACCCAGTTCGGCTTCTTCATAAGCATGCAAATTACGGTTGGTAAGATAACCAATTTTCTCTATCGCCGAGCGGCGATATAATCCGCCACCGCCTAAATGGTCGCTATCCCCCAGGGGATAAATCTTATTTATTCGCTGCTTACGCGATTTAAACTCATAGTTAACGGCATCGTCCATTTCAACGGTTCCCGCGACGCCTGCATATTCCGGCTCAGCCTGCAAGAACGCGACGGCCTGATCCACAAAGCCCTCTTCCAACTCCATGTCGCCATCCATCAGCAACAGATATTCCCCTTCACTATAAAGATAACCCAACTGATGCCCGACGCCGCAGCAACGATCGTTTGGGTTAGTTAATGACACTACGGTCGCCCCTTTATCGATCGCAAGCTGTTGGGTGTTATCCGTTGAAAGACTGTCGGCCACAATAATTTTGTGTGGATAATCAACAAGCTGCTTACGGATACTGTCAATCGTTTTCTCAATACATTCAGATTCATTGAGCGTTTTAATACTCACTGAAATAAACGGTTTATAGTCCATACAATTACCCTACGCAGCGAAGGACGGTTCGACGAATCACCAAACTCGATCCTAGTGATAAATAGAACAGGAATTGTAACATCGGTATAATCATCAGTATCTGACTGTAAGGTAAGCTGATTAAGCAACTGATAGCAAAAGCGTTAAACGCTGGTGCAAAACTCAGCAACTGGAGATCCTGCTGGTCCAGCTGTGCAAGTGTCAGTAATGGCTTTGGCTGACAAACTTTCAGGATATAAATGAACAAGCTAATGAAAAGCAACGTGCCGATAACGCCGACCTCCCACAGCAGCATACTCAGGGAAGTCGAGTCGAGGATTAAGTTATAGATAATATTCAAAAAGCCCGGCGATACCGTACTACCGCTGTTAGTGGCATTGAGTCCGTAGCCAAATAACGTTCCTGTAAGTCCCCACAAATCGTTATTTTTCAACCAGAACAGGAAGGTCGTAAAACGCCCTAACTCCCCGGTAGGCATAATGTAGTTCGGATCAAAGATATAGCTTAAGGAGTCAATAAAAATGCTCAACGCGCTTTTCGACGGATCGCCGCCAAACGCGGAAGAATAATAGTACGCAAGGATCACTATCGACAGACTAACGAGCAGCAGCATTCCTGCGACAATAATCAGCAATGTCTTTAGATTAACCTTACTCACGTCTTTGACATAGCTCGGGGAGATCCACACCCACGCGAGGAATATTGGTGAAAGTAGTATAACGAACTTCACTTCACCCATAATGCATAACCCGATCCCAAGAACGATATGCAAGGCCATGGATTTAAACGTGGTCAGCCCGTGCTTATACTCAGAAACTTTTAACAACATAATCAACAGGCAAAACAGGCCCATTGCGGCAGTATTACCGCCCCCCATGGGATCTCCGCCGAACGTACCAACCACGGAATCCCATTTCTCATCTTCTCCACGCACCGCGACGCGCTGGGGAACGACCAGTAAAACCTGATAAATCATTACCGGGATCTGCGCGTAAAACACCCAGTACAGAAAGCGTGTAACACGATAAATCTGCGATTCCCGACAAAATCCCAGCAGCAAGCAGATCATCACCAACGACAATCCGATTTCGTTTTTGAATGCCACAATCGCAACGGTAATTCCGCCCTGAATCAGCGTTGATGTTCCGGCCAAAATAAGAAACGAGAAGTACAGCGCCAGCACAATCGTTTCCTGCGCGTCCAGTTGCAGGGAGCCATCGCGCGTCTGCATCACCAACAATCCCACCATCAACAGGGTCAGGAAAAAGGGGATCCACAGCACCGACTGCAAGCCGGTAAAGTATTGCACCAGACCACACAGAATCAGCGTGACAAAAGTATAAACCTGTAAATAGTATCCGGTATTCAGTGTCATAGTATCACCGGCTTGTCTTTCAGAAGATTGGCTCGCTTATTCATTTTCAGATAAATGAAGGCGTAGCGAATAAATGTCAGGGAAGAAAACAGAATGACCGACGTGGCGTAGTCTTTATAAAAATAAGGGACGACGACAAAAGCGAATAACACAATCGCCAGCTGTTCCAGTTGGATGCGCAGAAAGTAGCGGTGAGAGCCAAAAATAAGCTCGATCACCGTTAGGGGGCTTATCGCCAGCGCTGGGAATAAATAGGGCAACATGTAGCGTGAAGTCTCAATGGAGTTAATCCAGTCTTCGCTGAAGCCCAGCCGCATTACTATCGGATAGAAAATAAACACCCCGAGGGTACAGATAACCCCCAGTAACAACAACAGCATCCGTACCCTGGTATATTCCTGATAATTAAAGGTGTTATTTCTGAAGTCGATAGACCACTTGGAAAAAATAGTATTGCGCACCGCGTTTCCGATGATCACCACCGGCGCAAGACAGAAGCGGCTAACCACGGAAAAATAACCCGCCGTCAGCGCGGAGAACCAAAAGTTAATCAGCATAATCGGCAAATTGCTGCTGGCCATCGCCAACACCTCCGCGCTGCCGACTTTGGTAATGTGATGAATATTCTGTTTGAAAAAATGCCAATTACTGGTAGGCCGCAAATGTTGAATTGCTACCGAACGAACGTCAAACGAATGCAAAATGCAGCTGACGGTCAGTGCCATTGTCGCGCACGCCCATGCCCAATAAAACAGCTGCACATGGTGCGTCACCAGTACCGAAAGGAATACCACTACCGAGACAGAAATGCGTTGGAAAATCAGAAAACGAAAGTTAGCCGTGCGTAGAGACAGGTTCTCTGAGATTAAAACCCACGCCGTTGCCAGCGTCAGCAAATAGAGAAACAGGATATTCTGGTGAAACAACCATGCGGTCACTACGGCGTACGGTAAGGCAATAATCGTGCTTTGGATCAGACAGAACACGACGTTCTGCACCAGTTCTTCTTCCTGTTGTTTCGGAATTAACAGCTGTGATGCAAAGGTACATACCTGAGCGCCCACCACGGCGATACTGTAGTTGAGCGCATACAGCCCCACCTCCGCCATATCATACTTGTGTGAAATCAACCAGATAGACAGCGCACCAATCAATTGCGAAATGACTGATGAACCGGCTATCGTGGAAGCGCTCTTCAGTAGACTCATACGCGGCCTGGCGTGGTCATCAGTTGATCGGTACTAAAGTTGAGTGAACGTAAACCTTCTTGCGTCTCAAGATCTTTTTCTTCAACCGCATTGAGTACCGCGCCAATAACCGCGCCGTTATTTTCCTCCAACTTATCCAGCGCGTTGGCGATTTGCCCGGCGGACCCCGCCCCAGCTTTCACGACGAAAATCACCCCATCAACGGCGCGTTTAATCAGTTGAACATCCTGACTCTGATTCACAGCTGCGACATCAATAATGATGCGCTGATAGTGCGATTTCAGCTCGCGCATTAAGGGCTCAACGTGACCCGACGACAGCATCAGTAAAGAAGAGATTGCGCTCTTGCCGTGCGGAATAAAATCGAGATTATCACTGAGCGTAATCCGCGCCTGTTTAAGCTCAGTCTCCCCGCGCAACAGTTCCGCCAGACCTGCGGATGTTGCCGACGCCAGTTCAGAAGAGAGCCCATCAGTATTAAAGAAATCCGCATCAATAAGCAGAGTTTTCTGATCGAAACTAAAGGAGTTCGCCAACAAACTCGCCAGCAGAGAACGTCCTTCACCGTGCTCCGTTGACGCCACGATGAGCGTCTGTAATGACCGGTTATCGAGCATAATCCGGGTACGGATACCGTGCACAATATCGGCATTCAGCGGGTTCTTCAGGATCATGTCACGCACCTGCGCGCGCCCAGAGATCCCACTAAAACGACGGATTTCACCAAGCGGTACAACGTTCAGGCGTTTTCTCATACGACTCAACGTACCGATTGAGTTATCCATCGCCGCTTTGACAATGAAATACATGATGCTGAACACCACCACCAGCATGACCACCATCACCAACAGCAGTGATTTATTCGGCTTCGCCGGTTTCAATGCTGGAACAGCCGGATCGTATAACACCGCATCAGCATTCACGCCGGAGAGCGACAGCTCCTGAGTACGCTGATAAAGCGATTTGTACAGATCTTCCATTTTATCTAACGCCAGTTTTTGGCTGTTCCAGGCATCCCGTTTTGACGCCATTTTCTGGAAGATCGCTTTCTGCTCAGCCAATTGTTGCTGGTAGTTCTTTTCATCCGCAAGCGCCGCCAGATATTGCTGGCGTAAACCCACTTTCAGTTCACCCAACACCCGTCCCGTTTGGCTTTGGATCGACTGCACATCAGCTTCTGCTTTTAAAATGGCCGGGTTTTTTGGCCCATAGACTTTGCGCAATTCAGACAACGTACGCTGCGCCTGAATTAACGCAATGCGTAAATCCTGAATCTGGGCGTGGTTAGAGACCGAAGGTAGCGAGATAACACTCTCAGCGGACTTCCCTCCCCCGTTCACCTCGTTATAGACAGATTCCGCGGCAACACGACGCTGAGTCGCATCGGCCAGGCGATTGGTCACGATACTTAACTGCTCCGTTTCAAAACCATCAATACCGCGAAAGGTCAGCAGCCCGGCATTTTTCAGATAACTCTCCATATCTTCTTTTTGCTTCGCTATCGACTTCTGAATTTCTTCCATTTTTTCATAATTCAGTTTGCGGGCTTGCTCCACTTTCAGACGCTTTTGCTCCACCGTATAGTTGATGAAAGCCTGCGCGACACCGTTGGCGATGTGCGCCGCAACCTGAGGCGAAGTCGATTCATAGGTAATCGAGGCCAGGTTCGTTGTACGAATACCAATGACATTCAGGTTTTTCGACAACGTTTTCAGCGCCTGCTCTATTCTCAGTTGCCGACTTTCACTGCTATCCGCCCCTTGAGCATCGGTTTTTTCCCCGATAAATTCTGGGTTCTCATCCAGCTTCATATCGCGGACGGCTTGCTCGAGCACAATCCGTGAATGCATCAACGCGTATTGCGTTTCATAGTAACCACTGCGCGTTGAATCGAAACCATCAACCTGTGGAAACGGAGAAACGTTATCGGCCTGCGCCTTAATCAGCACCGTTGCCGTTGACACATACTTTGAGGACATCATGCTGATTAACGGATAAGCAACGACCCCGGCAACGATACCGGCCAGCGCGATTTTCCAGGCGTTCTTTTTCAACTCTTTAGCAAAGCGGGAGAATTCGACAGTGCTTTCTCGTTTTTTGCCGTTTTCCACTATAGATAGTTTCATCGTTAGAAGAACCCCATGCCAATAATCACGACATCCCCAGGATGAACAGAGTGCGTTAAATCGACATTCTCAAGCAGCTGATTGCTACCCGACAGGCGAATGTTGATATCTTGACGGTCTGCACGGTCTGTAAACCCCCCCGCCTGCGCAATAGACTTCTCGACGGTAAGACCTGGCTCATAGGCGTATCCATTCGGACTTTTCACCTCGCCAGAAACATAGTATTTACGGAACTCGGCAATACTCACTGTCACCATCGGAGTGGTAAAATAATCACCAGTCAGACGCTGAGTTAATTCTTTAGTCACCTGATCGACGGTTTTATCGTTTAATTTAAGAGCACCCACGAATGGGAAATTAATCTCGCCACTCTTATCCAAAATAAACCGCATCGTCATATCGGGTTGGCCATGAACAGCGATATTGACAGTATCCCCCGCGCCAAGCCGGTAATCCTGCTGAACAGCAGCAGGATCGTCCATTAATCTCGGGCTGGACGTTGTGCATCCGACCATCAGGATACTGAATAGCAAAACCGCGCACAGTTCTATTATTTTCATTTTAGATCTGAACCTTAGCTTTAAGCATAATCATAGAATTATCATAACCCAACGTTCTAATGACTTCCTGATTGTCGTTGGGACCGATATAAAACGAGTCAGTATCCTTATTCGAATTCAATGTATCTATTTGATATTTAATCTCAAAATTAACCGACGGCGTGTAGTCATAGCTCATGGTTACGCTAAATACTCCATCTTTATCATGTCGATCCTTATTCTGTTTTTTATAATCTTCCGAGGTAAATGAGTAATCCAGTAAGGTAGAAAAACGGTTGCCTAACCAGAAATGCTGGTAAGAAAGACCATACTGGGTCACTAAAATATATCCCCCAACTTCCGATGGGTCTTTAATGCTTTGCGCCGAGTGGACGGTGAAAACAGACTGTTGTAACGGTTTCCACTCTCCTTTTATGTCCCAGTTTAGACCATTAAAATCCTGCGAGTTGGCACTGTTTTCAAATGTCTTGTACAACCATGAAATATTCATGTCGACATTGGTTTTCCCCGTCAACTGCGATTTCAGGCCATACAGTAAATAATACTCATTTGTGTCTTTTTCTGAGTTGTTATCATAGTGACGTTGGTTAGTAATAAAGCTATAGCGAAAGCGCGTCCTGGATGTGTACTGGTCAAAAATTTCTGCCACCAGGCTATTTTCGTGCCATTCCTGTTCCTGAATATAATTGTAGAAATCGTCACTGCTGTCCCGTACATCAGACGTGTTGCCGAAAGTGAGTTTTTTATACAACAACGCCAGTTCAGCTTTCCCACGCCCATCAGGTGCGCCGTAACTGTAACGCAATTCACTGTTGATAAAATTCGTCGTCAGTGGAGATGTAATCCCATACTGCTCGAATTGGCCCGGGAGAAAACCCTCGGTAATACCGCGACCACGGGATTCATGCCCAAGCGTATCTTCCAGATTGAGGGTTAGACCATGCTTGAGCCCGTACCGCCAGGCACCGTTAAAACGAAAAAAATGATCGTTATAGTTATCAGCGGAATCACTGGAGTAGTTACGATAATCTCCGGAGTACATCAGTAAATACTTATCCTGACCGCGCTCTCCGATCATACTCAGAACAGGCGCTGCGCTCTGAAACGAGGAGCCGATAGCATCGCTGCTATGTGGCTGATAAGAAACGTTATCATTATAACCATAATCCACAGCGACCTTGCCCTGGAAGTCGATTCCCGCAAAGCCAATGTGTGATTTCGGGGTTAAATCAGCCCATGCGGGCTGCGATATCACGATTCCGGTAATCACTATCAATTTAGTATGCATTCTTACCGACAAATCCTTTGAAAATAGTTTTAATGATGATTTTGATATCCAGCCATAACGACCAGTTTTGAATGTACTCAATATCGTACTGAACCCGTTTTTCCATCTTATAAAGCGCATCGATTTCCCCGCGGAAACCGTTGATCTGTGCAAGCCCAGTGATCCCAGGCTTCACTTTATGGCGGATCATGTAATTTTCGACCTGTTTGCGGTACTGCTCATTATGCGTAACCGCATGGGGTCTGGGGCCGACAATCGACATACTTCCCTGCAATACGTTAATAAATTGCGGGAGTTCATCAAGCGAGGTACGGCGCAAGAAACTCCCGAATTTCGTTACACGTGGATCGTTTTTTGTCGCCTGAATAACCGTATCGGCGTTCTCCATCACACGCATCGAGCGAAACTTCCAGACCTTAATTTTTTGCCCACTCAGGCCATACCTATCTTGCTTGAAAAATACCGGCCCGCGGGAAGTGAGTTTAATACCAATGGCTATTGCCAACATCAGTGAAGAAATCATCACCATAATGATGCTGCCCAGCACCAGATCTTCCGCTCGCTTAATAAACGACCCCGCCCCTTCAAACGGCGAACTAAAGATACCGATAGTTTGCAGATTGTGGATGGAGCGCAACTTGGACATGTTGTTACTGTAGGTATAGAAATCCGGGACAATATAGGTATCGACGGTGGTGTCTGACATCATCGCCAGGAAATGACGAATACGGTGCAAGGCCACCATCGGTAAAGCGATATAGATTTCGTCGATATTGCCCTGCCTGGCTTCCTCGACCAGATTAATCACCGGGCCACGAAAGGGGCTTTTGACTTTATCAACGATATCTCCACAACGGGATAAGGCGCGCTCATCATAAAATGACAAATCTAATGTGATGTTGGCGT
The DNA here is from genome assembly GCF_030332285.1 of Citrobacter sp. Cu096. Lineage (NCBI taxonomy): Bacteria > Pseudomonadati > Pseudomonadota > Gammaproteobacteria > Enterobacterales > Enterobacteriaceae > Citrobacter > Citrobacter sp. Cu096. The sequence continues at coordinate 136,256 of NZ_JAOWID010000001.1, forward strand.
ATTCGTTCATTAACGCGTTTTCTGCGGCCAGACCATTGTCAGTCAGACCAATAATCGCTACGCGCATACTCTTTTTCGTTGAATATTTAAAAATGAAAAAGCGAATGTAATAAAGAAAAGGTAATGGAATGAAGTACCAGTAAATAATCGCTGAATAAAAAGGCGCAGGCAGTCGGTCTAAGGCTCCGAGCGATTCAGGTTCAGCCACGGCGACAGTGACCAGCTCGTTACAAAAAATGGCCAGAAGCGTACAAACAACCAACCGTTTTTGGTTTCGCAGACCGATTGTTTTAATCTTTTGCTGATACATTTTGATGTATTCAGCAAATAGCAAATAAAAAACTGAGAACAGAATGCTCAGGATGGCAATAGTGTTAAAGGGCTCCACTCCCAGCAGATGGGCGCTAAAGATTAACGTCGCATTGATAACAATGAAATCGACCAGTTTTAGAAAGACTGGATATCCCTGGCTGCTAATCTTTAGCGAGTTTTTAAGCATAGCTCAGCCTATTATTTATTGATCTTTAATCATTTTTTTCCATTTAATGTTGCTAATTATATCACAAGTCTAAAAAACGCAATGGCACACTGTCAGTAAATGTAAAAAACAATGTAATACAATGTGATGAGTTTCGCACCACACAAACTTAACATATTGATTAAATTAAGCATTTATTGACGTTTATTTTTGATTGTATCATATAAAAATATGGCTAATTGCAACATAATTGCCATTGACAGATCACAACCCATAAGCTATGAGCAGATAGAATCAAGTGATGCCACCTGACAACAGGTTAACCTTACAAGCAGTAACACTTCTTCCAACCCTGACAGTGTTACGCCCTGCAGCAAAAGCCCCGGTGAACGACAGAGATAATCAATAATTATATTAATAATATTCGTTATAAAAAGAACATAGCAATACATTCACAGCATAATAATTAGCAACGTTATCATTACCCATACTAAAAATATGTATTACATATCACTAATGTCAACATTCTGCGTGCAAACACCTTTAACACCAGAATTTTCAGCACTCATCAACACGTTTATGAAAATAAACAAAAGAGAATAAATGACAACATTAAAAACTTGTTAAGAATAGAGCAAGCTACTCCAATAAATTTTTACACACCTTTGTTAAGGCATATATACAAAAGCCTCATAAAGCCACTTAATTATTTCAAAAAATTTAGTTTACTTACTTATCGCAAATAAATAGCATCCGCAGCGGATGACTTGCTGAGCGATTTACGCACGTTAATCGTTTCATTTCAAATGAAGTCCTACATCATTTTTTGACGTTGATGTACTCCAGCTGAATTTGTGCCTCTGACAAGTAATCTTCTGGGTAAATAATAAATTTAACGGAGTTATGATGAAAAAAACTTTACTCATCAGCAGTATGCTGGTCGCTTTGCTTGCCGCGAATACTGGCGCAGCAGCGAATAACGGACGTTGATGCTATGGATGGCACTGTTCCCTGAGTCTGGAAAGTACACCTGATGAATAAAGTATCCTTTTATCTGTTGCTGTGCGTCGTTAGCACCACACACAGCGCAATTAACTTGAGGCAAATTCGCATTATTTATAATGAGAATGATAAAGTGGCGATGTTTGACGTCAACAATAATACATACAAGCCAAATATGGTACAGACGTGGCTGGATAAGGGTAATCCCGTTGAGACGCCAGCTAACTTGCAATGTTAATTACGCCACCAATTCTGAAACTCGACGGCCATAAGTCAGCCGTATTACGGGCTAGTCAATACGACGATGACCTTTAAATAACGGGCGCAGGGCGCCCCTGCTCTTCTCGCTCCAGACATAAAAAACGCATCCGCACGCTTAACCCACCTAGTGCTTCACTCCGTGATAGCTTCGGGTGCGTGCGGTGCAGACGAGCAATGTCATTGACCAGCGCCAGACCGATTCCTGCCCCAGGAACATTGCCGACGTTATCCAGGCGATGAAACGGGAGCAGCGCCTGATGCACCATTTGTTCATCAATGCCTGGCCCGCTATCTTCAACCACCAATACCACTGCTTCTCCCTCTCGCCGCAGTCGGGCAGTCACTACGCCATGCGGCGGCGTGTATTTCAGTGCGTTATCCAGCAGATTTCCGCACAGTTCCCCGAGCAGGACTTCATCGCCCTCAACCCACACCGCGTCCTGTTCCCCTTCATAGCCCAGATCGATCCCTTTACTGCGCGCCTGCGCCAGTCGCGTGAAACAGCTGGTTTGCACTACCTCATACAAATTAACCGGTGAAAAGTGCCTTTCTCCTTGCTCTTTACGCTTCACCGCCGACAGCTGTAACAGCCTTTCAGTCAGTTGAATGGTGTTATCCAGCGTGGTACTCATAGCCTGTAAACTCTCATACCACTGCTGCGGTTGCTGACTGGCCAGAGCCACCGCCGCCTGAGTTTTCAGCACTGCCAGCGGCGTTTTAAGCTGATGGGAAGCATCCGCACTGAAGCGCTCCTGGCGAGAGATCAGGCCGCGAAGTCGGTCCAGATAGCGGTTGAATGCCACGATCAACAGGCGGGTTTCCGACCACGGCAACAGCTCCGGCAGCGGCGTCAGCAGCCCCGGCTCACGACGCACCATCAGCGAAGACAGCTGGCGCATCGGGCGTAATACCCGGCGCAGCAGCCAGCCAACCAGCACCAGCGTGAGCAGCACCAGCAGCCCTTGCGAAACCCACGATGAAAACAACAGCTGCCGCGCCAGATAACGTCGCGATTGCAGCGTTTCGGCGACATAAATCTCAGCCATGCCGACAATACCGCCCTCATTGACGGGCTGCAGCAGGCGCGCTACGCGAATGGCCTCGCCACGATATTCAGTGTGATAAAACCACGCCAGCGCCGGATAAAGCCGCGTGCGCGAAGTTGCTGGTGGCATCGCAGGTAAATCGTCATAACCAGAGATAACCTTCCCCGCTGGATCGACCACCTTGTAATACAATCTGTCGTTCATATTCAGTTCAAAGCTGTCCAGTACCACCCACGGCACATTCACTTCCAACTGTTTATTGCGTACTACCAGCCGCTCGGAGACAGTTCTGGCAGACGAGAGCAACGTCCGGTCATACGCCTGCGTCGCCGCCTGTAGCGCGCTGACATAGCTATTAAATGCCGACAGCCCCCACAACAACAGGAGCGGCAGGCCCAGAAACATCAGCAGTTGCAGATACAACGATTGGGGTTTAACCCACTTCATCGCTGCGCTCCAGCACATAGCCCAAGCCGCGTAGCGTGGCAATACGCACATCGCTTCCCTGTAGCTTTTTACGCAGACGATGGATGTACAGCTCAATGCTTTCAGGGCTGACCTCATCGCTTAGACTGAAGACCTGTTCAAATAACTGCTGACGCGAAACCGGTCGCAATCGACGATACATCAGCACCGTAAGCAATGCCTGTTCGCGCGGGGTGAGTGCCAGCGGTTGCCCCTGCAAGAGAAAATAGCCTTCATCGTGAAACGCCAGTTCCCCTAATTGCTGTATACCTTGTACCTGCCCCGCACTGCGCCGTAGCAGGGCCCGCAGCCGGGCATCCAGTTCCTCGATTTCAAACGGCTTTGCCAGATAATCATCGGCCCCAACGTTCAATCCTTTCACCCGATCGGCCACCGCGCTGCGCGCCGTCAGCAGCAGAACGGGAAGCGTCTGCCCGCGTTTGCGCAGGCGCTGAACGACTTCAAGGCCATCCAACCCCGGCATATTGATGTCCAGCACCGCCAACGCGTACGTTTCACTATGTAAAAGGTGATCGGCCGCCAGGCCATCAAAAACGCAGTCGACGGCAAAACCGTTTTGCACCAGCGCTTTCTCCAGCCAGTGAGCTAACTCACGATTATCCTCCGCTAATAAGAGACGCATATCACATCCTGTAAAGTTTCTGCCGCATTGAAAGGGAATTGAAAGGTTAATGTTTTAACAATCATGCAACCGAACTGCTACACATCGGCTCACATAATCACAAAAATAATCTTCCGTACCTGAAATCCGGTCATCCGGCGTGAGGATAAATAATGAAAAAACAATTACTTCGTACCCTTACTGCAAGCATGTTATTGATGAGTACCTCTGTTCTGGCGGAACAAGCGCCATCGCGCACGGAATGTATCGCCCCTGCTAAACCCGGCGGTGGTTTTGATCTCACCTGTAAGTTGATTCAGGTGAGCATGATGGAAACCGGCGCTATCGAAAAACCGATGCGCGTAACCTACATGCCCGGCGGCGTGGGAGCTGTGGCATATAACGCTATCGTCGCGCAACGTCCTGCTGAAGCGGGTACCGTCGTTGCCTTCTCCGGCGGCTCGCTGCTGAACCTGTCACAAGGCAAGTTTGGTCGCTACGGCGTGGATGATGTCCGCTGGTTGGCAAGCGTAGGCACTGACTACGGCATGATTGCCGTACGCCAGGACTCACCGTGGAAAACGCTGAAAGACCTGCTGACGGCGATGGAGAAAGATCCCAACAGCGTGGTGATTGGCGCGGGAGCTTCTATTGGTAGTCAGGACTGGATGAAGTCGGCGCTACTGGCGCAAAAAGCAAACGTCGATCCGCACAAAATGCGCTACGTCGCCTTTGAAGGCGGCGGCGAACCGGTTACCGCGCTGATGGGGAATCACGTTCAGGTAGTTTCCGGCGATCTCAGTGAGATGGTGCCGTATCTCAACGGCGACAAAATCCGCGTGCTCGCGGTGTTCTCCGATCAACGTCTGCCGGGCCAGTTAGCCAACGTACCCACCGCCAAAGAGCAAGGCTATGACCTCGTGTGGCCAATCATCCGTGGTTTCTACGTTGGGCCAAAAGTCAGCGACGCCGAGTATCAGTGGTGGGTCGATGCCTTTAACAAACTCCAGCAAACCGATGAGTTTAAAAAGCAGCGCGATCTCCGTGGCCTGTTCGAGTTCAACATGAGCGGGAAGCAGCTCGACGAGTACGTGAAGAAGCAGGTCACGGATTATCGTGAGCAGGCGAAAGCCTTCGGTCTGGCGAAATAAGCACAGAGGCAAAGATGATGAGCGATCGTATTTTTGCAGGTATCTGGCTGTTGCTCTGTATAGCCGGGCTGTTCGTGGCCTGGCAAATCACCAGCGAATATAGCTATGAGCCAGTTGGGCCGCGTCCCTTTCCGCTTGGCATTATCAGTCTGATGCTGGTCTGTGCCGTGGCGCTGCTGTTGCGCCATCCCGACACTATCAGTTGGCCCCGCCGTCATGTGCTGCAAAAGCTGCTGACGATGGTAATTGTGCTGTTGATGTACGCCTGGGGTTTCGAATGGCTCGGTTTTCCCATCGCCACCGCCATTCTCACCGTAGTGATTGGCATGCTGTTCGGCGCAACCATTCCGGCTGCGGGTATTTCGGGCGCGGTGCTCGGCATTCTGCTGTGGTATGCCTTTGACCGCCTGCTTGACGTCACCTTACCTCTCGGCGCCTGGCTGGGTTAACGGAGAAACGATGGATACCTGGATTTATCTTTCACAAGGTTTCGCAGTGGCCATGACGCCGGAAAACCTGGTCATCGCCCTGATTGGCTGTTTTGTCGGTACCATTGTCGGGCTGTTGCCTGGACTGGGGCCAATCAACGGTGTGGCGATCCTCCTGCCTCTGGCCTTCGCTTTGCACCTGCCTGCTGAGTCTGCGCTGATCCTGCTGGCGACAGTCTATATCGGCTGTGAATACGGCGGGCGAATCTCGTCGATTTTGCTGAACGTGCCCGGCGATGCGGCGGCGATTATGACCGCGCTGGATGGTTACCCGATGGCGCAGCAAGGCCGCGGTGGTGTGGCGCTTTCTATCTCTGCGGTCAGCTCTTTCTTTGGTTCGCTCATCGCTATCGGCGGCATCATTCTGTTTGCCCCGGCATTAGCCCAGTGGTCGCTGGCCTTCGGTCCGGCTGAATACTTTGCCTTAATGGTTTTCGCCATTGCATGCCTCGGCAGCATGATGGCGCAAAATCCGCTGAAATCATTTCTGGCAGCGCTCATCGGTCTGGGACTCGCGACCGTCGGCGTAGACGCCAATACCGGGGTTTATCGCTTTACCTTTGACAGTGTCCATCTTTCCGACGGTGTGCAGTTTATCGTGGTGGTGATTGGGCTGTTCTCTGTCTCAGAAATATTGTTAATGCTGGAACATACCAGCAGTGGCCAGACGCTGGTGCGTAAAACGGGTCGCATGCTATTTAACGCTAAAGAAGGCGCGCAGTGCGCTGGCGCAACCTTGCGCTCGTCGGTGATTGGCTTTTTCGTCGGGGTCCTGCCCGGCGCAGGCGCGACCATTGCGAGTGCTATCACCTACATGACGGAGAAAAAACTCAGCGGCAACAGCGACAGCTTCGGTAAAGGTGATATACGCGGAGTGGCGGCCCCCGAAGCAGCAAACAACGCCTCGGCCTGCGGCTCGTTCATTCCGATGCTGACGCTCGGCGTGCCGGGTTCCGGCACCACGGCGGTAATGATGGGCGCGCTAACGCTTTACAACATCACACCGGGGCCGGCCATGTTTACCGAGCAGCCGGATATCGTCTGGGGGCTGATTGCAGCGCTGCTGATTGCCAACGTGATGCTGCTGGTGATGAACATCCCGCTGATCGGTTTGTTTACCCGTATGCTGACCATCCCGCTGTGGTTTTTAGTACCGGCTATTGCAGCGGTTTCAGCCGTGGGCGTGTATGCCGTCCACAGCACCACCTTCGATCTGGTGCTGATGGTTGCCTTAGGCGTGCTGGGCTACATATTGCGTAAAATGCACTTCCCGATGTCGCCGTTAATTTTAGGCTTCGTTCTCGGGGAAATGTTGGAGCAGAACCTGCGCCGGGCGCTGTCCATCAGTAACGGGAGTTTGGATATTCTGTGGGCCAGCGGCGTGGCAAAAGTGCTGTTGGTAATGGCGGTAGTAGTTATTGTGGTCCCGCCGGTGCTGCGCCTGATCCGTAAACGTAACAGTAAACCGCAGGTAGATGCAGGTTAGTCAATATTGCCGGCCAACTACGCGATGGCGTTGTTGGCCGGCTAACATACTGCTGGTTATGGCTGTACGCACGGACACGTTAGCTCGTGGGGACCGCAGTAATACATCACTTTATTTCTGCCTGCATTTTTTGCGGCGTAAAGTGCAGCATCAGCATAGGAAACGACTTTATCACCCGATTCATCTTTCGGAGAACTAAAATAAACCCCGATGCTTATGGTCATCTGTTCTTTAATACCAAATACATTTGGCGGTAACGTGAGTTTTTCTACATTTTGTCGAATCCGCTCAGCCACCACCATAGCCTCCTGTTTATCATTGCATTTTAATAAAATGCCAAACTCCTCTCCCCCCACCCGAGCAAATACATCGGAGTCACGAATCGATTTATTAATGATATAAACGATGGAGACGATCACCTTATCTCCCTCCTGATGTCCATAAGTGTCGTTAATCCTCTTAAATTTATCAATATCAAGCATCAACACACAAACATTTCCACGTAGCATGGCAGAGTTAAGTGTTTTATAGAACAGCTTACGATTATAAATTTTGGTTAGTGCATCTCTCATAGAGGATTCCGTTTCTCTTTTTAGTAGCAGGAAAGTATTAAACATTAAAATTGAGATTACGCATAATGCGCTTATTATTTCAAGTCCGCGACTGACGTACCAGATATACATACTGTACTCATCAAGAGTGATAAGTAATAAATTGGTTAATATCGCCGAGCAGCACATCAGAGCGATACTGACCCACAACGCATTGTTCAATCGGGTTTTCAACGTAAGGTAGACTAAAGCTATGGCCCAACCTGCAATTAACGAATAAATGTATCTTAATTCCCAATGCAACGTCACCAGATCGTCTTTTAAACAGGTGATATCTATCACGACATCGGGATTATAACTTGATAAATTATGAGCAAGAATACCTATTGCGACCACAACGATGACCGTTATCATCTCCAGTATCGGCTTCTTTTGTTTATCCTCAATGACAATCGTATCGTTTCTATACGCTTTAATGCCGATACACAGCGTAATGATAAAACTCAATTGCCGAAAGTAGTAAAAGATAGCAATGTCATTGCTTCTCTGTTCGATTGAAACACTATCATTAATCAGCGCCTGCACAATATAGATCGTTTCAATAAAATAGATATCACAGCTAATAAATGCTATACCCAGAATAAAGATATAGGATAACTCTTTTCGACATAGATATTGAAACAGCATAAACAAAAACATTATTGTATAGAGAAACAACAGTCCCACAATGACGATTAAGTATGTTGTTTGCGGGACGTTTTTTACACTTATTTTAAATTGCGAAAGACATAACCCCACGCCCAAATACAAGACGATCAATATAACATAAAAACCAATAATCCACCCATTACTAAATCTATACGTTTTTTTGTTCATACTTATCCAGGTGATGAATATTTCTGGCATTTTTATATTATTTATCTTTCCTTTGCAAATAAAGTTTATTAGTCATAATACAACTGTATGTTTTCTAAGAAAATTAAATTACTCATCAGCCAGATGTATAAAATTTATTATTGACATAAAATTCACTATTTTGTGTCGATATTGTTACCACACACAAAAAAAATTATAATTTTCATAATAGCAAGTAATCCTCCTAAAAAAAATTAACGTAGGTGCCTTAGAGATTTTTAAAAAGTTATACTCGTATGGCTTACACATCCAGTTACCAGAAGTACTTATGCTTTCATCACACAAAATAGTTAATTTGCACCAGTCGGTTGTCTGGCAATGCATTGCACATTTCTTATGTTAGATCGATGCACATTTTAGTCCACATGGTAATTATTAGATTTTTATTCAAATTATATTATTTTTAATAAATTTAACATTTAATAAACATCAATTTTCTATTATATTGATTAAACCTTTATCATTATTTAATAAATACCAGGAGCATTATCGCCAAATTCATCAAAACACATAATGTTATAATTAACAAAAAAACATCTTCACAATTGATTTTATTGGATTTTTTGTAACTCCTGAATTAAATCAACCCGCAAAAATGCCAAATATAAAACTGTGAGCTATTTACTAAATCAATGTTAAAGCTATTATTAAAGAAGAGTTCATCAATGAACCATTCAAGCCAATAGTTATCATTTTGCGCCATGAGGAAGAAATGAACATTAAGGATGGCTTTGCAGAACATTACTCTTCTATTCCAGCGCCAGGGACCCTAACACCAGGAATGGTAGATAAAACCCATTTCCATTTGCTTATTGATATATCCAGTATATATAGTGAAAAGATTATATACGCACTCGAACTTCATTTAGTTAATGGATTAAAACGAAATGAAGCTTGTCTTATCAGCGGCATCTCACAGAGTTGTCTGTCAATTAAACTCAGGCAATTGCAACGCATTAGTCGCTCCGTCGTACAGATGTACCCTTGGTATTGTGCAAATATTAATTAACTTACCTAATTCATATAAAATGAGTAATAATATTAAGATCGTGTGCGTATCGGCTAATAGCTATCTGAAGTTAGCCATCCAGAACCTGGTGGATTTCACATGGATAAATGAATCAGACCTTTCGCCTGCGTTTTGCTATCCATCAGCAAGCATCGGCATCATGTTGCTAGTAACCACGGGTAGTACCCTTAAACAACGTATCAAAATGCTCGATATGACGCGTAAGATTTCCAACAACTACGGCTGGAAAGGCATTGTGTTATATGATCAAAAAAATGCGAATGAAAGACGTTTTGTCGATATGACCGGACTGAGGGCCTATGACATCAGAACGCCGATTGCGGATTTAAAAGATTCCATTGAAAGAAGTACTTATCTTCGCTCCCGTCATCCTCACTGTGCTAACGGCATATTGGGGCTTACAAAATATCAATGGGAAGCATTATGGCTCTCATTTATAGGTGTTGAGATAAAAGAGATTGCAGAAAAGACTGGACGTACACCACCAACATTGTATGCGCACAGGAAAGCAGGTCTAAACTATTTAAAATTGAATCATCTTCATGAATTCAAAAATGTCATAGCTAGCTTTTAATGTAGATACTTGAGAAAATCATTCTACTCCGTTTTAAGTTCCTCTCCTCTATACGTTAATGAATATTTTAACGCCCCTTATCGATGCAAATCATCAGGGGCGTAATTACGTTAAGTGGAGCAGTTTACTTAATATTAAACTGACAATTTATACATTTATTTTCTTCTTGACGGTTATGGTAGCTTAACATCACCAATAACAAAGAAAAAATAAGTCCTACAAGCGCTGACAATAAAAGAACCATAGTAGTATTGTATCGAGCCACCACTACCGGCTCTGATATAATAACAATATCGCCCTTATCCAAATAACGTTTCGTTGCCACTGCGATTAGATAGGCACGCGATAGGGTCTCTGTTGATTTATTATCAGCGTGCCGCGCATTTAACTCCTGCAATACGTTGTCGACATCATCTGCATACCATGCATTGAGTGCGGCGTTAAGAGAGAGCAGTGAGTTCTCAATTTCATTTGCTTCATTCCTGGAAACCAAGGCTTTCAGATTCAGGGTATTACTTTTTTTATTTTCATTGACACTAAAGCGACTATCAACTCTGGACACCAATAATGTTTTGAATATTTCATTACGGCATTCAACATCATCGTTGCATGAAGTGTAAAAAAATGGTGAGTAAACTTTCGGTGTAATATCAAGTGTTAACGTCACCTTATCGTTATTGATGTAACAAAACACGCCACCTATTACAATACAGAAAAACACGATAAATGATATTAGTAGATATTTATTAAAGGCATACTTTATAAAATCTAATAAATCAATTTCTTCATTAGAGCTCATTTTTTCACCCCACATTTACAAAGTGACAATCCAGGAAAGCAAGCATGCGATAAAAACTGTGCTTACAGCCAGAGCACTAATGAATATCTTTGCTGATAAAGTATACTTCATTTAATCATCCATCTATCCCAGCCATATTTAACTTTGTATTATGATAGTAAAATAAGACCAAGTGTAAACATGGAAAAAAAGTGGCTATTTTTTTTGTTATTCAACCTAACAAATACACAGTAAATTGTTAATAAAATAGTTAACGAATTGTGATATAAAAATGCACGTATCGTTATTACAAATAAAAGTTATATAAATTTAATAAAATATATCGCTAAACAAAGAATAATCCATAACTCAAGTTAAAATGTAACAATATGTTTCATCAACCAAAGGAAAATAATCACCACCGCAAAATTTCATAAAAACACTTGAAAACCTACTCTATACATCGCCGTCCAGGATCGATAAACACTTAATCATTCGCTCATGCTTCACAATAATGAACTCGTTATATATATCATTTTTTATATAAATTTATATAAAATTAGATTATTGATTTTTACGGATTTTAGATTAAATTAGAGTTATTACAAATTATTAAATTTTATATTTTTCTATGGCAAAAAATGAACTTTTGAAACCAAAGCCATGGATCCTTTTATGTCACAGCGCCATCCTTCTCAGTCACACTGCCGTCCACGTAGCTATCGTTCTTTGTCAAATGGAAGCCTCAGCGAAGAACATTTCAATGTTTTAATTAAAATCGCTCGCATCAACAGCAGGAATAATATTGCAGCACTAAAAGATTTCCTGGTCGTCGGGAAGAAACGCAAAGATGCCTGCAACGCGAATAAAACTTCATTAAGTTACTTCTCAGTTAAACTGCGTCAGTTACAGAGTATTAGCGACGATATTATTACCATCTACCCTTTCTACGCCGAGTATTCACAGTCGTATTCGGTCTCTGCCAATAGCGCAACTGAGCAATCAAAGCAGTCGCCATAAATCTGAAGAAGAAAAAGACTAATTGGCCACGTGGAACACGTGGCACCACTCAAAAAATTCATTAATAACCAAAAAGTTAGATAGACAAAAAATCTGCTGGTATGACGCCTGATAGCTCGCCTTCCCGCCTCACCCCGTGATATCCACACCGTTTGCAATGTTAAATAATTGTTGCTTTTGATCACAAATAATAAACAAAGAAGCTCATTCTGTGCGCGTTTTTCAAAAATGTAGATATTTTTAATTTATGGCTACGAAATGAGCTGCGCCATATCTCCCTGACAATCTACTGAGAGGAACGATTTGATGAACGCACTGACTGCCGTAAAACCTAACGCAGAAGATCCAGCCCAGCACTACAGCGGTTTCACGTTGAAACCATCAGCCCAGTCCCCACGCCTGCTCGAGCTGACTTTTTCCGCTGAGACCACTGAGCAATTTCTGCAAGCCGTGGCGCAGTGGCCGGTACAGGCACTGGAATACAAATCCTTCCTGCGATTCAAAGTCGGCAAAATCCTTGATGACCTTTGCGGCAATCAGTTGCAACCTCTGCTGCTGAAAACGTTGCTCGATCGTGCCGAAGGCGCACTGCTGATCAATGCCGTTGGCGTGGATGATGTGGCGCAGGCAGAAGAGATGGTCAAGCTGGCGACGGCGGTTGCGCATCTTATTGGACGCTCCAATTTTGATGCGATGAGTGGGCAATACTATGCACGTTTTGTAGTGAAAAATGTCGATAACTCAGACAGCTATCTGCGTCAGCCGCACCGTGTTATGGAGCTACATAACGACGGAACCTACCTCGAAGAGGTAACAGACTATGTACTGATGATGAAGATTGACGAGCAGAACATGACCGGCGGTAACTCGCTGCTGCTGCACCTCGACGACTGGGAACATCTGGAGCAGTACTTTACCCATCCGCTGGCACGCCGCCCCATGCGCTTTGCCGCACCGCCAAGCAAAAACGTGAGCCAGGAAGTGTTCCATCCGGTGTTTGACGTTGACCAGCAGGGTCGTCCGGTAATGCGTTACATCGACCAGTTCGTCCAGCCAAAAGACTATGAAGAAGGCGTCTGGCTGAGCGACCTGTCCGACGCGCTGGAAACCAGCAAAAGCATTATTTCCGTACCGGTTTCAGTCGGTAAATTCCTGCTGATCAACAACCTGTTCTGGCTACACGGTCGCGATCGTTTCACCTCGCATCCTGACCTGCGCCGCGAACTGATGCGCCAGCGTGGTTATTTCGCTTACGCGACCAACCACTACCAGACCCATCAGTAAGCGCGAAGGAAAAAAGCGGATGTATGATTTTGTGATTATTGGCGGCGGTATTATCGGCATGTCGACCGCCATGCAACTGATTGATGTCTATCCGGACGCCAGAATCGCGCTGCTGGAAAAAGAGTCCGGCCCGGCCTGTCACCAGACGGGCCATAACAGCGGTGTGATCCACGCCGGGGTCTATTACACGCCTGGCAGCCTGAAGGCGCAGTTTTGCCTGGCCGGAAATCGCGCCACCAAAGCCTTTTGTGATCAAAACAGCATCCGCTACGACGTCTGCGGAAAAATGCTGGTTGCCACTTCCGCTCTGGAAATGGAACGCATGCGTGCGCTATGGGATCGCACCGCCGCTAACGGCCTTGAGCGTGAATGGCTGAATGCGCAGGAGCTTCGCGAGCGTGAACCGAATATCACCGGTCTGGGCGGTATTTTCGTCCCGTCGAGCGGGATCGTCAGCTACCGTGAAGTGACCGCCGCGATGGCGAAGATTTTCCAGGCCAAGGGCGGTGAGATTGTTTACAACGCCGAGGTCAGCGCGCTGAAAGAGCATGCCGCGGGCGTGATCGTCCATACGCGTCAGGGTCAGGAGTATGAAGGTGCGACGCTAATTAGCTGCTCCGGGCTGATGGCGGATCGACTGGTGAAAATGCTCGGTGTCGAACCCGGCTTTATCATATGTCCGTTCCGTGGCGAATACTTTCGTCTGGCATCAGAACATAACCAGATAGTTAATCATCTGATTTACCCGATCCCCGATCCGGCGATGCCGTTTCTCGGCGTGCATCTCACCCGCATGATCGACGGCAGCGTCACGGTCGGCCCCAACGCGGTGCTGGCGTTTAAACGCGAAGGCTACCGTAAGCGCGACTTCTCACTGAGCGATACGCTGGAGATCTTCGGCTCTTCCGGTATTCGTCGCGTGCTGCAAAACAACCTGCGATCCGGGCTTGGCGAAATGAAGAATTCGTTGTGCAAAAGCGGTTATCTGCGACTGGTGCAAAAGTACTGCCCGAGCCTGACGCAACACGATCTGCAGCCCTGGCCTGCGGGCGTGCGGGCACAGGCGGTATCACCTGACGGCAAACTGATCGATGATTTTCTGTTTGTGACCACGCCACGTTCAATTCATACCTGTAATGCCCCTTCTCCTGCGGCAACGTCAGCAATCCCTATCGGCGCGCATATTGTCAGTAAAGTTCATGCGCTGCTTGAGAACCAGAGTAATCCCGGACGCACGCTGCGTGCGGCACGTAGCGTGGAGACATTACACGCCGCATTCACCCGCTAAAACGATGAAGACAGGAAGCAATTATGCAACTTAACGATCCAACCTTATTTCGCCAGCAGGCACTGATCGACGGCAACTGGCGTGACGCCAACAGCGGCGAGACCCTCGCGGTGACCAACCCCGCCAACGGTCAGCAATTGGGTAGCGTACCGAAAATGGGGGCGGATGAAACCCGCGAAGCGATTAACGCCGCCAACCGCGCGCTGCCCGCCTGGCGTGCGCTGACCGCCAAAGAGCGGGCCAACATTCTGCGCCGCTGGTTCAATCTGATGATTGAGCATCAAGACGATCTCGCCCGTCTGATGACCCTGGAACAGGGAAAACCACTGGCGGAGGCCAAAGGCGAAATTACCTACGCCGCCTCCTTTATTGAGTGGTTTGCCGAAGAGGGCAAACGCATTTATGGCGATACGATACCTGGCCATCAGGCTGACAAACGCCTGATCGTCATCAAACAGCCGATCGGCGTTACCGCCGCGATTACGCCGTGGAACTTCCCGGCGGCGATGATCACCCGCAAAGCAGGTCCGGCGCTGGCGGCAGGTTGCACCATGGTGCTCAAACCCGCCAGCCAGACGCCATTCTCCGCACTGGCGCTGGCAGAGCTTGCTAATCGCGCCGGGATCCCGGCAGGCGTTTTCAGCGTGGTGACCGGTTCAGCCAGCGCAGTCGGTAACGAGCTGACCGGCAACCCGCTGGTGCGCAAGCTGTCATTTACCGGTTCAACCGAAATTGGTCGTCAGTTAATGCAACAGTGCGCCAAAGACATCAAAAAAGTGTCGCTGGAACTGGGCGGCAATGCACCGTTTATCGTCTTTGACGATGCCGATCTCGACAAAGCCGTGGAAGGCGCGCTGGCCTCGAAATTCCGTAACGCCGGGCAGACCTGCGTCTGTGCCAACCGTCTGTACGTGCAGGACGGTGTGTATGAGCGTTTTGCCGAAAAACTTCAGCAGGCTGTGAGCAAACTGCACCTCGGCGATGGTCTGCAACCTGACGTCACCACCGGACCGTTGATCGACGAAAAAGCGGTCGCCAAGGTGCAGGAGCACATCGCCGATGCCTTGGATAAAGGCGCGCGCATTATCGCGGGCGGTAAACCTCACTCGCTCGGCGGGAACTTCTTCCAGCCCACCATTCTGGTGGATGTGCCTGACAACGCAAAGGTCGCCAAAGAAGAGACGTTTGGCCCACTGGCGCCGCTGTTTCGCTTTAAAGACGAAGCAGATGTCATCGCTCAGGCCAACGACACCGAGTTTGGTCTGGCAGCCTATTTCTACGCCCGTGATTTGAGCCGCGTTTTCAGGGTTGGCGAAGCTCTGGAATACGGCATCGTCGGCATTAACACCGGCATCATCTCCAACGAAGTCGCTCCATTTGGAGGAATCAAAGCCTCCGGTCTTGGCCGTGAAGGTTCAAAATACGGCATCGAAGACTACTTAGAAATCAAATACATGTGCATCGGCCTTTAATAATACAAATACTGGAGAACACCTGATGAGCACCAACAAAGAACTCATGCAACGTCGCAGCAACGCCGTTCCCCGTGGCGTAGGACAGATCCACCCTATTTTCGCCGAGCGAGCAGAAAACTGTCGGGTCTGGGACGTTGAAGGCCGCGAATTCCTCGATTTTGCCGGTGGTATCGCAGTGCTAAACACCGGCCACCTGCACCCGCAGATTGTCTCTGCGGTAGAAGCGCAGTTGAAAAAACTGTCCCATACCTGTTTCCAGGTGCTGGCCTATGAGCCTTACCTGGAGCTGTGCGAAATCATGAACAAGAAAGTGCCGGGCGATTTTGCCAAGAAAACTCTGCTGGTAACGACTGGTTCTGAAGCGGTGGAAAACGCGGTAAAAATCGCCCGCGCCGCCACCAAACGCACCGGCACAATCGCCTTTAGCGGCGCTTACCACGGTCGTACCCATTACACTTTGTCTCTGACCGGGAAAGTAAACCCGTACTCTGCCGGAATGGGGCTGATGCCTGGCCATGTGTATCGCGCGCTTTACCCGTGCCCGCTGCATGGCATCAGTGACGACGATGCTATCGCCAGCATTCATCGCATCTTCAAAAATGATGCCGCACCGGAAGACGTTGCCGCCATCGTGATTGAACCTGTTCAGGGCGAGGGAGGTTTTTACGCCGCCTCACCGGCCTTTATGCAACGGCTGCGCGCCATTTGTGATGAGCACGGCATCATGCTGATTGCTGACGAAGTCCAGAGTGGCGCGGGCCGTACCGGTACACTGTTTGCCATGGAGCAGATGGGCGTTGCGCCCGATCTCACCACCTTCGCAAAATCCATCGCCGGAGGTTTCCCGCTGGCGGGCGTGACCGGACGCGCCGACGTCATGGACGCTATTCCACCGGGCGGGCTGGGCGGTACTTATGCTGGTAATCCGATTGCCTGTGCCGCCGCGCTGGCGGTACTGAACATTTTCGAGCAGGAAAATCTGCTGCAAAAAGCCAACGAGTTGGGGCAAACCCTGCGTGAAGGTCTGCTGGCTATTGCGGAAACCCACCGCGAGATTGGCGACGTTCGCGGGCTGGGGGCGATGATTGCTATCGAACTGTTCGAAGATGGCGACCATGCAAAACCAGACGCCAAACTGACCGCCGAAATTGTCGCGCGTGCGCGTGATAAAGGACTGATCCTGCTCTCCTGCGGGCCTTACTACAACGTCCTGCGCATCCTTGTCCCGCTGACCATTGAAGATGCGCAAATCCACCAGGGGCTGGACATCATCGCTCAATGTTTTGCCGAGGCGAAGCAAGGTTAACACCCCTGCATCCGAGCCGGATGGCGATGCAAATGCGCCTTATCCGGCAAACAGATCAATAACAATAATACGCGTGCCCCGGCGCGGGAATGCCGGGGTGCTCTCCCAAGTGCAATACTTTCGAGAGGTTTAAACGATGGGGCAAGTGTCACAATCACATGATTTAGGGGGCGGGCTGAAATCACGCCACGTTACCATGCTGTCTATTGCCGGAGTTATCGGCGCAAGTTTATTTGTCGGTTCAAGCGTGGCGATAGCAGAAGCCGGTCCCGCAGTGCTATTAGCGTACCTGTTCGCTGGGTTACTGGTGGTGATGATTATGCGTATGCTGGCCGAAATGGCCGTCGCCACCCCGGATACCGGATCGTTTTCTACCTATGCCGATAAGGCCATCGGCCCGTGGGCAGGTTATACCATCGGTTGGTTGTACTGGTGGTTCTGGGTGTTGGTGATCCCACTGGAAGCGAATATTGCCGCCATTATTCTTCACTCCTGGGTCCCGGGCATCCCTATCTGGCTGTTTTCTCTGGTTATCACGCTGGCATTAACCGGCAGTAATTTGCTGAGCGTCAAAAATTATGGTGAGTTCGAGTTCTGGCTGGCGCTGTGCAAAGTGATTGCCATTCTGGCGTTTATAACCCTCGGCGCGGTGGCGATTAGCGGTTTCTACCCTTATGCCGAAGTCAGTGGGGTTTCGCGCCTGTGGGATCATGGCGGCTTCATGCCCAACGGTTTCGGCGCTGTGCTCAGCGCGATGCTGATCACCATGTTCTCCTTTATGGGCGCGGAAATTGTCACTATCGCCGCCGCCGAATCCGATACCCCGGATAAACACATCGTCCGCGCCACCAACTCGGTTATCTGGCGTATCTCCATCTTCTATCTGTGCTCTATTTTCGTGGTAGTGGCGCTGATCCCATGGAACATGCCGGGACTGAAAGAAGTGGGCTCTTATCGTTCAGTGCTGGAGTTACTGCATATCCCACATGCGAAGCTGATCATGGACTGCGTCATTTTGTTGTCGGTGACTAGTTGTCTGAACTCCGCACTGTATACCTCATCACGCATGCTCTACTCCCTGAGTCGTCGCGGCGATGCACCCGCTTTTATGGGCAAAACAAACCGCAGTAAAACGCCTTATGTTGCAGTGTTACTGTCGACAGGTGCCGCCTTTCTCACTGTGGTCGTCAACTATTATGCCCCGGCCAAAGTATTCAAATTCCTGATCGACAGCTCCGGCGCCATCGCACTGTTGGTGTATCTGGTGATTGCGATTTCCCAACTGCGGATGCGTAAAATCCTGCTGGCGCGAGGTGGTGAAATCAAACTGAAAATGTGGCTTTATCCGTGGCTAACCTGGCTGGTGATCGCGTTTATTATCTTTGTGCTGGTGGTAATGCTGTTTCGCCCGGCACAACAGCTGGAAGTTATCTCTACCGGGTTGTTAGCCATAGGAATTATTTGTACCGTGCCCATTATGTCGCGCTGGAAAAAACTGCTATCGTGGCAAAAAGCACCATTGCAAAATACGCATTAAACCTGTTCCCGGCTCAGGCCGGGAAATCCGTTCAGGAGTGAAACCATGACCGCCATTCACCAACCGACGGCCATTGATGGATACCGCTGGCTGAAGAACGACATCATCCGCGGTGTGTATCAGCCTGATGAAAAACTGCGTATGAGCCTGCTGACCTCGCGTTATGATCTTGGCGTGGGACCGCTACGCGAAGCGCTTTCGCAACTGGTTGCCGAGCGGCTGGTCACGGTGGTCAATCAGAAAGGATATCGTGTCGCCCCAATGTCCGAGCAGGAGTTGCTCGATATTTTCGATGCCCGCGCCAATATGGAGGCCATGCTGGTCGCGCTGGCGATTGAACGCGGCGACGATGCCTGGGAAGCTGAAATTCTGGCGCGGGCGCATATGCTCGCTAAGCTTGAAGCGATTGACGCCAGTGAACAGATGCTCGACGAGTGGGATCAGCGCCATCAGGCGTTTCACTCAGCGATTGTCTCCGGCTGCGGTTCACAATATTTGCTGCAAATGCGCGAACGACTGTTCGATTTGGCGGCGCGCTACCGGTTTATCTGGCTGCGAAAAACGGTGCTGTCGGTTGAGATGTTGGAAGATAAACACGATCAGCACCAAACGCTGATCGAAGCAATTCTGGCACGCGATGCCCCGCGAGCCAGCGAATTAATGCGTCAGCACCTGCTGACGCCGATTCCGATTATTCAACAGGCGATGTCCGGCAAATTGCTGACGCAATAAACCTGAACATTATTATTGTTGCGGAATACGTAAAACCTGCCCGGGATAAATTTTATCCGGGCTTTTCAGCATCGGTTTATTTGCTTCAAATATTTGATTATACAGATTAGCGTTGCCGTAAACCTGTTTGGCAATAGCGCTCAGGGTATCCCCCGATTTCACGGTATAAAACTGGCTTTCACTCGCGGGCGCAGAGGTTTTAACCTGGTCGTCGACACTGGCAATACCAGAGATATTACCAATCGCTATCAGGATTTTTTCTTTCGCCTCCTGACTTAATCCATCGCCAGAAACGGTGGCTTTGCCTTCGTTAATTTGGACGTCCACTTTATCCGCATCTGGAATACCGGTTTTATTCAGGTGTTCCTGCACTTTTTTTGCCAGATCGGCTGTGTCATGATTTCCAGTGACCGCATCCCACAGTTTCTCACCCGCATCTTTTACAAAATTGAAGAGACCCATATCCACCTCGATAATAAACAATCAACCTGAAAAGTGTAGCAGAGGAGAAAGGAGCACAACGAAAACGGCGCCAAAGCGCCGTTGTAGAAGGGGAATTAGTTACGCGTTTGTATCCAGAAGGCGTGGATCAGACCTGGGATGTAGCCCAGCAGCGTCAGAACGATATTGAGAATAAAAGCCCAACCGAATCCTTTACCCAGCAGCACGCCGAGCGGAGGCAAAATAATAGTAAAAACGATTCTCCAGAAACCCATACATACTCCCTACAAGCAAAAAATTAACCATTGTTTAAAAAGAGATTTTATCTCTAAGACTAATCAGTGTAGCTAACTCCTCCCGTCTCGCCCTGTTGTTTTACCCTCTTTTACGCTTTTGACGCTGGCGTAGGTTGATTTTTTATTTTAGAATTTACTTAATTTAGATTATGCTTAAATAAATATGACAGAACTTGAACAACTCCAGGCCAGCGCGGAACAGGCTGCCGCTCTGCTCAAAGCGATGAGTAACCCGAAGCGGTTGCTGATTTTGTGCATGCTCTGCGGTTCGCCCGGTACCAGCGCGGGCGAGTTAGCCCGTATTACCGGCCTCAGTCCCTCCGCCACTTCGCAGCACCTGGCACGTATGCGAGAAGAAGGCCTGATAGACAGCCAACGCGATGCCCAGCGCATCCTGTACTCCATCAAAAATGCGGCCGTGAATTCGCTGATCGCCACATTAAAGACACTTTATTGCCCATAAGGAGCCATCATGACTATTGGGACGATTTCCCCACGCGAAGCGCAGACGCTGGTCGCACAAGGCGCAAAACTGATTGATATCCGCGATGCTGACGAGTATCTGCACGAACATATCCCTGAGGCGCATCTGGCCCCGTTATCGACGCTCGAGCATGGGGCGTTGCCTGCGAATCTCCGCGCCGAAAAGATTATCTTTCACTGTCAGTCTGGCAAACGTACACAAAACGCGGCGACAAAACTGAGTGCTCTTGCCGCTCCTGCGCAGGTCTGGTTGTTGGAGGGCGGAATTGACGGCTGGAAATCTGCAGGTTTGCCGGTGGCAAAAGACAGTTCACAACCGTTACCGCTGATGCGTCAGGTGCAGATAGCCGCAGGTAGCCTTGCCCTGTTCGGCGTCATTCTGGGTTACGCCGTCAATAGCGCCTTCTTCCTGCTGAGCGGTTTTGTCGGCGCGGGGCTGATACTCGCTGGTGTGACCGGCTTTTGCGGCATGGCACGATTACTGGACATCATGCCCTGGAACCGACGTACTCATTAAGCGGTAAACCTTGAAACAGCGCTGTACCCGCCGATTGACGTGATCTATGGTGAGTTCTGCGATAAATAAAGGAGTGCACTATGTTTCAACCTGGCGATCTGGTTCAACCGCGCATGGGCGGCCCCAAACTGAAAGTTGTCGAAGTCAATGACGATCAAATTGTGGCGGTACAAGCCAGTAATGAAAGCGGTGAGAAATTCACGCTGAAAGCGGCTGATGTGACGCGATATACCGAAGAAGGTGATTTCGGCGTTTGCTGAAAATAAGCGGTGAGGACACCCTCACCGCATTCATAATTAGATCAAAAAGTCATCAAGCGATTTACCGGCAGCCAGCGCCTCGGCAATTGGCTTCGGTGTGCGACCTTGTCCAGTCCATGTTTTTGTTTCACCATTGAGATCGGTAAAACGATATTTCGCCGGGCGCGGCTGACGTTTTTTAACTGAACGTGCCGTCACAGACGTTATGCTCAGCAGCTCTTCCGGATTGATCCCGTCTGCCTGCATCAGCGCCAGCAAGGTATTAATTTTTTCCTGCTGTTCTGCACGTTGGCGCTGTAGCTGTTCTTCTTCATCGCGCCGTTCTTTGGTCACAACTCTGAATTTTTCAAGCATATCTTCCAGCACTTCAACAGAAAATTCTCGAGCCATTGCTCGCAGCGAGCGGATATTATTTAAGTTTTTTAACATTGAACTCATATTAACAAAACCTCTTTAACGTAAAACATAAAAATGGTATTACGCTAAATATTGTATGCAACTACCTATTATATTTCCAGTCTAATTTATTCGTATGTTATATAACAAAAAGCCAACACAGGTATTTATGGCATCAATTTTTATATTATCTATATAATATTTCCGTTCCTCTGATAGCCACGATAAATATACCTTCAAGGTATCTCGATGCGTCACTTGATAACCAGGCCACACTATCGCGCAGAATCGACGAGTAGATATATTGAACATTGGTCAACATTCAGAAAAGGAGCGCAAAAAATTCATAAAAACAAATAACCATAACCAGTTGATCTAAAACATTTTTTCTTAACCCAGCAACGAAAACACCAAAACGAACAAAAAACACACCATTACAGAGCATTTTATCGACAAAAAGGTAATAAATAAAAATTTTAAGCTAGTTGATAGTTATTATCCAGCCAGATATCCTATTCAAACGCGAATGCAGCAAGACAAATCACTATCAGAAAGGTATTCAAAACCTTTTTTTCTCTTTTTACAAGGAGCATTAACATGTTCTCTCCGCAGTCACGCTTGCGTCATGCAGTAGCAGACACGTTCGCGATGGTTGTTTATTGTTCTGTCGTGAACATGTTGATCGAAATATTCCTTTCAGGAATGAGCTTCGAACAGTCCCTGTACTCCAGACTCGTTGCTATCCCCATTAACATACTGATCGCGTGGCCATACGGCATGTACCGCGATTTATTTATGCGCGCGGCACGCAAAACCACGCAGGCTGGGTGGGGGAAAAATCTGGCGGACGTGCTGGCTTATGTCACCTTCCAGTCGCCAGTGTATGTGATTATTCTGTTGACGGTTGGCGCAGACTGGCACCAGATTACGGCTGCAGTCAGTTCGAATATCGTGGTATCAATGCTGATGGGCGCGGTCTATGGCTACTTTCTTGATTATTGCCGCCGCCTGTTTAAGGTCAGCAGCTATCACCAGGCTAAAGCCTGACAGGTCTCTTCGCGACTGGCCCTGCCAGTCGCATTATTAGTTTGAGCTAACGTCGCCAAACAACCCACTCAGATAACGCTCCAACGCAATTCGCGAGCTAAAGCCGTGCGGAATACCATAGTGTTCGTGTGTCTCACCGGCTAAATACAGTGGAAATTGTTGGTAATGATCGCAGGTTTTAATATCCGTCGCAGGTTCTGCCAGCGAAGAGCTTCGCTCTTTTAGCGTGGGATGGATAATTAATGCGGTACGTCCCATGCGTGCTTCACGGTTAACGTACACATAATTTTCGCCACGACGATAGCCATACGTTTTCTGAGTCACTACATCAACGGTAAAGCCCACTTTTTCAAGTACGCGCGCCACCTCATCAGGTCGTAAATACATATTATTTTCCTCGTTATCTTTTACTGCGGGCTTACCTTACCTGATTCAGCATTAGCAACGCTTTCAGAAAAGTCCATAAACGAGTGACCAGGGTGGGACGAATATCGTAAGAACCCTACAGATTATGTCAGTGCCAGCCGCAGTTGATTTGCCGCCTGTTGCGCCATTACAACCGAGCTGATGTTGGTAAACGACAGCAAGATCCCCCCCTTTCCAGCCGAAGTTATTCGCCAACGGCTCAACGCCTGAACCGCAAGCCCGGCCTGATTCGCTTTGCGCACTAACGCAACATCATCTCCCTCTACGGTCATCACCAGTTGGATCCCCCCTTCCTGAGGAATGACGCTGAATCCTTGTTCAGTCAGGGCGTTCTCCATCCACTGACGCCGCTCGGCATAATGCTGGCGCATGCGTTTTAAGTGCCGCCAGAAATGACCATCTTGCATAAAATCCGCCAGCGTTTGCTGCCATAAAACCGGAACGCTACAGGCCGTTAGCGCCGCCTGCTGACGAAAACGTTCGACCTGAGTCAGAGGGACCACCAACCATGCCGTGCGCAACGCCGGAAACATCGATTTACTGAACGTGCCGGCATAAATCACTCGCTGGGGCGCATCCAGACTTTTAAGTGGCGGCAACGGCTTACCGTGGTAGCGAAATTCACTGTCGTAATCATCTTCAATAATCCACGCCTGTTCGCGAGCCGCCCACTCCAGCAACCGATGGCGACGGTCTAATGACAGGGCCACACCCAGCGGGCTTTGGTGTGCGGGTGTGAGCATGACAAAACGCGCCTGTGGAAAGTCGCGGATCCCAGCGCAGACATCCAGACCATCGCTATCCACCGCCACCGGCATCAGCTCAATCTGTTCCTGAGCCACCACGGGCCGAATCAGCGGAAAGCCGGGATCTTCGACCCACATTCCCTCACCAGGTTGAGACAGAGCGCGCAGAATTAACGTTACTGATGCCGCATAGCCTGACGTAATAAAAATCTGCTCCGGCTGGCACTCAATGCTGCGTGAAACGCGCAGGTAATCCACAATCGCCTGACGTAACGCGCGTTCGCCGCAAACATCGCCCACCGCGAGATCAAAACGCGTTTGGGTGCGTAAACGCCGACCCATCACTCGCGCCCAGACGTCACGTGGGAAGAGATCGAGTGCGGGTAATCCCATCTGAAAAGCTTGCGGTCTGGGGTTTTCTCCGGCGAAGATCGCGGGAGACGCAGGTGCCTTTTCCAGGCGCAATTGCTCACTGACAAATGTTCCTGCCTGTCCTCGCCGCGCGAGCCAGCCCTGAGCCACCAGCTCGGCATAGGCATGTTCCACCGTCGAACGCGAAACCCCCAGTTCCTGGGACCACGTCCGGCTGGAGGGCAATCTTGTGCCTGGTTTGAGTTCACCTGTCTCAATGGCATTTTTTAACTGGCGGGCGATTTGTTGATAGCGCGGCATTTATGGTCTGCTTTTTTTGCAACAATATGGCTCTCTGTAGCAGTCCATTATAGTGCTACATTGCGGGTTATCCAAACGAGGAGAAATACCATGACCATGTTACGCCAGCCCTATTATGAACTCAGTCCTGAAATCTATAACGCTCTGGTTCAGGCAAGCAAAGCGCTGGAGAACTGCGCGCTGGAACCTACGCTGACGGAACTGATTTACCTGCGGGTCTCGCAAATCAACGGCTGCGCCTTTTGTCTGGAAATGCACAGTAAAGCGCTGCGCAAAGCAGGCGTTGCGCAGGCTAAACTGGACGCGCTGGCAGGCTGGCGGGTGAGTCACCACTTCAGCGAGCAGGAACGTGCGGCGCTGGCGTGGGCCGAATCCGTCACCGATATCGCCAGCACCCATGCCGGAGACGATGTTTATCTGCCGCTGCTCGACCATTTTAGCGCGAAAGAAATTAGCGACCTGACGTTTGCCATTAGCCTGATGAACTGCTTTAACCGCCTGGCTGTGGGAATGCGCATGTGATTTATCGGTTGCCGGATAGCTCTGTCCGGCAACAATCTTCTTCCCCGCCACACTCCTCACTCATGCCCTAATCAACTTAAAATTCCCATATATTGTATGGTTGAATATTTTTAAAACTACATCCAGTATCATCTGTATCAAGATGCACACAACCTGACGCTGTCTGTAGCGTCATTCTTTCACCCTTTAATGGAAATACGAATCATGCTCATTGTTATTTACACTCGCAATAACTGTGTTCAGTGCCACGCCACCAAGAAAGCGATGGAAAGCCGTGGCCTCGACTTTGAGATGGTGAACGTCGATTTACAGCCCGACCAGGCTGATAG
Source organism: Citrobacter sp. Cu096 (assembly GCF_030332285.1). NCBI lineage: Bacteria > Pseudomonadati > Pseudomonadota > Gammaproteobacteria > Enterobacterales > Enterobacteriaceae > Citrobacter > Citrobacter sp. Cu096. The sequence continues at coordinate 161,880 of NZ_JAOWID010000001.1, forward strand.
CTTGCGCGCTCAAGGCTTTCGCCAGCTACCGGTCGTGGTCGCAGGGGAAACCAGTTGGTCAGGATTTCGCCCGGATATGATCAACCGTCTGCGTCCTGAACCTCAAGTGGTCAGCGCATGAGTCAACTCGTCTACTTTTCCAGCAGCTCCGAAAATACGCACCGCTTTATGCAGCGTCTGGGGATGCCTGCCATTCGCATCCCGCTTAATGAACGCGAGCGGATCCGGGTAGACGAACCTTACATTTTAATCGTGCCGTCCTATGGTGGTGGCGGCACGGCTGGCGCTGTTCCGAGACAGGTGATCCGCTTTTTAAACGATACGCACAACCGGGCGTTAATCCGTGGCGTGATCGCCTCCGGCAACCGCAATTTCGGTGATGCCTACGGTCGCGCGGGTGATGTCATTTCACAAAAATGCGGCGTGCCGTGGCTTTATCGTTTTGAGCTAATGGGCACCCAAAGCGATATCAACAACGTTCGAAAAGGAGTGAGCGAATTTTGGCAACGACAACCGCAGAACGTGTAATGCAGCAGACGCTGGATTATCACGCCCTGAACGCCATGCTGAATCTGTACGATAAAGCCGGGCGCATTCAGTTCGACAAAGACCATCAGGCGGTGGAGGCTTTCTTTGCCGCCCACGTCCGCCCCAATTCGGTGGCGTTTGCCAGCCAGCAGGCGCGTCTCGAAACGTTGGTGGATGAAGGCTACTACGATGCCAGCGTGTTAAGCCGCTACAATCGCGCGTTTGTGCTGAAGCTATTTGACCACGCCCACGCCAGTGGATTCCGTTTTCAGACATTCCTCGGCGCATGGAAGTTCTACACCAGCTATACGCTGAAAACGTTCGACGGTAAGCGCTATCTGGAAGACTTTGAGGATCGGGTGACGATGGTGGCGCTCACTCTGGCGCAGGGCGATGAAGCGCTTGCGACGCAACTGACCGATGAAATGCTCTCCGGGCGCTTTCAGCCCGCCACGCCAACCTTTTTAAACTGCGGTAAACAGCAACGCGGCGAGCTGGTCTCCTGTTTCCTGTTACGTATTGAAGACAACATGGAGTCAATCGGACGCGCGGTCAACTCGGCGCTGCAGCTCTCCAAACGCGGCGGCGGCGTGGCTTTTTTGCTCTCTAACCTGCGCGAGGCGGGTGCGCCCATTAAACGCATTGAGAACCAGTCCTCCGGGGTGATCCCGGTCATGAAAATGCTGGAAGATGCGTTTTCTTATGCAAATCAGCTCGGTGCGCGTCAGGGCGCGGGCGCGGTGTACCTGCACGCGCACCATCCGGATATTTTGCGTTTTCTAGATACTAAACGTGAAAACGCCGACGAAAAAATCCGTATCAAAACGCTCTCGCTTGGCGTGGTAATCCCCGACATCACCTTCCGGTTGGCGAAAGAAAATGCCCGGATGGCGCTGTTTTCACCGTATGACGTGGAACGCATTTACGGCAAACCGTTCGGTGATATCGCCGTGAGTGAACGGTATGACGAACTGGTCGCCGACGAACGCGTACGCAAAAAATACATTAACGCCCGCGATTTCTTCCAGCGGCTGGCAGAGATCCAGTTCGAGTCAGGCTACCCATACATCATGTTTGAAGACACGGTGAATCGTGCCAATCCAATTGCCGGTCGGATCAATATGAGCAATCTGTGCTCAGAGATTTTGCAGGTTAACAGCGCCTCCACCTACGATGAAAACCTCAATTACGCGCATACAGGGCATGATATCTCCTGCAATCTCGGCTCGTTGAACATTGCCCATACCATGGATTCACCCGACTTTGGCCGCACCGTGGAGACAGCTGTTCGCGGCTTAACCGCCGTTTCGGACATGAGCCATATTCGCAGCGTACCCTCGATTGAAGCAGGAAACAGCGCGTCGCACGCGATTGGCCTTGGGCAGATGAACCTGCACGGGTATCTGGCGCGGGAAGGGATTGCCTATGGTTCGCCGGAAGGACTGGATTTCACCAATCTCTATTTCTACACCATCACCTGGCATGCATTGAATACATCGATGAAGCTCGCCCGCGAGCGCGGTAAAACCTTTGCCGGATTCCAGCAGTCCCGCTACGCCAGCGGCGAGTATTTTAGCCAGTATCTGCAGGGCGACTGGCAGCCAAAAACCGACAAGGTCCGCACACTGTTTGCCGCCAGCGGCATTACGCTACCGACGCGCGAGATGTGGGCGCAACTGCGTGAAGATGTGATGCGCTACGGTATTTATAACCAGAATTTACAGGCGGTTCCGCCCACTGGTTCTATCTCCTACATCAACCATGCCACGTCAAGCATTCATCCGATTGTGTCGAAAGTGGAGATTCGTAAAGAGGGCAAAACCGGGCGCGTTTACTACCCTGCCCCGTTCATGACCAATGAAAATCTGGCCTTGTATCAGGATGCCTGGGAGATTGGTCCGCAAAAAATCATCGATACATACGCTGAGGCAACGCGCCATGTCGATCAGGGGCTTTCACTGACGCTCTTTTTCCCCGATACCGCCACTACGCGCGATATCAACAAAGCGCAGATTTACGCCTGGCGTAAGGGCATCAAATCGCTGTACTACATCCGACTACGTCAGTTGGCGCTGGAAGGGACCGAAATAGAAGGCTGCGTGTCATGCGCGCTGTAAGGAGAACAAAATGACATTATCCCGCGTTAGCGCCATCAACTGGAACAAGATTGAGGATAATAAAGATCTCGAAGTCTGGAATCGCCTGACCAGTAACTTCTGGCTACCGGAAAAAGTTCCGCTTTCCAATGATATCCCGGCCTGGCAAACGTTGAACGCTGCTGAACAGCAACTGACGATCCGCGTTTTTACCGGGCTGACGCTGCTCGACACCATTCAGAATATTGCCGGCGCGCCAGCATTAATGGCAGATTCATTAACACCGCATGAAGAGGCGGTGCTGTCGAATATCAGTTTTATGGAAGCGGTGCACGCCCGTTCCTACAGCTCTATTTTTTCCACCCTGTGCCAGACCAAAGATGTGGATGCGGCTTACGCCTGGAGTGAAGAAAGTCCCCCACTCCAGCGCAAAGCACAGATCGTTTTGGCACATTACGCCAGCGACGAACCGCTGAAGAAGAAAATTGCCAGCGTGTTTCTGGAATCTTTCCTGTTCTATTCCGGTTTCTGGTTGCCGATGTATTTTTCCAGCCGCGGCAAATTGACCAATACTGCCGATCTTATTCGTCTGATCATTCGTGATGAAGCCGTTCATGGGTATTACATTGGTTATAAATTTCAAAAAGGTCTGGAACATATTTCCGAATCCGCACGTGAGGAGTTAAAGAATTTTGCCTTCGACCTGTTGATGGAATTGTATGATAACGAAGCGCGCTATACGGAAGAATTGTATGCAAAGACCGGTTGGGTAGATGACGTCAAAGCCTTCCTTTGTTACAACGCCAATAAGGCATTAATGAATTTGGGATATGAGGCATTATTCCCGCCAGAAATGGCGGAGGTCAACCCGGCAATCCTTGCCGCACTATCGCCTAACGCTGACGAAAACCACGATTTCTTCTCGGGTTCTGGCTCATCTTACGTGATGGGAAAAGCGGTCGAAACTGAAGACGACGACTGGAATTTCTAGGACTCATTTTCGCGGGAAATTCCGTACAATTTTCGCGGAAATATTTTAACAGGATCACACTTTTATCGCGCAAATATAATTGTGTGATCTACACTCAATACCAGCCGCATTATTCGCCTGCATTTCATCAATTCAGGCGTTTTTCCCTTGCCATTTACAAAAAATATCAAGCAACTCACATTCGCGTTCAGCCCTTATATCATGGGAAATCCCGCCACCTGGCCTTCGGCAATATTCGTGCCACAGCCAAATTCAGGGTTGTCTCAGATTCTCAGTATGTTAGGGTAGAAAAAGGTCACTATTTCCATCAGGTAATATATCGATATAAACAAATAACAGGAATCATTCTATTGCATGGCAATTAAATTAGAAGTTAAAAATCTCTATAAGATATTTGGAGAGCATCCGCAGAGAGCCTTCAAATATATTGAAAAAGGACTTTCAAAAGAGCAGATTCTGGATAAAACAGGGCTATCGCTTGGCGTTAAGAACGCCAGTCTGGCCATTGAAGAAGGCGAGATATTTGTCATCATGGGATTATCTGGTTCGGGTAAATCCACAATGGTACGCCTTCTCAATCGCCTGATTGAACCCACCCGCGGACAGGTATTGATTGACGGTGTAGACATCGCCCGGATATCCGATGCCGAGCTTCGCGAGGTGCGCAGAAAAAAGATTGCGATGGTCTTCCAGTCCTTTGCCCTGATGCCGCACATGACGGTTCTGGACAATACGGCATTCGGTATGGAATTAGCCGGTGTTGGCGCCGATGAACGTCGTGAAAAAGCCTTAGATGCGCTACGTCAGGTTGGTCTGGAGAATTACGCTCACGGATACCCGGATGAACTCTCCGGAGGGATGCGCCAGCGTGTGGGACTTGCCCGTGCGTTAGCCATTAATCCTGACATCTTATTAATGGATGAGGCTTTCTCAGCACTCGATCCCTTAATTCGTACAGAGATGCAGGATGAACTGGTAAAACTGCAGTCGAAGCATCAACGTACCGTGGTCTTTATTTCGCACGACCTCGACGAAGCCATGCGTATTGGCGACAGAATTGCCATTATGCAAAACGGTGAAGTGGTGCAGGTCGGTACGCCAGATGAAATTCTGAATAATCCGGCCAATGATTATGTCCGCACCTTCTTCCGTGGCGTTGATATTAGCCAGGTCTTCAGTGCGAAAGATATATCACGCCGTAGCCCCGAGGGTTTAATTCGAAAAACGCCTGGGGTGGGCCCACGTTCTGCGCTGCAATTATTGCAGGACAAAGATCGCGAATATGGTTATGTGATCGAGCGAGGCAACAAATTCGTCGGTGTTGTCTCTATCGACTCATTAAAAACAGCGTTAAGTCAGGCGCAAGGTATTGAAGCGGCATTGATCGATGAGCCGCTAGCCGTCGATGCACAAACTCCTCTCAGCGAGTTGCTTTCTCATGTCGGCCAGGCCCCGTGCGCGGTGCCGGTTGTTGATGAGGAACAGCAGTATGTGGGCGTCATTTCAAAACGCATGCTGTTACAGGCTTTAGATCGTGAGGGGGTAAACAATGGCTGATCAAACTAATCCGTGGGATACCACACCAGCGACTGACAGCGCCGCACAAACTGCAGATGCCTGGAGTACGCCATCCGGTGCGCCCGCTGACGGCAGTGGCGCGGACTGGCTGACCAGCGCCCCCGCGCCGGCGCCAGAGCATTTCAATATTATGGATCCGTTCCATAAAACGCTGATCCCGCTCGATAGCTGGGTCACTGAGGGGATCGACTGGGTTGTTACTCATTTCCGTCCGGTCTTCCAGGGTATTCGCGTCCCGGTGGATTACATTCTCAACGGCTTTCAACAGCTGCTGTTAGGTATGCCAGCCCCGGTGGCGATTATCCTGTTCGCCTTGATTGCCTGGCAGATTTCCGGCGTTGGAATGGGCGTTGCTACGCTGATTTCATTGATTGCAATCGGTGCCATCGGCGCGTGGTCGCAGGCCATGATAACCCTGGCGCTGGTGTTGACCGCGTTGCTGTTCTGCGTGGTGATCGGTCTGCCGATGGGGATCTGGTTAGCACGTAGCCCTCGGGCGGCAAAAATTGTTCGCCCGCTGCTGGATGCGATGCAAACCACACCTGCGTTCGTCTATCTGGTGCCGATTGTCATGCTGTTCGGTATTGGTAACGTCCCGGGCGTGGTGGTGACGATTATCTTCGCCCTGCCGCCAATTGTGCGTCTGACCATTCTGGGGATTAACCAGGTGCCAGCCGATCTGATTGAAGCCTCACGCTCGTTTGGTGCCAGCCCGCGCCAGATGCTGTTTAAAGTGCAGCTCCCGCTGGCAATGCCCACCATTATGGCCGGGGTTAACCAGACGCTGATGCTGGCGCTCTCAATGGTCGTCATCGCCTCGATGATTGCCGTCGGCGGACTGGGTCAGATGGTTCTGCGCGGCATCGGTCGTCTGGATATGGGGCTTGCCACCGTTGGCGGAGTTGGGATTGTGATCCTCGCCATCATTCTCGACCGCCTGACGCAGGCCGTCGGTCGCGACTCGCGTAGCCGTGGCAACCGCCGCTGGTACACCACAGGTCCCGTTGGGCTTATCACTCGCCCTTTCACGAAGTAATTCACCCGTTGCCCGGTAGCGCATGGCTTACCGGGCCTACAATTCATTAACTTGCGCAAAATCGTTCAAGTTGCATCGCGGCGGCAAACGAATGTATCCCCGGGAGCGTACAACTAGTACATGACTGGGGTGCATGAGTGCAGCCAACAAAGAGGCGGCTTGAAGGATGAAGTGCAATAAGGAACAACGATGCGACAGAAAATCATTATTGCCACAGCGTTTGCCACCCTTGTCTCCACCAGCGCTTTCGCTTCTGACCTGCCGGGCAAAGGCATCACCGTACAGCCAATCCAGAGCACTATCTCTGAAGAATCTTTCCAGACGCAGCTGGTCGCCCGCGCGCTGGAGAAGCTGGGTTATACCGTTAACAAAACCAGCGAAGTTGACTACAACGTCGGCTATACCTCCATTGCCTCTGGCGATGCAACGTTTACCGCTGTGAACTGGCAGCCGCTGCATGATGATATGTACGCCGCGGCGGGCGGAGATAAAAAGTTTTATCGCGAGGGGGTATTCGTTACGGGGGCAGCACAGGGTTACCTGATCGATAAAAAAACCGCTGAGCAGTACAAAATCACCAACATCGCCCAGTTAAAAGATCCGAAGATCGCCAAAATCTTTGACACCAACGGCGATGGAAAAGCAGACATGATGGGCTGCTCACCGGGCTGGGGCTGTGAAGCGGTTATTAACCACCAGAACAAAGCCTTCGATCTGGAAAAAACCGTCGAGGTCAGCCACGGGAACTATGCGGCGATGATGGCCGACACCATTACGCGTTTTAAAGAAGGCAAACCCATTCTTTACTACACCTGGACACCGTACTGGGTAAGCGACGTGATGAAACCGGGTAAAGATGTGGTCTGGCTGCAGGTGCCGTTCTCTTCCCTGCCAGGCGAACAGAAAGGCATTGATACCAAACTGCCAAACGGTGCCAACTACGGCTTCCCGGTGAACACGATGCATATCGTCGCCAATAAAGCCTGGGCGGAGAAAAACCCGGCCGCCGCGAAACTGTTCGCTATCATGAAGCTGCCGCTGGCAGATATTAACGCGCAGAACGCGATGATGCATGATGGGAAAGCCTCGGAAGCTGACGTACAGGGTCACGTTGACGGCTGGATCAAAGCCCACCAGCAACAGTTCGACGGCTGGGTGAATGAAGCGCTGGCTGCGCAGAAATAACATCGCCTGAGTGCCGGATACGCTAAGGCATATCCGGCCTGCTTCCCTCTATCTCCTCTAAACCGCACAATCCATCACCCAACAAATCAGCAACATTTAATCACTTCCGTTATGATTGTTTTCTGCAATCCATTATTCAGTTGAAAACCATGACGAAAACCACTCAGGGACTTAGCCCTTCGCTAATCCTGTTAATGTCTATCGCCACCGGCCTTGCCGTCGCCAGTAACTATTATGCACAGCCGCTGCTCGACACCATTGCGCGTAACTTTTCGCTATCTGCCAGTACTGCAGGGTTTATCGTCACCGCAGCCCAACTTGGCTATGCCGCCGGCCTGCTGTTTTTAGTACCGCTTGGCGATATGTTTGAGCGTCGAATGCTGATCGTTTCTATGACACTGTTAGCGGCAGGCGGCATGCTGATTACCGCCAGCAGCCAGTCGTTGGCCATGCTGATCCTCGGCACCGCTCTGACCGGGTTGTTCTCCGTCGTGGCACAAATTTTGGTTCCGCTGGCGGCAACGCTTGCGACGCCGGACAAGCGCGGTAAGGTTGTCGGCACAATTATGAGCGGCCTGCTGTTGGGCATTCTGCTGGCGCGCACCGTAGCGGGATTACTGGCTAATCTTGGCGGCTGGCGTACCGTATTTTGGGTCGCATCGGTATTAATGGCGCTGATGGCGATTGCGCTCTGGCGCGGCCTGCCAAAGATGAAATCAGAGACTCATCTTAACTATCCACAGCTGTTAGGCTCCGTATTCAGTCTGTTTACCCATGATAAATTGCTGCGTACCCGCGCGATGCTGGGCTGCCTGACCTTTGCTAATTTCAGTATTCTCTGGACCTCAATGGCGTTTTTGCTCGCTGCACCGCCGTTTAACTATTCCGAAGGCACCATCGGACTGTTTGGCCTGGCTGGCGCTGCCGGAGCGTTAGGTGCGCGTCCGGCGGGTGGTTTTGCCGATAAGGGAAAATCGCATCTCACCACCACTGCAGGTTTGTTATTACTGCTGCTCTCCTGGTGGGCCATCTGGTTGGGGCATAGTTCCGTACCCATGCTGATTATCGGCATCCTGGTACTGGATCTCACCGTTCAGGGTGTACATATCACCAACCAGACGGTTATCTATCGCATTCACCCAGACGCACGTAATCGCCTGACCGCCGGATACATGACCAGCTATTTTATCGGCGGGGCGGCCGGTTCGCTGATTTCAGCTTCTGCCTGGCAGCACGCCGGGTGGGCTGGCGTTTGTCTGGCAGGTATGACCGTTGCCATACTCAACCTGTTAGTCTGGTGGCGAGGTTTTCACCGCCAGGAAGCCGTAAATTAAGCGTATAGCGCATGTTTACCGTTGATTGGGCTCCGCAGGGTGTTAAGGAGCCCATCAGTCTGCTAAGGTTATAACTCATTGAACCAAGTTATATTAATTTCGGTAATGAAGCCTATAGCCCTATGGAAAGCCCTGTTCCCCAACCTGAACCCAGTTCTGCAACGCTAACTGAAGGTTTCAAAGATAGCCTGCCGATAGTCATCAGCTATATTCCAGTCGCTTTTGCTTTTGGTCTTAGTGCCACTCGTCTTGGCTTTAGTCCCGTTGAAAGCGTCTTTTTCTCCTGCATTATCTATGCTGGAGCCAGCCAGTTTGTCATCACCACGATGCTCGCCGCAGGCAGTTCACTGTGGGTCGCGGCCCTTACTGTTATGGCGATGGACGTCCGTCATATTTTGTATGGCCCTTCCCTGCGCAGCCGCATCGCCCAGCGACTGAGCAAGCCCAAAAGCGCACTATGGGCTTTTGGCCTCACCGATGAAGTCTTTGCTGCCGCAACGGCGAAGCTGGTACGGGATAACCGGCGCTGGAGTGAAAACTGGATGATCGGTATTGCGCTATGCTCCTGGGCCTCCTGGGTGTTTGGTACGGTGATCGGCGCGTTTTCCGGCAGCGGTTTACTCAAGGATTACCCGGCGGTTGAGGCGGCGTTAGGCTTCATGCTCCCGGCACTGTTCATGAGCTTCCTGCTCGCCTCTTTCCAGCGTCAACAGGCGCTCTGCGTAACTGCTGCACTGGCCGGGGCGTTAGCTGGCGTTACGCTGTTTTCCATTCCAGCAGCTATCCTTTCAGGCATTGTCTGCGGATGTCTGACCGCACTCATCCAGTCATTTTGGCAAGGAGGTCCTGATGAGCTATGAGGTTCTGCTGCTTGGCCTGCTGGTCGGCTGTGTTAACTACTGTTTCCGCTATTTGCCGCTTCGTCTTGGCGTGGGGAATGTTCGCCCGGCGAAGCGTGGCGCGATGGGGATATTACTCGACACCATTGGCATTGCATCAATTTGCGCCCTGCTGGTGGTGTCTACCGCACCGGAAGTGATGCACGACACTCGTCGGTTTGTGCCTACACTGGTGGGGTTTGTCATACTGGGCGCAAGCTTCTATAAGACCCGCAGCATCATCATTCCAACGTTACTGAGTGCTCTGGGCTATGGATTAGCCTGGAAAATGCTGGTTGGATTATAGATAAAAAAAATCATTTTAAATAAATAATACATTTACTTTATTTGTCACTGTCGTTACTATATCGGCTGAAATTAATGAGGTTATACCCAAATGGATAGTTCGTTTACGCCCATTGAACAAATGCTAAAATTTCGCGCCAGCCGCTACGAAGAGTTCCCTTATCAGGAAGTGCTTCTGACCCGTCTCTGCATGCACATGCAAGGCAAGCTGCTGGAAAACCGCAATAAGATGCTGAAAGCTCAAGGGATTAACGAGACATTGTTTATGGCGTTAATTACGCTGGAGTCTCAGGAAAACCACAGTATTCAGCCTTCTGAACTGAGTTGCGCGCTTGGATCGTCACGTACTAACGCCACCCGCATCGCGGATGAGTTAGAAAAACGTGGCTGGATCGAACGTCGTGAAAGCGATAACGATCGCCGCTGTCTGCATCTGCAATTGACCGAGAAAGGCCATGCATTTTTGCAGGAGGTGTTACCGCCTCAGCATAACTGCCTGCACCAGCTCTGGTCATCTCTTAGCACCACCGAAAAAGATCAGCTTGAGCAAATTACCCGTAAACTTCTGACCCGTCTTGATCAGATGGAGCAGGATGGCGCGGTGTTAGAAGCGCTGCGCTAAGGCGTCGACTCGCTCAGAAATCCAGATTTATAAATGAAAAAACCGACAGGCCAGCACGCATACTGCTGGCCTGTCTGATAAACAGGTCGGCTCAGCCGATGTGATAAAAAGAAGATCGTGGAGAACAACATGAGCGCAAATGCGGAGACTCAAACCCCGCAGCAACCGGTCAAGAAGAATGGCAAACGTAAAAGTATGCTTCTCCTTTTGACCTTGCTCTTTATTATCATTGCCGTGGCATATGGGATTTATTGGTTTTTAGTACTGCGTCATTACGAAGATACAGACGATGCGTACGTGGCAGGGAATCAGGTTCAAATCATGGCGCAGGTATCAGGCAGCGTGACAAAAGTCTGGGCTGATAACACTGATTTTGTTAAAGAAGGCGATGTGCTGGTCACCCTCGACCAGACTGATGCCAAACAGGCATTTGAAAAAGCCAAAACTGCGCTGGCTTCTAGCGTGCGTCAGACGCACCAGTTGATGATTAACAGCAAGCAGTTACAGGCCAGCATTGAGGTGCAGAGAACCGCGCTGGCGCAGGCACAAAGCGACTTTAATCGTCGTGTCCCGCTGGGCAACGCCAACCTGATTGGCCGCGAAGAGCTGCAACATGCACGTGATGCCGTTGCCAGCGCTCAGGCTCAGCTTGATGTCGCTATCCAGCAGTATAATGCTAACCAGGCAATGATTCTCGGTAGCAAGCTGGAAGATCAACCCGCCGTACAACAGGCCGCCACCGAAGTGCGCGATGCCTGGCTGGCGCTGGAACGTACCAGAATCGTCAGCCCTATGACCGGCTATGTATCCCGCCGTGCCGTACAGCCAGGGGCACAGATTAGCCCAACAACGCCATTAATGGCGGTTGTCCCGGCCACTAACCTGTGGGTGGATGCCAACTTTAAAGAAACACAGCTCGCCCATATTCGTATTGGTCAACCCGCGACGGTTGTCACCGATATTTATGGCGATGACGTGAAATATACCGGTAAAGTTGTCGGCCTCGATATGGGGACGGGCAGCGCCTTTTCACTGCTGCCGGCCCAAAACGCGACCGGTAACTGGATCAAAGTCGTCCAGCGTCTGCCGGTACGTATCGAACTGGATGAGCAGCAGTTGGCACAGCATCCACTGCGGATCGGTTTGTCTACGCTGGTTACGGTGGATACTTCCAATCGTGACGGACAAATTCTGGCAAGCCAGGTCCGCACCACGCCGGTATCAGAAAGTAATGCACGTGAAATCAACCTTGCTCCGGTCAATAAGATGATCGAAGAGATCGTGCGGACCAACGCGGGCTAATTCAAAGGTGCGTGTGATGCAACAGCAAAAACCGCTGGAAGGCGCGCAGCTCGTCATTATGACGATCGCGCTATCCCTGGCGACATTCATGCAGGTGCTGGACTCCACCATTGCTAACGTGGCGATCCCCACTATCGCCGGGAACCTCGGCTCTTCACTGAGCCAGGGAACCTGGGTGATCACCTCATTTGGGGTGGCAAACGCTATCTCAATTCCGATCACCGGCTGGCTGGCAAAGCGCTTTGGTGAAGTAAGACTATTCATATGGTCAACGACTGCCTTCGTCATTGCATCATGGGCATGTGGGATGTCCACCAGCCTGAACATGCTGATTTTCTTCCGCGTGATCCAAGGGATTGTCGCTGGTCCATTGATTCCGCTGTCACAAAGCCTGTTACTGAATAACTATCCTCCCGCCAAACGTTCCATCGCCCTGGCGCTGTGGTCGATGACGGTGATCGTTGCCCCAATATGTGGCCCTATTCTTGGGGGTTACATCAGCGACAACTATCACTGGGGCTGGATATTTTTCATCAACGTGCCAATCGGTGCTGTAGTGGTGTTGATGACCCTGCAAACACTGCGTGGTCGGGAAACAAAAACCGAGCAGCGGCGCATCGACGCCATTGGTCTGGCACTGCTGGTCATTGGTATCGGTAGTTTGCAGATTATGCTCGACCGTGGCAAAGAGCTGGACTGGTTTGCCTCTCAGGAGATTATTCTCCTGACGGTGGTCGCCGTGGTGGCTATCAGCTTCCTGATCGTCTGGGAGCTTACCGACGAGCACCCCATTGTCGATCTCTCGCTGTTTAAGTCGCGCAACTTTACCATCGGCTGTCTGTGTATCAGCCTGGCCTATATGCTCTACTTCGGCGCCATCGTCCTGCTGCCGCAGCTATTGCAGGAGGTTTACGGCTATACGGCAACCTGGGCCGGTCTGGCGTCCGCGCCGGTAGGGATCATTCCGGTGATCCTGTCGCCAATTATCGGCCGCTTTGCGCACAAGCTGGATATGCGTCGGTTGGTGACATTCAGTTTTATTATGTACGCCGTCTGTTTCTACTGGCGCGCGTGGACGTTCGAACCGGGTATGGACTTTGGCGCATCGGCCTGGCCGCAGTTTATTCAGGGTTTCGCGGTAGCCTGCTTCTTTATGCCACTGACGACCATCACGCTGTCCGGCTTACCGCCTGAGCGTTTGGCGGCTGCATCGAGCTTGTCTAACTTTACGCGAACGCTGGCCGGCTCTATTGGTACATCGATTACAACAACGATGTGGACTAACCGTGAGTCGCTGCATCATGCGCAGCTAACGGAATCCGTTAATCCCTACAACCCAAATGCTCAGGCAATGTACGACAAGCTGCAGGATTTAGGGATGACGCACCAGCAAGCGTCAGGATGGATAGCCCAGCAAATCACTAATCAGGGTCTGATTATTTCAGCCAACGAAATCTTCTGGATGTCGGCGGGGATCTTCCTGGTTCTGCTTGGTCTGGTGTGGTTCGCTAAACCCCCCTTCGGCGCGGGCGGCGGCGGCGGTGGCGCGCACTAACTATCTGAAAAAAAGGGATCTGCGGATCCCTTTTTTATTGTGGCCAGCATCAGAAATAATATTTGAATCTCAGGCGTCCGCCGTAACGTGCATCTTCACTATTGTCGCCACTGTTCGGATCGGCCTCAACCCATGAGGCATAAGCACCGAGATAGATATTAAAGTTTTTCATATTCATTACGTTAGGGAATAAGTATGAGGCATGAATGGTGTGAATGTCATAGCTGCCCGGATCGGTGATCCAGCAGTCTTCCTCGCAAACGGCCCCCAGGTTAGCGGCATTGAAAGCATCAATATTGTTATGCGCATAGATATAGCCCAGTTCGAATCGATGCCACAACGCGTTCACCCCAGCGGTAAAATCGGTCTCATCGGTCGCGTCCATATAAGCAGTATTCAGGTTAATCACCGCGCCATCTTCCGGATCGGTTTTTTGTCCGTCCCAGGTCATGGTAAAACCATACCCCGTACGATCGGACTGATCGATCCACTTCCCGTTCTCATAATAGCCGTAGGCATTATTGACGACGTTACTTTCCATCGCCACCGCCGTAGAGAAACGCCCGTTTTGCCAGGCGATCACCGGGCGCACGTAAGCCACGTTTTTATCATTGGTTAAGTCCATTCCGTGGTACTGCTTCTCGGTATAGAGCGTACTGCCATTTTCCATCAATGTATTCACTTCAAAATACCAGTTATCGATGGTTTTACTGATCAGGAAATTACCGCCGCTGTCGCTACGTCCACGCCCCTCTTTCATCATATAAATATAGCCATAGCCATCGCTGTAAAGGTCATTCGCCGTATTACCTGAATATTCAATAAACGTATCCTGATTCAGCGGGAACATATCGTACGCTTCAAAACGTCCCACCTTAATTTTCCAGTCTTTTTCCTGACCAAAAAAGAACACCGCATCATCGAGGTTCATTTTTCCGGTCAGGTCTGCCAGGGGCTGAACCGAGAATCCGGCAAAATTACCGTTATTCAGTCGTTGGTAGCCATCAAACCCCAATAGCAGACGCCCGTTGATATCCCAACGTTCATTCGTTCCAGGTGCCCAATCTTTATTTGCCGAGGTTCGGGTTGATGTCAGACTACCAGAGCGGCTTGCCGCATCCATGTTAAACTCAACGTCGCCATAGAACTTAATATCGCTAAAACCGGATAGCGTTAACTTGGGTGGATTTTCCGTAGAGGCGGTGGGTTCAGCAGACTGTACTTGCACCGTCGGCGCTGCGGCTACTTGCTGCTGCTTCAGCGAGCGAATTTGCGATTCAGCATCTGCGGCTCGCTGTTCGGCCTTAATCACGCGCTGCTCCAGCTCGGCAAGACGCTGTTCAATAGTGGTATTTGCTGCCCAAAGGTTATGCGAAAAGCAAGCGCCGACCACAAGCGCTAAATATTTCACCTTCATTTTTTATCCCTAAAGTTTAATGTATACCAGATAAGATTTGATAAAAACCCCATCCACCAGCAATGAAAAGAGTCTTTTTATTACCTGGATACCTGGCGTATTCCATTATGTTTTTCTATTAATTATTTATGTTTTTTTATTTATGTGATCGGTGTGAGATGGCATCGTTAATTATCCATTATTTTCTGCCTGCCAGATCACATTTTATTATTTAGCAGGTTATGAATTAATTGGACGAGATTATATTCCCGTCGTAAATATAATAGCTCTGGATTATATAGCGAAATAAAAAACCCCGGTGATAAGCCGGGGTTGATTTCAATACAAGAACAGCTAATTAATAAGACTAAATATGCAATTCCTGCAGTTTCTCTTTCGGCAACGCCAGCTCTTCATTGCTGTTCACGCGCACACCATGCTCCAGAATATGACGCGCGATATCCTGTGCTTCGCTAAGAGAGTGCATCTGATACGTACCGCACTGGTAAACGTTCAGTTCCGGGATCTGATTCTGATCCTGCACTTTCAGCACGTCCGCCATCGCCGCTTTCCATGCATCGGCAACACGCTGCTCGTCCGGCGTACCAATCAGGCTCATGTAAAAGCCGGTACGGCATCCCATCGGAGAGATATCGATAATTTCAACGCCGTTACCGTTGAGGTGGTTACGCATAAAACCTGCAAACAGGTGCTCCAGCGTATGGATACCTTTCTCAGGCATCACTTCTTTGTTCGGAATGCAGAAACGTAGATCAAACACGGTGATTGCGTCGCCATGCGGGGTATTCATCGTTTTTGCAACCCGGACTGCGGGAGCTTCCATCCGGGTGTGATCGACAGTAAAACTATCTAACAACGGCATTTAGCCACCTCCGATAAATTTTTTTAAAATAATCTGAACTCTTTGTTCCGGGGCGAGTCTGAGTATATGAAAGACGCGCATTTGTTATCATCATCCCTGTTTTCAGAGATGAAATTTTGGCCACTCCCGAGTGGCCTTTTTCTTTTGTATCAAGCGTGCTTTTCCAGCCACACGCTAAACGGCTCAGTATCAGCCGCTTCTATCTCCTGCTGACGACGCTTTGAAGCCTCGGTTTCAGCAATAAATTCAGCTTCCTGCAATATTTCTAATGGCTCTTCACGCAGCAGATTTCGGTAAGCCTCACCCAGCGCTTTGCCCGTACCGCCAATGCCTTCATCAATCATAGACCGCAGGATCCGGGCAGAGAAAGTCAGTTCAGGATTGTCAAAACAGGCCACCAGTTGATCACAGATCTTCTGATACTCCTCTCCCCCATCGATGCTGTCCAGCGTTTGTGCCACACGTTTCAGATCACGGAACAGATCTTTACCCACTTTAGGCAGCGGGAACTGGGCGGCTTCACAGCCAATACCTAACGTCAGCCCTGGCTTACGACCTTCGAGAATCACACGATTCCAGTTTTTACGCGCACACAGCAATTCATCACTGCTCATTTCCGGGGCATCAGCAAGAGCACACCAGACCATAAACAGATCGAGGAAGCGCACCTGCTGCTCGTCAACGCCGATCGGTGAGAACGGATTAATATCCAGCGAGCGTACTTCGATGTATTCAATGCCGCCACGCAGAAGCGCATCAGATGGTGTTTCACCACGACGAGTAACACGTTTCGGGCGGATAGGCGCATACAGCTCATTTTCAATCTGAAGAACGTTGCTGTTGATTTGCAGGCGCTTACCCTCCTTCTCCAGACCGATCGCTGCATACTCCTCGGAAGGCGTTTTAATCGCGCGCTTTAATCCTGCCACATACTCATGCAAATCGTTAAACGTAATTCCGAGATTACTTTGCGACTTATTGGTATAGCCCAAATCACTCAGACGCAACGATGTTGCGTACGGCAGGTAGTACATCCCGCAGTCAGTTTTTTCAAACGGAAGGGTTGTCGGTTTTCCTTGCAGGAAGGAGGAACAAATGGCCGGAGAGGCGCCAAACAGATACGGGATCACCCAACCAAAACGGTAGTAGTTGCGAATCAGACGGAAGTAGCCCGCAGAGATCTTCTCTTTAGCATCTTCGCCTTCGGTTACGCCGCACTTCGCCTGCCAGAAGGCCATTGGCAGGGAGAAATTGTAGTGTACGCCGGAGATAGTCTGCATCAATGCGCCGTAACGGTTTTTAAGGCCTTCACGGTACAGCGTCTTCAGACGACCAGTATTAGACGTGCCGTACTGCGCCAGTTCGATATCCTGGCCTTCGGCAATATAGCAAGGCATGCTCAACGGCCACATACGCTCGTCGCCCAGGTTTCTGGCGGTATACCGATGCAGGTCGCGCATGAACGTGAGCATTTTCTCAATGTCATCGCCTGGCGGAGTGATAAATTCCAGCAGCGCTTCGGCAAAGTCAGTCGTTATCCATTTATGCGTTAGCGCTGAGCCTAACACCTCAGGATGGCCTGTTGTTGCTAATGACCCGTCTGCATTAACACGCAGCGTTTCGCGCTCCAGCCCACGTTGAATCCCCTTTAACGCCTGAGGATGGTTTTCCAGCCAGGCCAGCGCCTGTGATACGTCCGGGATCAAATTGACCTCCCGCCTGTCAAAATCGTTTTAATTAGCATAATGGTATTGGTTACCCTGAAGGCTATCTCACAACACAATTAGTGCCACCACATAATGCCTTGCGTCGTAACCGCCGCGACAACAACATAGCGCAGCGCCTTGCCAAGGCATAAGAAAAAGAGAACTGGACCCCACGAGATGCGCATCCATCCAGCTAACAGGCACAATAAATCACCTATAACCGGCATCCAGCTTAATAATAGTGTGACAGCGCCATAGCGCCGCAGCCAGCCAGTGGCTTTTTCTTGCCAGCGCGATGTTTTACGCAATGGAAAGAAACGCCCAAGGATAACGTTAGTTAACCCTCCAAGGCTATTACCCATTGTTGCTGTTAAGACTAAGACCCAGGGATGACTTACCCCGGAGACCAGCAAAGCAACTAAAACAACTTCAGAATTGCCGGGTAATAGCGTGGCGCTGAGAAAACTGCTGGCAAACAGTGACAGGAGCGACAGTCCATCACTCACAATAACCGGACATCCACGGCGTCCATTCCTGCGGCACGCGCCGCCTGAAGTCCAAAATCGGCATCTTCAAACACGACGCAACGCGCCGGTTCAACACCCATGCGTTCAGCACAGAGCAAAAACGTATCAGGAGCAGGTTTGTGGCGTTGTACGTGATCGGCTGCGACGACAGCATCAAAATAGCGACGCAGTCCAAGGTGAGCGAGCAGCGCTTCTGCAATCGCGCTCTCACTCCCCGTTCCTACCGCCATAGGCCGACGCCCATGCCAGGCTTTCACGACGTCAACCAACGGCAGAGGCTGGACGCTGTCCAGCAACATGCTTCTCACCTTGTCGGTTTTCTCACGCGCTAAGGCATGGGGATCAAGATCGGCATGATTCAATTCAATTACCGACTGGGCAATACGCCACGTTGGGGAGCCATTGAGGGCGACCATGGCTTGTTCATCAAAACGCAACCCATAATGCCCCAATACCTCATGCCACGCCTTACGGTGCGTTGGCTCGGTATCCAGGATGGTGCCATCCATATCAAAAATCAAACCCGCATAACGTTCGTACATCGTCTTCTCACAAGCCGAATGACCAGACGTTATTTTATCGTAATTGATTGATTTTGTCGCTGACAGCGAATGAAGAGGATTCTGAGTGTTGGTGGAAATGATTCTACGGGGGAAAAGTACTGGTGATTATCTCGCAGACCATGAAACAACAGTTTTGCTGCTATCTCGGAGAAGATGATGGTGCATCCGGGAGGATTACTCGGCTGCGCCTCGCCCTGCGGGCCGTTGCTGAAGCAACGTTATCCTCCCTGGTGCT
>NZ_JAOWID010000002.1:0-211 GCF_030332285.1 Citrobacter sp. Cu096
TAATAAGTGGCGGAACGGACGGGACTCGAACCCGCGACCCCCTGCGTGACAGGCAGGTATTCTAACCAACTGAACTACCGCTCCACCGAATTTCTTTGTCACTACCCGGATTATACATCCCGGTTTACTGCAATTTGATGCCTGGCAGTTCCCTACTCTCGCATGGGGAGACCCCACACTACCATCGGCGCTACGGCGTTTCACTTCTGAG
>NZ_JAOWID010000003.1:0-256 GCF_030332285.1 Citrobacter sp. Cu096
TGGTGGAGCTATGCGGGATCGAACCGCAGACCTCCTGCGTGCAAAGCAGGCGCTCTCCCAGCTGAGCTATAGCCCCATCGTAGTTATCTCATTCACCTTAATTCTTGCTGAGACAAGGCGTGGAGCGGCGAAGCATACTGAAGTATGCGAGTCGTTTCACAACGCGGTATCAGAAAGAATTTGGTAGGCCTGAGTGGACTTGAACCACCGACCTCACCCTTATCAGGGGTGCGCTCTAACCACCTGAGCTACAAGC
>NZ_JAOWID010000004.1:0-281 GCF_030332285.1 Citrobacter sp. Cu096
CTCAGAAGTGAAACGCCGTAGCGCCGATGGTAGTGTGGGGTCTCCCCATGCGAGAGTAGGGAACTGCCAGGCATCAAATTTAGTGTGCTGATATGGCTCAGTTGGTAGAGCGCACCCTTGGTAAGGGTGAGGTCCCCAGTTCGACTCTGGGTATCAGCACCAGTTTTTCGGTTTAAGTTCGGCACTTAGAAAAGAATTTGTCTGGCGGCTGTAGCGCGGTGGTCCCACCTGACCCCATGCCGAACTCAGAAGTGAAACGCCGTAGCGCCGATGGTAGTGTG
>NZ_JAOWID010000005.1:0-243 GCF_030332285.1 Citrobacter sp. Cu096
TGCATCCGGGAGGATTCGAACCTCCGACCGCTCGGTTCGTAGCCGAGTACTCTATCCAGCTGAGCTACGGATGCATCAGGGAAACTTACTTACTGCAGATTTGATATCACTGCTAAAGTGATATCGTTTTCCGTAACAACGCTAATGCGTTATTGCAGAGAAAATGGTGCATCCGGGAGGATTCGAACCTCCGACCGCTCGGTTCGTAGCCGAGTACTCTATCCAGCTGAGCTACGGATGCAA
>NZ_JAOWID010000006.1:0-630 GCF_030332285.1 Citrobacter sp. Cu096
CGCTCCACTGGTAATCTTATCGGGTTGTGTTTCAGAGCGGAACCGGACATTATCTCCACCAGAAGATACCCAATGGGTCACGGTGGGCGTAAAAATACCTGCAGAACTGGTTGTGCTTCCATTGAAGGTGATTTATCGTTCAGAAATATGTAAGCACACCCGGCATAATTCGTCCGGGGAAGCTTATGAAGTTCCCGGGTATAACTCAATGGAATTTCCGTTATCCCAAAAAGATAGTACAAAGAACTTCTATGATGTGAAACTTGCCCGGCATGGCGGGGGGCGTTGTCAATGGCATCTGTCTGTGGCTAATATACGGTTGCAATACAAAAATACTCTACAGTTTGGTCAGGATGTAGAGTCGGTAGAAAGTAGCATCAGGCTGGAATTTGATTACCTTGCGGCGAATCAAGGTGGTGGTGATCAAAGAATCAACAGCGATGGTTTAATCTCGAAAGATTATTTTCCATATTTAACTGAGGGTTTTATTGGTGGTTATGAAAAAAACATATGGATATACAATGGCGAAATGGACGAGGGGTACTCTGCGTTAAATATCAATTCTATTATATTTTATCCCCTGTTACATTCAGATAAATTAGTCCGGAGCATAGGCCCGAAAAAGAAAGA